>OZ252291.1:0-3134034 GCA_965250155.1 Gemmatimonadales bacterium | reverse complement strand
CGCCCACCACGCCTCCACGTTCGCCTGAACCATCGCCAGCGCGGGCACCAACAGCATCAGAATCGCCGTCGCAAACAAGACTCCGAAAGCGAGCGACGCCGCCATCGGGATCAGGAACTGCGCCTGGAGGCTCCGCTCGAAGACGAGCGGCGCTACGCCCAGGAACGTCGTGAGCGAGGTCAGCATGATGGGACGGAAGCGCGCCTTCGCACCCTCGACAATCGCGTCGTGCGCGTTCATCCCGTTCCGGCGTTCCTCGTTGATGAAATCGATCATCACGAGTGAGTCGTTCACGACGACGCCAGACAGCCCGAGGATCCCGAAGATCGAGAGCAGCCCCAGAGAGAGGCCCATGACGAGGTGGGCCCATAGCGCCCCTACGATCCCGAAGGGGATCGCCGCCATGATGATGAGAGGTTGGATGTACGAGCCGAAGGGGATCGCCAGCAGCGCGTAGATCACCAACAGGGCCAGGACGAATCCCCGCCCGATGGAGCTGAACGACTCCTGCTGTTCCTGTTGTGCGCCGCCGAAGTGGACGCGGAGCCGGGCGTCTTCGGCGGCGATGGGCGGGATGATGACCTCTTCCAGTTCGCGCGTGGCCACCTGGCCGGTCAAGATAGCCGGGTCGACGTCGCCGGTGATGGTTAGAATGCGCTGACCTTCCTTTCGGCGGATGGTTGTGGGCGAGTTGCCGAAGGAGACTCGCGCGATCAGACCTAGCATGACTTGGCCGCCGGTGGGCGTGCGGACCATGTAGTCCCCAACGTCCGCGATGGCGTCGCGCTTGTTCTCAGGTAGGCGCACGTAGACTCGTACGTCCTCGCGCCCCCGCTGCACCCGCAACGCCTCGTCTCCGAAGAACGCCGCGCGGACCTGTCGAGCAACCTCGTCCAGCGTCAGGCCCAGCGTGCGGGCTTCGGGCTTCAGACGAAGCTGAATCTCTCTGAGTCCCTGATCCTGGTCCGTCTTCACGTCGAAAACACCCGCCAGGGACTCCAGTTCGTCCACCACGCTACGCCCGATCGCTTTCAACTGCACGGGGTCGGGGTGCGACAACTCCACCTGAACCGGCGCTCCGATGTTGACGATATCTGCGGAGAACGTCAGCGAGCGGGCCTCCGGAAGACTCCCGACTTCTTCTCTCCAAAACTGCTCGAAGCGTGCGGACGAAATGGTCCTCTCCTCCGCACTGAGCAGCCGCACGTCCACGTACGCCCGGTTCCCGACAAGACTGCTCGGCGCGATCGCCGCGATCGGCCCACCGACGGTTGCTGCGCTGCCCACCACGCTGTAGACGCCCCGAACGAGCGGCGGCGAGCCGGCCGGCCGCTCGGACTCCAGTCGCTCGACGGCGCGCTCGGCGGCAAGCCGAAGCCGTTCAGCCACCTGACGCGTGCGCTCGACCGAGGTGCCTTCCGGCATCTCGAGGTCGGCGATTACGTTGTCGCCCTCCACCCCGGGAAAGAACTGGACCCGAATCAGCCCCGCCGGTATGAGCGCAACGGACAGAATAATCATAGCCACCGCCACCGCGATCACGATCCCGGGCTCCCTGGTGGTGAAACGGAGTCCCCGGTCCAACGGCCCCTGGATGAAGGCCTGTAGCCGCGCGTCGACGGATTTCTGGATCCGCATGACCCCGCGGGATATGCCGGCCTTCCCCTGCGTGTGCGGCTCGGGCAGACGAGAGAGGTGGTGGGGTAGGATCAGGAGCGACTCGATGAGCGACAGGGTCAGTACCGAAATCACGATGACTGGGATCGCCCCCAGGATCTTCCCGATCGCGCCGGGTGCGAAGAGCAGGGGCGAGAACGCGGTAATCGTCGTGAGCACGGCGAAGATGACCGGACCCGTGATTCGCTTGGCGCCGCGCACCGCGGCGAGCAGGCCTGGCACTCCGCGCTCCCGCTCCGAGTAGATGTTCTCCCCGACCACGATCGCATCGTCCACCACGATTCCGACCGCGAGGATGAAGCCGAACAGTGACATCACGTTGATCGAGACGCCCAGCACCAACATCACCGCCAGCGTGCCGATGAAGGACATCGCGATCCCGGCTGCTACCCAGAGCGCGAGGCCCAGTTCGAGGAAGAGCGTCAGCGCGACGAGGACCAGCAATAGGCCGAGCGCCGCGTTCTTCAGCATCAACTGCAAACGGTCCGCGAGGATGTCTGCGTCGTTGTTCCACACCTCAAGGAAAACCCCCTCGGGTAGCCCCGGAAGGATGTCCTCCGCAAGCGCGACATCGATCGCGTCCACGATCTCCAGCACGCGTTCGTCGGACGTGCGGTAAACCTCCACGAGGGCGGCGGGCCGACCGTTGTAGCGGGTGATCAGGTCTGCGTCCTCGAAGCCGTCAATCACCGTAGCGATGTCCCCCAGGCGCACGACCGTTCCGTTCGGACGGCTGATGACCACGATCGACTCGAAATCCTGCTGATCGTAGTTCTGCCCGAGCGTGCGGATGCGCACCTGCTCGTCGCGCGTCTCGATACTCCCGGCCGAGAGATCGAGGCTGCCCTGGCGAACCACACGCGAGACGTCGCCTAGCGTGAGACCCAGGGCGCGGAGGGTGTGCTGATCGACTTCGATCGAGATCTCGTACTGCCGGATGCCGCTCGTCTCCACGTACGAGACGTTGTCAAGTTCGGAGAGCGCGTCCTCGGTGCGGTACGCGATCTCCTTGAGCGTCCGTTCGGCAACGTCACCGAAGATCACGAGCTTGATCACGCTCTGGCGATTGGTGAGTTCGCGGATCTCCGGACGTTCCGCGTCGACCGGGAAGGTCGTGATCCGGTCGACTTCGGCCTTCACGTCGTCGAGCACCGCTCCAACGTCGGCGCCCAGTTTGAGCTGCAGCGCGACCGTGCCAAGGCCCTCGGCGGCGGTGGAGGTGATCTCGTCGATTCCCTCCACCGACTGTACCTGCTCCTCGATCTTGAGCAGGATCGATTCCTCGACCTCGTCCGGCGTCGCGCCAGGGTATGGGACCGAGACCAGGATGATGTCGAGGCTGAACTCCGGAAAGACCTCCTGTACGAGAGCCCCCAGCGACACCAGTCCGGCCATGATCACGAACACCATGAGGAGGTTCGCGGCGACCTTGTGCTTCGCCATGTACGCGACCGGGCCGTGGTAGTCGTCGACCGTTCCCCGCAGCTCGCGCCCCTTGTCCGTGCGGACGTCTTCGGGCGTGTGGGTCATGACGCTACCGTCTCGCTGCGTCGTTCACGCGGACTTCCATGCCGTTCGTCGCGACGGTGATACCGGCCACGATCACGAGCTGCCCGTCGGTGAAGTCGCCAATGACAAAGATCTGTTCGTCGGTCTCCTGGAGCACGTCGACGGCGACGATCTGCACGCGCCCGTCCGCGGCGATCGCCCAGACCTCGTCGCCTAGGCGCAGCGCTCGGCGGGGCAGGATGAAGTACTCCGCCAACTCGAGTCCATCGATCGCGACCTGAGCGAACTGTCCGACCAGGAGGGGCGGCGCCGCGCCAGCCTCCGATTCCCCCTCAACCGCCTGGCCCTGGCCGAACGGATCGGGAACGCGGACCACCACGTCGATGGTGCGGCTCTGCTCGTCGAGCGCGGTTTCGGCCCGGTCGACGTATCCCTCCCAGAAGAAGCGCCGACCGCCGTACTCGATGGCCACCGTGGCCGGAATCGAGCGGTCGTCATCACCGGCCTGGAGCGACCAGAGGTTCGGAATCAGGGCGGCGTCGTCGTCGGACACCGGGACCACCACCTCGACCGCGTCCGAGGCGTAGATCTGCCCGAGGCTTTGCCCCGGGGCGACGATGCGACCCACGTCGGCGACCTCGATCCGGACCCGCCCGTCGAAGGGAGACGTGACTACCGTGCGGGACAACACCAACTCGGCATCGCGCAGCTGGGCCTCGGCCCGCGCGAGTGCGGCCCGGGCAGCCTGGAGTTGGGGCTCGCGCAGCACCAGGGGACTCGGGGGCGCCGCACCGTTCCCTCTGCGACTCTCCCGGGCGCGGAACTGCTCGTACTCGGCCCGCGCGATATTGGCCTCTTCTTCGGCCTGGAGCAGCCCGACCCGCTGTGCGGCTACGTCGGCTTCGGCCTGTTGGACCCGATTTTCATAATCGGCGGGATCGATGCGGACGAGGACTTCGCCCGCGGACACGTGGCCGCCGCTCTGCAGGTTGGGGCTGACCGCCACGATCTTGCCCCCCACCTCGGGCGCTACGTCGATCTCCCAATGCGGACGCACGGTTCCGCTTCCGAAGACCAGAATCGGACCGGACCCTGCCACCACGGTCTCGACGGACACGATGGGCGACTCCGGCTCGGGGGGGCGGCGGGGCGGCTCGGGCCGCAACATGATCATCACCCGCGCGACGACGATCGCCCCGATCATGATCCCCGCGATGGTGAGAAGACGTCTGCGATTCGTCATGGAGTGGCCTCGATTGTGGTCCATCCGCCGCCCAGGGCGCGATGGACGGCGAGTCGGGCCAACGCGAGTTCCGTGCCCGCCGCCGAGAGAGTGGACTGCACCTCGAGCAGCGTTCGGAGGGCGTCGAGGTAGTCCGTGTAGCCCACCACGCCCCCAGCGTACCGTTGGGCCTGCAAGTCCACAGAGGCCCGGGCTTCCTGGCGCTGGGAAGTCAGGAACGCATAGCGCTTACGCTCCTCCTCGTAACGCATGAGGGACGTCTCCACCTCGTAGACGGCGGTCAGGACCGCGCGGCCGAAGGCCGCGGCGAACTGGATGTACTGGGCCGCGGCGGCCTTCACGTTGTTGCGTAGCCGTCCGCCTTGGAAGATCGGAGCCGTCAGCCCGGCGATCAGATTGGTGAACCACTGACCGGCGTTGAACAGCCCTCCTACGTCACCACTCTGCTGCCCGACCGACCCGGACAAGGAAAGCGTGGGAAGGAGCTGGGCCTTGCGCGCTCCCACGCGGAAGCGGGCCGCCTCCAGACGCTCGGCCGCGGCACGCAAGTCGGGGCGTTGCAGAAGCAGGTCGGCGGGGATCCCCGTGTCGATCGGATCGAGCGACGGGGTCGGATCGATGTCCGCACCCAGGAGGCCGTCGATGCGGCCGGCGAACTTCCCGAGGAGCACCGCCATGCGGCCCTCGGCGTCGGCGAGTTGCGTCTCGATTTGTGGGAGGCTGGCCTGCACGGTTCGTAGGTCGAGGCGCACCTGGTACAGCTCCAGCGAGGAAACTAGCCCTCGGTCGTAGCGTGTCTCGGTCAGCGCCTCTCGCTCCTCCAGGACGTCGACCGTCTCGCGTGTCAGCCCCACGCGCTCCCGCAAATCGGCGATCTGGAAGTACGTGGAGATGGTCTCGGAGAGGACTCCGAGCCGAGCGGCGTGCAGATCCGCCCGAGACGCCATGAGTTCAGCCGCGGCGGCACGCCCGTCGTTGCGGGCGCGGCCCCAGAAATCCAGCTCCCAGGAGAATCCCAGCGATGCCGAGTACGTGGTGAAGTCGAAGCGGTCGAAGCTCGGACCCGCCTGGGCGGAGTCCCCCGTCTGTCTACCCAAGGCTCCACCGATCCCCGTGTTCGCGGGCTGGCTCGTCCGGCTCACGTCCCCGCCGACCTGGAGTTGCGGGAAGAGATCCGCCCACGCGATGCCCGACTGGGCCCGGGCCTGTTCGACCCGGGCGACGGCCTCCACCAGATCGAGGTTGGCTACGAGCGCAGAGTCGATCAGCGTGTCGAGCGTGGGGTTATCGAAGTCGCGCCACCACTCGAGCGGCGCGTATACGCCTGTGGCCTCCGACTCCAAGAAGGTTTCGGGAAGAGCCGCCACCGGCTGGGGAGGCTCAGGGTCCGGGGCGAAAGAGCAGCCTGCCGAGGCCAGGAGGGCCAGAGCCACGCCTCGGCGAGGCCGGATCTTGGTCCGAATGCGTTTCGCCATGTTCGTGCGCGAGATGGTAAGACTCCCAGGCGTCCCCCGGTGACGCGACAGGTGGATCGGCCGGCTTGCGAGGGGCTTTTGCGACATATTGCTTTAGTGGTACTATATAAATGTAGTTGTGACATTAACTTTTAGTGATACTATATAAGTGTATCAGAGTCTGCAAGACGTGTCAACACCCCCTCGGTCGACAATTCTTTGCTCATGAAGCGAGAGCCTTCCCTCGATGTCCGCGAGCGCATCCTCGATGCGGCGGTGCGCCTCGTCGAGACCTGTCCCGAAGAGTTTACCATGGCGCGGGTGGCCGACGGGGCCGGCGTATCGCGCGCAACGGTCTATCGCCGATTCGGAAGCGCCGAGGGGCTTCGGTCGGCGCTGCGTACGGCGCGAGGGGCCACCGCTTCCCTCGGTCGGGGCGGCCACCGTGCGAGGGTCCTGGACGCCGCCCTGGCCGAGTTCACGCGGGCGGGCGTCCACGGCGCCACGATCCAGGGCATCGCCGAGCGGGCTGGCGTAAGCCCGATGACGGTCTACAACCACTTCGATGACAAAGAGGGACTCGTGCTCGCACTCATCTCCGAGAGGGGACCGAGTGGGAGTAATCTGCCACTCCGGAGTCTCGCAGACTCGAAGACGTTAGAGGGCACGATCGCCGCTTTCGTGGCGGGTGTGCTTCAGATCGTTGAGAACCAGCGTGACCTATTCAGGCTCTTCATCGCGCCCGATCCCATCAGTAGACGGGCATTCCAGCGGATGCGCGCCGATCACTCGAGGATACACTTGGTGCCCATGCTCGAGGCGGCTGGACTTCCGCCGGAGATCGACCCTCAGGTAGCAGCCGCGAGCTTGATGGGGATGATCATGGCCAACGCCGTGATTATCCCGGTGCTCTTCGGCGAAGAGGTCGAAGACTGGTCCGCCCTTGCGGAGCAGATCACCCGACTGTTCGTGAAGGCCGTCTCCTAACGATGACGCTCTCGACGCTTCGTTCGTGTAGATCGATTCCAGAATAGAGCGCGGCGATTGCGGTCCACACCCCCCAGCCCACCCCACGGGAAGCCCTGATCCGGGACCTCCAGTCCCTGGAGGGGCAGGAGATGGAGGGCTAGGGCCTGTGGGTTCAGCCAGGACTGGTAGAGAGCCCTGGAGTACGCCGCCACGGCCCTTGAACGGGAACCGAGCCGGGTTTCCAGCCAACCCAAGGGGATGCCGACTATCTCCAGCCCGTGCCTCTCATCCAATACCGATACGGAAACGGAAACAGAGCCCGCCTGACCACCCCTGAGGGAGAGAGAGTCCTGGTTCACGGGGAAGACATGGTCCTTCCGATGCCAGGGAAGGAGACCCGGGATATCCCCGCCTCCACCCCCGTGTTTGTGGGCCATGGAGTCAGCGAACCGGAGCGGGGCTGGGACGATTACGCCGGCGTGGATGTCCGTGGGCGCCTGGTCTTCCTCCTGGAAGGGGACTTCGCTGCACTCCCATCGGAGTTGCAGGCGGAGTACGACGACCCGCGAGTCGGGCCCATGCGCCTGGTCCAGGCGGCCCTGGACCACGAGGCGGCTGGCGTCGTCATCATCCCTCCCGCCGGCACCTTCGAATATTGGGGTGCCCTGGTCGCCACCCGGATGACCGGTACTTTCGCGGCAGCCCGTCCCTACTCCATCACCGCGCCGGAGGACTAGGAGTTCCGCGTCATCGTCTTCCGCCGTGAAGTCGTGGACGAGCTTTTCCGTGCGACCGGCTACGACCCCGTGACGAGAGAGGGGAACTACCGGAGCTTCCCGCTGGGTGGGGTGGAGATCGGCCTGGAGCTGGACGCGACACGGGAGGTTCTCACCAGCCATAACGCCGTGGGTCTGGTCCGGGGGACCGACCCTTCCATGGCGGGTGAGCTGGTGGTGGTCAGCGCACACATCGACCACTTCGGCTCCATCCACTTTCTGGAGGAGTCCCCCCTGTCCGGCGTCGAGGTGGTGTCGAGCCTCAACTTCGAGCACATGGACCGCTCGGGAGACGGGACCCTACTGGCCACGGCCCCCGAACAGCTCCTGGCCCTGACCGAGGCCGTGGCGGATCTCCCGGAGCACCAACGCCCCCTTACCTTCTCGCATCCCTGCCGGCTCGCGGAGTCCCGAATGGACGTGTATGTTAGGCCCTGCCGCCCACCGGGCGTGGCTGCATTGGCGCTCTGTGTATCGGTAACCTCTGCTTGCTCTAACCCCGGAGCGGGGATAGCGACGGAAGGGGATTGGGCGTTCATCACCGGAAACACGTATGGTCAGCGATACTCCACGCTGGACCAAATCAACGCGGGCAACTTCGAGCAGCTCGAGGTGGTGTGGGTTTGGGATGGGTCCGCTTTCCCGAACGTGAACGCGCGCGCTACTCCGATCTACGTCAACGGCAAACTCATCAGCGTGGCCGGCGAAAGGCGTCACGTAGTGGCCACGGACGCAGGCACGGGAGAGACCCTCTGGTCGTGGGTCGAGCCAGAGACGTTACGCCGGCCTCCTTCCTGCATGCGCTGGATGCCGAGACGGGCCAACCTATCGAGGGCTTCGGAGGATCAGTCCCCATCGAAGGCTTTCCCGAAACGGGCACGGTGGATCTCCTCGCCCGATTTTCACTTTATCACTTCAGTCAGTAACGAAAGCACATCATGCTCTCATATCAAGTTTATAAGATCCTGCACCTAGTCTCTCTATTCGGTGTTTTCATGTGTCTCGGGTCCTTGATCGTCCACCGCATGAATGGTGGTGACAAAGAATTCCCCGCCCGCAGATGGGTCATGCTCAGCTTTGTCGTCTTCATGTTCTTGGCTCTCATTGGAGGCTTCGGATCGCTGGTTCGCTTGGAAATAGGGATGCCAGTGTGGGTTTTTGCAAAGTTCGCTCTCTGGTTTGTTGTCGGGGCCTACATGAGTGTCATCTTGCGCAAACCGGAATGGTCCAAGCTGAATTGGTTTGTTCTGTTGTTGCTGGGGGCTACTGGAGCTTATTTCGCCATTTATAAGCCGTTCTAGGTGTAATCCCCTTTCGTCTTCGACCGTCCTAGTCCGTCTTATTGCTAATTACGTCAATTCCCGACCGGCTCCAAACGCACGACCGGTGTGGCTCCTCCCCGACGGTCGTCGATGGCCAGATAGATGTAGCCGTCCGGTCCCTGGCGTACGTCACGGATGCGGCCCAACCCATGGACCAACGTTTCTTCGATCTCGACTCGCTGCCCGGCAATGGTTAGGCGTGCAAGTTGCTGGCCGGCCAAGCCCCCGACGAACAAGTTCCCTCGCCATTCCGGAAACTTGTCGCCGGTGTAGATAAGCAGCCCCGACGTAGCGATGGACGGTACCCAGAAGTGGACTGGCGACTCCATTCCATCCCGACGCGTTCCCTCGTGGATCGCGGTCCCACTCCCGTAGTTCACACCATACCCGACCACCGGCCAGCCGTAATTCAGGCCGGGGCGAATGAGATTGAGTTCATCTCCCCCTTGTGGCCCATGCTCGGTGGCCCAGACGTCTCCCGTCTCGGGATGAATCGCGAGGCCTTGAGAATTCCGGTGCCCGTAACTCCAGATCTCCGGCCTGGCGTTGGGGCGGTCGACAAACGGATTGTCGGTGGGAATGCAGCCGTCGTCATGGATTCGGTTGACGGTGCCATGGTGGTTGGAGATATCCTGGGCGGGGTGAGCCTCCAGATCTCCGCGGGACGGTACCTGTCGTTCTCCGACCGTGATGAAAAGGAAGCCGTCACGGCCGAAGGCGAGTCGCGAACCGTAATGTCCGCGACCTCGAGACACCGCCTCGAAGATCTCTTCTACATTCCTGAGGCGATCGTTCTCGAACCGACCGCGCACCACCGCCGTGGTTGCCTCAGAACCCTCGGCGTTTGGCTTGGAGAAACTCAGGTAGAGAAGGAGGTTCGAAGCGAAATTCGGATGAGGTACCACATCCAGAAGCCCGCCCTGCCCTTGGGCGAAGACCTCGGGCACTCCGGGCACCGCGTCCGCCAGGAGTGATCCGTTCCGAACGATGCGGAGTCGTCCGGGGCGCTCCGTTATCAGCATGTCGCCCCCGGGAAGAAACGCAATGGACCAGGGGTGAACGAGCCCGTCCGCCACTGTGACTATGCGGTAGTCGTGGTACGCCGACCGGTAGACCTGCGATTGGCCAGATGCGGGGGTCGCAACGGACAGGAATAGTCCAGCGGCCGTGAGTGCTAACGAAGTCCGGATCATCTAAAACTCCTCATCGTGCGCTGCGCCGGTTGAGGCCCGCCGAAGAGTCGGCCACTCAGGAGTCAGAGCGTCCATGGTAGCAGGGAAGCCGGGTAATGCCGGTGGAGCGAAGGGACGCAGGAAGGTGGAGACGGGGATGACCAGAGAATCGGAAATCACACCGGGCGCAGTGTCTGAGATGCGACATCGTCGCCCTCGGACTCGACCCGACGGAGAGGTGCGCGGCCGCTGGCTGTGACCGAACCGGCCATCTGGACAGCCCGGATGTTGACGGCACTGGAACAGGGAGTGCAAGCGGGGAAATGGTTTCGACTGATTCACAAGGTCTATGCTGCCGCGAAGCCTCTGCCTGACCGGTGGCCCGTCTCCGTACCATCATTTTCCGTTCCGCGAACTCCTTCATGGTTCTCCCCCTTTCGGTTTCCAGCAAATATTGCGGGCGGCGGGGGTGCCACGGTCGTGAACTAGCACGAGCCATTCACAGTCAAGGAACGGCTAGCAACGCCCGTCGAGCCCTCGTACTGGAGGCGCCCCACTCAGGGAGCGGCTTGCATTCGATAATCGGCTCATTGGCATCGACTCAGTGAGCCGCTCCGCCACCCCCGGGCAGGGGCCCCCGATCGCGTCACATCGCCGAATCTCCTGTAAAGCAAAGCCGACGCCTTGGTCGCCATGCCGATCACCTTCGTCGGAGGGATGCCGTAGCGAACAAACAGGTCCATCTCCTGCCATGTGCTTTCGTAGTGGTTGCCGCGCCGCCACCTCCATGGGGTCGATGACGGGACGCGATTTCTACTTCACGAGCTCTCCCACGAGCTCTCCGTCATTCTTCAGGATCTCTCCTGCCTTGATGACGAAGACGGGGTCGCGCAGGGCCATCATGTCCGTGAGAGGGTTGCCGTCGACGACGATGATGTCGGCCAGCTTTCCGGGCTCAATCGTTCCGAACTCGTCAGCCATGCGCAGTAGTTCGGCGCCGTTGCGGGTGGCGGCGCTGATCACGTGCATGGGATCCATGCCGTAGTCCACCCAGACCTTCATCTGCTGCCACATGGCTTCGTAGTGGAAGTTCATGGGCGTCCCCGAATCGGTGCCCAGGGCCAGCCTCACGCCTGCGTTGTACATCTGCATGAGCTTCTTCCGGTACCCGGTGGGGTTGGCTTTGCCACCCCGGAAGTAGCCGAGTCGCTGGAAGTGGTCCAGCGACTGCCGCACGTCCGCATAGAGGTCGGCGGGCAAGAACTCCTTGAGCAGCGGGTTGTCCAGGCGCTCGGGGAACTGGAGCGTCCAGTAGTAGATCGGTCCGCCGTTCCAGGTGGGAACCACCCAGGTGCGGCTGTCCACGATCAGTTGAATGGACTCTTCTTCGACACGGTCGCCTCGGCGCCCCTGGAAATGCTCGATGGAGGTGACCCCCGCCTCCACATTGGCCCGGACGCGAGCCAGCGCTCCCCCATGAGTCGCGACAGTCTTACCCCGCTTTTCGGCCTCTTCGACGATCACCTTGAGATCTTCGGGGTAGATGTTGCCCCAGGGCTTCAGCAGGTCGGCCCCACCTTCCAGGAGATCGATGGCGGCCTGGCGGGCTTCCTCGACGCTGTTGACCTTAATCTGGAAATAGTCGTCGTAGTTGCCGTAGCCGCGGACGATGAAGTCACCGCTCACGAAGGCCCGTGGTCCGAGGATCTGGCCGCTATTGATTTCGTCCCGCACTTGCACGCTGGGACCAAGCGGAGCGGCTACGTCCCGGACGGTGGTCACGCCGGCCCAGATCAGCTGCTCGGCCGAGAGCCTCAAAATCTCCCCGCTCATGATGCGGTCCTTGTAGCGCGGGAAGTACACCGAGTACTCACCGTGACCGATGATCATCAGATGGCCGTGGCTTTCGATGAGGCCGGGCATGACGGTCCTGCCGTTGGCGTCTATGACGCGCGCCCCGGAGGGGATGGAGGTCACGCCCACTTGTCCCACATGTGTAATCCGGTCTCCATCGACCAGAACGACGGAGTTCTGAATGGGTGCCCCTTCATTTCCGTCGATGAGCATTCCTCCGACGATGGCCAGGTCCGCTTGCTGCACCGCCGCAGTGCCGATCGGAAAGAACAGCACTGCTAACAGGACGATTAAGCGTGATTTCATGATCCTCTCCTTTCCTTGAGAACGTGCAGGTCGGTGATCATAATGCGGGAATTCGCTATCGGGCGCCAGTCCCCTGCGGGCGTGATCGATGATCAAAGCCGCTCGGTCCTGAGCGCGTTCTATTCGTAGAACAGGAAGCCATCCGCTTCGCCCGAATCGAACAGCGGCAGGATGTGTGGGTGGGTCAGGTTCGCGGTCGTCTTGATTTCAGCCAGGAATCGCTCGGCACCAACCACTACGGCCAATTCGGGCTTCAAGACCTTGAGGGCGACCTTACGCTCGTGCTTGAGGTCGTCGGCCAGGTAGACCGTGGCCATGCCGCCCTCGCCTGGCTCACGCTCGATCTGGTATCGGCCTTCCAGGGCCTAGTTCGGACGGGTGACAGGGTCGGACATGGGCGCATTCCGGAATCAGACCAAGGTCAACATCCGAGAGCGGGCCGGTAGGCGCAAGCAGAAGCCCGTCAGACGCCCAGAATCGCCGCTTGAAGCAACGCCAACGACCGCCCCAGCGCGAACAACCCGCTCGCGATGATCACACTCACGAAGCCCAGCGAGCGGGAGGAATCACCTGACAAGCGACCAGGAGGGGTGGCGGTCCCTCGCCCGGCTGTTCGTGAGGCGCACCTGGTTCGAGCCATCCGCGTCCATCACGTAGATCTCGAAGTTTCCCGTTTCGCGGTTTTGGTAGAAGGCGATCTTCGAGCCGTCCGGCGACCATGAAGGCGCGGACTCGAACCTCGCGCTGTTCGTGAGGTTCACCTGGTTCGAGCCATCCGCGTCCATCACGTAGATCTCACGGTTCCCGTCGCGGTCACTGTCGAAGGCGATCTTCGAGCCGTCCGGCGACCAGGCGGGGCGGTGGTCCGTCGTAGCGTTGCTGGTGAGGCGCACCTGGTTCGAGCCGTCCGCGTCCATCACGTAGATCTCGCGGTTCCCGTCGCGGTCACTGACGAAGGCGATCTTGGACGTCGCAAAGCTCGGACCCGTCGGGCCGTCGTTACCTCCGCAGCCCAGCGGGAGAAAAAGCAAGCTCGCGACGAAAAGAACTCTGCGGCCCGAGAGGGCGGCCCACCGGTCCAGCTCACGAATTGGGTCCGTGCCTACGCGAGGGTGAAAGCACCCCACAAGATCGCGTACCGGGCCAAGGACGGGAAATACGTCTTGGGGTACTTATACCTTCCCCCGGACTTTGATCCCTCCAACCGGTATCCCGCCGTCGTTCAGGTCCACGGCGGAGGGAACAACGCCTACGGCAACGGCTTTCACGTCCTCGAGCAGTTCCTGGCCCAACAGGGCTTCGTGATCCTCGCCATCGAATACCGGGGAAGCGTCGGCCACGGACGGGAGTTCCAGGACCTGTCTCAGGGAGAGTGGGCTGCGGGGCAGGGTTGGGATGCCGTGGCCGCCGCTGAGTACCTGAAGGGGCAGCCATACACCAATGGGAAGGTAGGGATCTACGGTGGGAGCTATGGAGGGATCATGACCATGGCAGCCCTGACCAGGGATTCGGAACCCTTCGACGCGGCGGCCCCATTCTACGGCATCTACGACTGGGAGGGGGCATACGAACATGGGGATCGATTGATGCAGTTCTGGGTCATCGAGGGTCACTTTGGGTTCAAGCCGAACGAAAACCCGGATCTCTTCGAGCACACTGCCTCGATTCGGCACTTAGACCGGGTGAGGCAGGACATTCCCTTTCTGGTGATCCACGGTGAGCTAGACCGAAGGGCTCCCTTCGAGCAATCGCGGGAGCTGGTGTCGGCTCTGAAGCAGCGGGGCAATCCGGTGGAGTTTTACTCATATCCTGACGAGGCTCACGGCTTTCGACATCCGAGGAACCGGATACACGCGTACGGCAATCTGCTCGAGTTCTTCAAGCAACATCTCGCTGCCCCTGTCTTTTAGTAGGACCGGTAGCACCCATTGGCGGGTCGGCCTCAGCAGAGGGCGGCCCCGGCCAAACACTTCGACGGGGTCTGCTAGGTAGCGAGCGCTGACCGAAGAAGCTTCTTAACAAGCAATTCAAGTCTCCTTGACAGTCTTGTTGTGTAGCGTAGAATGAAGCGCGAGCCGGGCAGCCTGCGATCGTGCTGGCCGAGCGGTAGCTGCTAGACGGTGTACCGAAATGGAGGAGGACAAAGAATGGTTCGGGGCTATCACCTTTCGTTGACGTTCATCCTGGCCCTGTTAGTCTCCGGCGGCTGTGACGCAAACCGCAACGACGGCGAGGGTGCCGGAAGGAACCAGGCGGTCTTTTGGCGCAACCTAGGCGAGCGATGCGGGCAAGCCTACCGAGGGCAGGTCGTCGTGGCTCCGGCCGGTGACACGATCCTATCGGGGAAGAATCTACTGATGCATATCAGGGAGTGTGGCGAGCGCGAGATCCGTATCCCGTTCCATGTTGGGGATAACCGTTCCCGCACCTGGGTCCTTACCCGCTCTGATTCCTCCCTGACCCTCACACACGACCATCGTCACGAAGACGGATCAGAGGAAAGCAACACTGGTTATGGAGGCCAGACCGTCGACCAGGGGACAGCCCAGCGACAAGAATTCCCCGCCGATCGTCCGGCCGGTGAGGTGAATTTCCCTGAAGGAACCAACGTCTGGACCATGGAGTTGGATCCAGATCGAGCCTTCGTGTACAGCTTCCACCGTGTCGGGACGGACCGGCGTTATCGAGTCGAGTTCAACCTCGCTGTTCCCGTTCCCGCGCCTCCTCCTCCATGGAGTCGATGACGACGTTCCGTCATGGCGAACATTATCGTCGAGATCTCTTTAAGCTTCCGTCCGGGAGCACATCCCTGATCGAAAGCCGAAGGATCGATCAGCAACGATAAGGACTAAGAGCCGAGCGTGAACGTGTAGGAGTACTTGACCAGGAGGGTTCTTCGGTCGGTCGGCGGAAGAGCAGGCATCTGGCGGTTTCGATCGGTGTTCAGCCGATGGTTGTAGACGATGTATAGATCGCTCCCTTCTTGCGGGTTGAAGCGGAGCCGGAAGTTCCCGATCACCCCGTTGCTAGCGCTGCTATGCTGGATGAAGGTAGCCGCTGAAAGGGTGTGGCTGAGTGCCGTCCGAATGCGGAGTCGCGAGATGTGCGCGTCGAACCGCTGCCCGCGATCGGGGAAGCTCACCCGGTTGTATTGATAGGTAGCGTGGATTTCCAGGTGTCGGGAGACGGACCATGTCGGAGCCAGGCTGAACATGAGTTGCGAGCCGTCATAGAAGGAGCCGGCTGCCGCCTTCGCCACCCAGCGGACAAGGCTGCCTCGGGAATTTTGGAGGGACGCGTTGAGGTCGTAGAAAGTATAGCTGCCGGCCGGGACGCTCGCGTCGTCGGACAGCTCGAAGGGCTCGGAAAGATCCTCGTATGAGGCCTTGGCACCCACCGTGAGGATGGCGCCCGTCTTCACCTCGATGTTCCACTCAGGACCGACCTCAGCGGATTCGAGCGAGCGGTCCAGATTTCGGAGAAAGAGGTGCCCATTCAAAGAGAGAATGTGTCGGAGGATCCCCGACTCCCGACCCGGAGTCCACCCGCGGAAGAGCCGGTCTCCGATCCGCGTGAAGCCCGTGCGTCGCACGAATCCCACCCCCGGGTCGTATCCGACCCCCACCCGCGTGGCCGAGAGATCGTAGCCGAACCCATCGATGGTACGCCGTTCCCAGCGGGCCCGGACCAGGCTCGCGTCGAACAAGTCGGATCCATTTTCCTCCCCGTCGAAGGTTTGCGCCAAGTTGAAGGTCACGTAATCCTCCCCGAAGGCCCGGATGATGCCGTCCAGACCGTACGCCACGTTGTAGCTTCCCTCACTCCCCACCCGGCTCGTAGCGATCCCCCCCACGTAGGAGTTCTCGTTGAAGACTCGCCGACGCAGGCGGAGGACGCCGAAGTTCTCCGACGGTAGGCCCGCAGCCGCTCGGGTCTGCATGTCGAGGAAGCCCAGGTCCCAGTCACCGAGCCGTCCGATGAGGCGGGCACCGCCGTAGATGGGGACCACCTCTCCCCCGGAGATGCCGATGCGGCGACTGTAGAAAAGGTTGTCCTGGTCTCCAGTCTGAAACTCGAAGATGCTGGCGCGCTCCTGGAAAAAGAGGCGCTTCTCGGGGAAGAAGAGGGAGAAGCGCGTCAAGTTCACCTGCTGATCGTCCGCCTCGACCTGGGCGAAGTCCGTGTTCACGGTGACGTCGAGAGTCAGGTTGTTCGCCAGACCGTACTTCATGTCGAGGCCGACGTCCCTGGCCAGCTGGTCCTCGGGCTCGTACGACGTTCCCAGGGTGTCGAGCACGAAAGACTGGCCGACTCCCCCGATGCCGTATGGAGTCACATAGAGGGGCTTGGAGCTGTAGACCCCCTCAAAGACTACCTCCCGTGCCTGGGAGGGCTTGAACAGGCTGAAAAACCCCCACTTCGGTTCAATCGCCGGAAAGAGCACGACCTCGGTCTTCCGAGCGATCCATCGGTAGGCTATGAGGCTCATGGTGACCCGTCCTGCCTCATCCTGAAACCGTAGGCTGGAGAAGGGGATGCGCATCTCTGCGAACCAACCATCACCGTTTTGAACGCCCGCCGCGTCCCAGAACGTATTCCAGCTCCTGTTGAAAAGAGGTCTGCTCGTGGCATCGTTGGAGATGGTAGCATCCACACGTGCTCCCCTGGACGTGGTATAGAAAAAGACGCCGTTCTCCCTGTCGTTGAAGGTGTCCAGGATGACTCCGAACTGATCGGCGGTCGGGCTCATCACGTCCCGCTGCAAAGACGTGGTCTGGATGAGCTCGGGCTCAGAGTCGTAGAAACGTCCGGACACGTAGATGTACTTGTCGTCATACGCGATGCGGATCTCGGTGCGCTCGCTCGGAGGGCCGCCGAAGTTGGGAGACTGCATGATTACTGGCAGAGGCTCAATCGACTCCCAGGCCGGCTCGTCACTCAAGCCGTCGAGCTCGACCGGTCCATTGATGCGGGAAAGGACGAGCGGCTCTTGGGAGTGGAGATCACCGATGACCGAAGCGAGCAAGAGGAGCACAAAGGGGATCTCGTGGGTGAGACGCTTGAAGCGGGACTTACTCCCGGAAGTGATCTCTTCGACTCCCGGAAGGGTCCTCTGGCTACCGTCAGCGCGCTCTCGGACTCCGGTCTGCTTCACGGCATCCTCACAATCACGTTCGCGACGTTCCGTTCCTGGAGTATCCGGTTGCACGCGGCCAGGTCCGTCCGGTACATCTCCACCAGCTGCCTCTAGGTTTATCGAGGCGCTGCTTTAGTACCTGGTGGACCTCGCGAGGCTGCGTTACCGGCGGGAAGTGCCAGACGCCGATCCCGTTTGCCGAGTGCAAAAGGCGGCCCACGAGCTTGATCGGCCAGCGAATGACCCTGCCTTCCGCCCGTCAGCTTTATTCCGCCCGTCAGCTTTATCTGGAAAGGAGGTTACTAACACAAATATATGTACGGTTGGGGGTAGTGCAATGTTGGCCATACGGCTAGGAGCAACCTGACCGAGCGCTGCGGGCAGGCATACCGGGGAGAGGTCCTGGTGGCTCCGGCCGGTGACTCTTGAAGAGAGCACAGAGTTCCTGTTGACCCGCTCAGCTCCATCATTAGCTGCCAGCGCTGGCAGCTTTCTGTCCGCACCATGTTGCTTTGCGGGCGACATGGTGCTCACTCCTACTGTCGGGCGTGCCACCTGGCCAGGATGTCGGCCTCCTCCGCCAGCGTCAACCCTGGTTGGCTACCCGACTCCCACGGCTCGGTCCATGTCTCGAACCAGTCCAGGGTGTCCTTGGCCGTGACGGCCAATGGGCGATGGGTGAGTCCAGCGCGAATGGCGCGCTTGCGGCTGACGAGACCAAATCCCGTGCCACCCAGGAAGCCTCCGCCTGGCGCACCGCGGTAGTCATCCCGACGCGGCCACCACAGCGGGATCTGCCTCCACGGATACAACTCGTGCTCGGCTAGAAAGTCCGCGTCCACCCACGTGAAGGACGTCGCCGCGCTGGTGATGGCTCGGATGCCATAGAGGAACTCCGCGAAGGACAACTCCGCCTCGGGCCCAACGGCGTTGTAGGTGCCGTACGTCGCGCTCTCCAGCAGGCGGATGACCCACTCGCCGAGGTCTCTGACATCGAGGATTTGGACGGGGTCGGTGGGGTCGCCGGGTGCCAGCACCTCGCCACCCCGATCGATGCGCTGGACCCAGTACGTGAACTGGTTGCCGCGATCTCCCGGCCCGCCAATCGTGCACAGGCGCAGCACCGTCGAACGCGTTGGAAACAGCTCGCGAACCTCCCGCTCGCACTGGACCTTGAGCGGACCATACGTGGGGGTGGTCGGATCGTCGAGTGTGGCCAGCGGGGCGGTCTCCTCGATATCGATGCCGTTGAAGGGCTGATACACAGCGACGGACGAGATGAAGAGGTACTGGTTGACGACGTCCTTCAGGAGCTCGGCCGATGCCCGCACCACGCGTGGCACGTATCCGGACGTGTCGATCACCGCATCCCACCTGTGCCCCTCCAACACGCCCAGACCGCCATCGCGGTCCCCCCTCAGCTTTTCCACATCCGGAAACAAGTGGGGATTCGTGCGCCCACGGTTGAACAGTGTAGGCGTGTGTCCCTGATCCAGCGCCTCCTGCACCATGTGAGGGCCGATGAACCCCGTTCCGCCGAGGAACAGAATGCGAAGTGGCTCGGACGCACGCTTCTCGAGCGGTGTGCGCGAACAGCTGAGCGCCGTAACGGGCAGGCCCAGGGTGAAGGCGCCGCACACCGCCGCCGACCATTCCATGAAGTCCCGTCTCGTCGTGGTCATTCGTTGCCCTCCATTGTTGGGGTAGCGCCCCGAGGGGGTGGTCGGAGGTCGCCCAGCGTCTTCGACTTCCTTGACCTCTTGCCCTGCCGGGCAAGGTATGGCATCCTTGTCATTGGTGGCCTCCTTTCTCTGGCGTTCCCTTGAGTATTCGTTACTTCAAGTCTACCAGAGGTTGGGGGCCGCTTCAAATTTCAACTAAGATTAACACACGCTCGGATGCTGCGTGGCCACATGATGGATTCCCGGGAGCGAGGGTCATGTGCTTCGGAGCCCGGAAAGGGCACTCGCTAGCCGTGGCTCCACTTATCGATCAATCAGGGGGAAGTGCTGTGTTGACGATCGCGAAAGGGGCGTCCTATCCCGACGAGGCTCACGGTTTTCGACGTCCGAAGAACCGGGTCCCCGCATACGAGGAACTGCCTGAGTTTTTCAAGGAACACCTCGATGATTCTCTACGTCAGGAGAACCGGTGAGCGCCCCTTGCCGGGGTCGGCCTCAGCCGGTGCCGGCCCCGGTCAAACACCTCGGTGTGGTGTTCTTGGTAGCGAGCGCCTCCTTCGCATTTGAGTCCATCTCCTCCGCTAGGAGGCAGGAGGCTGCGCTGCCCCTGACGCTGGAGAACATCAACTACCAGAACCGTGGAGCGCAGGCGGTAAGCATCTCTCCAGATGGGGGATGGATCGCGATCACCGCCGACGGGCCGGACGGGGCCGGCGTGTACCTTCTGGCAGATAGCAACCGAGAGGCCGAGCCGAAGTTTTGGATGGAGGCGAGGTCGCCCCATTGGTCTCCCGACTCCCGATCCGTCGCCTTCACCCGCGGCGGGGATGTCTGGTCGGCCACCGTGCCCTCCGGCGAGCCGAAACGAATCACGTCGACGATGGCAGATGCCCGGGAACCGGTCTTCTCTCCCGACGGCAGGACGATCGCATTCTATTCCGGGAAGAGCGGAGCTCAAGACATCTGGCTGGTGCCTACCGAAGGGGACGCGCCACCCCGGCGGATAACGACAGACGCCGCGGCCGCTGATGATCCCCGGTTCACGCCCTCTTGGTCCCCCGACGGCAGCACGATCGCCTATGTGTCGAACCCGGACCGATTACTGGTCCGACGATGTGTGGCTCATCGATGTGACGACCGGAGAGACGCGCCAGCTCTCCCGGTCGCTAATGGCCTCCTCGACGCCGGTCTGGGCGCCGGACGGTAGCCAGATCGCGGTTTTCGGCACGGCCAAGGACGAGTACTGGTACCAGGATCTAGCCTACATCTACCTGCTCGATCCTGCCACCGGTAGTGAGCGAACCGCGGATATGCAGATCTACGCCACTGACGCCACCATGCGTAACCGACCCATCTGGTCGGGGGACGGCGCTCTGATCTACTTCCCGTACCAGGAACGGGGCAACTATGATCTCTGGGCCGTACCTTCGAAGGGTGGGGTCGCCACCCGAGTGAGTAACATGGGCGGAGCTCTGCGCTCCTTTGACGCGACAGGGGTGGCCGATGCCTTCGTATTCCTCCGGTCCAGTCCTACGGAGGGGTACGACGCGTATTCCCTGCCTGCAGCCGGCGGCCGAGCGGAACGCCTGAGCCGGTTTGCGTCGGAGTGGCGGAGCGTCCGCGATCCGCTTGAGATCTCGTTCCGTAGCTTCGATGGGCTGTACATTCAGGGGTTTCTCTACCCGCCTCCCCAGGTGTCCCCGAACCGTGCCTGCCCGGCGCTCGTACAGGTACACGGTGGGGGCACGAACTCTTATCTGCGAAGCCAGAACCTGATTGAGCAGTACCTTGCCTCGAAGGGTTATGTGGTCATGGCCGTCAATTACCGGGGAGGATCGGGATTCGGGCGAGAGTTCCAGGATCTGGCTGTCGAAGACTGGTTGAATGCCCAAGCCCTGGACGCTGGGGCTGCAGCCGACTTCCTCCGCAGCCTACCGTACACGACTGACAAGGTTGGGATCTACGGAGGGAGCTACGGGGGAAGCATGTCACTCGCTGCCGTCGGCCGCACACCCGACAAGTTCGACGCGGCGGTTCCCATGAGGGGCGCCTACTCGAAGACCGAGACCTTCGATGAGACCGATCGGCTCGGGAAGATCTTCGCCCTGACTGGTCACGGCGGTTTCCCCGACGAACGGCCCGAGATCTATGCCAAGAGCAACACGATCGACCGGATCGCGAACATCACAGCTCCAGTCCTCCTTATGCACGGGGAACTCGACCGGCGGGTCCCGTTCCGGCACTTCGAGCTCGCCGTGGCCGAACTGAAACGGCACCGAAAGGAGTTCGCGACCAAGAGCTATCCTGAAGAGGGGCACGGTTTCCGGAATCCGGAGAATCGCATCGACATGTACCGGAGGCTCGAGAGGTTCTTCGAGGTGCACCTCGGCCGGTGTGAAACACCGTAGAGCGACATGACTTTGGGCGTGATTGAGTTCGACAAACCCATCGTCCCGCCGGATGCCTTCGCTGGGTTGACTACTGTGGTGCGACGAGAAGTGTTTCCAGCGCTCTGCTTCCTCACGGCCTTCACGTGGGCAGCAGGAGGTCCTTGGGCCCGAGGCACCCTACAGGTCTTCGGGCCTCTCGATACGAGCCAGCCCATTGGGTACTTCATCGCTCCTGGAGATCCCGGTTCGGGATACCGGATGGGAGACGAGATGCTGGCCGCGTGGGCCCTAAAGGCTTGGCAGAAGGCATCGGGCGACAGGCTCAGCTTCGAGGCCGTCGCCGAAGATTCCGCTCTGATCCGTCTTTACTGGGGACCCCCCCGGAATGGAGCATATGGCGCGATGCGGCCGATCTTCGTAGACGGCAGGAGAGGCGCCGTTGTGTTCATCGTGCCGGACACCAGGGGGTTGGGGCGAGAGATCCACGAACGGGCCCAGGAAGACTCTCTCTTCCGCGACACCGTAGTCTACCTGACGTGCCTTCATGAGCTGGGCCACGCCGTGGGTCTCCTCCACACCTCCGACTACGACGATATCATGTACTTTTTTGGGTACGGAGGCAACATCGTGAATTTTTTCCAGCGGTACCGGGCCGGCTTGGAAGTCCGAGCAGATATCGGGGTCCGTTCCGGCCTCCGGACGAACGATGTGCGACGCCTCCGCGAGCTGTACCCCGACAGCTAGGCTGGTGTCTCCGGCTTCTGTCCCCGCCGCTCAGCACGACAGGCGCTGGTTCGAGCCTCGTCTACCACGGCATCGCCGTTTTCATCCGTCGTGATCACGACGCCGTAGAACTCTTCGGCCTTTTCCGGAGTGATCAGCTCGTTCAATACCTCTGATTGCACCCTTGCCGGCTCCCTTTCCAGTGGATCGCCGAAGCCCCCGCCGCCGGCCGTGCGACAGCTGAGCACATCTCCCTCGTTGAATGGTCCGTAGAATGAGATCCGCTCGGTGAGAATCTTCTGCCGATCCGTGCCAGGCCGCACCCAGAGTCGATTGATTCCACCTTCCTGTCCACCTTGTAAGCCGTGTGATCGGCAGACCGTCTGCTCGTTGGCAATCTGGGTAGAAACGTCGTCGGTCAAGAAACGGTAATCACGGATGGTCCCCAAGCCGCCCCGAAATCTCCCTATCCCGTACTCCTCAATGTGCAGCTCATAGCGGTCAATCCGAATGGGGTAGCGGGACTCCGCCACCTCCACCGGCGTATTTGGCGTATCCCCATCTCCGTGAAAGATCAACCCATCTGCTCCATCATCAAATGAGAAAGCGCCACCACCGCCGTCCACGGGGTCGATATAGATGAACGGCTTGCCTAATCGGGGATCGGTGCGGAAGAACCACGCCCCAAACAGCATGTATTCCCCAGCCGGAGTACGATCAGGCACCACGTAAGATAAGGCCTCACTGACCAAGTCGATGATCATCAAGGCAGCGTAGCCGTACGAATCACACGGAGCCGGCCATGAGGGATTCGTGATCGTGTGCTCAGGCGAGACCACTTTCAAGGGACGGCTGTGCCCCTCGTTGGCTGCTTCGTGCGGTACCGTAACCGATTTGAACGCGATTTCGGCGGCGGCTCGGGAGCCCGTCAGCGGGCAATTGATCGGTCCCACAGCCGTCTCGTCGGTTCGCAGGTTCCCGCGAAATCAATCGTTACCTCGTCCCCCTCGATGCGGACCGTCACCTTAAGCTTCCGGCGCTTGTCTTTGACGATGCCGTCGTGGTCCATGCACGTCTCGGCGCTCCACTCCCCGTCAGGCATCTCTCGGATCAGGCGTCGCATCAGCGCCTCAGACTGATCGAAAACGAGGGCCATGCCGTCCCTTACGGTCTCCGCCCCGTATTTCTCGCAGAGCGCTACATAGCGGTTCACTCCGGTCTTACACGCCGCGATCTGGGCTCCCAAATCTCCCTTGACCAGATCCGGGAAGCGGGTGTTGGCCATGATGTAGTCCATCATGGTCTGGTTGATCTGTCCGTCTTCGTAGAGTTTCAGATGAGGAAAGATCATCCCCTCCTGGAAGACGTCATTGGAGTCGGGACACCAGCCTCCGGGCGTCTTCCCACCCACATCAGCCCAATGCGCAGTGCTTGCGGAGAACGCCTGCAATTCTCCATCGGAGAAGATGGGCGTATAGATGGAAGTATCGGAGATGTGGGTGCCTGTGCTGTAGGGATCGTTGGCGATGAGCACATCCCCTGGCTCGAATCCGTCGGCGCCGAATTTCTTCAGGCCACTCTGGATCGTGAGCGAGAGGCAAGGCAGAAACAGAGGCAGGGACGATCCCTGTGCGAGCATCTCGCCCTTCGCATTGAGTAGCGCGACGGCGAAGTCTTGAACCTCATAAATCAGAGGATTGTACGCCGTCTTTACCAATGCCAGCCGCATCTCTTCAGCCGCTGAAACCAGCGCGCTCCGGATAACTTGTGACGTGATTGGGTCCATACGCGTCTGGCCCTGATTTGTCATGACACACTCTCCTGACTGATGGTCAAGTTTCCATAGGCATCTACTTCCAGTTGTTGACCTGGGTGCACAATCGTCGTGGAATTCCACTCTTCGATGATGGCCGGTCCAGCGAACTTGTCGCCTGCGCCCAGCTTCTCACGATCGTAGATGGGGCAATTCACTTCTCCGTCAGTCTTCTTGAAGTAGACCTTCCGGTTCATCTTAAGTGCGGTTCTCCAATTGCCTGAGCCGCTCAGGATCTCCAACACGCCTGGTTTCTTCGACTCAACGATGGCCGAAAGGCGGAGGTTGACCAGTTCTGTGGGGGTACCCGGCGAAGCGTGCGCGTAGGCTCGCTCGTGCAATTGGTCAAAGAGGTCCTGCAACAGTCGCATGCCGTTCCCCACCATCTCCTCCCGTGACGGCAGCGGAACCTTGACCGTGTGCTCCTGTCCTTCGTAGCGCATGTCAACCATCCGGATCAGTTGAGCCCCCTCCGCCGTGACGCCACTCTTCTTGAGCTTTTCCAGGCTGACCTCGGTCAATTCATCAAACATGGCGAGCAGTCGATCCACGGATAGGTCAGCCGTCGGCATCACCGATGTGCGCACCACGTCCTCCCGGAAGTCGGAGTTCAAGATCCCCCAGGCTGAAAACACGGCTGGGTTGAGAGGGATAATCGCCTTTCTGATTTGCAGGTCGTTGGCCAGGGCACCGGCAAATAACCCTCCACCTCCGCCATAACACAGCAAGGAGAAGTCACGCGGGTCATGCCCGCGTTCAATCGTCACGCTCCGAATGGCGTGAATCATGTTGGTGTCGGCCAAATGGGTGATCCCGTAGGCTGCGTCCTGCAAGGACAGAGCGAGCGGATCAGCGATCTTTTCCTGGATCGCCTTCTTCGCAGCTTCGACCTCCAACGTTATTCGCTGACCCAAGAAATAGTCAGGATTGATGCGACCCAGAACCAGGTGGGCATCAGTGACCGTCGGCTCCGTGCCACCTTTACCAAAGCATACCGGCCCTGGGTCGGCCTCGGCGCTCAGGGGACCGACGCGAAAGGCACCCGACTCATCCAGCCAAGCGATGCTGCCGCCGCCAGCCCCAATTGAGACGATGTCAATAGTTGGCTGTAGCACCGGTCGGCCATTCACGTACGTCTGGGACTTTTCAAAAGGACGGCTCTCCATAATGAGTGCCACGTCGAAGCTAGTGCCCCCGACATCGGCGGCGATCAAGTTCGGATGTCCGATCTGCCCGCCCAAACTCACAGCTCCTATTTGATGTATTGAAGTGACACCGCTGAACTCTCAGAGAGACCACAGCTTCGTCAGCTTTACCGTCATCTGCCGGTCGAGCACTTTTCCCCCCTTCACGTCGCGGCGCTCGCTGTATACCAGGAAGAGGTCGCTGAGAGGCGAGTGGATGAGGTCGAAACGGACATTGGTGACCAGTTCGTCGGTGGCCCCATTATACTGGAGGAAGGCACTTCCAAAAAGGCTGGTGGAGTACGCGTACTCGACCCTGCCGCCGAAGACTTCGGCAGTGAACGACTCACCGCCGATGTCGATCTCGTTGTACTCCGCGGTAAGATCGAAAGAGACGTGATAGTTCGGCTTCCAGACCCCTCCGAGCATAAGGGAACGCCTTGTTCCGTTGAAGTAGCCACCAGTGCCGAGTCTCACCCGCCCGGACAGCTTCCGTCCGCGACTTGATTGATAATTGATGCTTGCCTCGCTGAAATCGTAGCTTCCCGCGGGAACCTCTCTCTCGGCGAGAACCGGGAACGGCTCGAAGAGCCGTTCGAACCGGTCGTTGTACTGCAGCGTCAAGCGGCTGCCGTCCAGAAGGCTCGTGATGACGCCGATCGTTGCCGTCCTCGTTTCGAGCACCGATTCGAGGTTGGTGATATAGTCCACCTCCACAAAGGGGTTTACTTCGTTGATGAGCGCCGCCGCCCTTCGTTGATGTATACCGATGGTGGCATAGCTGTGCCGTATCCCTCGGCGGCGGATGAACCCTAGCTCTGGGTTGAAGGCGTCACCCACTTCTCTGAACATCACCGACGTGTTCCAGAACTTGTCTCTCCATGCGACCGAGATGCGAGCCGCCCGGTTGTTTCCTGCCACTCCGTCATCCTTGGTAGCTGCCAAATAAGACTGAATCACCATGTTGCGGAAGAGGCGCAGGTGCGCGTCTGCTCCGAAGCTCCTGTTGTATCCGCGGTCGGGCGTGTCGTCGGTGACCTGCCGGTTCAGGAAAATCCCTCCCACCTGGAGGCTTCCAAACAGCGTCCGCCGAAGCCGCACCACGGTGAAGTTCTCAGCCGCCACAGAGTCAGTTCCTTTGGTCTGCATGTTGAGGAGCCCGACTCCCCAGTCCCCCACGCGTCCCGTGAGACGTCCCCCCCCCAGAACGGGGATGGGACGGCCGCCCTCGAGTCCGATCTGACGCGAGTGGAAGAGCTTGAAATCCCGGAGTGAGGCGCCGAGGCGATAGCCCCGCTCCGGGACATCGCCGAAATCGAAAAGACCAGCGTTCTCAATGAAGAAGTCCCGCTTCTCCGGAAAGAAGAGAGAGAACCGGGTGAGGTTCACACGCTCCTCGTCCACTTCGACTTGGGAGAAATCCGTGAGGTAAGTCAGATCCAAGGCGAGTCGACGGCTGACGCCGTACTTGACGTCGACGCCGGCGTCCAGCTCCGTCACCCCGTCGCCACTCGCGACAGCGCCCCCCGAGGATCTCGCTGCAAGAGTGTACGGCTTGATCATGAGGTTCAGCCCGCTCCTGAGTCCCCTCAGCCCATGGAGTGTCCCAGCGTCAGCCACCCTCTCTAGCCCGAATCTTCGGTCCAGAGGCGCCCAGAAGCTGTCCTCGTTCCTGCGGCGGATCCGGCGAAGGAGGTTGAATCCCCAGGACTGCTCCTCCTTGGTGGGATCAAACCGCAGCGTGGTGAACGGGATCGCGATTTCCACCGTCCACCCGTCCTCGTGCACTCGCGCCGCCCGGCTCACCACCCCCTCCCATGCAAAATTCATGTCCCGGCCATTGTCGAACGCTTGGAGGTCGATTAACGCCCCCTTCGGGTTCACCGCAAACAGGAAGCCGTTCCGACGGTCTAGGTATGTATCGATAGCGATACCTAGGATATCGCCATCACGTGATGGAAATTCCCGCCTGAGGGAGTGCACGGTGATCTCTTCCGGGTCAGAATCATACAGCTTCGCTCCGACGTAGAGATTCTCGTTGTCGTAGAGGACCCAAGCGACGGTCCTTTCTGTGGCCGGGTATCCGGTGTTGGGCTTGGACTGGAAGAAACCGGTGATTGGCTCGGCCTCCCTCCACGCAGCTTCGTCGAGTCGACCGTCCACCGTGATCGGGCCGGTTACCCGAAGAGCATGAGCAGACGGACGGGGGACCGCCTCCGGATCGACCCGCCGTCCCACAACCAGCGTGCTGTCGGGGACGGTGATCTCCTGGGCGCGGACGGACACCGGAGCCACGGTCGCCGATGTTGACGAAAGTAGTAGGGCCGCCGCCGTGAGGAGCGAAGCCTCCACCCGACCGGAGTCCCGTCCGTGTGTTCCGTGCCGTTCTGCCGCCTGCCTTATGACTCTCTCCCTCTCGATTCCCGACAGCGCTGCAGACAGCGGCGTACCGCTCTCACGTCTGAGGGCCCGATCGGCCAATTCTACGCCTGATCACTCAACGCTTGGCCGTCGCCCTTGTGGACAACACCGTCCTTCATGACGAAGTCGATGTCCTTGAGGATCTCGATGTCCTCCAGTGGGTCTCCGCGGACAGCCACGATATCGGCGAACTTGCCGGACTCGATAGTTCCCAACTCGCTGTTCTTGTGCAGGAGAGTGGAAGCCTCCCGGGTCGCGGCCAGGATCGTCTGCATCGGCGACATCCCGACCTCCACCAGCAACCGGAACTCATCGGCGTTCGTGCCGTGCGGGTAGACGCCGGCGTCGGTACCGAAGGCAATCTTGACGCCCTCCCGGATCGCCTTCTGGATCGATTCCCTGAAGTAGGGATAGATCTCCAGCGCTTTCTGGCCCGGCAGCCCCGTGAGCGTGCCATTCCTGGCTCTCTCCAAGACAGACTCGAAGGCCATCATCGTCGGCACCAGATACGTGCCGCGGTCTCTCATGAGCCGGACCGACTCATCGTCCAGCATCGATCCGTGCTCTATGGAGCTGACGCCGGCCCGGACTGCAGCCTTGATCCCTTCGAGGCCATGGGCGTGCGCGGCTACCGTCCGCTCTGCCAGGGTGGCCGTCTCCACGATGGAGGCCATCTCCTCCTGTGTGTATTGCTGGACGCCCACTGCGTCCCCCTGGGAGAGGACACCCCCGGTAGCACAGAACTTGATGACGTCGGCCCCGTACTTGATCTGGTAGTTGACGGCTTCCCGCACCCGATCGGCGCCTTGGGCAATTCCATCTTCGATGCCAGGCTCGACGAAGATGTCTGGCCGGTAGCCGTTACTGTCACAGTGACCGCCGGTGATCCCCAACGAGTGGCCGGCAGTGTACATCCTGGGGCCCGGCACCAGACCGGTATTGATGGCGTCGCGCAGGGCAACATCAGCCCACCTGTCGCCGCCCACGTTCCGAACGGTGGTGAATCCTGCGTGGAGAGTCTTCCGTGCATTGACCACGCCCAGGATGGCGGAGTACCCCGGCCACCGATGAAGGCGTGCGTCGCGACCGCCACCCCCGCCGCTCGTAAGGTGGGTATGCATGTCAATGAACCCGGGCATGACGGTGTGGCCGGACAGGTCGATCCGCACGGCGCCAGCCGGCACGGCGATGTCCCTGCCGACCGCCTCGATCCGGGTCCCTCGGACCAGGATGGTGACATTCTCCTGGACGTTGCCGTCTACCCCGTCAATGAGGCGTCCGGCCTGGATCGCCACGACCTGGGTGCTGTCGGGGAGGGTGATCTCTTGTGTGTGTGCGGACGCGGGAGCCACGGTCCACATCGCCCCTGCAAGTAGCAGAGCCGACGCCCTGAGGAGCCAATGTCTCCGTGCCGTCATTTTCCATTCCGCCAACTCTCTCATTGTTCTCTCCCTCTCGGTTCCTTACCGGTCGAGCCAGCGGCATCGACTCGGCGAGCCGCCGCGCTCCGGTTGACGCGGTCCTAGTCGAACGTCGCCCTGCTGCCGTCGGGACCCTTGTACTGCACGCCGCCCTTGATCACATAGATCACGTTGTTCTGCTGCAGCGCGCTCATATCCCGCAGAGGATTGCCGTTGACCACGATGATGTCGGCTAGCTTACCCGGCTCCAGAGTCCCCACATCGCCGAATCTCCCGTAAAGCAAAGCCGGCGCCTTGGTCGCCATGCCGATCACCTTCATCGGAGGGATGCCGTAGCGAACAAACAGGTCCATCTCCTGCCATGTGCTTTCGTAGTGAAAGTTCATGGGGGTCCCCGAGTCCGTCCCCACGACCATCCGCACCCCGTTCTCATACAGCTGCATCACCTTCGTAGCATGCTGCCGATTCGCGTTCTTGGCGCCCGAGAAATAGTTTAATCGGCTGAAGTGGTTCAGCGATTCGCGCACGTCCTGATACAGGTCCGGAGGTAGATCCGCCATGAGCTGCTGGTTGTCCAGACGCTCAGGGTATTCAGTGGTGATATCGTAGACCTTGCCGACCATCGAGGTGACGGAAGCCACGATGCGGTTCTCCGCCATCAGACGAACGCTCTCCTCCGGATACAGCGGGAAGGGCCGGCCACCCATATGCTCGATGGAATTCGCACCCATCTCGGCGGCGGCACGCACGTCTTCAACCGTGCTCGCATGAACGGCGATGTGGAGGCCCGCTCTCTGGGCCTCGGCTGCGATGGCGAGACGCTCTTCCCGTGTGAGCTGGTTCAGCTGAATGACCTTCAACAGGTCCACTCCGGCGTCGATTAGCTGGCGAGCCTTCCTCGCGGCATCCTCGGGTCCGTCCACCGTCCAGCGGAAGAAAGCCTGGACCTGGGAGTCGTAGCTCGTCCCTCGAGCACTGGGCAGGCTCTTCTGCAGGAACGGACCGGAAACGAAGAGGCGGGGGCCCAACAACCGACCCGCCGCGATCTCGTCCCTGATCCAGAGCGCGTCGTCGAGAGGAGCCCCGAGATCGCGGGCGGTCGTTACCCCCGCCATGAGGAGTTGGCGCGCCGAAATCTGCATGATCTCCCGCCACCGGCCTTGGTATCTAGGAAAGTATTCATCGTAAATGCCATGACCGATGATGAAGAGGTGGGCATGCGCTTCGTTCAGTCCTGGCATGACCGTGTACCCGTTCGCATCGATGACCTGCGCACCCGCGGGAATCTCGGTGTCCGACACCGTTCCCACGTGGGTGATGCGGTCTCCCTCTACCAGGATGACTGAATTCTCGATCGGCACGCCTTCTTGGCCGTCGATCAGGTAGCCACCCACGATCGCGAGTCGATTCGAGGACTGAGACTGAGCCGGCGCCGATCCTACCGAGACGAACAAGATCCCGATCGCCCAGAGCAAGGTCCAAAACTGCCCGTTCTTCATTCTTTCCCCCTTTGTGTGAAGCGACCCTGGTACTCAGTGTCGCCGGTTCAGGTCACGGTCGACGTCAGTAGCTGGCCGCCCGCCTCTCGTCCTCGGGGCCCTTGTACTGGACCCCACCCTTGATCACGTAGATCACGTTGTTCTGCTGGAGTGCGCGCATATGCCGCAACGGATTTCCGTTCACCACGATGATGTCGGCCAGCTTGCCCGGTTCGATGGTGCCCAAATCTTGAAGTCTCCCGAAGGCCAGAGCGGGATCCCGCGTCGCCATGCCGATCACCCTCATTGGGGGAATCCCGTAGCGGGTAAACAGATCCATCTCCTGCCAGGTGGATTCGTAGTGGAAGTTCATCGGAGTCCCCGAGTCGGTGCCGATCAACAGTCGGACCCCGGCCTGGTACATCTGCCTGATCTTGGCTCCGTAGTGGGGACTTACCACTCGCTTGCTGGTAAAGTAGCCCAGCCGACTACGAAACCGCAGCGACTCTCGAACGTCTTCATAGACGTCCGGCGGCAGGTCTTCCTTCAGTTGCCTGTTGTCCAAACGCTCGGGAAACTTGTCCGTGATGTTGTATACGCGCGAAACCATGGCCGTGGGCACCCAGTAAATCCCGCTCTCCGCCATCAACCGAGCGCTCTCTTCGGGATAGAGCGGTTGGCCACCGGCGCCAACATGCTCGACCGTGCGAGCTCCCATCTCTGCCGCGGCGCGGATCTCTTCTATGCTCGATGCATGAACCGCTATGTGGAGACCGGCCTTGCGTGCCTCCTCCGCTATAGCAAGCCGCTCCTCCTCCGTGAGTCGGTTGAGCTGGATCACCTTCAAGAGATCCACCCCTGAATCGATGAGCCGTCGCGCCTTTCGACGGGCGTCGTCGGGGCCGTCGACCGTTACGCGGAAGAAGTCCTGGGTGGGACCTGTGGTTTTCTGCAAGAAGGGCCCCGACACGAGGAGCCGAGGACCGAGGATCCGTCCCTCCTCGATCTCGCTTTTGATCCAAAGAGCATCGTCCAGCTGAGCTCCCACGTCCCGAGCGCTGGTGACTCCCGCCATGAGAAGTTGTCGGGCGGAGATGATCATGAGCTCGCGCATCCGATCCCGCTCGTAGTGATAACGGGGGAAGTACTCACCGTAGACCCCGTGCCCCACGATGAACAGATGGGCGTGTACCTCGTGCAATCCGGGCATCACCGTGTAGCCGTTGGCGTCGATCACTCTTGCCCCGGTCGGCACCTCCGTGTCCGCCACCCTCCCCACGTGGACAATGCGCTCCCCCTCGACAAGTATCACGGAGTTCTCGATCGGGACGCCCGACGTGCCGTCGATCAGGTAGCCCCCCACTATGGCGAGCCGCTCAGGCTCCGTCGCCTGAGCTTGGGCCTGATGCGCCGCCCCCATTGTGCAGAGGAGTGCGAGCACAGAGCCTACACCGGCCTTCCCGTAGTTACTCATCGATCCCTCCCTGAATCCGACGCCACCCGGGTGTCGGGCCCCTTGTACTCGACCCCGCCCTTGATCACGTGCTCCACATAGCCCAATGCGTTGATGTCGAACAGCGGGTTTCCGTTGACCACTATGATGTCCGCCAGCTTGCCCGGCTCTATGGTGCCCAAGTCCCTGCCCCTGCCCACGACCTCTGCTCCGGTCTTGGTCGCAGCGGAGATGGCCTCGAGGGGCGTCATTCCGCTGTCGACCAGGGCGGATATCTCTCTCCAGGCAGCCTCGGTGTGGAAATTCATTGGCGAGCCGGAATCGGTACCCATGGCCATCCTCACCCTGGCCTCGATGAACTGTCGTGCTGCGATCTTACTGTTTCGGATCTGGCGGGGAGTCGTCCTAAAATAGGAATTCCTGTGGAAGTCCTCGAACGACCTCTGGATCTCCTCGTAAAGGTCCCGGGGGAAGTCTTCCTTGAGTCGGGGGTCCTTTAGGCGCTCGGGAAACTCGAGGGTCGCGGGATAGATCCAGATCCGATGCGCGATAGTCTGCACCACGGGAATCCCTCGGTGGGCGATCTCCATGAGCAGATCCTCGCTGTAGGGAGGGTTGCCGCCCGAGCCGGCGTGCTGGATCACGTCCGTACCTGCCCGGATGGCCGCCCACAGCGCCGCTGGTGAATAGAGATGACTGTGCACTTGAATGCCGTGTCGGTGCGCCACGTCCACGACAGCGCGAATGTCTTCTTCGGTCATGCCCGCCCAGGTCTTGATCAGGTCGACCCCGGCCTCAATGAGATCACGGGTTGCCTCGGCCGCCTCTTCAGGAGATGAGATCCTGCGCTGGAAGGAGGAGGGGTACTGACGACCCACCCTTGTGATCCAGGGTCCACTGACCAGCATGCGCGGTCCCGGAATCTGCCCGTCATTGATCCTGTCCCGAACATTCAGGATCTCTAAGGGCGCTCCGAGGTCGACGGCCGTGGTGACTCCGGCCATCAGCAGCTGCTTCGCCGAGATGGCCATCATCTCCTCTTTTCTCTCTTCCAGAATAGGCCACCACTCCGAATACTCCCCATGACCCAGGATCATGAGGTGAACGTGCAAGTCGATAAGGCCCGGCAGCATCGTCTTCCCACTGGTATCGATCACCAGGGCATCCGCCGGAATCTCGATCTCACTGGCCGGGCCCACGGCTGTGATTCGGTTCCCCTCGATGACGACCGCGGCGTGGTGTATGGGCGGTGTTTCGTATCCGTCCAGGAGCATTCCCCCCACCAGCGCTAGCTTGTCGGATCTCTGTTGGGTGGCGCTGCTGATTTGCGCACCAGCAAGGATCATGAGGAGCGAGAGTATGCATGCCGCTGCGTGGTTTGGACGTTGACCCATCATAGCTGTTCCTCTCAGCTGAGAATGATCCCGATCTTCGATATTGTCCAAAAGGACCAGCGCACGCCTATGCCATCGTGACGGCCAGCCGGGCTCCTGTACGGACTCCACCTGTACGCTACATTCGCGGCAAGTCCGGTCCCTTGTACTGGACGCCACCCTTGATCACGTAGATCACGTTGTTTTGCTGCAGCGCGCTCATGTGACGAAGGGGGTTGCCGTTCACCACGATGATGTCCGCTAGCTTGCCCGGCTCGATTGTCCCCAGATCATTGTATCGTCCGTAGAGCAGGGCCTGGCGGCGCGTGGCCATGCCGATCACCTCCATCGGCGGAATGCCGTACCGTACGAATAAGTCCATCTCCTGCCACGTGGACTCGTAGTGGAAGTTCATAGGGGTCCCCGAGTCCGTTTCTATCAGGATCCGCACCCCGGCGTTGTAGAGCTGTGTGACATTGGCGCGGTACTTTCGATCCGCTTCGCTATCATCGAAGAAGTAGCCCAAACGGCTGGGGAACCGTAGCGATTCGCGGACATCCTTGTAGAGGTCCGGAGGCAAATCCGCAATCAACTGCTGGTTGTCCAGACGCTCGGGGTAGTCTCTGACGACATCGATGAGGAGATTGTGAATGACGGTGGGCACCCAGGCGATCCTGTTTTCCACCATCAGCCGGACGGCTTCCTCGTCGTAAGCAGGTCTGCGCCCGAATCCTACGTGTTCAATGGATCCAACTCGCATCTCCGCAGCGGCTCGGATCTCCTCCGTGGAACCCGCGTGGACAGCGATGTGCAAACCGGCCTTCCGCGCTTCATCCGCGATCGCGTAACGCTCTTCCGGGGAGAGCTGCGTGAGCTGAATTACCTTGAGCAGATCCACCCCGGCGTCGATCAGCTGTCGGGTCTTTCTCCGCGCATCATCCGCTCCGTCCACCGTCCAGCGGAAGAAGGCCTGAACCCGAGAGTCGTAGCTTGGTCCCCCACCACGGGGAAGGGTCTTTTGAAGGAAAGGCCCCGATACCAAGAGCCTGGGACCCACCAGCGCCATGAGCAGTTGGCGAGCCGAGATCTGCATGATCTCCCGCCACCGGCCTTGGTATCTGGGGAAGTATTCATCGTAAATGCCATGACCCACGATGAAGAGGTGGGCGTGGGCTTCGTTCAGCCCGGGCATGACCGTGTAGCCATTGGAATCGATGACTCTGGTCCCTGCGGGAATCTCGGTGTCCGACACGGTTCCCACGTGGGTGATCCGATCCCCCTCTACCAGAATGACGGAATTCTGGATCGGCGTGCCCTCTTGACCATCGATCAGATAACCGCCGACAATCGCAAGGCGGTGCGATCCTCGGCCCTGGCAAGCTGCGCCAGCCCAAAAACCAAGAAGAGGACGAGCGTGCCTGCCGATGCGCCCATGCGACTCCTAACCCATCGTCTCCATCCCGCGTTGAATGACCGGAGGATGGGCAAGGCCCCATCCTCCTTTGTCTGGATCAGACTCCGTCTGGATCAGACTCCTCCAGCCTGACGCGACACAATTCCTCTGTCGACCACCTTCTGTCCCCCGACGTACACGTCACAGTTGAACATGGCGAAGTGGGTATGGTTGGGGGCTACTCTCGTCGTCATCCCCAGACCGGAATACCCGGCCCCTCGGCCCCCGACCCCGTGGCCGAAGTTCATCCCCAGGGCGTAGAGGAGGCTCCCAGCCGTGTTGTGATGGTAGTGGCCAATGTCAGCGTCGCCGGTGAGCCGGGTCGACTCATGGACGCCCCAGCCAAAGTGACCGATTCCGTACGACTCGGCATTGTTATACGAGGCCAGAAGCTCCTCGAACTGCCTGGCCCGTTTGCCACCCTCGACCTTCGTGACATAGCCTGCCTCGAACGTGAGCTTTATCGAGTCATCCAGGACCCTGGGATACATAGAGGTGACAATGTCGCCGGCCTGCAGAACCAACTCGCCCTCCGCACTGTCCTCTTGGGGGCCAACCGCTACACAACCGTACCCGAAGTTGTCCCACCGGCCAGCCGTATCTGCGATACCGTACTGGGCGTGGCCCGGCCGTCCCTCGTTGGAGCAGCGCCAGTTCGATCCCGCGTCGCTCTCGACTCGAAGCTCACCCCGGGTCTCGTCCAGGAGTCGGGCTGCCCTGAGGGTGCGCTGCTTCCTCTCCTCCGTGGGGAAGTACCGCCGTTGCCGCGCCAGGTCACCGCCGAGCGACAGCCACCGGGTCTTTGCGCCCGGCCGGTTGATGTACTCGTGATCGGTCCGGTAGGAGTGATTCCCCACCTTCGAGTTATAGGCCGTCGATGGCCCGGGAATCCCCGGCGACCTGCCGATGCTCGAGGTGATCAGAAGATCCGCGCTCGCGTATATGTCCCAGTGCCAGGCCATCAACCCTGACTCGTACGAACTCCCTCTGATCTTCGGGAACACAACTATGTGCGCGCCAGTGGCCCCGATCTCGCCTGCGGCTACCAACATTGCAAGGAAATAGTTGTGGTCGAAAACCATGGAAGTGGCAACCACGAGCGTTTCTCCGGCCCGCAACTGATTCTGTTCGAGAATCTTCTTGCAGTGAGCCACCATCACGGATGACGGCTCTGGGCGGGCATTCAGGTCGTCCGTGGTGGACACCAACGGGTCTGCACTTGCGGGGACCGCCGCGATCGACGATCCGACACTCAGCGCTCCGACCGTCTTGACAAATTCTCTCCGTTTGATCCTCATCACCAACCTCTTTCAGGTGTATCTAGTAATCAAATTGTTTTAACCGATCCCTCCGGCTGCAGTTGACAAATGTCCTTTGTCGATTATCTGCTGCCCAGCCACGTACATGTTACAGTTGAACATGGTGAAGTGAGTGTGGTTGGGAGCTATACCCGTCGTCATTCCCAGACCCGAGTATCCCATCTCTTTGCCACCAATGCCGTGGGCGTAGTTCATTCCAATGTTGAAGAGAAGACTTCCCATCACGTTGTGGCTGTAGTGCCCGAGGTCAGAATCGCTGAGCATCTCGCTGTTTTCGTGAGTGCCCCAGCCAAAGTGACCGATATGGTACGCCTCGGGGGCGTTGTAGGAAGCCATCATGGCCTCGAATTGTCTGGCGCGCGCCCCTCCCTCGATCTTCTGGACACGGCCTCCTGACCACGTGAGCGTGATCGACTCATCCAGGATCCTGGGGGTGAAACTCGGTATCATGTCGCCGGGCTGTAACACCAGGACCCCCTCGCCAACGTCTTCCACCGGGCCGGTCGCTACACAACCGTACCCGAAGTTGTCCCAGCGGCCGGCCATGTCCGCGATGCCGTACTGGGCATGGCCCGGCCGTCCTTTTGAGGAGCAGGTCCAGTCCGACCCGGCGTCGCTCGTGACACGAAGCTCCCCCTGGGCCTCGTCCAGTAGAATTGTGCCCTTCAGGGTGCGGTTCCTTCTGTCCGCAGTCGGGAAATACCTCTCTCGCTTCGCCAGGTTACCGCCGAGCGAGAGCCACCGGGTCTTTGAGCCCGCCCGATTGATGTACTCGTGATCGCTCCTGTACTCGTGATCCCCTACAGTGAGCAAATAGGATGAAGATATACTCGGAAGTCCTATGTTCCCTATGGAGCTAGTGATCAACAGATCGGCCTGGGCGTACAGATCCCAATGCATCGCCCTCACCGCGTACCCTGGTGCCACTTCCCTACGGTCCCTACTACCACCGCTAGCTGCCGGAACCGGGTGCGAGATTATGGCTGCGTGCAACCCGATGGCCCTGATTTCGCCTGCCGCCACCAGCAAGGCGAGAAGTAAGTCCTGATCGTAGACCATCGGGGTGGCTATCACAAACGTCTCTCCGGCCTTCAACAGGTTTTGCTTCAAGATTTTTGTGGCGTGAGTCACCAGCTCGGAGGAGGGATCCGGGAGAGCATTCAAGTCGTCCGTCGTCGCCACTACCCTGCTCTCGCACGCGGCCAGCCCCGCCAGCGTGGATCCGGCCCCTACAGCCCCCACTGTGTTAAGAAATTCCCTTCGCCTCATGACAAGCCTCCTCCACTATGGTGTTAAGTTAATCCCCGTCGCCTCGCGCCTGTAGCTCCGCGATGGGCGTTGTAGTCGAATGACTTCGGTGCCCTCCGGCCCAACCATTACTACCTCCCTCCCCATAAGATCCCCAGTCCCCACAAGATATCCCCCCAGTCCCCCGCCGGTAAGAGCCTCGGCGCGCTCGATATAGCGTTCGTGCGACTCCTCATCGGACGGCTAAGGTTGGTCATAGCGACAGTGACGGACGTACATTGGGCTTTCTTCCAACGAATACGAGGAGCGGCGACATAACACGGATATACCCGCTCCTGCGAACCTCGGGAGGGTGAGACAGGAAGTGGGAGAACCTCCGGTGGGCCCTCGAGTTGTGCTCCTTCAACTCTTGCTTCGCCATTCCTCCCTTGGCGAGCATCGCTACGGCCGGCTCAGGCAACTGAGAAGCTTCGGTGCTGAGCTGGTCCACGATCTCTTGGAAATCCCTTCGATGGTCACACAGGAGGTGGACCTGGCACACCACCTCGGCGGCGATCTCTTCGAGGCCATTTTGCAAGAATATTCCCGGGATCTTCAGCCCCACGCTTTGGTCCGCGCCTTTCGCCTTCCACCCGCGGCGAAACGCGTCGTTCAGCTTCTCCGAGAGGTAGGCAAAGCGCTTGTCGTCGGGGTCGTGGAATAGTTGGGCCCCTGCAGGTTCGGCGACGGCTAGCAGACCACCTCCGCTCACCACTCTGCACATCTCCTTCACAGCCCTGTCGACTTCCCGAAGGCTGCACAGGAGACTGCTGCAAATCACGACATCGGCGTAGCCGTCTGGCAGCGGCAGGTCGTAGACGTCTCCCACCTCGAACGTGAGGTTGGAGAGTCCGGCGGCCCGTCCCTCTCCAGCCGCATGGCGCACCATTTGTCGACTGTTGTCGAGCCCCAGCACTTCCCCGTGACCATTGAGCTGCCGGGCCAGCAGAACCGCAAGGCGGCCCTGCCCACAGCCCACTTCGACCACCCTGGAAACCTGCCCCAGGTCTATGAGCGACTCGAGGGTTCGTGCGAGATCTACGCTCTTGTCGGATGGCGCCCGCACACTCCCGATATTCAGATCGCGAGCAATCCCTTCCAAACTTACCTCCTTACCTCCTCACTACGCCAGCTTCTGCCGTGACCCGCACAAGGCAAGGCCTATGCGAGGTTGGATGGGACGATCTTGTTGTTGTCGTCGACGATGAGCTCACCATCCAGGTAGAGCTTCTTGTTTCGGCAGCAGATGTCGATATGAACCGGCGTGTAATTCTTGCCGCCTAAACCGGCGTACCGATCCATGGAATCGAACATGTTGCGTCCGATGGAGACCATGACGGTCCCGTACATGCTCTCTGAGTCCATGCCCATGATATGCCATTGGGCGCGGTGTTCGGTGCCCCATCCGGCGTGGGCGATCCGGAACGGATCCGAGAGACGGCCCGGCGTCCTGGCGTCTTGGAATAGCTCGAGCCGCTCCCGGATCATGTCGGCGTCTGTGCTGCCCTCGATCTTTGTGAGACGCCCGGCTTCCATGGTGATCTTGACCTGCGATGTGCAGCGGTGCTGTAGACCCAGGATGATATCGCCCGGATTTACCATGTAGACGCCCTCGGATCGGTCCTCGAGGGGTGCGCACGCTATTAAACCCGAGGGCCAGTGATCCCAGCGGCCCCGATCGGCGGAGATTCCAACCTGGGCGTGGCCCTTGCGGCCGTCCTTGCGCATGGTGAAATCGCTGCCCTGGTCGTCCGTCACGCGGATCTCGTTGGCTTGCCGCATGCGCTCGGCCCCGGCGTATGTACGCTTGATGACGTCGTCGTCGGGAAACATCCGGCGTAGCGTCCCAACGCCCTGGGCGACCATGAGTGTCCGGGTGCCGACGGCGAGGGCGGCATTGTGGGCATCCGTGTAGAGCGGGATCTGCCCGTACACGATGTCAGACGCCGAAAGGACCTCCTGGAGCAGATCCGCAGGTCTAGTGTCGAGAGCCGATACGGCACTCCGCCCTGTGGTGGCAACCAGAGCAAACGCATTGGCGCCGAGACCCTTCGCGGCCGCCAATGACGCCGTGATGTACTCCGGGCGTGCGAAGCCAGGGGTCGAGTAAAAGAGGAAGGTCTCTCCTTCGCTGACCTTGTTGAGCTGCATATGGCGCGTGAAAAGGTCGACCAAGTCGGCTTCCTGCTGCGAATCCGGCTCCCCAGACACTTCCTCCACCCTCACGTTCTCGGCAAGCAACGCGGCCGGAAGTGTTGACGCAGCCAATGTCTGGATCGAAACGCTCTTGCAGAAATCTCGCCGCTTCATGGATTCTGGCTCCTCCTCTCAGGAATTTAGAACCGGTTATGGTCGGCCTGTCAGGAGCAAAAAACGCAGGGTCGGGTGTAGTTAAGCCCCTCTATGGTTTCGATCTCCCTATCTGGCAGACGCCTGCACGTTATGTCCCCCACCGGGAACCCCTGGGGAATCTCGGTCTGGAACAAGTCGATGCCGTACTTCTCAATATAGTAGCGCGTGTCGCCATTGAGCGTCCCCTCCAAATACAGCGCGATCCGGCGCTCGTCGATGAGCTTGTCTAGGATCTCGGTGTGGTTTAGGGGTAGGGTAGGTGCCCACGCAATGTCCAGTCCCCGCTCCGTCCGAGCCGCGTTGATCATGGTCACCGTTAATGCCAGGTCCGTCTCCAAAGCCGCCTCCGCCCTGATGAACAGCATCTCGACACCTGACGTAATCATGATCGGAGAGCCCGCCGCGGGCATCTTCAGCGGGGACCAGACGTCGTCAACACTCCCGCGGGGTGGAACCGCGTTTTTCACCAACAGCATGCGCGGATCCTCGACTCCCGTGTCATCCACGGTGAGACCGCGAAATTGCGGGGCAACGGCGTGTTCTCCGAAGCTCCACAGCCGGAACCAAGTGTGGTTGTTTTGCTCGAAGGTGGCGGTGGAGTACGTGGCAACATACTCAAAGTCGGGATCGACCTGCGTCGCGAACCCTCGGGCGGCATTCAGGTCCCCGAGGAGCCGGTTTACCCTGGCCAGCCCCGCAAGCGCCGCCATGCGAATCTCAGGCTCCGCGTTGGTCGCGTCCAATACGTTCTGAAATTCCCTTGCGGCTTCTTGATACCCCATCGCCGAGGAGAGGACCGGAGGCTGGGCATAGAGCACCAGCTCACAATAGTGATCCGCCAGCCAAACAATTAAGAAGCCGCTGAACAAGGAGAGCCTTGCGAATTCGAGCGAAGTCATAGGATTCGCGACCAACCCGGCGGTGGCCGTCGGGCTTCCTGCGAAATCGCCGGCCAGGAGCTGGTTCTGTGCGTTCTTGGACGCGGCGATGGCCTCCTGAAGCCACGCATAGTACGCCACCGAGGGTCCGCGGCGATCGCGGCCCCCACCCGTGAGCCCACTGGCCTGACTAAGATCGCGGTTGACTATACGCTCGCCCTGGTTCCAGCGGATCTGGCCCGTGCCCGTTATCCCACCGGCGAACAAACCGGTATTGTATATCCAGAGGTCGTAGGCGAAGCTGACACCGACCTCAGCACCCACCATGGTTTCCTTAAGCGCTGCCGGGTTGACGTCGGCATCGACGAAATGGGGATCAGGAGCCACGTCCAAATCGCAAGCCGTGATTCCGGTGACTGCAAGCGCCGAAAGCATCGTGGCGAAGAAGCGCCGGATTCGAGGGTTCGTTCCCCTTTTAGAAATGATCATGATTCGCACTCCTCTATATGTTACGGTTCACCTTGATTCGGTGGAGTCAGAACGTCGGATAGACTGCTGGTGAACCCTAACGCATATCGTTAGGGTTCACCTTTTCGGTGGAGTCAGAACGTCAGATTGACTCTGGTGAACCACCGTCTCGTCAACGCCTCACCGAAGAAAGTCTCGTTAGCCGGGAACGCGGTCCGTCCGCCGACCACTATGATCTCCGGATCGGCACCCGTGTAGTTGGTCCACGTGGCGAGGTTTCTCCCGCCTATGGTGATGCTGGCGCGGGTGCCTCCGAAGAACTGCAACAGGCTGTTCGGGACGTCATACGTCACGGTAGCCTCCCGCCACTTGATGAACGCCCCGTCTTCTATAAAGACGAACCTCCGGTGGATGCTGCCCTCGATCAGCCCCTTCTCCATCCCTGCCTGTTCTACGGCGGTGATCACCCTCGACTTGTCCCCGGTTTGACACCTGCAGTCCCCCCCCTCGCGGAAGGCGTACTGCCAGGAGCCAGCAAAGTCGCGACGGCCTGCCAGAAAGCCCGCGGAGCCGTTGCGCTTGCTCACGTCCCCCTTACGGTCGAACAGAGTGGCCAGGCGGAGCCTTCCGCCCAACAAAGTAACCGTTGTGGAAAGGTTCTGGAAATTCTTCGCCTGCGGGCTTCCCAGGTTTGAGTAGTAGGGGTTGCTTGCCAGGCCCAAGTCCCCAGGCCTGACCATCACAGTGCTGGGCTTGATTTGGGCGGCTGCATCGCGCTCCGCGCTCTCGATGATCGGACCGTAATAAGTCCCGGGCGCGAAGCCTTCTTGAAAGACTCCCCGATTTGACCCCAAGATGAGCGGGGCAAAACCACCGAGGTCTGTGACAATGGGGTCCTGGGTGGAGGCCCGGAACTCCAAATCCCACGAGAAGTTCGGAGTGTTCACTATCTGGGCAGCGAAGGACACCTCGATGCCTTTGTTCTCGAGCGCGCCGACGTTGACGAACTGCTCACCCCGGAATCCGAGGGAAGGCGCGAGGAACCGCGAGAGAATGGCGTCCGTGGTCTTCTGTCTGAAGTACGTTGCCTTCAGTGAGAATCGGTCGTCCAGCAGTGCTGCATCGAACCCGAACTCTAGCTCAGATTTTCTCTCAGCCGTCAGATCCGGGTTCCCCGGAAACGCCGGGGCGACTCCCGCGATCTGGGCTCCATCCACCTCCAGAGCGACGGGAATGAGTCTCCTGAGTGCCGCCGACGGCGGCGGTGCCTGAGCCGCCGTGCCCCAGGCACCGCGGATGCGAAAGCTGTTGATGAAGCCCACGTTCCAGAAAGGCATCTCGCTCAGCACCACTGACCCGTTGAAGCTGGGCGACCAGATCCCTCCCTGGTTGATGCCGAACGAGCTGTTGTCATCGAACCGGATTCCAGCGGTGGCGAACAGGTACCCCTTGTACCCCAGGCGCTGCTGCGCGTACGCCCCGGCCTCCCTGTTTTCAATAATGTTGGAGAAGCCCGTCCTGATCAGCGCAGCATCGCAGGCGGTGGCCGTCGGACTCGCGAAGCCACCCTCGCCGGTGCATCCAACGAGCTCTTTTTTCTTCGTGAAATACTGCGCCCCAAACGTCGTGGTCGACGCCAGAACCCCTTCAGGATTCAACGTCACCGTTCCGGTGTACTCATAGGTGCGGTTCTGGTCGGTGAGTCGCTGATCGCGTATAAAGCCCTGCGAAAGGACGCCAAACGGGCGGCGTTCGTCCAAGGGGAACTCATTGAGATCGTTGGTCTGAATGTGGTCCACGCCGCCGACCAACCGGTTCGTCAGCCAGGAAAAGGGCGTCCAGCGGAGCGTGGCGCTCCCTATGAAGCGCCCGATTTCCTGGCCACTGAAGACGGTGTTGAGGTCGGGGAAATTGGCGATCAGGTTCCCCTGCTGCCTCTCGCACTCGCTTATGTCGCGCCCCTTCCAGATGGCGGCCAAGCAGTCTCCCCGGGTACCGTCGGGAAGAATTCCGAAGCTCGTACTGTTCTCTCCCGACCCGCCGTTAAGGGAATAGCCCCGGAAACTCCGGGAGGACTCTGGATAGCGAACTTCGTTCTCCACGTAGTTCGCGTTGACTGTGATCGTTATGTCCTCGCTCATTTGGCTGGTGATATTGGCCCGCAGGGACGTATTTTCGGACCTGCTTGTGGGATATGCGCCTTGTTGGTTTTGATATCTTGCGGAGACGAAGTACTGCACGCCCTCTCCGCCGCCGCTGACGTCGACTGATGTGTTCGAGGTAAACCCCTTGCGCAGTGGGCTCGTCAGGGCATTGGTCATCGGATTGCTTACGCCCCAAACGTCGCCGGTGATCGGGTTCGAGATCGCGTCCCACTGTTGGGCGATGGGGTCGTTGACGTCGCTGATCCCCATGTGCTTGGTGAAGTTGAAGAACTTGTCCCAGTAATGGCTAACGTCCTCGACGAACCCGATCTCCGTGTTGATATTGACGATGTGCTCGCCCTGGCGGCCCCTCTTGGTCTGGATAAGGATCACGCCCGATGCCGCCCCCGCCCCGTACAGGGCCGTTGCCGTCGGGCCCTTGATGATCTGAACGCTCTCGATATCCTGGGGATTTATATCGTCCAGACGGGAGACGGTTCGACCCTCCGTCCAGTCGATCGACTCCGGGCCCGTGTCCGTCTCATTGCTCACACGGATCCCGTCGATCACGATGATCGGATTCGCGCCCATGCTGAAACTGCTAACTCCACGGACGCGGACCCTGGATGCCGTTCCGATGGGGCCGGTGGCCATCTGAACATCCACTCCCGCCGTACGTCCACCGAGCAGATCGGACATGTTGCCCACGGCCCCTTTCTGCACTTCGGCCACCGCATTGACGACCTCGATGTCGGTGCCGAACTCCACACGCCTGGCGTCCGCCGCAGACACCGAGACGACGATCTCTTCGAGGTCAATCGCCCGCCGCGTCATCTCGAAGTTGACGGTGAGTTGTTGCCCGCCTCTGACGCTCACCGTTGTCTCGACGACCCCATAGCCGATTATCTGGGCCCGGACACTCACCGTTCCAGTCGGTACCCTCAAGAGCTCAAATCGGCCTTCGGAGTCGGTAGTGGTGCTGGCGTTCCCGACGCGGATTATCACCCCGCCTATGGCGCGCTGAGTGGCCCCTTCGGTCACAAGGCCCGTGATCGCACCTTGTGCTTGCTGTGGCGCCTCTCGCAGGGCCCAGCCACCTGTCGTGGCAAGAGCTTCTCCTGGACTAAGCGCCACTGCGGCCGTCAGCCCAACCAGGGCCACGGCCCTCAGACTAACAATTGACAGTGTCATGGAAGAAAACCTCCGTATCTGAGGAAATTAGTTCTGGACAAATCATCTCAAGGCCTAACGCGCCATCGACTATGGAGTCGTGGTTCTCGTTTAGGGTAGATTCTCTAGTTAAGGAGCATATACGGCTCTGTAGCCTCCGTGTCAAGGCCTCAAGCTGGTTCCGCGCTCGGCCTGGGCCCCTATCGGCTCCGCGTGGTCACCTGGATGATCCCACCCGGGTAGCCTGGGCCGTAGAGCCCGGCACTCTCGATCGCGCTCAGGAAGCGGATCTCGGCGATGTCCGAAGCACCAATACTCTCGAGGAAGATCATCTCTCCGGCCCATACACCATCCACCCGCACCGCGGGGTATGCCGGACTCGGATCGACGAATAGCGACCTGGGTCCTCGGGCCACCAGCCAGGTCCGTCGCAGCTTCTCAACGACGTCGTACGCCGTAGTGGCGGTTATCCCAGCGATCGCCTCTGCTGTGATGGGGCCCGTCCTTCTCGTTCTGGACCCGGACCCCGCGCTGGCGCAGGCGACGAAGCCCACAGCTAGGGCCGTGATGAGGATAGGGCTACGCAGTGATGGCACTGGGTTGAGATCGACCACAGCTCAAAGGTGTGTCCTTCCATGGTCCGGTGTCAAGGAACGACCTACACCCCGTCATGCACGTGAAACCCCGAGTGCGGCCAGGTGAGCATGCCCTGTGCCGTCTCGACATCCATGAGTTCCTGAAACAGTGGTGTAGCGGTGCCGCGCGCATCCTTGAACGGCACCTCTTTGTAGGCGAGACAGGAGCATTTTTTCACAAGCTCTAAGAGAGCGTCGTACCGACTATGCTGCTCTCCTGGCGTTGGCGATGTGTCTCACACCGTCGCCGTTTTGTTGATCAGCTTCTCGAGCGCCTCCCTGTCGGGCGCGAGCAACTCGCCGAGCCGGTCCGGGTTGACGTCTGCGACGATGATCTGGCCGACCTCGGTGCTCACCTGGGCGAAGATCCCGTGGCTCTTCATCTTCTGGGTCTGGTACTGGTTGTCCTCGGTCGGGCTGACGTAGTGCACCAAGACCGCTTCGTAGCGATGGATCAAGAACACGTGGATCAGCGTCATCAGCCGTTTCTTGCGGAGCGACACGTCGAAGGTGTTCTGGTCGCGGATCGAGAGAATACTGCGATGGCGCCGATCCTGTATGTTCGCGAAAATGACATTGGCCAGCTTGCCTTTCGCGTTGTTCACCACGCTGAGTTCCATCAGCTCTGAGCCGGCCGTGTGTGGACGCAGCACGATGCGCAGTGGCCCCGGGAGCTGGTGATGCTCCCTCCACATCTCGAGCCACTCCTCGAGTAGCTTCGGCGGCACCTCGGTCTGAACCAGGTGCTGGAACTGCGTCGAGCCCTTGCCCATGCTCTTGGTCGTCGCCGTGCGTCCCGACGACGCCATAAGCGCGCCGTCCAACCGTGGTCCTCCCACCAGGGTCTGCGGCGTCCGGTACGGGGACTCCAGCAGCCTGAACTTGCGCTGCAGACGCGCCAGGGCCAGCATCCCTTCCTGCTTGAGCCCGGTCGCGAACTCCTCGGCCGCGAGGCCGTCGATCTGGTGCCCGCCGTAGGTGATGAAGTTGAAGACGAAGCCCAGCTTCCCGAGTTCCTCCGGGACGCGCTTCATCTCCTCATCGCTCATGCCGGTGGTATCCCAGTTGAACGACGGCGACAGGTTGTAGGCAAGCATCTTGTCGGGATACTCGGCGTGGATGGCGTCGGCGAACTTCTTGGCATCGTTGAGGTCCGCCGTCTTCGTCTCCATCCACAGGATGTCGGCGAAGGGCGCCGCCGCGAGCGACTTGGCGACGGCGTAGTCGACTTCGCTCTGAATTTGATAATAACCCTCGGGAGTCTTGGGCAGCTCGCAATCCCAGATCATGTGGATGCCCATCGACTTGGCCTTCTCGCGGGCGGAGTAGAACGAAGCCCGCTTGGCGAAGTCCAGCCACTCGTCGACGCTCATGTCGAAACGCTCGCCCCCACCGGCGCGGAATTCCATGACGTCGGCGATGGCCTGGCCGTAGGTCTTGAGACCGGCCTCCGCCTGCCACACATCCAGATAGCGCGTGACAATTTTGTCGAGCATCGGATCCACGGCCGGTTCGTTGGCCTTCTTGAAGGCTTCGGCGCTGTCCTTGAGTAACGACATCACCCCAGCTCGCTCAAGCCAGGCGAAGGCCGCCTCGTACTCGTCCTCGGACACCGCAAACAGCAGGTGTCCTCGAACCTCCTCGATGCCGAGCTGGAAGAGCTTCCGCAAGAGGGCCAGGTAGCCGACCTTGTAGCTTGGCAGCTCGATGTTGGTCGCACCCAAAATGTAGGGCTGATCGCGCTCGTCCCCGCGGCCCTCGATGAAGGTTGCGGACTCGGCATCGGTGCGGGCCACGATGATGCCCGGGACCCTCATGACGTCGAGCTGGAAGCGCGCGGCGTTGAGCCGCTTGATCTGCTCGTCCTCGGGCACCAGGACCTTGCCGCCCTGGTGGCCGCACTTCTTCACTCCGGGCTTCTGGTCCTCGATGTGGTAGCCCGGCACCCCCACCTCGACGAACCGGCGAATGAGGTTCCGTACGTGCGCGTCGCCACCGTGACCGGTGTCGGCATCAGCGATGATGAACGGACGATAGTCGACCACCGGCGTGGCCTTGCGTTGCTCCTCGGTCATGCGCGCGCGGGCGAAGTGCTGGTTCTTGTCGGCGGTGAGGAGCGCACGCACCAGCGGCGCCGCCTCTTCGGGAACCTGACTCAGCGGGTAGCTTGCCAGGTCGGCGCCCGGATCTTCGTAGATCGAACCCTTGGCGGAGGTCGCCCAGCCGCCCAGGTAGATCCCCTCGATCCCGATCCGCTTCATGGTCACGGCCTGACCCGGCGAGTACGGCCCGAAGGTCGTGATCTGCTTCCGCTCCGCGAAGAGGTCACGTAGTCGGGCGTAGAACTCCTCCGCCGCCTTCCTGGCGACGCCGTAATCGCGGTGGATCGTACCCTGCTGCTCCGCCACCTCGCGCGGAGAGTACAGCCGGACGATCCCCGCGAAGCGCGGGCGCGCAAACCACTCCCTGGCTTCGGCGACCTGTTGCTGGAATACGTTCATCGTGGGTCCCTACGTCTTTCGTGGCAGTGGACTCGCTGCGGCAAAGTCCAGATTCTCGGTGATCCTGGTGCCATCCCGGCGAAACGCGTCCATGTACCAGCGGATGCGTTTCTTGGCCTCTTCGAGGTCGTGATGGTCGAGATTGAGGTTGAGGAGATCGATGTACCACGGTGCCTTGACCTCTTCGGTGACATAGGTAGCAACGATCTCGCGGGCGATAGGCAAGGTCGTGTCTTTGGAGACATCGTAGACGTCTCGGTTGCTCGCTGTGCGCAGCTTCTCGTACTCCTCATGGAGCAGCCGCGCGAGGAGGTCGGCGGTGAACTGGTCTTCCGCCTTGACGCCGGTCTCCTCGTCGTCGCCGGTCACCGGCGCAGCCTTGTGCAGCCACTCCCAGAGGATACTCAGGCGGATCTCCCCTGTCGCCATGTCCTCCATCAAGTACAGGATGTCGTCGTTGCCGAAGAAGTCGGCGGGCTTGAGCGCGGCCGCCTGGAAGCCCTGCCCGAACGCGTTGCCGTACTGCAACGCAACGCTGAGTAGATCGCGGGCTCCGCGGACGGTCCGCGGCGCCGACTCGAGCAGCGTCAGGCCGGCCGCGTCGGCTGGCGTGTAGGTAAGGGGCGGAAACCTGCGCCCCAGCTGGTTGTCTTCCCCAACCTTCTCCCATACGGGGCGAACGATGTGCACCATCTTCCAGTGGGCGACCCACTTGCCGCTCGCCCCCTCGCGCTGCTCCCGCTCCGCCCCTGCCACCGCCTTCTTCATGCTGCTTTGGACGCCGGCTTCGGAGCCGACGGGGATGTTGGGCTCCATGCCTCCCTGCCAAAGTGCGCACTGGCCGTTGAGGTCGGGCGTGTTCACCGAGCGGCGGACGCGGTCTTCGAAGTTGCCCATGTACCCGTAGGTCATCGTGATGGCATCGATGTTGGGATTGACGAACTCCGGGTCCCACGCCATCGCGTCGGCGACACTGTTGATGTAGTCCCAGCGGCCGGTGTTGTAGCCGACGAAGTGCTTGCCGAGGGCCGCGCGGATCTCCATGAGCTGGAAGCTGGCCTCGAGCTGTTCGACCAGAACGTAGACCTTGGTGGTCCCGATGGGCAGGCCAAGGTGCGCTTCGAGCGCCGAGAGCATGTCGTTCCACAGAGCAGCCTCTTCGGCGGTCTGGATCTTGGGCAGATACAGCACCAGCGAGGCGCCGGAGCGACGAAGCGCTTGGTGGTTGTTGACGATATAGAGCGTCATGTCGACGATCGACGCCGAAAACCCCGTGCCGTCCGCACAACGCACGTGCCGGTCGTCTAGGTGGAGCCCGCGCGCCCGAAAGATCTTGGTGGTGAAGTCGAGCTGTTTCTTCCAGTCGTCGATGATCCGGCGTCCAAAGAAACCCTGCGCCCACTCGTTCATCGCGCCGGCCACCCCCTCGGCGACGTTCAGGAAGACAGGACTGCGGTCGACGGCGAGCTTGAGGTTCCGCTGGTTGTCCAGCGACATCGTCGACACCTGGCCCAGGGCGTCTTCGCCGTCGAACATCCAGCCGTCCGCGCCCGACAGCAGCGCGTAGGCGACGTTGCGGATGCTCTTCTCGACGGACGTGTTCGGCTTTGCGCCGGGACCGGTGCCCTGAATCCATTGCCGCTCGAGATCGGCCGGGATTTCGCTGCCGATGAACATGCCGTCCCGGGCGTCACGGACCTCGATCTGAGTCCGCGGGATCACGGCCTCCGGATCGAGGAAGCCAATCCGCTCCTGCATTTGCGCTCGCGCCGCCCTTCGTTGAATTCGGGCCTCCATAACGGCCCTTTGGTCATGATTGAACCCGGCCAGCGCCGTCAGAGCCGCCTTGGCTTCGGGGGTGAACACGTCCGCGTAGTCGCGCTCCAGATTGTCGCGAAACTCTAGCTTGGGGGCCTTGCCGGAAACGCTGGCAGGCTGAGCATCTGGATTTGCGGAGGTGCTCACAGTGGGATCCCTCGCTTCAGCGTGGCGTGTGGAATCGGTTGCGCGGCGCGCGCGTACTCTGAGCCCGGCGACCGCGGCCCAGACGGTGGAGTGTACCCGTGATCGCGGCACGGTCAAGACACCAGGCGCGTCGGTGGAGGCGCGATGATCTCGAGACGGTGAGTTTCTGGGTTGCGCGGGCGCCGCCAAGCGTGTCCCGTTGCCGATGTTAACGAGCGAGAGACCGGAAGGGGCGATTGGATGATGAGGCGTGGCGTCTCGCCGTGCCGGTGTCCGGGTTTCGACGAGATGTGCCAAGCGACGGGGAGCCAGCGACGGACGCGAGCGAGGTTCGCGTCGTGTACGACGATCGGGACCTGCACCGTGCCGGAAGGTTGAAATATGGGCCGGATTCAGCCAGCACATAATCCACCACCAACAGCAGCTGACACCCTCCTCCGATGGCAAAGGCATCCCATTGTAGATCTTGGTCGGGTTGGTGCCCGAGTCAAACACCCGACGTAGCCATGCGGGCGGACTCCGCGCGCGGAGCGGCGCGCGCAGTCGGGCGCATGACCTTGGTGCTCATGTCGTTTTAGCGACGAGCCATCTTCGGGCGCTCCCCGCGGGGGACCCCTGCGCGGAGTGGCTCACCGGGATCATTCCCTCGTTTCACCGACGCCTGCTTGCGAGTTTGTGACGGATCACCCAATATCAGTGTACATGCACCTGCGCAATGCGGTCAGGTATGATGACCGTTCATGCAGGGCGGCCCGAAGACGTCATACAGAGTCATGGACAGTCAGGACTTGATCTGCCTTTAAGCATCTCGCGCATTCCGACGCCCCCGCTCTACGACCCGTCGTACGACCACGACGCCTGCGGCACTGGCTTCGTCGCCAACATCGACGGCGAGCGCACACACCGCATCGTGGAGCTGGCGGTGCTGGGTGTGGTGAACTTGACCCACCGCGGCGCGGTCTCCGCGGATGCCGCCTCTGGCGACGGCGCCGGCGTCACGATCCAGATCCCGCACGAGCTGCTGGCCGAGGAGGCCCAACGCCTCGGCTTCACGGTCGAGCAGCCCGAAGACCTCGCCGTGGCAATGACCTTCCTGCCGCGGGACGAGGCGGAGAGGCCCGGGGCGCGCGAACTGCTGGAGGAGGCGGCCCGCGAGTCGGGCCTCGACGTGATCGGGTGGCGCCCGGTGCCGATCGATCGGTCGGTGCTCGGCGGGCCGGCGCTGGACGCGTTGCCGGGCATCGAGCAGCTGCTGCTCACGCGCTCGGAGAGCCTCCAGGGCGCGGACTGTGAGCGCGCGCTCTACCTGGCGCGCCGCCGCGCCGAGCGCGCCTTCCGCGAGCAGGACATCGATTGCTACGTGTCCTCGATGTCGGCCCGCACCCTCGTCTACAAGGGGCTGATGGTCGCCCCGCAGCTCTCCCGCTTCTACGCCGACCTCGAGGATCCACGCACGGTCTCGGGGGTCGCGCTCTTCCACCAGCGCTTCGCCACCAACACGCTGCCGACGTGGAAGCTGGCCCAGCCGTTCCGGATGGTCGCCCACAACGGCGAGATCAACACGCTGCTCGGCAATCGCAACTGGATGACGGCGCGCGAGCCGGAACTCACCTCGGCCGTGTGGGGTGATCAAATCCATGAGCTGCTGCCGGTGATCTGGCCCATCGGGTCGGACACCGCGTCGCTCGATGAGGCGCTGGAGTTGCTCGTGCACTCCGGGCGCGACCTGCTCCACGCGATCACCATGCTGATCCCTGAGGCCTGGGAGAACATGCCGAACATGGACCCCGAGTTGCGGGCGTTCTATCAGTACCATGCCTGCCTCTCCGAGCCGTGGGACGGACCCGCCGCGGTCGCCTTCACCAACGGCACGATCGCGGCCGCCGTGATGGACCGCAATGGCCTGCGCCCCGCGCGCTACCAGGTCACCGCTGACGGGCTCGTGGTCATGAGCTCGGAAGTCGGGCTCGTAAATCTTCCACTGAGCGAGGTCGTGGAGTCAGGCCGCATCGGCCCGGGGCAGATGATCGCCGTCGACACCGCTCGGCGGCAGCTGCTGCGCAACGACGAGATCAAGCGCGAAGTCGCGTCCCGGCGCCCGTACGGCGACTGGGTGCGCCGCAACCTCTACCACCTCGACTCCCAGCTCCACCGCTCCAATGGGTACGTGCGCGAGCGCCCCACCGAGGACGTGGAGTGGTTTCAGCTCCTCCACGGCTACACGCACGAAGAGCTGCAGTACGTGATCAAGCCGATGGCGAAGGACGGCAAAGAGCCCACCGGCTCGATGGGCGACGACACGCCGCTCTCCACGCTTCAGGACCCGTCGCGGCTGCTGTACACCTACTTCAAGCAGAAGTTCGCGCAGGTGACGAACCCGCCGATCGATTCCGTCCGCGAAGAGATCGTGATGTCGCTCGACACCTACCTGGGGGGTCGCCACTCGATGCTCGAGGCGACGCCGGAGGCAGCGCGGCTCGTCCACCTCGCCAGCCCGCTGATGGTCGATGAGGAGTTGTCCGCGCTCCGCAACACACCCCTGGACGACTTCAAGATCACCACCATCCATGCGTGCTTCCCCGTTGCAGATGGCGCGGGCGGCCTGCGCAAGGCGCTGGACGAGCTGTGTGCCGCCGCCGTGCTGGCCGTCGACGAGGGCCACACGGTGCTGGTGATCAGCGACCGGCTCACCGACGAGCTGCGGGCGCCGGTACCGATGCTGCTCGCGGTGTCGATGGTGCACCATCACCTGATCCGAACGGGGCGGCGGATGCGCGCCAGCATCATCGCGGAGACCGGCGACGCACGGGATGTCCACCACTTCGCCGCGCTAATCGGCTTCGGCGCGTCGGCGGTCAACCCGTACCTCGCGTTCGAGACGCTGCGCGACCTCGTCGACAAGGGCGAGTTCGGCGAGATGACGCTGGAGGAGACCCTGAGCAAGTACGAACAGGCGGTCGACGTGGGCATCCTCAAGATCATGTCGAAGATGGGCATCTCCGCCGTCTCCTCCTACCACGGAGCGCAGATCTTCGAGGCCCTCGGCATCTCCGACGAGGTGATCGACGCCGCCTTCCCCGGTACCACCTCGCGTATCGGCGGCGTCGGCTTCGAGGATATCGCCCGCGACGTGCTGGAGCGCCACGCACAGGCCTGCGCCGCTCAGAAGATGACGCGCGGAGGCTGGTACAAGTACCGCCGCTACGGCGACTACCACGCGAACGCGCCCCAGGTCTGGCGCGCCCTGCACAAGGTCGTTCAGGGCGGCGGCGACGAGGAGTACCGCGACTACCTGGCCGTGGTGGCCGACCGCCCGCCGACCGCCTTGCGGGACCTGCTGGAGTTCGCCCCCGACCGCGAACCGATCGAGATCGGGCGCGTAGAGTCGGTCGAGGAGATCACGCATCGCTTCCAGACCGGCGCCATGTCCTTAGGCGCGCTCAGCCCGGAGGCGCACGAGGACATCGCGCGCGCGATGAACATCCTCGGCGCGCGATCCAACACCGGCGAGGGCGGCGAAGACCCGCGGCGCTACTCGCCGCACGGCGACAAACGAGACGCGAACTCGCAGGTCAAGCAGGTCGCATCCGGGCGCTTCGGGGTGACGCCGTCGTATCTGGCCGGTTCGGCCGAGCTCGAGATCAAGATCGCGCAGGGCTCGAAGCCCGGCGAGGGCGGTCAGCTCCCCGGGCACAAGGTCTCCCCCTACATCGCGTCGCTGCGGCATGTCATGCCGGGGACCCCGCTGATCTCGCCGCCCCCGCACCACGACATCTACTCGATCGAGGACCTCGCGCAGCTCATCTACGACCTGAAGATGGTGAACCCGGAGGCGAAGGTCTGCGTCAAGCTCGTCGCCTCGGAGGGGGTCGGCACGATCGCCGCGGGCGTCGTGAAGGCCTACGCCGACGTGATCCAGATCAGCGGCGCCGATGGCGGCACCGGCGCCTCGCCACTCTCCTCCATCAAGTACGGCGGCACGCCGTGGGAGCTCGGGCTCGCCGAGACGCAGCAGGTGCTGGTGATGAACGGCCTGCGCGGCCGCGTCACGCTTCGCACGGACGGCGGCTTCCACACCGGCCGGGACGTCATCGTTGCCGCCATGCTGGGCGCGGAACAGTACGGCTTCGGCACCGCGGCGCTGAGCGCCGTCGGGTGCAAGATGGCGCGCCAGTGCCACCTCAACACCTGCCCCGTCGGCGTCGCGACCCAGCGTGAGGACCTGCGCGAGAAGTACTTCGGCACGCCGGAAATGCTCGTCTCCTACCTGCGCCACGTCGCGCACGAGGTGCGCGAGATCCTCGCCGAGCTCGGCTTCGAACGGCTGGAGCAGATCATCGGCCGCTCCGACTTGCTGCGGCAGATTCCCCCGGAGGGCGATCACCGCTGGCGTGGCGTGGAGCTGGCGAACATCATCACCCCCGTCGACCCGGAGGGCCTCGAGCCACACTTCGCGGTGCAGGAGCGGAACGACCGTCCGGGCACGCCGCTCGACGACGAGATCATCAAAGACGTCGCGGACGCCATCGAGAACGGCGCGACCGCGAAGCGCTCGTATGCGGTGAAGAACACCGACCGCACCGTGGGCGGTCGCGTCTCAGGCGGGATAGCGCGCAAGTACGGCGACGAAGGGCTGCCGGAGGGCGCGATCGACCTGCATTTCAAGGGCTCGGCCGGGCAGTCGTTCGGCGCGTGGCTCGTTCGCGGCGTCAACCTCACCCTCGTTGGAGAAGCGAACGACTACGTGGCCAAGGGCATGAACGGCGGCGAGATCTCCATCCGCCCGCCGGACGATGCAGGCTTCACCGCGCACGAGGCGGTGCTGGTGGGCAACACCGTGCTCTACGGCGCCACCGGCGGCAATCTCTTCATCGCCGGCCGCGCTGGCGAGCGCTTTGCCGTGCGCAACTCCGGCGCGCGCGCCGTCGTCGAGGGTGTGGGCGACCACTGCTGCGAATACATGACGGAGGGCGTGGTCGTGATCCTCGGCGAGACCGGCCGCAACTTCGGAGCGGGAATGTCGAACGGCGTCGCGTTCGTCCTCGACGAGCGCGGCGACTTCCGCACGCGCGTGAATGAGGAGCTGGTCGGGCTCGAGCAGGTGACGGAGGCCGACGATATCGAGCTGCTGGAGGCGCTGATCGTACGCCACCACGAGCTCACGCATTCGAAGCGCGCGCGCCAGGTGCTGGACGACTGGCGGCTCTTCCTGCCGAAGTTCTGGAAGGTGGCTCCCAAGCTGGCGCTCAGCGAGGAGGGCCCCATGACCGTCGTGCGCCGGCACCTCGACAGCCTGAAGGGGCTGGCGCCGGCGTCGTCAGCGCGTGCCCTGGAAAGCATGTGGTCGCTGCAGTCGGTCGCGGTCACCCGTGGGCCCGCCGGGTAGTACTCGAAGTTTGGCCCCGTCCTGCAGCCGATCTCGAGCACGTCTCCGTCTAGGTCGCGGACCCGCTATCCGATCTCGGCCGTTGCCGGGAACACACCGGTGACTCCGTTCGGCCCGTGGGTGCTACCGGGTCGCTACACGGTGAAACTGACGGCCAACGGCAAGACCTATTCGCAAACGCTCACCGTGAAGATGGATCCGCGCGTGCAGACGTCGTCTGCTGAGCTCGAGCGGCAACACCGGTTGTCAATGAAGCTCTACGATCTGCTGCAACAAGACTTCGATGCACTCACCGATGTGCGAGCGTTTCGTGCCGATCGTCGCAACTCAGCATGCGAGAACGAGGCCGCGGCGCTGGAGAGGAGCCTGACTCGGCTTAACTGCAATCTCGGATCGCTGTTGAGCACCGTCGAGCGGGCGGATGTGGCGCCAACCTCGCAGGTTGTGCAGGCCGTTGGGGCGGTGGAGCGAGAACTCAATGTGACTCTCGCCGAGTGGCAGGCGCTCTGGCGCTGACAAGTCCGCCGTTGGCGAGCAGGTGCTGTGCGACGACAGTACATTTCGGTACTCCCGGCCGCCGACGGAGGGGATTTCGGGCCCTTACTTGCGTTCCTACTTACTGGGCGAAGGGAGATGGTCATCCGATTCAAGGACAAGAATGACGATCAGTGGATTGCGATCTGGCAGTCCACTGTTCGGTTTGGAGCATCGGTGGACCACATCCCGGATGAGACCATGCATCCGGGAATCAGGTTCTGCAATCTGAAGACTGGCGAGGAGAAGTTTCTCGAGTTTTCGGAGGAGGAACTTCCCAACGCACAGCAACTAGAGGAGATGGGTGATGATGCCCTTCAGGAGTTGCCGGAAAGAGTTCAATGACCGACGATCGCGCTGTTACACCGCTCGGCTTGCGAGTTCGGGCGATTTCCAGAACGGTGTAGGATGGCAAAGAGCAAAGGCACGATCGGAATTCTCACCGGCGGCGGGGACGTTCCGGGGTTGAACCCGGCGATCCGTGCCATCACGGTGCGGGCGCTTCGTGAAGGCTACCGGGTGCTCGGAATTCGCCGCGGATGGACTGGATTGGTGGAGCTGACCCCTGATGCGCAGGCCGACAACGCCGAGCACGTCGTGGAGCTCGGCGAAGACCTCGTAGCCCGCTCCGCCCGGACGGGGGGCACGTTCCTTCACACCTCTCGCACGCGTCCCAGCCACCTTCCCCGCAGCCTCGTTCCGCAGCGGGCGGCCCGCGCCTACGTGGACGAGGTCAACGACGTCACGCCGCTCGTTCTGGAGAACCTCCACTTTTTGGGCATCGACTATCTCGTTCCCATCGGCGGCGACGACACGCTGAGTTACGGACACCGGTTGCACGAAGAGGGAATCAAGGTCATCGCGATCCCCAAGACCATGGATAATGACGTTCCCGGTACGGATTACTGCATTGGGTTCAGCACGTGCGTGACGCGAACCATTGAACTGACCCATCAACTGCGCACATCCGCGGGTTCGCACGAGAGCTTCCTCATCATCGAAGTCTTTGGACGGTACGCGGGATTTACGGCGCTGCTACCGACGCTGGCCGGTGCGGCGGATCGCTGCGTCGTTCCCGAGCACCCTTTTGACATTGAGCATCTCACCGAGCTCCTCTCCTACGACCGTTCCCGCAATCCCAGTAAGTACGCGGTCTTGCTCATCTCGGAGGGCGCGCAACTCATCGGCGCGGACAAAATGATGTTCGAAGGAGATGAAACGGACCAGTACGGACATCGCAAATTGGGCGGGATCGGCGACAAGGTCGCCGCCTTACTCAAAGAGCGCTCGCCGCGATACAACAACGGGCGGAGAGTGAATGTCGTAAACCAGCGATTAGGGTATCTGGTCCGGTGCGGGAATCCTGACGCGCTCGATTCGATAGTGCCCATGGCGTTCGGCAATCTCGCCTTGGATCTGATCCTGGCTGGTCGCTCAGGCCGCCTTGTGAGCCTTCACAGTGGACATTATACCGACGTTCCCATCGACGTGGTGACGGCGTCCAAAAAGGTAGTTGATGTCGAGAAGTACTACAATCCGGACCGACTCCGCCCCACCTACACTACCTTCCAAGGCCAGCCCGTCTTCCTCGTCACCGGCGATTGAGCGTTCGGCGTAACGGCTTGCGTCACCGTCAGCCCGAGCCCCAGCCCTCTACCGGCCAGCGCGCCCGCCCGGCCCAGTAGCTCACCACCGGTCGGCGAAGCATGTCGATGTAGAAGTCAGCGATTTGTCCGCCACCGTTGTAGCGCTCGTCGATGATGATCGCGTCCTTGTCGGCCCGCGCGAAGGGTGTTCCCGGCGATCGATCACCGCGAACGGGTGATTGAGATCACTGTGTGCAGAACGGGCTCGGCGCATCTAAGTAGAGTGTTGACCCAGTTGTTGGAAGGGCTTGGGATCTGGGTGGATTGCCCGCTTAACGCTAGCCGGGGCCCAACGTCTCACGGACAGAGCGTGGCGTAAATGTGCCAGGCTCGTGATATCGCATACGAGGAGGATAATTTCATGAAACTGGCACGAATCGGCGGCCTGGCGCTGCTTTCGACTTTCGCCCTGGCTGCCTGCAACGATGCCAACGGTCCGTCCGAGCTGGACCAGGCCATAGACGAGGATGTGGCGATTGTGGCGGCGGATGCGGTCCTGGAGGACCTGCAGCAGATGTTCATCTCCCTCGGCTCCCAGGCGGCTTCCGGCGTCTCGTTCGACGTACCCAGGGACTTCTCGCGGACGGTGAGTTTCTTCGACGCCGCAGGGAACCAGCAGGACGCCTACGACCCTCTCACCACGGCATCAATCCACATGCTGATCGAGATGAGTGGTGCTGGCGAGCGCGACGGATGGGTGGCCACGATCGTGCGGAGCAGGGACGTAACGGTGTCGGGATTGGAGGGCGAGGAGACGGAGCGTACGTGGAACGGCACGAGCAGCACGGACGTGACGCGCAGTCAGCACACGGACGAGAACGGCACCCGCACCTACGACATGTCCGGTGTGGGGACCATCGAAGATGTAGTGAGGGGAGTGCCGCGGGATGAGAATCCCTGGCCGCTGTCCGGCACCATAACCCGCTCAATCACGGTGGTCATCACGAACGGCCCCGATGGTGACGCGACCCACGAACGCACGGTCGTGGTCACGTTCAAGGGAACTCAGTTTGCCACGCTTACCGTGAACGGCCAGGAGTTCGAGTTCGACCTGGCGGCGCGCCAGAGTGACCGAGCGGTTCGTCGGCGGCACCAGGGAGGGTGATCAACTCATATCATCAGAGCATCGAGGGCGGCCAATCCGGTCGCCCTCCGTTGTATCCAGTCGCGAAGTCGATATCGGCTTCTGAAAACTCCAAGTAATCCACCAAGATGCGGGGTGGATACCGCAAACATCGCGGCGCCCTGATCATCAGTTCCATACCTGTGCGTATCACCTGCAGGCCAGGGACGCGTCGCAAGACGTCGGTGACCCGTTGCCCAGGGATTTTGGCAATCTGTTCGGGCGTCAAGAGCACGCCAATCTCGGACCCTCGGCGACGCGTTGAGATTTTCCCGGCCGAACCCCGGCATCGACCGGCCACCCACCCGCTCGACGATCTCCGCGAGCACCATGTATCCCGAGTTGCTGTAGCTCCGCTCCTTTGGGTCCGATGCCGGTGGTTCTTTGGTGTCAGGGATCACGGGTGAGACCCCGGTTACTTCGATATACTGTGAGAGTCACTTCTGAGGCTGATTGGGCCCACTACCAGTGCGTATAGGGAAACGCGGTCATGCCACGAGTCTATCCGCTCACATCTCACCTCTTCAAGCGCTGTCTGGTGCTCGCCGGGCTCATACCCGGCATCCTCCTGGCCGGATGTGCTGGCAAGGGGCAGCAGGCCCAGCCGGCACCAGAGCCGGCCGTGTCTGCCGAGGGTCGCACGGAGGCTCAGTCGTCGGCTGAGCGGCAGGCCGCGCGAATCAGCGCCCTCCAGCAGAGCAGGGCCGAACTGCAACTGGGCCTCATGGCGAAGGAAGCCCAGGTCACGGAACTGCAGGCGAAGCTGGACGAAGCTATCCAGGAGGTGGTACGGACCAAGGCGAAGCTCCAGAGCGTGGAGAGCAGAGCGGAGGCCGCGTCTACCATGGCGGAAGCGGAGATTGCCCTGAAGGCTGTGCGAGCCGAGGCGGCTGAGCCAGGTCCGGAGGTGTTTCAGGCCGAGCAGCTGTTGGAGATGAGTGCCAGTGAATTCGAGAGTGGGAACTACGGAGGATCGCTCTATCTGGCTAGCAAGGCGATGAGCCTCGTGAACATAGGTAAGCGGCGACTCGGCGGAGCCGACATGCCGCACAGGGCAGGGGAGGTGCTCTTCGCGATACCTCTCTCGCTGGAAGCGACGCGAAACAGCAATGTGAGGGAAGGCCCGGGTCGCGGATTCAAAGTATTGTTCACGCTACAGGAGAGGACTCGGCTCGTGGGCCTCGCGTACAAGGATCAGTGGGTACGGATCAGAGACGACAGCGGTCGGGGTGGCTGGATCTTTCATTCACTCGTGCGCAGCCGGCTGAATCGCAGTCAAGAGCCGACATAATCACGCTCGTTTTCTGGCTTGCTTTCCTCGTGGCCGGGTTGCCGGCCTACGTTTGGTCGCGGTTGCTCGCGCAACCCGATTGCGGCCGCGCCGTTTGGCCTGGTAAAGCGCGGCGTCGGCTGCCGCGATTATGGCTTGGGCGGTGTCACCGAGCTGGGGAAATTCGGCTACGCCAATACTCAGCGTGATTCCAACCTTCTTTTTCTCATCGTCGAGCGTCGTATCGGCCAGCCGGTTCCGTATGCGCTCGGCAACTTCCACCCCTCCCTTCAGGTCGGTTTTCGGAAGCAAGATGAGGAACTCCTCGCCGCCATAGCGGGCCGCGTAATCCACCTCGCGGATGCAATCGCTGAAGATCGCGGCCATTTTGGCGAGGATCTCGTCTCCCGCGAGGTGACCATGTGTATCGTTGTATTTCTTGAAGTGATCTAGGTCGATCATCATCGCCGCAAAGGGCTCTTCCTGGCGATCGGATCGGGCGACTTCCCTGGCAATGGTCTCGTTTAGATGGTTTCTGTTGTACATGCCGGTCAGACCATCGGTGACGGAGAGCCTCTCCAGCTCCTCTCGTCCGTGGCGCAGACGTGCAACCATGTCGTTGAAGACTTGTGTCAACGAGCCAAGTTCGCCGCGGGTCACGACGGGGAGGTCCACATCGAGATCGCCCCCAGCCACTTGCGCGGCGCCGATCGTGAGTCGATCCAACGGCCGGACGATGGCGATTCCCAAGACATATGCGATCAAGCCGATGCTCAGTAGCAGGGCGGACACCATCAAGATGGTCTGATTGCGTAACTTGAGAATCCGGACGAACGCTTCTTCCCTCGCGATCTCGGCCACCACTACCCAGTCCGGCTGAGACACATGATCCAGAGTTCCGACCACGTCGTTACCCTGTGCATCAGTGTACTCGATAGAGCCCCCTTGCAGCGCGGACAGTTCTTGGAGGGTTCGGGGTGCCAACTTGATGTTCATGAGCGCGGCGGGCACCATCCGCGAACTGACCATGACGGTGCCGTCTTTTCCCAACAGGTAGGCGTGTCCGGTTTCTCCTAGCGCAACACTGCGCAGCGTTCTATCAATCGTGCGGAAGTGAACCTTCGCGGCAACCGCACCCAGGAAGCGACCGTCCTGTGCCTTGATGGGCCAGGCGATCATCATGACTACCTGTTGGAGAGCTTCGTCCCAATAGGCGTCTCCCCGGATTTCTTCGTCCTTGGCGACCTGACTCAGCCAATCTTCTGGTAGCCGTAACTCCGTTGGGCTTCCGGTGCTGGCGACCACGCTGGCCTGTGCGTCTATGACCGAGAGTTCTTCGTAATCGGTGGACCGCTCTCGGACAGACGTGAGGTAGTCCTCCAAGCGACGGAGCGCTTCCGTGTCAACGGTGCTCGTCCGCTGCGCGCGCAGAATCCTATCTAGGTTCTCTGATACGACGAAGGAAGCGGAAAAGATGCGCATGTCGTAGAACCGTTCTTTCAGCCATAAGTCGGTTTCCCGCGCGCTGTGGCTGCTGACGTTCTGGAGTTCTGCGGTGATCTTGTCTGTGAGGGAGCGCTTGTTGTGAGTATAGAAGAGCCACGTCGTGGTCAACGATGGGATTAGCGTGGCGAGTACGGCGAACGCCAGGATCCTGTTCTTGATGCTGTCCAGGCGAAAGGCGTGGAGAAAACTCGCTATCTCCTGTTCCCAGGAACCCAATGGCCCTCCTTGAATGCCTCACACGATAGGATCGGCTGGCCGACCACGCAATAGGATACGGTGCTTCGTATTGATAGGGTGGGTGGGAGAGCAGTCTCCATTGCGAGGTTGTGCCCTGCCCCAGCACCTTTAGAGGTCAAACGCCAGTCAACGCAAGCCAAACCCACCCAACGGAGAGTGGAGGATGACCCAGGTCCTCGCCGATGCAGACAGATTTCGCAAGGGGTTCCTGATCCTGCTGGTAATCGCGATTTCCCTCATCTTCTTCGCGATGGTCCGCAGCTTTCTGATGACGATGCTCCTCGCGGCGATCCTGAGTGGCATGGTTCATCCTCTGTACCGCTGGCTGGTCAAGTTGTTGAGAGGAAGGAAGGCGCTGGCCTCGGTTGTCACGACGCTCACGGTCTTCGTCGTGATCATCGTTCCGCTGTTGGGCATTGCAGGGATCGTGGTCGCCCAGGCCATTGACATCAGCAATTCCGTGACGCCGTGGGTGCAACAGCAAATCGGGCAGCCCAACGAGCTGGACCGATTGCTCGATCGGATCCCGTTCATGGACGCGCTTACACCCTACCGGGATCAGATCGTCCAGAAGCTCGGTGAGTTGGTGGCGGGAGTGGGAAGCTTTCTCGTCAGCCGCCTCGCCGCCACCACACGCGGCACGGCCGTGTTCTTCTTCAAGCTCTTCATTATGCTGTACGCGATGTACTTCTTCCTGATCGACGGCGCGAAGGTGCTCGACAAAATATTGTACTACATGCCGCTGACGGCCAAGGACGAGAACCGCATGGTCGAGAAGTTCGTGTCGGTCTCGCGCGCCACGCTCAAGGGAACGTTCGTCATTGGGCTCGTCCAGGGTGGACTCGCCGGCATGGCGTTTGCCGTCCTTGGAGTCAACGGCGCGTTCTTTTGGGGTACGATCATGGCGGTGCTATCGATCATCCCAGGCGTTGGAGTGGCGTTGGTGTGGATCCCGGCCGCCGGGTATCTCCTGGCGATCGGCAGGCCCATCGCCGCGTTGCTGCTCACGTTGTGGTGTGCGGGGCTCGTAGGGACGGTGGACAACGTGCTTCGTCCCCGGCTCGTGGGCAAAGACACCAAAATGCCGGATCTCTTGATTCTGCTGGGCACCCTCGGTGGATTGGTGCTGTTCGGCGCGGCCGGAATAATCGTGGGTCCCGTCGTGGCAGCGTTGTTCGTCACGGTGTGGGAGATTTACGGCACCACGTTCAAAGACATCTTGCCGCCCACAGCTCTGGTCAAGAAAGCCTAGGGCTGGGTTCCAGCGGCGCAACTTCCGGGGCAATTGTGGTGTACCTTCTTGAGGAGGATCCAAGCCTCAGGCTCGCCTCGAACGATGTGGAATTAGTTTGACGGTTTGCGTCGCGCTCATCGCGTGCCTTGGCTCAACTGCTCTCCCGATCGCGAGTGGCGCGCAGGTATATAGGCGGGGCGTACCGTGACAGATGGCGTTGAGAAACGGAGGATGGGATGACTGTCAAGATTCTCGGCCTCGTCTTTTGGGTGTTTGCGGCGTTCGCGTGTGCTGGTGGTGGCGGTACCGGCGCCCCGACGTCGAGTGTCCGGCCCGCGGATGAGAAAAAAACAATCTCAGTCGAGATCCAGAACGACAACTTCTATCAAGCGACGGTCTACGCGTACCGGCCAGGCAACCAGAGACGGCTGGGCGTGGTCGAATCGCGAGAAACCAGATCGTTCGAGTTTGTGTGGATCACCGGTGATCTTGGCTTCCTGGTTGATTTTTTCACCAAGGGATGCATCCTCACGTGGCCGCTGGCGGTGGATCGAGGCGACGATTTGTTGCTGATCATCGAGGCTCAGGATCATATCAGGGCCAGCGACGCCCTGTGCCGCGTGTGACCTCGCGTCGTTAGAGTCACCACGTACCGGGAGCCTCGATCCCCGGGGGCGGTCCAGCGGAAATGCCAGACCGCAAGCTCACCCTGGGTGATATGGCTGCCCGTCTCCGTGTGCTGAACGTATTCGATGCCGCTGGGCGTGCTCTTGCGCACGACTACTCTGGTGTCCGTCGGCTCCAGTCGCCCGGCTTGTGTGCCACGCTTCGGCAATGGTCGGGAGGATGAGAACCGAGAGGGCGGTCCCTCCTACCAGGACCGCCCTATTGAACAGACGCATCGGCGCCTCCGAGTCGGAGGGTCAGCTCACGCCGCGGCGCCTGGGTAGCAGCTTGGCCCGGCCGATGGTGTTGGCGTCCGATCCAAACCAAATCGTGTTGGTCGGCTCGTGGAAGAACATGTGACGCACCGTTCCACCACCGCTCGCGATCGCGGTGTTGCTGAAGTAGCGTTCGGTTCCCGGATCGAATCCCACGAAGCGGTTCGGCTGCACGCCCGTCTCCACAAACCAGATCCGGTCATCAGAGTCGATGGCCATGCCGTAGGGTCTTGCTCGCTCGCCGCTGGGGTTGGCCCATTCCAGCACCTGGCCCGTCGCCGGATCCAGTCGGCCGAGGTATCCCCTGGCGTAATCCACGTACCAGACCATGTCGTGTGAGTCGATCACCAACCGCCGCGGCCTAGATCCCTCGGGGAGTTCGTAGCTGCGAAGCTCCATGGTCTCGGGGTTCACCGCCGCGATCTTGTTGGTGTTGAAGAGCGCAATCCACGGCCTGTTGCGGGAATCCATCTTGATGCCATACGGCCGACTGCTGTTGCCACGGCGGTAGCCCTCCACCTTGGGAGCCTCCACCAGCCGCACCTCGGCGGTACCCTTGATGAACTTGCCGATGAAATTCCCCCCCTGAACGGTGAACCACATGTCGCCTTCTTGGTCGAAGACCATGGTGTGAGGGTCGCGGGCCCGGTCGTCCGGCATCAGGAACTTCTCGATCTCCCCGGTTTCCGGGTCGAGCCTCCCGATGTGGCGCGCCCGGTTTCCCGTGTACCACACGGTTCCGTCGCCGTCCACGACGAGGTTGTGCGGACCGGTCCCGTCGTCCAGGTCGAACTTCTCGAAGTCACCCGTTTCCGGATCCAGGTAGGCGGCGTAGTGGGACCGCTGACCCACGAACCAGACCTTGCCGTCGGGTCCGACGAACGGGTCGCGAGGGCGGCTCTGTTCCCAGGGCACTCGCCACTCGTCTATCTGGATCTGCTGTTGGTGCTGGGCCACCGCCGCGGTGGGCGAAGCAAGGATCGCGGCCAAGGCCGGGATGACGATGACAGGGACGCGCTGCATGGGGCCTCCTTGGAATTTGTCGGCTGTCTTCGATTGTTAAGGTACTTGCGAGGGCTCGTTCACGCGCTCTCTCTTGGTTCATCCTTTCCGGTAAGGCGAAAGGTGACGAGCCTCACCGCCTCGTGTCCCAGACGCTAATAGAATCGAGGTCAGGGGCCGCGCAGAGCCGGCTGTAACCTTTGGCGTTCTGAGCGCATCTAGTGTCAGAGACGCTAACCATGTGCTACCGAGACACAATACCATGATACGGTCCAACAATTCTCACGACCTCGTCCCATTTCCATCTGTGAAGCGGCGGAAATCGGTGAGAACGGCGGAGGAGGAGACGTTTTCGTGCATAGGAGCCGGTATGCGCGTAATGGGTGATGTACACTGCGCGGGCGTGCTCAGGGTTGCCGGCACGGTAATCGGCAAAGTCTCAGCCGACAGCCAGGTGCTCGTGGCAAAGGGAGGCCGGGTGGAGGGCGCTGTGCAGGCTGCGGAAGCGGTGTTGAATGGCGAGGTCACTGGACCGATCGTGGCGGATCGCGTGGAGATACAAGCATCCTCGGTGATTCGCGGCGAGATCACGACATCGTGCTTCATGATCCACGAAGGAGCCGTGCTCGACGTCGACGTGACGAAACCGGCCCTGGCTGAGGAGCAGGATGCGGATGTGAGTCACAGAGTCGCCTAGCTGCAATGCTCCGGTAGCCTTGGGGACCGCTCCATTGGTTACTGTGCTCGCTGCCCACTACCCACCGCACTGCCGGGACCTGCTACCTGAATTGGGCCAGTCGATCTTTGATCCGCTGATCGTCTGGAAAGTTCTCCAGTAGCTCTTCCAGCGTCGCATGGGCCGAGTCGCTGAATCCGGCGGCCAGGTAGGCATCTGAATCGGGAGACATATCATCCTAGAGCACCTCTGAGGGCCCCTTTGGGGGGAACGGGCACACGCGATGTGGGGTTGCTGAGGAATCGCCGCCCTACTACCTACTGCCTGCCGGCTTTCCTAAAACTCCGGCTCACCACTGTTGCGGTCAAAGAACCCCGACGTGGAGGGATCCACGGACGCTATGCGAACCGTAGCGTGGTCGGCGACCCACTCCGCAGGCGCCACCCAGACGCGGGCGTCCCACAGCATGCCCTCCAGCTCGAAGCCGGCCAAGTCGTCCTCGGTGACGTCGAGTTCGACCTTGAGGACTGCGTCGCCGTCGATGCCCTCCTCCCTTCCCAGCGGCCGATCGGCCAATAACACACCAGTGACTGAGACCTCCTCACCGCTTCGGGCATCGTAGAGGCCGAAATCCCATTCGAGGTCGCCAAACCCCTCTTTGGCGATGCGTCGCGCATCGCCGATCGTGGTCCGGTGGAAGACGGTAACGCTCATGAGGAAATGATCGGCTGCTCCTCACAAAATAAAGGGTCGGGCGCCTACACCCCGGAACGGGGCGGATTGGGGAGAGGTCATCTCCCCCGATACACAATTCGGTAAATCCGCCCGCCGCGATCGTCCGATACATAGAGCGACCCGTCCGGGCCCTCGGCGATTCCAACCGGACGATGCCGGCTCCCACGCGGGCTTGGTTCCTCCCCCCCGAAACCGTCGGCGAATGTCTCCCACTCTCCGGTTGGGTCATCTCCGTCGAACGGAGCGAACACCACCCTGTAGCCGGCCTGTGGCAGCGGAGCCCGATTCCACGAGCCGTGGAACACTACGAAAGCGCCGCCTTTGTACCTGGACGGAAGTTGGCCCCCGTCGTAAAACAGCAGACCATTCGGCGCCCAGTGCGCGGGGAAGCCCATGAGAGGATTTTTCATTTGGGCGCACCGTCCCTGCCGCTGTCCGTCACCGCCGTACTCCGGTCCCAGAAGCTTGCGTTTCATCTCTGGGTTGTAGTAACAGTACGGCCAGCCCACATTGTCCCCGTCCTCGATTCGGACGAACTCTTCCGCAGGATTCTCGGCGTTGTAATGGTCGTCGAAGGGATCCCAACTGCCGAGGGCGTCGCGGCCGTGAATCACTCCATAGAGTCCGCCGTCGTGTGGCCGTGAGGCGAGGGCCACGGTATGACGCAAACCTGTCGCGTACCGCCGTCCGTCAGCCTGTCTCTGTCCGATCCGGTCGGCGTCGAATCTCCAGACGCCGGCCCGAGTCTCGAGCTGGCGGCATGGATCGGGTTGACCGGACTCTCCGGTGCAGACGTTGGACGGCGATCCGATGTTCACGAAGAGGGCGCCGTCGGCTCCGAACGCGATGCTCTTCGACCGGTGGCTTCGGGTCGCGGGGAGGCCGCTAACTATTGTATCGGCCTCGCCTGAGGGCTCCATGGCTCCCGCGCGCCACGGGTAGCGCATGATTGCGTCGTTGGTCGAGTAGTAGAGATAGTCTCCTCGGAACTCCACGTCGTCACCCGAGCCTCCGCCGAAGCGACGCTGAATATCGGCCGCTCCGTCCCCGTCGGTGTCCCGCAGTACGAGGATGCCTCCGTCCCCGCCCCCTCCGGGCTGCCGCCTCCGGCTCAGCGCCACGAACACGTCGCCGTTGGGTGCCACCGTAAGGTGCCGTGCGGGACCGACTTGGTCGGCCACGATGAGGGCGCAAAAACCCGGCGGGAGTGTCAGGCTGGCGTTGTCGGCAGCGCACACAGGGTGTCCCTGAGCGTGAAGTGTTTGTGACGTTGTAAGGAGTGGTGTCCCGGCCAGAAGCGCTGCGACACCGACCACGGTTCTCACACTTCGCATAAGACCTCGCTGCTTTCGTTGCGTTGGGTTTCCATAATATACGCTTCCGGTGCCTGTCGCGTTCTACGGTCGGCCCGGAGCGCGGCGCTGATGCCTAACAAGGACCACGAAGCCGTCAGCGCCTGTTTTCAAAAGAAGGTCATTTTGTTTGTGCGCAAGGAATCACTCGCGAAAGAGCTACAGTGTATCGCCCGTTGGGTGGTAGCGCCGCCGCTTATCGGCAGATGCGTTAGACGTCACGCACCCTTACGAGGTAGATTGCAGTAGGTCTAGAAGCGAGGTACCATGCAGCTTGAGCTGACGGCTATTTTCCGCAAGGTTCCCGAGGGATACATCGGCTTTATCGAGGAGTTGCCGGGCGCAAACACCCAGGGCGACACACTCGAGGAGGTCCGTGTCAACCTTCGGGAAGCCGCTCGACTCGTGCTCGACGCAAACCGCGTCCTCGTTGAGGAAGAGACCCGCGGCGCCGAGGTCATTAGGGAGCCCCTGCGCATTCCAGCCGCGTGAAGCGCCGGGATCTTATCCGACATCTGGAAGAACACGGCTGCGAGCGCCCTCGGCAAGGTCGAAAGCATATAGTCTTCATCAACCGCCAGGCGCGTAAGATCTCAACGGTGCCGCGCCATCGGCAGGTCAACGAGTTTCTTGCTCGGAAGATTTGTCGGGATCTGGAGGTCCCTGACCCGTGACGCATAACAAGGCCCATGAAGCTGCCGACGGGCTCGTTTTGATAAGGAAGTCATTGAGTTGTTAGCCTGGCCTATATAGCCCCCGATTTCTTTGGACCTGAAGCAGGCGGCGACCGGTGCAGTAGGGGTCGGGCATGCCACTGTGCATGCCTGAACCCTACTGCTATGTTTCTGCGGCGCTAAACCGATGGCCGGTGCCCTCGTATTGGTCCCCCACCCCCGTGAGGAGCAGGTAGGTGGCAGAGCCCATCACCATGACCAGCGTTTCGCTCGACGACCTTTGCATCAACACAATCCGTACCCTCTCCATGGACGCCGTCCAGGCGGCGAACTCCGGGCATCCGGGTACGCCGATGGCTCTGGCGCCCCTGTGCTACGTCCTGTGGACGAGACACTTGCGGCACAATCCAGCCGAGCCCGACTGGGCAGGGCGCGACCGTTTTGTCCTGTCGTGCGGCCACGCGTCGATGCTGTTGTACGGCCTGCTGTACTTGACCGGGTACGAGGTTTCCCTCGACGACATCAAGCGATTCAGGCAGCTCGGCAGCAACACGCCGGGACACCCGGAGTTCGGGAAGACGCCGGGCGTGGAGGCTACCACGGGTCCCCTGGGGCAGGGGGTAGGGAACGCTGCCGGAATGGCTATGGCCTCTGCCCACCTGGCGGAGCTGTTCAACCGCCCCGGGCACGACATCGCCGGCCACCGGACGTACTTCCTCGCGAGCGACGGCGACTTGATGGAGGGGCTATCCCACGAGGTTGCGTCCCTCGCCGGGCATCTACGGTTGGGGAACCTGATCGGGTTCTACGACGACAACCACATCACGATCGACGGCGAAACAAACCTGACGTACAGCGACGACGCCGTGGGCCGCTTCGAGTCGTACGGCTGGCACGTTCAACGGTTGGAAGACGCCAACGACCTCGAAGCCATCGATAGGGCGATCGTCGCAGCAAAAGACGACCCCCGGCCGTCTCTGATCGTGGTGCGCACGCACATTGCCTACGGCAGTCCCAACAAGCAGGATACGGCAGCGGCCCACGGAGCCGCCCTCGGCGAAGAGGAGGTGGTGCTGACGAAGAAGAACCTCGATTGGCCCGAGACGGAGCCGTTCTTCGTGCCGGACGAGGCGGTGGCCGAATGGCGGAAGTGCCTGGAACGGGGTGCCGAGTTGCAAGCCGAGTGGGATGAGGGATTTGCTGCGTACGCCGGTGAGTATCCCCAGGAGGCCGCGGAGCTGCGCCGGCGGTTGGCAGGCAAGCTCCCTGAGGGCTGGGAGAGCGTGTTGCCCACATTTGAGGCTGGCACCGGAAGCATGGCTACCCGCAAGGCGTCTGGAGCGGTTCTCAACGCGCTGGGGGCCGTTCTTCCGGAGTTGATCGGAGGATCGGCAGACCTCACCGGCTCAGTGATGACAAAGCTGGAGGACGGTGGCGACTTCGGCGCCGACAATTATGCCGGCCGAAATCTGCATTTCGGCGTCCGGGAGCACGCGATGGCTGCGATGTTGAGCGGCATGGCGCTGCATGGGGGTGTGCGGCCCTACGGCGGCACCTTTCTCATTTTCTCTGACTACATGCGACCGGCGATCCGGCTGGCGGCGGTGATGGGGAAGTCGCCGATTTATCTGTTCAGTCACGACTCCATCGGGTTGGGGGAGGACGGTCCCACGCATCAACCGATCGGGACACTTGCAGCGCTGCGATCGATTCCCAACATGCGGGTCATTCGTCCTGCCGATGCCAATGACGTGGTTGAAGCGTGGCGTGAGGCGATCAAGCGTCAGGACGGACCCACCGCAATCGTCCTCACCCGCCAGGGTGTACCCGTGCTCGACCGTTCGCAGTTGGGCTCTGCGGCGGGATTGGCGCGGGGAGGATATGTGTTGGCTCAGGCTTCCGGCGCCAAACCGGACGTGGTGTTGCTGGCCAGCGGCTCGGAAGTGAGTATTGCCTTGGGGGCCCGCGACATACTGGAGCAGGCGGGCACGGCGACCCGCGTGGTCAACATGCCCGGTCTCGAACTTTTCGCGGAGCAAACCCAGAGTTACCGCGATGAGGTTCTTCCCTTGGGTGTACCGAAGTTGGCAATCGAAGCTGCGCACCCGATGCCGTGGTATCGCTGGGTTGGAGATCGCGGCGACGTCATCGGCATGGAGCGCTTTGGAGAGTCGGCCCCAGGCAAGGATCTGTTCCCGCACTTCGGATTCACGCCGGAACGAGTAGTCGAACGAGCAAGAGCACTCCTCGGGGGGTAGCGATCAACCCTTACGTTCGGTCGGCTTCTCTCGGAAATCTCGACTCGGCCCTCCAAGAACGGTTGAACTCCATGGCTACCGAGTCGGTTGTGCAGCGTATCTGGTCGAAGGACCCGCCTGTGTGGGGTGCGTCTTCGGCCACCCGAGAGTTGTCGAACCGACTGGGCTGGCTCGAAGTGGCGGAACGCGTCTTGGAAGAGCACTCGGATCTCGGGGAGTTCGCCGACCGAATCCGCGAACAATGTGATACTGTGGTGTTGTGTGGGATGGGTGGCTCCAGCCTGGCGCCGGAGGTTTTCTGGCGTGCGTTCGGCCCGCGATTGGGTTTTCCGTCGCTGGCCGTGCTGGACAGCACGACTCCCGACGCGGTGCGACGCATCGTCGATCCCGACCGCAGCGTTCTCTTCGTGATATCCAGCAAATCCGGTTCCACCGTTGAGACCACCGGTTTCCTTTCTCATTTCTGGCAACTATCGAAGGCCAATGCATCGCGTTTCGTTGCGATCACCGATCGGGGATCCTCACTGCACAGCATGGCCTCGGCAAATGGGTTCCGGAGAATCTTCGAAGGCGATCCGGACGTCGGCGGGCGTTTCTCGGCGCTTTCGCCTTTTGGCATGGTTCCGGCGGCGCTCATCGGTGTGGACGTCGGGGCAATCGTAGCCGGTGCCCGGTCGGCGATGGCTGAATGTCGAGGGCCCGCGTCGATCGAGAACCCTGGTGCTTGGCTGGGTGCCATCATCGGTGAAGCTGCGGTTGCCGGCCGTGACAAGCTCACGCTCCTCTGCTCGCCGTCGCTGGCCGGCTTCGGGTTGTGGGTGGAGCAACTGGTGGCTGAAAGTACGGGAAAGGAAGGCAAAGGGGTCTTGCCTGTGATCGACAACGGCTCCAGCGCACTCGAGTCGTATGGGAGGGATCGTCTGTTCGTTTCCCTCGGCGCGAGTGGGGACGAGGATCCGGTGGTGGAGGGGCGGTTGGACGCGCTAGTGCGCGCCGATCATCCGGTTGTGCGTCTGTCGATCCCGGGGATAGAAGATCTCGGCGGGGAATTCTTTCGCTGGGAATTTGCCACCGCTGTGGCCGGTGCCGTGCTCGGCGTGAATCCCTTTGACCAGCCGAACGTGGCGGCAAGCAAAGCCAAGACAAGAGAGGTGCTGGACGCGGGAGATGCGTTGCCCGGTGGCGACCTCCCGTCCTACGATGAATTCGGAAAGTTCACTTCGGGAGTGAAGAACGGGGACTATGTTGCCATACTGGCTTACGTGACACCGAGTGAACAGACGGACCGCGCGCTCGAGTCCGTCGCGCGCACGCTTCAGGAACGACTCGCGGTAGCTGTGACTGTCGGCTACGGACCTCGTTACCTCCACTCAACGGGACAGTTCCACAAGGGTGGACCGCCCAAGGGACACTTCATACTGATGGTGGAATTGCCGGAAGAGGATCTCCCGGTTCCGGGTGCGGGCTACAGTTTTGGGCAGCTTGCGCGTGCCCAGGCCGAAGGCGACGCCAGGGCGCTACTGGGGCGGGGAAGGCCGCTCCTGCGAGTGCCGTGTATTGAAGATTTGTTGTCGTTGGTGGAACAGGGGTGAGGCGATTTCAGAATCCTCCTCTCTCCTCCCTCCTCCCTCACTTCACCCAATCTGTACCATTTCCCGCTCCGCCTCGTGTTTCTTCAGGTACGCCTGGGGATCGTGTTCGAGCGCACCCTCGGGGAGATATTGCCAAAGGTCGCCGAGATCATTCTTGATCCGGTCGATGTAGAACTGGGGTATCGTCGTGGTTTCGCCTTCGAAGAACCTCCGAACGGTGATGTCTGAGTCGAGTAACGCGCGGATCGTCCGGTAATACTTCATCCGCCCGAAACCTTCCGAAGAGACGGCTCGGAGCACGTTCATCCATCCGGGGATCGTTGAACCCTGGGCGCGGAAGCGGCGGGCGATGCTCTTCCAAGAGAAAGTGTATTCCGTCAGGTCGATTACGAGGTCGTAGAACTCCATCCAGGCGTAATTTTTCGGACGCACGTTCATGGCATGGTGATTGTTCAGGAAGTGGAACGGGAAGGGAAGTACTTTCCCTGCCTCCTGAAGCTCGAGATTGAGCGGGGCGGCCTGTCCGAAAGCTGATAGCAAGGAATATCCCGGGAAAACAGCCGGCGTTTCGTCGATGAACTCTTTCGTAAGCTCAAACGGCTCTTTCCCCTCGTCGCAATCCAGGCCGAGCACGAAATTCGCCTGCACGTATGGGATGTATTCCATCATGAGATTGATGTGGTCTGAGATCTGCCGGACTTTTTCTTTCCCTTTACGGGCTCCTGATTTGGACTTGTTCCCGAGGTCGTACCAGGACTCGATGCCGGGCAGGATGGCCTTGAAGCCGGCTTTCTGGAGTCGTTTGAGGTGCGGCTCGGAAAGCAGTGAAAGGCTGCTCTCTGCGACGTGGTCCATCCTGTTGGGTGGAACCGCATCTTCGATGGCGTTCAGGTAATCGTCGAAGCGGACACCGAAGTTGGGATCGTGCCACCCGACTCGCGGGCGTTTCATCTTGGTGAGCAGGAACCGCAAATCGTCCCGCAACCGATCGAAACTCAAAGGCTTGTAATCGACCACCGAGTCGATGCAGAAGCTGCAGGTGTACGGGCAACCGAGGCTTCCGATGATCGGCACGATCTTGATCGTCGGGGCCTTTGCCAAAGTCGGTGCGATGAACTTCCACCGCTCTTCCACGCTCGGTAGTTCGCTGGGTTGGTTGTCCGCCGCGAGATAGACTCCCAACGGCCGATGACGTTCGCCGTCTTCCAGGATATCGTTGATGATGCCCCGGTCGGTGAACCCGGTGACGTAGTCGAAGTATTTGAGCGCATCGTCGGGGTAACACCGGGCGTGGGGACCGCCCAGCACAGTCACGGCCCCGCGTTGACGGCACATGTTGCTAATGGCGTAGGAGAGTTGAGCCGCCTGGGTGAACGACGTGACGAAGACGATGTCGGTTTCTTGGGGTATCTCCTCCAGCAAGTTCTCAAAGCCGGTATAGCACACGAACTTCACGTCATGTCCGGCTTCCTCACACCATACCGAGACGACCTGCGGCATGATGCTCGTGAGGTTGGGGTTCATGACCCGCGCGTACAGAGCCTTGGTGGGCCCCTTGGACACCAGGTCGATCACGGCGATCTTAAGCTCTTTCATGGGGCCTCGGATGCGCGAAACCTCTAAGGCTGCCTCTCTCAGGCGTACCTGTCAAGACCATTTTACTATTACCTTGGAATAAGTTGGCGTATGCGCCGACCCTGTTTGCTCTATCGGCGCTACGGGCGGAAGTCGACAAGCTACCTACAAATGGTGGGAAGAGCGAGTCTTTCATGCTGAGTAGGATTGTTGCGGCGGCGATCGCTGTCGTGGTTGCGGCCGTATGTGTGCGCCTCGGTTTTTGGCAACTGGACCGCCACGCCCAAAGGGTGTCACGCAATGCCCTTATCGAAGAGCGACTGGCTGGGGTTCCAGTAGACGCCGCGCGTGGGGTTGATGCGGATTCGTTCGGATTCCGCCGGGTTCAAACGCGGGGGGTTTTCGATTTCTCCCGAGAGGTGATCGAGCAGGGGCGCATGGTAAACGGGGTTCCCGCGGTCTACGTGGTGACTCCTCTTGTGACGGAGACGGGCCGGACGATTCTCGTCGAGCGAGGGTATGCGTTCTCGCCGGATGCACGGGGTGTCGACATTGGAGCGCTTCGTGAACGGGATTCCACGGTTGTTGAAGGTGTCTTAATACGTCTGGATGGAGGCACGCTCCCGTCCGACCTCTCGTGGCCGCTCTACGTGCGTCGGGCCGATCCAGCCGCCTTGCAACCGCTCTTTCCCGAAGCCCTCGAGCCGCTGGTGTTGCGCCGTACGGTCATTCCACCCGATGCCCCTCGGGGCTTGGCGCCGGCCCCCCTGCCAAGCCGATCACGGGGCCCCCACCTGTCGTACGCCGTGCAGTGGTTTTTCTTCGCCACTATTGCCTTGGTAGGTCCTCTCGTGGCGTCAGGCGCGTTCCGCCGGCGCAGGCGGGAGGGGCCCCCAGCTATTCTCCCGCCAACTCCTGCAGCGCCTCCTTCCCCACCGCCCCCGCCAGGCTCTTGACCAGCTCCCCGTGCTCGAAGCGGCCGAAGAACGGAATCCCTTTGATGTTGTAGCGGCGGCTCACCTTGGGGGATCTATCGGTGTCGACCTTGGCGACGAGAATCTGCCCGGCTTTGTCTCGGGCGATTTCGTCGAGGTACGGGGCCATCATCTTGCAGGGCCCGCACCAGTCGGCGTAGAAATCCACCACCACCGGTAACTCAGATGTCAAGACGGTCTGGTCGAAGTGTTCTTCGAGCACTTTGACCGGGCGGTCGAGCAAGAACGGGCGGTCGCATTCGGCGCATTTGGGTTTGTCGCCGAAGCGGGCGGCGTCGATTTTGTTCAGCGTTTGGCAGAACTGGCAGGCGAGTGTGACGTTGGCCATGCCTCCCCCTCCTGGGCAGCGCTAGGCCGGCAAGTAGATCCTTCGGAAACCGCTATTCGTCCGCGACGAGCCCCTCTTCCAACCACACCAGCTCGTTGGACAGCACCCGCTGCGCGGTGCGATACACGGCCACGTCATCGTTCCGGAACAGGCTCCGGAAGCGGTCCTGGATCCTACGCCGGGCCAGGCGGCAGAAAATATCGGCCAGATCCTTCGCTTGCGAGCCCCGGGCCCGATCTTCCGCGGATTTGCTGGTCTGGAGCATCTGGGCCCACGAGCAGGTGGCGCTCATCGCGAACAGCTCGGCGCCGATCTCGACCAGGCGCCCGAGGACGGCCTGCCGCTTCTCCAGGCCAGGCCCAAAGCGGACGATCGAGTGGAACAGGGCCCGGGAGAGCCGTCTCGCGGTCCGGTCCGCGTACCGCACGTGCTTCGCCAGCTTGCCGAATTCGCCGAACCGAGGCCAGTGGCCCCAGCCGATCCAGCGGGCGGGATACCACAGCGCGTAGTGGAAGCCGGCCTTGAAGACCGCCGCCACCTTGGCCCCCGTCGCTGCCCTAGGGTCGGCGATCGCGCCGGCCACCTTTAGATGGGAATCCACCACCTCACGGGCGATGAACAGCCGCATGATCTCGCTCGATCCCTCGAAAATCAGGTTGATCCTGAAGTCCCGCATCATCCGCTCGAGGGGCACCGGTTTTTCACCCCGCCCCTCGAGACTCTCGGACGTTTCGTATCCCCGGCCTCCACGGATCTGCAGCGCATCGTCGATTATTTCCCAGCCGCGTTCGGTATTCCACATCTTGGCCATCGCGGCTTCGAGGCGGATGTCGGTCTTGCCCTGGTCAGAGAGGAGTGCGGCCAGGTCGGACACCGCGTCCAAGGCGAAGGAATAGGCGGCCATGCGGCCCAGCTTCTGGGCGACGGCGTCGTGCTTTCCGATGGGCTTGCCCCATTGCACGCGCTCCTGTGCGAACTCTCGGCATATCTCCAGGCATTTCTTGACCGCTACTGCAGAAGTGGCGGGGAGCGTCAATCTCCCGGTATTGAGCGTTATTAGGGCGAGCTTCAGGCCCTTGCCCTCGCCCCAAAGCACGTTCTCTTTGGGAACCCGAACGTTGGTAAAGCGCATGACGCCGTTCTCGATTCCCTTGAGGCCCATGAAATGGCTGCGATAGGGCACTTCGACACCGGGCCATGCGCGCTCCACGATGAAGGCCGTTATGCGGCGCTCGCCGGTCTTCGCCATTACCACCACGATGTCGGCGACGGTGCCGTTAGTGCACCAGAGCTTTTCGCCGTTCAAGATGTAAGCAGAGCCATCCTCGGTCAGTTGGCCCGTGGTGGCCATGCGGGCCGGATCACTCCCCACGTCCATCTCGGTGAGGGCGAAGGCGCTGATCTCTCCCTTAGCCAGCCGGGGCAGGTATTTCTTCTTCTGCTCTGGTGTGCCGAAAAGCTTGAGTGGCTGTGGACAACCGATGGACTGGTGGGCGGTCAGCAGGACCCCGATGGAACTCTCCCAACTCGAGACGAGCGCGATCGCTCGGTTGTAGCTCGCCTGCGAGAGGCCGAGTCCGCCGTACTCGGTGGGAATCTTGATCCCGAATGCGCCGAGTTCGGCGAGACCTCTGATGACATGATCGGGGATCTTGGAATTCCGCTCGATCTCGTCCGCATCCACATTGGCGCGCATGAATGCTTCGAGCTTCTCGAGGAACGGTCTGGCACGCTCGAGCTCATCGGGACTGACGGCCGGAAAGGGATGGATGAGATTTAGGCGCAGCTTGCCATCGAACAGGCCCCGAACGAAGCTGGGAGCGGTCCACTCCTTCTCGCGAGCGGCCTCGGCGACCTCTCGTGCCTCGAGTTCGGTGACGTCTCTATCGGGTTGTTTCGTGTGCCCATAGGTGGGCTCGGAAGCTGTGGTAGTCATGCTCCAATCTTAGCTGCACCCTCGGACAACCGCCACATGGATCACAGATAAACCGTGGATTCTTGGTAAGTTACGGTTGCGCTGTGAAGGCGAGGGAGTAAGAATTCATGGGTTTTCCGGGGGGTGTGGGCTCGGTGCCCTCGCGCCCGACCGCGGCGTCTCAACGAACTTTCATCGGAAAATTCAGAGTCGACCGACGCGATGACGACACCCGCTGGCGAAAACGCTCTCTATTCCTCCCGTTCAGGGGCCGGATCCACCTTGGGTCGGCAGCTGTATCACCGTGTGAATCAACCGGTGGTGGTGTGGGCCGTGACACCCAGCGGGGTGGAGATTGCTGCTGCTGCGGCGGAAGCCATGAAGTGCAGATTCGATGTTGTGGTCTCGGCGCACGTCAGGCTAGACGACTCGCAGATCGTGGGAGCCATGGCCGAAGACGCCGAGGCGGTGCTCGACCCGGCGTTCGCGCCGAAGTTCAGCTCGTTGGAGATGCTGGAGCAGGCGATCGGTCGCTCGCGACGCGCCATCAAGCAGGAACGCTTGCTGTTTCGAGGTCAGCGAACTCTTCGAGACGTGAGTGGCAGCGCGGTTGTCATAGTGGATGGCCATGTGACGAGTCCATGGAAATTGCTCGCAGCCGCCAAGTGTGCGGAGTCGATGGGACCATCCCAGGTCGTGGTTGCTGTAGCGGTTTCCACGCGGCCGGTTCAGGAAATGATCCGAGTGCGGCGGTTGGAGTTTGTTTGCCCATCGGTGGTGATGGACGTCAAAGGACATCCTAGGCCATTCGGAGACCCCCAAGACCCCAGCGCCGAGAGGCTCAGGAGCATTGTTGTTGCACGTCAGGCGGCGTAGCAGCGTCCTCGCACTGGCGTTGGCGCTGGCGAGCACCACCTCGCTGGCGGGCCAGCTTGCGCCCCCGTCCAACGGGGGAATCGTCGAATTGGATCGGCTGCTCCAGCAACTCGCCGAAAATAGCCGCGTACTCCTCATCGGGGCGCATCCCGATGACGAAGACACGGCCTTGCTTTCGCTGCTGAGCCGCGGGTATGGGGTGGAGACTGCGTATCTGTCCCTGTCGCGTGGGGAGGGGGGTCAGAACCTCATCGGCCCGGAGTTGGGACGAGCCCTCGGCTTGATCCGGTCGAGAGAGCTTCTGGCCGCTCGCGAGCTGGATGGCGCCCGTCAGTTCTTCACCCGGGCGTACGACTTCGGCTATACCAGATCGCTCGAGGAGACATCCGGTCTCTGGCTTCCGGATTCGATTCTCAAGGATGTCGTGCGCGTGGTTCGTTCGTTCCGGCCGCACGTGATCGTGTCGGTGTTCTCCGGTACGTCGAGGGACAGGCACGGCCAGCATCAGGCGGCAGGCGTGGCGGCGGTTGCTGCATTCGACGCTGCGGGCGATACCTCGCGGTTTCCCGAGCTCGAGACCGAAGAACATCTCACTCCCTGGACGCCGCTAAAGCTTTACCGGTCGACTCGGTTCGACACCGCGGCGACAACATTGAGCTTGCCCACCGGTATGCTCGATCCCAGGGTTGGCCAATCGTACCATCAAATTGCGATGGCCAGCCGCAGCCGTCACCGAAGTCAGGACATGGGTGTGTTGCAACCCATAGGTCCGCGACAAACGCGACTCCGGTTTATTGCGGACCGGGCAGCCAGCGGCTCCACAGAAGGATCTGACGATCTGTTCTCCGGCATCCCACTCCAACCTACGCCGCTGATGCGATTTGCGGCGATAGCTCGCGGGGCGGTAGATCCCGCCAACCTGGCGACTCTAACACCGGAGTTGATGGTGCAGCTTCCCGGTACGTCCGGGCGCCGACGCAACCTTCTCGAACGCGCCATCGGCATCAGCGCCGGACTCGTCATGGATGCCGTGATGGCGGAGGAAAAACTCACCCCCGGACAGGTCGTCTCGGTCACGGTGAGCTTTTTCAACGGTGGGCCGTTCGATGTCGGCGTTGACGATGCATCGATTTCGGCCCCGCAAGGATGGGCCGTAGATCGTGACCCTCTTCCCACGGAGGCGGTGGCGCCGGGGTCGATTGCAACTGTGGAGTTCCGAGTGGCGGTTCCTCGGGACGCTACTCCCACACAGCCGTACTTCCTGGCGCGACCTTTGATCGGCTCGATGTACGACTGGAGCCAAGCTCCGGCAGAGATAAGGAGTACACCGTTCCAGCCGCCGTTGCTTGAAGCGCGGCTCGATGTATCGCTGCTGGGTGGGTCGGTGCGGTTGCGTCGCGAGGCCACGTTCAGAGCCAGGAATCAGGCTTCCGGCGAGGTGAGGCGAGAGGTGCGGGTGGTTCCTCTCGTTGATGTCAAGCTGGAGCCGACCAACATCGTGTGGCCGGCAGACGGAGATGTCGAGCGTGATTTCACTGTTTCATTGGTGTACAATGGTTCTGAGCTATACGAGGGCGAGGTAGGTCTGCAGATCGAGGGCTGGCCGACGCCCGTGCGGCGCCGGTTCTCGTTTGAGCGAGCAGGAGACTCTCGGCGTTTCGTGTTTTCCGTAATACGTCCGGCGGGTGTGGTGAACGAACGTGTCGGGATTCGCGCGGTTGCAGTTGGCGACGACCGACTGAGGTTCGACCGTGGTGTGCAAGTCATTGCGTATTCGCACATTCGTCTCACGCCGCTCGTTGTGCCGGCAGGAAGTGATATTCGGGTTGTTCCGATGGTCGTGCCGTCACTCGCCAGCGTAGGGTACGTGCGTGGCGCAGCGGACCGTGTGCCCGAAGCCTTGAGGCAGATTGGAGTGCCGTTGGAGGTGTTGGACGGTGAGCAGCTGGCTCGCGGCGACCTGAGCCGGTACGATGCGATCATCGTCGGCAGCCGTGCCTACGAAACCGACTCGACGCTGGTCCAGAATAATGAACGGTTGATGGAGTACACCCGGTCCGGCGGCCTGCTAATCGTGCAGTATCAGCAGTATCAGTTCGTTCGAGGCGGGTATGCTCCTTACCCCCTGGAAATCGGACGGCCGCACGATCGCGTCACCGATGAAACGGCACCGGTGCGGATTCTCCGGCCGGACCATCCGGTGTTCAACGTGCCGAACCGTATCGGGCCCGAAGACTGGATGGAGTGGCCGCAAGAGCGTGGGTTGTATTTCGCCGACACCTGGGACGACTCCTACCAGCCGCTGCTGGAGATGAACGATGCTGGTCGGCCACCGTTGCGGGGCGGGCTGCTCGTAGCGCGCTACGGAGCAGGGACATACGTGTACACGGGGCTTAGTTTCTTCCGGTCGCTTCCGGCCGGAACGCCGGGCGCGTTCCGGTTGTTCGTGAACCTCCTTGGGTTGAAACCCGACCCTCTACAATGATTCCTTTTCAGAACCTCCGCAAACTCTCTGCGAAGTCTTTTCTCGTCCTGCTCGGCGTGTGCGTCGCCGGGTGCACGAATGACGGCCGAATCCCGTTGGTGGTTTATTCTCCGCACGGTCGAGTTTTGCTGCGTCTTTCAGAGCGGATGTTCGAGGTGGCCAACCCCGACATCGACGTTCGCACCTTGGATATGGGGTCGCAGGAAGTGCTGGACCGTATTCGGTCGGAGCGAGTGAACCCGCAGGCGGACGTGTGGTTTGGGGGGCCGTCGAGCCTCTTTGCTCGGGCGGCATCAGATTCATTGTTGGAGGCGTATCGTCCGACTTGGGCCAGCACCACGCCGAAACGCGGCCATGGCCCCGGGGACCTGTTCTTCTCCGTGTATCAGACGGTGGCAGTCATCGTTTACAACGATTCGGCGGTGTCCGCCGCGGAGGCTCCGCGTGATTGGGAGGATCTCTTGGATCCGCGCTGGAAGGACCGCGTGCTCATCCGTTTTCCCCTCGCATCGGGCACGATGCGGACGCTGTTCGGGATGATGATGCTGCGCAGTATCAACGCGACGGGCGACACGGCGGCCGGTGTGAAATGGCTACGTCGGTTAGACCGGCAAACGAGGGATTACCCGCTCAATCCGGCGTTACTACACCAAAAGATGCTGCGGCAGGAAGGGGTCATTACGATGTGGGACCTCCCTGACATTTTGGGCCAGCGTGACCGGGGCAATCCCTTCGCCTACGTCCTTCCCTCGAGTGGCACTCCGGTCATCGAAGATGCTGTTGCGATCGTGCGCGGTGCGAAGCAACCGGATGCGGCGCGGCGTTTCGTGGAGTTCGTCGGTTCGAAGGCCTTCCAGATCCAGGCAACGCGAGAGGCGTTTCGGCTTCCTGCCCGAAGCGACTTGCCTCTCGATTCGATTCCACAGTGGGCTCGCGACGTGCTGGCGAACCTCGTCGTTGAAGACATCGACTGGAGCGTGTTGGCGGAGCGCGGCGCGGACTGGATGACCTATTGGGAGCGCAACATCCAGGGCAAGGGTAACTCCCCCGTGGCCCGGTGATGTCGCAATCCGGGCTTCACCTCGAGCATCTCACCAAGCAGTTCGACGACCACGTCGCGGTGCGCGATCTGTCACTCAGCGTACCGCCGGGCAGCATACTGGCGTTATTGGGCCCCAGCGGAAGCGGGAAGACGACCACGCTGCGACTGATAGCGGGGTTTGAAACACCGGATTCGGGTTGTGTGACAGTGGACGGCGAAGATGTTACCGCGCTCCGTCCGGCGGACCGCCATTTCGGAATGGTGTTTCAACACTACGCGTTGTTTCCGCATCTGAACGTGGGCGAGAACGTGGGATTCGGGCTCGATCGCTCTCTCACCGCCGCGGAGCGGCGACGGCGCGTGGCGGAATCGCTGGCCCTCGTCGACCTACGCGGCTTTGAGGCGCGTCGGGTGAACGAACTCTCGGGTGGCCAACAGCAGCGAGTGGCTGTCGCTCGGGCAGTGGCCCCCCGTCCACGCGTGCTCTTGTTCGACGAGCCGTTGTCGAACCTCGATCCGGCACTCCGAGAGCGAACTCGGCGGGAACTCCGGGCGGCCATCGACCAAATAGGCGTCACGACGGTGTTCGTGACCCACGAGCAGGAAGAAGCCTTTGCCTTGGGGGACGTGGTCGCGGTGTTGCGCAATGGCGGGCTCGAACAAGTTGCCACGCCGACCGAGTTGTACGAGAAGCCCACCTCGCACTTTGTCGCGACGTTCGTGGGACGGGCGACCACTCTCAAGGGCGTGATGATCTCGGCGGATCGAGTGCGGGTTGCGACAGGCATCGAGTGGCCTGTTACGTCGCCGGTTGCGCTCAACGCCGGCCAACAGGTGTCCATTGCGGTTCGCCCGGAGATGTTCGTTCCCTCGGACGAAGTCGGTCTCACGGGAACAGTGCGTGAGGTGCGTTACACGGGCGCACGCGCCTTCTTCGAGGTCGACACGCAGTTGGGAAACGTGGAGTTCGAAGCCGATGTACACGCGGCTCAGGTCGGCGATACCGTGTGGCTTTCGGCACGCAACGCTAGGGCGTTTCCCAGGAGGGGCAAATGAGGGGAAAGCCACTGGGCCTTGCCCTCTCCGTCCTGCTCATGTGGCTGGTCGCTTACCCGATCTTGTTGGTGCTGCTCGAGAGTGTCGGAGGTCCGGGCGAGTGGACGCTCGAACATCTCGAGGCTTTCATGAGCGACTCGTTCGAGTGGTCTGCACTATGGGGGAGCGTATGGATCTCGCTTGCCAGCGTGGCCCTGGCCGGTGCCATCGGCGTTCCTGTAGGATTCTTCTTCGAGACATTCACGTTCCCGGGCCGACGAATACTCGGTGCACTGATAGCGTTGCCTGTCGTGCTTCCTCCGCTCGTGGGCGTAATCGCGTTCATCTTTCTCTATGGTGAGAGTGGGTTCATCGCTAGGCTCGTCGGCGCCGTTCTCGGCCTCGATGGTTCTCCCTGGCGGCTCCGAGGGGCCGGAGCGATTCTTCTGGTCCACGGGTACTCTATGTACGTGTACTTCTATCTCTTCACTCGCGCCGGTTTGGCAAAGGTTGACGCTTCGATGATCGAAGCCGCCCAATCGTTGGGGTGTAGTCAATGGCAAACCGTTCGTCGCGTTACGCTGCCGTTGCTCCGACCTCAAATCCTCGCCGCTGCACTTCTCACCTTCATGACCTCGCTGGGATCGTTCAGTGCGCCATACATCTTTGGTGGCGGGTTTCGCGTGATGACCACACAGATCGTCAATTCAAAGCTGAATGGGAATATCAATGCCGCCATGGTGCAGACCGTGGCGTTGGCGAGTGTGGCGTTCATTGCCTTGTGGTTGTTTGGACGAGCCGGGGCAAGGCGGTCGGTCGCTTCGACGGGGAAGGGAGTGGCCTCGGCAGCGCGCAACCTAGAACAACCCCTGGCGCGATGGGTGGCCGCCGTGCTGGGTTGGGCGTTTGCTGTGGTCTTGCTGCTGCCTCACGCCACGTTGATCGTCGTGTCCTTCGTTCCCTTTGGCACGTGGACAACGCAGCTCATTCCACCGGAATACTCTCTCAGCAATTACGCCCAGCTGATACAGGAACCCGAACGTTTACGGCCTCTCGTCAATTCGCTATGGATGGCCGCGGCGGCTACAATCGGGGCCCTCGGCCTCGCCCTTTGGGCCGGCAGGAACATAGTGCAGCACAAAGCCGTGTTGGGAGGCGTGATCGATAGGTTGCTCAATGTGCCGTGGGCGGTGCCGGGGACGGTACTAGCCATTGCTATCGCTACCACATTCAGCGTGTCCGCACCGTGGGTGGGTCGCTGGGTATTGGTGGGAACGGTCCTGATCCTTCCATTGGCCTATCTAGTGCGCAACATCCCGATCACAGCCGGATCGGTGATTGCAGGGTTCCGTCAACTCGATCCCGCGTTCGATGAGGCTGCCGCCTCACTTGGCGCCGGACGACTGAAGACCCTGAGGCGTATCACGATTCCGCTGCTCAAGCCGGCGTTGCTGGCGGGAGGGGCCTTGGCCTTTGCCACGGCGGTGGGGGACTTCGTTACGTCCATCGTCCTCTACACGTTCAACACCAGGCCGGTCTCCATTGAGATTCTGGCCGCGCTGCGAGATTTCGATGTGGGGGTGGCAGCGGTTTACGGAGTCGTGTTGATGCTCGTATCAGCCGGTGCGATGGCACTCGGGACCCGGCGATGAAGCGCATATCCGTTCTCATGGCGACCGCCTTCGTGGACATGATCGGATTCGCGATCCTGTTTCCGCTGCTGCCGTTTTATGCCCTCCGCTTCAACGCGGAACCGTGGGTGATCGGCTGGCTGATCGCCGCGTTCTCGATCGTACAGCTCGTGGTTGCGCCGATGTGGGGCCGATTCTCCGACCGATATGGTCGCCGCCCCGCGATTCTGTTGGGATTGTGTACGTCAGCCGTTGCGTTTGTGATCTTTGGGTTCGCGAACAGCCTCGTGCTGTTGTTCGTGACCCGTTTGGTGCAGGGGATAGGCGGGGGCACGACCGGCGTTCTTCAAGCATATGTGGGAGATGCATTTGCGCCGAGGGATCGGTCCAAGGCCCTCGGGTGGCTTTCGGCGGCCACCAGTGCCGGTGTCATGATCGGTCCGGCTATTGGGTCACTCTCGTTTGGGCTCGGGCCGGAGTATCCGGGGCTCATAGCGGCGGGACTGTGCCTCGTCAATATCGTGTTTGCGTGGACGTGGTTGCCCGAATCGCCACGACATGAAGAGCGCAACGCTGAGGAGGGAGGGGCGGTACCCGCAGTGCGCCGTTCTGTGCGTGCCGCGATGGTCGAGGTATTGACCAAACCCAGACGAGAGGTTCCACGCCTGATCTGGATTTATGCCGTGGGCATGCTCGGGTTCATGTCTATGACGGCCGTTATGCCTCTCTTGTTGGAATCCCGATTCGGCGTGAATGAGCAGACCATCGGCCCGTTCTTCATATACATAGGATTTCTTTCGATCGTGATGCGTGCGATAGTGCTCGGTAAGGCCGTCGATCGGTTTGGTGAAACCAGAGTGATGCGAGCCGGGGCCGTTTCGCTGGCAATCGGGTTGTTTGCGATTCCCCTGCCAACGTTTCTCGTCGGCACAGCGATCATCATGAGCTTCGTGCCGATTGGTACGGCCTTGTTGTTCCCGAACGTGTCTGCCCTGGTGTCGTTCCGGACACCCAAAGCGGAACTGGGACAGATGCTGGGTGTGCAGCAATCGTTCGGCGGGGTTTCGAGGGTCATAGCGCCCCTGTGGGCGACCGCAGCCTTCCACCTTGGGCCGTCGCTGCCGTTCTTCATCTCCGCAGGCGTCGTTGCCGTGGTGACGCTGCTGGCGTTCAGCGTCAAGCCGACGGCTGTGGTTGCGGAGGCGGCCTGAGGCGAAGCTCTCACTCCCGACATCTACTTCTCTTGCCTCTTCACTGTTCCCTCCTCTCTCCTCACCCCTCCTTCCTCCCTCAGAAACCAGTGCATCTCCTCGCGGTATCGTGGCCCGGCAGCGTCGTAGATGTCGTTGTGCCCGGCACCCTCGTACACGATGAACTTTCTCGCCCGTCCTCCCTCGGCGATGGCCCGGCCCATCCGTAGCGGCACGATGTCATCCTCGGATCCGTGAAAAACCAATAGCGGAACCCGCAGTCGTCGTGCGCGGGCCAGGTTGTCGAGTCGCAAGCGCATCAAGAAACGCGGCAGGTACCAGTAATGGACGGCAGCCATGCCGCGCGCGTTGGTGAACGGTGATTCTAGAACCACCGATCGCACGTCGTGGTTTTCTGCCAGATACAACGCAGGTACGCTACCCAGTGATCGGCCATACACGCTGATCCGCTCGTCGTCGACATCCTCCCGGCCGGCTAGATAATCCCACGCCGCATCCGCATCGAGATACAACCCCGGCTCCGTAGGCCGCCCTTCACTGGTTCCGTATCCGCGATAGTCGAGAATCAAGACTGCCGTTCCCGGGGGCCGAAGCTCGCGCAGCAAAGGTGCCAAGAGTCCCACAACCTCCATGTTACCGTAGAACCAAATGAGACCCGGCGCACGTTGCGATTCGGGTGGCGGAGGTACCGGGTGGAGGTACCAGCCGCGCAGCTTTACGCCGTCTGCCGTGGTGACCGTGATGGATTCAGCCTCAGTTACTCCGACAGATTCCGGTGCGGGCAATGGATACCTGGGTGCGGGAAAGACAAGTCGTTCCTGAAATGCCAGCATCAGGCCGGAAATCACGAGATACGCGCCGAAGAGAACGGCGAGAAGTTCTAGTACCCAGCGCATGTCAGCAAAACCTGTGCGTGCTTATCACGACGACGCTCCTCTCATTAGCACGCGCCGGCCGCTGCGCGCCTCCAAACTCGCACTTCCGCTCGAGTGGGTCGCGGTCCCTGGAGCTGGGCATGGATGTCGAGCCACAGTTGCTCAGGGTCGGCGGCGGCGAGATCGCAGACCGTGTAAATGGTCCTTGCGCGGAGTTCGGCGAGATGGCTCGTTCCTATGCCGCGGAGAACGGCGAGCCGCGCCGAGTGGAGCACAGCCGTGGCTGTGCTGTCCGAGATGCCGGTGCGAGCAGCAATCTCCATGGGTTCGCGTGAGATCAAATCGAAGATTGTGAGCAACCCGCCACCACGCAGCCGGCCCGCCAGCTGCTCGTTCGCCTCCGGAAGGTCGAGTAACTGCGGCACCTTGGAGCTGATGGTGCGACTTTCCATCGCTTGCAGGGTCAGGTACGAGAACGTCACCGCGATGACGATGCTGCACAGCAGCCTCAACGGAGCGAACGACGGGGTGCGAAATTGAGGCGCGGCGACTTTCCAAGCGCACAGCAGGTGATAAAGCGACCACGCCGATAGCGCGAAAATCGGGAACCCGAGAAAGCCGAGAGGAGGCATCTCGAACAACTTGATGTGTTCGAGGAGAGGAACCGTGTAGATCCACTTGCCCCGTGCCCAATAGTTGAGCGTCTCCCAGAGGAGCCCGATCGCGAGTCCGCCGATCAACAGTCGCGCGACCCGATCCCAGCGTCCCACTTCCACATCCGCCATGAGCGAGTCGGCACGTTGGATGCGGTAGACCAAGGGATCTGCCACGAAGAGTCCGATTCCCCACACCAGGGGCCAGAACCAACTCGGCCATATCATCGCAAGCACTAGTGCGACGCATCCTACGAGGATCGCCACCCGCCGGTGCACATCGCGCAACGGGAGAGGACGTGCCCGCCATCTCTTCCCTACGTCTAGACTGCTCAACAAACGCTGGGCCACCAAGATGGCGGGCACGACCGTTGCGAAGGAGGCCAGGATCCCGAGCCACCGCCAACCCTGAGACGGTGGGAGGAAAACGTAATACCAGTTGGCGATTCTCAGATTGATGGCTTCGTACAACAGCCAAATGACGGCCGACCATCCGAACACCGACGCCACGCGGCGGGGTGAGCCAAACAGGGACGGGCCACCGTCGCGCCGGGAAGCCACCGAGTCGGCGATGACCAGCGTAGGATACCAGGCGAAAACGTAAAACCACGTGGGTACCGGTTCGACATCGAGCAGGAGGAGCGCCACGGCCGCGATGAGCATGATGACAGCAACAGGGATCACTTCCCACCTCCCAGCAAATCCCTCACGGCTTTCTTCACTTCCGCTCCGTGAGTCAACGGCAGGCCGTGGGCGGCCCCTTTCACCAAGCGTAACTCAGCCATCGGCAAGGCCTCGGCTAAGCGCTCCCCGACCTCCGGTGGAAAGAAGGCGTCTTCGGAACCGTGCAGCACCATGGTGGGAACTCGGATGCCGCCAAGGCGCCCCCGCACATCGAATCCCGCCATAGCGATGCGAAAGGTACGCATGGCACGCCAGTCGGTGTTACGCCAACCGGCCAGATCCAAGGCGAAGTCCGATTTCCGTTTCAGTTTCGTGAAATCCACGGGCATGGTGGCAAGATTTCCTCCTGAAAGGAGTCGCTTCACCGTCCGCGTCACTAGAGGGGTGTTCCAGACTCGCACAGAGTGCGTGATACCCACCCGCAGGTCGAGCGGCCCGAGTCGTGCCACTCGGAGCCTCACCGCCTCGTACATCGGCCCGCCGGTAGTCGCGATCAACACCAGGCCATCTACGCGCGCCGGACCGGCACATCCATGCCGCAGCAGCCACGAGAGCGCCAGCATCCCGCCGAAGCTGTGCGCCACGACGATCCGCCGTTGAGAATGCCAGCGTCCGTTTTCGGCCACCAGCCCGTCGAGCAGGTCGGCGTAAAGCTCCATCCCCTGTGTCAGCCCCGGCGGAAGACTTCCGTCGGCACTCGCGACCAGGTCTGCGAAATCAACCGCCACAGTCTGGAGGCCCAGGTCGGGGAAGATCGTGCAGTTCATGGTCATGCCCGGAAGGAGCAACGCGACGTCTCGTAACAATTGATGGTTTCCTAAGTCTTGAAGTAACAATCACTTATGTGGTAGCGAAAGCGATCCTAGAGTCTAGTCGACCAGGTTGGCTTTCACGTTAACGCCGTTAACATGCGACGGCTGAGTGTTCATCCGCTGGAGCGACCGAGCTGATTGGTGCGCTCACGAGAGAACGGAATCTTAACGGGAAGTAGAGTAGCAGCATGGGTTCAGACAGTGCCGCCGCGGGCAGCCTCCCGGAACCCGGCGTGTCAGGTGAGCCAGTCCCCGTATAGGTCAGGACGGCGATCGCGCCAAAAGAGAGTGCGCGCGTGGGACGCTGCGCACTGAGAGAGGTCGAGATCGGCCAGGACGAGGTCGTCCTCGAGCTCCAGGCCTCGGGTCACGACCCTGCCTGACGGATCCACGACGAACGACTCACCCCCAAAGGTGAGTCGTTCTTCTTTTCCCACCCGATTGCACAGCGCCGCGAAGTACCCGTTCTGGAACGCCGCGGTTTGCACTTCGGCTTCAAAGAGCCCGTCGGGCCATTCGTCCAGGGCGCCGGCCTGGGGAATCGCCACCAACTGCGCTCCGTGCACGCCGAGTGCACGCATGTACTCGGGGTAGTGGCGGTCGTAGCAGATGGCCACACCCACGCGGCCCACGGCGGTGTCGTACACCCGCGCGCCCGTGTCGCCCGGGTTGTAATAGGCTTTTTCGTGAAAACACGCGTAGTCGGTGATGTGCACCATGCGTGTCACGCCCAACAACATGCCGTCGGCGTCGAACACCGGCGAGCTGTCGAAGTACCGGCCGGCCACGGCCTCTTCGTAGAGATTGAACACGGTGACCAGCGATAGCGACTTCGCCTTGGCGCCGATCGCCCTCGTGGTGGGGCCGGGAATGGGCTCGGCGATCTCGTGCGCGTTCCACTCCTCGTGTTGGGGAAAGAACCGATCGACCGCCAGCTCGGGGAAGATCACCATTTCGGCGCCGGACTCCTTGGCCTGTTCCATGGAGTTGAGGGCGCGCCCGAGGTTTTCGGCGCGGTCGGGGGAGCAGTGGTTTTGGATGAGTGCGAGGCGCATGCTTGAAGTGAGAAGTGGAAGATGGTGAGAAGTAAGAGGTGAGAGGGCCACCCTTCCCACTCTGGGGGGGCGGGGCCCTCTCACCTCTTACCATCAGCGCCTGTTGACGACACCATCGATGCGATCCACGGTTGGGCCAATCACGTTGATGGTCAGGGTGCCGACGTCAACCCTTGCGAACGCGGTGATCGAAGGGCCGCCGAAACAGCGCACGGAGGCGTACGTGGTGCCGGACAGCGGATCGTAATCTGCGGCGTTCATGACGGGGCTCGTGCACACCGCGCCGGTATACGTGAACGCTCCGACCAAAGTCGGCGACGCGGTCAACGTGGAAACCGAATACAGCGACGTTGTTGAGAGCACGGTCGTGGCAATGTAGAGCACATCCGACGCGCCGAACCACATGGCGTTGCCGTCGCCCGACAAGAATGTGGCGCCCACCGCCGTAGCGGCTCCGGTCGTCAGATTCACGGTATGGAGGTTGTACCCGCCGTTTGGACCGTCGAACAAGTAGAGCGTGCCATTCGAGCGGAATGACATGTCGGTGACGGACCCACTGATGATTCCCGTGGGGCCGACTTCCGTGCCAACGCCGGTCGTCGGGTTGAGCGTGATCAGCACCGGCGTGGCGTCCAATGATCTATCGGCGGCGGCGTAGTACACACCGGTGGACGGATGCACGGCCATGGCCCCCACACGATTGAAGCCGATGGCGCCGATCAGAGTGGCGGCCCCGGTTGTGGGATCGATGGAGTAGAGACTGGCAGGACCACCAGACGTGTGCGCGCTGCCGAAGAGCGCCGACGCCACCGTGATCGTTGCCTGGGCGGTTACACCCTCAGAGGAGAACGTGATGGCCGCCTGGCTCTCGGACACGCCCGTCACCAAGCCGTTGATATCGACGGTCGCGTGGTTGGCATCGCTCGTGGTCCACAATGCTTCGCGACCGAACAACTCGACTCCCACCGCGTCAAACGTACGGCCCGTCAGCTGCACGGTGCCGCCCGGAGTTATCGTTGCCGTCGGTGGATCGACTGACACGGTCGCTACCGGGCGTGGCATTGACGTTGATGAGCAGCTCGTAATGCCCGACGGTTGAAGTGCCCACAAAACTGGTGACCCGAATGAAATACGTGCCGTCCACGGGGATCGCGACGTCAGACACGCGCGACTCGAAAGTTGTGTTGTCTCTGTCATCATTGGTTGCGATCACGGTGAGGCTGGGATCGAATATATCCACCACCGGGTCTAGCGGCGAGGGACCCGAGGCCGCCGAGATGACCTCCAATGCCGCCCCCGCCCCTCCCGACGGCGGAGACGTCAACGACTCGGCCAGCACATCGACCGTTAGTGTCGCGTCGGTGGTGAGGTCGATGGCAAACCAATCTTGATCGGTTGCCGGGTAGATGTTGAAATTGCCGTATTGACCGTTTGCCCCGCGGCCGACACCGAGCGACGGCGCAGTCGTGTTGTCGTCGCCAGTGGGATTGACATCGACGACCACGTCTACCAATACGGGGTCGCTGGGTTTGGCCTGCGCGGCCGACACGGCGTTGTTCTCCGCTCGCACCCGAAACCAGGCGGGTCCCAGCGCATCAACGCTTACGAGGACGCTCGTGCCGGTCAGTGACAGCGTATCAGGCGCAGAGAAGGTGGCGTCCGTATCCAGCTCGAAGAAATAGCCCGTGGCGGTTGGAACCGCCGTATAGTCGACGACAAAAGAAAACTCCGAAGTCTGAGCCGGAAGCGTCGGATCGATGACGGGCAAGAACGACCCAAACGAAATGACTGCGTTGGTGGTCTGGTCCGAGCGCACCGTTACGCTATTGTTGAATCCGTACTCCGACACGAGTTCCGGCCCGAGATCAGTATCGAGGCCCAAGAGCTCCACCGAATACAAACCCTCCAGGAGGCTATTAACGGTCACGTCAACGCTGCCGTCTGCATTGGGTATGAAGTCCAGGGTTCTCATTTCAGGACCGTTCACGATTACACGGAGAAGGTCACGCCGGGGCGGCGCCGCCGCTGTCTGACGGACGGCCTTAGCCTCTTCTTTCTCGGGTCCAACATTGAGATCGCACGTTTCGTCCGATGTTTGTTCCGAAGGTCTGGCGGTGCCCCTGTTGGTCGCGGTGCTTCGGCGTGCTTCAGCTGATAATTCGGCGTCCGAAGCAGCGCTGGCCTAGGCCTCAGCGTCCTCATAGAGCACGACCGTGATCGTTAGTCTACCCGTGCCGTCGGGGCTCAACGGGTCATCCTTACATGCCAGGATTACTGTGGTCGAGAGTACTGCCAGAAAGACGAGCGGCTTGAAGGTCAGCCGCCGCACAGCCTGCACAAACATTCCGATCGGCGAGGGTGGGGCGGTTCTCATGTTGACACCTCGCCTAACGCCTCGGAATCACGATCCGAATAGACCCGAAGCCGCTCCCGGTGCCGTTGCCGATTGGCGGTGTCGTTTCGTCCTTCGGCTTCAGCAGGAACGCCGCCGCGGCCCCGCCTCCGGCCACCAGAAGAACCACTGCGATAATCGCGCCACTACCGCCGCCACCACCTGGCGGGCTGATCTGCGCCCCTGGTGGTTGCGGCTCCTCGACCGGCGTCTCTTGCTGGGCGAGAATCGCGGGCGTCAGCAGTAGCTGATGGGCCACACCGGCTTCAATGGTCACCGTAGTCGAGCTCTGCACCGCACCGCTGGCCACCAACTCGACCCGATAACGGCCCTGCGGGCCGGCGAACGTGAACGGCAGTGTGTTCTGCTGAGTCAATTCGGGCCAATGCCAGTCTTCCAGCGGGGCTATGCGCGCGGTGGCGTTGGTCATGTTCGATCGCAGGGCGACGGTGCCGTACACGTGTTGCTCGGCCCGCGCCACTTGAAGGGCCGTGAGCAGCGACCCGGTAGCCAGGTTGCGCCTGGCTTGCGTGCCCATAGAGGAAACGTCGCTGGCGCGGACGGCACCAGAGCCCTCTGACGCTACACCGACGATCTCACCGGCTCGATTGATCACCGGCGCTCCCAGCTGTCCCAGTGCGGTGCTGCGAGAGAGGGTGAGTGCTCCGGTGCTGGGCGCGGCCGTGATGCGGGCACGCATCGTCTGCGTCGTTTGGCAATTCGGCTGCCCCACCACCCACACGTAGTCGTTCTCCTCCGGATCTTCGCCCACCGTCATGTCACCGGCACGCTGCACCGGAACGTGCAGCACAGCCAGGTCGCTGGGGACATCGTACGCAGCGATCCGAATGCCGGTGGTCACCCGCCGGCCGGCCGACAGCACGACCTCGATCGAATCGGCTCCGCGGATCGCCCGGTAGGTGGTGAGCAAGAGATTCGTCGCCACGAAGCCACCCACGCGACACGGCTGCGCGAACCCGAAGTTGTGCGGTTCAATCCGAGCCACGAGACCGAGACTCGCAGTGGATATGTCCGCTGGGAGAACTGAGTCCGGAGTCACGGCCGGCTGGGCCTGCGGTTGCTCGATTTCGGGGGCCTGGACGGCGATCACTATCGTGGAGCGAATGGTGCCGGATATGGCCTCGATCTGCGCTATTCCCGGCGACACTGCGGTGACCGTGGCAAAACCAGGTGCGGCGGCGTCGAAAGAAACCGTGGCAACGGCCAGGTTGGTCGACACCCAAGTGAGCTGTACGGCCGCGGTGATCGGAGTACCCCGTTGGTCGAACAGAGTGGCTACCACGGTTGCCTGTTCACCAACGGTGAGGTTGAGATCCGGTGGTAGAACCTGGATCTCCGCCACCTGGGCGGCGGCCGGCCGGGCCACGCCTCCCAATGCCAGAAACAACGGGAGACCAATCCAACGTATCCGGAGCATGAATTTCTCCCCTAAGTCAGAATGGGACTGGGGTTTATGGCTAACATGCAGGCTGGTACACGGCTCTGCAAGGAGGGGTTCGGAGGCCCGTAAAACCAGGGGTTTGAGGTGCCTAGGGTCTCTGAGTCACCGGGTCCCGAACAGCTGTCGCAGCCATTGTCGCGGGCCTCTCGAGTCGGCCCGACGGGCGGCCCGAAGGGCCTCGAGGTATGCTGACGCCGAAGGAAACCGGTCGTCCGGGTCCCGGGCCGCACCGCGATGGAGCGCCTCTAGGATTCCGTCGGGGATGTCCTCTCTGAAGCGGTGTACGTCTGGCAGCTCACCGGCAGCCTTTCGTGCCAAGACCGCCTCGATGCTGCCCTCCGAGAATGGGGTTCGGCCGGTGAGAGCGTGGAATCCGACTACGGAAAGTGCGTAGAGATCTGCCCGACGATCCACGGGCTCTCCGAACATCTGCTCGGGGGCGGCGTACTCGGGCGTGCCGGAGTGGGAGTGCCTGGTACGGGCGTGTTCACTGTGCAGAGCCAGGGCCAGGCCGAAGTCCGTGATCTGCACTCCGCCATCACGTCCGTCGATGACGATGTTCTCGGATTTGAGATCGCGGTGAACCAGGCCCTGTGCGTGGGCGTGTTGTAGTGCACCCAACGCTTGCTCCATCATCGTGGTCCAGCGATCGAGGGGCATGGGGCCTTCGATCTCGAGCAGTTGAGCGAGGTTGGGGCCGGCTATGTACTCCATCGTGTACCACAACAGGCCGGCGCGGCTTCCGATCCCGTAGATGCTCACAATGTTGGGGTGATCGAGCTTGGCGGCGAGTTGAGCTTCAGTGCGAAACCGTTCCGCCACTTCAGGGTTCGTCGTCAGGTATGGATGGAGGACCTTGAGCGCCACCTCTCTCTCTAAACTCAAGTCTCGAACGCGGTAGACGCTCCCAAAGCCTCCGACGCCGAGTTCATCGAGCAACTCGTACTGGTCCCCGAGGGCTCGACGCAGTTGCCCCTCCCACGCTTCTGGATCCTGATTGGCCATGCTCGCCGGAGGGACACCGACGGGTGTCTCGAACTCTCCCATCACCGACGCCAAGTGCTCCGCCATCTCGGCCGCGCTGAAGTATCGATCGCGGGGGTCGTGTCCGAGGGCACGCAGCAACAGGCGATCGAGGATCTGTGGCGTGGTGCTGCGTAGCTCGCTGGGTGGCCGGATCTTTCTTGGGTCGGACGCCGGCGGCTGGCCGGTGATGGCGAAATACAGCAAAGCGCCAACGCTGTAGATGTCGCTCGCAGGTTCACCGTGATGACCGTGCCACGTTTCCGGGGCCAGAAACGAGACTGCGGATTCTTCCTGATCAGGCTCCGCTAACTCGAGGCAACGGTTGGCGTATCTGAGATCGGTAACGACCGCCCGCTGTGTCCGGTCCATCAACACCGTGGTCGGAATGATCCTACGTAGAATGATCTGTTCGGAGTGAGCGTATTCCAGCGCCGAGAAGAGATCTCGGGCGAGATGCAGGACAAACGGAATCGAGCGAGGCCCACGGGCAACCGCATGTGCCAGACTCTCGCCTTCGATCCACTGCACTACCCGGTAGGCCCAATCGCCCTCGTAACCGGCGGCATATACGCTCCGAAGGGAGGAGTGGTCCAGCGCGGCCATCAGTTCCGTCTCCGCCTCAAACCATCGGCGGTTTTGACCGCCGGGAACGAGATGGAGGCGCAGCCCGGCACGGCGTTTCAGCACCACATCGCGTGCCATAAAGAGTACCCTGGTCGGCGAGCCTGACACGACGCGCTCCAACTCGAACCGTCCCTCGAAGACGCGCTCCGCATGCGAGAAGAGTTGTGCCAGGTCGACCGGCGAGAGGACCAGCGTCTCAGTTGTGATTTCTCGAGTCTCCAATATTCGAACCCGCCAGTTTGACGCTGGGAAGATAGCGCGGTTGGGAACTGGTGGCTCGAAGGTCGTGGTCCGGCTTCCGTGCCACGGGTTGGGTCCCTAATTTCCGGCCTATGCCGTATCTCAGGCTGCAAAATATCCGCTCGGGTGAAAAGATCGAGTTCGAGCAGGCCGAGGTTCGCGTTGGGAGAGCCCCCGACCTGGAAATGACCCTGGCAGGTGAAGCCAGTGAGGTTGTGTCGGGGAGCCATGCACGGCTCTCGTTTCAGGGAGGCGCTTGGGTGCTCGAAGACGGCGGTAGCACCAACGGCACTTTCCTCGATGAGCGCCGGCTCACCCCGGGTCGACCGGTGTCGATTGAAGTCGGGAACCTTATCGGCTTTGGGCAGGCGGGACCGCGATTTCTGGTTGAGATGGCCGCTGAGCGCAAACTGACGCCCACCGTTGTGGAAGGACAGCCTGTCGTTTCTCCCAGCGACGAGACGGTTCCAATGGAGGGGTTGCCAGCCTTGCCTGACAGTACCCCGGCTCCCCATCCGCCCCCTACCGAACGCAAAATCAGAATCCTCTTGCGCGAAGACCGTACGGGAGCCGTGGTCCAAGCGGAAGGTGTCCGGCTCCGAATCGGGCGTGGACGCGAATGCGAGCTCCGGCCGGTCCAAGAGGGCGACGTCACGGTTTCCAGGGTCCACGCAGAAATTGTGCTCAAGCCGGACGGGGCGGTGGTCTTGCGCGACGCCCATTCGAGGAACGGTACCTTCGTCAACGGCGAAGTCCTGAAAGCCGAGTACGAGATCCAGGAGGGAGATTACATCGTTCTCGGCAACGAGGGACCTCGGCTCGTGGTCGCCGAGCTCGCCGCCGGCCGTAAGACGGAGCCCAGAGCGGAATCGCCTGCCGCGTCTCCCTCCACCGCCAAGGCGGAGGCAGACATGGTTTCCGCGGCCGGCCCCGAAAAGCCGCGCCGGAGTTTTGGTGGGAAGGGACGGACAGTGTTCGTACGGGAGCTCGTGGACGAAACCTCGAAGAAGAGTTCGGCCACGCTTCGCAAGGTTGTTTGGGGGTTCACGTCTTTGCTCGTGATTGGTGTGGGAGGTGTGTACTGGTACACCGACCAGCGGGCGCGGGAGACCGAGGCAGCCCTCGAGGTGACGGCCGCGGAACTCGAGCGGCAGCGCCAAGCCCTGGCGACCCAGCAGGCCATTGCCGACTCGGTACAATTGGCGGCGACGGCGGAGTACGAACGTCTGCGGGAGGATCTCGATCAAGCCCGATCGAGTTCGGCACCGGCGGTGGTTGTCGACAGCCTTCGCCAAGCTTTGGTCGAAGCGCAGAGGCGCACTGAGGCCCTCGGGCAATCGCTGCGCCGGGCCCAAACCGAACTACACGCTCAGTTGGCCCAAGCGGATTCGATGCGGCAAATACGAGCGGCGGAACTCGAGCGCCTGCGGACGGAGATGGCGGAGGCGACGCGCAACGCCGTTTCAGTTGATCTGCTCGATAGCCTGCGACAGGCGGTACAGGACGCGGAGCAGCAGTTGTCCGGCATCGAAGGAAGGGGTGCGTGCAGTACGCGGCGTGGATCTCGCGTCGGTGGCCCAGACGAATCAGGGCGCAGTCGGCTTGGTCTCGGCGTTCGTTCAAGGGAAGATCTATGACGGGTCGGGCTTCGCCATAACCGGCTCCGGTTTCTTTCTCACCAACCGGCACGTGGTGCTTGTGAACGGGAGGCGGGCCGATTCGGTGTTCGTAACGATGGCCGACCAGCGCCGTATGACCCGGTCGGACATCGTCAATATCGCCCCGTCGAATGGGCCCGACATTGCCGTGCTCCAGATTCGTAACTACGTGGGGCCGCACGTTCCGCGACTCGACTGGAAGGGCACGAAGGCGAGGCAGGGAGAGCCGGCGGCACTCATCGGATTCCCGGCCGGATTGGCCGCGGCCCTCGATCGCACCCAAACCATTCGCACCTCGATGGCTGGAGGCATTTTCAGTCAGGTGACACCCGACGAGATCCGATTTGACGGCTTCACGGTGGGCGGTTCTTCGGGCAGTCCTATTCTCAACGCCGCCGGAGAAGTGGTGGCGATTCACCGCGCCGGACTCGTCCAGGCCGCGGGGCTCGCCTTCGCCGTTCCCGTGCGGCTCGCGATACCGCTACTCCCGCCGGCTGCCCTCGCCGAGGCAGGGATCCGGTAACTGCAGAAAAGAGGATCTTCGCGTTGCCCTTCCGTCCCACCCCAGATCAGCCACGCCCTGTTGTTGTTTCCGACCTGCGGCCCCGGGTGGTGGGATCCAGAGCATCCCGTATGCTGTCTCCGATGAGGTTCGTTGCCACCACGGCGAGGACGATGGCGATCCCCGGAAACGCCGCGATCCACGGGGCGTGAACGAGCGCGTCACGGCCGGTGGCGATCATGCTTCCCCACGACGGGGCAGGGGGAGGGATGCCGATTCCGAGAAACGAGAGCCCCGACTCCAACGTGATGGCGTTCCCGACCGCCAAGGAAGCCGCGACGATTACGGGTGTCATCGTGTTGGGAAGTATGTGACGCCAAAGCAGGCGTGGCCCTGAGATACCGAGTGCTTTTGCCGCGTCGAGGTACGGCCGGGCGAGAATACTCTTTACTTCGGCACGCGCGAGGCGCGCGATTCCCATCCAGCCAGTCAATCCCAACACCAGGAGCACCAGCAGCAGGCTCGGTTCCCACAACGCCACCAGGGTGAGCAGCACCACAATGCGCGGCATCGCCAAGACGGTGTCCGTCGCCGCCATCAACACGCGTTCCACCCACCCACCTCCGACGGCCGCGGAAATGCCGACGGCACAACCCACGATGACAGAGACCGCAACTGAAAGAACTCCAACCGTGAGTGAAATCCGCGCGCCGTAAATGAGTCGTGAGAGTATGTCTCGTCCGAATCGATCGGTCCCGAGCCAGTACGTAGTTCCGTCCGGACCCGAACTCATCGGCGCTAGGAATCGCGTGCCGAGGATATCGGGCTGAGCGTTGGGGTCCACCGGCGCAAGCAGAGGCGCCAATATCGCCACGAGCGCAAACACTCCAATAATGGCCAGTCCGATGACCGCCCGGCGGTCCTGCAGAAGTGCCTTTCCTGTCGTCACCGTTGACCCTCACGAATCCGCGGATCGGCCACGGCATAGAGCAAGTCGGCCAGGAGATTGCCTACCACGACCAGAACTGCGAAAATTGCCGTGGTCGCCATCACCACCGGATAGTCCCTGGCGCCGACGGCCGTTACGATCTCACGGCCCATTCCCGGCCAGGCGAAGATGACCTCGACGAAAACAGCGCCCGAAAAGAGTGCAGGGAGGGAAAGCCCCAGAAGAGTGATGATGGGCATCAGGGCGTTCCGTATCACATATCGACCTTCGATCGTCGGCGGGGGCAATCCCCTCGCACGCGCTGCGGCTACAAACGACTGACCCCGTATTTCGAGAACGGCCCCTCGCACAAAGCGAGACGTACCGGTGATCCCGATCAGACTCAGCGTGACGAGAGGAAGTGTTAGATGTCTGAGTCGATCTACGAGACGTCCCCAGGGGGTGAGAAAGTCCGCGTCGAGAGAGGCGACACCCATAGCCGGGAATTGAATCCAGGAGGGCCAACCGTAACGTGAGGCGGCGTAGGCGAATGTGAGAACCAGCATGATGGCCAGCCAGTACGACGGCATGCCGAATACCACCAGGTTGCCGATCGTGAGTGTCGTATCCCACGGCGTACGTCTCTTCGTTGCCTGAAACGCTCCAACGAGGACGCCGATCGCGTAGGTTAGGAAGAGGGAACAGCCTGAGAGCAATAGCGTATGGGGAAGTGCGTCGAGGAGGATTCTGGCCACGGGTCGCTGTTGCGCGATGCTCGTGCCCCAGTTTCCCCGGACGAAGTCAACGAGCCAAGCCACGTACCGCACGGGGAGCGGTTGGTCCAATCCCAGCAACCGGCGCGCGGCCGCGAGATCCGCCTCGCTGGCGTTAAGTGCAACCCAGAGCCGGGCGGGATCGCCGGGAGCCAGGTTTATCAAGAGGAAAGTGATCGTTACTACCGCGAAAACCAGACCGATCCCTATTCCCAACCGGCGCAGTGCCTTGCGTAGCATGAGGAACACTTGGTGGGATAGGGCGATGCCGTCAAGCCTTGGAGGCATGGCCAATCTATGGGTGGGTGTGGTCGGACTGGCCGCCTGCGTTTCTCAGCCGAGGCCACCGGAGGCTACGATTTTCTTCGCGTCGGGAGCAGATCTGCAGTCCATCAATCCTCTCGTCGCCGTACACCCGTTGGCCAAACAGGTTCAGAAGCACGTTCTCTTTATGACACTGGCGACGTATGACAGTGCCATTAGGCCGGTGCCCCGTTTGGCAACGTGGCGCTGGAACGCCAAGCGAACCGTCTTGACTTTTTACTTGCGGGATGATGTCACGTGGCATGATGGAGTGCCCACAACCGCGGCCGACGTAGTGTGGACCTTGGAACGAGCCCGCGACCCGGCGGTGGCGTACCCTCGGGCGCGGGATCTCTCGGTCGTCGCCGACGTGGCCATGATCGATTCGCTCACCGTCGAGCTTAGGTTTGAGCGGGTGCAGCCGGTGTTCCCGGACGTGCTCACCGATCTGGCCATCTTGCCGAGACATCACTTCGTCGGGACAACCGGAGCCGACATCCGTACCGCCCCATTCAACACACATCCGGTGGGCAACGGCGCGTTTGAGTTTGTGGAGTATCGACCGAATCAACGCTGGGTGTTTCGTCGGGCCGAAGGGTTTCCTGAATCTCTTGGCCGGCCTCGTATCGATCGTCTGGTGGTGGTCGTCGTAGACGAAGCCACCACCAAGCTTGCCGCTCTTACGTCGGGAGAGCTGGATTTTGCGGGGATCAATCCCGCCCACGCAGCGTTTGTCAGGCAAGATCCTCATCTCGTGGTCATAGACTACCCGGTCCAATTCGGCAACGCCCTGTTGTGGAATCTCAGGCGCGAACCGTTCAACGACTATCGCATGCGACGCGCCCTCACGCTGGCGCTGAATAGAGAACTATTGGTCGAGGCCTATCTCTACGGCTTTGGCAGGCCGGCGGACGGTCCCGTTTCGCCGAATCATCCGTGGTTTGAGGAGCCGGACCTGGTAGGCTATGATCTCGAGGAGGCCGGACGCCTTCTGGATGAGATGGGTTGGGTTAGTCAGGGCGACGGGATTCGACGACGCAACGGCCGCAGCTTGTCGTTCACGTTGTTGACGGTGGGGAGTGCGGACAATGCGCTCGAACAGATGATCCAGGCACAACTCCGGATCGTGGGGGTCGGGGTTGAGATCCGTCAGTTGGAGTTGACGACCTTCCTGGCGTTGGCGCAGGGTCCGGACCGTGACTTTGATGCATTGGTGACCGGCATCCCCGGAGACCTGTCGCTCGGACATGTGGCCGCACTGTTCGGTGGCGACAATCCGGGTCCTCTGGCCTATTCCGGATATCACAATGCCGGTTTCGACCGCGCAGTGCAGCGCGTGCGGCAAGCGGAGTCGGCGACAGAGTTGGAGAGCGCCTGGAGAGAGGCACAACGGATTCTGTCGTGTGATCTGCCTGTAACGTGGCTGTACCATGCTCGGGGCGTTCAAGGTGTGAACGCGACGGTAGGCGGGATCAACCTGGATGTACGTGGCGAACTAGCCGGAGTGGCGAATTGGTGGATCGTTGATCAGGAGGGTTCGGAGTGATTTTCCATGCGAAGGCACCCGTGCGGATCGACTTTGCAGGCGGTTGGTCGGATGTCCCCGATTTCGCCGACGCCGAAGGAGGGGGAGTGGGAGGCGCCGTTGCCAACGCCGCGATCACGCTCTATGCACGTGTCGAGTGCCGCGCTGGCGGCGGCGGCTACCGGATACATGCGGAAGACATTGGCGAGCACGTCTTGTTCCGGACTCCAGCTGAGATGATCTATGATGGCAAGCTCGATCTGCACAAAGCGGCCTTGAACATGCTGCCCGTTCTTGGCGGGGTCGAGCTCATAACTTCGTCAGATGTGCCTGCGGGCTCGGGGCTGGGGGCGTCAGGCTCGTTGGATGTCGCCCTCTTGCAGGCCTTGTTGCTGTGTAGAGGAGAGGAATACGACTCTTCGGAAATTGCGGAGCTGGGTTTTCTACTGGAAACTGTGGAACTCAAGTTGGCCGGGGGTCGTCAGGATCAATACGCGGCGGCGCAGGCCGCAGGCGGCCGGTTGCTAGAATGGTCGTTTGATTTCCGAGGTGTGACCGGCTGGCAGGTCGAAGACGATGCCCGTAGCCACGCCGAATGAAATCGGACGTCGGCGCCGAATTCTCGACGGAGCGACCGACGTTGCCGAACTGGCGGAACGTCTGGGACGTCTGGCCGCGGATGTCGTCCAGCGCCCTCTCTACATTCCCGGTCAAAAGGCGTTGCTGTCAAGGGACGGAGGAGTTTGTCCGCGCGACGGTTCGCGTTTGACCTTCGACCCGTTCAGCCCCGATCGACATGAGTGCCCGGCATGCGGCGCGGTTCAGGAAGGCGAGCGACACCACAGAGCGTGGATTTGGCGCTATCACCTCTGGCTCACCGAGCGTGCGATCCACTTGGCACTACTCGATTCGCTGGGGGCAGTGGTGGGCGGCGGTGCTGCTGCCAAGGCTCGGGAGATCGTAGTCTCATACGCCCGGAGATATCGGGACTACCCCAACATCGACAACGTGTTGGGGCCCACACATCTCTTCTTTTCGACGTACCTCGAGTCGATCTGGCTGATCCAGCTGGTCATCACTGCTTCCTTCTTGGAATGGCGTGATGAAGACTCCGGTCTCGACGATTTGAGGGCCGTGGTCGAAGAGTCGGCAGCACTCATAGGGTCATTCGACGAAGGTTGGTCGAACCGACAAGTATGGAACAGCACAGCGCTCATTGCCGCGGGCCGGTGGCTGGGCGACGAGACGCTCCTGGAGCGGGGGCTGGAGGGACCGCACGGGATTACGGCGTTGCTGATGAGCGCCGTTTCGGAAGATGGCCGCTGGCACGAAGGTGAGAACTACCATTTCTTTGCGCTGCGCGGGTTTCTGCTCGCCGCCGAACTGCTCAGGCCTGCGGGGATAGACGTGTACCATGAGGATCCGTGGAAGCAACGCATTCGCGAGATGTACGCAGCGCCGCTGGTGAGCGTGATGCCGGATCTCTCAATCCCCGCTCGCGGCGATTCGCCCTTCGGTGTTACGCTCCTCCAAGCGCGCTTTGCCGAACTCTGGGAAATCGGCTGGTCCCGCACAGGCGATCCGCGACTCGCCGGTGTCCTGGCGGCAATGTATCAGGCGGGCATGCCGCCCGGTGAGGACCACGGTCTGGCCGAAATAGCGGAAGTCGAACAGAACCGTCAGCCCCAGCGACCGTCCAGAACCCATCTCGGTTGGAAGGCGCTCTTGTGGATGCGCGAAGAAGCGCCGTCCGGCAACACACATGCCTGGCATGCGGGTTCGGTGCTGGTTGAGCCGGCGGGACCTGCGATTCTGCGCACTACGGCAAACCGGTACGTGGCCCTCGAATGTGCCGGTACCGGAGGCGGTCATGGTCATCCGGATCAACTACATCTCACAGTCTATTGGGACCATGCATGGCTGATGGACTTCGGGACGGGATCCTATGTTGCCGAGTCGTTGCATTGGTACCGGTCCACGCTCGCTCACAACGCAGCTGGTCTTTCAGGCGCCGGGCAACTTGGCGGCCGAGGTTGGTGTACGGCGTTTGACGAGAGGGGTGAGTGGGGTTGGTGCCGTGGCGTGTCGCAGGGCTCCCTCGGACCGCAGACGTGTGTCACTCGTACAGTCGTTGCCGGTCCCGACTACGTTGTGGATACGGTCGAGATCTCCGTACCCGAGCGCTGTCTCGTCGATCTTCCGTTCCACTTCCTCGGCAGACTGCAAGTTTCGGATCTCTCAACCGATGAGATGTCAGCCGGATCTCGACAGGCACTCGGAGCGGAGGCGGGACACGAGAGCGGATACAATGCGGTGGACGACGTGCATGTCTTTACCGTACCGCCCGAACGCGTGCGGTGTGTGGCTGGGTTGCGGATGCTCGACGTGCTCCTTGCGCCGAGGCCGAATGAGTCCTGTCTTCTGATGCGGGCTCCGGGCCCACCGAGCCTTGCCCTCGCTGACACGGAGCGGCGAGAGTTTCTCGTCAGGCGTTCGGCCGGACCGGGGAAATGGGTGCAAGTGTATGCTCCCACATCCATCGGGCTAGCTCGTGTCACCATTGATGCGAACGACATTGTCATCGAACGGGACGATGGAGGAGTCGACACCGTTACACTTGCTGACGACGAGGTTCGGATCGTTGACGGCAGCCGGAGGGTGACCAGGCTCCGGGGGATATTGCAACCTCCCCCTCCCCCTCCTCCTTCCTCGAGCCGGGAGCCTCGGCCGTCAGGCATTCGATGCCAGTTGCTCGACCAGGCCCCTGGGCTGGACGGTTACTTTGATGCGGTTGCTCCGGACGCGGTGGTATGGTTGGGCCGCGCACATTACCGGCGCTCGGAGTCCGAGTATCCGGGAGAAGACGCTTTCAGCGCACGGGTTGCGGTTTCCGCGCATGCCCACCGGCTGTATGTGGGAGTGGAAGTCCGAAAGCCGAGGGTGTTGTTCCGGGCGGCCGATGCTCAGGACCCGCAGCTCGATAATGAGACGCCCGACGTCCACTCGGATGGTGTTCAGTTTTACGTGGACCGGGGTGGTTGGTGCGGGTTCGTCGTGATACCGGAGGAGGGTGGGGAACGTGTGCGTGTGCGGCCCGTGGCAGGTACCATGGCCGTGGCGGGCCAGCTCACAGGAACGTGGCGGCGGACGGCGGATGGATATGTGATGCTGCTGCAGTTCGATGCGGGCGCTGGGTTTGTTGCGGGGGAACAAGTGTTGGTGCAAGTGGTGGTCAATGAAATGCAGCCAGGCCGGTGGCGACGGGCGGGCCAGCTTGCGTTAGTCGGTGGTGGCGGGTGGATCTATCTACGAGGTGACCGGGAGTCGCCGGGCGCCGCGGCGATGGCTGAGGTACGGTGAAAATCACAGTCGTGCTGCACAGTCCGCAAAACCTCATCAACATCGCCGTAGTGATACGGGCGATGAAGAACTTCGGCTTTCGGGACCTGAGACTCGTATCTCCCGGCGAGTTCGATATTCGACGGATCGAGGGCATTGCCCACAAGACCGGGGAAATAGTTGAACGGACGAAAGTCTTCGACGACCTCGACAGCGCCGTTGCCGATTTCACGATGGTGGTGGGCCTGACCGCTCGGGGTAGAACGGTCAGGCGCAACGTGCAGTTCGTGGGCGAGGCAGCCAAAGAACTAGTAGCTCTCGGCGAGTCGGACAAAGTGGCCGTTGTTTTCGGCAGAGAAGACAAGGGTTTGGCCAATCGAGACCTCGATCGCTGTCATCGGATCGTCACGATTCCTACCACCCAAGATCATAGCTCGATGAATTTGGCCCAGGCGGCCACCGTGACCCTCTACGAGTTGTTCAAGGCGGGGCGTGTGTTGCCCGAAATGAAGCGCCCTCGTCGCGACGCACCGCCGGCCACCCGCGAGCAACTCGAGCTCCTCTTCCGTGACGCCGAAGCTGCCCTGCGGGCGGTCGAATTCTTCAAGAGTCGCAACGAGGAGACCATCATGCGAACGATCCGCGAGGTGGCGCACCGTGGACCGATCGACGAGCGCGAGGCAAGATTGCTGAGGGCGATGTCGCTCGAGGTGATCCACTTCCTCGAGCGCACGGGAATTCGTTCGTGATTCCGGGATTCACTTCTACGGGAAGCAAGCGACCGGAAGCGCTGTTCGGCGACCAGCGCCACGTACCGCAAAGAATGCTGCGGGCCAAGGGGTGCCGCGTGTGGGACACCGACGGGCGCGAGCACTTGGACGCGACCATGGCACTCGGCGCGGTGTCCCTGGGATACGGGCATCCGGCCGTACAGCGGGCTGTCGCGAAGGCCCTGGCCGACGGCGTCGTAGGCCCGCTATCTCCGGTGCTGGAACTACAGGTGGCGGAGCGATTGTGCGCATCGATTCCGGGCGTTGAGGGAGTACGATTCTTCAAGACCGGAGCGGAAGCTGTGGCGGCCGCCGTGCGCATCGCGCGGGTGCAGACCGGTCGCGAGATGATTGTTACGTGCGGGTACCAGGGCTGGCACGACATTTTTTCCGATTCAGCCGGAGTGCCGGCAGTCGTGCAGCAGGGCCGGTGCGAAATCCCGTTCAATGACGTTAGTGCTCTCCGGGAGGCCGTTCCCAACGACGGGTCGGTGGCAGCAATCGTGATAGAGCCCGTGGTCGATGGTCCGCCGTCTCGTGAATGGGTAGACGCGGTCAACGAGACACGGATGAGTTCGGGGGCTGTTCTCGTCATCGATGAGATCAAGACCGGACTGCGACTCGGGTGGGAAGGAGCCAGCGGACGATATGGGTTTCACAGGGATTTGATCGTGCTGGGGAAGGCGTTGGGGAATGGATTCCCGATTGCTGTGGTAGGTGGTGGTCGCGCAATCATGCAGGCGGTTACTCGCACGTGGATATCCTCGACACTGGCAACCGAGTTCGTCAGCCTGGCGGCAGCCGACGCCGTGCTGCAGGTCTACGAACGGGAAAATGTAGCCGGACACTTGGCGGTGGTGGGACGACGGCTATACGAAGGTCTCGACTGAATTGCGTCGACGTATCATACGGTCACAAGAGCGGTGAAAGGCATTCCCGAGTTCTGTTACCTAGATTGCGTGGATGATGCTACGTCAGTGCGACTCGCCGGTGGATGTGTGGCGCAAGGCCTCATCTTCAAGCGCGACGCCTACAACTTCGTTTCCCTCGCTCACACTACCACGGTGGTAGACAACATCTTGCAGTGCGTCGGCGATGTAGTCGACAGCCTGGCGTCGCGGCTGGCATGAGTCACGCCGAATTGATTGACGCTCATGCCCACTTTTTTACCGAGGAGTCGGGACGCACCGACTGGCAAGCGGTAAACGATGCGCGTCTGGAGGCGGGAACCCGGATGGGCGTAACGGCCCACGTTGCTTCCATTCTCGGAACGTGGGGGACCAGCTCGCCCACTTACTTTCCGTCGCCGGACGATATCACACACGGTAACGATGCCATGCTGGGGCTTGCCCGCGCGCACCCCGGGCTAATCTTCGGTTACTGTGTTGTGAATCCCAATTATCCGGATCATGCGCTGAAGGAACTCGAGTGGCGGTTCGAAGAAGGGATGGTTGGAATAAAACTCGCGGCGAGTCGACGGGCGAATGACGCGTTGGTGGACCCAATCGCTGCCTTCGCCGCAGAGCATGGCCTGCCGATCCTGCACCACGTCTGGCAACACCGCCGCCGGGAGTGGCCGGGCCAGGAAGCATCGGACGCGGTCGAACTGGTTGAGCTGGCAAAGCGCCATCCCGACACCAAATTCCTACTGGCGCACATCGCCGGCGGTGGGGATTGGGCGCACTCGCTCCGCGGGGTGTGCGACATCGCCAACGTATAGGTCGACCTGTCGGGGAGCGGCGTGGACAACGGCATGTTGGAGGCCGTCCTCGAAGCCGTAGGCCCCCGCCGCATGGTTTGGGCCTGCGACGTCACGATGGATACCGGCCTCGCCAAGCTGAGATACCTGGAATCACTGGAACTCGGCTCGACGGATTTGGATCGTATCAGGAGTGGTAATGCCAAGGATCTGTTTCCGGCGGGGGTGTTCGAGCCGTGATCGTCGACGTTGCAGCGTTCATCGGTGCCTATCCCTACACGCCCCTTCCCGAGTCCTCGCCGGAGTACCTGCTGGCACAGATGGACCGGATTGGAATCGGGGAGGCCTGGGTGGGACACCTTCCCTCTTTCCTTTATAAGGACCCTGCTCCAGGAACGGCCCTCCTGTTGGAGAGCCTGGAGCCGGCCGGCGAAAGACTGCGTCCGGTCCCGACGATTCACCCGGGCCTGCCGGGATGGCGGCGTGATATGGACAAGGCCAAGGATGCCGCGGCGCCGGCGATCCGGATTTACCCCATGCATCAGGAAATGAGCCCCGACGGCGAAGCCGTGAAGGAATCTGCGATCGCCGCCGGTGCGTTAGGACTTGCGGTGGTGCTCACGGTCCGCTTCGAGGAGGTTCGGCAGCGTCATCCGCTCGATGTGGTGCCGGATCTCCCGCCGTCTGCAGTGCGCGCTCTCGCACGGGCCGATCAGCGGGTGAGGATTCTCGTCACTCATGCCGGCCGCGCGTTTGTCGAGGAGGTGCACTTCGGATTGACGGCGGAGGAAGCCCGTCGCGTGCTGTGGGACGTCAGCTGGCTCTGGGGGCCGCCGGAAAACGAGCTGCGGAAGCTGGTGACCACGATTGGAGCGGAACGTTTCGCGTTTGGGACCGGAATGCCGCTGCGAATTCCCGATGCGGTGCCGGCGAAGCTCGACTTGGCGGGACTCTCGAACGGAGATCGTGTCGCTATCGAATCCGAAAACGTCAACCGATGGCTCCAATGGTAGGGCACGCGGCCAGGGTCTCTGACCTGATATGTGATCGCGTGGTTCCGGCGGTTCCCGTTCCTTTCGGGGGCGACGGCGAAATCGATGCCCAGTTGCAGGACACCTACGTGGCGTGGATGGCGGAGCAGCCAATCGGCGGTGTTGCAGTCTGGGCGCATACGGGGCGGGGCATGAAGCTTACCGACGACCAGCGCGAGAGTGTGATGCGGGCCTGGCGATCGGGACTAGCGGGCAAACCCCTCGTCTGCGGGGTGGGCGTGCCGGAATCGATCGCCCTGCCGTCGGCGGCTTCGTCGCTCACCGACGTGGTCCTCCGTGCCGTTACCGACGTGGCTGAAGGCGCCGTGCGGATCGGCGCGGATGCCGCCCTCGCTCACCCTCCCAAAGCGTTGGCTGCGCTCCCGGACTCAGAGGAACGCATGCTCGATTACCATCGTGCGATCTGCTCCAGCGGCGTTCCGGTGATCGCCTTCTTTCTTTACGAGGCCGCGGGTGGGGTGTCTTACTCGCCGCGGCTCATCGAGCGCATCGTGGAACTCGATGGCGTGATCGGTATCAAGGTGGCAACGCTGGACAGCGTCATGACGTATCAGGACATCATAGCAGTGGTAGAGGGTATTCCGGGAGTGCTTCCCATCACCGGAGAAGATCGTTTCCTGGGCTACTCGCTCACCGTAGGGTCAGGCGTGGGGGCGGGGGTGGGGGCGGGGGCCCGATCGGCCTTGATAGGTCTCGGAGCGGCACTCACCGACTGCCCGGCGGCACTGCTGGAAGCCCGGGCGTGCGCCGCCGCGTGGGACCGCTTTCAGGAGTTGACGTCTGTGCTGGATGAATTTGCACGAGCCACGTTCCGGACGCCGATGGAGGGTTACGTGCAGCGGATGCTGTGGGCCCTGGAGGCGGACGGCGTCTTTCCGCGGGAGGCCTTCGATCCGTGGTGTCCCGGCTTGGCTTCCGACGAGCGCGACCGGGTTTTTGCCGCCGTTCGGGCGTTGCGTTCCAGGTGACGCTTCCCGACACTCCGATCGTACCCCCGGAACGGCGTGCCAGGTTGGAAGCCGTATTCGAGCGGACGCGCACCCATCCGCCATCCGACCTCGCCGCGATCATCAAACAAGATCTTCGCATCGACTTGACCACCCGCTACGGCGGCGTGCCGATCGCACATCCGTTCGGCAAGGCCTCGGGGCAACTGTCGTGCACGCTTCCACAGGTTGAGGACGACATTCAGGCGGGGCTGGCGTTCGTCGTGCTCAAGACGGTCGTCGCCGAAGATTCGGCCGGCGGCAGATCGATGGCGGCGTGGAGCGTGCGCGACACGAAGATGCAGGTGGAATCGCATATCAGTGCAACCGGACGAGAGGGCTGGACCGTGACGTGGATCGGTCGCGGGTGGCACGGTACGCTCGCCGACTACCTGGAGTTCTTCGAGCAAGCGCTGGCGCTCTCAGGCGACTCGAACACGCCAATCGTTCCCTCGGTGAAATATCACTTGCCGGTTCGAGGTGAGCCGTTTCGCGAGGCGGAGTACGAGCACACCACGACGCAATTGATTGAAGTTTGGAATCGCGCCGGGCGTGGCGGCGACTTGATTCTTGAAAAGGATTTCAGTCCTACGCTGGCCGGCGACCAACGGTCGGACGATCTGTCGGGGGTGTTGCGTTGGCTGGAACGCGTTCCCGGCTTGATCGTTTCCGCGGGTCGAGGGTGCGTCCAGCTCGGCGTGAAAGTGATGAACGGTATGGCGGGTGATGAGTTTCAAATTGCGATGCTGAAAACGCTCATGGAGGCCGAACCGGTACCTGCCTTCCTGATCGTTTTCAATCGACTGTTCGACGCCGCAAAGGGGGCGGCGTTCGGAGGCTGGGACTTGAGCAACCGCAACCTGCGCGTTCTCGATATGACGCATCAACGGGATTTGCGGCCCCCGCCCCCGCCCCTGTCGGCCACCGGCAACATTTGTTCGGGGCGCATGATGTTGGAGTATGTCCTTCGCGGGTGCGAGAATGGCCAGGTTCACACCTTCTTTCAGCTGCCCAGGAGTGAGTACACGGCTACAGGCGGGAATCGTAGTGCGGCAGCCCTTCACACGCTCCTCCTGCATCCGTCCGAGGGGGGCTGGTGCCCTGGCTCTGGCATCTGCATGAGAGCGGTTCGCTGGAAGAGGTTGACGGATTGCTGCAATTCCACAACGTGATCGGACTTGGACATGCATGAAGTCGTGATCGAGCGTGTTCGAGTGTACGAGGTGGCGTTGCCCCTTCGCGTTGCGTTTACGATCTCCGGTGGGTCGATGTCAGTACGCAGGTCCCTCATCATCGAGTTGGTGGACCGGTCCGGTGTGTGCGGCTATGGAGAATCGGCGCCGTTTGAGTTCCCGTTTTATTCCGCTGAAACCATCTCCTCCGTCAAGGCGTGTCTTCGCGAGACGTTATTGCCTCGGGTCGTCGGTCGAGAAATCCAGAAGCCGGAAGCGCTCCTGGAGTTGTTGACCGACGGCGTTCGCGGTAATAGGATGGCGCGTGCCGGGGTGGATACAGCGTGGTGGGACCTGGTGGCGCGCATGAGGGGAGAGTCCCTCGCCCGGTTGGTCAACCGGCGATTGCGCGAATTGGGGGTGGCGGGCGAAGATCTCCGGCCATCGGACTCCGTTGCCTGCGGCGTGGCCATCGGAATCCCGGCTAACGAAGATCTGGCGGTTCTCGAGAACGAGGTGCGGACCGCCGTCCGCCGTGGGTACCAAAGAGTGAAGCTCAAGATTCGTCCTGGGTGGGATCGTGATCCGGTGCTCGCGGCCCGCAGGGTGTTGCAGTCCGAAGGCGCAAAGGTGCCAATGTGGGTCGACGCGAACGGCGCCTATGACCGAGCGGGCCACAAGGAAGACCTCGCAGCACTCGACGACCTCGGCCTTTTGTTCATCGAGCAGCCGTTTCCGGAGGAGGCTCTCTGGGACGCTACGGTGCAGAACAACGAGTCGCACACTCCCGTCTGTCTCGACGAGTCTCTGGTTTCAGATGATGCTGCCAGGCAGGTGGTGGAGATGGACGGGCCCCTGATCTGGAATCTCAAGGTCCAGCGTTTGGGTGGCTTGGAGGAGACCTGCCGAGTGTACGCGCGTGGTGTAGCCTCCGGCGCAAGGCTGTGGGTGGGAACCATGCCCGAAACAGGCGTTGGTGCGCAAGCGGCTCTCGCGGTGGCCGCACACGCAGGGTGCGTGTATCCCACTGATTTGGAGCCTTCGGACAGGTGGTACGACCCCGGCACAGATCTCGTGAACCTCACGATGAGCGGATCGGGAAGGATGTGCGTCCCTGACGCCGCGCCGGAATTCAAACCCGGCGACAGCATGGGGCTCTTGTTCGAGTTCGACTGATGCCGGCCTCTCCCCTCTCAGTGCTTGATTGCCGCCGCTGAACAGGCTAATCACGGTCGCGCAATCTGAGCGGAACGGCGCTTGTGTTACGGAAACATTAGAGTAATTTTTGTCAGGCGGTCGCATGTGAAGTTTTTCACTAAGTCCTTCGCGACCGCATTCGTTGCTCGAAATTCGGTATTGATGTAGCTGTCGCACCAGAGGTGGCAGCAGAAGCAGCTGACTTGCCGCCCCACAAGGGGAGCGATGATAGGAAGAGTGTTGCCGGTGGCAAGGGGTATCGCCGTGCTCGCCTTGGTTGGAGTGGCGTTCTACGTGGCCTTTCACGCAGTCCAAGCACAACAGAGCGATCAGCCACCGGAGCGATTCATCGCCCCGGTGGATGTCGATACGGCCGGTTTACCGGGCCCGGTTCAACCAATTTTCTACAGGCATGACGTTCACGCGGGGCAATACGAGATGGACTGTCGGTATTGCCATTACGCGGCTGAGGTGAGTTCGAGTCCTGGACTCCCGAGTCTCGACGCGTGCATGGGGTGTCACCTGCTCGTGGGCGGCGGCAACCCCGAGGTTGCGAAGCTCCGAGAAGCTGCTAGTGAGCGACGACCCATTGAGTGGGTTGAGGTACACAAGCTTCCTTCGTTCGTACGCTTCCCGCATATGCGGCATGTCATGTCCGACGCCGGGATCAAATGCCAGGACTGTCACGGTGAGGTGGAGCGCATGCCGCAGGTATATCAGTTCTCATCGCTGAAGATGGGGTGGTGCCTCGAGTGTCATGAGAAGGAAGAGGCCACCACGGACTGCACCGCCTGTCACTATTAGGTGATCGCTAATGGCCAAGCAGATGGACCGTAGACGATTCCTGAAGGTTCTCGGCGTGACGAGCGGAGGCGCGGCGGCGGTGGGGTGCTCCACGGACGCCCCCGAAAAGCTCATTCCCTACCTCGTGCCCCCCGAGAACCAGATTCCCGGCATAGCTACGTATTACGCGAGCACGTGTCGCGAATGCCCGGCAGGTTGTGGTATGCACGTCCGTGTTCGCGAAGGCCGCGCGGTGAAGGTCGAGGGGAACCCTGACAGTCCTTTCAACGCCGGCGGGTTGTGCGCTCGGGGCCAGGCCTCGCTCCAGGGGCTCTACAACCCGGATCGTGTCCGCGGTCCGATGGAGCGGGGGGCGGACGGCGGGTTCCAGCCGATTTCGTGGGAGGATGCCTACGCGCGGGTGGTGGAGCATCTGGGACAGGTTTCCGGCGACCGCATCGTGTTCGTGACCGGCAATGAATCAGGCTCCTTCGATCGGCTGGTCAACGAGTGGTTGTCGGCCCTCGGCTCGCAGGGCCGGTTGGTGTTTGAGCCGTTTGGCTACGAGGCGTTGAGATACGCCAACCAGCAGGTGTTCGGCGTGAACGCGTTGCCATCGTATCGGTTTGCGGAGGCACGCTACGTCTTGTCCTTCGGAACGGACTTCCTCGAGACGTGGATGAATCCCGTTCAGAACACCCGGGAGTTTGCGGTGGGACACAGCCTGAGCGAAGACGGGATGGGCCGCTACGTCCACGTCGAGCCGCGCATGAGCATGAGCGGCATCAACGCCGACGAATGGATTGCCCCCAACCTGGGTACCGAGGCTATCCTGGCACTGGCGATCGCCAACGTGGTTCTGACCGACCACGGTGACAATGCACCGTCGGATGTGTTTCGTGTGCGCCAGTTGCTGGGCGGGTACGATCCGGAAGGCGCGTCGGGGGTGTGTGGAGTGCCGGCGGAGACGATCCGACGGCTGGCGGCGGATTTCGCCGAGAGGCCGAGTCTTGCCGTTGCCGGTGGCATGGGCAACCAGCACGATCAGGCGCATGGGACGGCGGCAGCCGTCAACATCCTGAACTACGTCGCCGGAAACATCGGGCGCACGGTGGCGTTCGGTTCGAACCCCGATCCGTCTGCCGGCTCTACCTATCGTGGTTTGTCCGACCTCACGCAGCGCATGCGTGACGGTGCCGTAGACGTGCTCTTCGTCCACGGTGCAAATCCGGCATACAGTGCTCCTCCCGGGCTGGGTTTCGTCGAGGCGCTGGGCCAGGTTGGCTTCAAGGTGAGCTTTGCGCGCGTGATCGACGAGACGGCCGCGCACGCAGACTTGATACTTCCCGATCACGATCCGTTGGAGCAGTGGAATGATTTCGAGCCGCGCGCGGGGACGTATCTCCTGCAACAGCCGGTCATGCAGCCGGTGTTCGATACCCGTCAAACCGGCGATGTATTGCTGGCCCTGGCGAGCCAGATGGGTGGGGGCGGGGGCGGGGACGTGGCACGCAGATTCTCCACGCAGATATATAAGGACTACCTCCAAGACGCGTGGCGCGCGCGTCAGAACCAGCTCGGTGGTCGTGGGATGCCGTTCGACGATTTTTGGGCCGCTTCCCTCCAGGCGGGTGGTGTCTATCAGCCGGAGCCGAGTCGGGTGCCGCGATTGGACCGCAACGTAGGCCGGCTGAGCTTTGTCCCATGGTCCGGCTCCGAGGAGACGGGGTCGGGCGATCTGACGCTCATTGCCTATCCATCTCCGGTCTTCTTTGACGGCCGGGGGGCGAATCGGCCGTGGCTGCAGGAGCTGCCCGACCCGGTTTCCAAGATCACATGGGGTTCGTGGGTGGAAATCCATCCCGCAACGGCTGCGGAATACGGGATCGCCGAGGGTGATTTCGTTGAGGTGACGTCCGCGGCTGGAACGGCGGTGGCTCCCGCCTTTCTCTATCCGGGAGTGCGCCGGGACGTAGTGGCCATGGCGCTCGGGCAGGGCCATTCCGAGTTGGGTCGATACGCTCAAGGTCGCGGTGCCAACGTCTACGCCCTGTTGAGCAGCGAGCCCACCGAGTTCGGCGGCTTGTCCCACTATCAAAAGGTGACGATTCGGAACACGGGCGAGCATGAGGTGCTTGCGTCGCCGGCCGGCAAGAAGCGGCAGATGGGGCGGGGGATCGCTCAGAGCACCACCTTCGAAGAAGTCCGGGCTGGGGAGGCTCATCCCTTCCATGTCGAGCACGCAGCCGAAGTGCCTGAGAAGATCGAGCGCGTGCTGGAGGAATGGCAGGCCGCTCAGGAAAGGGAGTTGACGCGCGGCAACTACGCCGGCGAACACCCGCGCTGGGGGCTAGGAATAGACCTCACCCGTTGTACCGGATGCAGCGCGTGCGTGACGGCGTGTTACGCCGAGAACAACATTCCCGTGGTGGGTAAGCTGGGTGTCCAGCGCGGGCGTGAGATGTCATGGCTGCGGATCGAACGCTACTGGAAAGGTGGCGAGGATGACGAGCCGTTCGCGGTCGAAATCCTCCCGATGATGTGCCAGCACTGTGGTCGTGCGCCGTGCGAGCCGGTGTGTCCGGTGTTCGCCGCGTATCGCACGCCGGACGGACTCAACGCGCAGATATACAACCGCTGTATCGGTACGAGGTACTGCAGCAATAACTGTCCCTACAAGGTCCGGTATTTCAACTGGTTTGACCACAGCGCCGAGAACGATCCAGCCTTTGCATTTCCCGAGCCGCTTCGGCTCCAGCTCAACCCGGACGTCACGGTGCGCACCAAGGGTGTCATGGAGAAGTGCACCTTCTGCGTACAGCGGATTCGCGACAAGCAGAATCAGGCGGTACTTGCAGATCGGGAGTTGGTGGATGGAGAGATCTTGACGGCCTGCCAGCAGTCCTGTCCGGCAGAGGCCATTACGTTTGGCGACTTGAACGATCCCAACTCGGCGGTTTCTCGTTGGCACCGCAACGAGTTGAGCTACAGGGTTCTGGAGGGTCTGAACACAGACCCGGGAGTTGCGTATCTTATGCGGGTACGGAACGCGGTGGACGCGTAACCGGTATGGCGACTACGGCACTGCCGGACGCCATGCCTGCGAGCCATCCCACTTATGCGGATGTCACCCGCGACGTTGCGGCAACGCTGGGGAACCCGACCAAGGTCTACTACGGCCTGCTCGCGTTCGTCATAACGATCCTGCTGATCGGGTTCGGCGCTCTTCTCTACCAGATCAGGATGGGGCTTGGCGTGGCGGGCTACACTCCTCCCGTAATGTGGGGCGTGTACATCACCACATTCGTGTTCTGGGTGGGTATAGCTCACTCCGGCACGCTGATCTCGGCGATCCTGTTCCTGTTTCGTTCTGCATGGCGCACCGCAGTCTATCGCACCGCCGAAGCGATGACGGTGTTTGCCGTGATGACGGCCGCACTCTTCCCGTTGATCCACGTGGGACGTTTGTGGTATGCCTACTGGTTGATTCCCTATCCGAACCAGCGGATGCTGTGGGTGAATTTCAAGTCGCCTCTGGTATGGGACCTGTTTGCCATCGGTACGTACTTCATTGTGAGCACGTGCTTCTTGATCCTGGGGCTCATTCCCGACATCGCAGCCGTTCGTGACAAGGCGACGGGATGGCGCAAGAAGTTTTACACCATCACGGCGTTGAACTGGCGAGGCACCGACCAGCAGTGGCGCCACTACACGCGAGCCTACCTGTATCTCGCCGCGCTGGCGACGCCGTTGGTGCTCTCCGTGCACAGCGTGGTGTCCTGGGACTTCGCCATGGCAATCGTGCCGGGTTGGCACGCCACGATCTTTGCGCCGTATTTTGTGGCGGGGGCCATTTATTCCGGCGTCGCGTTGGTGATCACGCTGCTTATTCCGCTGCGGAGGGTGTTCAGGGTCGAGCGGTATATCACAACCGATCACTTCGAGAACCTTGCCAAGCTTCTGCTTTTGACGGGTATGATCGTGGGTTACGCATACGTCGTCGAATACTTCATGGCGTGGTACAGCGGAAACGTCTTCGAGAGGGCGGCGTTCTGGAACCGTGCATTCGGTGACTACTGGTGGGCGAGCTGGACCATGATCATCTGCAACGGGTTCTTGCCGTTTTTACTGTGGTTCAAGAAAATCCGCCGCTGTATTCCGGCGCTGTTGGTCCTTTCATTATTCGTCAACCTCGGAATGTGGTTTGAACGCTTCGTCATCATCGTGGTGTCGCTGTCCTTTGAGTACGAACCATATGCGATGGGCCACTACACCCCGTCGTGGGTGGACTGGGCTATCCTTTCAGGTAGCTTCGCGTGGTTCTTCATGTGGTTCCTACTGTTCGCGAAGAACTTCCCCACCGTGTCCATTGCCGAGGTGAAGGAGATCATTCCCATGCCCAGGAAAAGGGCGTCATGAAAGCCAGTCCTGGAGGCATCCTCGCTGCCTACCGGCATATCGACTCCGCCACGGAGGCGATTGGAGCCCTGAAACAAAACGGGTACGACGATTTCACCGTGTACTCGCCCACGCCCAACGAAGAAATCCTCGAGGCGGTAGCCCATCGTGTGAGCCCGGTACGGCTGTGGACGCTGTTCGGCGGGCTCACAGGCCTCGTGACCGGATTCGCCATGACGATGTGGATGTCGTACGACTATCCTACGGTTGTCGGCGGTAAGCCGATCGGCTCGGTCCTTCCGTACATCATCATCATGTTCGAGCTGACGATTCTGTTCGGAGCGCTGTCGACGCTTGCCGGATTGGCGTTCCATGCATGGCGTACCAATCAGCGCGGGCCTTTTGACGGCCGGTTCAGTGACGATCACATCGGCATCTTCGTGCCATGCCCGGTGGAGCGACGGCCGGCCGTCGAACAGCTACTCACAGCAGCGGGAGCGACGGAGGTGAAGGTTGAGATCGGTTAGCACCTCTCTCCTGGCTTCCTGCCTGCTCCTGGCGGGTTGTTCCGTCGAAGACTGGCGCCGGGCGCCCGGACCGGACGACATAATAGCGTCGGTGCCGTGGTTCACCGGCATGTACGATCACGTCGCCATCCCGCCGCTCAAGTCGTGGTGCGCCGAAGACCGGCCCGATTGCCGGCAACCGGTTGAGGGAACTGTGCCGGTGACCGGTGGGGATCCGGTGGTGCCGCCTGCACAGCTCGCACAAACACCCGCGAACGTTCGAGCCCTGGGACGGCGTTTTCAAAATCCGGTCCTCCAGACCGCCGAGTCGCTGGAGAGAGGCCGTGACCGGTACGACATCTTCTGTGCACTGTGTCATGGATTTCAGGGCGGTGGTGACGGGCCCATCGACAGCGTCATGGGCGGATTGATCCCGTCCCTCGTGACGCAACAAGTACGGCGTTACACGGATGGATACATCTTTGCGGTCATCCTGAGTGGAAGAGGACTGATGAGCCGATATCGCCACCGTGTCCGCGGCGACGACCGATGGCACATCGTGAATTACATCCGTCTCTTGCAGGGGACCGCCCAATGAGCGACGAGAGTCATCAGGAGCTGTTCCGCAGGGGCACCCAAGCACCGGCCGGCCGTATGCTCACGGCGGGGCTCTTCCTGGCGATCGTGGGCCTGACCCTCTTCGTGCTGCAGATCACGGGCGACGACCCCGCCCGCGGTTGGCGCATCTTCCTTGTGAACTTCCTGTTTTTCACCGGCATCACGGTGGGGGCGAACGTCTTCGCCGCAATACAAAAAGTGGTGAAGAGTCGGTGGAGCGGTGCGATCATCCGCTTTGCGGAGGCGACGGTGTCCTTCCTGCCCGTATCGTTGATCTGCTTTTTCATCCTCTTCCTCGGACGTAACGAGCTGTTCCCGTGGATCGAGCACCCGACGCCCGCTCGGGGCCTATGGCTCACGGTGCCGTGGGTGTTTACCAGGGACCTGATCTCGTTGCTGGTTGTGTTCGGCCTGACGATCGCGTTGGTGTATCACGACATCAAACCCGACGTCGCAGAGCTGGCGCACCATGTGTCCGGCTGGCGCCGACGTCTCTATGAAAGGATCGCCGGCGACTTCACCGGTACGCCCGACCAGGTGGCCAGGAACGACGCCCGCATCGGGCGCCTCGCACCGATACTGATCCTGGCCTATGCCTATCTGTTCACGGTCATCGCGTTTGACCTCATCATGTCGCTGGCGCCGTACTGGATCAGCAACCTGTTTGGGGCATTCTTCTTCATGGGAGCGTTCTTGACCGGGCTGACCGTGATCGGGTTGATGACGGTCTATTGGCGGAAGAAGATGGGCTTGCACGCTATCATCCACCATCACCAGTTCCACGACATCGGCAAGCTGGTATTCGGCTTCTCGATCTTCTGGGCCTATCTGATGTACAGCCAACTCCTGGTCATCTGGTACGGGAACCTGCCGGAGGAGACGAGTTTCGTGTTCTGGCGGTTGTGGGGCGACTGGCGGCCGCTCTCGATCACGGTTGGGGTCCTGGTGTTCTTCATCCCGTTCTGGGGATTGATCTGGGTAAAATCGAAAACCACGATTTTCACCTTCACGACCTTTCTGACGGTCAGCATCGTCGGCTTCTGGCTCGAGCGCTACTTGTTGGTCCAACCGTCGCTGATCGACAGTCCTATGATAGGATTGCCGGAGATCGGTGTGTCGCTCGGTTTCTTGGGATTGTTTCTCACTACCTACGCTTTGTTCGCCCGGTCGCTCCCGATGATCAGCCCGCGGCTCACCATGCGTGCCGAGAAGATGGAGGTTCATCACTAGCCAAGGTGGCCGCTATCGATACGAGAAGGCGGGAAGGTATGTATTAGTGTAGATTGGGATGTGGAAGGTATTGCTATGGACGCAGCGATTCTCGTGCAAAGAGCCGTGGCCCGGCTCGAAGATTTGCCCCCGGCATGACGGGAGACGCCGAACTCTGGGCGGAAGCCGCACGACTCGCCAGGAGCGCTACTCCGGCGGCCGTGGCAACGGTGGCACGGCAGCGTGGCTCGCTTCCGATGGCCTCAGACGCGAAGATGCTCGTCACCGCCGAGGGACGGCGCTGCGGCACAGTCGGCGGCGGATGCGTCGAGGCGGACGTCGTGAGGCAAGCGCTCGAGACGTTGGAGCAGGGAACACCAGGCTTCGCCCGTCACACTCTCAATGCGGACACAGTCGGCGATATCGGCCTCTCTTGCGGAGGTACGGTGGACCTGTTCTTGGAGCCGGTCTTTCCCTCGGCCGAGATGGCACGGCTGTTCGAGGCGGTAGCTACCGGTATCGCCGCACGGTCGACGGTGACGGTTCTCACCGGATTGAAATGGAATGGTGGGCCCGAGAAAGTAGCGCTGGTCGACCGGCGTCGTGTGGTGGTGGGAACCGGCGAGCGCATGGTGGCACTGGCCGGGGCCTGCGAAGGACGGTCGGGTGGCGTGCTGGTGGATGAGGAGCACTCGGTCTTCGTAGAATGGATACCACGCATGCCGAGAGTGATCATCTTCGGTGCAGGTCACATCGGCGCCGCGATTGCGCGGGTCGCGGCGGATGCGGGATTCCATGTGGTGATCACGGACGATAGAGAAGACTTCGCCAACAAAGACAGGGTGCCTGAAGCCCACGAGATCGTAGTAGGCGATTTCAATTCCGTTCTGGACGACCTCACCATCGACGAAGACGACTACATCCTGGCAACGACCAGAGGACACAGCTACGACGCCAACATCATCCAGCGTACTGCCGGATCGCGTGCCCGCTATGTCGGCATGTTGGGCAGCAAGCGCAAGCGGTTCGTGATTTGGAAGGTTCTCGCAGGCGACGGAAGCGCTGGAGCGCGTCAAGTCGCCCATCGGCCTGGAGATAGGAGCCGATACGCCCGGCGAAATCGCCGTGTCGGTGGTGGCCGACCTAATTCGAACGCGCCGCCTAGCGGAGTCGGGAGAGTAATACCCTTAGAGAATCGCTGGGAATCCTTCCGCGCATTTCCACGACCACATCCCCATGAATGACGCTCACGGAGGAGATCTCTCTTTCGTTCGCCGCTGCCTCCTGCTCGGCCCGGGCGTCCTGAAGTCGGGGCTCCAGCACGCCAGCCACTCGGTCCACTTCAGGGGTCGTCGGCTGCTGCACGATCTCCAGTGAGTCTCCCGAGGGCAGTAGCTGGACGACGCGCACGCTCGCTCTCGGTTCGGTTGCCGCGATCGATATTTCCACGACGTCCAACCCGCCAACCAGCAGCAACCTCCTTTCGATGCTCCGTTCCGCTTCGTCCCGCGACACGACGATCCACCGGAGATCATCTGTTGGGGCCGGAGCTTCCACCGCAGCGAAGAGATCTGGTTCTGCCAATTCGCGAGCGCGTTTCCGTGCGGCCGGCGCATCTCGGCGGACACGGCGTGCTTCGGCCGGCACCTCGGCCCGTGCGCTGTCCGCTAGAGTTCGTGTCACAGCTTTGGCGGTGAGTTCGTCGGCTACAACCCGCTGTTTTTCAACCGGCAGGGCAACGCGGCTCTCCTCCTCCGTTGCTGCCCCGGCTCCGGCGGCGCCCCGGCCGGCCGCTTGCTGTAAGGTCGGCGCAACCAGAACGCGTGCGGCCTCAGGCGTCGCAAGTGTGGGTGCGGCTGGCTGTGCACCACCGGCCAGGTCCGAGGTCGCCGCCCCGGCCCCCGCCACGGCTTCCAACTCCGCACCCTGATCCTCAGCCAGCGCGGCCACAGGTTCGTCGAGATCAAACCGATCCCTCTCCACCTGCGGTGACCGCGTCGTCGAGACGCGTGCATACCAGCCGACCGCAACGGCGACGATGATGCTCGCAGCCCACGCCAGGGCGCGCGTACGATTGAGCGTCTTGACTGTGGCCCATCTTGCTGACCTCTCGCTTGCCCGGGTCACCACTGCCTCAAACGACGGTATGTCCGCGACTGCCGGCTGGCTGTCACCTAGCATGCCAGTGGCTCGGGCATGAATGGCACGCGCCTCGTTGAGAAGCACGGTACAGTCAGAACACTCCGCAACATGCGTCTCGAAACGCTCTCGAGCTGCTTGATCGGCGAACTCGAGTTGGCGATCGAGATATGCGTGAATCTGTCCTTCATTTACGTGCGACATGGCGTTTCTCCAATGCATCATGTGCTTCCACCAGTCGGCGGCGTGCGCGTGCCAAAGTCGTGCCTACTGCCCCAGCGGCGAGCCCGGTGGCTGCCGCGATATCCTGGTAGTTCAGCCCGGCGTCCCACAGCAACAGGGCTTCTCTGTCTCGCTCGCCCAACTGGTCGAGCGCCTTGCGAACGGCTTCGACGCGCTCCTGCTGCTCGAGTTGATCCTGCGGATCGGGAGCGGCCTCTTGTCGTGCCTCGGCCTCTCCCTTGATCAGGACCAGGTGCTTCCGGCGCCGGATCGCCGAGCGGGCCTCATCGTTGGCCAGGTTCGACGCCACGCGGAAGACCCACGCCCGAGGGTTATCGGGCGATTGTCCCAACGCCCTGGCGAATGCCTCCTGCGCCAAGTCGTGGGCCCGGTCCGCATCCCACACCATTCGGTGAAGGAAGCGAACCAGGTCCTGATACGTTCGACGGTACACGTCAGCCCAATCGACAGCCACAGGGATAGCTTAGCGTCCCCGGAACTCGCGCACCAGCCGCTCGAGTGCGGCGCCCAGAACTGCAGGGGCGTTGGTCGAGACGATCTTGATGCTGGTGCTTGCACCCGCCACGAGGACGTTGTCGAACACCTTGAACACCCGCTCCAACTCGGGCAATGACCGCAACAGCTCGAAGTAGGTCGTGCTGTACGCCTCGATCTCCACGACGGACAGGGAATCGTGATGCGTGACATCCGTCCATACACTGTCGCGAAGCACGAACATTCTTCCCGCGGCGACCTTGGCGTCCTCGTCGTTTGCCCCTGCCGCGCGCTCTTCCATTTCGTTCAGATCCGCCTCGAGGGCGATCTCACGCCGCACGCGGCTTTGCTTCGACGCCTGGACGGCGAGACGGCCCACGGCACCACCTACGCCTCTGGATCGGGCGGCGAAGGAATCTGCGACCATGATGCCGGAGGCAACGCTCTTCATCGCAGGTTGGGCCACAGCCTGGTCGCGCCGCATTTGCCCAAGCCGCGCGTCGAGAGCCGCGACTTCCCTCTCTTGCACCAGGTACGACGTGTACTCGCTGAGCAAGCCGTACCGCAGCGCCGTCTCGCGAATCTCCCGCTCTAGGGTGGCGCTATGACCCTCGATGCGAATCTGGCGCGTCAGGTGTCCCAGCTTTCTGGATGCCCAGAGCCGCGGGATGAAATCGTTGCCGAGTTCATGAGCGGGGAACTCCACGTTCGTGGAGAATCGCTCGGTGCGGCCCGTTCGCTGTCCACGCATCGCCAGCGTGCCACGGCGGTCCTGGTCGATGGCTTCATATCGTCCGAACACGATCAACTCTTCGCCGGAAAAGAGATCGGGGAGTTGCAGCGGATAGATCTCGGTCAGGCGCACCGGCGCGTTACCGAGTTCCAGATCGGTGAGCACCGGGTGCTGAATTTTCGCCGCCAAAGCTCCGACTGCTTGCTCGACGTCCTCTGTCGGCTCCACATACTCGGTGGCTCCACGCCCGGCAGCGGTGAGGCGATCGAGAAGGTAGGTGTTCACGTCATAACCAACGCCAAAGGCGAATACCCTCGTGCGGCCGCGGGCCGATTCGGCCTGCTGCGCTATTCTTTCGGGATCCTGCTCTCCCACGGACGGAATGCCGTCGGTCAGGAACAGCACCAAGGGGAGACGTCTCGTGGGGCTCGAAAGTCTGAACGCCTCCTCCAGCGCTCCGGCGATGTTGGTCCCGCCGTTCGCGTGGAGCCCGTCCACCCAACGCCGCGCCTCACGTAGGTTCCGCCGCGTCGCCCGGGTCCAACCCTCGCTCTGAGTAGTGATGGTGTTGCTGAACGCGATCAGACGGAAGCGGTCTCTCGCGTCGAGAGAACCGAGAAGTTGCCGCAAGGCGGCCTTGGCCTGATCGAGCTTCTCGCTGGACATCGATCCCGAAACGTCGAGAACCACGGTGATGTCGCGGGGCTCTACGGCGCCGTCCGCATTCCCGGGCGACAGCGTCAGCATGAAATATCCGTCCTCGTGGGATGGCTTGTGCATCGCCAGCGTAACCCCGACGAACCCGCGTGCCAGCGGCAGAAACAGCGCGAAATTGCCGACCAAGTGCCCTTCCGGTCGCACTCTAAGGGTCCCGTCTTCTCGCTCAATGCGAACGCGATGTGTGGGCGAGAACGGGTCGCGGAACGCGGCACCATCTTCGACGGTCAACACGAACGAAAGTGGTACGGTGCCACTCTGGTTGCGACGGATGGGAGCACCGTCCCGCAACGGCAGGGAAGTGACGGCCCGTTGCGAGCCGGCGGCATAACGGAATTGCAGGGCATCGCCGGCCCGGTTCATGACTTGGGTGTATCGCAGGGTGATCTTGCGCGTTTCACCGGGATTGATGGGAAACACCCTCGCTCTGATCAACCCGTGACCGACCAGCTCGATCAGGGCGGGGTCGCGCTTCTTCCGCACGATTTCTTCGTAGATCACCCTGGCCTGGTTCGCCTCCATCGTCTCGCCACGAAGTTCCTGGTCTCCTTGGAATAACGAGAAGTTGGTGAACACCGCTTCTCCCGGCAGGGGATAGAGGTAGTCACCCTCTCCCAGAATCCTGCCGTCGTTCCGGAACCACTCCTCTACCTCGACCAGGGCTATACGGCCGGTCACGGACACGTGCACCGCGGTCCGTACTTTGGAGACGCCACCGCCTAGAATGTGCGGGGCCGGCTCGATCCACCCCTGCGCCGCCAGCGGCCCGGAGCCGGCCAGTAGGATCAGCGTTACAGCGGCTGATATCGTCCTCATCGGGTCCTCACAGTTGGGGGTCTAACTGTGAGGACGTCTGACGGCTGAGGACTTGCACAGGTCTTGGGGGGGAGGAGGGAGGAGGGAGGGAAAAGACAGGCTGACGGTGGCCGATATGCCTCCTGTCTCCCCTCTTCACCCGACCGCGCACTCCGCCTTCCCCGCCTCCAGCTCATCTGCCTCCTCGGGGCTCACTGCGAGCAGACCTACGTTGATGACTTTCATCTTCCGGTAGGCTCCCGAGAAACTGGAGACCCGGGATTTCACCCATTCGGTGAACTCCTCCTCGGTTTTCATTTGCAGCGGCTCATTGGATTGGCAGACCGCTTCGAACCCCCCGCCAACCATTCGGTCCTCTTGTCGTTCGGCATCGGACGAGTAATGCGCGGGGTAGATCATGGCGTCGGGAGGAAGGGTCTCTTTGGCTGCTTGGACACTCTTCCAGAGCAGGGCGGTCCATTCGTCCACCTTGCCGCCGAGATCGGGCCGGCCCAGCGATTTGACGAACAGAAAATCCCCGGTGAAGGCGGCAGCATCGCCCACCAGGTATGTGGTGCTGCCCTCCGTGTGGCCGGGGGTGTGGAACGCCCTGATCGCAGCCCGGCCTACAGTGATCGTCGTGCCGTCTTCCAACTCTGAGATTTTGAGCTTGCCGGGAGTGCCCTCGTAGACGTGCCTGTTGTCTGCGGGGTGAAGGTAGTAGGCAATGTTCAGGGTGCTGGCCAGGTCGGGGGCGCCGCTGATGTAGTCAGCGTGGACGTGGGTGTCGGCCACGCCGATCACCTTGGCGCCGAGGTCCGCGGCTCGGTCCACATACGGCCGCCACGGGGCGGCCCTTGTCGATCCCGATTTCGCCCAAGTCCTGCAACGCGATGACCTGCGAGCCGGCCATGTTGAAGAAGCGGTCCTCGGGGAGCAGGTCAATGTGACCGTCCGCCAAGCGGTGCGGCGCCCGGACGTCGAGCACCTGGATTCCCTCTCCGGTCTCGATGAGTTCCTCAGGAGTGATCTCGGGAACTCGTACTGGGTCGGTCATTTTTTTGTGCCTCGGGCTGTGGAGTTCTCTCGGCCGAGCGGGAAGTTATCAGTGAGGTCGTTCAATGTGAGGGGGCATCTCGGGACTAGTTGCGCAGTTCCAGGATGAGCTGCGCAATCGAGTCACGCTGAGCCGCCCGCTCCTCTCCGGCGAAACCCAGGATGCGGTGCATGTCGGAATAGGCATTTATGGCCAGGTTGACATCACCCGTGGCCAGCGCCGCCTCGGCCTGGAGCGTCATCGCCGGTAGCCACGCGGCCTGATCGACGAACCCGGCCATCCGTCCGAAAGTACCCACCTCTTCAAGAGCAAGGCCCGCGTCTCCCGTAGCCAGCGCGGCGCGGCCGAGAGCCAAGCGGAGTGGCCAGAGCGAATTGACGAGTCCGAAGGTCACGCCGTCGATGGCGAAACGAAGGGTCGCACCGCGCCAGCTGACGATTGCCTGGGCGGTGTCGTCGGCTGCGAGATAGTCGAGTGCCCCCAAGTCGTCCAGCAGGCTTTGCTCTATTGGTGTGAGTTCGATATCGGATGCGGCAAGGTCGGCCAATCGCCGCTCGTAAATGGTCTTGTCAACGCCGGCGAGACGCGCCCAGCGGGCGGCGACCCAAGCGGAAACGAATGGCTCGTCATCGGCCCGGACCAAACGGCTTGCGGCCAGCGCGGTTTCGTTCGGTGCGAGCGGCTCCTCCAGGTCGGTGGCGGCAGAGAGCACTATCCAGCGGTCGATCTCATCTCGAGGTACACCCCTCCGAGGTCCTTCTCGAATCAGCTCCCGGGCTTGCGCGATTCGCCCCGATCCCAAGTGCACCGACATGCGCATGCGAAACGTTATGGTGAGTTCTTCGGGAGTGGCAGCCCGGTTCATCAGCGCCTCAATTGCCGCCGTGGCAAAGGGACGTGTTCCGTTTCCGAGTTGCCGGAGCTCACCGGCCGGGATGGCGATGTTCTCGAGCACCCGGCTCGATCGCGACGGGAAGGTTGCGAGGATTCGCGCAGCATGCTCCTGGCGATAGAGCAATGTGTCGGCAACTCTCACAAACTCGGCCGTGCTGGATGTACTGTCGAGGGCGAGGTAATCGGCCATGTAGCGCTGAGCCGTTGCGTCGTCGTCCTCCAAAACGGCGATGATAGCGAGCTGTGCGATGGCCGCCGCAAAGCTTGGATCGCGTGTCACAGCTTGTTGGAGTGCACCCCTGGCAGCCGGAATCGTCGATCCCATGAGCGACGCGAACTTCAATCGAAGTAGACCGAGTGAGAACCAGACGTCTACCGCGTCGGGATGTTCGTCCACGACTTGCTGGAAGACTTGCTCTGTCCGGTGGATGTCTCCTTGGGTGAGCAATATCTCATAGCCCTCGAGGAGTCGCGCCGATGCCGGATCGAGCGTGTTCCGATAGCGCATGGCGGCGTCCAGTGCAGAGCGGAGGGCGGGGCCGGTCTGCGTCGGTTCCACCTCGAGTACCAGGGCCAACATTCGCTTGAGGTAAGCTGGCGCATACGATGAATCGATCTGGATCACGCGGTCGAAACGCTCTATTGCCTGTGCATATGCGCCTCGGCGAAATGCCCGGTCTCCCTCGAAATACGCGGTGACGGCCGGAAGGCCCCTAGGAAGGGATGGTTTCCAGCCGGTGAGTTGCCGGGCCAAGCGCGACGCGAAGGCGTCGACCACCAGTTCGCTGACGAGGGCATGAAGACTGTCGGGCGGACCCACAGCGGTGGCGCCTGCTATGATCTCGCGATCAGTTACGTCATATACCTGGATCCGCATGGTCAATGTGCCATCACTCATGTCGACCGTGCCCACCACTGCCTGGTCTGCCCGAACGGCCTCGGCTACGGCGGCGACCGTATCGGGCCCGTAAGGCCCTCTTCCAAAGCGGCGGACAATGGGTGGCGACCTTACGGCGGAGGGCTGAATAATTCTGTAGTCCGGTAGAGTCTGAAGTTGCCATGTGAACGCCTGCGGCAACACGGAGTCCAGGTCGATTCCGGCGTCGGTTCCCGACACGGCGAAAGGCAGGACCACCAGCATCGGCTTGCTGTCGGCCGGCGCGGCGCCCCCTCCTCCACGAAATAGCGCAACCCCCGCCCACCCGAGCAGCAGCGCCGCCGCGACACCCGCTCCGACCATCCGCGGCTTGCTTCTTTCTCGGTGATCGAGCGCGTTGAGCCAGTCCTCGATCGTGTCGGGTCGCTGGTCGCGTGCCACGGCTAGTGGCGCTGTGAGAGCTCGGGCGATCCCCGGCGGCAACTCCGGGAGTGCGCGTGCTACGGCATCGGCAATCTCGGTCACGCCGGCCATGGGTTGGGGGCGACTACCTGTGAGGGCCTCGACAGCCACAGCGGCCAGCGAGTAGAGATCCGCGCGCCCGTCCACGTCGGCCGCGCCGCCGAGCTGTTCGGGTGCCATGTACGCCGGTGTGCCGATGGAAGCTCCGCTATGGGTCAGTGCCGAAGTCTCGGTGGGGACGTGGGCTATCCCGAAGTCGGTGAGCAGCCAGCGTTCGGTATCCTTTTCGAAGAGGATGTTGGCCGGTTTGATGTCCCGGTGCACGATGCCGCGGTTGTGGGCGAACGTCAGCGCGCTTCCGATCTGCGTGATGAGCTTCTTCAGCTCATCGTATGACATGGGTCCTCTTTGCTCCAGATATGTGTCCAGCGGTACTCCGTTGACGTAGGGCATGACCAGATATGCGAGGTCCCCCTCCACAGAGCACTCGATGGTCGGTACGAGATGTGGATGTGACATCTGCGCGGACAGCGACGCTTCACGTCTGAAGCGCGCCAGGCGGCCCGGGCTGAAGCGCACATCCGGCGGCAGGATCTTGATGGCTACCCGAGAGCCCAGCTCCTTGTGGCGCGCCAGGAATACCGCGCCCATTCCCCCCTCGGCAATGAGGGAGAGGACCTCGTACCTACCTTGGGTTGCTTCCTCGACTTCGCTGGGCGTTATGTGGGTCACGACGCCCCCCCCCGATTGGTGTTAGTCCTCTTCTTCCAATAATACGCATCCCGGGTGACCGGCCTCGTCCTCCTCGAGGTCGTCAGGCCAGTCGGTACAGATCGACGGCTTTGCGGGCCGTCCATTGGACCGCACCCTTCCGTGGAGCGTGCAATTGACGCTGCCGTCTTCGAGATAGCCGCACGCGGATATGACCTCGCAGTCGAGCGTGTCGTCGTCGTCCCGCTTCACTCGACATACGTAGGGCGATTTTCTGGTGCGAACCAGTGCTTCGAGACGTTTCTTTCGAACCGGCAGGTCCAGCTCGAGCGTCAGGTCGCGGCAACAGGCTGCCCCGCGCTTGTTGTCGGCCGTTCGGCAATTTGCCGTGGCACACGGGTTGTCGGATTGAAGGACCGGGAGTGAGCGGGGTGGTGGCTCCTCGAACGGCAGGTCGAGGGTCCGGCGAAGCCGGTGCTGTATGATGGAGAAGCGGCCATTGCCGAACTGCAACCGGGCCCGCTCTGCCGGTTGGGTAGAACGGGGTTTTTTCCCTCTATAGCCGTACGCTTGGCATCGGGCACCGGCCGGGCGCTCCTCCAAATATCGACACGGTACGTGGACCGTAGCATCGACCTTCAACAGCCCGTCGGCGATGTAAGGATCTCCCCATGTGATCCGCTCGGTGTGACCGGTGAGCCATGTGGCAGCAGCGTCCTGAAGGGTTCTTCCGTCGTCTTCCAGGTCCGAGATCTGGACCGTCACGTCGAGTTCCCGACAATGTCGGCCGAGTCGTTTGCAAGGTGGGGGGGCGGGCATTCGGGTGATCAGGACCTCATGAATGAAACGTGGCCTCTCAAGGGGCTCGCCGACCGCCTGGCGCACGCGGTGTCGGGTCGTCGGAAGTCCTTGTGGGGCAGCGAATTATACCCTCGCCCGAAGTACTCGGATTCGTCGCTAAAAAGCAAGCTCTATTGGGGACTTTCGTTACACACGTACCAATGTAGATTATGTGAATCCATTCACAAGCGGTCGAGCGATCATGCAGAACGCCCGGTCGCTTTTGTTAGGTTTGCGATCATCAACATTTCGAGGTTGTTGGGGAGGAATTGCGAAATGCGGAAGTTCATGGCGACGGTTGTGCTGGCGGTCATAGCCTGCGGTGGTCGCGGCGACGCGCAGGCGGCGCAGTCGGCTGCGGCAGCCGCGGCCGCCGATACATCCGTGTCTGGTGGCACCGGAACGGTTCACGAGGTTCAGATGGTGCTTACCGATGCCGGTGAGTACCGTTACATCCCGGACCAGTTGACCATAAAAGTTGGGGACACCGTCCGGTGGATCAATGCGAGCGGCGGTCCCCACAACGTGCAGTTCAAGTCCGGGCAGGTACCCGACGGTGCAGAGGCCGTGCTGAACGCCGCCATGGCAAACCGCATAGGCCCCATGAACGGCCAGCTGCTCATGGCACCCAACGCCGTGTATGAGATCTCGTTCGAAAGGGCACCGGTGGGAGAGTATTCCTATGTGTGCACCCCCCACGAGTTGCTGGGGATGGTCGCCACGCTCACGATCGAATAATCTGGTTCCAGGCGGTAGGGCCTACTGCTGCCCTACGCTGCCCGTTTTCGTACCACGAGAGCCGCCAGTATCCCGACGACCAAACCGGAGCCGGCATCGATACCGTAGTGCATCTGGCAGTACACGGTGGCGATAATCAGAAAGATCAACGGGCCGGCGAAGATTGTGCCAAGCGGTCTCCACACGCGCCACAGCGCCAACGTGGCGGCCGTGCTGGCGGCGACGTGAGACGATGGGAAGGCGGCTCCGAACGACGATCCCCAGGCCAGCACATTGTAAACCAGCCTGGCACTCCAGACCTCTCTCACGGGTCCCGTCGGGTGCGCAAAGGCGTAGTTCGGGCCGGCAACCGGGTACGCTACGAAAGTGACGAAACACACCAGGTAGGCGACTATTGTGGCCAGGACGACCGCACTGGCATCACCGTGGCGACCCTTCAGCAAGAGGAGCGGAGGTCCGAGAGTGACGAGCGGGTAGTACGAGAAGTACGCCAGATGAACGAGCCCCGACCAGAACACCGATGGATATTCGCGGATCCACGTGTACGAGATTTGTGATCCGAAGACGGCGTCTTCCCAACCCTGAATGACCGCATCGTGGGCCAGGATCTGCTCGGTGCCCAGCGGCGCGTTGAGCAGCCCGATCTGTGCATAGAGCGGCAACAGCATGACGAGGGGATACAGTGTGTGCAGAGTTCGTCCAACGCGGTCGGTTTCGTGAAGGCGAGTGTACAGGTACAGCATTACACCGAAAAGGACGTGCATGCCCAGCATCCAGGCGATGGCGGTGTCCTCTAAACGACCATGCGAGACGATGACTAGTGTGACGAACCCCAGGTACGCCGCAATCAGCTTGTCTACCGACTTCAAAGCCATTTGGCGTTCTTGTACCAATCCGCGGTTTGTCGCAGGCCGGCGGCTAGGCCGGTGGTCGGTTGCCAGCCTGTTGCTTCCATGATCGCTAGCGGAGAACACGTCCAGGCTTCGGCGAGAAGCTCGTTTGCTTTATCCGCGTTCAGGAGGGTGGCGCGGCGCAGGAGAGCGGCGACGGTCCCTGTCGTCCACAATATGCCACGTGCCAGGGTCCCCGGAACGGCAAGCGTCAGGGCGGGGCGGGGTCGCCCTGTTTTCTCCCCCTTGAGCGCCCGGCATATCTCGGTTGCAAAGGCTCGGGTCGTCCAGATCTCCGGATGGCAGGCAAAGAAGACCTTTTGCTGGGTCGCCGGCGACAGGCTCCTGATCAGGGCATCGACGAGATCGGTTACGTACACCAGTGACAACTCTTGAGAGCCGTCACCGAAGAAGACGCAGATCCTAAGCTTGGCGAACTTGAACAGTTTCAGGATCTCGGTGTCGCGAGGGCCGTAAACCGTTGGCGGCCGCACGATGGTCCATGGCAGCCCGCTCGCCCGCACGGCGTCTTCGCCGGCGAGCTTGCTCCAACCGTAATCGCTTACCGGCCGAGTCGCTGCTTGCTCCCGGAGGGGGGTTCCCTTGGTGCTTGGGCCGGCCGCCGCCACGCTGCTCACGTAAACGAAACGCTGCAGGTTGGGTGCGGTCTCGTTTGCCACCGAGGCGAGTGTGCGTGTCGCGTTTCCGTTCACCGCGAGAAGCTCGGCCCGGTTGCGGGCCGCCGTCAGGCCGGCGACGTGAAAGACAGCGTCCACATGCTCGCAACCCCGGGCCAATGCTTCGAGGTCGTTGAGGTCTCCTACTACGATTTTCGGTTGCTTGTCGTGAGAGAAGATCCGTTCGGCCTTCGCCGGGTTTCGTACGAGGCAGGTTACTTGGTAGCTACGCGACAGGAGGGCGTCGACGAGATGCGAGCCAACGAACCCGGTCCCGCCTGTCACGAAGATCTTCACAGTGGGCGATCGAAGAGCCGCAGCGTCTTGTAGCGCTCGAAACCCATCCGGAGGAGACCGTTGTTCATCGCGGCGTTGTCTTCGAGGATCCAGCCGGCCTCGGCCCACCGGTAGCCCAACGCATATCCTTTGTCCCAGATCCAATGGTACATCAGCGCGTCGGCCCCGTAGCGCCGGTACTCAGGAACGACGCCCAACAACATTATCCGGAGTCGCGTGATCTTGCGAGTCTTCCAGAGAATCTTCAGGACGCCCGGAAACAAGCGTCCCGACGGGTTTGTCTTGAGTGCGACGTTGAGGTCCGGCAACGCTACCGCGAAACCGATCAGCTCTCCTTCTCGCTCAGCGAATACAACCAACTCGGATACGATGACCGGTTTCAGGTCTTTTGCCAGATGGTCGATCTCGGCTTCGGTCATGGGGATGAAACCCCAGTTTCGCTCCCACGCCGAGTTGTAGACTTTCTTGATCAGCTTTACCTCTTCGGAGAAGCGCTTCATGTCGATTGGACGAAGCGTGATCTTCTTTCGCTTGGCAATGAGCTTCGCACCCCGGCTGAGACGCTCGGGAAGCTGGTCGTCGACGCTGTGGTATAGAAATAGATCCCTGGCTTTTGTAAAACCGGCCCGCTCTGTGAGATCGACATAGTGCGGTGGGGTGTAGGGCGTCAGCACGGCGGGTGGCATGTCGAACCCATCGATGAGGAGGCCGCATTCGTCGTTCGTCGAGAACGATACGGGCCCGCGCATCACCGTCAGGTCCCGTTGCTTCAGCCAGTTCGCCGCCGCATGGAACAGGCTGTCGGCCACAGACTGATCGTTGATGCTCTCGAAAAAGCCGTAGAAGCCTACGGTGTCTTCGTGGAACTCGTTGTGTCCACGGTTGTGAATCGCCGCAATCCGTCCGACGACCTCCGCACTTCGACCGCCACGGCGTTTGGCAAGGAAGTACTCGGCTTCCGCATGTTGAAAGAAGGGGTTCTTCCGGCGTGAAAGCAGCTTGCGCATGTCCATACGCAACGGAGGGACCCATTGCGGGTCCCCTCGATGCAGTCGATATGGAAATGCGATGAATCTGTTGAGGTCGGCAGCCGCGCGCACCGGCCGCACGGCAACAGTACCGGTCAAATAATGTTCGCCTCTTTCCCCAGTTTCGCGAATGTCTGCAATACGTAATTGATTTGGTCGTCGCTGTGCGTGGCCATCACGCTGGTCCGCAATCGGCAATCTGATGGGCCAACCGCAGGCGGCACTACCGGATTGGTGAACACACCCGCGTCGAACAGCCTGCGCCAGAACATGAACGTGCCCTCCATCGTTCCGATCACCACCGGCACGATCGGCGTCTCCGACGGCCCGATATCGAACCCGAGGCTCGTCAGCCCCTTCTGGAGCCGTAAGGTGTTGGCCCAGAGAGCATCGCGGCGCTCGGGCTCCCGCAACATTACCTCGTGAGCCGCAATCACGCCCGCTGTGTTGGCCGGTGGCAGCGCCGCCGAAAAAATCAACGGACGGGCATTGTGTTTGAGATAGTGAATTACGTCCGCCGACCCGACGATAAAACCGCCGATGGACGCCAATGACTTCGAAAAAGTACCGACGACCACGTCTACTTCGTCCACCATGCCGAAATGGGCCGCTGTTCCGTCACCCTTCGGGCCGATCACTCCTATGGCATGCGCGTCATCCACCGCCAGAGCGGCACCGTGGCGCTGCGTCAAACGGAACAACGACGGGAGGTCGGCAATGTCTCCTTCCATGGAGAACACCCCGTCAACCACCACCATCATGCCACGATCTGAGTTTTTCTCCAGCAGTCGTTCCAGTTGCGCGAGGTTCCCATGGGCGAACCGGTCCGTCTGTCCGTAGGACATCTTCGCGCCGTCGACGATCGATGCGTGATCCAGCTTGTCGATCAGTACGACATCTCCGCGGCCCACGAGGCACGAAATGAGGCCGAGGTTCGCCTGATAGCCCGTGGAAAACACCAACGCGCCTTCTTTGCCCAAGAAATCGGCCAACCTCGCCTCGAGCTGCTCATGAAGATCGAGCGTCCCGTTGAGGAACCGGCTCCCCGTACAACCCGACCCGTAACGCTCCAGGGCGTTGCGCGACGCTTCCAGCACCTTCGGGTGATGAGTGAGGCCCAGGTAGTTGTTGGACCCCATCATGATGCGCTGTTTGCCCTCGATCATTACGACCGTGTCCTCCGATTCGGAGATGGGCTTGAAATACGGGTAAAATCCCGAAGCCTGAACTTCGCGAGCCTTGGTGAAATTCTTGCACTTGTCGAAGAGCTGGACGTGCTGTAGCGTCTGGGTGTTCACTGAGCCTCAGCTCCAATAATTAGGGAATTTTCGTTTCAAAGCCTTGCCGACCCCGAAAAGCCTGCTTCCGAGCCATACGATAGTACCTGTGGCCATGCCCTGGCACAAGGCCGTCTGCGGGTGGGCCATCTTTGCTATTGGCCAGCTTAGCTCCTCCCCAGCCGGCCGCAGCACAAGCGTCTGAGGAGCCGGTGCTTAGGGCCCGCGACCTGGCTTGCTTCGGGGCGGCCGCAGGCATGTACCTGGCCCCGGGGCTCCTTGGCATTGACGGCCGATAGGTGAATTGCAGCCCGTGCGACTCCGGGAGCGTGCCGTTCTTCGACCGCTGGGCCATCGCGGAGCCCGGCTGCGGTGGAGGTGGGGAGCGCGGTGTTGGTCCATTCCATCCGCTTCTAGTTGACTGCATGCAAGGTTCCGCCAGTGGCGCTGCATGCCAGTGAGTCCCACCACGCGCGTCGGTGAGGAGGAATCGATACCGACCACCTACTCCATGTGTCACGGCGCACAGAGCGGATCGGCTCTCCGGGGTACGGTGTAAATACCGCAATGCACTCGATAGCGTTGGAGGAGTATGGATCGAGCCTGGAATCGTTGGTGTCGTCTCGCATTTGCAGGGGTCGTGTCCGGCACCGCGCTGCTGCTTGCTGGGCCGGTCCCGGCGGCAGCGCAAGTCGTGGGAATGGAGCGCCTCGTCACAGAGGACGGCGTCCGCCTGGACTTTGCGCAGGATGGTGTGTGGCGGCGGAAGGCTGCACGCGTCATCCGGTACCGGAACCGGCTCAAGGCCCAGGCCCTGTTCGACGCGCTGAATGCGGCGGTGCGGGGTGGGGCAGCCGCCCAGGCCGCTTCCGTCATGGGCACGCTGCGCTTGCCGACGGTCCTCTTCGCGTTCAACGACAGTCCCATCTCGACGCTCCCCGCAGCGAGTCGTTACTACTCGATCTTCTACAGCGACCCCCCCCTGACGGGCAGGCCGTACACGGTGCGCACGTTGTACGAGGAAATCTCCAACGGCCTGCTCTCGGTGGACGGGCGGGCGTTCGGCTGGGTCAGGCTTACCGACAGTGCGACGTATTACCTCGACGCGTGCGGCAGCTCCAATCCGCTCTATTGTCCCACGGGGAGGGACCGCTTCGGCGACGGTTTTCGCGAGGCGCTCGCCGCGCTCGACGACAGCGTCGACTTCTCGCTGTACGACAACGACGGCGACGACAACGTGCCCAACTCTGGTGACGACGACGGTGTAGTAGACGTGGTGCAGTTCGTTCAACCCGTCTTGGGGGGCGAATGTCGTGGTCCCGGAATCTGGGCGCACAAGTTTTCCCTCAGTGACATCGGTGGCGTGTATGCGACGAACGACGGCGTCACCGTCGATTCGTGTTATGTGGTATCCGGAGTTGGCGGCACCGATTGCCGGGCCACAGATGAGATCATGGCCATAGGCGTGTCAGCCCATGAGTTGGGTCACGGTCTAGGATTGCCGGACTTGTACGATACCGGAGGGGCTACGTCAGGTATCGGTGAATGGGGGCTGATGGGCTCCGGCATGTACACCAGTCTTCCCAGTCCAGCCCATTACTCGGCGTGGTCGAAGGAACAGATGGGCTGGGTCACGGTTCGGGAGATCGACGCGGCCGGCAGCTACACCGTGGGGCCGATAGGAACGTCGGACACGGTCTTCATGGTTCGCCCACGCCCGCAAGGCGACAATTCACGCGGTGAGTATTTCCTCTTGGAGAACAAGCAAGCGGTAGGAGCTGACACCGCCAATGTGCTCACCGGCGGCACGACCGGCCCCAAGAACGGCGGGCTATTGGTGTGGCACGTCGACTCGGCGCAGGTCGACCAGGGCTGGTTCTCGAACACCGTGAACGCGGGTGCCATTCACGGCGTGGCGCTCTTCGAGGCGGACGGACAGGGTGCACTGCGGTCGGGCAGCAATCGCGGCGATTCCGGAGACGTCTATCCCGGATCGACGATGAACACGAAGCTGTCCGTCTCGACGGTTCCAGCCGTGCTGAAGAACAGCGACGGGTTGTTCGTCGGCTTTCAGATCGACTCCATTGAGCAGGTGGTACCCAACGGCGAGATGCGATTCCACGTCGCGTTCGGCAATCCGGCGATCGTGCGGGCGTCCGACACGCGGGCCACTATCACAGTGGACGGGGTCGAGTACCTGCGGTTTGACGCGGTGTTCGAACCGGGCCGCGGGTACGAGATCGGTATGGCCGACGTTCAGCTCACGCAGGACAGTCGGACAGAGTTCGCCTTCCAGTCTTGGTCCGACGGCGGGGCCCGGACGCACACCGTCACCGATCCGCTGGCCGGTGACTCCATCGTTGCCCAGGTGACCACCCGACATCGGATTTTGGCCACCGTGGTGGGTCAGGGGAGTGTTGCGGCCGTATCGGGAATCGACGTGGAAGCCGGAGCGTTCGCCATCGACGGGTCGACGGTCACGCTGGCTGCGGAGCCGGGGCCGGGATTGGCGTTCGACAACTGGAGTGGTGATACGACCGCAGTCGGAGACACTCTCGTGTTGCGAATGGATCGTCCTTTCAATGTCACAGCGACTTTCTATCCCGTCGTTGCGTTCCTCGACTCCGCCCTCACGCCCGGGATCATGGGAGCGAATTATTCTGCCGGGATTCGAGCGAGCGGAGGTGTCGGGAGCGGTACCTATGTTGTTCAAATGGTTGCCGGAAGTTTCCCGGCGGGGCTGGAGTTTAGGACGACGGTGGACGGAGGAGAGGTGGCAGGAGTGCCGCAAGAGACCGGCCTCTTCAATGTTTCGCTCAGCATCAGTTCGGGGAACCTCAGTGCGACGCAGGATTTTCAGTTGCGAGTAGACGCACCCGTGCTGGAGGTCGATCGGCTCGTGGATCAACTGCTGGATGGAGCGCAGTTGTTGACGCCCGACGAACTGCGGTACCTCGACCTACTGGGAAACCGCAACGACGGATTTGACGTGGGAGATTTTCTTGCGTGGATCGATGCGGGCAACGGCGACGCGGCAGACGCGATGACATTGCTACGGACTCCTCGCAAGTCACCGAGAGGGCGGCGATGAATCGGCGTGCGAGTCTCGCGCTGTTAGCGCTGATGCTAGGGGCGGGGGCGTGTGACGGGCCGGATCCCCGCGAGCTGTTTTTCGACCTCGTGACGCCCAACAGCGACGACGGTGCGATTCATTTCACTATCACGGCGACACCGGGCTACGACGTCATGGATCTGGAGGCCGCGTGTGTGGGATGCCGGATCTTTACGCGGACTGTGGATGAGAGGCAGACGCTCGGGATCGTTACCGGGCCCATCGTTGCCGGCGAGTTCTTGCGCACGGTCGTGTCGGACGGGGGCCGCCCCAGAGCGGTCACTGTGACCATAGTGCAGGTGGCGAGCCGAACATACGAGTTGCGGACTCTCAGCGGTTATAGTGTTTCCGTGACGAGGTAGGAGTCCGGTAGCTGGTCCTCCCCCTCCTCCCTCCTCCCTAGTTAGGGCTAGACTCCTGATGGGCCAGACCGTGCAGCCTTTCCTTGCCCCAAAGTTCAACTCGGCTCCCGGAAACTGCGTAGTCTGGATGGGTTAGGGCAGCATCACTGGAGGATTGAGAGAATGCGAAGAGCCGAACACCTTCGGCGCGAGTATCTCCATAATATGGATGAGAGAGGACAACGCATCATGCATCGACCTTTCCGTTGGGCTGCCCGAACGACGAACCCCGGGGCGATTCTCGGTTTGGCAACCGCCGCGACGTTGCTCGTGGTCGCCGGTTCGGCGGCTCAGCAGGTTTCTGACGACTTCTTCAGCAAGGTCCACTACCGTTCCATAGGACCCACTCGCCAGGGGGGTCGCTACGTCGGTTTTGCGGTACCCGCCCAGGAGCCCAACACGATTTACGCGGCCACCGGGTCGGGCGGACTGTGGAAGTCGGTGAATGTCGGCATCAGTTGGGAGCCGATCTTCGATCACCAGAGCGTGATATCGATCGGTGCCGTGGCCGTAGCGCCGTCGGACCCGAACACCGTTTGGGTGGGAACGGGCGAGGCGAACAACTCACGCAGCACCTACCGGGGGGATGGCATCTACAAGTCGACGGATGCAGGAAAGACCTGGAACAACATGGGTCTCGAGAAATCGCATCACATCGGTGGTATCGTGGTCCATCCCACCAACGCCGACATCGTGTATGTGGCCGTGCTCGGTCCCTTGTATTCCGAGAGCGAAGACCGTGGCCTGTACAAGACCACAAACGGCGGAAGGAGCTGGAGCAAGGTCTTGGGTGTGAGAGACCACGGCAAACACATCGGAGTTGTTGATGTGATGATGGACCCCCGGGATCCCGACGTATTGTATGCTGCGAGTTACGACAAGGTGCGCAGGCCTTGGACCTTCAACGAAGCGGGGCCCGGTAGCCGCATCTACAAGACCACGGACGGCGGCCGTAACTGGACCAAGCTCGAGAACGGTCTGCCGGGCGGTATCCTCGGCCGGATAGGCCTCTCGATCGCGGCGTCGCAGCCCAACACAATCTACGCCACCATCGAAGACGCCAATTCTCCTGGCGTGTCGGAAGAAAAGCGGTATCGGGAATTGCTTGAGGGCAGGCCGCCAAAGGAGCGTCCCAATAACGACGGCGTCTGGCGCTCCGACGATGCGGGTTCCACATGGCGACGCACCAGTCCTGATTCGATCCACGTGGGTGGCGGCCCTCCTTATTACCACGGCAAGATCATTGCCGACCCCAACGACCCCGATCATGTATACGTGTTGAGCAGCCGCATGTACGAGTCCACCGATGGCGGCAAGGAATGGGACCGGCCGTTCAACTTCGGCGGTGACAACCACGTGCTATGGATCGATCCGGACAACTCCAAGCACATGTTGTTGGGTTACGACCACGGCATGGGCATTACCTACGACGACGGCGAGAATTGGTATCACCCCGACAACATTCCGTTGGCCCAGTTCTACGCGATCGGCCTCGACATGGATTTCCCGTACAATGTGTACGGCGGCCTTCAGGACAACGGCTCCGTGAAGGGGCCCAGCACCAGCCGGGGCGGCCGGATAGTTTTCGAGGACTGGGAACGAGTCGGTGGCGGCGACGGCATGTACAACGTCGTGGATCCCACCGATTCCCGTTGGCTGTACAACGAATCCCAGTTCGGCCAGCTGAGCCGGCTCGACCAGGCCACTGGTGAACGGCGGAGCATCCGCTATGCCGGCGACAACCTGCGGCGGAACTGGAATGCGCCGATCCTCATCTCGCCTCACGACAGCAAGGTCATCTACCACGCAGCCAACGTTCTGCTGAAATCCACGTTTCGTGGCGAGAACTGGGAAAAGATCAGTCCGGATCTTACCAATGCCGACTCCGCGAAGATCATCGGCACGGGCAACATACAATACGCCACCATCACCGCGGTGGACGAGTCACCAATCGTGCCCGGCGTGATTTGGGTGGGAACGGACGACGGAAACGTTCAACTCACGCGTGACGGCGGCAAGAACTGGACCAAGCTCAACGACTGCATCAGGGGAAACCCAGAGTACTGGGTGAGCCGGGTAGAGGCATCACATCACTATCCCGGCACGGCGTACGTCTCCTACACCGGTTACCGGCGCGATGATTTCCGGCCGTTCGTTTACAAGACGACGGATCATGGTGAGACCTGGACGTCGATCGCGGCCAACTTGCCGGACGAGCCGATCAACGTGATCCGGGAGGATCACAAGAATCCCAAACTGCTGTTTGTGGGAACAGATTTGGCGGTGTACGTGTCGATCGACGGCGGTAACGAGTGGCACCGAATGAAGGGCGATATGCCGACACAGCCGGTCCACGATCTGAAGATTCACCCGCGAGACAACGATCTCGTTGTCGGAACGCACGGGCGCGGAATTTTCATCACGGATATCTCGCCGCTTCAGGAGCTGACGCCGGAGGTGTTGGCCTCGGACGTGCATTTGTTCGACATCGAGTACGGGGTGCGTTGGGTCGACAACGACCGGCGTGTCTCCAGTTCGTCGAACTACGATGGTGAGAGCGAGCCGAACGCTGTGATCATCAACTACTACCTCAAAGGCGAGGCGTTCGAGGCGCCAACCATCGAGGTGTACCAGGGCGCCCGGCTGATTGCCGAGATCGAGGGGAGTAACGAGGTCGGCCTCAGCAGCGCTCAGTGGGATATGGCGTCACGGCGTGAGCGGACGGAGGCGGAGCGGGAGCAGTTCGAGCAAGCGCGCCAGCGGCGTAGGGGGTGCGGAGCCTTTGGGGGCGGAGGTTGCGGCGGTAACCAGAACCGGGATCCCCGGTTCGTCTACACTCCGGCGCCTCCCGGCGAGTACACGGTGGTGCTCAAGGTCGACGGCCAGGAGTTCCGCGGCAAAGCTCTCATTGTCAAGGACCACTGGTATTGAGTCGAGGAGTAGGGGCGAGGAACCTCGCGAAGGCGCTGCGAAGCCGTACCGAACGCCCGGCGGATCCTGAAGCTGTTTTAGCGGACTTTGGATTAGGGAACTACCATTGGGGGTCAGGGATTCAACGTGAGGCCCCCCCCCCCTTGTGGGGCTGTGCCTCGTTCCCCGGTCGCACGGAGTTGTGATGAGACTGAAGCTGCCTCTGCGCATTACCACGTTGTTGTGTGCCGTGTTCCTACTGGCATACGCCTGTGGCGATTCCACCAGCCCGGTGGAGGGCAAGCCCGCGAGCCTCACGCTGATACCGTCCGAGTTCACGCTCAACGCCGTTGGCGATACCAAGGATCTCACGGCGACGGTGTACGATGCGTTGGGGAACGTGATCGATACAACGGTGCAGTTCGAGCCCAGCGATCCGGCGATTGTCACGGTCACGGCGGCCGGAAAGGTGACCGCCACGGGAGTCGGTGTCGCATCGGTTACCGCTTCCCTGGGGTCTCTCACAAAAACGTCGGAGGTCAACGTTTTCCCAGTGGGAACCGACGTCCAGAAGGTGTCAGGCGATCTGCAATCCGCAGTCGTTGGGACCGTGTTACCCGATCCCTTGGTGGTGCAGGTGAGCGACCCGGGCAACAACCCGATCCCGGGTATCGAAGTGAGCTTCACAGTGGTATCGGGTGGAGGCTCTCTGACAGTGGACTCGGCGACCACGGACGCCAGTGGAAGAGCATCGACGGTCTTGACCCTGGGCACTCAGACTGGGCCGATCAACCGCGTCGCTGTCCTGGCCGGCGGCGTTGGCAGCACGGAGTTCCTTGCCACCGGCCTGGCCGACGTCCCGCAAGACGCCCAGGTGTTGACGGGCGACGGCCAGATTCAACCTGTTGGAACCACGCTGCCCATCGACCTCGCGGTTCTCGTCACGGATCAGTTTGGCAACGGCGTCCCGGGACAGGACGTGAACTACGCCGTCTTGACCGGCGGCGGGTCGATCGCGCCCGCGACCGTGCAGACCGACGCGGACGGGGTGGCGCGGGCCCAGTGGACCTTGGGTGACACCCTCGGCACCCAGACCGCCGCGGCCGACGTGCCGGTTCTCTCCGCGACGCCGGCGTTTAGCGCCGAGGGGACGGATCTCAGAGTCACCGGCGTTACGCCGGACACGCTCGTGGAGGGGCAGCCGGGCCCAGATCGCAGGCACCGGCTTCGAAGCCGTGATCTCGAACGTCACGGTGACGGTAGACGGCGTCGCGGCGCAGGTGACCGCGGACCCGACGACGATGACCATCGACATCGTAGTTCCCCAGACGCAGTGCTTGCCGGCACGTGACGTACTGGTGACGGTAACCACGACCACGGGTGGAACGACGCCGGCAGAGATGAAGCCCCTGAAACCGGGCGCGTTTGTGAACATGGCCGTTGGCGAAATGGCGCTGCTCCAAGACCCATCGGACTTCTGCTTCCAGTTTGAAGAAGCCCCGACGGTTCGGTCCTACTTGTTGGGTGTGCAGTCCGCGGCCACTGCGGGCAGCGGTTTGACGGGCGCTAGCGTGCTGGGGGTGGTGCAGGGACCGGGACCGGCGCTCTCGACAGTAGCGCCCAACGTCGATTTCACCGCGTCGCAAGGCTTTGTTCCAGCCGGACTCGACGAGCGGGCGGAGCGTTGGAGACGGCACCGGGAGGCAGAGGCAAGGGTAGCCGACTTGGAATTGGCGGAGTCCGTCATGCGGAGCGGAATCGACTTTGCTTCGGTTCCGGCCCGGCAGCTGGTCGCCTCAATTGACACAGTCGGAGAGTCCGTCTCGTTCAAAGTTCCGAAATCGGGTGGGAGCTGCACCGACTTCACATCGGTAACGGCCACGGTGAAGGCCGTGGGGCTTCGCAGCATCTGGCTGAAGGACGATGCCAACCCGGGACCTGGCTTCACGGACGAGGATTATCAAAGCCTCAGTGACCAACTCGACAACTTCATCTTCGACGTAGACACGTCGTATTTCGGTGAGCCGACGGACCTGGACGTCAACGAGCGCATCGTGGTCCTGGTGACCCAGCAGTTGAATGAAGACAATCCCAACACCTTGGGCTTTGTCGCCAGCGCGGACTTCTTTCCGGTATCGGCCTGCCTACGCAGCAACTTTGCCGAAGTCTATTATGCCAAGGCGCCGGGACCGGGGTACCCCCGAGACATCGCCTTGAGTGACGCGCCCGTCCTCATCGCTCACGAGTTCACTCACATCATTCAATTTGGGCGTCGTCTTGTCGTGAAGCAGAGCCAGTTCATGGCGGCGTTCATGGCCGAGGGCCAGGCCACTCTGGCCGAAGAGGTCGTGGGGCACGTTGCGCTGGGGAACACATCGGGGCGAAACCTCGGCTTTGACGTGGCGTTCGACCCGAGCGGCCTGGATCCGAACGATTGGTACTTCCTCCCGTTTTTCGACATCAGCTTTTACTATGGACGTGTGTTCTCGGGCTCAAAGGTCGCCGATGCTCCTCATGCGTGCAGCTGGTTGACGGTCAGTCCCGCGCCGTGTGGAGGCCGGTCGCTGTGGTACGGAGTGACTTGGTCGTTGCTCCGCTGGGTCAACGACCATTTCGGCCTGAGCTTTCCAGGTGGCGAGCGGGCGATTCAGAAGGCGCTGGTCGACAACGATTTGAGGGGTCTGGAGAGCATCGAGGATGTCATCGGTGTGCCGATAGATACTTTTCTGGCAGAGTGGGCCGCCACGCTTTATCTGGATGACCGAGGCGTGGCCGGCCTGCCGGTTCGGCTCGACTTCCCTAGCTGGGATATGGTGGACATTTATGAGGGAGGCATTCTACCTTCGTCCGCGAGATTGGATCCTATAAGGATTGTCTTCACAAATTTCGCTCGTGACGTCGATGTCAGGGCCGCATCTACGGCCTATTTCCTCCTCACGGGCATGGTGCAATCCCCCACGGCGGTTCGCGTCCGGGACCAGGCCGATGGCCGGTTGCCGCCCAACATGCAAGTATTTCTCGTTCGAATTTTCTGATGCGCGATCTCAAGAGGGTGTTGCTATTCGGAATGGGTACGGCACTGGCTGGTTGTGGCGGAGGCGGAGGCGGAGGCGGTAACCAGATGGCTGCGACAGTTCCTGGAACACTCGTTGGCGAGATCCTACTCACTGGGAGTGCTCCAGCTATCCAGGTGACTTTGGTCAGTGAGAGTAGTTCGGTGGACTTGGTGGGTGAGTTGAGGAGCGAGCTGGAGAATCTCACAGGCGCCGAGGTTGCTGTGCGGGGGAAGCCTACTGGCCTGCCACGAGAGTTCCAGGTTTCGAGCTACGAGATTCGCTCCATTGCAGGGAAGCGTCCCCTCGTGGGCACTCTGACTGAGCGTGACGGGGAGCTGTGGCTTGATGGAAATGAAAGCGTGCGCCTGGTCAGCGCGCCGGCTCGGCTGCGGAACCAACTCGGTGCAAAGGTGTGGGTTCTGGGCCGCGTGATGGAGGGTGGGGTGCATCCGCAGACTTATGGTGTGATACGAGCGGCCGGCAGGTAGTCGGAATTGACGCCTCATGCCGTTAGATTGGCAGCGGCTGCCACGGGGCGGTAGCTCAGTTGGGAGAGCACCGGCTTTGCAAGCCGGGGCGAGGATAGGCGAGTTCGGCACAATCGCCTGATCTGCAGTCAGTTACACGCCAAGGGTGCGAGTCTTGAAGCTGTGATTCGCACCCTTTCTGCATCTGAAATTGCACACTTTCTTGCACACCCCTCTGAACGAAAGGTCTAACACTGCGCCCCTTGTCAAAGGCGGCAAATGGACGGGTGCGCCAGAAAACCCGCCCCAATGGAAGAACATCAGCGCCGACGGCCAGCGATTCGTGTTCGCCATGCGGGTGGTGGCGGGCACGCCCGCACCCTAAGTTAAAGATCTAAAAGCTGTCTAAATGCCAATAACTAGCGATCGCGAATGTCCGCTTCTGACCGAAAGCAGCCATTCGCCGTTTCGTTAGAATAGAACCTCGTCAGCCGAAAAATAGAGGAGAGCATACGATGTACCGAGAGCACGAATTTGACGCGTGCGGCCAACCGAGAGCACACGGATCAGGCAGCGGTGGCCTTAGTCGCCGCTCGTTTCTCGTAGCCGGTACGGCAGCGGCCGCCACGGCGGTGCTATCCCCGGCTGCGCTGGCGCAGTCGGCTCACGCTGCAGGCGAAATTCAGACGAAGTTCAAGCGCATTTCGACGCAGTTCATCGCGGCGTTGGGTGATCCAGATGCAACCTCCGGGAGCGGTGCACAATTGTGGGGTCTGTGGCGTCAAGATCCTGGTCCGCGGGGAGTGAGGCTGAACCGCTATGAGCGATTGAAAGCCGCAGGTGGTGTCGCCCCAGCACAGTGGAAATTCGACAGCACAGATTGGTGGTTGGAGGAAAACGGCTTGATTATGGAGAACCCAGACTTCCCGGTCCCTCCTGGCAAATACTTGGTCACAGGTAACCGCGAGGTGACGACCGTGCTGACCGTTCATCCTATGGAAAAGGACGGTACTCAGCGTTGGGAGCTCGACAACGGTGCGACGCTCTATGATGTGACGCACTTGGGCTGCCGCTCCGCGCGCTACACACCGGCGACGAGTGATAATTCGTGTTCGCCGGCCAAGGCGCAGATGACTGCATTTCCGGTTACTCCAGGGGGCCCGATGCCTCCAGTCGAGAGCTGCAACAAGCAAGACTACACGGTTCTCCTCGCTTTGGCGTCGTGGTCTGTGGCGGTGCGGAGGATGAAGTACTCCAACTCCCGCAGCATGGTGTCGTAGTAGACAATCGCCGCGAGATCGATCTCGATCGTCTTGCGAACGCTGGGATCCGCGAAACGCTCGCCCACGCCGTGCCGGTTACAGCCTTGCGACCCCAACCGGGGAACACACTGGCCTGAACCTCTTGGGTCCCATCCCTCAGGTCTCCAGACAGCCATACAACTCCACGTCAACGCTAAGAGAAGGTCCCTGCGTCGCGCTGCGAGATTTTGTTTTTGAGGCTGGTGCCTAATCGAGATCTCGGGGCTCCTGGAAGTGACAGTCGTGCTCACCCGTCTCCCTTAACTGCAGAAATCGCTGCTGCCGCGGCCTCAAGGGTGAAGCTCACGTCCTTGTTGATGGTCACGACGTCGCAAGTCTACGCGGACAGCAGAGGGGTGGTAGGGTGGAGGGGTGGGGCTTCGCGAGCGTAGCGAGTGGAGTCTGCCATCGTGTTGAACTTAGCTGTGCGGAGTCCGGCAGACACGCTCTAGGCACGGGCGCGACGCCGACGCTCGGGCTGGCGGTGCAGATCGGGGCGCTCATATTAGGCAGCGGAACCTTGCTCGATTTGGCGCTTCGTCGTCTGCGGCTGAGTCTCGTGGTAACAGCTTGACATGGACCGGATTAAGGACGGTGGTGCCAGCGTGGGCGCATGGGCTTAGGCGGTAAAGTGCAGCCTGGAATGGGAACTAGACTGGTCAGCCCACTTATTGTTATGCGGAAAGTGGGTGCGGGCGAGAGCAAGAGCGATGAGTAGAGCAAAGGTACTAGGTGTCCGTATCGTTCTGTTTCTCCTCGCGTCAGTGGTGGTGGCGAACCTTCTCCATCGGGTCGTGTTCCCAGCCGATCCACCAGATCCCGCAACTTATCCCCGCGCTGGTGACACGTTCGGTAGCGGGGCCGAGGGGTTCAAGCAGCAGGTCGTGGCGGTGCGAGATGGGTGGGTGGTCTTGCGGACCCAAGTCGCCCCGCGTGCGCCGGGGCCGCCCATGCACTTTCACCGCTCGTTCGCGGAGGTTGTCACGGTCGAGTCCGGAAAGCTCCACGTGGAGTTATCCGACGGTGCCATCCAGCTGGGACCCGGAGAGGCGCATAGGGTCGAGCCAGGAGTCCCCCACCGCCCGTACAACCCCACGGACGAGGAGGTCATCATTGCCAGCGACAAACCCGCGATGCCCCAGTCCTTCGCCGCCTGTCTGGTGCAGGTCTACCACTTCCTAGACGCCGCAGAAGGTCAGATGGCACCTGGTCTGATGGTACGGATCGCCGCCCTCGATCCCATCTGTGACAGTACTCTTCCGGAGATTCCAGCGGTCGTCCGACTGGGGACGGAGTGGCTAGTCGTGCCGTTCGCACGACTATTGGGGTACAAGAACTACTATCCGGAGCTTTCACTGCATCCCGAAGGGGCTGCCAAAGGGTAGTGACATAGGGCTCCGCGAGTGGAGTCTGCCATCCTACCACCCCTTAGCAGCGTTCCGGGTTGTTGCTGCACAAGCGGAGGCTGCCCATCAAGCGCTGGGCTTCACCCGCCGCTTTCTAAGGATGCTACACCGGTCGAGAATGCGCGGGGTGTTCAGGGACGGCGACAGGCCGAAACACGGTGTTGTGACAGTTGGCCGAGACAGTCTACTGTAAGGCATTCCAGCACAATGCATTCCGAGGGATGACACGTCCCTTGAGGTAATCCGACGAAATCGCCAGGTCCATCGGCACAAGCCGGTGCGATCGCCAACTTCCCCATCCGTCGCCCTCTAATTCCGCAGATTGGAGCAGTAACGGGTCAGCTGTACGGCGTACTCGCGATCGTCAGCCGCGACCCACACCCCGTCATGCACGTGAAACCCCGAATGCGGCCAGGCGAGCAGCCGTGGGCCGTCTCGACATCCATGCCGCAGGACGGCGATGCCGCCGAGGAGGAGGCCGGCGCCGACAGTGAAGAGTAGGTCATGGTGTTGCGCTTACGCAACACCGAGCCTGGCCCCCCAAACGTGACGCGAGGCGGTTTGAGCAGGCGTACCAGCCCGAGCTGACGGCGCCATAGCACCGCTCCCCGTGCGGCATCAACGCTGGACTGGTTCTTGCGTTGGAGGCCGGATCGGTAGCCGCGCCGACGGGGTGTGTCGCGGTGCAGCCAGCCTTGAGGAAGCCCTAACGACACCCTGGAAACGTGCAATTCATGAGCGGATCAGAGTGAAGCACTCCTTCAAAGAGCCCAGCGAGCTCTATCTTCGCGTTCTGGCGATCCAGGACGAAATCGACCAAATCCTCGGCACCGAACCCGAAGGCGCTTCGTCGTCCAGGATACAGGAGCTGCGCGGACGGATGCAGCGGTGGCTCGGAGGTCTAGGGTCCAGGATTACCCCCCGCCTCGTCCTGCCATTGGCATTTGCAGCGTTCCTCACTGGTGGCAGTATCCGGACCCTGCCGTTCGCGTCACCCATAGTGGTCACCGATACGCTGAGCAGTGATGCGCGACGAGACACCGCGGTTCGAGAGGCCGCCATCAGATGGGGCATTAACGTCGACACCGCCCTCGCCATCTCCCACACTGAGAATTGGACGGGGACACCGGGTGCATGGAGCAGAACCGGATGCTGCGTAGGCATCATGCAGGTCAACGTTCGCGAATGGTACGGAAGGTTCCACACAGAGTGTGGTGGCTCGGATCTATTCGATCCCCGCACGAATGCTTGCTACGGTGTGCTCATCTGGCGGCATCACCTCAGAGAGTGCGGTGGCGATGGTGACTGCGCGTTGCGGGCGTACGTCGGTCAGCGCAACAACCGGAGGGCCGGCGACTTCTACTTGCAGGAGATCCAACGATACCTTGTGGCACCGTGAAGGCGGGCGAGCTCACCGAGGCCTTGTTGGGGGAGCGCGTCTCCCGGTCGACGGTGAGCCGTGTGGCGAAGCGGCTGGATGCGCAGGTGGAGGCGTTGCAGCGGTCGCCGATCGATGGCGAGCATCCCTATCTGTACCTGGACGCCACGTTTGTGGACGCGCGGTGGGCTCGCAGGGTCGAGAACGTCTCGGCGCTGGTGGCGTATGCCGTGGGACCGGGTGGTCACCGGCAGCTGCTCGGCGTCTCCTTGGCGGCGGAGGAGTCGGAGGCGAGTTGGTCGGAGTTGTTGCAGCAGCTGACGGACCGTGGGCTCACGGGCGTCGAGCTGGTGATTGCGGATGAGCACGCGGGCCTGGCGGCCGCCGTGCGACGGTGGCTTCCGGAGGCCAAGCGGCAACGCTGTACGGTGCACCTGCAGCGGAACGGGTTGACGAAAGCCGTCGGCGCATTTCCCGATCGGGCGAGCGCGTTGCGCTTGATCACGGCGGTGGCGTTGCAGGTGACGGCGATCTGGGGTGATCGGCAGTATGTCGATGTGTCGCTACTCGGGAACCAGGAGGTCGATCAGGCAGCGTGATGAACGTGCCGAGGAGCTTGCTCAAATACTTTTACACACAACTCGGGACTTGACCCCCTCGGGATATATTATGCAGCCTCTCCTCCTTATTATTGGGGCGGGGTCGGGGTATATTCCCCGCGCCCGCCATCACCCTCCTTCAAGTCGTGCCAAGGACAACGAGGACAGCTTGTTGAGACAATGGTTCTTATGACCGTGCGGCTGCTCGTACGTGGCGTCGCTTCCGGGTCGGTAATGGCTGCAGTGTGTCTGGTCACATCAGTCCACGCGCAGACGACTTTGGACGACCCCGCAGGTGCCCCTGTCGCTTCTGCCGCACCCACCGAGAGGCCACCCGTCATCGATGGGCGGCCGGACGAGGAGGAGTGGCAACGTGCGCCTGTGATCTCAGGCTTTGTGCAGCACGAACCCTTTGAGGGACGTCCGCCGACTGAGCGGACCGAGATCCGGATTCTCTTCGATAACGAGGCTGTCTACATCGCCGGATGGATGCTGGACCGTGACCCGAGCGGCATCGTGGTGGGTGAGACCCGGCGGGATGCCAGTCTGAGGGATACCGACGCTCTGTTGATTGTGCTCGACACGTACCACGATCGGCAGAACGGATTCGTGTTTGGGACCACCCCCGCCGGCATTGAATATGACGGACAGGTGACGAAGGAGGGGGCGGGAGGCATCGCTGCGCAGCGCCAGACGGTGGGCTCAGGCGGCGGGTTCAATATCAATTGGGATGGCAGCTGGAATGTGGCTACCACGGTGGACGAAGACGGGTGGTACGCTGAGTTCCGGATACCGTTCTCGACGTTGCGGTACGGTAGGGGAGGGTCGCAGGTGTGGGGAATGAACATCTCCCGGACCATTCGGCGCCGTAACGAAGAGGTATTTTGGGCGCCAATTGCCAGGCAGCTCACGCTGTACCGTGTGTCCGAGGCGGGCACGCTGCACGGCATTGAGGCGCCGACTCGTCGGACGATATCGCTGACACCCTATGCCCTGAGTTCCGCGCACAAGGACTACGTGGCAGCCACAGACGCAAATGTTGACGCGGAGATCGGGGGTGATGCCAAGATCGGACTCACGCCCAGTCTCACCCTCGACCTCACATACAACACGGACTTCGCGCAGGTCGAAGTAGACGAGCGGCAGATCAACCTCACGCGGTTCCCGCTCCGCTTCCCCGAAAAACGGCCGTTCTTTCTGGAAAACGCCGGTACATTCTCCGTAGGAGCACCAGCATTGGGGGGACCGGACCTTGGACTCGATCTGTTCTTCAGCAGGCGGATCGGCATTAGCGAGGCTGGGACGCCGGTTCCCATCGTCGGCGGCGGAAGGCTCACGGGTAAGGCAGGGGGGCTCACGCTCGGTCTGATGACCCTCCAGACCGAAGCGGTAGCGGAGCACGCCATCCCCGCCAACAACTACTCGGTCGGACGGGTGATGAGAGAGTTGCCCAACAGGTCCCGGGTGGGAGCGATGGTCGTGAGCCGGCTCAACACGGATGCCACCGACGATTACAACCTCACGTACTCGGTGGACGGGCGTTGGGGCATCGGGAAGTACATGGACGTCGACGCCTTCTATGCGCGGAGCGAGACGCCGGGGCTCGAAAACCGCGAGCACGCGCTCCACGTCGGCTGGGCGTACGAAACGCGGGATTGGAATCTAATCGCCCAGTATCGCGAGGTAGGTGAAGATTTCAATGCCGAGGTGGGCTTCGTTCCGCGGGACAACTTTCGAATGTTCGTCGGTCTAGTGGACCGGAAGATCCGGCCTGCAGGGATACCGTTCATCCGGGAGTTCAGTCCCCACATCGCCATCCTGAACTGGTTCGATTTCGATGGCTTCAACGTGACGCGCCTGATCCACACGGAACCCTTGCCAATCGAGTTTTCGGATGGCTCTCGCACGTCGGTCACCGTGAATCTCAACCGCGAAGGCTTGGGGGAGCCCTTCGAGATCGCAGAAGGTATTGTGATACCAACCGGCACTTACGATTTTCCTGAGTTCATATGGAACTTCAACACGAATCGGAGTGCACCCTTCTCCGTGAGCGGCAGCGTCGGGTGGGGTGAATTCTATTCAGGACATAAAAAGGGTATCAGTGGAACGATCAGCGGCCGATCGGGGGCCACCTTGGTGACATCACTCCGGTTGAGCTACGACGATGTGGACCTTGCGGAGGGGAGCTTCGAGACGACGTTGGCAGGGCTGAGTGTAGCGTACTCGTTTACGCCACGGATCTTCCTGGAATCTCTGATCCAATACAGCAACCAGGATGACGACCTTTCCGGCAACATTCGGTTCGGTTGGCTTGATACGGCCGGCACCGGGCTGTTCCTCGTTTACAACGAGGTAAGGCAGACGGTCAGCCCGACGGGCCCGCAAGACCGGACGTTCATTGTCAAATTCACGCGGCAGCTGAATTTGCTGCGCTAGGACCGCACGAACAGTCGAAGCATCGATCTTTCGCGCCGGCCCGCCGGGTCTTGCGAGGAGGAGCCATGCGCGCCGTTTTGCTCTTGCTCGGCACACTCCCACTTGGGCTCGTCGCCCTGGGTGGTTCCTGCGACCCCGAAGTCGTCAATCCCGGTGACGCAACCCCGGGGCCCAGGCGTGGGGCCGCGGTACTCTCCGACGAGTTCTTCTACACGGGTGGTGTGATCGGTGTGCGGCCGGGCGCAGGTGATCTCCCCGAAGGTGTGGAGGCTCAGGCCCGGCAGGCCCTGGAGAACGTCCGTGGGATGTTGAGAGCAGAAGGCATGGATCTCTCGCATGTCGTGCGCTCCAACGTGTTTCTCACCGACACGCGGCACTTCCAGGCAATGAACGCCGTGTACCGCACCTATTTCCCCGAGGACCCTCCAATTCCCATCTACCTTGGGATGGGAAAAAGGGCTCGACCTAAACTCTGTAAATCGTTTACACGAATACGCCTTCGCCAGCCATAGCCTTGAAGTTAAGAGTACGTCGCACTTCACAGTGATTTCCAGCCTGGATTCGCCGACCGAAGCTAGTTTATCCTACGATACCTCGGTTTTGCTTCCGCGTCTTGACGATGAAGAGGCGCACTTGAAGTTAATGGAGCAAGTCGTGGGACAAATGATCGAAGATTCAGTCGAGCTTGAGAGCCAAATCGTGGAGATGGTCGACGAGGAGTTCTGGAACCTCTTTTGATTTCCCCCGAAGAAATCCGGATGAGGCGACTATGTTGCGCGTCGTTCTGGGCGCCGGTGAGTTGAGGGAGAAACGCGTATGAAGCGCCCCAACTTGCACAGTTTCTTGCACAGACGCGGTGCCAGTCACGCGTTGGACTGTGTTATCTTGGTGCAGTCGTTACACTTGGGGCGGTAGCTCAGTTGGGAGAGCACCGGCTTTGCAAGCCGGGGGTCGTGGGTTCGATTCCCATCCGCTCCACTCTCTTCCCGGATTCTTCCTTAATACTTCATGCTTTCGCCTTTCTCACCGCCCCTTTTTGGCGAGTTCATCCGGCTGTTAGCGGGAAAGGCAGCTCGGATCTCCAGGGAGAGGTGCTCATGGCCGCTGCCCCGCAAGCGGGAGCGGAGTGTGGAAGGGAGACGGGCCGCTTTGTTGGCCGGAGCCGGTTGCCTGTGGCGGGTTCGCATGCAAAGATCAAAGCGGACGCATGAGATCGATCCCACCGACGACAGCGCGTTGAGGGCTGCCGGCATCGATCGAGCCGCCGGGTTCATCGCCTGTATGGAAAGTGAGAAGGACAACATCCTGGCCGTACTCACTGCCCGGCGCCTCGCCCCGCGAGCTCGCATCGTTGCCGCGACCGACAAGACACTGGAGTCTCTGGGAATCGGTGACATGGAGGGAAGGCTCCTGGTGGCGCTCCGTAGCACCGCCTCGGGCCGCTACCAGTTCAAGCCTCCACCTGCCACGACGCTGGAAATCGGGGATGACTCTCGTCGTGATGACGGATGTCGCGGGAAGGTCTCGCCTCGAGAAACTCCTGAGAAGAGCCCGTTTTTCGAGGACCTGAGGTGGCGGCGAACCGTGGTGTTACTTAGCTGCCTCGAAACGCTTCGCCACCTCGTCCCAGTTCACCACATTCCACCACGCTGCTATGTAGTCCGGGCGCCGATTCTGGTATTTCAGGTAGTAGGCGTGCTCCCAGACATCCAACCCCAGGATGGGGGTCTTGCCCACCATGAGGGGGCTATCCTGGTTGGCGGTGCTGAACGCCTCGAGGGTGCCGCCGCTCAACGCGAGCCACGACCATCCGCTTCCAAAGCGGGTCACCCCGTTTTCTGAAAACGTCGCTTTGAAGCTGGGGAAATCTCCGAAGGCCTTGTTGATGGCGTCTGCCAGGGCTCCGGAAGGTTCACCACCCCCGTTTGGTCCCATGATTTGCCAGAACAGCGAGTGATTGGCGTGGCCGCCGCCGTTGTTCCGAACGGCGTCCCGGATGCCGACGGGCACGGAGTCGAGGCCCGCCAGGAGGTTCTCGATGGTCTTATCATGCAGTTCGGGGTGCTTGTCGAGGGCGCCATTCAGTTTCGTTACGTAGGCGTTGTGGTGCTTCCCGTGGTGGATCTGCATCGTGTGAGCGTCGATATGGGGCTCCAGCGCGTCGTGCGCGTAAGGGAGATCTGGAAGCTCATGCGCCATGAGTCATGCTCCTTACAAAGCCTTTACTCTTAGGGATTCCCTCCGAGGGAATCGGGGCTTGTGGTAATTAGCATTGAGGACATGGTGAGGCAAGGTGCCGGCCCGAGGTTGTGTGAAGGGCCGGCTGGTATTGCCTGGTGCGGTGTCGGCGGCCAGATTCCGGAACCACGGCGGAAGTGAGCACCGCCGGCGCAACGCATTTCGATCCCCAAGCTAGCGGATAAGACCAGATGACAGTGACTGCTACGAACCTTCCCGCGGTGGGCGAAGTGGCTCCGGACTTCACTCTCAAGTCAACGGCGGATGAAGACGTAGCGCTTGCGTCCTTTCGCGGGGAATGCAACGTGGTGTTGGCCTTTTTCCCGTTGGCGTTTACGACTGTGTGCACGGCCGAGATGTGCAGTTTTACAGATGATTTCTCCCTCTTCGAGAGCGTGAATGCCAAGGTGTTCGGCATCAGCGTTGACTCGCTGCCCGCGCTCAAGGAGTTCAAGAGCAAGCACGGCATCGGCATAGATCTGTTGAGCGATTTCAAGCGCGACATCTGCCTGGCTTACGGAACGCTCATCGAGGACACTTTTTTTCTCGACGAGCCTATGTGATCGTCGACAAGCAAGGCGTTGTGCGGTGGACCTTTGTCGAGGCCGAGTTGGGTGACCGTCGCGACAACGCCGAATTGCTGGATCAACTGAGGTCGCTCGCGTGAGTCGTCGAGCTTGCCTCCAAACGCTTGGATGGAGCGGCACCTGTGAGTGAAGCGAAACCTCCATCGTCCGCTGGAGCGAGAGAGACCCCGTCGGCGCTAACCACGTTGGCCGACGTTGCGACCTTTCTCCAGGCGGGGATAGGATCGGAGGAAGTGTTGTCGGGCGTCGTCGGAGCTTTGCGGCGCGACCTCGATCTCGAGGACTGCTGTATCTGGTTGAAGGACCAGACCGGAGCAGGATATCGGCCTATCGTGGCTGCTGGAACCAAGGTCCCGGATGGCGCCCGCTCCGAGGCAGTGAGTGCGTGGATGGAGGATCAATCTCTCTGGGACAGCGCCGGCGACCTTCACGTTCGCCTGCCGCTGTTCAGCGAGAGCGAAACCATCGGCCTGCTCGAAGCCACGATTCGGGACGAAGCGCTCATCGACGTAGAGAGCCGCATTCTGACCATCGTTGCCAACATCCTGGCGCCGTGGCTTGCGTCCATCGAGCTGTCGGAAGACCTCGCCACCGAGGTTGCATACCGGACCCGAGAAACCGAATTTCAGCGTCGCTTCACCTCAAAGATTATCGATTCACTTCCTGTGGGCCTCTATGTGGTCGACCGGGACTACCGTATCCAGGCGTGGAACCGCAAGCGCGAAGTAGGAGTCAGGGGTGTTTCCCGGGACGACGTTCTCGGCCGTGAAGTCTTCGAGGTAATGAGTCGCCAGCCGCGGGATCTTCTCAAGAAAGAATTCGATAGCGTCTTTGCGACCGGCGAGATGGAGCAGATGGAGATCGATAGCACGGCGTTCGGCGAGCTCCGGCACTACCGGATCAGCAAGATCCCAATGCGGCTCTACGAAGACGAAATCACCCACGTAATCACGATAGGCGAAGACATTACTGAATGGCGCGACATTCAACAGCAAATCTCGCAAACGGAGAAACTGGCGGCCATCGGCCAGCTGGCGGCGGGGGTCATGCATGAGATCAACAATCCCCTGGCGACGATCGGTGCTTGCAGTGAGGCATTGACCTTGCGTCTCGAGGAACTCCCTCCGTCCGTGGGAGGTGGCTTCGAGGAATACCTCCGCATCATCACTTCGGAGTTGGATCGGTGCCAGGACATCGTCGATGGCCTGCTGGACTTTTCCAATCCCAAAGCCCAGGCCAAGAGGTCCGCGTCCATCAATGGCATCGTCGAAGACGCGCTCTTTCTCGTCAAACACCATGACCGGTTCCGTCGCATTCATCTGGTCAGGCGCCTCGGGGGGTCGCTGCCCGAGATAGCCGCGAATCCCAAACAGTTGATCCAGGTGTTTCTCGCCCTGATGATCAACGCCATAGACTCGATGGAGCAGGAAGGCACTTTGACCGTGGCCACCGGCCCGAATCCCGATCGCAGCGACGAGGTGATGGTTGAGTTTGCCGATACAGGTGAGGGAATCAAGCGCGAGGATCTCTCCAAGATCTTCGAGCCGTTCTTTACCACCAAGGCGCCGGGACGGGGTTCTGGCTTGGGGTTGTCCATTTGCTACGGCATCGTTCAGCAGCATCGGGGACGAATCGTCGTGGATTCGCAGCCCGGCCATGGCTCGACCTTTCGTGTGTTCTTCCCCGTTGCGGACGGTCCCGTCGAGGAGTCGTGAGGGTTCTCGTTGTCGAAGACGACCTCACTGTAGGGCGTTTCGTCAAGCGCGGTCTCGAGGAACAGCGAATGAACGTCGATCTGGTTGACGACGGCCCCCAAGGGCTGGAACGAGCGTCGCGCGGTGAGTATGACGTGATCGTGTTGGACCTTCGGCTGCCGGGCATGAACGGCGTCGCAGTGCTCCGAACCCTCCGGGATCGGGGAATCGACACCCCGGTGCTCGTGCTCACCGCGCAAGACGCCGTGGATTCCAAGGTGCAGGCGTTGCGGACCGGGGCAGACGACTACGTTACCAAGCCGTTCTCCTTCGAGGAACTGCTGGCGCGGGTGGAAGCGCTCGGGAGGCGGCCGCGGGAGATCGTCTCACCCACGTTCCGGATCGGCGACCTTTCGTTCGACACCGCAACCCGCCAGGTGAGGCGCGGAGAAAACGTCATCGACTTGACACCGAAAGAGTATGCCGTGTTGGAGTACCTCGTGCGCAACGAGGGCAGGGTGTTGTCGAGAACCTTGATTACCGAGTACGCCTGGGGTTACAACTTCGATCCCGGCACGAACGTCGTAGACGTGGTCATCAACCGTCTGCGTAAGAAGATCGACCAGCGCGGCGCGAATCCATTGATTCATACGGTCCGAGGCGTCGGATACGTCATGCGAGCGTAGCGGGCAACAGAATGCGCACACTCCGAGGGCGTCTGGCGGTGGGGTACGCCATCGCGCTTGCTGTAACGATGTTTGTGTTCTCGGCGACGATCTACTTCGTGCAGCGGGCGGACCGGTACGCCCAGTTGGATCCCCGAGTGGAAGTACAGGCCGATCTCATCGCGGCCATCCTCACCGATGCCTACGACCGTGGCCTTGGCGAAGTCGTGGTTCCCGGCGACCCCGTCGTGGTTGCTCCCGGACAACCGACCTTCGTGGAAGACCCGCCGACCCCGCCTCTGGTGCTCGCCCCACGCGTGGACGGCCTGCTGCAATCGGTTCAGGACTATGTGGTCCTCGTCGATACCGCCGGTGCGATTCTGTATGCGTCGGAGGCTGCGAGGGAGCGATCCCGTGGGGGAGCGGCCCAGCTCGAACGCCTGGCCCGTAGCGCCCGGAATTCTCAACCGGGCGGACAATTCGACGTCGTCGATTTCGGCGGTACGGTCGGAGAAATCAGATACTTTGCCCGCCCCATAGACACCGCGGGTCCCGTTGTGGCCGACATTCTCGCCGGTGCCTCGACCGCCGGAGCAGCCGTGAACACCCAGCGCCTGCTGGTGGGCATGCTCGTCAGCGGTCCCTTCATTCTGCTCGCGTCCATGATCGTCGGCTACGTGCTCGCCGGGCGAAACATCAAACCGGTAGACACCATCATCGACGAGATCGAAGCCATCACCGACGGACGCAGCCTCCACCGCCGGGTGATCGAGGTGAGCAACACGGAGGAGCTCGCGCGGCTCACCACCACACTCAACGCGATGCTCCAGCGCCTCGAACGGAACTTCTTGAGCCTGCGGCGCTTCACGGCTGACGCTAGTCACGAGTTGAAGACGCCTCTCACCGTGCTACGGGTCGGCGTCGAGCGCGCCATTACGCACCCCTCGGCCTCGCCGGAGCAGATGGCAGTGCTCGAGGAGACCCTCATCGAGGTCAATCTCATGACGGAGATCGTGGATTCCCTGCTCACGCTGGCCCGCGTCGACGAGGGTAGGGCCCCGCTGCACCTCGAACCCACTGACTTCCGCGAGCTATTGGCGGAGATCAGCGAGACCGCCAACATTCTGGGCGAGCAGGCGTCGGTCAACGTGTCGATGGAGAGCCCGAACAAGCCGCTCATCCTTCCACTGGACCGGGCGCGGACGCGGCAGCTTCTGCTCAACCTGCTCACCAACGCCGTCAAATACACCCCCAGAGGCGGCCACGTCTCGATCAAGTGTGTGAAGAATCCCGAATCGGTGATGGTGGAGGTGGCAGACACCGGGATCGGCATTGCCGCCGGCGACCTTCCCCACATCTTCGATCGCTTTTGGCGGGCCGACGTGGCGCGCACGCGGGGTCAGCGTCCCGGAGTCGGCCTCGGGCTCGCCATCTGCCGGTGGATTGCCGAGGCGCACGGCGGGTCGATCGCCGTGCAGAGTCGCCGGGGTGAGGGGACGACCTTCACCGTGACGCTTCCCCGACAGACCTCCGGTACCCCCGAGGTCGTCAACGCCTGACACACCCCTAGCGTACTGGTTGCATCTGGGATAGAATAGCCGGTTGCAGTCCGGTCGGTGCGCCGTATTTGCGGCTTGGAACCCGGCTCGAAGATGAGCCGCGTTGTGTAATCCGGGTTTCATGATTTTGTAATGTTTGCCCCACCATTCTGCCAGCCAGGTCTCAGGAGCGGAGGGTAAATTGTTCAACGCAGCCAAACATCGGAGGTTGGAATGTTTGACAATCTGATCGCATCCACCCCGGAACACGGCCGAGCACAGAGATTGGCGCCGAGCGTCTTCGCATCGGTCTGGATCCACGGCTGGGTCATCTGGCTGGCGGTCATAGCCACGATCAAAACGGCCGAGGTGATCGACGAGGCCCAGGCCGATACAACGATGGTCTTTCTGACCCAGGAAGAAGCTCAACCCGAGGAGGAGCCTCCGATCCAAGAGATCTTGGAAATAGATGAGCCACCGGAGGGGTTCCAGACCCTTATCCCCCCCATCGATATCCCGATCGGGATCCCTCCGATCGATCTTAGCGACCAGTTTGACCCGCGTAACTTTACTGGCATCGGTGTGGAAGGCGGCGTGTTCGGCGGTGTCGTAGGGGGGGGCCCTGTCGACTTCACGCAGACGTTTATGGAGTCGGCGGTCGACGAGCGTCCCGAGCGACTATCGGGCCCATCCCCGCGTTATCCCGAAATGCTGCGGCAGGCCGGCATTGAAGGCATCGTCCTGCTGGAGTTCGTGATCGATACGTCGGGCCATGTGGAAGAGGGGACGCTGAAGGTTTTGCAGTCGACCAACCGCGCGTTTGAAGGGCCGGCGATGAACGTGATCCAGGGCAGCCTCTACCGCCCGGGCCGGGTGCGTGGGCAGGCCGTCCGCGTCTTGGTATCGCAACAGATCGGGTTCGCGATTCAGCGTAACGACTGACGCGGTTTAACGACGGATTAGAGATACAGCTGTTTTAGCACCGAGATGACAACACTCGATTACGCCACAACGGAGGCTCGCTAGTCATGGGATTATCGTTACTTGACCTTTGGTCTGATGCTGGTCCGTTTGCCCGGGGCATCATCTTTCTCCTCGCCGCCATGTCCATGTACGCCTTTACGGTGGGTGGCCAGAAGTGGTGGCGGTTTTTCAGGAGCAAATCACAAACAAGGAAATTCGCTCCCGAGTTCGCGCGATTCCTTCAGGAAGATCAATTAGATGCTGCAATTGAGCTAGCCGAAACACAGAAGCGCTCCCACGTGGCCCGCGTGTTGGGTGAGGCGCTGTTGGAGGTAAAGCCGCTCCTGGCCGACCGCGCGACCGTTACCACCGGCGACATCAACGCGGCGGAGCGGGCAGTCGAGCGCCAGACGTTGATTCTCTTGGCGGACCTCAGGAAGGGCCTCGCCGTGTTGGCCACCGTCGGTGCCACCGCGCCTTTTGTGGGCCTCTTGGGCACCACGATGGGAATTGTGAACTCGTTCGTCGGCATGGCCACGAGCGGTTCGGGTGGTCTGGCGGCGGTGTCCGCTGGCATCGCAGAAGCGCTCATCACCACCGCGTTCGGTCTACTCGTGGCGATCCCGGCGGTGTGGATGTACAACTACTTCACGACGGCCCTCGAGAGTATCTCGGTGGAGATGATCTACACGTCGAAGGAGTTGATCGACTTCCTGATCAAGAACGTCGGCAGCGAGTTCGGACGGTCGATCTTCACGAAAGAGTTCCAGGCCCAGCAGGCGGGTCCGAACCCGGTACAATGACCGTGACCGGCGGAACGTCAAATGTGAGGAGAGCCTAACCTATGGCTATGATCCGACATGAAGGAGAGGTCAAGAGCGAGCCCAACGTGATTCCCATGATCGACATCATGCTGGTGTTGCTCATCATCTTTATGATCGTGACACCGGTGATCACCGGCGGGTTCCAAGCTACGATGCCGCAAGCCGACAATGTCAAGAATCGTCCGGACGAAGAAGGCGACATCATTTTGGGCATCGACCAAGAAGGCAATTATTACCTCGACCAGGGAGACGGCAACACCGTGCGGATTCCCAACGATAGCCTCGAACCTTTCTTGGTCCAGCTGTATACCGACCGAGAAAGGGACAAAATCTTGTACTTCCGGACGGACGAGAACATGGAATACGGTTATGTCGAGGACGCAATGGAGATAGCTAAGAGTTCAGGCGTGGTCCTGCTCGCAGCGCTGACAGAGCCAAAGCGGGAACCGGGGGAGGAGCGATAAACGGGTATGCAGACGAGCCCTGGGGGCGGACTGACTAACGAGCCCAACGTCATTCCGATGATCGATATTCTCCTCGTGTTGCTCATCATCTTCATGATGACGATCACGCAGAACCGGAAGGCGATGGACATACAAATCCCCAAGGAGCAGGAAGTCGAGCGGCAGGCTCAGGAAGAAAGCGATCAGATCGTGCTCGAGTTGAAGGAGGACGGTACGTACGCCATCAACCGGGCGCCGGTCACGCTGGCCCAGCTCGACAACGAGATTCACGCGCTGTACGATCAGCGACCCACGAAAATCATGTTTGTGAAGACGGCGAGAACCCGGCGTTGGCACGAGGTCATCGGTGTCATGGATATTGTCCGAGGAGCGGGCGTGCAGGTGATTGGTTTCACCCCACGGGACAAGAACGCGGCTGGAGGAACCTAATCGACCGTCCGGCAATGCCTTGAGCTGGTAAGAGGGCGATCGAAAGATCGGAACATCTAGGGCGCTGAGACCGTTCCCCGAGGGAAAGGTCTTAGCGCCCGCGGTGTATATTGGGATTATGAGACGTCGGCCCAGGATTCCTCAAGCACGCTTCCCGGAGCCCCCCGGGCTCTCCTTTCGATATTTCGTAATATCCGTCATAATACACGCAGCCGTTCTCGCTGCTCTTCTTTGGGAGCAGGTCTCCGAAGTCGAGCGGCCTCCAGCGTCGGGTTTTCCCGGCCTAGCGGGTGGGGGTGGCGGCGGGGGTGGTCCCGAGGTCACTTACATTGCGCTGGCGCCGCCGCCAGCGGCTCCCAGCGCGGCGCTCGAGATTCCCGCCCCCCCACGGGAGCTTCCTCTGCCTGTACCAGAGGTCAAGGAAATCACCAGGCACGTGCCTAGGGTGACGCAAGACCTGCCCAAGAACATTCGGCCCATTCAGTTAGCGCGCACGGTTGGTGCGGGAGCGGGGATCGGCGGCGGACGGGGTGCCGGTACGGGATCCGGCGGTGGTATCGGGAGCGGTGAGGGAACGGGAATGGGTAGCGTGGTCGGTCCCGGTTCCGGAGGCGACGGCGTCGTCTTCCCGCCCACAGTGCGGTACACGTTCCTCCCACCCCTTCCACGTCCCAGTTCGGTTCAAGGGCAAACCTTCGTCGTGCGGTTCGCGGTAGACCCCCAGGGTCGTGTGAGCGACGTCGAGGTGGAGCCGCGAATCGCAGATGGGCGGTATCGGAAGAAGTTTATTGAGACCATGTTTCGCTTCCGGTTCAAACCTGCCCAATTGCGCGATGGCACGGGCGTGGCGGGCGCAACGATCCTGAGCTTCACGCTGTAAACAACGACCAGACGAGTCCTCTCACCTCGCGGAGGCTTCAGCATGCGGTACACGATCGCGCTGATGGCAGCTCTTCTTGCGTCCGTTGGTTCGGCACGCGCATCCAGCGCTCAGCAAATAGAGTTCGACGGGCCTGACGTATTCCTCAAGGGAGTTCGGTTTCCTGTGACGGTATCGGCCCCGCGGGTCCTGGAACCGGTGCACGTAGTGGTGCGATTAGGGGACGGCACGATCGTCGCAGACACGACGATCGACCCGCTGGGTTCGATTACCGTGGGGAACGTGGTGGTGGAGAATGCCGGCCAGGTTCCGCTCCGGGCGGAAGCTGGAGGCGAAGTGGTCACCCTTGACCGGCGGATTTTTCCTGGATGGATCAGCATACTCCCGCCGCTCGTGGCCGTCGTGCTGGCCCTCGCGTTCCGCGAAGTGGTGACCAGCTTGGTTGCGGGCATTTGGCTCGGTTGCCTGTTTCTGACCGGGTACAATCCGATAAGTGCAGTACTCATGACGGGAAACCGATTCGCCCGCGGTGAACTGGCTGATTCCGACAACGTTGCGATCATTCTCTTTTCGCTACTGCTCGGTGGTATGGTGGGGGTCATTACTCGCATGGGCGGCACGCGCGCTATTGTAGATGCCGTGGCGCCCCTGGCAATCAACAGGGCTCGCGGGCAACTGGCAACGTGGGTGGCAGGGTTGGCGGTGTTCTTCGACGACTATTCCAACTCGCTGATCGTGGGGAACACCATGCGTCCCCTCACCGACAAGCTCAAGATCTCCCGCGAAAAACTCGCCTACATAGTCGACTCCACTGCTGCTCCCGTCGCCGCGATCTTCTTCGTATCGACATGGATCGGGTACGAGGTCGGACTGATCGACGACGGTCTCGAGTTGGCTGCTATGCAGAATGCCGCAAACCCCGCCCTCGCCGCGGAGTTGGCATCGGCCTCAGGTTTCGGAATCTTTCTCCAGACAATACCGTACTTGTTTTATCCGATTCTCGCGTTGTTCGCGGTGTTCGTGGTGGCGGCGACAGGACGCGACTTCGGCCCGATGCTGAAAGCCGAACGCCGTGCCGCTTCTGGCGGAGGGTTGGCGCCCCCCGGCGCTCAACTCGCAGCCGATATGGCCTCGGAGTTGCAAGAAGCCGAGAGCGTACCCGCTGGACGGTGGTGGAACGGCGCATTACCGGTGGCGATCCTGGTGGTGACGGTGTTGGTGGGTCTGGTGGTGACCGGCATGGAGCAGCTCGGCCCCGACGAAGCGCGGACCCTGCGCAACATCTTCGGCAACTCCGATCCGTTCAGCCCGTTGCTGTGGGGGGCGTTGCTGTCGTGCATAGTGGCCATCGCGTTGGCGACGGGTCAGAAAATCCTCACATTGCGCGAGGCCGTGGACGCCTGGCTAAGTGGGTTGCGAGCAATGCTTCTGGCAATCGTGATTCTGATCTGCGCATGGTCGCTCGGAGCGGTTGCCCAGTCGCTGGGGACTGCGAACTATCTTGCACAGGCACTTTCCGGAAACCTCACCGCGCCTTTGCTACCAGTCGTCACGTTCGTGCTTGCTGCGCTCATGGCGTTCGCAACAGGTACGTCGTGGGCCACTATGGCGATCATGCTCCCTCTGGTAGTACCTCTTTCCGTGATGCTCGCGGGCGGCAGCTTGCCCGACAGCCCGGCAAGCCAGGCGGTCGTGTTGGGATCGATCGGGTCCGTCCTGGCGGGCGCTATCTGGGGGGATCACTGTTCGCCCATATCCGACACCACGGTGCTGAGCTCAACTGCGTCCAGTTGCGACCACGTCGATCACGTACGCACGCAACTGCCGTACGCGGTCATGGTCGGCATCGTCGCCATCCTGTTCGGCAGTATTCCGTCGGTGTTGGGAGTGCCGGCTTGGCTCTGTCTGATTGTCGGAGCAGGGGTGGTTTGGGCTGTGATAAGGTTCTACGGAACCGAGGTGGAGACGCAATCCGACGAGGAAGAGCAGTTGGTGGCCTGACGGGCGAAACGGAGTTCTCGCCTTCTACAAGCCGGCCAGCCGTTTGGCCGCCATGCGAAGCGCCCCGAAAGCCGGATCTACCTCCACGTCGGTAACGCGCACGTTGGGCACCCGGGTTGCCAGTTCGGCAAGCAGCCGCTCGCGCACCGGAGTTTCGGAACCGAGCAGCCCGCCCCACAGGGCCACGGCCACCTCGGCGTCGCTGGGAAATCGAGGCCGCAACGCAATCACGTGATCCGCAAGTGCCCGGGCGACCTCGGCGACCAGTGCTCCGGCAACTTCGTCTCCCGCGTCCGCAACCTGACATGCGGTGATGGCGAGCTCGGCCACCAAGGACGCTTCGTCGTCTTGCGCCCAAGCGGGAAACTGGTCCATCGATTCTACACCCACGGCGTCCAGCACGGCTCGCGTGAGCCGCGTCTCGGGGCCTCTCCCTTCGTGGCCTGCAATTGCGGCCGCCACGGCCGCCCGCCCCAGGGCGTAGCCACTACCCTCATCGCCGAAACGCCAGCCGAAGCCACCTACGCGCCAAAGGTTGCCGGAAGCGTCCCTGGCGTGTGCAATGGAACCGGTGCCGGCAATGAGCAGAATCCCCGGTTTCTCCGGGAACGCGCTCTCCAATGCCACCAGCGCGTCGGACGTGACCAACACTTCTTTCGCGGGACTCAGATCCAAGAGCGCCGACTGGAGAGCTTGCCGGTCAGTATCGAGGCGCGTTCCGGCTGCGCCCACCACCAGGACCTCGATCGGATCTCCGACGTTTGCCTCCTGGGAGGCTTTGCCCACCGTGATGGCTATGGCCTGGGCGGCATCCCGGACTTCGCCGGCACGAAGGTTCCCCGGCGCCCCCCGCAAACGCGCCAGTTCCGCCAGTGACGTGGTTCCGATCAACGCTTCGGTGTGTGATGCACCGGCATCCACGCCAGCCAAGACCGTCATCGAGTATTCGTTTCTCGTACCGAGCTGGACAGAAATCCCACTGCCAACGTGATGGCCGTTCCCAGGGGCACGTACCACGGCCATGCTAGATTCTCGAACGGTCCGGGTTTGATCAAGACGACTGCCAACATGGCCGCCGTTGCGACCAGAATAGCCGTAATGGCGTCTCGGCCTCCGGAGCGGGGCATCAGCCCCGCCATGATGAACGTGCCCAGCAACCCACCGTAGGCAATGGAAGCTACCGACAGGGCCAGCTCTACGACCGGCGTGCCCTGGGAACGAAATGCCAAGGCTCCCCCCATCAGCACGACAGCCCACGCCAGAGTGGCCCAGCGACCCACCTCCAACAGATGCTGCGGGTCACGCCGCCCCGTGATGGCGGCGTAGAAGTCGTGCGTCGTTGCAGAAGCAAGCGAGTTTAGCGAGGAACTCACGGTGCTCATCGCCGCCGCCAGCACGCCTGCGATTACGAGACCGGCAAGACCCACGGGAAGGTGATCGACGACAAACTGAGGGAAGATCCTGTCGCTTTGCAGAGATCCGTCATCGGCCCCAGCCGCCCAAATGAGCACGCCCACCAGCAGGAACAGGGCGAATTGAGCGATGACCAGAACGCCCGAACCGATCAGTGCCTTGCGGGCGCTCGTGAGATTCCGCACCGCGAGGATCCGCTGCACGATGAGGTGGTCGGTACCGTGCGAGGCGGCCGAGAGGAGCGCTCCTCCCACGATGCCGCCGATCAGCGTGTACGGGGCGGTGAACGACAGGCTCCAGTCAAACGTCTGCAATCGACCTGCTTCCCTCGCCGAGTCGAACGCCAAGCCGAGGCCGCCGGCGAGGCGCACGGCGACGAAGACGGTCACGATGCCTCCCAGCGTGTACAGGAAGAGTTGCATGACGTCCACCCAGACAACCGCGCGTATGCCGCCGGCCCATGTGTACACCAGGGTGACCAGACAGACCACGACCACGCTGGTGGGAATGGACCAACCAGTCACTATTGCCAGCGGAATGGCGCTCGCGAACACGCGCACGCTGTCTCCCAGCGCCCGAACCATCATGAACACGGCAGACGCCAGGCGACGTGTTTGCTTCCCAAAGCGCGTTTCGAGGCGCTCGTATGCGGTCTCCTGCTCGCCGCGGAAGTATCCCGGGAGCAACCACAGCGACACACCAATGCGCCCGACGAGGTATCCGAACGCCACCTGGAGAAAGGTGAGGTTGCTGCGGGCCCCGATGCCGGGAATGGAAATAACCGTGAGAGCAGAGGTCTCCGTTGCGACGATCGACAACATCACGGCGACCCACGGCATGTGGTGCCGGCCGAGGAAGTAGTCGCTCGCGTCTCCGCCTTGGCGGGCAAAGTAGGCGCCAATAGCGAGTACGGCGCCGAAATACGCCGCCATGACGATGAGGTCTGGTCCGCTCACGAATCGTCACCCAAAAGCAAGACTCGTCGCTCTCCCTGGGACATCTCGGGAGAACCAAAAAGAAACGGCCTGCGTCTGACGCAGGCCGTAGGGAGTGGGGTAAGGGGTGTCAACCCGGCTCAGGCGCTAAAAGAACTACCGCACCCGCAGCCGCCGCTCGCGCTTGGATTATTGAAGGTAAACCCGCTGCCGTTCACGTTGGAGACGAAATCGATCGTCGTGCCTTCCAGGTACTGGGCGCTGAACGCGTCGACAAACAGTTTGATACCGTCGTGGTGGGCGACGATGTCGTCATCGAGCGGATGTTCCTCTATGTTCAGGCCGTATTTGAAGCCTGCACATCCGCCCGGCAACACCGAGACCCTCAATCCGGCGGTCTCTATCGAAACATCTTCGGCGCTGATGAATTTCTTGACCTGCGCCACAGCCTCATCGGTGAGGTTGACGTCGACTGTCATCTCAGGTCGTTGCGCTGTCGTCATCGCGTCTGGTCCTTCCTCCGTGTGAAGAGCGAAACTTATGAAGGCTCTCGACTCATGTCAACGCTCGCGGGTTCAAACCCGTTGTAAGGCATAGGGTTACGAGCAGCAGCCTGGGGTGCCGGATCAGCGGTCGGCAAGTCGGCGTCGTCGGTGACCGCCGCCACCACCATGTCTGCGACAATTCCCCTGATGGGTAGAAGGGCGCGGTTATCGCGTGTGGGATGGACCCGATTGGTGAGCAGTATGATGAACAGTTCCCGGGCCGGGTCGATCCAAATAGAGGTGCCCGTGAACCCGGTGTGGCCGAAGCTGGACGGGTCGAGGAGGTGACCGGAGCTGATACCGCCGCCGGGAGTGGGCGTGTCCCATCCCAGAGCCCTCGTGGATTCTTCGGGGCCGGGCTGCCGTCTCGTGAATTCCCGGACCAAGGCACCGGGCAGCTTGGGTCGAGGGTCGTCACCCAGGCGCCCGTGGTACGCGTCCAGCAACCAGACGGCGAATCTGGCGAGGTCCGGTCCGGTGGAAAAGAGGCCCGCATGACCGGATACGCCCCCCAGATGAAACGCGTTCTCGTCGTGTACCTCACCGCGCAGCAGGCGGCCGCGCCACGGATCCATCTCGGTGGGCGCGATTCGATCTCTCAACTCGAACTGCGGTCGAAAGCGGGTCTGAGACATGCCGAGGAGCTTGAATACCCGTTCATGCAGGAAGGTGTCGAGGGGAACGCCTGCCACGCGTTGGACGATCTGCGTCAGGAGGATAGCCCCGAGGTCGGAATAGCTGTAGTGATCGCCGGGCGGGTTCTCAAGCTCCATACCGTAGATGCGTTGCAGTGCACCATCTGCTTCGGCGGTTTCCAAATACAGTGGGACCCAATCTGGGAGACCCGACGTGTGGGTCAACAGGTGTCGCACGAGGACTCCGTCTTTGCCAGTCCCCGTGAACTCGGGCACGTAATCCACGACGTGGCCGTCGATATCCAGGGCGCCGTCGGCCACTAGAAACATTGCGGCGGTGGTCAATCCGATGACTTTCGTGAGGCTGGCGAGATCGTAAATCGTGTTTTCGTCCACCGGCCGCGGGTCGTCGTCTCCGTACCGGCCCACCGGGGCGGTGTACGCCATCGCTCCTCGCCTTCCCACCACTAGCACACCGCCCGGGAAAGCTCCCTCCCGAACCTTCTGACGCAGAAAGTCGGCCGTGCTGTCGAGCGCCGTGGAGGACAACCCCACGTCGGCCGGATCGACGCGCAACAACCGGGCGGCGGTGTCGGTGGGTGCGTCACGACCACAGCTCGTCGCGCAGGCTAAGAGGAGCAAGACCGCGACAGCAACTTGCTTCATTGACCGGAAATGGAGATCCCGTACCCTTGTGGGAACCGGTCCGACAAGGTAATGGGAGATTTACCGGCGATAGGGGCGCCCCCGGCCAGGGCGTGGGCCACCGCCCGCTCGTTGGCTGCCACGGCATTCCAGGCGAGCAGATAGGCTCCGTCGAACGAGGTGAGCTGATTCAGTAGGTACGGGCTGCCGAAGGAGACGAGCACTGTCCGCATCTTCGCGCCGGTCTCCCGGATCAACCCGGCCAGCGCCTCGGGTAGGTCGACGTGGCCCCTGCCGGCGATGGGGCGGACGCTCGGTGCAAAGATCGCCCGGGGACTCCCTTTGAGGACGACACGGGCCGAGTCGTAGGACATCGGACCTGACGCGGGGAACAGCCTGAACGGCGTGACCGTGTCGCCTAGCGCCCGCAACTCTCTCACGAGCACATTCCCGACCGAATGGTTCGTTTCTTCGGCGTAGGTGATGAGCGCCACTCGAGCCCGCGATGCGCGGAATTGGTCGATGGGCCCTCGCCGGATGAGAGTCAGTGTGCGCCGGGCAATGTCGTCTGCGACGAGTTGGTGTTCGCGACGCCCCACCGTGACGGGAATGCTGTCCAGTGCGACGGTGTGTCGGGCGAACAAGCCGGCCTTTTCCTTGAGCGCGAGGATCCTGCGTACGGAACGATTCAGCCTTTCCGTTGTGATCCGTCCCGAATCGACCGCTGCGACCATTGCCTCGGTGGCTTGCATGAGGTCGTCTGGGATCAACAGGATGTCGCTGCCGGCGAGGAACGCCAGCACCGCCGATTCTCCTGCGCCGTAGCGGCTTACGATGGCACCCATCGTGAGAGCGTCGGTTACCGCCAGTCCTTCGAACCCGAGTGAATCCCGGAGCACACCGGTCATGATTTCCGGCAAGAGCGTAGCAGGTCTCGGGTTTTCTCCCGGGTCGAAGCAGGGCAGGGCGATGTGCGCCGTCATCACGCTTGTCACGCCGGCATCGATGGCTGCGCGGAACGGCACCAGCTCCAACGTGTCGAGCCTGTCCCAACAAGCGTCCAGCATCGGCAACGCGAGGTGCGAGTCGGTGGCGGTGTCGCCGTGTCCCGGAAAATGCTTGGCGGTGGTCATCAGCCCATGGTCGGTGGCTCCCCGGACGTACGCGGCCACGAGTCGCGCCACGGCCTGGGGTGATTCGCCGAACGAGCGGGTGTTGATGATCGGATTGTCGGGGTTGTTGTTCACGTCGGCCACGGGGGAGAAACTCCAGTGGATTCCCACGGCTCGCGCTTCCAGCGCGGTGATGCGGCCGAGCTGGTAGGCATCGAGCTCGCGGCCGGTTGCGCCGAACGCCATTGGCATGGGGAATCCAGTGGCCCCTACCATGCGCATGGCTGCGCCGTATTCCAGGTCTGCGGCTACGAGCAGCGGAAGCCGCGATCGTCGTTGCAACGCGTTCAGTTTTGCCGCCGCGTCGAGCGGCGAGCCGATCGAGATTATGATGCCGCCGATGCCGAACTCGTCCACCCATGCTGCGGCGGCGTCGAACGCATCTCCCTCGGTGGCAACATAATTGCCGAGCAGCCACGGCATGATGAGCTGGCCCACCTTTTCTGGAACCGTCAGCGTTTCCAGAATCGAGTCAACCATTAGGTTGTGAGACAGGAGCGCGGACATGTCGGGAGGTGAGACCGCCTCCAACCAGGCGAGGGAGCGGGTGCCTGGCGCGCATGCGCAGCAGCTGACGACGGCACAAACGGAGGCGAAGTGTTTCACCGGATTCGATGGCATTGCTGTTGGTTGTGGTTGGCCGCTGCCTGTGCGGTTACTGGCCGAGACGGCGGCGGCGTTCGCCCCGGGATCGATGTTTTCATCTCCGACTCGCTCCATGTACTCGACGGTGACCGTGTAGGATTGTTGACGAACCAGACCGGCATCGGCCGAAACGGGTCGAGCGACGTCGACTTGCTCTTGGGCGCCGGCGTGAATCTCACGACGCTGTTCAGTCCGGAGCACGGTTTTCGCGGAGCGCTGGACCAGGAAACGATCGGCCACGGTCTGGACCCTGCCACCGGGCTCCCGATCTACAGCTTGTACGGCAACACCCGAGCGCCCACTCCCGACATGTTCGACGGCCTCGACGTGTTGGTAATCGATCTGCAGGATATCGGTACCCGCACCTATACATACATCTCCACGGCCCTCTTGGCTATCCGGGCCGCCGGTGACGCGGGCGTTCGGGTGATCGTTCTCGACCGGCCGAATCCGATCGGCGGGAGGCTGGTACAGGGCCCGATCATGTCCCCGAAGGACACGTCGTTCGTCGGCATGCTGCAAGTCCCGCTGCGGCACGGGATGACGCTGGGGGAGCTTGCGCTATACGGCAATTGGGAGTTGGAGATTGGTGCCGACATTGTAGTCATCCCGGCTCACGGTTGGCGTCGGGATCAATGGTTCGATGACATCGGTCTCCCATGGATTCGGCCGTCACCCAACATGCCAAGCCTCGAGAGTGCGACCCATTATCCAGGCATCGTGATGTTCGAGGCCACCAACCTCTCGGTGGGGCGGGGGACTCCGATCGCGTTTCAACTGTTGGGAGCGCCCTGGCTGCGGCCCTCTGAGGTACTGGCGCGTCTGGGGCCTCTGTCAGGGGTGTCACTCTCAGACACGATGGTGGCGCCGAACGGGCCCACCGACGGCAAGTACGAGAGCACCACTATCCCGTCGATTCGGTTGCAGGTGTCGGACCGGAGCACATACGATCCTGTAAGGGTTGCCACTGAAATCTTGGCAGCCGTTTACGCCGTGCATGGCAATGATCTGAGAATCGACGAGGCGAGGTTTGACCGCCTCGCTGGGACCGATGCCGTTCGGAGGGTCATGGTGAGTGGGCGCGAAGAGAAACTGGAGGTCCTGTTGCGCGATTGGGATCGCGCGTTGGCCGCTTTCAAGGAGCGACGAGAGAAGTTCTTGCTGTATCGGTGATCCCCCCCTCCCCCCTCCCCCTCCTCCCTGGGGAGGAGGCAGGAGGGAGGGGGGAGGGACTGGCCCCCTGCACAGGAGTCCGTTATTGTTACGCGCTTAGTCAAAAGAAGCCGATGAAAATCATCTCCACATGGCTTCGGGAGCCCCTGGAAAGAGGCTTGGCGCCGATTGCGAATGGACTGATCGTTGCCCGGGTCCACCCGAACATCCTCACCACCTTAGGATTCCTGGCGCTGGTGGCATCCGGCGTGGCGTTCGGCTATGCACACGTGCGCATCGGCGCAATTCTTTTGCTCCTCAGTGGTGTGTTGGACATGCTGGATGGTCGGGTGGCGCGTGTGGGCGGGATGATGTCACGCTTCGGCGCGTTCTACGATTCTACGGTGGATCGCCTTGGCGAGGCCGCGTTGATGATAGGCATCACGGTGTTTTTCATGAACGGCGGCGTGCCGGCCGGCTGGACCCTCTACGCCGTGTTGGCTAGCACCATCGCAATGTCTACCGGATTGGTGGTGTCGTACACACGAGCGCGAGCCGAAGGGTTGATGCTCGAGTGCAAGGTGGGTTTGGCGCAGCGCGCCGAGCGTGTGATAGGCCTGGGAGTGCCGGTGCTGTTTTTTGGCGCCGGCCAGGGCGGAATGTTACTTCTGGGGATCGTCGTTGTGCTTGGGTTGCTGTCGCTGGTAACGGTGGTGCAGCGCGTTTTTCACGTTCACCAACAAACCCGGTCCGTATCCCGTGACGCATCCGGCCCCGAGGTGATACCGGCTCTGACAGATTCACCAAGAAAGGTTTGAGCGAGTGAGTGAAGGTGAAAGGCGAGACATCGAGCCAGCCGAAGGCAAACTGGGAGTTCTCCTGGTTGGTCTAGGCGCGGTGGCGACGACATACATAGCCGGCGTGGAAAACGTCCGTCGCGGACTAGGCACGCCGGTCGGTTCCTTGGCCGAGCTGAGCACCATCCGACTGGGTAAGCGTACCGAGCAACGTTACCCGAGGATCCGGGATTTCGTGCCGTTGGCCGATCTAGATGATCTGGTGTTTGGGGCCTGGGATCCGATTCCAGACGACGCCTATGATTCCAGCAAGGTTGCCGGCGTCCTGGGAAGTTCGCACACAGAGCCGATCGCGGATTTTCTCAAGTCGATAGAGCCGATGCCCGCGGTGTTCGATCAACGATACGTGAAACGGCTCGAAGGCACCAATACAAAATCCGGAAAGACGAAGCGCGATCTCGCCGAGGCGCTGCGGAAGGACATCCGGAACTTCAAGGAGAAAAATGGTTGCTCGCGACTGGTGATGGTATGGTGCGCCTCTACCGAGGTGTTCATTGCGCCCGGACCGGCGCATGCCAGCATAGAGGCATTCGAGAAGGCTATGGATGAGAACGATCCGGCCATTGCGCCGTCTATGCTGTATGCCTGGGCGAGCTTGATGGAAAACGTACCCTTTGCCAACGGCGCGCCCAACCTCAGTATCGATACGCCCGCGCTCCTTCAGTTGGCGATGGACCGACGTGTTCCCGTCGGCGGCAAAGACTTCAAGACCGGTCAGACACTGGTGAAGACGGTGATCTCACCGATGCTGAAGGCGAGGATGATCGGGCTCTCGGGTTGGTTCTCGACCAACATCCTCGGTAACCGCGACGGCGAGGTCCTCGACGACCCGGAGTCTTTCAAGACGAAGGAAGAATCGAAGCTTGGCGTTCTCGAGCACATTCTCCAACCGTCTGTGTATCCCGAGCTTTACGGCAAATCCTATCACAAAGTCCGGATCAACTACTATCCGCCGCGGGGAGACAACAAGGAGGGTTGGGACAGCATTGATATCTTCGGGTGGTTGGGCTACCCGATGCAGATCAAAGTGAACTTCTTATGCCGTGACTCGATCCTGGCAGCCCCCATCGTTCACGACCTCGCGCTGTTCTTCGATCTCGCTCAGCGAGCGGGCATGTCAGGCATACAGGAGTGGCTGTCGTTCTATTTCAAGAGCCCGATGGCCGCACCGGAACTGACTCCGGAGCACGATCTGTTCATCCAGCATGCCAAACTCAAGAACACACTGCGCTGGCTGGTGGGCGAGGAGCAGATAACACACCTCGGCGTGGAGTATTACGAGTACGGGCGGGCGTGAATTCTGTTGATGCGGTAATCGTCGCCGTGTCTCTCGCGATCGGTGCCTGGCAGCTGTGGTACTTCCTTGGCCGTCGATCCTTTGCGGCACCGGGCGGGCAGCTGAAGGCCGGCACGCAAGCATTCCGCATCACGCTCGAGGGCGGGTTTAGCCCGGATCTGGTCGTCGTCGAAGCCGGTCGGCGAGTCCGGTTGGAAATCTTGCGCGGCGAGGTGGATCCCGAGTCAGAGCATCTCGCCTTCGACAACCTCAAGGTCACAAAAACTCTCGCCGAATTCACCTACGTTCCCGTTGAGTTCATTCCCAGCGATCCCGGCGACTATCGTTTCTACTGCGGGACGTGCGACGGATATGTCGTCGCGCAGGTGGGTGGTGAGACGGCTCATTCCAACCTGGGTCGGGGTCACCAAAAGCATGGCTGAGCGCCGCATCGTACTTCCCATCAAGGGGATGGAGTGCGGCGCGTGCGCCACCACGGTTCAGCGGCGCCTGGCTCTCACCGAAGGCGTGCGCCAAGTACACGTAAACTTCACCACCGGAGAAGCAACAGTATTCTCGGTCGACGGTGGACCGCAGGCCGCCGACCTCGTGAAGGCGGTGCGCGAGGCGGGGTACGACAGCGGTGGCGCCAGAGTCACGCTCGACCTCGCCGGGCTGCATCATACTTCGTCGATCGCACGGCTCGAGCAGGCGCTGGGGGAAGCGTGGGGTGTTGTCAGCGCCCGGGCCAACCAAGCCACCGAACTGTTCGAGGTGGAGTACCTGCCTGGTTTGGTCACGCCGCGCGAACTCGAGCAGCACATCGCGGCCGTTGGGTTCTCCATCGCCGAACCCATCGAAGAGCGTGATCCCATTGAGCGCGAGTGGCTGCGGCAGGCACGCGCCACGCAGGGACTGGCCTGGAAGTTCGCGCTTGCTACTGCCGTGACGCTGATCGCCGTTGTCGCCTCGATGCCGTTGGCGGCGGAATCGACCGCCAAAGGCGGCGATATCATCGTTCGTCTCCTGACTCCGCTCGACGCAGCGCTCCGCGGGGCATGGCCCCAGCTGTACCAGTTGAATCACCTGTGGATCGAGTGGGGGCTGTTGGCGGTGACCCTGCTAGTCATGTTCCTGAGCGGGGGCTGGCTCTATGCCGCAGCGCGGCGAGACTTTCGGTTTCACACGGCCGACGTGAATACTCTGGTCGCCGTGGGGACGGGGGTCCTGTTCCTTTATTCCGTGGGGGCCGTAGCGGTGCCGGCCATCTGGCCTGCGGCCGACTTTCCCTCTGACGTGCACTTCGATTCGGTCAACGGCATCATTGCGTTCGTGTTGCTTGGACGGCTGATTGAAGCCCGCGCTAATGCGCGAGCCACCCGTCCGGTTCACGGGCTCATGGCCCTGGAACCAACAGAGGCGACGGTGCGCCGCGGCGCCGAATCACAAGAGGTCGCGACCTACCAGGTTCGAGTAGGTGGCATGTGGTAGTTTCGCCGGGTGAATCCATCCCCGTAGACGGCACGGTAGTGGCAGGCGATTCCGACGTCGACAGGTCCATGTTTCCAGGCGAGCCGGAATCGGTGGCCGTAGGGCCGGGATCCCGGGTAATGGCGGGAGCGATCAATCTCACGGCGCTCTTGGAAGTCCGGGCGCACGCCACGAGCCGGACGACGGCCTTGTGGCAGACCGTGAGAATCGTGGAGGAGGCGCAGTTCAGAAAGGGTGTGGTACAAAAGCGGATCGACCGGTGCGTCGGCGTCTTGGCCCCAATTGTGATTGCGGTTGCCCTCGCCGCAGTCGTGCTGTGGATGCTTCTCGGTCAGAGTTCTTCCGCCATCCTTGCGATGCTCGCTTTCGTCACTGTCGTCGTGGTGGCCGCTCCCTCGGCCGTGAGCCTCTCCGGCCCCGCCGCCGTCAGGGTTGCTACCGGGCGCGCCGCAGAGCTTGGGGCGGTGATTCGAGGCGGTGACGTGATCGAAACCATGCAGCGGGTTGACACTCTGATATTCGGAAAGACCGGGACGATTACCGAGGGAACTCCCACGGTCACTCACGTAGTCGGCGCCAAGCGTGCGGACGGCACGACGGTGAATCCCGCCGAGATCCTGCAAGTAGCTGCGGCGGTTGAGGCGCGCTCGGGACACCCGTTGGCTACGGCTATACTGGCATCCGCGAAGGAAAAGAGCGTCGATGTGCCGGGCGTCGAGCGGTTTGTGGAGATGCCGGGACGTGGTGTTCGAGGAATCGTTGGGAGATTTCTGGTAGAAGCCATCAGTGTTCGTCACGCGCGCGAGCGGAGCCTGCAACTCGGCCGCCTGACCAAGGACATCGATCGGCACGTGCTCCAGGGTCGCACGCCGGTTGTGGTTGTAGTAAACGATGTCGTGCGTGGGCTGATTATCCTTTCGGATCCGACAAAAGCCAAGGCCAAAGAAGCAATCGTACAACTTGGCCAGATGGGGTACACGCTGTTCATGCTGAGTGGTGATTCGAAGGCCACTGCGCAACTGGTCGCTAAAGAAACCGGCATAGACCGAGTAGTTGCGGAAGTCGAGCCTCGTAACAAGGCCGACGAAATCAAGCGGTTCCAGGAAGACGGAAGAGTGGTCGCGGTCATCGCGGACGGCATAGAAGACGCCCAGGCGTTGGCGCAGGCTGATGTCGGAATCGCGATTGGTGCGGGGTCTGAGATCGCCATGCAAGCCTCGGACGTGACACTGCCCGGAAGCGATCTTCAAGGTGTCGTGACTGCCGTACAGATCGCTCGCCAAACCGCGCGGACCATACGTACGAATCTGATGTTTGTTCTCCTGTACCATCTGCTGGGGATACCGTTGGCGGCGGGCGTGCTGTATCCTGTGACGGGTCTCCTGCTCACGCCGATGATCGCAGCGGCCGCAGCGGCCGTGGCGCCATGGATCGTGGTCGGGAACGGCTTGCGACTCGGCAGTTTTAACCCAACAACCACGACGTGAGGCATGCGATATTTTCACCGCACTCAACTGTCTCCTGACAAAGTCCTGGCGGAGGCGGACCGGCACTTTGGCTTGCATTTGGAAGAGATCGAGCGCGGCGAGCGCGCCCGGCGTTACAACGGGTCCCTCGGAACGGTGGGCGTCGCCGTGCTGCCGGAGGGCGGGCATTACGTCCACATCACGGTCCAAACCGATCAGGCTGGCGAGAGCGAATTGGACAAGCTGGCCAAACGATTCCTCGGACAGGTACACAAACTGGCGCATCCGGCTTACGAACTCCGAGGCGCGTATTAACAGCACGAGAGCCCCTCGAATGTAACCCTGATGCAGCGCGGTGCGGGAGTAGTGACACCAACGACAAGACTTTCGCGAGAGCAACTCCTCGACATGTCCTATTACCTCACCTTGACACGGTCGTTGGAGGAGCGTCTCGTCAACCTGTACCGGCAGGGGAAAGTCATTGGAGGGTTATACCGCTCTCTGGGTCAGGAGGGTGAGAGCGTCGCGAGTGCCTACGCGCTCGAGCCCGGCGACGTGTTGTCACCGTTGATTCGGAATCTCGGATCTATGTTGGTCATGGGGGCCAAGCCGGTCGAGATTCTGCGCCAGTACATGGCGAAGAAAACCAGCCCCACCGGCGGGCGCGAGATGAATCTCCACTTCAACGATTTCGGTCTCGGTTACCTGGGACAAATATCCCCTCTGGGCGACATGATCTCGGTCATGGCAGGAATTTGCCTCAGCTTCAAGGCGCGAGATGAGTCACGGGTCGGCTTGGTTTATATCGGCGATGGAGGAACCAGTACGGGAGCGTTTCACGAAGGCATCAATTTCGCCGCAGTGCAGCTACTGCCGCTCGTGGTGATCGTGGAGCACAACGCATACGCCTATTCGACGCCCACATCCGAGCAAACCGCTACCCCTCGTCTTGCCGCAAAGGCAAAAGCGTACGGCATCCCGGGTATCACGATAGACGGGAACGATGTGGTGGGTGTGTATGAGGCGACGAGGGACGCGGTTGAAAGAGCGCGTGCGGGAGCCGGCACGTTCATGATCGAGGTCGTGACGTATCGGCGCAAAGGCCACGCAGAGCACGATGACCAACGCTACCAACCCAAAGAAGAAATTGCCGAGTGGGCCGAGCACAACGACCCGATAGACCGATACACCTCCATGCTCCTGGAGCAGGAGTGGGTCACTCGAGCGGAGCTAGACGATATTGCCCGGCGAGTCAGCACGGAGTTGAACCAGGCCGTGGAAGAGTGTGAGAACGATCCGTTGCCTGAAGGGGCCACCGCGTTGTCTCGGGCCTACGCACGGCCGCCGGAGGTGGAGCCGCTCTGGTTTAGGAGGCTGGATGGCTGAGGTTACCTACCTGGAAGCACTGCGGCAGGGTCTCTGGGAGGAGATGGAGCGGGATGAGGAGGTGTTCCTCCTCGGAGAAGATGTGGGGCGCTACGGTGGCGCCTTCAAGGTGACGGAAGGGTTCCAAGATCGTTTCGGTGAGCGCCGGGTCATCGACACGCCGATCAGTGAGGCGGCAATCGTTGGTGCCGCGGCGGGCGCGGCGCACATGGGGATGCGACCGGTTGTGGAAATGCAGTTCATGGATTTCATCGCCTGCGCGTACGACATCCTCACCAACTACGTGGCCACCGCCCGATACCGCGCCGGTCTCTCGACCCCGATCGTCGTGCGAGGTCCGTCGGGCGGCTATGTGCGAGGCGGACCCTTCCACTCCCAAAATCCGGAAGCGGGCTTCTTTCACACACCGGGACTCAAGCTCGTGTGTCCGGCAACGGTCCGCGATGCAAAAGGGTTGATCAAGGCTGCGATTCGCGACGACGACCCGGTCATCTATTTCGAGCACAAGTACCTCTACAGACGCCTGAAAGAGGATCTGGGGGAAGACGAAGAAATCATCACGCCCATCGGCAAAGCCCGCGTCGCCAGGGAGGGAACCGATCTGACGGTTATCACGTGGTCGGCGATGGTGTGGAAGTCTTTGGAGGCGGCCCAGACCATCGAGAAGGAGGATGGGGCCTCTGTGGAAGTGCTAGATCTGCGCACGCTCCTTCCCATGGATGACGATGCGATTATGGCCAGCGTTCGCAAGACGAACAAGGTCCTCATTGTTCACGAAGACACGCGCACCGGAGGTGTGGCCGGCGAGATCACGGCGAGAATCAACGAAACGGCGTTCGAATGGTTGGACGGCCCGATCATGAGGGTAACCGCGCACGACACACCGGTGCCGTATGCCCCTACGCTCGAGGATTGCGTTCTGCCACAAACAGAGGACATCGTGAGGTCCGCGCGATGGCTGTTGGCGTATTGAGTGGCGCCGTCTTCGGGTCTCCGGACCCCGAGGAAGCGACTATGTTGTTGGAGGACCGTTCCCGGGGACGGCGACGGAAGAAAACTCAGGGAGATCGTCGATGGCTCGTGTTGAAGTCATAATGCCGCAAATGGGGGAATCCATCGTCGAGGGTACCGTATCCCGGTGGCTCAAGGAGGTGGGTGACGAGATAAAGCGGGACGAGCCGATCCTGGAGATCTCCACCGACAAGGTCGATGCGGAGATCCCTTCACCGGCTGATGGGATACTGGCGGAGATCAAAGTCTCCGAGGGCGAGACGGTGGAGGTCCAGACGGTGGTTGCGGTATTGGAGACGGACAAGGATGCCGCGGTTTCCCCGCCGAGTGTCCCCGCCCCCGCCCGACCGGCGGCGGAAATTTCCGCTTCCCCATCGAGCGCCCCCGCCCCCGCCCCCACCCCCGCCCCTGCCCCCGTCTCTGAACCTGTAGCGGTGCCGGCAGGTGACGGTACTCCCCAGACCGCCGAAGAGCGGCTGCGCCAAAGGTCCACGCCGCTCGTGAGGAAGATCGCCGAGGAGCACCAGCTGGACATCAGTCAGATACCCGGCACGGGACACGCTGGCCGGGTGACGAAGAAGGATATTCTCGAGTTCATCGAGTCGGCCGCCGCCGCCGCACCATCGGCCCCCGCTCCACCGACGACGGCGCCCCCGGCGGCGCTCCCGCCCCCGCCCGGAGGTGGCGTGGTGCACCCCTCTGTCGAGGCGTGGGCCGGAGATCGCGTCGAGCCGATGAGCAGGATCCGGCGGCTCACTGCCGATCACATGGTCATGTCACGTCGTACGTCGGCGCACGTCACCAGCTTCTACGAGATCGATTTCACCGCCATCGCACGCCTCCGCCAGGCCAACAAGCAGGAGTTCCAGGAGCGAGGAGCCAAGCTCACCTACATGGCGTTCATCGTGAAGGTGGTGGCGGACAATCTGCGCAAACATCCGGTGCTCAACGCGTCGGTGAGCGGCAACAACGTTATCTACCGCAAGCCGATCAATATCGGGATGGCCGTGGCCCTCGACTGGGGTCTGATAGTTCCCGTGATGCGCGATGCCGACGAGCTCTCGATGCTGGGTATCGCGAAGAGCATAGTCGATTTGGCGGATCGGGCCCGCTCCAAACGCCTCAACCCCGATGAGGTGCAGCGCGGCACGTTTACCATCACCAACCCGGGCGTGTTCGGATCGTACATCGGCACACCCATCATCAATCAGCCTCAAGTCGCCATACTCGGCGTCGGTGCGATCGAGAAGCGCCCCAAGATACTCACCCTCGACGACGGCCAGGACGTGATCGCCATCCGTACGATGTCGATGTTCTCGATATCGTACGATCATCGCATCGTGGATGGGGCCGATGCGGATCGGTTCATGGCTGATCTCAAGCGCGACCTCGAAGCCTTTCCCGAGGGAGCCTTGTAGTCGTGGCCCGCCGGACGATCGAGATCGAAGGAGAGACGTGGGACATCTATCCCTCCGGTCGAGTCACCTTTTATACGCGAGACGAGTTCGGCTTGGTGTTCGAGAACGGGACCGGCAGTAACCGCAAACGTCGTGTGATGCGTTACTCTCCGCAAGGAGCCAAGCGCCCGGACAGAGCCCTGGCGGAACTCTCTGACGCCCGCCTCGTCGAGTTCTTCCGACAGTCCCAGCCGGCGTGGACGAGTCCGGAAACACGCTATACCAGGACCTCCGGCTGAATGACTGGGGTGGTCGATCTCCACCTCCACTCCACGGCCTCCGACGGTGAGGCTACCCCCGGCGAGGTGGTCCGCCGTGCCGCCGATGCCGGCGTTGCCGCCGTTGCGCTCACAGATCATGATACACTGGCCGGCGTCAGCGAGGCCGCCGACGTCGGTGCGTCAGTCGGCGTGCGGGTGGTCTCGGCGTGCGAGTTCAGCGTCAAATCGTGGTGGGGTGAGCTCCATCTGCTGGGATATTTTCTCCCGGCCGACCATCCTGAGCTGAATCGATTTCTTGTCACGCAGCGGGACGGACGCGTCAAGCGAGCCGAGGAGATCGTGCGTCGCCTGAGCGACCTGGGAGTCCGGGTCTCCATGGAGTCGGTTCGGCGACACGCAGCCGGCGGCTCTATCGGGCGCCCCCACGTGGCCCGGGCGCTCGTCGACGCGGCCAAGGTGGCGTCGGTCAACGAAGCCTTCGATCGCTACCTCTCCGACGATGGCCCGGCATACGTTCCCAAGCCTCTTCCGGAGCTCGAAGCGGTCACCTCGTTGGTTAGCCGTTTGGGAGGTGTGACGTCGGCGGCTCACCTGAAAGAGCGGGCCACTCTGAGCACGCTGAGTCGGCTGCGCCAGGGGGGGGTCGATGCGGTGGAAGTTCTCCATCCCTCTCACGACGACGGCACGGTTTCGCGGCTGCGGGCTTGGGCGGCCGACCTGGAGATGCTTAAATCAGGTGGATCCGATTGGCACGGCGACCAGGGCTCGCCGGACGATCGCCGGACCATCGGAGCGCTCCGTGTCCCGGGGGAATGGCTCGAGGCCCTCGAGCGCTTGCACCGGGCGCGAGTGGGGAGCGAGAGTTGACGCTTCTCAACCCCCTCACCACCTCTCAACGGGAACTCACCTGGAGAAGGTGTCGTTGGGAGTGCGACGCCGACATTGTCGGAGGATCGATCGGTATAAAAAAATGCGGTCGCATCTGCGATTCAAAGAGCGTTATCGACAACAGAGGTCATCGTGACGGATAAAAAAGACGAAAAAATCAATTACGACGTCATCATCGTAGGGGGTGGGCCTGCCGGACTCTGTGCGGCGATGTATTCCGGTCGGGGCATGTTGAACGCTTTGGTCATCGAACGAGGCTTGCCCGGGGGCGAGTTGCTCAATACGGAGCTCATCGAGGACTATCCCGGTTTCGAGAGCATTCTGGGTCGAGACCTGGCGGAGAAGATGACGAATCACGCGAAGCAGTTCGGAGCCAGTATCATCACCGATACGGTCGAGGCGATTGAGAGAGAGGAAGACGGGGAGTTCGAGGTGCGGACCCAGCTCAATAAAGTGTATCGCGCTCCGACCGTCATCCTCACGGCGGGAGGGGTGCCGACCAAGCTCGGAGTTCCCGGCGAGGCCGAATACGCCGGTCGCGGGGTGTCGTACTGTGCTGTGTGTGACGGAGCCTTTTTCAAGGGGGACACGATCGCGGTCATCGGAGGCGGCGACGCGGCCCTGGAAGAGGCTAGTTATCTCACGCGCTATGCGGCGAAGGTGTATCTCATTCACCGGCGCGATGAGTTCCGCGGCTCGGCCCTGCTGCAGCAACGGGCCTTCAACAATCCGAAGATCGAAGTGATCCGCAACAAAGTGGTCGAAGCCGTCGAAGGCGAACCGAGCGGCACCACAGACCTGAAACTCAAGGACACCAAAACCGGTGAGACGTCCGACCTCCCCGTGACCGGTGTGTTCATCTTTATCGGGTTCACGCCCAACAGCGGTTTGATCAAGGAACACTTCGAGCACGACGAAGGCGGATATATCGTTACGGATTGGAACATGATGACTTCCATTCCGGGTCTTTTCGCGGCAGGCGACCTTCGGGTCCAATTGACCCGGCAGATTACCACCGCCGTGGGTGATGCCACGACAGCCGTGATAGCGGTAGAGAAATACTTGGCCGAACGCAAAGAGAGCCAGGCGGCTTCCCCTCTTGGCCCGGCTTGAGATCGTCTGCCTCACCAACGGGGCGTTTGCCGAAAACTGTTACCTCGTCGCCGATCGTTCCCTGGGCGACGTGGTCATCGTGGATCCCGGCGAAGAGGCAGAACTGTTTCTGCGGCGGATCGAGACCGAGGGATGGACGCTTCGGGCGGTGTGGCTGACGCACGCGCATCTGGACCATGTGGCTGGTGTGGCCCACGTAGTTCGGGCCACCGGTGTCGCCACGTATCTCCACCCCGACGACCGGTCGCTCTACGACGGAGTAGTGGAGCAGGGCAAGTGGCTGGGAGTGGAAACGGAGGCACCACCACCTCCCGATCACGCGTTGGCCCACGGCGATACACTGTGGGTGGGCGACTGTTCGTTCAAAGTAGCGCACACGCCTGGTCACAGTCCCGGGAGTGTGACGTTCATCGGCCACGGAGCGGCCTTGGTGGGTGATGTGCTGTTTGCCGGTTCGGTCGGCAGAGTCGATGTCCCCGGTGGAGACGGCTCCACACTTCTGAAGAGCATCGAACGGCAGTTGATGTCTCTCCCCGACCACACCATCGTGTACCCCGGGCACGGCCCCGCCACGTCCATCGGCGAGGAACGCCTTGGCAATCCTTATGTGATGAAGGGCTACCGCCCTTAGAGTGCCGAAGGGGGGATTCGAACCCCCACGGGCTTACACCCACTGCGCCCTGAACGCAGCGCGTCTACCAATTCCACCACTTCGGCAAAGGCCTTCCGGTGAAGAGCCAATAATAGAAAGGAGAGCCAGGCCAGGCAACCCTGTGGTTGACCGCCCGGAAGTTGTTATCTATCTTGAGCTTAGCTCGTGTTTAGTCCTGGATCAGCAGCCGCTCGAAACCAGCAGGTCCTGGCCCGGAACCCCAAGGCTCGCCATGACTACCATATCATGGACACCTGGGAAGCCGGGTTAGTCCTGACGGGGTCGGAGATCAAGTCCGTTCGTGCAGGCAAGGTGAGCTTGAAGGGGGCGTACGGGATTATTCGCCGTGGAGAGCTTTGGCTGGAGGGAATGAGCATTGCGCCGTACGAGTCTGGTGGGTACGCCAATCACGAGCGGGAGCGACCCCGGAAATTGCTGTTGCATCGCCGCGAAATCCGACGGATGATCGGCGCGGTGGAGCAGCGAGGAAACGCTCTCGTGCCGCTGGACGTGCATATCAGCAGGGGCTACGCCAAGGTGACCATCGCACTCGGGAAGGGGAAAAAGCTCCACGACAAGCGTCAGGATCTCAAGCGCAAGGATGCCGAGCGCGAGATGGCCCGGTCGATGAGGCGTCGCCGATGATGTGGACCTCGGTGTTGCTTGGGGCTGCCGCCGCTGTGGGCAGTCCGGGCTCGCCGGCGGCCGCGCCTGCCGCCGTCATAGTCGCCACCTCCCGCGGCGAGCGGGCGATTCCCGTTTCGATGACGCGGGGTCATCCAGCCCTTCCTCTGGACGAGTTGAGCGCGCTGTTGCCCGTCTCGGCGCGTATCGCCGCTGACGATTGGGCGATGGTGGAGTTCGGCGGGTTGGTGTTCCGCTTCTTGCTGGATGCGCCCCTCTTCGAATTTCGGAACCGCATCATCCATCTCGTCGGCGGCGCGTACGTGCAGCGCGATTCTTTGTACGTTCCTCTTCAATGGTTGGCCGAATATGTGCCGCGGTCGTTCAGCGAAGCGTATCGGTACGATCCGGTGGCCGCTCGATTCGAGCAGATCGGGATCACACCGGTGGCAACCCGGTTGAGCCGGCCGCCATCGGCCGGCAGTCTCGGCGTCGCGCTGTCCCCCGCCCCCGCCCCCGCCAGGCGTTTGGGATTGAAATGGAAGCACAAGGTCGTGATCGATGCGGGACACGGGGGAGCGGACGGGGGCACTCCAGCCGGCGGTCTGGTTGAGAAAAACATCACGTTGGCCATCGCCCTAGCGCTGGGGAGCGAGCTGGAGAAGCGAGGCATCGAAGTCGTCATGACACGTACCACGGACGTGCTGGTACCGTGGAGCCGGCGCGCGCCGCTCTGCAAGGCCGATTGCGATCTGTTCGTCAGCGTTCACGTGAACGCGCTCGACCCGGGCCCGGGTTACAGAAACATCGGTGGGTTGGAGACGTATTTCTTCGACCACCGCAAACAGAATGCTCCGGACCGCATTGCCCAGAGAGAAAACGCGTCACTTCGTTACCAGCCCGAGGGCGATCGGATTCCGGACGACGCCCTCACAGCCATACTGCGCGACTTGGAAGAGAACGAATACATGAGGGAGTCTGCCAGGCTGGCCGCTGATGTTCAGGAACCAGCGGCGCGGGTGCATCCAAACGGCTCCCGCCACGTGGCGCAGGCCAACTTGCTGGTGCTCAGGTGGGCCACACGCCCGGCCATACTCATAGAAACCGGTTACGGCACGAACCGGCGCGATGCGCGATTTCTCTCAAGCCGCGACGGACAGGGTGGTCTCGCTAGCGGCATTGCGGACGGGATCGTACAGTACCTGCTGCACTACGAGAGCATGATCAATCCGTAATCGATGCGAATCCGCCGACCTCACCACTCACCCTTCTTTCTCGTTCTCTTCACCGTCGCTGTCGGTTGCGCCTATTACAACGGTCTCTACAACGCCAACCGGCTAGCCGACGAAGCGCGCAAGGCGGAGCGTGAAGGCCGCCGCAGTGAGGCCCAGTCGCTCTGGGCCCAGGTGGTGGTCAAGGCGGAGTCGGTGGCGACGCGCTATCCCGACAGCAGATATCGGGACGACGCGCTTCTCATGCAGGGTCATGCGTTGAAAGAGATCGGTGAATGTCTGGACGCCATCGCGCCGTTGCACGAAGCTGTTGCAGTCAGTACAGACTTTGAGCTGCGGGCCCAGGCAGGCCTGCTCCTGGGCGAATGTCATTTGAGTGCAGGAGAGACGGATTCGGCCTGGTCGATTCTTTCCTCTCTGGTGGACCATCCCGATTCGTCCATGTCGAGCCGCGCCCTTTTGTGGCGGGGAAGGGCGGCAATGGCCCGGCGGGAACCGGCCGATGCTCTGTCCGATCTGCGTCGGACAAAGGAGCCAGACGGGCTGTTCGACCGAGCCGAAGCTCTCACGGCGCTCGGGTGGGCGAGCGATGCCGCTGCGGTGTTGGATACCGCTCGCCGGCTTCCGTTCGACGAAGGCCGATGGGCGCAGGCGTTGAGGAGCTTGGGCGAGGTGGATCTGCGTGCGGCGTCATCGCTCGTCCGACGGCTGCTGACTCGCGGCGACCTCACATCGGGCCAGAGGGCGCGCCTCTTGATGGCGGATGCACAGCGGTGGACGGACCTCGACCGGGCCTACGCCGTCGACCGCTTCACCGCGGCCGCCTCAGCGGCCGGTGACTCGCTCGAAGGACGGTTGGCTCGGACGCATCTGGCGATGGCCGAAGCGCGACAGACCACCGACCTCGATCGCGTGGTAGAACTGACCGATGAGTTGGGAGCGCTGATGTTGGAGGGAGGCGAGGTGGTCGATTTGGCCGGGAACTTCGCCGCCGTCCTCGACGCTATCGTGTTCGCGATTGGTCCCCCCGAGCCAATACATCCCGATCTGCATCTCTTCCGGAGGGCCGAGGAGGCTCGTGATTCGTTGCTGGCACCACCACTGGCCGGCAAACTCTTTCTGTTGGTGGCCCAGCGATACCCGTCATCCGTGATCGCTCCCAAGGCCCTGCTGGCGGTGGCAATGCTCAGCGAAGAGATAGCCGACTCGGTGCAGCGGGTCTTGCAGCGCCAATATGCCACATCACTCTACACGAGAGCCGCCGGCGGACACTTCCCGCCGGAGTACAGTGCGATCGAAGACTCGATTCGCACGTTGCTGAACGACGTCGTTCTGATGGGGGGAAGGGGGAGGGAGAGGGGGAGAAGGTTGGGTCGCTGAATGATCGAGGTGTTCGGAACATCGTTTCAGAATCCGGTGCTCCTTGCAGCCGGAACGGCGGGATTTGGCCGGGAGGTGGCCGGGGTTATCGACCTCGAGCGCCTGGGTGGTGTGATCACCAAGGCGGTGAGTCCCGAACCGCGATATGGCAACCCCAGTCCCCGCGTGGCCGAGTTCGGAGGCGGCATGCTCAACTCGGTCGGCTTGGCCAACCCGGGGCTGAAACGGGTTGCTGCCGTGGATCTGCCGTGGCTGGAGCGGCACCTTGAGCGCGCCCGTGTCATAGTCAACGTCGTAGGTGGCACCGCCGATGACTACGTCGAGGTGGTGCGAGGGCTGGGAGACCGCCGGATCATCACCGCCTTCGAGCTGAACGTCTCCTGTCCGAACGCGGAGCGGGGCGGTGAGGAGTTTGGCTTCAACGCAGCCGTTCTCACGGCGCTCGTCCGAGCTTGTCACGCCGCCACCGAGAAGCCGATCATCGTGAAGTTGGCGCCCACGCTGCCTGACATTGCCGCCACCGCCGAGGCCGCAGCCGGGGCGGGAGCCGCCGGCTTCTCCGTGGTAAACACGATGCCCGGGTTCTTGTACCAGGGGAACCACGGGCGGCGCCACGCCACGGCGCGGCTGGGGGCGGGGAACGGGGGCGTCAGCGGGCCGACGCTGCTCCCCGTAGGGGTTCTGGCGACGCGCCGGGTTCGTGAGCGAACCGGCCTCCCTGTCGTCGGTATCGGCGGCATTCGGCTAATCGAAGATGTCGAACAATACCTGGAAGCTGGCGCCGTTCTGGTTGCTGTGGGAACGGCGGCATTGGCAGACCCGCGGTGTCCCGAGCGCCTCGCCGTGGCTTGGATGAATCGTGGCTGAAATCATCGTCGCTCTCGACGTCTCATCCGAGGACGAGGCGCTGCATCTGATCGACCGACTCCCCGATCTGCGGTGGGCCAAAATTGGCCCCATGCTGTTTCTCATGGCCGGGACCGCGGTGATCAAAGCGCTGAAGGATCGCGGGGTAAAGGTTTTCTTGGACCTCAAATGGTACGACATCCCTTCCGCGGTATCTGGCGCCGTCGAGACGGCTCGGGAGCTGGGAGTGGATCTCGCCACCGTCCACGCCTTGGGCGGGTCCGAGATGCTCCGGGTCGCGGCCGGGGCTAGGGGCTCCATGCGACTGGCTGCGGTGACGGTGTTGACGTCGCATACGCCGGAGAGCTTCGGTGAAGCCGTCGGACGGAACACCGTCGAACTCCACGAGGAGGTCTCTCGGCTAGCAAGGCTGGCGGTGGCGAGCGGAATAGAGGCCGTCGTAGTCTCACCTTGGGAGTTGGGAACGATGCGGTCGGCAGTTCCGAAGGGCACATGGCTCGTGGTGCCCGGGATCCGCGCCCCGGGCGCGGAGCTGGGAGACCAGCGTCGCACCGCGGACCCGCGGTCTGCAGCCGAGGCTGGCGCCACGCATCTCGTGGTAGGCAGGCCGATCATCCGGTCCGATCAACCGGGAGCGGTGTATCAGCAGATATGCGAAACCATAGCGTGACCACTGTCTGTAGGGGCGGGGGCGGCACCCGTGTGGGGGCGCTGGCGCTGTCCCTGGCCGGGATATTGCAGCTAGGTGTCCCGGGGTCAGTGACCCGGCAAATGGGGCTCGAGGAAGCCGTGGAGCTTGCCCGGTCAACCTGGTTGCGCCACGACTACGTGCGCCTGTTCGCTTCGAGCGATACCGTCCGCCTCCAGCTCCCCGGGATCGGCCGCCACCAGGGCCTTCAGCCGGCCCATGCGGCCCGCTTTCTGAAGGAGTATCTGGCCGCCGCCAATGAGATCGACTTCGGGCTGCGGCGGATCAGAACCGCTTCGGAGGACCACGCCTACGCCCAACTCATACGTCGATATGTGGTCCGGGGCACCACAGACGAGCGGGTCGAAACGGTCTTCTTGGGATTCCGCCGTGTGGCCGGCAGGTGGCGGCTCCGTGAGGTTCGCGTAACCCTGTAAGTCCTCACTTGCGTCGGACTTACGGTCCTTCTAAATTGACACGCTTAGTTCAAAATCAACGCCTTCACGGAGTGTGGTTTGAAAGTCCGTTCCAGCGTCAAGCCCATTTGCGAGTATTGCAAGGTGATCCGCCGCAAGGGTGTGACACGGGTAATCTGTAGCCGCAACCCGAAACACAAGCAGCGGCAGGGTTAGCTATGGCACGTATTGCGGGTGTAGACGTTCCGCGGGAGAAGTGTGTGGGGGTTGCGTTGACCTACATCTATGGTGTTGGCTTCCCCACGTCGCGACACATCCTGGACCAAACGGCAGTTTCGCCGGAGACGCGGGTCCGCGATCTCTCGGACGCCGAGGTGGCCCGCCTGCGGCAGATCATCGAACGCGACGTGAAAGTCGAGGGTGCCCTCCGGACCGAAGTTGCGATGAATATCAAACGCTTAATGGACATCGGTAGCTATAGGGGTCTCCGTCACCGTCGCGGGTTACCGTCGCGCGGGCAGCGGACCCACACGAACGCCAGGACGAAGAAGGGGCCACGTCGCGCCATCGCCGGCAAGAAGAAAAAGGTTGTGAAGAAATAAGTATGGCTCAACCCAAGTCTGGGAAACGAACGAAGAAGGTAGTGGAGGCTGAGGGCGTCGCCCACATCACCGCCACATTTAACAATACGCTCATCACGATTACGGACATGCAGGGCAACACCGTGGCTTGGAGTTCTGCAGGCAAGTCGGGCTTCAAGGGTTCGAAGAAATCGACGTCTTTCGCCGCCACTGTTGCGGCTGAGAGCTTGGGGCGGGAAGCACTGAACCTCGGCGTCAAGCGGCTGCACGTCCGCGTGCAGGGGCCGGGCTCCGGGCGTGAGTCGGCCATTCAGGCATTGGCATCCGCCGGTTTGCGAATCCTCTCCATACGCGATGTCACACCGATTCCGCACAACGGGTGCAGGCCACCCAAGAAGAGGCGCGTGTAGTATGGGGCGATATACGGGACCGGCTTGCAAGCTGTGCAGGCGGGAGGGAGAAAAGCTGTTCCTCAAGGGCACACGCTGCCTTACGGAAAAGTGTGCCATCGAGCGGAAGGCGTACGTGCCGGGACAACACGGCCCGTCTCCCGGGCGCCGGAGAAGGGTGTCTGAGTACTCCAAACAGCTGCGCGAAAAGCAGAAGGTGAAGCGTGCCTACGGAATGTCTGAGAGTCAGTTCCGCTCCACGTTCGACCGGGTGCGCCAGCTTCCCGGCGTGGCCGGCGAGAATCTGCTGGCGGCTCTGGAACTGCGACTGGATAACGTGGTCTACCGCATGGGTTTTGCCGCAAGTCGCAAAGGCGCGCGCCAGCTTGTGCGACACAAGCATGTTGAAGTGAACGGGAAAATCGTCGACGTACCGTCGTACCAAGTCCGTCCCAACGAAGGAGTGGGCGTGACCGAAAAGAGCCGGGAGCTGACGTCGGTACGCGCATCGCTCGAGGCGCTTTCCCGGGGCGTTCCCGTCTCTTGGATTACGATCGATACGAAGCAGGTTTCTGGGACGGTGACCGAGCGTCCGACGCGCGATGCGATTCCGATCGTGGTGCAAGAACAGTTGATCGTCGAGCTTTACTCCAAATAATACGCCATGAAAATCGATATTAGCACCCTAGTTCGACCACACGTGGTCGAGAAGATGGTCCTAGGGGATAACCCAAATGCAGCCGAGTTCCGGTTGCAGCCGCTCGAGCGCGGCTTCGGCCACACGCTGGGGAACGCGCTGCGACGGATGCTGCTTTCCTCGCTGCAAGGCGCCGCGGTGTGGGCCTTTCGGTTGGAGGGGGTGGTGCACCAACACCAGACGATTCCAGGTGTTGTAGAAGACATCCATCAGATCATCCAGCAACTAAAGTCGTTGACCTTGGTGCTGGCGGAAGACGTCGAGGATGTTGTGCTCCACTTGAGAGTGGACAAGGCAGGCGCCGTTCGGGCAAAACACATCGAAGCCCAAGGGTCGGTGGACATTGTGAATCCCGAGCACCTGTTGTTTACCTTGCACGAGGATAGGGAGATCTCCGGCGAGTTCTTCGTCAACCTCGGTCGAGGGTACGTGGAAGCGTCCCAACATCCGTCGGACCGCTCCCTCCCGGTGGACCTCGTGCGTATCGACTCCATCTACAACCCGGTCCATCGGGCGAACTTCACCGTCTCAGAGACACGAGTCGGGCCGCGCACCGACTTCGACCGCTTGTCCCTCACCGTCGAAACCGACGGCACGATCGCACCGGAAGATGCGGTGGCCTACGCGGCGGCGTTGCTCCAGGAGCACCTCAAGATCTTCTTCGAGTTCAGCAGCGCGCCCGAAATCGCCGGCGGCGAGGAACTATCGGTGGGTCAAGACATGGTGCAGCTCCGCGAGCTGCTCGCCAGGCCCATCGACGAGTGCAACCTTTCGGTTCGGTCGGTCAATTCGCTGAAGAACTCCAACATCAACACCCTTGGAGACTTGGTGCGGCACTCTGAGGAAGACATGCTCAAGGTCAAGAACGTCGGTGACAAGGCTTTGGGAGAGATTAGAGAGCTTCTGCAGCAGGAAGGTCTGAGCTTCGGAATGGTCTTCGACGACCCGGACCCGGATCTCGTCGCGACAGGTTCCGAAATGGATGCGCCACTGGGCGGTCAACCAGGTAGGGCCTCTTGAGGCACCGCGTCAAAGGGCGCGCCCTGAGCCGGACCGCCGCGCACCGCCGGGCGTTGCTGAACAACCTGGCCGCGTCGCTCTTCACACACGATGGCATCGAGACCACCGTCGCAAAGGCAAAGGAGCTGCGGCCGTTCGCGGAGCGGCTCATTACGCTGGCACGCCGGGGCGACCTCAGCGCCCGCCGCCAGATCGAACGGCGAATCCGCAATCGCAAGGCTGCCGACCGGCTTTTCAAGGAGATCGGACCGCGATTCGCGTCGCGGCCCGGGGGTTATACCAGAATCCTGAAACTCGGGCACCGCCCGGGAGATGGAGCCGAGCTCGCCCGGATCGAGTTGTTGGCTGAATGACTCCGGCGGAACTGGTGGACGAAAGAATGGGGACCTCGTGGTCCCCATTCTTTTAGGCTCTTCCGAGAATTTCGGGGTAAGAAATTGATATGGACAACGTTACGCTTCCGCCCCAGCCCGGAAACGCCCGATGAACCTTCCCTTAGCCGGATCGGGCCGTAGGGGCGAGCCGGCGGGAGGCTTTGACGACCTTGCCCGACCGGATGCACCGGGTGCACACTCTGACGCGACGCGGGGCCCCGTCTATCATTGCCCGGACCCGCTGCAGGTTGGGGTTCCAGCGTCGGTTCGTCTTGTTGTTGGCGTGGCTGACGTTGTGCCCGAAGACGGGCCCTTTGCCACAGATTTCGCATACTCGAGCCATGGGTCACTACATTCAAAAGTATGTCGCCTTGGCGACCGGAATCCGACAAACCTCGAATACTACAATCAACATCCTATTACCTCAACCTCAGTGGAGTGAGGCACTCGCGAGGACGCCCCTGGGAGGTACGACGTGCCGACTGCACTAATCACCGGGATAACAGGCCAGGATGGCTCCTATCTGGCCGAGGTCCTCTTGGACAAAGGCTACGAGGTGATCGGGATGGTCCGGCGCACGTCTCACGACTCTTACGAGCGGATCGAGCATCTCATCGACCGCATTACGGTCGTGGCCGCCGACCTCCTGGATCAGCACTCCCTCACCACGGTCGTCGGAGATGGCAAACCGGACGAGGTGTACAACTTGGCGGCCCAGAGCTTCGTGCCGACGAGTTGGCAGCAGCCCGTCCTGACCGGCGAGTTCACAGCGCTCGGTGTGACCCGGCTGCTGGAAGCCGTCCGGTTGGCCCACCCCAGGGCCCGGTTCTACCAGGCGAGTTCGTCGGAGATGTTCGGGAAGGTTCGGGAAACTCCGCAAGACGAGTTCACGCCCTTCTACCCCCGCTCGCCCTACGGAGTGGCGAAGGTGTACGCACATTTGATAACTGTGAACTACCGGGAGTCCTACGATCTGTATGGCGTGAGCGGAATCCTCTTCAACCACGAATCACCGCGACGTGGCCTCGAGTTCGTCACGCGCAAGGTTTCGGACGGCGTGGCCCGGATCAAACTCGGGCTGTCCGACGAGTTGCGACTCGGAAACCTGGACGCCAAGCGGGACTGGGGGTTCGCCGGCGATTACGTGGATGTGATGTGGCGGATGCTGCAACAGCCGAAACCGCAAGACTATGTAGTGGGAACGGGCGTGGCTCACTCGGTGCGTGATCTGGTGAAGCTCGCTTTCGCCCATGTAGATCTGGACTGGGAAGAATACGTCACGCTCGATCCCCGGTTCGTGCGGCCGGCGGAGGTAGAATCTCTTCTCGCGAACCCGGCCAAGGTTAGACGCGTGTTGCGTTGGGAGCCGACGGTGTCGTTCGAACAGATGGTACGAATGATGGTGGACGCGGACATCGAGCGGCTACGGGTCAAGAGTTGAGAGTTCTGGTTACCGGCGCAGACGGATTTGTGGGATCTTGGCTGGTGCCCCACCTGAAGGATTCAGGACACACGGTCGTCGCGGCGGTTCGTTCTCAGGAAACCTCCCAGGAAACACTGCATCGTCGCGAACGTCTCTCTTCTGCCGAACGGCTTACGGAGTTGGAGCTGTCGAGCGACAAATCCATCGCCGCGCTCATGGAGGAGGAGTTCGACGCGGTGGTCCACCTGGCCGCGATCGCATCAGTTTCAGAAGCTGCTCGTGACGCTGTGCGCGCATGGGAGGTCAACACGCTGGGCACCGTTCGACTGGCGGAGCACTTGTCGCGGCGGTCGAGGGGCGGATCGAAACCGATATTGCTCTTTGTCTCGACTGCGGAGGTCTATGGAGGTGGGTCCCAAACGCCCCGGCGTGAGACCGATCCGGTAGATCCTGTTTCGTCCTATGCGGCGAGCAAGCTTGCGGCGGAGATCGCCGTGATGGAGGTGCGTCGGCGAACCGGCCTTCCGACAATCGTAGCGCGGTCGTTCGGTCACACGGGTCCGGGGCAGGCTTCCAATTTCGTGGTTCCCGCTTTTGCTAAGCGATTGCTGTTGGCAAAACGCATAGGAGCTCCTGTCGTGGAAGTTGGCAACTTGGAGCCGGTGCGCGAGTTCTTGCACGTGGCAGACGTGGTGGACGCCTACCGTCTCTTGCTGGAACGTGGCGAGCCGGGCGAAACCTACAATGTAGCGTCTGGCACAGGAGTTTCCCTACACGAGGTATTCATGAAGCTGGCCGACGCCGCAGGACACCGCGCAGTACCGGAGACGGATACCTCTCTCATGCGGCCGGTGGACGTTTCCTATCTGGTGGGAGACAGTGAGAAGATCAGGGAAGCCGTCGGATGGACGTCCAAGATTCCCTTGGAGCAGACACTGGCCGAGGTCATCGATGCCGAAAAGAACTGATCTCGAAAAAATCCTGTTGCTGGGGTCCGGGCCCATCGTCATTGGGCAAGGTGCCGAGTTCGACTATTCCGGCACCCAAGCGGTGAAGGCCCTGAAGGAAGAGGGATACCAGGTGGTGCTGGTCAACTCGAACCCAGCCACCATCATGACCGACCCCGAGGTGGCGGACCGTACCTACGTGGAGCCGGTCACCCCCGAATGGGTGGCACTGGTCATCGAAGAAGAACGGCCCGACGCGTTGCTTCCCACCATGGGCGGACAGACCGCCCTCAACGTTGCCGTGGCTCTGCACGAGGATGGGACCCTCGCTAAGTACGGCGTGGAACTCATCGGAGCCAGCGAGCGGGCTATCCGGATGGCGGAAGATAGAAAAGAGTTCGGGGCCGCGATGGCTCGTATCGGACTCCGGGTTCCACCGGGCGGGGTGGTAACGTCGAGAGATGAGGCGTTGGAGGTGGTGGCGAACACCGGCTACCCGGCCATCATCCGCCCGTCATTCACCCTCGGCGGCACCGGCGGGGGCATCGCATACAACCGGGAGGAATTCACCACCCTCATCGATCGCGCCCTCGATCTTTCTCCCACGCATTCGGTGCTCATCGAGCGCTCGGTGTTGGGTTGGAAAGAGTTCGAGTTGGAGGTGATGCGCGACGGCGAGGACAACGTTGTCATTGTCTGTTCCATCGAGAACCTGGATCCGATGGGCGTGCATACCGGGGATTCGATAACGGTCGCGCCGGCCATGACGCTCACCGACCGGGAATACCAGAAGATGCGCGATGCGGCAATCGCAATCATCCGCGAGGTGGGTGTCGCGGCCGGAGGATGCAACATCCAGTTCGCCGTGGACCCAGAGAACGGCGAGATGCTGGTGATCGAGATGAATCCCCGCGTGTCCCGCTCCTCGGCCCTGGCATCCAAGGCCACGGGTTTCCCCATCGCCCGTATCGGCGCCAAACTCGCCGTGGGGTACGCGCTGCACGAACTGCCGAATGACATTACCAAGCAAACTCCCGCATCATTCGAGCCGGTCCTCGACTATGTGGTGGTGAAATGCCCGCGGTTTGCCTTTGAGAAATTCCCCGCCGCCGACGGCACGCTCACGACACAGATGAAGTCCGTTGGAGAATCCATGGCCATCGGGCGGACGTTCAAGGAGGCGTGGCAAAAAGGTCTTCGGGCCCTGGAGATCGACCGAAGCGGCTGGACGATCGGAACACCCGAAGACGACGGACTTCCTTCGGAGGAGCCGGAGGATCTGCTGCACGCGCTGCACACACCGTGCGCGGAACGGGTGTTTCAGATCAAGCGGGCCATGATGGCGGGAATCCCCGATAGTGAAATCCATCGCATCACCGCCATCGATCCCTGGTTCCTGTCACAGTTTCGAGAGTTGGTTGACACCGAAGAGACATTCCGGGCTGCGCCCGACATCGACTATACATTGCTTCGTCGTATGAAGCGCATGGGCTTCTCGGACGACCAACTGGCCGGCCTCCGCGGCGTGACGGAAGAAGATATACGCCGGCAACGCTGGGAGATGGATCTCCACCCGTGCTACAAAGTAGTGGACACGTGCGCCGGTGAATTCCCCTCGGCCACACCGTATCTCTACTCGAGCTACGACGACGAGAACGAATCCGAGGCGTTTGGCGATCGAGGCGTTGTGATCCTCGGAAGCGGTCCCAACCGGATCGGACAGGGAGTCGAGTTCGATTACTGCTGCGTGCGCGCCGGACTCGGATTGAGGGCCCTGGGCTATCGCACCATCATGATCAACTCCAACCCCGAGACGGTATCGACCGATTTCGACATCTCAGACAAGCTGTACTTCGAGCCGCTCACGTTCGAGGACGTGCTCGAAATCGTACGGTTCGAGCAACCGAAAGGAGTCATCGTCCAACTCGGCGGCCAAACTCCACTCAAGCTCGCCAGGAGGCTCGAGGAAGCCGGCGTCCCGATCCTGGGAACCAGTCCGGATGCGATCGATATCGCAGAGGATCGGAGGCGCTTCGAGGAGCTGGCGCGACGCCTGGGTGTAGCACAGCCTCCCAGCGGCACCGTGACCGAGGTGGAAGACGCCGTGACCGTGGCAGAACGCGTGGGCTATCCCGTTCTGGTTCGCCCCTCTTATGTGCTCGGAGGACGGGCCATGGAGATCGTATACGACGAGCCGTCGCTGCGGGATTACTTCCGCAATGCAGTGAGCGTGTCGCCCCACCACCCGGTGTTGATCGACAGCTTCCTGGAAGATGCGTTCGAAGCCGATGTGGATGCCCTGTGCGACGGGAAAGAGTGCATCATCGGTGGCGTCATGCAACATATCGAAGACGCCGGTGTCCACTCCGGCGATTCCGCCTGCGTGCTGCCTCCGTATCTCATCAACGACAAGGACGTGGAGCAGATGCGGCGCCACACGAGGGAATTCGCCAAGGCGCTTGGCGTCGTCGGTCTCATCAACGCGCAGTATGCCATCAAGGACGGCGTGGTATACGTTCTCGAGGTCAACCCTCGTGGCTCACGCACCGTCCCGTTCGTCAGCAAGGCGACCGGCGTGCCGTTGGCCAAGCTCGCGGCTGCGGTGATGGTGGGGTACACCCTCGAACAGTTGGGAGCCGTCGACGAGACCCCGGCGCCGTACGTGGCCGTGAAAGAAGCGGTCTTCCCGTTTACCAAGTTGCCGGGCGTGGACACGCTACTCGGACCCGAAATGCTGTCGACCGGTGAGGTGATGGGTGTTGCCGACAGTTTTGGGATGGCATTCGCCAAAGCGCAGAGTGGCGCCGCTGCCGAGTTGCCGCTGAGTGGGACTGTCTTCGTGTCGGTCAATGATTCCGACAAGCATACCGTCACGCCTATCGTGCGCCGGTTCCACGAAATGGGCTTTCGCATATTGGCCACATCCGGCACGGCCCGGCATCTGACGGCAAAGGGCGTTCCCGCAGAGCCGGTAAAGAAAGTGTACGAGGGTCGCCCGCACGTGGCGGACCTCATCTTGTCCGGCGAGGTGCATCTGCTCATCAATACACCTCTCGGCAAACTCACTCAGCAAGATGACTACGTATTGCGACGCACTGCCCTGCAACACGGCATACCCTACACCACGACCATTTCGGCGGCGAGCGCGGCGTGTGACGCGATTCTGGCACGGCGCAGTCGCAAAGGTACGGTCCGTTGCTTGCAGTCATGGTATGAAAGCCGGCCGGAAGCCAACCGCTGGACAGCCTCAGGGGCCGATCTCTTCTCCACCGTGCCCCAATCCTCCGCAAAGTGAGAGAGGAACACCGGAAGGAGTTACGGGAGCGGCTTGGTGATTCTGTTACGTTCGGCACCGAGTTGGCCGACCTTACAACCTATCGCATCGGTGGACCGGCAGCCGCACTGGTAGAGCCGGCTGACATTGCCCAGGTTTCGCTGGTCTTGCAGCTCGCTGCACAGATGGCTCTCCGGTGGATGGTGCTGGGATTGGGGTCCAATATTCTCCTTCCCGACGGCGGGTACGAAGGGATCGTGATCCGGATGGGGAAGGCCATGGCGGGGGTGAAGCGCGAGGGCCCGGAGAGCCCCCTGTGGACGGTAGGCGCAGGCTTTCCCACTCCCCTGTTGGCGAGGCGAACCGCCGCCGCAGGCGTGCGTGGCGTGAACCGGTTGGTCGGTGTTCCCGGGACGGTGGGTGGCGGAGTGTTCATGAATGCCGGAGCACACGGGCAGGAGTTCAAAGATGTGGTGAGTTGGGTGGATGTGGTCGCGTCAGACGGAACCGTCTCCCGCGCCTGCGGTAAAGATATTGCGTGGCGCTACAGATCCAGTGGTCTGGACTCGGTGGTGGTGGCGGCTCAACTGTCACTCGCCCCGGCGGAGCCTCGGATCTTGCGACGGGAGCTGAGAGAGCATTTACGATGGCGGAAGGGAGGAACACCCTTCGACCAACCCTGCTGCGGCTCGGTTTTCCGTAATCCGGAGTGTGGCGCGGTGACGTCCGGAGCAGAAGAGATCCCGGTGCCGTCGACCGCCGGTCGGCTGATCGACAGGGCAGGACTCAAAGGATATCGGGTGGGCCGAGCCGAAGTGTCGAGCAAACACGCCAATTACATCGTGAATACCGGCGGAGCCACGGCCGCCGACGTTCGGGCGGTGATCGATCATGTGCGCGACGTGGTGTTCGGGCGTTTCGGCGTCGAACTCGGGCTCGAGGTCAAGATTGTCCGTGGCTGACTACTTCGTTCACGAGAGTTCCTATGTCGACGACGGCGCGGTGATTGGAAAGGGCACCAAGATCTGGCACTTTTGCCACATCATGTCCGAGGCGCAAATCGGCGAGGGGTGCAGCATCGGGCAGAACGTCGTGGTGATGCCCCGCACGAAGATCGGAAACAACGTCAAGATTCAGAATAACGTCTCGATTTACGAGGGTGTGATTCTGGAGGACGACGTGTTTTGCGGTCCCTCGTGCGTCTTCACCAACGTCAGCACACCGAGGAGTCACGTCAGCCGGAAAGCCGAGTACCGAGAAACATTGGTCCGCCGCGGGGCGTCGATCGGCGCCAACGCAACGGTGGTCTGCGGCAGCACGCTGGGAGTATACTCGTTCATCGGCGCCGGAGCCGTCGTCACCTCGGATGTCCCGGCGCACGCTCTCATGGTGGGAGTGCCGGCACGTCGCGTGGGTTGGATGTGTCGCTGCGGTGAACGACTGAACCTTTCGGGCGGCCGGGCCCGGTGTGACCGGTGCGGTTCCGGCTATCGCGAAGAGAGCGGGCGGCTCCGGGCCGATTGACCTCGCCGGCCGGCCTCGATAAGTTTTTGTCCCACTTACACTTGGAAGAATATGCCGGTACCGCTGCTGGACCTGAAGGCTCAGTTTCAATCGATCAAAGAGGAGACCATGACGGCCGTTCTCGAAGTGATCGAGAGCCAGAAGTTCATCATGGGCGAACAGGTCGGCGAACTGGAACAGGCAATCGCCTCGCTCTGTGCGGCGGAGCACGGCATAGCATGCGCCAGCGGCACCGACGCGCTGTTGCTTCCGCTCAAGACCCTCGAGCTGGCTCCGGGCGACGAAGTCATCACCACTCCGTTCACGTTCTTCGCCACCGCCGGCGCCATCGCCAACTCCGGGGGCAAACCGGTGTTCGTCGATATCGATCCGGATACCTTCAATATCGACCCCGACGCCGTCGAAGCCGCGGTCACGCCCAGAACCCGTGCGATCGTTCCGGTCCACTTGTTCGGCCAGATGGCGCCCATGGAGCGATTGCAAGCGGTGGCCGAACGGCACGACGTGCGGATCATAGAAGACGCTGCCCAGGCGATCGGCGCCCGGCAGAAGATCGGCGGGGAGTGGCGCATGGCAGGCGAGTTGAGCTGGACGAGCGCATTTTCCTTTTTCCCCAGCAAGAACCTCGGTTGCTGGGGCGACGGCGGCATGATGGTCACCAACGACGGCGAACTCGCCGCGCGGCTGCGGTTGTTGCGCACCCACGGCGGCGCCAAGCAATACCACCACGAGGAAATCGGTACCAACAGCCGCTTGGACACGTTGCAGGCCGCCGTGCTCTTGGCCAAAGTGAAGTACCTGCGTGACTGGGCGGAGCGACGCCGCAAGCAGGCGGCGGCGTACGATGCGGCGCTCGGCGCAATCGACGGCGTAACGGCGCCCCCCGTGCACGACGGGAACGAGCATGTCTACCATCAATACACGATTCGCGCCGCTCGGCGCGACGACCTCAAGAAGCACGTGTCCGACTCGGGAATTGGGTGCGCCGTCTATTATCCGAAGCCGCTCCATGTCCAGCCGTGTTTTTCGGAGTTTGGCTATCGTGAGGGCGACTTTCCCGAGGCCGAGCTGGCCTCCCGGGAAGTATTATCGCTTCCCGTGTATCCGGAATTGACGCAGCCGCAGCGAGAGAGTGTCGTGGACGCGATTCGAAGGTTCTACCAATGAGCAGGGTTCGTATTGCCGTAGTCGGCGCCGGCAACTGGGGCAGAAATCATGTCCGCACGCTCGTCTCGATGCCGGACGTGGAGCTGGCGGCGATTTGTGATACCGATAGCGAACGCCGGGCCGAGTTGGCGCGACAGTATCAGAGCGTGCTGGTAACGGATTCGCTGGATCAGGCTCTCGACGGCGTCGACGCGGTCGTCGTGGCCACGCCGGTCATCTCCCATGTGCCCGTGGCGCGGGAGGCATTGAGGCGTGGCCTGCCTGCCCTGATTGAAAAACCGATGGCGCTGTCGGTGGACGAGGCGGAGGATCTGTGCCGTTTGGCGGACGAAACAGGCGTTCCGGTCGTGGCCGGTCACCTTCTGGTATTCCACCCGGCGGTAGAGTATCTGCGGCAGATGATAGCGGCGGGCGAGCTGGGGTCCGTCTATTACCTCTACGGTCAGCGAACGAACCTGGGACAGGTTCGACCGGACGAGAACGCTCTGTGGAGCTTCGGGCCCCACGATGTGTCGGTCGCCTTGCAGCTGCTGGGGGAGAAGCCCGTCCGCGTGGCGGCCCACGGTAGGAGCTACATACAGCCCGGCATCGAGGACGTCGTGTTTCTCCTCCTGGAGATGAATTCCGGGACGATGGTCCACGTCCAGATGTCTTGGTTGGATCCCCACAAGGCGCGTCGGCTGACCGTCGTGGGGTCGCGCAAGATGGTAGTGTTCGACGACATGCAGGTCCGGGAAAAGGTCAAGGTGTACGACAAGGGGGTGGACCGTCCGCCGGACTACGGCTCGTATGGCGAGAGTCTGGCCGTGCGGGAAGGGGACATACTGATTCCGCGGATATCCAACATCGAGCCCCTCAGAGCAGAGCTGAATCATTTCGCCGCGGTAGTTCGCCGCGAAGAATCGCCCCGATCGGGGGTTCGAGAGGGCCTGGAGGTGGTGCGGATTCTGGCTGCGGCGTCTGAATCACTGTTGGATGGGGGCAGAGTGATCGAGCTGGGACAGACAAGGGTGAGTGCCGAATGACTCCGGCTGAGACCCTGATCGCCAAGGCGGCGGACAGAAGCGCCGTGTTCGGTGTCGTGGGGGTCGGCTATGTGGGGTTACCTCTCGCCGTCGAGCTGGCAAGTGCAGGATATCGCGTCCTCGGGTTCGACATCAACGAGAAGGTCGTGGACACCGTCAAGGCCGGACGGTCGCACGTGGGAGACGTACCTTCGGAGACGCTGGCCCGATTCACGGCCAGCGGTGGCATCACTGCTACTACAGACATGTCGCGGATGTCGGAAGCCGACGTCGTATCCATCTGCGTTCCAACACCCCTCTCCAAGACCCGTGACCCCGACGTCTCGTTCGTCATGGCGGTGGCGAATTCACTGGGCAAGACCGTTCGGGCCGGGCAGGCTATCGTCTTGGAGAGCACCACCTACCCAGGCACGACACGGGAACTGCTGCTGCCCCGGCTCCAAGAGCACGGGCTCAAAGTGGGAAAGGACTTTTTCCTCGCGTTCAGCCCGGAACGGGTGGATCCAGGCAACTCCGAGTGGCGAACTCGCAACACGCCCAAGGTGCTGGGGGGCGTGACGGAGACGTGCCAGCGGGTGATCCTGGCGGTCTACGAGCCGGTGTTCGACCGTCTGGTGCCTGTGTCCTCGCCCGAGGTGGCGGAGCTGACGAAGCTCTTGGAGAACACCTTCCGCAGCGTGAACATCGGGCTGGCCAATGAAATGGCCATCGTGTGCGACAAGCTCGGTGTGGACGTGTGGGAGGTCGTCGAGGCGGCGGCCACCAAGCCCTTCGGGTTCATGAAGTTCACGCCGGGCCCCGGCCTGGGAGGCCACTGTATCCCCATCGATCCCCACTATCTCGCATGGAAGATGCGGGGGCTCAACTACAAGACGCGCTTCATCGAGGTGGCCGGTGAGGTCAACTTGGAAATGCCGGCGTTCTGGGTGCGGAAAGTGGCGGAGAGGCTCAACAACGAAGCCAAGGCGGTCCGGGGATCGAAGATCTTGCTGGTGGGTGTTGCGTACAAGAAAAATGTGGATGACGTGCGCGAGAGTCCTGCTCTGGACATCATACGGCTCCTCCTGCAACAGGGCGCAGATGTGCGCTATCACGATCCGTTCGTACCGGAGATTCGCGAGAGCGATCTCTCCCTCGATTCCGTCGGGCTCACCGCCGAAGATGTGCATGCCGCAGACTGTGTGGTGCTGGCGACCGACCATTCGAATCTCGACTACGAGATGTTGTGTGCCGAATCGCGAGCCGTAGTGGACACTCGCAACGCGCTGAAGTGCGGAGGATGATGTGAATGTTGCTGTGATAGGGACGGGTTACGTGGGGTTGGTAGTGGGCGCCTGTTTGGCCGAAACGGGAAACAGCGTCATTTGCGCCGACGTAGACGGTGAGAAGATCGAGCGGCTCAAAGGCAACCGCATTCCCATCTACGAGCCGGGGCTCGAGCCCCTGGTAACCGAAAATCAGGCTGCCGGCCGCCTCACGTTCACGACCGATGTGGGAGCTGCGGTGGAAGCGTCCGAGATCGTGTTCATCGCGGTGGGCACTCCTCCCGATGAGGAGGGCTGGGCCGATCTGCAGCATGTGCTCAGCGTCGCCGAGACTATAGGCGACAACATGAATTCCCCGAAGGTAGTCATTACGAAGAGCACCGTGCCCGTGGGCACGGCGGAAAAGGTTCGCGCGGCGATCGCCGCACGGACGTCCACCCGTTTCCATGTCTGCTCGAATCCGGAGTTTCTCAAGGAAGGCGCGGCCGTTGACGACTTCATGAAGCCGGACAGGGTGGTGGTGGGAGTCGAATCCGAGGAAGCGGCGGAAATTCTCACCGAGCTTTACGGCCCTTTTGTCCGGACCGGCAACCCTCTCATCTTCATGGATGTGCCCTCGGCGGAGCTGACCAAATACGCTGCCAATGCCATGCTCGCGACGCGCATTTCGTTCATGAATCAAGTGGCCGAGCTGTGCGAGAAGGTGGGAGCCGATGTGAATCTCGTGCGGAAGGGCATTGGCTCCGACAGCCGCATCGGTCCGGCGTTCCTGTTTCCTGGCCCCGGGTACGGTGGCTCCTGCTTTCCGAAAGACGTTCGCGCGTTGCTGAAAGCGGGTGCCGAAGTGGGTGTGTCCCTCGATCTTCTGGGTTCTGTGGAGATCGTGAACGACCGCCAGAAACAGAAGCTATTGGGCAAGGTGAAGGATGCGTTGGGCGGCGACATATCCGGAAAGTCGGTCGCCGTATGGGGCCTTGCCTTCAAGGCCGAGACCGACGACATGCGTGAGAGCCCGGCGATTCCCCTCATCGAGGGCCTGCTGGAGGCCGGGGCGAGGGTGCGTGCCTACGATCCGGTGGCGGAAGGCAACGCAGAGAGGATTTTCGGCGAGCGAATCGACTACGGAGAGAACGAATACGACGCCTTGGACGGCGCCGACGCGCTGGTCATCGTCACCGAGTGGCTTGCGTTCCGGAATCCCGACTTCGCCAAGATGAAGACGCTGATGCGGCAACCCGTGATCGTAGACGGTCGCAATCTCTACGAGCCCGCCAAGCTCAGAGATATGGGGTTCACCTACCGGGCGTTCGGGAGACCCTGAGTGCGAGTTCTCATTACCGGAGCCGCCGGATTCTTGGGGTCGCATTTGGTAGACCGCTTTCTCCGGGACGGCCATGCCGTGGTCGGCAGCGACAATTTCATCACCGGATCGAAAGATAACTTGCGGCACCTCGACGCCTGCGCCGACTTCGAGTTTCTCGAGCAGGACGTCTCGAAGTTCATCGAGGTCAAAGGAGAGCTGGACGGGATCCTCCACTTCGCCTCGCCGGCCAGCCCCATCGATTATCTGCAGCTGCCCATTCAGACACTCAAAGTGGGGTCGCTGGGAACACACAACGCTCTTGGACTGGCCAAGGCAAAGGGCGCTCGGTTCTTCTTGGCCAGCACCTCGGAAGTGTACGGAGACCCGTCGGTGCACCCTCAGCCCGAAACGTACTGGGGCAACGTGAATCCCATCGGTCCCAGGGGTGTGTACGACGAGGCGAAGAGGTTTGCCGAAGCGATGACGATGGCGTACCACCGCTACCACTGGCTCGATACCAGGATCGTCCGGATCTTCAACACCTACGGCCCCCGCATGCGCCCGGGCGACGGGCGCGTGGTGTCCAACTTCATCGTCCAGGCACTGCAGGGAAAACCGCTCACCGTTTACGGTGACGGATCTCAGACACGTTCGTTCTGCTATGTAGACGATCTCATCGAGGGCATCTATCGTCTGTTCCACGACGGTAGCGCAGACCCCGTCAACATCGGCAACGACGGCGAATTCACGGTGAGCGAACTCGCCGACATCGTGGTTAGACTGCTTGGTGGTGATTCGAAGATCGTGATGGAGCCGCTGCCCGTCGACGATCCGAGGCAGCGGCGGCCGGATCTTTCGGTTGCCAGGAGAATGTTGGGTTGGGGGCCCACCGTTACTCTCGAGGAAGGTCTCGCGAAAACGATAGACTATTTCCGGGAAGTGGTGGCCGCGTGACGCACGTGCTGATCACCGGAGCCGCCGGGTTCATAGGGTCTCACGCGTGCCGGGCGTGCCTCGGGCGTGGCTGGCGGGTGACGGGGATCGATAACTTCGACCCGTTCTACGATCGAATCATAAAGGAACAGGCGATTGCAGGCCTGCATGGGGAAGCCGGATTTGGGTTCGTCGAGGGCGACATACGCGACGGCGCTGCGGTGGGCGGGGCGCTGGAAGGTGCGGACGTGGTGTTGCATCTTGCCGCGCGGGCGGGAGTTCGGCCGAGTATTGAAGATCCCGAGCGGTACGTTTCGGTGAACGTTGGTGGAACCGCGACGCTGCTCGAAATGTGCAACAAGGCGGGCGTCAAGCGATTCGTGTTTGGGTCATCCTCCTCGGTTTATGGGGATTCAACTCCAGTTCCGTTCAGTGAAGATGCGGAGGCAATGGATCCCATATCGCCGTACGCGGCGACGAAACGAGCCGCAGAGCTGCATTGCAAGGTGTACACCCATCTACATGATTTTCGCATCGCCGCGCTGCGATTCTTCACGGTGTACGGTCCGGGGCAGCGTCCCGATTTGGCCATCCACAAGTTCGCCCGGCTCATGAGTAGCGGCGCACGGATCGTGCAGTTCGGCGACGGGTCTTCCGAGCGTGACTACACCCACATCGAGGACATCCTACAGGGGACGCTCGCCGCCATTGAATGGGTCATGGAGGATGCCCCCGCTTTCGAGCTGTTCAATCTCGGCGAGTCGAAGACGGTTCGTCTCAGTTATTTGATCGAGCTGATCGCCGGTGCCCTGCAGGTTGAGCCCAAGGTTGAAATTCGGCCGGCTGCCCCGGGCGATGTGCGGCGCACGTGCGCCGATATCACCAAGGCAAGACGCGTGCTCGGATACAATCCGAGTGTGTCGATCGAAGAGGGCATACGGCGGTTCGTAACTTGGTATAATGCTACCTATGGATGTCCGGCCTGAGAATCTCGTAGCGCGCGCGAAGGAGCACTTCGAGCTCCGGGACTACTACGGGTGTGTCCATCTCCTGGAAGAGGTCATCCGGGACGGGCGGGCGTATGCCGACGCCCACCATCTCATGGGCCTGGCTCTCCACCTGTCGGGCCGCTCGGAAAAGGCCCTCGAGTCGTTCGACGCCGCCCTGGAGCTGAATCCTCTGTACCACGAAGCCCACGTTCACCGAGGTATCGTCCTCAACGAGTTGGGCCGGACATCCGAGGCCGAAGAAGCGTTCAAAAAAGCGGTGGTGGCACGCGGAATGGAACGGAACGGCATTCCGGGCCATCATGCGGCGAAGCTGGCCAACCAGCACGCCGGCCTCGGCGATGCTTACGCAGAGGTGGGAGCGATGGGCGAAGCCATCGACCAGTACCGCACCGCCCTCACCCTCGGACCCACCTTTCACGACCTCAGGTACCGCCTCGCCAGGATGCTCCTAGAGGTGGGCAGATCCCTGGAGGCACTGGAAGAGTTGGAAACGCTGGCGGCAGCGAAGCCCGACGCCAGCAACATCCACTCCACCCTTGGCTTGGCTCACTACGTTTCAGGCGAAACCGGACGCGCAGAGGAGATCTGGACCAAAATCCAAGAGCAACACCCCGACGACAGTCGCGTGCGAGCCTACCTGGCCATGCTCGAGCGGGCGCATGAAGAGGATTGAGGTGCTGGCGCTGGCGGCCGCCGCCGCGGTGTCGGGCACCGGCTGCGGTGGTGCCGCAGCCGATCACGAAACGCTGGGCGACGAGGCGTACGTGGAACGCCGGTACGACGAGGCTCTAGCGGAGTTCCAGCTCGCCTTGCGGCAGGGATCGTCGGATGGAGACCTGCGAGGGAAAGCCGCTATGGCCGCCCTCAATGCACGCGAATTGGGTGAGGCCGCGATTCAGTTCCGAGCGCTGGCCGACGAGGATCCCGGCCGGCTCATGATCGCGGCAGATGGGTTGGAGCGGGTCGCCCGGGTGGCCAGCCTCGAGGGCAGCGGCGCGGAGCTGCAGGCCGCCTTGGATGCCATGCGGGCGGTGGCGCCGGGCAGGGCGCTAGGGACGTTCGCCCGGGAGGTGGCCGTTGGTTTGGGCGAAAACCCCAGCCCGGCCGAGGCACTCTCGGTCCTGCCCTACGCCGCCGCCTCGGCGCCCGACGCCAGGCTGCAGGACTCCCTGATGTATGCGTATGGCGTTGCGCTGGCGCGGCTCAACAGGTGTGAAGAGGGGATCCCGGTTTTCGAGAGCTTGCTGCGCCGACGCCGCGAACCCTCGATTCAATCGGATGCACGGGTTCGAGCCGCGAGTTGCGCTCTCGGCTTGGGGCGGAGGGAGCACAATCGCGGGTTTCCCGGCGCAGCGGAAAAGTGGTTCTGCCGGGCGATCGAGTTGGGGAACAACAACTATGCGGCCCGCGCGGCGTACCTTGGCCTGGGAGATGTGTGGTTCTCCCGTGGCGACTTCATGGGGGCGAGGGAGGCCTTCCGGAAGGCAATGGCAGGCGCGAGCCCTACGGACTCTATCTACCGTAGGGCGAGCAGGGGCGTGGACCGGCTCAGAGGCTTTGATCTTTTTCAACCCCTGGAACCGACTCACAACAGGCGGTGTTAGAGTACCTCATGCGACAGAGATTATTCCGTTTGACATGCATATGCGCCCTGGCAGGGTGCTCCGGGGGTTTTCGGCCTTCACAGTATTACTCGCCTCAGGAATTGCTTGCCGTGTCGGAGGAACGCTTCCGCCGGGGAGATTGTGGGGGTGCGGCTCGCGGTTTTCGCCGGGTCACGACCCAACTGCCCGTGCGCGACAGCCTGGGCGTGCGGGCCCGATTCCTCTTGGCCGAATGTCACCTTGCCAAGTTGGAGTTTCTGGAAGCTGCCAGACAGTTCCGTCGCGTTGCCAACGAGGCGCCGACCCATCCGCTGGCGCAGCGCGCGCTGCTGCGGGCCGGCGATTCCCAGGCCCGGTTGTGGAAGCACCCCGAATTGGATCCTACCTACGGCGAGGCGGCCAAGGTCACGTACCAAGAGGTCATCGCTCGGTACCCGAGGACCGCGGTGAGCAACCGGGCGAGTCTCAAGCTCGGGGCACTCGCCGAGCGATTTGCGGAAAAGGCATACAAGAACGGAAACCAGTATTTCCGCCTTGGGTCAACATTATCGGCCATCCTGTACTACAAGGCGGTCGTCAGCGACTACGGGGTGACGTCGCATGCTCCGCTGGCGCTCGTCAAGCTGGTGGAGGCATACATCCGGCTCGACTACAAAGAAGAGAGGCGCGAGACCTGCTCGAACTTGCGCCGCTTCTATCCGGACGCCCCGCGCTTGGACGAAGTTTGCCCGGCCGAGGGGGGAATGCCGTAGGGGACGGGGGCGAGGCGCGGTGCGGATCGGCGTCCTGGGTGGTTCCTTTGATCCTATTCATATAGCTCACTTGATTGTGGCCGAGGCTGCCGCCGAGCAGCTTCGTCTCGATCAGGTGCGCTTCATTCCGGCGGCGGAACAGCCGTTTAAGCCACAGGGCCATCACGCCTCGGCTGCCGATAGGGTGGCCATGCTCGAGCTGGCGTTGCAAGGCCACCCGAAATTTTTTCTGGATCTGCGGGAAATAGAGCGAGGTGGGCCCTCATACACTTTTGACTCGCTGGCTAGCCTGCGACACGATTTTCCGGAGGATGAGTTATTTTTGCTGGTTGGGGCCGACGCCACTCTGGATTTGCCGCTCTGGCGGGACGCGTCTCGGATAGGCGAACTGGCCCAGGTGGTAGCCATGTCGCGGGCAGGGGTGGCGGGGCCGACATCTCCACACGTCGCTCGGTCGATCACGGTGCCATCTCTCGGCATCTCGTCCACCTCCGCAAGACAGGCGGTGCGAGAAGGAAGATCGCTTCGGGGTCTCGTACCTGAGGCGGTGGCCGGCTACATCCGAACTCACGAGCTGTATTGCAACGACGATTGAATGAAGAATCTGCTGACGAAAATCATCGGATCGCGTTTCAAGCGCGAGCTCAAGAAGATACAGCCGATCCTGGACGCGATTCACGATCACGAGAAGCGGCTGGCCGAGCTGTCCGACGATGAGATAAGAACCCAGACCCCAAAGCTTCGTGCCATGCTCAAGGAGCGCTATGGGGCACTGGAACAGGAGCTTGCCGACAAGAAGGCGGCGAAGCACGCGTGTGCCGATCCGGCCGAGCGCGAAGGCCTCGACAAAGCGGTGCGCGAGCTGGAGGACGATCTCAAAGACGAAATCGAAGCGGCAATGAGCGACTTGTTGCCGGAAGCCTTCGCGACTGTGCGCGAAGCATGCCGTCGGCTGATGGGAACCAAGCTCGTCGTCACGGGACATGAGGTCGAGTGGGAAATGGTTCCGTACGACGTACAACTGATTGGTGGGATCGTGCTGCACCAGTCGCGCATTGCGGAAATGGCGACCGGTGAAGGGAAGACGCTGGTCGCGACGCTGCCGTTGTATCTGAACGCCTTGCCGGGATACGGTGCGCACTTGGTGACGGTGAACGACTATCTGGCTCGCCGCGACTCTCAGTGGATGGGGCACGTTTACAAATTCCTCGGTATAGCAGTCGCCTGTTTGGACGACACCGAGCCACAGAGCCCGGAACGGCGTGCGGCCTACCAGGCCGACATCACCTACGGCACTAACCACGACTTCGGATTCGATTACCTCCGTGACAACATGGTGTTCTCGTTCGACCAGCGTGTGCAGCGAGGACACAACTATGCGATCATCGACGAGGTGGACAGCATCCTCGTCGATGAGGCACGGACACCGCTGATCATCTCCGGACCTGCGGGTCACGAAGGCGACGAAAAGTATGCCGAGTTCAACGGCCGGGTAGAACAGTTGGTCAAGAAGCAAACGGCCGTCGTGAATGAGGTGGTCGCCGCCGCAGAACCGTTGGTGGGCAAGGAGGAGCCTGAGTACGAGGGTGCGCGCAAGTTGTTCCAGGCGCAGCGGGGAATGCCCAAGCACAAGCGCCTGATGAAACTGTTGCAGGAACCGAAGGCCCAGCAAGCAGTGCAGCGAGTAGAACTGGATTACATCGCCGACCGCAAGCTACCCTCGCGTGATCAGCGCTTCCAAGACATAGACGGCGACTTGTACTTCGTGTTGGATGAGCGCGGTCACTCGGTCCATCTGACCGACCGGGGTCTCGAGGAGGTGAGTCCCAGCGATCCGATGCTCTTCGTGGTACCCGACATCTCGGAGGAATTTGGAAAGATCGAACACGATGAAGACCTCTCCGCGCAAGAGAAAGTGGAGCGCAAACGAACCCTTGAGGCGGAATACGCTTCTAAGTCCGAGAAAATCCACATCATCCACAAACTCCTCCAAGCATACTCGCTGTACGAGAAAGACGTCGAGTACGTTGTACAGGACGGCCAGGTTCTCATTGTCGATGAATTCACCGGCCGCACGATGCACGGCCGGCGCTGGTCGGACGGCCTGCACCAGGCAGTGGAGGCCAAAGAGGGTGTCACCGTTCGTGGTGAGACACAGACACTCGCTACGATCACCATCCAGAATTACTTCCGGATGTACGACAAGCTCTCCGGCATGACGGGCACGGCGGAAACCGAAGAGCGCGAGTTCTACGAGATCTACAGCCTCGAAGTTTCCGTCATTCCGACCAACGAGCCGATCTGCCGCCAGGACGACGACGACGTGATCTACAAGACGCGGCGTGAGAAGTACAACGCCATTGTGGACGAGATCGCGGAGTTTCACCGACTCGGCCAGCCGGTGCTCGTCGGCACCGTGAGTGTCGAGGTCTCAGAGAAGATGTCCCGCATGCTCAAGCGCCGGGGGCTCAAGCACGAGGTGTTGAACGCCAAGCAGCATGAGCGCGAAGCGGAAATCGTGGCCCGAGCGGGCTATCTGGAAGCCATTACGATAGCCACGAACATGGCCGGCCGGGGCACCGACATCAAACTGGGTCCCGGTGTCACGAAAGTCGGTGAGTCTCCTGAGGCGAAAGACAGCCCGGTCAACTCCATCGGCGGCTTGGCCATCATCGGGACCGAGCGGCATGAATCACGCCGCATCGATCGCCAGCTTCGAGGCCGTTCCGGACGGCAAGGTGATCCGGGACAGAGTCGGTTCTTCTTGTCCCTCGAGGACAACTTGATGCGACTGTTCGCCTCAGATCGCATCGCACGGTGGATGGAAAAAACCGGGGCGGAAGAGGGGGAGGTCATCATCCACCCGCTGGTCACACGGGCGATTGGTAACGCGCAAAAACGGGTCGAGTTGCAGAACTTCCAGGCCCGCAAGCGGCTGTTGGATTACGACGACGTGATGAACCAGCAGCGCGAGGTGATCTACTCACTGCGTCTCTTTGCGTTGGAGGGCGGAGAGGAACTCAAGGCGGAAGTGCAGCGCATGATCGACGCGGCGCTGGCACGCTTCACCGAGGGGTTTGCATCCGAGGATCCGGAAGAGTGGGACCGCAAGTTCATCGTGGCCGATCTGTTGATGCGATTCCTCGTCTCAGCGCCGGATGTCGATGATCCCGAAAAGGTACCCGACCAAGATGCCTTACAGGAGGCGGTCAAACGGGCTGGACGTGAGGCCTTCAAGGCCAAGCTGGAATCGTGGCGGGAAATCGAGCAGCGCTATGGAGCGGAGAACCTCACGGAGAAGTTGCTGTCCAACTTCATGCTTCAGGTGCTGGACGAGAAGTGGAAAGATCATCTGTACGACCTGGATCAGTTGCGCAACGCGATTCAATATCGTGCCTGGGGCCAAAAGGATCCGCTCATCGAATACAAGAGAGAAGCGTTCGACTTGTTCGAGGACCTCGTGAACGACATCCGCACGGTATTCACCGAACGTTTTTTCCGGCTTCAAGTCCAGGCCGGTGCCCCCCCCGGGGCCACAGCTACCGGGCCGCAGGCGAGGCGAGCCCCCGCCCCTCCAGCGGGATCCGAAGTCAAAGAAACTTCCGATATCGACCTGCTCCTTCCCGGTGTGGCAAAGGCCAGATCCCGGTTGGGCCGCGCCGTGATCAGCGGTCCGGAGGGCTCCGAGCCTTCCAGGTTGAAGCCCACGAAGCGGTCCGCGCCGAAAGTCGGTCGCAACGACCCGTGTCCGTGCGGTAGCGGCAAGAAGTACAAGAAGTGCCATGGGAGAGCGGCGTAGGAGGGTTGGCTCTCCGGTGGCCCTGAGAGGCATGAGGAGCATGGGGAGGCAGAAGACGCGGGGGGGGGGCCGCGGAGGGAGGTGCGGCTCGGCAACACCTCGCGCCACTCTGCATTGATTCGGCACCCCGGGTTCCTGGGGGTCCGCCAGATTGCAACCCATGGCCACGCTGCGAGTCACCGACACGAACCAAGCGGAGCGTCCCAGAGAGAGACTGCTGTCTCTGGGACCGTCGGCGTTGACGGCCGTCGAGCTCCTGGCGATTCTGTTAGGTACGGGGACGGCCCGTAGCGACGCGCTTTCGGTTGCCGGGAGCCTATTGGCATCCGCTGGTGGAACGGTTCGACAACTGGCGCGGCGAGCGCCGGGTTCGCTAGCGTCCATTCCAGGTGTCGGCCGGGCCAAATCCGCCCGGATCGCCGCCGCGTTGGAACTGGCGCGTCGCCTGGATCGGGAGCATCGCGACCCGGGGGAAGACATACGGTCCCCGTCCGGCGTGCATCGGCGCTACGGTCCGATGTTGCGTGATTCGGTGGTCGAGGAGTTTCACCTGCTCACGCTGGACGCACAAAACCGCGTGACGCGTCAGTCACTCATCACGAGGGGTATTCTGAACAGCTCGTTGGTACATCCGAGAGAGGTATTCCGCGCTGCCATCGCCGAAGCCGCGGCAGGCATCATAGTCGTGCACAACCATCCGAGCGGGAACCCGGCGCCGTCCGCCGACGACAAGGCGGTCACGACGCAACTGGTGGAAGCGGGCAAGCTGTTGGACATGCCGATGTACGATCATGTGATTGTGGGCGGTGATCGCTACTTCAGCTTTGCGGAGGCCGGTCTGTTGTGACCACTGCGGGCGCCGAAATCGATCCCCGCCTGGCCAAGGCGCTGGGCGAGCAGGCCGATCGCCTGGACCTGGAAATGATCGACCGTGCATACAGGTTCAGCGCGGAAGCTCACCGCGGCCAAAAGCGGCTCTCCGGCCACGCGTTTATTTCGCACTCGGTGGCGGTCGCACGGATTCTGCTGGACCATCACATGGATTCCGTCACGATTGCTGCGGCCCTCCTCCACGACACGGTAGAAGATTCGGATGTCCTGATCGATGATATTCGTGAGCAGTTCGGCGACGAGGTAGGTGAGATCGTTGACGGGCTAACCAAGATCTCCAGCCTCAACTTTCGGTCCAGCACGGAAGAACAGGTTGAGAACTACAGGAAGTTGTTGCTCTCCATCGCGAAGGATGCGCGGGTCATCATAGTAAAGCTCGCCGATCGCCTCCACAACATGCGCACCCTGGAGCACCTGCCGGCAGACCGGCGGGAAAGCATCGCACGAGAAACCCAGGAGCTGTATGCACCCCTGGCCCACCGCTTCGGCATGGCGGGGATCAAGGCGGATCTGGAGGATCTCGCGTTCAAGTTCCTCGAAACAGAGGACTACAAGACCCTGACCAAGAAACTCCTGGCGAAACGCGGACAGCGCGAGGAAATGATCAACCGCCTTCGGGTGCCGCTCGTCGAAGCGCTCGCCGATTCCGGTATCGAAGAGTTCGAGGTGACCGGCCGGCCGAAGCACTTGTGGTCGATTTACTGCAAAATGAAAGTGCGGGACAAGCCGCTCGAGGAGATATACGACCTGATGGCAATCAGGGTGTTGGTCAAGGAAGTTCAGGATTGCTACCACGTGCTCGGCGTGATCCACCATCAATGGACACCGTTGCAGGAGCGCATCAAGGATTACATCGCGTCGCCCAAATCGAACGGCTACCAATCGCTGCACACCACGATCTTCGGTCCGGGCGGTGAGTTGTACGAAATTCAGATTCGCACGGGAGAGATGCACCGCACTGCCGAGTTCGGCATCGCGGCGCATTGGGTATATAAGGAAGGAAAACAGCCAAACGAGTTGGACGAGCGCCTCGCGTGGTTCCGGCAGCTCATCGAGTTGCAGCAGGCTGCACATTCCGCCGAAGAATTTCTCGAGTTTCTCAAGATCGACCTCTACCAAGACGAGATCTTTGTCTTCACGCCGAAAGGTGACGTCAAGCGGCTTCCCAAAGGCGCGACGCCCATCGATTTTGCCTTTGCGGTTCACACCGAGGTGGGACTCCGCTGCCAGGGTGCCAGAATCAATCGGCGGATTGCCCCGCTCCATCGTCCCCTCGCAAACGGTGATACGGTGGACATCATCACGGGCCCTCATGCCAGGCCGAGTCGTGATTGGCTCAATCACGTGAGAACGGCGCGGGCACGACACAACATCCGCCATTGGGTTAAGCAGGAGCAGTCAGAGCGCAGCATCGCCCTGGGCCGTGAGATCCTTGCCCGTGAGTTGCGACGCCGGCGGCTGCCCCGGCCCAACGACTCGGCAATGACGTCGGCCGCCGAAGCGCTTTCCGTCGGCTCCGAAGAAGGTCTGCTCCAAGCCCTCGGACACGGCGATGTTCCCACCGGTAAGATCATCCGCGCGTTGTTCCCCCACCGGCCCGCCGAGGACGCGGAGGATACCAAGCCCACGGCGTTCGGCCGCGTCATCGATCTAATCAGGTTGGGCCGCGGCGTGCGGATTCAGGGGGTAGACGGCCTGTTGGTTCGCTACGCACAGTGTTGCCAGCCCGTCCCGGGAGACCCTGTAGTAGGCTACGTTTCGCAGGGCCGCGGAATATCGATACACCGGAGTGACTGCCCCAACCTATTGACGATTCCGGCGGATCCCGAGCGCCGTGTCGAGATCGATTGGCAGAAGATGGAGGGTGAAGTCTTCGTAGTGTGCCTTGGTGTGGTGGGAGAAGACCGCCGGGGATTGTACGCCGATTTGATGTCGGCGGTGACGGATAAGGGCATCAACATTCGCAGCGCCGAGCTGAAGAGCAAGGACGGCGAGATGTTTGGTACCGTGCTCGTCGAGGTGGAAAACGCAGCACAGCTCTCCAAGGTGATGAGCGCGATGCGGCGCACCGAGGGCGTTACATCCGTAGAGCGCCGGGAGCCACCGGCGCAGAGCGAGTCCAACTGACGGCGTGACGTTCAAACTCGAGCTGCCCTTCACGCCGGCCGGCGACCAACTGCGCGCCATCGCCGAATTGTCCGAGCGCCTGACGTCGAGCGACGAACGGTTCCACACACTGCTGGGTGTCACCGGCTCGGGAAAGACGGTGACGATGGCAAGCGCCATCGCCGTATACGGTCGCCCTGCGTTGGTCCTCTCTCACAACAAGACCTTGGCGGCCCAGTTGTACGGCGAGCTCAAATCGTTCTTCCCGTCGAACGCCGTCGAGTACTTCATCTCCTATTACGACTATTACCAACCGGAGGCGTACGTCCCGGCGACCGATACGTACATAGAAAAGGACGCGAGCATCAACGAAGACATCGACTCGTTGCGCCTGCGAGCTACCTCGAGCTTGATGGAGCGGAGTGACGTCATCATCGTCGCCTCCGTGAGCGCGATCTACGGCCTGGGCGATCCCGTCGAGTATCGCAACCTCATGGTCACGATCAACGTCGGTGAGGCGACTCCCAGGGATGTGATCCTCCAGGAGCTGGTTCGCATCCGGTACTCGCGTAACAACGCCGTATTGGAGCGGGGCACGTTTCGCGTGCGGGGCGACACCATCGAAATCCTCCCGCCGTACGAGGAGCAAGCGGTTCGCATCGAGCTGTGGGGTGACACGATCGAGCGCGTCTCCAAGATCGACCCGCTCACCGGCCGAGTAATCGCTCAGCTGGATCGATGCTCCGTGTACCCCGCAACCCACTTCGTCGTACGGCGGCCGACCATCGAGCGGGCCGTGGGCGCGATTCGGGAGGAACTCAAGGAAAGGCTCTCAGAGTTGCGAGCGGCCGGCAAGCTGCTGGAAGCCCAACGTCTCGAAACCCGCACGATGTTCGACATCGATATGCTCCTCGAGGCGGGCATGTGCGCCGGCATTGAGAACTACAGTCGCCACTTCTCGGGACGTCTGCCGGGTGAGCGTCCGGCCTGCCTGCTCGATTACTTTCCACCGGAATTCCTCACCCTCATCGACGAGTCGCACGTCACACTCCCTCAGATCGGCGGCATGTACGAGGGAGACCGGTCCCGAAAACTCACGCTCGTCGAATATGGATTCCGCCTGCCCTCCGCCCTCGACAACCGGCCCCTGAACCGAGACGAGTTCCTCAGCATCGTCGGCGATGTGATATTCGCGTCCGCTACGCCGGGTGAAATGGAATTTGCGCTGTGCGGCGGCAAGGTGGTGGAACAGATCATCCGACCCACAGGGTTGATCGACCCAGCCGTAGAGGTCCGCAGCGTCTCCGGACAGGTCGATGACCTGCTGGCGGAAATCCGGCGTTGCGAGAGCGTCGGCGAGCGCGTGCTGGTTACTACGCTGACCAAACGCATGGCCGAAGACCTCACGGATTACCTGCAGCAAACAGGTGTGAGAGTGCGGTACATGCACTCGGACATCGTTGCAATCGAGCGAATGCAAATCATTCGCGGCTTGCGCCTCGGTGACTTCGATGTGCTCGTGGGAATCAACCTGCTGCGTGAAGGTCTCGACCTCCCTGAAGTCGGACTCGTGGCGATCCTCGACGCCGACCAGGAGGGATTCCTGCGATCCGATCGTTCGTTGATCCAAACCGTGGGGCGCGCCGCACGCCACGTGAACGGACGCGCCATACTCTACGCCGATCGAAAGACGGGATCCATGGAACGGGCCTTGGTGGAGATGGATCGTCGCCGAGCGCTGCAGCGGTCCTACAACGACGAGCACGGCATAACACCCGAGTCGATCCAAAAATCGGTGGAGGAGGTTCGCTTCGTCACACGAGTCGCAGACGCCCGCTCCGAACCCCCCAGAGGAGCCGAAGAGCCGGGCGGCGAGAGTACGCCCCTCGATCGCGAGAGCCTGATCGAGGTGTTGGAGCAACAGATGCGCGAGGCCGCCGCCGAACTGGATTTCGAGGTGGCCGCCCGCCTGCGAGATCAGATCTTCGAGCTGCGCGCGGCAGGTGATCCAGTACGACGCTCGCCCCGAGGAACGGCCGGCCGGATCGAGCGCGGCAATGCGGCGGAGCGAACGTAAGATGGGTCGCACGGCAACCCGGACCGTCAGCGTCAGCCAATTGGAGCGGCAAGCCGCGACCCTGTGGTCGGAGCTGAAGCCGGGATCGGTTGTCTGGCTAACAGGTGATCTCGGCACTGGGAAGACCACCTTCGTGAAGGCGTTGGTTCGCGCAGCGTCCGGTCCTGAGGCACGCAGTCCCACGTTTGCCCTCATCCATGAGTACGACTCGCCATCAGGTGTGATCGTACACGTGGATTGTTACCGGCTGCAGGATCCCGGCGAGGCGCTGGACCTGGACTTTCCTGGTTTGCTGCGCGCCGCTCGGCTCTTGCTCATCGAGTGGCCCGAACGGGCCGGCTGCTACGCGCCCCCTCCCAACGCACACCTGCACTTTGAACACGGTGAGGCACCGGACGTGCGCCGCCTGGAGAGATTGGCGTGAGTATCTGTCTTGCGGTTGACACGGCCACGGACGGGGCGAGCGTGGCCCTGGGCGACGGCAAAAACCTCATTGCTGAAATCAACCTGGGCCGGCGTCGGGCGGCACGGACGCTGACACCGGCCATCGAGCAGTGCCTGCGGCTTGCCGGCCTCACCTACGAAGACCTCGACTCCGTCGCAGTGGCCGACGGTCCCGGAAGCTTTACCGGCCTGCGAATCGCCTTCGCCACCGTTCAGGGAATCGTGACCCAGCGCGATATCCCGGTTTTCGTCGCTCCCTCACTGATGGTAGCCGCGCTGGCCGCAAGACAGCCTCTCGGGACACCCGTTGCGGCACTGTACGACGCGCTGCGGGGGGAGGTCTTTGCCGCTGTGTTCTCGTTTTCCGCTACGGAGGTAACGGTGCACCTGCCTCCCACTCGGTTGAGTGTGGAGCATCTCATCGAGCGCTGTGACGTGACCCCCGCAGTGGCCGTGGGGGTAGGCGATGGCGTGGTGATCTACGCCGCAGCATTGCGGGAATGGACAGGCAATAATCCCATGGGTCCGCCGTTGGGCGGACCCCGTGCATCATGCCTCATTGCCTTGAAGGGTATGGAGGGAGGAGCGCGCCTGGTGAGCGCCGTCGGGGAATTCGAGCCCGACTACGGCCGGTTGGCGGAGGCGCAGGTCCGTTGGGAAGCGGAGCACGGGAGGCCTTTGCCGGAGCGGTGACGTGGCATTTTATTCGGGGTTTGTTTGGTGCTCTGGCAGTGTGGGAGAGGCGGTTTGGACGCCCATCCTCGGCCAAAAAAGTGCTCGCAAAAATTGGGTCAAGAGCGCGTATGTTTGGTTGACAAAAGGACTTAAAGCCTCTATAGTTTGGCGGAGTCCGGGCCCCGTTCCGCCTACTTTTGGAGGTTGTCGTGAGTCGTAGTCTGAACAAGGTCCAGTTGATCGGGAACTTGGGGAAAGACCCGGAGGTCCGCAGCACCGCCAGCGGCACCAGGGTCGCCACGCTCTCCATCGCCACCAGCAGGCAGTGGAAGAACGCCAGCGGCGAGGCCCAAGAAAAGACCGAATGGCACCGGGTCGTGCTATGGAACAATCGTGGCTCGGGATTGGCGGATGTAGCGGAGCGGTATCTCAAGAAGGGCGACCGGGTCTACATCGAAGGTCGGATCGAGTACCGCACTTGGGAGGACCGGGACGGGAATACGCGGTATACGACTGAGATCATTGGACGGGAAATGATGATGCTCTCGGGCCGGGGCGGCAGTTCAGAGGCCGGGATGGAACCGGCTGGTGCGGCCGTCGGGCAGACCGAATCGGCCGAGCAGGGATCGGAAACGTTCAAGGATTTCCCGGAGGCTCTCGATGAGGAGGATGACGATCTCCCGTTTTAAGGGATCCGGAGCGTTGATCGCCGCGGCTGTGTTGGCCGCGGCGGCTCCACTTTCGGCACAGGATACCACGGCTGTCGTGCAGCAACAGCGGGTGCACATCGTGCGCGAAGGAGAGACGCTGTGGACCCTCGCCGAGTTCTACCTCGGCGATCCGTTTCTGTGGCCGGAGATATACCGAATCAACACGCTGGTGGTTGAGGATCCCCATTGGATCTTTCCCGGTGAAGAGCTGAGACTCGTTCCACCGGACACCGTACGTTTGGCGGCCGACCCCAACCAGCGGCTCCAGGTAGGCGATTCCGTGCTGATTCCGCAGGCCGATTCCCTCCAGCTGCCGATCGTCGGCGACCCTGAGCTCCAGAACCAGGTCACGGAGGCTCAGCCGCCCCCCCCGCCCCCGCCTCCCCGGTCCAGGGCTCTACCCACAGTGTTCCGGAAGCTCGGCGAGGAGACGCGAAGAGGCCTCACCGTAGCCCGTAACCCGCTGCGGCGGTCCCCCGCTCGACTGCGCTTCTACTCCGCGGGATTCTTGACGGAACGGGAAGAGTTTCCTTGGGCCGAGGTGCTCGGCGCCGTGGGTAAGTCGACGCTTCCCACGTTGCGTGCCATATCGTCGGCGACGGTGTACGAGCGCGTGAGCCTCCATGCCCCGGAGAACGCCACGTATCACGTGGGCGATTCGCTCATCCTGTCACGGCTTTCCCGACTGATACCCGATTGGGGAAGGATCGTGGTTCCCACCGCCATCGCCCGGGTAGTTCAGGTGAGTGGTCGGGAAGTCGAGGCGCGGATCGAAATGCAGTTCGAGCGGGTGGCGGACGGACAGGTAGCTCTTCCAGTCGAGCGGTTCCGAGATCGGGGTGGCGTTGAGCCCGTGCCCGTCGAGAATGGAATGCGCGGGTCCATCATCGCGGTCCGCAACCTGCACACGCTGGCAGGACCCCTGGAAGTGGTGTTCATCGACCGGGGGCGCGGGGACGGCATCGTGCCTGGAGACGTGTTTGAGGTGATCGTGGAGGACGAGGGCTCCGAATTCCCGGCCAGGCCGGTAGCCACGCTCCAAGTGGTGCACGTGCGGCAGCGCTCGGCATCGGTCATGATCATGTCGCTTCGGGGTGCCGACGTGCGACAGGGCGCAATAGTGCGGTTGATTCGCAAGATGCCTTGACCTTTTCTCACCGGCCGCCCTCAGCCGTTACTTTGGCGTGGACGGGCAGCCGCAGGTTTCCCAGGGCGGGGTACGGTTCGGCCGTTCCCCGCCTTTTTCGGGGTCATCCGGCGTGACGATGTCTAGACGAGTTCTGGTGACCGGCGGTGCGGGATTCATCGCATCTCACGTCGCCGACCTCTATCTCGAAGACGGCTGGGAAGTCACCGTGCTCGACGATCTGTCCACCGGGCACCGGAAGAACGTGCCCGCCGCCGCGGAATTCGTCCAATGCGGCGTGAACGACGCCCGGGCCCGCAAACTCCTCGAGGAAGGTGGCTTCACAGTGTTGAACCACCATGCCGCCCAGATGGACGTGCGGGTTTCCGTCACGGATCCCCTTTTCGACGAGCGGGTAAACATCGCCGGGCTGATCAACCTCCTGGAAGGCGCCCGGCGCGGAGGCGTTCGACGGGTGGTATTCGCGTCGTCCGGCGGTGTGGTGTACGGGGAAGGCGACGCCTTGCCTCATCGTGAAAAGGCCCTCAAGCTGCCCGTGTCTCCATACGGAGTGAGTAAGCTCGCTTCGGAGTACTACCTTGCGATGTATGCCCAGCTGCAAGGGCTGGAGGTGGTGTCGCTCCGCTATGGGAACGTGTATGGGCCGCGGCAGAATCCTCATGGCGAGGCCGGCGTGGTGGCCATCTTTTGCTCCCGGATTCTATGCAAGGAGCCTCTCACCGTGTACGGCGATGGGACCCAAACACGCGATTATGTGTTCGTCGGCGATGTGGCCCGGGCAAATCTAGCCGCGACGACCGGGCGGTTGGGCAGGTTGAGATCGATCGACGATGTCGCTTTCAACGTGGGAACGGGCGTGGAAACGAGCGTCCTCGAGCTGGCTCGGACAATCCTGAACGCAGCCGGTGCAAACGTCTCGATCGAGCACGTCGATGCGAGGCCGGGAGAGCTGCAGCGGAGCGCCATAGATCCGGGCAAGCTGGAGGCGCAATGGAATTGGAGACCCGAGGTGAGCCTCGCGGCAGGATTGCAGCGTACTTACGACTGGATAGCAACGGACCAATGATTGTGGCTCAAATCGGGGGGGCGCTCCCTACGACGCCGTGGGAACTCGTTACCACCTCGAGTACCGTCATAAAGCTCATTCTGGGCGTTCTGGCGGTGTTCTCTCTCGTCTCCTGGTTTTTTATCGTGCTGAAGTGGTGGCAATTCCGTCGGGTAGCCAAACAGGCGGACCAGTTCTTCGCCGAGCTGGAACGGACCTCGCGCCTGGAAGACGCCTACCGGGCCGTTATGAAGTTGCCGGCGTCGCCGTACCGCCGCCTGCTGAAGGAAGGCGTGAATTTCTTCTCCGAGCTTCGTCCCGGTGCGTTGCAGCAAACCGGTCCCGGCAGACACGAACCCCTGACCGTGACGCAGTTGGAAGTTCTCAGGATGATGTTCGCCAAGGAGGTGGGCGCGGAACGCGACCAGATGGCGCGGTTTATACCTTGGTTAGCCACGATTGGATCTGTGAGCCCTCTGCTGGGGCTGTTGGGCACCGTCCTGGGTGTGATGAACACGTTTCTGGGGATTGCTGCGGGAGGCTCGGGCAACATTGCGGCGATTGCGCCCGGCGTAGCCGAGGCTCTGGTGACCACGGTATTCGGATTGGCGGTGGCGATTCCGGCCGTGATTGCCTACAACATTCTGGTAAACCGTCTCGGTCTGTTCGCCGGAGAGATGGAAGGCTTCGCACAGGAGATCGTTGGCACGCTTGCACGAGAAGGGAGAGTGTGATCTATGGTGCGTGAGGGGCTGCATGGGCGGGGAGAGCTGCCGCTCGAGGCGGGTATCAACGTGACCTCTCTGGTGGATGTCGCGTTTGTGCTCCTCATCATCTTCATGATCACGGCTCCCATCATGCAGGGCGGTGTAGACGTGCAACTCCCCCGCACCAACGCACAGCCGATCCAGCCCAAGCAAGGGTTGATCGTCACCATCGACCGGGACGGCGTGATCTTCATCGACGAAGACCCACTCACCTACGAAGAGTTCCGCGGGTCTTTCAAGGCCATTGTGGATTCGCGCGGGGCAAATGGCGTATACTTGCGCGGTGACAAGCGGGCGCTTTGGGCGCACGTGGCGCGCGTGATGGCGGTGATACGATCGGCCGGGGTGGAGAACCTTGGCGTCGTCACCGAGGCCGAGGAATTGGGTCGATGAGCAAGCACAAGCCGGCGCTGCGGGATTATCGGCGCAACATGGGTGGGAATCGGGCGGCGTTTTTCGGAACCGTGATCATTCACGGGATGGTTGCCGGCTTGCTCTTCACCAATCCCACCGTGCGCGATGTCCCTTCGCTCCCGGTGTATAACGTACAGTTGGTGGCCGCGCCCCGGCCCGAGCCCCAGGCGCGGCCGGCACCGGAGGCGGTGGAGCGGCCGGCGCGGCAGCCACAGCCGGTCCGACGGCCGCCCCGCCGCATGAGTGTGGCAGAGACCTCCCCGCCTCCGGAGACCAGGGTGGACAGGGAGCCGGCTCCACGGACCGCGCCCGAGGTGGAGCCCCTGCCGGACGAGGAACCCTCCACGGGGGACGATCCCGCCACCCTGAGCGTGAGCGGTGTCAACTTCCCGTTCCCAGAATACTTGAGCAACATCGTAGCCCAGATCTATCGCCGCTGGCGGCGGCCCCCGGGAAACGAATCGCTCCGGGCGGAAGTTCTCTTTCTCGTGCGGAGCGACGGTTCGATTTCCAATCTTCAGTTTGTTCAGCGCTCGGGAAACTTTGCCTTTGACGTGCAGGCCCAAGGGGCCATCGAATCGGCCGGCACCGCCGGGGTGTTCGGCCCCCTGCCGGATGGCTTCGAAGGGGATATCCTTCCCGTGAGCTTTTTCTTCGACCCGCGCACGTTGAGACGATGAAGCGACGTGTTGGGCTGGGACTTTTCGCGATTGCATGCGCGGCGGCGCCCGCCGCGGCTCAGGACACGACTGTAGTTGAGCGGGGCCGGGGCGTGCGCATCGGAATCACTTACCAACCCGGAGTGCGCCCGGGAATATTGATCCTCGGTGGCGAGCGGGGGACCGCGTTGGATTCGGCCCGCACCATCATCGCACGCGGCCTGGATTACAGCGACGAGTTCGAGATGATCGCCCTTCCCTTGGGAGACAGCCTCACTCTGAGGATTCGGTCGCCCGGAGAGGATGGAGCAACCGGTTCGTTCGTGCCGTTTGTGAACTATGCTCTGTACGCCGCGCTCGGGGCCGACTTTGCGGTGAACGTTCACCCTGAAATGGATTCGGGCGTGGTGGTCACGCTCTACGACGTACAGGGAGAAGTCGTTCGTCGCGAACTCCGCATTCCCAATCTCGACCCCGACGCCCGCGGCTTTCGCTTGCGCGTACACCGCATTGCCGACGAGATCGTTCGGGCGGTGACGGGAGTTCCCGGTGTAGCCGCGACGCAAATCCTCTTCATCAACGCCGGCAGGATTTATCGGGTCGATTTCGACGGCCACACAATCGAGGGACTGTCTACGCCGGGGATCAATGCGATGTCGCCGACTTGGGCCCCGGACGGGCGACATGCGGTGTTCACCGAGTTTCTGGACAACGGGCAAGGTTCTCTATACCTCCTTGATCTGAACACGGGTCGCCGGCAAGTCATTCCGCCCACTGTGGGTTCCCTGAACTATGCACCGGAGTTTTCCCCGGATGGGACGACGCTGGCTTTCACGCGATCCGATGGAGAGGGTACCGACATCTACACCTATAACCTGGCTGATGGGTGTTGCTTGCAGCGCTTGACGGTGGGCGGGTTTTCTGATAATCTGTCCCCGACGTACAGTCCGGATGGGCGGCGAATCGCCTATGTGTCCACCCGGCCCGGGTATACGCAGATCTACATCATGGGGTCGGATGGAACGGGTCAGGAGCTTTTTGCGCCTTTCCAGTACGGAGTGTCAGGAGAATCCCACGCCCCGGAATGGTCGCCTGACGGACTCAACGTTGCTTTTGACCGGTACGTGTCGAAGGTTTCTCAGGTTTTCGTGATGGATGTGGGGAACCTGGTGGTGCGACAGTTGACCAGTCTCGGTCGAAATTCCGATCCCACGTGGGCGCCGGACGCCAGGCACATCGCCTTCGTTTCGAGCCGCACCGGGTCGAAGCAGGTTTGGATTATCGATATGGAAACGGGACGTGTGCGCCAGTTGACGCGGCTTGGCGAGGCGCGCCTTCCTGCATGGTCTCCCAGGATAGCGGAGCGAACTAACTAATGAATGGAGCGAAGATGCGACACACCTTGCCGATCTCTGCCGGACTATTTGTTATGGTCGTCGCGGCCGCTTGCGGAGGCGGCCCCCCGCCCCCACCGCCGGGCCCCGATCCGGACTCCTTGGCCGCGGCACGGGCGGAGGAGCAGCGGGTGCGCGACTCAATCGCGGCGGAGCAGGCCGTCCGGGACAGCATTCGACGTGCGCGCCAGCGTATCGAGGCCGAGGAGCGACGCTCTCGTGAGGACTCGCTTGCGGCGGTGCGGGAAGAAACGAACGACGTCCGTGATCTGCTGGCCCGGCGCGTGCATTTCGATTTCGACCGATCGAACGTCCGTCCTGACGACACGGCGATCCTGGACGAAAAACTGGCGGTTCTGCAGCGCAATCCCAACCTGCGGATCCGGGCTACGGGACACTGTGACGAGCGGGGCTCCGATGAGTACAACCTCGCCCTCGGCAACCGGCGTGCCCTCGCCGCGAAACGTTACCTCACCGACCGGGGTATAGCGGAGAGTAGGATCATGACCAGTTCCATGGGGGAAGAGCGTCCGATCGCCATGGGAGCCAACGAGGGAGCATGGGCTCAGAATCGCCGAGACGAATTCACGATCGTTTCGGGTGGTGGCACGCTGAAAATGCCTCGAATGTGAGGCGCTTAGCCGCTCTGTGTGTCGCCGCCGCGACCCTAGGCGGCTGTGCCCTCAAGGGTGATGTCCGGCGGGTTGAGCGGCAGCTAGGGGAATATCGTGAAGAGACGGCCAGTGCCGATTCGGCGCGGGCCGTTATGCTGGCTCGGCTGCTCGACGAACTCGCCGGTTTGCAGAGCCAGGCCAGCCGCATCCTGGATACTCTCACTTCCCAGCGCCAGGCGATGGTGGCGATGCAAGGCTCCTTTCGGGGCGAGCTGACCCAAGTGCAGCGTCAGTTGGTCACTATCCAGGAACTCACCGGCCAGAGCCAGTCAGTCATCAGCCAGCTACGCAACGAGATTGCGCGCCGTGAAACCATCCCGGTAGCGGCTCGGCCGCTCCCGGGGCGACGAGATGAGCAGGGGGTGGGGGCGGGGGCAGGCCAGTCTCCCACCGATCCGGGACCCGAGGAGATGTTCACCATCGGGAGGCAGGAGCTGGAGCGAGGGGCCCCGCAAGCCGCCCGCGTGGCGTTCCGCCGGTTGCTCGAGCTGTATCCGCAACACGGTCGCGCGGCAGACGCGGTGTACTGGATTGGAGAGAGCTTTCGTGCCGATGATCCCGACTCCGCCGCGGCAGCATTCGAACAAGTGGTCGAGCAGTTTCCCGGCTCGGATCGCGCTCCCCTCGCACTGTACAAGATTGGGCTCGATGCGGAGCGGCGCGGCGACCTGGCAGCCGCACGCCTCTACTTCCAGCGGGTCGTCGCCGGATATCCCCGGTCGGACGAAGCAGACCTCGCTCGGGCAAGACTCGAGAACCTGTAAAAGCCTTCCGCCGCTGGCCGCATAACCGATGGCAAAAAAGAAGAGCAGCGGGACCGAGATGCCGTTCTTGGACCACCTCGAGGAGTTGAGGTGGCGGATTTTCAGGAGCGCCCTGGCGATCATCATCGGTTCAATCATCGGGTTCTACCTCGTCACTCGCTTCGACGTCCCCACCCTGCTCATGCAGCCGATCCAGCCGCACCTGTCCGGTGACCGGCTGGCTTTTTTGCGCCCTACCGACGCCTTTCTCATCACGCTGAAACTCTCGGTGCTTGTAGGGGCGGTTGTCGCTTTCCCGGTCATCTTCCGAGAGGTGTGGGGTTTCCTCGGACCTGCGCTCTACGAGCGCGAGCGCCGCATGGTCATGCCTGCCATGCTGGCCGGCTTGGGATTGTTTCTCTCCGGTGTGTGGATGGCCTTCCTCTGGGTGCTTCCGGCGATCCTGAGGATCATGCTGAGCGAGCGCTTCATGGGCACGGCCTTCGAGCCATTCATCACCGCCGGAGAGTATTTCGGCTTCGCAACGCAGGTGCTTCTCGGCTTCGGATTGGTTTTTGAGCTGCCGTTGGTGATGGTGCTGTTGGCTGCGATTGGGCTGGTGAGCCCCCGGTTCTTTGCCAAAAACCGTCCCTACGCGTTCTTGATAGGCTCGGCGGTCGCCGCGTTCGTCACGCCGCCGGACGTGTTCTCGATGATGATGATGATGGCTCCCATCATACTGCTGTACGAGGTGGGAATTTTGGTGGGGCGCATCGTGTGGAAGCGACAGGGCAAAGCGGGAGCCGTCATTGTTCTCCTCGCCCTGGCCCTCGGCGCTCGAGATGCTTCGGCTCAGGAGCGGCGCCTGCCCCCGCCTCCGCCGGATTCTGTCCGCGCCCGGCAGGACTCGCTGCGTGCCGATTCGCTGGCCCTGAATGGCGTTGGGCTCCCCGCCGAGCCCTCCCGGTCGCTTCCCGCGGCGGATTCCATCATCCGGGAGCTGCTCCAGCGCGAGGGGTACAGTGCCACCCGATACGCCGCAGACAGCCTCACGTTCCACGCGCTGACCCAGCAGATCGAGCTGCGCGGCGCGGCGATAGTGGAGCGCGAAGGCCGGACGCTCGAGGCAGACTCCGTTCAGTTCGCTCAGCCCGTGTGCGTGATGGATGCCACGGGAGATCCCAAGCTCTTTGACGGCGGAACGACGGTCATAGGTGTGGCCATGGGCTACGACACCTGCGAGCGTCGCGGCGTCGTGACCGAAGCGATTACCGCCTTTACGCAGCAAGGCGTCACATGGTATATGCGAGGCGAGCTGGGTATCGATTCCGCCTCGACCCGGCTGTACGCCGGCGATGGGAGGGTCACGAGCTCCGATCTCCCCGCACCCGACTATCACTTCAAGTTTGGGAAAGTGAAGTGGGTTACCAACAACATCATGGTGGCGCGGCCGCTGGTGCTGTACGTGCGGGACGTTCCCGTCATGTGGCTGCCGTTCATGTTTCAAGACATGCGTCAGGGACGGCGCTCGGGAATGCTCGTGCCCAGGTTCGGCTTGAGCGACATCGTGCGGACCAATGAGGGATACAAGAGAAACATCGCGAACATCGGCTATTTCGTCGCGCTGAACGACTACATGGATGTCCAGGCCTCCCTCGATTGGTTCGCCGAAACATCGGTGTCCATCAACGGCCAGCTTCGCTACCGATGGCTGGACCGCTTCTTGACGGGCCAGATCGGTGTCTCACGGGTATTCGAGTCGGGGGTTGATGGTGTGCCCGGGAGGCGAACCATGCGCCTCAACTGGAATCACCAACAACAGTTCGACCAACGAACCCGACTCAATGCCAACGTGGACTTCGCCACGAGCACTCGGGTCCTGCGAGAGAATTCGGTGGACCCTTTTTTACAGGTGGGACAGTTGCGCAGCACCATCAACTTCTCGAAAGTACAGGACTGGGGTACCATCACCATCGGCGGGAGCCGCACCCAGCAGATCAGCGACGAGCAGATCACGCAGACGCTCCCGGATCTTCGTCTCACCCCGGTTCCGATCAGTATCGGCTCCAACATCACCTGGTCGCCGTCAGTTTCGTTCGTAGTGAATCAGCGGTTGAACGCACCGGCGGGTACGATCGCGCTCCTGCCCATCGACGGCATCCCCCAGGAAGACTCCCTCTTCTCGGGCACCCGAACCACCACCTTGAACCTCGTAACCCCCCTTCGGATCGGTCGCTGGAACCTGCGCAACAGCTTCAGCGTCACCGACGTCCTGTCGGACCGGCGCAGCGTGGAGACGTTCGTCGATCCCAGCGACACCACGAAAACCCTCACTCGGATCTACGGAGAGGATTTCTCGACACAGATCGATTGGAACACTGGTATCAACCTGCCGATACTGTTTCCCGCAACGTGGAAGCTGCAACCGAGTGTTGGAATCCGGAACAAGACGAGCGGACCTTTCCTGCTGCGCAACCGTTTTACCGGTGGTGAATTCATCCAACAGGGGAAGCGGCTGTCGTTCACGGCGGGTTTGTCGCCCACCATCTTCGGGTTCTTACCCGGCGTCGGCCCCATCTCCCGCATCCGCCACTCCATATCCCCCCAGTTCCGTTGGAGCTTTTCTCCCTCAGCCGAGGTGTCCGCCGAGTTCTTGCGGGCCCTGAATCCGGGAAACCCCAACCCTCGACTCAAGAGCCCGGCGCTACACACGGTGGGCCTGAGTGGGATCTCGCAGAACTTCGAGGGAAAGTTCGGGGAAGACACCACCGCCGGAGGGGGCCGGAAGATCAAGCTTCTCAGCCTTCAAACCTCCGGATTCGAGTATGATTTCGAGCAGGCCAAAGAGCAGGGTCGCAACGGCTGGAGGACGCAGACCATGACGAATTCGTTCACCAGCGATCTCTTGCGGGGATTCAACCTGCGAGTAACCCACGATCTCTGGGACGGTCGCGTCGGATTCGACTCGACACCGTTCGATCCCTTTCTGCAATCGGTTGCCGCCAGCTTTACGATCAACGGCAACAGTATGGTGCGCCTGGTCAAGGCGTTGTTTGGTGGAGAGCCCCTCGAGCCGCCGGGTCCCGAGGAGATGGAAGCCGACTCCCTGGAGGACGAGTTCTTTACGCCGCCGCCCACGATGGTGGCCGGGAGAGCGTTTCAGTCGACTGAGAGCATAGCCGGACGGGGCCGGAGGGGCAGGGGATTTCAGGCCTCCATCAGGTACAATGAACGGAGGGTGAGACACGAGGACCAGCAGCCCAGCTCGCCCACGTCGCCTGTGAACCGTCAGGTCGGCTTGACCATGTCCTTCAGCCCGACCCGGAACTGGTCGCTCCAGTGGACCACGGACTACAACCTCACCACCAAGGAGTTCGGCTCGAATGCTCTCAGGTTCGAGCGGGACATGAATCGCTGGCGGGCCACCTTCGCGTTCGTGCAGGCCCCCAACGGCAACTTCGCCTTCAACTTCTTCATCCAGCTGTTGGACCTCTCTGAGCTGAAGTTCAACTACGACCAGAGGAGCGTGAATCGTTAAGGAGCGGGAAGTGGGCAGGAGGCAGGAGGCAGGAGGCCGCCAGTCTCAATCCTGCATCCCACTTCCCACTTCCCAACCTGTCCGCCAAAGTAGACACTGCTAGCTGTACGCCAAACATGTAACTACGTTAGCGACAACGATTTAACGCCGTGGCACGGTAACTGCTACATATTAACGCGATAGCCTATACAGGATCGCGGAGTCGACTTCCGTGTTACCGCCTTACCGTCTTTCCGCCCTAGGTGAGTGATTGCGATGAAACAAGCCGTGTATCTCATCGGTGCCATCATGCTCGGCGCGACCGGGTGCGGTGACTCGACGGCCCCCATTGATCGTCCGGAGAACCTGTGGTATCAACTCGAGCCGAGTGGCGATCCGCTGCGGCCGCAGGGCGTGATTCTCAGATGGGATCCCGTCGTCGATGCCAAGCTCGAGGTGTACAACGTGTACGGGCGCCTGGAAGGCTCCAACCAGTTCGACCTCCGCGGGTCCACCACCTCCCCGAGCTTCCACGACGACGGCGAGCCGGATCTGGAGTACCGGGTCTCCGCAGTGAACGCCGACGGTGAGGAAAGCGCTTTCAGTGATGCCGTGCTGATAGACGAGCGGTTGCGCCTCGAGGCGCCTGAATCTATCGGGAGCGTGAGTCTCGACGGCGCGATCCTCGTCACGTGGGCCGACAACGCCTTCCTCAACGAGCCCGACGGTTTCAACGATTACCGCGTCTACAGCACGTCCTACGACCTGGACATACCGGAGTGCGGTGGGGTCTGGACCCTGGAGGGAACTACCGTGGCCCCGGAGTTTATCGCCTCGGCCCTCACCAACGGAGTGCCGCTGTGCTTCGTCGTGTCGGCCGAGAGCGTGGAAGGATGGGAGAGCCTCTGGTCCGACAGCATTCCCGATACACCTCGGCCCGACGCGAGAAATGTCCTCATGACCCCGTTACAGGTGGATCCTCTCTTCAGCGGCTTTCGCTTCTTCCAGGACCTCAACACGGACGGTTTTGTTGACGACAACGAGCTGGGACTCGTCAGAGGAGACCGGACCGATAACGACTTCCGGATTTCGCTCGTAGGTTCGACGGTCTTCATCGAACCGGTGCGGACCGGAGCGCGCGTCGCCCTATATGGCACCGTTGCCATCGACGATCTGACATCCATCGATGTCGCGCCGGTGAGCGGCTACTCCACAGTGGCTATCTCCGCGGAGCCGGGGTTTGGATATGTCTTCGAGATCGACGAGGGAGATGAGTTCCTGCGGTTCGGCGCCCTGCGGGTAACGCATGTAGGACAGCAGTTCATCATCTTCGATTGGTCCTACCAAACCGATCCGGGTAATCCCGAGCTGTCGGTACGGGGTGGATTGCCCACCGCCGGTGGAAAGGGACTGGTGGTGAAAGGGCACAAGTAGCGAGCAGGGGGCAGGGGGCAGGGAGCAGGCCCCGCCCTGCCCCCTAGAGGGGGGAGGAAGGGTGGCCCGCTCCCTTATATTCCCCGCCATGCCAACCCAAATCATCCTCGACGGAAACTCCCTCACCATAGAGCACGTCGTCGCTGTCGCACGGCAGTTCACTCCAGTCTCCATCTCTCGGGAAGCATTGGGCCGGCTGGCGGAGTCGCGCAAAGTGGTGGAAGCGGCGGCGGCTTCCGATGAGCCTGTTTACGGAATCAATACCGGATTCGGCAAGCTCTCCTCGGTGAAGATCGATCCCGACCGGCTGCGGGTCCTCCAGCGCAATCTGATCCTGAGTCATGCGTCGGGCGTGGGCGATCCGCTTCCGCAAGACGTGGTTCGAGCCCTGATGCTTCTGCGGGTCAATTGCCTGGTGATGCCCACTAGCGGAGTGAGGCCGCTGCTGCCCGAGCGCCTCGTGGCCATGCTGAACAACGGGATTCACCCGGTCGTTCCCGAGCAGGGAAGCGTGGGCGCGAGCGGAGATCTGGCGCCCCTCGCCCATGTGGCTCTTGCCCTCATGGGGGAGGGGGAGGTCTTCCTCCCCACCCCCGACTCTCCCCAGGGAGGAGGGAGGAGGGAGGAGGGAGGAGGGAGTGGAGGAGAGAGTCCCCGCTGCCGAGGCGTTGGCCGAGGCCGGCATTGAGCCCGTTGTCTACGAGGCCAAGGAGGGCCTCTCTCTCATCAACGGCACTCAGGCGCAGACGGCCTGCTTGAGCTTGTTGGTCTACGATGTGAGACGCCTGTGGCGCACCACACACGGCGCCGCGGCCATGACACTGGAGGTGCTCAAAGGGACTCCCGACGCGTTCGACGCCCGACTCCATGATGCGCGTCCCCACAGCGGACAGTTGGAATCGGCGTCACTAATGCGCGACTTGCTGGCCGGCAGCCAGATCCGTGAATCGCATCGAGGCAACGACCCCAGAGTCCAAGATGCCTACAGCGTTCGGTGTATACCCCAGATCATGGGGGCGGTGAAGGACACCATCGACTACGCAGCCAGAGTCGCCGATGTGGAACTCAACGCGGCCACCGATAACCCGCTGGTGTTCGACGGCGACATCGTGTCGGGCGGGAACTTTCACGGTCAACCTGTTGCGATGGCCCTCGATTACCTGACAGTGGCGCTCACGTGTTTGGCGGGCATGGCGGAACGGCGAATCGAGCGGCTAGTGAATCCGGATCTTTCCCCTGGCTTGCCGGCCTTTCTCGCACCGAATCCGGGACTCGAATCCGGATTCATGATGGTACAGATCGCGGCGGCTGCGTTGGTAGGAGAGTGCCGCACATTGAGCGTGCCGGCCTGCATTCAGTCGGTTCCGACGGATGCCAACCAAGAGGATATTGTCCCGATGAGCATGGCGGCGGCGTTCAAGGCCCGCCGCGTATGTGACAACGCGAGGCGCATCATCGCGTGTGAACTGTTGTGTGCGGCTCAGGGCTTGGGGTATCACCGCCCGTTGCGCTCGGCGGCGGCGATAGAGAAACTACTCGCAAGGGTTCGAGAAAACGTGGAGCCGCTGACCGAGGACAGACCGCTGACGGCCGACATCGAGCGGCTCACGACATTGGTGAAGGAGAAAGCTCTCATATGACTGCAAGCGCCACGAGCCGGGTGGTGCGTGCGCCCCGCGGTAGCGAGATCTCGTGTCGCGGCTGGATCCAAGAAGCGGCCCTGCGCATGCTCATGAACAATCTCGATCCGGAGGTTGCGGAGCGACCGGACGATTTGGTCGTGTACGGCGGGACCGGCCGGGCAGCGCGAAGCTGGGAGGCGTTCGACAGCATCGTTGCGTCGCTCCGCCGGCTTGGCAACGACGAGACATTGCTCGTGCAATCCGGCAAACCGGTTGGTGTTTTCAAGACTCACGAAGATGCACCGCGCGTGCTGATTGCGAACGCCAATCTCGTCGGCCGGTGGGCCAATTGGGAGAATTTCCGGAAGTTGGAGGCCAAGGGCCTCATCATGTACGGCCAGATGACTGCAGGAAGCTGGATCTACATCGGCACCCAGGGAATACTCCAGGGCACGTACGAAACGTTCGGCGCGGTTGCCCGGACTCACTTCGACGGTGATTTGAGCGGGCGTATCGTGCTCACGGGAGGACTCGGTGGGATGGGGGGAGCCCAGCCGCTGGCCGCCACCATGAACGGTGCTGCGTGTCTGGTGGTGGAGGTGGACGCCGCGCGAATCCAACGCCGATTGGAAACGCGCTACGTAGACGTCATGACAGCGTCGCTGGACGACGCGTGGTCGCGCCTCGTGGCGGCCAGGGAAAAAGGGGAAGCGATCTCGGTAGGGTTGGTGGGCAACTGCGCCGAAGTGCTTCCGGAAATCGTGCGCCGCGGCTGGCAGCCGGACGTGGTCACCGATCAGACATCTGCCCACGACCCCCTCAACGGATACATCCCGGGGGGACTTGCGCTGGAGCAGGCGGCGGAGCTGCGTGCCTCCGACCCGAACGACTACCTGCGGCGATCGCGTGAATCCATCGTAACGCACGTTCGGGCCATGCTCGCGTTACAGCGCGCCGGCTCTACTGTCTTCGATTACGGCAACAACATTCGCACCGAAGCTCACGACCAAGGCCTGCAAGACGCGTTCGACATTCCCGGGTTCGTGCCCGAGTACGTCCGCTCGCTGTTTTGCCAGGGGCGTGGCCCGTTCCGCTGGGTCGCCCTCTCCGGCGAGCCGTCGGACATCTATCGGACGGACGAGTTGGTCTTGGAGTTATTCCCCGAGAACGAGCATCTGGTTCGCTGGATTCGCCTGGCGAGTGACAGAGTGGCGTTTCAGGGACTGCCGTCGCGCATATGTTGGCTGGGGCAGGGTGAGCGTGCCCGCTTGGGATTGGCGCTCAACGATCTCGTCGCCAAGGGCGAGGTCCAGGCCCCCATCGTCATCGGTCGCGATCATCTCGACACGGGCTCGGTGGCTTCGCCGTTTCGTGAAACAGAAGGAATGCGTGATGGGTCCGACGCCATTGCAGACTGGCCTATCCTCAACGCGCTGTTGAACACGGCATCGGGGGCGTCCTGGGTGTCGTTCCATCATGGGGGCGGGGTGGGAATAGGCAACGCGCTGCACGCCGGACAGGTCATCGTGGCCGACGGTACGGAGGCCGCCGCCGTCCGGTTGCAGCGCGTGCTCACGAACGATCCGGGGATCGGCGTGGTGCGGCATGCAGACGTCGGCTACGAGCAGGCCATCGCCACGGCCAGGGAACACGATCTCGAGATACCGATGCGGGATTCGGACGGTTGAGCAGGATACTCATCGGCGCGTCTCAGGTTGTTACATGTCGCGGGCCGGCTCGGGCGCGGCACGGCAAGGAGATGGCCGACCTCGACGTCATAGATAACGGTGCGGTGGTGATCGGCGACGACGGTAGCGTTCTCGATGTAGGCACCGTCAACGAAATGCGCGGCGCGTTTCCCGAGGCGGAGGTAGAAGACGTCGAGGGGGTGTTGTTTCCCGGATTCGTGGACTGCCATACGCACGCCGTCTTCGGCGCACCGCGGGTGGAAGACCAGGAGCGTCGCGCTCGTGGTGTCGGGTACAAGGAGATCGCAGCTGCCGGCGGTGGCATCTTGTCGTCGGTGCGAGACGTGCGGGGGCGGTCGCCGGAAGAACTGGAGACGCTCACGCGGGCGCGACTCCACCGGCTGCTGGCGGGTGGCACCACGACCGTCGAAGTAAAATCCGGATACGGTCTCTCACTCGACGCCGAGATCAAGCAGCTAGAGGTGATCCGCGCTCTCCAGGGGAGTCGCCCCCATCTCGTTGCGACGTTCCTCGGCGCTCACGAGGTGCCGGCGGAACACCGTCATGATCGGGACGGCTATGTGGAACTCGTCGTGCGAGAGATGCTGCCCGCCGTTGAACGCCGGGGATTGGCGCGTTTCTGCGATGTGTTTTGTGAGCCGGGAGTGTTTACGCCCCGGCAGTTGCGCACGGTGCTCGCGGCCGCCCTGCGGCATGGTCTCCGTCCCAAAGTCCATGCCGACGAGTTTGACGGCTCTGGCGGTGCAGAGCTTGCAGTTGAGCTGGATGCCATAAGCGCCGATCATTTGGCGGCCATCTCGCCGGCAGGCATTTGGGCCTTGGGAAAAGCGAGGGAAACTCTCGCCGTGCTGTTGCCGGGGACCATGATGTTCCTGGGCCGTGCCGGCCGGGCACCGGCCAGGCAGCTGATAGACGCGGGGGCCGCCGTGGCGTTGGCCACCGATTTCAATCCCGGCAGCTCTCCCGGCATGAGCCTTCCCTTGATGTCGACGATGGGGGTGTCCCAGCTCGGCCTCCTACCGGCGGAGGCAATCACGGTGAACGCTGCTGCGGCGGTCGGAGAGGCGACACGCCGCGGGCAGCTCGCCAGGGGGTTCGCCGCCGATATCGCTCTGGCATCTATCGTCGATTGGCGTGAGCTTCCCTACTGGTACGGGGTGAATCTAGCCACGGCGGTATGGGTCTCTGGTGTGTCTTGTCACCCCAGTCTAAACCCTCTAAATTCACCATCTTAGCCCATTTCGCGCCACCCGAACGAGGTGAGGCCGGTCTGCTGGCACTGAACGTCGACAAGCTCAAGGACAGGGCTCGCAAGCTCGAGTTGAAGGATCAGCCCGCGAAAGCCATCGATGTCTATCTCAAGATCATCGAGGGGCTCGAGGGCACGCCGGACATGGACCGCGAGCTTGCCGTCTACAACAAAGTCGGCGATCTGTATCTCAAGATCAAGCAAGTGAATGCCGCTGTGGAGATGTACGAACGGGCTGTGCACAGGTACGTGGATTCTGGGCTTCCCAACAACGCCATCGCTCTCTGCAACAAGATCCTGCGAAACGCGCCGGGACGCACGCCCACGTATCTCATGCTGGGAGAACTCATGTTGCTGCGTGGGTTCGGCGCCGAGGCAAGACAACACTTCGTCGAGTATGCCCAGCGGATGTCGAAATCGGGCAAGGTGGTCGAAGCGTTCAAGGCGCTCAAGAAGTTCGCCGATGCTTTTCAGGCCAACCAAGAGGTCCGCGGCATGCTGACGGAGCAACTCGAAGCCGCGATCAAAGAGGATCCGAAAAACGCCGGCCTGGAAAGGTTGTATGAGCAGTTTACGGGACGGGCGTCGACGGCGGTTGTCGCGGAGACGGGAAAACCCAACGCCGGTTCCGATCTCATCTTTATCGATTTGAACGATGAGCCCGTGGGCGAGTCGGCGGTGGAAACCGGATCGTTGGAGATCGAGGCCACGGCCGTTGCGGGTGAGGAGGCGGCTGTCGAGAGTGGAGGAGTTGCAGAGGCCGATCTCTCGATCGAGCGGCCGTTCGACGACGAGACAGCCGGCGACGAGGTGGAGGTCTTGGGCGTCGCGGAGTTGGAGGGGGTCGAAGAAGACGAGGCGCCCGACGTCACGCCGCTCGATGCCGACGACCTGAGTAAAGACATTGTCGGGATCGACCCGGACGAAGTGACGGTTCTCGAGACCATAGGGTCTGACGACGTTGGGTCGCTGGTGGACTACACGCCGCCCGTAGCGGGCAAAGAATCAGTCGTGGCCGACCTGGCGGACGACGTTGTGTTCGTAACCCACGACACGGGTGTCGCGGACGACGAACCATCATCCGAGGCACCATCAGCTGCGGCATCTGACGGACTCTCTGAACTCGACGTTCCCGATTTGGATCTGGGGGAGTTTGGCGAGCCGGGTGCGGTGCTGGGAAAACCAGACGCCCAGCAGGAAGAATCCGATGGGGAATCTTCTTTCGATGAAGCGCTGCATGAAGCGGGTGGGGAAGAGGGGAACGATATTCTCGGCGAGTATCTGCGGGGCACGGGCGGGTACGTTTTGGATGAGATCCCCGACGCCGCGGATCAAGTCATAGAGAACCTCGACGCGTTTCCCGAATCGGAGGTGACTGACGTCCCGGAACTGCCGGGGGTGCCTGAGAGAACCGTCGAATCTCTCGAGGCTCTTGTCGCCGAGAGTCCCGACGACGCGGCGGTGAGACGGGAGTTGGCGGAGTTGTTGCTCGAGCAGGGGGAGCGGGATCGGGGGCTCGATGAGCTGGATGCGGCGCTCCAGGCTTTTGAGGGAGCCGAAGACTGGCACAGCGCCACGAGCGTCGCCAACGAGATTCTACGTCTCGAGCCCAACAGCGTCCCGCATCTCCAGAAGTGCGTCGAGTTCGCCTACCGGCGCGGCGACAAATCCGAGCTCGTTCCGGCCTACGTCGACCTGGCCAACGGTCTCTTCCGGTCGGGGGCGATGGAGGAATCCCAGACGGTGTACGAGCGCGTTCTGGAGCTCGACCCCGAAAATGAGGATGCCAAGGAGGGGATCGCCACCGCCGAGCAATTTGTGCCCGCCCCACCTGCCTCCGCGGGCCCGGCTCAGAAACCCACGGCCGCATCTGTTCCGGCAGAGGCCCCTGGGCCCACGACGAGCCGAGTCTCCGGTTTCGTGGATTTGGGAGAACTGATACTTGGCGACGATGAAGAGAAGTCCGCCAGGATGATCGGCAAGGAAGAACGGTCCGGCGACGAGCAGCGCGACTTCGAAGTGATGTTGAGCCAGTTCAAGAAGGGCATCGAGGAGAACATCGACGAGGCGGACACGCAGGCGCACTACGATCTCGGTGTGGCGTTCAAGGAGATGGGCCTCTTGGAGGAGGCCATCGGGGAATTTCAGAAGGCACTCCGGAGCGACGATACCAGATTGCAGGCCGCAGAGGCCCTCGGGCTGTGTTTCTACGAGAAGGGGCAGCTCCAGGTCGCGGTTACTGTCATGCGGCGGGCGGTGGACACAGATCCCGGCGGTGACGATGCGAAGATAGGACTGCTGTATTGGCTGGGCCGGTGTGACGAAGAGCAGTCGAAGACGGCGGGAGCACTGGTGTATTACGAGCGAGTGTTGGCCGTGGATATCACGTTCCAAGACGTGGGCGAGCGGATAAACGCGCTGTCGAAGGCACGAGGTTGAGCGTGCCGTCGGAACTTGCATCTGTCGACATGGCGACAATCCAGGAGCCGGTCCGGGACGAGCTGGATCTGGTTCTGGAAGAACTCCGGCGCATCATCGTCGCCGATTTCCCATTGATCACCGAGGTCAACGAGCACTTGCTCCGTATGAAAGGCAAGATGCTTCGGCCTACCCTGTTGTTGCTGTCGGCGCAGACGTCGGGGGGGGGGGGTCGCGAGGACGTGACGCTGGCGGCGGTCGTCGAACTCATTCACCTGGCGACTCTTGTTCATGACGACTCGGTTGATCACTCGGTGCTTCGCCGGGGGCAGCCCACGGTCAACGCCATGTTCAGTCACCAAGTGGCGGTGATCATGGGAGATTATCTGTACTCCCGCGCCATGATCGAATTGGTCGAGTTGGGCGACCGCGTTCCGTTGCGGGTGATGAGCCGTGTGACCAACGAAATGACGGTTGGTGAAATGCGGGAACTTCAGGCGCACGATGCGCTGGACTTTTCGGAAGAGGACTACGAGGCGCTGATACAGTACAAGACCGCGTCGTTGATGTCCGGTGCGTGTGAAATCGGTGCGCGACGAGCCGTTCCTGAAGTCCGCGAGCGGCTTCGCCTATTCGGCGAATTGCTGGGACGCGCGTTTCAGATCACAGACGACGTTCTCGACTATACCGAAACGGAGACCGTTACCGGCAAACCGAGCGGTCTGGATCTCCGCGAGCACAAGATCACCTTGCCACTGATCGCCGCCCGAGGGCGCATGTCGCACAGCGAATTGGCGCTCGTCCGCCGCCTCATGAGCGACCCGGAGCCGCCTGACGATCTCGTGTCGGAAGTCATCCACATCGTGCGACAGGTTGGTGGCGTGGACGTTGCCCGGGAGCGGGCCCAGCAACTGGCGTTGCTCGCCGAGAGGGAGTTGGAAGGTGTTCCCGAGAGCTTGGCGCGTGAAGCGCTGCGTGGCGGGCTCGCCCACGCAATAGACCGGCGGAGTTGACGATGTCGATTGGACCCCGTCGCCCGGCTTTTTACGTCACGGTCCTCGGGATCGGATTCGTCCTTGGCGGGTTCCTTTCGGCGCTGATGGACCGGTTTCTTCCCCAGGGACCGGCCAAGGAGTTCTTCACCTGGACCGTGAGTCCCTCTATAGGCCCGTTTCATGTTAACTTATTGGTGGTGAACCTGACCCTGGGGCCTATCGGCATCCAGGTGTCGTTGCTCGCCCTGGTGGGCGTGGTATTGGCCTACTTGGTAGCACGGTCGCTTTTCTAGGAGGCGAAGATGCCATTCAACGTTGGTCCATGGGAGCTTCTGCTCATTCTCCTCGGCTTACTGCTCGTCTTTGGCGCCAAGAGACTGCCGGAGATGGGTGCGGCAATGGGGAAAGGTATTCGGGAGTTCAAGAAGAACATCTCGGAAATGAAAGCCGAACTCGATCGTCCCGCCGACAGCGACACGCCGCAGCGGCAAATCGATCAGCCGGTGAGCAGCTCCGGAGATCCGAAAAAGCTAGGCGAGTGAGGTAGCCCTACCGCCTCGTCAAAACCCCAACGGATTGAACCGTCCGTTCGCGTTCGCCTGGAGTTCTCTTTGGGCCCGCTCCAGTTCCCGTCGGCGGTCTATCACATCGGCACCGCTGCGCAGCGACAACATGAAACGCCGCAGCCTATCCTGTCGGGCGTTCTGTAGCACCTGAAATCGCAGAATCTCCGTTTCTGACGCAAATGTGCTGCTGTCGGCGAGTTGTTTGGCGATGGGCTCCACGAAGTAGACGGCGTCTCCTGCCTCGATCAGGGCGCTCGCCTGGCCCACGCCCAGCCCGAAGCTCGTTCCCACAACCTCAGGAAGGAACGCCACGCGTGGATCGGGGTTCACCCGGCTCATCGGACCCAGCGTCGTAAAGTTCAGTAGATGCTCCAGCGCCAATTCTGCCAGGGCCTGCCCGGCCCGGAGCTTGGTTTCTATCTCCGTCGCGAGCGCTCGCGCCCGCTCCCACTTCACCGCAGCGAGAGCCGCCCGCCTGACTTCCTGTTCGACCTCCTCGAACGGCGGCGTGCCTTCCGGGCGGACGCTGTCCAGGCGAAATAGGTAGAACGCCGCCGCCGTCTCGATTACCTGCGAAATCTGGCCGGGAAGCGCCTCGAACGCCCAGAGTGCCGCGTCCGGAACCGGTTGCAGGTCGATGAACATCCTACTGCTCTCGAACACGGTAGGAGCCGTCAGTACGGAGGTGCCCAACATGTCCGCAACGTCGTCCAGCGCAGCCGGGTCGTCCTGTTCCGCGGCATACATGTCCATCGTGTCGGCGCGGCTATCCACCTGGTCGAGGTGGTCGCCGGCCAACTCGATGGGAATCAATACGTGACTCGCGTGAATGCTGTCTCCCGTCACCCGCTCCCGTTTGATGATGTGGTAACCGAACGGTGTCTGCACCGGCTCGGAGATCTGACCGCGGCGAAGAGCGAGTACCGCCTCCTCGAACTCCACAATGAACTGGCCGCGCGGAACGACTCCCAAATCGCCGCCGTTGATCCGGCTCGTCGAGTCGGCCGACTCGCGCTCGGCAACGTCGGCAAAATCGGTGCCGTCGAGAATCTCCTCTCTCAGTTGCTGCGCCCGGGCCAGCGCGGTTGCGGTATCGGCACTGTTGGTTATGCGCGATGTTGTGATGTAGCTCGTGTACGCCGCCGCCGGCCGCTTGAACTCATCGGGATGCTCGCGAACATAGGCGCGCACGTCATCGTCGGTGAGCGTAATCTCGGAATCGGCCACCAGTGCTTCGGGAACCAACTCCAACAACCGTATCGTGACAGAGTCGTGTTCGTCCCGATATATCTGCCACAACTTCGCATCGGTCACGTAAACGTCCGTGATCAACTGCTCGAACAGCTTGGTGCGGGGGATCTCCTCCCGATACCGGGCTTCTAGGGCAAACATGAACGACGGATCGACGTTTGAGGCGAGGAAGCGGCGGTACTTGTCGAGATCGAACACTCCGTCGGTCTGGAAGTCCGGCGCCTGTATTACTTCCGGCGGAGGAGAGAACTGTGCCGCGGCAATGATCTCGTCGTCCGATACGCGAATGCCCCGCCGGTTGTATTCCTGTCGCAGGAGGACCTGCTGGACGAGTTCCTCGAATATGGCGTCCTCGAAAGCCCGTTGTTCCTCGAGAGTGTAGCCGTAACCACCGCCCTCGAATCGCCGCCGTTCCTGGGCGGCACGCAACGCGTTGTAGTAGGTCTGGAGGTCGATCTTCGTACCGTTGACGCGCGCAGCCGCATCGCCGATCGACGCCCCTCCTTGACCGCTGAGGTCCATTCCGACATCGAAAACCATCCACCCGACGAAGGCCAGCGCCACCAAGAGCATGATCCATTTCGCGTTCGCGCGCATCGACCGCATCACCATCTACCGCACCTGCCTCAACGTTGTGGTTTGAGAGGGCCTAAGTCTAAGCGTGACAACATGAAAACTCAACCCAGCCGGTTGACAGCAATCCCCGCTGCTGGGTAAGTTGGGCTCTGCCACACCACTCCTAAGGACGCCGCTCCCGCATGGCCCATCAGAGCGAACTCGAAAAGCTCAAGAGACGCTACGAAGAAAAACCCTCTCAGTGGTTTGCGGCGCTGGCCGAGGAGCATCGGCGCGCCGGTGATGTAGAACTTGCCCTCCAGATAGTACGCGAGGGATTGGAGAACCGTTCCAATTATGTGAGCGGCCACATCGTACTCGCCCGGTGCCTGCTGGATCGGGGCGAAGACGCGGGAGCGCAGCAGGAATTGGAGCGCGTCCTCGAACTGGACGGCGAGAACGTGATCGCCCTGAAAGTCCTCAGCGAGATCGCCGAGCGACTCGGAGACCCGATCGGCGCCCGAGGGTGGGTGGACCGGCTCCTCGAAGTCGATCCCATGAACGAGGAAGCCCAGCTGATGGTGGGTCGGCTTGGCGACGTGGGCGCCGCGACCTCCAAGCCCTCGTTCGAGCGGCCGTCTTGGGCGGACCTGGCGGAACTGAAGGTACCCGAAGCGGAGCCGGAGGCACCTCCGCCGGAACCGGAGGCCCCCGCGGCAGCCGAAGAGGAATCTCCGCCCTCGCCGCAGGAACCCGAGGCACCCCAAGAGGAATCTCCTCCCTCCTCCCTCGGCCCTCCTCCCTCGCCGGCGGAGCCGGCGGCACCCCAAGAGGAATCTCCTCCCCCACCGGCGGAGCCGGCCGAAGCGTCTGCCGAGATAGCTGGGGCCGACGTGGAGCACGACACGCCGCTGGAATTGAGTCCTGAGGCGGGAGAAGGCCCTCCACCGGACGACATCATAGGGGTACAGGTCGAGCGGCCCGAACCCATCGAGTTGGTCGGTGGGCCCGGCATGGTGGTAGGCAAGGACCAGTCGGGGGAGCTGGTCGGGCGCCCCGAAGATGTGGTCGCTCCTTCAACGGAGGAGCCGGAGCCCGTAGTGACCCAGACGATGGCGGAGGTTTACGTAAAGCAGGGGCTCCTCGACTCGGCCCTGAAAGTGTATCGCGAGCTTCTGGCACAGCGACCCGAAGATCCCGAACTCCTGTCTCGAATCGCCGAGTTGGAGAGCGGGGCTCCAGCCCCCGGGGATGCCCCGGTCGATTCCGAAAAACCTCCGTACCTGGCCAGCGAGACCGGAGGGATGTCTGCCAGGGCTTTCCTTGCCGCCGTGATCGCGGCTGGGGAATCGGGGGATACTCCCAGTCCGGGCCCGCTGCCCGAGGAGTCCACTCCCCTGAAGTCGGCCTTCGATACCAGCGACGGCTCGGAGATTTCGGGTGCGCCCACCACACATCCCGCCCCCGACGGCGCGTCTCTCTCGTCGGTCTTCGGAGAGGAAGGCGAAGTCTCGTTTGACGAATTCTTCGGTGGGACGGCTCCGAAGCAGGAAACAACGGAGGGCAGCGAGCCATCGGGCGGGGGCGGTGGAGAGGCCACCGAGGCCGAGCGTGACGACGCCGATTTCAAGGACTGGCTCAAGGGTCTCAAGTCATAGTGCGTATCGCGGTGCTCAACGGGCCGAACCTCAATCTCCTGGGGGTTCGCGAGCCGGAATTGTACGGCTCGGATTCTCTGGAGGACATCGAGAGCGCCGTTCGCGACCGAGCCCGGAGTGAGGGAGTTGAAATCCTGTGGCACCAAACCAACCACGAAGGCGAGTTCGTGGATCTGGTGCAGGGATTGCGTGGCAACGTTGCCGGTGCGTTGGTCAATGCGGCGGGGTTCACGCACACCTCGCTGGCCATCCGTGATGCCTTTCTTGCGGTGCGTGTGCCGTTCGTGGAAGTGCACCTGTCTAACATCTTTGCCCGAGAGCCGGAGCGGCGGCACTCCCTTCTGGCCGACATAGCCGTCGGCATCGTGTCGGGGTTTGGGAGCCTCGGCTACCTCTTGGCGTTCGACGCCATGGTTGCGCATGTGAAATCTCGTGAGGGTTGATTGCCGCCAGGCGCGTCTCGACCGCCTGCGGGAGGCGCTGGCGGATCGGGCTCTGGACGCGCTCGTGGTGAGTCACCCCGCCAACGTTCGGTATCTCACTGGATTCAGCGGTTCATCGGCGGCGGTGGTGGTTGCCCACTCCGCCGTTTCGCTGTTCACCGACAGTCGTTACGATGTACTGGCCGAAGCCGAAGTGGCCGGCGTTGCCCGGGTGGAGATCGTATCTGGAGACCTGTGGGGAGCGGGGCCAGGGCCGGGGGCCGTGGAGAAGGCGGTTGACGACGCGCCGGATCTCTGTCGCGTGGGATTCGAAGCCCACGATGTGAGTGCGAGGGTGGCTGCGGCATTGGGCCGGCACTCGGCGCGTGTGGAGTTCGTGCCCACCAGCGAGGTGGTCGAGGCGTTCCGGGCCGCGAAGGACGCCGGTGAGGTGGCGGCTATCGGCGGCGCCGCGCGCCTGGCTTCGGACGCACTCGATGCCATCCTCCCGATCATTCGGCCCGGTCTTCGAGAGCTGGATGTGGCTGCTGCGCTGGAGCGGGAACTGAGGGTTCGCGGAAGCGAGTGGCATCCGTTCCCTACGATTGCGGCTTCGGGTCCGAGGAGCGCCATGCCACACGCTGGAACGACGGAGCGAACGATCGAAGCGGGTGATTGGCTCCTGCTTGACTTTGGTGCACAGGTGGAGGGATACTGCGCGGACGTGACGCGGACGTTTGTGGTGGGCCGACGAGCCGATGAAAGGCAGCGGGAAGTGTACCAGGCTGTGCGCGAAGCCCAGGCCCGGGCCATCTCGCAGATCCGTGCCGGCATGACCGGGCGCGAGGCCGACGAGAAGGCTCGGTCGGTCATCGAGGCCGGAGGATTCGGCGACGCCTTCCGGCATTCACTCGGCCACGGTGTGGGACTCGAAGTGCATGAAGCGCCACGCGTGTCACGCACGAACGAGGGTCCGCTTCCCAACGGGTGCGTTGTGACGGTGGAACCGGGAGTCTATCTCCCGAGCTGGGGTGGTGTTCGTATCGAGGACGATGTGCATGTGACCGCCGAGGGAGCGGAGCTGCTCTCCGACGGGAGGACTGAATTGATTGAACTAGTGTGAGGCATCGGGAGGCACCGTAATTAATCGCGATGGCTAGTACTGCGGATTTTCGTAACGGTATGGTGCTCCAGATTGACGGGCAGTTGTTCCAGATCGCCTATTTTCAGCATGTGAAGCCCGGCAAGGGCGGAGCGTTCGTGCGTAGCAAGTTGAAGAACGTGCTCACCGGAGCAGTGACGGATAGAACCTGGAACGCCGGCGAGCGGGTCAACGAGGTGCGTCTGGAACGGCGGTCGGTGCAATATTCCTACTATGATGGCCAGCTGTACCATTTCATGGACATGGAGACTTACGACGACATTCCGCTCAATGCCGATCTGATTGGTGAGGATCAAATCAAGTACTTAAAGGAAGGAATGGAATGTCAGGGGTCGGTTCACGGTGAAACGATGATCATGATCGAATTACCGTTCTTCGTGGAGCTGGAGGTGGTCGAGACGGAGCCCGGGCTTCGCGGCGACACGGCGTCCGGTGGAACGAAGCCGGCGAAGTTGGAAACCGGCGCAGTGGTACAGGTGCCGCTGTTCGTGCGGCAGGGCGACGTTTTGAAGGTGGATCGGAGAGAGGACAAATACCTGACCCGCGTATGATAGATTTCAAGATCGTGGAGAAACTACTGGCACTCTTGGACGACTCGCAAGCGAATACCATCGAGGTCAAGAAGGGATGGTGGTCGACGACGGTAAAGGTGTCGAAGGGTCCGATGGGTGGAGCGTCCGGACCCGTGACATACCATGTGGCGGCCGAGTCGAATCCTGCCTCCCCTGAGGCAGCCGGTGGGGAAGAAGCGGTGGAAGCGCCCTCTGACAACCACATCGATATCAAGTCGCCCATGGTGGGCACTTTTTACAGCCGGCCGGAGCCGGGTGTTGAGCCATATGTGCAAACTGGAAGCCGAATCAGGCCGGGCAAGACATTGTGCATCATCGAAGCGATGAAGATAATGAATCCGGTGGACTCTGAGGTTTCGGGCGTCATCGTGGAAATCCTGGTCGAAGACGCTCAGCCAATAGAATTCGGACAAGTCCTTTTCAGGGTGGATCCCAATGGCTGAAGCAGCTGCAAGCAAGCCGTTTGATTTCAAGGGTACCATTATGGAACTCGTCAAACGGGCGGGCTCGGATCTACACATCAAGGCCGGCAGGCCGCCGATGCTGCGGATCCGGGGAGATTTGATCGAGCTGAATCGCAGCCCGCTCAAGCCGGACCAGCTGAAGGCACTCGCCGAACAGATCATGACGCCCCGGCAGGTGAAAGAGTTCGCCGAAACGAAGGAGGCGGACTTTGCCATTGGCGTGCCGGGTGTGGGACGGTTCAGGACGAACGTGTTTCAGCAGCGTGGCACGCTGTCCTTTGTCTTCCGGGCGATTCCGTACCAGGTCAAGTCGACAGACGAGTTGAATTTGCCGAAGATACTGACCGACATAGCCACGAAGCCCAGGGGTTTGGTGCTGGTCACGGGCATCACGGGGTCGGGAAAATCGACGGCGCTGGCTTCCATGCTCGATCACATCAATCGCAACCGGTCGTGCAACATCATCACGATCGAGGATCCGATCGAGTTTCTCCACAAGGACGTGAAGTCCACGATCTCACAGCGTGAGGTGGGGAGCGACACGCTGTCCTTTGAGGGGGCTCTCAGGCACGTGTTACGTCAGGATCCCGACGTCATCATGATCGGTGAGATCCGCGACCGTACGACGCTCGACACGGCGATGAAGGCAGCCGATACCGGCCACCTGGTCTTCTCGACACTGCATACCACTGACGCGACGCAGACGATCAATCGCGTGATTTCTTTCTTCCCGCCTCACGAGCACGACGCTGTTCGCAACCTGCTCTCCACCTGTCTCAACGCCGTGATCTCGTTGCGGCTCGTGCCTACCAAGGATGGGAAAACTCGCGTGCCTGCGTGCGAGGTGCTGATCAACACCGCCGCCGTCAAGGACAACATCCGCGATTCGGACAAGGCGCTAGCCATCCCGAGCCTGATCAAGGAAGGCGGCGCGCAATATGGGATGCAGGCGTTCGACCAGTCGCTGATGGCCTGGTACAGAAAAGACGTGATCAGCTACGACGATGCGGTGTTCTACTCATCGAATCCGAGCGAGTTTGTGTGAAGGTCAGCGGAATAGACGCGACATCCGACCGCACCTTTGCAGACCGGTCGGGCGACTCGGGCGGCCTGACCGGGTAGCCCATGTTCAAGAAAATCCTGATTGCCAACCGCGGGGAAATTGCCCTGCGGGTGATACGAGCGTGCCGCGAGCTTGGCGTGGCAACCGTTGCGGTGTACAGCGAGGCGGACCAGGAATCGCTGCATGTCCGCTTTGCGGATGACGATGTGTGCATAGGCCCGGGTCCGAGCCGATTGTCCTATCTCAACATTCCCGGAATCATCGCCGCCGCGGAAATCACCGGCGCCGACGCCATACATCCGGGGTACGGCTTCCTGGCCGAAAGCCCGGAGTTCGCTAAGGCATGTGCCGAGTCGAAAATCACGTTCATCGGCCCGCCCGCCGAACAGATACAGCTCATGGGCGACAAAGCCGCGGCGCGCAAATTGGCGAAGGACCTGGGAGTGCCGATCATTCCGGGGTCGGACGGGTCCATAGAGAACCCGGCCGACGCGCTGAAGACCGCCGAAGAGATCGGCTTTCCGGTCATCATCAAAGCCACAGCGGGTGGCGGCGGCAAGGGCATGCGTGTCGCCCCCGACGCCGAATCCTTCACGCACGCGTTCCAACTCGCCCGCAACGAAGCATTGGCCGCCTTCGGTAGCGCCGGAGTCTACGTGGAGAAATATCTCTCCACCCCCCGACATATTGAGTTCCAGATCATGGGGGACACACACGGGAGGGTAATGCACGTAGGGGAACGGGACTGCTCGGTTCAGCGCCGCCACCAAAAGCTCATAGAAGAGGCGCCGAGTCCCGGCGTGAACCAAGAGTTGCGGGTCCGGATGGGTGATGCGGCCATCGAGCTTGCATCGAGCATCGAGTACGTCGGTGCGGGAACGATCGAATTTCTCCTCGACGAAGACGGCCGGTTCTACTTCATGGAGATGAACACGCGGATTCAAGTAGAGCATACCGTGACGGAGATGGTAACGAACCTCGATCTCGTGAAGGAGCAGATACGAACCGTTGCAGGTGAGAAGCTGAGCTTCTGTCTCCGTGGAGGCAGGCTTCGAGGCCACGCCATCGAATGTCGCGTGAACGCGGAAGATCCCCGGCGGGATTTCCAGCCGTGCCCCGGAACGGTCACCGTATACCATCCGCCCGGCGGCCCGGGTGTGCGCGTCGACACGCACATCTACCAGGGATGTACCATTCCCCCTTACTACGATTCCTTGATGGCGAAAGTCATCGTCCATGGTCTCAACCGCGAAGAGGCGCTCGCGAGAATGACCCAGGCGCTGGATTCGTTCATTGTAGAGGGTGTGACGACCACGATCCAGTTCCTACGCGTCGTGATCGGCCACCCGGATTTTGAGGCCGGAGCGGTGGACACCAAATTCCTCGAGCGCAACAAAGACCTACTGCCGGCCACGGAATGAAACTCTCAGTCTACTTTACAGCCCAAGGGCTGACGCAGGGCGACGTAGCCGGACGCCCGGTACTCGTCATCGACGTCCTCAGGACGACGACCACGATAGTGACGGCTCTGGCGAACGGGGCCAAGGCGGTGTTTCCGGCCGAAACGGCTGCTGATGCCATCCAACTGGTCAACAACCTGGAACGAGACGACATTCTCCTCACGGGCGAGCAGGGCTACCAGGCCATCGAGGGCTTCCATTGCGGGAATTCGCCGTTGGAGATGACGCCCGAGAGGGTCAAAGACATGACGCTCGTTATGGCAACCACCAACGGCTCCCAGGCCCTGGTCGCGGCACAGCACGGCGGCCCCGTGTTCGTCGGAGCGGTCATCAATTTCTCGGCGGTGGCTGTGGCCGCCAGGGCGGCCTTCGAAGAAGCGGGAGAATTGATTATTCTGTGCGGGGGCCGCGAGCGGCGATTCGCGTTGGAAGACGCGTATGTCGCCGGCCGCTTCGCCAGGGAAATCCTGCCGAGCCGTGCCCGAGGAGTGGAGATCGACGATGCGGCCATCGCCGCCCTCCAGTTGGTGCGGCGCTACGGCGAAAAGTGGAAAACGGCGGTCAATGCCAGCGCGGCCGCCCGCCGCCTGAAAGAACTCGGCATGGCCCAGGACGTGGCCGCGGCAACAGACGTGGACAAGTTCGATATCGTTCCGCTCTACGCGGAGCGCCAAGTGAAAGTCTAGCCCGGAGGTGCAGTGGGGCTGACGCCCGATCGGCGCCGTGAGTTAGCTGCGATTCTCTCCCTGGCGGTGGGAGTCTTTCTCGGACTGTCTCTCCTCCCGATATCTCTCACCGGCCCCCTCGGCCGGGTGGTTGGGTCCCTCCTCTGGAAAGCCCTCGGTCTGGGCTCGGTACTCCTGCCGGCATTGCTCTTGATCGTGAGCAGCATCCGCTTTGGATGGCTGTCCGGCCTGGATGCCCGCCGGATCCCAATCCTCATAGGAGGCCTGGTGCTGTTGGTCCCCTTCGGCATCGCCGTCGCAGTGGGGCTCGAAACCATTTCGGATCTTCCTCCCAGCTACGAGCAGTGGGCTACCCGGCACAAGGTCGTGGGCCTGGTGCCCGCGTTTCTCGCGGTCACCATCGCCGGCTGGGTAGGTACCGCCGGTACCGTGATCGTCGGGTTGCTCGGCCTGTCAGCCCTCACGATATCTACCGTGGGATGGCATCCGCTGAAAACCCTCAGACGATCCGAATCGGCGGCCGTCAGGGAGAGGCGCGCCTACGAGGCCTCGTTCATCGAACCCGCAAAGCTCAAAGCGCCACTCCTGGCAAGAAAAAAGAAGCCTGCGGAGTCGCGGCCCCTCGCCGATCAGCCCGCCGCCGGCGACGAACAGGCGTTCATCAGCGAAGCGGCCGCAAAACCATTCCCCTACGGTCTGTTGAGCAGACCGGAGATCGATGCCGGAATCGAGGACGAAACCGAGCTGGATCGCCTCGGCCGCGTTCTCATCGACACGCTCAAGACGTTCAAGGTGGACGTGACGCTGGGACGGCATCGCTCCACCGGGCCCGTGGTGACACAGTTCGAAGTCTCTCCCGCGGCCGGTGTGAAAGTGGGACGCATCGCCGCGTTGGCCGACGACCTGGCGCTGAAGATGGAGGCCAAGTCGATCCGCATCGTGGCGCCCATTCCGGGCAAGGCCTTCGTCGGGATCGAGGTGCCGAATCCCACGCCCCGGATGGTGGCCCTGGGCGAGTTACTCGGCATGCCGCCCTGGAATCCCGACCGGCCGGGACTCCCCATCGCACTCGGCACCGACCTCGAGGGCAGGCCCGTAATGGCCGACCTCACGAGAATGCCCCACCTCCTCATCGCCGGCGCCACCGGTTCCGGCAAATCCGTGTGCGTCAACACCATCATCACCGCCTTGATATACCGGTACAACGAGCGCCAGCTCCAGATGCTCATGATCGATCCCAAAATGGTCGAGCTGACCGTGTACAACGCCCTTCCCCACATGCGCCATCCCGTCGTCACCAACAACAGGGACGCCGCGAAGGCGCTCAAGTGGGTGATGTACGAAATGGAAGACCGGTATGAGCTGTTCAGCGTGAACAACGTGCGCAACCTTCACGAGTTCAATCGGAAGGTGAAGGAGGGCCGCAGAGTCGTCATGCCCCGACCTCCCCGGGAAACGCTCTCGGGCATGGCCGACGACCAAGAGCTATCCCCGGTCGTGCCGTACGAAGGATCGACCCTGCCGTTCATCGTGGTGATCATCGAAGAACTGGCCGACCTCATGATGACCGTTCAAGCCGAAGTCGAGAAACCCCTCGCCATTCTGGCCCAGAAAGCCCGGGCGACGGGCATCCACCTCGTCCTGGCGACACAACGCCCCAGCGTGAACGTCGTTACCGGCTTGATCAAGGCCAACTTCCCGAGCCGCATCGCCTTCCGCGTGGCGTCGAAGGTGGACAGTCGCACGATTCTGGATCAGAACGGAGCGGAAACACTCCTCGGAAACGGTGACATGTTGTTCCTGCCGCCGGGTAGGAGCGAGCCTGTGCGTCTCCAGGGCGCGTACATCGACACGAGCGAGACGGAGAGGATCACTGGCTGGTACGGCGAGCAACGGATGCTACGCGAGAAGAAGCGCGCTGCGCCCGTCGAGGCAGCCGCGCAGGAGGACATCCTCGCGGTCGTGGCGGTCCGGGAAACCCGGGAGGAAACCTCGGCGCAAGGAGCCCGCGGCCTACCGCAAGACCGGGACCCGCTGTTCCGCGAGGCGGCCGAAGTCTGCATCCAAAACGGCGGCGGCTCCACGTCGCTGCTGCAGCGCAAGCTCCGTATCGGGTACGGCCGCGCCGCCCGGGTCGTAGATCAACTGCACCTGGCAGGGATACTCGGCCCGGCAGACGGGGCGAAGGCGAGGGAGGTGCTGATTGGGGCCGGGCAGCTCGACGAATACTGTAGTTAGGAAGTAGGATGGGCCCACTTCCTACGTCCCACTCCTTTTCCGCGATACTCTACCACAACCCAGCATCGTTTTGATGACATTCCCGGCCGGCACCCCCTTAGCTTGTCTGCATGATCAAGTCAGATCCTTCTACCTCGAAGGACCCCCGGCATAAGAGGGGCTGGGAGGGTGAAGAGTTGGCCCGGAGGTTTCTCCAGCGGCGTGGATGGCGGATTCTGGACCAGCGTTTCCGCATGGGACGCCTGGAGATCGACCTGGTCGCCCGCCGGGGAGCGGTGGTTGCCTTTAGCGGTGCTTGCCTTTATTGAAGTAAAAACCCGCTTCAGCGACGCGTTCGGCAGCCCGCTGGAGGCCGTTACAGCGGCCAAGCAACGAGAGATCAGCCGCGTGGCCGGTGCTTGGATCGACCGGCACGGCAAGCCCGGCGAAGGCTACCGGCTGGACGTGATCGGCGTGACCATGCGGCCCTCCGGACCGCCCAGAATCGAGCACGTGGCAGACGCGTTCCGGCCAGGCTGGCGGTAGGAATGATTTCGGGATATATTCGGGACACCAAGGAGCACGAACTCTAACCAGGAAAACCAATGGCTCCCAAACAGAACACTACGCCCGGCTTGGGCGACGTTGGCGCCGAGTTGTCGGACGACCGGAGGAAGGCCCTGAACCTGGCGATCGCCCAGATCGAGAAGAACTGCGGTCGGGGAGCGATCATGCGGATCGGGCAGGGAACGCAGGTCCGGCTTCCCGCGATCTCCACCGGGGCCCTCAATCTCGACTCGGCCATCGGCATCGGGGGCATCCCCCGAGGGCGAATCACAGAGATCTACGGGCCGGAGGCCAGCGGCAAGACCACGCTGGCCCTCCACATCGCGGCGAACGCCCAGCGAGCGGGTGGCGTGGCGGCGTTTATCGACGCCGAACATGCGTTGGACGTGGAGTATTCCAAGAAGCTCGGCGTGGACGTCGAGAATCTCCTCGTCTCTCAGCCCGACACGGGCGAGCAGGGGCTCGAGATCGCCGACATCCTCGTGAGATCGGGCGCCGTCGACGTCATCGTCATCGACTCTGTTGCCGCCTTGGTGCCCAAGGCGGAGATCGAGGGTGAGATGGGAGACCATCACGTCGGCCTCATGGCGCGTCTCATGTCCCAGGCGCTGAGGAAGCTTGCCGGCAACATCAACCGGTCCAAGACGTCCGTGGTTTTCATCAACCAGCTGCGGGAGAAGATCGGCGTCATGTTCGGCAACCCCGAGACCACCACCGGCGGCCGGGCCCTCAAGTTCTACGCGTCGGTGCGTCTCGACGTGCGGCGCATCGGTCCGGTCAAGGAGCGGGACGAGATCACCGGCAGCCGGGTGCGCGTGAAGGTGGTGAAGAACAAGGTCGCGCCGCCGTTCAGACGGGCGGAGTTCGACATCATGTTCAACGAAGGGATCAGTCACGCCGGGCTGTTGGTGGACCTGGGCGTCGAAGCCGGAGTCGTCGACAAGAGCGGGGCGTGGTACTCGTACGGCAAGGAACGGATCGGTCAGGGGAGGGAAAACGCCAAGCTCTATCTAAAGGACAACACCGAGCTGGCTGCCGAGATCGAGGTCAAGGTCAAGGAACATCTTGGCATCGGACTCGGGCCCGAACCCCCGCACAAACCCGTACCCGACACGCCGGAGGCCGGGGACACCGCCCGATAGTCTCGCGCCATGCCCGCTCGCACACGACGGTACTCTCATCGCGAAGTTGACGCAGCCGACGGGCGCCCGCGTGACATAACCGACGTCCTTCCCGATTCCAGGGCCCCGGGCTACCACATCATCGAGGTTGACGGGGCCCGATTTGCTTCACTCCCGGCAGAGATCGTAGCATCCCTCGGCATCCGGACCGGCGACCAACTCGACCCGGAGCGCCTTGCCACGCTGACCCGCGTCGCCGACGTCGAGGCCGCCCACCAGGTTGCCATGCGCCTGTTGGCCAATCGTCCACGTGCTGTCAAGGACATGCTCCGCCAACTCGGAAACCGGGGCCACAACCCCTCCGCGGCTGCCGCAGCCGTCGGCAGACTCGAGGCCAACGGGTTGTTGAACGATCTCGAGTTCGCCCGCCACTTCACCCGGGTGCGGTCCGGGAAGGGGCACGGCCCCCTACGCCTCATATCCGACCTGCTTGCCCGCGGCGTCGACAAGCGCCTGGCCGAACGGGCAGTCTACGAAACGATCGAAGCGGAACACATCGACCCACAAGCCCAAGCACGCGCCCTCGCCGCAAAGCGCTCGGGCCAACTCGGCGACCTTCCGCCCGAAACGAAACGCCGCCGCCTCCTGGCCTACCTCGGGAGACGAGGGTTCAGAGGGTACGAGATCGATGAGATGGTGAGGGAGGTAGTGGGAAGGAGGTAGGCATCCCTCCTCCCTCCTCCCTGGGGGGAGTGGGGTGCTGATGGGTGGTGGTGTGTTTAGTTTAGAGCCATGCTAGCAGCCGACATCCGCCAATCTTTCATCGACTACTTTGCCGATCGCGGCCACCGGCACGATCCGTCGTCGTCCCTCGTGCCCGCCGACGATCCCACACTGCTGTTCACCAACTCGGGGATGGTGCAGTACAAGCGCGTGTTCCAGGGACTCGAGCACCGCGATTACAACCGGGCGGTCACCGCTCAGAAATGCGTTCGTGCCGGTGGAAAACACAACGACCTGGAGCAGGTGGGCCACACGGCCAGGCACCACACCTTCTTCGAGATGCTGGGGAATTTTTCCTTCGGCGACTACTTCAAGAAGGAGGCCATCGAGTTCGCCTGGGAGTGGGTGACCAGCGAGGATTATCTCGGCATTCATCCCGACCGTTTGTATTTCTCGGTGCATCACAGCGACGACGAGGCACGCCGTCTCTGGCATGAGGTCACCGGCGCCGATCCCTCCCGCATCTACGGCATGGGCGACAGGGACAACTTCTGGCAGATGGGAGATACCGGGCCATGCGGTCCGTGCTCGGAGATTTTTGTCGCTGTAGGGAACAGGGGGGAGGGAGGAGGGGGGAGGCCAACACCTACTCTGGACGAGTTCATCGAATTGGCCGAAAGCGGCGAGCTGCTGGAGATCTGGAATTTGGTATTCATGCAGTTTGACCAGGCGGGCGACGGATCGCGCACTCCCCTGCCCGCTCCGTCGGTGGACACGGGCGCGGGGCTCGAGCGGATCGCGGCGGTGTTGCAGGGTGTCGATTCCAACTTCGACACCGATCTCTTCATGTCGATCATCGCCAAGGCCGAAGACGTCATCGGCGCGAAGTACGACGACGGCCCCGCCGGCGCGGGCTTCCGGGTCCTCGCCGATCACGCGAGAGCCGTGGCGTTCCTCTTGGCCGACGGCGTCTACCCGACCAATGACGGGCGCGGATACGTGTTGCGCAGGATCCTGCGTCGCGCGGTGCGGCATGCCTACCTCATGGGCCGGAGCGAGCCGACGCTGGTGCATCTCACCCACGCCGTGGTCGAACAGATGGGAGGCATGTTTCCGGAACTGGCCGAGAAAGCATCCCACATCGAGGACGTCACGAGAGCTGAAGAGGAACGCTTCCTCGAAACAATAGAGGGCGGGCTCGGGCGAATGGACCAGATCACGACGGGAGCCGCCGGGACTGTTGCGGGTGACGAAGCGTTCAAGCTGTACGACACCTACGGCTTCCCCATCGACCTCACCCAGGTGATCGCCGCCGAGCGGGGGTGGAAGGTGGACGTCGTGGGTTTCGAGAAGGCACTCTCACGGCAGCAGGAGCGCTCGCGCAGCGCGCGTGGCGCGGGTGTCCCCGGTTCGGTGAACGTGAGAACCGGCAAGGTTCGAGGCGCCTGGAAGACGGTCGTGCCTCGCAAGCGGCAGCGTTTCGTGGGCTATGAGACCACCGAGACCGAGACGGACATTCTCAAGTACCGGCGGTCGTCCGATCACCTCGAGTTGATCCTCCACGAGAACCCGTTTTACGCCGAGTCGGGCGGGCAGGTGAGTGACACGGGAGTCGTTACGGGCGACGGTTGGCGCATGCACGTGGACGACGTATACAAGCAAGACGGCAAGCAGGTCGTCTCCGGCAACTTCGAGGAAGAGTTCGAGCCGTCCGTGGTGCAGGCGGCTGTGAAGGAGCGGCGGCGTCGCGACATCGAGCGCAACCACACCGCCACACATCTGGCCCACGCCGCCTTGCGCAGCGTGCTCGGCACTCACGTGCGGCAGGCGGGGTCGGTCGTGGCGCCGGATCGTTTGCGGTTCGACTTCTCGCACCACGCTCCGGTCACGCCGGCGGAGCTACAGGAGATAGAGCGACGGGTCAACGAAGCTATCTGGGCCAACGTAGATGTTGAGACCCACCAGATGCCGTACCGGGAAGCGCTGAAGCTCGGCGCCATGGCCCTGTTCGGCGAGAAGTACGGCGACGTAGTTCGGGTTGTCGACGTACCCGGAGTGTCGGTCGAGCTGTGCGGTGGGACGCACGTTCGCACCACAGGGCAGATCGGGTTGTTCCACTTCACGGGCGAGTCGGGAGTGGCCGCCGGCGTGCGCCGGATCGAGGCGGTCACGGGTCCCGGGGCGTACGCCAGGGTGAGGCACTTCGATGCGCGTCTGGCAGAGGCCGCGGAGGTGTTGCGCACCAACCCCGAGCACGTCAGCAGAAAGATCGAGGCGTTGCTCGAGGAGAAGAAGTCCCTCGAAAAGAAGATCGAAGAATTGTTGAAGAAGGGAGGAGGGAGGGGGGAGGAGGGAGTGGAGACGCTCATTGGCAGCACCAGACTCATAATGGGCGACAGTCCGGTGGACGACCGGAGGCAGATCGGGTTGTTGATGGACTCGTTCCGAGATCAGAACAGCAACGCCATCAAGGTCCTCTTCGCCGCGGGCGAGCGGCCCGGCATACACGTGGCCGTCACCGACGACCTGGTCTCCAGCGGCGTCCGGGCCGGAGACCTGGTCCAGAGAATAGCCCAGGTCAGTGGCGGCAGGGGCGGGGGGAGACCGCATTTTGCGTCTGCCGGCGCAGGCGATCCGGCCAAACTAAACGAAGCGCGATCAAGAACGCCCGACATTGTCCAAGAATTCTTACAGGGGTAGTAATGCCGTGCCCCTGACACCCGCGCAAACGTGGCTCTCGGAGCGATTTAGGGCCGTTCCCGACGCTTTGAGAGTGCGATTGCAACAGGTACTCACTCACGACGACGACTCGGGGCACCCGGCAGATGTCTTCGGGCGCCTCGCCCGGATCACAATCGGGGAATTCCGTGGAGACGCCTCCCGTGACGACGCTCTCACCCTCCTGGCGGCGGATGCGTTCATGACCTATGCCTGCGAAGCCGCCGCCGAGCTGGAGCCCGGGCGGCTGGGCGATCTCAGGTGAGCAAGGAGCCGGCCTCCTCCCGTGATTGACATCCATAGCCACCTTATCCCCGCCATCGACGACGGGTCCCAGTCCATGCAGCAGTCCCTGGCCGTGCTCCGGGCGTTTGCCGATGCTGGGGTGGGGGGTGTTGTGCTCACGCCCCATGTCACGGCGGCCGAGTTGGCGACGGATCCCGACGGGGCAGTCCATAGGCGAGACGCGGCGTACGATCCCCTGCGCCGGATCCGCCTGGCGGCCCCCAAGCTCTACCTGGGTTTCGAGATCATGTTGGACCAGCCCTTGTCCGTGGTGTCGATTGGGGACAGGCGGTTCTCGTTGGCCGGATCGAGGTACTATCTGGTGGAGTTTTCCTGGTCGGTGGTGCCGGATTTCGCCCGCAACGTGTTGGGCAAGATCGTGCAGGCTGGAGCCGTGCCCGTCCTGGCCCACCCGGAGCGATATGAGGGCTGTTCTCCGGAGACGGTGGGATCGTGGCGGGCGGTGGGTGCGAAGATGCAGGTCGACTCCACGTGTCTCACCAAGGCCACCGGTCGCGGCCACCGGGCCCGCCAGCTACTTGCGAACGGCCTGGCCGACGTGATCGCTGCCGACAACCACGGCAATCAACGAATCCTCACCAGGGGAGTGGAGTACCTGGAGAGGCGCGTCGCGGGGAACTCGGTGGAACTCCTCTCGAGCGTGAACCCCCGGGCGATAATCGACGACGAAGAGATGGTGCCGGTACCACCGATGGCGTTGAGGGAGGGGATGCTGGATCGGTGGCGGAGGTTTGTGACGGGATGACCCTTGTGACTGTATTAGTCATATTCATATGACCTAGTAGGTCTGACATGAAGAAGGTTGCCAAGGTATCGGAGCTGAAGGCTTCGCTGAGCAAGTATCTGGCTAGGGTGAAGGCGGGAGAAGAGGTAGTGGTGACGGAGCGGGGGAAGGCCATTGCCAAGCTCGTTCCAATGCCTCGGGACGAAGACGCGGAGATGGAGCGGTTGCGCGAGATGGAGCGTAGAGGCGTCTTAACGTTCCCGGAGCGGGAGTTCACGGACGATTTCTGGGACCTGCCGTGGCCTGAGGACCCGGGAGACACAGTGTTGAAGGCGCTGCTCGAGGAGCGGGAGCACTGGTCGGTGAGGTTTTGGGACAGCTCTGCGATCGTGCCGCTTTGTCTGTACGAAACCCAGTCAGAGCTCGTGCGGGCCTTGTTTTCTCAGGACAAACAGATGGCGGCGTGGTGGGCTACGTCGGTCGAATGCGAAGCTCTGATGGCCCGGCGCCGGCGAGCGGGTACGTTGTCTGATTCGGCCAACAGCGCGGCGCAAGAGCGCTTGCGACGCTGGCGATGGGCTGGTTCACGGTGGATCCCCGGATCGCTCTCCGAGACAGAGCCCGGCGGTTGGTTCGGGTGCATACGGTTCGGGCAGCCAACGCGTTGCAACTCGCTGCGGCGCTAGAGTGGTGCGACGGAAAGCCGACGGGCCTGGGGTTCGTCTCCCTCGACGACCGCTTGGCCGAGGCGGCCCGGCTGGAGGGGTTTTCAGTGTTGCCGGAGTGACGAGGGAGGAGATTCAGTGAGTCTCATTGATCTATCTGGCAAGGCCGCCTTGGTCACCGGGGGCTCCCGGGGCGTCGGCGCTGCCACGGCCGTCATGCTTGCCGAGGCGGGCGCTTCGGTGGCAATAACGTACAGGGAGCGCAAGGCGGCGGCAGAAGAGGTACTGGGCCGCATCAATAGCATCTACCGCCGTGCCGCCCTACCGCCTGTGCGGGGTGAAGAGGGAGGAGGGGGGCATGGGTCCGTGGCCATTCAGGGCAACGTCGCCCACCCCTCCGACAGCAAGCGCATGGTCGAAGGGACCGTAGCGGCCCTCGGCTCCCTCGACATCTTCGTGGCCAACGCCGGCATCTGGCGTCCCGAGGGTGTCTCGGTGAAAGAGATGGACGACGGCCAGTGGGACCGGACAATCGGCGTGAATCTGAATTCGGTTTTTTTCGGCTGCCGAGCTGCGCTCCGGGTCATGCAACCGGACGGGCGCATCGTGATCGTCTCCAGCACCGCGGGGCAGCGTGGGGAGGCCTACCACGCCGACTACGCGGCCACGAAGGGGGCGATCATTTCATTCGTGAAATCCCTTGCCGGCGAGGCGGCGAAAGATCAGATCACCGTCAATGCCGTGGCCCCCGGATGGATCGACACCGAGATGTGTGAGGTGCCGTTTGGGAGGGAGGAGGGAGGGGGGAGGAGGGAAATCGAAGCGGGAATCCCGCTCGCCCGAGTGGCTACGCCTGAGGAGATTGCCGGGCCGATCGTGTTCTTGTGTTCGCAGCTCGCGAGTCATGTAACCGGGGAAACTCTGAACGTGAACGGGGGGAGTGTACTCTGCGGCTGATTCACCCCGCCCCCACCACATCGTCGAAGAGCCGGTGGCCTGGCCGGAGCACCGGGGGTCTACGCGGAGGCCCTTCAGGCCGTTCGTGACGTGGGCGCTTCCGATCGCATGGGCGAATTCGACGACCTGCCGTCCGGCAGCCAGGCCACCCTGTAATAAGGGGTGACGGCAGGCTACTATTGTCGTGCCGTTACACCACCACCCGAGGATCGGGGAATCTCCAGACCAGCATCGGGGGCTGGCCCCTCTTTTCAGTGAGCTATAATGAGCGTAGCGTTGACTGACCATCTGATCGCCCCACACGGCGGAACCCTCGTCGATCCCATGGTTGACTTGGAGCGGGCGGGCCAGCTCAAGGAAGCGTCCCGAGACTGGGAATCCTGGGACCTGACGCCGCGGCAGATGTGCGACCTGGAGCTACTCCTGAACGGCGGATTCTCCCCCCTCACGGGATTCATGTCCAAGGGGGACTACGAGGGAGCCTGCAGCTCCATGCGTCTCAGCGACGGCACGCTCTGGCCCATGCCGATCACGTTGGATGTAAGTGAAGACTTGGCCGCAAAGTTGGGCGACGGCTCGACGTTGGCCTTGCGGGACGCCGAGGGCGTGATGCTCGCCGCCCTGCACGTAGAGGACATGTGGAAGCCCGACCTGGCCGCCGAGGCGACCGCCGTGTTCGGCACGGACAATCCAGAGCATCCCGGCATCGCGTATCTCCTCAACCAATCGAACCCGGTTTACGTGGGCGGCAGGCTCGAGGGACTCCAACGACCCATCCATTACGACTATCGCGAGCTGCGCCACACGCCCGACGAGCTGCGGGAAGAGTTCGCCAAGCTGGGATGGCGCAAGATCGTCGCGTTTCAGACTCGCAACCCGATGCACCGCGCTCACCAGGAGCTTACGCTACGCGCAGCCAAGAAAGTAGAAGCCAATCTCTTGATCCATCCCGTGGTCGGGATGACCAAGCCGGGCGACGTGGATCATTACACGCGAGTCCGCTGTTATCAGGCGTTGTTGCCCCACTACCCCCAACACACAGCCAAGCTGTCCCTCTTGCCGCTGGCAATGCGCATGGGAGGCTCACGCGAGGCTGTGTGGCATGCCATCATCAGGAAGAACTATGGGTGCACACATCTCATCGTCGGTCGCGACCACGCCGGTCCGGGAAGCGACTCCAAGGGAAATCCATTTTACGGTCCATATGACGCTCAAGAGCTGCTTCAACAACACGAGGAAGAACTCGGCGTGACGATGGTCCCGTTCAAGATGATGGTCTTCGTTCAGGAGAAGGACTCGTACTTCCCGGTAGACGAATTGCCGGAGGGAACAAAGTCCCTGAGCATCTCGGGCACCGAACTGCGCCGGCGACTGGCGGATGGCAAGGAGATCCCCGGTTGGTTCACGTTCTCCGAAGTTGTGCAGGAATTGCGCCGCAGCCACCCACCGCGTCACAAGCAAGGGTTTACAGTCTTTTTTACGGGGCTGTCAGGAGCGGGGAAGTCAACTATCGCCAACGCGCTGATGACCAAGTTCCTCGAGATGGGCGGCCGGCCGGTCACGCTGCTCGACGGCGATCTGGTTCGCAAAAACCTGTCGTCGGAACTTGGCTTTTCCAAAGAGCATCGCGACATCAACATCCGCCGTATCGGATACGTAGCCTCGGAGATTACCAAGAACGGCGGCATTGCCATCTGCGCGCCGATCGCGCCGTACGACAACATCAGGAAGGAGAACCGCGCGCTGATCGAGCAAGGCGGGGGATACATCCTGGTGCATGTCTCAACGCCGCTCGAGGTGTGCGAAGAGCGTGACCGGAAAGGACTCTACGCCAAGGCCAGGGTGGGGATCATCAAGGAGTTCACCGGCATCTCCGACCCCTACGAGGAGCCGGACGACGCCGACGTGGTGATCGACACTACCGACGTCACGCCCGAAGAGGCGGCGCAGGAGATCATTCTGCATCTGGAAAAAAAGGGGTATGCGGGGAGTTAGCGCTGTGTGCAGTACGCTGCACGCAGTACGCCGTACGCTGTGCGCCCGGCGCTCAGCGCGCGGCGCGGTGTGGGGCAGCGACGGCAGGCCGGGATGAGCTGGCAGGCCTGGCTGACGTTGTTCGTCTTGGCCGCAATGGTGTACGTGTTGGCGAGAGACCTCGTCGCCCCTTCGGTCGGCGTGATCGGCGCCGTGGTGGTGGTGCTCGTGGCGGGTGTGATCGGCCCCGGGGAGGCGTTTGGCGGGTTCTCCAATCCGGCGCCCATCACCGTGGCGGCGCTCTATGTGGTGGCGCGGGCCGTGGAGAAGACGGGCGCGTTGCAGCCGATCGTCTCTTGGGTGCTGGGGGAGGGAACGAGTCTCAGGGGGTCGCTGGCGCGGCTGCTCGTCCCCTCGGCCGGGGCGTCGGCGTTTCTCAACAACACGCCCATTGTGGCGATGCTGGTGCCGCAGCTCACCGACTGGGCCGAGCGCCACGGTCGCTCGGTGTCGTACTTCCTGATGCCCCTCTCGTTCGTCGCCATGCTCGGCGGCCTGGTGACGCTGATCGGCACGTCCACGAACCTCGTGGTGTCGGGCCTGCTCGAGGCGCATGGCTACGCGCCCCTCGGCATGTTCGAGCTGTCGCCGGTGGGGCTGCCGCTCGCTGCGGTGGGGATCCTCGTGATCATCGTCTTGGCGCCGATCGTGCTCCCCGAGCGCCGCGCGCCGCGCCGGGCGCTCGAGGAGGGGGTGCGCGAGTTCGTGGTCGGCATGGAGGTGGTGTCCGGCGGTCCGCTCGACGGCAAGGCTGTGGGGGAGGGCAATCTGCGCAATCTCCAGGGCGTCTTCCTGGTTGAGATCGAGCGCGACGGAGAGGTCATAGCACCCGTCGCCCCGGAGACGGTGCTCCACGGTGGTGACCGACTCACCTTCGTCGGCCGAGCGGACACGGTGGTCGATCTTCAGGCGATGCGGGGTCTCAGTTCCCGCGAGCGGGAGCATGTGCGCCGGTTCGACACGCATCGTCACACCTTCTTGGAGGCGGTTATCGGTGCCGCCTCCCCGCTGGTGGGGAAGACGCTCAAGGATGTGGGTTTCCGCGGGCGCTATCAGGCGGCGGTGGTGGCTATCCACCGTGCGGGACAGCGGGTGGAGGCGAAGCTGGGGTCGGTGCGGCTCAAGGCCGGTGACACGCTGCTGCTGCTTTCGGACCCCGGTTTTCGCGATCGCTGGCGGGACCGGACTCCGTTTCTTCTGGTGTCGCGCCTGGGTGGCGCACCGCCGGCGGTCTCCCGCAAGGCGTGGTTGGTTGGTCTCATCTTGGCCGGTGTGGTGGGCTCGGCCGGACTCGGCGTCATGCCCATCTTGAACGCGGCGCTCCTCGCCGTATTTGCGCTAGTGCTGCTGGGGATTCTCACTCCCGGCGAGGCGCGGAACGCCGTAGACTTGGACGTCATTCTCGTGATCGTCGGCGCCTTCGGCTTGGCGGCGGCGCTCGAGGGCTCGGGGCTCGCCGAGCGCGGCGCCGGGTTGCTGGTGGGGGCGTTTGGGGGCATGGGTGCGACGGGTGGGCTGTTGGGGATCGTGCTCGCCACGGTCGCCCTGGTGTGCATCATCACCAACAATGCCGCGGTCGTGCTCATGTTCCCGATCGCCATCTCGACGGCTGCCCAGCTGGGAGCGGATCACCGTCCATTCGCTATCGGAGTGGCCGTTGCGGCCTCGGCGTCGTTTCTGACCCCGATCGCGTATCAGACCAACGTCATGGTGTACGGTCCGGGAGGGTATCGGTTCGGCGATTATGCGCGGCTCGGGGCGGTGCTCGTCGTGCTTGTGGTCGTGGCGGCGGTGCTGGTGATTCCGGTGGTGTGGGGGTACTAGGCGGCAAGCGGTGAGGAGGGGGGCACCAAGAGAGCGTTGAGCTCGCTCGGCGGCCTCGGCGTCGCGGTCTGATCCGGTCACAACCACCTTGAGCAAGGATGCCCTCCTCCCCTCCTTCCTCCTCCCCGGGGAGGGGAGGCTACCCGAGGATCCGGTCGACGCTTAGTGTCGCGCTGGGGACCTCGAGCGGCGTGAGCGTGTGGTCGCGGGAAGCGCTTGTGACCTTGGCGTACTTGCCGCGGACCGGGTTGCGGTACACCTCGATCCGGCCCGCTGGCAGATTCACCAACCATGCCTCGGGGATCCCGGCCTGTGCGTACAGTGGGATCTTGACCTGGCGGTCCGACTCCAGCGAGGAATCTGCGACCTCGATCACGAGCAGCACATCGGCGGCCCGCGGGTGTCTGGCCCCGTAGCCGTCCGCCCGGTGCCGCAGCACGGTGAAGTCGGGCTGCGGTTCCTCGTGTTCGGCCAAGATCACGGGGTTCTGCACGCTCAGGGTCGCGATCGTGCCGGCCAGGGGCGAGAACAGCTCGGTGAGGCGGTTGACGCAGCCCGCGTGTGGGACCCCGATGGGCGTCATCTTGACCACCTGCCCGTCGATGAGTTCCACCCGATCGTCCTCGTGGAAGACGCCGGCCTCCGCCATGCGGTGGTACTCGTCCACCGTGAAGCTGTGTGTCCTAAGTGGAGTCGACATGGCGATTCCCCCTCTATCAGGCAAGCTGGACCCTGTGATGCCGCGTTCACGGCGCGCAAGCTGCTGCTGGCCGCTCAACGTGGTGTCAACATGCAGGGTACACGGCGCGGCACCGAGCGGCAAGCAAGATGCTGGCGAACGGCTCCCTCCTCCCTGGGGGGGGCTGGGGAGGCGGGGTGAGGACCGTCAATTGCCTCTCCAGCCAAGTCGCAACCCGAGCTTCACATTCGTCACATCGTTTTCCAACACGAAATTCCAGTTGAGCCGCCGGCTCACCTCGAGACTGCCACCGATATCGAGATTGCCGGCGAACCGCAGGACACTCGCTCCCAGCGTAATCTCGGCGTCGTGGGAGGACCGATCCGTGAAGTTCGCGAAGTAGTAATCGTCGTTGAATCGCACTCGCTGGATGAACACGCCCCACCGGCCTGTGTTGGTGTACCGGTCTATGCCGAGATATTGACTCTGGCCCCCGGGTCCGATGGCCGCGCCCAGGATTTGCCCGCGGTGTGTGTATCCCGCGGTGACGATTGAATGGGTGTAATAGGACGGGCTCCCCCGAATCAAGAACGTAGAAGATCTGCCCAGTGTCGTGAACTCACTGCGGAGTCGCAGCACTCCGTCGCCGGACGGTAACGCCTTGGCGAAGCCGAACGTGTAAGTGCGGCTATGGTCCGGTTCGAGTACGAAATCCCGGAAACTTCCGCTGAAGTCTCCCCGGGCCCACTCCACGTATGCCTCGAAGCCGCTTCGGGGAAGTACCCACCGCACGACGAGAGAGATTATTTGGTCGGTCGAGTCGTTGACCACATCACCGACTGCGTCGATGGTTGCCTCCCGAAAGAATTCCCCCAGGACGTCGAAAATCTCACCCGCCCCCAAACCGGCGGTTGGCCATTTCTGGTACAGGATGCGCGTGCCGCCGATGGTCAATCCCGGCAGGAAGTTGGGTTTGTAGCCCAAGGTCAGGCCTGTGATGTACCGGCGGTCGTTGCCTGAATCGGTGTCGAAGTAGTCCGACTCGGACAGCTCGCCCCAAACTGCTCGTACCTCCAGATCACCGACGCCGATGGAGACCGGGTGTCCGGTGCCCAGGTCTACGTGGGGGAATCCCGGTGCGCTGTTTCCCATGATGATCGGGTTTCTGAAGGCAGGGCCCCACAACATGTTTTCTGTGGAGAGGGCCGCAGTGAAGCCTCCGAAATCGAGACGTATGCTGCTCTGTCCAAGATCGAATTCCTTGACCGCATCATTTCCGAAACGTTGGGGCCAGTCGATATTGCCGTTCCACGGGTAGGCAAATTCTGTGCGATCGTTGAACGCGACGGGGGCCAGGACGAAGTCGCGGTTCTGCGAGAAATAGACCGTTGGATAGAATGTCGCCGTCACGGGGCCCCAAGTGGCGCTGGCCCCACCAGTAAGGGTTCCTGACAATCCCTTGCCACTCCACAATGCCCCATCATTGGCACTGCGGGGGTACGCCGAGTTGTAGAGGAACTCTACCGTGGGAAAGACGGGTGAGACCGTTACGGTTGTCGGACGGGTAGGTTGTCCTTCAAAACGATACCGCGCAGACCAAAGGTGGTTGCTGTCGGCGGTCGCGTAGCGCCCGGAGGAGAAAGAACTAAACACCAACGGCATGCCGCTGATCTTTCCTTCCAGTTGCAGCAGCCGCACGTAATTGTCTAGTTCGCCACCCACCACTTTGGACCGGTCTTGGGCGAGAGCCGGCGGGGCGACGGCAATCGCCGTCCAAAACGCTAGGATGCCGAGTTTTCGACTCATGCAGTCTCCGAGTGCTCGCGTCGGGAAATGGTAGCCGGTAAGTTAGGTGTATGTCTATAACCCTTCCCATTCCCGCGGAGGTTCTCCGCATTGCCGAGACGCTCGAGGGCGCGGGGCACGAGACGTGGTGTGTGGGCGGTGCCGTGCGAGACAACCTGCTCGGCCTCGAGAACAAAGATTTCGATCTCGCCACCGCTGCTACTCCGAAGCAAGTACAAAAGCTGTTCCGCCGCACCGTGCCCATCGGTGTCGATCACGGGACCGTCGCCGTTATCGACCGAGGCGGGCAGCTGCATGAAGTCACGACGTTCCGGAGGGACGTTCAGACTGATGGGCGGCATGCCATTGTAGAGTTCGGCGTGTCACTCGATGAAGATCTCGCTCGGCGGGACTTCACCATCAATGCAATCGCATACCATCCGATCAGAAAAGAATGGCGAGATCTTTTTGGAGGGGAGCCGGATCTTTCCGGCAAGGTGATCCGGGCCGTCGGCGATCCGTCTCAGCGTTTTCGTGAAGACTATCTCCGGATCCTGCGTGCGCTTCGGTTCGCCGCGCGGTTCGGCTTCGAGATCGAGAAGGCCACGTGGGAGGCGGCCGTTGCCAACGCGCAGGGTCTCGTGCATCTCTCCGCCGAGCGAGTGAGGGATGAGTGGATGAAGGGATTGGAGGGGGCGGAGAAGGCTGGCCGGTTAGTCGAACTGTGGCGGGACGTGGGGGCGCTGGAGAGGTGGTTGCCGACCATCGGGAGTCGGGAGTCGGGAGTCGTCGATGATCTACCGAAACAGGACGCGGTGTTGATCACCAGTTACCTGTCCACTGATCCGGCGGCGACATTGGCGAGGCTCAAGTGCTCGAAGGCAGAGATAGAGCGAGGTAGGCGAGTCGGCGAGTTCCGCGGTCAGGAGCCGGACCCATCCTCAGGGGTGGATGTGCGGCGGTGGATGGCAAAGGTGGGTGAAGCCGTTGACGATCTGGTGGCGATTGCGGTGGCAGAGCGATCGGGTGCGGACCTAGACGATGCCGTAGAAGCAGTGCGGAATTCGGCCACACCGTTGGCGATCGGGGATCTTGCCGTCGACGGGACGGATCTCATGGGTATCGGGGTCGCTCAGGGGCCCGCCCTTGGTCAACTACTTGCTGACCTGCTGGACGAGGTCCTGGTTGACCCCACGCTCAATACGAAGCCGAGATTGCTCGCGAGGGCGGCGGCCATGAAACTGGCCGGATAGCGTGGTACTCCCTCCTCCCTCCTCCCTTAGGGAGTGGAAGGGGGAGGGGGAGGTGCCTGTATCAAGGCGTGGCAATCCTTGCGCTCACGTGTCCCGAATGTGGTATAAGCTATTCACACCGCTGACGGGGTTCGCGCGTAGATTCCGGTGACTGGGCTCGGGAAAGAGTAGCCTGGCTGGGGTTCCTAGTAATCAGGGCGAAACGCCGGATGCGGGTCGAACTTTTGGAGGAAGATCGGCCGCGGCCACCTCCAAGTTGACCTGATTTCCTTTCTGCAGATCTCCCTGATTACTCCACTGGCGGCAGCCTTGGGACGGCAGCCCCCTTAAGCAATTGACGCGCAGTGGCTTACGGTGCATTATACGCCCCGGAATCTGTCGACTGTAGCACAAATCCTGTGCTATGGCACGGCTCGGCCGTCACCAAGAGCCGTTACGGTGAGTAAGGTGTCTTGATTCGAAAACGGAGTACTACATGCATTATTTGATTACGGGTGGGGCAGGTTTCATCGGCTCACATTTGGCCGAACCACTGTTGGAACGGGGTGACTCGGTCACGGTATTGGACGACTTGTCCACGGGGTCTATTCGCAACATCGAGCACTTGAAAAGCCACCCGGATTTCCACTACGAGATTGATTCCGTTGAGAACAAGCCCTTGTTGGCTGAACTTGTGGATGGGGCAGACCAGGTTTTTCACCTTGCGGCTGCCGTCGGTGTGCGACTGATCGTTGAGAGCCCCGTGCGAACGATAGAAACCAATGTTGGATGCACGGAGATGGTGTTGGCAGCCGCGTGCAAGAAGCGAAAGAAGGTGCTCATCGCCTCAACGTCGGAGGTGTATGGAAAGAGCAGCGATATCCCGTTTCGTGAGGATGGAGACTTGGTCATTGGACCGACAACGCGCGGCCGGTGGAGTTACGCGTGTTCCAAGGCGCTCGATGAATTCCTCGCGATCGCCTACTGGCGTGAGCGTCGTTGTCCCACAGTAATCGCGCGGTTCTTTAACACGGTCGGACCGCGGCAAACGGGCCGATACGGCATGGTTGTGCCCAGGTTCGTCTCTCAAGCACTGCGAAACGATCCTATCACGGTCTACGGTGATGGGCAACAAAGTCGGTGCTTTACCCACGTCAAGGACACCGTGAACGCGGCGATGGCGTTGATGGATTCAGATGCCACGGTGGGAGAGGTCTACAACATTGGTACCGAGGAAGAAATCACGATCCTCGAACTCGCGGAGCGTGTCCGAGAAATGACGGGATCTGATTCCCAGATCCAGTTCATTCCGTACTCCGAAGCGTTCGGCGAGAATTTCGAGGACATGCCGAGGAGAGTCCCATCGCTGGAGAAGATACGGGGCGAGGTCGGGCACGATCTCAAATATGGATTGGACGATGTCCTTGAAGCGGTAATAGCGTTCCAGGGCACCTCAACTCCGGCGATGGTTTGAGAGCCGCCGTCCTCTTTGCGGTAGCCTGCGGAGTCTCGCTCATCTTGGGGGTCGTGCTGACCCCTGTGGCAGGAGGGTTGGCAAAACGCCTTAGAGCCGTGGCACATCCCTCGGCGAACCGGTGGAACCGTCGACCGGTACCGTACTTGGGGGGGATTGCGATTTTCGCTGGGACGGTGCTCGGGGCGCTCGGGGCGGTTGCGCTCTTAGAAAACTTCCCATTGGTGGGCGGCAGCACTGCCGTTGGACACCTGGCCGTCGTGATTGTCAGCGCGGCGATGATGTTTTTCGTTGGTCTCGTGGACGACGTCGTCACGTTACGGCCTCAGCTCAAGTTCATCCTGCAGGTTATAGCTGGTTTGCTGCTTGTGGGCTTTGGGGCAATCTTGCCGCTCACGCCCTGGTATGCGGTCAACGCGCTGGTGACGTTGTTTTGGTTTGTCGGAATTACCAATGCGTTCAATCTGCTCGACAACATGGACGGTGTCGCCGCCGGCGTTGGTGCTATCGCATCGTTCTTTCTTGGGCTCGCTCTGGCGCGGCAGGGAGCTTGGATGGGTGCTTCCGTGGCGTGGGCGCTCACGGGTGCCACACTCGGGTTTTTGCGGTACAACTTCCATCCCGCGACCATTTTCATGGGGGACGCAGGCAGTCTGTTCGTAGGAGCAATGCTCGCCGGCTTGGCAGTGTCGACTCCCTCACTGTCGGGAAATCTCGTGTCGGTCATGTTCGTGCCGCTGATAATTCTTGCCGTGCCAATTCTTGACACGGGGTTAGTAACAATTACCCGTCTGCTGACGGGCAGAGCGGTGTCTCAGGGTGGGCGGGATCACACGGCGCACCGCCTCATCACCCTCGGGATGGGCGAGCGGGCGGTAGCGCTGCTCTTCTACGCTTTTGCCGCTCTTGGTGGGCTCGTGGCCTTGGCTCTCACCGGAGTTGATGCAGGGCTAGGATTCCTGCTTGGGACGAGTTTTCTCGTGGGCCTGGGATTAGCGGCGGCGTATCTCGGGCGACTACAGGTGGGGCACCCTGACCCGCCTCGCGGCTCGAAGCGGATGACGGTGTTGGTGTCGAACCTTCTGTACAAGCGCCGACTGGCCCAGCTCTTGCTCGACGTTGTCTTGATTGCACTCGCGTACTACGGAGCGTTTCGGCTGAAGTTCGACCAAGGCGTGCCCGCCGAGTACGCTAGCGTGTTTCAAACGACGCTGGGCGCCGTAATTTTTGTGAAAGTCATCGCGTTCGGAACGTTCGGGGTCTATCATGGCGCCTGGAGATATTCTGGCATCGTCGACTTGTATCGGATTGTCGGGGCAGTAGTGATCAGCGCCGTTCCAATCTTGGTCTTTATGAAATGGTGGGTGCCGGACCTGCCTAGCACTGCCACCATCATTTTCATAGATACGCTCCTGGTTGCGGCGCTAGTTCTCTTGTCGCGTTTGTCTTTCCGTACGCTGGAAACGGTGCGGAGAAAGGTGACGGTACGTGGCGAACCGGCCTTGATCTACGGCGCCGGCGACGGAGGAGAGCTCGCGCTCCGTGAGATCACGAATAATCAATCGCTCAAGTTGCGACCTGTCTGTTTCATTGACGACGACCCCCTCACACACAACGGTCACATTCACGGAATTCCGGTGATCGGCGGCAGACAGAGCCTCGCGCTTGCTGTTAAGCGCTTCGGCATCTCGAGGATCGTGATCGGCACGAAAAAGCTCTCGCCCGAGACGCTTGCCGAGTTGCGTACGTTTGCAGCTGAGCAAGGAATTGCCCTGGCCGAACTGGATGTCGAGCTTCGACCGGTCGCGGCCTCGTCCGTCGTGGGGCTGGAAACCGAATGCACCCAAGGGCTGCCGGGCGACAGCTTCGTGCCCACTGCGGCAGGACAGCCGGGCGACGGTAACCGGTTGACCGCGACGAACCCTTCATATCCACCGCGCCAGACAGATCGGCGGCGGGATCGCGCCCTGCGCAAGATAGTGCAAGAGTTGATCGAGCGAGTGCGAGACATGGCGCGGCTTGGTGAACTGAGGGATTTCAGGGATGACGTAAGGGGTGCGTCGCCACACGATCCTCAAGGTTCTACCATGGACATGGAGGCCGCGGGCCGCACGCCAGCCGAAGTCGACTAGCCCTCCAGCGCGGAGGTTAGTGTCCGGAGAGCCGGCCGCTTTGGTATAAGTCTTCAACTAGAATGGAGCCCGTGCGCGGACTGGCGGTCACGCCTCGCTTGCGTTGATGGTACGGGGACCCTAAGTGCTGTAAAGTGTGGCAGGCCCATCGTGCTGTTTTCTGCTCATGTTGCTCAACCGCGAGCCTTGGATGCCTTGCACCGCGGCGAGAACACGAAATCTGGCGAACGAACTGGTCGTTGCGGGGGTTGAGATCCCGCTGAGGTGGCATCGAAGAGCCGTCAGGTTTCGGGACGTACTGCACTAGAAACTGTCATGATCATTTTGGGGATAAACGCCTATCACGGAGATGCGTCGGCCATGCTTCCTCCGCGCCCAGATGGATGTTTTCTGGCGATCGGGCCATTTGTCATGGAAAAAGGCTGGTGAGCACGTCAGCCTGGGAAACCCAGGTTATCCCCGGGTCACCATGACCCCCGCTGAGCGTCCGCTTCGGATCCTTGTTCTAAACCAGTACTTTCCCCCTGACGCCTCGGCAACTGCCCAAGTTGTTTCGGATGCCGTGCAGGCCCTGGCCGAGGCGGGGCACGAGGTCACACTCATCGCGGGCCGCCCGTCCTATCAGCTGACAAGACGGGACCGCTGGCGCTTGGTAACCTGGGAACGCAGGGGTAGGATCACGGTACGACGAGTGGGGTCGTTCGCCTTTTCCAGGCGGCGCATGCTGGGGCGGGCGGCCAACTATCTTTCGTATCTCGCGATGGCGCTCCTGTGGGGCATTGCAGTCCGCCGAGACCTGGTGCTTACCATGTCCGACCCGCCGTTGGTGGCGGTGGTAGGAGCCATCCTCGCGGCCGTGCGGCGCGTTCCGTTTGTGTACAACATTCAAGATCTACATCCTGAAATGGCGGTGGCCGCTGGGCTCGTCCGCCCCGGACCCTTGGTTAGGGCTTGGGGCACAGCCCACAACTGGGCGCTGCTGACAGCGGGCCGCGTGATCGTTTTGGGGGACGACATGCGGCGCCGCGTAATCCAGAAGGGCGTGGCCAGCGACCGAATAGTCGTAGTGCGGGTTGGAGCGCTGGTGCCCGCCGACGTCCCACTCCGCGGCCACCCGGTGACGCGCGAGATCCGCTGCGGCTTTCCCTTTGTTGTGCTCCACGCTGGCAATCTCGGCTTTGCCGGCGCTTGGGCCACGCTCCTTGACGCAGCTCAAATGCTCGAGCGTGAGCCGGCTGGACTAGTGTTCGTAGGTGACGGTGCGGCGGCCACAGAGATACGAAAGCGCGCCGCTCGACTGTCGAACGTGCAGCTGTTGGCCTACCGGACTGTCGATGAGGTCCCTTATGTACTACAGGCGGGCGATCTCCACGTGGTTACGGTTCGCCAGGGGCTTGAGGGGCTTGTAGTGCCCAGCAAACTCTATCCCATACTCGCTGCCGGCCGGCCGGTGCTCGCGGTGGCGCCTGAAGAGAGCGATGTTGCGGCGATCGTTCGCCGAGCGGCGTGCGGCTGGGTGGCCGATCCCGACGACCCTGATGCCGTTGCCGCGGCCGTCCGCGAAGCCATGCACGATCGTGTCGAGCTCGCTGCCCGCGGGCGGCGAGCGCGGGATGTGGCGCCGGAGTTCGACCGATCGCTCATGCTCCGGCAATTCGTGCGGGCGGTGGAGAGCCCCTGCGTCGGCTGAGTTGGCTGTGGTGTGGTTGAGGAAAGGCAGGAGCTGGAGTGAAGTAACACAGCCACGACTAACGAAAGGGCCTTGGGCGTCATTTATCATTTGTTGGTAGAAAACCGTGTCGGTGAACCTCATGTCTACGTGCCCTCTTTGAAAGAAGTGATCAGACTCGGGAGCAACAGGCTCTGCAGGACCGTTGGAGGGATTTCTGCCGTCCGCCCAGAATCCGCCATCGGCGAAGATCGAATGCGATTTCTTCTCCGACTCCGGCGAGATAGCAAATGGAATCTGTGAACAGAAGATCCGTCGGTACTATCCAGCCGCCATAATTTGTTCCCAACCGCTGCAGGTCAGATCGAGTCGATACCCGAATGAGCAGCTAAATACTGTTCTGATTATGAGGTTTTTGATTCGCCGTCAGAGTGTCATGGGCATATCGGAAAAACGTGGTGGGGCACCTGTCACGAGATCACGGATTCATACAGTCCGGCTACCCGTCTGGATACGGTTTGCCAGGAGTATCTGGCGGCAAGACTGATGGCGTTGGCGCTCATCACCTGGGCCGCCTCAGGATCCCTGATGACTTCGATAATAGCGTCGGCTAATTCGATGGGATCAGGGGCCACAACTCTACCGGCTCCGTCCGATTCAATTTCGTCGAAGTTGCACCCCGTTGTAATGACAGACGGCGTGCCCTCAGAGATCGCCTCCAGGGTAGACATCGAAAATCCCTCTGATCGTGAGGGTTGAACATAGATGTCGGACAAGCGCAACGCCATCCGAGCCTCAGCAGCACCTATCGCCCCAACAAATCGGTAGTGAACGGGATTGGTGGCTGACTGCTGAAATCGTCGCAGCAGCTTCGATCCTGAGCCGTCTTCGTCTGGACCGGCAATGATCAGAGTTGCGGACGGTCGAAACTCAAGGACGCGGGCCAACGTCTCGAATAGAAGGTCGACGCCTTTTTTCAGGTGCAAGCGACCTAAAAACAAAATCTTCGGACCGGGCTGGAGTTCCCGAAACAATTTCTCGATGTTGCTCGTATCGTGATCATCCAGGTTGATCGGCGACACGCCATTGGGAATCACGTGTATTTGAACAGAAATCCCCTGGCGCTTTATCGATGTTTCTTCAGCCCTGGTTAAGGCCTGTATGGCACTCGCTTTTTGCAGCGTTTCGCGCTGGGACAACGCCATAAAAAGGCGCTTCTTGAGTTTCTTTTGCGCGAGCTCCCAATCTCCCAATTCCCCGCACGGCCTGATGATGTAAGGAATCCCGTACCTGCGTGCGGCTTTCGCACCTACGTAATGGAGGTGGTTCCACAATTCATGGATGTGAACAACGTCGAATCCCCGGATGTGCTCGTTTATCCAACTAGAGCTGGAAAACGAATGTCCGATCCAGAATCGCCCAAAAAACGAAAGTGGAAATAATGTTGTGGATACTCCGGGAATGGATACGGCGTCAGAACCGAATCGACCACATGTTGCCGCGATAACCGTACACTCGACACCGTCGGCTGATAATGCTGAAGTGAGGTTTTCGACTACCGTAACCGGACCACCCCAGGCTCGTGCCAAACTGGGGACGATGTGAAGCACTTTCACGTCAATGCCTTTGAAACGGCGTTCACAAATGCGTCGGGGACGTTGAGGACTCGTATCACGTTTGACGACGTCCAGGGGGGTGCCGCCCCACGATACCGCCAACGCCTGACCCGTCGGGGGAAAGGCGCCTCCGCCACGGAGGTACCCGATCGCGGTGCTGCCCTCTCCGGGGCAAGGCTACGCACATGCCGATTAAGAACGCAAAGGGCGGGAAGGCCAGTGGAGTGGCGTTCAGCATCGCGAAGTGGATACAAATGAGTATCAAGAGGAAGAGGCTCCTCCGACTGCGGTCCCGGCGCATTCCGTCGATCATCGCCCATGACACGGTAAGGAACAGGGCGAGCCCGAAAACACCCAGCTCAAACAACGCTGTCCCCCACCCGCTCATGATTCTCGGACCCTGCGGCCTTGGAAACCGCACGAGCGGACTCTCGCCGAAGGCCAATGCCCTGTGGTTCGAATCCCACGACGACAGCCCGAATCCCGTGCCGTAACTCCGATAGAATCCGACGAGGGGGAGGGTCATATCGTTCCATCGTACGCGAACACTTCTGTCTTCCTGGAGGAGTTGCGGGGTGTTGATCACAATGCGGGCCAGGGTGACCGCCCGCGACGAACGTATGCGTTCGTTTCGCAGGGAGACCCAGCCCGCAGCCACGAACAGCAACAGCATCAAGGCGGTGCGCGCGACAGTCCTCGGCGACAGCCGTGTGAAGGCGATGTGGGTGAGCTTCAACGAAGCAAAGAGTAAGACGAACAGGAGGCCGAGAGCGGAAAAAGTCAACACGATCTGCACGGACAAGGCGAGGCCCAACACCACATATTGCCGCTTCGCGTACAAGCGATACGAATAGAAGAGCTCATTGAAGAGCAGAAAGAAGAAGCACACGCCAGCGTAATGTGACGGCTCGGTGGCGAGGGAAGTGACCCCTCGGTAGAGCTGATAGTAGTCTGGGGCGAATCGCGGTAAGATCCAACCTCCAAAATCGCGATAAATGAACCGCTGAATCAGGGCAACCGCCAACCAGATGAAAACGGCCCAAGCAAAAAGCCGTGTGCTGAAATACCGCATCCAGAGATAAGTAGCGGCGGCGATGCCAAAAACAGACAGGTACCCACTCACGGCACGTAAGCCTGCGAAGTTGGGTGGTCCGTGTAGCCAGAGCAACCCCATCGCGTACAACGACGGGACGCCGAGCAGCCAGATTGGCACGGGGAGTTTGAGGTGCCCGGAGTAAAGTGCGGCCGCGAGAATGACGAGCGCTGCGAGCAGTGTATAGGGCTGGACGTCAAAAGGCGTCGGAACCGGCGATATGTACGGAAAGAGCACCGCAAGAAAGAAGAGGTTGGCAAACGACGATTTGTGTACGGACATCAATAGCCTGGGCCGTTCCGGTATTCCACAGGAGTTGCTACGGTTCGGTCGTGTCGGAGGTGGACGAGTCGTGTACCCTTCGGATCCGCTCGTCCCCCAGGAGAGCAAAGTGCACGATACGTCCGACGAGGTGGTTCCAGGAATGCCGTTCGGTGGCGACTTGGCGAGCTCGCACGGCCATCGCATCCAGTTCCCCCGCGGTGAGATTCGCCGCGCGGCGCAGGGCATCAGCGAGGTCCAGGGCGTTGCCGGGGGTGAATACGAAACCCAGGCGCTCCTGCCCGACGAACTCCAGCCCGGGTAAGCGGGATGCCACGACGGGCTTGCCGCAAGCGAGATACTCGTATGTCTTGAGCGGCGAGATCTCGAAGACCGACTCCCGTGCGTGCACCGCGGGCGCCACCAGGAACTTGCAGGCATTCACATACGAGGGGACCTCGCCGTGAGGGACCCGCCCGGCGAAAACGACTCGGTCAGCGACGTCGAGGTCCTTGGCGAGGCGAGCGAGTGGGTCTCGGTCCTGTCCATCGCCCACGATGACGAGGTGATAGTGTGGTAGTGTGGATCCAACTTGTGCAAAGGCTTTGATCAACCACGCGACGCCCTCCCAAGGCCTCAAACTACCCACGAACCCGATGTAATCCACGCGATGGTCGAGTTTCACCTTGGCCTTACTGGCGCGGATGTCCATGGGGAAGAATGCCGATGTGTTGACGCCGTTGGGCACGACACACACTCTCTCGCGGGCGACACCGAAGCGCTCGATGATGTACTCACCCAGGCCCGTGGTGATGGCGATGATTTTATGACTACGCAAACAGCTGAACCTGAAGAGATGGTCGAATACCTTGCTTACGAAAAACGCAACGAGGGCGGGGGCGCGGGTGGTGAGCCGGTATTCCTCACTTGCCACTCCGTTGATTTCGAGAACGAGGGGAGTACCCGAAAGCGTGGCGAAGAGGGGTCCGCTGATCGAAAGACGGCCATTTCGCATGTATAGTACGTTCATTGGATCGCGCCGCCATCGTCTCCACAGATACTGCAGAATACGCCATTCGCGGAAGAGAAGCCGCAGCGGTGAATGGGAAGCGTGGACGCTGATGTGCTCGAAGCGGTCGCCAAGCCCCGCACTAGGAGTCTCGGTCGGCGTGACGAGCGTGACGCGCTGAATCGGAGCTTGGGCGAGGAGGGCCCGGCAGAACTCCCAGACATGCGCTCTCTGCGCGTCGTGCACGTTCATGTCATTCGCAGCGAGATACACTAGGCTCGCCCCCGAACGCCCGACTACCGCATCGGATCCTTTACCTGGCGCCATGATCCGGAGTCGCGGCGGAGTGTAATTGTTGCGGCCAGCGGCGCCGGTAGAGTCGCCTGGCCGCGCCCACGTAGTACCATAGCGGGTAGGATTTTGGGGCATGAAGGGCTGGTCATGGGTGCGAGAGGCGGCAGATGAGGAAACCTCAGCCTGATTCAACTGTCGAAGGATCCACTGCACCCTTGTGTCCCGAGCCACCTGCGATGAGAGGGCGTCGCGGTGCGTCTCGAAATCGGGTGCGAAGGCTCGCGGCGTTTTTATTTCGGAATCCTTGGCGACCACTTGGCGGCGAGTGCCCGCACTGCCGAAGAGATGGTGATGTTGCTTTTCCCAGAATCTCTCTTTGTGATCGAAATAGGACATGCCTATGGCGGCGCAGATTTGCTGGAGCTTCTGGCCTGGACTCGCCGTGAGATCTTCAAAGGAGACCGAATAAATGGGTATCCCCAATTGGAGTATCCTCGTGTAGTACCTGACAAACGGCCTCCGCCAGAAGTCGATGGGTTGGCCTCTCTTCCAATATGAGTAAGCCAATGCAATCGGGTCCTTCCAGGGTAACATGTTGCATACGGTGATGCCGTTGTCGGCCGCCCATCGGTGGGTATCGAGGAGCCAGCACTCTTCCTTGGACGAGTCGATCACGAACTCGACATTGAGTTGGTCGAACACTGCGGCGTGAAACCGGTTCTCCGGGATGCGGCGCAGTTTTTCCCAAATGGGACACGGTGTGACCCCGCACGGGCAATCGATGGTGAAGTGCGGCCGTCGCCACGGCCTAAACCAGGCATGGACTTCCCCGCAGGAAAAGGCGTCGGGCGCATTGCCCAGCATGAGGTCAAGCATGGTTGTCCCAGATCGTGCCGCACCACATACGTTGACCAAAGTCTTCACGTCAGGTACTCGACTTGTCCGTGTGAGTTAGTAGCCACGTGTACCGGTGCCGGTTTTTTGGACAGCGGGCTTCGTGACGCCGCCGCTTGCGGGAAGGTCGGTCGGACTTCGCCGGGGTTCTCGATGACCGCGCCGTTCGATGAGCCACTTCGTTAGCCGCAGACGTCTTCGCTGCGGCGATCGATTTGCCGGAACCGGCATTACGTTCCGCGCTGCGTCCAGAACTCACGTGGCAACGGCCGCCACGGCTCGTCCGGCTGCTCGGCCATGATGTGCTTGTTATCCCGGGACGCCCCACCTTTCTGCCCACGTCGGGTGGTGTATCGATCAGGGATTATACCGGAGGGCCCTTCAGGGCCCAGCACTCCATTATGTCCTGGTACATCCGCGCTGCCAGTACGGGATCGGAGGGTGTCCACCTCTGTTTGACATAGGATGCCACGACGTCTCTCGGATCACGGTAGATATGGACTAACCGAGCCTCCGGCAAGAGGTCCATCACCTTATCGATCCAGAGAATGTTCCAGGTGCTCTTTTCCAGGTAGTGCGATGCACCCTGGTGCTCGAGAACACAGCGTGCGACGCTCCGCCAGAAATCACCGAGTACCCGTGCCAGTCGCTTGGGCTCGGGAGGTGGAGCGTACGCGAGTTGCCCGGCCACCATACCCGTCCAAGACCCCTGATAGCGGAACGCGGTCAACTCTTCCAGCAGTGCGCCCACCAGGTCCACGTACTTCGGACAATAGTCCACGGCGCGCAAGCCGATGTACCGCGGTTGCATGTTGAAGTGTAGGGACCTGTGCAACCGCAGACGTTGGATGACCGACTGGACGATCCGGAGTGGTGGGTCGTGGGCCAGCGCTCGCAGTAGTGATTCCAGTCGCTTCAACCTGAGGTCGTAGAGGTACGGCGACCAGCCATGCGCGAGGGACGTATGGAAATCGACGAGTCCGTCAGGATCGATGGCAAACCGCCACTCCGGCACATCGGACAATTGCGGGTGCCCGGCGAAGATCGTGCGTAATATGCTAGTTCCACTTCGCCCTGAGCCGCCGATAAGACAAAAGGCGAAATCCTGCTCTGTTGACTCGGTTCTCACCGTTGACCTCGTGAGGTTGTCAGTCGGCATAGGGATCATTGGGACAATAAACCGCTCTCGCGTCACCCGCGGCGCGGGTGTCTACCACAAGGAACGCACGGCCGCCCGCAGGTTGCCAGAACCCTGACGGGATAAGCGCACAAGCGGACGACGCCGACCCAACCGAATCGCGCGATCAGTTTCTGGAATCCGGTCATTCATCTCTCTGGAGTGGTGGGGATTCAGCGGTTCCGGATTAGTCGGGGCAATGTCTTCAGTCGAGCCGGTTCCATGCTCAGACTGGCCAGGATGATGATCGCTAGGGTAGCCACCCCAACAATCTTCCATGTTTCCCGACCGGAGTCATGCAGAATCAGAATTGCGGCCGTGCTGGCAAAACCAATCCCGATCTGCAACCCAAAGACGCCGACGGGGTGGCGAACAGGCCAGAGTCTTTCACTGATCAGGAGGGTTAACATGATCCACGCCAAGAACGATATTGACGTGGCGATAGCGGCGCCAATACCGCCGAATCGGGGAACGAGCCATGCATCTAGGCCGACGTTGACGAGGGCCGCGATACCAGCGCCGATAGGTGCCCATCTGGTTCTCTCCCGTTTCCAGATTCCACCTGCAGCGATCAAGTAAAAACCAAAAAAAATGGAATGCCATGCTAAGATGCCAATAATCGGATACGCCCCGTAGTAGGGGGGAGTGGTAAACCATTGGACTAAGAGTGGAGAGATCGCTGTAAGTACTACCACCCCTGCGGCTCCGAGGCTGAGATAGAGTCGCGCTACGGTTCGGGATAGTTCGGGACCGTCGGGGCTGTGCATTGCGTCCATGAGAATGGGCCACCAAGCTCTTCGAAACGTGGCGACGGCTAGGGCAATGAGAATCGCGAACTTGGCGCCAACGGCGTAAAGGCCGACGGCATCTTGGCCATGGTAGTGGACGATAAACCACCGATCAGAGGTGTTCAGGACGTACATGGCCAGGGCGGTCGGTACAAGAGGTGCGCCGAATCGTAGTAGTCTGGGCCACCAACTTTGGTGCAGACGGGACCAATCCAGGTATTCCCGAGCGTTCCACCAGCCAATCAGTGCTGCGACCATAGAGCCCACGCCAAAGCCCGTGAAATACCCGAGGGCTCCCCAGTGCAGCCAGACGACCAACGCGATTGCCGCACCCGCTGACAAAATGCTCTGCGTCAACGTAACGCCTATGTACTTCCACGGCCGGTACAGCAGCCGAAAGACCTCCGCACTCTGCATCATTAGCTGGCCAAAGAGAACGCCAACAAATGCGACGGCGAAGTGCACCCAGGTGAGTTCACCATCAAAGAAAGCGGCGTTTAGCAAAGGGGTCAGCAACATGGCCACAGCAGTGATGGCGGCACCCCAAGTCAGTCGCCACTGGAGAATCGCCGTTACGATCCGTGCCTGCGCCGGCTGTCCACCGCCTTTCTGTTCGTAAAAATAGAACGTTTGTGCTGAATCCATGCCCATCATCAGCAGGGCGCTCAGGAAGCTGGAGAGCACCGTTAGCATCTCAATGGTGCCGTACTCAGCCGGAGTGAAAACCCGCGTAAAAACTGGCAATAAGAGGAATGCAATGCTCTTAGCCAGTATGCCGCCGACACCGTAGATAACGGAATCCCGGCCCAGCTGCTTGAGTCGAGATTTCATTTAACCACCGAGCACTGGATACGACGGGCTCGCGGGCTTCAACATTCCGTGGAGTTCCCATAGCACGATTTGCAGATTAGCGATGCCCGCTTGGGTAGAAATCGTTTCACGTTCTGAAAGCGGTTCCCATCCGGAAATCCACCTCAAACGCTTGGGTGCCGCGGCCGGGAGCCTTACTCAACAGGGGCCTTAATGGCTGGCGCCGTGTATTTTAGTAGTCGCCAGGTCGGTGCTGGACCCGCGAATGGTTTCCCGCGCCCCAGCTGCGACTCGTAGTCGGACCATCGGAAAGTGCCCAACAATTCGAACCCGGCTTGCCGCCAGCCGTCTTCAAACTCCGTCTTGTCGGTTTGGTGCAGCAGGACGTAATCGGCGTGCCACTCCCGCACGTTCTTCGTAACGGATTCGAGATCTGTGCCCCACGGCTCTGGGGCACCCTCGTAGTTGAGCTCGAAAACGGCCCACCAATCGGGGAACAGATGCACCTCCTTCATGGCGGCGACATAGAGGGGCAACTCGACTAGAGTCCGATAGCCAGAATACACGTTTTCGTAGACGTTCCCGGGGTTGTCGAAGGCAAGCAGAACCCGTTGCCCTGGCGCAACAGGCGACAGGAATTTTTGCATCCCGTCGAGAAAAGGTCGAATCGAAAATGGCGCCAACTTGGGCACGACGTCAAGCACCTGCTGCATGTGTCCGAAGCCGGTAAATTTGGGAAGCGGCGTGACGGCGAGCCAATACGACACGAGTAACCGCGGGTCTGGGTGCTGCATTATCGTGGCCGTCGTGAGGCTGAACATTAACATGACGAAGGATTGATGGTCGGCAAATCGTGCTACCCGTCCGTTTATCAGATAGAAGGCCATGGCAGCGGCATAATCTAAGTGCAGTTCGCCGGTCAGCCAGAAAGTCGCGATCAGGAATTGCGCCCACATCGTCAGATATGCGAGGTGTAGAATCTTGAAGGTCATCGACGTTGTACGCTTGTACTTGGCGCTCCGGCGGACGATACCAATGGCCTTCATCACTCCTATGAGCGTGCCCCTGGCAGCACCGTGCTGTGCGAGGGGCCAGAAGTGCGTCACCAGCTTCGCGCCGGCAGGAAGAAGCGTGAGCACGGGGGTGACGGTGAGATGTCCCAGGGAGTAGGCGACCGCGACGATTCCCGCGAGCACGGTGGCGGTGAAGCTTCCCAAACTCACGGCTACCCAAGCAATCCCTGCTAGGAGCCAGTTGCCTGTTGCGAGTCCGTAGAGCCCCAGCGGGAAGAACGCCCACCCGAGCGCGTTATATTGCTGATCGCAAAAGGCGTTGGAATAGAATGTGGTGCTCGCGAGGGCAAGGAGTAGGACAACGATGACCCAGCCAACACTTTGAGCCTCCAACCAGAAGAGATGGGAGGCGAGCCAGCCGAAGAGTCCTATCAGCACCGTTACGTTGCCTGCATTCCAGAACCAATACAACGAAGGCAGGCTATAGTGAAAGCACCGTGCCAGGCGATAGTCTCCAAGGCCAAGGTACGGGCTCACTCCGCTACGACCGAACCGGTAGAGGTTCAGTGCCCGAGTCCAGTAGAAGAGATCGGTCAGCGCCCGGCGGGGAGTGAAACCCAAGTAATCTCCCCAACGACCATCAGCGAATATTCGGCATGCCCATAACGTTTGAATGAGTCTCACCGGTGTTGTGAGCAGAGCCGTGACAGGGTAAAAGAGCAAACGAGGCACCCCGCACCAGCCAAACCGCTGAACAAGTTTTGCAAACGCCGTCATGACTCACGATATGGGAAGGGGCATCGCTGCGTGTACCAGTCCTGCCTGAAGGACACGGTCTTTCTATCCGAGACCGACGACGCGATTAGCCCGGCAGCGGTCATCATGCCGGAGCCCACAATCCAGCTACCGGCCCGGACACGCCATGCCAGAATGCCGCGGTCACGCCGCTCCCGATCAACACCTGAAAGCCAAAGGCTACTAACGGCTATTTCCACATTCAAGACGAGACTTAATTAGGGCCGCTGGGCTGGCGGCGCATGGAGCGCTTTGGCGCCGTTTGAGTGAAGCGTTGATCAACGGGGCAACTGGTCGAGTGTGCTGTAGCTGCGGAGCAAGTCGGAGATTCGGGCCGTAGCGGTGGCGCTCAACTTTACCCGCTGCGAGGGTTGAAAGGACAAGGGCAAATCGGATTGCCGGATGTGACTGGGATCAATGTGCAAGTAGTTCTCGGCGAGGTCTGCAATCAGAGGCCACGGCTCGCGACAGAACGCCTCATACTCCCACTCGAGCCAACGGTCTCGATTTATGATCTGCTTCTGACTGTCAATCGCTCGCTCGATGTGCAGGATCTGTAGTACTGCGAATTTGACCGGGTCGTCCATTGAGTGCCCCCGCAATGTTTCCGGCACAGGATGGAAGGTGCCGAGTTCGTGATAGGCACTGAGAACCGATCGGACGACCTCCTCCGGGTCCCTTCTGACCCGCAAGAAGAGCAGATGCGGGACGGAATCGTGCAGTTCAGATAGTTTGGCATAGGCACGAACATTCTTAAAGATGAAGGGTCGGTTGGACCCGGCACAGGCCGCGGCGTGGAGGGTGTGGAACCGTCGATTTATGGCGTCGATACTAGGGTTGCCTGCGAATAGCGAACCGACAATCTCGTTGGCTTCACTGACGTCTTTGAGCGACCCGGTGTAGCCATAGTAGTTAGAAATTGTGGGAGTTAGAGTATTGTTTGCACCGCGCCGGAATAGGTATCGCGATGCGTGCCGCGGGAACAGCAGATGCAAGTTGCTCAAATATGCACACGGAAGAGCGCGAACCAGTGTTTGATAAATCAGAGTGCTCCCGGATCGCGGTGGGCCCACGATCATCAGACACGGGGTCGAGGCCTGGTCATGCGCGGCATGTGTTGCGTGGTACCACAGCGCGTCGACAGTTCGGGCTATGGGACCTAGTGCTCGAAGGGCGATGGCCAGGCGACTTTTCTCTTCGCCCGAACGCAACGCTCCCAGGAGACGCTTGCTTTGAACTCGGATCCGCTTGAGGAGGCTCATTCCGTTGAGGGCCAATTCGTCAGGTAGCTGCCTCGGTTTCCAAACATCCGTATCGGTTAACATTCATGAGTGGGACCGTACGGCTAAGTCTTCCGACCCCAAAGAGTAATTGGTACAGCATCGTCGCGATGGGTGATAGGGACGCCATTGGCCGCAAACCAGCCCTCAACCTCGCTCACGGTAGGGAAGAACAGGACTCGCGGACTGATGTTCACGAGTACCACCTCGCGACACTGATGCCAGGTGGCATTGGCCAGGTTGATCTGGGATCGGGTTGGCAGGAGATCCAAGAACGGAACGATGCAGTCCGCGATAACTCTTGTACCGACTGGTCCTGAAAGCCGACAGAGCTTTCGCACTGCCGCAAAGAGCGTAGCACCGACCAGCCCGGCGCGCGGATATACCCAAATGCCAACCATGCCATTGCGAGCGGTGACGCGGCAGAGCTCGGCGAAGGAGGCAGCCGGATCGCGGGTGTAACCCAGAACACCATACGAAAAAACCGCGTCACAAATGCCGTCTCTAAACGGAAGGCTACCTACGTCACCCTGCACGAACTGCCATTGCGCGTCCTGTCGACTGCGTGCGGCACGCAGCGCGGTGGCGGAGAGGTCGGCTGCAACGAGGGTGCTGTCATGGAGGCCACCCGCGGTGGTCGTTATCAGATCGACGTGCACGCCATCACCGCAGCCGGCGTCGAGGATCACGATGCGCCCGCATGTTTGCAGGAATTCAAAGAGAGGCTGCAGAAATCGGTGTGCCACCTGTAACTTTGTTGGCGCCACATCTCCTGAAGAGTGTTCCTGCCAGTGGTCGTCAAAGGTTCTGTGCTCTCTTGGGGGGAAGGGCATTCTGGTTGGTCTTACTATGCCGGCCAGCTTGTGTCGCGTCGACGACCGCAGTTGAACGGCGCTACGGCATCAGTGCTACGTGAGGCGACAATCATCGCGCCATCCGGCATGAGCAAGTCGAAGTGGTCGGCCGGTCTGTAGTGAACGAAAGGGGGGCGACACAGCTGGCTTCGTGTGATGACGTTGGGTATCGGCATGTGAGCACGGTTTCAACGGGCGCATCTACCACATTTCACGCAGCCCGCGTTGGGAAGGAGTTCGGGTGGAGGTCCTGCCACTACTTAACCGCAACTGCTCTGGCTCGACAGAGTAGCCACCACTTGAGCCAGCGTCGACATACGGACGCCAGCGTGAACGGGGAGGTTGAGCATATTCTTGCTGGCATAGCGGGAATTCGGGAAGCTGTCACTGCCCTTGTAGCGCCGGTAGGGTGGGGTTTCTGGGATACTGTATTGGATCAATGTACCGAGTTGCACGCCTTCTGCGTGGCAAGCCGCGAGGAGGGCTCCACGGTCCGCAGCACGCACGACGTAGTGGGAATACGTGGCACCGTCAACCAGCGGCGGTAATTGGATGCCGGTTGTGTTCCGGAGCTGGGTGTCGTAGAAGGTCGCGTTCTCGCGGCGACGGCGAACGATCTCCGGATATTTCCTGAGTTGCACCAGGCCGACGTTGGCCTCGAGGTCGAGCATGAGGTCCAGATAGTCGGGAGGAAAGTGAATTTGATTGTCTAGGTGATAGGCTTTGGTAAACGGGTCGAGGAGCGGCGTTCGCTCTTCGAGCCACAGCACGCCACCGTACACGTGTTCGTAAAAAGCCGGATAGGCTGCCAGGAGGTAGAGCAAACGTCGTACGCTCTTTAGTAGCCTTGGTCGTACGAAGTGCTCGTCGCGGAAGGAGCGTAATTTCTGGAGTAGGATTGGGTCGTTCGTGGTGATCATGCCACCCAATATGGAGGTGATCATTTTGCTGATATTGAGGCCAAACAATGCCGCGTCGCCATCGTTGCAGACCAGTCGTCCGCGCCACCGCGTCCCAAATGAATGTGCACAGTCTTGCACAACCCAGATCTTTTGGCCGTACCGCGTCTCGGCCGCCGCAACGATTCGTTTGAGTCGCTCGACGTCCAACGGGTAGCCAAAAAGGTGAGTAGCGATAATGGCACGCGTGCGCGCGCTGATCGCTGCCTCCACCTGATCGAGGTCCATGTTGTAGTCATCGAGCGTTATATCTACAAACCGCGGCGTGTTGTTGCTCAACACAGTGGCGTGGGCCACGACGACACAAGTGTACGCGGGTATGATGACCTCCGCCCCCTCGATGCCCAGGGCCCTGAACAAAGCCCAGAGAGCGCTCCGACCGTAAGGAAACGCGACCGCGGAACGTGCCCCGAACATATCTGCAAAGGTCTGTTCGAAACGCTGCACCGCACCTTTGTGTCCTCCAATCAACGACCGCAGTTCCTCCCACCCGAGGGCGGGCTTCAACCTCGGAATCATGCGTCGGTATCGTCCTGGCGCTGCCAATATCCGTGGCTCGCCATGTGAATCGCACTGAAGGGCTGTTTCACTTTCGTCAATGCCAGTCTTTGTTCACCGTCAAGTACATCGTGGATCTCGAGGTCTGCGCCGAAAGTGATTGTCCGGCGGTTGCGTGCCGTTCGGAATCGCTTTCCTGTAATCAAGTAACGCACTAGCATCTGTTTCACAAAACGTCCAATCCACTGCCAGCGCATCACCGTGAGGTTGAGGGTTCGGAGTGTCAAAAACTGAAGCGGCGTCGGCACCGGTTTATCGAGCCGTGCCAGGTGGCTCGTGACAACGACCGAGTTGGTGTCCGATGCCACCTTGTTCGTCCGATTGTACTGCTGCGAGCTCAACAATGATCCGTCGCGGGCCCGCGCGACCACGCCGGCGTTGATCATCCGCTGGTTCCCCTCCGTGTAGTGGTAACAGACGCCGCCCTTGTGGGTCGAAATAATCGTGTAATGCCTGACTCCCCGATCCACGATCAGCCCGGCTTCGTGGAAACGCCTTCGTGCGGGACGATGCTCTAGCGCCGGGAGTGTCGGCACCTGGTCCCACTCTTCCTCCCGCCGCTCTTGTGCCAACGCCGCCGCCCAGCAGTAGGAGTTGAACATGGGAATGAGGTTTGGCGCATCCATGACATCGAGTGTCACCGTCCGGTGCTGTTGGATCGATTGCCGCATGTGAAGTGCCAGCGCAGCGGCCTCCGGGCACTCAAGCGCGAGCGCCTCGATTCCTCCTGGGTAGAAGAAACGCGTGTTGCGACTTCCGTAGTGGCCGCCGAACGATCCGTCAGGATGAGCGAAGTGCCAGAGAAACCTGACAGACCTATACAACGGCTCGGCGAGCTCGAGGTCGGGCCGTAGACGATGCAGATCAGCGAGGTAATGCGTGCAAAGCGTCTGGTAACCTGGATCAGCGCCCTCGTACTCCCGAAACCACCCCTCGTGCGACTGGGCATCGAGAATACGTTGCAGAAGCTCTCGTCCTCGCCTCTCGGCGTGGGCGTCATCAGTCAGCGCGTGCCACCGGTATAGCGCGAGAGCCGCAGTCGCTAGATGGTTCGAGATGAACGCGTGCGTCTCGTCGGCCACGCAAAGGAACCGCAACATCGGCCGCACGACATCGAGGTAATGGTCTCTCCGCTCGCGGTCCACACGATCCCCGAGCAGTACGATGGCGGCAAGGAGATCGGCAGCGACCAAGGCGGTCACGCAGAACGACGATTCGTAGGGAAATGCCTCCTCCATGCTCCCGTTCCGACGCCGCAGTCGCTTGGCGCCCAGGAACATTGCGTCAATGCGTGCCATTGCCGCAGCCGGAGAGATGTACTCGGCGAGTTCACCCGATGCCAGGAGCCGAGCCAGGCCGTGCGCCGCACCCTGGAAAGTCCCATTCCCGAAATCGATGAGTTTCCAAGCCCAATAGAAACGGTCGCCGATCCCGAACGTCGGGCTCGTCCGATCCAGGTCGAACATAGCCAGCAGTCGCGGTAGAACCGCCCGTATCTGATGACGGTAGATATCAGAGTCGCTGTCGGGCAAATGCGATCACCGAATTGCGGGGAGGTATCTAATTCCTCGTGTTGGATACGGTGGATAACACACGCTGATACCCGGCCTGCCAACCGTAGTCCGGACTCATTACGCGCTGGTGCCAGATCACCGTTGCCTGGCCGCGCACGCGCCGAACTTCCCCTAGCCAATGCGCGATCTGGTCGGTCCGATCCTCTTCAGTCAACTCGCTGTAATCATACAGGTGGGAATCCATCAGCACCATCGGTAGGCTCTGAATCCCCATTGGCTCACGCCGGTCGGGATCCCACGGTCGCAACAGCACGGCCGCGCCGTTGCGAAATCCCGGGCGGTCATTGAACCCGAGTGTCGTGTCAAGTTCCAGTCCGGCCTCCTGCTGCGCCGCCCACGTATGCTTCCACGAGAATCGCAGCCAGTGCTGGCGACAGCTCGTCACCGGCCCGTCCGTCGCTTCCTCTACACGTTTGCGTTGGCCCAGCATGCGCTGCGGATCGGCCCAGGCATCATGCGACTGGTGCAGTCCAATCGTCCACCCACCGGCGCGCAACCTGCGCAGGGTAGTCCGAAGGCGCTGGTGTTCGACACTGTACGCGGGGTCGAACAGTAGTGCTTTCGGGGGGCGGCGCCAGCCGCCGACCCCTCCGTAAACGTTGAAATGGCTCCGCAGCCCCAGCGCATCCTCGAGCGCCATAAGCCGATCGAAACACCAGTAGTTCCCAGTTCGCAGAAAGAAGTGCAACCCTCGGCCCAGGGCGGCGAGCGCCTCCAGCGGGCGGCCCGCAGTGAATCGGCGAACCGCATTCAAACCGTGAAAGACCGTTTGCTTGATGCGGATCGCGGCGGTCTTGGTGACGGCGTCCACGTCATGAGTCAGAATGATCTCCGGTGAGGGCAGCGCCCCGAAAAGACTGTCTTCGGTGCGGCCTGCGGCCCGACCCGCCCAGCGACGGAGAAACAAGGCCATCCGGTTCACCCAGGCACGCTCCCAGAACCGGGCATCCCACCCCTTCAGGCGGAAGGCATACGAATGTATCGGTCCATGCGCCTCCTCAAAGCGACGCTCGGCTGTTCCGTGCAGATACCAAAACGCCGCCGTGATCCAGTCGCAGCGTTTCCAGGCCGGCGCGTCCCCGGGATCCAATGCATGAGCTGGTACGAAAATGGCTCCATCGACCCCCACGTCCTCCGCCCAGGAGGGCAGTGACACCAAGGTGCCCCGCGGCGGGAGCGCAAAATCCCCGTTGCGAATTTGCTGTAATGGCAGCGCTCGAACCGCCTCCGGCGAACGGTTCCAGTACCGGTTCAGAGCAGCCATCACGTACTCTCGCTCCGCTCGAGACATGCCGCTACTCACGCCTTGTCGATGAATTGCTGATGCCAGATCTCGAGGCAGAGTGCGCCCCACAGTTGCCGACCGAACGGTGCCTCTGTGGTCAATAATTCCTCGATGGCTTCCGGTTTGAAAACCCCCCGCTGTTTGGATCTCGTCGACGTAATTACGTCGTGGACAAACTCATGAACTGCCCCACCGCGAATCCACTCACTGAGGGGCACTGGGAAGCCCATTTTGTCCTTCCGGCTCCGCACCGCGTCCGGCAGCAGGTGGTCTGTGGCCCGTCGGAAAATGTGCTTCGTCTTACCGCCTTGAAATTTCATCGGCGGAGGCATGCTGGTCACGAGATCGACGATGCGTGTATCCAGCAGTGGAACCCTGGACTCCAGCGACACGGCCATGCTGACGCGGTCCTCGACCTGAAGGAGCGTCGGCAACAGCGTTTTTTGGTCGAAGTGCGTCATCTTGTTCACGTACGAAACCGTGTCGGGGTGATTGAAGACCTGTTGAAAATCCGCAAACACCTGAGCCCGATCGAAGCATTGCCGGGCGTCGGTCGTTAGGAGGCGGTCGAGCGCCGGACTCCGATCAATCAGCCGGAAATAACGCTCGTCCATCTCTCTGAAGAGCCCGTCCTGCCAAAAGTGCTGCATGAGGGGACCGTAACGCTGCAGCAGCGGCAGGTTGGGAATGATGGACGACAGGGTGACGAGATGCTTTCCTTCTTCCTGGGTCTCGAATATGGCGCCTTTCAACGCCTGTTCCAGATACCCGATCAAATAGCGAGCGTACCCGCCGAAGATCTCGTCGCCTCCCTGGCCTCCCAGGGCGACCGTCACGTGTTCGGCGGCTAGGCGGCTCACCAAATATTGCGGGAACACGCCCGGCCCGGCGACCGGCTCATCCAGTGCATGGATCAGCCGAGGGAGATACTCGACAAAATCTGCAGCGGTGCCCACCACATCGTGGTACTCGGCGTTAATCGCCTGCGCGACCGGCCGCGCGTATCGCGACTCGTCATAATCCGGCCCCTCAGCGAATCGCCCATGAAACACGGCGATGTTCCCATCGAGATGTGAAGCCGCAAGAGAGGCCACCACGCTCGAGTCCATGCCGCCCGACAAGTGGGCGCCGAGGGGAACATCACTTCGGAGCTGCAACCGCACGCTGTCAGAGAGCAGCTCGCGGAGCGTGTCGACGAAATACGCCTCGGTGTGATGGCTGTCTATGTTGTAGTTCGTGTCCCAGTACCGATCGCCGCTCAGGATCTCGCCCCACCGGCCACGAAGCAGACAGCCGGGTTCCAGGGCCTGTATCCCCTGGAATAGTGTGTGGCCTTGGAGGCAAAACTGGAACGTCAGATACTGTTGCATAGCCTCCCAGTTCACCGACGGATTTGCCCGTGGGTCAACGAGGAGCGCTTTGATCTCCGATGCGAACAGCACCTCAGCATCCTGCCGGGTGTAATATAGTGGCTTGATGCCGAACGGATCCCGGGCCAAAAGCCATTCACCGTCGTCGAGATTCACGAACGCAAAAGCGAACATACCGTTCAGCTGCTCGAGACACCGCTCGCCACGCTCGATCAGGAGTTGAAGCAGAACCTCGGTGTCCGACTGCGTCCGGAAAGCAACCCCCCGCTTCACGAGCTCCTCGCGCAGCTCGATGTAGTTGTAGATCTCGCCATTGAACACCAGAGCGAACCGGCCGTCCGGGGACGCCATCGGTTGAGCTCCCCCCTCCACGTCAATGACCGCGAGGCGCCGGTGTCCCAGGCAGACCCCGCCGCCGGAATGGATGCCCTCGCCATCCGGTCCCCGATGCGCCAAGCTTGCCATCATTCGCCGCACGAGCGCTTCGCGGCTCGCTTCGGTCCGCTCACGTGGGCTCAGTACCCCACAGATTCCGCACATCTCAGCGCTTTACCGCAAAGGCGAAGACCATGAAGGGGAACATGCGCTCCAATGCACGGTGTGCCGGCCTTGGCAAGCGGATCGGTAGCGCCCGTACCGGGAAAAAGTGAAAAAACAGACTTCTGATGCGGAAATATGGTTCGAGCAAGGCAAGGAATTCCTTGCGTGAGTAGCACTTTCCGATGGGATTGTCTTTTCCATCATACATCCGGACGAGCTCATCGACGTCAGCCACAGTGACAATGTTTTCGCGTCCCCGCCCTCTGAGTCCAGTTCCAAGCCTGGCGGCTAGCCTGCCGCCCAATCGCAGTAAAGGCCACATTCTCAGCAGTGCATTTCGGTAATAGACCGAAATGCATGCCGTACCCTCGGGCTTGAGAACCCGCGCAATCTCTTTTGCACACGCGTCGGTGTCGGGAGTGTGGTGAATCACCCCCTGACAATTGACATGTGCAAATGTCTCATCGGTGAATGCAAGCTTCTCTGCATTTTGCTCGGAAAAATCGGCACGAATTCCATACAGCACACACCGTTGGCGCGCGAGATCCAAGGCCTTTACGGTGAGGTCGGCGGCGACCAATCGTGCGTGGCTCCTCTGGCCCAGCTCGACCGTCCAGAACCCCGGACCGCATCCCAGATCCAAAACCGTTCCGCCGCCATCGAGCGGCGGAAAGATCCGATCGTCGAGCCGTCCCACAAAACAGTCCTCGATGTAAACTCTGCGGTGCTCCTCGAAGTAGCCTCTCGAACCAACCGCGTGAGCTGTCTTGCCCGCCCACAGGGGGTTCTCTTGCCAGAACGACCGGACATCGTCGATGGTGGAACTCATTTCGACGCTTTCAATAGCCGCCCGGAGCCGCGACTCGCGCCCCCAATGGGTCAATGGACTCAATTGTGTTTAGTTAATCCGCTTAGCGCTGGCTCGTCCACCTGCGGCTGTTCTCGAGACATGAGATGCGGCAGACATCACGTCGGTTCGCGAACAGGTGTGCGGATTTGACGCGCCTCGGAATCGAGTGTGCTTTGTGATAGCTCGGCTTTCTTTTTATGGAGCTCCCGTATGCTCTGCTGCCACTGCTTGCCAGTTTCACCCCAAGGATAGATGTACTTGAGAATCAGGACGAGATAGCCAAGGGTTGTGATGCTGGAAAGCATCTTGCTCTCGCTCAGTTTCTGATCGTACCGAAGCACAAACGGCACCTCAGCGAAGCGCGCGCCCAACATCCGAAACTTGATCAACTTCTCCAGGGTGCAGGTGAACCCGACTCCCTTCAGATCGATAAACGCGTTGCCGAAGATTTGGAGGGCCTCTTGCACGACCTCCGCACGGTACGCCCGGTATCCGCACGAGTATTCGCGCACGCCCTTGATGGGGAAAAACATCTTCATGGTCAGGTTGGCACAACGACTGATGAACGCACGATACGGGGACAATCCGGTGGCCCCGCCACCAGGGAGAAAGCGCGAGGCGATGACGACGTCGTACCCTTCGCGGATCTTGACGAGCATGGCCGGGATGTACTTCGGGTCGTGAGTGTCGTCGGCATCCATTCGTATAATGACGTCGTCGGGATCGCACAATTCTGCCGCGTATTCGAACCCATCTCGCACGGTTTCCCAGAGTCCACGGTTTACCCGATGGTCCACGATCTCCAGTGGCATGGTATCCGCAACTTCCTGTACGGCGGCGAGCGTGCCGTCGCCGCTACCGTCGTTCACGATCAGCACACGATAGTCGAGATCGGAGCCGTTCATGGTCGTCTTGATCTTCGACAGTAAGGTCCCGATACAAGGTGCTTCGTTGTAGGCTGGAAGCAATATCAAGATCATGACGAGTGCCTGACTAACTCCTCGAGAGCATCAACAATGGCCTGCGCCGCGTGTCCGTCGCCGAAGGCGCCACGGCCCCCAGGGGGGGCCTTTCTTTCTTGCACGTGCTTGACGATCAGAGCAGGATCGGTACCCACGACGACGTTCCAACCCGCCTCAACCGTCTCAATCCACTCCGTCTCGGGACGTAGGGTCAAGCAGGGTACACCGAAGAAGTAGGCTTCCTTTTGCATACCCCCAGAATCCGTCAGAATCATACGGGCATTCTGTTCCAAGGCCAGCATGTCGAGGTAGCTGACCGGCTCGACCATTCGCACGTTGTGGTTCGAGGCAGGCAGGCTGGAGTCTTCGAGCTCCTCGATCCGTTTCCGCGTGCGTGGATGTACCGGGAAGATGATCGGTTCACCGACGTCGACGAACGCGGCCAGGATATTACGCAGGTTCTGTGGCACATCGGTATTGTATGGTCGATGAACCGTCGCCAGCAAGTAGCCTCTTGGGATGAGGTGCCAGTCTTCGAGAATCGTCGATCGTTGGCGGGCAGTCCCACCCAACTCCAGGATCGCATCATACATCGTGTCACCGACCAGACGTACACCCTCGGTGATTCCCTCCTCGGCCAAATTGTCCACCGCCGTCTCTGTAGGGCAGAAGAGCAGATTAGAGCAGTGGTCAGTCATGACCCGGTTGTGTTCCTCCGGCATCTGACGATTATGTGACCGCAATCCGGCTTCGACGTGTGCCAGAGGAATCTGCAGCTTACAGGCCGCCAAGGCTGCAGCCAACGTGGAGTTCGTGTCTCCGTAGACCAGCACGCAGTCTGGCCTTTTGTGCAGGAGCACTTCCTCAATGCACGCCAGCATCCGGCCAGTCTGCTGGCCGTGGGGTCCCGAACCGATGCCGAGATTTACATCGGGCTCTGGAATGCCTAGCTCATCGAAAAAAACCTGCGACAGGCCGTGGTCGTAGTGTTGGCCGGTGTGCAGGATCCTCTCCGTGTGGCCGGTATCACGCAACGCCCGACTGACCGGTGCAGCCTTGATGAATTGAGGTCGGGCACCGACCACTGACGTTACGTTCAACCGTGCGCCTCGGGATCAGAGACGCGCTTCGGTTTACGGGAAGAACGCGGTATTTGTCGCAACTGGTCTCGAACTCGCTGGAGCAGCCCCGTGAACTCTCGATACTCCTGACTTTCCTCGCGCCGTATGTTACTCGCGTATTGGATCCCGAAGGCCCAGCCGACGCCCAGCAAGCCTCCTAGTAGCACCGCAAGCATGACGAGAAGGCGGCGCCTCGGCTTCGACCTCACTTGAGGCGAGACCGCCGCATCGATCACAGTGATGACCGACCTTGAGTTCACTTCCTCGATCCTTGCCGTTTCATACTCTCGTTTGAGAGTGAGATACACCTCTTGTTGGATCTGCACTAAACGGTGCAGCTGGCCTTCCTCGAACACGAGGTTCGGCGACTGCTCCCAAGTGCGGTTGCGTTCGTAGAACGTCTTGAGCTGCTCCTCTACCTCCCCGAGCTCCAGCTCGGCATCGCCTACGCGTTCCTCGATGAACTTGCGGCGCTCGCCGGCCCGGGACTGTCGGGTCCTAGCGTTGAAATCGTTGAGGAACTTCACAAAGCGGTTGGCTACCGCGGCCGCGAGCGTTGGATAGGCGGCCTCGACTCGGAGCTCCACGGTGCTGGTTTGGTTGTCGACCTCAACCGATACGAGATGGCCGAGTGTCTTGACGCCCAACGCCAGGTGGGCGGCGGGAATGTCACTCTGCAAGTCGAGGATTTCCAGCAACGTGGCCGAATCCCTCGTGTCCTCGCCCTCCCGGGGATCGGCATACCGCGCAAGCAGAATTTGCTCCATGATCTTTCGGCTTTTTGCGAGCACGGCGTAAAAACGGGGAGACTGACCGGATGCGCTGGTCAATCCAAACTGGCTTGCCAAGTCCGCGAGACTGGATTGCACGGATCGGGAACCCGTCTCCGCCACGAACGTGGCTGTTGCGGTAAACATCGGTGGGAGGGTGAGAGAGTAAGCCGCGACGAGGAAACCAGCGACGAGCGGAAATCCCACCACCACGTGCCATCGCCGCAGGATCACGTTGACAAGTTGGAGCACGTTGATCTCATCTGTTGGGACGTCACCGACCAACTCTCGCGACATCGAGTGTGAACCAGATCCCTCTGTGTTCGGGAAGGGTGCTCCGGTCTCCGGCGGTCTTGGGGTGGAGGAAGGCGGAGTGTGGGGGCTCGTGGAATCCATTCGCTCCAGCGTCTTTACCAGTCTCTATCGGGGGGGGGAAGAACACTTGCTGGTCATGGGGACATCCCAATGGGTTGAAGCACGGCCCGGTTCAGCTCGACACTTGGCGCCATACTGAGCGCCGACACGCGTACCGCCACCCGGGTGCGACCGCGCGTCTCGAGGAGCACCCCTCGCATGCCGCGAAACGGACCCTTGGTCACAACGACTTCCTGACCGGGCTCGAGAAAGTCCGCCCACGACGGCAGAATTCCGGTATGATTCACACCATCCACTAAGGATCGTACGGAGTCAATTTCTTCATCAGCCAATGAGCTAGGATAGCCCTTCGAGCCGAGTACTGTGACGACGCCGGGGGTTCGCAGAATCCTTTGGATCTCGCACAACCTGAATTGCGCGAAGACGTAGCTGGGAAAGAGCGGTCGTGAGATGCGCTTCCGGCGATCGGCCCACTGCCGATCTTGCTCGATCAGTGCAGGGTAACTCACCACGCCGAAGCCAGCTAAGAGGCGGTCGACTTTCTTCTCCGCGCGGCTCCGGGTGTGGCACACATACCATCGGGCTGTCCCGGTCCCATCGCGCCGAGCTGTAGGGTATGCATCTCGCGCTTTTAATGAATTATGCATCTCGCGCTTTTAGTGAATGAGGTAACGAATCTCTGGGATCCGAATTGGCCATGACGCACCTCGACACACCTCCGTCCCGTCAGTTACAGGGCACACCCGACTCAACCCATACGCGCCCGCGACGCTACGTCACAGGCCGCTACCCAAGCGACGGACGAAATGCCTTGTCCCGACGCATGTATTTGACCCAGCCGCTGCTGTTGGTTCTCGCGAGCGCGCCTCGGAGGGAACGTCGCTCCCTTGGTCACCTTGATTGTTGCCACCACGCTCTTGGAGAATCACGGACCATCCGAGCCCGAGCGCCTAGGATTCGCCAACGTACTCACGGCCCTGGCCTGCTGTTCTATCCATGGATAGGTGCGTTGAATGCCGTCGTGGAGCGAGAATTGTGTCTTCCAGCCGATAGAGTAGATCTTTGAATTGCTGAAGTTCCTCGACTGAACACCCACTGGCCCCTCAACGTAACGAACTTTGAAGCGCTTGCCCGACACGTCACCAATAGTGTCCACTAACTGCCTAACTGATACGTATTCTGGCGACCCGATATTTGTTGGACCTTCGAGGCTCGATTGCATGAGTTTCCAGATGCCATCGACCATATCGTCGACATAGGTGTATGATCGGATAGCCGTGCCGTCGCCCCAGACCTCGACTGTTTCGCCATCCTCTACCTCGGCAATCTTACGGCAGATGGCCGCGGGGGCCTTCTCCCTCCCATCCCTCCAGGTACCTTCAGGGCCGTAACAATTCTGAAAACGAGCGATCCGTATGTGCATGTTGTAACGTCGGCCGTATGCCATGGCCATACGCTCTGCGTACAGCTTCTCCCAACCATACTCATTGTCCGGCTCGGCCGGGTAGGCTTGCTCTTCCGTCAGCTCCGGTTCACCCGAAGTCATGTCTCGGTATATGCACACGGACGAGGAGAAAAAGTACCGCTTGACGCCTGCGGCAGCCGCCGCCTCGATCATGTTGATGTTGATCAGCGCGTTGTTGCGCATGATCTCACACTCAGCAGAATGAATGAATCCCATCCCACCCATGTCGGCTGCAAGCTGGTACACCTCATCGAGGCCCGAGGCCTTTGGGTTACTTAGCTCCAACGCACGTCGGCAGTTTGCTCCGTCTCGCAGATCGAGTAATAGAAATTCGTCGGCGAAGGACTCGGAGAACTCCGGCAGCTTGATGTCTACGCCTCGAACCCAGTAACCCTCTGACTTCAGTCGCTTCACGAGGTGGCTTGCTATAAAACCACCAGCACCGCATACCAAAGCTCGGTTCATGAACAATCCCTCAAAGTGGTTTCCTGATCGGGTTGCACTGCCATCGGTCGAGATCGTTGGGGGTATCCCTGGAGTTGTTCCTCCAGGGCTCGGACGGGGGCGACCCGGCTGGCCCAGACCGATCTTTACTCACCGGCCCAGCACCACAAGAACAGTTGTCAAGGATGCCAAAACGCCAACAAGCCCTGTAAACCCTGTCACGAATTGGCCAATATTGAAGCCCTCCTCGGAGGGATCCTTCGTTGGCACGAACACAGTGCTGCCAGGCCCCGGCTTCGGCGTCGAGCCGAAGAACAGAAACCCGCCCTTCTTCACCTTTGCCGACCCGTTCGCGTACCTCACGCTCACCCTTCCCTCGTCCGCAAACCTGGTGAACCCGCCGGCGTTGCCGATGTAATAATCGAGATTCGCTCCCTCCTTATAGAGCACGCTTACACGTGAATTGACCGCTCCTTCGACTCGCACCGTGGGGATGTACTCCGGAACGTGCAGTGAGTCGCCAGGTTGGAGCACGATGTCGTCACGACTCTCGGGACTTCGCAGAGCGGCGCTCAAGTTCATGTTGACCCGCTCCCCCGTGAGGTCCAGTTCCGTTACGATCGTATCGCGACCCTCGGGATCTTGGAAGACCACATTGAATCCCCGGTCGATCTGCTCGGCAGTGTCGAAGTCTCTGAAAAACCGTGCGCCGTCTGTATATGCCGTGAGGAGGAGCCCGCCGCTGCGTGCAATGAGGCTGCTCACCCGTTCTCCCTTGTGGGTGAGCGCGTACGGGCCAGGGAAACGAACCTCTCCGCTAATGTGCACGGTGCGCAGCAGTTCGAACCCCGGTTGCCTGAGAATCGTTACCCAGTCGAAAGGCTCCAGCTCCATTTCCATCTCCGGCGCTCCGTTGTCGACCGTCGGGGGTCCGGGTAGCAGCGGGTACGTAGTAGAACGCTCGAACAGGTACGTTGAGTCGATGGGAACCCGCAGGCGTACCGCCAGTTGCCCACCGCTTCGATCCGCCGGCAGCCGGGAGACCTCCACCGTGTCGAGGTACGCGCCGTCCCTGAACCCCCGGGCCACCAGCACCAGGTCCCGGAGCGTCATCCCCGCCCGGTAAGGGTACGCGCCGGGCTCGTTCACCATCCCGCCTATGGAAACCGTCCGATCGGCCCGAAACTCGTCCCTGCCGTAGACGGTCACCACGTCGTACTCCTGAAGGGCGATGTCATCCCAGAACGGCTTCGAGCTGTCCGCCGGCAGCTCTACGTTCACCAGGTAGCGAGTCGAGTCTGCTGGATTCAGTCTCTCGATGTGAACGCGCCCGGCGTACGTCGTCGGCCGGAAGCCACCGGCCAGCCGAATGACGTCGCTGAGCCGCATACCTGCGTGCCAGCCGAACCTGCCGGGATGGTACACGTTGCCATTCAGTTCCACCGTCCCTCGGCTGGATTCCACCACCTCGAATACGATCACCGAATCCCCCGGCTCGATGGGGAAGGGGGGGGCCTTGCCGTCAGTGATCTGGTTCAGCGGAACGTCGATGACGACACGGTCCGGATCGTTGGGACTCCGGCTCGCAACCGGAACAATCCGCGAGATGGCAAGCCGGTTGAATGCGGCATCGGCACGGAACCCGCCTGCGGCTTGGATGAGGTCCGTCAACGTCTCCGCCTGCTTCAGCTCGTATATGGTGGGACGTACCACGGCCCCCGACACGCTCGCCCGCTTGCCTTGCACGGGGACAAAAACGATGTCCCCTTGCTCGAGCATGATGTCGCTCGTTATGTCGGCTCGAAGGAAGTAATCGTACAAGTCGAACGTGGCGATTGTCTCCCTGCCGCGCCGAATCTGGATCTCCCGGAAGTTGCCTCGTTCCGTGGGCCCGCCAGCCGCGTAAAGGGCGTTGAGCACCGTGGCAACAGATGTGAGCTGATAGGCCCCTGGCCGCACGATCTCACCGATGACAAAAATCTGATTGGCCCGCAGCCGGGCTATGGACACGTCGAACTGTGTGGTGCCGGTGCGAATCCCCGAATAGGATCTTGCCAGCCGCTGGCGGAGCAGCTGCAGCAACTGTTCCATCGTCAGGTTGTTCACGAAGACCCGGCCCACCTGGGGAATGACGATGAACCCTTCCCGCGTCACCTCTCGCTCGTAGACGAACTCCACGTCTCCCGTGAGGACGATGACCATCACGTCCCCCGGTCCCAACCGGTAGTTGGAAGGAACGGGGCCGCTGAGAACGGGTTGAAACTGGGACGTGGGCGTACGGAAGACGTTGAGACCGAAGAGGGAGAGCCCTGTTTCGGTTTCAGCTGCGCGGGCCACAGTTGGTTCGGTGATCACCGGTAAGGGGACGAGCCCCTCCACCTCGACCGCACCCACGCCGAGGACACTCAGTGCAGACAGTGCGTCATCACCGACAGATAACTCCGCCTGTTCGGGCTGCAAGAACGCATCCAGAAGCGATGGAGAATGGCCGGCCTGCCGCAACCGCTCGCGAATCTGGTCGGGCGTGAGACCCGACTGCTGGATCTGCCGGCGGATCAACTCGGGATTGTTTCTGAGCGCCTGGAGTTGCTGGGCGGTCTGGGCCTTCACAGGCGCCGCACCGGCCAGCGCGCCGGCAACGAGGACCACTAGGAATCTTGACGTGCACATCTGTTCGAACTGAGCCTCATGCCCGGGCCGCTGTGGGGGCCCTGCGTGATCTGGTGGAATAACGGGGTCGTAACCTTGGTGACGCGAAGAACTTTGTCAAGCAAAGTACCCTCATGATCCCCCTCGGAGCGGAGAAAATGAGGCGTAAGTTGTGGGAAGTCAATGGGTTGGCGGGGGCTGGCCCTACTCCTCACCCCGCCCCAGGGAGGAGGGAGACTCCTCCTCAGGTCTTGAAGTACAGGCCGATCACCGCCAGTGCCATCGGCGCCCAGAAGACGAAGGTCCACTTGATCACGTCGGCCTTGGCGGAGTGGATTTCGACCCGCAACTCCGCCTGGGTTACGGCCAGACGGTGCTCGAGCTTCTCGTCGAAACGCCCGAAGTGCGCCGCGGTCTCGGCCGTACGCCGCTCGAGCTTCTCCTCGAAGCGGCCGAAGTGCGCCGCGAAGAGATCCTTGATCTGCTCGGTAGCTTGCCTCAATCGAATTCAAGCAATTCACCAGCTCGTCTGTGACCTTGTCACCGAATCTATCGTAGAACTCACGTGACAGTTTCGCGACCGGCATGGATGCTACCATGGTGAAGGTGGTCCATACGCTAAGCTATCACCAGCCCCCCACATAGGCAAAACATTGCGTGGGCGGGCGTTTCCTTGCGGTGGGGTGCCACGGCTCAAGCCGCGGCCCCGCTCCCTCCTCCTAGTCTGGGACGTTGAAGATCTCTGCCAACTCGATCGCCAACTCCTCACCCTCAGCGGCCACCCGCCACCGCAGCACGTCAGTCACGATCTCCGGCCGCTCATCTTCCGGCCGCCAGACCTCGACCACCTGGGCGTCCGGGTCCACGATCCAATACGTGTATACGCCGTGCTCCTGATACAGCTGGCGCTTGACGATGCGGTCGTAGCGAGCGGAACTGGGAGACACCACCTCGACGGCGAGCAGTAGTGTCTGGATGCTCGACCAGTCCTGCGCCGTTGTCTCGTAGGCAGGCACCACGAACACGTCCGGCTGCACCAGGACATCGTCCGCCCACCTAATGTCGGCCGGAGAGAAGAAGACGCGAACCTCGGCCCGATCCCCAAGGTAAGTCCGCAGCCGGAAGTAGAGGTCTCCGGCGACGTCCTGATGGCGCAGCCGGGGTGCCGGCGTCACTAGCAGTTCCCCGTGCACCAACTCATAGCGGCGCCCGTCGGCCGGGAACGCCAGTACTTCCTCGACGGTGTAACGGCGGGTGGCTTGTGGCATACCCATACTATCGTCTCTCCTCGGCCGAGGGGGCAAGTGCGGGACATGCGCCAAGCTAGGTGTGGTCCTCCCGTTCCTTGTCATCGAATCAGTGCCGGGCGGAGCGTTTCGTTGAGCGCCTCCCTCCTCCCTCCTCCCTGGGGTGGGGCGGGGAGGGGTGGGTCACCCGAGCTGTCGGCGGATGTCCGAGCCCTCTACCTGTATCAACGGGAGGGAGCCGCGCCTCTTCGTACCAACATCTACCCCGTGCCGGACCTGGCCGCCCCGTTCCTCGGCGTTCACCTCACCGTGGCCGTGGATGGCCGGGTGACGCTCGGCCCCACGGCGACGCCGGCCTTCTGGAGAGAACACTACGGCGGCCTGGGCAACTTCCGGATGCAAGAGATGGGGGAAGTGGTGCTTCACGAGGCATTGTTTTTCCTCAGAAACGGCTTTTCTTTTCGGCGGCTCGCGTTGAGAGAGATCATGAAGTACTCCCGGCGCCGCATGGTGCGCGCCGCGGGTGAGTTGGCAGCAGGCCTGGAACTGGATCACTTTCCCAAGTGGGGACGGCCGGGAATCCGCGCCCAACTGGTGGACATCAAACGAAAGAAACTGGTGATGGATTTCTGCTACGAGGCCGACGAAAAGTCATTCCACGTGTTGAACGCGGTGTCTCCGGCCTTCACCTGTGCCTTGCCGTTTACAGAGCACGTCTTCGATGAAATCGAGGGGACGGTTGGATGAGCGAGGAGGATGATATGGAGGTGGTCGGGACCGCCATTCCCGAGGTCAAGGTCATCACCCTGAAGAAGTTCGGCGATCAGCGGGGGTTCTTTTCGGAGACCTACAGCCGCCGCGATTGGGTTGAGGCCGGAATCAACCTCACCTTCGTTCAGGACAACCACTCGTACTCCGCCGCGCAGGGGACTGTGCGCGGTCTCCACTACCAGATAGCGCCCATGGCTCAGGACAAGTTGGTGCGCGTAGCCCACGGAGCGATTCTCGACGTCGCGGTGGATTTGCGGAAAGGGTCCCCGACGTTCGGGCAGCACGTGAGCGAGGTGATCAGCGCCGAGAACTGGAAGCAAGTGTTGGTGCCCATTGGCTTCGCCCACGGATACGTGACCCTGGAGCCTGACACCGAGGTGCTGTACAAGACCACTGATTTCTATTCACGGGAGCACGATCGCGGGATCATCTGGAACGATCCCGATCTCGCTATCGATTGGACCATCGGGAAAGGGCAGGCGGTCCTCTCGGAAAAGGACCGGGCCCTGCCCACCCTGAAGGAGGTGACGGATCTCTTCACGTACGGGGATTAGCCGACTTCGGACTGTAGCTCGACCAAGAACCGGTCCAATGCGTCTTCCCAGGCGGGCATGGAGTCGCCGATCAGCTCTTCGTACCGCTCAGTGCTCAAAACCGACCAGGCCGGCCGCCGCGCAGGGGTGGGGTATTCCGCCGAGCTGCACGGTTCCAACAGCTCCTGTCTACCCGCCGCCCCGAAAACCCGCTTCGCCATGTCGTACCATGTTGCCGTCCCGTTGTTGGCCATGTGCACAATCTCTGTCCCAGGCCGCCCAGGCTACCCCAGACTGCTCTAGACTGCTCTAAACCGCCCCAGGCTGTTCCTTGCTGTCCCGTGCTTCTCGTCTTCCCGTCTGCCCGACCGCCCGTCAACGGCCCCCACCCCCAGGTCGCCCTCGCCAAATCCACCGTGTAGGTGGGCCTTCCGGTCTGATCGTCGACCACTCGGGTTGCCTCGCCGCTGGTTGCCCGCTTCCACATCGTTCGAGGAAACGAGGGACCGGCGATGCCGAAGAGCCATTGCGTGCGAATGATCAACGCTCCGGCGCCGGACTCCACCAGCTGTCGCTCTCCTTCCAGCTTCGACGCGCCATACACGCCGATCGGCGACGTCGACTCGTCCTCGCCGTAGGGCTCCTTGCTGCTACCGTCGAACACGTAGTCCGTGCTGTAGTGTACGACGGGGACGCCCAGGGCCTTCGCTGCGCTGCCGATGAAGCCGGGGGCGTCGCCGTTCACGGCAAAGGCCAGGTCGCGCTCCCTCTCTGCGCCGTCGACATTGGTGTACGCCGCGGCGTTGATTATTGCGTCGGGTCGAATGTCCCGTATCGCACGATTCACCGCGCCGGTGTCGGTGATGTCGAGTTCCCCTCGGGTCTGCGGGATGACCTCACACGCTCTCGGAGCCTGGCCCATGATGTCACGGGCCAGCATGCCGCCGGCACCCAGCAGGAGGATCTTCAAGACGTGGATGCCAGATACATCTCCGACGCCGCTCTATACGCCTCGGAAATCACCCGCTCCCACCAGGTCCGATTCTCGAGATACCACTCGACGGTTGCGGCGAGGCCGGCGTCCAGCGTATGGGCCGGACTCCATCCCAGCTCGTCCCGCATCTTCGTGATGTCCATGGCGTAGCGCCGGTCGTGGCCGGGACGGTCGGTGACGAACTCGATGAGGGATTCGGGTTTCCCGAGCGTCTCGAGGATCCGCTTCACCATGTCGATGTTCTCCACCTCGGACTCGCCCCCGATATTATACACTTCTCCTTCACGGCCCTTGCAGAGAATGGTCCAAAGGGCCTCTGCATGGTCCTCCACGTGGAGCCAGTCCCGCACGTTCTTGCCGTCGCCATAGACCGGAAGGGATTGGTCTTGGAGGGCTCGGGTGATCATCAAGGGGATGAGCTTCTCCGGAAACTGAAACGGCCCGTAATTGTTGGAGCAGCGGGTTATGATCCCGGGGAACTCGAACGTCTCGGCGTAGGCCCGCACCAGCATGTCGGATCCGGCCTTGCTGGCGGAATATGGGCTATTGGCTGCCAGAGGTGTCAGCTCAGTGAAGGCGGCATCGTCGGGGCCGAGCGATCCGTACACTTCGTCTGTGCTCACGTGGATGAAACGAAAGTCGCGAGGCCTTTCTTCCAGCTCTTCCCGACATGCTTCCAATAGCGTCAGCGTGCCCTTGACGTTGGTTTCGACGAACACCGCTGGTCCCAAGATCGAGCGATCGACGTGGGATTCTGCGGCGAAGTGCACCACCCCGTCCACGGGGGGGAGGGTATCACCGCCGCTCGACTCCCCCGACACGAGCTGCTGAGCGATCTCGGGATCGCAGATGTCGCCGTGGACAAACCGATATCGGGCGTCACCCTCAGACCCGAATTGCTCGTCGACGTCAACGAGGCTCTCGAGATTTCCGGCGTAGGTGAGGGCGTCCAGGTTGGTCACAACGACCTTTCGGTCGTTGCGCAGGACCCAGCGTACGAAGTTCGAGCCGATGAATCCTGCCCCGCCGGTTACGAGGAGGTGCTTGGCTTTCACGTAAGATCTGCTCCCGTGTGGGAAGTCCCACCAAACGTACCGATCCCATTCCAACCATGGTAGTCGGTAGATCGCGATCTGGCCTGTACCGCGGCCCCACCAGGGTTGCCGTAGCGTGTTGTGTGGCAAGGGGTTACCTTGAGCCACCTTCAAATAAAGGTCACCCGTGAGATGAAGGGAATCGTCCTGGCAGGTGGTGCCGGAACTCGGCTGCATCCCGTCACGCAGCCGGTCTCGAAGCAATTGCTCCCGGTTTACGACAAGCCCATGGTCTATTACCCGCTCACCACGCTCATGTTGGCGGGTATCACCGACATCCTCGTCATCACCACGCCTCACGACCTAGGCGCGTTCCAATCCCTCCTCCAAGACGGCAGCCGGTGGGGCATTTCTATCACGTACGCCGTACAGCCCTCTCCCGAGGGGTTGGCCCAGGCGTTCATCATCGGTCGGGAATTCGTGGGCCACGAGAGCTGTGCCCTGGTGCTGGGAGACAACATCTTCTACGGTCACGGATTGACCGACGTCCTGCGGCGGGCGGCGGCGAAGGATAGTGGTGCAACCGTGTTCGGCTATTGGGTTCGCGACCCGGAGCGTTATGGCGTGGTCGAGTTCGATGACGACGGGCGAGTGATCGGGATCGAGGAAAAACCAGCGCATCCGAAATCCAACTACGCGGTGACCGGACTTTACTTCTACGACAACCAGGTGCTCCGCATCGCAGCGGGGCTTCGGCCCTCTGCCAGGGGAGAGCTGGAGATCACCGACGTGAACCGGGCGTATCTGGAACAGAGCGAGCTGTGTGTTGAGCTACTCGGCCGGGGCTACGCGTGGCTTGACACGGGAACCCACCATTCGCTGCTGCAGGCGGCCAACTTCATCCAGACCATCGAGGAGCGGCAGGGTCTCAAGATCGCCTGCGTCGAAGAGGTTGCCTACCGGATGGGGTACATCGACGCCGCGCAGGTCGCCCGGCTGGCGGCACCGTTGGAGAAGAGCGGCTACGGAGAGTATCTGATGCAGGTTGTCGCGGATGACTCTATACCTGGCTAGGCCACCGGATCCGCTTCACGGCATCCTTCCCTGACTGAGGAAAGGTGGTTGGCCGGTTCTCACCAGCCCGACTTCCAGCTTGTTGGGCGGAACGCTGCCCGGGCGGTTGCCGTGGCCGCTGCAGCCCGTCGTTTCCACAAAGGTGTCCTGATCAGGGTGGCGATGATCTTATAGACAACTGCCCGCTCCCAGGCGCTGATCCGCTGAATCGCGTCAAAAATCTCGGCTCGTGACTGCCCGAAATTCCTTGCTATGAAGGCGCATCCGGCGGCGAATTGCCTGCGCGAGAACTCTACGGGTGCGACAGCGGTCGCGGTGGTTCCTCTCAAGTGCACCAAGCGGGCTCTCGGTACGGTCACTCGATTCAAACCTGCTTGGCGGGCCCTCCAGCAGAGATCGGCCTCCTCTCCGTAGAAGTGAAAACCTTCATCGAACCCACCCAGGGCATCGAGGTGTTTGCGGCGGAGAAGCATGAAGGCCCCATCGATGTAGGGTACGCTCCGGGTCCCAGCTGCGGTCTTTGCGCGGCCGAACCGCCACGCGGCAATCGCGTTCCACACGCTATCCCAAAACACCAACCCCGTGAGCGCCCGGCCCACCGAGGGGAAGCTCCGATAGCTGCACTGCCACCGGCCGTCGGGATACAATAGCTGAGGGCCCACGGCGAACACCCACTCGTCCTCGACCAGGGTGCCAAGCAGGGGACCCAGGCACTCCGCGTCGGTCCATTCGACGTCGTTGTTGGATATGGCGACAAACTCACTGCTGGTTGCGGCAACGCCGCAGTTGCACCCGGAAGCGTAGCTCCGGGCTTCGTTCTGTACGAACGAAACCGGAAACGGATAGTGGGACGGATCGATAGCATCGCGTGAGTCGCCCTTCTCGGGGTAGCCGTTGTCTACAACCACCACCTCTCTCACCAACTCGCGATCGCCGTGCGCGCTCAGCGATCTTAGCAAGCGCTGCACGAGTTCAGGCGAACCGAAATTGACGACCACCAGAGACGTGTCGCCCATCACTATGCATTCACCGCTAGGTCCTTTCACGCCACCGGACTCCGATGATTGTGGCCGAATTGGCCGGAAACGTAGAGGTGCCCACTTTGGAATGGTAGTGAGAGAGATGCCTTCGAGGGTATCCAGTAGCCGTCCGGTGACGCCCGATTATGATTCGTTCTTCCAGCAACCTGAGTGAGGCACGTTCCCGACATTGAACGGCGGGACACGTGTCGGTCGGCAAGTTAATACATTACGGCGACTTACCCAGCGGTGTCCCTTGGTCCTCTCGAGCGGTTACGGCTGTAGCGCATTGTAGCGCAACGAGTTACCTTGAAGGCGTTTTAGACACCAGCGGTTTGATTGCATCCGAAGGTCGTCTTCACGATGACCAAGGAAGCAGTGAGCGCTGTCACCTGGTCTGTTGCTTGTTGTGCTTCAACTTTGGAAGCCGCTCGGCGCGTTTTGGATCTTCGCGCATCGTCGCGAGCCCTTAACACCCTGGCGTGTGTGACGTCTGCAAACCAGCAATTCAAATCAAGAGAGCATCGTGAACAACGAACAAGAGACAGCGGCCGGGCAGGGTAACAACGGCATGGGCGCGGCGGTAAAAAACCGCGTCCTCTTCACGTCGGATATCCTGGCGTGGATCGTTATTCCTTTCATCGCCCTCGGCCTCCGACTCGATAGTCTTCAGGCCACCGGAGCGTATCTCCCACATCTCATACCGTTCATTCTGATCGCGGTGTCGTGCAAGGTCGCTGCGCTCTGGATGACCGGCTTGTACCGTCGATATTGGCGCTACGCAAGCGTGGACGAGCTTGGGCTGATCGTGATGGCCGTCTTGGGGGCGGGTTTGGTGTGCGCCACCGTGTACGCGGTTGTTGTGGCCACAATCATTCCGTTTGAGCCCTCCCTCCCGAAATCCGTTCTTATCCTCGACGCGCTTCTCTCGTTGTTGCAGGTGGGAGGGTCTCGGTACGCGATCAGGCTGTCGGAGCATCTGCGCCGCCGGGGGCAGGGGCTTCCCGCCCGCGACCGTGTGTTGATTATCGGGGCGGGCAACGCCGGGATGATGATCACCCGGGAACTGAGGGCCAATCCCCAGCTCGAGATGGAGGTGGTCGGCTTCATCGACGACAACGAGGCCAAGCACGGTAAGACGATTCAGGGTGTTCACGTCATCGGCGGCCGGAACGTGATCGCCCAGGCCGCGCTGAGTTGCGGTGCCGACAAGGCCATCATTGCGATGCCGACGGCTTCGGGAGCCGTGATCCGGGAAATTCGGGACATTTGCCAAGCGGCAAAGCTCAGCACCAAGACGATTCCGGGCGTCTACGAAATCCTCTCCGGGCGGGTGAGCGTAACCCAGCTCCGGGACGTGCAAATCGAGGATCTGCTGCGGCGCCAGCCGGTGCAGACCAACCAAAGCGCTGTTGCGGAGCTGGTGAAGGGCATGACGGTGCTCGTGACGGGCGCCGGCGGCTCCATAGGCAGCGAGATCTGTCGCCAGGTCGCCAACCTGGGTGCCGAGGAGCTGGTGCTGGTAGGACACGGAGAGAACAGCATCTTCGAGATCCATCAGGAGTTGGTCTCGAAGAACCCCGGGTTGACGGTGGTCCCGGTGATCGCCGACACTCGAGATGCCCCAAGGATTCGAAGAGTTTTCGAGACGTTCCGGCCCCAGGCGGTGTTTCACGCCGCCGCACACAAGCACGTGCCTCTCATGGAGCTGAATCCCGAGGAGGCGGTTACCAACAACGTGTTGGGAACGCAAAACGTGGTGGAGGCGTGTGAGGCCATAGGAGTGGATCACTTTGTCTTGATCTCCACCGACAAGGCGGTAAATCCGGCCAACGTCATGGGAGCCACGAAGCTTATCGGCGAGATGCTGGTGCATGACGCCGCCGTGCGCAGTAACGGAGCGTACGTGTCGGTTCGGTTCGGGAACGTGCTCGCGAGCAGTGGCAGTGTGGTTCCACTTTTCCAAAAACAGATTGCCGCGGGGGGACCGATCACGGTTACACACCCCGATATGACCCGCTATTTCATGACTATCCCTGAGGCGGTACAACTGGTGTTGCAGGCGGCAGCCATGGGACGTGGCGGCGAGACGTTTATCCTCGACATGGGTGAAGCGGTAAAGATCGTGGATCTCGCTCGGGATTTGGTGCAGCTCTCCGGATTTGAGATGGGGCGCGACATCGACATTGTGTTCTCGGGCCTCCGGCCGGGGGAGAAGCTCTCGGAAGAGCTTTACACCACTGGAGAGGACGTGGCGCATACCGAGCATGAGAAAATCGTGGTAGTGCACAACGGGCAGAAGACGGCCATGCCTCGCGAGCGATTGGCCGAGTTGCTGGATGCGGCGGAGCGCGGCGACCATCTGCGGCTGCGCCACCTGCTCGCCGAAATCGTCCCGGGCTATGCGGGCAACGCCGTCGCGTCAAAGGCCAAAATCAGGAAACCGGCGGGTGCCGTTTTGGCTTCGTCCTGACCACCTCCGATACCAAAGAACGAAGTCGGGTCTCACGTTCACGTTGTAGAGGTTCAGCATGCGGAGGATAGTCATCCTCCTGCCCGCATCCGCATAACGTACCCTCCCAACGGATGACTGCCACGAAGCTACCTATCCGCCCTTCGGGGAAACTTCTCGCCCAGAACACGGTCTTCAATCTCCTTGGCGGTTCCCTGCCTATTCTCGCCGCCCTCATCACGATCCCGCTGCTCATCGCCAAGCTGGGGGTTGACCGATTTGGGATTCTCATGCTCGTGTGGACGGTGGTCAACTATACAGCGGTATTCGATTTTGGCCTGGGCCGTGCAACGACTCGTTTCATTGCCCACCACGGTGCCGCAGGCAGCGACGATCGCATCCCGGGTATTGTGTGGACATCGGTCCTCGCGACCTTTGTCGTCGGGGCCATTGGCGGGACAGCCATCGCCGCGCTGACGCCGTGGTTGACGAGCACGGTCTTTCATATTCCCGAAGCGTTGACAGGTGAAGCGGACCGCGCGTTCCATTGGCTCGCGGTTTTCGTGCCCGTCATCCTCGTCACCGCTCCCATACGCGGTATCCTCGACGCATATCAGCGATTCGATCTGATCAATTTGGTCCAGAGTCCAGGGAGCATTGCCAATTACATCGTACCGCTGATGGTGAGTGTGATGACGAGGGACGTCGGTGCGGTAGTGTTCTCCTTGATGCTGGTCCGCTCGGTCGTTCTTGGCGCCTTCCTGATGCTGGCCTTGCGCACCGTACCGGCGCTACGGAGGCCCACCATCGACCGGCATTTTGTGGAGGTGTTGAAATTTGGCGGTTGGCTCACCGTCAGCGGCATTGTGAGTCCCACCATGGAGTCCGCGGATCGCTTTCTGATCGGCGCGCTGCTACCGCTTTCGGCCGTGACCTACTACACGACTCCGTACTCGATGGTGGCTCAAATCCATATGCTGTCCGCGAGCTTGGTGACCGTGCTCTTCCCTGCCTTCAGTAGTCTCGCCGCCACAGGTGACAACCGAGACACCGCTCGGCTATATCTCCGCGGCATCAAGTACATGTTCCTAATGGTGGCACCGGTTGTGCTTGTCTTTGTGGTTCTTGCGCGGGACGTCATGAGCTTGTGGGTCGGACCGGAGTTTGCGGTGCAGAGTCACATGGTCATGTCGATCCTGGCCTTGGGCTTCTTTGCGGGTGCGCTGGCGCGAGTACCGTTCGCGATGATACAGGCTGCCGGCCGACCGGATGTGACGGCACGTTTTCATGTGTTCGAAGTCGTACCGTTTCTAGCGGTCTTGTGGTTGTCGATTCGGTGGTTCGGTTTGCCGGGAGCAGCGGTGGCGTGGACGGTGCGTGTGGTGGTCGATGCGGCACTTCTGTACGGGTTCACGGGGCGTGCGTTTGAGGGACTCCGTCCGGCATGGCGGCTGACCGGACTGTTGGTCTTCGTGTGGATGGGGGTAGCATTGTTTAGCTTCACGACGGCGCAATTTGTCCCGGTGTTGTGGGGACGGTTATTATTGATCCTGAGTGTTCTGACCGGTTCGGCGGGAGTCGCGTGGTTACGTCTGTTGGATGGAACGGACCGTGCGTTCATCGCGCGCTGGGCACATCGAATGTGGGGAATGATCAGCCGGGATGTGGGGCGCCGAGCCTGACACGTACGTCATACCTTTCGATGTTGAATAGAGAGACCACTTATCGAGACCCCCGCTACGGGTTGATCTGAGGATGGTACCCATGAACCAGTATCGTGACGTAGCCGGCCCTCCATCAGGTTCGTCACAGGTCCCGTCGCAGAACCTGTTTGGGCTCGCGGCGCTATTGCTGAAGCGCTGGCGACTGGTGGTTTTCGCTCCCTTAGGAGTAGCCGCAATTGCTGGAGCCGCGTCCTATCTGGTGACTCCAAGGTACGCGGCCACGGTGACCTTCACACCTGATCGCACACGCGAAACTCAGATACCTGGTTTTCTGGCCGGACTGGCGGGCCAAATTGGACTAAACATCGGGGGTCAAGCCAATCAGTCACCCGGGTTCTACATCCAGGTATTGCAGAGCCGGGAACTGTTGGAAGAGGTGCTGATGTCCCGGTTTCTCGTGAATGGCGATGTGGCTGATTCCGTTGCGGGGGTGCCACTGATCGACCTTCTGAATGTCAAGGGGACGGCAGAAGCCCAAAGGGTGGAACGTGGATTGCGAAGGTTCCGAAGACTCCTGTCCACGTCTGCCGACAATCAAACGGCGATCATCAGGGTCACGTTTACGTCCCGAGACGCCAAGCTCTCAGCAGATGTCGCCAACAGTCTGATTGAGGGCCTCAATCAGTTCAACTCGCGTCGGGCGCAGCAACAAGCGAGGCTGCGTCGCATCTTCATCGAGGAGCGGCTCGCGGAAGCCCGAGGTCTCTTGCAGGACGCCGAAGATGACGTGTTTGTGTTCTTGGAAACAAATCGGATCTACCGAGGCGACCCACTCCTCGAAGCGACGTTTGAACGCCTGCAACGACAGGTCATGCTGCGTCAGGAATCGTACGTCACACTGAGCCGCGGATACGAAGAGGTGCGCACTGAGGAGCTGAACGACGTGCCCGGTATCACCGTCATTGATCCAGCAGTGCCTCCGTGGCACCGTTCCGCCCCCTGGAGAACGATGTGGGTGCTCTTGGCGTTCGCGGTGGCGGCGACGGCGACCTTGACCCTCACGGTTCTCATGAACTACGTGGACCGGTGGCGAGATGCAAATCCCGATGAGTACGCCCAGCTGACCGGCCTAGCACATAAAGCCTGGCGCGAGGCACTGTTTATTGGATCACGTCGGCGGAGTGGGACGTGAGATTCGGGTTGCGCTATGCAACAATTCACGCGTGGACGACACTTCCCTTGGACTGAGAGGATCTTTCGCGGAGATGGAAGTCCAACATGACGGCTACGCCCCAACTCACAATGGCGCTGGCGTAGAAGTATCCGAGGAACAAGAAGTTCTCGATGAAAGAAAAAACGACGAGGGTGTTTAGGTGTGCGAAGATGACTACAGAGCTCAAACGAGGTTGGTAAGTGAGTCGCAGAAAAAACGAGGTGGTTAGCGCGCTCAATAGAAAGGGGAACCAGACAATGCCTAACGGTCCGAATTCCGCGTACACGTTCTTCAAGTACGTGCCCACGTTTGACGAAATCGGAGTCGAGTAATTCTCTTCGTGGCGCTCAACCCCCTTTGACAGCCCGAGCCGACCAAGAACGCGCCACGCTGGTGCGAGGGTGTACGTTCCGGGCGTCACGCGTCGCGCTCCGGCCTTGAGGTATTCGCTGAACACCACTGGGGATGAAGTGAAGCTCGAGTAAATGGATGGGAAGAATGGCACGTAACGGGCAAACCGCTGCATGGCGGGATCCACACCTGGAAGATCAATCGTCAGCCCGCGAGTTCCACTGACGAACGCGAATCCGCTGCCCCCAACGCCGACCGCAAGGATGAGCGACAGGGCGAACCAAAACCGCCGAAGGCGAGGTGCATCTGGTCGTAGGGAGACCGGGGTCGACGGCTTTGGGAGGCGCGGCGCTACAAAAAACCCGGTGGCAAAAAGGACTCCGCCGATCAGAAGTGTCGCGCGGCCAAGCCCCGTAATTGCTTGCAGCGCGATCACGGCAGGTGGAAAGACACTCACCACCGTGAACCGACGTATGCTGGCTGTGTACCATCCGGCCAAGAGCGCGGCGGCAAGCGAAAAGGACCCAACGTAGGGTATCGAGCCCGGGACGTCACCGGTGATGCGTGCGTGATAGCGTTCATTGGCGGCCTCAAAAACGATCTGAACGACATTGCCATATCGCCGGAAGAGAACTACCCACTCTGCGATAAGGGCGAGTGCTGCCAGCCCGGCGAGTCCCACGACCACCAAACCGACAACCTTGAGCGAAGCTTGATCGTAATCGGCCTGAGGACGTGACCGAGGTGCATGGCCGAGCCAGTAACGGATCGCCACAGCGCCGAGTAGGAGTTCCACCCATGCGAGAACGATGTAACCCCAGGCCTGGTTCGTGATTGGGTAATAGTGGATGAGATGCGCCTGAACGAGGAGCAGTGTGATCCCCCAGATCCCCGAATATAGGGTAACGTGGTTGAACCACCTTCCAAACAGGAGTCTCCCGATAGTCACTCCGCCGAATGTGCCGGCCAATATGAGGACGGGTATCATTCCGGCTCCGCTGTTGTTTGGATGGCGTGGTACGTGGTCAGCGTGGCCTCAGCGATCCTGTCCCAGGACAGAGCCGTCTCAGCATAGTAGCGGGCGTTGCGCGCCATTCGTTCGCGCAGGGCCGGATCCGCCAGGAGTGTCTCAAGGCCGGTGGCCAGGGCTTCGGGATCTCCCACCGGGACGAGGTTGCCGCATTCGGCCGCGGTGATGAGTTCCTCCAATCCCGCGATCCGGCTTGCCACCAGCGGGGTGCCCAAGCTCATGGCTGTGAGAGCTGCTCCGCTCTGGTCAATGTTCGTGTAGGGCAGTGCAACCACCGTCGCAGCCCGGAAGTAGGTCGGAATGGATGCTTCCTCGATGTAACCCCAGGTGCATCTCGATCCGGTCTTGAAGCCGCAACTGCTCAATCTGTCGCCGGTATGCGCCGACCTGCGATCCTCCCGAGCCTGCGAGGACCCGAGCCCGGCAACGGGGCGGATTGCGTCGGGCACGGTCGTGATGATCACTTGAACGACGACCATTGATCCTCAGCCTTACGGTAGGCAGCCTGCGTGGCTTCGGCGATGGTCTCCCAGGCCAACGAACCGTCCGCGTAGATTCGCGCTCGTTCTGCCATTTGCTCCCGCAATGTTCTCTCGGACAAGATTCGTTCGAGGGCGTCGGCGATGGCGGACGGATCACCGACGGGCACAGCAATACCGCAGTCGCAATCCCGGACAATCTTGCCAAGGCCCGCGATATCACTCACCACAATCGGACAACCCAGGCTCACTGCGGCGAGGGCGACGCCGCTCTGGTCGATCGTTTTGTACGGCAGGGTCACGACCGTTGCGGCGAGAAGGTAGCCGGCAAACGCCTCTTCCTCTATATACCCGGGCCGAACCTCCACAAGCGCATCAAGTCCGAGCGCGTGCACGCGGTCCGTGATGGATGCCAGGCCCATGTGGGAAGAGCCCGCGATCAGAACTCGAAACGGTATGTCTCGGTCGCGAAGAACGGCGGCGGCTTCCACGAGCACGTCTATCCCTTTGTTCGCCCTGAGGTGGCCGACCAGGAGGATCAGCGGACGATCATCAACGATTCCTAGGTCTTCGGGTGACGGTATGTGCCTGAGTTTCCTCAAGTGGTTGTAGTTGCCGCTCGGAATCAAGGACACCTTTGTGGCTGGAATCCCGAACCGATGGATGAGACCGTCAACAGTGTCTTGTGTGTGACCGATCAGGTAGTGGGCCGAGTGGTATATGCGGAAGAAGAGCCTGTGAGCCGGTCCGTCCGGTGACGCGCCGTGCGGGTAGAGGTTGTGAGCCGTATAGACCACCGTCTTGCGTTTCGCGATCAGACTGAGAAACCAGACGTCGAGGCGCGGGACTGGAAGAAAATGGACATGAACTAGATCATATCGCCGCGCGGCCGCCACGGTGCGAAACATGCTCCAGACGTGGCCCAGCAACCGAACGATCCGCCACGTGACTCGAGCCGCTCCTCGCGCGCGGTATGTCCTTAGCTGGGTATGCCGGTAGAAGCGGATGAGCGGGCGGTACGAGATGCGCTCCCACCCCTGGCTGACCTCATGGAAATGCGGACCGGTGAACAGATCGACGTCATGCCCCGAGTCGGACAGCGCATTGCAGAGGTTGTGGGTATACCCCTCGCCCGAAAAGGCCGGATTCAGCATCAAGATTCGCACAGTCCGCGTCTTCGTGCCTCTGAAGGGATGTCAGGAGGTGTGCCACAAGCTCCGGGGTTCCAAAGTTCACTACGATCAACGACGTCGTAAGTCCTGTTTGTTGGTGTGGCATTCCGTGGTCAGTTTTAAATCCGGATGTGGAGTGGACCTGTGGTAAGCTCCAAGTTATTGACTAACAATCGCTTACGCAACTGACTTCGCCGTGCCATGGTGCTTTTGTCTTTGAACATGATGCCGGACTACGGCCAGGGGGGTACCAGTTCCCGCGTGTGAACCGCCCTTGCCCACGTTTGGGCCGCGTCACATAGTTGAGATTACAGCACCATCGGTGACCCACGTTGGCGACGCCGCAGACCGACGCCCCCGCAGGACGCCCGCGAGACCGCTGAGCCCGAGCCTTCCCATCGTCTGGAGGATGGTCCAAATAATGAAACGACCGTCTCATCCCATATGTCGCGGTCGTCTGACCGTGCGCGCATTATTCCGGAGGTACTGCTTGGCGATGGACTTGAGCCTGCTGCACTGCAGGTTGCGTGTCATCTTGTCTGGACCACTGTTGCTGACTGCTGCGTCTGTTCTGCTGTTGCCTTCCGGCGGCGGCGGCGTGTCGGACACGGTAAGCGGGATCACTTTAACGTCGCTGAGCGCCGGTGGGCATCACACGTGTGTGCTTACGAGCGGTGGCACCGCCTACTGCTGGGGATCCAACAGCCATGGCCAGCTCGGCTACGGTACGACAATCGACAGCTCTGTACCTGTCCGCGTCCTTGGGCAGCCGTGAGATCGGAACTGCTATCCGCGCGCGCTTAGCCCCGAGCGTCCCAGCAGCGTTCGGGGGTTTGCCTTTGTTGAAGCGTCATGACATGGTCTTCACGCCGAACTGTTGATACATCACCTCACACCACAGGTCTCCATAGGGAATTGGCAGAGGTCGAGTAGGCTACCCTAGAAACGCGAAGACACTACGGTTGACGCCGAACCCTCCCACGCACCTTGGGGTTGAGCTACTCGAGCACGGCGAACGCGATGTAGGGGTCCCACTCCACACGCCGCAGCCGCAGGGTGCGAAGCCCCACCGATTCCAGCGCACCGAGCGTTTCCCCTGGCCACTTCGGATTGTCAAGCTCGTCGAACGCCAACACCGCCCCGCGGGGCATGCGTGGCACGAAGGCCTCGAGCGCTGCCTTGGTGGGCTCGTACAGATCACAGTCGATGAACAGCAGGCTCACGATCAAGTGGGGATGCCGCTCGATGAAATCCGGGATCGTCTTGGTCATGTCGCCTCGAATGAGTTCAACCTTGGGAATGTGGCCCAAGAATCGGTCTTCATCGTAGCAGCGGACGAGTTGCATGAGTTCGTCGTAGGAACCGGCCTCGAAGTCACCCTCGGCAGCCGCGTCAGTGGTGCCGTGATCCTTCGCACTCACGTTGGGGAAACCCTCGAACGTGTCGAAGCCGTATATTCGGCGTGTCAGGTTCTCCGGTTCTAAGATCGTACTCAGCTTGGCCCACGTCATTAGCCCGAACCCTTTGAACACCCCACACTCGACGACCGATCCCTTGACTGGCAAGGCGTGCTTGAAGACCTCGTACATTGCCAAAAAACGCTTCAAGTATTGGCGACGAGCGTACTTGGGGAAGTTCTCCAGCCTAATCTCGGTGTCGTCAGGGCAAGCTTCAAAGATGGCTGCGATTTGCTTGCCGACGCGGATCTCGGACTCGGTCCGAAAGGGTCTTAATGTAGCCATGGCTTGTCCAAGTGATTTGAGACGGGTTTCATGCTGCTAGGTGTCCTCGGGGCGCGGCAGGCACCATTCGGGATCGACGCCGACCAGAGAGCCCATGGTTGCCACCAGGATCTTCAAGTCCACCTCAACGGTGTGATATTGCGCGTAATGAAGGCCAAGGCGGATCTTCTCAGGAGCGATTCTCTCGAGGTATTCCCGATCGGGATCGACGCTGCCGCGGAGAATCTCGCCTTCGTCGCGAAACCGAAGTGAGGCGTAATCCGTGATGCCGGGCCGCACACTGAGCAGGGCCCGCTCTCCGGGTGTGTACCTTTCCACCGACCACTGGACTTGCGGTCGCGGGCCTACCAGGCTCATCTCGCCGCGAACGACATTGAGGAGTTGTGGAAGCTCGTCGAGCTTGTGGGCACGGAGGAACCGCCCCACGCGCGTGATGCGCGGGTCGTCGACGCCCGAGGACGAGGGGCCCTGATCCGCATCCATCCTCATCGAGCGGAACTTGAAGATCCTGAAGGCCTTGCCGCCACGTCCGACCCGGGGGCCACGATAGAACACGGGCCCGGGGGAGTCGACCTTGATCCATAAGGCTAGACCAGCGAGCACGGGGAGTAGCAGCAGTAGGCCGATCAGCGCCAAGGCGAGGTCGAGTGGACGTTTCAGCACGGTCCCATTGGCTCAGGCGAAGCCGGTCTGGCGAGGACGTAAAGGACCTTGTGATCACGGGGCGTCACCCCAGCCGTGACTGGCAGAAGGTCGCTGAGACTGGCCGTCCAGGTGGGCGGAAGCGTCTTCGGAATGGGGTGGAGCGGGCCGAACAGCAATCGCTTGAGCACAGCCTTTCCTCGCATGGTTCTAGGAATCAAGCGCAGCGCCACCGCAATTCGACGGAGACGGCGGAGGAGCCGATTGTGCAAACCGCTGTCGTGCGCCGGGAACCCGGCATAGCCCTCCATGGCGAATCCCGCCTCTGTCAGCAACGTTTCCAGCTCCTCCAGGGAGTAGTACCGGCGACTGAAGGGCGACGGGTTGAAACCGTTCCAGTCACGATTGGGGAAACAAACGAACAGAACACCGTCGTGCCGTAGCACCCGCCGCGCCTCACCGAGAAAGCACGCCGTATCCGACAGGTAATACAACGCCTCCAGCAGGAGCACCACATCGAAGCGTCCCGCGCCAAACGGCAGCTGGTGAGCGTCCATCCGAACCACGTCGATCCACTCGCTCCGGTGTCGTGCCGCCAGCGTCACCAGGCGTGCATCGAAATCGCCTCCCACCACTCGCTTGGCGCGGCTGGCGAGGTACCTGAGTCCGAAGCCAGATCCACAAGCGACCTCCAGCGCGTCATGATCGCGCACGAGTTCCCCAGCAACCCCGTAGCGGGTGCGGAGCATGGCCAACTGCTCCTCGGTCGCACCCTGGCCGGGAATCTCCGTGACGGTGGCGTAGACGGTCACGTATGGGCTTCGGCGTCGTCCGGGACGCTGGGGGCGTTCGCTGCGACGCCTGGGGTCCGCGCCAAATCCAAAAGATATTGCGCCATGGAGGTATATACGGACGTGGCCGAGAACTCTCTCGTGAACGCGGCGCGCGCGTTATCGGCAAGCTCCTTGTGGAGCGTCGGATTCGCCAGCAGGCACTGTAGCCGCTCAGTCAGCTGCCTGGAATCCCCCGCCCGATACGTGAGGCCACAGCGGTGCCGGGCGAGCAACTCGGCGGTATCGGTGGTGAGGCTGGAGAGCACGGGCAGCCCTCCGCTGAGGTACTCGAAGAGTTTGTTGGGGTAGCTTTGCGGTGCGGTGGGCGCGTATGCCACCAGACCCACCCAGGCTACCGACAGCAGATAGCGTAGCTGTGGTTGGTTGACCCATCGCGTGAAAACAACATTGGAGAGTCCACGCGCTTCCGCTGTCCACCGAGCTGCCTTGGGGCCCCATCCGCTCAACACGAACTGTACCTGGTCTTGGCGCGCTTCCTGAATCCGCCGGGCGGCACCGATCACGGTGCTGAGGTCGTAGCATCGTCCAAACATGCCCACGAACCAGACGATTTTCTTCTTGGGATCGACGCCTCGCCGCTGCAACTCCTCGGCTGCCTTCCCTGGGTCGCCGGTCTCGCGGTCCACGGCGGGATAGCCGTGCGTGAAGACACGGTCGAGCGGGCCAGCTTGGCGCCTGGCACGTTGGAGTCCCCAGTTGAGATAGGAAGGTGACACCCCAACCAGGGCGGAGGCGCGTGCCAATGTCCGGTGGAGCGTCCGGTACATGGGCAAGAGCGCGAGTTGGACGGCAGGCCGTAGGGCCAGAGGTACGGTGCCGGTGATGGCATCCGGCCAGAGGTCTCGAATGTCCACCACCACCGGGACTGAGTGCGACCTGGCGTACTCAACGGTTGCGCCTGCAAGCTCGACGGTGGGCATGCTTGTGAGGATTACGTCGGGTGGAGGTTCTCTGGGGGCGAGGGCCGCGAAGCGTTTGGCAACCTGCCTGTGGTTGAGAAGTCGGCGTACGGATACGTTGGCCGGATACGCCAGGCCGTGCAGCAGCTGGAGTGTTAGCCCGGGGGCCACGGAGATCCGAGTATCCCGATCGTGTCGGTGCCGCTTCTGCCCGTGGTCGAATGTAGAGGACCACCAGAGTACATTGTGCCCCAAATCGCTTAGGAGATTCGACAGGAGGCCCGCCCGCAACAATCGTTCGTGGTTGGAGTCAATCGGGAGTGGCTCGCCCACCGTTACCACCCAGACGTTCACGTGCCGGTCTTTCGGATCCGAGTCAGCGGCGGAGCCGCAGGTTTGAGCAGGGACCGCACCATGTCACCGAGTGCAATGGCGTCGAGGCCGTTGGCGGCTCGGAGAAACTCCTGGGACCCGACACCGATCGGGAATCCCGAGCGCAGACCGAAGCGTCGGTAGACGGGTGTCACTCCCGCTTCGAGCAGGACTTCGGCCACGGCACCACCGAGCCCGCCGAGTACCGTGTGTTCCTCACAGGTAATGACCGCAGAGAAGCGAGACGCGAGGTTGCAGATGGTGTCGCCGTCGAGTGGCTTCAGTGTATGTACGCTCACAACGGCCGCGTCGATGTCGTTATGCACGAGCATCTCGGCAGCTTCCAGAGCAACCGGAAGCATCCCACCGGTCGTCAACAGCAGAACGTCGCCGCCAGCCCGAGCTTGCGTCGGTTGGCCGAGGATGACTTCCGTCGTTGGGTCGTGGATCCGCTTTTCTCCAGCTCTGCCCAGCCGGAAATAGACCGGTCCGGGTTGGTCGATGATCTGGGGCAAGAGTTTTTCGACTTCTACTGGATCGCCCGGAGCCACCACGGTCATTCCAGGCAGAGCCCGTAAGGTCGCCAGGTCCTCGGTGGCGAAATGGGAGATGCCAAGCGCGCCGTACGCCATCCCCCCGCCCACGGTGACGATTTTCACGTTGGCGTCGTGATAGCAAACGTCGTTCCGGACCTGCTCGAGGCAGCGCAGGGTGGGGAAATTACCGATGCTGTAGGTGAACACCACGTGGCCGCTGAGCGCTAGGCCAGCAGCAACGCCCGTGAGGTTCTGCTCGGCGACGCCGACATTGTAAAACTGCTTGGGACATTCGGCGCGAAACTCGTCGAGCACCTTGAAACCCAGGTCACCGGTCATCAGGATGACTCGCGGGTTCTCTCTCGCAATCTCGAGCAGCACGCGGATGAAGGTGTCCCTCATGCTAGCCGCTGCAGTTCGGCGAGCGCCCGCTCGAACTCCTCACCCTGCGGAGAGCGGTAGTGCCACAGCAGATCGTCCTCCATGAACGAAACACCTTTTCCCTTTATAGTGTGTGCAATCACGCAACGTGGCTGACTCTCGGAAGGCCAAGATTCGCTGTCGAGTGATTCCACCAGGGCGCTCACGTCGTGCCCGTCAACCTCCCGCGTGGCCCATCCAAACGCCTTCCATTTATCCGCGAAAGGTTCCAGCGGCAAGACTTCGTCGACGCGACCCAGTGATTGGATCTTGTTGTAGTCGACGATCACTGTCAGGTTGCTCAGCTTCCACGCCGGCGCTAGCAGGGCGGCTTCCCAGGTGGAACCTTCGTCGCATTCTCCGTCGCTCAAGAGCGCAAAAACGCGCCAGGATGCCGCGAGCCGTTGAGCGCCGGTAGCCAAGCCCACTGCCAGCGCCAAACCGTGACCTAGGGCACCGGTCGACACCTCGACGCCCGGCACGTCCTTGTGCGTCAGGTGCCCTACGAGCGTTCCGCCATCCACGTAAAACTGTTCCAGTCGCTCGCGCGGGAAAAACCCGCGAAGTGCGAGCGTGACGTAGAGACCCGCAGCTGCGTGGCCCTTGCTCATTACGAAACGATCCCGCTCCGGCCAATCGGGCTCTGCTGGACGCACGCGCATTACGCTGCCGTAGAGACAGGCGAGGATCTCAACTGATGAAAAAACGGAACCGATGTGTGAGGAACCGCCCGTCGAGATCATACGCAGGGAAGCGAGCCTGATGTCCCTGGCCAGCTTTCGAATTTTCTCTGGTTGAAGTCGTTCGGACATCCCTTGCCCAGCCGAGTCTGTGAGTGGCCCGCCGTGATCCGTGTCAGGTGGCGCAAAGCCTTGTAATCTATGAGGCGGATCCGGCATTTGGAACTCGGGTGCGAACGATCTCGTCAGCGCCGGATGGAGGGGCGGGCACGAGCGGGTCGTTGCGACGCGCAACCGCGATGAGGGACGGCTCAGCTCCTGTTCTCTCTAGCAATACCGCAACCGCTGCCAACGCCCGGCGTCTCGAGAATACATTGAGCAGTGTGACGAGAATCAAACAAACGTCGAGGAAAAAGCCTCGACTCGCGATATAGTGCAGCCCGAAACGGCTCTTCCACGGGCGGATCAGCTGGTTGTACCGCAGATCCGGATCCGGCGTGCCCTCGAGAATGTCGCCCTCGTCGGCAAATACAATCGAAGCGAAATCGGTGATCCCAGGACGCACATCGAGTAGCTGGCGTTCCAATTGGGTATAGAACTGGACGTCACTCTCAATCTGTGGTCGCGGGCCAACCAAGCTCATGTCACCAATCAACACGTTCCAGAGCTGAGATAGTTCGTCCAGCTTAAATTTCCGTATCACGTGTCCGATGCGAGTGATCCGCTCATCCCCTCTTGCTGTCGAGTCGATTCTGCTCTTGTCGGCATCGACAGTCATCGAGCGAAGCTTGACCATTTTGAATCGCCGGCCGGCTCGTCCCACACGAGGCGCAATGTAGAAAGGTGAGTGGCGATCTTCTACCCAAACGAGGAAACAAACCAGCGCTACGATGGGGGAGAGGAGAAGGATGCCCATTCCGCTCGCCAGGAAGTCCAGCGCCCGTTTCAGCAGACCCTCCCAAGTGCAAGCGCAGTGCGGTTGTGCTCAGGTATTTCCATAGAACGCCGCGATCTCCTCACAAATGTAGTCGATCTCGTCATCGGTCAGCGATGTGTTCATCGGCAGCATCATCGAACGATTCATAATGGCTTCCGTCCTCGGCAAGGATTGGCTGATGCTCAGCGCCGAGAATTGATGTACGCCCTTACCGCTCCATTGGAGCAGCGTGCCAACTCCCCGATCCCTGAGATGGTGGCGCAAGCGGTCCCTCTCGTCTGCCTCGACCTCGTAATTTTGGAAGACATCGTAGTGAACGGCACCGGACGATTCGTCCGGTGGAGGGGGCAGGACCAGCTCGGCTATGTCATTCAGCCCCTGATGGTATCTGGCCCCAAGGCGACGTCTCGTTGTTATGGCCTCGTCGATCCTGGCAAGCTTTACCAGCAGAACTGCTGCCTGAAGATTGTCGAGCCGTGAGTTCCGTCCCCACCGGACGACTTCACCGGCCTCGTCTCGACCGTGGTCACGGAGTTCGCGGAGGGTTTGAGCGACTTCCTCATCATCGGTAACCACCGCGCCTCCATCTCCGAGAGCACCCAGAATCTTGGCTGGATAGAAGCTGAAGACTCCGGCAACGCCGAAGGTACCGGCCATCCGTCCACAGAATCGTGACCCCAGACCCTGAGCGCTGTCCTCCACAATTTTAAGTCCGTGCCGCTCGGCAATCGCCGTGATCCGCTCCATGTCGGCAGTGCGGCCATTGAGTTGAGCGGGCATGATGGCCGTCATGCGTTCGGTGATGCGGTGTTCGATGTCGTCCGGATCGATGAGGTGATCCGGGCCAATCTCCGCAAACACGGGCTTGGCGCCTACCGCGACGACTGCCGCTGCAGTTGCCACGAACGTGTGGGACGGCAACAACACCTCGTCACCAGGACCCACACCGGCCACCCGCAGGTTCAGTTCCAGCCCGTCGGTAGCATTGGCCACGCCCACGGCGTGGTGAACTCCGCAATACTCCGCCAACCGTTCCTCGAACTCGCGAAGCTCCTGCTGCATGATGTACGAGCCAGAAGCGGCTGTTCGGAGCAACGCTTGCTCGATGTCTACGCGATGCTCATCGTATACGTGCGGATACCGAAAGAACGGAACCTGCATCGGGCTTCGCTACCTCTGTAGTTAAGGAGTACCGCGGCTTGTCTCAGCGGTTGATTGCGATGATCAACGTCGCCGTCGTTGCGATGATCGACACAAATGCGCTGAAAAACGGCAGCAGTGTCTGGAGCCCCCGAGCGTTTGGATTTTTTTCCGGAACCATGATCACCGCCCCTGCCAGTGGCCTGCCTCCGCGCCGGGTCAGCCCGTTGGGTTGTTGCACAAAGGCTTTCCCCTTGTCTCCTTGGTAATTCACTCCACCCGCGGCGTCGAGGTAATACGATATGCCTTTTCCCGGCATATAGGTCACGCTGGATGGAAAGTTTACCGCCCCCTGGACATTTACGGTGGGGATATAACGGGGAATGTGAATCGAATCTCCGGGGGCGAGGATGAGGTTGTCTCGGTGCCCGGGATTCCCCAACACCGAGGGTAGATCGATTGCAACTCTTCCGATGGCGCCCTCGCGTCGGAAAAATTGTATCGCGTTCGGGTAGGCCTCAGTTGTCAGACCCCCCGCGCGTTCCAGAAGGCGTGAAAGCCGCTCGCTTTTCACGGCCAAGGTGTACACGCCTGGAAACTCCACCTCACCCGTAACGCTGACGTTCCGCTGAACCTCCCATCCCGGTTGCCGCCGGACGAATATGTTGTCGTAGGGGTTCAAGATGAAGCGAGTCCCATTGCCGTTTCCTACAGGGCGCTTGATGTAGCCGGATGGATCGACTACGTAGGATGAGTCGAGGGGCACGCGTAGGATCAGCGCCAACGAGTCGGGAGAGCTGCCTTGCTCCGGCCGCACCCGGGAGACCTCTGCTGCGAGCAGATAGGCATCGTCAGTCAAGCCGCTAGCCAGGAGAATGGCGTCTCGCAAAGTCATTGAATCTGAGAACTCGATTATACCCGGCTGTCCCACCGCACCTGCCACTGTGACGGACCGAACCGGGCGAAAGTCGATCTTGGAAAAGGCAGTAACGACATCGGATTCTTGCAGTAGCGGATTGGCCTCCGGAGCTGGGTTGCCGCTCGTGTCGAGCAAGAAGCCCAAGAGTTGCTTCGAAGAGTCGGGTAGTGTCCGCAAGACCTGGACCCGTCCTTCGTAAGTTTCTGGCCGTAGGCCACCCGCTGTTTCGATCAGGTCCCACAGGCGAGCGCCCGGTTCCAATTGGTAGATGCCGGGCTGCCACACACTTCCCTCAATGGTCAGCGCATTGCGACGACCGCCCTTTATGGCAAAAACTGTCACGCTGTCGGCTGCCTGAAGCGGAACCGGTGCAGCCGCGGAGTCGTAGACGCTTTGTAGATCGACCGTCAGTACAGTCCTCGTGTGCCCTGGTTCTGGCCGTTCCAAAGGGGGAAGAATACGGTCGATGGTTACTGTCTCAGTCGTGGCTATGGGCTTGAGCCCTCCCGCAAGGGCGATCAGATCGCTGAGAGTCTCCCCGGGCTTCAGTTCGTAAATGCCCGGTCGCATCACTTCCCCGGCGATGGTGACGCGCGGCCCGTGTACCGGAACGAAGATTACGTCGCCAGGCTGCAACCGAACCTCGTTTGTAACCGTTCCGTGAAGCAGGTATTCGTACAGGTCGATGATTGCGACAAGGTCCTTTCCGCGGCGCGCCTCGACTCCGCGAAAGTTCCCGAGTTCGAGAAGACCGCCTGCCTCGTACAGCGCCGAAAGCACACCTCCAGTAGCCGCCACCTGAAACGATCCGGGCCTTGCCACTTCGCCCAGGACACGAACCGTTTGCACCCGCACTTTCGCTACCACTATGTCAAACTGCGTTGCGGGATTTGGCGCCCGACTGATTCCGGAGAATACCGACCCCAGGCGGTCGTACAAGACGCTCCTGAACTGATCCAGACTCAAAGAATTCACATAGATCTGGCCGACTCTGGGGATCAGCACGAAACCGGGGGTCGTAACCTCGAGTATCTGCGTTAGCTCGACCCCACCAGTCAAAACCAATACCAGGATGTCTCCAGGTCCCAGCCGGTAGGAGCCGTCGACTGGTCCAGTCACGGGAGGCTGGAATCGAGTAGTTGGCTGACGCAAAACATCAAGCCCAAACAGTCTCAACTCCTTGCTGGCCGCAGCATCGCGTGCGATGGAATCTGCCCTAAGCGAGTCTGCCTCCAGTCGCAAGGCAGTGGTATCATGTTGCGCAAGGAGCGAATCTGGTATCCCAAACGCATTCACACCCAGGAGGGAAATCGCACGAAGTGTGTTGGGGTTGAAGAATGCCGGATCGACGTTGCGTCCTTCAAGGAAGGCATCCAACGAAAGGCCTGTTCCGGCAAGCTGATCGCGAACGTCCTGCAACTGCAGGCCGGACCCTGCTATTCGCGCCCGCACCAAGTCTTGCAGTTGAGGGTTCTGCCGCAGCAACTCAGCGATTTGGGTCGGGCTCATCCCTCCTAGGAGCTGGGTCAAATCCTGAGCACCGGTCGGCACACCGTACGACATCACCACCGTGAGTGCCACCAGCAGGGGCCTAAGCAGCCTTCCTGATGCTTTCAGCAACGATCTTCTCCGAGTGATTGAGTAGTGCGAATTGGGTTGCAAACAGGCGCCTAAAAATGAAACGCAACTGAAAGTAGGTCAAGGGGATACCCCGTCGCAAGCAGTTCCCGGACCGGTTCAACCACGGCCCAAGGTAAAGTACTTTGTACCACAAAGCAAATCGTCATGCCCCACGCTCGATCGTCTGAGTCGGCTATATTTACGGTGAGCCAAGCCCGAGGTCTCTGCCAACCTTCATGATCGAAATCCAACCACCCCTCGAACGAGCCATCCTCGTTTCCGCCCCGCTGCGGGGCTCCGACCACGAACTCCACGCCGAAGAGCACCTCGACGAACTCCAACGGCTGGCCGACACCGCCGGTGCTGAAGTCGCGGGCAGAGTGATTCAACGCCTCCGGAAGATCTCGCCGAAGCTGTTGATCGGTTCTGGCAAGCTGGAAGAACTCGGAGATATGGTGGCCTCGTGCGACGCAACCTTGGTCATCTTCGACGAGGAGCTTTCACCGATGCAGGGGAAGAGCCTGGAGGACGCCCTCGAGGTGCGACTGATGGACCGGGCCGAGCTGATTCTCGACATCTTCGCCACACGGGCTCGCACCAACGAGGCCAAGATGCAGGTGGAGCTGGCGCAAATGGAATACCTTCTCCCCCGGCTGGCCCGCATGTGGACCCACCTCTCGCGTATCCGAGGCGGCATCGGCCTCAGGGGACCGGGCGAGACGCAGATCGAGACCGACCGGCGCCTCATTCGGCGCAAGATAGGACAGCTCAAGAGGAAGCTCGAGGACGTGGGGCGGCACCGGGACGTTCTTCGCAAGGGACACGAACGCCGCGGAATTCTCAGTGCCGCGCTGGTGGGCTACACCAACGCCGGGAAATCGAGTTTGCTACGGGCCCTGTCGGGCGCCGACGTGTTTGTAGAGGACAGGCTCTTCGCCACACTCGACACGGTTGCCCGGGAGGTGTTCGTGCCGCCCAAGGGCAAGATCCGCCTGACCGACACCGTAGGCTTCATTCGCAAGCTCCCCCACGACCTGGTGGCTAGCTTCAAGGCCACACTGGAGGAGGCGTCCCGGGCGGACGTGTTGCTCCACGTCATCGACGCCGCGCACCCGGATTGGGAAGAGCAGGTGGCGGTGGTGGATCGAACCCTGGGAGACCTGAGCCTCAACGGTCGCCGCGTGGTTCACGTGTTCAATAAGATGGATCGGGTCCCGGACGGAGACGAGCTGCGCGCTCGGGCTGTACACCAATACGAGGACGCGGTGTTCGTTTCGGCCCTGGAACCACCGGCCGTCGATGAACTCAAGACCAAGTTCGTCGAGCTGGTTGAATCATACCAAAGCGGGAGGCAGGCGGCAGGCTGAGCCGTTAAGCTTCCTGCCCGCCATGAGAGCCGCCCTCTCATCAAGAGCCGCAAGCGACTCAGGAACCGTTTGAGCCAAGCGGTTGCGTGACGGACGTCGCTGCTTGGCATCGATGCATTCTCAATCTATGATTAATCCCTTCTCGCAGAGAGCCAGGGCTCTCATTCCTTGCTCGTCATTGGAGCGAATGTCTCGAATTGAAATGTGCGTGCTGAGAGCGCGGCCGGCTGCGTGGATCTGGGTGTTGCTCTTCGCGGTTGGCGTAGCGATCCCCCGGCCGCTGGTTGCCCAGGCAGGCTCTGCCGAACGAGCCTCCCGGAACCTCCCGATGGGCCATTGGGCCTACGAACCGATCCACCGGCTCCGGAGTCGGGGCTACCTGGTGAACCTCAACCCCCTGATCCAACCCTATCGCCGCATCGACGTGGCCCGGGGACTGGCCGCCTTGGAGCCGGATACACTCGCCGGGCCGGTCGCCCGCTGGGTGCGGCTGCTGCGCGAAGAGTTTCGGGCAGAGATCGACCGGATTGCGGGGCGGGAGGCGCGTGGCTGGGGGCTTCGCTTCACCGCCGGGGGGCGCGCCTCGACCAGCCAACGACTCGACGTCTTGCGGCCCCTTGGCGACGAGGGCATTTGGCCCCGTTATACGGCGGCCCTCTGGGCCGAGTCTGGTCCCATTGCCATCGAGACCCGCTTGCTGGGTGACCTACACTTCAACGACGAGCCCGACGGTCTCGACCCCGGGCAGCAGAGGGGAGGTCGTTCGGACAACGCCTACCTCTCGGTACAGTTCCCACATGGCGCCGTCACCGTCGGCCGCTTGCTGCGCAACTGGTCGGCCCTGGGGACCCGAGGCTTGATGGTATCCGCCGAGCCCGCCGCCTATTCACAGCTCGGACTGGAGCTGAAGCTGGGTCGGTTCACACTCAACTCGTTCACCGGTGAATTGGACACTATCGCCGGCCATAAGCGCTACCTGGCGGCACAACGGGTGGATTACACCACCGATCGTCTGGGCCTGTCTTTTGGACAGGCGATCCTCTATGCCAGCGTGACCGGAGGTCCCCAACTCCGCTACCTCAATCCAGTGGAGCTGTTCTTCTTCGAGCTCGACAACGAACCGGCTGATGTCTTCCAGAACCTGCTGCTCGACGCCCAAGTGTGGTACCAGGCGGATGACTTCATGATTCGGGCCGAGGGCGTGCTGGACGATATCATCATCAACCCGGGCGTGAATCCCGTCGATCCGACAGGTCCGCGGCGCGCGCCGACCCGATATGCGTTCTCCCTGGGTATCCGTCTCACCGGCCTGGACGAACGGGTGGAGGTCTCAGTTGACTACGAACGGGTCTCGGCATTCGCGTACCGGACGATAGACGCCGCTACCGATCGCTATACGTTCCTGAATCGGGGTCTGGGTCCGAACTTCGGGGATTACGACGTGCTCTCCATTCGTTCCGATATCTTCACACCCGCCCCCGGCCTGCGGCTCACGCCGGGGGTAATTGTGCAGCGGCAAGGAGAGGGCAACATTCGCGAGCCCATAAATGTTCTTCGTGGGCAGCCGGCCATCTTTCTCGGGGTGACGGAGACCACTTATCGCTTCGAGCTTGCCGGCCGCTACCAACCCAACCGGCACGTTTGGATCACCTGGAGCGTAGGGGAGAATTTCGTTCGGGACGCCGGCCACTCTCTCGGGAGTAAGCGCTCCGACTTTTCCGCCGTCGTGGAAGCCCGGTTCGGGCTGGACTTGCCCCGCCGGATAAGCCGCTAGTGGTGAGCCGGGTGGGGAAGAGTCCGCGGGCGGAGAGCGGACTTTCCCGGGGCCCGGCGCCTGCGATAATCCGTTTCCGCGTCCCCCTCGTCATTGGCTGGATCGTCGTCGCCGGGTTTGCCGTGCCCAGAGCAGCCCGCGTGGGAGAGGTACTCGCGGTGGGAGGCCGCTCCGCCCGCCCCAGCGAAACCCAAGAAGCTCGGGCGATGATCCGCCGGTCGCTCCCGCGGCCCATCGCGAAGTTCATGGCGGTGACCGTTACCGGCCCCGTTCCGGTGGAGAGCGCGCCGTTCCGATCGTTGATCGAAGCGCTGTCCGCGGCGGCGATCGGCGAGCCGTATATCGATCGGGTCTTCTCCTACCTAACCGCCAGGCGGTCGGATTTTGTCAGGGCCGGCAGGCACGCGACATTTTTGCTGGCCTCGATCGATGCCGAGCATGCCGATACGGCGACTCGAACGGTCCCCGCCTTTCGTGCCGCCATTCGCCGGGCGGCATCGATCCATCCGTCTTCCGCAGAGTACGAGATTCACGTCACCGGCGAGCCCGCCTTGGAGTGGGACACCCTTACCCTGAGCGCCCAGGACGCCCGGCGGGGAGAGTTGCGGGCTCTCGTGCCCGCGGCGGTCGTGTTGCTCCTCGCCTTCGGGGCGGTGACCGCCGCTTTGCTTCCCCTCGTAGTCGGCGTGTTGGCCATCGCCTGCGCCCTGGCGGCCGTACATGTCGCGGCGCTGTTCTTGCCGATGTCTGCGTTCGTGCTCCCCATCGTCACCATGATAGGGCTGGGAGTGGGCATCGATTACTCGCTCCTGGTGACCATGCGATTCAGGGAGGAGGTGAAACGCGGCCTCGAGGCGCCAGAGGCAGCCGTCCGCACTCTGGGCACGGCGGGGCGCGCGGTGGTAATCAGCGGTGGGACGGTCCTCATCGGATTCGCCTCCCTACTGCTCACACCGGCCACCGAGACCCGATCGGTGGGAATCGGCGGTCTCCTGGTCGTGACGGCGGCAGTGTTGTTGGCCACGACGCTCCTGCCTCCCGCGCTCGTGTTCCTGGGGCCCCGCGTCGATTGGCCCCGGTGGCTCGCCCGGCGCCTGACCTGGTACCACGCTCCCGCGCTATGGGCCCGCTGGGGCAGATTTCTCGGGCATCGTAAGTGGCCGGCCATGGCGGTGGGCCTCCTCCTCATGGCGATCCTCACCTGGCCCGTCGTCCACCTCAATATCGGCGTCCCCCGCCAGGGCTGGTTTCCCCGGGGCACCGAGTCTATGCTCGGAGCCGAAACGCTGGGAACGATTCGTTCCCGGGGCTCCCTGCTTCCCATTCGGGTGGTCCTCCAGGCCCCCGAAGGGGAGCGTATCGTCGGCACCCGTCACCTGAGCCACCTCAAGCGATTCTCCGATTCCCTGCGCGCCGATCCCCGCGTCGCTGACGTGCTGAGCCCGGTCGATGTGAGCCCTGGCACCTCTCTTCTCGAGTACGCATTTCTGTACGGCAATCTGGCCCGGGCCAGGGAGCGCAACCCCGAGTTCCTGGAGGCGTACCTTTCCGAGGACGGGCGCACCGTCCTGATGGACGTCATTCTCGCAGACACCACCAGCGCCAACGGCGCGGCAGGCGTCGTGCGGGCCGTTCGCGCTCTCGCCGCAGCCGGGCCCCGGGGCTTGGGTGGGGTGGTGATCAAGGTCGGCGGCTTTGCCGCTGCCGGGGTGGATGAGGAGCAACACCTCGTGGAGGCCTTCCCGATATTGATAGGGCTCGTGTTGGCCGTCACCGCCGTCGCCCTGGGATTGGCTTTCCGCTCGGTGTTGGTGCCGATCAAGGCGGTGCTCATGAACGGCCTCTCCGTAGCCGGGGCCTTCGGCCTGATTGTGCTCGTCTTCCAGCGAGGCTTCGGCTCCGCCATTTTCGGCCTCGCCGGCCCAGCAGAGGCCGTCCTCATGGCTGTCCTGGTGTTGGTGTTCTGCATCGCCTTCGGCCTGAGCATGGACTACGAGGTGTTCCTCCTTTCTCGTATTAAGGAGGTATTCGACCGCACCCGAGAGAATGAGCGGGCCACCATGGAGGGGGTTGGCGCCACCGCGTCGGTCATCACCAGCGCGGCGGCGATCATGGTCATTGTGTTCGGAGCCTTCGCCTTCTCCCGTGTGATGATCGTGCAGCTCTTGGGATTCGGCCTGGCCGTGGCCGTCCTCCTCGATGTGACGTTGATTCGGATGGTGTTGGTGCCGGCTTTCATGCACATCGCCGGACGTTGGAATTGGTGGCCCGGCGTTCGTGGGAAAAGACTCGGCGAGAGATGAACGAACTATTCCTTGCTCACCTAGTCGCTCTGTGTCTCGTGGTAATCGATATCGCCATTCGGGCCTGGCGAATCCGTTTGCTCGTGCCGGGCGAGACAGTTCCCACATTTTGGCAGACAGTGACGCTGAATGCCTACGGTGAGGCGGCTTCGGCGGTGACGCCGGCGCGTCTCGGGGGCGACCCGGCGAGGTTTCTCGGGTTTCGTCGTTCCGGCGTCGGCACGCCGGCGGCAATCGTCGCACTGGGAGCCGAGCGAGGCATCGACTGGGTGATCATACTGGCGGCATCGGTGGGATTGGCCGCCACACAGGGTGGCCATGGGGTCCGGGGCGTGAAGGCCATGGTTCCGAAACTCGTCTCGGGCGACGTGCTGCCGTGGCTTCTCGTGGTCTTGTTGTTGTTTGCGGCCGCGGCTTGGGCCGCCCACCGGTATCGCCGCCGCCATCCACGGGCTTTGGGTGGGTCGCTGGCTGAAGCATGGGGACACCTGCGTCGAATGAGAATCGCCACCGTGCTTGGTGCCGGCGCAATCACGGCGGCTAGCATGTCGGCCCGGGTGGCCGTCCTTCCCGTGTTGCTCTTCCCGACGAGAGATGTGGTTGACATGGGTGGTGTCGTCTTGGCCTCGTTCGCCCTTCTCTACAGCCAGTTGGTGCTGCCTACCCCCTCTGGCGCCGGTGCCGTCGAGCTGGGCTTTGCCGTCGGGTTCGCGCCGAGTTTGGGCGCCGCGCGAGTCGTCTCCCTGTTGCTGCTGTGGCGTGTCTACACCCTGGGAATCGGAGCGGGTCTGGGCGGCGCGCTTTTCTTGCGGTCCGTCTTGTCCTCCAAACGCACGGTTGAAGCAGGGCCGTGAAGAGGCTTCTGGTGGCCGTTCACGACGTCACACCCGCCCACGCCGCCCGGTGCGACAAGATCTTCACCCTCCTCGACGACCTCGGCGTCACCGGCTTTGCGCTTCTGGTTGTTCCGGATTGGCATGGCGAGTGGCCGTTGGAATCCCATCCCCGTTTCCTTCGAGATCTGCGCAGACGGCGGGAAGCCGGCGCCGAGATTTTCCTCCACGGCTTCAGGCACGACGAAGCCGGTCATCGGCGATCCCTCGTCCAGCGGATCAAGGTGGCGGGACGCACCGCAAGCTCCGGGGAGTTCATGATGTTGGAGCTTGGGGAGGCCCGGCGGCGCATCGATCGTGGGATCGAAGTTCTCGAGGCGTGGGGCCTGAGTCCGGTGGGGTTCGTTCCCCCGGCCTGGCTCTTCGGGCCCGGCACGATGAACCTGCTCCGGGAGCGAGGTCTGGCGATAACCGAAGGGTTTTGGATAATCGGAGACGCGGTATCGGGCAGGCGTCTGTTCGCGCCGGCATTGAGCTGGAGTACGGCGAAGCCGTGGCGGTCTGTCGCAACCGTGGGCGTCGCCGCACTGCGGCTCCGAATGGAGCGCTCCCGTTCCGTCGTTCGCGTCGCCATCCATCCTCCCGACATCGATGTCCCGTCCGTTGCCCGATCGCTCAGGGCCACACTCGAACGGCTCCTCGCCACGAGAGAGGTGGTCTCATACCGAGATGCTTTGGCGGCAGAATAGAGGGGCCCGTGGCTAGCGGCCCAGCTTGCGGTAGATATCAAACATCTTCTTGAACGTTCGATCCCAGCCAAACGTGGCCACCGCGTGCGCCCGGGCTCTCTTGCCGAGACTCGGCAAGCCCCGTTCGATCAGTTCCTCCGCAGCCTTCCCGAGCGCGGCCGGGTCTCCCGGGCCGTACGTTCGGCTCCAGTCGGCTCCCTGTAGCAGGTCCAACATGCCGCCGGCGGCGACGCCGACTATGGGAAGCCCACTCGCCAGCGCTTCCACGGCCGACAGGCCGAACGTCTCGTGGGGAAAGGGCGCGAAGTACAGATCGGAGCTGGCGTATGCCCGGGCGAGTTCCCCCCGGTCGTCGGCGTACGGAAGCACCGCGAGCAGGTCGGGATGGGCCCGGGCAAACCGGCGGAATTCCTCCCGCAGGTGTCCCTCCCCGACGAACACCATCTTGAGTCCGGTGGCATCGTGTAGGCGGGGGAGAGCCGCCAGGATCGTCTCGAGTCTCTTCTCCGTCGCCAGGCGGCCCACGTACAACCCAACCACCTGACGGTCACGAGCCCCGGCCCTCGCACGCCATTCGGGATCGCGCCGGTTCGGAGTGAAGAGCTCGGCGTCCACGCCAAGGGGTACGAGCCGAACCCGCTCCACACCGATCTCCCTCAGCGCTCGTTCCGCCGCCCCGGAGGCGGCGATCGTGCACTCGTATGGCCGGTAAACGTGCCGGAGATACGCCCCGAACACACGCCCGGCCCCTCGGGAGACGGGTTTGGGCGCGGATCGCAGAACGTGATGCACCACTATTCCCCGCAGATCCATATGGAAGAAACCGACCAGCCGGGCGGACAGGCGGCGATTCGCGTATCGAGCTAGCCATGGTGCGAGGTAGGGGCTTCCCACTTCGACGATGTCGGGTCGCTCCCGCTCCACGATACCCCGGATCTTCCGGGGCGCGATCAGAAAGTGATAGCCGGGGCTTGCCGGAACCGACGGTCCTGACACTCGGTGCACGATCGAGTCGTACCACCGCTCGACCACAGCCTTGTCCGATGGGATGACCACCACATGCTCGATGTCCGGTTGGCCCTGAAGCCATCGGGCCTTCGCGGTGAGGTATGTGCGAACCCCGCCGCCCATGGGTGAGTAGAATTCCGTGAGGTCGAGAAGCTTCAGTGTTTCGCCAGCTCCTCGTAGCTCGCCAGTAGGGGTGCGAAGGCCGCATCCCATGTCCGCTTCTCGGCCCAGGCACGGGCGTTCCGGGCCAGGTTCGTCCGCAGGTTGGGTTCGTCGACGAGCTGCATGATGCCACGGGCGAGATCGCGGGGGTCTCCCGGCGCGCACAGGAGTCCGTTCAAGCCGTCGTGCACGTTCTCTACCGTGCCGCCTTCGGCCGCCGCCACGACCGGCAACCCCGACGCCAAGGCCTCCAGCACCACGTTACCCAATGTTTCCACCCGAGACGGGAATACGAACACGTCGGCCGACGAATATGTCTCGCTCAGGGCCTTGCCCTCCAAATATCCGGCGAATGTCACGCCGGCCGGGGCTCGTGCCCTCATCCGGTCCGAGTACGCGCCGTCCCCGGCCAGCACCAGGTGAACCGGCCGCCTGGGGTTGGACGCCGCCACCCGTTGATAGGCTTCGAAGAGAACCGGCAGATCCTTTTCCGGTGTCAGCCGGCCCACGTACAGCAGGTGCATCGCCTCCACCGGTCCGTGTTTCTCCCGCGTCGCCGTGTTGCGGTGTGTAGGGGTGAAGCGATCCGTATCGACGCCCCGGGCCCAGATGCGCACGTTCTCGAACCCGTGCCGGGTGAGAACACGGCGGTTCGTCTCCGACGGACAGAACGTGAGCTCCGCCTGGTTGTGGAACCAACGCAGGTATCGCCAGCACATGTTGCTGGCCCACGCAAACCCGTAGTACGGCAGGCACCCGGGAATGTTCGTGTGGAACGAGGCCACCGCCGGCACGCCGAGCCGCCGGGCTACGCGGAGTCCCGTAAGTCCGATCGAGTATTCCGTTACCAGATGGATGACATCCGGCTGGAACTCCCGAACGGCGCGCAACACCCCCGGTAGGAAAGGGATCGCCAGGGTCAGGTCCGGGTAGCGTGGCAGTGGCATGCCCGGCACCCGGACCAGTTGTACCCCCGGTGGGAGCACAACGTCACCCTTGGGTCGCCAAGACGCCGGAGCGACTACCAAGACCTCGCTTCCCTCTTGCGAAAGGCGTGTGACCAGCCGGTCGAGGATCAGCGCGACGCCGTTGCGTTGGGGTAGGTATGTCTCAGCAAAAAGGGCGATTCGCACAGGGTTTTTTGTTCTCGAGGCCGAAGTCGGTTGCGTGCAACAGAATCGTCGCAAGCTACTTTAGCGCAGGTTAATCGGCTAGGGACTTGTGCGATAGCAACTTACGGCCCAGCGATAATGTACCAGTCCAGGCTCACTCCCACCAACCAGTGGAGTGCGACGGAATACCAAATCGATCTCGTTCGCAGCGTCAGCCAACCGAAGACCAGGCTGCCCGGGAACGCCGCCGCGACTTCGGAGATCGGCTTGCCGGCGTGTATGATAACCGCCAGGACCGACTGGAGCAGGTTGGCGCGACGGGCACCGAGGCGCTCCTCGAGACCGAGCAGGAGGAAGCCCCGGAAGAAGAACTCGAACCCCACGTAGTAGACCAGATACCCTAGCGCATGGGGAAGGAAAGAGCCCAAGTCACGGGTGACCGGGCCCAGGGGGTATTCGGCGGCCAAGGCGGGGGAATCCGCACTCAGGAATCCCACCAACAACGCCACGGGTATCCCCGCCAGGAGCAGCCAGCGTCCGGTTTTCCAGTCCCCGATGGTCAGGCCAAGTGCCGCGACTCGCTGCCGCACGAGTCTCGGCGCCACGAGCGCCGTCGCGATGCCCAGGAAAGTGAAGGAGACGAGAAATGAGGGCCTGGCTCCCACGAGGGCCGCACGGGCAATCGCCCAACTGAGTGTCCCGGCCACGATCGCAAACGCCAGAACCGCCCCCAGCTTGACGCCGGTGGGCGCCGTTACGGTCTCACTCACGGGCGGGCCCCCGCCCCCATCCCGACGAGTGAGGGACGCCCTGCCTCCAGCCATGCCAGCGTGTCCTTCACTCCTTGGACCCAAGGGCGGGGCTGGTAGCCGAGTTCGCTCCTGGCTCCGTTAGACGACACAGGCCAATCCACGCACAATAGATCGACCCACTCCGGCGTGATGAGCGGCTCGAAGCCCAGGAGTGCGGCGAGTTCGCAGCCCAGCGCTACAGTCTTGCTGGCTCCCCGGGAAAGGGCGAATACTCTGGATCGCCTACCGGTGACCGATGTGATGTCGTCCAGCACCTGAGGCATGGTTCGGTTTTCTCCGCCGAGCACGTACGCCGCGCCGTCGGCTCCCCTCTCCGCGGCGGCGATCAATCCCGCCACGACATCCCGCACATGCACGTAATTGGCCCGTGCGTTTCTGTCGTGAATGCGAAAGCGGAACAATCCCCGGCTGTATAGGTCGATCAGCCTGGTGACGCTGTTCGATTGGTTGAGCGGCCCCGGGCCGTAGGTCCGGCTGGCGCGCACGATGACCGCGCTTCCGCCGCCGTCAACATAGTCGGAGACTATCCTTTCGGCCTGTGCCTTCGATCGCTGATAGGTGGTGCGCTCGTAATCGACGGTGAGATCCGGCTCTTCAGGCGGAGCCAGGAGCGCCGTCGACATGTGCACGATACGCCGCACTCCGTTTCGCTTAGCCGCGTCGCAGACGTTTGCGGTTCCTTCGGCGTTGATTGCGTGGAACTTCGATGCCCGCCGCGCCCACGCCTTGGCATACCCGGCCAGATGGTACACCACCTCAGCGTCCCGCAGCGCCCTGAGTACGGCGTTGCGATCTCTGATGTCGCCCCACGCGACCTCCAACCGGTCCTTATGCATCTCGAGAATGGGTGCCCGGCCTCTCGCCAAAACACGGACCCGTGCGCCCCGCTGGGTCAACTCGTCGATCAAGTGAGAGCCGATGAACCCCGTCCCTCCCGTAACTAGCGTGACGGGCTGCATCCTACCGCCGCGTGTCGAAAGACTGCCACAACCTCCTCCGCAAAGCGCCGCGAAGAAAATAGCTCCTTCGCCCGCCGCCGTCCTCTTTCTCCAGTGACTCTAAGTTCTTCCCTCGAACGCCCCCGCCCCCGCCCCCGCCCCAGCACGTCCCGCAACCCTCGCGCCAACGCCTTGGGATTCCGAGGTTCCACCAGCCAACCCCCTTCACCCTCCCCACCCAAGATCTCCCGAGGTCCGCCCTCATCGGCGGCGATCACCGGCACGCCACACGCCATCGACTCCAGAACCACCCTCCCGAACGGCTCCGGCCGGATGGAGTAATGCACCGTCACGTCGAACTCCGGATACACCCGCTCGACATCTTCCTGGAAGGGAACGATGTGCACCCTGGGCGGGGTGGGGCGGGGGCGGCCCTCCTCCCTCCTCCCTCCTCCCTCCTCCCTTTTCACCAGCTGTTCGATCTCCGCGCCGTATTCCCGCTCGGCCACGGAGTCGTAGATGGCCCCACCTACAAACACGAGATGCACATCGGCGAACTCATCCTGGATCAGCCGAAAGGCCTCCACCACCTCGCGCTGCCCCTTCCACCCGGCGAGAACGGCAGGCATCCCGATGAGACGCCTGTCGTGTGGGATTCCGAGGCGCTCGTGAATCCACTTGGTGGGACGCCGTGGAGTAAACCGGTCCAGGTCAGCACCATTGTGAATGGCGGTAAGGCGGTAGGGCGGTAGGGCGGTAGGTGGTCCCCAGGACTCGGCGACGGCTGTGCTGTTCGCTATCAGCGCGTAGGGAATACGGCGCGCCAAGAATCGCCAGAAGCCTCCAGTCGATTCTGGCGGGAATTCGTGGAGGTGCCACACCGCCGGCCGTAACCGCCCCAACACCGCGGCGAGGTGCGGCTTGAAGCTGATCGTGTAGATCAAGTCCGCGTTGGAGATGAACTCGTGACCCTTGAGCCGCTTCGACCACTGCAGCAAACCAAATAGGGCGGGAGCAGCGGTCCACAGGTGTCCCGGCTGTTGCGAACCCCTCAGCAACCTCTGCGGTGCCTCAACCACGGCGGCGGGAACGCCACGTTCGGCGAGGGCCGCGATCAGAGGGCCGTCCTTCGGAACTACCACGCGCAAGTCTACACCCAAATCGCTTGCGTTTGCCGCCAGGTCGAGGAGCACCCGTTCGGTGCCACCCAACTGACCCGATGCGCCTATGGCGGCGACCCGCAGTAGTCCCCTCAAACTCGACTCGGTGCTTGTGCCGCCAGCTCACGGTACACATCCGCCGTTCTCCGTGCCGTCTCCGCCCAGCGAAACTTCCGCGCTTGCTCGACGCCCCGCCGGACGAGTTCCTCGCGCCGGCTTTCGTTCGACGCGATCTCGCTCACGGCTTCTACGTACGGTGCCACCTCTCTCCCACCAACGATCACCGCGGCATGTCCCGAAACTTCGGCGAGCCCGCCGGCGCCCGAGTTGACGGCGGGCAACTCCGAAGCCATCGCCTCCAAAACCGGGAACCCAAACCCTTCGTAATGCGATGGGAACAGCAACACGTCGGCCGCCCGGTACGCGAGCCTGAGGTCGGACTCCTCCGCAGCGCCAATGGCCGTCAGCGACGATCGGAGATCGCGCGATTCGATGTCCGCCATCTGCTGGGCGGTGAACGTTCCACCCACCTGAAGGAGCCATGCGTCGATACCCGACCTTCGCAGCCCGTCCACGGTTGCGATCACCGCGCCGATGTTCTTGCGCGTTCCGACGCTTCCAACGTGCAACACCACGAACGCAGACTCGGGAATGTTGAACCGCCGTCGGATTTCTCCACGGTCCTGAGTGGGAGGCTCGAGAAAGGCCTCGTCCACCCCGTAGGGTATGACGTGAATGCGGTTGGAGTGGCCGAGCCACTCGGCAAGCTCGGTGCGGAGCCATTCGGTGGCGACTATCCAACCGGCGGCCCGGCGCAACTCTTCCAACACCCACTCGAGCAGGCGACTGCGAATGCCATTGCGGAATCCGGTTGATTTGCGCTGCACGGTGAGAACGGGAAGGAGATCGTGGACCGTAACGAGGGAAGGAGTGGTTTTGTGGACGCAGACGGTGTGTGCGTAGGAATGATCGAGCACGTGCACGAGATCCGCACGATGTCGCTTGAGGCGCCGCGGGTAAGACCAATAGCGCGACACATAGCGGCGGATTTCGCTCTTACCGGCTTTCGATCCCAAGCCGACGCTCTCGGGCGACCGATCGCCTCCGGCTTCTTCACCGGTGCCAGCAGTCAGCAGATTGATGTCGCTGGCCAGCGTGACGTCCACGTCCGGAGCCTCGCCGGCCAGCCCGCCTACCAAACGGAGGGCGTATCGATCCATCGACGGCCAGCGCTCGAGGGGAAGATCGGGAACGATCAGGACTCGTGGCATCGTGTTGCTAGAGAATAGCCCTTCCGCTCAAACTATTCCAAAAGGCGATAGTCCGCTCGGCGATTGCGTCGTCGGTATAAAGCTGCCTAACACGCTTGTTGCCACGCTCGGCTAGCTCGCGCAGGTTCTTGCGGTCAGTGGCAAGCTGCTCCAGCGCTTTGCGAAGGGCCACCTGATCGCCCTCCGGCACGACCACGCCGGCGTCACCGATCACCTCCGGAATCGCCCCGCTCGCCGACCCTATCACCGTCACACCGTGCGCCATCGCCTCCACGAGCACGTGCCCGAACTGTTCCGCCCAATGGGGAGTCGTCCGGGAGGGCAGTACCAGCACGTCGACTGACGGCCACAACGACGCCACTTCTGCGTGCGGCACTGAACCGTGGAACGACACCCGATCCTCTACACCGAGGTGCCGCGTTTGATCTTCGAGCTTTCGCCGGGCCGGGCCGTCGCCAACTAGGGCCAGCGACCAACCGCTACGTAGACCCGCCACGGCTTCGATGAGATCCGCAACTCCCTTTTCCTCGACGAGCCTGCCGACGAACGCGATTCTGAGCCTTCCCGCCTCGTCCGCCGGGCGGCTGAAGGCATCCGGCAGGCCGACGCCGAGTTGCGGCAGGACCATTAGGGGGCGGGATTGGGAGACCCGAGCCAGCAGTCTCTTGCCGGCTTCGTTCCCGGCGATCCAGCCGTCGGCGAGTTGCAGCGTCTTGCGTGCAAGGATGGAAAAAGGCCACCGGGGACGTCCGGCAAGGTTTTGCCACGTGAAGATCGCCGACGTGACGCCGTGGCGGCGGGCGGCTCGGAGCGCCGACCGCGCCGCCAAGCTCCATGGTTCCTCTTCCACCTGAACCACGTCGATCTCCCGTCGAGCCAGCCGGTCCTTCAACTCGCCGAGGTCCCAGAGTGCGGCCGCCGGCGTCTCGAGTGTGCGGCGCACTGGTACCGGGACGATCTCGAGGTTCCCGATGCTTTCGTGTGTCACGGTCCATCGTTTGCCGAGGGCACCTTCCTGCCAGACCGAAGGAACGAACGCCGCCACGTGCACTCCCTTTCGTGCCAGCGCCTCCAGCTTGCCCCGGTTTTGAGCCTCCACGTACGTGTGAGAGATGATGGCCGCCCGCATCACATCGCTAACACCTTCTCGTACACCGATTCTGTATCTGCCACCACCCGTTCCCAGGAAAGCCGCCGCGCGAGGTCCCGACCGCCTCGGGAGAGACGCTCTGCAAGGGGTGCGTCCTCCAAAACGCGAATCAGGCACTTGGCGAAGCCCTGAACGTCGGTGGGATCGGACACCAGCAGGACGCTTTCCCCCTTAGTCGCCCATTCGGTTGCCCCGGTAACCCCGCTGGCAACAACCGGCAGACCACAGGCCCACGCTTCCGCCACCACCATGCCGAACGGCTCGTACCGTGTCGGCAACACGAACACGTCAGCGCCGGCGTAGTAGCGCTCGATGTCCCCCACCGGATCGACGATGTGAACCCGGTGCGACACGCCGGCTCGTACGGCGAGCGACCGGACCCGTTCCCTGGGACCCGCACCAACCGCCACCAGGTGGACGTGGTCGGGAAGGGGACCTAGCGCCCAGACGGCGGTCTCGATCCCCTTGCGAACCAGGGCGCCCACGAGCAGAGCAACCTTGCTCGAATCCGGCAGCTTGAGCGACGAGCGAAGCCATCGTCGAGCCTCTGACGTTCCGGGATTGAATTGACTGAGATCGACTCCGTTGTGCACGACGGCTTGAACCGGTGGTGCGGCGCCGTAGGCACTGCGCCATTCGTCGAGCGTCCGGCGAGAGACGCCGATCAATCCCCGCAACGCGGGATGCCGGGCAGTTTTTCTCTCGTCGTGCATGGCGAGGCGAATGTCGGCGGCGCGGTAGATCCGCTCGCCCGTACCGATCAAGTCCGATCTCCACTTGCGCGCGGCCTGGCGCCATGCGTGGTGACAATATTGCGCCGTGACCACGCTTGCTCCGGGCAGGGCGCCACCCACGCAGTGAACGATATCCCATTGCTGCTGCGACAAGGCCCTTCGCGCGCGGTGAGCGAACGTCCGCGCCAGCAATGCCAGCGGTCGTGCTGGGGCACGGACCGGATGAAAGGTGACCGTCGAGGCGAGGCTCTCCGTGGTGCGCGCGAACAGTGTGACGTCGTGTGTCTCGCTCAACCTGTTGGCCAGCTCCAGAACGTACCGGTCCTGCCCACCACCGGGCCTCGCGTCGTGCACTACCAGTGCGATCTTCACGTCTTGCCCGCGAGCGTGCGCTCGTACAGCGACTCGAGTCGTGCCGCGGCGGAGCGCGGGGTGGGAATGGGAGCACCCAGCGCCGCCGTCCCGAGTCGCCGCCTGAACTCGGGATCGGTTGCCACCCGTACGAGTGCGCTGGCGAGGGCCGTGGGGTCTTCGGGCTCTACCAGAACGCCGGTGCGCTCGTGTTCTATCTGTTCCGGTACGCCCCCCGCGTTGCACGCAATCACTGCCCGGCCGTGGACCAGTCCCTCTGCTACGACGAGCCCGAAAGGCTCAGGTCTCCTGCTCGTGTGAAGCACGATGTCTGCGCTGGCATATATCCCATTCATGTCCTCTTGAAATCCGACAAACCGGATGCGATCCGCCACGCCTGCACGACGCGCAAGTTGTTCCAGCTCTTTGAGGTAATCGGTTTCCAATCCGAACAGGGCTCCGCCGACCATTGCCAAGCGCAGGTTGGGCGCCCGGTCCGCGGCAAGGGCCAGGGCGCGAACCGCTATGTCCTGTCCTTTCCAGCGCTGCAGCCGGCCTGCGAGAACGGCGAGCACATGAGAATCGTCGGCGCCGAGTTCGGCGCGGATTGCTGTAGATCGTTGAACGTCCCCGACCCGGGGAACGGGAAGGTGAACTAGTTCGATGGGGAACCGGCGGAGGTTCACGCTTTCCTGAAGCTTCGCCACGAAGCGGGAGTTCGTCAGGATCAGATCGGCGTGGCTCAGCGAGGCGTACCAGTCCACGGGATCGGCTTTGTTCGGGCGATTATGCTGAAACCAGATCACTTTGGCGCCGGCCCGTCGGGCCGCCGCGCCACCGAGGGCGTGGGTCCACGCCATGACGCTGTGCTGCAAATCGATTCGGTGGAGCTGGAGACGACTGGCGATCCAGCTGCGACCGCGACGGACCTTACCGGGACGGCTGAGCCGCGGCAGGAACGGCGCCACGTCGACAACGACGTCCAGAGCGCGAACGCGATCCACGGCGGGCCCGTTCTCCATGAAGAACGCAAAAGGTGTGACCTTCGAGCGGTCGTGTCCTTCGATGAAACGGATCGTTGCTATTTCGGCCCCGCCCACGTCTCCACGGGGAAAGAGGTAAGCGACGCGCATCATTCGGTATCCCTCCTCCTCCCTCCACTGATTATCATTGGAATTCATGACACATTCCGCGACCTCCATCGCAATCCTGTCACCTGGATTCCCCGACTCGGCAGGTGGCGTCACCGCCCATACGCACCGCTTGGTTCGCAACTGGTCTGACAGCGGGCACGACGTAACCGTGATCGGCAATCTCAGTGAGGGTCCGAAATCCGCGATGGAGCGATTGCGGGAAGCGGGTGCGAAGTTCTTGCTGGTGCAATATGTGCCGTTTCTGTACGGCCGGCGAGGCCTCTCTCGTTTTCCAGAGCGTTTGGTTCGCGGGGCGTCGGGAGCGGGAATCCGCGTCACGACTTTCGTGCACGAGCCATGGGTGCCTCCCACTAGGCTGCCGTGGGTCGTGCTGTCGCCGTTGCAGCGGCGCCAGTTGAAAGGCATACTCGCCATCGCCCACGCCGTCGTGACACCGGTACCTCTCTTGAAGGTACAACTGGGTGAGGATACGGAGATCGTGTACGTGGGGAATACGATGGGTGACCCGGACACGGCGACTGCCGTAGAACCTCCGCTTCCCGCTCCCGTTGTGTTCTCGCCGTTTGCGGCGGGGCTCCGGTGGGAGTGGATCGTCGAGGCCTCGAAAGCAATCGGCGCGCAACCGTCTCTGACCGTCATAGGCGCCGACGCGAGTCAGATTCGGCTGCATCACTCCGTCGGCAAATGGTCTCGCGTTGATTGGGAATGTACGGGTCGCCTGCCCGCCGCCGAGGTTCTGGCCCGCTTGGCTCGCGCACGTCTCGTTCTTGCGCCGTTCGTCGACGGCGTAACCGGAAGACGCACGTCCTTGTTTGCGGCGGCGAGTGTGGGCGCCAGAATCCTTTGTTCCACAGGACACCTTCATGACAGGTCCTTTGCTTCCAGTGCGCTGCACATTGCCACGTCACGGGAAGACTTCATAGACGAGGCCGTTCGTTTGTGGAGCGCCGCCGCCGAGGCCGGTGAGCGATCTGAGCGCCTCGCATGGTATAAAGAGGTGCTCGATCCCGTTCGGTTGGATGCTCAGTTGTTGGAGGTGATTCTAGGGAGCATCGCTACTCCACCCCACTCCTCCCCAGGGAGGAGGAAGGGGGGAAAGACGATTGTAGATTGACGATCGCAATCTGAAATCGTGTCCTAGCTGGCCTGCTCCCTGCTCCCTGCTTCCTACTACCCACTCCCGACTCCCTTGTGTGGGGAAAGGGGTGGGGTACTTTATCTAGCGTCGGAACACCGCCCGGATCTGCTCCAAGTGCTGCTGCCGCTCCGATCCCTTCAAGATCAAGAACCAGCAGAGTAGAACGAATAGCATGGCTGCGGCGAGCATGCTCAGCGCCAGTTCTATCCATCCTGGTTGACTCTGAGCCAGGGCTATCCAGTGAATCCCCGCGCCGTACGGCAATCCCACGATCAAGGGCAGCGCGACGGCTCCTGCGAGGCGTAACGCGTTCGTGTCGAACACGCGATGCATCAGCACCGGTACGTACCACACGCTCACCGCCACGAAGCCGAGTGTGGTTCCCAACAGCGGGCCGGCCATGCCCAACGGTTTCACCAACGCGAGGCTCGCGGTGAGATTGATGACCGTGGCGACGACCGATGCCGGAACCAGTTCCCGAATGTGTCCCGTTCCGTTGAAGCACCATCCCCAGAGAGACCCGATGGCCAACAGATAGGCATTTAACGCCGCCAACAGCGTCACCGCGTCGCCGGCGTAACGTGCCGAGCCCACCCACAGCCTCACGAATTGCTCGTTGTACACGGCGATGGGGATCAGCCCGGCCATGCCCACCACGGCGATGATTCGGGTGAGGTCGATAACGCGCTCGTTGAACACGTTTCGTTGTCCTTGGACGTGCAGTTCGGCGAGACCCGCCCAGCTGGAGTTTCCCAAAGATTGCAGTTGGCCCTGGAATAATGCTGCGAGTCGCTGCGTTATGAAAAACGGCGCCACGATGGCCGGCCCCATAACGAAGGCAACCACGATGTTGTCGGTCATCAGGCTCACGTGACCGCAGAGGTTCAAGACGAAGGCGGGTGGGCTCAGGCGGCGCAGGCTGCGGGATGCCGAGGCGTCGGCGCGGGCGGTGAACAGAGAACGCAAGACGCCGGGGTAAGCCCGCTTTGCCATCCATGCCAGAACCATGAAGAACGGAATCCCGCCGATGAGGGCGGCGGCGAACTGACCGGTGATGCCCCACCCCTTCCATGCGAATAGCAGAGCGAGTCCCGTTATGAGCAGGCTCTGCAGCAGCAGGAGCGTGTTGACCACGTAGCCTCGCTGTCGGGCTTCCTGCAATGTTCGCAACGGAGAGAAGAGCAGAAACAGCAAGCCGGCCAGGCCGAGCACGAAACCCCATCGCAGATCGCCGGCGAGGGTGTCGCCCACCGGAATGAGCCGGGTGATGAAGAAAGCGAGCGCGCCGCCGAGGGCCAGCGCCACCAGCGTGACACGGCCGAGGGCCCGGGTGCCTGCCACGAGCGCGGCTCGCACCTCGCCGGCGTCCTTGCCGCCGAAGGCGCGGGCGAGCATGGGCAGCAATGCCCCGCCGATGCCCAGCTCCAGCAGGATGAGATAACCCACCCAATCCACTGCCGTGCGGTGAGCACCGAACCGCGCTTCGCCGAGCCAGTTGAGGAGGAACGGCGTGGCGACCAACCCGACGAGCAAGGTGACGCCCGTTCGCCCGATGTCAGTCGCAAAACTCGCGGCGGATTTTCTAGTTCGCACTCGACGGTGTCCCTCCTATTGCATCACGGGACAGCCGGCGTCCCAGAGAGTCGAGGTGCCTTCGTGTCTGCGTTGACCAGTTGAATCGGTCCGCCGCTGCAGCCGGTTCTATCTCGCTCACCGACCGGCTTGGACCACTCCGAATCCTGCGTCCGCAGGTGACGCGATATTTCGGAAGCGCCGAAAACCGTTGGCTTTGAGAACGCGGCACACTCGGTCACGAGATCCTGCGCGGAAGTGATCATGGAATTCGAAGGCGACCCTATCAATCTTCGGCCAAACCTCTTGGCTTGCGCCTTCGACAATCTCTATCTCGGCCCCCTCCGTATCGATCTTGAGCAACGCAATCCGATCAGCCGCACTCAGCTTCACCGCTTCGTCCAGCGTAACTGACTTGACCTCTTCGGCTTCTTGATTGATGTCAATGAACTCGTTCGCGAAGACCGATCGTTGGGCCGTATTGTTTGCACTGTGAAGCTGGATGACATCGGAGCGATCGAAAATGGCCACCGCATGGACCGTGATGGTTTCCTCCAGCCGATTGGTTTCTCGGCTCTGCAGCAGTAACTGGCGAGCTTCGGATCCCGGTTCGAAACTATGAATACGGGTTGTAGCGCACCGGGATGCCAGGAAGTGAGCGAAAAATCCGATGTTTGCACCGACATCGAGTACCGTGTCACCAGGCCGGGGATTGTAAAACCCGTGACTTACATAGCATCGCTGGACGAATATCTCACGAAACTGTAGGATCGGATCGTCCGTTGCTCCATGGAAGAGCACCAAATCGTTTCTGAAGCGAAGCTCGGGGATCGTTGCGCTCCGCCGGTAGGCCGACCAAATCTCCCGCCAGTTGTCGAAGAACCTGACGAACTGCAGCAGCGATTTAAGTGCATGGTATTTGCCAATAACCAATTTGGCCGAGTTCATCACAGGAGTCCGCACGTCATTGTCCGTCGAGTACGAATTCATAAAGGTCGAGGTGCTTCCGTGTCAGCTTTAGCCAGCTGAATCGCTCCGCCGTTGAGAGCGCACCTTCTCGAAGTTCCTTCTTGAGCTCGTTGTTGAAGAGGACTCGCTCTAGCGCCCTTTCCCACGCCTCAGCCGTGTCCTCTTTGACCAGCACGCAATTCGTACCGTCGATGATGTCGGGCTCGTGTACTTCCGGCGCGGTGGTGATGGTTGGAATCCCTAACGCCCACGCCGCTTGGAGCGTGCCGCGTCTCGGCGATGCCCCGTCGCGATATGGAAGTATCATGCACTCGCTTTGAGCTAGCGCAATTCGGAAGTCGCGGTCGTTGAGTTGCGCAGGGCCACCAGTGAACGTTATCCAGTCAGCGTTGAGGTCGCCGGCAAGCTTCGCATGGAGTGGTTCCGATTGGGGGGCGAATGGGCCCACGATGTGCCAACGCAGACTCGGTATACGCGCTCGTAACTTCTGGAGGGCGTCACGCACTGCGTAAAAAGATCTGATCCTGTTGATTTGGCCGAACGTCGTGACCGCGCCTGGCGTTGATTGTACGCTCCAGCCAGGATCCGGGGGCGGTACGTTGCTTGGACTCCACCATATGTGATCCGGTTCTCGAGAAGTCAGCTCGAGACAGTTTGCTGCGCACCGGCGATCGTTGGCGATTAGATGATCCGACGCATGAACCAGATCAACGGAATGGCAGACGCTGGTAAGTTCGACATGAAACTCATGCAGCGTTGTAACCACCGGGCTGCGTGTCGCTTTCGCAATCTGAGCCGCCGCATCTGTTTCGTGAAACGAGTGGATCTGGTCCTGAATATGTACGATGTCCGGCTTGAGCAGCGACAGGCTGGAGCGGACGAACATGAGGTCACGACGCGTCCAAGTGTGGCCGGGCTGAAGTCTGGTAATCCCATTACGACGCCGGAGTGGCGGGCTGAACCACCGGGGGCGCCGGCTCAGCCAGAACCAAGACCACGCAGGTCGCTCGGGCCTCAAATGTTGTAGCAACCGATTCGTATAGTCGCCGACGCCGTCGATCGTCGGTGGGGCGTTCCCGCTCACCAACACCACGCGTGGCGGTCTCATGGTGCCCGAAGAGCCGCCAAGGCGAATGTGTATTGCTTGCCGTTCCAAGTGATCGGGCGCCGGTGATGCGTCGGCAGCCTACCGTCTTGGTCCAACAACGTGAAACCAGCCTGCTCGAAGCGACCCAATAAATGTCGAAGCGTTTGTCTGGAGTAAATCTGCCATTCCAAACCGAAAGGACGCATCTCCGTCACAGCCGCTTCACCACCTCCGGTAGCGTCGTAATCTGTTGTGAAGATGAATATCCCGTCTGGTTGGAGGAGGCGTTTGAGTTCTTTCAGGAGCGCCTCGATTGGGACCCCGTGCTCGATCACAGACAGGCATGTAACTGCAGCGAATTTCGCGTCAGGGTAGAGCGTTGCAGTCATATCTGCCTGGCGGTATCGAACAGCATGCCAAAACGCCATCCGGCGACACATGGGGTTGAGGTCACAACCGTGAAGATTGCGGTAGCCTCGTGCATGCAAGGCGTAGAGAATTTCCGAGTTATAGCAACCCATGTCGAGGATCCCGGCGCGTCGGTCCGGGATTTCTCGCTCGACGATCTGCAAAGCGTTCATAACATCCCAACTCTTGATGGGGTCGGGCTTGGGCATCGGAACGCGGTATCGAACTCGATACAATATGTCCCAGAGTCGCAACCTGCCGTGCTGCGCAAAGTCCAGGCCTTCGGATCGAAGCGTCGCTCGAGCCGACCTGATTTCTTCTTGCGACTCGAGAAGCGATATCATTGCCGGCGCTCGGCTTGTCCGGATGATAGGAGGCGTTGGTAAACTTCCATCGTCTGCACTGCCGCCGATCTCCATGAGAAGTCCGTGCTGCGATTGCTAGCTTTCCGCACCAACTCCTGCCGGTAACCGAGGTCCAGAGCCACACGGCGAATTAGGTTTCCGAGGACCCTTGGGTCGGCCACTTCGAACAACGCACCTCCGGTTCCGAGGATTTCCGGGAGGCTGGTCTTGTTTGCAGCAAGAACCGGACAACCAGCGGCCATCACTTCGCAAAGCTGAAGCCCAAAACCCTCGTCAACGCTCGGGTACACAAAACACAATGCTGCCGCATACAACGCCGGAAGGTCCTCGTCGGAAACCCTTCCGAGCAGCCGTAGTTGGCTTCCGATCCCAAGCGCAGTTGCCAGTTCAAGTAAGGCGACTCGGGTCGTCTCGTCTGCTTGTCCAGCCAGCGCCAGGTCGATGGTAGTCTCTTTGGCGGCGGCGAACGCCCTCAGCAAGAAGGGTAGGTTCTTGCGTTTTTCCCACCCGCCAACATAAAACACAAACGGTCTGGAGAGGTCGTGTCTCATCCGCACGTGTTGAATTGTCGCCGGAACGGTCGGTTGGTGGAAGCGGAGGTCGGCGGCCTCATAGATAACCGTAACCTTGGGCGCCGCAATGCCGAGCCGAGTGGTAATCTCTCTCTTGGCGTGGTGGCTCGGCGTGATTACGTGATGCGCCCGCTTTCGAGCAATCCAATGGTAAAGTCGCGGCAATATCTGGCCTCGACGGAACTCGATTCCAGAGCCTTGGCCTATCGCGTCGTGTAGCGTCAAGACACGAGCACAGTGTGAAAACGCAGGCAATCCAAAATTGAATGGACAGTGGAGTAACTCCACATCGTCAATACGGCATTGGTGGGGGAGCCAACGATGTTCCCACCAGATATACCGCATCGGTGGTGCGACGCGGACTTGACGGTTACCACTACTAAGCCGGTCCAAGTGGTCGTTGTGCAAAGGCCGGTCTGTAATAGAGAAAGGCTTCGACCCCTAGCGAAAGTAGCTCAGCTATCAGGTTCACCGTGTAGCGATTCCATCCGCGCAACGTTGGGTCGTACAAGAGCCGGGCGTTGAACGCGACACGCATCTCTCGTTAGCCCTGCGAGACTGACTGGTAGGCGGTGTCCAAGATATCGAGCACTCGACCGGGGGCGCACTGCTGTTCCACCAACGTTCGTGCCGCCGCAGCTCTGCGGGCCCGCAAGCCCGGATCTTGCAACAGCGCAACCGTCCGATCGATCAACTCGGCATCGTCGTCGGTGACGTCGGCGTGGACCCGGTCCCCGACCATCAGTCCCTCCACGCCGTCCTGGTTCGTCACCACGGGCACGCCGAGAGCAAACGCCTCCAGCACCTTCACCTTCATGCCGCTTCCCCGTGTGGGGGCGTAGAGCATTACGTCGGCCTCGTAGAAATAGGGCATGATGTCCGGAACGTTCTCGACGATGGAGACCCGCTCGGTTCCGGTAAACTCCCCCAAGGTGCGTTCTGCCTCGCGCCCCACGATCTGCAGCCGAGCGGCGGGCACGCGACGCGCGATCTCGGGCCACAATCGGGTGAGCAGCCGTCGTGCCGCCGACGAGGTCGACTCCCAGTTGAACGATCCGATGAGACTCAGGGTGGGGCGTCGGTCGGGAGCTGCGTGGTCGACCCGGCGGAGGGGATAGAAGCCGAGGTCCATGCCCAGTGGAACCGTGTGGACCGTGGCCCGAGGTGCGAACGATGCCACGCGCGCGGCGAGTCGATCGGTTAGGGCACTGATGGTTCGATAGCGGGCCAGGATGCGCCGCTCGGCGCGACGCGTAACGGCTCTTCTGAGAGCAGTGACTGGGTTGTCGGCTCTGACTTCCGCGAGATCGATGTCGACGAGGTAGTGAACGTTGAGCAGGGCGTGATCGACGTGCCGCAACCCGAGCCATCCGGCCCACACCTGCTCGAGATGCAGGATGTCAAAACCGCGCTCCAGTTCCGCCTGCAGGCTCTGCTTCAAGTCCGGGCCGAACATATAGGAGTAGGGTCGTCGAAAGGTTTCCCATTTGCTGCGCAATCCTGTTCCGCGTTTGGGGTAGGGGAACACGCGGAGCTTGTAGTCAGGCGCGGGAAACAGCTCCCGCGCAGCCGGAACGTCCTCACGATAGGAGCACGCCGCGAATGCACTGACGTCGTTGCCACGCTCCACTAATCCCTTCAGCAGTACGTAATACCATCGCGCCGCAGCATTACCGAACGGCAGGGGTGGATCAGGCATCACCAGTAGGATGCGTCGTGTGGTCACGGCGGGGACGCCATTCAAACGACAGCTGCGGATTGCGACGCTGCGATAGGTTCCGGTGTTACGGCGGTTTCTCCCGCTTGTTGGTCCTGAACGTCCTGAAGCCGCCGGCTGGCCATGCCTCCCAGGAACCAGAAGAAGGCGATTGTAGGGTTGGCCAACAGCGGTTGTGATCCCCAAGACATGATGAACATCGCAAGCATGTATCCGGCAACGAGTGATCCAAAAACGCTGTCTTCCACGGTGGGCGCTTGGCGAGACAAGCGCACGGCTCGTATCCCCAGACCGATCATTATTATGGTCAGCAACAACGTGCCCGGGATGCCGGTTTCGACTATCATGGCGGCAAAGAAATTGTCCTGGAATTCAAATTCCTGTTGCAGTTGGGCGTTGAACCGGTCGTCTCTCAGGTTCGATCCGAGTGCAGATGCCGCCGATCCCGTCCTTCCGAGTCCGACACCCAACGGCGCGGATCTGATTCTGTCCCACACCAGCGCGATGCCCCCCTTCCGAGCAGCCCGATAGGTCTCGGCGTGCAACAACGTCTCGAAACGGTCCAAGGGGTTACGCTCGCGCCAAATGTTCGGAATGTCGGTGGCTTCTTCCAAGGACGTCTGCGCCGCCGGAAGAACGTATTCGGCCACGCCGATGTACGTAGCGGCTCCGAGGCCGGCGAGTGCCACCGACACGCCGACCGCGCGTCCGCGCCCGCGCATGATCTGAAGCCCCATCATTCCCATAACTATGAGGAAGCCTCCCAGAAACAGTTGCCGCACACCGGACACGAAGAATACCGCGAGGCTTCCGACGATCGTCGCGGCGATCCATGGATCGCGGAGCCGGTGACGACCACTGAGAATTAGGTAGAGTGCAAAGGGCAGGGCCAGGAGGGCGAAGACAGCTTCTCCGCCGGGTAGGGCGGTGGTGCCGAAAGGCCGCCACTCGTGGATGTACCAGAACCGGCTCAGCGCCGGCCCGCTGAAGTCGAACGAACTCCCCGGCCCGCCCATGTACTGAACTAATGTGAGGGCGAAGGCAAAGCACCACACCACCGTCAGAGCCCTGATGAAGCGGAGCGGCGTGTCGGCGCTCGATGCAAACAAAAATCCGAGAAAGTACAGTGGGATCATGGATAGATGGATCTTGAGCGATGCCACCCCGACGAAAATGCTCGCCGTGTATGGGCTGAACACCAACAGAGAGACCCAGATGACGTGTAACACCAGCACCGTGAAGAACGGGACCTTGGGGAGCTGTGTGCGCCTTTGAAGTATCGCTTTCGCCACCCAGACACCGACAATGGCCCACAAGACGATGTCCACTCCGATGTGCACGATCGGGTGATAATTCCCGAGGAGCTTGACCAGGCCTTCGATCGACAAGTAGATGAAGAACACCATCAGTCCCCAGAACCAGCTCGCCCGAGCGAGTGCAACGATGGCTGCAACAAAGGGGAGTAGGAGCGCGAGTGTGCTCATGCTAAAGCCGCGGCGAGGTGAATTTCATGTACGATAAGTATTTCGTTAAAAAGCGCAAATTCGCGGTGATTAGGCTCACGGGAATCGACGGAGGAGGGAGGAGGCCACCCCTCTGCTCCACCCAATCGACCCCGAACTCAGTGTTGACAACCCGATGATGTGACGCAGTCTTTGTCACAAGATTCTCCACCTCAAGGAAGCCTCTCGTGGGTTCGTACCTGCTCGTTTTTGCGGTAGCAGCGATATCGTCGGCGGTCACCTTGCCGCTGCTGATGGTGCTCGGCACCAGGATCGGCGCCCTCGACAACACACGGGAGCCTGCCGTCCCACGGGTAGGAGGCTGGGCGCTAGCGTTGGGGGGAGGCGCGGCGCTGCTGCTCGTGGGCGTGGTCTTTGCCCCCACCGGTTCCACCCTCCTCGCCATTTCGGGGTCCGTCGGCCCGGTTTTGATTGGGGCAGCGGGCATTCTGTTGCTCGGCGCTGTGGACGACATCTACCCCGTTCCGGCAGCGGCCAAGTTCGCCGGGCAGATTCTCATTGCCCTCGCCGTGATCGGGATGGGAGTGCGCATCGAGCTGTTGTCTTTTCCCCTGGGACGCCTGGAACTGGGGCCGGTTTTCGGGCTCGCGTTCACCGTTCTGTGGCTCGTCGGGATCGCCAACGCATTCAACCTGCTGGATGGGGCCGATGGCGTGGCCACGGGGTCGGCGTTCTTCAGTGCCACCGCGGTGTTCATCATGTCTGTGGCGCTGGGCCACCCGGCTATCGGCTTGGTGGCCGCCGCGCTTGCCGGGGCGCTCCTCGGCTTCCTCCCGTTCAACTTTCCGCCGGCTCGCGCTTTCCTGGGTGATTCGGGCAGCCTGTTCGCCGGTTTTCTCCTGGCGGGTCTCGCCGTGGAAGGATCGACGAAGGCTCCGACCCTGGTGGCCATTGCCGTGCCCCTCGTGGCGTTTGCAGTGCCGGTGTTCGACACGACACTGACCCTTATTCGCCGGAAGATGAGAGGCCAGCCGGTCTTTCAGCGAGACCGGGAACACGTTCATCACCGGTTGCAACAGTTCGGGTATTCACCCCGGCAGGTGTCCGGGATCATCTATGCGGCAAGCGCTGGGTTTGCCTTGCTGGCAATGCTCTTCCTCAATCCGGGAGTGCGCTCCTTTGCAGTCGTGCTGACCATCGTGGGAATGGCAACGCTCGTGGTGGTTCGCTTCCTCCGACTGCACGAGCTAAACGAGCTTGCCCGCTTGGCGCGACGTGGAGTCTTACAACCTCGCTCGATTGCCATGAACGTCCAGTTGCGACGTGCCGCCGAGCGGTTGGAGAGCGCCCACACGCTGTCCGACCTCCATGCAGCGCTGGCGATTCTGTTCCGCCGCTCAGAGTTCGACGAGATCATACTCACGGTTGCCCCTCCGCACGATCGAAGAAACGCCACGCTGACCTGGCACCTCGTCGACGACGCCTTCCAAGAAGGCAAGGTTGAACGTCAGCACGACGAATGGGAGGTGACTTGCCCGTTCGACGGCGCCGGTTGGGTTGGCTCGCTTCACCTGCGGCGCCGTCTGGGGCGTCCGTCGCTGATGCTGGATCTCAACCTCCTCTTAGAGGTCGTTCGACCCGCGCTGGAGAGCGCTGCCGGCCGCATCGACAACCCCCTCCCCCCACTGCAGGCCTCTTGAGGATCCTTCACCTCAGCAAGTTCTACCCACCGGATCCCGGAGGTTTGGAGCACGTCGTCGCCACCCTCGCCGAAGGGGCCGCGGCCGCAGGCCACGAAGTCCGCGTGGTGTGCGCCCAAGGGGCTCGGTGGAAAGGCCGGGCCACCCGCGAGCCCGTTCAGGCGGTGCGTCGCGGCGTGACGGTGGTCCGGGCTGCGACATGGCGTATCCTGTGGTCCCAGCCCGTTGCTCCAGGTTATCTGCTTGCGGCACGCTGGAAGAGTGATGTGGTATACGTCCATCGGCCGCACCCCATGGCGGATCTGGCTGCGGCCGTCTTTGGCGGGGGCAGGGCGGTGGTCTTTCATCATTCGGACGTTCAGCGGCAGCGGAGGGCAAGGGTTTTTTATCAACCGCTCTCCCGCAGGGTGGCGGCCAAAGCCCGTGCCGTACTAGTGGCGACGGCCTCACATCTGGATCAAGCCGACGACCTGGGGCCGGTTGACCCATCGAGCGTCCGGGTGATTCCCTACGGCGTCGACACCATGCGCTTCACTCCCAACCTGACCGGACCGCGCCCCGACGTTTTCGATTCCTTCTCGACCGGGCGGGGACCGGTTGGGTTCTTCGTGGGTCGGCTGGTGGCGTACAAGGGGCTGGACGTGTTGGTGCGTGCGATCGCCGGGACGCAATTGTCGATGGTCATCGTCGGTGACGGCCCGGTGCGTGGGTCCCTCGAAGCGGAGATCGCTGCCCGGGATCTGGCTGGGCGGATAGCTGTGGTAGGGAGCGTTCCCGACGCCGACCTCCCGCGCTATCACCGGGCCGCCGACTATTTTGTTTTGCCGAGCAACACGCCGGCGGAGATGTTCGGCGTTGCCATGGCCGAAGCGATGGCTTGCGGAAAGCCGGTCATATCCACGTCACTGCCCACGGGGGTGCGCGAGGTGAACCTGGCCGGTGTTACGGGGTTGGAGGTTCCTCCAAACGATTCCGGGGCGCTCCGGGCCGCGATGCTCGAGCTGTCGGGCGATGAAGGGCTGCGAAGCAGGTTGGGGGCCGCTGGTCGGGCCCGGGTCGAGGAGCGCTTTTCACTGGAGGCAATGATTTCCGCACACTTGGCGCTGTGCGAGGAGATCGCCGACAAGCAGTAACATCAGTAGAATCCCAGCGAAATCTTTCCGGACGTAACCCGGATTCCGGGCAGCGGGAAGTGAATCTGATCCAACACGCTTGCCACGTCGCTCCACCACGCGGCCTGGATCGGCAGCTTCCGATAGGTCAGGTCCAGGGTCACGTACCACTCATGAGTAGGCGCCGCGCTTATCCACTGGGGGACGCTGTGCCCGAAGGCGACACCTAGCCAGCGGGGCCAACCGCCGGAGCCGCCTGGAAGCAGCCCCGGGGCAAAAGCCAAGAAATACCTCTGGCCGGCGTAATCGTTCTCCAGTTGCGGCAGGTCGCCGCCGCTGTCGCGCAATTCTCGGGAGGGCCAATAGAACAGCTTCAACGTCAGGGCCCGGCTGGCCCGCACGGTGCGATGAAGTGCGGTCAGGAGGGCTCCGGCCGTGGCCCAGAGCATGTCCGGCGCCGAGAACCCCTTGTCCTCGTGCAGACCGTCTCCAATCTCCTTGGGCAGTGCCAGCGCCACACCGGTGGCTGCACCCAACCACGCAGCCATGGTCGGGGAGAGGCACGCCCAATCCCAAGCCTCGGTTGCCAATCGAGAAGCGTGGTACGCGATGGCTGCGTGCAGGAGGCGATCTTGGCCTTTGGAGGGGCTCACATCCGACCAGACGACGTGAAATGAAGTCCGCGGCGTGGTCCACCAATCGTTATGACGAAGGGCGATGACGGCGGTCTGCGACGCGGCAAAAGAGCCGACAATGGCGGCGACCCGCCCGCCCCGCACGGGGTGACATTGTTGTGCGGTGGCCGACGGCGCGATGCCGAACGTGATAACGACGGCGAAGATCGCCCGGTTGAATTGTGAAATGGCCGCCTCCCCATTCATATTGCTCACTTCACGGGCCCTTAGCTCAGTTGGTCAGAGCGGCGGACTCATAATCCATTCGGACCCCTCACGGTGGGTTCCTACCGTCGCTTTCCCTGGGAAAGCTACTCCCTTAGTACCCCCGCGTTCCCCCAGTAAACCCGCTGATGTCACCGAGACGTCACCCAGCGGGGGTGCGGTATGAATCAGACGCCTCTTGCTCGCCGCCATCGTTTTTGGGGTGGATGAGGCCGGCGCTAGCGTGCGGGGCTGCTCGACGTCGATCGGTCAGCCGATGCTGCCGTGCTCACCGCAACACGGCACCATGCGGACCTCGTGTCTGATCTCTCTAGAAAGGTGATCGCCAGTCCAAAGCGTAAAGACGGCGAGAAGCACCGAGGCCGAGAGGCTCGAGCCATCAAGAAGGTCGGTTGTCCCCGCATCATCGAGAGCCCAGCGGCAATGGAGGGACGGATGCTGTTCTATCGCACGGCACTCGAGGCGGTCGCCTATCGTGGCACCGAGACGTCACCGGGCACAGAGGCGGATCCGGTAGACGTGAGGCGGTGAGATGCTAACTTCCCTACGCAGTAGCAGTTGGAACACTCGGGCCCTTAGCTCAGTTGGTCAGAGCGGCGGACTCATAATCCGTTGGTCGCAGGTTCAAGTCCTGCAGGGCCCATTCCTTTTCCCGCAACGACTTACGGTGGGTAGCCGTGCCGCTGGCTCAGGCTTGCGCGTTCGCGAAAGCCTTCAGCAGCTTTCCCGTCAAGTCCTGCAGGCCATTGTCTGATATACTAAGGCAGTTAAGCTTTCTTCCCCAATATCGGGCGGTTAGCTCAGTTGGTTAGAGCGCCGGTTTCACATACCGGAGGTCACAGGTTCGAATCCCGTACCGCCCACTGAACGAAGTGAAAGCCCCACAGTGTGTTATGGCGCTGTGGGGCTTTGTGGTCACCGGGATGACCGGAGTGCGGTCACGGTGACGGTAACAATAGAGGGCGGCTTGGTCATCTCCCGCCTTGACGGCTTGCCGTTCCTCAAGTCTTGTCTCGCACCGTGAGTATCCACCGGCTGGATGATGACCTGAGCGTGCGTGAGGGTCTCGACGCGCTCGGAGTAGTTCTTGGCTTCTCAGATGAGGGGCAGTGACGGGACGAGCACGTGCAAGCCGGACACGGCCCGTGAGGGCGTATGCACCCAGCCCGCGACGCCAGAGGTCGAGGATCTGGCGGACCGCCTCAAGCCCCTTGGGGACATGGACCACGCGGTGGCGGCTGCCGTTGGTCGTGAAGCCGAGCGGTGGATGTGACGTCGGCTGGCCGTTTTCGCGCTTGTGCGCCAGGGCGCTCCGCGTCCGTTCCGCAATCAGCTCGCGCTCATTTGCGCGAGGCGAATAAGGTGAGCACAGAGCGGCCGTGGGGGATCGAGGTGTCGAGCGACTCACTCACGGAGTGCAACGGTTGGACGGGTAGCGGGACATCCTGCAACCCGCCTATCTCTGGATCAGAAGAGTCCAGGTTCGAGCTCTGGCGGGGCAACTTAAAGCGAGTCAACCAGTTAGGTTGGCTCGCTTTGCTATTCAAGAGGACTACTCCCTCAGTTTGGTGTCCGGACTTTTCTGTCGGGTCGTGTATCCTTATCCAGCGAATGTCGAGATGATAGTGGTGTCCTCGTTTGAACAGACTCACGACCGTGTTCACTTCTCACTGCTTTAGTATCCGTTCATATAGCTCCTCCAGCCGCTCGGCAGAAGGTCTCGGGTGAAACCTCTGGGTCACGCTGCGACGCGCCGCCGAGCTCAGACGTGCTCGCTTACCGCCGTCGGCCACCAAGTCGGCGATCGCCTGGGCCAATAGCTCCGGTTTCCGGGGTTCGATCAGCACGCCGTCGGCGCCGGACTCGAGAATCTCCAATGGGCCGCCTTCCGCGCTGGCGATGATCGGCTTCTCCCGCGCCATGCTCTCGAGGATCACCATACCGAACGGCTCCGGGATCGTGCTCGCGTGAACGACGACGTCCAATCCGTCGAGCGCGCCGTCCCGAATGTTCAGGTGTCCCGTGAACACAACGATCTCGTCAACGTGCAGATCACGGACCATCTGTCGGAGCCGGTCGGCGTGCGCGCGACACTGCGGCGCTGTGGGTCCAGGTCGCGGACCGCCGACGACGAACATGCGGACGGACACGGCCCCCTCGCGGAGCAAACGGGCGGCTTCAATGAAAACGTCTTGTCCTTTCCACGTGTCGATGAATCCGACGATCCCGACTGCAACATCCTTGTCGGTCAGGGACCATTGATTCCGGAACCGTAACCGGGCCGCTCGATCCGGCTGATGAGCATCGGGGTCGATGCCGTAATAGACAACGTCCACCGATTTGGCCACGTACCATGTGCGCGAGAACCCACTGCGGAGGAACTCGCTGTTGACCAAGATCGAATCCGCGGGGATCAGCGGATAAATGCCTTGCCAGCGGCGGTCGCTTATCGGCCCGTGGTGGAACCAGATGCGCCGGCACCCCTTTCGAATTGCGGCTGGTGACGCGAGCATGTGGCACCAGCCGTAAGCCGAGTGGACGATGTCGATCTCTTCCTGATTCAGGATGCGGCCGATGGCCTTCGTGACGCCAGGCAGCCGGCGAACACGAGCCTGCGGGATGCAATGGACCGCTAGGCCCCGGTTCCGAAGTTCACCGAGCCAGGGGCCGTCGGCGAAAGAGAGCACGACGGCGCGAACCCGAGTGGGGTCGTGGTGAAACATGACCGAATCCAAAAACCGCTCCACCCCGCCGATTTCGCCGTGCGTGACGACGTAGAGCACATTGAGTGGTGCGTTCACATCTTGGAACCTGACACCTGAGGCACCCAACAAATCAGCCTACGCGTCAAAGGATAGGAATTTAAAAGGATAGGCATCATAGGGGCATGGCGTCCGCGATCGACGACAGCCCGGTCAGGGTTCTGGTCAGTCTGAAGAGAGGTTGGCGTTCTCCGGTGGGACAGGGCACACTGTGGTTTGCGTGTCACAGAGCTTCTACTTCCAGAGAGGAGAACGCCAATGGACAGATATATCGGACTGGACGCGCACGCGTCAAGCTGCACGCTCGGGGTGACCGGGCCGGGTGGGAAGCGACTGGGGTCGCACGTGGTGGAGACGAACGCGCAGGCGCTCATCGAGGTGCTCCGCAGCATTCCGGGACCTCGGCATCTGTGCCTGGAGGAAGGCACGCTGGCGAGTTGGTTATACGAGGTACTCTCGCCGCATGTGGAGGAGATTGTAGTGACGGCGGTGAGCGAGAGCTGTGGTCCGAAGAGCGACAAGCTGGATGAGTTTGGTGTTGCGGAGCGGTTGCGCATCGGAGCGATCAAGAGGAAGGTGTACAAGGAGCGTGGCCAGTTCGCAGCGCTGGGATATCGAGCGAAGGCGCACTGGCTGTTGGTGGGCGATGCGGCTCGGGTGATGAGCCGGATCAAGAGCCTCATGCGGTCACGAGGAGTGCAGGTGTCAGGGACCGCGGTGTACTGCGCCACCGGTCGCTCGGAGTGGATTACTCGTCTGCCGGAGGCGGCGCGTAGTGGACGCGGCGTACGACCCGGTGCAGCGGTTCCTGGGCAAGCTCAGAGGCCGTGGATCGAAGTAGACGTACTCAACGTGAGGTAAGAGGCGGACGCCCTCGGTCCACCATGTCGGCGCCGACTCTGTCGACTTAACGGCCTCCGCGCCCGTCCGCCCACACGAGTCCGAACCGCAACCCGGGGACCTCCGTCTCCAGCCCCCGTTCGATGCGGTATCCAACCTCCGTGAGCCGGTCGCAAACTTGCCGATCGCCATCCGGCCGGACCCGGTCGGCATGCCACTCGACCACGAGCATACCAACCTCGAGCTCCTCGAAGCGCGAATCGGCCAACAACGCGTATTCGCCGCCCTCGCAATCGATCTTCAAGAAATCGATGGGCTGGTAGCCGACGACGCCGTAGAAATCGACCAGCGGGACTTCGATCGTGTCGGACGCGGGCTCGCTGACGACCGCGGACTGGTTAGCCTCATCGGTCAGGTACACCCGCCCATCGGCCGTTCCCGCCGCCGCCTCGACGATTCCGCACGCGGCGGTCGAGGTCATTCGCACGCAATTGCTTGGCCAGCTGGCCCACGTGGCGAGGGTGTGGCTCGAACGCAATGATGCGAGCCGCGGGGTACCGGGAGGCCAGGTAGACGGTCGCGTATCCCACATTCGCTCCCACGTCGACGATCGTGTGCACCTCCCTACGCAGAGGCCGTGGGGGACGATACGCCTCCGATACGAAGACCTCGTACGCCACCCCCAGGTCCGTGGCCGGGGCCGGTCGAAAGATGAGCCGCTCGCCGGTCTGCAGGGAGGCTCGGAACTCCCGCGAGCTGCGCGCGGCCCGCCACCCTAGGTAACGCAACCGGCTCGCCAACGTGAAGAGATCTCGCAGACGCCTCATAGGCGAAAGCTCCGCAGGCGACAGATCGTGTCCTGGCCGTGATCGTACAGCGCGTATCCGGCGCCCCATTGCATGGTGCGGCAAGCTGCCTCCGCCTCTCCCAACAAGACCCGCTCGTAATTCACGAGCTTCGGTCGGTATCGGGCCAAGTCGACCGTCTTGAGAATCTGGTCAGCCTGAAGCGAGGTTGGCGTTCTCTGCTGGAAGCGTACACACTCTGTCTTGCCTGGTACAGAATTTCCACTTCCAGAGAGGAGAACGCCAATGGACAGATATATCGGACTGGACGCGCATGCGTCAAGCTGCACGCTCGGGGTGACCGGGCCGGGTGGGAAGCGACTGGGGTCGCACGTCGTGGAGACGAACGCGCAGGCGCTCATCGAGGTGCTCCGCAGCATTCCGGGACCTCGGCATCTGTGCCTGGAGGAAGGCACGCTGGCGAGTTGGTTGTACGAGGTACTCTCGCCACATGTGGAGGAGATTGTGCTCTCGGTCCGAATGACCACCGCTACCAGTGGTGTCTTGGTTTCTTGGGACTCTTGGATCCCTATCGCAATTGCATAACTATATATCTGTATGTATATTCATGCGCAGCGATCTGGAGTCTCGATTCTGGGCGTGATTAATTTAGGTTCCTGATCCAAACCAATGACAATTCGAGGCCCGAAGCTTCGGTATTGCCTCGAAGGAATCCCGTGATGAACACGACAGACTATCTCGCAGAAGTCGATCGCTACAGCGCCCACAACTACCACCCCCTTCCACTCGTGCTGGAACGGGGCGAGGGAGCCTGGGTGTGGGACGTGGATGGAAACAAGTACCTGGATTGTCTGGCCGCCTACTCGGCCCTCAATCAGGGTCACTGCCACCCGGCGCTGGTTAAAGCCGCCAAGGACCAGATCGATCGGCTGACCCTCACGTCGCGCGCGTTCCACAACGACCAGATGGGTCCTTTCCTCCACGAACTGTGTGACCTGACGGGCTACGAAAAAGCCCTGCCCATGAACTCCGGGGCCGAAGCCGTGGAGACGGCGATCAAAGCGGTGCGGCGCTGGGGCTATCGCGTCAAGGGAATTCCTTCGGACCAGGCAGAGATCATCGTGTGCGAGAACAATTTCCACGGTCGAACCACGACCATCGTTTCGTTCTCGACGGAGCACTCCTACAACGCCGACTTCGGTCCGTTCACCCCCGGGTTCGAGGTGATTCCCTACGGTGACGTGAAGGCTCTCGAAGCCGCCATCACATCCAACACAGCCGCCTTCATGGTGGAGCCGCTGCAGGGCGAGGGAGGCGTGATCGTTCCGCCGGACGGGTACCTGGCGCAGGCTGCAGATATTTGCAAGAGCAACAACGTGCTCCTCGTGGCCGATGAGATCCAAACTGGCCTCGGCCGCACCGGCAAGATGTTCTGCTCAGAGTGGGACGACGTGAAGCCGGATGTGATGGTCGTGGGCAAGGCCCTGAGCGGCGGCATGTATCCGGTTTCGGCGATGTTGGCGGACGGCGACGTGATGAGTGTGTTCGGCCCGGGCGATCACGGATCTACATTTGGCGGCAACCCTCTTGGGGCCGCTGTCGCCCGCGCCGCTCTACGGGTTCTCGTCGATGAAAAGCTCCCGGAGCGCGCCCTCGCCCTCGGTGACTGGTTCATGAAGGAGCTTCGCGACCTGGATTCTCCCAACGTTGCCGAAGTTCGCGGCCGGGGGCTCATGGTCGGTGTGGTGATCAAGGAAGAGAGCGGGACTGCGCGACCGTTCTGTGAGGCGCTCATGAAGAAGGGAATCCTCGCCAAGGAAACCCACGAACAGGTGGTCCGGTTTGCGCCGCCGTTGGTTGTCGAGGAGGCCGATCTGAAATGGGCGCTGGAGCCTATTGCCGAGGTGCTTGCAGCCGCAACGAGGGTGGGCTAGAAAGAAAGGCTGTTGCTACTTTCTTTTTTGGCGGCGCAGATCTGTCCGAAGCCTCCGGCGTGCCGCAGCCGCCTTCAATCGTTTCGCGGTGCTCGGCTTGACGTAAAAGCGCTTCTTGCGCAAATCTTTCAAGATCCCCGAGCGCATTACCTTCCGCTTGAACGCCTTGAGGGCCCATTCCAAACGGTCGCCCTCTCCGATAATCACTTCCGCCATAGACGCTAAATGTGTCCGGTTGCTCGGCAGAAAGCGAGGGCCGCCCCGATGTAGATCGGAACGGCATCAATTGTACTCGTGTGCACGCCGCTCAGTCTTCGAGCTTGGTTACATTCTCGGCGGCCGGACCCTTCTCCCCGTCCACGAGATCGAACTCAACCCGCTCACCCTCAGTCAGCGATTTAAAGCCCTCGCCCTGAATCGCCGAATGATGCACGAAGCAGTCGCGCTCCCCGTCGTCCGGAGTGATGAAGCCAAAGCCCTTGGCGTTGTTGAACCACTTCACCTTGCCAACCGTACGCATTCCGTACCCCTTAATTCGCTGTTTGTGTCGGAGTCCCGGAATGTACCGTACTGCCGACTTTCAATTCCCTCGCGGACCTGAGCCCCCCCTCCCCGTCGGGCAAGTCGCCAATGTGCCGAGTCTCCATGAGTCGGTTTTTGGCTGCAACGAAGCTAGAGAGGTAAAATCAGTTAGTCAACCATTCTCCCCGCACCCAGCGAAGCAGGCTTTTGAGATCGGAGGGCATCACGGGTATCGTGACCACCCTGCGGTCGTAAAAAAGCACGTTTTGCTGCTCCACGTTTCGCAAATCGTGAAGCCTGCCCGTCGATTCCGTCCATGTTCCCACCGCCCACGCATCGTATCCGAAACCGCCCACCAAGAGATCCCAGATAGCCTGGACGTCGTAGCCCAGCCGTGCGGTGGTCTCCCGGCAAATTTCCACGAGTAACGAGGGACGATCGCGTTCGATGGTGGCCAGCATCCCCTGAAGCGCTGGCAGTTCGGCTCCCTCCACGTCGAGTTTGACGAGGTTGATCGACGGGATGTCCCCGCCTCGTGTTTCCACAAAGCTGTCCAACGTGGTCGCCTTAACTTCGACCTGGGAGATCGCATCGACCGTTCCAATGCTGAATGCCCCCGCGTTTCGGGCTGCCGCGGCGGCTAGGCCGAGACTGACGGTCGCACACTCCTTCCAGAGCGCAGCAGGTTCGGTCTGCACATTGTCCGGTTGTTGATCCCGACGTTGCGGCGCAGCTTGTCGAACGTGTTCGGGACGGGCTCGAAGCTGTAGACGACCCCGCGCGGATAAACAGCCTTGGCGGCGATCAGCGAGTGCTGGCCCACGTTGGCCCCACCGTCAACCATCACCATTCCCGGCCTCAACAACCGAGTGAGCAAAAAGGCCTCTTCCGGCTCGTGAGCACCGATGAAGTAGATTAGCCGCTCTACCTGATCCGTCAGGTCACACAGCATGCGGCACCCGTTCATCAGCGTCACCGGCAGCGGGTCGCTCTCTCTTGCAAGGGCTCCACACCTGTCTACAGCCTGATAGTACCACCCCGGTGCCTTGCCCCACGCCCGCCAAATCCTGAAGGCGCGGCGAATCGAGCTTCGTATCGGACGGTAGAGTCTCCGTTTTGTCACGATCATCTTCTTTGCGCGTTACAGCCCAAGACGTGTCACAGCAAAACTGCAGTGCCCCGAAAGACTGCACAAGACATCGTTGCGTCTATACCTTAATGAACATGTTCGCTGCCAGCCGGATTTCGCAACCGAATCATTAGATGAATACACTGACGGTCTGCTCGTTTCGAGGCAAACTCATCGAAACGAGACATGAAGTGGCGGTCGCCATACAGGACTGTGACGGGGTACTTCAGGCGGTTAGTGGCGACCCCGATCTGATTGTTCACGTGCGATCTGCGGCAAAGCCGTTCCAGGCACTCCCATTGGTCGAAGACGGGGTGATGGAGGCGTTCGACATCAGCGCACGAGAACTGGCCCTTGCTTGTGCCTCCCACAACTCGGAGGAATACCAAGTTGCGACGGTCAGTCGGTGGATGCAGCGTTGCGGCCTACGAGAAGAACAGCTGGTGTGCGGCTCCCACAGGCCGCTCGCCAAGGACTTGGGTTTCCGGCGACATGACGGAACGTGGGAGGACGTGGAGTTGGCGCAGCCGTCCCGCGTTGCGAGCAATTGCTCGGGCAAGCACGCGGGAATGTTGTCCCTCGCGAAATTTCATGGCTGGGACGAAGCGGGTTACGCCGTCGATGGGCATCCCGTGCAGGAAAGATGCCGGTCGGTGATATCGAGTTGGTTCGATGTTCCTAGCGATGACGTGCGTGGGGCCCTGGACGGGTGCGGGGTGGTATCCTGGGCGGTTCCCCTGCGCGCCATGGCAACGGGTTATGCGCGACTGGCCAACGCAGACGGACCGATGCAGTCCATCGTGTCGGCCATGATGACCTATCCAGAGCTGGTGGCCGGAAAGCGGCGGCTGTGCACGGCCCTCATGAAAGCCTATCGGGGACAGGTCCTGGCCAAGGTTGGAGCCGGTGGTGTGTATAGCGTGGCGTTGCTCGATCGGGGATTGGGGGTCGCGATCAAGGTGCTCGACGGCGACTCGAAAGCCGCAGCAGTGGCTCTTCTCGCGGTCCTGGATAGCCTGGGACTGGACTACCGGCGTTCGACCCTGCTTTCCCGCTTCGCCAAACCCGTCATCCTCAATACCAACCGACAGGTAGTTGGCCACTACTCCCTCACTCGTTCGCCAACATTCGCGATAGATTGATACCCCGGTGCATCGCCTGGCCCCTAAATTCCCTCCTCTGTAGCAGTGTCCGAGGAGATTCGTGACGTTCATAGACCGCGCAGTGATCGCAGTCGTAGCCGGCTCTGGTGGGGCCGGCGCGGTGTCGTTTCGACGGGAGAAGTTCGTACCCAAGGGCGGGCCGGACGGAGGCGATGGCGGACACGGTGGCAGCGTGTACGTCAAGGCTTCTAAGCATCTCTCGACGCTGCTCGATTACCAATATCGGGCTCATTGGAAAGCCGACCGTGGGATGCACGGGCAGGGCTCGAACAAGACCGGGAAATCGGGCGAGGACCTCTATCTGCCGATTCCAGCCGGAACCGTGATAATAGACGACGAGACGCAGGAAACTCTGGGAGAGGTGGTAGCGGTGGGGGACGAGTTGCTGGTCGTAAAGGGCGGACGGGGCGGGCGGGGAAACGCATCGTTCGCAACGGCCACTCACCAGTCGCCGCGAGAGTCGCAACCCGGCGAACGAGGAGAAAGACGACGCATCGAGCTCGTCCTCAAGCTCATCGCCGACGTCGGTCTGCTCGGCGAGCCAAACGCCGGAAAGAGCACGCTGCTTTCAGTAATCTCTGAGGCACACCCGAAAATCGCCGACTATCCTTTTACCACACTGGAACCCCAGTTGGGAGTCACCTCGCTGTCAGATTCCCGGACGCTGGTGGTGGCCGACATTCCGGGAATCATCGAGGGCGCACACCAGGGGAAAGGACTCGGCGATCGCTTCCTGCAACATGTCGAGCGCACACGCGTGCTGGCCTATCTGATCCCCGTCGACAGCCACGATCCACAGGCAACGTATGACCTGCTCCGCGCTGAGGCACACGCCTACAGCCCGGAGCTCGGGAAGAAGCAGCACGTGGTGGTTGTGACGAAGACGGACCTGCTGCCGGATGAAAAAGCGCTGCCGTCTCTCGACGTTCCCCAGGCAGTGGATGTCGTCTCGATCTCCTCGGTCGCGAAAAAGGGACTGATGGAAATGAAAGAATGTTTCTGGCGTCTGGTGGCGGGAGCGTCCGAGTCCCCTACCAAAGAGACGCTTCCACTGCCGTAGGGCCACATGAGCGATGCGGCCTACGTCGCGCTAGCGCTGGTGCCCGGCGTGGGCAGGGTGCGGCTCGAGATCCTCATGCAGGCGTTCGGCTCGGCCGATACGGTGTTGGCTGCACCCCTCAGGCAACTCAACTCAGTGGTACGCATTTCCCGGGCGGCCGCCACGGCCATTCACGGGACCACGGCCGCGGCGGGTACCGAAATCATCGACAAGGTAGTGGGGCAGGGCGGGGTGGTCCTGACACCGGCGGATGCTGGGTTTCCCGGCGAGCTGCGACAGATCCCGGACGCGCCGACTCTGCTGTTTGCCAAGGGAAGGTTGGACCTGTTGCAAGCTCCATGTGTCGCCGTCGTCGGGAGTTGTGACCATAGCCGCTATGGAGCGGAGGTCGCCTCCCAGTTGTCGGCCGGTCTGGCCGCCGCTGGTATCACGGTGGTCAGCGGCATGGCGCGGGGTCTCGACGCTGCGGCTCATCGAGCTGCGTTGGATGCCGGGGGCGGGGGCGGAACCGTGGGGGTGCTCGGTAACGGCCTGGGGGTGATCTATCCAGCGGCCAATCGCGCCCTGTACGAACGCGTCGTTACCGGAGGGTGTCTCTTGACCGAGTACCCTCCAGGCGAGCGTCCCCACGTCGGCAGTTTTCCCCGCAGGAATCGACTGATCAGCGGATTGGCTCGGGCCACGGTCGTGCTCGAGGCCCGAGACGGGTCGGGCGCGTTGATTACGGCAGATTGCGCGCTGTCGCAGGGACGTGAGGTCATGGCCGTTCCCGGACCGATCACGAGCCCGGTATCCAGAGGCACGAACCGTCTCATACAGATGGGCGCAAAGCCGGTGCTGGAACTGCGTGACGTGTTGGAGGAGTACGGCATTTCCGAGGTTCCCGAGGTATCACTCCCCGCCGACCTCTCGGATGCGGAACGGCGGGCGCTCGAAGCACTGGGTGATGGCGCGGAACTGGTAGACGACGTCACCGCTCGCCTGAGATGTGCCCCGGCTGAGTCGCTCGCAGTACTGACCTCCCTGGAGATTCGTGGCCTGGTAGCGCAGGGGCCGGGGAAGGTGTTTCGGGTCACGAAGCCCTTTGAAGGGATGAGTGAGGAGGGAGGAGGGAGGAGTGGGTGGTAGCGTCAGCTTCCCGTTTCCCACTTACTTCATACTTTCCTCCATGCACCTGTATGTCCACGTCCCCTTCTGCAAACGGCGCTGCTCGTACTGTGATTTCGCCATCGCCGTGCGCAAGCAAGTGCCGGGAGACGAATTCGTCGAAGCCATAAAGCGGGAATTCGCCTTGCGACATCTGGCTTTGAGCCAAGCCCAGGGTGTTGAAACCCTCTACTTTGGCGGCGGCACCCCGTCGCTACTCTCCAGCAGCCACGTCGCCGCACTCATCCGATTCTTTCGCGGGGAGATCGGTTTTGCTGAACGGGGCGGGGGCGGGGGCGTCGAGGTGACGATGGAGGTGAACCCCGATGACGTCATGTCCAAGGATGCGGAGCAGTGGCTCGCGGCCGGCGTGAACCGCGTCTCGCTTGGCGTCCAATCCTTGAATCCCGCCGTGCTCCAATGGATGCATCGGGTCCACACCGGGGAAGACTCGCTAAGGGCCATCCGCTTCCTCACGGCCGCCGGTTTGCCCTCGCTCTCCGTGGACGTGATCTTCGGGCTTCCCGAGACGCTGGGAGCGGATCCCGCTGGCGATCTGAGGCGGCTGCTGGAGCACGACGTGGATCACGTGTCGGCGTATGGGCTCACAGTGGAGTCCGGTACGCCCCTCGCAAAATGGACGAGCCGGGGCGCGGTACGGCATGCCACTGACGGCGCTTATGCCGACGAGTTTCTACAACTGCACGAAATGCTGCTGCAGGGTGGGTTCGAGCACTATGAGGTTTCCAACTACGCCAGGCCGGAGCGACGGAGCCGGCACAATCAGGCATACTGGACCGGCCGCCGGTATTGGGGGCTGGGCCCCTCGGCCCACAGCTTCGGAGACGGAATCAGACGCTGGAACGTGCGGCAATGGGCCGAGTACCACCGCGCTGTAGCCAATGGCTCCGACCCCAAGGCCGGTGAAGAGGAACTCTCGGAAGGTCAACTCAGTCTCGAGCATTGGTACCTCGGCTTGCGAACCACCGAAGGTGTTCCCGTACCGGAGGGGGGCGATCTTCCCCCGCAGCTCAGGGCGGCCGTCGATCGGGGGTGGCTCACCGTTGAGGGGGGGAAGATTCGCCCGACCCCCGAGGGATGGCTCAGGCTGGATGCCATCGTTGCGTCCTTGACCACCTCTGCTGAAAGTGGGTAAATTGCTGTAAATAAAACACTTGGAATCGTGCCGGAACCCACTCTTTCGGATCGGGAACAACTGGTTCTCGAGGCTGTCATTCATTCGTACGTAAGCACCGCGGAACCTGCGGGATCTCGTACGATTGCCAAGAATTTCGCGCTTGGCGTGTCGGCGGCGACCGTCCGAAACACCATGAGCGATCTCGAGGAAAAGGGTTATCTCTATCATCCCCACACCTCTGCGGGCAGGATACCCACCGATCTAGCGTATCGCGTGTACGTGGATCGGCTCATGGCTCCTTCGCTCATCACCCGGCGCCAGCAAGAGACGCTCACCAGAGAACTCGCGGACGGAGCGACCGAAATCGAGTCGTTGTTGGACAAGACGGCGAAAGTTCTCGGGGTGTTGACCCAAGAATTGGGAATTGCCTTGTCACCGTCGTTCGAGGACGCGGTGCTCGAGCGCCTCGAGTTGGTTCCAGTGTCCAGCGAACGGATCCTCATGGTGCTGGTGCTGCAAAACGCGGTGGCCCGAACGATTTTCATCGAGGTCGCGAGCGCCCTCCCTGGAGAGGCGATCGACAAGGTCGCGTCGGTGCTGAACGAACGGTTGAGCGGTTCGAGTCTCAAGGAGATCCGCAACACGGTTTACGAGCGTTTACGGGATATCAGAAGCGGTCGAAGCGAGCAGGAGCTGCTTAACATTTTCGTGGAGGAAGCCGATCACTTTTTCGATGGCTCCGGTGGTGACGAGCACGCGATCGTACTGGGTAGCGCGCAGATGCTGGCAGATCAGCCTGAGTTCAAGTCCAACGAGAGGATGCGAAGCCTGCTCGAGCTCACGGAACGGCGGGACGTGTTGATGCATGCCCTCCGGGCGAGACACAGTGACGGGCTCACGGTCACCATCGGTACCGAGCACCTCGATCCGAGACTCAGCTCGCTCACGCTGGTCACATCGACATACCAACGCGACGGCCTAACCGGTGTCATCGGGGTGATGGGACCGACCCGCATGCCCTACGAAAAGATCGTCTCGATTGTGGAGCACACCAGCCGTCTCATCGGCGATCTGCGCAGGTGAAGCAGCGCATAGGCTGTCATTCCTGAGAATGCCACGCGATTACTACGAAGTTCTAGGTGTCGCCCGTGATGCGTCAGAGGCTGACGTCAAGAGGGCGTATCGCTGCAAGGCGATGGAGTATCACCCCGACCGGAACGACGGCTCGAAAGGGGCGGAAGAGAGATTCAAAGAGGCGACCGAGGCCTACGAGGTGCTGCGGGATTCGCAGCAGCGAGACCGGTACGACCGGTTTGGACACGCAGGGCTGAAAGGTGGAGCGGGTGGTTTCGGAGGATTCCATCCATTCGATCTCTCGGAAGCGCTCAACATTTTCATGCGCGACTTCGGTGGCGCCGGGTTCGAGTCGATTTTCGGCGGGCGTCGCCGGGGACGTCGAGACCATCTCACTGGCCAAGACATCCGGATTTCGCTGCGGCTGACCCTGGAGGATGTCGCCAAGGGAGCCAAGCGGAAGGTCAAGCTCCGCACGCTTCAGAAGTGCGGCGCCTGCGATGGAACGGGCGCGGCGGCCGGAGGGTCGATGGTTACTTGCGCCACCTGCGGGGGCGCGGGAGATATCCGCCAGGCAACGCAGTCCTTTTTCGGCAATTTTGTTTCCGTTACTACCTGCCCTCACTGTGACGGCGGAGGTCAGGTGATCGATCGCCCTTGCCGCGAATGCGCAGGTGAGGGCCGAAGCCGCGCCGATAAAATCGTCGAGATCGACGTCCCGGCCGGCGTGGGGGAGAGCAACTATCTGACATTGCGAGGGCAGGGTGGTGCCGGGATCCGAGGCGCACCCGCCGGCGATTTGATCGTCGGGCTGGAGTTTGAAGACGACCCGAGATTCGAGCGCCATGGGGACGATCTGGTCTACGACCTCCCCGTGTCGTTCGCGCAGGCAGCACTTTCCCACGAGTTTATCGTGCCCACACCGCTGGGCGACGAAAGGGTCGAGGTGCCAGCGGGATCGCAAACCGGTTCCGTGTTGATGCTGAGTGGCAAAGGGTTGCCGAGCCTGTCACGGGGGGGGCGTGGCGATCTGCACGTTCGGCTTCAGGTGTGGACTCCGACCAACCTCGCACCCGAACAAGAGGATCTGTTCCGCAAGCTGCGGGAGTCGGAGGGTGAGCCTCCAGCAGACGAGAGTCTCGGACGGCGCTTCTGGAGCAGGATGAAGGAGGCGTTCGGAGGGTGAACCGCGTTTTGGCTCTTGAGTGAGATTGAGGGCTTGTCTAACTTAAACACTCACGAGCAGCCAGGCTGGAAGCGTTTCGAGTGAGTTCTGTCGATTACTCCACATGTAGTAGGCTCTCCGTTGTTTTTCGGATGCCGTCAACCCGAGGTTGCGGCGTACGCCTCGACTGGCAAGCGACAAGTTCCAGAGTAGAAACGCACCCAATCAGGTGCGCCGTTCGCGCCATATGAAGCTCTCTTTTTGATGACCGAGGTCACCGGCACCCCTTCCTCTTCTGCGCCGGCGATGGATACGGCCACCGCGAGCCAGCTCGAGTTCGCCCAGGCCCTGGAGCTGGTGTCGCGACTCGCGCTGTCGAAAGCCGGCGCCGAACGGGTTTGTCAGCGGTTACCGGCGACCTCCGTGGATGAAGTCCGGGAAGAGCTTGCCGCCGTGGCCGATCTGATAGACCGAGGCGACGGCTTCTCGCCCCAAGCCGTGCTCGATGTGCGGCCTATCCTGGAGCGACTTCGGGTACCCGGGAGTGTGTTGGAGGGCGCTCAGCTCTCCGAGTTGGGACAGGCAGCGGAGGCTATTCGGACGATGGCAACCGATCTCCGCCGGCTGCAGAAGCACAGCCCTCGTGTCTACGCTCTGGCCGTCGATCCGCCGCCGCCGGCGTTGGCACGCCGTCTGACAGCGGTGATCGAGGTTGACGGTAGCGTGAGAGACAACGCCTCCGACGATCTCAAACGGGCCCGCCGCAATCTCAGGGCCACGCGCGACCGTCTGGTCGAGCTGCTCCAAGGCCTGATCGAGCGGTTCTCCTCCGCCATCTCGGGCGTCGATGCCGGAGTGACGATGCGCGGCGGGAGATACGTGATTCCCGTCAGGCGGGAGGCGCGCTCCAGGGTGAAGGGGATCGTCCACGGAGAGTCGGGTTCCGGCGCCACTTTGTTCATCGAGCCCCAGGATGCCGTTGCGCTGGGAAACGAACTGAGCGCGTGTGAGGCCACGGAGCGCCGGGTCGTTCTCCAGGTCCTACGGGATTTGACCGAGTTCGCGCGGCCCCGAGCCGATCGAATTGCCGAAGGATGGAACATGTGCGTGCGCGTCGACGACCTGTACGCCCGCGCACGGTACGCTCTGGACGTAGAAGGGCGTCTGCCGGCCGTGGTCGAGGCGCCGTCGCCAATGGTGATACGTAACGGCCGGCATCCGCTGCTGCTTGCCGAATTGGACGTGGTCGTACCGTTCGATCTCGAGACGAACGAGAAGGAGCGGGTAATAGTGGTGAGTGGCCCGAACACCGGCGGCAAGACGGTGTTGCTAAAGGCGGTTGGTTTGATCAACGCGTTGGCGCAGTCGGGCGTAATTCCACCAGTTGGGGAGGGCACGACGCTTCCTGTTTTCGGGATGATCTTTGCGGACATAGGCGACCATCAGTCGATCTCAGAAAACCTCAGTACCTTCAGCGCCCATGTTGCGGCGTTGAAAACGGTGCTTGAATCAGCCGACGACAACTCCCTTGTTTTGCTCGACGAGTTCGGCACCGGCACGGATCCATCCGAAGGAGCTGCGTTGGCCGGGGCCGTGCTACAGACGCTGTGTGACAGAGGCTGCGTCACGCTTGCGACCACCCATCTCCATCAACTCAAGCGCCTGGCATCTGAAACCGAAGGGGCGGTCAACGCATCGCTGCAATTTGATGCCGAACATCTGGAGCCGACCTACCGGGTTGTGAAGGGTATACCAGGGCGGTCGTACGGGCTGGCGATTGCGCAACGGCTCGGCTTCCCGCCCCACGTCATGACCCTTGCGCGAGAACTGCAGCCTGACACTGAACGTTCCTTGGAATCGCTCCTCGCAGACGTCGAGAAGCGTGACAAACTGTTGCGGGCGAAGGAGAGAGAGATTGCTGAGGCGGAGGCTCGTTTGCAGGCCGAGCGGGACGGTCTGGATCAACTGCACTCGGACCTGGCGCGCCAGGCCGCGGAGATCGACCGCCAAGCCCGGGAGAGGGAGCTTCACGGTCGAGAAGAAGCACGGCGTTTTCTCCTCGAGGCGAGGAAGCGTGTGGAGGACGCACTGGGCTTGGCGCGCGCGGCGGTGACCGAGGCGACGGCCAAGGAGGCTCGCCGGTTGCTAGAAGACGGCGCTCGGAATGAGCGGTCCGCGCTGAAGAAACTCGAAGAGGAAGCGCGCAAGAAGGGGTGGAGGGTCCGGGGCCCGGGAAGCAAGACGTTTTCGCAGCAAGAAGGACCGACCGTGAGGCCTCATGTGAAACGTCGCACGCCTTCATCCCTGCAGGTTTCCGAGCGAGCCGCCAGCACGGAAATCGATCTTCGCGGCATGACCGCAGAGGAGGCCGTGAAGCGTGCGCTCGATGAGGCGATCGTGGCGGATCTCGGGTCGGTCCGCATCATTCACGGCAAGGGGACCGGAGTGTTGCGTGAGCGCGTAACGGCGGTTCTTGCGCGTGACGGGCGAGTCGCCTCGTTCCATACCTCGCCGCCGCATCAAGGTGGCTGGGGTGTTACGATCGCGGAGTTCAAGTGGTGAGCGTCATCCCTGACGAGCTGATCGAGCGGGTCCGGGATACCGCGGATATGGTCCAGGTGCTCGGGGAGCACGTGGCGCTGAGGCGCACCGGTGCGGATTACCGCGGGCCGTGCCCCTTTCACGGTGGAACGAACCGCAACTTCGCGGTCATTCCGAAGAAGCAGATGTACTATTGCTTCGTGTGTCACGAGGGCGGTGACGTATTCACGTTCTTCATGAAACACCTCGGGATGGACTACCCGACGGCAGTGAGAGAAGTAGCTGCCAAGGTTGGAGTGGTGATTCCCGATCGACCAACCGGCGGGCCCGATCCCCGAGAACCGCTCTATTCCGCCGCGGCCATTGCCGGCGAGTGGTACGCCAAGCATTTGCGGGAAGCGCCTGACGGTGAAGTCGCCAGAAAGTATTTGGCGCAGCGCGGCTTCTCCGGCGAAGCGCTCCATCCGTTAGGGCTGGGATTTGCTCCCAAGGGGGGCGCGTTTCTGGGGGCGATGGAAAAGCTGGGCATCGCGCAGGACGTATTGCTGGAAGCGGGTCTGGTGGTGCGCCGCGAGGCTGGGTCGGTGCGTCCACGTTTTTGGGGGCGGTTGCTGTTTCCCATTCACGATCTGCGCGGTCGTGTCGTGGGGTTCGGTGGACGCGTACTGGGTGACGGCGAGCCCAAGTATCTGAACTCACCGGACTCGAGGATTTTTCACAAGGGACAGTTGCTGTACAACCTGCATCATGCCAGGCCGTCGATCCGCCGCGCGGAAAAGGCCATCGTCGTCGAGGGATTTTTCGACGTGCTGCGCGCGGTAGAAGCCGGCGTGGAAAACGTGGTGGCGCCGTTGGGGACGGCGCTCACATCGGATCAAGCCGCGCTCCTCAAGCGCTACACACCGGAAGTGGTGTTACTGTACGACAACGATCAGGCGGGAATGCGGGCGAGCTTTCGTGCGGCCGACCGACTGTTGCGTACCACGATCCGCGTGACGATTGCGACACTACCCCAAGGTGAAGATCCGGACTCTGTGGTGGTCAAGGGTGGTGCGGCAGCACTGACCGAAATCGTCTGCGATGCGATTGACGTCTTCGAGCGCGAGCTTCAACTGCTGGATCGCAGGGGATGGATGGGAACGCTGGCCGGACGTCGTCGGGCGCTGGACCGACTCTTGCCGACACTCCGCGCCGCAGCGGATCCCGTGACACGGGATCTCTATGTCAGCCGTGCGGCCGAAACGCTGGGTATCACGGCCGAGTCGATTCGCCGGGAAGTGAATTCCGGTCCGTCGCGCTCTCTCGGGGTGCATCACAGAAACGAGCAAACTAAACGCTCGAGCGGCAGTACCGGGACGATGTCGGCGGAGCGGAACTTGACGCGCGTTATGGTTCACGAGCCACAGTGGCGCTCGCGTATTCTGGAGCAAGTACCCGATCCGTCGGTTCTGAGGAAGCCCGATCGCGAGTTGTTCGCATACCTCTCCATCCAACCAGACGATGTGGGTGCCGCAGAAATGCTCGGTCAGGTTCAGGGAGAGGCACGCACGGTACTGGCCGACGTGCTCCAAGAGGAGTGGGGAGAGCAGCTCGATGTGGACGCTATCGTAGCCGGTTCCTTGAACAGTCTCCGCAGCCGGAGCATGGAAGCCGACCTCGAAACCCTGCAGCGCCGCCTAACGGTTGCTTCGGAAGATGAAAAACTGGGAATCGTCCACCAGATAGAGGCATTGGTTCGACAACTGTCTGTCTTGAAGCCCGGACGTTGGAACGCAATCCGAACAGGGAGGAGTAGTGCAGTCTGACCTCAAACGTTTGTTGACATTGCAGGAAGCCGACCGACTCGTCATGTCCATCGAGGCCGAGATCGGGACGTTGGAGCCCGAGGTTGCGGAGTTGGACGCGGGCGTCAAGCAGTTGGAAGACGAGTTGGCGCAGGCGCAGGCGAATCTGGGAGAAGCCAACAAAAAGCACACCGAGCTCGAGAGCAACATCGAGACATATCGGGTGATGCAGGAACGGCGTCGCCAGAAATTGGAGTGGGTGCGCGGAGCCAAGGAGGCATCGGCTCTCATGGCGGAGATCGATCTGGCGCGGAGCGTTTTGGCGAAAGAGGAAGCCGACTGGATTCGGTCGGCGGACGAGGTGCAGGCGATTGAAGCGGCGGTGGCTGAAGCGGAGAAACGGGTGGCGGCCGAAGAAGAGGCCCAATACCCGCGTCGTGAGGAGATTGCCCAGGCACAGGCCGAGTGCAATGGTCGTCTCGAAGAAGCGTCTGCGCGTCGTGAACAAGCTGCGCAAGAAATCAACCGCACCAAGCACCAGCTACTGGCGATGTACAACAAAATCCGCAGTGGCAGGGCGCCCTTAGCGATGTACGAGCTTCACGCCGGTGCGTGCGGTCACTGTTTCACATCGGTGCCGATGCACCTGCGCGAGCAAATCCGGCGTGGCGAAACGCTGGCTACGTGCGAGGCGTGTGGAGTGCTGATGTTCTCTTCGGAATGACGTCGCTGGCGCCGCGCTGGAATTTCAGCGAACAACCCGATGCCGGAGCGCGAAGTGCCCTGGCCCATGCGTTGCATGTCCCGGAGGCCCTTGCGGCGCTGTTGATCCAACGTGGGTATTCCTCGGTTGAAGAAGCGAAGGGGTTTCTTCGCCCAACGCTCGACTCGTTGAGCGACCCTGCGGAATTCAAAGACCTTCCCGAAGCAACATCGCTCATTGCTCAAGCGGTTCGCGCCGGAGAAACCATCGTCGTTCACGGCGACTACGACGTGGACGGCCAGGCGGGTACGGCACTGCTCACCCGTGTGCTCCGGGAGGCCGGAGCGGACGTGAAACCGTTCGTACCACACCGGGTGCGCGACGGGTACGATCTCGGGCCGGCGGGCGTGACGTTCGCCGAACGGCATGGGGCGTCGCTGATCGTCACCTGCGACTGCGGAATCACCGCCCACCACGCCGTAGCCGACGCCAAGGCTCGCGGCATGAAGGTCGTAATCACCGACCACCACGTGCCGGGCGAGCTGCCCCCGGCAGACGCCGTAGTGAATCCCAACCGCCCGGACTGTCCGTCACGCTCGAAGCAGCTTTGCGGAGCGGGAGTGGCGTTCAAGCTCGCCCAAGCCCTGGTGGAAGAATTGGGACTTCCCGAAAACATGCCGTTCCACCTCCTCGATCTCGTCGCCCTCGCGACGGTGGCAGACATGGTGCCCCTGACCGGCGAGAACCGCGTGCTGGTCCGGTTCGGCCTCAAGACGCTGGCCCAGTCACGCTGTGCAGGCGTCCGCGCCCTCGTGACAACCGCCGGCCTCGAAGGAAGGCCCTTTCGAGCGGGACACGTGGGATATATCCTGGCGCCGCGGCTCAACGCAGTGGGGCGCATCGGCGATGCCAAAGATGGACTCCGGTTGCTGCTGGCAGATGACGAATCATCAGCCCGCGATCAGGCACGGGCGCTGGAGGCCCTGAACACCCGCCGCCAGGCGATGGATCAGGAGATCCTGCGGGAGGTCGTCGAAGAGATTGAAGAGACAGTGGATCTCGACACCAACTTTGCCTTGGTGTTGGCAAGAGACACGTGGCATCCCGGGGTCATAGGTATCGTTGCGTCGCGGGTAGTCGAGCGCTTCGCGCGCCCCACGTTCTTGGTGGCACTGGACGGCAACGAGGGCAAAGGCTCCGGCCGCAGTGTCAGCGGTTTCGATCTCCACGCCGCCCTCACGAGTTGCTCGGAGCACCTGGTGAAATTCGGTGGCCATCCAATGGCGGCGGGTCTCACGATAGCCCGCGACGCCATCGAACCGTTTCGCGAGGCGTTCAACAATGTGGCCCGAGCCAAGCTCTCGAAAGAAGATCTCGTCCGTGTGCAACGCGTAGACGTTGAGACACCGGTCGGCCGGCTGGATGCCGATCTGGAGCGCCTGTTACGACACCTGGAGCCATGCGGGCTGGGAAACCCGGCACCGGTGTTTGCCGTTGCGAACGTCCGTGCGGCACGACCTCGGGAAATCGGCAAGAACCACCTCAAATTCACGCTCGAGGACGAGACCGGGAGCATCGGCGCGATCGGATTCGAACTGGCCGATCGAGTAGACCCAGGCTGGCTGAGTGGCCCGGTGGACGTGGCACTCCGTCTCGAAGAAAACGAGTATCGCGGCACTGTAAGCCTCCAAGCACGCGTACTCGCCTTGCGCCCGGCCGGCTGATGCGGATCATTGCAGGAGAGTTTCGAGGGCACACGCTTCGTCCGCCCGGCGATCGCCGCACGAGGCCGACAGCAGACCGGGTGCGCGAGGCGTGGTTCAGCATCCTCGGTGACGAGTTGATCGACGCCACCGTAGTGGATTTGTTCGCCGGATCGGGAGCGCTGGGGTTGGAAGCCCTGTCACGCGGTGCGAGCCGTGTGGAGTTCGTCGAAGTGGGAAAGGCCGCCATCGCCGCGCTCCGAACCAACATAGCGGCTCTCGATGCGGAAGATCGGGTCAGCGTACACAAGATCGACGCGCTGCGATTCGCCGAGCGACTCGACGAGGGTGCCTTCGATGTTGCGTTCGCCGACCCACCGTACGTAGGAGACCAAGGGAGAGAACTCATTCGGATTTTTCGAACGCGGCCTTTCGCGCGGATACTGGGCGTGGAACATCGGTCCGCAGATGACATCGGTGGCAGCGAAAAGCGTCGCTACGGTGATGCAGCAATAAGCTTCTGTTACCGGCCGTGACGAGAATCGCGATATATCCCGGGACCTTCGATCCTCCGACGAAGGGCCATGAGGATCTAATTGGCCGGAGCCTCCATTTCGTCGATCGACTGATCGTCGGAGTGGCGGATCTCAAAGGCAAGGAACCTCTCTTCACGCTCAGCCAACGCGTCGCCTTCCTCTCCGAGATCGTTTCCGGCGAGGATCGGGTCGACATCAAGCCGTTTGACGGCCTGCTGGTCGATTTTGCCAAAGACGTCGGTGCCAACCTCGTGGTACGCGGTCTTCGTGCCGTCAGCGATTTCGAATACGAGTTCCAAATGGCGCTGATGAACCGCAAGTTGCACAAGAGTCTCGAAACCGTGTTCCTGGTTCCGGCCTTGCATCTCACCTTTCTCAGTTCCAGTCTGGTTCGTGAGGTCGCTGGCTTGGGGGGCGACGTCTCTAACCTGGTCCACCCGGTAGTCCAGCGGGCGTTGGGGGAAAAGCTCGCATAGATGAGCTTCCGGCGGGAGCTTCATCGCCGTGCAAGCGAACTGCAGCGCACGGTCGTTCTCGCCGAAGGGTGGGACAAACGCGTGCGAGTGGCCGCGGACCTGCTCGACGAAGCCGGCATCGCCAGAACGGTGGTATTGCGACCCGGCCGGCTTCCGCGAGTGGAGGATGTTGCGGCACTACTGCGGGAGCGTAGCCCGGACAAGGTCTCGGATGACGCCCGGGCATCGGAGCTGGCCTCCAACCCGATCGTCTGTGCGGTGGGTCTCCTCGCCCTGGGGGACGCGGATGCAGCCGTGGCCGGCGCGACCTGTCCTACCGCTGAAGTCGTGAGGTCGGCCCTTTGGCTCTTGGGTGCAGCGCCGGGGATCGAGACGGTAAGCAGCGCCTTTTATATGTACCTCCCAACCGTCCCCGCCTCCCCCTCCGGCGGAGAGACGCAGAGAGACAGAGAGGTGGCAGCAAGAGGCATCAGGAGGGATCAGGGGGCGGGGGCATCACCGGGCATTCCGCCGGGTTGGGGTGCCTCTGGGGTGCTTACCTTCACCGATGCCGGCGTCGTGCCGGATCCGACGGCGGCTCAGCTCGCCGAAATAGCGCTGTCCGCAGCCCGAGACCGGCGCCGAATCGTCGGCGACGAGCCGGTGGTGGCCTTCCTGTCCTACTCTACCAAGGGGAGCGCCGCCGGGCCGAGGGTGGCCAAGGTAGCAGAAGCGGTGGAACGGTTTGGCGAGTTGGCACCCGACATTGTGTGCGACGGAGAGCTGCAAGGGGATGCCGCTCTCGTACCGGAGGTGGCCGAAAGGAAAGCCTCCGGTTCCCCGGTGGCTGGCAGGGCGAACATTTTGGTGTTCCCCGACCTTGACAGTGGGAACATTGCGTACAAACTGGTACAACGTCTGGCGGGAGCGGTTGCCGTCGGACCCATTATTCAAGGTCTCGCGAAGCCGGTAGCCGATCTCTCTCGCGGAGCGTCGGCGGACGATATTGTCGATGTGGCAGCGGTTGCAATACTGCAAACGCACCAGCCACCCTTCACTGGGCAGGAGGACAGATGACGTTCACTGTGAGTAACGCCCCGAATGGTGTCATCATCGTGTCAGTGGACGGTCAGTTGATAGTAGCGAACCGAAATGAACTCAAGGACAAGGTGCTCAAAGCCCTGGAAGCCGGCGAGTCGAAGTTCGTGCTTGATTTCTTATCAACCGAGTACATCGATTCATCAGGTCTTGGCGTTCTCGTTTCGGTTTCGAAGAAGATACGCGAGGCAGGCGGAGAGCTGCGCCTCGCGGGCCTCAATGAAGACCTTCGAATGCTATTTGAACTGACCAAGCTGGACACGCTGTTCAAGATCTGTGGTACCTCCGACGAAGCCGTCCAGAGTTTCTGAGATGGTGATAGTCCCGCTACGGCTGTGTGTCCGGCGTCGGGATCTGGTGAATCCACGGGGAACGGACGAAGGTCTGCTGATGACCATCACCGTTCCCAGCGAGCTCGAGATCGTGGAACAGACAGTCGATATAGTGGCTCGCTATTGCCTGGCGTGCGGCCTCTCGGTAAGAGCGGTACGGTTCAACCTGCGTGTGGCGCTGTCCGAGGCGTTGGCCAATGCAATCGTCTACGGGAACAGGCTCGATCCGGGCAAACGTGTACATGTGACGCTTCGTCAACACGGTGAAGGCGTCGAGGTTAGCGTGCAGGATCAGGGCAGCGGATTCGATCCCCGCTGCATCCCCGATCCTAGGCATCCAGACTGCCTCGAACGCCCCGAGGGTCGCGGCCTGTTCCTCATCAAAAAACTCGTCGACGACCTTGCCTTTAACGAAAAAGGAAACTCCGTCTGCATGACGCTCCACCGCGCCTGAGCCGACTCGACACCGCCCTGCGCGCGCTCAGTTCGCTGGTAGGGGCTGACGTGCGCCTGTGGCGGGCCAGCGATGGTGCCCTGCAACTCGTGGCGGGGGTCCCTTTCCCCCGTGACGCACCCACTCCCGTCGTGCCATCGCAAGCAGCCGCGGACCCAAAACTGACCGCCCTGCCCGGCGCTCCCGATTATTACTACCAATTCGACGGTCCGGGAGACGACGCCCAGTTGGCAGCACTGCTTGCGCGCCTGCTAGACAGCGAACGAGAGACGATGCAGGTGGCAGCAGAGCTGACGCACCGGTACGAGGAGATCGACCTCCTCTACACAATCAGCGAAGTCCTCGGGCGTACGATCGACTTGAAGGAGGCGGCCAACGTGATCGTGCGGGAAGTGAGTGCGGTGGTGAGTGCGCGACGCTCTTCCATACTCGTCCATGATCCTGAGAGGTTTGAGCTCCGGGTGGTCGCGGGCTGGGGCATTGACGTTAGCGACTTCCAGCCCATCCCCGTGGAAGACCAGTCGTCCATCGCCGCACGGGTGTTCCGGGAAGGACGCGCGATCCGCGAAGGCGCCCCAGGAGAGAAATACGGCGCAACCCGCAACTCCACCGATCGGTTCTACCGTGGCAATGCGTTTCTGTCGGTGCCCATTGTCTATCCGGATTCCAGCGGAACGCCGCGCCCCGTGGGTGTCATCAATCTGACCGATCGCATGGAGGGGGACGCCTTTGAACAGGCCCACGTAAAGCTCGTTACTGCTGTAGCGCACCTGATCGGAGCGGCGATCGAGAACGCCCGCCTGGTGGTGCTGGATCAACAGCGACAACGAGTGCGCCGGGAACTGGAGCTGGCGCACGATCTCCAACTGCGCCTGCTTCCCGCACCGGCGCTTCTCGGGGCCGAAGTCGACGTCGGGGCGAAATTCCGGCCCGCCGAGAGTGTGGGCGGAGACTTCTACCAGTTCGTCCGGCTCCCGGCGTCACAGGTCGGGATCATGCTGGGCGACGTGTCGTCCCATGGCTTTTCGGCTGCGCTCATCATGGCCCTGGTCCTGTCTGCCGCGGCCATCCACGCGGTTGCCGCCGAGTCGCCGGAGATAGCTCTCAAGAAGCTGCTCTCTTCCGTGAAGTCGGAGTTGGCAGGGGCGGAGATGCACGTGGCACTCTTCTACGGTGTGGCCGACGGCGACAACGGGCTGCTCCGGTTCGCCAACGCCGGGCATCCCCATGCGTTCCGGCTGTCCGTCAACGGCCCGGTGGAGCGGCTCGACGCGACGGCTCCCCCGCTGGGCCTCGGAGCCGACGACGAGATCTCGGGGGGGCGTGTGTCGTGGCAGCGTGACACTGATCTGCTGCTGCTGTTTTCCGATGGGATCACAGAAGCGAGAAATGTTTCCGGCGAGGCGTTTGGCGAGGCGCGCGTAATCGACGTTGTCCGGGCCGCTTGCAAGCAGCCCGCCGAAGAGATTGTCGAGGCTGTCTTTGCGGAGGTGGATTCCTTCTGCAGCGCCAGGGCGGACGACCAAACCGTCGTAGTGCTGAAAGCCTGAGTGGGACGGCGACTCGGTCAACACTTCTTGCACGATCCCGCCATCCTCGATCGGATAGTGGATGGGCTGGATCCGAGTTTCAACGACCAAGTAGTCGAGATTGGTCCCGGGAAGGGCACGCTCACGGGTCGGTTGGCTGCTCGCGTCGGCTCCGTGGTTGCCATCGAGCGCGATAAATGGCTGGTGGCGAAACTCCAAGCGACGGCACCCGAAAACTGCCGCATCGTTCTCGGTGACGCTCTAGAGATCGACTGGCACGCTCACCTGCCACACCCGGTCGAAGAGGCGTCGTACAAGGTGGTCGGCAATATTCCCTATTCAATCACCACTCCCCTCATCGACAAGGCGCTGGCCGAACCGCTGCCGAGCGTGATCACCTTTCTCGTCCAAAAAGAAGTTGGTGAGCGATTGGAGGCCGCGCCGGGTTCGAAGACGTATGGAGCCCTCTCCGTGGGGGTGCAGTCCGTGGTATCGGTGGAGCGCCTCCTCGCGGTACGTCCCGGATCGTTCCGTCCAGCGCCCAAGGTGGATTCCGTGGTGGTGCGCCTGAAACCCCTCGCCGACCCGCTGACTGTTTCGGGCGAGAGAGGCCCCTTTCGCCGGTTCGTCACAGGCCTGTTCGGCCAGCGCCGCAAGCAGCTGGCTCGCGCCCTCCGGACGGTGACCGGGAAGGCGACAGCCGACATCAGCCGCGTGCTCGACGAACTAGGGCTGGATCGTGAGATCCGCGCGGAAGTGCTGACGCCTGAGGAATTTGTGGATCTGTTCAGACTTACAAGTCGTTGACTGCTTCCGACGGACCGGCTAAGTTGTGAAAAATTTCACAAAATCATGCGCAAAATCGCCGAGTCGACAGTCCGCCGCCTCTCTCTATACCTGCGGTTCCTCGAAGAATTCGAAGAGCAGGGGGTGGATACCGTCAGTTCAGAAGCACTCGCGACACGCGGCGGAACCACCTCCGCTCAGGTTAGGAAAGATCTGTCATTCTTCGGGTCCTTCGGTAAACGGGGTCTTGGATACTCCGTGCCGGAACTCGCTTCCCGGTTGCGAGACATCCTCGGCTTGGGCAAGACCTACCGAGTGGCCGTGATCGGCGCCGGTAACATCGGCGTGGCCCTGGTCCATTTCCGAGGCTTTGAAAAACATGGGTTTCGCGTGGTCTCGTTGTACGACGCCGATCCCAAGAAGATCGGGCGGAAGCGCAGCAATCTCATCGTTCGTGACCAGATGTCGATCGAGGAGGACATCTCGCAGGAGCCCATCGATATGGCGATTATCGTGACCAGGGCTTCCGCAGCTCAGGAGCTGGTGGATCGGTTGGTGCAGGTAGGTGTCAAGGCATTTCTCAATTTCGCGCCGGTGCAATTGCGGGTGCCCGACGACGTTGTAGTGAAGAACGTGAGCCTGGCCCTCGAGCTGGAGGCGTTGAGCTACGGCTTGCGGAATCGCTAGTGGGGCAACTCCCTCACCTCTCCCACAGCCTGCTAGATTGCGCCATATGCCTCCCGTTCACATTTCCTCGGAAATCTGTCAGCTCCGGGACGTCTTGGTTCATGAGCCCGGGAAGGAAGTCCTCGCTGTAACACCCGGCACCCGAAGAGACTTTCTCTATGAAGACATCATCGAACTCGAAACGGCACGTTCGGAGCATCGCAAGATGGTGGCGGTGCTGGAGCGGTTTGCCACCGTGCACCAGACCCGCGATCTTCTGCATGACATTGCCGGTCATGAGGATGTGCGAGAGCTTCTGGCGGCGCGCACCGCGTTTGCGGCTCCGTCCGGCGCGCTTGCCAAGCAGCTGGTAGATCGGCCGGCCGAGCAGCTCGTGGAAATGTTGGTCGAAGGCACCGAGGAAACGGTCGGCCCCATCGCCCGGCTGCTCAACCAAGGCGGCTACTGTCTGCCCCCGCTCCCGAATCTCTTTTTTATGCGCGACGTGGGGATCGTCATCGACGAGCATGTCATCATCGGGGCGATGCGGCACGAGGCGAGGTGGTCCGAAGAATTGCTCGTGAAGGCTTTGTTCTCCCACCATCCTCTGCTCGAGAACCGCGGCATTCTGTATGACGGCTCGGAAGAGCGGAGGTTGAATTACACGATCGAGGGCGGTGACGTGCATCCGGTGCGCAGCGACCTGTTGATTGTCGGGATGAGCGATCGGACGAGTGCGATGGGGCTGGATCAGTTGTGCGATATGGTGTTCGAAAATTGTGGCGTCTCCGACGTCATCGTTGTTGTCATGCCGGGTGAGCCGACCGCCATTCATCTCGACATGATCTTTGCGCAGGTCGATCACGGGCTGTGTGTGGTTTCCCCGCATCAGTTCATTGGCCCAGCGCGACTTGCGGTGTTGCACCGGAGAAAGGCGCAGGCGAGCACACATGAGATGCCCAACTTCTTCGCCGTACTGGAGGAAGCGGACTTCGCTCTCGAACCGATTCTGTGTGGGGGGACGAAGCGGCAATCGCAGGAGCGGGAGCAGTGGGCTTCCGGCTGTAACGTGCTGACCCTCCGGCCGGGGGTGACGCTCGCGTACCGGCGCAATGAAGCCACACTGGCCGAGTTCGAGAAAGCCGGCTTTCGGATATTGGAGTCAGAGCCCTTCCTGCTGGGTGAAGAGGACCTCGAAGAAGGGGAGCGAGCAGTCATCACCATGCGGGGGAGTGAATTGGTACGGGGCGGAGGTGGCCCGCGTTGCATGACATTACCTCTTAGGCGGGATCGGGTTTGAGCACCGGAGGGATTCACACCCAACAGAGGGGAACGCTCGTCGACCGGGCTCTCGAATTCCTCGGAGCCGGCCCCGCCGATAGTATCTCGTTAGCCCGCGATGTCCTCGGACTACCGGCCGCCACGTCGCTCATCGCCGATCGATTGGCTGCCGCCCTGCTGGGATCGGACCCCCGAGTGCGGCGCCGGGTGGACTTCCGTTGGGAGTTAGTTCGGGAGGTGGTGGGCTCTCCACGCCTCGTAGACTGCGCGTTCGCCGTGGTCGATGTCGAGACGACGGGGTCGAGCCCCTCACGCGGTGACCGCGTCATCGATATTGCCGTAGCGGTACTTTCCGGCGGGGCGGTGGGGGTGGTCCTCGATACGTTGGTCAATCCCGAGCGGCCAATTCCCCGGGTAGTCACGGGCATTACCAGGATCGCCTATGACGACGTGCGCGACAAGCCCGTCTTTGGGGAGATCGCCGATCAGGTGGTTGACACCCTCGCCGGTCGGATCTTCGTGGCCCACAACATGCGGTTTGATTGGTCGTTCGTGTCGACTGAAATCCGTCGAACCCTCCACCTGGCTCTCGACGGACCTCGACTCTGTACGGTCAGGTTGGCCCGGCGTCTCATTCCGGGCCTCCGGTCCCGCAATCTAGACAGCGTCGCGCGCTATTTCGGCATCGAAATCGAGAATCGACACCGTGCGGCGGGCGACGCCACCGCCACCGCGTGGGTCCTCTCCCGTCTCCTGGACCTGGCTGCCGAGAGGGGAATCGACACGCTTCGCGAACTCGAGGAACTGACTCGCCGCGCGAAGCGAAAGAAACGCAAAAAGCGGAGAGCGCTTCCCGCGCCCATGGAAGAGGCATGAGTCTGGTCACGACGTTTCAGGTCGGCGGTCTCACCTGCCACGCCTTGGAGGGCGGCCGCCAGCGGCTCGACGGCGGGGCGATGTTCGGCGTGGTTCCCAAGCCGCTCTGGAGCCGCCGCATAGCGGCCGACGGCCAAAATCGGATTCCTCTCGCCCTCCGCTGCCTGCTTGTGGAACACGACGACGGCCTCGTGCTCATAGACACGGGGATCGGCAACAAGGAATCCGAGAAATCCCGTGACATCTACGGTGTGGAGAACGCTGGGACGGCCGGACCCACCCAGCTGGACGATGCTGTTGCGGAAATAGGCTTCGTGGCGGCCGACGTGCGCTACGTGGTCAACACTCATCTGCATTTCGACCATGCCGGCGGCAACACGTTCCTGTCCGGCGACGATGCCTCATTGGAAGCCGAGGGCCGGGTGGCGTTTCCCAACGCGACCTACGTAGTGCAGGCGGCCGAGCTCGAATTCGGGATGCAGGGCAACGAGCGGATCGCCGCGAGCTATCTCTCCAAGAACTTCGCCCCTGTGGCGGCTGCCGGCCTCTGGCGATTGCTGCATGGTGACGAGGAAATCGTTCCCGGAGTTCAGGCGGTGCTCACCCCGGGACACGTCCCCAATCACCAGTCCATCTTGATCTCCGACGCCGGAGAAACTGCGTGCTTTCTGGGGGACTTGGTGCCTACTACTGCGCACCTGCCGTTGCCGTGGATCATGGGGTACGACCTGGAGCCGTTGGTGACGTTGGAGAACAAGAGACGGCTTCTCACGCAAGCCGAGGCCGAAGGGTGGATCCTGGTATTCGAGCACGATCCGGAGCGCGGGCTGGGGCGGGTGGTCAGGGAAGGTAAGTCCTTTGGATTTCAAGCACTCGAGAGTTGACACTCCCACTGGGTTGAGGTAGGTTCGTTTCCACAATGAGCGAAGCAAGCGCTGAGGCGCGTCACCCTTTTAGCCGCCGATAGGCGAGCGTTCAGGATTCCAATGACGTAGCCGGGCCGCTTGGATTCCCGGCGTGGCGGATTCCCTGGAGCAGGGATCCGTTTTTTTTTGGGAAGAGATTCGGGATGACAACAGGAGGTAGCTTCACTGGCATATCAGAATAGGCAAGCACCACAGCGCGAACCCCGCACACGTGTGAACAGCCAGATTCGCATCAGCCCCGTGAGGGTGATTGCCGACGGGGGTGATCAGCTTGGTGTGATGCCGGTGGAAGAAGCGTTGAAAGAAGCTTTTGAGCGGGGGTTGGATCTCGTAGAGGTTGCCCCGATGGCTCGCCCGCCCGTGGTCAAGATCATGGATTACGGGAAGTACCGTTACGAGCAAGACAAGGCAGCCAAGGCGGCCAAGAAAAAACAGCATGTGATTCACATGAAGGAGGTCAAGTTCAGGCCGGGTATCAACCAACACGACTTCGATTTCAAGGTGCGACACTCGCGGGCGTTTCTCGGGGAGGGCAACAAGGTGAAGCTCACGATGATGTTCCGGGGACGGCAAGTCACACATCCCGAGTTGGGTCAGGAGGTGTTGGCGCGGGTCCTGGAGGAATTGCAGGACCTTGCCAAGGTGGAGGTACAGCCGAAGCTCGAGGGCCGCAACATGACGATGGTGCTGGCGCCCAAATAAGGACGGTAGGGAGGTAGGTGGTGGGCGATCCGCCGAATAACTTGGAGACGACAACGACCTTCGTGGGATGACGGAGAGAGGGGAAAAGATGCCTAAACAGAAAACCAAGCGATCGGCCGCGAAGCGCTTCAAGGTCACGGGCACCGGCAAGGTTACCCGGCGTAGGGCGTTCAAGAGCCACATTCTCACAAAGAAACATCCGAAGCGGAAGCGCCGTCTTCGTCAGGGGACCGTCATGTCCCCCGCCGACCAGCCACGGATTCGCAAGCTGCTCGGCGCATAGGGGGGAGCATGCCACGAGTCAAGGGCCGTGTTGCCCATCTGAAACGCAAGAAGAAGATCATGCGTGCCGCGAAGGGAGCCCGCGGCGGCCGGAGTAAGCTGTACAAAACGGCAAAAGAGAATGTCGAGCGCGGAATGAGGTACGCCTACCGCGATCGTCGTCGAAAAAAACGCGACTTTCGTCGCTTGTGGATTGTCCGTATCAACGCCGGGGCCAGGTTGCACGAACTGTCGTACAGCCGGTTTATGGCGGGTCTCAAACGGGCCGGTGTGGAGGTCAATCGGAAACTCCTCGCCGATTTGGCTGTGCGAGACCCTGTAGCTTTCGGCGCACTGGTAGAGGTCGCAAAAAAGAGTCTGTAACCGACGCCAGTTGCAGTACTCGTGCCGTTCCAGCTTGTTTTCGCAAACGCGAAGGTAATGGGATTGGAACGGCACTCGTCCACGGACACACATGTCAGAAGCTTCCCCCAACGATCAACTGGAGGCCGTTGCACGGACCATCGCAGAGCTGCGTGAGGCGGATACCGCCCGTCTCACGCAGCTCAAGGTCGAGCTGCTAGGCCGCAAGAATGGTCGCCTCAATCAAATTCTGCGATCCGTCTCCACCCTGTCTCCGGATGAGCGGCGTGCCGTAGGGCAGCGCGCGAACCAGCTCAAGCGGGAAGTGGAGGAGGCGATTGCGGCGCGGGAAAAGGAACTCTATACCGGCCGCAAGTCAGGCGTAGCGGCCGATCTGAGCATGCCCGGTCGGCAGGTGTGGCGCGGCGCCATCCATCCGGTCACATCGGTGATCGATGAGATCTGCGGGATTTTTCGCGAACTCGGTTTCTCCCGCGTCACCGGTCCGGAAGTCGAGACCGAAGAGTACAACTTCACCAAGCTGAACATCCCGCTGGATCACCCTGCGGCGGATATGCAGGACACGTTTTACCTGTCTCCGGGAGTGCTGTTGCGCACGCACACGTCGCCGGTGCAAGCGCGAACGATGGAACGGTACAAGCCACCGATTCGTATCGTGGTTCCCGGGATGGTGTATCGGCGAGACGCGTTCGATGCGTCCCATTCGCCGGTTTTTGCACAGATCGAGGGCCTCGCGGTGGACGAAGGCATAACGTTCGTCGAGTTCAAGGCGGCTCTCGACTACTTCGCAAAGCGGTTTTTCTCCGCCGATACGACCGTTCGGTTTCGGCCGTCGTACTTTCCGTTTACGGAGCCCTCCGCCGAGGTTGAGGTCCAGTGCCAGATGTGCAAAGGGGGTGGGTGTGCAACCTGCCAATACACCGGCTTCCTAGAGATCATGGGCGCCGGAATGGTGCATCCTGCCGTTCTGGAAAACTGCGGCATCGATCCTGAGCGGTATTCGGGCTACGCGTTCGGCATGGGGCCCGATCGGATCACGATGCTGCGTTATGGGATTCCCGATATCCGGATGTTGTTCGAAAACGACATGCGCTTCCTACAGAAGTTTGCGGAGTAGCCCATGAACATCTCAATCAATTGGCTGTCGGCACTCCTGGATATCAAGCTCGATCCCGACGACGTGGCTCACAAACTCGCGATGCTCGGCGCACCGGTCGAGGCGATTGAGCCGGTATATCAAGATCTGGCCGGCATCATCATCGCCGTGGTGGAGCGGGTCGAGCAACATCCCAACGCCGATCGACTCACGCTGTGTCACGTCAACAACGGCACCGAGGTCGTGGAAGTGGTGTGTGGGGCTTCCAACGTGCAGGCCGGCAAGAAGTATCCCTACGCCGCGGTGGGAACCGTGCTTCCGGGCGGCCTCGAGATCAAGGGCCGCAAGATTCGCGGGATTCAATCGAATGGCATGCTCTGTTCCGCGAGCGAGCTGGAGCTGGGCACCGACCATGAGGGAATCCTGGAGCTCGACACGGACGTCCCCGCCGGTACGCCGCTGCTCGACGCGCTTCCGATCGGCGACTTTTGTCTGGACGTCGAGGTGACGCCAAACCGGCCCGACCTTCTCTGTCACAAAGGCGTGGCGCGAGACCTCGGCGCCGTGCTGCGACGTCCCGTAAAGCTTCCGTCCATTCCGGGGGCTCCCGGTGATTCCCAGGCGCCGGTCCAAACGAAGAAGAGCGGGGTGGTGGGCGGCGTCGAGGTGACCTTGGAGGACGTGGAAGGCTGCCCGCGATACATGGCGGCGGTGATCGAGGGCGTCACAGTGGGCCCTAGCCACGACTGGTTACAAGCACGCCTTCTCAGCATCGGCCAACGTCCCATCAATAACGTCGTCGATGCGACCAACTACATATTGTTCGAGGTCAACCAACCAATGCACGCCTTCGATCGCGCCAAGCTCCGCGGGTCGAAGATCATCATCCGTCGAGGCAGAGAGAGCGAAACGCTCACTCTGCTCGACGGAGAAGAGAGGGCACTGGATCACACTGTGACCGCCATCTGCGATGCCGAACACGCCATCGCAATCGGTGGGGTGATGGGAGGCCGGGACTCGGAAGTTTCAGAACGAACCACGGACGTGGTGCTCGAGTGCGCGTATTTTGACGCCAAGCGGATCAGGGCGACCCGCAAGGCAATGAAAATGAGCACCGAAGCGTCGTACCGATTCGAACGCGGCACCGATCTGCAAGGGATGGCCGACGCCATCCAACGTGCCGTCCGGTTGATCATCGCGGTGGCCGGAGGAGCCGAAGCCGGCCCGCCGGTCGATCTCTATCCCAAGCCCGTAAAGACACCAGCGATCTTTCTCCGGCCCGAGCGAGTGGCCCATCTGCTCGGCGTCGAGATTTCCCAGAAAGACATCGAGGGATACCTCACGAGCCTGGGTTTTGCGGCGGGACCGAAGAACGGACGCTTGGCGGTGCATGTACCCGGTTGGCGGCCGGACGTTGCCCGCGAGGAAGATCTGGTCGAAGAAATCGCACGGTTACGGGGATATGATTCGTTCCCCACGGAGATGCGACCGCTCCGCCCCAGCAGCGTTCCGAGTGATGTAACGCAAACTACCGAGGCGCGCGTGCGCAGGGTCCTCACCGCCCTCGGTCTCAACGAAGCCCGAACTCTCTCCCTCGGACCGGCACGGGGGAAAGGAGCGCAGGCCGTTCTCAACCCTCTTTCGACGGAGGAAGCATACCTGCGAACGGACTTGATTGCGGGGCTGATACGCTCCGCGGAACGGAACTGGGCGGTTCGCGAGCGGAACATACGTCTTTTCGAGGTCGGGTCGGTGTTTCACGCAAAGGAGGGTGGCGGAATGCCGGTGGAGGGTCGTCACGTGGCCGGGGTGATTACCGGCGCACGGAGGCCTCCACATTGGTTGGACGGAGGCAAATACGTTGATTTTGATCGGTGGGATGTGAAATCTTTGTTCGAGGAGGCGGCGGAGGCGGTTGGCGCCCGTGGCACGGTATCGGAAGAGGAAGGGCGGTGGGTGCTGCGAGACCGCAACGGTGAACTGTGCGGCTGGGCGGACGAAGTCGACGCCGATCGCCCCGCGTGGGCCGCTCCGTTGTTCGGTTTCGAGCTCGATGCGGTTGCCGCACCGAAACCGTTGATTCGGTTCCAACCGCTTCCAGGGACTCCACCGGTGGAGAGAGACCTCGCGTTGTTGTTGCCGACGGAGGTTACGGCCCGCCAGGTGGAGGAGGTTGTGGCGCAACGTGGCGGCAAGCTGCTGGAGTCAACGCGGCTGTTCGACGAATTTCGCGGCAAGGATATGGAAGGGCGCAGTGTCGCGTGGCGCTTGGTGTTCCGCTCGCCGGATCGGACGCTGCGTGACAAGGATGTCGATGCGGTGTTGAGCAGAATTCTCGAGGAATTGAAAGAGCGACTCGGTGTCGAACGCAGAGAGGCCTGAATTTCAAGCGCTGGAGCAATTGGAAGCAGCGATCAAACAAGTGTCGGACGAGCTTGCGGTTTGGCGGCGGCGCGCTCACAAGGCGGAATCCGATCGAGTAGATCTGAGTGGGGACGGCGACATCGTGGGCGCCCGGGCCCGCATTCTACAGTTGGAAGGTGAGAACAAAGAACTGCTTAGTAGGGTGCAGCATACTCGTAGGAGAGTCACGGAATTGTTGACGCGGCTGCGGTTCCTGGAGGAACAGACAGCCGCCGGGGAGGCCCGCCGATGAGCGCGAAGAAGACACTGGTCAAGGTTATGATCGGGGGCGACGAGTTCAGTTTGCGCTCCGACCGGTCAGATGACTACACCCGTGCGGCTGCAGAGCACGTTGATCGGGCCATGAAGGAGGTCCGGGCATCCGGTAAGCTGATCGAGAGTCACAAAGCGGCCATTCTGGCGGCTCTCGCGATCACCGACGATCTGTTTCAGTCACATGTCGCCGAACGGGAAATGGAACAGCGATTGAGCGCCCTCACCACCGAGATTTCCCGCTTGCTACCTCCCCGCAAACGGCCGTCTCGAGCGCCCGGGACGTTTGCCTCATCTGCTGACGACGGCTAGTTTTTCTATAATCTTCGGTCCAGCAGCTGGTCGGGGGTTCTGACTCAAGCCATGAGCGGCCCGCCTGAAGCTGGGGAGTGGCGCCGCTGGAGATAGATTATGTCATCAGACGTGGCTGTATTGGTAATAGCCGCACTCGGGGCTGCAGTTCTGGCCGGGGCGGCTTTTTACTTTTTCGGCCGCAGAGTAGAGCGACGTTTGGCCGAGGAGGCCGCTAGGTCGGCGGAGCAACAAGCCGGGCGGTTGATCGCGGATGCTCGGCTCGACGCCGAAACGGCCAAGGCGGAGGCCATCCTTGCGGGGAAAGAAGAAGTCATGCGCTCCCGCGAGGATTGGGAACGGGATGAGAAGGGACGGCGAGAAGAGATCGCTCGCATCGAGCGGAGACTCGAAGAGCGGGAAACCCACCTCGATCGTAAGATCACCACTCTCGAAGAACGGGAGGCCGATCTCGAGCGGCGCGATCAATCGCTTCGCGACAAAGAGAAGCATCTGGACGCGAAGGCGCAGGCGCTCACGGAGGAGTCCGCAGCCCATCAACGGCGCCTGGAGCAGCTTTCCGGGATGTCGGCCGACGAGGCCAAGGCACAGCTTCTTCGCGAGGCCGAAGAACGGGCGCGCAGCGAGGCGGCGGCTATCATGCGCGACCTGAAGGAGGAAGCGAAAAAGAATGCCGACCACGAAGCCAAGAAGATCATCGCGACAGCGGTTCAGCGGATCGCATCTGAATACGCATCCGAGATGTCCGTATCAGCCGTGTCTCTGCCCAACGACGAAATGAAGGGACGTATCATAGGTCGTGAGGGGCGGAATATCCGTGCCTTCGAGACTGCCACCGGCGTTGACGTGATTATCGACGACACCCCGGACACGGTGGTTGTTTCGTGCTTTGACCCTGTTCGGCGCGAGGTTGCCCGGCTGGCCCTCGAGCACCTGATAACGGACGGCCGAATCCACCCGGGCCGAATCGAGGAGATCGTTGCCAAGTCGCGCGAGCAGGTGGAACGGCAAATCGTCGAGGCCGGAGAGGAGGCCGCATACGAGTTGGGAATTCACGGCCTCCATCCCGAGCTGCTAAAGCTCGTAGGGCGCATGAAATTTCGCACGTCCTACGGCCAAAACATGTACCAGCATTCGAAGGAAGTGGCCTGGCTCGCCGGCATCATGGCGGCCGAGTTGAAACTGGACGTACACTTGGCGAAGCGCGGTGCGCTGTTGCACGACATTGGCAAGGTGCTCACACACCAGCATGAGGGAACGCATGTCGAGTTGGGCGTCGAAGTCGCGACGAAGTACGGCGAACACGCCGTGGTGATCAACTGCATCGCGGCCCACCACGACGACGACCCGCACGAAACGCCGATTTCTGTGATTGTTCAGGCGGCGGATTCTGCCAGTGGCGCGCGCCCCGGTGCCCGCCGGGAAGCCTTTGAAACCTACGTGAAACGGTTGACTCGCCTGGAAGAAATCGCCAACGACTTTCCGGGCGTCGAAAAGACATATGCGATTCAGGCAGGGCGGGAGATCCGCATCGTCGTTTCTCCCGATGAAGTGCCCGACGATCAAGCAGCACGGATGTCGGACGAGATAGCACGCAAGATAGAAGAAGAACTGCAATACCCGGGGCAGATCAAAGTGGTCGTGATTCGGGAGACAAGGGCGGTGGATATTGCCCGCTAAGATCATCAGCGGAGAAGAGATTGCAGCCGAGATCCGGGCCGAACTTAAGCCGGAAATCGATAGATTGAAAGAGAAGCAGGGGGTCACGCCGGGGTTGGCGGTAGTTCTGGTCGGAGAGGATCCGGCAAGCCAGGTGTACGTGCGGATGAAGGGCCGCGTGTGCGAAGAGATGGTCATGCACAGTGAATCGGTCGTACTGCCGGAGTCCACACCGGAGCACGAGTTGCTGGCCACGGTGGATCGTCTCAACGAGGATCTGACAATTCACGGCATGATCGTGCAGCTACCGGTGCCCGATCACATTGATGCCAACAAGGTGCTACGGCGCATCGATCCTCGAAAAGACGTGGACGGGTTCCATCCGGAGAACGTCGGCAAGGTCGCCATAGGCGACGACTCCGGTTTCCCACCGGCAACTCCATTCGGCGTGCAGCAGATGTTGATGCGCAGCGGTATCGAAATTTCGGGAGCACACGTAGTGATCGTGGGTCGGTCCAACATCGTCGGGCGACCCGTGGCGTCGCTATTGCTCCAGAAGGGCCCGGGAGGCAACGCCACGGTGACGGTGTGCCACTCGCGGACGAAAAACATAGGCGACGTCACTCGGTCGGCGGATATTCTCATAGTGGCCATCGGGCGGCCGGAGTTCGTAAAGGGCAACATGGTGCGCCCCGGCGCCGTAGTCATCGATGTAGGAACGAACCGGGTGGACGATCCCACTAGAGAACAGGGGTATCGCTTGGTTGGCGACGTAGAGTTCGATGCGGCGAAGGAGGTCGCGTCGGCCATCTCGCCGGTGCCCGGCGGCGTCGGGCCGATGACGGTCACTATGCTGATCTACAACACTGTTCGGGCCGCACGGCTTTGGGCGGCGATCTAGACCTCTTTCTCTCTACCGCGCCCACGTCGTCCGACGGCGCGTGGACCGTGGCGCAGGTCACACGCCGCGCCCGGCAACTTGTGGAAGCCGGACTGCACCCGCTGTGGATCAAAGGTGAGATCACGAGCTTCAAAACGTACCGCAGCGGACATTGGTATTTCTCGCTGCGCGACGCTGAAGCCCAGGTGCGCTGTGTCATGTGGCGCACCGACAATCAACGTGTTTCCCGGCAGCCGGAAGACGGACTGCAAGTGTTCGTGGAAGGCAGGCCCACCGTCTGGGAGGAGAGGGGTGAGTTCCGGATCACCGTCAAGCGTCTCATCCCCACGGACGCGGACGGTCAGTGGGAACTCCAACTGCAAAAGGCGAAGGCGGCCCTTGAGCGGGATGGCTTACTCGACCCGGCCAGGCGACGACCCCTGCCGCGATTTCCTGCCCGAATCGCCATCATTACCAGTCCTGACGGGGCGGCGCTCCACGACATCCTCACGGTGATCGAGCGGCGCTGGTCGGCGGTAGAGATCTTGTTGCTTCCCACCCGAGTCCAGGGTGAAGCCGCGGAGCGGGAACTCTGCCGGGCGCTTCGGTTGACGAACGAGATACCTGTCGATGTGGCCATAGTAGGCCGGGGTGGCGGGTCGCGCGAGGACCTGTGGGCCTTCAACAGCGAAAAGGTGGCGCGAGCCGTGGCGGCCGTTGAAGTTCCAATCATATCGGCGGTGGGACATGAGGGGGACATGGCGCTCACCGACCTTGTGGCTGATTTCAGAGCGCCCACGCCTTCCGCCGCGGCCGAGGCTGTCGTTTCCGATCGGGAAGAAACGACGCGTGTCGTCGAAGTGCTGGCGCGGCGGCTGGGACGATCGCTCACCAGCCGCACCACGCTGGGCGGCGAACGTCTTGAGCGTACGGCCGATCGCCTCCACGTGGCGATGTCCAAACAAGTCGAGCAGCGGGCCACTCGTCTTTCCATGCTCTCGGGTAAGTTGGACGCGTTGAGCCCGCTAAGAGTGTTACAACGAGGATTTGCCGTGGCCCGTGACGATACGGGGAAGGTGCTCAAGACCGTCCGCGGTTTCACTAAGGGAAAGGATTTCCGACTGACCGTGACCGACGGTGACGTTCGCGCGCGAGTCGCTGGAGAGGAACCATGACCAAGCGAATGTCGTTCGGAGCCGAGTTGGAGCGGCTCGAGGCAATCGTCCGGAACTTGGAAGATTCCGAGGTCGATCTCGATGAAGCCCTGGAATTGTTTCAGGAGGGAGTCAAACGATTGAAGAACGCCCGCAAGCTGCTTCAGGATACCGAGCTTACCGTGAAAAAAGTCGTAGATGCGGCTGACGGAAGTCTCCCCGATGACGACGTCGACGACTGATCTCAACGGTTTCCTCGCGGAAGCACGCGATGCGACCAACGCCGTACTGGATGAGTGGTGCGACCGACTGCGGCGTGACCTTCCGGGTGACGTGGGTGAAGCAGTCGCTTACAGTCTATCCGCTCCCGGTAAGCGCCTGCGTCCGGCTCTGGTACTGGGCGTGTACAGGGAGTTGGGAGGTGACGGCGACGTCGTCGAAATCGCCGCCGCCGTCGAAGTGATGCACACGTATTCCTTGGTGCACGACGATCTGCCCTGCATGGATGACGACGATCTGCGCCGCGGACGATCCACCACCCACCGGGAGTTCGGTGTGGCCACGGCCGTCGAGGCCGGTGTGGCCATGGTGCCGCTAGCCGCCCGGGTGCTGGCGGTGGGGTGTGCCAGGCTTGGCCTCTCCGAGGCCAGGTTGGGGAAGATCGGCGCCGAGCTGTTCCGCGCGGCAGGGGCCAGCGGCATGATCGGTGGCCAGGTATTGGATCTCGAGGCCGAGGGGCGGCCAGTCAGCCTCGACGACCTCCGCGAGATCCACCGCCGGAAGACTGGAGCCTTGATCACGGCCAGCACGGTCATCGGAGCGATAGCCGCGGGAGCCTCGTCATCTCGACTGGACCCAGTGCGCGAGTACGGCCGGGAGATCGGCGTGGCCTTCCAGATTGCCGACGATGTTCTGGACGCTACGGCCACGTCTCAGGAGCTGGGAAAAACTGCGGGGAAGGACGCCCGGCAGCAAAAGGCCACGTTTGCCACGCTGCTCGGCACCGAGGCCGCGATGGCCGAGGCCCACGACCGCATCCGCCGCGCCATAGACCATTTGGGGGGTGGTGGGATAGATTCCCCACTCCTCTGTAGCCTTGCTAACTTTATCGTGAATCGGCGCTCGTAGCGAAAGGAACCGGCCAACGATCATGTCGCTCTTGGAAACCATTCACGGCCCCGAAGACGTTCGGCGCATTCCACACGGACAGCTCCAGCAGCTGGCTGACGAAGTACGTGAACGGCTCATCGACGTCGTCTCCGAAACCGGTGGACACATCGGTGCGGGGCTCGGCGTGGTCGAGTTGACCATCGCCCTCCTGTATAGCTTCGAGTCGCCACGCGACAAGATCCTGTGGGATGTGGGGCATCAAGGATACCCGTGGAAGATTCTCACCGGCCGCAACGATCGACTCCCCACGTTGCGGCAAGAAGGCGGTCTCTCGGGATTTCTCCGCCGCGCCGAGAGCGAGCATGATCAATTCGGCGCCGGTCATGCCGGTACTGCGATGTCCGCCGCTCTCGGCATGGCGGCGGCACGCGATTTGAAAGGCGAGTTGCATCACGTGGTTGCCGTGGTGGGAGATGGCGCTCTCACATCCGGCATGCCCTACGAGGGAATGAACAATGCGGGGCATTCCGACCGTGACATCATCATGATCGTGAACGACAACGGCATGTCCATAGCGCCCAACGTGGGCGCGATCAGCAAATACTTCGTTTCCATTGACGCCTCCCTGATGGCAAACAAGCTTCGTGAGATAGCGAAGAGTATCATCAACAGAACGTCGAAATTCGTCGGTGGGAAGCGGATGGTAGACTTCGCCAAGAACATCGAAGAAAGCGTCAAGAATCTCTGGTCGCCGGGCATGCTGTTCGAGGAGTTGGGCTTCCGGTATTTCGGGCCCATCGACGGCCACGACATTCCGGCGATGATCAATATGCTCAAAACGGCCAAGAGCGTCAAAGGGCCCCGCGTGGTGCATGTCCTCACTGAGAAAGGCAGGGGCTTCCCGTTGGAGGAGCCCGATCTCGAAAAATTCCACGCCCGCAAGCCCTACGATCCCGTGACCGGGGAACTGAAGCCATCGAAAGGCTCAGGACCTCCCGCGTGGACGAAAGTCTTCGGCAACGCAATCACTGAGCTGGCTGCCGAACATCCTGAGATGGTGGCGATCACTGCGGCAATGCCTTCAGGGACGGGAACGAACACCTTCCAGAAGAAATGGCCCGATCGTTTCTTCGATGTCGGTATTGCGGAGGGCCACGGGACGACGTTCGCGGCGGGACTGGCAACGCAAGGCATTCGTCCAGTAGTGGCGATCTATTCCACGTTTCTGCAACGTGCTTACGACAGCATCATCCACGATATCGCTATCCAAAAGCTGCCGGTCATCTTTTGCATGGATCGTGCAGGAATGGTCGGAGCGGACGGTCAAACACACATGGGGTTGTACGACATCGCATACATGCTTGCCGTTCCCAACATGACCGTCACGCAGCCGAAGGACGCTCCCGAACTGATCGGGTTGCTGCGCTGCGCCCTCGCGCACAAAGACGGGCCGTTCAGCTTGCGCTATCCGAGAGACAATGCTCCGGGACCCGCACCCCCGGCCGCAGAAGTGGCGCCCATAGAGTACGGCACCTGGGAGATGCTACGGCAGGGAAAAGATTGCGCCATTCTTGCCGTGGGTGTCATGTGCCAGCCGGCGATGGACGCGGCCGAGATGCTCGCGTCTGAGGGACTCGACGTGTCAGTGGTCAATTGCCGATTCATGAAGCCGCTGGATCGGGACATGCTCCGAACGATCGTCGCCGATCACCGGTTCCTTGTCACCGTCGAAGACGGCACCGCGGTGAATGGGTTCGGAGCGTGCGTTTCGGCCGTTGTGCATGAGACTGCACCCGAGGTTCGCGTGAAGGTCATGGGCGCCCCGGACCAAACGTTTGAACACGCCCCGCGCTCCTCGCAACTGGCGTCGGCCGGCCTGACGGCGAAGGGCATTGCGGAGAGCGTGCGAGCACGAAAGACCGAGGAGAGCCTTTCCACCGCATGAACGTGGGGGTCGTAGGGAACCCGCTCTTTGCCGAAATTCGTGAGACCCTGACCCGGGTTTTCGCCGCCGCTCAGTCGCATAACTTTTCTATCTACTCAGAGCCGGACATCGCTGATCTCTGGCCCAGCCAAGTTCCGCTTCTGGAGAAGTCTCAACCACTCGATCTCCTGATGACCTTCGGTGGCGACGGCACGCTCTTGCGCGGTGCTCACGTGCTGGCCGGTCGTCGAGTTCCCATCATGGGTGTCAACACCGGGCGGGTGGGCTTCCTTACGACGGCTCCCCTCGATCACCTGGAGGACGCATTCCGAGCTTTTGTCGGCGGCGATTACGTGGTCGAATCACGCTGGGCGCTGGCGACTACGATCATCGACAAGAACGGGGAAGGCCGTCCTGATTTCACGCTCAATGACGTAGTCGTGCATAAGGGCGGTGTGGCGCGCGTTCTCCGGTTCAGGGTGGTCGTCGATGAGGAGGTCGTGGGCCAGTACAGCGCGGACGGCATTCTCGTGGCGACACCCACAGGATCGACAGCCTATTCGATGAGTGCCGGAGGTCCTATAGTAGTGCCGGGTGTGGATGCGTTGGTCGTCACCGCCATTTGCCCTCACACGCTCGCCGTGCGACCCATCATCGTGCCGTCCTCCGCTGTGATCCGCATCGAACACCTCTCACCGTATATGGATTCGGTGCTGGTGTCGTACGACGGCCAGTGGGACAGGAAATTAGAGCACGGCAACGTGGTGTGTGTCAGAAGGGCGGATGCTCGCGTACAAATGGTACGGTTGGGAACGGAAGGATTCTTCGATCGGGTCCGCAGCAAGTTACAATGGGGAGACCTGAGCGACCGCGAAAAGGTGTGATGTGTTAACCGAGCTCCGGGTACGCGATCTAGCCATCATCTCGGATTCCACTCTTGCACTGCAGCACGGCCTCAACGTGCTGACCGGAGAGACCGGGGCAGGGAAGTCCATCCTCGTCGACGCCCTATCCCTCCTGCTCGGCGAGCGTGCCAGCACCGACATAGTACGCCCCGGGGCGGCAAGGGCTGTGGTCGAAGCGGCGTTCGATCTCGGTCGAGCGGCCAGTATCCACGCATCTGCGGATCAGTTGGGTGTGGAGATCGAGGAAGGCATGCTCATCGTTCGTCGAGACATCAATACCGAGGGCCGGAATCGGGCATGGGCAAACGGCAGTCCCACCACGGTCGGGGTGCTGTCAACCCTCGGCCGGTCTCTGGTGGATCTTCACGGCCAGCACGAAGCCCAATCGCTGCTCCGTCCGGCTGCGCAGCGTGACATCCTCGATGCGTTCGGCGGCACCGGCGACGAGCGGCAGCGAGTGAAGGAGGCGTATCGGGTGTGGGTAGAACTGAAGCGGAGAGAAACCGAACTCGTCGAACGGCGCAACGATGTGATGAAACGCGCCGACTACCTGCGACATGTCGTCAAGGAAATCGAAGACATAGCTCCGAAGCCGGGGGAAGACGAGGCCCTGGCGACGGAGGCAAAGCGGCTGGCCAACGTCGAAGATCTGACACACCTATCGCAACAAGTCGTCGAGTTGCTCGACGGCGAAACAGAATCGACGGCGGCGAAGGCAATGGCAGCCGTTCGCAGGACGTTGGATCAGCTGGCCCGGATCGACGAGAGCGTGGCTCGGTGGAATGAGTTGGTGGTGGCCGCTGTTGCGGATATCGAGGAGTTGGTGCGCGAGGTCCAGGATTATTCCGCCTCAATCGAGCGCGACCCGGGGAGGCTCGCCGAAGTAGAGGACCGCCGCGACCGGATCTACCGCCTCTTGCAGAAGTATGGTGCGACGGTCGAGGCCGTCTTGGCGACGCACGATGAGGCACGTCGCGAGCTGGACGTTCTAGACACCGCGGATCTCGACCTCGAGCAGATTGCCGAGCGCCGGACGGCGGCCCAACACCAGCTCGAGACGGCTGCTGCTGCGTTGACTGCCGCGCGAAAAGATGCGGCGGAACGGCTGGCGCTGGCGGTGGAGGAGTGGCTGCCGGCATTGGGCATGCCCGACGCAACATTCAATGCCGAGTTGCGGACCCTGGATGAGGTGAGCCCCAACGGATGCGAGGAGGTCACCTTTGTGGTTCAATTGAACAAGGGACTCGAACCGCGTCCGGTGGCCCAGGTTGCCAGCGGCGGCGAGTTGTCGCGGATCATGCTGGCGCTGAAGGTGGTGCTCGCCGCCCACGATGTCATCCAAACCCTGGTGTTCGACGAGGTGGACCAGGGTGTGGGTGGTGGGACCAGTTCGAAAATCGCCGACGCACTGGCTCGCGTAGCCAAGTCCCGCCAGGTTCTAGTAATCAGCCACCTGCCACAGATCGCCGCGCGAGCCAGCCACCATGTTCGAGTCAGCAAGGGCGAAATAGACGGCATTGCCACGGCCAGCGTCGAGGTGCTAACCGGAGATGAGCGAGTGCGGGAAATCGCGCGAATGCTGGGGGATGCCGATGACCAGTCCTTGTTGCACCACGCGAGGGAACTGCTGGGGCAGTCAGGGGCGGGGGCGGGGGCGGTGGTGGCTGAGAGGTGAGCAGGGAGCGGGGAGCAGGGCCCCCTACTGCCCAAACGCCTGAAAGAACAGCCGCAGGTACAACTGCATGCTGTTCGTCTTTGGCGTCAGTCCGCCCGAGCCGGAAAACGCAGCACGGTAATTGAGGCCAGCTTCGATGGGAAGCGTTCGTTCCCTCGACGTTTGATCCGACCGGTACGCGATTCCTCCTCCGTAGCTCAGTGCGCGCATTTCGGTTTCTACTTCCAGCAGAGCCAGATCTAGGGCACCGGCAGGAGACGAACCGGGATAACTGAAGCTGTCCCGCCCCTTCCGGAAGTAATGCACGGAGCCGAACACCCGAAAGACGCTGCTGAGTCTGATGGTGGGGTATGCGGAGAATCGTATCACATCCCCCAAGTCGCGTTTCACCAGAAACCGGTGGCTGACGGGAACGAGTGGCGCGTCGGGCGTAGTCACCCGGCGATCGAGACTGTGTGCCAGTTGCAGCGTGTACGAGGCTCCGAATGACAGCCCAATGGAATTCCCAGGCTCGAAGGCCGCCTCGATGCCTAACTCTACATCCGTCTGGCCGTCTCCCGTTCCGATGTCGACGAAGTTGTCTGCCGACGACGGCCGACCGGTGGGTAGCCGTACCGTGGTGGTCAACACGGCCCGTGTCGTTGCGTTCATCAACAGGCCGAACCGCGCGCCGATTTCAATATCGCCGAACTTGGTCTGACGGTTGAAGCCGATGGGTAGCGCCGCGAAGTCCGGACCGGCGAGCAAAGCGTTGTTGATGTCGTCTGCGCTCAGCCTGCCCGTGGGCAATGGAAGGGTTGTGGTCACCGGCGTGGCCCCCAGGGCTTGCAGTTCCAACGCGACCGCGGCGATTTCCGCCAGCACCGCAGCACCAGCGGCGGACGTCGCCCGCGGGGCGAAGGCCACCGCCTCCGCACCGGCACCAAGGCCCGTGATGGCAAACAAGTTGCCGAGAAGTGTCGTGGCTCGTGTGACGATGCCGCGGGCCTGATCGCACCCCGGCCCGGAAGGGCAGCCGAAATTGCCGCCGGCGATCATTGCCGCGATCTCGGAGATAGCCGCCGACAACTGGTTGATTAGGGCGGCTCCCTCCGCCGCCGTCGTAGCGTCGCCGTAATTCTCGTCTGCCAGATTCCAGCCGACATTGGCATCCGTGGTGTCACTCGTGAACGTCACCTGCGAGCGGGTGGTGACTATAGGGATGTTGAGGCGTACCGTCAAGCGTTGCGAAACGCCCAACGCAAACCCAAAGGGGAAGTGGCGGACATCGGCGTCTCTGATCGTCGAGAACTTACCTACGTTGAGGCGATACGCCGCGTCACCGGTGAGCGACCGTATTGCGTCTTCGGCGCCGGAAAACGTTGGAAAGATGTTGCTGCCGGCAGTGTCGACGGTGAGGTCTGTTCCCAGCGGCTCGGCGGTTCCGTCTGCAATGCCGGGCGTCCCGAACGAAAAGCGGAGGTTGTAATTGGTGTAGTGAGGAGAAAAATCGATGCGCAGTGCGCCGCGCGGGATCAGTCGTGCGTCGACGTACTGCGCGTGGGCTGAACCAGCGGACGATAACGCGAGGACGATGGACGCCGCCGACTTTCCGGCTCGTGTGACCCACGAGCGACGAAATATCCCTATCATGAACCGCAGCAATCTAAAGGCACTCGAGAGTTTGACCAACTACAGCGATCCTCCAGTTTCGATGAGGAGAGCGCGATCATAGGCAGCAAAGATCTCTTGACGGCTGATCAACCCGACCAGTTTCTGGCTGTCCTTCTCGGCCATCACGGGAATGTGGTGACTGCCGCGTACGCCGAGGCGCTGGAGCGCAGTGCGTAGATCATCGTCGAGGGACACGCTCTCGTACTCAGTGCTTGCCAAGTCTCCGGCGACGACCACTTCGCCAAGCGACTCCGATTCGGCGATGACGGTGCGGAGATCGCCGTACGTCAGCATCCCCAGGAAGTGAAGCTCCGCGTCGACAACGGGAAACTCGGTCTGTGTGCTGGCGCCGATTGCCTTGAGGATCTGGGGTACCGTGGCCGTTTCGCCAATCACGTGCGGGTCGGGGTTGTAGCAGGAACGAACGTCCAGCCGCTCGAGTAGCGCCGTGTCCCGACCGTACGTGATCTTTTCTCCTTTGCGAACCAGCCATTCGGAGTAGATCGAGTGGGGGTGAATCCTGCGTGCGGTGATGTATGCAATGGCTCCCGTCAACATCAAGGGCAGAATCAGATCGTAATCGTTGGTCATCTCGAAGACGATCATGATCGCCGTCAAGGGAGCGTGTGTCGCTCCTGCCACGAGCCCGGCCATCCCCACCAGGGCGAACGCTTCCGGAACGATGGTGAACCCCGGCAGCAGTCCCGACGCCGCGGTGGCAAGTCCACCGCCCAGTGTCGCTCCGATGAACAGAGCGGGAGTGAACACGCCCCCGACGCGTGTCGCGGCGACCGTCATGGAGGTGGCGATCAGCTTGGCAAACGCGAGGGCTACCAGGAAGTACGCTTCACGCGCGCCAATGATCCCGATATTGACCGTCTCATGCCCTTCGCCCCACAAGTCCGCCCTGAAGACGATGTTGAGGCTCGCCACCACCAGACCGGCGACGATCAATCTCGCCCACGTGGACTTGAACCGGTCCAGCAGGTCGTGTGCGGCATACATGCCGCGGGTATAGAATACCGCCACGATACCCGTGACGATTCCCAGGGCGGCGTAAAGAACCAGCTCGCCGGCCGACCCGATTCCGTATTGCTCGGGGATCTCTACAACCGGTGCGCTTCCAAGCCAGGCCCGGGAGATCACGGCAGCGATGACGCTCGCCACGAGAATCGGCGGAAAGGCGCTCACCCCGAACGTGCCGAGCACTTTCTCGAGTGAGAAGAATACACCGGCGATCGGCGCGTTGAAGGCCGCGGAAATGCCGGCCGCGGAGCCGCATGCCACGAGCACTCTCAAACGCACTGGACTCGAGCGGAAGAAACGGCCGATCTGCGAGCCGAGCGCGGCGCCTGCGACGGCCACCGGACCCTCGGCACCGACGTTCCCGCCCACCCCGATCGCCATTGCCGCCCCCGCCGTTTTTACGGCCACAGGAAAGGGGCGAATGATCCCACCCCGCTTCACCACGGCCCGGGTCACGTCCGGAATGTTCTCACCGTCGGAATCGTTAGCCCCGTACTTGACGAGCAGTCTCGTGAGTGAAAGACCGACCACCACCACCACGACGATGGACAGGCTACCGATGCCCGGCAGTCTCCCCGCCGCCGACAGGGCCAGATACTGAGTCAAGTCGATGAGCTTGTAGAAGACGATCACCGCCAGCCCTACTGCCGCGCCGATAGCCACAGCGAACCCGATGAGCAGGGTGCTCTCATCGATGCCGAGGGCGTGGATTTTTCTGGTAAGCGCTTGGCCGCGTTCGCTCATGACCGCACCAACGGCGCGCAGCCAGGCGAGGAATCGCGAGGTGTTAGGCATTGTTGGGGCGGAAGATAGTGAGGGGAGCAGGGCGTGGGGAGTGGGGAGTGGGAGGGTGGCAGGGGTGGCGTTTTGGGCCCTGTCTGGCCAGTCTTATGCCGCACCCGAAAGGCGAGACGAGAGGTGAATTTGACTTCGAGCCATCTTCCCAAGGACATCGACTGGAACGCGCTGACGGAGCCTTACAGACGGCCCACGCTGTGGCGCAGCCTTTATCAGCTCCTCAATACGGCTGTACCCTTCGCGATGCTCTGGATCGTGATGCTCTGGAGCCTGAGCGTTTCCTACTGGACCACCCTGGTTCTGTCCGTTCCGGCGGCACTCCTTGTGATGAGAATGTTCATTTTCCAGCACGACTGCGGGCATCAGTCCTTCTTCAAGTCGCGGCGGGCGAACGACATCCTGGGGTCTGTCATCGGGGTTCTCACGCTGGTACCATACCACTACTGGCGCAGGACGCACGCGATCCATCATGCGACGTCGGGGAAGCTGGATCAGCGAAGCTTCGGGGACATTGACACCCTGACGGTGCGGGAGTATCTCGGCCTCTCCAAGTTCAAGCGCCTTCTTTATCGACTGTACCGCCATCCATTTGTATTGCTGGTCGTCGGACCCACATATCAGTTCATCTTCAAGCACCGTTACCCGGCCGACGCGCCCCGCTCCTGGAAGCGCGAGTGGGCGAGCGTCCATCGAACGAACTTCGGGCTCCTGGCGGTGTTGACCATCATGTGGCTCACCGTCGGTATCGACCGTTTTCTGCTCGTGCAGCTTCCGATAACGCTCATCGCCGGCTCGCTCGGCGTATTCCTCTTCTATGTCCAGCATCAATACGAGGACACGTATTGGCGTTACCGCGAGCGGTGGGATTACTACGCGGCCGGATTGGAGGGCAGCTCGCACCACGTTCTTCCCAAGGTGTTCCAGTGGCTCACCGGCAACATTGGACTGCACCACATCCACCACCTGAACAGCCGCATACCGAACTACAATCTCCAGCGGTGCTGTGACGAGAACCCGAAGTTGCACAACGTCACGCAGTTGAAGTTCTGGGACAGCGTAAAAACGTTGTGGATGACGTTGTGGGATGAGGACGAGCGGCGTCTTGTTGGATTCCGGGACCTGAAGGCCATTCGGGCAAAACTGGATGCGGCGGCCAGCCCAGGGGAAGGCATCAGCGCGACCAGACCAGAAGTCGTGCCTCGCTCCTGGCGATGAAATTCGCAGACCGGTTTCGGGCCCCTCCCGAGAGCCGGATAGGGCTGGCGGATTGCGATCCCGACGACACCGCCGATTACACCCGTAAGAAGGACGCCCGCAAGGCGCTGAAGAGGATCACCCGGCGCCTCACAGAGCTGCAATATCTCCTCTATGCCGAAAACAAGCAGGGGCTTCTCATCGTGTTGCAGGGGATGGACGCCTCGGGCAAGGACGGCACCATTCGGCAGGTGATGCGCGGCGTGAATCCCCAGGGCACCAGGGTGACGTCGTTCAAGAAGCCGTCCGTCGAGGAGCTGGACCACGATTTCTTGTGGCGCATCCACCGAGCGATGCCTCGCCGGGGTGATATCGGGATCTTCAACCGCTCACACTACGAAGACGTGCTTGTTGTGCGGGTACACGACCTCGTCCCGGAGCATGTCTGGTCGGAACGGTACGATCAGATCAATGCGTTCGAGAAGAACCTCGCCGAAGACAGCATCGTCATCTTGAAGTTCTTCTTGCACATCAGCAAAGAAGAGCAGAAGAGGCGTCTTGAAGACCGTTTAGCCAATCCAACGCGCCATTGGAAGATTTCACCGGCTGATTTCGAAGAGCGTCAGTTCTGGGAACAATACACCGAGGCATTTGAAGAGGCGCTCACCCGCTGCAGCACAGAGTGGGCGCCGTGGTATGTCATTCCGGCCAACCGCAAGTGGTTTCGCAATCTCGCAGTTGCTTCGATTATCGTCGAACGGCTAGAGTCTCTGGATATGCGATTTCCCGAGCCCTCGTTCGATGTCTCGGAGATCCGGATCGACTGAGTCGTTCTCTAGGACCCGTTGAGGATCGACCAACGATCACCGCTGCCCGTGCCGCAGTCCCATGTACCCTGCCCGAAGTTTGAGAGACTTGACTCTTGCACGACTCCGGTAAAGAGGCCGCCCGACAATGACGAAGCGTCGGGGCAGGACCCTGTGAACTCGATATTCCCGGAGTTGTCGAGCACGGCGCCGGAGAAACTTCCTTCACTGTTCGAGACGACGCCGTTTCGGATAAAGAAGGCTTGGGCGGCCCGAAGAGTTTGACCGCGGACTACGACAGCATAGTCGTACGTGCCGTCGAATCTGTTTTGGTCGCTTTCCGTCGGGACGGCAATGCAGGCCTCGAGCAAGCCGAAGGCTGCTAAAAAGACAACCGGCAGTAGCAATCTGGCTGTGTGTTTCATGACGACTTGACCTTTCGCGATAGCCGTATTTGGCCGAGACAATTTGCGTTCGGTGTTCAGGTCATGCCGTGATGTGCCTCACGCTCGGCGCACCTCAGTGATATGGCTCACTTCCGGCGCGCTTGAATGATTGCTACTCCGATGCCGGCGAGTGCGCCGCCCGCGCCTGCGATAAAGTCCCAGATCTCGGTGCTGCGATATGGCAAGAACCCCTGGAGCAGTTCGGTTCCTCCGGCCAGCGTGACGGCAAAGAGTACGACTAGAGTGATCGATCCAACGTTCCAATACCCGAGGAGTGCCAGGCCTGCGAACATCACGAAGTGCACTACCTTGTCGAACCATGTGAAGTATTCGCTGGGCAACCCACTGGCGACGGGTGTAAAGAGTAACACTAGGGTTAGTGTTAGATACGCACCGAAGGCGGTGCGTCGCAGTGTTTGGGACTCGAGGATGTGTTTCACGTTGTTGTGGGATCAGGTTCTCGTGTGATTGGTGGCAGTCGTTCGCGCTGCGTGAAAAATCTTGCGCAAGTTATTGCGGTGGGTGATGTTTCGCGACTCTGGGGTGGGGTGGCGGAATCGGCAGACACGAGGGACGCAAAGGCCAAGGCGAGCTACAGCCAGGCCTTGACCTGTTCAGATCTTGTGCTGCCTTACATTCCCTGCAATGGAAGTAGATGTGCGTTATGAAGCCCATTGTCTTTCAAAATTACGGCGGGATCCACCAACTGCGCATCGAGAGCGCGGAGGATCTTGCCTTCATCCACCAGCTCCACCCAGCTCGCTGGGCCGCCACCAGCGTGCAGATCGAAAGCCTACAGTGCGATCCCGCGTTCCTCGAGTACTTGAATCAGGACGGCAGCGGCACCATCCGTGCCGAGTATTTGCGGGCGGCAGTGAGATGGATTTTCCGTATGATGGTGAAAGGCGACCGAATGGCCGCTTCCTCAGACGTTCTGCGCCTCGCGGACCTGGATACCAGCCACGAGGAGGGCCGGAAGCTCAAGGAAGCCGCGATCCATATCCTGGGACAACTGAAGGTGGAGAACTTGGACGAGATCAGCCTGGAACAGGTGCGCATTTTTCGGAATACGTACGGGATGACTTCTCCCAACGGCGACGGGGTGCTCCCCCCCCAGCACGTTTCGGATCCGGCTGCGGCACAGTTGGCAAGTGACGTACTCGAGCGGGTGGGCGGTACCAAGGATATAAGCGGCGCAGACGGCATCAACGAAGGTCACCTGTGCCAATTCCTGGATGGTGCGAGGGAGTACCTGGCCTGGAAGGCACGCGCCGAAGATGACGGCGCGGCAGGGATTCTGCCCTGGGGCAACGACACGGCGGCCGCCGTGAAGCTCACGTCTGAATTAGATGCCAAGATCGAACAGTTCTTCTGGCAGTGCGACCTGGTAAAGCTCGATGCCCGCACCGCCGAACGGATCTGCCTGAGTAAACAAGATCTCCAAAACCTGGACGGCTCCGACCTCCGGGCCATGGAAAGACAGCTTGCGCAAGCGCCACTGCAAACGCCTAATGCTGAAGGTGTGTTGAATTTGCAGGGCCCCATCAATCCGTACTACCAGAATCAGATGGACGAATTACAAAACCGGGTCCTTGCCCGTGCCCAGCCGGACTCCCACGAATCTCTCACGCGGATCGGCTGGCAGCAGGTCAAGGCCATCTTCGAGCCCTATTGTGCGTGGCAGGCGGAGAAGCCATCGGATGGCGTAGGTGAGCTGAGTGAGACGACGCTGAAACAATACTTATATGGTCCGGCTCAGAAAAGACTTCTCCAGCTCCTGCTGGAGGATCTGGCGGTGAAGGATGAGGTGAAGCAAGTGACTGACCTGGAGAAACTCATCCTGTACCAGCGCTGGCTCCTGGAACTGGCCAACAACTTTGTAAGCTTCTCCGCGCTGTACGACCCCAGTCGCCGTGCCCTGTTTGAATTAGGCGACCTGATCATTGACGGCCGTGAACTTGCCTTTACAATGAAGGTCCGAAACCGCGCCGAGCACAAGAAGATCGCCCAGACCAGCAAGATGTTCCTGGTGTACGCCGAGATCACCGTGTCCCAGGAGCAGGGGCAGAGTTTCGAGATTGCCGCCGCCCTCACGGCTGGCGGCCAGGGGGCCATCGAAATTGGCAAGCGCGGTATCTTCTATGATCTGCAGGGCAAGGAGTGGGACGCACGAGTGGTGGACATAGTTGAGAACCCCATCAGCCTGTGGGAGGCGATCAAGTCGCCTTTTGTGAAAACCCAAAAGCTATTATCTGAGAAGGTTGAAGCCTTTGCAGGCACCCGGGCCGGGTACCTGGATAAGGCCACCACCGAGATCACAACGAAGATGGAAAAAGGCGAGTCGCTCCAGCAGCCTGCCCAGGTGCCATCGGCGGAAGCGGCACCCCCTTCCTCCAGCTCTGGCATGCGCGACCTGCTGCTGGCCGGCGGCATTGCCTTCGCCGCCGTCGGTTCCTCGCTGGTCTACCTGATCAGGACACTTTCGCAGATCAGCCTTCTGAAAGCCGGCCTTGCCTTGGTGAGCCTGGTGCTGGTGGTGGCCCTGTTCAGTGCACTTTCGGGTTAGAACAAGCTGCGCAAGCGGGACATGAGCGCTCTGTTGGAGGCGTGCGGCTGGGCGGTGAATTTCCGCATGTACATGACGCGACGGCTCGGCCACCTCTTCAGCCACACGCCCCACTTGCCAGAAGGGGCACGCAAGGAACGCCGCGACCTGGTCACCCTCTTTCTACGTCAGACCGGATACGGAGCGTTTCGTTGGACTCGTGTTGGCCTGGTTTCCCTGATGGCCGCTCTGCTCACTGTCGCGCTCCTGAGCGCACTTTTTTGGAACCAGGTCAAGGCGCTTCTGCAGGCATGGCTGAGCGGTTAGCGAGAAGTAGCACACTCAAATTTTGAAATTCTTGTATCCAAGTGGATTCTCGAGGGCGGTGCGTCGCGGTTGAAGAAGCGCGGCGGCGATCCCGACGAGCGGGCGTTGCACCAGACGAAAGCGAAGGTCGGGGAACTGACGATGAAGCTGGAGTTCGCCGAGATGCTCCTGGGGGAAAGGGGGTACGGGGACGAGCTGGTGAGGTTGAAGAAGTCGCGGGGCTGGTGAGTGCTGGCACAGGCCGACGGTATCCGGTGACGATGGTGTGTACGATCTGGCGGGTGGCGCGCTCGACGGTGTACGGGCAGCGCTGGAGGGGGGCCGCGTGGATGGGTGACGCCCGCATTGGCGCTGAGCGGCACGATCTCCAGGTGGGGAGGGGTCTGGCCCCCACAGGGCCTCGCTAGAGTTGCCCCGAATGGACACCGAAGTCTAGAAACCCCGTTGACGGCCGCGTAAACACGTATAACTGGACGTTCTCGGCCCACCTGGGGAATCATGACTTTGGACGATTTGGGGGAAAAAGTCGCTTAAAAACGATTCTAGGGCCTCACTCCCAACAGCCAAAAGCCCCGAACGCCGCTGGGACCCTCGGGGCCAGCCATCGGCCACCGGCAAGACGCTAACGTGGAGCGTGGTACGGCAGGCCGCAAGAGCGGTCCAGCGGAATGGTCACCCTCGACGCGCTGTGTGGCGATGTGAGGGCACAACCCCAAACGCCGGAGGGTCCGGCAGACACGGGCGCCCAGGATGGCCTGTGAGCGACGATCGGTGCAGGGTTAGGGGGTGGTTGTCGAGGGCCCTGTGTCCGTTTAGGAAAACCCCCATTTGCGCACCAGCCTGTCAACTTCGTCTTCCCGTTTTTCGTACTCGCCTGATGCTGGCGCGGGTCCGACGTGTCTGAGCCAGTGGTGTGCAATCTCGTGGGCGATGACGCGCTGCTGCTCGGCGCGTGGCTGTTCAAAAACGTCTGGGGCGATGTAGATGATTCGGAACACCCACCAAGGTTCGCCGTCGCGGTTTTCAATGACTCGGTTAATCGTCACCTTGTTTAGGAGCATGGTCACCGCCTGCCCGTTACACGAAGGCGGGCAGAACCAATGCAGCGCATCTGGGGCCGCTCCCTGCTCACTGCTCCCTCAAAAGATGCCGATGTGGTCCGCCCGCTGCGAGGGCTCAGCGGGGAGTCGCCAAAAAAACCCCCACCGGCGCTAACCGGAGGGGTTTTCTACCGCGTGATTGGGCGGTCTACTGCTTGTTGAGAACTATCACGAAACTGGCGGGCTCTTCTACCCCGTCATTGTCGAAATCGTACGTCTCGTCGTTGCCGCTCAGCGTCAGGACACTACCCGAGAGAGTGTACGTGAAAATTTCCGGATCTACCTGACCTACTTCATTGGTGGTAATCTGTAGTCCCGAAATTGTGTACGTGCCGGAAAAATTCTCATCGGGATCACCGGGGAAAGTAGAGACACCGGTATAGTCGGTCTCGGTGAACGTGAGCGTGAGCGTCATGCCCATATCGAAAAAGTCGGCTGACAGTACGGTGTTCGCCACACTCGTGACGACGTAGGAACTCGCAACCCACTGACCGACGAACTGGGATGGTGTAGCGGAACCGGTGGGTCCCGTGGTGGTGCCGGAGTCACTGCAGCCAAGGGCTACCGAGGCGAGGAGGGCTATGCCCAGACTTGAGGTCTTCACGGTTATTCTCCAATTCAAGGGCCTTAAGGGCCGCTAAAATGCATGATGGCAGAGTGAAATGCCGTGGCCTGTGTCACAACCCCGTCCCGACTCGCCCATCGGCTGAACGCGACGTATAATGGAGGCTGGCCTCTTTGTTGACGGAGGGGATGGTTCGATGGCAGACGTGGATCTCATCGTCGACCCTGAGCAGCGAGGAGGGGGGGGCCCGGCGTTTCTGCCACAGCCCTCGTTTTAATATTCCCGCCCTTGCCTCCCCCTCCCGCTTGAGAACCCGAGATTCCCCTGAGGATCGTATTCAGCGAGACGAACGACACACCGGGATAGGTTAGAGCCTAGGGTAGGTTGGAGCAGTCGTGACCGCTACGCCTGAGGGTTTCGGGGTCGATCGCGTACACGCAAGCGTCTTGGACGGCGTAGAGCGATCCACCGGCCGACACCAGCCCGGTAGGGTCCTCCCAAATAGTCTCTGAGACGAGTTCGAAGGTAAAATCGTCTGGATGCATCAGGTGTAACCTCCGGTTCTGGATGACATACAGGTGTTCGCCGAGTGCCGCCATCGCCTGGACGTTGGGAAAGATGGGCTGACTGACCCCGACATCGCCACTCGGTGTGTCGATTCGGTAAATCGAAGATTCCTTGGCTACATACAGGAACCGGTCACCCCGCGCGGCAATCGCCGAGATGCCGGAGCGCCACCTCGAATGCAGGACCCGCGACCACCACGTTGTTGGGTGGCTTCCTATACTTGGGAGGATCTGCACCAGCGCCGTGCCGCGAATGGCGTACATCGTATCGCGGACGATCTGAACATCCCGCAAGGATTCCCATTGCGGTGCGGCCTCGAGCAACCCGTTGGAGGATACTCGGATGGTGGCCTGTGAAGGCCCCCGCCGGTGGGTGATTTGGTTGCCCCATCGGTAGTTGTCGTTTCCCCAGCCTACCACCCAAATGTCGGACGTGTGGGTCCCGAGAATGCGGTTGCCGATGAAGTGTACATTGTGCTCCTCTTGCTGGACGCCGGGGTCGTCCTTCGGCTCGAAACTCATCGCGAACTCGTAGGAATTCACGATCACGTTGTTGAGAACGGTGGTGTTCGATGATCGGGCGACGACGAGGGCGACGTGGCGGTCGTCGGCCTCCGCGGAATACCGGCCGTGGTCGAGGATGAAATTGTCGGCGATCAAGACGGGTCCGGTACCCAAAGTCTGGTAGATCGAGTGTCGGTGCACATTGTGAATCACGTTGCGGGCGATGGTAACGCGGCCGCCCATGACGTTCTGGATGCCGTATCCGGCGCCCGCTCGCGTTCCACAAATGTCATGGATGTGATTATCGGTCACTTGAACGTCGCTGGCGCTGGCTCCGGGCCCTGCGCCCACGAGGACACCGATGTCCACATAACTGATGTCCAGGTTGTTGATCCGGACGCGGCGGATACCCTGCGATCCCTTCCGCATCTCGATCCCGGCGCTCTTCACATCGCCTTGGCTGCAAGGCTGTGAGGCGCCCACGATTGAGAGATTGGTGATTTCGAGCCCGGTTACGTCGCTGAGGACGTGAAAGCCCACCGCGGCCGACTCCGCGAGATGGATGGTGGTTCGCCCAAGCCCGTCGCCTCGTATTGTCAGGTTGCTCAGCCCGGCGAATTGGAGTCCGTAGTAATTCGTGACCGGGTAGGATCCGGGACCGAGGTGAATGACGGCCGGCGTGGCGGCCGTATCGATCAGGGCCTGGAATTGTCGCTCGGTGACGGTCGAGTCAATGTGATACTCGGTCGGTGCCTGGATGGCGCGGCCGGGTGCCGGAATCGCGAATCCGAGACCCGCGGCCCACAGCAATCCAGTCCAGATTTTGGGGGGCATCGGCTTCCTCGTTCATCGGGGGCTACCGGCGCTCAGCGACGTGAAAATGATCCCGCTTACCGGGTCCGACACGCCAGTAGGCCCGCAGGTAACGCAGAAAAGAAGAAAGATGAAGGGAGTTAGGAGCCGCATAGGAGTTCTCCGGTTTTGCATCTTTTCAACCAATCTAATTTTCAACTTTCTCTGCACCATACGTTTCGCGTCTTGAGCAACTATGGGTCTGCGCCGTCAAGTAGACGTCAAGGTATCGTCTCACGCATCTCCCTCGGCGGCTGCAACGGTCTCGTCGTCGGGCGGGCGTCCTACGGGGGCGTCTACTACGGCCGCGGGGCCAGCATCGGCCACGGTCTAGGACGTTATATGAAGAAAGGTTCACGGCACGGCAAGGGCGGCCCACCTTGATCCAAAGGACCTCTACCGTAGGTGGCTGTTCTTCCGGTGTGGCACGTATTATGTCAAGTTGCTGGATTTGGCGTAAATCATTGTTCCACATTGGCTTAAGCTCACCTGGCATCCGGCCATTCTCATCTCAGAGCCCTCTAGTTGAGAAAAGCGCCACACTGGCAGGAAAAAGGGGGCCATCGCTGGCGGGACAAACCAGCACGGATGGAATGGCAACGCCTGACCGTGCGTTGTCCAAACTGCATTATGCGCCGCCGCCGCGCGTCCGGAGAGTAGCCCCACCACTACCATCGCGGGAATCTGGGCAAGGTACGGTTCCTCCCTACCGGGGTCGGCAAGCGCCGAGTCCCTCGACCCCTCGACCCACCTTGCCCCCCCAACCACCGACCAACCCCCAAGGGGGGCCTACCTCCCCCCACCCCACCCCCCCGAGGCACGTTGCGCGTCCATCTCTGCGGCATTTCGGAGATCGGTTTCATATAATTTTGCGCTGAATTTTTCGGGAGGGTCACGAAATAACTTTTGGCCAGTCGGCTGGTGGTGTAAGGGGGACGCTCCGAGCGAGCACGTACGGCCGGCGCTGTACGAATCGTCCCGTACCCGGCATTCGAGCTACCGGGAACGGCCCGGGTACCCTCATCTCACTGGCTGGACGCCTCCAGTACCAAGGGCGATACTTGGGATAGGGGAAAGCAGATTCCTTCTATGGGGCAGGATGATCAACACGCACTCAGAAGACACCACCGCGTTTAGCGACCGCTACACGCTCGAGCGTGAGGTCGGCAGCGGCGGCATGGCCCGGGTGTTTCTGGGTCGGGATCTCAAGCACGACCGTCAGGTGGCGGTCAAGATCCTGCGGCCCGAGTTGGCGTTGGGCATCGGCCAGGAGCGCTTTCTGCGTGAGATCCAGCTTGCTGCGAGACTGAGTCACCCGCACATCCTGCCGCTCTACGATTCCGGCGAAGACGACGGGCACCTCTACTTCGTCATGCCGTATGTCGAGGGAGCGTCGCTGCGCGAGCGCATGGCCCGCGAGGGCCGAATCCCGGTGGAGGATGCGTTGGAGATCGCGCGGGCGGTGGCCGGCGCACTCGATTACGCGCATCGGCAGGGCATCGTCCATCGAGACATCAAACCCGAGAACATCATGATCCACGATGGCATGGCCATGGTGACCGACTTCGGTATCGGCAAAGCGCTCAGTGCGGTGGGCGGCGACACGCTCACGCACCACGGTGCCCTGCTGGGCACTCCGGCCTACATGAGTCCCGAGCAGATCGCCGGCCAGGTCGATGTCGATGGACGGAGCGACCTCTACAGCCTGGGTTGTGTGCTCTACGAGATGCTGACGGCCGATCAGGTCTTCACCGGGCCCACGGTGCAGGCGATCATCGCCAAACGTCTCACGGAGCCGAGTATCTCGAAGGCCCTCGCGCACGAAGCCCTTCCATCGGCCATCGAGGGAATATTGGCCAAGGTCATGTCGGCTGACCCTGCGGATCGTCATGCGACCGGTTCCGAGCTGGCCGCGGCGTTGGCGTCCGTCGCCGTCACCCAGCCCAGTCTAACTGCGTCACCGTCAGGCGAAGAGACGACGGGCGGAAAGTCGATTGCAGTGTTGCCGTTCGCCAACATGAGCGCCGATCCCGAGAACGAGTACTTCAGCGACGGCATCACCGAAGAGATCATCAACGCGCTCACGCAATTGGACGACCTTCACGTAGCGGCTCGCTCGTCGTCTTTCCTGTTCCGGGAGAAGGGAACCGACATCGCCGAGGTGGGCGCCAAGCTCAAGGTGGCCACGGTGCTCGAGGGGAGCGTGCGCAAGTCCGGCAACCGCGTGCGCATCACCGCTCAGCTCATCAACGTGGCTGACGGATACCACCTTTGGTCCGAGCGGTACGACCGGGAGATGGACGACGTATTCGCCATCCAAGACGAGATCGCCTCCACGATCGCCGATCGGCTCAAGGTTACCCTGTCGGACGAGCCGTTGGTGAAGCCGCCCACCGCCAACCTCGAGGCGTACCAGCTCTACCTCAAGGGCCGCTATCTCTGGAACAAGCGGACCCAGCAAGGACTGGAGGAGGCGATCGACTACTTCCGGCGCGCCATCGTACAGGATGCCGGCTATGCGCTGGCTTACGCGGGCTTGGCCGACGTCTACCTGCTCATGGGGTCATATCGGCAGCTGTCTGGTTGGGACGCTCACGCCAAAGCCAATGAGGCCGCCCACAAGGCCCTCGCGCTGGACGACACGGTCGCCGAGGCCCATGCGTCACGAGCACAAGTGCTTCGGGAGAGGCGGGACTGGCGGGGAGCGGAAACGGAATACCGCCGCGCCATCGAGCTGAATCCCAACTACGCCACCGCCCACCAGTGGTACGCGACGCTCTTAGCCGGTTTCGGACGTATCGAAGAGGCGATACGCGAGATTCGCCGCGCGGAAGAGCTGGACCCCCTGTCGCATGCCATCAGCGTCACGGTGGCCACCGTGTTGTTCTTGGCTCGGGATTACGATGCCACAATCGAGCAGCTCGAGAAGACGTTGGCGCTGGAACCGACCTTCTTCTCCGCGCACCCTGGCTCGGCATCGTCTACGCGGGCAAGGGGATGTACGACGAGGCGATTCGCTCGGTCGAGCAGGCCGTGGAGTTGAGTCCGAAGAACTTGAACGTGCTGCAGGGAGCTGCTTACGCGTATTCCATGTCCGGCCGGCGAGACGAAACGTTGGAGCTGATTGAGCGGGGCACACGGGGCGAGGGCGTGGGTTGGGTTGGATTCGCATACGCGGCTCTCGGTGAAAACGACCTGGCGTTCGAGTGGTTGAAGAAGGCTTTGGACGCGGACGTGCTGTCGGTCCCCGTGTTCAACCTCAAGGTTCACCCGTTTTGGGACTCCCTCCGTTCGGACTCGCGATTTGAAGGAATGGTGCGGCGGCTCAACCTGCCGGAGTGAAACAACGCTGGCAGGATGTCTCTAGTCTCGACGCGCCTAAAACTTTGCTGCCATCTCGTCCTTGATGCGCCGAGGATTGAGCCGTCTCGGGATGTTGGTCAGTTGGTTGATCACGACCTCGGGTGTCGCCTTCATGACCGCGTCACCCAGCCTTGCGGCATCCAACGCGTCGGCTATCACCGGTTGAACTCCACGCGCGCGCATTTCCTCCGCACCCCTCGGGGAGCGAGTCATGGCAGTCACCTCATGTCCAGCGGGCGCCAGCAGTGCAAGCAGACGACGGCCAATAACGCCTGTTCCACCAGCGACAAAGACTCTCATTGGTCACACATACTTGACGAGAATGAACGCCCCCAGTAGGCGCGCCGAGCCAGATCAGGATAGGCATCATAGGGGCATGGCGTCCGCGATCGACGACTGCCCGGTCTGGGTTCTGGTCAGCCTGAAGCTAGGTTGGCGTTCTCCTCTGGAAGCGTACACACTCTGTCTTGCCTGGTACAGAGTTTCCACTTCCAGACAGGAAAACGCCAATGGACAGATATATCGGCCTGGACGCGCACGCCAGGGAGCGGAGACGTTCGTGGGACCAACGCTGGCCCAAATCTCCATGCTGATCGGCGAGCACGATGCGGCCATCGACCGACTTGACCACCTGTTGTCGGTTCCCTCCATTATCTCCGTGCCGTTGCTCCGCCTCGATCCCCTGTGGGACCCGCTGCGCTCGCACAGCCGCTTCCAAGCGCTCCTCGCCAAGTACGAGAACTAATTGGCGAGCACTACCGCGGGCGGTGGAAGAGGCACTGGGCCGCTAGGCGGGTTACCGCGGGTCAACCAGCGTCGTAATGAGGCCGCCTTATGGGCATGGCCGCCCCTTATGCTACTCCGCTGATATGGTCCGGGCCCTCCCCGACGACGGCAACCTCCCACTTTCACCCAATTGGCTTTCGAGCTTGTAACGGTCAGCGAGTGCGGTCGAGAGTCGAGAGGTAATCTGGGGCATGGTTGGCAAAGATAGGGTCCGCCCGTTATCGCTACAAGGACACCGGCAGAGGAAGCGATATCACCGCGCCGAGTCGATATCCACTTCGATATCCCGCCACTTCCGCCGGCGAAACTGCACAATGCTGAGAACGCTCCGCGTCATGTGTCCGAGGAGAATCGCCAGCCAGATGTCTCCCGGGTTCAGTCCGCGCACCGCCTGGATGACCGCACACATGCCGAGCGGGATCACGATCTGCGACACGAGCGAGATGTACAGCGGGCTGCGTGTGTCACCGGTGCCCTGCAAGCCACCGGTATAGGAAAGCGCCACGGTAATGAAGAAACCCGACGCGCTCAGATAGGTGAGTAGTTCGACGCCGAGATCCACGACCACCGGATCGTCCATACCGAAAACGCCGAGCAACGCGCGCGGGATCAGAAGAAACATTGCGCCCACGGTCGCGGCGACTCCAAGACCGATCAATGACGCGACGTGCACGCCGTGGATTGCCCGATTGGGGTGACCGGCGCCCAGATTCTGACCGGCGATGGCGGCTGCGGCGCCCATCAAGCCAACCGATGTCCAGGTGATCAACGAGAAGAGTTGTGCGTACCCCACGGCGTAAGCCGCCTGTGCCTGCCCGCTCTGTTCCAACGATCCGACATAGCGGAGCAGCATCACGCCGGCCACGTTCATCGCCACACCCTGGATTCCCGCCGGGATACCGAACCGGAAGAGCGAGCGAATGATCCACCAGTCGGCCTTCCAGTCCATGCCGCGATGGAACTGCACCACCCAGCGACTGGAGAAGAACAGCCGGTGCACCGCGATGAGCATCATCACACCGCCCGCCATCACGGTTCCCATCGCCGCACCGGCGGTCCCAAAAGCGGGTATCGGTCCTAGACCGCGGATGAGAACGACGTTGAACACCAGGTTCAGGAACGTCAGCGTGACACCGTACCGGAGCGGAGTCTTCGGATCGCCGGCGGAACGGAGGGCGCCACCGACCAGGAAGAACACCATCATGCCAATGCTGAACAGGAACAGGATGCGGATGTACGGCAGCGCTTCGGCTTGAACTTCGGGCGTCGCGTTCACCAACCCGAGCAACGACGGTGACAGAACGTACCCGAGCGGCGCGAGGACGCCGAAGGAAAGCATGGCCGTGGTTATGAACGCCTGGTACACCGTCCGGTTGACCTTCTCCGGCTCGTTTTTTCCCGCAAATCGGGCGACCAGGACTCCCATTCCCACAAACAGGGAATTGATGAAGACCATGACCACGATGAAGATCTGCCAGGACACGCCAATGGCGGCGTTTCCCGTGAACCCGACGTAGTGTCCGACCATCGCGTGATCGACGATGCCCTGTAACCCGCCGATTACGTTGTGGAGCATGGTGGGCCAGGCGAGCCTCCACACCGCGCGGGGGATGGGCCCCTCGACGATCGAGCGGTCGAATGTCTTGACTGGTCTGGGGGCTGCGGCCATGTAGATGGGGAAAGGGTGGGACTCGTACGCTGCTTAGGAGCGACTGAACATAGCACTGTTGGATCTGAAATCCACTGTCTGTCTCAATTCCTGTTCGGGCGTTTCTACGCGCCGCGCGTCATACAATGTGGTGCCGGCCCCAGCGTCGCGGCGAGCTCCGGCCGCAGCACCTTCACCGCCACCTTGCGGTGGTGCTTGAGATCCTCGGCGAGGTAGACCGTAGCCATGCCCCCAGCACCGATCTCCCGCTCGATGGTGTAGCGGTCCGCGAGGGCAGCTTTCAGTCGTTCGAAGGTGTCCGTCATCGCTCGATAAGATGCTACTTGCGTTACGATCGCGCGAGGTCCGGGGAGTTTGGGGCCCGTTTGGGGCCCCTTCGACGAAAAAGCCGCTCCGAGGGGCGACCCAAAAATGCTCTAGCCATCAGCGCTCCACGCGTCACGCCTTATTTGCATTGCCACTGCAGCTGACGGTTCAATTCAACTCCAGAGCGAGTTGCTGTAGTCGCCCCCTCGAAACTGATCAAAGATCGTCCACCTCCGGGTGTTTAATGGGCTCCCTGCTGACGTCCGGTTCGAGATACCGTTCAGCCACGTACGTTCGGTACGATGCCCCATGGACGAGGACGTGATACCAAGGCTTGTCTTTGGGTGGACGGGATCGAGCGACCTCATCGTACCACTCGTCCGACCCTTGAAAGGTTTCGTCCACTCCCATGATCACCCCTCGGTAGTCAAACTTCCGATGATGAACCGTTTGCCCGATGGTGAACGTGCTCATCAAAGCCTCACGAGCCAGCACCGATCTCCCGCTCGATGGCGTAGCGGTCTGCTAGGGCGGTTTTGAGGCGGTCGAACTGCTCCGACATATGAGGAAAAGATGCGGCCTGGCAGGATGGAGCGCGAGCCCGGCAACGTCATTGAACGTTCACGCCAGAATTGTCAGAATTGTCACAACGACCACCGACGCTCACGGACGCAAATGACGCAAAATGGCCGAAAAACGCACGTCTATTGACGCTCATCGACGCAACTACAGTCCTCCGGAGCCAAAGGTCGTGGGTTCGAATCCCGCCTGGCGTATTGGTAACTACGGCTGCCTAAACGAGTGAATCCCTGTCGGCTTTCGTGTGCAGGGAAAAAGCTGAGTCTCCGGTATCGTGGTAGCTCGCCCCGAACCCAGCGAGAATCTCCCTCGACGCATCGTCGGGATCTCCCCAGCACCTGCAGGTGATCTTCTCGCAGGCTTCAACGATCGTCGTGAGTGGATGCTTACCCTTCTCGTTGGCGAGGTGCGCCTTGAACACATCGTCGTTGGCGTAGATTTCGACCCACTCGCTCACGCCTGGAGCGGGATAGTCGACATGGTAGCAGATGACGCCAGGGTGATCGTCTCTCATTACGTCGCATAGCTTCTTTTGGCTCTCTCTGAAGTCATCCTCTCGGCCATCTTTGATGTCCCAGCGTATCTTCAGCATGATCGGCATGTTGCACCTAGTGGTGAAGCGTTAGGGAACTAGAACCACCCGAGGGCCTGGTGCCGCCGGGCGCCAAGTTCACGCTCGATGGCGCACCGGTCCGCGAGGGCGGTTTTGAGGCGGTCGAGAAGGTCTGGCACTGCGTTTTACCCCTGCTGGCGACGGTCCTAGAATACGGTCTTGGGCTTCAGGTGGCTAGACGGTGCGCGGGCATCCCCCGGGGCACGGCTCGAAGCGGTGGTTGAGTTCACGCTACCGACCAGGCGATTCGTTCTGGAGGACCGAGTTAGCGACGTATCCGATGGGCTTGCCGTCTATGTACAAGCCCCACCAGGGTCCTTGGAGGCTGTCGACCTCGACCCGCTGCCCCGGATCGATTACCTGGACGATCCGTGTGTCGGTTCCGCGTCCTTCTCTGACATTCACCCAGGTCGATGTCCACTTCGTTTGGGTGCTCGGGCCGGTGGCTTTGGGTGTTTCAGCAGGTGGGGAGGCAACGGCTTGGGGCGTCAACTGGCTCGAAGTGCTAGTCGGCAACGGTGGTGACCGAAGATTGCGCATGTTCCGTATCCCTAGCATGGCAAACAAGAATAGCACTACGACCATGAGTACCGGGACTGGCCAGGAGCTATGACTTCTTCTGGGGGCGGCCGACTGGCCAAAAAAGCACGAACATCGTGGGCACACCGACGCCACACTCGCCACTTTTTGGCCACACTCCGGGCAGTCTATGAGTGGCATTGGAACACAAGGTGGTTGATGTATTCGCGCATCAATGAATAACCTGCGTAACCCCAACCGAAGCACGACCACCGGCACCTTCTAGAATACGGTTTGGGGCTTCAGGTGGCCAGACGGATCGGATCGGTCGTTTTGTTATGAGAGTCCTGGGAGTGCCAATGGCCGAAGCCCAACTACTACCATCTCTCTCCCCTTTAGGGGAGAGAGATGGAGTAAGGGTGGAGGTTGGTAGTTGATCTGGGCTAGTAGCGCTCTTGCGGGCCTGTGTACCGCTCTTCATGGTCATGTCCTAGACGGTGGCCTTGTATCCCCGGTGTATGGTCGGATCCTTACAAGGAGACCAAACATGGACGTTAACAGCCTGACCAGCCTGGCACTCCGTCTGTTCTTCGCGGGTGCCTTTCTCATTCTTGCGTTGGCCGTAATCGACAATGGGCTGAACGTGATAGGCCAGGGGGGCATTCCGGGCGTTTCTCCGGCGCAGCTATTGCGGTGGTCGGTTGCACTCCTGATCTTCGCGATTGCCATTCTCCTGAGGCAGATACGGGACCAAGACCGACACGTCCGAGCGCGATGTGCCGTTGTGGGATGAACTGGCCGCGTTGTTGGTGTTGCATGTGGCCAACCGGAGCCCGACCGAATTGCTGTTCCGCAAGCGAGAGGGCGGGGTATTGCAGGATCTTCGCGGTAGTTTGGGACGGGCACTCACCAACGCCACGATCACGAAGAACGTGACTTGGCATGTGTTCCGCCACACCTACACCGCCATGCGGTTACAAACGTTGGACAATGGCGAGCCGATCAGCACGTACACGGTGGCCCGCGAGTTGGGTCACACGGATACGAAGATGATCGAGCGCGTGTATGGGCACCTCCTCAAGGACCGGCGACGGTTACCCGAGGTGCGTTACCGCCCGCTGGAGCTTGAGCCAGCGCCGAGCAGGGTATAGATAAGGAATAGGGAATGACGCTAACTGTTACCCAAGTGGTACTGAGCGGGGTTTGCGACCCGGTTTCGCGGGGGCGGTTAGCACAGGTAAGTTGTTGGTGTACAGTGGATAGGCCCGGGTGGTGGAATCGGTAGACACAAGGGACTTAAAAGGAGTTGGATGGTTTTCCGTTGAGGTCCTTTGTTTTCCTTTCCTGTCCGTTTCACGCCGTTTGGTCGGGGTTTTGAAGCAACCGCTTTCCGTCTGAGTCCGCTAGAATACCCCCAAGGTCAGACTAGACTGCCTGCAAAAGTGCCTGCACCTAAAGTCCCATCTGAATCGATGGATCGGTCCCTTTCTGCATCTGAAATTGCACAGTTTCTTGCACATCCCTCTGAACGAAGGTCTAGCTGATCAATACTATTGAGCTGCCGTGCTGGGTCAGGTTAAACCACTGCTCGATATGGATGCTACACCGGGTCGAGAATGCGTCGGGGGTTCTTCGGTCTTGTTCCTCACACGAAGCCCTTGTCTGATCGGAAGGATTACACCGGACCCATGTCGGGAGGCTGGAACGCGAGAGAGCGGCGTTACGGTGGAGGCTCTGGCGGCAATCTTGGCTGCCCTGGGCGTTCCGCTAGGCGAGTTCTTTGAACCATTTGGGAAGGTCGTGAGGCCGAGGACACCGAGGCGGCGTTAGTAGCCGGTCGGTGGCGGCGAGAATGCCGATGGCGATCGGCAGGTCGAAGGCAGACCCTCTTTGCGTACGTCCGCCGGGGCGGAGGACACAACAGAATAAAAGGAATAGGAGATTGACCGTCACACGGCGGATTCAGCTTCCGCCAGGACGGAACCCGCCCGGACATGGGAGACGCGCTCAGCGGCGCGCCAAGGCGGCAGGGGGAGCCCTTCTATGAGACCCCACCTTCCGAGCAAGCGTGTATTCCTTTAGAAAGTGTTCATTACGGCACAGGTAACAGGAGCGGATGAGGACCTCAAGCCTCCGTCCAGAGCGGTCGGAGGGGGTCGTTAAAAAGGAAACGCAAGTATGCAAAAACTTAAAGCAGCAACGTGGTTTGATTTAGTATGGTTGTTCGGCTTGCCAACGATTCTGAATTACCTCGCTTCCCAAATCGCAATACCGTACCTAGAAAGTAAGGACATCCTGCCGATTGAGGTGGCTTACTTTCTGAGTGTAGGACTTTTGGTGTTGGTGCCCATGTTTTTTGGAGCCATCTATTTAAGTGGGCGAGATAGTGGTTCATACAAGGTGAAGGATCTCCTCGCCAGAATGAGGATTAAAAAGCTTTCTGGCATGGATCTCGTCTGGACGGTGGGGACGTTCATTTTCCTGGTCTTAACATCTTTTGTTATAGCGAAAATCGTCATGCCAAAACTAGGTATGGATGCAAGGCCATTCTTTTTTCAAAATATGCCATTAAACGATGAGCACTATTGGATATTGTATGTGTGGCCCGCATTTTTCTTCTTCAACATTTTTGGTGAAGAGTTTTTGTGGAGAGGATATATTCAGCCACGACAGGAACTGCTTACCAAAAAATGGACTTGGTTCGTTCATGGCATATTTTGGGCATGTTGGCATATACCTATGGGGTTGGATCTGATTTTTGCCGCCTCTCCCATTTTCTTTATATTGCCAGCCGTTGTTCAGATCAGAAAAAATACGACGATCGCCATAATTGTGCACGCTGTATTTGGAGCATTTGGTTTTCTGGCGCTCAGTTTAGGAATGGTTCACTGATCGTACCACGGTACATCAGGATAGGAATTTCACGTAAACATGGAGGGGGGTACAGCAAGTAAAAGGTGGTCTGTGCACTTTGTGCGCTATACACATTGTTGTAGCCAATGCAAAAAGACTTTAGTAAGTGTGCGTTAGTCGGCGGTGTCCCTTACAAGCTCGGTGCCCTGCCGCTTTCAAAGGATGCTACACCGGGTCGAGAATGCGTGGGGTGTTTTCCCGGACCCATTCATTCCGCGCGCGGTAGAGGCAAGCTTCATAGGACTGATGGCTCGCGAGGCTCCGAACTAGGTTGCGCTTGCCGGTTCGGAATGTTCTTTTTGTGTCCCGGACATTGACACCAGGCGCATTCACATGACCCCGAGAGCTAACGGGCAGCGAGAGCCATGATGGGCCGGGCTGTGCCCCGTTCGAAGCGAACGGTTACGATGCTGGTCATCGGTGCCACGATCATTCTGCTGGTCGTAATCACCATCTCCCTCAACCTAGCCAGGACGGAACCAAGAGCGTTCACGATCGCGACTGCGACGGGATGGAACCTTTAATGAGGTCGGCAGGCGGGCTCTCGCCATCCCAGTGGGGGCGGGCGTCCTCGACTCGGTTCGAAAGCTGCGGGTTATTCGGGATGAAATACAAGACCGTGTTAGAAAGAGGTGGTGGCAATCAGGTGAGCTTGACAAGAGGAGATGGCGCTACTTGTACGACCTTGCCGATGACCGAATCACCGAGGCGAAGGAGAATCTCGCGAGGCGATTCGTAGCAGACATCCGCGCGGTTTCCACCGATGAACGGTACAGATCCAAAGAGCGGCAGGTCTGGGAATGTTTTGAGAAGGGTGAACTGAGCGTATCGCAGGAGAGCATGCTCCGAGAACTGCTTGACAGATGTAGGCAGCAAGTGAAAGATGACGAAGAATAGTTTGCTCAGACCACTCGCCTAGTCGATATTGCGCTCTCCCCAGATCGGAGTGCATGTGCCACACGACTCGCCCGCGCCTGGCACGAAAGAAAGTACGGGCGCAGGCTCCACCCGCAAAGCGATCGGTTGCACTGTGTTTCCACACGCATCGCGGTGGCTGCTGCTAGCGACCTTGCTAGTAGCGACTTCCCAGACCTCAGCCCAAGTGAACATTGAGATGCTGAGGCAGGAGGAAGACGTCAAGGGCGTGGCGACATCTCTTGGCATGGACCTTTCTCTCCAGACCGGAAACGTAGAGCTTGTGGAGTTTGGCGTCCGTGGTCGGGTGGATTATGTGGGTGACGCCATCACCACATTTCTATTAAGCAGCGGCGATTTTCGATGGAAAAACGGAGAGCAGTTTGCAAACGAAGCCGTGCTGCACGTGCGTCAGGTCTACCTACGCGGCTCCTGGCTGCGACCAGAGGTATTTGCGCAGGTCAATTACGATAGATCTAGGCTGCTGACGTTCCGAGGAATGCTCGGCGGGGGAGTGCGAGTTCGTCTATACAACAGCGCGAGTGTGCGGTTATGGTGGGGATCGACTTATATGTTCGAACATGAGCGCCTCGACCTCGGCCCGACTGCTGTCCACCCCTTGCGAACGTCTGTGCACCGTTGGAGCAACTACCTCACCACCAGAGTCACGTTGGCCGAGCGACTCACACTCGCCTGGACTGGCTACATCCAGCCTCAATTCGGAGACTTTGAGGATTTTCGGGTGCTGACCGAGGGCAGCTTGGGCGTAGAGCTGGGCCGTGTCGTCTCCCTCGTCACGACCTTCCGCCTCCGCTACGATAGCCGACCACCGGATGGGAAAGATCGGCTGGATACGAAACTTAGCAGCGGCATCGAGATTGCGTTTTGAGAAGGGCCACAAGCCAGGCGGTCCATGAGATCTGGCACTGCGTTTTGGCCCCGCTGGCGACGGTCCTAGAATACAGTGTTGGGTCTTAGACGGCCAGGCAGGGAGAGGACGAGCCCACGCAGTCGCGACTCCTGAATAAACATTCGTCCTTCCTTATGGATGGCCCTTCGCCCCGTTCACCTCTGCGAAGGTCGCTTGGCAGTTTCGTTCTGAGAGCCCTAGGAGTTCAAAACGCCAGATGCCCAACTACTACCATCTCTCCCCCCCTAAGGGGGGAGAGTGGGAGTAAGGGTGGAGGTTGGTAGTTAGTTGCTGCTCTTGCGGGCCTATGTACTCAGCTTCATACTCACGTCTTAGACGGTAGCCGAGTGCTGACCCCGCCGCCGTAGTAGACGCCCTCTGTAGGACGCCTACCCGACGACGAGACCGCTGAGGCTATCGACCTCGAACTCAGTCCAAGGAGGGCACATGAAACGCCTCACTTATGTCCCGCGCCAGCGTATCTGTACAGGAGATGCCGAGAGTACCAGCCGTCTCCGTACGGACCAATCAGGATATTTAGCAAGGAGGATCATCAGATGAAACGCTCCCTAATTCTCGGACCGGCAATGGGCCTGGCTACACTGCTTTGGGTGGCAGATGCCCAAGCACAACTGCCTGATCCCGGCATGGAGGTCCACGTAGCAAACACTGCCCTTGTCATCACGGACCCGCAAAACGATTTCCTGTCCCCGGAAGGGGTGACCTGGGGTGTTGTGGGACAAAGTGTTCTTGCGAACAACACGGTTGCGAACCTCGAAACGCTGCTCAGGACGGCAAAGGAGAGCGGAGTACAGGTGTTTATCTCACCTCATTACTACTTTCCGACAGACCATGGCTGGCAGTTCGAGGGCGCATTGGAAGTTCTGATGCACAACATCGGGATGTTTGACAGAACAGGAGCGCTCGACCTGACAGGATTCGCTGGTTCCGGCGCAGACTGGCTCGATCAGTATAAGGAGTACATCAACGACGGCGAGACCGTGGTCACCAGCCCACACAAGGTGTATGGACCGCAAAACAACGACCTCGTGCTGCAGCTTCGGAAACGTGGCATAGACCGAGTGATGCTCGCCGGGATGTCGGGCAACCTATGCGTCGAATCTCACTTGAGGGACCTGTTGGAACAGGGGTTCGAGGTCGCGGTGGTCACGGATGCGACGGCATCTGCGATAGTCCCCGACGGGGATGGTAATGCTGCTGCCATGACAAACTTCAGATTCATCGCCAACGCCACTTGGACCACAGAGGAAGCGGTTGCTAAGATGACCAGCAACTGAGCGAGGTTGGCACCTCTTTACGTTTGACTCCGACGCCCGCTTAAAGGCGCTTCAGCTCGTATTCGTGCCAGGCGTCAATCGAGGTGATCTTTCGCTTGCGGATGACTTGCAGTTTGCGCAGAAAGGTTTTGCGAGCGATGTCGTCGAGGCGGGTTGGGAGCAGTCCGTACAGCCATGGAAGATCCTGGCCATTCCTCTCCTCCAAGCTGCGAATATGTGTCTCGAGCAGCGCATATAGGCTCCCCGTAACCGCCTCGCCGTCGACTGCGGCGATCTTCGTGCTGCCATCGGCAGACCGAATGATCTGGACATGAGTGAGGGCTTTGTTCACCACATCCAGCTTGAAGTGCTTGCCCACGAGAAATGCATGAAGCGCCCTGCGCACGCCCCAACGAATTGAACGATCAATGATCACGTCGGACTCGGGCGGCGGCTCGCGCTCGCAGCTCAGCGGAGCCATATCTGCTGGATCGTGCATGGCGCTGTTGCGATCCTCGAGATCGGTTTGCGGGATGCCTCGCTGGTCGAGATCCGGCCGGTAGCCCTGGAACACCTTGTAACGGTCCGTGAGTCGAATGGGATCGATGATGTAGCAATCCGGCGTGCCACCTGCATAGGGTCCGCGCAAACCGCGGCCGATCATTTGCCAGAAGAGGTTCTTGCTGAAGGTGAGCCGTGCGAGCACTATGCATCGCACCTTCGGATCGTCGAATCCCGTGGTGAGCATCCCCACATTCACCATCACACAAGGCTGATGGCCGCGGTCGAGAAACGCCTGAATCTGCGTCTCGGGACGCAGGATCTCATCGTCCGTGTCTTGCTCGAGTTCCGCGATCTCGCTATCCTCCATCCGGCTGTGCACAAGGGTCACGAGCCCTTCGCCCACCCGCTTGTCCCGGCGTAGCCGATCGACAATGTAGTTCGCAGCCTCCACCGACGCACAGAACAGCATCGTTTTGCCCATCTTCGACAATCGCCGCGCGATTCGATCCGCCAGGAAATCGAGGATGTCAGGATGCGTCATCACACGCCGGTTGAAGACGAGCGAGAACTCGTGCGCCCACTGCTTCTCCGAGGAGTTCCCGCGGCGAAGGGCCCCTGCGGGAATTTCTTCGTCAATGACGCGCGACACCAGACGATCGGGAATGTCGAAAAACCCGGACTTCTGGAGCGATAGATTGATGGGACACAGAATCTTGAGGTCCGTCAGCGCTTGGGTGTTCTCGCTGTGATGCACGAATACGTTCCAGTCCTTCTGCGTCCTCGTGCCTTCCAACACCGGAAAGATGCAGTCCTGAAGCAGCTTATGCGCGTCCGTGGAGGTGGGCATGGGCGTTGCGCTGAGACCGATTACGGTGAAGCGTTCGTTCGCATTGCCACGCGAGAGCACACGTTCATCGAACTTCCTCCATGCGCGCTGCAATCCCCTCGCCCCAAGTTCGTGACATTCGTCGTAAATCAGCGTGACGTTGCGAGCGCGGTGCGAACCTTTGCGTGCTGTGAGCGCGGTTCGCAACGGATCTTCCACCGTGCGACCATCCGCCGCGCGGGCGAGCCACTTCGTGAGCGTGTCGCGCGTGACGAAGACCACATCGGCATCGTCGAACAGCGTCTCTTCCTGCACCTCCTCCGAGCCCGCCCACTGCGTGGACAGTTCACGGTCGAGGCGGCCGAGCATCTCCACCAGGCGAATGACGGACTGGCGCAACAGGTTCACGCCACCGGTCGCCCAGATCACCCGCCCTTGGGGGTCCTGCAGGCAATGGGCGATGATCTCGATACCGACTCGGGTTTTGCCTGAGCCGGTAGGTAGATGAATGATCCCGGAGGCATCGGTTCTCCGATAGTCGCATGAGGCATTCCGCCTGATGCTTGAGCATCGGCTGCGGATCGCCAGTGCCAACCCGGGGCAGCGACCACAGTAGACCTTTCACCCGGCTCTCCGGGGCTGATCTCAGCTCCTGCAGCAGCTCCGACGTGATTTCCGAGACCTCGGCATGCGTTCGTGATGGCCCACGTGAGCGTGCTGAACGCTGGGGAGTCTTCTGCGAGCGCGAGCGAAACCAGCTCCGCACGATGTCGAAAATCGACCTCATGGGGAAAGCATCAAGACTTGCAGAGTGTACAGGGATGGCCGTTCGATCTTGTTCTCAAATACAAGGCTAGTCATGTACGCGGGAACGCCTGTTGCCGTTTAGACGCGGGCATAATAGGGGTTTATCTTCAAGATGCAAGTGAGCAAGGACACACAGTAAACTCTTCGCATCATTTGTGTCGATAAATGGTTGAAACGCAAAGATTTCGATTGTAGTGAGCGTTCGGATCACGTGATTGAGAGAGGTTGATCGTCCATTAGGAGAGTGAATGGCCACTGTAACCGCTCAGCTTGGCGAAGGCACCGTCGTAGACATTCAAGAGCTTTGACTTTCTCTTCCAGCTTCGAGTCCGCACTGCTTTTGCTCGTTGGCGATCCGCTTGAAGTTCAGCGTCCACCACATACCCCAGTAGGTAGGTGTCGCGCCGCATGACAACGTTGTCGCCGCGGTGAGGGACTGGAGCTGGCCTAGCGTCTCCAAAGCTGGCCCCGAGCGTCCCAGCGGCGTTCGGGGCTTTGTTGTAGTAATGGACTACGCTACCTGCCAATACACGCCCTCCAATACGTGCCAAGGATATGTCCGACCGCAGTACAGGCAAGGCACGGGGTTCTCCCCAGCCTTCACACTTCGATGATGAGCCTCGGCATGACACTTGGCGAGGAACTCGCGGGCGAATGGGTCCATCGTGGCGACAGGACAACGAGGCTCTTGAGTCATGGTCCTTAGACTAGAACCGGGCTCTCAACATCCTTATCAACGGAGGGTACCACGGTGTCTACACCGCCACGCTTGCACGACCGATGCTCGCAGGATATAAGTATACAGTTGCCACCAAACTCCTGAGGTGCTGTTTACCAAATGATCGATCTTGCTCGCCCTTCTTCCTCTTCGCACTATTTGCGTCTACGCACGCCGCAGGTGACTAGGGAGCGCTTGAGATGGGAACTAGACTGGTCAATCCATTTATTAGTTAAACGTCAGGAGGAGAACCCGAGATGAATGACCTAAAGAGGAGCGTACGCCCATGAACACAGATCCAGGGAGGATCGTAGGACTTCTTGTAATTGCGGCGACGGCTGCCGCGTGCTCGCCAACCCAAACCGAGAGAGGGGGCAACAACGCTCCGGCTCTACCACCAGAACCGGTTGTGACCTACGTCGGATCGGACGCAGCGTCCGGGCAGCGAATCGAGCACGGTGAGTTGATCGACGGCGTCGATGAGGCGAGACAATTGTTGCATGCTCAACACCATCCCCACACGGCGCTGGAAACGCGAAGGGTACCGGGGCGCTTCGAGCCATCGGCCATGACGTCAATCGAACACTTCGCTCTTTCCAAACAGGATCTGGTGGTGATTAATCCCGGGCCCGGTGAGTATGTCCACGTGATGGAGGGGCAGAGACACGGCTATCGCAACCTGACCGTTGGAATCACCTACACTGCTCCAGGAGGCGCCCCGCCGATGCACACCCACGTGGGTGAGGAGGCACATGTGCTTCTTGAAGGCCAGATTCTCTACGCGCTGGGCGATGAGATCTTCACCATGGAGGGCCCCTATATCGTCAACATCCCCCCGATGGTCCCTCACTCGTTCCAGAACCTGGGGGATGAACTCGCCGAGCTTGTCGTGATCTTTCCCACCAACGTCTGGGAGTATGACGTTCTGGACTACTTCCCCTTTGCAACTCCTGAGGCCAAAGCAATCGCGGAGCAAGCGAGACGTGGCGGGCCGGTACAACCCGAGAAGGACTGAGATTGGCTTGCGACCAATTCGAAGCGTGACGTTTGATATCAACTTTGAAGTGCAATATTGAAGGTTAAGGTTCATAAGCATTCTGGGCGGACCTTTAGCGGTGGCCCGCAACTGATGGGCAGAGCCGTTAGACGACACGTGTACGCAGACCGTCGGAAGCCGTCGGGGTCTTGCCGGGGGCCGCTCAGAGAGTCACAACTATGGTCATGACAAATCCGGGGCTCGGAGAGCCGCACCTTCCCGATGGCTCAACAGCATATGGATCAGCTCCGGCTGTTGACAGATGAACTTCGCTTGGCCCGGAACCAGTTTGTGCCCATTTACACCTACTACTTCCCCAAAAGATGGCTCGTAATCGTGGTGCGGGTATTGCGACTTGCCAAGCAGCCCGATTTTTCCCTTCATCTGTCCGCCCTTAAGCAGCTCCACGACAGAGCGCTGCGTTGCTCCGACAATGCCAAAAAGGCGTTCATCTCCATTGACGGTTTGTCCATCGATCATGAGTTGAAACAAATGGCCGAATTAGGTTACCGTCAGATTTCGTTCGATGCAGGCGTAATCGCTCACGGGTACAAGTACATCCGTGGACTTGCACGATAATGACCCTGAGTGCTGGAAACATTTCATGACACTAAGAGATTGCGAGAAGAAGGCACAACAGAATCTTGCAAAGATGGGTCACATGGCTGACGGACTCAGATAACTCGTGCAGTCTCACACCATTAAGAAGTGCTGCGTCAAGGAGACTATAGATTACAGCCGCCACAGCCGATGGGCAGAGTCGTTAGGCAGCGCGAGACACAGAAAGCTCACAGTGGGAAAGCCAGCAATCTCATTCAAGCCAGGGTTCGCTTGGCCCTCTAGCCAGCGCCACGAGAGAAATGTTGGAAAACGAATTGACCTTCAGAGTTATCACCATAGTCGTGTTCCTCGCACTCGTGGTCACCGGCGTCTACCATCGCGTCCGCGCGGCACGGTCTGGAGAGAAAATCTCCCGGCGGGAAGAAGGTCTACCCATCATGATTCTGCTCAGGCTTTTCGGATTTTCTGCGTGGATTGGTTTGTTGATCTATATGGTCAATCCCCGGTGGATGCTGTGGTCCACACTTTCGCTTCCTTCCTGGTGGCGTTGGGTAGGGGCCGGGTTCGGCATCGTTGCCGTTCCCCTGTTCTACTGGATGTTTAGCAGCCTGGGCAATAACGTGACTGATACGGTGGCGATTCGCAAAGAGCACAGCCTGGTGACTCACGGGCCCTACCGCTGGGTGCGACATCCGATGTATTCGATTGCTTTATTGTTTTTCGCTGGTTTTAGTCTGCTTTCCGCCAACTGGTTTATCGGGCTAACAGTCATCGTCGGGCTGGCCATATTGGTTGCTCGCACTTCTATCGAAGAGAGCAAGCTAATCGAGGAGTTCGGCGACGAGTATCGGGAATACATGAAGCGCACCGGGCGATTCTTTCCGCGCTTGATGCGCTCAAGAAAGTAAGATCAGGAGGCGCATCATACGGGCTTGGAGTGAGCAACCGGAAACTTGCGTAAGTCGTTGCGGGTGGGCACGTTTCGCGAAGCAGCCCGGGTGGTGGAATCGGTAGACACAAGGGACTTAAAATCCCTTGGGGGCAACCCCATGCGGGTTCGACTCCCGCCCCGGGCATCGTTGCGGCCCAACGACTTAGCGCGGGTCGGTGGGGCGCCTCTCCGCCGCCTCCCCTTCGCCGATTGTGCCCAAATTGTGCCCAAATCTTGGCGTTCCTCCGGTGGACCGGGTTCCGTGGAGGGTCGCGAGCTTCTTGACACCATCCCGCAAGTCTGCTTCGGCGACAATGGCATAGCGCCGGTAAATGTTTTCTGTCTTATGACCGACGAGTTGCATCGCTACGGATCGAGGAACCCCAGCCCGTTCAAGCCTCCGAACCGCAGTCCGACGGAGGTCGTGCGCTATCTTGGGTTTTCCATCAGTTCCGAGAACGCCTGCGCGGCGACTGGCTGAGTGCCACGCGTGGTCAAAGCTCTTGATCGGTCTCCCTTGCCCGATGGAACACCCAAGGGACTAGACGGCCCAGGCGTCTTTCCCACTCTTCTGAGTGGGACCGTTGGCGCTAAAGGAGTGCACGATGCTGTGGGAGTACGTCGAACGGGAACGCTCGGCCGTCGTCATTCTTTGTGGTGCGGAGCCGCAAGCGGACACCGCCGGTGTCAAAGTCCACCTGTTCCCATTTGAGTGGCAACACTTCAGAGCGAACGCGCCAGCCGGTGAGGTATGCGAACTCGGCCCAACCCTTGTGGTGGTCGGGCAACTCGGAGAGGAGTGCGGCTACCTCCCATGCCTCGAAGGCCTCCTCTCTAGCGTTGTTCACTCGGATGGTGGGGAAGGCCGGTATCCGGTGCAACTTGCTTCGCGCAACCGCGAGATGGAACATGCGTTTGAGCGCCGCGAGTTCGTTCTGCACGGTTGCCCGTGCCGCCCCATTCAGCGCGATATATGTGTGGCGACTGGCCCCTAAGGGCACGGCCCAGAACGGGTGGAAGTCAGGGGTGCTCGGGCGCAGCGTGAGGTTGACCTGCTCCGTCCCGTCCACGTTCATCACCCGGGCGACCAAACCACCCGCCGCCAACCTCAACATCCAACAACGGACGTTCAATGACTTTCGCCACACCTACAACGACATTCGACCCCATGAAGCCCTTGACGACCATACCCCAGCCTCTCGCTGGACACCCGCTCCACGCCTCTATCCCGAGCGCATCTCACCGCCCGAGTACCCCGCACACTTTGAAATCCGTCGCGTCAGCAACGCCGGCACCTTCCGCCTGCACTCCGGACAACACTTCCTCAGCCAAGCCCTCGACGGTGAATACATAGGCCTCGAAGAAGTGCACGACGGGGTCTGGAACCTGATCTACTACAGTACGCTTCTCGGACGTTTCGATGAACGCACTCACGCGATAACCGGGGCCCCTTCCACATGCAGAGGGTGTTAACCATGTACTCGGACATTTTGTTAACACGCTCGGGGGCTGTTTGGTCTTCAGTCGTTGCCGGCGAGGTCAATCGCGGCCCGCGCACCTTCCCCGTTCGTCCTTCTAGAACCGCACGATCACGGCTTTCCCCGTTTCGGCCGACAGATCCACGGCATCCTGGAACCGCTGGACCTTCTCTTCCATCGATGCGCCTGCATCGATCCGCACCTCTGATGCACCGGATGCCTCATCACGGCCGCCGGCCTGCGCGCAGGTCACGTTGATCGTAATGGGCGTGTAGATACCGAACGTGAGTCCACCGACCAGTAAGTTCAAGAAGCTGTGGTAGGTGTGTACCTGCGCGACGCCGTTGGGACACGTGGACGCAACCTCGACCGTGGGTGGAGACACTGCCCCGTAGATCCAGGAAGGCGCCCACTCCTCCTTAATCACTTGCTGTGACGGCGTCAGGCCGGTCTCGATCCTGGCGTTGAAGCAGCCACTCACCACCGCGATCACCACGAGTACGGCTGCCGACTTCATGAAGCGGTTCATTGCATGTGCTCCTTATCCCAATTAGGAATTTGCTTTCCCCTATCCCAAGTATCGCCCTTGCCCCGACTTCACGCTTTGCGCATTACAGCGAACGAGTCCGTGGTTCAGCAGTCTCGTCGTCGTGCGGGCGTCCTGTAGGGCGTCTAACACGGGCGGCGGAGGCCAGAAAGGCCGCCGTCTAGGAGGTGATTATGAAGCGAGGTACACGGGGTCGCAAGAGTGGTGAAGCCCAGCGCTTGATAGGCAGACTCCGCTCGCGCTGCTGCCGGAGCCCCACCCATCCACCCTACCACCCCTCTACCGTCCCCACGGACCTACGACGCGTTAAACGCATCCGGTGTGACGATGGGGACCCTACCACTGCTTTTCCGGAGTGGGGGGCCGTGCTTCATACTGGATACCAACATTTTGGGTTCCTACCCTTCTCGTTACTCATTATATAGTGTTCAGGAAACTGTTATTGAGCAGGTCAGTATAAGCGCCTGACAAGGCGCTGTCGCTTCGAACTCGATTCAATGACCTTGCCGGAACCACTCTGAAGGGGTTGGTAGAATACGTGTACGAGTTTCGAAACACGTATATAGCCCACCAGAAGTCAGACTTACTCACCGACGTTGGTACGGCCCTCGTCTCTACGATATGTTCGGCGTGGTTAACAGGTTCCCACCACCCTTGTCAACCCTGCGTACCCCGGTTCATCTTTGCCACTTGCCCGTGGCCCATGCTGGCCCCGCCGCCGCAGTAGACGCCCCCGTAGGACGCCCGACCCGACGACGAGACCGCTTGAAGCCACCAGAATACGCACCGGTGATGGTCCAAGTAGGAGGTCACAAAATGCTACGACTAGCTTCGGTCGTTCTCACAGGCGCTCTGCTCACCGCCTGTGGCGACCCCTTCTCTCCCGAGGGTGTCTCAGGTCACTACACCCTTGTGAGCGTCAACGGCAACGCCATACCGTCGTCGGAGACCGGGACAGAAGAGGGTGCGACGGTTACGGTCACAGTTTCTGCGGGTTTTGTCAGTCTCAAGGCCAACAATACCTACAGTACCTCAGTAACGATCGGGATTGAGGTCGGAGACTTTTCAATATCATATATAGACCCTGGCTCTGGCACCTTCGAGCTAGTAGAGTCGGCCACTATTCGCTTTGCCCGCAGCGATAGAGGCACGTTCACCGGGACTCTGGATGGTAACAGGCTTACGATAATCGAGGACGGTGACAGCTTTGTGTTTGAGCAGAACTAGTCCCTCCAAAAGAGAAGCCCCCAAGTTCGTGAACATATCCCAGCTTGGGGGCTCAGTTGTGGCGAGGACGATAGAGACAGCGGAACGCATAGCTGCCTCCGGTTTTGAGTCCATCTCCAATACTTTTGGGTTCACCTGGTTGGGGAACCGGACGCCACATAGCTGCAATACAGGCTGACAAGCCCCGAGCGTCCCAGCGGCGTTCGGGGCGCTGACTCAAGAGTGCCAGGTCCCTAAGGCACGGGCCCCTCTAGAGGAGTAGGTTCGTCGTCGGTACGGTTGTCCTCCTGTCGAGCCTCCTTCTCCTCGCGCCATTTCTTGAGCCCAATCGCTAGCCCGCCGAGTGCGCCAATTAACAGCGCAACGACCGGTTCATTTATAACCCCAGCTCCTTACCCTGCATGGCGGCCTATGGTGGCTTGGGTGCTGAGAGCTCTGGGAATCCAGCGGGCCAACGCCCAACTACTTCTCTCTCTCCACCCCTGGAGAGTGGGAGTAAGGGTGGAGGTTGGGGTTTGATCTGGGCTAGTTGCTGGTCTTGCGGGCCTGTGTACCCCGCTTCATAATTGCGTCTTAGACGGTGGCCGCAGCTGCTCCGTCGCCGCAGTAGACGCCCCCGTAGGACGCCAGCCCGACGACGAGACCGCCGAGATTCTAGATCAGAATGGGGCTCACCCGGTTTGTGACTCTTTTGTGACGTGGTTGTCTGCAACCTCCCCTCTGCATTCTAGAAATCCCAAATCGTCTCCGATCCGCTGATCCGAGGAACCGCCGGCTCGAGTGCATGTAGGCGACCCAGATCGACCGCAATCCTTCCGTCGACCTTGCGGCGAAACATGTCGGCGAAGCGCATGTTCCATTTGACCTCGTCCCACCGGTAAGACGAACGGGCGTACACGTGCTGCGACAGGGTCGCGTCCACCCCGTTGATCAGCACGAGGAATTCAGCGCGGCACTCCTCCATTTGCTCGGGGGTCATGCCGTGCAACGAGCTGTCTTCGTCGATGTCGTGGACGACCATCCAATCCATCGGGAAGAATGCGACGCGGTTCCGCGCGAGTGGCAGTTCGTGCACCCGGCGGGTTCGAAAGCCGCCGACCACTTTCGTCTTGGCGACCAGGATGCGGGCGTGAAGGTCAATCAGCTCGTTCCGCGCACCGTTGATGACACGGAATTTGAACTGGGGCGTCTGCCCTTCCCGGCTCACCACGGCATAATTGCTGAAAATGATCTTGGCGGTCGGCCGAGACACCCGGGCGTAGATGAGCGCCGCCGCGACAGCGATTCCCGAGAGCCCGAGGAAGCTCTCGACGGTCACGAGCACGTTGGCCGCGAGACCGTTCGGGATGAGATGGCCGTATCCAACCGTGGTGATGGTCTGTACGCTGAAATTGAAGGCGTCCGCGAATCGTCCCGTGGGCGGCGCCGCACCGGCGCCCACGATCGCGTCACGCTCGCACGCGAGGTACAGCAGGGCGAAGACCACGATCAGCGCGGCATATGCTCCCATCAGCAGGAGATTGAATCTCCACCATGAGGCGGCGATCAACGTCTGGTAGACATGTAGGGACTTGATGAACGAGAGGCCCTCGCGAGAGACGTTGAAAGTCCCGTCACGGTTGAGCAGCCGGATCGACGGCTCTCGAACTACCCGTTCGCCGAAGCCCAGGTCCGCAAGTTCCGCCTCCGCGCGACGCGAATGTTGCCCATGAGTATCCATGACATTCATCCTGAGTGTGATGCGAGTGGATGCTACCGTTGCCCGGCAGAATGCGCAAATGAGATTGACGATTGTAATGTGCGGTCTAGTGTGCTGTCCCAGCGATCCTCTGACAAAGTCGCTCGACTTTCTCAAAGATGGAATCCGCAGTGGCAGTCCAGACAAACGGCCGGCACGGGCGATTGTAGCGGCGCACGAAGTGCGCCGCCGAAGCCCACCACAGCTCCGAGCGTCCCCACGGCGTTCGGGGCTTTGGCTTCTTAGTCCCACCTAATCGAAGTTGACCCACTACCCTCGCACGCCCGGACCTTGGATGACCTTGTCGATCACGTCGTCACGGGTGCACTGGGCGTGCTCAGAGTGGTGCAGTCCTCTAGCTAGCCAGAGCCCGGCCGAGCCTTTCCCAGCGCATGGCTGTGAGTAGCGATCCTCTGCGCGGCGGCTGCGACACAGTGCTGCACGCACGTCACTCTTCCGGACCTGCAGACGTGAACGTGGAAGCCAAGGCTGTCGAGGCCGCAAAGGAAGGTTGCGAAGTGGTGGGGGCGCGTTCGGCGGCGCGTTTCGTGGCTAGAGGGACGTCCGTGAGCGAAAGGTGCTTGCGTTCGGTCGCCCACTTACGGCGGTAGGCGAATGGTGAGCATGTGGCCATTCCGAAATGGTGTCAGCTCCCCGAAACTGTATCCGGGGAAGCTCGGCTTGACCTCTCCCACCGACCAGAATCGTTGATAAAACAGGGGCTTCGGGCGTCTTTCTACTAAGGGCGACACTATGAAAACCCCGTCGTGTGCCAAGCAATTCTTCACACGCTCCATCGCAGTGGCGAACGTCGAATCCCGCCCTGGGCATCATCCTGAATAATAAGAACTTAGGAGTAATTTGTAATTTCCAATTTCATAATCTTGATCGATATATGAGCGAACCGGTGAGCGAGTCGAGAACACCAAATAGGTCTCCCGCACTGCACTTTGGATTTGAGGTCTTATTGACGGACTCTACGAGTTGTGTAGTTTGGGTTCATCGAGAAAGGACTGACCTGACCAGCGTAACAAGTCGAGACCTCGAAGGTTTCTTGCCCACTCACCTCCGAGAACTTGAGGAGGAGATATCATGGGGCAGTTGGATCCAGATATAGTCGGCGCTATGTTAGGCCCAATTTTAGACATCCCCGGGGTCATCGTGTTCACGGCTCTGATTAGCCGTTTCAAGCTCAAGAAAAAAAGAGCTGGACATGCGAGGCAGCGATCCGGAGTTGGGACCGGTGGTCGATGAGCTGCGTGACGATCTCAACGACACACGAGCACAGTTGGCCGATAATTGCAGGAACGCCTCGACTTCGCAGAGCGTTTGCTCACCGCCGGGCGTGCGTCGCAAGAGGAAAGAAGTGGGTGACCGTCTGACCGGTCGAAGGAGCAGCGATGTGGGCCGGGCTTTGCGTGGTCCCGCCTCGATAGGCTCGAGCCATACGTCGCGCCGACACTGCAGTGCATCACCACGGTTCACATCCGTTTGACCGGTGGCGTCGACCACCGCCTCGCGATGCGGCCTCACACTTTTTGTATTGCGAGTCCGTGATGACTGGAGCCAAGAATTGGCGGGTGGTCCCACAGCGCTCCCGGCTGAGACATCAGGGCCCGACACCGGATAATAAGGCATCCTTCACCCGCGCTGAAGGCATCCTACAGGTTGTGCATCACATCTTTCTCCGATAGTGCGGAAACCCACTTCGCCCCCTCATCAATAGCCCCTGTCCACTCTATCGAGGCTCCCATGGTGCTCAACACAATATTCAAATTGTTTTTCGCTGCGGCGGCCCTTTCCACCGCAGCCTCGCCGGCCCTCGCCCAAGGCCTGACCGATGAACAACGCGCCGTGCGTTGGGCAACCGAGAACGAGCTCCAATCCCTTGCCATCGTCGAGCGGAAGGTGGTGCTCACGATGCGCGACGGAATCCGCATCCCGGCCGACATTTACCGCCCCCGCGACGGTTCCGAGCGGTATCCCACGATCTGGGTCCGCACGCCGTACAATTTCAACTATTGGGACGTCAACAACGGAGTGCCGAGGGACATGTCCGCAGCGCTCAGGTCGGTCAAGCGCGGATACGTTCACGTTGACATGCAGGAGCGTGGGCATTTCTTCGCCGAAGGCAACTGGGACATACTCGGCCCACCGCTCACCGACGGTGAAGATGAACTCGAATGGCTGACCAGCCAACCGTGGTCCAACGGTCGGGTCGGCACGACCGGGTGTTCGTCGACCGCGGAATGGCAGCCGGCCGTCGCGTCGCTCGGTCACCCAGGCTTCGCGGCGATGAACGTGCAGGGCTTTGGCGCTGGTGTGGGGCGCGTGGGCCCGTATTATGAAGCGGGCAACTGGTATCGCGGTGGAGCCGTGCAGATGCTGTTCATCAGGTGGCTCGCCGGGCAACAGAATCAGGTACGGCCGATGTTCCCACGGGACGCGACGCAGGAGGAGCTGATCCAGGCGTCGAAGCTGTTCGACCTGGCACAGCGACGCCCTCGCGTGGACTGGTCGAAGGCGTTCTGGCACCTCCCCACACAGGACATTCTCAGGGCCGTCGGCGCGCCGCGTGGAGTCTTCGCTGACCCGATGCCGGTGGCCACCGGTGGCGCGATGATCCAGCGCACCCCGAACGGTCCGGCATGGTACCGGGGCGGGCTTTGGCACGACAACATGCCACTGAACGTGCCCGGTCTCTGGTTCATGTCGTGGTACGACGTGTCGGTCGGGCCGAACATCGCGATGTACAACCACGTGCGGGAAACGGCGGACTCCGACGTGGCCGACCAGCAATGGGTGGTGATCGCTCCGACCACGCATTGCGGCTTCCGGAGGACGGACACCGGCGCCGATGGTGCTCTACGCGGCCAGGAAGAGTACATCGTGGGCGAACGCAACCTCGGCGACGTCCGGTTCAACTACCAGGAAATCATGTTCGAGTTCTTCGACCGCTTCCTGAAGGGCAAAGGCGGTGACGTGCTCGACACGCTGCCGAAGGTCCACTACTTCACTATGGGAAGCAACGAGTGGCAGTCATCGAACACCTGGCCACCTGAGGGCGCCGAACAGACGACGTTGTATCTCTCCAGTGGCGGGAAGGCGAACACGATGGCCGGTGACGGGGTGCTGACCACGTCGCCGCCGCGGACCGACCAGCCGGACGCGTTCACCTACGATCCGATGGACCCGGTCATGTCCTACGGCGGCAACGTGTGTTGTCAGGGCAACGCCACGACCGCCGGCGCGTTCGACCAGCGCGTGATGGAAAATCGGAGGGATATCCTCGTGTACACGTCCGAGCTGTTCGCAGAGGGCACCGAGATCTCCGGGCCGATCGTGCCAACGCTGTACGTCTCCTCGGACGCCAGGGACACCGATTTCACCGTGAAGGTGATCGACGTGTATCCCGACGGCCGCGCTTACAACCTCGACGAATCCATTCAGCGCATGCGCTACCGCGACGGGTACGACCGGCCGGAGGTGTGGATGGAGCCGGGGGAGGTGTACGAAGTGACCCTGCAACCGCTGACGACGAGCAACTATTTCGACGTGGGACACCGGCTTCGCATCGAAGTGTCGAGCAGCAACTTCCCGCGTTTCGACCGAAACCTGAATACCGGCGGAAACAATTACGACGAGACCGAGGGCGTCGTGGCGCACCAGGTCGTGCACCATTCAGCGGAGTATCCGTCGCGGATCACGGTGACGGTGGTAAGGCGACAACGCTTGGAAACCACGGGGTCACGTTAGAGCGCGGTCTTTCCCGACAAAAAGCCGGGCTCGCCAGGCCAGACGGGTGGCGATCAACCATCCCGCTCGGGTGCGCTGAATGGGTTTGTGTCTATCGCTCGCCTTTGGGCTCGCGATCTCGATGTGACCGCGTTCGCGGGGAGGCTGGACGGAGACCAGCAGTCTCAACCGATGCTACCAGTGCGCGGATGAGGCGACTATGTTGGAGGTCGTGTTGGGTGGAGGGCAGCTTCGAGAGAGCAGGGGGTAGTGCGATGCCAAACACGATAATTGCATAGTTGTTTACACACCCCCGGTTTTTGCAAGGTTGCAGACTGGTGCTAAGTTGTTGTGGTACCTACACGACGGGGCGTGGCGCAGCTCGGTAGCGCGCCTGCTTTGGGAGCAGGAGGTCCCCGGTTCAAATCCGGGCGCCCCGACTTCGTAAGTTCCTGCCACGTCATCGCTTATCCCCTTCGGGTGTTTTCGGGTCCGCGTCCCGCGTGCCCATTCGCGTGCCCGTTTGGCGATGTTGCGGAACCAGCGCCGCGGAAATCGCCCCTCGGCATACAACATGGCAGCTCCGCGCGTCTTGAACGGACCAATCCCTCCGTTTTGTAGAATCCCAGGCCGGTCCTGACCCACTTCGTCGGCTTTTTCATCGTGCCTCCCGGTATTCCCTGCGCGTCTCGACCGTCTCCTGCAACAACAGCGGGTCGACGTGCTCGTACACCATCTCCATGGTTTGCCGATCGAGATACCCCGCCACATACATCCGTTCTCGGAGCGGCATCTCCTTGTGTTCGGTGATCCAGAGCCTACGGATGGCGTGCCACAGCGTACCGGCGGGTTTCTGCACTCCTGCGCGTTTGATCGCTGCGAGTAGCCACACACCCGCACGATCCTTTGAGACGGCCTTCCGGTGATTCCGTGGGGCAGGGAACAGCGGCGCATCACCGAGCACCGGGTTTGCGGCAAGGTGCCGATCGATCTCTGTGCGTAGCCTGGTACTCATCGGCACGAGCCAATCCTTGCTGACCTTGTCGGATTGATACCGCCACCGAATCGCCCCATGTGGCCAGGCGGCCGTGCGCCCGAGCTGGATGTCCGAGCCCTGTAGTTGTCGGATCGCACTCAACCGCCGGCCGTGCTCGTCCGCGATCACCAGCATGGCCCGAAGTGCTGTCAGGCCAGCCGCCACGATCACCTTCTCCATCCAATTCCGGGTGACTATCGCCCGGCGCGGGTTCAACTCGGACGGAATCTCAAATCCACGGAGCGAGTTCTCGCTCAAGAGATACCGCCCTGAGTCGTCCCGGAAGCGCACTGCCCAATTACAGACCTGCACCAGCCAGTCCATGTCCCGCTCGATCGCTCGGTTCTTGACCGTGCGGCGTTCGTTGGACGCCACGAAATGCCCGCGCGGATCGATCGCTCCGCTCCGCCGGGCTACCACAAACTCCTCCCACTCCCGGGTGGTGATGTTGTCCGGCGTCTTGTCTGCACCCAGGACCCGTTGCCAGAGCTCGGCACAGCGCTCATCGTGCTGCCGGCTCGATGGGCTCTGCTTCTTCGGAGTCTGGTAGCGAAGATAGAGCCCGAAAATCCGGTCGATTGTGGGCTGTGAGTCCAGAATCTTGGTGATGCCGCGCTGGAGATCGGCCTGGGTGGCCTTAGCCCAGCGTTTCGCGGCTTCACGATCCCGGTAGCCGAGCCGCACCCGCTTCTGCGGATAGCCCTGCACCCGGATGTCGGCCTGTATCCAGCCCCCGGACAGCTCACGTACAGTCACCCGGCAACCCCAGGGGCCATACGCCTTACTCCACGCCATTGCGTGCTCCACGTCAGGTCTTGAGCACATGATGCCCCAGCAGACGCTTTGCCGCCAGTGAGGGGACGCGGCGGGATTTGACCCTCCGCGGCAGATCGCCTCGCCGGAGGGCCAGCTTCCCGTCTGTGCCCACATTCTCGAGTTCACCCTGATGCACCAACCGCCGCAGTTGCTTCTCGCTGTACGCGCTCACAACCACCGCCTCGGCCAACGTCAGTGCCTCCTCCTCATAGGTCGCATCCCGGATTTCCAGCTCATCAGCGCATACCTCGATCGCCTTGGCATGGCCAGCAGCGCCGTTCTCCCGCAAAACCTCGGCCCGTAGGCGCCAGAGGCTCGGCAGAGGGTTGGCCATCAGCACACTACCCGCAGCGGCCCGCACGCGGCACGCTGAGCCCGAAGGATCGAATCCCGGCGGTACAGGAAAAGGAAGGCCACCTGGACTGCGATCGCGGCCACGATCGAATCTGTGTGCTCCAGGAGTTCGACCATCAGCAGCGAATCTGCAATCTCGCGATGCTCAGCCCGTTCCATGAGGGCGCCGACGCGCTGGTTCCAGATCCCGTAGCCATCCATCACTACGACGGTGACGAGGATGACCGTCGCCGTGTAGGCCCAAGCGGTGACGCGAAAGCGTCTTGTCATCCGGCCTCGTTCAAAAGGATGTCAATCGCCGCGAGTTCTCGTTCGCGTTCCTCGCGCTCAGTTACGATTTCCTCCACGACGGCGATGTCTTTATCTATCCCGCAGGAGTAAACCCAGTCCAAAGCCTCTCGCGGAGCCGTGGATCTGTCCGGGCGGAAGAAATGCCACCAGCGTGTACGATAGTGAAAATTTCGTATGGAGTAGTACAAATCCCGACGCTCCCATACGGTGAACCTGGAGCGTTCGCGGGTGAGAATCATCAGCGGTAGGGCAGGGCCCTCGCCAGAAACCCAGGCGGTGGGCCATATCGTTTTGAGATGGAGGTTGTAAGGCGTGTCAAACATTGTCATCCAGTCCCTTTTCTTCCATGATCCGAACGAAGCACCGACCACCCTCAACCAACGCTTTCGCCGGGCATTCTTCACATGAGAACCAGCCGCCCCACGGTACACCTAATCCTCCACATGCCGGACAGCGACACGGGTTACTCGCATAATCGTACCGCTCAGCAATTTCAACGTACTGACCGCTCAATCCTGGTATACGTACTATTGGATGGGTTAACGTTTCCACTCCTTCTCTCCCTTGGTGGCGAGGCGGTTGAGAGCGAGTTCAAACCGCGCCTTCTGTGTGCTGTAGTCTACGTCCACTATCTTCCCTCTCTGCCCAGCGAACAAGCCGCCGATCACGCTAGCCGTAACGCCGATAGTCATACCGTCGGGGTGAGGGCTTAAGTCGCAGAAGTCAATCCACGTTCCTTCTGGCGCGTCCTCGGGGTGGGCGTAGAGAGGTTCGATGTCAGTCAGTCGGGTTGCCGAACCAGTCATGCTATCAAAAACGGTAGGCGGCTTTACGTGGTAGTAGACCCACTCCGTATTTCCTTTGAGTTTTGCCCGCCACGCTACGGGTGCGGCGTCTGCAACAGGGTGGGGCTCCACTTCGGGGGAGATAGCACCATCCTTCCAGTATTTCACAGGAGGTAGAGGCAAGCAGTCCTCGCAAATCGCCCGGAGTTTCACCCCACGACAAACAGCGGCACCACAACGGGCACATTCGTCCAGCACCTCCTTTGGGGGCGCAGCGTCGGGACGGCGAATCTTGGGCAGTTCTTCAAAAGCGTCCATCATCTCTCCTGCTGCGCGTTGAGGCAGTCGAGGGCATCACGGAAGTCCTCGCCTGTATTCCGAACGATGTCATGTATCATGTCCAAGCGATTCGACGTGGGGTTTCCGCGGTAATCTTGGACTGCCTCCTCCAACGCGGAGATGTAAAGTCTTGCCGCTTTCAAAACTTCCCTCGGACCTTCTGGCGCGTCTGCGGTGTCAGCCTGCTCGGGACGTTCACCACCCGAGACCGTAGACCCCTGCGATGCGTTGTCAGGCTGGGCGCTGTCGGCAAGGGCGGCACGGAGTCTGTCCACTGCACCTAACGGTGGAGATAGGTCTTGGTGCGGTCCCATTGAGTCGATGAGGTTTTGTGCCGCCTCCCGCAAGCCGTTCACCAGATCGCCTCCACCGCCAGACAAACACCCAGCCCGACCAGCGCCCCCGTCAGCACTTTGCCGTCGTTCAGCTCGGCCACTATCGCGCCCCCACCTACGCACGCCGCCTTCCGCGGGATGTCTTGAAACAGTTTCGCGAAAAAGTTGGGACTCACTGCGGCGATCGCGTCACCCGCTAAACTCAACGCACTGTCCCGCTGCGCCGTCACGTCGAGCAGTAGGAACCGCAACGCACGCTGACGCTCAAGGAGGTTGGTAATCTGCTGCTCGGCTCGTTGGCGCAGGGTACGCTCGAGATCCAACTCGAACCGGAACGATTCAGCGACTTCCCGCTCGAGGGTCAGCAGGTTGCGAAGGCCAGCGCTCAACGTGTCGGGGTCGATGGTTGCTCGGGTAGAGTCCCGCACACGGACGATCCGCACCCTCTGTGTCCGTGCTCGCTGGAGATCGAGGCGCAACGCCACACTCAACTGCTCGAGGGAATCACGCACCACTGAGTCGGTTGCGAGCTGGGCCATCAACACAGCTTGTCGCTTGTCGCTCTCGCCAGCCACGACCTGCATTACGGTTTCACGTTCCCGAAGGTTCTGAATCGTCCGGCCGTCGAGGTACTTTGACACACCAGAGGCTATGAAGACCAAGCAGCCGAGGATTACCAGGAGAAGCGTCGTGCGGGTCATGTGGTTCCAGCCGGCAATTGTTTTGTGACAGATACCGACCCCGTCGGGAGAAGATGCTTCCGGGCATCCACCGGTCCCGTGCGCGGTCCTGCGTAGCCAACGCCCGCCTCGTAATGCACCTGGTGGTCGTGGTAGATCTGCGGACGGTTTTTGTAGTCTTCCTTTTCGAGTTTCGCGCCACACACCGGGCACGGATCGTTGGCTAGGTCGCCGCCGCTCTGCCATTCTCCGTATTGCACCCGCAACGGGAGTCCGCTCGTCGTGCGGGGATTACGGTGCCGATGTTCATCTACCGCCGTCCGGAGTTTCGATGGGGCCGGCCAGAACCGTTGGCCGTTGGCGAGATAGTCCTCGACGGCGTGCCGGAACTCGAAGGGCTCGACGTCTTCCAAGGCCCGCCGGTACACGTGCGCTAGGCGGTCGAGATCGTCTCTCCCATTCGGAGGCCGGAACACCACTGCTAGATCACGGAGCCCGGTCAGCACATCGCTTTCAGTGAGCATTGGCCTTGTCCCGCTCCTTGGCATCCGCCATCGCCTTGTCCCACGCGGTCCCGCCGTCGCGTTCTCGTGACGTGCTGATACCCTCGGTGAGTTGCCGCATCGCATCTGCCGTGTAGGTCCGGAGCGAACGTGCCGTTGGGTGTTGGTTGTTGGTTCTGAGGTCACAGAGGGCGAGATTCAGGCCCTCCGGGGTAGGCTTCGGTTTGATCTGCCGCTCGCCGGCCAGGATCATTGTGCACTCCCCGATCAAGGCATCTGGTTGCGCGCTGGATTTGATCAGCGCGTCAAGTGCGTCTTGGCCTTCGGGGGTCAGTTGGTCGCGAAGCCTCGCGCGCGCGGTGGTTGTGGTAGTATTACGTACCGTATCGTTACGTAACGTAGGTGCGGACGTCCTGCGGACAGAATTTGCTTGTCCTGCGGACGTCCTGCGGACAGAATTCCGTTCCTCTGCACGCTGTAATCGCTTACGCTCCTTATCTTTAGCACGTCGATCGACAAGCCTACCATTGTATTCATCCCAATCGTGGAGGATGACTCGACCATTGGCGAGTCGATCAGCCCAACCCGCATCTACAAGTACTGTCCGCACGTCCTGCGGACAGTCCTGTGGAACGTCGCTGCGGACGTCCTGCGGACGGTCCGCAGGACGTCCTGCGGACACTTCGGGTAACCAGTCGATGCGCCGATGGAGGGCGGCGAGCTCAAGATCGGACAGGTCTCCGTCAACGTGATGCCGTGCGGCATACCCCCACACCGCAACGAGGAGGCCAAACGCCGTTGTCCGATCAGAGCCAAGTAGGCGCGCAAGTCGATACATCTTCGGATGGTCAATCACGTCATCATCTACACGTATCCAAGTCACGTCGCCTCGTAGAGAGTTGCGTTGCGTCCAGTTTCTGTGGGACTTGTGCGTCCGGTATCTCGCACGCGGCCCCGGCGAATAAGTTCACGCATCCGGCGTGCTGCTGTGGGGTGCTGCCAGGCCATCACGTTATCGATTTGCCAATAATTCATCGGGCCGTGAGCACGAAGTGCGTTCACGATCTGCTCCCGCTGCGCAGGCGCGCCCCTTCGCATCGACCGGCCGGCCGCTTTCGAAGTCTCTGAATCTGAGGTTCGCGCCAAGGGCGTGAAGAGATCGAGTTCCGCAGTCACCGCTCAATCTCCTCCCCGTACCACTGAAGCAACCCCTTTGCGATTCGCTGGACATTCACCCCGGTCTCAATCATGAACTCCGCGGTGCGGCCTTCCTGTTGACGGTGCATCCCGAAGCGGCAACCGGGCACTACCTCGCCGCGGTCGTAGGCGCCGCAAGCGCGCGTCTTGAATACATGACAGGGATCGATCGGGCCTTGGCATACATGATCGGGCTTCGCGAATAACACGCACGGCAGCGTTTTGATCCATTCCGTGTATTTGCGGTCCCGACGTTTCGGGAACATGGAGCCGCCACGGTTGCGGAGTCGTGTCTTGCACGCAATCGGTTTGGTCGGGGCGGCGAGTCGGCTGTTGTGGGCGCGACGGGTCACGCAGCCTGGTTTGCTGTCACAAGGACGGGGCACGACACCGGGACCAATGCAGAACGTCAGGACCGACGCCGTAACTCAACAGCCACGCTAGGTTTTCCATTCCCGCTTCCCCTTTGGGCTGTAGCGCCGGAGCGCCGCACCCCGTCCTCTTTCGTATCCTGCTGCACCGCCAGTTCATTTGTTCGCTGGCGTCGGCGCGGTGCTCCCATGTAGTTAACCGGCGTACGGATCATCCAAGATCGGCACAGGTTTCCCGTAGTTGTCACCGGTCTTGATCAACAATCCGTCCACTTGAATTACCGTGTTGTCGCTCGGCGGCACACACGGCCACCGTTGACCCTTCCAGTAACACGTCTGATTGGGTCCCGTGATCGGGCACCCGCACCGGAGGCAGACCTCAGAACGGAAGAGCGTCATCTTCCTCTTCTGACAGAGCCACCGCCCCCTGTTTGGTCGTGTAGAACTCATCCACACGAGGCCATTCCCTCATAGTGTCGGTCAGATCGGCATCCCATACAGAGACCCTGATGTCTTTGTAATTACGGCCGGAGTTTCCCATTGCCATACCGAGATATTCCAGTTTCACGAATTTCCCGATGTCCGACTGGTTGAGCTTGCTGTCGATCGTGGTTGAACCCCAAACCTGGAGACCCTCACCATCTTGTTGGATCAGCTCATAAACGGTTGACTTGTTTTTGCCTACCTTGTAGCGGATCTCTACCAACAATCCTCCAGCCTTCCTCCGCTGGCCTTTCTCCTCGCCGATACCCACTCCGTCCGTGCTCTCGCGTTCCTTCCATCCGCCTGACATGTGTCTCCTCTCCTATGTCGCCTTTGCGCAAAAGTGGTTTCTGAGTTGCGTGAGCGTCTCCTCCCATCGCTTCTCGTGGTCAATGCGCAACCTCGTGACCGCCTTGTCGATCTCGCGGTGCATTTCCTTGCGGAGTTTGTAGAGCACGAGGTGCGAGGTGTTGGCGATCAGAAGGCTGAGTTGATCTTCCGTGATCGTGAGAGGCGGGATCGGTGGATCGACGCCTTCGTGGCTGGCGGGGCTGTCGCCCATCGAATCGGTCATCTGATCCCCCTCAAAGTCGGCCAGTAGGTTGGACACGGCTATGCAGCCCTCGCGCGTCATCGCTCAAGCACTTCCATGGAGCGAACGGATTCCAGGCTCTCAAGATTGCGTATGGGTTGCCGCGACGCGTTCACCCATCGCCTCTTAGGAATTATCGAGCTCCGCCATCAGCACTGCCTCGTCGAGCTCCGCGCAGTCGGCCTCCTCGAACATCGAGAGCGGAACGAACGGGGAATGGTCTCGGTGGGCGATGGGTTCTATCGGGGTGCGCGGAGGGCGGGTCTCCATTGTCTTGCCCTCGCCAACTGGACCGCCCGCAGTGTGGGCAGGCTTTACACTTAGCCTCCGCGCAATGAAGTGTTGCGTCTTGAGCACATGGTAGCGCCAGCCAACTAGGAAACTGAAGCCGAACCAGAGCGCAATCGAGATCGTGAATTCGGTCGGTGTCATAGGTCGTACTTCACCGCCAACGCATCCGCGTACTGCTGGGCGGCGAGGGCTTCGAAGGTCACACTCTTGAGACGTTGGCGGGCATCATGGACCGTCGCGGTGCCCTCGCGCTCCTTGTCATCAAAATCGGCTTGGGTGGAATCTTCGGCGGCTTGGGCGCGGTTGTACGCGACCCATGCGCCCCGGTATTCCGGTGGCGTCGTTTCTGCGGCCCGGCGAAGGCGCCGGATGATGGCCACGGCGAGATCGGCACGACCAGAAGATGCGGCGATGGCCACCATGGCCTCTGCATTGACCACCGGCCCGCAACGCCCCGAGTAATAGTCCTCGGCTGTGCGCTCCGAGATCCGCTTCAGTGCGGCGTACCGCTGAAACACCAAACGGTTGGTGACACGTTTCCCGTTGGCGCGCCAAAGACGCCGACGTAGCGTGGTGTCCATGAAGAGACCTTTAGGCCGCCTCGACCGCCAACCGCCGGTCGTTGTGATATTGCCAGCGACACCGACCCCCGTTGGAGCAGAACCGCTGGCTGGGTTGGTGAACCCGAAACCGCTTGCGGCAACGTGAATTTTCGCATCTACGGAGGCGCCAGGGCTGGAGCGCGTATGCCTGGTTCAGGAACCGGAGTACACGCCGTGGGGAGGATTTACACGCCTGTTGCGGCGATTTTACCGAGGGGGTGACGAAGACCATCGGTCAGGCGGACTCGGCAGCCGTGGCTTGCTGCTCGGCGAGGTAGCGATCAACGCTCTTTCGGGTCGCCCACCACCGGGTCAGCGTCTGGTCGCCCTCAAGCTCTCCCCGCTGAATCATCCGAATGGCCGTGTCCCGGCTCACCCCGAGTATCTGGGCTACTTCCGCTGCGGGAACCCGCTTGCTGCCTCTATCCATCGCGTGCTACCTTATAAAGTTTATATGTGCGTTGAACGCATGTTCCACGTACAACTATGATATCTGCTTTGCACACAGATGTCAAGGTCAGACACAGATATCTGCGACAACATTGCCAGTGAGAAATTCCACAGGATTCAATCGGCGCGCCCACGATGCGTTCTCGGATCTCAAGGAGCGGCGAGGTAAGCTGTTGACACAGGACGATTTAGCGGAGACGGTCGCCGCTGAATACGGTGGCGAACCCCTCTCTGGTACAACCGTGGGACGTTGGTTGCGGTATCAGGATGACAAGGGCTCCGAACCTAGCTCCTTTGCCCTCACTGCAGCGCTAGCCAGGGTTCTTGAAGTTACGGCTGGCTGGCTGGCTTTCGGGGAAGGGGAGATGACGGCGATGGGTTCGGCGCCTGGGGACGCGCCAACCCAAAAGGGAGGGCCTACACCATCCGAAGTACTTGATCGGACCGCCCAGAAACTCCGGGACGCCGCCAGCGGCGGCGAATCTCAGCGGGAGGCGGGATAGCCATCCAAGCGCTGCCCGGTACGGCTTGGATGGCCGAGCGAGCGAGGATGGCCTTGACATCGTGATCATCGATGAACCGCTGAAGCAAGTGGCGATGACGGTCGTCAGGCTCGATGTTCACACAGTCGAAGGGAAGGGCACCCACTTCGGGAACGGGCTTCACGATCATGTAAAGACCGCCGGGTAACTCGTTGAGGGACAAGGACATAAAGTAACTCCCTTGGAAACCAATTACCGAATAGGGACCGAATTGGATATTACGACACGGGACACCCGACCGGAAGGGGCCATGGGGGGGAACCCTATCATCGGAAGGACTAACCATTGAAACTGCTTCGTCTGCTCGCCGCACAGTTCGTAATCGGACTCTGGATTGGGTGTGGATCTGGTGACAAGATCATTCAGCCATCTTTGCCACCGCCTCCTCCACCGCGACCCGTGCCGTTTAATGCCACGGTCGTCTTCACTGATAGCACACGGCTGGAGGGTTGTGAATACTTCCTGATCTTTCAGGCAAACGACTCATCAACTACGGTCCGATACAGTTGGGACATAGTGCGGGAAGCGAGCAACCTTGACGGCGTCGGAGCATACTTCAGCGAGACCAGGACCCTCACGGGACGTTTTGTGAACAGTTGGGAATGGCCCTTTCTCGCGAGCGGAGCATCTCGCAGCGTCGGTGTTGAGTATTCAATACGCGGCCAAACATTCGATGGATACACCCGCCGAGAATTCAATCGGTCAGGCGTCCTCAGGACGTCATGTCCCTAACCAACCACCTAGGAGAAACCGTATGGACCGTCGATTCAAAGATGCGGACGGCGATGAGTGGTATGTCTATCGCCAGCTACCATGGGGGTCCATGGCGTCCGGAAAGGGCTATTACCCCGCCCCGGTGAGGCAATCTGGATTCAAATTCCGAAACCTCACCAGCAGCAAAATGCGGTTCCTCAAAGAAAAGGATGCGCCGAAGGATCTCAACTTGGCGAAGGCACACGAGGAGGAATTGCGTCGATTGCTCGATCTTGCGAGACCTACCTAGTCGAGCACCACCTAGGAGAAACCGGAAGCTGGAAGGGAAGGGAATTAACATGAACCCGATCGTCGTCCCCATAGACGACGTGGACTGTGCTGTATCCACATGGTTCTCGCCGCAGGAAACAGTCGCCGATCTTTTTGCGCTCGTCGATTTAATTCCAGATCGTAGGCTCAACGAATGTCGAGCGGCAGGACTCAGCGACGACGATCTCCGTTGGTGGTGTTGGTGCGAGATGAAGAAATACGCACGAACGTGGCCCGGCGAGCGGGTTGGCGATCGGGTACGACTGCGCTTGGGCGCCTAGGGGAGATCGGCCTGGTGCCTTGGTATCGTCTCGATCCGTTCAAGCAGCCCCTCGGCCCGTATTCCCTTGACGAGCTGCAACGCATGACCGCAACCGAGGATTTCTACGTTCTTGGTGAGGGCGTTCCCGATTGGACGCTGGCAAGCGAATTATCCGAGTTCGCGCTAACCCCACCGCGCGCCGATCTTGATCGTGACGCCCAGCCAGTCGAAACCGCATTCAATGCGCGCAGGGTACGTGGTCGGTCACTTGATGAGATGATCGGTGTGTGCAAGGGCATCTTATTCGACGGGGTTGTTAACGATCGAGAGATCGTGAGCTTCGACCAATGGGTGAAGGCTAATCCGACGATTGTCTCCGAGTGGCCCGGGAACGTGCTTCGTGATCGCCTACAGCAAGTCCTCGAGGATGGTGTCATCGACCATGACGAACGGCGCGATCTCACCGAACTGTTACAGAAAATCGTCGGCGATAAACCCGACGCCGCGACCGTCGAGAACACCGCGACCCGGCTCCCACTCGACGACCCAGCGCCGGTTATCATGTTTGATAGCAAAGAGTTTTGCCTCACGGGCAAGTTCGTATTCGGCCCGCGGTCTCGCTGTGAGGAAGCGATCCGCATTCACGGTGCCAACGCCCACAAAACCGTGCGGCGTTGGACTGACTATCTCGTTATTGGCGGTCTGGCAAGCCGGGACTGGATACACTCGACGCACGGCAGAAAGATCGAGAAGGCGCTGCAGATGAAAAAGAAGGGCCTTCGGTGCTCCATCGTTTCCGAGGAACACTGGGCGGCGTCTCTTGAGTAGGGGAAACCTCAAGATCACGCAGCGACGGTGCAACCGATGCGCCAAGCTTGTGAAGGCAGAACGGAACTCTGCTGTGTGGGGGTTGGGTGATTTCGTACTCATGCTCATGACCGGTGGCTCGTGGGGAAGCTCGCGGTGAGTAGGTCTGTAAACCCGTGGCGCTGCTCAGCGTGCGGGGAACGGGTCTGAAAACCTCCGTCGCCTTCCTGAGCACCACATAGGAGAACCCACGCGACTTCTGGAAATGTTTTCGAGCACCACCTAGGAGAAACCGGAATTAACATGAACCCGATCGTCGTCCCCATAGGGATCGCGGCTACTGCTTTTTATCTGTCTCCCGTAAACTTACAGTGACCTCAAACCGTAAAAGCTGGAAGGGAAGGGGAAGATTGTTGGAAGTCATTGAATCACCGTCAGTTAACTGCTTCTGGAGAGTACCAATACTAGGAGTACACCCCGACATGTACTAGATTGACACCGCCCTCATCGAATCGGAAGCTCCTTTAGGGAGAAGCGTGGCAGACACCCTCGCACACCAAAAGGCTCGCGGTGCCTTTTTCACTCCGCCGCCGGTCAGCCGTTTCATCACAAATTGGGCCATTCGTTCCTCAACCGACACAGTGCTTGAGCCGTCGTGTGGCGAGGCCAGTTTCCTCGTCCCAGCCGCGGAGCGACTGAGTGCGCTCTCCGGCAATGGTTTCTCTCCGCGTCAGCTATTAGGTATCGAAGTACATGCCGCTTCGGCCCAGGCAGCTTCCGAGCTCTTGGCTACAAATGGCTTCTCTGCCAAGGTTGAGGCTGCGGATTTCTTCGACGTGACACCCGAGCCAATCTACGATGCGGTTATCGGCAACCCTCCATACGTTCGGTATCAAAACTTCAGCGGTGACACCCGTTCCAAGAGCCTGAGAGCCGCTTTAACTCAGGGTGTTCGGTTGACGCGGCTCGCGAGCTCGTGGGCGGCGTTCGTAGTTCAGTCTACCCGTTTCTTGAAGCCCAGCGGCAGACTTGGACTCGTGCTCCCCGCAGAGTTACTGAGCGTGAGTTATGCAGCGCCGGTCCGACGTTTTCTGCTAGAGCGGTTCGGCAAAGTGCGGCTGGTAATGTTCGAAGAGCTAATCTTCCCAGGTGTCCTAGAGGAAGTAGTGTTGCTACTGGCTGAAGGACAAGGCCCAGCACCGCATTTTGAACTCCACCAACTACGAAATTTCGACGAGTTAGACGACGTGGACCGTGCTGTATCCACATGGTTCTCGCCGCAAGGTGATGATAAATGGACACCGGCACTTCTACCGGTCGGTGCGTTTGACGCTTATGTACCGCTGTGCCAGAGCGATGAGATTACACGTCTGCTCGAATGGGGTGAGACCTATCTTGGGGCCGTCACAGGCAAGAACGACTACTTCGCTGTCACGTTCGCAACCGCACGTGAGCATCGTCTCCGAAAGCGTGATTTGCTGCCCATCTCTCCTCCTGGATCACGGCACCTGCGCGGACTGACGTTTACAGAAAAGGCGTGGCAGAAGGGCGGGAAAGATGGAGCCAGATGCTACATGTTCTCTCCTCGTACTGCCAATTTGTCCCCGACTGCAGAACGATATGTCGAGCTCGGAAGAAAGGCAGGGGTTCATCGAGCTTACAAGTGCCGCGTACGCACACCGTGGTGGCAGGTCCCTACAGTGCCGATTCCAGATTTGCTCTTGACCTACATGGATCACGAACGGCCACGTCTGACCACGAACGCTGGCAAGCTCTACCATCTGAACTCACTCTATGGAGTAGCGCTTCGGCAAGGCTATCAGACATTGGGACGTGACTTGCTTCCTCTCGCCTGTCTCAACAGCCTTACCATCCTCGGTGCAGAAATTGTCGGTCGCTCTTATGGCGGTGGGCTCCTCAAGTTGGAGCCGACAGAAGCTGACGCTCTCCCGGTTCCCGGCAAGACGCTACTTAAGGAGGCATCGAAAGAACTTCGAGCAGTGCGTCCTCAACTGTCGAAGGCGTTACGTCAAAACGATATTCTCGAGGCCTCGAAGCTTGTGGACCGAGTCCTTCTTGTCAGGCACCTCGGTCTTACCCAAAGCCAGGTGAATTCACTCCGGGAAGCACGCCACTTCTTGTTCGCTCGGCGTGCAAGCCGAGGAAAAGGAAAGCGTGGCAAGAATTGACGACCTAATGGAGGAAGCTCTAAAGTCGCTCCCTCCAAAACCGGACGACAATGCCAAGCAGGCATCTAAGAAGCGTTACTCGGAACTCCTTTCACAGAAGGTGGCTCTGGCGTTTGCGAAGGAGCTCCGCGACCGCGGTATGGAAAACGCCCGTCCGGCAGAGCCAGGAGAACTAGGCGGGTCTGGCGCTGAGCGGCGCCTAGCGGGTGGCATCGGCGCGAAGAGAGTGGACGTAACTTGGGCGACGGAAGAGGCTGGGCTTCTACTCGGTATTTCTGTGAAGTCCATCAATTTCCGGGACGAGAGGACGCGGAACTTTCAGAAGAACCTTACAAACCGCCGCGGTGACCTTCTCTTCGAAGCCGTGACGCTGCATCGGCGGTTCCCATACGCTGTCTTAGCGGGGTTCATGTGTCTGGATAAGGGTGCGGCGGAGGACGGCACTGACCGCCGACGGTCCACGTTTGAGAACGCACATCCTCGGTTGAAACCCTTTACCGCCCGGGATGACCCAGCCGGTCGTGACGAGCAGTTCGAGCGTCTCTATTTGCTCTTGCTCGACGCAACCCCTCCATTCAAGGGATCCCTCAGGGTGTATCATGTCGGAGACACCGAGACGGTCCACGATCTCGAGTCCGTATTCGATGACCTCGTTCAACTGGTGGCGGAGCGAAACCCAGATTTCTATGAGTGTATCGATGGAAACTTGGTGAAGCTTAGTAGCTCTAGGTGACTCTGCAAAAAACTGGCGTTGCATGCCCATTGACGATCTCCAAGACGTCGTAATTGGTGACGGGGAGTGGCATACAGCCCCAAACCACACTCGACCCCAAACCTGCGTGGATGAGATCGACGTTGAGGTAGATTTTTGAATGTTTTCGAGCACCACCTAGGAGAAACCGGAAGCTGGAAGGGAAGGAGAGAGGCGCTCAAGTTTGAGCATGATCTGCCGATACCCAGGAGGGTGAATGGACTTCGACTTTGGGCTACTGTGTGATTACGCTTACAGCGGCGATAGTGGGAAGCTGTTCATACTTGGGGAGTTCCGATACATCCGGGCGTTCGAGGTCCCGGCGACCCATCCGAGGATGTCGCTGGTGCTCCGAATCACCGGGTATAAAAGCGAGGGGCTTGAGCACAAACTGAAGCTGATGCTCGTGGATGCGGACGGCTATGATGTCCTTCCCCAGCTCAGCCAGATAGAAGGTCCCATCAAGTTCGGTGATATTGGGCCAGCGAGCGTCGGTCGCATTCAAGCCCAAGTGACGATGGAGCTCGGGGGCACCAAGTTTGAGCACGAAGGGGATTACCGTTTCGACGTCTTCATCGACGGACAACGACTCGGCGGGGTGCCGTTTCATGTGATGAAGATCCCGAAGCCGTCGACGTCGTAGTGGACGCGTGGCACGGGCGGAGAAGGAACTCGACGCGATGCGGAACAATCCCCGTGGGTGGCGGTATGAGGCAGTCGCCCGTCAGCTCAGGCGGGCCGGATTTTATGAGGTGTCGAAGGAAGGCAGTCACCGCACGTGGAAGCACCGGGAAGATCGGAAGCTCTTTACAGTCAAAGATCCGGGTGGTGGCGAGGTAAAACAGGGGTACATTAGGGAGCTGGTGAGGCGCATTGACCGGCTCGCGTCGTCAGAGAGAGAGGCGTTATGAACAAGGGCCTGGACGAGTACATGTCTATGAACTGGCATCCCGACGCCGAGGAAACAGAGGACGGTTTCGTGATCACAGTGCCGGCATTGGAAGATTTCGCTGTCCATGGCGACACCGAAAAGGAGGCGTGGACTGACTACCCTGATGCACTGCGGAGCCACTTGGCTGGGTACATCGCCGTGGACAAGGTCGTGCCCGTGCCTTTTAGGATCGCCCAGATGGCTGGTGAGCCGGAGTCGGTGGAGAACGGCGATCCTGTCAATGCCTTTGGTGTTGACGTGAGAACGGGTTTACGGTACGAAACAGCGGGAGGTTGATAGAAAGACGCGGCGGCGTTGACAATCTGTTTTATAGGCCAGGCCCCCGGTGCGTTATCCTCCGCCGAAGCACGGGCCGAGAAGTTGAGTCCGGAGCGTCGGCGCGAGATCGCTAAGAAGGCCGCAGAAGCGAGATGGAGGAAGACCGACTAGAATAAGCGACGGGCGTCCCGCCGGAACGGAGCGCCCGTGCTTTCCGTATACTACTTAGCTATTTTTTAGACGCAAACATCGCTCACCTCGCTATGGCTACTGCCACGGTTGGGGTGTGGAGCGGCCTCAGACCTCTGCTTCCACAGGTTCGGTCTGGGGCCGTTCGTGTTGCTCGTCCCTTCGGGTGGGGACACGTAGACTACGCGATGCTAGTTAAACTCTACGGGCACGCACCGGATGGCCAGCGGCGCTACAGCCCACCGGAGATCATCGGTATCGACACGAATCGAGTGATGGGCGACCCCGACCCCGACCAGGTCTCAACGTCGTATATCGAGAGACAGAATCTGACGATGAGGATGAACGTGCGTCGGCTCACGCGGCTGACGAACGGATTTTCAAAGAAGATCGAGAACCACAAGCACGCACTGAGCCTCCACTACATGTACTACAACTTCGTGCGGAAGCATTAGACGTTGACCAAGCAGGCGGAGGGCATCCACAAGACGCCTGCTATGGCTGCTGGCGTAGCGGACCATGTGTGGACGATGGAAGAGGTCGTAGAGCTCCTGGAGGAGCGGGCAAACAAGAGGAGCGGGAAAACAGATCGTAGCGTCGTGTGCGCTTTGTTCTTACCTTGGGGGTGTCCAAGGAATCCGGCTACCAGCGAGAACGCCTAAAGAGTGCATGGCTCTTTCGTCAGTTGAATTCTGCTCAGGTGCAGGGGGGCAGGCGCTCGGCCTGGAGCGCTCGGGATTCGGCCACGAGGCTACCGTCGAGAATGACCGCTGGTGTTGCGAAACGCTGCGCGCCAACCGTCCCGGCTGGAACACGCTGGAGATGGATCTCCGCTTGTTCCGTGGCGATAGCTACCGGGGCGCGGACCTAGTAGCCGCAGGTCTCCCATGCCCCCCGTTTTCGATAGCCGGGAAGCAGCTAGGAGAAAACGACGACCGGGACTTGTTCCCGGCAGCCCTGGCCGCCATCTCTGAAATCCGCCCGCGTGCGGTGATGATCGAGAACGTTCGCGGCTTCGGCTCATCCCGGTTCGATTCCTACCGCGAATGGGTAGAACGCCGACTGGCGAAACTGGGTTTCGCCACGGTATCGAGAATCCTCAACGCCAATGAATTCGGCGTGCCTCAACTGCGCCCGAGATTCATTCTGCTCGGCTTGAAGAAGGCCGATCTATCGAGGTTCTCCTGGCCGAGGGGCAACGGGCAGTCTAAGCCAGTAGGAGCGGTACTGCGCGAGCTTATGGCCAGCAACGGATGGTCAGGCGCGGGCGATTGGGCCAAACGCGCCGATACCATTGCCCCTACCCTGGTGGGCGGCTCGAAGAAGCACGGCGGGCCAGACCTGGGACCTACGCGGGCCCGGCGTGCATGGGCCGAGCTTGCGGTGGACGGCCTTGGCATCGCCGACGAGCCTCCGGGACCTGACTTTCCCTCAGATGCACACCCCCGCCTGACCGTGGCAATGGCCGCACGGATCCAAGGGTTTCCCGACGATTGGATTCTCATGGGGGGCAAGACGGCCGCCTACCGCCAGGTAGGCAATGCGTTCTCGCCACCCGTGGCCGGTGCAGTTGGCCGGAGTCTCGCCGAATCGATGGGCGCCGGTGATTCGGGGCGGGTGGCATCGCCGACCATGATCGGCGACGTATGCAAGCCACAATCGACTATCTCCACGAGTTACGGTCAAAATGGGTCGTGTGCCTTGGCACGCTCGACGGACACTTCAATAACGAAACGCAACTCTCCTCCGAACAGGCGAGGGAAATCACCGAGAGCGCCGACCTCGACGGTAATGCCCGGGAGATATTATTTCTCATCGAGCACCTTGCGGTTGGGGCCAACGCTGATGTGTACGACAAAGAGATCATTGACTGTGCGTGCGGCTCCTATCTCATCAACATCCACGTGATGATGAGGAGCTACATAACATTGGCACGAACGAAATGGAACAATGAGAGGCTGTACGAAGAATTCTCGAAAATCGCGCGCGAGTTTGAGGATAAACGCCGGCCGAAGCAGGCCCAAACGCCAGCAGGGGATGCTCGTGTCCGTCAGCCCTGACTGGGGGCACGAAACTTGCTCTGTATTGATATCGTTAGTGAGAGAGGCGACATTGCTCTCGTCAAGACCCTTGCATGGAGGTCGCTATGAAAACCCCACGGATGGAGATTCCACCCGACAGACCACCTCCACCTCCACCGTCGCCACAGACGCGGCAAGACGTTGTAAAATAACGGCTTACGTGATTGCATAGAGGGGGCCCAGAAAACTGGGCCCTTTTGCGTCAGATAGGGCGATTTGACACCCCGTTGAACGCCAAGACTAAGCTCCCGGGGAACCCCTCGGGAGCCTTTTTTTATGCAGTGGATCTACAGCGAGTGGCTCACACCACTACCTCACCGCACCGGCTGGAGCCCCTTCTATCCCTGGCCGGGAGATTGGCTCACGCGGCCGCAAACCCCTCCGGTGGACTGTCGTAGTTGGTGTACCGAATGGTGTCACCTTGAGACCAGTTCAAAATGCGGTAGATCGTGAAAGCGCTGATCAGAAAAAACGCCGTCTCCATCCCAATCTCCACCCCATCGTATCGCAATCTCAAGCGCCTCTGCGACCCGCTTCACATAGCCAGCAAAATGGACAAAGCGCTTCATCGCGGCGATCTGCAATTCCAGGGTCGGCTGCTGGTCGGGCCAGACTATGGGATATGGCGCAGCATCAACCGCAAGGCTCGGAATTTCGTTGTGTTTACCACGCTTCACCTTTGACCGCCCGGCACGATAGAGCTCCAACTGCCTCTCCGCGTCTCGATACCCACCGTCGATAGTGCAGTCGTAAGATCTCACCACCTCAGAGAACAGTTGCTGGAGATCGTCATGACAACTAGAGAGTTGAGCTTCAGATCGTGCAGAGAATGATGGCATTACAGCTTACTGCCGGGGGTAAAAGCAGAGCAGCCTCCGGCCTTCCGGCCGCAGCTCGTACAGCCCGGCGGTGTACTTCTCAAACGACCCCATCCGGAGAACTTCGAGCTTCATTTCTTCCCGTTCTTCACGGCCTTGATGGTGCTCACAGCGGTCGTGACCAGCGCCGGATCGATCAGCAACAAGGCGAGGACAATCCACATCCCCAGCTCAATCTTGTCGTGCCATTCAATCCAGCCAGCGAGCAGGGCGGCGATCACGGCGACACCAGCCAAGAAGCGCACCACGCGCCCAGGCTGGATATGCTCCCCGTTGGGAAGCTTGATGCAGGGGATGCCGTATCTTGTGCTCATCGTTCCTCCAGAATCGTGTTCAGCCGCTCCAACGACTGGTGGATGTCGCGCTGCGTTTCCTGGGTCTCGTAGACCACCTTGCGGGTGCGCTTCTCGTCCTCGCGCATTTCTTTGAGCAGCTCGATGACATTTTCCAGCACGGTTTCCATACGCCCGCGCCACTCGCCCTGGCCATTGGACACGGTCGCGCTCGAGACGGGACGAAGGATGTCCTTGAGCAGTTTGACGCCACTGAACGCGACCGTGATGCCCGCCGGCACGGCCACAATCAAGGCGGGCAGTTGGAAGTCGTTCACAGCTTAACCCTGCCAGACGATTTCATATGTCGACTCCGTCGCTGCGCCGCCTTTGATGTCTATCTGGGAAGACCCAGACGCAGAGACGCCGCAGAGAATATCGAGCGTGATGTAGTCCCCAGCCATGAGGTCAACCAGCGCGGTGTAGGGCAGGGAGCCTGACGCAGCGGGCGGAACGGTAATTCCACTAAGGATGTAGTGCAGGGTGTTGGCGCCGTTTTTCTTGATCGCGAGGAGCACGTACCCGTTGCCGGTCACGGCGTAATTCGAATACTTGATGACGCCCTGAATCTGATAGGTGCCCGTCGTCGGGACGGTGAACCGTCCGTTGTTGGTCGAGTTGTTGTGCATCCCTTCGGGGTCGAACACTTCATTGTTCCAAGCGAGCGAACCGGAACCCGTTCCACCCGTGTTTATATACGAGACCGTAGCAACACTGTGATAGCATCGCGCGACAAGGCGTTTCCGCAGCTCGAGCGTCACCGCCTCGCTACTCGCGAGAATGTCCGACAGGCTACGCACCCAGATCGTGAAGCTAGTCCCCAGTACGTCGTGTACGCCGATGATAGTCCCGGTGGCCCACAAGTGGCCCCGTAGCTCACGGTTCCCGATCGGATCTCGCATCACGAACTGCTTGGTGGGAATGATCACCCGGTCGCCGAACTGGAGCTCGGGATAGGCATAGGTGCAGGTAAAGCGCCACAACCGGAGCCCCATCGAGAAAGCGTTGAATTGGCGTTCGACGATTTTTGCGGCCAGCGTCGCATCATCTACCCATTTACCGACGGTGTCGGACAACCGCTTGGGAGGCCCAAGATTCGAGACACCCAAAGCGGCCAAGGCTATGCCGTCGAATCCGCGGTGCTCAAGCGTATACTGCCGGCTCTGCACGTCGTAGCCGTAGGCGAGGAAGACTTCCGGGGTCCGGAGGGAGAGACCGGGACTCACCGACTCGACGGTGATCTCGCCCTCGTGAAACAGCATGACGACGTAACCCTCCGCGTACAAGTCGAAGAACCGAACCCGCCCCGCGTCGGTCCCCCAAGCACCACCGGCGATGAACGCGACCGCATCGAGCTCGGATTTCGCATCCGACAACGCCGTCACGACCGCATCGGGATCGCGCTCGCCGATCCGCTTGCTGATCGTCGTTGTATCGTCCGTGATCCCCTGACCCCGGTATTGGCCATCGAGACCTACCTGCCCATCGATCAGGTCATCGCTCACGTCCTTGAGCGTTTCGATGCCGACAGCGGCGTTGTAGTACAGGATGCTGCGGGTCACCGTCGGCGAGCCGGAGGCCACGGGCAATGCGGCACGGAGTTTTGCCAGGGCCGAATCCCACAAACATTCGATCTCATTGGCCCGTGGGTCGTAGTCGTAAGCGAACGGGAACGTGTCGATGTGGAGCCACTTGTTCCGATGGAGATCCGGATGCCCGATATAGATACGGAACGCGATGTCGCCGACATCGTGATCGACGAGCAATTCGGTGATCGCGTCGTTGAAGTCTTCCCGGCCGTCGCGGATACTCGTGATCGCAGCCCGTGAAATCTCGCTCTGCATCTCGAAGGGATGCACATTCCACTCGGCGTCTACCGTGGCGAGCCGATCAAATGAGATCCGCGTCACCTCCCGCACGCCCAGACGTTTCAACCGGGGAGTGGTGTTCGAAGCGGCGTTGGTCTTGAGCTGGGCGCGGATCTCGTAGGTTTGCTGTTTCACTAGACTTGAAAGATCCTTACCACCCGTTGCGGTGTTGTCCACACAGATCAGGTCACCGTCCTCGAACTCTGTCCACGCATCGGGCGACGCCTTGCGGATCTCATAGACGATGTCCGTGTCACTCGGGGTCCGTCCAACCCCGACGCACTCGACATCCTTCGTGGGCGCAGCACCTAGATCAATTATCGTGCCCCCACCGGCAACGGAAATCGTGATGGTCGCGTTGGTGTAGGTTTCCTCAACGATCGAGATGCGGGGACAATCGTTGACAAGAGTCTCAGCCCACCGCCCGCGTCCTTCGCCTTCCGTGTTCTGGGTCAGGGTGACCTGTTCGAGTTTGACACCTGCTGGGTTGACAAATGGCGTTGCGGTGTCGGCACCAAATCCCACATTTCCCGCAGCGGCGCCGTTTGCGTCCAGCGCCCGGATCACAATGTAGGTAACCGGTAGCGCTTGGGCGCTTGCACCCGGCTTTCTGATTACGTTCTCAAACATCGGCCGCGGCGCCTGCCAAGCTCCCGTGAAGTCGAACGTGAATAGCGCCGCCACCGTACCCGATGCCGCAACATCCATCGATCCCAGACCCTGAATCTCGAACGGACCCGGGCTCTGGTGGCTCGCTGGCCAAACGGCGTATATCCGCCAAACCTCCAAGCGCCACGTGACGACTTCTTTTGCAGCACCGGTGCGCTTGGGATGCAACCACGCTTTGATCTGCCAAATCTCCAAGTCCCGGTCAAACGTGCCACCCCACGTGACCTTAGCAACTGACCACGGCGATGCCCGGTCGAGATCGGTCATGAACGTATCGCTCACAGTGTGTTCAACACTGGTAGCGAAGGAACCACTGAGCCGCACGTCGCCGAAGCTGTCGACCTCGAGGCCGGTCAGGGGGTCAGCGTTGTTCCAATCGGTGCTGAAAGCCCGCACGTCTTCGTTGACGACAACGACCGCTTCGGGGATGACGCGCGCACGCCCGGTGATACTGGCCTTGCGCAACATGCGAACGAGCTCGGGATGAATCGCCCTCACTGCTGTGTGGCCTTGTGGAAGTCGGAGACAGTGTGTCCGCCACCGGCGGCGAACATGAGATCAAGTAAATCCACGAAGCCGTTGTTGGCGCCAGCGCCGTCCGCAGCCATCGTGATGAGAGTCCCCGCCCACGCACTGAGTAATGCTGCATCTAGGCCCGTGCCAGCCGCTGCGACCACTTCAGCTCCCGAGTTGATGCTTTGACCGAGCTGCACCGTACCCGCCTCCTTGTCGAAGATGAGTCGCAACTCGAGCAGATCCCCATAGACGGGCGTTGCAGCAGCCGTGGACTGAGCGATGTTCGTCCCGTCGTCGATAAGCGCCTGCCATGTTGACGAACCGCTAACAACGAACGTCAGTCTCGGGTCCCCTCCCCCCGTATTGTCACCGATGTGACAGATGCGCCCGTTCGGTCCCGCCGACACCGTCCCTCGCTCCACGAAGCGGGCATAACCAATCATCGTACGAGGAGCGGTGACCCACGGGAACGTCATCGCGTCCTTACTCCGTGTGACTGTACTGCCTGCGGTGGCTCTATAAGACGAGGGGAATGGCTTGTCAGTCTCGAATTGCATTCCCCAGAGATAGGCGCCGGAGCTGGAGTCGCCGTTATAAACTGCCGTCTCGGAGCCAGACCCGAGCTCGACGAAAATGACTGGTGTTGTACCACCGTTCGCGCTGTCGGCCACGAGCGTACAACGATACCAGTCCTCCCCATATCTCCTGATCAGTCCGACGCCGCCGCCTGTAGTCGTCCCTACCGTGCCTGCGGACAGATCAAACCACGCATTGGCAATTGTATTGTCTTTTTGTATTAGCTCTATTCTTATTTCGCTGCGCTCTGCGGCCTTGGCGAACACACTGAACGACTGCTGCGTATCATCTGTCAGTGTCGGTGTGTTGCGTTTGAACTCGTGCGTGCTCGATGCCGTCCCATCCTCGACGAGCTTATCGGCCGTCGTTTTCCCATCTGGTGCCGCTACCGCATTCGCGCTGACTGTGGCGCGGGTCTTTGTGTACGCGGCATCATCTAATTCTTCAGACTTCGTGAACGCGTTCGTCCGCGCGCCCTCCAACACAAGCGCCGGGGTATCAAAGGTCCCGGCTACGTCGAGATCCAGCATGTCAATCCGGAGGGCATCGATTTCGGCGAGCTTGACCTCACCGTTGGCGTCGACGTAACTGCCTGTGGATGCTCGGGTGAACGTTTCGATAACGTCTTCGCCACGACGGGCGATGGGTGTAGTTCGCCGTGATGCTGTCCCGTACAGCGCCAGTGAGCGGCCACCGGCGTAGAATAGGATCTGCGAGGGATGGATCGCCATCAGGTCCTCAGCGGCTCGTGTTCGACCCAATCCAGCGCGATTTGCTGGTAGCCCCAATCAGTCCCACCGCTAAATCGAAACCCAATGCGGCCCAGACGTGGCACGGCCACAACCGCACGGTCGGCTTGGTCGGTGTTGTAGATGATCCAGGTCGGATTATTGGTGGCAAACAGGCCCTCGATGTTGAAGCGTGCCTGGTCGTATGCAAAGAAACTCGGCAGCTTCAACGTCATCACATCTGTGCGCCCGATGCCGAGTCCCGTGCGTCCGCGCCACAGATCAGGTGTCACGAACTCGTTGCCCACCAACTCGATTTGATTTTCGGCGACCGGAGGCCAAGCGTCCTCGGTTTCCCATGACAAGCCCACCCAGAGACCGATGATCTGTGGTTTGAGGTCGGCTCCCATCGCAGGAATGAACACGCGATAATACAAGTGCCCACGAAGCGGGAACCGCCGGAGCCACACACCCTCCTCGGTCACGATGCCGGTCACGTTGTCGATGTTGCCCGGGGAGCTCACGGAGGGAATCACGTCGTCGTGGATGGTGTCGATCGTCGTGAAGTTGTCATCGGAGCCTTCGATCTTCACCGTTTTGCCGGCTAGGTTATGGCCGGCGTCGATCACGACCATATCAGCCCCACGAACACGGTCACCCTTCGCTTCTGCCCAGGTGTCTGAATTGTTCGTTGTTGGGGTCCAATAGTCCGACGGTGACCGCCGGCCATTGGCGAGCCGCCAGACTTCATGGTCCGTCGCCTCTTCTTCTGCGGTGATCACGTGGCCGGGATACTGCGAGCCCGGAAACCCACCGTCGAAGAGGTTATCGACAAGAAAGAGCGGCTTACCCATCAGCCGAAATTCACCGGGATGCGAGCCACACCATCACGCTGCTCGAGCGCACGAATGCTTTGGATGGTGCGGCGAATGTTCGTGCGGGGGTCGATGATCGTGATATCGATGCGCTCGAGGCCGGTGCGGCGTTGTTTCTCAACGGCGCGGTCGCTGATGTCTTCGATCTTGACGGGCGTGGGATCGCGGCCTGGCCTAGCGAGCGCAGAGACAATACCAGATCCGGCTAGAATCCCGGCACTCGCAAGCGTGCCAATCCCAGGCACGAGACTGGCCAGCCCGCCAATCGTGCCGACAAGCCCCGACAGAAAGCCCCCTTGACCACGGAGACCAGTCACGATCTGTTCCGCCATCCGACCGAAGGCCAGGACGATGCGGTCGGCGGACACCAGAGCCTGCTTGCCCGCCTCTTCCATTGCATTACCTGCCTTTGTCACGCCCCGCTCGTACTGCTCCGACGAGAGCAACCCGAGCCCATACGCTTCATTGAGGCCAAAGAGCGTCTCATTGTACCGCTCTTGGGGCGTGAGGGTGGATTCGATAACATCTTTTGCGAACCCCTGGAGATCGATCCACTGTTGCAACGGGACGATACTCTCCTGTAACCGCGCCGCCAGTTGGGGGAGTTGTAAAGCCACGCCGCCCGTAACACCACCGAGCACACCAGCCGGAATCCCTCTAGGCACACCGCCCGGAATCCCTCTAGGGAGAACCGTAGGCCCTGGGCCACCAGCACCAATACGAGCGGCACGTGCTGCCAGCCGCTCAAGGGCGGCTTCGGTCTTCTCAATAAAGCGATCGGCCGCAGATGTCGGTGGAGCTGCGACGATCCCCCGCTCCGTGAGGAAGCGGTCAATCAGTGGCTGCGGAACTCCCGGCCCCCCTGCTGGCCTTCTCCCTGCACCTGTCAAATCTTTGAAAATCTTGACCGCTTTGGGGTCAATAAAGATTCTACTTAGCACACCTTTGACCGCTGGCCCGAGACGTTCCATCCCCTTTAGAAACGCTGCCGCGAACAAATTCCCCGCAATGGCGCCGAGATCATTCATGGTGTCAACGATGTCCTGCTTCTGACCGCTTAGGATCTTCGTCAAGTCCTCCGTCAACGATCCGAGTTTCTTGAACAACTCCTCAACGAAAGGTGATTGTGCCGCCATCGTGGCGAGTTTGGTTGTGAAGTTCTTGACGGCCACACCAGCCTGACGCACGCGGTCTGCGGCTGTCAGTTGCACGCCACCGAGTCGCTCGATCGCCTCCCGGGCCTTATCAAGCGCGGACGTACGGAACGCCTCCCGCTTCTCCGCATCGGTCAGCTCCTTGACTGTCTTTCCAAGTGACCGCGCATATTGTTCGTTGGCTTCACCCACGGAGATGATGATTCCGATGTTATCAAGGAAGAGGCGGGATTGTCGGGCGATCCCGGTGTTGAGGCTGTTCAGGGCGAACGCTGCATCGATACCTAGAGCACGCCCCAACTGGATTGCGGTCTTGGCAAGGTCGGCAAACTGCTCTGTGGTCTGTGCGGAACCGAGCGTTATAGCATTATTCAGGCCCTTCATCAACTCGTAGTTGTCGATCAGGCCGAACGTTTCGCGCCGCAGCAACTTCAGGGCGCCAGTGACATCGCCGGTAACGCGCGCGAACGCGCGCTGGACGTTCAGGACATCGCCACCCTTCGTCGCGAACCGACCAAGGGCCAGCACCCCGCCAACCAACGCCGCCGTGAACGCCCCGACGCCAATGGCTAGGGTCCTGAACGTCCGCTTGAGCACAGTGAAGACACGATCGAGACGCTTGCCTGCTAACCCGACCTTGGTCATTACCCGTGAGGCGAAGTCCCTCGCCCGGATGACGATCGATACTCTCTCTTCAGCCATCGTTCTTGGACTGTTTCAAGGCGAACACCAGGCCTTTCTGCTCCGTGTGTCCTGGATAGGCTTCGGCCTTCAACGTGCGGATCAGCGATTGGACTTCATTCCCCGATCCACTGAACATCTGACTGGCACCCACTCCGCTCCCCAAGACGCTGACCAGAAGTGCCCGGGCATCGAACTACGCCATGCGCGTTGCCAAGGCCAGCACGATGGGCCAAGGCGTGGTCGGGGCAGGGGGGCCGCCGTAAACGGCAGCGTAATCAGCGAGCATCTCGTCTAATCCATACCGCTCGGTGGGCTCATCGGTTCGATCGGCACGACCGGCGCTTCCGTCGGCCTCTTCGGCCGCCTTGCCGAAAAAAAAGAGCGCACAACATCGAACAACTCACCAACCGTTAGCTTGGCGCCCTCGAGACCCACCTCCTTGGGAAACTCCTCAATCATCTTGAGCATTGCGCCTGCGTCTCCTCCCTCACATTTCTGGCAGAGCCGCATATAATGCGCGACACGTTCCACGGTGAGAACCTGACAGATCACGGTGGAGCCATCCGGCAACTCAACCTCCACGCCATCGTAGCCATCAAGAAAAGCCTGGTCAGACATATTCAACTCCCGCGCTCAAAATTGTTGTAGGGGATTCGGGCGACCCTACCGCTCACGGGGCAGGGCTGGTAGGCTTTGATACTGCCGTCGATCACACCGTACCGGGAGGATACGACGCAATCGAGCGTCCTAGTTGTCAGTCAAACAAGATCGCCATATCGATCGGCCGATATGCAAGTCCCCACGCCGCGAAGCCGTCTTCATTCACGTGCGTAGGCTCCTCAACTAGATAGGCACTCGCAACTACTAGATCGCCGCGGTTGTATTGTGAGCCGCCAACCGTCCAATCGATGGCGCGGGTAGTGGCAGCTTTGATGTCAGCGTATGGGTCGTATGTCGCCAGCGCTACCGTTGGCGCCGAGAAGGTCACGCGGGGATCAAACTGCGAGAACTGGACTTCGGAAAATCCCGTTGAGTCGTTCCCGCTCGGCTTGACAACAAGATTCCCGCCGGTGGTGAATTCTCCAGTGATGATATCTGGGCTCCAGCCCCCAACCGTAAACGCCATCCCGACCGCCGACTGCGGTACTTGGGCACCAAACGTCTGGGCGGGTAGAGCTGCCGTTGCTGGTGCGGTGTCCAAGAAACCGATGAACTCGAACCGCAAGATATTGAGCTCGCCGGCGACAATGGGCCAGACCATCACACTGCGGCATCCGTTGATCTTGTAGACGTTGCCGGCCCCGTAAGCCCAAAGGGTGTAGCTCTCGAAGCCGCTATCCTCTTGAGCATAGGTCCACTTCTCGGCGCTGGCCGTGACATCTACCGTGGCACTGAAGCCCGAACCGCGAATGAGCGCGTCAGACTCCGGCTTGTCAGTTGCCGAGTAGGCCGCCCCAAAGCCCCGGAGCTCCAAATTCAATGTGCCGCGGACAACCCGACCCTGCGGGACGCCTGGTGCAACGGGCATGAGCGTACCATCTCGAACGGTCTCCCGGAGATTGGGCGCCTGATTCTCGATCGTCATCGCTGAGAAGAATTCTTCGCTGAGAATAACCGCATCGTTGGCACCCGCCGGTGTAGGATCGGTGCGATAGGTCGACTCGATCTTCGCAAGTACGCTCTCGATTCGAATAGGGGTATCAGCCATCGTCCATCTCCTTCACTATCGGGGCAGCCTTCCTGGCCTCGCGTTCAGCGATACGCTTCACATGAGCGTTGTTCTCTGCGGGCTTGGTCCACTCCACGCGTTTGCCGTCGACGTAGACCCCACCACCACGACGGCGCGTGACGACGGGCTTGGCGGTCGTTTTCTTCGTCATGTCGGCCTCGTGTCGTGTACTTGGAATCGTATGATAAGTGCCAGCGTAAGCATGGCACTCCCGAGTTCCTCCTCCATGGGGGCGAGCTCAATCTGCCGAAGATTCACCAATTGGATTCCGGCCCGCGTGCGGGTTGCATCGTTCCCGACAAACAGGTTGTTGAGTGAGCGAACAACCGCATCCATAGTGTAAAACGCATCTTCCTTGCCCTCCTCGGCCCTGGATGACTTGACGGCGTAGGCAATCGCGATAGGCCCCACCGTCGCCTTAATCTTCCCTTGGCTCAATCCGATCGGGATCGCAAACGCCTCCGATTGGAAAATCAACAACGCCGGCAACGTCAGATCATCTGGCACCAGCTTCAACGCCGCATTCCCGTCCCGCGACTCGTCAATGATCGTGGCCACATCCGCCGGCACCGTGTCATTGGTGTCCAGATCATCGGCGGTCATCGCTGCCAGCTCGGCATTCACGCCATTCGTCACATCGTCGAGCCAGTCTTTGATGATCCGCATCGGGATCATCGCGAGCCGCATCTATGTCTCCACGTAGAGGATCCGCGTCATTCGGTCGTCCTCGCCTTCGGGTTCGAAGTTGTGAACAACCCCCGCGTTTCCTCCTACGGTTATCGCTACCTTTGAGGCGAGCGACGGGAGCCCACCTTTCTTGATCACGACCGACTTCTGATTCCGCTTGACCGTAAACCCGCCTGCGTCGTCGGCCGTCTCAAGCACATCAATAATCCCATCGACGGTCGTGCCGCTGATCGTGACAGCGACCACCTCAGAACCATCCACGCCGTCGAGGTCCGTGATCGCGCTCGCGATATCGTCATCGAACACGCCCACCGATTACACTGTCCGCTTCGACCACGTCCGCACGTAGTCGATATCAAGATTCCCAAGCCCCGCATCGGCGCCTTTGTCGATCGAGAAATAGGGTTGCATGATCGGGATCGTTTCAAACGTGACGGAGTCATACGCTTCCACCATGTTGTTCTTAAATCTGAACCGCTGGGTCATGGTCTACTCCTTTACATCAGAAATCGCGCTGTCTGCACAGCGATCTCGCCTCTTACGAGGCGCTCTTCTTCGACCGTTTCTTCGTTACCTTGCCCTCTACCGCCGGTTCGAGTTCCAGATCGGGTTCGGCTTGCACCGCGGGAGGCAACACTTCCTCGATGCGCTCGGCCAAGTTATGAACCCGGCGAGATGCCGCTTCTCCACCCTGCATCGAACCGGGGCAAACGCCCCGGCTGTCCAAACCACCACCAACGATCAGACGATCGCCGTCGGTGTCTGCTCCTGCTGATACCGCGAACCGCTCAGAATCGCCTGTGCGCTGGCGAGCGTCGCCGCCGCCGGATCACTGAGAACGAGTCGAAGGTTCGGTCGTCCGTCCGTGAGCTCCGACGCCACGATATCGATCACGTACATGATCCCGTCGTTCGTTGATGCCGCGATGCCTGCTGTGGTTGCGGCCGTGCGGGTTGTCAGTGTGTCACCCGACGCCGTCTCTTCCGCGTAATAACTGAACGCGATCGCGGTGGTGGTCGTTGGAACAAAGTCGTCACATTCTTCCACCGTGAACGTGACGGCGGCGCCGGTCACTCCAAACTCGAGCAAAATCTGGCACCGCGCGTATTTTCCGAGACTGAACACGTCCGAATTGACCACTCCGCCATTGATATCCACCGGCGCGATGATGTTCACGACATGCCCCTGCTCGGCTACGTTGAATCCCTTCATTGATCTACTCCCTTCTCATGCCGTCAGAGGCAATTAGGTGCGGGTGGCCAGGGCGATGAACGGCGACACGGTGACCGTACCCTTGAACGGCGTGACCGCGCTGTTCTCGATTGTTTGCCCATCCAACCGCCAGGTGAACCGGAACGTCATCTCATCGTTCAGGAACCGGACGTGCATCGAGGATGCATCCCGAATCCCGCCCTTCTCGATAACTTCGAACCGATCGAGATCGGCGAAGATGATATCGCCGACCGTGTCCAGTGTGGCGCAGTACTCGATAGGCACCATGGGCCGCCCGAGAATCGTGTTGAAAGGATTCCCCATGAACCCAGCCGGCATGAAGAGCGATTGACCGCCCGTGCCGAACGTGATGCCTGCCGTCAGCAGTTGCGGCAGCACATCTTGATTGTGCAGCCAGACCGCCCGGTTTACCGATCGCGCCGGCATCCGCGCATACATCTTCACGAAGTTTTCTGGCCGCAAATCGCTGGTCGTCTGCCCGCTTTCGGCAGTTTGCGTGATGAGAGCAGGGCTGCTGAGAACCCCCAATGGTTTTCCGGCACCGTCCCCGTTGATGATCGCGTCCTCGGCCTTGAACTGGAGTTCCTCGGGCAGCTCGCGGTCCACCACTGCCTGCATGGCGACCGAGTCCTCGAGCAGCTCGTCGGTGGCGTACACCAACGCGAACAGCTTGTTGAGGGTCTGTTCCATGACGCGGAACTTCGGCGCGCTGGCTGTCGTGGCATCGCCTTCGTCCTGCCAGTATCCACGCACACCACCAGCCCGCGAGCCATCAACGCGACTCGTCTCGTTGATGAGGAGGCGCTTGAGACCGTTCGCTCCCGGACCAATCGGTGTCCGACGCACGCGCGATAACACGGCGCCGCTCGCGAAGATGCGATCATCCAGATCGCTCGAGAAATCGGTCTGTAGGGCAAACCCGCCATCGGCCGGAACGGTTTCACCAAGTCCTGTTGCGGCCGCCTGATACCGCAGGCGCTTGTCCGTGACCCGTGGGTCACGTGCGGCGCTTGCCACCGCAATGAGCTGCTCGCCGAGCGTGCTGAACGGCTTGTCGGCTTCCCGATCCCGGACGTTCCGCGCAACCCGTTCGGCTCCGGGTTGTTCGAGGGGTTCAGCGCCATCCTTGAGAAATGTCAGGACATCGGCACGAACATCGGCGACGGACGTACCGTCTGCGATGGCTACGTCGATACGCTTGCCCGGGTACTTAGGGAAATCCTTGTGGATCACCCGAATCCCGTTCACGCGCTCGCGCTCGGCCGTCCGTGCCTCTTCGACGGCCTTGATCTGGTCGGCTCCTGACGGGGCCGCCGCGGTCTTATCATCCTTCATGCGGTCCTCCACTGTTACGCCCTCGTCAGGGGCAGTTGACAGCACGCCAGTACGACGCGCTAAACTTTCTATTTCCATTTTGAATGTTTCTGGGATTCCCGTGACGACCCGAAAACGGGGAAGAAGTCCGGCTTGGTAACACGCCGCTGCCGCAGGACTTGCGTTTGCGGCAAGCCTCACGCGTTCGAGGGTCGGCGTAGCACTCGATCGGCCCAGCGACAATTGCGTCTGCTGGCCGTTCACGGTTTCAAGTTGGCTGTGCACGTCTTCGAACTTGCCCACACGGTCCGCCAACTCAGCCTTGACCGCCGATCGTCCAACAAGCACATGGCCCTGTCCGAAATCGCTCAGGACCGTTTTTTTACTGACGCTGCGATTCCGCGCAACCGCCATGATGAAGATGTCCGCAAGTTCGTCCACGACGGACTGCACGCGCGCGAGATCCTCTTTATTGTTGGGGTCGATGGTCTTGTTGGGGCTTTGACTCGACACGATGTCAATAAAGCGAATGCCTGCCATCTCGTCCGCAACGCTCGTATCAAGCAACGTGGTGAGCACGCCGATTGACCCAAGCAGTGACGTGTCGGACGCCACGATTTGGTCAGCCGCGCTCGCGATCCAGTACGCTCCAGAGGCCCCGAGACCATCGACATGGGCGACGATGGGTTTCATGCCACGCGCATCGAACACCATCTGTGCGAATTCCGACACGCCGTCCACCTCACCGCCTGGACTGTCGATTGCGAGCACAATGGCGTTGACTCTCGGGCTGTCAAGCGCCATCTGAAAATCCGCGCTCAGAGCGTCAATTGATGTTGCGCCGCTCACTTCGGTAAACATGTTCGCAAACCGGAACAGCGGGCCGGTGACGGGAATCGTCGCCACGCCATTGCGAACGGTGACGGTACGCGTATTGTCGAGATCCCGGCCGAGCTCTGCGGCCACCGCGTCGGGGTCGAGATTTTGCCGACTCGCGATTGCGACCATCGTCTCGAGGGCGTCCTTTGTGATCGCCCATCGCGCCGTGAAGAGCGCCGTCAACGCGCGCTTGGCTGGTTTCCGCTCACTCATCGGTCGATACCTTGGAGAACTTCGCGGATGCGGTTTCTGGCGCCGTTGCCGTTCGACGACCCACTACCGACAACGCCCTCATCACCCTGATCGGGAGTTCGTTCCTCGAAGGACAGCCCCTTGTCGGCGGCCAGCCCTTGTTCCTCGGCAAGTTCATCGAACACCTCTTCGATATCACGTCCATGCTCCGCGACGATGCGTGTCCGGGTATCGAACCCGGCCTCGACCGCTTCCTTTGCCGCCTTGATCTCTTTCTGTGGATCAACCCATGCCCACCCACGCGGCTTCCAGGTGACGGTTTGGTATTCAGAGGGCCGGACGCGATCGTCGAGGTGGCCGGTGAGTCGCGCCATCGGGAGCCATGCGTCATAGACCGGATCATGGAGATCGTCCACCAACCAGATCTGAAGTGCACGCCATGCGTCGCGCTCAGTGATCAGGCCCGCTCGGATGCTGGAGAAGTTCACATCGGAGAGATCGCCGGTCAGGCTCATGTAGCTGACATCGAGACCCGCGGCGATCGAGCGAAGAATCGCTTTGGAGAATTCCGAGTAACTTGTGTTCGGGTGGCTCGGGTCCCAGCCTTGGAATTCCCATCCATCCGGGAGTTGCTCGAACAGACCAGGTTCCGCATCCATGCGGAGTGGCTTCTTCTCATCTTCGTCGGTCGTCGGACTTCCGGCCTCATCCTTGCTCACGAAGAAGCCCATCTTTGCCGCCGCAACACGAGCCGCTGTGGTTTCCGCCTCGCGATAGCCCTTGTGCATCTTGGTGTTGAACATCTCGCGGGCCGGCCACGGGATTCCGCGGGATGCGGCAACCCGATGCGGCACGAACGGCAGTAGGAAATCACTCGCCAGGACGCGGTCGGGTTCACGAGACACCCGTCGGTTGCTGGGGTGCCGGGTCAGCACATGGTAAGCGATGGCACGACCCCACCGATCAACCTCGACCCCCATCCGGATCTCGTTCACGCCGGGCTCAGGGTCCCGGTTTAGTGTGGTGCTGATCTGATCGGCGTCGACGAGCTGGAGGGCGAACCCGAATTCGTTGTCGAAGCCCCGAACGAAGTGCACGCCGATATCACCATCTTGGGCAACGCTTTTCGCCACCATGCGCTGCACACCAACCCAGGAGAGCTTGCCGTCAACGGTACAGTTCTTCTTCTTGCCCCAGCGCTTCCACGCCTGCTTGAGCCGCCGATTGACGAGGGTGCGAGCGTCGCCTTGCGGGGTCTTGAGATCGGGTTTCAGTTGAATACCCTGGTGCCCGACGACATTGTGAGCGATGAGGTTGATGAAACGTCCGATCTCGGAGTTGTTCTTAACGAGATCGCGGGAACGCTCTCGAAGAGTAGGAAGGTCGAGCCGGATCTCCCGGTCGGCACTCGCGCTCCGCATGAAGACCCAATCGTTGAGCAGGCGGTTCGAGGCCGCCCCCTCCCACGCCACACGCGGGCCACGACCAATCCGCCGACCGAAGAAGCCGGTCATCGACCCCTCCGTGGTTTCCGCCGTTCCTGACGGGCACCGATGATGCCAACGAGCGTCACGAACCCACCGATCACCATCAGAGCGATGGGCGGGAAGAGTGACCAAGCGCCGATACCGAAGGCCAGCAACCCACCAACGATCAGCACGTCATTGCCGTTGATCCACTCGCCGATCGCGGCGAACCCTCGATGCAAGGTGCGCGCAATCATGTCCCCACCGTGCTGAACCCGACTTCGACCTTTCGGCCAATTTGCCCGGTGACTTCCTGACGGACGGCGGCTTGATAGCGAGACAGGAGCATGTGTAGATCCCGGATGGGGATCTTGGAGATCGAGCGACCGGCGATCTGATAGGATTCGAGGTCTTTGGTCAATCGTCCCTCGAGCGCCAGCTTAAGGATCTTCACCACCCGTTCGGCGTGGGTCTGGAACACCCCATTGACTGCCGACCGAGGATCGGGCCGAACGGACAGCACAAACCGGCCGATCGTTTCTTCACGGCCCACAAATGTGCCAGACCCAACAAAACGCTTGACCAGTTCGTAGCGGCCAGCGTCCAGGTCATCCGTATCGGCTGTGGGGATGTCGATCAGCCAGTGATCTTTGTCATCACCACTGGTCTGGAAGATCGGAGCAATGGCAAGCGTGTTGACGCCGACGAGCTCGTACTTGAGCGACCACGACTCCGAATTCGGATAGTCCGCGTGGTCGGAGATTCTCCAACGAACGGAGTCGCCGGCTACAAATTCACTAGGTTCCCCTCGGCGCTATCCCCGCGGTCATCGTGGGAGCAATCGCGGCCGACCTGCTTTCGGATCGGCTCTTAAAGGGAATCTTCGGGATCGGGCTGTTGGTGCTCGCGGCGTTTCTGGTTCTCGTCCGCTCGCCGGAGGAGTGCGAACCCGGCGATAGACCGACGCCCTTGATCGACCGCAAGTCCAGAGATAAGGGCACGACGCTGGTTCGAGCGCGCGACGGCGCAGTCTACGAATATCCTACCTGCTGGAGACCGCCGGGCGTCGTGATGGCGGCCGTGGGCGGCGCGCTCACCGGAATGATCAGTGCCGGCCTCCCCGAGATCTCCACCACCCAGCTCGTTGTGCGCTGCCGAGTTCCACCGCGCGTCGCGATAGCGACGAGCATTTTTACGCTCGCGCTCGTTGCGGCGGTGGGCGCCGGGATTCATGCGCTGTCGGCGCAGCCGGTGTGGCGGGTTGTGGGCTGGAGTATCCCGGGTGTGTTGATCGGCAGCACCATCGGAAGCCGCGTGGGGAAATACCTTCCCGCCAAGGTCATGGAGAAAGGCTTGGGCATCGTGTTCGGAAGCGTGGGGATTCTGGTTTTAGCCCTCGAGTTCATAGTGTAGGCAGTGCGGATCGGCCGCTGGTTCTGGGTTGACCCAGTCGTTCGGGTGAACGTTGGCGACGGTCTTCTGGTTGTGTTCGTCCCAGGGTTTGATCGTGAACAGCTCTTTTTTCGTTTCGGCTGTCGTCTCTACCATGGTGAGCCTCCTAGGAGGCTCGGATCCGTTGTTTTAAGGCAGCTCCCGGAATCACGTTTCCCACGGAGCTCGAACCAGCGCATGTCTTCGCCTGCTACTTTCAAATTCACTGCGCGTTCCCACATCTTCAGTTCTATCATTGGAGGCTCGCGGCAAGTAGTGAGGAAGAAGGCAGGGGCGACGAGTAGGAGTAAGGCGCGAAGCACGCGACGTTTCGTAGAGGGTTTCCGGCTCGGCGGCTATGGATTTGGACTGCGTTTTCTGGTGCCGTTCGTCAATCAGTTCCGCTTTGATTTTGGTTTTGGCGAGTCCGGCAAGAGTTTCAAGGTTCACATCGGCGCCTTCACCAAAGCAGTCGCGCAGCGCTTCCGTGTTCGGTAACCAAAAATTGAAAACACGAAGGGACACGAGTAATTAGCTGGCCTTAAGCACTGAATTTGTGACGATTCGTGTTTGGCGCTAGCATCACCCTGTCGTCGCGTTTCTGCAGCCTGCAGTCAGCGGTTCCAGGCGAGCCACTTCTCGAACAGGCCCTTCACGATCGGTGTCAGACGAGTGCGGTTGAAGGCATCCGCCGCCCTCTTGATACACTCCGCCTGGGTCGGGTAAGGATGGATGGTTCCGGCGACGGTGCCCAGACCGACACCGGCCGTGATGGCGAGCGTCAGCTCGCTGAGCATCTCTCCCGCGTGCCGGGCTACGAGCGTCGCGCCAAGGATGCGGTCGGTGCCTTCCTTGACGTGCACCTTGATGAAGCCGTCATCCTCCCCATCGAGGATCGCCCGGTCCACGTCGCCAAGCTCCGCCACGAAGGTCCTCACGGGAATTCCTTTCGCCTTGGCGTCCTTCTCGTACATGCCGACGTGGCCGATCTCGGGGTCGGTGTACGTGCACCATGGGATCGTGAGCGCGCTAGCCTTCTTCTTCATGAAGGGGAACCCGAACAGGGCGTTCTGAATGACGATCCGCGCGAGCGCATCGGCCGTGTGCGTGAACTTATACTGGAAGCAGCAGTCACCGGCGGCAAAGACGTTTCGGTTACTTGTCTGCAGCGTGTCGTCGACGGCCACGCCCTTTACTGGGTCGAACTCGACGCCGGCGGCCTCGAGACCGAGGCCTCCCACGTTCGGGGGCCGACCCACGGAGACGATGATGTCGTCGACGGCCACCTGCAGGCACTCGCCGGCACACTCAAGCCCGACGACCTTGTCGACACCGTGTTTTGAGACGGTGTTGATCTTGCAGCCCGTGATGATCTTCACGCCGTCGCGGACCAGCGCCTGCTCCACGCGCTCCGCGGCGTCCTTGTCCTCGCGGATGAGAATCTGGTCGACCGCCTCGAGGAGGTGTACGTCGGAGCCGAAGCGGGCAAAGACCTGCGCGAGTTCGCAGCCGATGGGCCCGGCGCCGATGACGATGAGACGCTTGGGTAGCTCGGTGAGCGAGAAGACGGTCTCGTTGGTCAGGTAGCCGGCTTCCTTCAGCCCGGGGATCGGCGGGGCGACGGCGCGGGCACCGGTTGCTATCACGGCTTTGGAGAAGCGCAGCGTCTTATCATCCACCTCGATCCGGTCCCGTCCGGTGAACGTCCCCTTGCCGATGAACACGTCGACGCCTTCGTTGGTAAAGCGCTGCGCCGAGTCGTTGTTGCTGATCTCCGCGCGTAGACGCCGCATCCGCTCCATGACCTTGGGGAAATCGACCGCCACGCCGTCTGGTACGTGCACTCCGTAATCGGCTGCAGCCCGTACGTCCGCGGCGGCGCGCGCGGCGCGGATCAGCGCCTTCGAGGGAACGCAGCCCACGTTGAGGCAGTCGCCGCCCATCAGGTCTTTCTCGATCAGCGCCACCTTTGCCCCGAGACCGGCGCCGCCGATCGCGGAGACGAGTCCCGCCGTTCCGGCGCCCAAGACGATCAGGTTGTAGCGGCCCGAGGGCTCCGGGTTGACCCAGTCGTTTGGGTGGACGTTGGCGACGGTCTTCTGGTTGTGCTCGTCCCAGGGTTCGATAGTGAAGAGCTCTTTTTTCGTTTCGACTGTCGTCTCTACCATGGCGAGCCTCCTCTAGGCCCTGATCCGTTGTTTAAACGCAGCTCGCGCCGTGCCGGTGATGTAGACCGTGAGCACGACCGTCGCCAGCAGCCCGACCGTATAGAGCACCCACTCGCACGGAGTCCGGGCACGGGCACCTGTCCCGAGCGCAGCGACGCTGCCGGCCAGTGAGCCAAGATACACATACATCGCGGTGCTCGGCATGCGCTGCCGTCCGCCAGCCCAATGACAGGGCGGTACCGAAGGCCCCTCGCGGCCGCAGTTTGCCGTCGACATCGATTACTGCCGCGACACGCACGGCCTCAGGCCCCAGGCCGTGACAAACGATGAGCGAGTGCCCATCGTGGCCGTGGACCTCAGGTTATACTTCGACGGGAAGGGACCCGACACCGATTCCACACTGTGCAGACGAGCCAGCCGGTGACGCAGCACAATCATGAAGGGGAACAAAGTACGAGCAACCGACCGTTCCCGCTCATTCCGGTCCCGGTAGGCCTGGGAGGGGAAGTCATCATGACGACACTTGAACATCGTACGCCGCTACATCTCCCGGCTCTGCAAACGTTCGAGCAAGACGGTATCTCCTATGCAGTGGATCCCGCGAAGCCAAACTGGATCGCGGTGGATGGAAGAGGGAGAGAGTTGCTCGACGCGATCTCCGCTAGTGCGGGGAACATCACCTTTGGCGCACTGGTGGGACGCTACGCCGCGACGAATCAACTCGAAGCCGGCAAAGCGTGGGTGCATGTGCACGACTTTCTCCGAGCCCTGGACCGCGCCGGTATGCTCGCGGAGGAAGCCGTCTCCTTCCCCCCGTATCCGGGGCGTGCGGCGCTGATCGCTCCTGAGGGGTTGCGGGAGCTGTGGATCCAGATCAACAACGCCTGCAATCTCGCCTGTAGCCACTGTCTGGTTTCGTCCGGGCCGGGCAAGGAACCCGGCCTGCCCTTCCAGCAGCTCAAGGCCCTCGTGGACCGAGCGGTGCAGCTCGGCCTCGAGCGCCTGTACCTCACCGGAGGGGAACCGTTCATCCGTAAGGACATTTTCAAGCTGATACGGCACGCGACGGAACGCCGGGATCTCGAGATCATCGTACTCACCAACGCGACGGTGTTCCGGGGCCTCATCAAGACCGGTCTCGAGACCCTCGATCTGAGGAAGGTCCGATTTCAAGTATCGATCGACGGGGCCTGCGCCGCGACCAACGATCGGATCCGGGGACCGGGGACATTCATCAAAGCTCTGGACGGCGCCCGGGTCCTGGCCGATCTGGGATTCGACGTGTCGCTGACGACCGTGCCGACTCGAGCGAACCTGGATGAACTGCCCGAGATCCCTGGCATCGTCAGGTCAGTGGGCGCGAAGAGCCAGCATCTCATGTGGGCGCATAAGCGGGGGCGCGCGGCCACGAGCACAGATGGATTTTTCCCGGACATCCACCGCCTGCTGGCTGCAGTGATGAAGACCGTCGAGGCAGCTGAGGAGGCCGGCGTCGTGCTCGACAACCTTGAGGCCGTGAAGCGCCGGGTGAACGGCGTGCCCGGTGTGAAGTACGACCTCGGTAACGGGGGCTGGGATTCGCTCTGCGTGTACGCGGACGGAAAGGTCTATCCGACGGCGGCACTGGCGAATGAGCCCGCGCTCCTGTGCGGTGACACGGCCCAGGATGACTTCGAGCAAATCCTTGCGACCTCACCAGTGATCCGGCGCCTGCGCCAGGCCAGCCTGGCGCAGAATCCGTCGGTCCAGGACGACCCGTTTCGATTCTTCATCGGAGGGGGCGACTGGGAGCACGCATGGTGGGCGTCGGGGGGAGACCCTGTCGGCGACGACCCGTACTACCCGATCGCAGTCGCTCTGGTACGGCACGTGATGACCACGCTCGGGAGGGAGAAACTGCGACGCCGCAACCTCCGGTCGGGATACGATGCCCCGCTCGTGCTCCATGCCATGGGGGAGGGCGCGATCGCCTGCGGGACGGCAGACGGGGCGGCAGCCGAGCAGCCGGTGCTCACGCTCCATTCGAACTGCGTGTTGTCGTTCGATGTGGACAAGCCACGGGCCAAGGTCCGAGAGTTCTACGGAGCGGCTGCCGAGAAGCCGCAGGCGGACCTGTGCTGTCCCACCAAGTATGACGACACGGCGGTCGCTCACATCCCGCAGGACGTACTCGACCGCTTCTACGGCTGTGGCTCCCCCATGACGAGCGCTGGGATTCAAGCGGGTGAGACCGTGGTCGATCTCGGCTGCGGCGCGGGCATCGACGTGTTCATCGCCGCAAAGTTCGTCGGCGCCTCCGGCACCGCCATTGGCGTCGACATGACCGATCGGATGCTTTCGGTTGCCCGGGACAACAAGCCCAAAGTCGCCGCCGCCCTTGGCCACGACATTATCGAGTTCCGAGAGGGATTTCTCGAAAAGATCCCCGTCGAGACCAACACCGTCGATCTCGTCACTTCGAACTGCGTCGTGAACCTGTCCCCTGACAAGCCACGGGTGTTCGAAGAGATCTGGCGGATCCTGAAGGATCACGGGCGCATCGTCATCTCGGACATCGTGAGTGAGCGGGAGGTACCCCCACACCTCAAGGTGAATCCACGGCTGTGGGGAGAATGCCTCGTGGGGGCGCTCACGCAGGAGGAGTTCCTCGCTCGGCTGGAGCGCGCCGGCTTTTATGGACTTATGGTCCTGCAACGAGCCTATTGGAAGGACGTGGAAGGCTATCCGTTCCATTCCCTGACGGTGCAGGGATTCAAGTTTCAAAAAACAGATGGTTGCATCTTCAGAGGGCATCGGGCGGTGTATCTGGGACCGGGTAAGGCATTCGTAGATGAGGAGGGCCATCTCTTCCCACGCGACGAGCCGTACGCAGTCTGCACCGACACGATGGCCAAGCTGCGGCAACCCCCATACAACGCTATGTTTGCCATCCTTGAACCGGGCGAGGAGGCCAGTAGCTACGCCTGCTGCTGCCCGGACGGAGCCTGTTGCTAACGCCGATGGGTCTGCTCGTCGTAGCCAAGCTGCCCGTCTCGTCGCCAGGCCGTCTACGCACCCACGACGTGCGAGCCCCTGAGACATCGCATCCAGATCTAGGAGATGCGCCATTGGAGCGCGCCCCGCCGTCCCACCGATCTCCCCTGCCGGAAGGGGCACCTACGGAGTGAGCGATCATGATGGAAGGCGCATCGCACCCCAGCGAGCGCCTGACCGGTGCGATCCACACATGAGGTGGCATTATGGCTGAGAGCACGTGGTTTACAACTCGATTACTGTGGGGTCCCCTGCTTCTCATGACGGCGCTGGCCGCCCACCCGATCGGCTCCAGCGCACAGGTCGCCACCTCGCCACCACCAAAAGGGGCGCGCACCCACACGCTGGTACTGGGAGAGCGGTACCGCGTCGGAGGGTTCAAGCGGTTCCTGCTGGGGAAGGATTATCGCAACCTGTGGACTACCTCAGTTGAGGTAGACGTGCTCAACCTGGACAGCGTAGGCGGCGGGCTGACCCCGTTTCGGACGGGGGGATACGGGCAGTCGATCAACCTGCACTTCCGGGCCAATGACGGTCGGCGCTACGTCGTCCGCTCCATAGACAAAAATCCCATCAGACACATCATCCCCCAACTCCGCGGAACGTTCGTCCAGGGCGTCGTCCAGGACCAGATCAGTTCGCTCCATCCGTTTGGCGCGCTGGCCGTCGACCCGCTCCTCGAGGCAACCGGCATTCTCCACGCGAAACACACCCTCGTGGTGATCCCCGACGATGCGCGGCTGGGCGAATTTCGGGACACGTATGCGGGCATGGCGGGCATGCTGCTGGAGCGGCCCGACGAAGGGCCCCATAACACGCCGGGCTTCGGCGGCTCGACGCTCATCAACGGATCGGAACGCTTTTTTGAGCGGTTGGAGGCATCACCGTGTGATCGGATCGATGCCCCGGCGTTCTTGAAAGCCCGACTGATGGACATGTTGGTCGGGGATAAGGATCGTCACCAGGGGCAGTGGCGTTGGGCCAGCTTCCCGCGGGGTGCGTGTCGCTCCTGGCGACCGATTCCCGAAGACCGCGACCAGACGTTCATCAATTTCGACGGGTTCACAATGTGGGTGTTGCGGCGGATGCGCCCGATTCAGATCGGTTTCGGCGACCGCTATCCCAGTATCGTGGGGCTCACCTTCAACGGGTGGGAAGTGGACCGCGAGCTGCTGGCGGAGCTGAACCGACGGACGTGGGATTCGGTGGCGGCGGTCATCCAGCGCGAGCTGACCGACGAGGTGATCGAGGCCGCCGTGCGGCGATTCCCACCGCACGCGTACCGGACCACCGGGGAGCAGATCACCCGAAGTTTGAAGGCCCGCCGCGACAAGCTGCCCGAAGCGGCCGACGCGTACTACCGCCTCATCGCCAAGCTGGTGGATATCTACGCCACCGACGTGGACGAGTTCGCGGAAATCGAGCACCGGCCGAACGGCGACGTGGAGGTGACCATTGCCGAGTGGGACGGGCAGACGCCAGGTGCGGCGGTCACCCCGTACTACCGCCGGACCTTTCACCCGGACGAGACGCGAGAAATTCGTCTGTACCTGAGGGGCGGATCCGATCGTGCGGTGGTGCGAGGGCAACGTGCTCGCATTACCGTCCACGTCATCGGCGGGGGTGGCTCGGACCAGCTCATCAACGCGTCGCGCGTCGGGGCGGGCCGCACCCGCTTTCACGATGCTCGCGGTGACAACCTGTTTGACCGTGGGGTGGGCGCGAGGGTGGACCGGCGGCGCTTTCAACGGCCGCCCTCCAAGACGGACGCGCACCGCTACGGCCTCGACTGGGGCCACAGCCGGATCACCTTGCCGACGGGGAGTTACAGCACAGACCTCGGCGCGGTCCTCGGCGGGTTTATGACTGTCGAGCGGTACGGGTTCCGGAAAGTGCCGTACGCTCAGCGCCACACCCTGCGCGCCGGCTTTGCAACGGGGGCGAGCGAATTCTTGTTCAGTTACCGCGGGCGGTTCCCACGGATTGGGCGCTCGCTCGATGCCACGGTGCACCTCAAATATTCGGGCCTCGACATCACCCGCTTCCACGGATTCGGGAACGAGACTGCCATCACCAGCCCCAGCTCGTTTTTCAAGGTGGAGCGACAGGAGTTCGTCGTCGACCCCATGCTGGTGCTGGCGCCAAGCTCCACGTTCGAGATCGGGGTTGGCCCGGTACTGAAAGTTTCGGACACCGACTTGGAGAACAACGCCGACCGTTTCATCGGCACCTTACCGACGTTGTACGGCAGCGGCGTGTTTGGTCAGCTCGGCGCGCAAGCCGCCGTGACGGTCGACACTCGGGATACGCCCGGGCATTCGAAATGCAGCGTCTGGGTCGAGGTCGGCGGAGCGGTGTATCCGGACATCATTGACGTCCGATCCACGTTTGGGGAAATCCACGGACAAGCGTCCACGTATTTGAGCGCCAACGTGCCGGGGGAACCGACCCTGGCGCTGCGGGTGGGTGGACAGAAGGTGTGGGGGACCTTCCCCTTCCACGAGGCGGCCTTCGTGGGCGGCTCTAGCAACCTGCGTGGGTTTCGGGAGCAGCGCTTTGTCGGCGACGAGTCGGCCTACGGAAATGCCGAGTTCCGGCTGTTTCTCACGAACGTGCGGATCCTCGTGCCCGGCCGGTTCGGGGTGTTTGGGGCGGGGGACATCGGTCGCGTGTTCTACGACCAGGATCCTCCCGACGCGGACACGTGGCATACGGGCGTCGGCGGTGGGATCTGGCTGTCGTTCGTCCAGTCGGAACATACGCTGAGCGTCGCTGTGGTCGACGGTGACGATCTCACGGGGCTCTACGTGCGCGCCGGTTTTCACTTTTGACGGGACCGGGAGGTCGCCTGAGGAAGGGTGCAGAAAGAAGTAACCACGCGGCCTCCCCGTACTTTTTTGCTGTGTCGGCGGCCAAACACGACTGGCCACGGAACCCACGGCAAGCACGGGGGAAAAATAGGAAGCCAAGGGGTTGCGACCATCAACTCCGCTCCAGAAGGAACGCACCGGCCATCGCCCCGGCGGCGCAGATGCTAACGAGTCCATAACGAGCATCCCGCCGCGACATTTCATAAGCCAGCGTGGTCACGATCCGGCCGCCGGTGGCAGACCAGGGATGCCCGACCGCGATCGAGCTCCCCGAAACATTCACCCGCGCAAAGTCCACCGGAGCGAGAGGTGCCGCTTTCCACCCCTGCTCCCACGCCTTGACGTTGGCGAGCACCTGGGCGGCGAACGCTTCGTGGATCTCGATCAGATCGACGGCCTCGAGCTTCAGTGACGCACGCGCCAGAAGGCGCGGCACTACCACCGTCGGCGCCATCAGCAAGCCCTCTTCCGGATCGATGGCTCCATACTCCATGGCCCGAATAAAGGCCAACGGCTCGCGGCCCTCGATCTTGGCCCGCTCCTCGCTCATGAGAAGCACCGCAGCGGCGCCGTCGGTCACCGGAGAGGAATTTCCGGCCGTAAGCGTGCCGTTTTCTTCGAACACTGGCTTGAGCGCCGCCAGGGCTTCCAGCGAGGTGTCGGGGCGGGGGCCGGTGTCGTGCTCCATGCCCACGAGCGGTAGAAGCTCGCTCGACAGTCGCTCGCGGGCGGCGATGGCGTTACGGTGGCTCGCCAAGGCGATCTCGTCCTGACGCTTGCGCGCGATCTTCCATGCCTTGCAGGTGAGCTCGGTGTATCGCGATCTGAGACGAAAGGGGTTTGTCGTCTTTGCCGTTAATCCTAACCGGACGCACGTGGCCGACGACGAGGCTTTCCCCTCGCTGAAGGAACTGCCAGACAGGCCGACCATCGTCGACATCGTAGTACCGCCAGCGGTGGGGGCCAAAGTGCTCCGAGAGTGCTTGGGTCTCGGGTTAATGAACGTCTGGCTGCAGCCTGGCGCGGAGAGTCCGGAGAACCTCGTCTTCCTCCAGGAGCGAGGATTCAACTATATCGCCGATGCCTGCATCATGGTCCAGACTCGCTCGGCGACCCGACACTCCTGAGCCCTCGCAGCGGCGAGAGAATCGATGAACAACATGAGCTTCACTGCTGGCCCGCATGATCCGATCACATGCCCGCCTTAGGGGGAAGTGGCCGCTTCTAGCCGGACGCCGTTCCAGCCGTATCTTAGGACGGAGAGCACCAGGCCAGTAAGGGTTGTGGGGGACTCAATCCCACCTCCATAGAGATTGCCGGCAAGAGTTTGAAGGACCTGAGAGTTGCCGAGGTAAGGGAATCGGACGTCAAGGTTGAGAACCGGAGCGTTGTCGCGTACCGCGCCAAGCTGAATTTGTCTTTCAAGTATGAATCTGGCAGGGCATGACGCCGTATCAGCTTCCGGCCAGCTAGATGCCGCAGGAGCCGCCATTTCGTTGCGGCGCGCTCAGCGGCGTTCCAGACGTCGGGCAAGCGCTTCCACACGGCGTCCGGCAACCGGTCGAGGGGGCAGCACCATCTTATCAGAATGATCAAGAGGCTCTAAACATGAAAGGTGCTGAGTTACTTGTTCGATGCCTCGAGAACGAAGGGGTTGAGAACATCTTCGGTATCCCCGGTGAGGAGAACATCGATGTGATGGATGCTCTCCTGGACAGCAAGCTCCGCTTCATCACGACGCGCCACGAACAAGGTGCGGCCTTCATGGCCGACGTGTACGGACGGCTCACTGGCAAAGCGGGCGTTTGCCTGGCGACGTTGGGACCCGGTGCTACGAACCTGATCACCGGGGTTGCCGACGCCAACATGGATCGCGCGCCGGTCGTCGCCATAGTCGGCCAGGCGGCTACGACACGCATGCACAAGGAGAGCCACCAGCATCTCGACCTCGTCAATCTCTTCAAGCCCATCTCGAAGTACAGCGCGCAGATCCGTGAACCAGAGATCATCCCGGAGATCGTCCGCAAAGCCTTTAAGCAAGCGGAGGCTGAGAAGCCCGGTGCCAGCTTCATCGACTTTCCCGAGAACATTGCCAAGACGGTTGTCGACGGTAAGGAACCGTTGAAAGTGCAGCGCGCGACAGTCCCGACGCCCCCCAGCGAGAAGATTGCCCAAGCTGCGCGAATTATCTCGCAAGCAAAGTATCCGCTCGTGATGGCCGGCAACGGCACCGTCCGGGCAGGGGCCGCGGACGAGTTGGTCGCCTTCGCGGAGACGCTGAACATTCCGGTAGCCACGACATTCATGGCGAAGGGCGTCATACCGTCTTCGCATCCCCTGTCGCTCGGTGCGGTCGGTCTGCAGGCTCATGATTACGTCGCGTGCGGCTTTGACCGTGCCGACGTCATCATCTGTGTCGGGTATGACATGATAGAGTATCATCCCTATCTGTGGCATCCAGACAAGCAGCGGCAGATCATCCATGTCGATGTCACCCCCGCCGAGGTGGACGAGCATTACATCCTTGCGGCCGGTGTGATCGGCAACATCGGAGAAGCGCTGCAGACGATCGCGAGCGAGGCCTTGCCGCAGGGGAATACTCCTGCTGCGGATCTGCGCGAGACGATTGCTCAGGAACTGTCCGAGCACGCAAATGACAGCGCGTTCCCAATGAAGCCGCAAAAAATCGTCTGGGACTTGCGGCAGGTCCTCGAGCCAAACGACATTGTGATTAGCGATGTGGGCGCGCACAAGATGTGGATGGCGCGCATGTACCAAGCGGAGCAGCCCAACACGTGCATTATCTCCAACGGCTTCGCGTCCATGGGTATTGGCGTACCGGGCGCGATCGCCGCCAAGCTCGCGTTCCCGGATCGTACCGCGCTCACCGTAACCGGCGACGCAGGGTTCCTCATGAATTCTCAGGAGATCGAAACCGCGCTCCGAATTGGCACGCCTATCGTGATCTTGGTCTGGAATGACAGCGAATACGGCTTGATCACGTGGCATCAATTACGACATTTCGCTCGCCCCAGTCATATCGATTTCAACAACCCGGACCTGGTCAAGTATGCGGAGAGCTTCGGTGCAAAGGGCTATCGGGTGGAGACGGCGGCCGATTTGATCCCCGTGCTCAAGCAGGCGGTGGCCGATGACACCGTGGTGGTGATCGACTGCCCGGTTGACTATTCGGAGAACTTGAAGCTGACGGAAAAGCTGGGACAGCTGGTTTGTTCGAACTAGTGGTTGAGCGATCAAGGCACGCCCCAGTCGCCACTGGTGGCTGCGCACAAGTGATTCTGTGGATCAACGCTGAGAGTTGATGACGAAGGAGTAGTCTCGTGGCACCGCACTTCCGGCTCATGGTCCCTGGGGCCCAGCCTCACCACGAACACGCTGAAGTCTTGGCACCCTATGACGGAACGCTCATTGCCACTGTCGAGCGGGCTGATCGTGCTGGTGTCGAGACCGCGTTGGAGACAGCCCATCGGCTGTTTCGCGATCGCGATAGCTGGCTGAGCCCGCACGAACGGGGGGCGATCCTCGAGCGTACCGCTCGCATTATGCACGCCCGTCGCGAAGACCTCGCCGTTGAGGCTGCCAGAGAGGGCGGTAAGCCGCTCGTCGATTCGCTCATCGAGGTAGATCGGGCGGTCGACAGCGTCAAGGTGTGCGTGGAGCGCCTACGCGTTCAGGCAGGTACCGAGATCCCGATGGGTCTCACCCCCGCATCCACCGGGCGCCTGGCGTTCACACGGCATGAGCCAATCGGCGTCGTAGTCGCCTTCAGCGCATTCAATCATCCATTGAATCTCATCGCCCACCAGGTGGGTCCGGCCGTCGCCACGGGCTGTCCCGTCATCGTGAAACCGGCCGAAGCAACCCCCCTATCTTGCATGCGCTTCGTTGCGATTCTGCGCGAGGCGGGGTTGCCAGAGGAGTGGTGTCAAGCGCTGCAGACAACCGATCTCGAAGTCGCCGGCGCTCTTGTGAGCGACCAGCGGGTAGGGTTCTTCAGCTTCATCGGCAGTGATCGGGTAGGCTGGATGCTGCGTTCCAGGCTGGCGCCGGGAACACGGTGCGCGCTCGAGCACGGCGGGGCCGCGCCCGTGATCGTGGCCGCCGATGCCGATCTGGATTACGCGCTGCCACTCCTCGCCAAGGGAGGCTTTTACCACGCAGGCCAGGTATGCGTCTCAGTCCAGCGGGTGTTTGCCGCGCGCCGCATTGCGAGGGAACTGGCTGAACGGTTGGCCGAAGCAGGCAACGCTCTGAAGGTCGGGGACCCGACAGAGCCCGATACTGATGTCGGGCCCCTGATCAGAGCGGCGGAGGTGCAGCGAGTCGGAGAATGGGTGCGTGATGCTATCGATGGCGGCGCAGAGCGCTTGTCCGGTGGAGAACCCGTGTCCACAAGTTGCTACGCACCTACGGTCCTGTTCAATCCACCGGCAGATGCCAAGGTGACCACGCACGAGATCTTCGGGCCCGTGATCTGCGTGTACCCCTACGACGAGCTGGACGACGCGATCAATCGGGCGAACGCTCTGCCAGTGGCGTTCCAAGCTGCGGTTTTCACGCGCGACCTGGATGCCGCCCTTCGAGCGTCTAGGCGGCTTGATGCCTCCGCAGTCATGGTCAACGATCACACTGCCTTCCGCGTCGATTGGATGCCCTTTGCCGGACTTCGACGTTCGGGCCTCGGAGTGGGAGGTATTCCGTACACCATGTCGGACATGCAGATCGAAAAAATGGTGGTAGTGCGTTCTCCCGAGCTCTAGTATCTGTCGGAGTGCATGCTCAATGACGCTCGAGTATTGGTACCTCTTCCCCATCTCCGTGCTCATTGCCACGATCGCAATGGCAACTGGCATCGGGGGAGTGGTGTTCTTCTCACCGCTGTTCATGCTGGCGCTGAGGCTGGAACCTTCCGTGGCAGTCGGTGCCGCGCTCATTACGGAACTGTTCGGCTTCAGCTCGGGTCTCGTGGCCTATTGGAAACGGCGATTGATTGACTGGGGGTTGGGAAGGGCTTTGCTTACGGTCTCGGTCCCAGCGGCAATCGTCGGAAGCCTGTTTGCGGACGCATTCCCGCCCGTCGTGCTCAAGGGCGTGGGGTTCGGACTCGATGATGTCGGTGTAACCCTTGGCAAGAGGGGCGAGGTCGTGGTGAACGAGTACCTGCAGACTGCGAATCCCGATATCTACGCGGCTGGTGACGTTACGGGCGAGCCGATGTTCGTGTACGTCGTGGCCTACGGCGGGACGACGGCCGCGGAGAATGCCCTGACCGGCAACACCCGGCCGTTCGATCTCACGGCACTACCCAAGGTCACGTTCACGGATCCGCAGGTGGCCTCAGTGGGGTTCACTGAAGAGGAGATCCGGGCGCAGGGGGCGGAGCCGGTTACCGCAGAGTCGCCGCAGGAGCACGTGCCCACGAGGCCCGAGAGGATATGCTCGCCGTGTGGGATCCGGCCTCGGACGAGCGGTGGGGGCAGTGGGATCGACTGATCAGGGACGCGGGGGCTGACCGACACCGCTGACTAGGGTCCCTCGGCCGTTGGTTGCGGCTGAGGATACGTGTCACGCCAGCGATCATTGCCTGACTGCGTTCCGAGGGGTTGTCCTCCCTCCTTCCTCATATAGTGGGGCCCGCCGGTGACGTAGGGCACGGCGATGCCGAGCCCCAACGCTCAGGTTGGGTCTGGAAAGTTGCTGCATTGGAGGTCGGAAGATGGCAGAGAAAAAATCTGGGAAATCCAAAGTCGTCACGTACCTATTGGGGCTTCTCCTCTTAACTGGCATCGCTGGCGAAGTGTTCGTGCTTTACGCCGTCGAGGATCCGGTTTTGCGCGTGCGCCTTGGGCTCCTGTGCATCGCTGTGATCGCGTGGCCACTCGCCATGGCGGCGAAGCGACCCGCCCTGGCGTCCACGCGGGCACCCGCCGTCCGCCACCGGGGTCGGTTCTTTCTCCTGCGGAGGCGTGTCGAGGAGTTCCTTAGCGAGGTGACTCGCCTCAACTGGCTCGTGCTGGACACGAAGCGAAATTCCGGCATTGCCCGTAGCAGGCAGGACGAGATCGACACGGTCAAGCAGGACCTGCGGGAATTGCTCGACGAGATATTCCGCGCCGCCGGACAACCGGGGGCCAAGCCGAAGTCGGACGCTCCGTTCAAGGAGCGATTTAGTTCGGCGTTCCCCGCCGTGGGCGACTTCGCTCCTGGGATGGACCTCGATTTGGACGTGCCGCAGGAGAGGCGGACGCCCTAACGCCATAGACGCCTCGGCCCGTCGTTGGGTGGGGCCTGTCCTTGCAAGACTCCGCTGCGGAGATTTCTGGGATCAGGGAAGGATCCGCAGGATGCGGTCGTCATCGGAGGCGGGCCGGCCCCGTCCATCGCGGTTGCTTGTGGCGAGATAGACCTCTCCCCGGGGTCCGACCAGAACATCCCGCAAGCGGCCGTACCCTCCCCGGAAGAGAGCCTCCCGCTCGACTACCTCACGGCCATCGGCGGAAAGAGTCAGTCGGAAGAGCGTCGCGCCTCGGAGCGACGTGACGAGAAGACTTCCTTTCCAACCCGGGATCAGATCTGCGTCGTAGAAGTCAGCACCGGATACGCCGACGGTCGGGGTCCACGCCGTCACCGGCCCTACGACGTCGTTGCTCCTGCAAAAGGCTTCCTCGCCTGAGGTGTCTCCGTCACAGAAGCCGTGCACTGCGGGCCATCCGTAATTCCCGCCCATTTCCACCCGGTTGACCTCATCGTTGTCCCTCGGGCCGTGTTCGGCTACGTAGAGCACTCTCGTCTCCGGATGGAAGACGATGCCCTGGGCATTCCGGTGTCCGTACGAATAAACCAACGTACCGAAGGGATTACCCGGCGCGGGCCGGCCGTCCAATGTGAGGCGCAGCACCTTGCCGGCAACGGAAGAGAGGTCCTGCGCTCGGGCTCCCCTCCCGGCATCCCCGGTGGTCATATAGAGGAAGCGGTCAGGGCCGATGGCGAGGCGCGACCCGTTGTGGTTGTCGGCGCCTGGGATGCCGTCCAAGAGGACTTGCGGCTCCCCGAGTGTGGTGCCGTCGAACCGCATCCGCACGAGTCGATTCCGAATGTTGCGGCCGGAGCCGTAAGAGTGAGCCACATAGACATAAGGCCGGCTCGCAAAGTCGGGGTGAAAGGCAATACCCATCAAACCACTTTCGCTCACCTCGACGACATCGACGTGGCCCACCCGCGTGATCTCGCCCGTAGCTGCATCGACGCGCGAGATCGTCCCCGCGCGCTCCGTAACCCAGATGGCGCCGCCGGGGCCCCATGCCAAATCCCACGGGGTATCGAGTCCGGAAACGAGAGTCTCCACCCGAAGGGGAGCAGCCGAAGCGCGCGATGCTTCCTGCGCATTGGGCCGGCCACTAGTGCCGAGAGTCAGAATCAACAACGTCCCTGCGACAACGGGCGGCGCCAAGAACCGCAACGTCCTGCTCCTGAACGTGTGGGTCAAACGCTGGTTCGTCATGGTGGCCTCACTCCCACGCTCAGTCGAGCTTCCTTGTGATCGTGCCCGCCGGCAAGCGGACAACGCAACCCTGCGGAACACCAAGGCCACCCAGTTCATACTCTGAGGTCAGGCCTCCCGAACGTCCGCGTCGCGTGACATCTTTGTCTCCATGACCGATGCCACCGACCGCCCCGTCACGCCTCCGGATCGGCGGCTGGCGATCGTTAATTCGCAATCGTCGGCGTGGCGGCAAGGGTAATGGTAAAGGTATCATGACTCTAAGCACACTTCGACGCTCCACAAGACTGCTCGTCGCTCCGTCCGACCCTTCCGCCGCGCTACAGGAGTTCGTGGAGAACGCGTTGCGCGACCTCCCCTGGAAGGTGGTGTTCACCGATTGGGTGGGGCGCACGTACGCCACTGGAGGCGGTCGAGCACACTGGTCAGGGCAGCATCTTCGGGTCAACATCAAGACCGAGGCAGCCGACCGGGACATTCTCCGGCTCGACGGGCTGCGCTTCCTGGAGCGGTTCTTGGAGGGCGATGTCGACCTGGACGGCAACCTGTACCTCCTCGCCGACCTCAGGAAGTACGCCGCCCTCCGGCTCAAGCCATGGCACATCGCTGCACGCATCTTCAAACACCTCGCGTTCCAGAGCCCCGGGCGGGCCAGCGTCAACGTCAAAAGCCACTACGACATCCCGCAGGAGGCGCTGAACGTCTACCTGGACCGTACCTACATGAGCTACTCCTGTGGGATGTTCGAGCACCCCGACCGGCTCGACCCAGAGGAGCTGACGCGGGTCGGCCGGGGGCAGGGGGACGATTTCGACTCGCTGGAGAAGTCGATGTGGCGGAAGTTCAAGGACGCGGCTGACTACATTGCCCCGGCCTCCGGAGAAAGACTCCTCGACGTTGGCTGTGGGTACGGCGGTCAGCTGATCGTTGCGCTGGAGAATCACCCGTTCGGCAAGGTGGTTGGCTGGACCCACTCGCACAACCAGGTCTCCGAGGGCGCCAAGATGCTGGCCCGCTTCGATCCCGAGCGGTGGGAGCTGAACGAGGGTGATTACCGGAGCGACAACCGGGTCTACGACCACATCACCTCTACGGGCATGATCAGCCACGTCGGACCCCGGGGCCGGGTTCCCTACGTGCGGCAGGTGCGCCGGCGTATCAAAACGGGGGGACGCTACTTACACCACGCCCTGATGACGGCGCACAAGCGCCGGCCGCTCGATTTCGACGTGGGTATCGCCTTCAACAAGAGGTACGTCTGGCCCGGGTTTCACTGGTTTACGGTCGGCGAGCACGTCCGGGCGCTGGAGAAGAACGGGTTTCAGATGGAGCGGGTCGTCAACCTCACCCCGCATTACGCCAAGACGACGGTGGCCTGGTACGAGCGGATGATGGTCCATCGGGACGTGATGACGGAGGCCGTCGGCGAGCCGACGTTCCGGGCGTGGCAGGTGTTTTTGGCCGGGATTACGGGCAGCTACCTGAACAGAGACATCCACGTATACCGCTTGTACTGCGTAGCAGTCTAGCAGGTCGCTGAAATTGGGCTTTGGGGGCGGTGGTTGCTGCCTCGAAAGAGGGGTTTCTCCTGATCCGGTGCTCCGCCCTCTCGCCCATTCGGCGTATTGTCAAGCGATTTGAACCATTCTAGGCCCATTAGGAGACACCTCCGGCCAGAACCAGCGTGCGCATCCGAACCAGATCATAGGCCGCAGTTTGCCATCGAACCCTTGGGGATGGGAACTTCCTCACGCCCTGAGGACGCCGATTACTCGCTCACGGCTCAGGCGGACCGGGTCGCTGCGGTCCTCGACACGCTGTCCATTCAAGGGGCTGTTTTCTTGGGTCATTCATTGGGTGCGTCGATCGCCATGCGCGTGGCGTATCGGCGACCGGAGTTCGTCAGAGGCATCGTGTCGCTGGAGGGCGGTCCTGGTGAACCGCCACGACCAAAGGCTTTCGCCGTTGGATGCGCTTTGCGCTGGTCACCCGCATGCTCGACGTGCACCGGATTATGCAGCAAATGCTCTATCATGACATGAAGACCATGTCGTTCGACGACTCCTGGGTGAGCACAAGGGTGGTGCGGGAGTATACCAGCGGACTCGCCCGGGACCCTCGGGCGACCATCAAAGCGTATCAAGAAATGGCACGGGCCGAAGAGCCGGAGTTGTTGCGCGATCACCTATGGGCGATCGTGTGTCCCGTGGTCCTGCTGGTGGGTGACACGAAACACGATGCCGGACCTCCGTCGGAGGAGGTAATCTTGCTGGCCGAGCGATTGCCGTCGTTCACGATAGATACGGTTGCCCGATCCGGGTATTTCATCCAGGACGAGCGGCCCGCAGCCGTGGTCGACGTCGTGAGCGGATTCGGGAGCGGCGGAACGTGCGGAGGCTAATAAGATACTGCACATGACGAGTTCTGAGATAACGTCACCAGGAGAGCGAACGTTCTTCGGGCACCCCCGGGGGTTAGCCACCTTGTACTTCACGGAGTTGTGGGAACGATTTTCCTACTACGGCATGCGGGGGATTCTCATTCTCTACCTGGTCAACGCGATCGAGACCGGCGGCATGGGTTTGAACGACGCCAAGGCAGGGGCCATCTACGGGATGTACACGGCGGGCGTCTACCTGCTGGCGCTGCCCGGCGGCTGGATCGCTGACAGGATTCTCGGACAGCAACGGGCCGTGTTCACCGGGGGCGCCATCATCGCCGCGGGACACTTCAGCATGGCGATTCCCACCACCTTGACCTTCTTCGCCGGCCTCATGCTGATCGTGGTCGGCACCGGACTGCTCAAACCCAACGTCAGCGCCATGGTGGGCGACCTCTATCCCGACGGCGGGGCGCGTCGCGATGCGGGCTTCTCCATTTTCTACATGGGAATCAACGTCGGAGCGCTAGTCGGCCCGCTGGTCGTCGGTTTCCTGGGCGAGAACATCAACTGGCACCTGGGATTCAGCGCTGCAGGTGTCGGCATGGTGCTCGGCCTGGTGCAGTACAAAGTGGGGCTCAAGTATCTCGGAGAGGCGGGACATCTTCATCCCGAGGTGCGCGACGGCGTCTCTGAGGCGAAGCAGCAGCTCCTGATGGGCATCGGCATCACGGTGGGACTCGTCGTCGTGCTCGCGCTATTGCAAAGCATGGGCGCGATCGCCCTCGACCTGGAGCGCGTCGCCCAGGGCACCGGCATCTTCATCGTGTCACTCGCCGTTCTGTACTTTGCCTATCTGCTCGTCTTGGGTGGCCTCACGCCGGCGGAGAAGAAGCGCGTGGTGTACATCTTCATCCTGTTTCTGGGCGCGGCCATGTTCTGGTCCGGGTTCGAGCAGGCCGGATCATCCCTCAACCTCTTTGCCGAGCGCCTCACCGACCGCAGCGTGTTCGGGTTCGAAGCGCCGGCCAGCTGGCTGCAATCGGTGAACCCTCTGTTCATCATCATCCTCGCTCCCGTCGCAGGGTCGCTCTGGGTATGGCTGGGCGAGCGATCCCCGTCGATCCCCGTCAAGTTCGGGTCGGGTCTCACGCTGTTGGGATGCGGATTCTTCGTCCTCGCCTGGGGCGCGTCCTACACCGCCGGCGGACAGTTGGTGAGCCCGACCTGGCTCATCGTCACGTACTTCTTTCACACGGTGGGGGAGCTTGCATTGAGTCCGGTGGGCCTGAGCAGTGTGACGAAACTCTCGCCACCTCCACTGGTGGGGCAGATGATGGGTATCTGGTTCATGGGCACCGCGCTGGGGAATCTGATTGCGGGGCTCGTTGCCGGACGGATGGAATCGCTACCGGTTGAAAAGATTTTCTCCACGGTCGGCATGATCGTCGTCGGAACCGGGTTGTTGTTCTTCGTGTTCAGCCGGCCCGTCAGGCGATTGGCGAGCGATGTGAACTGAATTAAGGAGATAATGAACCGCATGTACATGAGATGCCGCACGTTGTCGTCACTGATGCTCTTGCTGCTCGGACGAGGTCGGCTGAAGCCTCCGGGTGAGAGCTAACGACTCCCTTCCGCCGCCTGCTATCTTTAGGCCATGGAACACGACACCATCGCCGTGATTGACTTTGGAGGGCAATACGCCCACCTCATTGCCACCAAAGTCCGCCGCCATGGGGTCCTGGCCGAAATCCGCCAGCCTGAAGACCCCATCGAAACATTTTCCCCCTACAAGGGGATCATCATCTCGGGAAGCCCGAGCCTTTCCTCGCACGGAGAAGAGTCGGGCTACACGAAAGAGATCTACGACCTGGACGTGCCGATCGTGGGATTCTGTTTCGGCCACCAGGAAATAGCGAAGTACTACGGCGGCACGGTCGTGCATGGCGGGCGCGAGTGGGGCCGGGCAAATCTGCACTTGTCGCAAGAGAACGGCCTCTTCAAGGGCCTCGGCCCGGTAGAGCAGGTGTGGATGAGTCATTACGACTCCGTGACCGGGATCGGACCGGCTTTCCAGGAGCTTGGCTACACCGCAACCGCGGAAGGAGCCGAGGGCCATAGGTACGCCGCGATCGGCTCCGATTCCCTCAAGCGTTACGGATTACAGTTCCATCCCGAAGTCGACGACACGATCCATGGCGACCAGATTATTGCGAATTTCATCTTCGAGATCTGCGGCTGCCGACCCTCCTGGACCATGGAAGGGTTCATCGACGAGGAGAAGTCCAAGATCCGCGCTCAGGTGGGCGACAGGTCTGTTCTTCTGCTTGCATCGGGCGGCGTGGACTCGACGGTGGCGGCGGTTATCATCGGACAAGCGCTGGGTCCGGAACGACTTCAACTGTTGCACATCGACAACGGCCTCATGCGGAAGGACGAGAGCCGGCAGGTGGTGGAGTTGTTCGGTGAGTTGGGATTGGAGGAGAATCTCCACTTCGTCGATGCCGGCGACACCTTTCTTCGGGCGCTGCACGGCGTGATCGACCCCGAGGAAAAACGCAATATCATCGGCGAGACGTTCATTCGCGTTTTCCAAGACGCAGCAAAGCGACTCGGCATCGAAACGCATCTCCTTGCTCAAGGCACTATCTACCCCGATACCATCGAAACCGGAGCGACCAAGCGAGCCGACACCATCAAGACCCACCACAACCGTATCCCCATCATCGAACAGATGATTGCCGAGGGGAACGTCGTGGAACCCGTCGTCGAGTTGTACAAGGTGGAGGTGCGTGAGCTGGGCCAGCGGCTCGGCATTCCTCATCACGTGTTGTGGAGGCATCCTTTCCCGGGTCCCGGCTTGGGCGTGCGGCTGTTGTGCAACGACGGCGCGGCAGACGGCACGGGATTGGATGCCGTCGAATCCCAACTTCGAGAACTCGGTCGCCGCTTCGAGTTGGAAGCGTTGCCCCTTCCAATCAGGTCGGTGGGTGTCAAGGCTGATCTCCGGGCGTACGAACATCCAGTCCTGCTGAGCGGCAATGCTTCGTGGTCGACTCTCCTCGAAGCCGCCTCCACGATCACGGCGGAGGTGCCGGGCATCAACCGCTGCATCTGGAACCTGGTACCCACGGCACCCAGGGCCGTGCGTCCGTTGGCAGCCACCGTGACACGCGAGCGTCTCGACCTGCTGCGGGAGGCGGATCATCTAGTGACGGAGGCGCTGATACGTCACGACCTCTACGATGAAGTCTGGCAGTGTCCCACCGTGCTGGTTCCCTTGGAGTTCGATGAAGGAGCAGGGGAGTTGGTGGTAGTACGCCCAGTGCGCTCGCAACGGGCGATGACGGCTTCGCCGGTCGAGTTTCCGGGAGCGCTGGTGGAGGATCTTCGGGAAAGCATCCTAGGGTTGCCGGGAATATCCGGCCTCGCTTTGGACATCACGTCGAAGCCACCGGGGACTATCGAGTGGGAGTGAGTCGACGGAAGTCCTGGCACCCGAAACCTTTCACAGGTGAGACTCCGAGGGCCACCGCCAGCGCGCTTTCGGTGAAGTCGGGTCGGTCGGTAACCAGGGGGGAAGTCGCTGCCTGCCGAGCACCGCAGGGGGCAGGGGCGAGGGCGGGGGCGACCACGAGGCTCAGGGCCAGGATGCCTGCAGAATTGCCAATTCTCATTCTCGTCACGTCAATCTCCGGTAACAGCTCAGGGAGATGTCTGGCCGGTGAAATCAGCAGTTCCTAATTATATAATTAGGTCTAACGAACATGACGCATTCTTAATACCGAGTCAAGCTCTGCCTCCCGTTTGGTCATCGCGAAACCGGCATCCACATGCGGGCTAGTCGATGAGAACAGGGATCGGTCGGGTAAGCTTAGCTTTCTCGGTCGTGACATTGCAGCGGTAGCCGAGGAGCAGCACACCGGCTTCATGCGCTTCGGCCAACGCATCGGCAAACACCGGGTCGATGGAACGGGCCGCAGTTATGCTGGCCGCATCGCGGCGTTGAACCACGAAGAGCACGGCGGCATCCATACCCTCACTCGTAGCGGCTGCAAGCTCCCGTACGTGCCGCGCCCCGCGTGCCGTCACGGCGTCAGGGAACAGGGCCCGGTCTCCGTCGACCAGGGTGACTGATTTTACTTCCAGCAGCATTCGCTCATCGTCACCCTTGTCGAGGAGAAAATCGAACCGACTCTTGCCCCAGGTATACTCCCGCCTGATCGTCGTCCAGTGCGAGAGTTGCCTGATGTGTTGGGCGGCGAGTGCCTCGGCTACCATCTCGTTGGGAAACGTGGTGACCAGCGAGACCGTCTCACCGCCGGGTGCCCTCACCAGTGTCAGCGTGTAGGAGGTTCTGCGGTTGGCGGCGGGCAGGTGTTCAAGATAGTCTGAGACCAACCACGCCGCGCCTAATGGCGTCGTCACGACGCTGTCTGTTTGGCGTGGCGGCTTGGGTGGGCCGTTCTATCCTTACTTCACCACTCGTTTCAGCTTCGTGCCCGCCCCAATCGTTGCACCAACTTCCCGCTGGTTGATGAGTGCGAGTTGTTCGACGGAGATCTCTGACGGGTAACGCTCGGCAAACTGCTGAAGCGTCATCGCACTCGGCAAGGTGACGATGTCTACCCGCAGCGGCTCCACGCCCAGCGCCTCCGGGTCCCGCAACTCACCGAAGCTTCCGAACGTACGCTGCACCTCGTCGCGGGCCGACCGCCAGGCGCTACTGGTGCCGTATTCCAGAAGCTGAAAGACGTTGCCGTCATGGGCAACGAAAGCGGCGCTTCCCACCAACGTTGCCTGTTGGGTGGTCGCCTGAAAGTTCGCCGTAACCGCGGGGAGTCCGTTGATCGTGGTTCGGCGCGGTGTGGAACCGTCCATCCCGTCCTGGGACAAGAAGGCCCGGGCAGCGCCGTCGGGAGTCGACTGCGAGGCGAGTGACAGTTGAATGATCGCGTCCTGGCTGTCGTTCACTCCGACAACCGCCTGACGCTGGTTTTGTGTTTGCCAACCTTCTGGAAACGTCAACCTGAAGCGCAGCCGCGGGTGCATGAAGAGCGCTCCGTCGAAGAAACCGTCCCGCGGGTCGGGGCCGAACACCATTCCATCGAGCCGGTCCAAGTAGGAGTCACGTCCCACTGCACGCTCGCTGAAATCTTGTCCCAAGGCGGCGATGGCCCGCTCGATGCGTTCTTCGCGGTTCTCGGGGTTGGGGTGGGTCGACAGCCACTCGGGCACACGGCCGCCGCCTCCAGCCGCCGCGCTCACGCGTCCGAGCATGGTAAAAACTCCGGGCATTTCGCGAGGGTCATAGCCCGCCCGGTCCATGTAGCGGAGGCCCAAATCATCTGCCTGCCGCTCGTCATCGCGCCCGAACTTGAGAAACAGGAGTCCGAGGCCCGCACTCGCGGCGCCCAACAAGCCTTGGAGTTCCTGCGGACCAAACAGCGCACCAGCCACCAGCCCGACCTGTGCCAGCCGTGCCCTGCTGAGCTGCTCCACCGAGTGTCGTCCGGTTACGTGTCCGATCTCGTGGCCTACCACCGACGCCAGCTGCGCCTCCGAGGTGAAGTGCACCATGATCCCGCGCGTGATGTAGATGAACCCGCCCGGCAGGGCGAACGCGTTCACGATCGGATCGTCTACAAGCTTGAAGCTCCACGGCAATCCGGGCCGCTCGGAACGCGCAGCCAGGCGATTGCCGAGTTGGGTGATGTATGCCTGCAATGCGGAGTCGTCATACATGCCGAGGGAGGCGGTGATCTGCTGGTCGGCTTCTCGGCCCATTCGGATCTCTCGGCCTTCACCGATGAGAATGAGTTGGCGCTCGCCGGTCGCGGGATTCACCGAGCATGCCGCGAGGATCAGGGTGGCTACGAGGGCCGACATCCGAGCAAATCTGTGTGTCAAGCCGAAGCGTTCCATCTGTTATCTGGTGTGTCGGGAGGTATTGTCGAATGTTGTGGATTGGCCCGCATGATCAGGCGGCGCCACCGTTTCTCGGCCACGTCCCGCGGAAACCTGCCTTACCGCAACCTAATGAAATTCCTTTCGACCCCCTGACGCCGCGGAGTCCGCGAGCAAGCAGAGCGAGCGAAGTTCAACGCCATTCAAGTGCGCACGCCAAAGCCCGAGCGCCCGAAACGATTCGGCTCGCCCGGATCGCCTTCGGCCGCGAGGTCAACCGGACTGCGCCACGTCCCGTATCAGCTTCGAGCTGCCAGCTCCCAGCTCTCGCACGCCTAAAGAGCTGGCCGCTGGTAGCTGACTAATACAGCTCGAGAATGCCCGCTCGATCACCGTCCTCGAGCGACCGCTTCTTGGTCTCGCCAGCACTCGCGAATGCATACATCGTCTCTTCGGTGCATTCATCCGGCGGATGGCCAAGGCCCGCTGCATGACCAAGCTCGTGGGTAGCGATATTCGCGATATCCATCTTGTTTGGGTCCCCGTCCCCCCAGGCGAACCAGTCGTTCATCAGCATATCCCACTCGACGAGGCGGCGCCCCGATGGCGGTCCAATAAAGACGCCCCACACCACCGTAACGGCGATCACATTGGGATTGGGGTAAGGGCCGAACTGGGCGGTGTTGATGTTATCGAGGTCGCCGGTGAACTCCTCAATGTCCTCCGACGCGACGTTCTCCTCTTCACCGAAGATGTTGTTATTGAATTCCCACATCCCCACAGGCACCGCGAACGTGGTGCGGTAGGGCTCCACCGTCTTCCAGCTGGCCCCCTTCGCCAGGAGCGAAAAGCACTGCGAGGTGTTACTCTTGGTGGTCTTGCCCTTACCCTCCGGCTTCGCGAAGCCACGCCGGTAGTGAATGAATACACGCCGCTCGAGTTGCGGCAGTAATCCGCTGAGATCTGGAGGAGATGTCAGTCTTTCGTGCAGACCCGGCACCGTGGGTCCCACGGGGTTATCGCCCTGACATCGCGGCGGTCAAGAGGAGAAATGGCACTGCACGTCGCATGGGTGGCCTCCTGTCTTCGCAATCCGACCCAGGTAAGTGAAGCAAGGGTTGCTGCAACCATAAATATCAGCCGCCGCGGCAGAGAGCGCAAGCCGTCGGAGCGCCGCCATAACACGCAGGTCATCGCCGAGGCAAACTCACGGCTGTCAGCCGCCAGCCGTGTCCGTCTCCATAAGGGTGGCCGCTGACAACTCCGCGGTAAGCACGTAGACGGCAAGTGGAGTGTAGACGTCGATGCGGTGGACGCCTGCGAAAGCCAGACGAGGTCAGGTCCAACCCGAGCGCGGCCTAAAAGAATGAGCGTCACGATCAAAGGCATGAAAACGCTCGAGTGCAGACTAAAAGCGCGGGGCGACAATGCCCGCGGCCAGTTGCTGCGAGAGGCGGCGCTGGCGGGTGCGAGTGTCATTCGAGACGAGGCCGAGCGCCGTGCCATGTGGCCATGCTGTTGGGAGCGGCGAGGCTGGTACGAGCCCCGCTGTTCTTCATTGCTACGGGAAGCATGGCAAACATCGGAGGCGCCGCTTCGGCGCCGGTGGTTGCGGGCGTGTATAAACCGGCCATGGCGCCAGTCGGGTTGTTGATGGCGGTTGCCGGATACATGTTGGGGATCTACGGTGGCCTCGCATGTGCCTGGCTCCTTAGCCTAGTGGGCTGACTGGCACCTGGGAGCCGAGCAAAGAATATTTCGATACAACCCGCAACCCCACACGAACATGCATACTTCTTGCCTTTTGCTTGGCAGCTTGTGCCTTCCCATCGCTGTCACCGGTCAGAGTTTGCAAAATCTCCTGACCCGTGCCGAGCGATCGAATTACGCACGGCAGTGGTCCGGACGGAACAGCCGTTGGGCAGGCTGGTGTTCAAGCTCCTCGAGCCGAGGTCCAGCGACGGATTGCTGAACTGGAATGTGCTGGACTCGCTGCTCGAGGGCGCGACGGAGTATCCGATCTTGCGGGCCATCCTACCCTTCATCGGCTTCCCGCAACTTCGCCAGGACGCTGTAATCCTCCAGCGTCGTAGTGTCGCCGACCTCTTCCTTGCCGGCGGCGACGTCGCGAAGGAGCCGCCTCATGATCTTACCCGATCGCGTCTTCGGCAGCGCGTCGGTGAACCGAATCTGATCGGGTCTGGCGATGGCGCCGATTTCGTTCTTGACGTGCCTTCCTAGGGCTGCTTTGAGATCGGGGTCGGGATCGACGTCGCCGCGCAGCGTCACAAAGGCTGCGATGCCCTCACCCTTGATCTCGTGGGGAAATCCGACGACGGCAGCCTCGGCCACCGCCTCGTGACTCACCAACGCGCTCTCTACCTCCGCCGTGCCCATGCGGTGGCCGGCAACGTTGATCACGTCGTCGACGCGGCCGAGCAGCCAGAAATATCCCTCGTCGTCGGTGTGGGCACCGTCGCCCGTGAAGTAACAACCTTCAATCTGTGACCAATATTGCTGCCGATAGCGCTCGTCATCTCCGTACAATGTGCGGAGCATCGAGGGCCAGGGTTTCCGGATCACGAGAAAGCCACCGTTTGGGGGTGCGACGCTCTCACCGTCTTCGTTGACGACGTCGGGATCCACACCGAAGAACGGCAACGTGGCGCTACCGGGCTTTGTGGAGATTGCGCCGGGCAGGGGAGTGATCATGATGGCACCGGTTTCGGTTTGCCACCACGTGTCGACAATAGGGCAGCGCTCGTTGCCGATGACCTCGTGGTACCACATCCACGCTTCCGGGTTGATGGGCTCGCCTACCGTGCCCAGAAGTCGGAGTGTAGAGAGGTCGTGGCGCTTCGGGTGTTCATCGCCCCATTTGATGAATGTGCGGATCGCCGTGGGCGCGGTGTAAAAGATGGTGACCTGGTGTCGCTCCACGATGTCCCAAAATCGATCGGGAGCCGGGTGATTGGGAGCACCCTCGTACATGACCGCCGTAGCGCCGTTTGCCAGGATGCCGTATACGACGTACGAATGCCCGGTGACCCATCCGATGTCGGCCGTGCACCAAAAAACGTCGTCGTCGCGAAGATCAAAGACGTACTTGCTCGTAAGGTAAGTCCCGACCATGTATCCACCCGTGGTGTGCACGATGCCCTTCGGCTTACCTGTGGTGCCGGACGTATAGAGGATGTAGAGAATGTGCTCGCTATCCAGGGGCTCGGTCGGACACTCGGCGTCCGCACCGTCCATGAGTTCGTGCCACCAATGGTCGCGGCCCGCCTGCATCTCGACAGCGGAGTTGGTACGGTTCACAACGATTACGCTTTCAATCGACGGGGTGCGGGGGAGCGCCTCGTCGACGGCGGCTTTGAGAGCCACCACCGTGCCGCGACGCCAGCCCCCGTCCGCTGTTATCACGGCCTTGGCCTCCTGATCGGTGATGCGATCGACCAAGGCGTTGGCACTGAAACCTCCGAACACGACGCTGTGGGCGGCGCCAATGCGGGCGCAGGCCAGCATGGCTATGGGCAACTCCGGTATCATCGGCAAATAGATGCAAACGCGATCGCCCTTCGTGATGCCCAAACCCTTCAAGACGTTCGCGAATTTGCACACCTCGCGGTGTAGCTCGCGATATGTAAGCGTTCGGGTGTCACCGGGCTCACCTTCCCAGATGAAGGCTGTCTTGTCCGCCCGCGGGCCGTCGAGGTGGCGGTCCAGGCAGTTGTAGCTGATGTTCGTTTCCCCGCCCACGAACCACTTAGCGTGAGGAGGGTTCCACTGTAAGACAGTGTCCCACTTCTTGAACCAGTGCAGCTCCCCGGCCACCCGACTCCAGAAGGTGTCGGGTGAGTTGATCGACTCGTCATACAGACGCTTGTACTCTTCCAGGCTGCCGCAGACGGCCGACGCGGCAAATCCCTCTGGTGGAGCGAAACTGCGCTTCTCGGTCAACAAATTCTGAATGTCTTTCACCGGCATCGCGCGCCTCTTCGAAGTCAGGTTCCGGGAGACAGATGAACGGCGAGAATCGGGTCTTTCGTCGAGGATGTCAAGGAAAGTCGGACCGGACTACATTCCAGCCGAGCGGTATGAGGCTCGAGCGGCGCCGTCAGGCGCTGCACTCGGTTGCCAATGGCTCGGGATCGCCGCTAGACCAGGAGAATAACCATCATACGGTACAGGGAGGGCATTTGGGTCCTGAACGCGTCGGTGTGATCGGCCTGGGGGCTATCGGGGGGTCGATCGCGTGGTCGGCGACGCGTGCCGGTCTGTCGCAAGTGGTTGGGTTCGCGGCCGGAGGGAAGGACGGGGCGGCGGCGGTGCGAGCCGGCGCGGTGACGGCGATCGTATCGTCCCCGGAAGCTGTGATCGACCAATCCGATCTGATCGTGCTCGCCGCTCCACCGAGAACAAATCTCCAACTGCTCGATGGTCTGAAAGAGAGCATACGGCAACGCGCTGTCGTCGTAACCGATACAACGAGTGTTCAAACCCCGATGCTCAAGCAGGCGCTGAAGCTCGGGTTGGCTTCGAAGGTTGTGGCTTCCCACCCATTGGTTGGAACGCACGAAACCGGGTTCCAAGCGGCTCGTCTGGACATGCTCGACGGGGCGGTGGTCTACGTGTCCGCCAATGAAGGTGACGACCCCTCGACCCTGCAGGTGATGGATTTCTGGTGCTTGCTGGGTGCGTCTCCGATGTTGGTGGACGCCGCATTGCACGACGAAGCCGTAGCGTGGACGAGTCATCTGCCACAGGTGGTGTCCTCGGCGCTGGCAGTGACGTTGGCGCACAACGCCCCGAGCGACGCGAAGTTCGGCTCCGGTGCTCGCGACACCACCCGCCTTGCGGCGAGCAGCGTGGAAATGTGGCGAGACCTGATGGAGTTGAATCGACGTTCGCTGCTGAAGTCAGTCGAGTCATTCCAGCGCCACCTGGAATCGTTGGCGACGGCACTGCAGCACGGAGATAGCGACGCGATAGCGCAGTGGCTCGAGAAGGGAGCCGATTTCAGGAGGAATCTTTCGGAGTGACGGCGGGATTCCAGATGGAGTTGCCGGGGGACAAGAGCCTGACACACCGTGCGCTCGTGCTGGCCGCGCTGGCCACCGGCGAGAGCACTATCAAGCACCCCCTCACATCGTTGGATGCACGCTCCATGGCGGGTGGCCTGAGACGACTTGGGATTTGCATGTCGCCGTTGCGAGGCGGGAGCGTGCGGGTAGTTGGAAAGGGGTTGAGAGGTCTCGCGCAGCCCAACGGGAGTTTGAACTGCGGCAATTCGGGAACCGCCGCCCGGTTCCTGCTCGGCCTGCTGGCGTCATGCCCCTTCCCGGCTCGGGTGACCGGTGATGCATCGCTCCGGCGGCGACCGATGAGGCGGGTGACCAGACCCTTGCAACAGATGGGAGCCTCCATCACGGAGTTCGCGGGGGACGGACTCCCGCTGGAAATTCGAGGCGGTCCGCTGCAGCCCATCGACTACGTTTCCGACACCGCTAGTGCCCAAGTGAAGAGCGCCATTCTCTTCGCCGGCCTCGTCGGAGGAGTCGTGGTCTCCGTGACAGAGCCGGTAAGATCCCGAGACCATACGGAAAGGATGCTCCGAGCCCTCGGGGCCGCAGTGGAGGTTCGAGAGACCACGGTTCGCCTGACACCGGTGGATTCCATTTCCCCGTTCACGGCAAGCGTACCGGGCGATCCGTCGTCTGCGGCGTTCTTGATCGCCGCCGCGTTGCTAGTGGGCAGACGGGAGGTCACGTTGCGCGAGATAGCGATCAATCCGACACGTATTGGGTTCATTCGAGTGTTACGCCGAATGGGTGCCGACATCGAAGTTCGGAAGGTCTCGGAATTTCTGGGAGAGCCTGTCGGAAATGTGATCGTTAGAGGATCAGCTCTATCGAGTACGGAGGTACATGCCGACGAAGTGCCTTCACTCATCGACGAGATTCCGGTGTTGGCGGTAGTGGCGAGCGCCGCCTCGGGGACGACCACATTCCGCGGCGTCTCGGAGCTCAGAGTAAAGGAAAGCGATCGATTGACTCTCTTGGCCGCCAACCTCGATTCCGTGGGGACGGATTGCCGTGTGGCCGGTGACGTGCTGTACGTGGATGGCCTGTCGCGGCCTCCGCGGGGAGCAGTCCAAACGGGGTTCGACCACCGAATGGCGATGGCCTTCGCTGTCATGAGCCGGATGCCCGGCGCCTCTCTGCGTCTGTCCGAACGCGAATCTCCCCGGATCAGTTACCCCGGTTTTTTCCGCGATCTCGAACTGGTGGTCTCCGCCCCCGCCCCGCGTGGCTAGTCGGGTCATAGCGATAGACGGACCAGCGGGTTCGGGAAAGAGCACGACCGCCAAGGCCGTCGCAAGGCAGCTAAACCTGGCGCACATCGACAGCGGTGCCCTGTATCGGGCGGTGACGCTGGCCGCTCTGGATGCAGCTGTACCGGTTCCGGGGGATGGGGATCTGGTGGTTGAGACCGCGAAAGCCAAGGGGGTGGAGCTTCGCGATGTGGGCAGCGGCTTCCGTCCGATCGTCGCCGGGGTAGATGTCTCGAAGGAAATCCGCTCTGCACGGGTCACCGAGCGCGTATCGCAGGTATCGGCGTTGCCCGAGGTTCGAACCTGGGTCACGGCGGCGTTGCGGGAGGCAGTGGCCCGACACCCTCGAGGCGCGGTTGCGGACGGTCGGGACATCGGCACCGTTGTCTTCCCGGATGCCGTGCTCAAGATCTACCTGACGGCGGCGGTCGGTGAGCGAGCCCGACGGCGTGCCCTCGAGCAGGGGATGGACGGAGCCACGCCTGAGATCCAGCAGCTTTCCCACGACCTTCAACGCAGGGACGAGTTCGATTCCAATCGTGCGGTTTCTCCTCTGCGGCCGGCCGCGGATGCCATTCACATTGATACGACGGATCTGGCGTTTGAGGAACAGGTGGCTGCCGTGGTCGAGAGAGCCCGTGAGTACTTCGATTAGCTTGACCCACGTCCCTCCCGGGTCTAGTTTAACAGGCTTATGCTAAACGATCTTTTAACCCTCTAACCAGAAGTCCCATGGTAGAAGTACCTCAAGATTCCGAACCCTCAACCGCCCCCCCCCCCCAGTCGACAATTCGTGTCCGCCCCGATCTCCGCGACGAGGAATATTCCGACCAACAATATGCCGAAATGCTGGCGCTGTACGAGGGCACCATGCAGAGCATTGCCGAAGGCGAGATCGTTTGCTCCAAGGTGCTGCGTGTAACAGACACACATGTGATTCTCGATGTTGGTTTTAAGTCGGAAGGGGCGGTGTCGATTGACGAATTCAAGAACGCCAAAGACATCAAGCCGGGTGACGAGGTGGAGGTGTTCCTCGAGAGTCTGGAGGATGAAGGCGGCGCAGTCATACTCTCGAAGAAGAAGGCCGACTTCATGCGGGTATGGGAGAAGATCCGCACTGCGTACGAGAACGACGAGCCCGTGCAGGGAACTCTCAACAAGAAGATCAAGGGTGGTGTTGTCGTCGATTTGATGGGTGTGGACGCGTTCTTACCGGGCAGCCAGATCGCCCTCCGTCGCGTGCCCAACATCGACGAGCTTCTTGGTGAGAGTTATGAATTCAAGATCATCAAGCTCAATAAGCGTCGCCGCAACATCGTGGTATCGCGCCGGGTGATTCTCGAAGCCGAGCGTGCGACTAAACGCGATGAGCTAATGAAGGAGCTAGAAGTAGGCCAGGTACGCACCGGTGTCGTGAAGAATATCACTGACTTCGGAGCGTTCATCGACCTCGGCGGAGTAGACGGTCTGCTTCACATCACCGACATGAGTTATGGGCGCGTCACCCACCCGTCCGAGATAGTGACAATCGGTGACCACGTCGAAGTGAAGATTCTCGACATCGACTGGGAGCGGGAGCGGATATCTCTCGGCGTGAAGCAGCTACAGGAATATCCCTGGGAAAACGTTGCCGACAAGTATCCCGTGGGCTCACGGCTGCAGGGCAAGGTCGTCAGCATCACCAATTACGGGGCGTTCATCGAACTCGAGCCGGGCATCGAAGGCCTCGTGCACATCAGCGAAATGAGCTGGACCCGCACGGTACGCCATCCGTCCACCGTGGTGTCGATTGGCGAGACTATCGAAGCGGTCGTACTCAAGGTGGATCAGCAGGAAGAGAAGATTTCCCTCGGCATGAAGCAAACCGAGCAAGATCCGTGGATGGTGCTTCCGATGAAATACCCCGTGGGTACGCGGATCACCGGCAAGGTGCGCAACCTGACGTCCTTCGGAGCCTTCGTTGAAATCGAGCCAGGCACCGACGGACTGATTCATATTTCGGACATGTCGTGGACCAAACGGGTGCAGCACCCCTCCGAGATAGTGAAGAAGACGGACGAAGTAGAGGTGGTGATCCTCAACATCGACCCGGACAACAAGCGGATATCTTTGGGGTTGAAACAGGCCCAAGAGGATCCGTGGCTCGAGATCGGCGAGCAATACCCCGTAGGCATGGAGTTGAACGGTCGGGTCGTGCGGTTCCAGGACGACGGCGTGATCGTCGACCTCGAGAACGACCTGGAGGGCTTCGTGCCGAAGAACGATCTCGGCCTCCCCGAAAAGCCGCCGGTCAAGGAGCAGGTGCAGTTGGGGCAGCACGTGGCGTTGACCATTGTGGAAGTCGATCCCATCCACCATCGCGTCTTGGCTGCTGCCCGGGAGTTCTTGGATGAGGTCGACCCGCTGCCTGAGAACCCCGTGGTGGAGGGGGCCGAGGAACCGAGCGCCGAGGAGTCCCCAAAACCTGAGGGTGACGAAGCAGCAGCGCCGGAGACGAGTGCCGCTGAAGCGCCTAGGGCAGAACCAGAGGCCGAGGTGGGTGAAGCGGGGGTGGAAGAGAGTGAAACCTCTGCGGCAGAGGCGGACGGTGCGCAGAGTGAAGGAGTGGATAAGACCGCCGCCGAGGCCGAGTCGACGAGCGAGTAAGGGTCCCGAGTCCGAGCAGTTCGACGCCGGTGGTCTGGCAACATCCAGGCCGTTGGCGTTTTCTTGATTCGGCCTTCGGACCCGGTGTCCGGCTGTGCGAAAAGGTGGCACGACTATGACCAGAAGGCATAGTGTGCGAGATTCCGTGCGAGCCGGCGTGCCCCGGGCTTTCTCATAGCTACCAACGAGCATCCACAGCGATCATGAGCATTCACGACAAGCTCGACACATTGGAGAAACTCCGCCAAGAGTCCGAACTCGGCGGCGGCCCCGACCGGATTAGGAAACAGCACGAAAAGGGAAAGCTCACAGCCCGAGAACGTCTCGACTTGCTATTGGACTCCGGCTCTTTCGTCGAACTCGACCGCTTCGTAACGCACCGTTCGACCGATTTCGGGCTCGACAAACAAAAGGTGCTGGGAGACGGTGTGGTGACGGGGTACGGGTTGATCGACGGGCGGCTGGTCTACGTTTTCGCGCAGGATTTCACGGTGTTCGGTGGATCTCTTGCTGAAGCCCACGCGGAGAAGATCTGCAAGGTCATGGATATGGCCGTGCGGAATGGAGCGCCGGTCATTGGGCTGAATGATTCCGGCGGCGCTCGAATTCAGGAAGGTGTCCTCTCGCTGGGTGGGTACGCAGACATCTTCCTCCGTAATACGATGGCTTCAGGAGTCGTGCCGCAGATAAGTGCGATCCTCGGGCCGTGTGCAGGCGGTGCCGTGTACTCCCCGGCGATTACCGATTTCGTGTACATGGTTCGCGGTACGTCATATATGTTCGTGACCGGGCCGAATGTCGTTAAAACCGTTACCCACGAGGAAGTCACGACCGAAGAATTGGGCGGGGCGGATACGCACGGTGAGATCTCAGGGGTGGCCCACTTCGTGCACGATTCCGAAGCGGAGTGCCTCACCGGCATTCGACGGTTGGTGGGCTATATCCCAAGCAACAATTTGGACGGGGCGCCGTCAAAACGTCCAGAAGATCCGGCCGACCGTCGCGACGAAGAGCTGTTGACCGTCGTTCCCGACAACCCCAACAAGCCATACGACATGCTGGATGTCATCCGGCGGGTGGTCGACGACGGGGAGATTCTCCAGGTTCACGAGGGTTACGCCCGAAATATCATTGTTGCGTTCGCGAGACTCGGGGGACACTCCGTCGGAATCGTGGCAAACCAGCCGGCGGTTCTTGCCGGTGTGCTGGATAGCGCCGCGTCGTTGAAGGGCGCGCGCTTCATTCGCTTCTGTGACGCGTTCAACATTCTGCTCGTAACATTCGAGGATGTTCCCGGATTCCTCCCCGGCATCGAGCAGGAGCACGGAGGCATCATCAAGCACGGAGCCAAGCTGCTGTACGCGTACTGCGAAGCCACGGTGCCGAAACTCACCCTCATTACGAGGAAAGCCTACGGTGGGGCATACGACGTGATGGGCTCCAAGCACGTCGGTGGGGACTTCAATCTAGGATGGCCTACGGCCGAAATAGCCGTGATGGGACCCAAGGGCGCCGTGGAAATACTCTTCCGCCGTGAAATCGCGGCAGCCGAAGACCCGGAGGCGAAATTGGCCGAACTCGAGACCGATTACCGCGAGAAGTTCGCCCATCCCTACCACGCTGCTGCGCGCGGCTACCTCGACGACATCATAGACCCAAGGGAAACCCGGCCGCGCCTGATCTCGGCGCTCGAGACGCTGCTGACCAAGCGGGCCAAAATGCCTGCGAAGAAGCATGGGAATATTCCGCTGTAGGGGGAATGGGCAGTGAAGAGGGTCCTCATTGCCAACCGGGGCGAGATCGCCCTGCGCGTCATCCGGGCTTGCCGCGAAGAGGGAATCGAATCGGTTGCGGTGTATTCGGAAGCCGACCGGCGCAGCCCGCACGTGGCCGCGGCCGACATGGCGGTCGAACTCGGCCCGCCGCCTGCCGCCGAGTCCTATCTCAACATCGAGCGTCTGCTGTCCGCCGCCCGGCGTACGGAAGCAGACGCGGTCCATCCAGGATATGGCTTCTTGGCCGAACGGGCGGACTTCGCCGAGGCCGTGGAGGCCGCAGGATTAACTTTTGTGGGACCGCCGCCGTCGGCGATCTGGGCGATGGGAGAGAAAACGGAAGCCCGCCGGCGGATGGAGGAAAGCGGAGTTAGCGTGGTGCCCGGGACGACCAGCCCCGTCGCCGGCCCGAAAGAGGCCGCCGTCATAGCCGCTGAGATCGGCTACCCGGTCTTGCTCAAGGCCGTAGCCGGTGGTGGAGGGAAGGGGATGCGCCGGGCCGATTCGGAAACGGAACTGCAAGGGAGCTTTCAGCAGGCGACGTCAGAGGCAATGAAGGCGTTTGGCAACGGGGACATCTACATGGAGCGGTTCATGGAGCACCCCCGCCACGTCGAGATCCAGGTGCTTGCCGATACCCATGGCACCACAGTGCACTTCGGTGAACGCGAATGTTCCATTCAGCGGCGACACCAGAAGCTCATCGAAGAGGCGCCGTCTCCTGCCGTTGGCCCTGAGCTGCGCGGGCTAATGGGTGCCACGGCAGTGCGCGCCGCACGAGCGGTGGGCTACGTGGGAGCGGGAACCGTGGAGTTCCTGCTGGAGCCGGGGGGGAGCGACAACTTCTACTTCCTCGAGATGAACACACGCATTCAGGTCGAGCACCCCGTGACCGAGATGGTTTACGGCGTGGACCTGGTGCGGCAACAGCTCCGCATCGCGGCAGGAGCACGCATCGAAGCGGACGGTCGTTCCGTCGAGCCGAAGGGCCACGCCATCGAATGCCGCATCACGAGCGAAGATCCCTTCAACGACTTCCTGCCCGACACGGGCGCTATTCAATACTTGAACGTTCCGTCGGGTCCCGGCGTGCGCTGGGATGGGGGAATCGCCGTAGGTGACGACATCGGCCTGTACTACGATCCCCTCCTAGCCAAGTTGATCGTTTGGGGTGAAACGCGAGCCGCAGCCATCGGACGAATGCGACGCGCCCTCGACGAACTTGTCATCGTCGGTGTTGCCACGTCCCAACCGTTCCACCGTCTGGTGTTGGAGCATGAGCCGTTCGCGGCTGGATCGTACGACATCGGGTACCTGGAGCAGCACGGCGATGCGCTGCTCGCCGCAGCGGACGACACCGGCGAGTTGGAGCGGATTGCCGTCGCCGCCGCCCTGGCCGAACACCAACGCATGCGAACCGCCAGCCCCGAGCGGATATGCGCCGGCTACGGGCGGGTGGCGGAGTCCACCTGGTTGCGTGCTGCTCGCTTGGATGGGCGGCGATGACCGCCATCACCATCGATCGCATCGCGGCAGGCGGTGATGGCGTTGGTCGGCTCCCGGATGGGCGGGTGGTCTTCGTGTCCCGCACCAGCCCGGGTGACGTTGTGGAGGTCGAAGAGGTCCGAACCCGGCCTAGCTACGTCCGCGCCCGCGTCCTGGCAGTGAACGAGCCGGGAGCGGAACGGGTGGAGCCGAAGTGCGTGCACTACACCCGTGACGAGTGTGGTGGGTGCCAGCTCCAACATCTCTCCACTGGGGGACAGCTGGACGCGAAGCGCAGCATCGTGGGTGACGCCCTCCGGAGGATAGGGGGGCTACAAGTGGAGAATCCGGAAATCGTACCCTCACAGATCGGGTGGCGGTACAGGAGCAAGATCAGGTTGACCGCCAAGGCAACGCCGCGGGGGCCTGTGATCGGCCTCCACCGGCACTCCCGCCCCGGCGTCGTCTTCGAGCTGAAAGACTGTTTGATAACCAGCGATCGCGTCATGGGGCTGTGGGCCCGGGTGCGGCAGCACATCCCGCTGCTTCCCGATGATCTCGAGTTCGTGGTGCTGAAGGAGGACCGTGAGGGGGGGCTGCATCTCATCGTGGGTGGTGGAGCGGAGCCGTGGAACCCCCAACCCCTGCGCCAGGCGGTCGGCGAAGACGGATTGTCGTATTGGTGGCAGCCCCGGGGTGGGGCGGCACGGGTCGTGGCCGGTCCGGGGAAGGGGTTTGCTGCATTGGCCTTCGAGCAGTCCAACGTGGAATTTGCCCGCGCCATTCGCCGCGCGGCGGTGGACTCATTGGGCGACATCAACGGGAAAGTAGTGTGGGATCTGTACGGGGGCGTTGGCGAAGCGGCATCTCTCTTGGCCGAGCGGGGTGCCACTGCATGGTCGGTCGATCAAGATCGGGCGGGGAAGGAATGGGCGTGGCAGCGGGCCGGAGCAGGAGTGAAACACATCACCGGTAGAGTTGAGGACGTGCTCCATCGTCTAGCCGAGCCCCAGGCGGTGATCGTCAATCCTCCCCGCACTGGCCTGGCACCCAGGGTCGCCCGGCATCTCAACCGGTGGGGAGAGGTCACCCCGGGAGCGCGGGTGGCGTACATATCGTGCGATCCGGCCACCTTGGCCAGAGACATTGCGCGGATGGGGTCTCTTTCCGTTCACCGGGTGGTGGCCTACGATTTGTTTCCCCAGACCAGCCACGTCGAGACCCTTGCCGTGTTGGGGGAGGGGGACCCGCCATGAAGTACGAGGTGACGATGGAAGGAGGGGAAGGGGAAGGGCGACATTTCGTTGTGGAGATCGACGGAGACGACGTGTTCCTGGATGGGCGGAGGGTGGTGGCGCGTTTGGATCCGGTACCTGAGACACCCCTTCGGTACCTCGAGGTAGATGGCAGGACCGAGTCGCTGGCCATGGCGCACGACGGCCACGGGTGGCGGGTTCAGGTGAGGGGCAGGGTGCGGGCGGTGGGGGTGCTGGACGAACGTACTCGTCGGCTTCGGGAGTTGGCCGGCGGTGGAGTAAAGTCAGGCGGCTCGGGGGTCGTGAAGGCCCCGATGCCGGGAATGATTCTCCGGCTGCAAGTGGAGCGGGGGCAGCGGGTAGAGGGGGGTGGTGGACTGGTGGTGCTCGAAGCTATGAAGATGGAGAACGAGATACAGGCGCCGCAAGACGGCGTCGTGACCCGGATATATGTCGAGCCTGGTAGCGTGGTCGAGAAGGGGGCGCCATTGGTCGAGCTCGGTCCGTCCAGTTGACCGAACCGATTGTCCCCGCTAGCTTTATCGATTGCGCGATTTTTCATCGTTAGCACTTGGTGGTTCTGGTCGGCACGAATGAAGACATACATGCTCAAGAAGGCTGAGGTCGAGAACGATTGGCACGTAGTTGATGCCGACGGCTTGGTTTTGGGACGCCTTGCCAGCAAGGTAGCCCAGGTCATTCGGGGAAAGCACAAGCCGACGTTCACGCCTCACATGGATGGCGGTGACTTCGTGGTGGTTATTAACGCGGAAAAGGTGCGTTTGACCGGGCGGAAGATGGAGCAGAAGCAGTACTTCCGTCACACGGGTTATGTCGGCAACGAGAAGTTTACGCCGGTGGCGAAGATGCTCGAAACACATCCAGAGCGCGTCATTGAGAAGGCAGTGTTCGGTATGCTTCCCAAGGGGACGCTCGGCCGCCAGGTTCTTCGCAAGAAGCTCAAAGTGTATGCTGGGCCGCGGCATCCGCATGAGGCGCAGCGACCTACCCCGCTCCTCTTGAGCTAGGAATTCTGATAGATAATGACTGTCGAACAGCCTGAACTTCGTTGGCAGGGACTTGGGCGCCGCAAGACGGGAATCGCCCGAGTCTGCCTCACCCCCGGTTCCGGAAAATGGAACATCAACGGTCGGACTCTCGGTGATTATTTTCCTCGGCGTTCGCTGATCCAGCACATTCAGCAGGGATTCACGGTTACGGACACGCTCGGAGCGTTCGATGTATGGGCACGGGTCAACGGGGGTGGGCTGACCGGCCAAGCGGGCGCGCTGCGCCTGGGCATCGCTCGGGCGTTGGTCAAAGCCGATGAGAGGCACCGGAAGAAATTGCGGGAACAAGGCCTGTTGACCAGAGACTCGCGCGCGGTAGAACGGAAGAAGCCCGGTCAGCCGGGAGCTCGAAAGCGCTTTCAGTTCTCCAAACGGTAAGCCGCAGACTGCGGTCATCACACACGCCGCCCGACTCGTTCTTGGGTGTCCGTTGCAGGTTGCGGATCGAGGCCGGGGTTGAAGGCGGTGGACGAACCAACCCAAACGGATCCGGCATATGGTAGATCCAAGCATGCAGGACTTGTTGGAAGCTGGCGTCCATTTTGGTCACCAGACCCGGCGGTGGAATCCCAAGATGCGTCGGTTCATATTTGCCGAGCGCTCTGGGATTTATCTCATCGATCTCCAGAAGACCCTTCGCCAGATCAAATTAGCGCAGGAAAAAGTCCGCGAGGTAGTATTGCGCGGCGACGGGATCTTGTTTGTCTGCACCAAGAGACAGCTCAAGCAGATTGTTCGGTCGGAGGCCGAACGCGGCGAGTCGTTCTTCGTGACTGAGCGATGGCTCGGCGGGACGCTCACGAATTTTCACACAATCAAAAAGCAAGTTCGCCGCCTCAAGGAAATCGATCAGGGGATGGACGAAGGGGCCTTCGAGTTTCTCACCAAGAAGGAAAGGCTGCGAATCGAACGGGAGCGCACCAAGCTCACTCGCAATGTCGAGGGTATCAAGCGGATGGGGCGGCTCCCTGGAGCGCTGTTCGTGGTGGATTCGCAGCGCGAACGTATCGCCATCGCGGAGGCGAACAAACTCAGCATTACGGTGATCGCTATTGTCGATACCAATGCAGATCCGGATCTGATCACGGTACCTATTCCCGGCAATGACGATGCCATCCGCTCGGTGTCGCTGATTACCGGAGCAGTGGTCGATGTGATTGCCGAAGCCCGTTCGCAAGTACCGCTGAAGGAAATCACTGAGGAGTCGCAAGCCTTCACCTACAGTACCGAAGCTGCCGGAGAGGGTGATGTGGAAGAGCACCGCAAGCGGCGCCGTACGCGCCGTAAAAGGCGGCCGAAGCCGGAGGCGATCGTTGCCCGTTTGAAGGAAGGCGAGAGCTTGGCGGAGGGTAGTGAATCCGAAACCGAAGAGGCAACTTCCCCAAAAGCTGCTGTAGACTCCAAACGGAGTGAAGCGGAGACGTCTTCCGCTGAGTCGGTCGCAGCGAAGGCTCCAGGAGAGAGCGAGGCGTAGTCCCCAGCTGATGTTTCGGGACATCGACCGCCGCTTCCCAGGCCTAAGTGGCCTCGAGGGCGGCGGTTCGTGTTTGCGGCGGGGAAGGCAGGAGATGGTGGTGGAGCGGTAATTCGACCTAAATTCTAAAATGCAGCTTTGTGCCGAAGACGGCATGAGGAAATCCGAAAGACGAATGGCTATTTCAGCAAAAGACGTTGCAGAGCTTCGGCGACGGACTGGTGCGGGGATGATGGAGTGCAAGAACGCGCTGGGGGAAGCTGGCGGCGATATGGAGAAGGCGACTGATATCCTCCGCAAGCGGGGAATGGCCAAGGCCGAAAAACGGGCGGGGCGAACCGCACGGGAAGGCATAATCGGTCACTATGTCCACTTCAATGGCAAGGTGGGTGTGTTGGTGGATCTGAATTGCGAGACGGACTTCGTGGCCCGGACAGAGGATTTTCAAACCTTGGCGAAGGATCTATCGCTGCACATAGCGTCGGCGCAGCCGATCGCCGTCTCAGCAGACGATTTGCCCGAAGAATTGGTTGCGAAGGAGCGCGAGATCGTCCAGGCCCAAGTTGCAGAATCGGGAAAGCCCGAAGCGGTTTGGGAAAAGATCGTTGAAGGGAAGATGAAGAAGTTCTGCAAGGAACTGGTGTTGCTCGACCAACCTTTCGTAAAAGACGACAAGGTATCGGTCGGTCAACTGGTTACAGAGGCATCGGCGAAGCTAGGCGAGAAGGTTGTGGTGCGGCGATTCGTGCGGTACGAACTAGGAGAGGAATAAGTGGCCGACATCCTCTATCGGCGGGTGCTGCTCAAGCTGTCCGGAGAAGCGCTTGCGGGCGGAACTGGCTTTGGAATCGATTTCTCCGTGATCGACCGCCTGACGGAAGAAATCAAGGAAGTCCACCAAATGGGAGCGAGCATGGGGCTCGTGATCGGCGGCGGCAACATCATGCGCGGGACGGTGGCCAGTCAACAGGGAATGGACCGGGTTTCGGCCGATTATATGGGAATGCTGGCGACCGTGATCAATGCGTTGGCGGTGCAGGACATCCTCGAGCGCAAGAACATCGACACGCGTGTCATGACTGCCATTCGTATGGAGGAGTTGGCCGAGCCGTACATTCGCCGCCGTGCGCAGCGCCACTTGGAGAAGGGCCGTATCGTGTTGTTCGCCGGCGGGACGGGAAACCCTTACTTTTCCACGGATACGGCGGCTGTGCTTCGGGCTCTCGAGATCGAGGCAGACGTCCTCATCAAGGCGACGAATGTGGACGGTATTTACACGTCTGATCCCCGAAAGGATCCCGCGGCTGAGTTCATCTCCGAACTCGCGTATCAGGAAGCGATCGTCCGCGATCTGGAGGTGATGGACGCGAACGCATTCGGTCTGTGCAAGAAAAATGGGCTGCCGATCATCGTCATGAACGTCAACGAGAAAGGCGCGATTGCCCGCGTCATCGAGGGCGAGCGCGTAGGGACATTGGTGCGATGACTACACTGTCTGAAGTGACGAAGGAAGCCAAGATCGCCATGAGGAAAGCGGTTGAAAACACTAAACGCGAGCTGGCGACGATTCGCAGCGGCAAAGCTACTATCAGCTTGCTCGATACCATTCGCGTTGATGCGTACGGTCAGACGATGCTGCTCAACCAGGTTGGGTCGGTGGCCGCGCCGGAGCCGCGGATGCTCACGGTTCAACCATGGGACAAGGGATTGATCGAGCCGATCGAGAAAGCCATTCAATCGTCGGAACTCGGCCTGAACCCGTCGAACGACGGCACGATCATTCGCATCCCGTTGCCTCCGCTGACGGAGGAGCGCCGCAAAGAGCTGGTCAAAGTCGTACGGAAATTGGCCGAAGAAGGGAAAATTGCGGTTCGCCACGGCCGCACGGAAGCGATCTCGAAGGCCAAGAAGGTCGAACATGTTTCTGAAGACGACAAGCGGCACACGGAGAGGGATGTTCAAAGGTTACACGACGAAGCGATCGAGCAGCTCGACAACCTTGTGAAGGCCAAAGAAACTGAGATCATGGAGGTTTGATCGGGGCTGCTTCCCTGTGCCCATGTCCAAAGACCGCCTCACCCGGTTGAAGATGAACGGCGATGTGCCGTGGCACATCGCCGTCATCATGGACGGAAACGGGCGGTGGGCGCAGAGCCGCCTACTTCCCCGCACGCTGGGCCATCACCACGGCATGAGAGCCGTGCGCGAGGCAGTGGAAGGGTGCATCGATGCAGGCGTTCAGGTGCTCACCCTCTTTGCTTTTTCAGAGGAGAACTGGGCTCGCCCAGCAGATGAAGTCTCCTCGCTCATGAATCTCCTAGACGAATACATTTCCAAAGAAACCGTAAAGCTGCGGCGCAATGGCGTCAAGACAAGGGTGTTGGGCGATCGCAGCCGCTTGGATTCGCGCGCCCTCACAGCGATCGAACGGGTGGAGCGTGAAACACAGGAAGGCACGCGCCTTCAACTGGGGCTCTGCATTTCATATTCCGGACGCAAGGAGTTGACCAGGGCGGCTCGTCTGATAGCCGAAGAGGTGGAGGCGGGCGCTATGGGTCCCGACGACATCAGTGAACAGTCCGTGGCGGAGCGGTTGTACACTGCCCCTTGGCCGGATCCGGATCTCTTGATCCGCACCTCTGGAGAACAACGCATCTCGAACTTTCTCCTGTGGCAGCTGGCATATACGGAGCTCTATGTTACCTCGGTGCTGTGGCCCGACTTTACTCGCGGAGAGCTGTTCGAGGCTATCCTGGATTATCAGGCTCGTGAACGTCGCTTCGGGAAGGTTGGTGCCTGATGGCGAGGGAGATGCCTCACAGGGTAGCCGTCGCAGCCATTGCCATCCCGCTGGCCGTTGGAATGGTATACCTGGGGGGATGGGTGCTCGTGGTAGGCCTGGCCCTTCTGGGAGTGTTCGGGACTCGAGAATTCTTCGCGCTGACGGCCAGGAGTGGAGTGCAGGCGCTCGCATTCCCGGGGTACGCAGGGGCGGTGTTGTTTCCGGTAACAGCATATTTGTTGCTCCAGGTGGGTGGCGGACTCGATCCCATCTGGGCGTTGATGGGGGGCATGATCTGGCTGATCGCCACCATGACGTATGCTGTCGGGTTTTCGAGCCCCTCCGGTCAGCCGGCTCTTTCCCTCGGTGCCACGTTCTTTGGCCCGTGCTATACCGCGGGACTGCTGGCCTTCCTTCTGCTGGTCCGACACGGAGTCGAGGGGGCGTCGCCTCTGGTGGGCACGGTCTTGGTTTTTCTGCCCTTGGTGACGACGTGGCTGTGCGACACCTTTGCGATGACCGGCGGATCTGTGTTTGGGGGACCCAAATTCGCACCGATGATTAGTCCCCGTAAGACATGGTCCGGCGCGTTATCCGGCCTCGTGGGCGCGGGAATCGTGGCGGTCGCGTATGGATTGCTCGTACTCAGCGAGGTGGGAATAGTCCTCCGAATCTGGCAACTGCTGGTCATCGGGTTGGTTGTGGGAGTGTTGGGACAGATCGGAGATCTCGCCGAATCGCTGCTGAAGCGCTCCGTAGGCGTGAAGGATTCCGGTGCGTTCTTTCCCGGGCACGGCGGCGTCTTGGACCGCCTCGACTCGCTCTATTGGGTGATTCCGATGTCGGCCATGTGCTTCTACGCGTTTGGTGTCCTATGAGCACTGGAATCGCGGTTCTCGGGTGTACGGGTTCGATCGGCACGAGCACGCTCCGTGTTGTGGGGCGTCACCCGGACCGGTTCAGCGTGGTCGCGATCACGGCGTTCGGTTCTGCCGATAAGCTGGAGCAAATCAGGAAGGACACGGGGGCCCGGTTCATTGGATTGGTGAACGGAGACGGCCAATGGTCTGGAGCCAACAGCTCCACGTGCAACCGTGAGTCGGGTTCGCTCTGCCTTGTGGAGGCGGCCACCCATCCGGATGTGGACATCGTGGTCAATGCTGTCGTGGGGGCGGCGGGACTGGAAGCGACGATCGCCGCTTTGAAAACGGGCAAAAGGGTGGCGCTTGCCAACAAGGAAACGTTGGTGATGGCCGGAGACCTCGTGCAGCAGGCGGCGAGAGAGGGTGGCGGGGAGATCGTTCCGGTGGATTCCGAGCACAGTGCAGTGTTGCAATGCATCGCGGGTAGGCCGCCAGGTGACCTCCGTCGTCTCATCCTGACGGCATCCGGCGGTCCGTTTCGAGGATGGGATGCCGAGCGCCTGGCCCGGGCGACGGTCGCCGAGGCCCTGAATCATCCGACCTGGGACATGGGACCCAAGATTACCATCGACAGTGCCACGTTGGCAAACAAGGCGCTCGAGGTGATCGAAGCGCACTATCTTTTCGGCCTGGGGTATGACGCAATCGAAGTCGTCGTGCATCGTCAGTCGATAGTCCACGCCTTCACCGAATTTGTTGACGGCTCGGTGTTGGCCCAGGTTGGATACCCGTCCATGGAGCTCCCAATTCTCTACGCGCTGACGCACCCTGGGCGCGTGTCTGATGGGGGCGTGAAACGGTTCGATCCGGTGGCGTGCGGAGACCTTACATTTGAGCCCCTGCGTCGCGATGACTTCGCCGCCTTTGCACTGGGCGTGGCGGCCGGGCGATCTGGAGGCACGGCTCCTGCCGCTTTCAACGCGGCGAATGAAGTGGCCGTCGAAGCATTCTTGCAAAGTCGAATCACATTTGGCCAGATTGCCGTAGTAATCGAGAGTGTATTGCAGACTCATCGTGGAGATCCGGCGGACGATCTGCAGACCGTACTCGATGTCGACCGCTGGGCCAGAGAAACTGCGGAGGTTGCGTGTTGCTGACTATCGGAGCCGCCATTTTCGTCATCGGCGTGCTCATTTTCGTGCACGAGCTGGGTCACTTCGCTGCCGCTAAAGCGGTTGGGATCGGAGTGCCAAGGTTCTCCATCGGGCTCGGTCCGGCCACCCCCCTCTCTTTCCGTCGCGGGGAGACGGAATACGTAGTTTCGTGGATTCCGTTTGGTGGGTACGTCAAGATGGCTAGCAAGGAGGGGCAGGAAGAAGCCAGGGCCGGTCTCGAGGGTGGCGCGCTAGCTCAAGAGTTTCCGCCAGAGAAGCTGTTCGAGAACAAGCCGCTGTGGGCCCGGGTCATCGTGATCTCGGCCGGCGTGGCGATGAACTTCCTGTTTGCCTGGGCAGTGTATTTCGTCTTCGCCACGATTGTGGGCCGCTACGAAGATCCCGCAACGACGTTGGCAGCCGTCGAGGAGTTCACCCTGCCGACGGCGGCGGCGCTTCTAGTCGGTCTGCCGGAGAATATCCTAATCACCCACATCAATGGTGACACGGTAAAGTCGTGGAATGACGTCCGAGATCTGGTTATAGATCCCACCTCCGACCGTCTGCGTTTCGATTTTGCCGGCGCGGATCCTGTAGTCATCGAGATCGACGGCTTCGCGCTCGATGAACGTGCCGCTCTATATAGATCACTGCGTGCCCGGCGCGATGCCCGCATAGGGTTGGTGGCCGACAACTCGGCCGCCGAGGAGGCTGGATTCGAGGCGGGAGACGTGATCGTCAGTGTGGACGGGGAACCGATTAGCTATTGGCACGAGATGGCTCGGTTGGTGCAGGGCATGGCGGGGCAGGCAGTCGAGTTCCGTGTCAATCGCGACGACGTGGAGATCTCCCTCACGGCGAAGCCGAAGACCACGACCCAGGAAAACGCCGTTACGGGAGCCGAGCGCGAGGTGGGCTCGCTCGGCGTGTACGCCCACGTCCAGGTGCGCCGGGTTAGTTGGGGACTGGCCGGTGGGGTCGCTGAGGGGGCACGCCGGGTCAAAGCCGACGCCAAGTTGATTCTCGTGACATTGAAAGGCCTCGTGACCGGCCGCGTCTCGGGCCGGGAGCTGGGCGGTCCGGTCCTCATCGGTCAGATCTCCGGGACGGTGGCCCGGCAGGGACTGGTACCGCTGTTTGCCTTCATGGCACTCTTTTCGGTGAATCTGGCGATCCTCAACCTGCTTCCCATCCCAGTACTCGACGGGGGGCAGCTCGTGTTTCTGCTGATCGAGGGTGTGCGTGGCAAGCCGATGCCCCTGGAGTTGCGTGTGCGATTCAGCCAGCTCGGACTTGTGATTCTCTTGGGGATCATGGTGCTTGCTCTGACGAATGACCTGCTGAGGGTGTTTGGCGGGTGACGTAGGGGAGCAGGGAGCTCGCTCTTCTTACCTCCGCCCCAGCAGCACCACCACTATCGCCACCATCACCACCAACAAGACGGCCGCCAGCGGCCACAGCCATTTGGGCCTGGTGCCGTCTACCCTCACGCCGTCGGCCGCAGGGTCCAGTCCAAACGTCTCGGTGGAGCGGGCAGCGCTTCTGATCTCGTCCAGCTCCGCAATCAGGCGCCCCGCGGACGGGTAGCGATCGTCGGGGTGCTTGGCAAGCAGCCTAAGGATGATGCGCTCCAAGCGGCCCGAGATGTCCGGCCGCAGCTTCCGAGGGGCCTCTGGCGGGTCCTCAACGTGCATTCGAGCAAGCTCGAACCAGTCGGTAGAACTGAACGGGATGTTGCCGGTAACGGCCTTGTACAAGGTTACTCCCAGCGCATAGAGATCGCTCCGACCGTCCAGCTCTCGGCCCTGGGCCTGTTCCGGTGAGAGGTAATGGGGCGTCCCGATGGTCATGCTTTGTCCGGTAGCCGATACGTATCCGGCAACCGCTCGGGCGATGCCGAAATCCGCCACCAGTGCCCGCCCATCCTCGGCAATGAGGATGTTGTCGACTTTGATGTCCCGGTGGATGATCCCGGCGTCGTGGGCGAACTCGAGCGCATCTGCCACCCCCCGGGCCAGGGCGACCGCTTCTTCTTCCTTGAGCGGGCCGTCCCGTTCCAGGCGGCCGGCCAATGAGTCGGGATAATAATCCATCGCGAAGTAGGTCGTCTCGCCGTCGCGCCCCACGTCCAGAATGCGAACGATGTTGGGGTGGTTGAAATCGGAGGTCACCTCGAACTCGTTGCGGAAGCGAGCCTCAAACTGGGGATCGCCGGCGTACATGGGTCGGAGCACCTTGAGAGCCACGGGAGTTCCGTTATCCGTCCGGTGGCCCTTGAAGACCCAGGCGAAGGCCCCCTCTCCGATCAGGCGGTCAATGGTGTACGGGCCGACGGAGCTACCGACCAAGTGTTCCGGATCTAGTGTCATCAGTCGCCTTTACATCAGTACGGATGCAGGCTATACTAGCAAGCTAAGGTATTTTTAGGGCACTTAAGAGTATTCGTGGCCCGCAGTTTGTGAGGATACACTTTTAATGAGCTTTGACAAGCAGACAGTAATTCGCAAGTTCCAGATGGGAGAGCGGGACACCGGGTCGGCCCCGGTTCAAGTCGCCATCCTGACTGGGAGAATCAACTACCTGACAAGCCATTTTCGGGTGCACAACAAGGACCACCACGGGCGGTATGGACTGCTGGCGATGGTCAGTAGGCGACGCCGCCTTTTGGCGTACCTGAGGCGGATCGACCTGGCAGGTTACCGCAAGCTCATCGAAGAACTCGGCCTCCGACACTAGTCGCTTTCCGCCGGTCAGGCGCCTGGAATGGTTCCGGCGCTTTTTTTTGGGCTCAGATTCCTAGGATGACAATGTTTAAGGAAGTCAAGCGAACGTTCGCCGGGCGCGCTCTGCATATGCAGACCGGACGGCTGGCGAAACAGGCGGCTGGCAGCGCCTTGGTGCAGTTCGGCGGCACGGTGGTGCTCGCCGCGGTCACCGTTGCGGACCAAATCTCTCACCTGCCGTTTTTTCCCCTCACGGTGGAGTACCGCGAAAAGTGGTACGCCGCCGGGAAGTTTGCAGGGGGGTTTATCAAACGCGAGGGCCGCCCGAGTGACGGGGAGATCCTGGCGGCACGCCAGATCGACCGGTCTCTCCGTCCGCTCTTTCCAAAGGGTTTCAAGAACGAAACGCAGGTCTTCGTCTATGTGCTCTCCGCCGACCAGGAGAATGATGCTGACACCACTGGGCTCATCGCGGCATCAATAGCCCTCAGCTTGTCCGAGGTGCCTTGGAACGGTCCTGTTGCCGCGGTGCGCATCGGCAGGATCGAGGGGGAATGGGTGGTCAACCCCACGTTCGAGCAGCTCGACGAATCGGATATCGACCTGGTGGTGGCAGGACGCAAGAGTTCCGTCCTTATGGTCGAGGGCGGCGCGTTGGAGTTGTCGGAAAGTGACATGATCGCAGCGCTCGGCAAGGCACAGGAGGGTATCGACGAGCTGCTCACTGTCGAACTGGAGATCATAGACGCGGCCTCAGTCGAGAAGATGCATTGGACGCCCGAGGAGATCCCTGAGGAGATTGAGCGGCGCGTCCGGGAGTTAGCTGAGCCCAAGATGGCGGATGCACTGTTCGGTGGTGACAAGCTCAAGCGCCGGGACAACCTTTCTGCACTGAAGCAGTCGGTGTTGGCCGAATTGGCGGAGGAATTCCCGGAGGCGGCTAGAAAGATATCGGAGGTTCTCAGCACCATCGAAGGGGAGGTGACCCGGGCACGCGTGCTCGAGGTCGGCGAGCGGGTGGATGGACGCGACTCGGAGACAGTGCGGTCGATCGAATGTGAGGTGGGGATTCTACCCCGCACGCATGGCAGCAGCCTCTTCCAACGCGGCGAAACGCAGGCTCTGGTCACGACCACCCTCGGTTCGGTGGGCGACGAACAACGCGTCGACACCATCGACTTGAAGGAGCAAACCAGTAAGAGCTTCATGCTGCACTACAACTTCCCGCCGTTTTCCGTCGGAGAAGTACGGCCGGTACGGGGAGTATCACGCCGTGAAATCGGCCACGGAATGCTTGCGGAGCGCGCCCTCCAGGTGATCCTGCCTCCGTATGAGGAGTTTCCCTACACCATTCGGGTGGTGTCGGAGATTCTTGAATCGAACGGGTCCTCCTCCATGGCTAGCGTTTGTGGCGGTTCGCTAGCGTTGATGGATGCGGGTGTGCCGGTGAAGGGCGCATGCGCCGGCGTGGCGATGGGGCTCATCAAAGAAGGCGACAAGGTAGTGGTACTCACCGATATCCTCGGGAGTGAGGATCATCTGGGAGACATGGACTTCAAGGTTGCGGGAACGCGCGAGGGCATCACGTCGATCCAGATGGACATCAAGATCGATGGGCTCGACCTGGAACTATTGGGAGATGCTCTCCAGCTAGCTCGCAAGGCTCGGTTGCACATTCTCGACAAGATGGACGAGACAATCTCCACTCATCGGGATGAGCTGTCGGCATATGCACCGCGGATCATCACAATACAGATAAACCCACAAAAGATCGGTGACGTCATCGGCCCGAAAGGCAAGATTATTCGAGGCCTTCAGGAAGAAACCGGTGCGGAGATCAACATCGACGACTCGGGAGTGGTTACGATCTCTGCGGTGGACGGAGCTGCAGGCGCAGCGGCGAAGGCAAGAATCGAAGCCTTGGTCCAGGACCCAGAAGTTGGGAAGATCTACGAGGGTCCCGTCAAGAGCACCACCTCCTTCGGGGCGTTCGTCGAGATCATGCCCGGCACGGAGGGCTTACTGCACATTTCGGAGTTGGCCCACGGCCGCGTAGAGAATACGGAAGATGTGGTAAAGAAAGGCGACATCGTTCGCGTCAAGCTATTGAGTATGGACGATCGAGGTCGGATGAAACTCTCCCGTAAGGTACTGCTCGAACGCGAATGAAGGTGGGTCTACAGACCGAAAAACTAGACGAGGGTCTTTACCGCACGATTGCGCAGAACGGAGTCACCGTAATCTCCGAGGTGATTCCCGCCGTCCGGTCGGTCGCGGTGGGCATGTGGGTCAGGACCGCTTCGGCCCACGAGTCGCCTTCCTGCATGGGGGTCTCGCACTTACTCGAGCACATGGTGTTCAAGGGAACCGAGCGCCGCTCTGCACGCGACATCGCGCTGGAGTTGGAAGCGCGAGGCGGATCGCTCGATGCTTTTACGGCTCGAGAGCACACATCTTATCAGGCGCGCGTTTTGGATGAAGAGCTACCCCGCGCCCTCGACGTGCTTACAGACCTGGTTCGGAACCCGGTGCTGCGGGACGCGGATCTTGAGCTCGAACGCGGCGTGATCCTGGAAGAGATCAGCACTGTAGAGGATACGCCGGACGATCTCGTGTTCGATCTGCACGGATCGGCCCTTTGGCCCGACCACCCCTACGGCTTTTCGATTCTCGGAACGAGGGAAACAGTACGTTCTCTCAAGGTGCAGGACTTGAGAGAGCTGCATGAAAGAGCCTACCACCCGCGGCAGGTCGTCATAGCCGCCGCTGGAAACCTAAAACATGACGTATTACTCCAGCTGCTGGCAAAGTGCGGCTGGTTTGCATTCGAACCAGGCCCAGAACTGGCGGCGATCCCCCCGGTCCCGGAGGGTCGACGTGTCACCGAGCGTGTGCCCCGCGACTCGGCTCAAACACACATTGTCATGGGCACAGATACGTTCGGGTATTCGGACAAGCGCCGCTATTCACTCATGCTGTTGAACACGGTGCTCGGGGCGGGCATGGCCAGCCGACTCTTCCAGCGCGTGCGTGAGGAGCTGGGCCTGGCATATGCGATTTACTCGTTCCACTCCTTCTACGAGCACTCGGGCGTAACCGGTGTATACGTCGGAATGCGGCCGTCGACGGCGGAACAGACGGTCGAGGCGATCAAAAGCGAGCTTGACCGACTGACACGTGAGGGATTGTCTGCAGATCCCTTGGCCGAAGCCAAGCAGCAACTGAAAGGGCAGGTCACGTTGGGTCTGGAAAGTCCGTCGTCGCGGATGTACCGCGCAGCCGGTATCGTCTTGCATCGGCAGCCATACAAATCGATTGACCAGGTGTTGTCGGAGATCGACGAAGTGCGCGCCGCCGATGTCGCAGCGGTCGCGCAAGAATTCTTTGATCCAGAACGCCAGACGGCTGTCTGGCTTGGACCGAGTCAATAGAGCTTCTCCACGAGGCAAGAATGATTGTCGGCGTTCCAAGGGAGATCAAAACGAACGAGAACCGCGTGGCCCTTGTTCCGTCCGGAGTCGAAGCAATAGCCGCAGATGATCATACGGTCTTGGTCGAGGCGGGCGCGGGACAAGGTAGTGGTTTCACTGACGAGGCATACGCCGTTGCTGGTGCAACGATGGTCCCCGAGGCGGACGAGGTGTGGACGAAGGCCGACATGATCATGAAGGTCAAAGAGCCGATTGAATCCGAATGGCCGAGGATGAGGCGTGGCTAGGTCATCTTCACCTATTTCCGTTGCCCCGCGAGCGAGGCGCTGACACGCGCGGTAGTGGAATCCGGGTGCGTGGCCATGGCCTACGAAACGGTACAACTTCCGTCGGGGGGAATTGCCGTTGCTTGACGCCGATGAGTGAGGTGGCGGGACGGATGGCCGTTCAGGAGGGAGCCAGATACCTCGAAGCCGAGAAGGAGGTTGTGTTGAGACCGCAAAGCCTACGACGCACGAGGATCCCACCTATGTTGTTGACGGCGTCATTCACTATGCTGTGGCCAACATGCCCGGCGGCGTGCCACCCACCTCTACGCTGGCATTGACCAATGCCACGTTTCCCTATGCCAGGAGCTTTGCCGTCGACGGTTGGCGCGGCGCCTGCCGGGTAACAAGCCACTGCTTCTCCGCCTCAACGTCGTCGAGGGCAAGGTGGTGTATCCCGGGGTCGCCGATGCTTTCGGAATGAAGTTGCACGACCCGGAAACGCTGATTTAGAGCCTCCGAAATTGGCCGCATTCGGGCGAGTCCGGAGTCGGTAACTCTGCATCTTGTCAGAACTTAGCGTGCGGGTTAAGTTACTTTGTTTGTGTGCCATCCGGGCGCCTTAGCCCGCGCACCTGCCATTCGATTTCGCCCCAATCGCTATATGGCCTGGCCGAGATTCAAGATCGGGAGTTCCTCCCCGCGACTGAAATCGCGGTAGACCTCGGCACGTCCAACACTCTTATTTATGTGCGAGGCGAAGGAATCGTCCTGAACGAACCGTCCGTGGTCGCCGTCGAGAAGGCGAGCGGCAAAGTCCAGGGCATAGGGCTCGAAGCGAAGCGCATGCTGGGACGGACGCCGGAGGGCATCGTTGCGATTCGTCCGCTGAAGGACGGCGTGATTGCCGATTTTGACGTCACCGAGAAGATGCTCCGGTACTTCCTCTCCTCGATCATCAACAAACACGTCTTCCGCGTGAAGCCTAAGGTCATTGTGTGCGTGCCGAGCGGAATCACCGGGGTGGAGAAGCGTGCCGTTCGGGACAGTGCCCAGTCGGCGGGCGCCAAAGAGGTCTACATGGTGGCCGAGCCGATGGCTGCCGCGATTGGAGTGGGCCTTCCCGTCGAGACGCCGACGGGCAACATGGTGATCGACATCGGTGGTGGAACCACCGAAATCGCCGTCATTGCTCTCGCCGGTATCGTGAGCGATACGTCCATTCGTACGGGTGGAGACGAAATGGATCAGGCCATCGTCCAGTTCATGCGCAAGAACTACAATTTGCTCATTGGCGAGCCGACGGCGGAGGCGATAAAGATCCAGATCGGCTCGGCGGCGCCGGTGGGCGACGAAAAGGAGATGGAGGCCAAGGGTCGAGACCTGGTGTCCGGAATTCCCAAGGTGGTGCGCGTACATTCCAGTGAGATCCGTGAGGCCATTCAGGAACCGATCCAGCAGATCATGGATGCGATCCGTCGGGCGCTTGAAATCACGCCGCCCGAGCTGGCGAGTGACATCGTCGACCGAGGGATTATCATGGCAGGAGGCGGAGCGATGATCCGCGGACTCGACGTGCTGGTGTCCCAGGAAACGTCGTTGCCGATACGCTTGGATGAAGACCCGTTGACATGTGTGGTTCGCGGCACCGGACGCATCCTCGATGATCCCGAGAAATACCGCGCGGTTTTAGAGACCTAGGACGTGCCCAGTTGTCGGAACCCTATTCGTCGCGGCGTGACACCATCACCTTCGTGATTTGTCTCATGCTCGCCGTGACGGCCCGGCTGACGCCCGTCACATACGCCGAAGCCATCGCTTCCGCCATACGCGATACAGTCTTATTTCCGTTCCTACGCCTGCAGGACGAGATCCAGCAGCTGCGAGTATGGCGTGTTCGGTTCGAGGAGATCTCGGCCCGCGCAGACTCCGTTTCGGGGATAGCAGGGAAGGTGCAGGGGTTGATGCAGGAGAATGCCAGGCTGAGGGCGATCCTAGGCCTTCGGGCGAGAATGCCGGTGCACCACATCGCAGCCGAAGTGCTATTCCAGACCCAACAGACAGAAGGCACAACCATCATCGTTTCGGCGGGTGAACGAGAAGGCGTGCGGCGCTGGGCGCCTGTGGTGGCGGTGGGAGGATTGGTCGGAAGCATTCAAACCGTCGATCGAAACACCTCGGTCGTGCATACCTGGACACATCCCGATTTTGGGGCGGCTGTCGCGGCACTCGGCGATTCGGTGGTTGGCCTGGTGGCTCCCCGATTCGGCGAAAGTGCCACGATGATGCTCGAGTTGCGCGGCGTCTCGTACGGGGGGGAAATGCCCGAAGGAACCCCGGTCTTCACCTCCGGATTGGGGGGAGTGTACCCTCGCGGCATCCCGGTCGGACGGATCCGAGGGGTTCTCGACGACCGGGTGGGTTGGTCGCGGAGTTTTCTGTTAGAACCGGCTGTACACCCGGCTGCCGTATCTCATGTGCTCATTCTCCTGGTGGAAACGGAGGATTTGAACGGCGCGTTCGAGCGGCGGCAATGAACACGGAGCCCAGCGGGTTCAAGGTCGGCGTCGTGCTCTGGGCGCTCGTCCTCATGCATTTTACCCTGCGCCCGCTGCTCGGGAACGACCGCCTCGCCCCCGATTTCCTGCTGCTGGCCCTGATGTTCTTTGCGATCCGGAGCCGGCCGTCGAAGGCCGCTATTGCCGGATTCACCGTGGGCATCCTGGCGGATGCGCTCTCGCCCGTCGCATTCGGCGCGGGTGCTCTCGCCCATACGGTCGTTGGCTATCTTCAAGCGTGGGGGAAGGCGATATTCTTCCCGGATAATCTGTTCGTCACCACCGGATTCCTCTTCTTTGGCTCCTGGGTGCGGAATTTTTTGGTGCTGCTGGCCAGCGGACAGACCCGGGGTGCCGAGCTGTTTTGGGCGCTCACGGCTTGGTCGGTTGGACAAGCCGTCACAACGACCGTTGCAGGATTACTCGTGCTCCTCACGTTTCGGCGCTGGTTCAAGATCGGGATCATCCAGTGAACTGGAACCATCCGCACGCTCTCTCTCGTCGCGCTTTTTCCGCATCTATGTTCGTGGGTGGGGCGTTCTTGGTGTTGGGTGGAGCGTTCTTCCGACTCCAGGTCTTAGGGTCGGATCAATATGCAGTCCAGTCGCGCAACAACCGGCTGCGTCCGGTGGTGGTGCCGGCTCCGCGGGGCATCATCGTAGATCGGAACAAGGTCGTTCTTGCGACGAATGTTCCCAGTTACACGATTTCTTTGCTGGCGCTCAACGAAACCGCTTTTCGGGCCACGCTGGACTCGATCACCAAGTACACCTCTCTCGACTCGGTCAGGAACGCTGCGGTGCTTCAGCGGTATGAGCGCTCTCCCGACAATCCAGTGATCGTGATGCGCGATGCGCCGTTTGAAGTCGTCGCAACTCTCGAAGAGCGGAAGTCATCCTTCCCCGGCCTGATCGTTCAGACGGAACCCAAACGACACTACCCGCACGGCGACGTTGTATCGCATCTCCTCGGGTACGTGAGTGAGGTGTCGGAAGAGGAACTGGCGAGCGGTCGCTTTGTCGGGGCCCGCATGGGGTCTTTGGTGGGACGGGGCGGCCTGGAAGGGCAATACGACAGGCGGTTGCGTGGTCTCGATGGCGAGCGTCTGGTGGTGGTCGACGCCCTCGGCCGGACCATCAAGGACGAGTGGGGAGAACACCTCGATCCACAGCAGGGAGACACACTTCGTACGGCGCTCGATTTTGGTTTACAGCGCTACATCGCCGGTCTGTTCCCCAAGTTCGGGCAACGTGGTGCGGTCATAGCAATGGATCCGCGCAGCGGCGAGATCCTGGCGATGTATTCTGCACCGAGCTACGATCCCAACGACTTCATCGGCGGCGTCGATCCCGACCTTTGGAACGAGTGGCTGGCTTCTGAGAGTACACCACTGCTCAATCGTGCAGTGCAGGGCCTCTATCCCCCCGCGTCTCTGTGGAAGTTGGCGTTGGCGCTGATGGCGCTAGAGCGCGGCGATGTCACGCTCGACAGCAAGATGCCGATACGGTGCACCGGGGGCTATCAGTATTTCAACCGTTATTTTCGATGTTGGAGATCCAGCGGTCACGGTGAGCTGACACTGGCAGAAGCAATTGAGCAATCATGCGATGTGTATTTCTACCAGCTCGGACTGAAAGTCGGCCTCGAAAACATGCTGCTCGAAGGAGCTCGAATCGGTCTCGCTGGAAGGACGGGCGTAGATCTTCCGGGCGAAGTAGCACCGGTCTTTCCCACGACAACTACCTACTTCGACTCTTTGTACGGCTCGCGAGGATGGACAAACGCCGTAACGCTCAATCTCGCCATCGGACAGGGAGAGAATTCTCAAACCCCGATCAGCATGATGCGGTTCTATTCCCTGCTGGCGCGCGATGACGGCAGGGCACCGACACCGATATTAGTAGTGCAGGAGGAGGCCAGTAGTGAGTTTCCGCTCGTAGCCTCACCGGAGAACGTTGCCAAACTCCGATCTCCGCTGGAGATGGTGGTGGCCCGCGGTACGGCGGTTAGATCACGGATTGCGAATCTGCATATCGCCGGCAAGACGGGCACCGCGCAGAACCCTCACGGTCCGGACCATGGCTGGTTCATTGGGTTCGCGCCTGCCGAGGCTCCCGAAGTGGTCGTGGGTGCGATTGTCGAGTTTGGCGAACACGGATCGTCGACTGCACCGATCGTGAGTCAGATCATTGCCAGGCACTCGTTGGGTCCCGACGCGGATCTCGATCGGCCGGTAACGTGGGTGCTGCCGTCGGACTCGGTTCCCGCATCGGTAGTGGTGGGGCCAGACTCCGCGCTCCAACGCGTTCGTAGATAGGTGATGCGGCGCACCGGAATCGACAGACCACTGCTGCTGGCGGTTGCAGCCCTAATCCTGCCTGGGATAGCCACGTTGTATTCTGCGGGGCAAACTGATTTTCCAACCATTGCAGCCGTTATCTGGCAGCGCCAAATGGTGTGGATCGCAATCGGTGTGGTGGGAGCGGCGGTCATCTTCCGCGTGCCGTATCGGTTTCTGGAGTGGCTCACGCCGTTTCTGTATGTCGCCTCGATCGCCCTGCTTCTGGCCACATTGGTCTTCGGTACTGGAGCCGGAACGGCGGCGGGGACGAAGTCGTGGATCGCCATTGCAGGTATTCGGCTGGGACAGCCGGCGGAGTTGGCAAAGCTTGCGACGATCCTCATGCTCGCCCGACACCTGGCAGGCCGAAGGAACCAGCCGCGGTCGGCCTTCGAGCTGTTGCCCTCTGGCATCATCGTAGGGATTCCCCTCCTGCTGGTGGGCTTGCAACCCGATCTGGGAAGTGCACTCGTTTTTCTCGGCATCTTTTTTTCGATGCTCTTTTGGGTCGGCGTGTCACCGTGGCTGCTACTGCTGGCCGCGTCGCCGATCATCAGTCTCATTCTCGCTTTTTCAACCGGGCTGTGGGGAGCCTGGATCGTGTTGATCACCGTGCTGCTCCTATGGCTTCGCCCCTATATGCTGGAGGCGCTTGTCATGTGGGGGATGAACGTGCTCATGGGAGTGGTCGCGCTCCGCCTGTGGACGGGGTTGGCTCCCTATCAGCAAAACCGCATCCTCTCATTTCTGAATCCCGAGATCGATCCGCGAGCAACCGGGTGGAACGTCATTCAAGCGAAGGTGGCGATTGGTTCGGGGGGATTGCTGGGCAAGGGATTCCTGGAGGGCACACAAAAAAGGTTGGCATTCCTCCCTTCGCAGCACACGGATTTTATCTATCCCGTTCTGGCTGAGGAGTTCGGGTTTCTAGGCGTCATGGTATCCCTGTTTCTGTTTGCCGTGTTCTTTTTCGTTGTGATCCGCATCGCGCGTCATGCGGTTGATACCTTTTCATGCGTCGTGGTTGCCGGAATAGCGGGGCTGATGTTAACGCACGTCGTCGTGAACGTGGGCATGAGCGTACGTCTAATGCCAGTAACGGGTATCCCGCTGCCGTTCTACTCGTATGGCGGCTCATTCATGGTGGTCTGTCTCCTGTGTATCGGACTCACGCTACGGGTGGCTTGGGACTCGAGGCTCGGCGGGTATCTCGAGGGCTAGCATCTGAGGCTGTTCCCAATCAGATTCCTGAGCCGCCAGCCTACCATTTTTCCCCTGTGGCTACATATGCCCTGGTTTCGAAAAGACCGTAAATCGCGACGCCCGTCCCGTGAAAAACTCGAGATCCCAGCAGATGCGTGGGAGAAATGTCCCGAGTGCGGCCATATCGACATCCGCGACAAATTCGAGCGGGCGTTAGAGGTATGTCCGGAGTGTGGCTACCACCGGCGTGTCGCCGTGCAAGTCTACATCGACATACTCACGGATGAGGGATCCTTCTCGGAGTTGTACAACGAGCTCCAGTCATCCAATCCCTTGGGCTTCGAAGGCTATACCGACAGGCTCGCCCGGGCGCTGCGCAAAGCCGGATCTCACGAGGCTGTGATAACCGGATATGGGACGCTGGAGGGCGATGAACTCAATCTGGGAGTCATGGATTTCGATTTCATGGGTGGCTCGATGGGATCGGTCGTCGGAGAGAAGATCGCTCGACTAGCGCGGAGATCGGTCGATGAGCGTGTACCGCTGGTGATGGTCTCGCGGTCCGGCGGGGCAAGGATGCAAGAGGGTGTCCTCAGCTTGATGCAGCTCGCAAAAACCTCTGTAATGATCGCCGCACTGAAACGCGAGCGGGTGCCCTACATCTCGGTTCTTACCAACCCCACCACCGGTGGGGTGTCCGCATCTTTCGCAATGCAGGGCGATGTAAATATGGCCGAGCCAAACGCGGTGATCGGTTTCGCCGGGCCCAGAGTGATCAAACAGACCATCGGACAGGACTTGCCGGAGGGGTTCCAGACGGCCGAGTTCCTCTTGGAAAAGGGCATGGTCGATATGGTGGTGCCGCGTGCCCAACTCCGAGCCACGATCTCCAACCTCCTCAAGATGATGCAGGGCCGCTGATCTCAACCCCATTCTCCTATCGCGCGGCGTGCGCGTACCTGTTCCCCAGACTCGGTGGGTCGGGCAAGAAGTGGTCTCTCGAGCCTACTCGGCGCCTCCTGGAAGAGATTGGAAACCCCCAGGAGCAGTTCAAAGTCATCCATATCGGCGGCACCAACGGTAAGGGGTCGGTGGCGGCGATGGTGTACCAGGCCCTGTGTGAGGCGGGGTTTCGAGTGGGCCTGTACACCTCACCCCACCTGGTGGAGGTGCGAGAGCGTATCGTTGTCGGCGATCGGCCAATCGGGGAGGAAGCTTTCGCTGCATGGACTTCCTGCCTGCGTCCGGCGATAGAGGAGTCGGAGGCGAGCTTTTTCGAGGCCACGACGGCGATCGCCTTCGCGGATTTCGCTGCCCGCGGTGCCCGGGTGACGGTGGTGGAGGTGGGCCTGGGTGGCCGCCTGGACAGCACCAATGTCCTGGAGCCGGTAGTGACAGCCGTGACCAACGTCGGGATGGACCACATGGAGTACCTGGGAACTACGCTCCCGGAGATCGCGGTTGAAAAAGCCGGCATCGCAAAGCCGAATATCCCCTTCGTGATTGGTGAATCAGCAGGGGAAGCTGCAGGAGTCCTCCGGGATGTGGCCACTGGAAAAGGGGCCCGGGTTGTTGACGTTCCGCCGGAGGAATCGTACCAGGGGGCGCTTCGTCTGGAAGGCGACCACCAGCGGCGCAATGCAGCGGTTGCCGCGGCTGTGCTCCACGTCCTGCCCGCCCACCTCAGGCCCGATGCCGCAGCGATCGCGGCGGGACTGGCCAACGCTTGGGTGCCTGGACGTTTCGACAGGAGAGGCCGGTGGATCTTCGATGTGGCCCACAACGTTGCCGGAATGAGGGTGCTTGCCCGGACGCTGAGAGACGGGCCACCGCCTAGGCCCCTCCATGCCGTCGTCGGCATTCTTCGGGATAAGGACGCAATCGGAATGGTGCGCGAGATCGCTGGGGTGGCAGACGGAATTTGGCTGACGTCGCCCCCCTCGGCTCCTCCGGGCCGCCGGCCCGATATGGACGCATTGGCCCCGGTTCTCGGTTCTGGGGTCAGGGTGCAGGCTGATTTCGACTGCTGTCTGGACGAAGCAGCCGGGGGGGCGCAGACCGTCCTCGTCTGCGGGTCTTTCCATACGGTCGGCGATGCGATGACGCGGGTGCCCGGATTGGCGCCGTTCGGCTAAATTGTCGCGATGCAAGCAAAAGCGTTGCCCGGGTTCAGGGATTTCTACCCCGCCGACATCGCTCTCCTCCATCACATTTTTGCTGCTTGGCGAACCGTCTCCGCTAGATACGGCTTTGAGGAGTACGACGGCCCGCCGCTCGAACCGCTCGACCTGTACACCAGGAAGAGCGGGGAGGAGATCGTGGAACAGCTCTATCATTTCGATGATAAGGGCGGGCGATCGGTGGCCTTGCGACCGGAGATGACACCCACGCTGGCGCGCATGGTGGCGGCGAAGACGTCTGATTTCAAGAAGCCGATCCGGTGGTATTCCATCCCCCACCTGTTCAGGTATGAGCGACAGCAGCGAGGCCGGCTACGCGAGCACTTTCAACTCAACATGGATCTGATCGGCGAGTCGGGACCGCTGGCCGATGCAGAGGTGATCGCCGCGGCGATCGATATCATGCGGGAGTTGGGCCTGGGTGCAGACGCTGTTCGGGTGCGTTTGTCCGATCGGCAGATGATTCGCGCCTTGCTGCTTGCTGCCGAGCTCGACGAGAGCCAGTTGGCGGTAGCCTATACAACGATCGACAAGATTGAGCGTGAAGACCGGGGCAAGGCGGCCGAGCGTCTGAAGACCGCTGGCATCACGGGCCCGGGTGTCGATCGTGTCTTCGATATTGGGAGCATACGTGGTTTGGAGGACGCGCTGGCGGCCTTGGGGAATGTACGCGGCGGGGAGCAAGTCGGTGAGAGTATCGCCGCATGTCATGCTGCGCTGTGCCGCATGGGCCTGGGCGATTTTTTGGAGGTGGATCTGTCGATCGTACGCGGGCTGGCCTATTACACGGGGATCGTATACGAGTTGTTCGATGCCAACCGGTCGCTGCGTGCGATCTGCGGCGGCGGGCGCTACGACGGCCTCCTGGAAGCGCTAGGTGGTGTAGACCTGCCTGCCACGGGCTTCGGCATGGGAGATGTCGTCATTACCGAGCTGCTTCGGGATCACTCGATCGCTCCGGATGCTGGTGGGAGGTTGGATGCTTTCCTTGTCGCAGTCACGACCGCCGATGTCCCTGAAGTACTTCGTCTGAGCCACGCACTCCGCGACCGCGGGGTGCGTGTCGAATACGCTCTCAAGGCACAAGCGGTAGCCAAACAACTCAAGATAGCGTCGGCGCGCCAGGCCAAGACGGCCGTAATCATCGGGCCCGACGAGCGCGAAGCAGGTGAAGTGATGCTGCGGAATCTCGGTACGGGAGCCGAGGAGCGGATTGCGGTGGACAAGCTCGTGACCGAGTATGAATGGGTATGAAGCCCCCCGCGAATGGAATCTGAATCAATGACAACGAGGCGATCACTAATGGGTGACCGATGAGTGAAGATCAACGCCTCACAAAACGCAGCGAGGATTTCAGCGCCTGGTACAACGAGGTCGTCACACGTGCCGAGCTGGCAGACTACGCCCCGGTGCGAGGATGCATGGTCATCCGGCCGCGAGGATATGCCATTTGGGAGCTCATGCAACGGACTCTCGACGACATGCTCAAGGCCACCGGCCACCAGAACGCGTATTTCCCGATGCTCATTCCAGAGAGCTTCCTTGCGCGGGAGACAGAGCACGTCCAAGGTTTCGCACCACAAACCGCGGTCGTGACACGCGCGGGCGGCAAAGAGCTGGAAGAACCACTCGTACTGCGCCCCACTTCTGAAACGATCATCTACGCGATGTTCGCCAAGTGGATTCAGAGCTACCGAGACCTGCCGTTGCTGATCAACCAATGGGCCAACGTCGTGCGCTGGGAAAAACGAACTCGGCTGTTTCTCAGAACCAGCGAGTTTCTATGGCAGGAGGGACACACGGCACACATCAACGAGGAAGAGGCAGAGACGGAAACGCGCAGTATCCTCGCGCTGTACCGCCGTTTCATGGAAGAGTGGATGGCCATGCCCGTCATTACGGGACTGAAGACAGAATCTGAGAAGTTTGCAGGGGCGCTGCGCACGTATGCGTGCGAGGGCCTCATGCAGGACAACAAAGCGCTGCAAGCCGGCACGTCGCACAATCTTGGCCAAAACTTCGCGAAGGTCTTCGACGTGCAGTACCAAACAGCCGCAGGCCAGACGGATTACGTCTGGAATACGTCATGGGGTGCTTCCACACGGCTCGTCGGGGCACTCATCATGACACATGGCGACGATAAGGGCCTTGTGCTGCCACCGCGTCTCGCACCCATCCAGGTGGTGATCGTTCCGATCTGGAAGACTGACGCGGATCGAGTGGCGGTGCTCCAGGTATCCCACCGAGTGAGCGAGGTGCTGCGTGAATCCGGTCTGCGCGTACAGGTGGACGAGCGGGATGGGATGAAGCCCGGTGCCAAGTACTATCAGTGGGAGCTGCGGGGAGTGCCTGTTCGGCTGGAGATCGGTCCGCGCGACGTGGCCGAAGGCCAGGCCGTACTTGCGCGGCGAACGGGTGGCAAGGTTGCGGTAAAAGTGGACGAAATATCCGAGTTTGTGCACGAAGCCTTGGAAATGCTGCAAAGGAGCCTACTGGACTCCGCGAGGTCACGCCAGGCACAGAACAGCGTGCGGGACGTGACGATGGATCAGCTGGTCGAATTGATGGCCGACAAAGGCGGGTTCGCGTACGGCGGTTTTTGCGGGAACGCTGCTTGTGAACAGCGGATCAAGGATGAGACGAAGGCAACGATACGGGTAATCCCCGACCCGGATTTCCAGTCCGAACGGAAACCTGACAAGTGCGTCGTCTGCGGCGAGGCCGCAACGACCGAGGCGGTGTGGGCCAAGGCATACTGATCGAACGGCGGGAGGGCAGCGCTCGAGTGGGAGTAACCGACTAGAATTCCTGTTCCTCGAGAAGTGCGAGAAAATGCTCTGGCGTCTCCAGCCGCGCCAGTCGCTCGGGAATATCGGGTTCCTTTGCGAACTGGGCAATCTTTCCCAGAACCGGCAGGTATTGGTTCGATACCTCCATCGGGGGCGCAACGATCAGGAAGAAGTCGTGTACCGGCTTGTTATCGATCGCCTTGAAGTCCACGCCGGCCGGCTTCCGCCCGAAGACGACGCGAAGCTGAGACACGACGAGTGATCGACAGTGGGGGATGGCAATGCCCCGGCCGATACCGGTCGACCCGAGGTTCTCGCGTCGTTTGAGCATCTTGAACAGCGTTCCGTCGGATTTTTCATCCAGCGACAGCAGCGAGACCAACTCCTTGAGCAACTCATCTTTGGTGTTGCCCTCGAGCTCTAACTTTATGGCATCAGCAGCAAAAAACTCTCGTAGGCGCATTAGCAAATCCTGTACTTGGCAGGGGGTTGTCCGGTCGGTTTTTGGGGCGCGATGTGACCGGCCGAAACGTACGAGAACTCCGCAACCCTGTCAAACGCAGAGAGTTGCTGCTCTACACAGGGGTCGTTAACTTGGCCACATGGCATTCCCCTACCCCGTAGAGCACGACGTTCCGCTTTTCCTCGCGCCAATGGCCGGTGTTTCGGAGCCGCCGTTTCGCAGGTTATGCCGATCGTTTGGCGCTGACGCGGTCGTATCAGAGTTTCTTTCTTGCGAAGGCTTGCGACGGGGGATCAAGAGCGTTCACGACGGAGCGTTTTTCACCGCCCAGGAACGGCCCATCGGAATCCAGTTGTACGGATCAGACCCTGAAAGCATGGCCGAGGCGGCAACGCTAGTGAGTAATTACTATCAGCCGGATTTCATCGACATCAACTTCGGGTGTCCGGTGAAGAAGGTGGTCCGTCGCAACGGAGGGTCCGGGTGTCTCAAGGACCTAGGTTTGGTGGCGGCTGTCATTCAGGCGGTGCGAGATGCCACTACGCTGCCTGTGACCGCCAAAACCCGCAGTGGTTGGAACGATAACCTGCGGGACCCCGTCCGCATCGGCTTGGCCTGTCAGGAGGCAGGGGCGGAAGTGCTGACGCTGCATCCGCGGACTCGCTCACAGATGTACCGGGGAGAGGCTCGCTGGGAGGAGATAGCGGCTTTGGTGGACGCCCTCGACATTCCAGTGGTCGGTAACGGCGACATCAAAACCGCCGAGGACGCGGTCCGAATGCATGAAAAGACGGGGTGCGCCGGACTCATGATAGCACGTGGATCCTTCGGCAACCCATGGATCTTTCAGCAGACGAGGGACTTGCTCGCAGGGCGAACTCCCAAACCGACGCCCGGAGCTTCAGAGCGTTTTGCCGTGGCTCTCCATCATGCGAAGCTTGTCGTGAAGACCCAGGGCGATAGCCGCAGGACGGCCCTCGAATTCCGCAAACACCTGGGGTGGTACACTCGCGGCCTGCCGGGGAGTGCGGAACTCCGGAGTCGACTGCATAGGGTTGGGTCTATGAAGGAGGCAGATGAGATCCTTCGTGATTACCTGGAGCCGGCACGGGCTGTGGTGTGCCGGTAACGTGAGGTGTCAGCGGTTCGTTCGATTCGGATATCGAACCGGTGCTGGCTCTAACCGTGTGAGCGACTGACAGGATGGTCTGGATAACGCTCATCATCGGACTGCTGCTTGGTGCTGTGGTTGGCATGGGAGCTGCAGGCGGCCTCCGCCGTCGTCGGCGCACGAGTGGATCGCGTCCAGTCCAGACACCTCTCGCATCGGTCGAACATGTGCTGGATTTGATTAGGCGCGCCCACCAAGCCAGCGCTGTGTGCCTATGTGGTCGGGGTGCGGAGCCGGTTGTGGTGAGCGGTTCGAGTCCCTCGGAACCGGAAGTCGCCGAGCGGGCGATGTCTCTCGCCAAGCTGGCAATGGGCGATGGGCGGGAGCACGTAATCCGCGGCGATGAGACCATTGTAGCGGTGGGGGACCACAAGCGCGGGGCTGCCGTGGTGTTAGCCTCGGCGGGTATCTCTCCGGACCAGGCACACGCGATCGCGTCTGAATTGCGGCGGCTCCTGGCGGAATTTCGGGTCGATCTTGACCCTCGCTCGCCCGGTGGTCCGACGCCGCGTGCGATGCGGGTGGACCTCCCGCCGAGACTCGACACACTCCCAGCGATTGCGTCCGGACTGTGTGATCGGGCGCGCACAATCACGGGACGGCCAACTGCCGTCGTAATCCGCGACCCCCCAACACAAACAGCCTCCATCATCTCCGTGTCCAATAACGCAGACCGGCGATTGATCGGCATCTCCGTGACACCGGATTCGGCGGTTGGCCGGGCGTGCATGGGCGATGGGGCAATCGCCGCGGGTAGGAGCGAAGACTTGTTTGGACGTGAACCCGCCGAGCGCCGACAGAAGACCGGCGAGGGAACGGCGTACCCGCTTCGTGACGGGAGCGACGGTGTGGGTGCCCTGGTCATCTTCGGCCCCAACGAGGACTTGGATCCCGCGGTTCGGGAGCGCGTGATGTGGCTGGCGGTCGATACGGGACCGCGTTTCGCCTCGGCTGCCGCGGTCCGAGCGACCGAAGAGCGTGCCAACACCGACAACCTCACCGGGCTTCCCAATCGTGCCGGACTCGAGCGCGCAATGGCGCATGCGCCTCACGGACCGTGCGCGGTTCTGTGTGTGGATCTCGATGATTTCAAGAAGATCGACGACGAGCTTGGCCATGCGGCCGGCGATGCCGTGCTCAAGCATGTTGTACGGGTCTTCCGGGGCGCCATTCGCAACGTCGACGTGGCGGCTCGTGTCGGTGGGGAAGAGTTCGTAGTGTGGCTCCCCGAGACAGATCAAGAAGCGGCTCGAGAGGTAGCCGAGCGAATCCGCCGTACGGTGGCCGATCTAGAATGGGAGTGGGCGGGTGCTGGCGTTACCCTGACATGTTCGATCGGCGTGTCCGCCCGGCCGGAAACCACCTCCGATATCTCCAACCTCATTCCCACAGCAGATGCTGCCCTCGATCGCGCCAAGCGCGCCGGGCGGAACCGAGTAGAGGTTGCTACGGCCAAGGTGAAGCAATCCGGTTGACTCCAGAGCTCGGTCGGCTAAATTTGTCTATTACAACGGTTTAGGTTGTTCACGGGGGCGACTGGCTTCGACGGGTCCCGTGATGCTGTCGTTGCGTGTCCAGGTTCCTGGTGCCCTGGTTAAACATGCCGGGAAACACACAATTGCCAATTCTGATCTGGCATTGGCTGCTTAAGCGTAAAGCTTAACGCACCTGCTCTTGTGGCAGCCCGCCTGAGGCGGCGCGAGGGTATCGGAAAGTCAGGCTGCGGTTTCACGTTGCTTCCGCGTGAAGCTCAAGTTTTTGGAAGATTGTCCGTCGATTGGGCTGGTTGTGCGCCGTTCGGCGGAGACCTCAAGCACGACCTACGCACGTAGAGCGACTGTGGATCGAGGTTCGGACCGGGGTTCGATTCCCCGCGCCTCCACCATTTTTCGACGCACAACTCGTCTCTCCGGGGTAGCCCCCCGGAGAGACGTGCGTCCCAAAACCCCTTGGTTTCAAAGGGTTTGGGCGTTCCTCACATCATTCCCGCCCCGTTTCCCTCCAGCCAGATTCATCCTGTTCCGCAGCCTCCCATTCTCTGTTCGGCCCGAATTCTCCGTTCCTTCTGGACTTCGTCCAAACCTCGTCCAGACGGCTTAATCCATTTGATATCAACGGGTTGAGCCAAAACCGCTGTTTTCAGGGGTTGTGGGAACACGTCCTGTGCTCGGTCGTGAGCACCCGAGAGTTCGAACCATCGTCCAGAAGACTGGGAGTTGTGGGAACTCATCAAATGGTCCAGTTGGAGCACCCGAGAGTTCAAACCCCTCGTCCGACAGTTTGGAAAGGCCTCCGGTAGGTAACCGGCGAAAGGGCTGGGTACGACGCCCGGCCGTAGCGTCAGAAACCAGACAACGGACTGGCAGCGAGAGCTGAGGCGGTTGTGGGTGTCGGCGAACCCGCCCCACGCCGTCCGGCGAGTTCCCCGGCATCCACACCGGCCCACCCGGTCCCGAGCCGCCGGAGGTCACGATGTGGAATGCCGATGTCGAGTTGGGAACCAACCGTCCCGACCGGCCTGAACCAGGGGTCCGCCCCGAGCCCGAACCGTTTCCCCCGAAAGCCAATCTGGAAGCCATCGCCTCGATCCTGGCCATCGGCGTGCTCCGCCGGAGAGCCCGAAAGGGCGAGGCTTCGCGCGATATCGGGAGAAAGGTGACGAATCTCTAAGTGCAAGTGGGAGAAGGACTTGCTTTCTGGTGCGAACAGAGCGTTCGTGTCCAACAAACGCGTCCAGAGCGAGAGTGGAGGGTTGCCGGTGAATCAGTTCGGAAGGGGATCGCCAGAGAGCAGCAATGGCTCACGTGCTCGCCATTCCGTCCTGCGGCAGCTGGCCACGCTCGAGACGCTGTCGATGGAACAGCTGCACGAGAAGTGGCGTGATCTGTACGGCGGCGAGCCGCCCGGCTACAAGCGGCAATTCCTCATCAAGCGCCTGGCCTATCGCGTCCAGGAGCTGTTCTACGGCGGCCTGTCGGAGGCCGCCAAGACGCGGTTGCAGCAAGTCGCCCGGGAGGACTGCGTCGCTCGAGTGGAGAGCCGGACCTCCGGCGTCGCTCAGGGGCAGGCGGACATCCTGCCCGGCACCCGGTTCGTCAGGATATGGAAGGACCGCCGCAATGAGGTCCTCGCCCACCCGAACGGCTTCGAGTACGACGGCCGGATGTTCCGCTCGTTGAGTGCCGTGGCCCGCGAGATTACCGGCACCCGCTGGAACGGCAGGCTCTTCTTCGGGCTGAAGAGGGACAACCGAGGAGGCCAGCATGCCTGATACCGGCACAAACAACCCCACCGAGACCAAGCTCATCCGTTGCGCCATCTACACCCGCAAGAGTCACGAGGAAGGTCTGGAGCAGGAGTTCAACTCGCTGGATGCCCAGCGGGAGTCGGCCGAGGCCTACATCGAGAGCCAGCGCATGCAGGGCTGGCGCGCGCTGCCCGACCGCTACGACGACGGCGGCTTCTCCGGCGGCAACATGGAGCGCCCGGGATTACAACGTCTGCTGGCCGATGTGGACACGGGCAAGGTGGATGTGATCGTGGTGTACAAGATCGACCGCCTCTCGCGCTCGCTGCTTGACTTCAAAGCGGCGCTGCGCCGAGGAGCGCGAGTATCTCACCTGGCTGTTCACTCAGCTCCTCGTGTTGAACGAGCCCCGGGGGCCGCATGCGACCGGCGTCGGGTGGCTCAACCGCGACGGCGAGCACCGGCTCTTCAAGCGGCCGGTTCCGGCCAGCCGGTTCGTGAGCGACAAGGCGTTCCACGAGGTCCTGGGCGGGGTCGACAACCGCGCCACTCTGCTGCTCGGACACACGCGCTGGCGGACCCGCGGCGGCGAGCAGGTCAACGAGAACAACCACCCGATCCGGGCCGGAGACATCCTCGGCACCCACAACGGCACCATCTACAACGCCAACTACCTGTTCCGGCGGTTCAAGCTGCGGCGCCTCGCCGAGGTGGACAGCGAGCTGCTCTGCAGGCTCGCGGGCCGGGCCGGTCGAGGTGGCCCGATTGATATCGAGCGCTTCAAGGACCGTCTCAAGTTCTGCCGCGGGCAGATGGCGGCGGTCATGGCCTCACGGCTCGATCCGGAGACTATCCTCGTGCTCAAGGGGAACAAGCCGCTCGAGCTGCGCTTCCATGCCCGGCACCGGGCCGTCCTCTACGCTTCCGACGCAGCGTACCTGGACGCGGTCCTGGACGAGGAGCGCGGCTGGCGCGAGCTGAGCATCCTTCCGATGAGCCTGCTGGTGTTCCGGCACCGGATTCTGGCGGACTTCTCGATTGAGCCTTTGGAGTTCATCGCGCAGGCCCGGCGGCGCAGGAACGCCCCGGCCGAGGAGGCGCCATGACGCCGCCGAGAGAGAAGCCGACAGAACCCAGAGAATCCCCGAAGATGAACACATCCGGCATGTTGAAGCTCTTCGTCTACGGCACGCTCAAGCGCGGGTACTGGAACTACGACGCCTTTTGCGAGGGGGTCCTGGAAATCCGGGAGGCGCAGGTCCGGGGCCGGCTCTACGAGGGGCCGGGATTTCCTGTCCTCGAGGTCCCGGACGAGGACATCCTCGCGCAGGGGACCGCCGACCCGCTCGCCGACATGGCCACACAGGCGCGCCTGTCCGGCCGGGTGGGGTCATGCTCCCGACCAGTCCTAGAAAGCGCCACACAGGGCGCATGGGGCGCCGTGTTCGGGGAGCTGCTCACCTTCGACGACCCGGAAATCCGCCTGCCCGCCATCGACCGCCTGGAGGGGTTCCGCCCCGGCGGTTCCAGCCTCTACCGGCGCGTCCTGGTCCGGGCCGCAGTGAGCGGCGCCCGCGAGCTTGCTTGGGTCTACACGGTCGAGACGACCGGCATCAAACGGCACCGGATCGTGTCCGGCTGCTGGCCGGAGTAGCGGCTACCACCCTTCCATCATCGAAGAGCGCGCCTTCCTGGCGAGCTCTCTCCTCTTCACGGTAGAGTTTTGAATTGACGGAAACGACCGGGTGTCATATATTCTATTAGTGTTTCATTGGCTTTCATTGAAATGAGGCTAGTCGAAGATGCCTACTGAAGAAGGCTGGGTCGATATCGGCGAGGTCGCTGCCCACCTGCAGGTGACCAAGGATTCCATTTACCGTTGGGTGGACACGAAGGACTTTCCAGCTCGCCGGGTGGGACGCTTGCTGCGATTCAGGCTCTCGGAAGTGGACAAGTGGGTGAAGGCGGGCGGAGATGATTCGGGGAGTAGCCCTTCGGGGAAGACGGAAGATAGCGAGACTGAGAAGAATGACTGAGACCAGGGAGTCCCACCATTGAGTGTTGACGTGCAGATCCGCGAAGGACAGGTCCTGACCGGACCGCTGTTCGGCGAGCCGATGCAGATGGAGACCATTCGCTCAAACGGTCCCGAGGTTTGGATCGCGGGCCTCGCTGGTCAGCGGTGGGACTCGTTGCGCTGAGTCACGCTCGTCACGGATGGCATCTCCAACCTGACAATTCAGGAGACGCTCTGCGGAAGCCAAAGGGTCATCAGCAGATCCGAGGCGTTTGCATGACACCCGATGACCTCAACATCCTCATCCAGGAGGGGGAAGGGACGACACTAGAGTTCAAGGAGAGTCTCTCGTCGTCGTTCGCACGGGAACTGGTGGCGCTAGCGAACACCATCGGCGGCAAGATTCTTCTCGGTGTGCGTGACGCCGAGGCCGTCCAACATCACGAGATGGTAGGCCGGTACCTCGAAGATCAAGGTTCGATATCACGCAGAGACGTGGCAGAACTTTGTGGCATCTCAGACCCCCAGGCGCACAGGCTGTTGAAGAAGATGGTGTCGGAGGGAGTTCTCCGTCGGGTCGGTACTTGGGTAAGAAGTGTTCGCTATGAAAGAAACGCATAAAAGGCACGGCGTGCGTTCACCAAAAGCACGCGTGCGTTTAAATGCACGGATCGCGGCAGCGATTTCAACGGTGAATGGGACTAGCATCGGCAACGCTGCTTGACGAGGAGAGAGGGCATGGCACGAGGATCAACGGTGAAAACCGGCGGCGGCGCAAAAACCGGCACCCATAGCGCCACCACGGGCTACGAGGCCGAGCTGTGGCGCATGGCCAACGCCCTGCGGGGCTCGATGGACGCAGCCGAGTACAAGCACGTTGTCCTCGGGTTGATCTTCCTGAAATACATCTCCGACGCCTTCGAGGAGCGCCATGCTGCCGTTCTCGCCGAATGGGGCGCGGACGCCGCCGAGGATCGCGACGAGTACACCGCTGAGAACATTTTCTGGGTGCCACCGGAGGCCCGTTGGACTCATCTGAAAGCCCAAGCGCGGCAGGCCACCATCGGCCAACTCGTCGACGACGCCATGACCGGGATCGAGCGAGACAACCCCGTGCTCAAGGATGTGCTGCCCAAGGACTACGCTCGCCCCGCCCTCGATAAGCAGCGTCTTGGCCAACTCATCGACATGATCAGCAACATCAAGGTCGGCGACGAGGACGCCCGATCCAAGGATGTGCTGGGCCGCATCTACGAGTACTTCCTTTCGCAGTTTGCAAGCGCCGAGGGGAAAAAGGGCGGCGAGTTCTACACCCCACGCTGCGTGGTCAAGCTCCTGGTCGAGATGCTTGAGCCCTATCAGGGCCCAGTCCGCTGGAAGTCTCCTTCACCTTCCAGCCCGCCAACGACCGCAACAACGGAAAACACCCGGACCGAAGCACTGAACCGGGAAACGTGCCGCGCATCGCGAGGCTTATGGCTCTGGCTATCCGTTTCGACGGTCTGGTCCGGAGCGGCGAAGTGCGGGACTACGCGGACCTGGCTCGACTCGGCTACGTGACCAGGGCCCGGATCAGCCAGGTCATGAACCTCCTCAACCTCGCGCCCGACATTCAGGAGGTGCTGCTCTTCCTGCCTCGCACGCTCCAGGGCCGTGATCCCATCTGCGAGAAGGACATCCGCCCCATCGCCGGCGTGGCGCACTGGAGCCGCCAGCGCGCCATGTGGGCGCAGCTCATCGCCCGACAGGGGAAGTAGCAGCCCCCCCTTCCGATCCGGGCGGACATCGTCCCCCCGTCCCTGACTCTCTCCAATCGGTTCAGCGCCCTTTTTAGCCCCTTTATATGTGTTATTTGCCCTTTGATATAGTAGGTGTATCTATTGATCTCTTTGACACACGGTCGGGTGTCCCCCCGTGGAAACAGCAACTACAATCTCCCTTGAGAGAGGATCTGCCATGAGCAGCCAGGCGAGAGGAAGACCACCCATTGAGGCAATCACCGACCCACAGCGGCGCACATTGCACGAGCTGCAACGCTTCACCAACCGGCGGGGGTTTCCCCCGACGATCCAGGAACTGGCGGACATTCTCGGCATATCGCCCCCGAGCGTACGCGACCAGGTCAAGCAGCTGGTGCGTAAAGGCTTCGTGAGACGGGAGTCGAGGAAGGCACGCGGGCTTACCGTCTTGCGGGAGCCTGCAAATTGAAGTACATGTTCGACACGCTCGACGAGATGCACGTCCGCCTCGAAGCCGAGCGGACTGAGGGTGCCGATCCGGAAGACACAGACGAGTACCGCGCCGCGAACATCTTCTGGGTACCACCGGAGGCCCGTTGGACCCACCTGAAAGCTCAAAGTGATGGTTGCGTACCGGACCTTCTGGCGCCGGACGAATGACCCCGAGAACATCACCGGTATTCCATACTGAGGGGGTGACTGGTTCGGTTTCTCGCGGGGGAAGAGTGATTGGTCACACCCCCCCCCCGACAAAAATCTCCCTATCGCCGGACCGAGCAGGTTCGGCACATGGAGTGACGAAAGGATGCCAACTGTAGTAAAATATTAGGCAGGCCCGAGCCGAAGGCTGCTGGCACAGCCCGACTGGCGAGCAGTAGAGTCTAAAACTCGGCGAGAGGGGAACATGGTTGACGGCACGTCCCACTCGGCACGGTCCACACCAATAATATCCAAAGCTCCAAATACTCGGCGCCATGTCGAGCCGGCACAGGCGGAAAGGCGATTGCCATGAGAACTATTTCACGGCCGAAAATCATCGGCGCAATCTCGCCGCCTCCGTACGCTCAATCGAGCCCGCCTAAGCCTGATGTCGAAGGAGCGCAGTCCCCTCCAGCAGCGCACAGGGACGATTCTCTCGCTACCAATCCATCGGCGGGGCTGATTACCGAAGACCATCCCCCCAAGCGCCGCCGTGGCGGCTCGGGGCGTGCAGGCGTCTTCGCCGTCGCCGCCTGTCTGGCCTGGCTCGCCTGGCCGACCGCAGCCTTCGCGCAGGCTATAGGCGTGTATTCCATTGCGAGCAATGACGTGGTCGACGCCTCGGAGAAGTGGGCCGGCTTCACCATCACCGGCGGCACGGGTACGGAAAGCGGCGTGACTGTCACGGTGAACGTCAACGGCACACAGGTGGGGACCGCAACCTCGGACGCCAGTGGAATTTGGGTGGTGAACGTGGAGGGCGATGATACGGGCGATGCGAGCTTCGTTACCACGGCCGTAAGCGGCCAATACGCCGAAGCGACGCGCGGGACTCCTGGCAGCCTTGATTTCCTATCGCATCAGAGGTCCTTTACCCCGAATCTGAAGCTGCCGCTGGTGGTGAACGCCGTTACGGGCGACGACATCGTCAACAACGGCACTTTCGACATCAAAGGCAACACAGGCACGATCGGCCTGGTGCCCGTCAGTTTGAACCTCGGCGGTCTTCTTTTGACCACCACCTCGGAGCAGGGCGACGGTACTTGGGTGAGGATCGTGCAGGAGAGCGATACCGACTACAGCCATGAACTGAGCGTGTCGCTTTCGGTGACGGCGACAAAGACCGGCTATACTGATAGTGATGCGGTCAGCCGGACGCTGACGGTGGATATGGAGGCCCCGACGGTGAGCTACACGGCGCCGTCGAGTCTGAAGGTGGGCGTGGAGATCGACCCGCTGTCCCCGACCACGAGCGATACGGACATTGCTTCCTACGTGGCTTCCAGTCTGCTGACGGGACTGATGATAGATCAGAGCACGGGTGACATCAGCGGCACCCCGACGACCGTCAACAGCAGCAAGCAGACGTCGAAGGTGACGGTCACCGACGACGGCGGCAACACCGCCGAGGAGAACATCGAATTTCCGGAGGTGGTGGCGGGCACGCTGACGCTGAACGTGGACGACGTTACGGGCGACAACACGATTAACCGGTCGGAGCACACGAACAACTTCGCCGTCACGGGCAACACGGGTACCGACAGCGGCGTGACTGTCACGGTGACCATCGGCGGCACAGCGTTGACGAGCGTGACCTCCGCAATCGCGGTCGGGGCGACGGAAGCGACCTGGTCGGTGACCGTGCCGACCAATGCGGACTACATTACCGAAACGAGCGTGGAGCTTTCGGTGACGGCCACCAAGCCCAATTATACCGACGCCCCGTCGGTCAGCCGGACGCTGACGGTGGATTTGACGGCGCCAACGGTGAGTTACATGGAGCCATCGAATCTGGAGGTGGGCAAGGCGATCATGGCGATGGTTCCGACCAAGAGCGAGGATATCTTCTCCTACGCGATTAGCGGCGGTTCCCTGCCGCGGGGATTGTCGTTGAATGGCACGACAGGCGTGATCAGCGGCGTGCCGACGACGGGCACCCCCAAGATGCAGACGGTGGGGGTGCTGGCCACCGACGGCGTCGGCAACGTGGATCGGCCGCAGATTACCTTCCCGGCGGTGGACGGGCCCGAACCCGGTATGACGGTCTTGCCGTCGGCCCTGGAAGTACCGGAGGGCCGCTCGGCCGGCTACACGGTGGTGCTCAACACCCAGCCGACGCATGACGTCACGATCAACGTGGGCTGGGTGAGCGGGAGCGACACGGACCTGACGCCGAACCCGACCACGTTGACCTTCGCACTCGCAAACTGGAATGCGGAGCAGACGGTGACAGTCTCGGCGGCCGAGGACGCCGACGGTAGGGTTGGCATTAGAAACTTTTCACACACCGTGTCCAGCACCGACAGCATCTATGACGACATTTCGGCTCCCGCCCTCAGAGCAGTTGAGGCCGACAACGACCCGATCGGGGTGACGATCTGGCCGCAGGTACTGAGGATGCCGGACGGCGGATCGCGGGAATACAAAGTGGTGCTCAACACCCAGCCGACGGACGATGTCACGATCACGGTGACGCGGGACGACGGGGGTGACGACGACCTGACGGCGGTCCCGGGTACGTTGATCTTCACGGAGGCAACCTGGTATACGCCGCAGACGGTAACGGTCTCGGCGGCCGAGGACGACGACCAGGTGAACGGCGTCGCGATCTTCAGCCACAGCGTGTCGAGCAACGACGAGAACTACCAGTCCGACGACGAAATCACAATCGCTTCGGTAAGGGTGACCGAGGACGAGACCAGACCGAGGGTAGAGATTCAGACGGAGGCGGCGGCTACGGTGGTGGGCGGCGCCTTCGAGGTGACGATCCTCTTCTCCGAGGAGGTCACGGGATTCGAGCAGAGCGAGATCACCGTCACCAACGGTTCGGTGACCGACTTCAGCGGTTCGAAGAGGAGCTACACAGCAGAGATAACACCTTCTGCAAGCGGTCAGGTGCGGGTGGAGGTGGCCGAGGACGTGGCTGAGGATGAGGCCGGCAACCCCAACCGGGCGGCGGAGCCTCTGGTGATCGAGGCGGACGTGGGGCGGCCGGAGGTCACAATCGAGGGGCCGACGGAGCCGGTGGGGATGGAGGGGTTCGAAGTGACGATCGCTTTCTCCGAGCCGGTGGCCGGTTTTGAGCAGGACGATATCCAGGTCACGAACGGGACGGTCGCGGACTTCACCGAGGTGTCAGCGAGTGAGTATCAAGCCACGATCGAGCCGACGCAGGCGGGACAGCCGGTGGTAGTGGAGGTTCCCGAGAACGTCGCCCGGGACGCGGCCGGTAACGGCAACCTCCCGGCGGAGTTCCGAGTGGATACGAAGTTGTTGGCGAGCTACGAGGCGGAGCGCTACACGGCGATCGAGGGCGATGCGGCAGTGACGGTGACGGTGAAGCTGAGCCCGGCGGGGGCCGCGGAGGAGTTGACGATTCCGATTCAGGTGACGCGGCTGGAGACGACGGAAGCCGACGACTATACGGTAGGCGGGTTGGAGGCATGGGATGCCGAAGAGGGCACCGGCAAGCTCACCGTTTCTGAAGGAGAGACGACAGCGAGCTTCACGATTGAGGCCAACTATGACGCGGACGGGGAAGACGAAAAGCTCGAGCTGGGCTTCGGGGAGTTGCCGACGGCGGTGATGCCGGGGGACCCGGCCGTGGCGACGGTCACGCTCGAGGACAAGATGGTGGAGCTCACGGTGAGCTTTGGGCAGGCGGAGTACGAGATTAGGGAAGGCCAGCAGGCCGACATCGAGGTGACGGTCTCACCGGCGACGGACCGGCGGGTGGAAGTACCGCTGGTGGTGGCGCTCCAAGGAGGGGCTACGGACGAGGACTATAGCGGAGTGCCGGCGACGGTGGTGTTCGAGGAAGGCGAGAGTCAGGGGACGATTGCCATAAAGGTGTTGGCGGATGAAGTGAACGATCCTGGGGAAGGGATGGTGCTGAGTTTTAGCGAGCTGCCGCTCGGGGTGATTTCGGGCGATCCTTCCTCGACCCAGGTGTATTTCACTCAGTGGCGCACGGCGGAGCAGTTCTCACAAACACTGGAAGTGATGCTGGCGGTCTTAGCGCGGTCGACGGCCGCGAGCGTGCAGTCAGCCATTCAGGGTCGCTTCGAACGGCATCGTCAGTGGAGTCGGTTGGCGTCGTCCGGTGGGGTGCAGGGGCCGGGGACTAACGCGGCGGCGAGCGCGGACGCGGCCGAGCCAACGCAGGGATCGCGGCTGCGGAGCTTCTCGCTGGGTTCGTTAGGGAGCGTCGCACGCTCCGGCCTTTCGCACTTGAGCGCAGCTCCTAGCTACGGCACGGACCTGAGAGGGAGCGTCTACGGTCAGGATCGACTGTATGGTTCTGGGATCGGCGACGCGCCGCTAGGGCCGGGCTCGACTGACCTCTCAGGGACGAGGGATCAAGGGTTCAGTCTTGCGGGGACCTCCTTCGAGATGGCTCTGGGCAAGCAGGAGCAGGGGACGAGCACGAGCTGGGTGCCGGTGTTGTGGGGTCAGGGGGATCTGCAGCACTTCAACGGAGACCTGGATCGGCTCGAAATGAACTATCGCGGCCGCCTCGAGGCCGCTCACGTCGGGCTGGACCTCTATGCCAACGACAAGATGCTCGCCGGGCTGTCGTTCATGCACAGCTGGGGAGACATGGACTACACCGACGATGGTATAGATGGGGTGCTAGAGAGTCGCATGAACACGGTTCACCCGTATCTGTATTGGCAGCCGACCGAACGGGTGAGCATGTGGGCCTTGGGAGGCATGGGTTGGGGCGAAGTGGAGGTCAAAGAGCCGGGCCGGAGTCACGACTTCGATGCCGACTTTCGGATGCTCGCTGGGGGCTGGAGGGCGGTGCTGTGCAGGTGGCCCTGCAATGAGTTGGCCCTGCGAGCCGACGTCTTCACGGCGCAACTGAGGACCGATGCCACCGACGACATCGCCAAGGTGAGCGGTAAAGCCTACCGGGGACGGTTGATGCTCGAGTGGGTGCACGACCTGCCGATGTCAGCGGGGCGATCACTGGGCCTGCAGCTGGAGGCCGGCGGACGTATCGACGGGGGCGATGCGGATCGCGGCGCCGGCGTGGAAACGGGTCTTCGTCTGGGGTACCTGGATGCGAACCATGGACTGGACGTGGCGCTGCACGGCCGGACGCTAGTGGTGCATGAAAGCGACTACCGGGATTGGGGGTTGGGCGTACAGGCGAGCTGGGACCCGGGCGAGAAGCAGCGCGGGTTCAGGGCGTCGGTGATGTCCACGTGGGGCCGGGACGGAGGAGGCCGGACGACGCTGTGGGACAACGCCGATGTTGTCATGCGCCCAACGGGGATGGGAGCCATGAGTATGGTCTCCCAGTACCGGATGGAAAGCGAGGTGGCCTACGCCGGCATGAAGGCGCCAGGCGTACCGGGTCTGCTGACGCCCTATAGCCGGCTGCGATGGGCCGGACCGGGGCGGGAGCTGGCCTTGGGGACCGCTTGGAGCTTGTCCGCCGCCCTGCCCGCGATGTTGGAGTTGGAAGCCATGAGACGCGAAACCAGAACGGGTCCGGCCGATCTGGGGATGTCGCTGCGCGTGTCGATCCCCTTGGGCGGCACGCGGGATGTCATCCCCAGCCGGGGCCACGTTTCCGCCCAGGCGCCCGCTCCGAAATTGATTCCGCGCGAGGTTGCCGAATCTGGCGCCGACGAGCAGCGGGCCAGCGCCGCGGCTACACAACCACCCGCCGAGCCAGTCAGCGCCCCCCAACAGGATGCGAATCCACCACCCGAACCCGCGACGCCCGAGTCGGCTTCGCCTGCTTCGCAGCCCGCGCAAGCTTCGGCCCAGCCGCAAGGCGCGGCACCTGCACCAACAACCACTGCACCGGCCAAAGGACACGAGCGCGTCGTCAATGTCCAACCGACGCCACAGCCACGTGCAAGAACGACCCCGCAGCCCCGGTCCGCGGCATCCCGGACGCAAACCGGCGAGTTGCAAGCCCAGGTGACATTGCCGCAGCTCGACCTTCGTCGCCAATCACCGCCTGCCGTGACCCCTCCCGACGCACCGGCCCCCACGGTTTTGCCAAGCGGGGGCATCCTCGTTCAAGTGGGCGCTTTTCGGAGTGCCGAGAGGGCGGCCCGGTTCACCGACGAGTTACGGCAACAGGGTCATGCCGCGATCACGATCGGCGGCAACGACTATCACCGCGTTGTCGTCGGGCCATTCCCTAGCCGGCGCGACGGTGCCAGCGCCCAATCACAGCTAGAACAACAAGGCTACCAGGGATACCTTCGAGTTGACGTGGGGCACCGGTTGGAGTCTGCCCGCTCGCTTTCAGCTGCCCCTGCTCGACCTTTGAATTGGAGGGGCTGAGGCGGGAGATGTCGCTGCGCATATCGATCTTCTTCTGAGGACCTGGCCAGCCCAAGAAAGCAGAAGATATGCGACAATACACGGCACATATGCCGGCTTCTCGGGTAGCCCGGTAACTATGTGCAAGGTCAACAGTTCGTCCAACTCGGGAGTTGCGATGATCGTCCACCGTTTTGTAGTGGTGACCGCGATGCTTGGGGTCAGTTCGTGTTGCCTAATAAACCCGCCGCCCCTGCTTCCGCCGTCCGGTCCAGCCATAGACTCGCTGCTGGCTGAGCAGGATTCCGTCCGTCAGGCCGAAGAGGCCGCACGTGCGGAGGCTGCGCGCCTAGCCGCCGAACGTGCCGCCGAGGCGGAGCGCCAGCGTGCCATCGCCGCCGAACGTGCCGCCGACGCGGAGCGGCAGCGTGCCATCGCCGCCGCCCGTGCCACCCTCGAAGAGATAGTCTTCTTCGACTACGACATGTCGGCGGTCCGCAATGACGCGGCAGCCGTGCTCCGCGAGAAGGTGAACATCCTCCGTGCGAGCCCACAGGTGCGCCTCCGCATTGAAGGGTACTGCGACGAGCGGGGGTCCTCCGCGTACAACCTCGCCCTGGGCAACCGTAGGGCCGAGGCGATACTTCAGTTCTTCACAGGCTTCGGGCTGTCCGAGAGCCGCTTCGACATCGAGTCTTTCGGCGAGGGCCGACCTCTGGTGCAGGGCTCGAACGAGGGTGCCTGGGCGAGGAACCGGCGCGTCGAGTTCGTGATCACGGCAGGTGCGGACGCCATCAATCCGCCCGAGTGACGGAGTGACCTCTACGTGGCCCTTCCTCCGGCACGCGGGGGGAACCGCCGAGCGCTGGGCCACGCGCCGTGGCCGAACCCCTAACTATAGCTAGCTAGCTGCTAGGCAGTGCGCCTTGGCATATGGGAATCCCCGCCCCAGCGCGACGGTTCGCACATAGACGTATCATGGACTGGCCTTTCCATCGTGTGAACCTGGAGATTGACAGGAGATGCTCTGCGGGAGCCAGGAGGTCATCAGAAGATCCGAGGTGTTTGCATGACACTTCAATGGCTGCTGAATGATCGACCTGACGGGAAGTCGGCAAGAATCGCGGCTGAGGGGAAACGACGATGACGAACGAAGCACGACAAGGCGGGGCGATGATCATTCCGGGTCTGCGCTACACGGATGCGCCGGCCGCGGTGGAATGGCTGTGCGCGGCATTCGGCTTCGAGAAGCACCTGGTGGTGGGGGGTGCCGAGGGCAAGATCGCGCATGCCCAACTCACCTATCGCAACAGCATGATCATGCTCGGCTCGGGTGGTGAGAGGTCCTATGACGGCCTGTTCGTCCAGCCCGCCGAGGTCGGTGCGGTAACTCAGGCAACCTATGTGATCGTTGACGATGTCGACGACCATTGTACGCGGGCACGCGATGCTGGTGCCGAGATCGTGATGGAGCCGACCGATCAGGACTATGGCGGTCGGCTCTACACGTGCCGCGATCCCGAGCAGCACGTGTGGAACTTCGGCTCGTTCAACCCATGGACCGACCCAGGCCACTAATATCGACGTCCGGCACAAACTGGCGTCTCCGCCTCCCGCTGGCAGACAGGGGCGGTTGTGGATGCGCCCTTCGTAGACTGATGTTCCTGTCGTTGGCCGGCCCGCAGCCGGGGCCCGCATCCCCCGACGCTTCAAATCGCGCAACACCGCCAACCAGCTCTCCGTGCTCTCCCGATAGCCGTCCTCCACCGCGATCAGCTCCTTCGTCCCGTCCGCCCGGGCGCCCAGCATCACCAGCGTACACAGCCGGTCGGCCTCGAGGCGAATGTTGAAGTGGATCCCGTCGACCCAGACGTACACATACTCCCGGTCGCGCAGATCGCGCCGGCGAAACTCCCGGTATTCCCCCTCCCACGCAGCCGTCAATCGCATGATCGTCGTCGGGGACAAGCCTGATGCGTCATCGCCCAACAGGATCGGCAGCGCCTCACGAAAATCTCCCGTCGAGAGACCGCGCAGATACAACACCGGCAATACCTCCGCCACCTTCGGCGACCGCCGCATATAGGGAGGCAAAATCCTGCTCGTGAACTGCTCCCGCACACGACGGTCATTCACCCGAGGCGCGGTCACCGCAACCGTACCAGCACCCAGCGTCACCTTGCGGGGACGGGCCTTCCCATTGCGCACTACCAGCGCACGGCCCGCTTCGTCACGCTCGCTTCGGTAACGCTCGACATACTCGGTAACTTCCGCATCCAACGCGCTCACCAGCATCCGCCGAGCGCCTTCGCGGGCCAGGTCGTCCAGACTGCTACCCAACGCAAAACCTTTGCCCTCAGACGTCTCTTCAATTATCCTCAACATCGGTGGCGTGTCCTTTCTCCCGGAGCTCGCCGGGAATCGTGTTTCATCCAGCTACACGAAAGGATACGCCGCCTTTCTCATTCCTCCAATCCACAACTTTCGAAAATAACTCCTGTCCTCAGTGAAAATAGCCTTGATGTCAGTGTCCGGATCTGCAACTACAACGAATTCAAACTGCTTGCCTTCCTCATCGATCTTCCATTTTTTTAGCGTTACGAAAGGCTCGAGCGCACCGGTCCAAGCCCCGTACTGCTCTGACACGTCGGCGATCCTCGACGCGATGTCCCGGAATCTGAATTCAGTATCGAGCGGTGGCATCCAAGCTCTCGGCCGCCAATTCGCAGTGGCCGAGCTCTCAACACGGAAAGGAAAGACATTGTTAGTGGCGACCAGGAGATCGTGAAAGATGCCCTTTGTTAGTCTAACGCGCAGATCCCCAATCTTGACGAGCCCGCCAGATAGTGTGCTTTGCCACTCATCCCCAACAAGACCATGGCTCGATTTGAGCGATTCTTCCTGCTTCTCTCTGTTTAGAAACAGGACCAACCCGCGGGAGAGAACAGATACGCCGTAATACTGCAGGAGCGGCCGGACGACTCGATCGGCAACAGCCGCACTTCTGAAGTACTCACGAGCCTGAATGAAATTCGACGCGATTTGCCGAGCTCTATCCGCTGACAGTTCGCGCCCGTGTTGAGCACGATAATACCGTGATGTGAGATCTCGGGTTTCAAAATCTCCCAGCGCGTACCAAACCGCTTTCGAATCAATGAAACTCGAATACAGCATTCAGTTCACCCGCTTTCCTCGTCCGGGTCAGTCTATTCAGAACATTGGGGACTATGGTCGTAATCACAACAGCTCCCTAGTTTAGTCCTGCGTATCTTGGATCACGCCTCGTCGCCCGTCAGAACTTGCAGGTACTCGTGATAGGCGTACACGCGACCGCGCTGCTTGCCGGAGATCTCGCGTAGCACACCGAGGCTTTCCAGCAGGCTAATCGCCTTGCGTGTCGGTGGCGCAGTCAGGCCGAGCAGTTCCGTTGCTCCGGGAACGGTGACGACTGGATGGGACGGCAGGTGCTCGAGCAACTGGACGGCGGCAACGGTCGGCCGGTCGTGGGCGATGATGCGACTGCGGTGGCGCCCCACGAGGGCATGGAGCGCCTGGGCGACGCGAACGCCGTCGTCAGCGGCCTCGCGCACGCACGCGAGGAAGAACCTGATCCAGCCCTCCCAGTCACCGTCGCTGCGAACGGCCGCCAGCCGCGCGTAATACTCCTGCTGCTCCCGCCTGAATGCCAAGCTGAGATAGAGCAGCGGCTGCTCGAGCAGACCCCAATGTTCCACGAGCAGCGCGATCAGCAGCCGGCCAATGCGGCCGTTGCCGTCGAGGAACGGGTGGATCGTCTCGAACTGCACATGTGCGAGCCCAATCCGAACCAGCGGGGGGAGATCGCTGTCGTCATGCAACCACAGCTCCAGTGCCCCGAGCGCGCCGGGCACCTCCTCGGGCGGCGGCGGGACGAAGCGCGCGTTACCGGGCCGGCTGCCGCCAACCCAGTTCTGCGAGCGGCGGACTTCACCGGGCAGCTTGTTCTCGCCGCGAACGCCGCGCATCAGGATGCGATGGGCCTCGCACAACAGGCGGATACTCAGCGGTAAGCCTCTCGGGTCCGCAAGTTGTCCTCGGGCGTGTGCGAGGGCATCCACATAGTTGCAAACCTCTCGGACATCATCTGGACGGTCGCTTTGCTCCGTCGCTTCGAAGGTGACGACGTCGCGGAGCGTGGCCTGCGTGCCTTCGATCTGCGAGGTGACGACTGCCTCCTTCCGAACGAAGCCGTAGAGGAACCAGTCCGTGCTCGGGAGCATCGAGCCCGCCACGGCTAGACGGGCCAGTTCAGTCTGCGCGGCGGCAAGAAATTCGGCTGTCGGGCCGTCCATATTCAACGGTGGATCGGCCGGAGGCAGCGGGTACGGAACGAACGCACGAACCTCCTCTCCGAGGGTGCTGACGATGCGGTATTGGCCGGTCTGGCGAACCATGGCGAGGAAACGCTCCTTTCCTAGCCCAAGATATTAAGAAACGCTCGTTTCTTTGTCAAGACGTTTATGAATCGACCGTTTCTTTGCTTCTGTTGATTCTCCTGTGACGTCGACCGCCGCCCCCCCCGCCACCCCACAAATCTCCGCCGTCGCCGGTAAGTAACAAACGGGTTTTTCCCAGGTCCGGGACGCCTCCGGCTGTCCCGGCCGGACTTCGGCTTACCCCAAGACCGGCGGTTGAGTACAAGATGGGTCGAGCGAGCATCGCCTACACGAACAAGGACTACGAGTCGCTGCGCCGCGAGCTGCTGGGCAAAGTGCCGCAGCTGACGGATCGCTGGACGGACTTCAATGCCTCCGACCTCGGCGTCGTGCTGCTCGAGCTCTTCTGCGGCGTCGGCGACATGCTGGCCTACTACCTGGACGCCCAGGCCGCAGAGGCCTTTCTGCCGACGGCGCGGCAGCGCCAGAACGTGATCCAGCTCTGCAAGCTCATCGGCTACCGGCTCGATTCTCCGGTGGCCGCGACGACCGTCTTGCGGTTCTCCCTGGCCGCGGCGCTCGAGGCCGACCTGCGCATCGCGGCGAGGACCACGGCGAGCGCCCGTCTGGACGACAGGGACGTGGAATTCGAGACGGTTGAGGAGGCCATCCTTCCCCGGGGCGAGCTGAGCGTCGACGCGAACGCGCGCCAGGGACGCCGCAACGTGGAGACCTTCACCGGCACCGGGGAGCCGAACGCATGGTTTGCGCTCACCGGAACGCAGATCGCCCAGGGCAGCCTGCTGGTCCTCGTCGGCGAGCAGGCCTGGCGGGAGGTCCATCACTTCCAGTAAAGCGACGGGGCGGACGAACACTTTTGGGTCGAGACCGACGGCCTGGACCGCACGCGGATTCTGTTCCAGCCGGTTCGTGAGCGACAAGGCGTTCCATGAGGTCCTGGGCGGGGTCGACAACCGCACCACGCTGCTGCTCGGACACACGCGGTGGCGCACGCGTGGCGACGAGAATGTCAACGAAAACAACCACCCGATCCGCGCCGGAGACATCCTCGGCACCCACAACGGCACCATCTACAACGCCAACTACCTGTTCCGGCGCATCAAGCTGCTCAGGATCGTGTCCGGCTGCTGGCCGGAATAGCGGCCCGGCCAGGATTCGTCGGCGGTACCCCCCAACTGAGAGTCCGAGGGCTACTTGCCCTCGGTGTTAGCCCTCGGCTGTGCTGATCTGTCAATACCTGACTTCCCTATCGGTCGGGGCGGGGGTGTAGCCGAAGCCGTGGGGCAACATCCGTCCCGATTCTGATGCGGGTCAGCCCCGTCGATTGAATTCCCTTGGCATTATCCCAACTTCTCCGTACTTTGGTATAATTCGGAAATTTCCTCCAGAGAGTTCCAGGACGGATGGTACATAGGGACGGACTTGGGAATCACGATAGCTCCAGGCATGAATGTGAACGGTACCGATAATGATTGGAGTACCAAGTGCGACCTAATCACCAATCCGACTCAGGCGGAGATCGGTGATGGCTGCACATCGGCCCCACCTCCAACATCGTGGGCGAATGAAGTGGATGGAGGCCGTGGGGTTGTGGCAGCACTCGCCGTCGGATATCGCCGAGGACATCTGAGGATCGAGGGAGAGTATTTCTATGGAACTACGAGCTATGATGACTACCCCCCGACGCGTATTGGCGACGAGGAGACACTGACCAAGGCCGATCAAGAACTTGACGTCGTCGGTGCTCCACTCAGGCTGACCAATCCATAGGTGGCAGACTTCGACAGACAGAAAAACTTTCGCCTTTGATACGGAATCAGTACACTCAGAAGCATCGAAGCTCCTTGGCTTCGGTCGTGGGGACGCGCCATGAGTATCGGCAACTATTCGGAATTACTGGCTGTCTACAAGCCCCCGGCTCGGCGGGCCGAACAGAAGGTGTTGGATCACCTGGACGTTCATTAGTAGGAACTTCATTGCACTCTCGCCTCTATGCGTTCTGAGCTCAGCGAATGCCGACGGGCAGGCCGACGCCTCGCCCCGAGGTGACCCGCCTGGGTTCGTGCAAGTGATGGACGACAAGATGCTGCTGCTCCCCGACCGCCCAGGGAACAACCAGGTCGACTCACTTCAGAACATAGTGGAAAACCCTGGTGTAGGGTTGCTCTTCCTTTAAGTGCCGGGGATGAACGAGACACTGCGGGTGAAGGGGAAGGCGGAAATTGTGACCACCCCCGAAGTTCTGGAACCGATGACGGTGAAGAACCGAGCGCCGATTTCGGGGCTGCTGGTCACGGTAGAGGAGGCGTTCTTCCATTGCGGTCGCGCCCTCATCCGTTCGCGGATCTGGGATCCGGAGGCACAGATCGATCGTTCGATCTATCCCACCTATGGGGAGGTGCTGGCCGACCAGATCTCGGGCGAGAACGCCAAGGAGATCGACGACTACGAGGAAGAGGCCAACAGAGACCGACTTTATTAGCCTCGTCAGCGCTGGCCGACATCCATCAATCGGCAACCGGCGATCATCGAAACCGACCGGTTTGACGACTGACTTAATCCAGTGTCGCCGGTCCCACGGCTCCTTGATCTGGTACGTGAACCCATACTGGCCCCTACAAGAGGCGCGCCGTCATCATCTCACCTCTCGCCGATTCTAGAAAGCCTACGGTGATCACCGGTCCCGAGGAGCCTCAGATGTCTCCTAGTCAGCACCAGAGACGGCCTGTCTTTCGAGGCTTGATAATCTGTGCCGCCAGCTATCTCCTAGGCACGGCGTTGCCCTGGACAACGCTCACATCCCAGGTCCTATCCGATGCTCCTGTAACCACGGACGCGCACTTTCACATGCTCGACTTCCTGCAAAACGGTGAATACCTGGATGGCGGTCGACTGGTCTACAGTTCTCCGGCAAACACCCTCCCCTCGGGCGAGCGCGGGAAGCGCATCGAGGCCGTGTTGTGGGCGATGGATCAAGCGAACGTGAGCCACGCGGTCATCATGGGCATGCCGTTCCTGAAGAAGTGGGGATCGAGTGATGCCTTCCGGCCTCAGTACTACCTAGATAGCAGCTCGCGCATGGTCCGTGCTCGTGACACGGACTACGTGCTCGCCCTAGCCCTTGAGGACTACCGGCGTGCCCACGACGACGCCACGGCCGATACCGCTCTCGCGCGATTGTTTCCATCTATCTCAGGGTTCGATGCGACTGACCTTGGGGCCGTCGATATGATCGTCAAGCGGATCAAGGAATTCCCCGGCATGTTCAAGGCAATCGGGGAGGCCATGTCGCGCCACGACGACCTGACCAACCTCACGACAGGAGAACGCCCTCGAGCGGACCACCCCGCGTTTTTCCGAATCTTCGACTTCGCCGGTAGAGTCGGAATGCCGGTCACCATCCACCACAACATCGCCCCCATCTCTCCCAGCGAGGAACTTAGGGACCCAGACTATCTCCCCGAGATCCTGAGGGCGTTCGAGGAGTTCCCCAACACTACCTTCATCTGGTCTCACGCGGGAATCAGCCGTCGCATCACGGTGGCAAACCTTCCTGGTATCCTCGATTCGGTTCTCGACCAGCACCGGGACCACATATACGTCGGCCTGTCATGGGTGGTTTACGAGGACTACGTAGTGAGGGACCTGGACTCATGGTCAGACCTCATCCGTCGTTATCCGAACAACTTCGTGATCGGATCCGATGTGGTGGGACGGTACGACGGATATGAAGAAACGATGCGTAGGTATGACGCTCTTCTATTGGATCTTGGGCCGGATTTAGCTGACAAGGTGGGTCGGGCGAATCTGCTAAGCATTATGCCGAAGGATGGGATTACGCTAGATCCCGGTTATATCTATCCTGAGCACGCATACACCGGGACGGGAAACTGAGCGGGGCAGGGTTACACGTCCTACTCCTGACTTCGACGGCGCCAGGAGGTTCGGGTTCTCCGATTTCTTGCTGTTCGCGGTCGCGTTCGGCAAACGTGTGAGCTAGTATCGGACGCAGCCAAGCCCCGAGAACTTCGGTACACTCAAACAGCTTAGGAGAGAGGGCAGAGTGAAACAGATATTCTTGCTAGCGGTGGTTTTCTTTGTTTCTTCCGATCATGTGTGGGCCCAGGACGGATGGTACATAGGGACGGACTTGGGAATCACGATAGCTCCAGGCATGAATGTGAACGGTACCGATAATGATTGGAGTACCAAGTGCGACCTAATCACCAATCCGACTCAGGCGGAGATCGGTGATGGCTGCACATCGGCCCCACCTCCAACATCGTGGGCGAATGAAGTGGATGGAGGCCGTGGGGTTGTGGCAGCACTCGCCGTCGGATATCGCCGAGGACATCTGAGGATCGAGGGAGAGTATTTCTATGGAACTACGAGCTATGATGACTACCCCCCGACGCGTATTGGCGACGAGGAGACACTGACCAAGGCCGATCAAGAACTTGAAATCGCGGATGGTGGTGTCGACGACCTATTAGCGCACAACTTTTTCGGCAATCTGTATTATGACTTCGCTTCCAGCTCACGGATAACACCCTACGTGGGGGTCGGCGCAGGTGTTGCACGAGTGTCGCTCGATTACTTCAGTCGATGGAAGCGGAATGACGATCCCGACCAAATCGAGACATTTAATGACCCTGTCCTGAGGGCCAGGATTGCCGGCACGACCACCATCGGTATGGCCAAATTGTCGGACACGTTGCTTGCCTACCAAGCCGTCGCAGGTGTGGATTATCAAGTCAGCGAACGAATCACCATGGGGTTCAAGGCGCGATGGGTGAACTTCGGCGAATTCGAGGACGGAGCGGAGTGGAATCAACTCCGCAGTCACGACTCCACTGTTGGCCGTGACTTTCGAGTCCGATATATCGCGACAACGGATGACATGTCGTTTTTGGGGATCAGTTTCAACATGAAATATCGGCTTTGAGACGGCACGCTCACGCACTTGTGGCGAGAATCTGTTCGGCCTTTATCTGATGACTCCCGTACCTCTCAAGAATAGAATCTTCGGGGGATCCAGGGCGGTTCTTGGTAATTCTCCGAGTTGATAACGACCTGAGGAGTCGACACGATCGGCACGAATACGACCTTCACCCGGAGAGCGCCACGGGGCGCTGATCTGGATGCTCCTGACCGTAGCGCAGCATGAGACGTGAGCATTATGAATGAAAGCATAGTCTGCAGGATCATCTTGGCGGGCGTTGTATTGTTGTTGTGTTCTTCCACCAGCACGTTCGCCCAGGAGAACGCCACATTGACTGGAATCGTGACGGACATCACTGGAGCTGTCATTCCCGGAGCTGTCGTCATGGCGACCAATGATACGACTGGGATTAGCATGAGGCGCGTGACGAGCCAAAGCGGAAATTACGGGTTCGCCAGTTTGCTCCCCGGGGTATACACGCTAACGGCTCAGGCGCCCGGCCTTGAAACGGGAATCTATAGTAACGTTGAACTGAGGGCGGCCCAACCGGTTCTCTTAAACTTTACCCTCGAGTTGGTTGTGCTGGTGCTAGACCCGATCACTGTGGTCGGTACCCGTGCAAGGCCACGATCGGTGACCGAGTCGACGGTGCCGATCGACGTCATCAACATCCAGGATCTCGGGAGTCTGGGCGTTGCGGATCTGAGAGAGCAGTTGCGAACGCACGTCCCTTCATTCAATGTCAATATCCAACCGATCAGTGACGCGTCAACGGTTGTTCGGCCGATGATGCTGCGCAACTTGGCGCCCGACCACATCCTGCTCTTGGTCAATGGGAAGCGCCGCCATCGTTCTTCGATTATCGATTGGCACGGGGGTAACGGCGTGGCATTCGGGTCACAGGGTCCGGATATCTCGTCCATTCCGTCGATTGCTCTGCGGCAGGTGGAGATGCTGCGGGACGGTGCGGCGGCGCAGTACGGCTCGGACGCCATCGCCGGCGTGATCAACTTGGTGCCCAAGGACAATCGTTCCGGCGGCAGCGTTGAGCTCACGACGGGGGCGTACCGCGAAGGATGGGACGGCGAAGCATACACCTTTGCCGGCAACGTCGGGTTGCCGCTCGGCAAGACGGGCTTCGCTAATCTCAGCCTTGAGTATGGTAACTCGAATCCGACCGACCGTAGCATCCAGCGTAGCGACGTGGCGGCTCTGATTGCAGTCGGCAACGACGACGTGCGCACCCCGGCCCAGATCTGGGGATCTCCGGAGATCGACGACGATCTCAAGCTCTTCGGAAATTTTGGCTACCTACTCAGCAACGGCCTTCAATTCTATGGACACACGAACTACGCCAGTAAGAAAGTCACCGGCGGCTTCTTCTTTCGGAACCCCAACACCCGAGGGGGTGTTTTCAGCGCCGACGGTGGTCGAACCCTGCTCATCGGCGACGTGCTGGCCGCACGAGGAGAAGGCAGTGCCAACTGCCCCACAGTGACCATCACGAACGACGTGCCCGATCCGGACGCCCTGGGACGGGTGTTTACCGACCCGGACTGCTTTTCCTTCCAGGAACGATTCCCCGGTGGGTTCACCCCGAAATTCGGCGGGGACGCTACCGATGTGTCGGTGGTCGGCGGCCTGCGCGGATTCACGACCACCGGCGTCGTTTGGGACGCGAGCTTCAGCGTCGGCACCCACGAGACCGACCTTTTCATCACTAACACGGTCAACGCCTCGCTCGGCCCGGACACCCCGACGGGCTTCAATCTTGGGAGTAATCGGCAGCAGGAGATCATGCTCAACTTTGATATCTCCTATACCGTCAACGAAAGGGTCAACGTTGCAGGCGGAGCCGAGTGGCGGGAAGAGCAGTACGAAACCAGGCTTGGCCAGCGCGAGTCGTGGGACATCGGCCCCTACGCCACACAAGGCTTCAGTGTCGGTTCCAACGGTTTCAGCGGCTACAGCCCGCTTGCCGCGGGGAGGTGGGACCGCACCAGCATGGCGGCCTACGTTGATGTAGAGTTGTCTGGGCTCGAGGACCAGTTGACGATCGGTACAGCGGCTCGAATAGAAAGCTTTGAGGACTTCGGCACGACCCTGAACGGCAAACTGTCGGGGCGCTACCGGTTCGTGGACGCCTTCTCGCTTCGCGCCAGCGTGAGCAGCGGGTTCCGTGCACCCACGCCTGGCCAGCAGAATGGGTTCAACCTGTCGACGATTTTCGACCCGACGGTCAATGACCTGGTGGAACGGGGCACGATTCCGTCGATCTTCCCGATGTCACGACTGCGGGGCGGGCGGCCGCTCGAGCCCGAGAAGTCGGTCAACTACGCTGTGGGCGCAGTTATCAAAAACGGGCCGTTAGTCTTGACTGTGGATTACTTCCACATCGATCTGTCAGATCGCCTTGCCGTAACGCAGGACTTCACCCTCACGCCGGAGGAAGTCGATCGGCTTGTGGAAGAGGGGATCGAGAACGCACGCGGTCTGGCAAGCTTTCGGTTCTTCACCAACGAGATCTCCACCAGCACGCAGGGCGTCGATCTGGTCTTTCGCTACGCGCCACCCAGCCTCAACGGCAACACCGTGTTCAGCGCCGCCTTCAACCACACCACAACCCAAGTAACGCAATTCAATCCGGAATTACTCAACGTGTCCCGGCGGATCCGTGAGCTGCAGGAGGCACTTCCTAAGAACCGCTGGAACTTCAGCGTCAACCAGCGGGTCGGCCGCTGGGATATCCTTGGGCGTGTCAACTACTACGGCGCCTGGTTCGACTGGGACAGCGCCCAGACCCTCTTTAGCGGCAAGGCGGTCTTCGATGTCGAGGCCAGCGTTCCGCTCTTGGAAGCGATAACGCTGGCGTTCGGTGCTCAAAATGTGTTCAACACGTTTCCAGATATGTCTCCCAATGCTACGAGTGTCGGGGAACGGTACAGCGAGTACACGCCGTGGGGTTTCAACGGTGCCTACTACTACCTCCGCCTAAGCCATATCTGGAAGGCGTCACCGTAGATTCTCAGGCTAGCACGGACAGTCTCCAGCCGACGATCTGGTCATACTGGCCCCCAGGTCGGGACCGGAGCTCTTTTGACCGGGGGGCGTAAATCGGCGTCAAATGCCAGCATCGACGATACTCGACCGGCCGGAAATCGGGGTCAAAATGACTTCCGCCATCGAGAACTTGGCGAACCATCCGTTGACCCACATAAAGCTCTGCAAATCAACGGATTACGCATGTCCTGGGTAAGAGAGCCTGCTTTACGGGAAGCCCGCAAGCCCTCCATGAAGTGAAGTGGTGGTAGGAAAGGACTTAGGAAACACGGGCAGGGGCCTCAAGGGGTGCTTTGTGTGGGTTTTGTGTGGGTAGCCTCTCCGCATAGGCTGCCGTTTGGGCGAGTCCGTCGCCCAGGTCCTCGGTTTCGAGGATCGAGTAGCGCCAATACACGGCTTCCGACTTCAACCCAACGATGGCCATGATCACGTGGCGCGGCACACCGGCCCGCGTCATTTGGCGAATGGCGGTACGACGGAGATCGTGCAACACCTTCGGTCGCCCGCCGCTATCGACCGCCCCGGCGGCCCGACAGGCCTTTTGTCGCGCGACATCCATTCGACGGATCGGCTTCCCCTTACGGTGAAAGACCCACGGGACAGGCTGGCCCGTCAGGTGTTCGACTTCTTCCGTGTAGCGCCGTTGGGCGAGGAAGGCCGCTAATAGGGCAGGGACGCGACCGAAGGGACTTCACGTCCCGCGCTATTCTTTGTGGTGTTGACGGAAAGCCGGACGATCCCCGTGGTGAAGTCCACCCGATCCCACGTCAAGCCGAATAACTCATTCCGGCGCCACCCCGTCCACGCACAGACCCGTCCACAGATGTTGCAAGCGTGCCGGAAGATGTTCCCGTACGCCGTCCACTTCGGCCGTTGTAAAGAACACGTCGCGGGCATTCCGCACCGTGATCGTCGGGAAGCCGGGTATGGATGAGGCTTGGAGTTCCTGTCGTTCAACCGCAACACGGAACGCCCGGAGTAAGCACGCCAGCTCGGTGCGGATCGTGGCCGGGGCTGCGCCTTCGGCCCGGCGATGCGTCACAAACTCGTGTAGGCGCTTCGTCGTGATAGTGAGGGCACGCGGGTCGCGTGGGAAGAAGTCCACGACATGGTGCCAGGCACGGGCGACCCGATCAGCGGATCGGCGTTGCTTGTCAACGTAATCGGCGTCCAGTAGCGTCCGCAGATCCGAAAGCCGAACGCGTTTCTCGTCCGGGCCGACCCAGGTATGCGCCTCGATCTCGCCGAGACGCCGTTTCAGTAAGGCTTTCGCGGCCGTCTCGGTGTTCTTCCCCGTGGTGCGGACCACGCTTTCCCGGTAGTGGGTGTGCCGTCGAAGTAGTAGCTGATCCACCATCGCGTGCCGCGTACATAGACTAGCATCTGACCCCCTATCGTCGTTTGGTGGTTTGACGGATAGCGCGGGCAGCGTCCCGGCACTCACTCGCCCAAATTTCCAGCGCCGCGACAATCTTCACCGCTACTTCTCGCGTCGCGCGGCGTTCGCCGCTACGAATTCGGACGAGTAGTGCGTGATCGACGCCAGCCGCGGCGGCCAGTGCCCGCATGGAACACGGGGCCGTGTCGATGGCGTCCCGAACCGCTTCCGTCGTGCTGTTTATGTCACCAATATGGTGACCATCGCCAAGGGGGTCAAGATCGTTTCAACCATGCCGTAAGCTTCCTTTCGGATACCTTCAGCGTCTTCTGTGACAACGCGACCACGTACGAGGGACGGGCCTCACGCAGCCATCTCGGGGTGACGTTGAGTCGATCCGCGGCGTCCTCGAGACTGATTAGGCGATCGGGCTGGGCGATCCCGTCCAGATCCTCGAGATCGGCCAAGACCAACCGTAAGATGCTGGCGACCCGTGGGTCCGAGCGCCAGTTCCTCGGGGCCTGTCACCGTGAGGCTCATTTCCGCGTCCTGTGTGATGGCCAGCCACCCTGGGAACCGCCAAGCTTGGCTGCGGTACCGAACGTGCCTCGTGTGACCTAGGTCCCCGCACGCCCGGCCCTTCCCTCCTATCATGCAACGGGAGGGTTTCCAGATGCGATCGCTCTATACGATTGGTTTCCTCTACATAGGTGTGAGTCTCTACGCTCTACTGATCAAACCGGCACCCGAGATGACGCCCACCACCACGGCGGTCGCCGATTTTGGGGGTGACGCCGGGCAGTGGTTCTAAGCCGTCAAGCCGTACTGCAATTCCGTCGAAGCGGAGATGATTCACAAACGGGTCCTCCCGCCGGACACCGATGAGGCGCGGGGATTCAGCGCGGCGTGCTACGCCCTGGCGGGCAAGGTGGATCGCGCGCGCTCCGTCATCCTCGTGGTGTCGTCGGGCGAGCGGTGGAAGGCGGCCGGAACCGTGTTCGACGTCGCGCACGCGATTGCCGACGCGGGAGACGACGAGTCGGCGGGCCCCATCATGGAACTCGTGGTCGAGTTCTGGCCCAACCATTGGCAGGCGTTGTATCACGCCGGCATGGCACGATACGGCCTCGGCCAACCTCGGTTGGCCCAGCAATATTTGCAGCAGTTCCTCGAGTACTATCCCGAGGAAGACGGCTGGACCAAGAGCGCCCGCCAGGCGCTGCAACAAATCGAAGAGCAGTGACTAGTCCCGCGGCCTCGTCGCCGTTTCCTACCGTTGGTGCGGTCCTGTTGGACCGTTTCGAGCTGGTCGAGGAACTCGGTCGCGGCGGTTACTCTGTAGTGTACGCCGCGCGAGACTTGAAGCTCGACCAAGAGGTGGCGATCAAACTCCTCGTTCCTCCTCCCGCCACCGCACAAACCGCCCGCGAACGCATGCGGCGCGAAGCGCAGGCGGTACGCGCCCTGTCGCATCCCAACATCGTGCGTCTGTACGACTACCTCGAGGACGGGCCGTGGAGCTTTCTGGTCATGGAGCGAATCGAAGGCGACGACCTCGCGGAGAGGTTGAAACGAGACGGAGCGCTGCCGGTCGATGAAGTGGTGAAAATCGGCCGCGGGCTGGCGTCGGCGCTTGCGGCGGCCCATGACAAGGGCATTCTCCATCGGGATGTCAAGCCACAGAACGTTCTGTTGGATTCGAGCGGCCCCCGATTGGTCGACTTCGGATCGGCGAAGGGGATCGGCCAGACGATGACGCGCACCGGCGGACTCGTCGGCACGATTCAGTACATGGCCCCCGAACTTTTGGCGGGCAAACGGCCCGACGCACGCGCGGATGTCTACGCACTGGGCGTAACGTTGTATCTGGCGCTCACGGGCACGGTTCCCGATGGTGCAACCGCACATTCCCCACCACCTTCCCTCGACGATGGTTTTGATCCGTGTGATCGGAACGACGGAATTCCCCGATGGCTCGGCGACGTCATTGCCCGCGCAACGGCGTCTCGACCCGAATCGCGTTTCCCCACGGCCGCGGCCATGGCCGACGCACTGGAAAAACAGATCGCGACGCCGTACGGGGTCGGTGGTCGCGGGCGCGGTTCGTGCTTGATCTGTGGTGGGCCGGAACCGTTCGGTCTCAGCGTCTGCCCGTCGTGCGGTGGTGTGGGTTCCGCCGAATCGGACACGCTCGTCTTCGTCAAACCGAGCACGACGGCCGGTGAGAAGCGAGATGTTGCACAGCGGCTCGGCAGGATGCTCGAGGGCAGGGCGCATTCGAGCGAGGTCGAGCTTGTGAGCGGGGGTCATCAGGCGCTCGTCAAAGTGCCGGCGGGTGTGGCCGAAACAGTGTGTCGTGAACTCGCGCTGCAGGGTGTCCCGGCGATCACAACGCGCGCGCGCACCACGTGGGCGCATATTCCGATCAAGTTCTACGGGATGTTGGCGTTGCTCGCAATTGTGGGTACGATGGCGAGCGCCGGATCCACCATGCCGTTTTGGGGAGCCCCGGTGGTGGCGTCATTACTGCTGATCGGTGCGCAACAACGTCTTCGACTGCCCGTGGTACGATCGCCCGCGCGACGCCGCACCCTTCCAAAAGAATTGGACGACCAAATCATACGGCCGCTGGCCGAGCTTCCGTGCGGCTCGGCCCGCAACCTGCTCGCGGATCTCGTCCGAATTGCCCAGCCGCTGCACGCTGCTGTCGGTCGAGCGCATTCCTCCGGTGTTCCGCAGGCCGACATCGAGCGACTCCTCTCGAGCGCGTGTGAGGCCGCACGCGACCTCGCGCAACTGGAGCAGGGATTGAGTGTTCTCGAAGGACATGTGGATGAATCGACCGACGCCGACCGTTGGTTGGACGGGCTGGCCCTCGCAGAGCGTACCCGCGACGCGCTCGTCCAGAAATTTCTCGACGGACTCACGCTGTTGACGCGAGTGCGGTCTGACATCGCCCGGTCGAGCGACGAACATCGGGAGCTCGTCGAATTGCTGGACGACATCGAAGCCCATGCGGAGGCCCAGCAGGAGGTAGAGGTGTTGGTAGCGGAGGTCAGCGCCAAGTAGCCACGTACTAGCGACATCAGCCGAGCCGCGCAATCGAGCAATCGACTCGCGCTCGCTTTTACTTCGCGACGCCGCACCATGCGTGGGAACGCGGGAGGGGCTTGGGGGTGACGGTCGGTGCATGGGCTGGCCCGACTGGGGACCCTGGCGCGTCGTCATGAGCCCCGCTTCATGGTGGACCACAAGATGCGATGGTGGGAGGCAGGATCCGCGTCTAGCTTTTCAACAGCTAGCTGAAGGCCTTGGGGCGCGTGCCCGGGACCGGCTCCACGTTATGCAGGATGCGGATTGCCCCCGTGCCCCCGTCCATCTCGATTTCGTCGCCTGAGGAGATCCGTGTGGTGGCACCCTCAGCGCCCACGATGGTCGGGATGCCGAGCTCCCTGCCAATGATAGCGGCGTGGGAAAGGATGCTCCCCCGTTCCACGACCAGCCCTCTGGCAGCAAGCATCAAGAAAACCCAGCCAGGTTCGGTGACCGGGGTGACGAGAATCTCCCCGTCCACCTTTTCGGCGGGCAACGGAGAGTGAAGCACGCGCGCGACACCCCGCACCACGCCGGGCGAGCACGACACTCCGTGGAGTGTGTCGCTTGAACCGGCAACCGACCTGCGTAGCGCCCGTGGATTTCTCATGGACTGTCACAACCTTCGAGGTAGAACCAAGGGACGAAGAGGATCATAGCAACCTGATCGAGCGCGCGAAGGCCGTGCTCATCGCGCAAAACAAATGACCACCGTCACACCCCGCGGTTCCGAACGACGTTCCGGCCGTCCTAGGCCAGCGCGATCGGCGCAGTGGCCGGGAGCGTCGGAGCGGGAAGGATCGCCGACGATACAACCTCGCCGACCTCGACGAACGCTGGGACCAGCTAGTCGAGGCGGTGCGTGCTGAGTTCTGGCGGTGGTCGCAGGATCCCGATGCGGTGTTCGAGCCCAGGCGGGACGAACTGAAATTCAGGGCTCGCCTCGATCGACCGGGGCAGGATGCCGAATGGCTGGCCGTGACGCTGACGCCAGGACAGGTCCTCAACGGCGACCTCGCCACCTATGCCACGGAGTTCGTTGCGCTGTACCGGCGGGAACGCGAGGGTCCGACGAACAGCACCTGACCCATCACCCCCCGCCGACTAACAATTCCAGCGTATTGATGACAAGTTTATGGGTCATGGACCTCGAGGCGGTTCGGCGGAGATCATGAAGTGTTTTGGGTCGCCCATCCCGGGCGATGGCGCCGGTTTCCCGGCACGCCTTCTGGCGGGCTGCGTCCAGCCGTCGGATGGGTTTCCCGAGCGGTGAAAGACGTGGGGGACGGGGCGGCCGAGGGCGGCCTCGACGTGGGAAGTGTAGGCGCGCTGGTCACGGAACGCCGCGGCCAACTCGGGCAGCAGCCGATACAGCGGCGACGCCCAGGGGCGGCGCGGCCGGTAGACTCCGAAGCCCTATTTTGGCTGATACTAGGTGATTTTGGGTGGTTTTAGGTGGTCGTGGGCACAGTGATGCTTGCGCCTGTTCTGAAAAAGCTTGCGTTTTGATCATGGGTGGTGCATAAGATTCGGAACAAAACTCCTCGAGACAGACCGAATGAATGAGATCGAAGGAAACGGATTTGATGGCCTCTACCATCAAACAATATTTCAGCGGCGGAACTCATATTCGGACTTAATATTGAGAGTGTCGCGATTAACCCTATTTTGACGAAGGAAGGATAGTTCCAATGTACCGCAGAAGCTTCTTGAAGAAGATCACGGTCCATACGGCGGCGGCGGCGACGCTGCCCGCTGTGCTGACGTCCTGCAGGGAGGTCGAGGTTGTGGAGGAGGAGGTAGCGCAGGCTCCCGAGCACCTCGTCCAGTTGTTCACCCGGCACCTGAAGCTTTGCAAGCTGAAGCCCGGGGAGACGTTGCTCTTTCACCACTCGCCCACGTACAGGGGCCCAAAGGAATACATCACGGCAACGCTAGCGGCGGCGGAAGCCATGGGTGCCCACGCGTTTACGTTGGAGTCCATGCCGGGCTCGACGGGTAGTGGGCTGCTCGAAGATGCATTCAAGTCGGCCGACATCGTCTACGGTCAGATTCCGCTCTACTCGGACGCCCACAACGGTGCGCTGGCGTCGGGGACACGAACGCTGAGTTGTCAAGTGTCGGTGGAGACGCTGGAGCGCTTCTTCCCGGACGAGAAGGTGATGAAGCGAGGCTACGCTGGTGCGGAACGGCTGACGCAGGCGAAGGAGATCCGGGTCACCGATGCAAATGGGACCGACTTCACCATGGAGACGCGGGATAAGGCGCTGGTGCTGGTTGGCGTTTCCGACGTGGCCGGAAGATGGGACCAGTTTCCTCACGGCTCCGTGGTGTCCGCACCCCTCGAGGACAAGAGCGAAGGGCTCTACGTGGTGAATCCGGGTGACACGATTTCCCGGCTTGGGCGTCATGTAGAGTCGCCGGTTCGGATGACGCTGGAGAAGGGCCGCATCACGAAGCTGGAGGGGGGTGAGGAAGCGGACTTCATCCGTGAGCGAATCAAGAAAGACGAGGACTTCAAAGATCCTAAGGGCCGATTCGCGGACGCGTGGGTTCTCGGCCATGCCGGTTGGGGGATCGACCATCGTGCCGACTGGAGCCTTGCTCCCCAGGGAAGGGACTCGCAGATGTTCTTGGGCTCCGTCATGGTCTCCATCGGCAGCAACTTCTTCTGCGCTCCCGCACGCTACGCCGGGCTTTGCGGGGGGAATTTCACGCGCCTGCACATCGACATCTGCTGCCGCAACAAGAACGTGTATTTGGATGGCGAGCTGGTGCTGGACAGCGACGGGCGCTTCCAATTGCCGCAGTTGGTGTAGCGGAAAACCAGAGTGAAAGAGAGAGCAATACCCTTTGGACGATCTGGATATGGTCAACGCTCTGACCAGGGGTTAGGACCCCCCCAAGCCGCCCACTGTGAACAACTTTCGCTGACGTTGGGAGCCTTGAAGGACTAAATCTAGCCTCAATTTTTGGGGGAAAGTCCTGTTGATTTAAGGTTGAAGGTATGCTAGGATTTGAGCATTCATTAGGGGAGAGGCCGCCGCCGCGATCTCGATCTCGCGGACAAACCGCTCGGGACCGAGCGTGGCGGCAAGCTCGGGCCGCAACAAGATTGGCTTCTCCTCGGCTCCTTACCCCGCCGCGCCGCCGATGCTCAGCGCGAGATCGAATCCGTCCGCAGGCATCCTATGGCTCCTTCATAAGAGTAACCTTATGATCATACGCCTCAGGGAAGTGGTCCGGTAGAGGTCATCCGAAGCCCTCAGGGGGTGTCGCGTGAGCGCGAGTGTTCCAATCATCGACATCGACCTGCTGATAAATGACTACGGTGAGTCACAGAAAGCGGCCGCTGTGGCGTCAATCGACGGCGCGTGTCGTGATTGGGGCTTTTTTCAAGTTGTGAGCCACGGGATATCGGACGCATTGATAGATCGTGTTTGGGAGGAGACGCACCACTTCTTTGCCCTTCCACGCGACGTGAAGTTGTCTGTATCCCGAACCAGGGAGAATCCCCGGGGTTACTACGACCGGGAGCTCACCAAGAACGCACGCGACCTCAAGGAAGTATTTGATTTTGCGGCACTCCCATTCCCCGACCTTCCCGACGATCATGCGAAAAGCCGTGCGGCGGTGGATGGAAGCAATCAATGGCTCGACGGGCTGTCCGATTTCAAACAGACGATGCTCGAGTACTTCAGGGCCTGTGAGTTACTCGGCTTGCGATTGTTGGAGGGGATGTGCCTGGCTCTGGGAATGCCGGGAGATGCGTTGCGCGGGCACTTTACGCCCGAGCACACCAGTTTTGTACGTCTGAACTACTATCCGTTGGACGATCCCTTGGAGTCGGCATTCGCGGCGGATGTCCCAACACTCGGCGATATGGCGCTGCACCACCACACCGATGCCGGTGCGCTCACCGTTCTTCTTCAGGATGATGTGGGTGGTCTCCAGGGGTTCGCGAACGAAGCATGGTACGACATCGATCCTGTAAAAGGAGCGATCGTTGTCAACGTTGGCGACATGATGCAGGTATGGTCCAACGATCGCTTCGTGGCCGCGCTTCACCGAGTCCGCCCCATTCGCGATCGGGCACGGTACAGTATTCCTTTCTTCTTCAACCCGTCCTACGACACCGATTACGCGCCGTTACCCAGTGTCGTGGAGGATGGACCCAAGTACCGCACTATGAATTGGGGTGACTTCCGGCGAGCGCGTACCGACGGGGACTTCGCAGACTACGGGAAAGAGATTCAGATCGAGGACTTCCGTATCGGACCTCCGTAAGGAGGCCCGATGCGAGCGTCGACCTACTGCTCCAATGGGGTGTCGGAGTCGAAAATGTCTGCCGCGACCAACCAAGAACCGTCTTCCTGTTTACGGCGGATTTCGATGTACTTGCCTGATTCCTGTGCCGGCGGCATCCTGTTAGACGCCTGGTCCGAGATGCGCGGTGATGACGGCGGGATGGCTCCGTACAAACTCCTGGGTCGTACCGAAGCAATGGATTGGCAGCCGCCGGTTCTCGCCTTCGAGATTGAGCGGCACGGCGGCACGGCGGCACGGCGCCGGGGGGGGGGGGCGGCCGCCCCCCCCCGTCACACCTCGCCGTTCGTTCGTTACAGGCGATTCTGGGGCGCCCACCCGCTGCTTGCGGTCTGATCCGGGGTGCTTGGCGTATGAGGCCAGCGGATCACAGACCATTTTATTTCCAGCCCCCCCCTCAGCACCACCGCGCAGAATTTTTCAGAAAAAAACGGGCCCCTTCAATTCCCCTGGGCTCTTTCCCACCACACTTTCCGCTAACTCCCGCTCGAGTAGACGCGCAACCTGTATTGAGGGATGGGGGGTGGTACAACCCCGGTGGGGGGTTGCCGAGTTCTGGGGTCGAGGGGGGGGGTCGGTGGGTCGAGGGATCGGTGCCGGTCCGCCCCGGATAGAAGGATCGCGTTCCTCTGTTGCTGGCTCCCGGCTCCCAGGCTCGCAACCGCCAGCACCGCCAGCACCGTGACAGCCGTGACGGCTCACGCATCGAGCGTCGGGTTAGTCCACGTCAGTTCCCGACCTTCGCCTTCAACTCCTCGAAGAAGTTCTCGACGAGCGCACCTGAAACACGTCGCGTCCGTTCTAGTCCTATCATCGCAGGACAGACGCAACCTTTGGGCATCCTGACATGCAAACAGGGCGATGGGAAGCAGAACGAGCCGACCTTACGTTTCAACGCCGACCTCTACCGGCTACCATCCGAATCGTGCTTGAGGTCTTCGGCGAGGTACACCGTGGCCATGCCGCCTTCGCCGAGGTGGCGTTCGATCTGGTAGCGGTCAGCGAGGGCGGTCGAGAGCCGGGCGGTGATCTCGGGGGCTTTGTTCACGGACAGTCGGACTGCACCGTCACTCCTTTGGCTTGCAGCGCAGCCACGTCCGTGCAACTCACGTTCGTGGACTGGAGATAGACCGTGTCGCCCGCTCCGAGCCCTGTGTTGTCGAGCAAAGACTGGATGTTGGTGATCGAGGTGTAGCGGAGGGAGAGGTCTGTCAGGCTCGTGAGCCCGCTCAGCGCGCTGATATCGCTGATCGAGTTGTTGTAGAGGCCGAGGAACGTCAGGCTCGTGAGCCCGCTCAGCGGGCCGATGTCGGTGATCGAGTTGCGCGCGATTTCGATTCCCCTCAGGCTCGTGAGCCTGCTCAGCGCGCTGATATCGCTGATCGAGTTGCTGTAGAGGCCGAGGAACGTCAGGCTCGTGAGCCCGCTCAGCGCGCCGATGTCGCTGATCGAGTCGAAGCCGAGGTAGAGGAGGGTCAGGTCCGTGAGATTCTGAATCCCCACCAGGCTCGTGATCCCGGCGAAGCGGGCACCTAACCGCGTCAGCCCGGATACCAGGCCGCAGGTGAGCTCCTGCGCGTCGACCAACGAGAGTGCCCCCCTACTCGCCGCCTCCAGGTTGGCATCCTCGAACGTCGCGATGGCCGCGTCGGAATGGTCACTGCAGAACTCGCTGGGCTCGAGACCCGTAGGGCCTCCGCAGCCCAGCGGGAGAAGAAGCGAGCCAATAATGAGCAACAGTACACGCCGGTTCATTCCTGAGTCTCTCCTGACATCTCGTCGTCGGTCGAGAACCGGGAGGTGATCTCGGTCATAGGGGACTAAGATGGACCGTTTATGGGGATTTGGCGAGGTCTCGAGAGGGACATGCTTATACGCCCCTTCGGGCCTATAAGTTGGGCGTCTAGAATCCCTTCAGGGCTTCGCGGTACCAATCTCGACGCCGTACTATGTTGCGAACGGTTGCGGCGTACCAGCGCCCGCCTCGCTTCGTCGGGACGTCCTCAGCGTTCAGTTGCGCCGCGATGCCCAGGTAGATGCCGCCTGCTCGCCACCACCTTGATTGGTGTTGTGACCAGAATTGCTGCGAGGATGATGGAGATGGCGCGGCGCATGGTTGCTCCTGATGTTGAGATGCCTAGTGTTACGGCTTGCTCCAGTCCGCGTCAAGGACGGGGCTGCGTGAGAACACCCCCCACCCCTCGTGCAGCCCGGGCGTGTCCGGGCGGCCTGGTCCCCGCGCACGACATGAACTCAGACACAGGTCAGGATAGGCATCATAGGGGCATGGCGTCCGCGATCGACGACTGCCCGGTCCGGGTTCTGGTCAGCCTGAAGCGAGGTTGGCATTCTCCGCTGGAAGCGTACACACTCTGTCTTGCCTGGTACAGAGCTTCCACTGCCAGAGAGGAGAACGCCCGGGCATGCAACCTGACGTGCTCAACAGTGCCTTTGAGATCGGGGGGTTGTTACGACCAGGCCGCACTGCCAAGCGGCCTTGTGCGATATTGTTCAAACGTGCCCCTGGAAGTTGTTGAGGTCACCGGGCCCGAATTTCGTTAGCCTCTGAAATCGTGCGGTGTCCAAGGATGCTTGAACCCCACCAGCGCAGGCCGCTCACTATGACGAAAATCCTGATCACCGGCTCGACCGGCCTCATCGGGCGCCACCTCAGTGCCGCGCTCCGAGATCGCGGCGACGAGGTGGTTGGTTTGACCCGATCTGAGTCTGTAGCCAGCCAGACCACCCGCCAGTGGGATCCCTCGGTCTCATCCCTCGACCCTGCGGTTGTGTCGGGGTTCGACGTGGTGGTCCATCTCGCCGGTGAGAACATTGGGGAGGGACGCTGGACGACGGCCAAGAAAGACCGCATTCGCGAGAGCCGACTGAACGGCACCCGGATATTGAGTGAAGCACTGGCGAGGGCCGAGGGCCGGCCCCAGCTGCTCATCTCGGCATCGGCGGTCGGGTATTACGGCGATCGAGGAGAGGAACTGCTGACGGAGAAGAGCGCTCCAGGCTCGGGATTCCTGGCCGAGCTGGCTGTTGAGTGGGAGAATGCCGCCGGGCCGGCACGCGAGGGCGGAATCATGGTCATACACCCCAGAACCGGACCTGTACTAACCACTCTCGGCGGGGCATTGGCAAAAATGCTGCCGCCGTTCAGGCTGGGGTTGGGGGGTGTGGCAGGCAGTGGAGAGCAATACATGAGCTGGATCACGCTGGACGATGCGGTGGCGAGTCTGTGTCATTTGGTCGACCGCGGTCGCGACCTCGCCGGCCCCGTGAACGTAGTCGCGCCGACTCCGGTAACAAACCGCGAATTCACATACGTCCTGGGTAGGGTGATCAGGCGCCCGACAGCGATACCTCTGCCAGCCGTCGCCGTGCGCCTCATGTTGGGGGAAATGGCGGACGAACTCCTGTTGGCGGGCCAGCGTGTGTCGTCGGAACGACTGCAAGCCTCAGGGTTTCGCTTTCAGTTCCCCCAGCTCGAGAGCGCTCTACGGCACGTAATCGAGACCTCCGGCTAACGTGGATCCGCTGTTTCTTCACTGCTCAACGCAGCCTGGGCGGCTGCCAATCGGGCGATGGGTATCCGGAAAGGGGAGCAGGACACGTAGTTCATGCCTACGTCGTGGCAGAACCTGATCGTCTTCGGATCGCCGCCGTGCTCGCCGCAGATGCCTATTTTCAGTGCCGGGCTCGTGCTCCGGCCCCGTTCGACGCCCATCTCCACCAGGGCTCCAACACCGTCGCGATCGATGGTTTGGAAGGGATCCTGCGGCACGATGCCGGAATCGATATAGGTCGGCAGGAAGCGGCCCGCATCGTCCCGCGACAAACCGAGCGTAGTTTGTGTCAGATCGTTGGTTCCGAAGGAAAAGAACTGGGCGGTTTCTGCGATCTCGTTGGCGGTCAGCGCAGCCCGGGGGAGTTCGATCATCGTTCCCACGAGATAATCGATCCGAACCTTGCGGCGTGCGAATACCCGCTCGGCCGTCTCCCGCACCAGGTCTGACTGCCTTTTCAACTCCTCGGCGTAGGCGACGAGTGGCACCATCACTTCCGGAAATACTTGGACGCCTTCATTCAGCGCGTCGCACGCCGCTTCGAAAATGGCCTCCGCCTGCATTTCGGTGATCTCGGGATACGTGATTCCGAGGCGGCACCCGCGGTGCCCGAGCATCGGATTCACCTCAGTCAGGATCTTGATGAAATTGCGCAGCTGCTCGAATGGGACGTTGATGCGTTTCGTAATCTTTTTGATCTCTTCCGTCCCCCGCGGGAGAAACTCGTGCAGCGGTGGGTCGAGCAGGCGGATGGTCACCGGATAACCATCCATGGCCTGGAAAATTCCGAGGAAATCACCCCGTTGCATCGGCAATAGCTTAGCGAGTGCTTTTCGTCGCCCTGCGAGATCCTTTGCCACGATCATTTCCCGCATCGCGTCGATGCGATTCTCCTCGAAGAACATGTGTTCCGTGCGGCACAGACCAATGCCTTCCGCGCCGAACTGAATGGCACGGTGCGAGTCTGCAGGGGTGTCGGCGTTGGTTCGCACTCGGAGGCGTCGGAACTTGTCGGCCCACTCCATCAGTTGGTCGAATTGCTCGCTCGGCGTGGGATCGATGAGTGTGACTCGTCCCGCAATCACGCGGCCGCCGGACCCATCGATAGTCAACCAATCGCCCTCTTTCACTTCGCGATGATCGACGACGAACAGACGGCTCTGCTCGTCAACGTGAATCTCCTTACAACCGGAGACGCAGGATTTTCCCATTCCGCGCGCGACCACGGCTGCGTGGCTGGTCATTCCCCCCCGCTCGGTGAGAATGCCTGCGGCGGCAACCATGCCATGAAAGTCGTCGGGATTGGTCTCGCGCCGCACGAGGATAACTGGGTCACCATTCGCGGTGCGCTCCACGGCACGGTCGGCATCGAAGACCACCCGGCCCACGGCAGCTCCCGGAGAGGCGGAAAGTCCTGTCGCCAGAACATCGACCGCAGCAGATGGGTCGATGGTCGGGTGGAGCAGCTGGTCGAGCTGATACGGATCCACCCGAGACACGGCTTCCTGCTCTGTGATGAGCGAATCGTGGACCATGTCCACAGCGGCACGTATCGCGGCTTGGGTGGTTCGCTGGGCGGAGCGCGTCTGAAGGAGATAAAGGTGGCCACGCTCTACCGTGAACTCCACGTCCTGCATGTCGCGGTAATGCCGTTCGAGTGCATCACAGGTCTTGCGGAGTTGATCGTAGGGCTGGGGGAACTTTGCGGCCATGGCGTCGATCGGCTCCGGAGTCCGGATCCCCGCTACGACGTCTTCTCCCTGCGCGTTGGCCAGGAACTCTCCGAACAGCCTCGGCTCACCGGTAGATGGATTTCGGGTGAAGACGACACCCGTGGCGGAGTCCTCTCCCATGTTTCCGTACACCATGGTCATGACGTTCACCGCGGTACCTAAATCACCGGGGATGTTATTGAGGCGCCTGTAATCGATTGCTCGCTTCGTATGCCAGCTACGGAATACGGCTTCGACAGCATGCCACAGTTGGTCCCACGGATCGTCTGGGAACGGCAGCCCGGCTTTCCGCTCGGCGAGCGATTTGATGGCGATTACCAGCTCTTGCAGGTCTGAGGGATCGAGATCGATCTCTCGCTTCGCATTACGGCTACTCTTGAGCTGTTCGATCGCGTCTTCGATAGGATGAGCGCCGTCGTCCGGTTTGAGATTCAAGACCACGACGGCGTACATCTGAACGAAGCGACGGTAGGAATCGTACGCAAAGCTGGGGTTGCCGGTCTCCTCCGCCAGTGCCGCCACGGTAGCGTCATTGAGGCCGAGGTTGAGAATGGTGCTCATCATTCCCGGCATTGAGAATTTCGCTCCGGAACGCACGGATACGAGCAACGGAGCCTTCGTATCACCAAAGCTGCGCCCGGTCACAGACTCGAGTCGGAGAATGGCTTCGGTAACTTCGTTGCAGAGTTCTTCGGGAAGCTTTCGTTCGGTGAGATACTTAGTGCACAACTTGGCGGAAATCGTAAACCCCGGCGGAACCGGAATCCCAAGCCTGGTCATTTCGTGAAGGTTGGCACCTTTACCGCCAAGTATGTCTTTCATCCGGGCAGAGCCGTCCGCCCGTCCATTCCCAAAGAAGAAAACGTGTTGCATGGTTATGATGTCTTTTCATTTATTATCTGACAGCGGCAGGAATCGGGATATCGACCGACGATGCGTCGCTTTCGGGGTCGGGGGTTGCGGTAGGGTAGTTGCCGGAGAAACAAGCGTCGCAATAACCCGTGGCGCTTCCGGTAAGGGCGCTGTGCATACCTTCCAGCGACAAGTAGCCCAGTGAGTCCACCTTGAGGTGCTCCCGTATCTGCTCTACGCTGTGTGCCGATGCGATGAGTTCGCCGCGAGTGGGCGTGTCGATTCCGTAGTAACAAGGACCTGTGATTGGCGACGATGCGATACGCAGGTGGATCTCCTGCGCGCCTGCCTCGCGGATCATCTTGATCAACCCGCGAGAAGTCGTTCCCCGCACCAACGAATCGTCGACAACGACAACACTCTTCCCGTCTACGACCCCACGAACCGGATTATACTTGACACGTACTTTTTCCGCGCGCGTGGATTGGCTCGGACTGATGAACGTTCGGCCAACGTAGTGATTACGGATCAGGCCATGCTCCAACTTGATGCCGCTTTGCTCGGAATAGCCGAGCGCCATCGCGTTCGAGGAGTCGGGGACGGAAAACACACACTCGGCCCTGGGGGCCGGATGCTCTTGCGCAAGTCGGCGGCCGAGATTTCGCCGCACCAGGTCTACAGACTCTCCGAACACTTCGCTGTCGGGGCGTGAAAAATAGATCAACTCAAAGATACAGCGCCGGTGTGGCTTTGTCGGCAGTGGGGGGAGTTCGTGGACTCGACCACCCTCGATGCGCATCCACTCCCCGGGTTGTAGCTCTCGGACCAGTGTCGCACCGATGATGTCGAGGGCGCAAGTTTCCGAAGTGGCGACGAACCCATCATGGAGTTTGCCCAAGACCAGCGGACGGAAGCCGCGCGGATCGACAATGGCGTAGAGTGCTTTCCCAATCGTTAGAACCAGCGTGTAAGCGCCCTCGACCCGTTGTAAGGCGTTCAGGATCTGGTCTTCGGGCTCCCGCGCCTCTGACCGTGCGATCAGATGGACCAACACCTCGGAATCAGATGACGTTTGAAAGATCGAACCTTTCTTGACCAGGTCGCGCTTCAACTCGGCGGCGTTGGTGAGATTCCCGTTGTGCGCGAGTGCCAGGGGACCTGTGTGGTAGTCGACAACGCATGGCTGGGCGTTCGAAAGTTCCGAGCTGCCAGTCGTTGAGTAGCGCGTATGCCCGATGGCTACTGAGCCCGGAAGTCTGTCGAGAACCGTGGGGCCGAAGATGTCGGAGACGAGCCCCATGCTCCGATGCGCGTGCGCGACCTCATCATCGTCAACCGAGATGATGCCCGCTGATTCCTGACCTCTATGCTGAAGGGCGTAGAGGCCCATGTACACCACGCGGGCCGCGTTGGGGATGTTGGAAACGCCAAGAATGCCACACATGTTTACAGCGCCTGAGCCTGGTCGGCGCTTGATTCCAGCGGTCGTAGAATCGCCCCGAGGCGAACCTTCTGCAATTGCGGCGACTCGAGAGCAGAGTGGTGCGCTAGATGCAGAGTGACCGTCATTGAGTGGCGGCCTTGCCCCGTATGCCTCGAAGGACCGCCCCAAATACGCTGCTAAACATGCTGTCGTGCTCTCCGTCGAGAAGCTCTTCGGCCTCCCCAGTGTCAAACCACACGCCGGCGCACTGCGTACAACGATCGACCTGGAGGCCGTGATACTCTTCCGTCCTGAGATCGAAGCCGCATTTCGGACACTTCATGTAGTGGGTCTTGCGCTCCGCCTCAGCCCGTTCTCGCTCGGCCTCCGCGCGGCGGGCTTTTAGCAGCTCGGCTTCCTTCAGGGCAAAGAACTCTTCCTCGTTGCGACTCGGAGTATCTGTCATCCGTTCACTCCGATAGTATCCGCGAAGACGACCGGTGGCGTGAATTCGGCGACTCTGTTAGGAGGTGACGAGGACACGCCCGCATACGTATGGCCGACTCCGCGCACAATCGCGTCCACGACCTGGCCCCCTTCGAGCATCACAACGTCGAAAGTCCCGCACGCCCATTCGCATCCGTTTCGGAAATAGAGAAATGTCCAATTTCCGACCGTACGGTCGGTAACAGGAGCGCCCCATACCCCTATGACCTCGTCCGCCGTCATGCCCGGACGAATCGTACCCGTCTCTGTGGGAGACCAGGGTTCCTCGCCCACTTGGCTGGGGGTGGCCGGGGCCTCCCGCACGGGGGGCTGCCGTGGCTCCGGCCCTACCGGCTGGGGCTCGGGCGCCTGAGGTGTCGCAGCCACCGGCGCTGCCGGGGTGGGGGTCGTGTCGGGGACCACCTCGGCTTGGGCTGCGTCGTCTGCCTTCTTTCCCAAGAACGGAATCTTGTCACAGCCGAGCGAGATAAACCCGGCTATCCCTACTATGGTAAGACACCGCCAATTCATCGTGAGCCTCCTGAAAAGAGCCCTACGCCCATGGGCACAGATACCGTGCCTCGCCGTACGGAATCGGTACTTGTAAAGATAGCACCCTTTTCCCGGCCGGTTGTGAACGAGGTCACATTGTTGCCGAGGCCAACGGGCACTGGCCAAGCAGAAAAGCACCGTCATGAATGCCGCTTTTGGCGCCGGAAAGCCTCACCGCGGCGCAACAGCCCCGTCCCCGTGGCGGCACCGCCGTCCCTGCTCGGGCAACCGAAAAAGGGATGACGTAGATGGTTCGGCCGAACAGCGGCAAGCACCAATTCAGGATCAGGGGTCAGATTTCCGCTGTCGCTCCTCCATCTCGTGAATCACCAGCTGTGGACGCTCGTCCATTTCGTCGCTCTCCTCCTCGCCCCGCTCAACGATGGCAAGGACTGCACCGCGGGCCATACCGTAGGCGACGTACGTGATCCCCATAGGGAAGAAGAAGATGTCGCGGTTGAAAATGCCGAACCAAAGGACGATGAGGTGCACCATTAGGCCCGCGACGCCGCGAAGAGTACGCACACCGATACGTGGCAGCTTTGCGTACTCAACGTTACTCACCATCGCCAAGCTCAGAGCGATCATGAGCAAGATCATGATCTGGGACCAAGGAAGTGCCTGGAGTTGCGCCTGGTAAAACGCTGTCTGGGTGAACGGATAGTACACGGCCAAGGCCATGCCGGCGGCAGTGGAGGGCAGGCCGGTGAAGTTTCGCTTGTGACCGCTGTCGGACTGTGCGTTGAACCGAGCCAGGCGCAACGCCGCACAGACCGCGAAGGCGTAGGAGAATACCCATGCGAAGGTCTCTTGAGGCGAAAACAGCAGGAAGAACATCAGCACGGCCGGTGCGATTCCGAAGCTCACCATATCGACGATGGAATCGAGCTGGGCCCCGAACGCCGAGCCGGTCTTGCTCACACGAGCCGAAAGGCCGTCGAGCGTGTCGAGGATTCCAGCTATCACGATCCACCAGCTGGCGCGGTAAAAGTCCCCCTGCGCGGCCAGCACCATGGACCAGAAGCCGAAAAACAGGTTGGCCAGCGTGAAGATGCTGGGAACGACCACTACTACGCGCCGCACCCGCCGCCTGCCGCGCTCTCCCTTTCTCATTGGGCCCACTCCGCGATAACGGTTTTGCCCGCCACGGCGCGATCACCCGGCTTCACCAGCACCCGTGCAGACGGAGGTAGAAAAACATCCACTCGAGATCCGAACCGTATGAGGCCGAGGCGGTCTCCCTGCTGCACAACATCACCCGGCGCGTGGTCCGTGACGATCCGTCGCGCGATCAGACCGGCGATCTGCCGGATCAGGATCGGCCCATGAGTCCCTCGGACACCCACCGACATCCGCTCGTTGAACTGGCTCGCCTTATCCAATGTGGCGTTGATGAACTTGCCGGGACGGTAATCGCGGTATTCAACCGTCCCGGTCATCGGGTGGCGGTTCACATGAACGTTGAAGGCGTTCATGAACACCGAGATTCGGGTTGCTTTGGCCTTGAGATACTCCGGCTCCTCGACCTCCTCTATACTCACAACCCTTCCGTCAGCCGGTGCAATCACCAGTTCGTGTCTTCGCGGTCCTGTCCGAACCGGGTTGCGGAAGAACGCGAGGACCCAAACGGCCACCGGCGCCCATGCCAGCGCGATCCACCAACTTCCGTCCCAGCTCCAGGCCCATCCCACGAGCCCGGCCAGGATCGCAAGTGCGACCGCGGCGAACGGTATTCCCTCCGGGGCGATTCTCACTGTAAGCTTGGCAACTCCTCGCCTGTGATGCGCCGATACGCGTCGAGGTATCGATCGCTCGTGACCTGCACGGTCTCGGGTGACAATGATGGCGGAGGGGGGTTCCCATTCCACAACCCTGCTTTTCGCAAACCATCCAAGTAATCGCGCAAAGGTTGTTTGTCGAAGCTCTTCTGCCCGCGACCCGGCTCGAACTCGTCTGCGAGCCAGAAACGCGACGAATCGGGCGTGAGCACCTCGTCGATCAAAAGCAGATCCCCATTGCTCGTGTGGCCGAACTCAAATTTGGTGTCTGCGATTATGAGACCACGCTCGGCGGCCTGCTCGCAGCCGGCCAAATACAACTTGAAGCTCATCGCTTGCAGCGTTTCAGCGAGGGCGTCGCCCAGCGCATTTTGCACGTGATCTACGGTGACGTTTTCGTCGTGGCCGGTCTCGGCTTTGGTGGCCGGTGAGAAAATAGGCGGATCGAGTTTGGCTGATTCGATGAGACCTTCCGGGAGCGGCTCGCCGGCCAAGGTGCCCCGGGCCGCGTATTCCTTCCAAGCGGAACCCGAGAGGTATCCGCGCACGACGCATTCGACGGGCAGGGGCATCGTACGCCGCGCCAACGTGGCCCGGCCGGTTAGAGCTTGCTCACACCCAGCCAGCTCTGGAACGCGGGCGATGATCTCTCCGACGTCTGCGCTGATGAAATGGCTGGGCGTGATTACCGCCAAGGTGCGGAACCAAAAGGCGCTCATCTGGGTGAGCACAGCGCCTTTGTACGGAATCGGCTCGTTCATTACCACATCGAACGCGCTGATCCGGTCACTGGCAACTAGCAAGACTGTTTCGTCGTCTACCTCATAGACTTCGCGCACCTTGCCTTTGCGCAGCAGGGGCAATCGGAGTGTGCTTTCCAGCACCGGGCCCACGCTCATACAGTGATCTCTCCCGCATCGGTGGTGAATTCTCGCAAGGACTCCAATAGAGCAGCCAGCGACCCTTTGCTGAATTCCATCACTTGCTCAGACGACCGACCGACGTATCGAGCCGGATCCAACTCGGCCTGCAACGCAGCACGATCGACATTGGCAAATGCCTTGTGCTTGGCGAGTCGATCGAGCAAATCATTGTGTGAGCCGTGCTCCATGGCCTCGGTTACGGCCCGGCTCTCTCGGCGAATTACCTCGTGCAATTCTTGTCGGTCGCCGCCGGCCTTGACGCCGAGCATCAGCCATCGCTCGGTCGACATGAACGGCATCACGCACTCAACGTTTCGACGCGTGGTCGCCGCGCGCACCTCTAATCCCTCCGTGACGTTGTGCAGCAGGATCAGCAACGCGTCAGTTGCCAAAAAAGCATCCGGTAGCACGATTCGCCGATTGGCGCTGTCATCCAGCGTGCGCTCGAGCCATTGCGTAGCGGCGGTGTAGGCGCCGTTTTCTCGCAACGCAATGACGTACCGAGATAGAGCACAAATACGCTCGCAACGCATGGGGTTTCGCTTGTACGCCATCGCACTGGAACCTATTTGTTCTTGTTCCGCAGGCTCGAGAATTTCTCCTTCGTGCTGCAGCAACCGGATGTCGGTTGCGAATTTCGACGCAGTCTGGGCAACTCCGGCTAGGACGTCGAGAACACGGCTATCCAGCTTGCGGGTGTAGGTCTGCCCGCTCACCGCTATTGACTCGAAACCGAACGCCGCCGCGACCCGCTGGTCCAGCTCGCGTACCTTATCGTGGTCGCCGTCAAACAATTCAAGATAGCTCGCTTGCGTCCCCGTAGTCCCTTTGCAACCTCGGAAGGGTAGGGTAGCCAGCGTGTGGTGCATGGCCTCAGCGTCCAGCGAGAGATCCTGTAGCCACAGCGTGGCCCGCTTCCCGACGGTGGTGAGTTGCGCCGACTGAAAGTGAGTAAAGGCAACCGCCGGCATCGTGCGATGTTCTTCGGCAAAGGCGCGTAAGGTGTGGAGTACCCCAACCAAACGTCCTAGCAGCAGACGCATACTGTCGCGCACCAGCAGCAGGTCTGTGTTATCAGTCACGAAAGCGCTGGTAGCGCCCAGGTGAATGTAAGGTCGTGCCGCCGGTGCCTGATCGCCAAAATGATGAACGTGCGCCATGACGTCGTGGCGAAAACGTCGTTCGTATTCCTGCACCGCCTCGAGGTCCACCGTATCGAGTTGCGAGCGCATCTCCTCGATGGCGTCGTCCGGAATGTCGAGTCCCAACCGTCGTTGCTCTTCGGCCAGCGTCAGCCAAAGCCTGCGCCATAGCCCAGTCCGGTGTTCAGCGTTCCAAAGTTGTTGCATCTGCCGTGACGCGTACCGCGTACCGAGCGGTGACTGGTAGGTCTCAGTCATCTTGATTGCACGTAGAAATCGCTAATGCGCACGCGGCCCCCGCGCTCGAAATACGCGCGCACCGCCCTGCGACCCGCCCGCTGAAAGACGTCTCGCACGTCCTCGGCGGTGGTTATCTGCCCGTTGTTGATTTGGAGAATCACGTCCCCGGAACGCATTCCTGTAGCGCCCTGCGCCTGTTCTCCAATGGAGTAGATGAGCGCGCCGAAGCTCCTCTGAAGACCACGTTCCTGTTGGATGGCAGGCGTGACCGTGATCAGCTCGAGATCCAACACCGATATCCGCTCGGCTTGCGTCGTGGGCAGAGCGGCAATGCCTAGTCGAACGGTGCGCTCCCGCCCGCCGCGCAGGTACTTCACCGGAATGGAGTCCCCCGGACCAACATCGAGCTTGACGGCCTCCCAGTCGAGAAACGTACGCACCGGCCGTCCGGCAGCCGAAGTCAACACATCACCTGCACGTAGGCCAGCGTCGCTTGCCGGGCTCGGCCGCGTCACCTTCGTCACCGTCAGGCCCCCGATCTCTTTCCAACGCCGCAGACCTTCCGATCCCCCTACCCCCAGGCCCACCCAAGCTCGCTGCACGGTGCCGTATTGTTGGAGCTCTCTCGCGACGCGTATCGCTCGCTCGATCGGAATGGCAAAGCCGATGCCTACCGAGCCACCAGAGCTGGTGAAAATCGAGCTGTTCACCCCCACTACTTCGCCCGTGACATTGACCAGCGGTCCACCGCTGTTCCCCGGGTTGATGGCCGCATCGGTCTGAATCATGTCGACGTACACACCCGGTTGGTTCCGTGACGGCAGGAGGTTGCGGCCCACGGCGCTGACCACACCCGCCGTGACGGTGGGCTCGGTATTCCCCAGCAGGTAGGAGTACGGGTTGCCGATGGCGACCACCCATTCGCCAATGACGAGCTCGCGACTGGAGCCAATCGGGACCGTGGCAAGTCCTTCGGCGTCGATCTTGAGCACCGCGATATCCGTGAGCGGGTCCTCACCCAGAAGTTCCGCCGCGTAATCCTTTCCTTCACTCGTGGTGACGACGATCTGCTCCGCGCCTTCCGTGACATGTTGATTCGTGATGACAATCCCGTCCCCTGAAATCACGAAACCCGAACCCACACCTTCTACCAGAGCCTCGTACTCGCGCGGCATGAAGAAATCAAAGACCGAACGTCTGGCGACGCGTCGTTGCCGCCTGATGATGTTCACGCTCACAACGGCCGGCCGGGCGCGAGCAGCTGCATCGACGATCGCAGAGTGGCGTGCCTGGGAAACCTGCGCGTTAAGCCGCCGCCGGACCGTATCCTGTTGGACGGATCGTCGGACCGGAACGGCAGTGTCGAGGGCGACAGCGCCCGGCCTGGAGACGGCATCGCCGCAGCCGAGGGCGACAGCGAGACCGAGAACCAAGATCAAGCGCACGCCTGGCCGGCCGGGGCGGCGCTCGCCAGCGAACACACCGGGACTGAGGTAGGAATCGGCCTCATCCACCTTCCTGTTTCATAGATCGAGCACAAAATCATTGACTCGGCGCAACTCCGGGTGAGGGTACAGTGCACCGAGCATGTAGAGGCCCTGAGGTGGTGCGGGAGCGCTGGCTGCTGCATTGCATGTTGCCGCCAGCAGCGTGGAGATATCGGTCAAAGGACGTCGTTTTCGTCCCACGTCGACCATCGCTCCAACCATGAACCTCACCATCCTATGCAAGAAATGATCGGCTTCGATGTTGAAAATAAACCCTTCTTGCCTCGGTCGCTCCTGCCAGCTGCAGATGGTCACCCCGCAGCGATAGTGGGTTTTCTCCTGCCCTACCGCCGAGAAGGAGCGGAAATCATGCTCTCCCAGGAAGAGCCGGGCGGCGGCGGCAAGGCGTTCGGGATCTGCCGCCTCGCCCAGAGCCCATTCGTATGGGCTCCGAAAAGGGGAACGGGCCCCCGGGTCGCACCCTAGGACGAAGCGGTAGCGTCGCGCCGAGGCGTGCTTCCTGGCGTGAAAGCCCGGTGGAGCCCCCCCGACCTCGGCGACCCAGATATCGCTTGGCGTAACCGAGTTCAGCGCCCGCTGGAGGTCCCTTGGATGCCACTTGTCTGGTGCTTCGAAGCTCACTACCTGGCCGAGGGCGTGCACGCCGGCGTCGGTGCGTCCCGCGGCGTTGGTGACCACCCGTCGGTCGACCAGTTGGCCAAATCCCTCCTCCAACACCCCCTGAACCGTGCGGTTCCTCGGCTGGCGTTGCCAGCCTGCAAAACCGTGCCCCACATATTGGATGATAGCGTAAAACGACCGATCCGACATGTGGGATGAAGCTACGGATGGACCCCCCTATCCACAAGCGCCGCAGCGACTTGCGTGCTGCCCTGGCTGCCGTGTGGGGGCCTCAATACTTTCGAATGACGCCTACGACGATACCCTGCACGAGCATCTCATCTTCCTGTACCCGGATGGATGGGATGTTCTCGTTGGCCGGTTGCAGGCGAATCCAGCCGCCGGGCTCCCGGTAAAACCTCTTTACCGTGGCCGAGGTGCCATCGATCAATGCGATGACCATTTCGCCGTTCTCAGCGGTATCGCGGCTGTTGACGACGACAAAATCACCATCCTGGATGTGCTCGTCGATCATCGAGTCACCCCGGACTCTCAGAACGTAGCTCGATCCTCTTCGGGGGATCAGGTCGTCGGGGACGGCTATGGTCTCCGGGGTGGTGACCGCCTCGATGGGGACGCCCGCCGCGACCTGGCCCAACAGGGGCAGCTCGGTGGCACTCGCGTGCCCGGGTTCTGGCACAAGCTCGATAGACCGGCTCTCGTTGTGGCTTCTCCGGATGAACCCCTTTTGCTCCAGATTGGTCAAGTGTTCGTGGACCGTAGCCAGGGAGCTGAACGAGAAATGAAGGGCGATTTCCTCGAAAGACGGCGCGTACTGCTTTTCTTCGATGTACGCCGCCAGATAATCCAGGATTTCGCGTTGACGCTTTGTCAAAGGCATGATGCCCCCTCTAGACCGAAAGTAATCCGAAGGCAGTATACACCAAACACACCCCGAAGCACAAGAGTAACAACTGGTTGCGACGGGCATCGGCGGCCTGGCGGACATCCAGCGGCGGCGGCTGGGGCAGACTGGGGTTGAGCGCACAGCGGAAATGGGCGCAAGCCTGCAAGAATGATGGTCTGGTCCTGTGCGAATCGATCAAGGCGCGTGGTATGAGACGTGACCAGAGAGGCATCCGAACACGGCGTTCGGCTCAAACGGATGGTGGGCATGCCCCAACGTGGGTTGTGTCGTTTGGTGAGCGTTATATTGCACGGCATCTGAAATCGGGAGATCGCTTGACGCGACAGAAATTCAGGGCGTCGCGACCGTTCACGGTGGGGCGGCCCGAAGATCCTCGAGTCTTCGGGTCGGGACGAAGGTGAGCGTGTCAGCGCCGAACCAGTCCGGCGTGGAGCCCGTAGCCGACTACAAGGCCGTTGAGCAGCTGATTAAGGCCCTCGTGAAGGGTTTGCGGGCCATTCAGATCTACCTCCCCAACAACCCCATTTACGAGAAGGCGTGCAACAAGGTGACCAACGCGTTCGAAGCCGTGTGGCGCGCGACGGACGAGCTCATCCTCGAGGTGACGGACACGGAGATTCGGTGGGAGGAACAGATCGTCTATTCCGAGCCGAACAGATCCGAGAGTGTGGCGTGGATGCTGTATGAAGACGGCGTGCGGTCGGTCACGATGCTCCCGGGAGTCGAAGAGGGCGAGGTGATCCGGTTTCTTGAAGTGTTGAACCGGAATCGGAGCTTGCCACCGGAAGGGGAAGACGATCTCCTTACCTTGCTATGGGAGCAGGAGTTCGACCGGATTCGCTACGTCACGGCGGAATTGGGTGAGGAAAATGGTAATCCCATAGATGGTAATCCCATAGAAGGATCGGGTGGTGGTGGGGGGGGGGCATCTCCTCCGGCGGAGGAGGTGCGTGCGGAGGTGGGGCACCAGCTTGCCGGGGCAGCCGAGGAACAGAAGGCGACCGAATTTGTGTCAATAGAGGATTTCGACTCTTCACTCTATGAGTTGGAGCCGGATGAAATTGCGTACCTCAAGCGCGAGCTCGCTCGCGAGTACGACCAGGATCTCCGCACCAACGCTCTCGCTATCCTTTGCGACATCTTCGAATTCCAGTTGAACGCCGATATCCGGTCGGAAGTGCTCGCGATTCTCGGGAGTTTCGTTTCTCACCTTCTCGCGGTGGGCGATTCTGATTCAGTCGTGTATATGCTTCGGGAGACGCAAGCGATCCGCACGCGAGCTAAGGATCTCACCGAGGAGCAAGCGACGGCGCTGGACCAACTCCCCGCACGCCTGTCTGAGCCGGTTGCGTTCGGCCACCTCCTGACCGCACTCGACAAAGGGAGCACCGAGGTCAGTGATCAAGAGTTGGAGCGGCTCTTTGAAGGTCTGCGACCTGAGGCATTCGAGAACGGGCTCGAGTGGCTCCCCCAGCTCGCGACCGAGCGGATCAAGGCGCTACTCGAGGATGCGCTCATCAAGATCGCGATTGCCAATTCGAAGGTATTGACTGATGCGCTCGAGTCCGGCAGCAGGGAGGTTGCCCACGTGGCAGTACGGTTTGCCAAGACGTTAGCCCTTCCCGAAGTGGTGCCGCCTTTGGGGCGGTTACTTCAAGGCCCCGATAGGGATTTGCGGGCCGAGGTGGTGGATGTGTTGGAGGTGATCGGCATCTCAGAGGCGATGCAGGAACTCGAAAAGGCCGTCGATGACCCGAACCGGGCTATCCGGCTTGCAGCGATCCGCACGCTGGTGGGACACAGCCACGACGGTGTGGTCCCGAGGATCAAAGCCAAAGTGACGGACAAGGAGTTCAGGAACACTGACCTCACGGAGAAAAAGGCCCTTCTCGAGGCGTACGGAGTGCGCGCCGGATCACCCGGCGTCGAAGTGCTGGCGCTGATGCTCTTGCCGCGCGGTTTTATGAGGCGCAAAGAAGACCCTCAGGTGCGCGCGTGTGCGGCAATGGGTTTGGGAAAAATCGGCACGCCGGAGGCCGCCGCCGTATTGAGGCGAGTTGCTGGAGACAAGGATGCCTTGGTGCGTAACGCGGTGAATCGAGCTCTCCCGGACGAGGAGTGAGATGACGGACCGCGGGCGTTCTCTCGTAGATGCAGTCGAACGCATCGACTCGGTACACCGCCAACAAGGACGTGCGTTTCTGCTGAACCTCGGCGCTGCGCTGCGCAGCTTCAGACTGTATCCACTCGAGAACGAGCAGGTACAGCGGTCGCTGAATGAGCTGATGGAATCGGCGCGTGCGCTGCATCAGGTAGATCCGGTTCTGGAGCTGGATCTTGCCGACGAAACCGTATTCATAAACAAGACCCGGCTCCGCTTGGCCCTCGATCGCTATGCGGCATTGGGTCACATCCTGAACACGTTCAAGGACGCGGGGGTAGGCGCACTTGTCGTAGACGAGGCCGTGAGTCCCAAAGAATGGCAGGGTCTGTTCTCGTTGCTCCTCGAGGTGAAGGCTCCTGAACAGGTTTCTGAAGAGGGCCTCGACTATCTCGCCGAGCTTCAAGACCAGCTGGTGGAGCGTGGCGTTATCCACATCACTCTGGGACCGCCCGTCGAAGCAGGTGGGGGGGGAGGTGAGGAGCTCAGCGCTGAAAACCGTGCGATGGAGATCGCAAAGCGGACTTACCAGCGGTCTGTCGCAGTCTCAAGAGAGGTCGTGAACGCGGTTAGGATGGGACGGGCGGCCAACCAGCGGAAAATCAAGCGGGCAGTCCAGAGTATGATCGACCAAGTGCTGAACAATGAGATCTCTCTCGTCGGTCTCACCGCCATCCGCGATTACGACGAGTATACGTTTACCCACTCGGTCAACGTCTGCATCTTCGCGATCGCAATCGGGAAGCGTCTCCGCCTGGGGAAGCGACAACTGTATGACCTCGGGGTTGCCGCATTGCTGCACGACGTGGGAAAGAGTCGCGTGCCGCTGGAGTTGATACAAAAAGAAGGAGCGCTTACAGAAGAAGAGTGGCGGTTGATGCAATCCCACCCCTGGTATGGAGTGCTGGCGCTGTTTCAGATGCAGCAGTCGAGCGATTTGCCGTACCGCGGGATGGTCGCGGCGTACGAGCACCACATGAAGCTAAATTTGACCGGCTACCCTCGGCCTGTTCGCCGACGCAACATCTCGTTCTATTCCAAGATCGTTGCCGTGGCAGACGGGTTCGACGCTGCGACGAGCCGTCGATCGTATCAGACGCCGATCCAGCCGGACGAGGTGCTCCGGGAAATGTGGCAGAACCGCCGCCGCGGTTACGATCCAGTGTTGGTGAAAGAGCTGGTCAACCTTGTGGGGATCTATCCGGTGGGCACGTGTTTGATCCTCGATACGAAGGAGGTTGCGATCGTTCAAAGCCGCAACTCGGAACCAGATCTCCTCAACCGACCCCTCGTTCGGATTGCCCTCTCTACCGAAGGTGAGATCATGAAACCGGCCCCCCTCGTGGATCTGGCGGAGAGAGCTGCCGGAGGCGGGTTCAAGCGATCAATCGTCAAGGTGGCTGATCCGTCAAAGTTCGGTATCACGCCAGGTGACTTTCTCATCGGACAAACCTGAGGTCATGATACGAATACAAATCACGACGCTGGTCCGGTGGTTTTCACGGTGCTTGGCGTATGGTGGTCCAACGCTGCTCCTGGTAACAATGGCACTGGATACCCGCTGGGTAGGCGCGCTTCCTGCGATGGCGATCATGGCGGTTGCCACGCTGGCGTTGCGGGCGATGACGGTGTCGCTGGGCAAGTATTCCTACGCCTCGCCGTCGGGCCTGGTGGCGGTGAGCGGCTCTTTCTTGGTCGGAGGGGTGCCGACAGCCATGGCGGTAGCGGTAGGCACAGGGGCGGCCGATTGGGTAGCTCAGCGCAAAGGCGGTTGGGCCGTTCTCGTCAATGCCGGTCGTGAAGTTATCAGCCTCCTCTCTGCGTATGGAGTTCACGCTTTTCTGCTGGAGCTGTCGGGCGGCACTTCCCCTCTCGACTCTGATGGCTTCCTGGCAAGCGTGGTGTTCGTTGCGGCGTATTTCTTTATTTCGCGATCGCTGTTCTACTACAGCCTCCTCATCCGGAAAAAACTGGGTCCCGGAGAACGACGGATTATTCTGCGCTACGAAATCGTCCATGCAGCGTTGCTGATTTTGGCTTCCGCTCTGGTGATAGGCACGGTCGTCGCCTTGCCTATTGCAGCATGGCCGTTTGCTGGAGCGTTACTGATCTTCGGCGTCGTCATGGCGAAACAGATCGGGGAAGAGGTCGTACAGGCCGAAGAACTGAACAAGCTGCACCCCATGGACGCGATTATTACAGGCACGTCCGGCTTGGAAGAATCGTTCGCACAAATCGAAAGCCTGGCCGACCGGACTCTGGATTGGGGCGCCTACCGGGTGTGCAGCTATCGCGAGGGAACATTTTCCCACCTGTACGTAGGCAGGATCGGCCGGAGCGACAAAGAGGTGGCTCCCGACGGACTCGAAATACTGCGCTCCGAAGTCGTCGAGTCGGGTGAATCCATCGTCATTCAAGATATCGGGCGGGATGCACGAACGATGGATTTCCCCAACCACGTTAGGTGCGTTGCCGTAGCGCCGTTGCGGTTGGGCACCGATATCATCGGCACGCTGGAGCTGGAGCACCACAAGCGCCGGGAGTATCGGCGTATTCAGCTTGCGTTGATTGAGGCGTGTGCGCTGCGTATTGCAGCCGTGGTCCACATCCACAACCTCAGACGGCCGCTCATGGTCACCGTAGCGCGCATCAACGAGGAGGTCGCTCTTCTGAAGCAAGCCACCGACGCACTGCGCCAGGCAGCTTCCGGCATGACCCGATCGACGGCGGCCATCGGGGAGGGGCTGTCGCAACAAGATATCGAAGTCGCAGCTGGGTTTGCGGATACGGAAAAGCTCTCTCGATCGTCGACCGAAGTCGTTGCCGAAGGGGCAGAAGCGGCTACCGTTAGCTCGACGGCGAGCGAGGTGGCCCGCAAGAGCCGGGAAACCATCGGTGACGCCATCGAGAAGCTGGTCGACCTGAAAGGGTTCGTAGCAGAGAGTTCCGGCAAGGTGGCAGAGTTGGAAAAGGTGACACAGAAAATCGTGAAGTTCATCTCCTCGATACGGGAATTGGCTGATCTCACCAATCTGCTTGCGCTCAACGCCGGCATTGAGGCGGCGCGGGCAGGCGAACACGGGAGAGGGTTCGCGGTCGTGGCCCAGGAAGTAGGAAGACTCGCCGAACAGAGTGCGTCGGCCGCCTCTGAGGCAGCGGAGTTCATAACAGATCTGCAGGCTCGGCTCGGCGAGGTTATCCGGCAAATGAGAAGAGGGAACCTTGCGGTAGCCGATGTGGAGGAAGTGAGCACCCAAGGGTTGCGGGCAATGGATTCCATCGTTCAAGCCACTGCAGAAGCCACCCAAAAGGCCCGGCACATTGCAGAAACGGCAGAAGGACAGCGGGGTGCCTTTGCGGAACTCCGGGAGCGAATCGGCGCCATCGCCACCATCTCATCGCGTAACCGCGCCGATGCCACCGACGTGGTCCAAAGGGCGAACGACGTAGAGGCCCGACTCGATGAAGTGGGACAAGTCTCCCGCGAACTCGAAGGCGTGGCATCGATGCTGGCGGATATCACGGGCAGATTCGCAGCCACCGAAATGCGGGATACTACCCTTTGACAATGCCGGCCCGGCCTGCCTACCATTGCTCGTTATGACTCAGGACTGCATTTCGCTCAAAGCGATGCGCTTTCACACGTGCGTGGGCCTGCTCCCGCACGAGGAGCATGTTCCCCAACCGATTGAACTCGATCTGACCGTCTGGCTTTCGCTGCGGCACGTGGGTGAGACCGACTCGCCCAAAGCACTGCTCGATTACCGTCGACTCTACCGGATGGTCGCGGAAACAGTGGGGACGAGCCCACATAAACTCTTGGAAGCGCTATGCGAGAAAATTGCGGCACGGGCGTTGGCGATGGAGCCGATAGAACGAGTGCGCATTGCCGCGCGCAAGCCGCACGTCCCCATCAACGGGCCCCTCGACTTTGTTGAAGTGGTTGTCGAGCGCAGCGGGTCGGATGCCATCGACTGAGTTGGTCTTCGTCGCGCTCGGATCGAATCTCGGAGACCGCCGTGCGCACCTCGAAGCCGCGCGGCGCAAGCTCGCGAGCCTTCCCAACACTTCCGTGCTTGCCGAGAGCGCGATAGAGGAAACGAAACCCCTAGGAGCGATTCCCCAGGGCAAATATCTCAACCAAATGGTGTTGTTGAGGACGGAGCTTCCTCCCCACGAGGTCCTGGAAGCCGGACTCGAAGCCGAGGGGGAAGCCAGTCGAGTACGGGCTGAACGCTGGGGACCCCGCACCCTAGATGTGGATCTCGTCCGGTTCGGCGACCGGGTCATCCGCCAGCCACACCTCACCGTGCCCCACCCGGAACTTCCCAACCGTCCGTTCTGGTTGCGCGAGCTCGCGGAGCTGCTGTTGTCCGTGAACGGGCACGGGCTGCCGGAATGGGCACGGGTGGGGGAATCGCGCCGCAACCACGTCCGTCGGGTGGCCGCCCTGGTGGAAGCATGGGGCATGGCGATGAGTCGTGAACCCGACGAGCGGGCGCGATGGGTCCGCGCGGCATTCTTACACGACGCCCTCCGGGATGCTCCCGAAGACGAACTTGCCCGACTGGCGGACCGGAAATGGGACGTTCCTGGGTTGTACCATGGTCCTGCGGCCGCAAGACTCGCCGAGGAGCACGGCGAAACAGACACCGGAGTCTTGGATGCCGTTCGATACCACTCGGTGGGGTACGCACGATGGGATGATGTAGGTCGGATGCTCTATCTGGCTGATTACCTAGAGCCTGGAAGGTCGTTCAAGCGTAAGAAGCGGGCTGCGCTCGCCGGACGAGTACCTCGAAAACCCCGGGCCGTTCTTGAGCGCGTCGCACGCAAACGTAGGACCAAGTCGCAACAGAACCAATGTCGAGTCATTCCCGAAGAAGTCGAGTTTTGGAACCATCTCGTCGGCTCCTCCTAACACTCGTCGCCGGCGTACTCGTGCTCCTGGTACTCGGCGCCTGGTGGATGCTGCGTGTCCCGCCGGACATCTCCACGTCGCGCATTCCGGGTGAAGGGAATCGCATCACCGTCGAGGTCCTGAACGGAACGACAGTGAACGGATTGGCGCGCCAGGTTACCCGTCAACTCCGACGCCGGGGGATCGACGTCGTCTATTTCGGATCCGCAGCAAGCCCGGACGCCGATTCTACGTTGGTGATCGCTCGACGGGGAGACACGGCAGCAGCCGGGATTGTGCGGAACGCCCTGGGTGTGGGCACCATCACCGACGAGCCGTCGGCTCAGTTGCTGCTGGACGTAACGGTTGTGCTGGGTCGGGACGCGGCGAGGTCCGTTTCCGTTCGCAATTGACCGCAGGCGGCGCTGATGTCCAGGCCGCGGCTGCGGCGCACCGTCACATTCACACCCAATTCCTTCAGACGCCGGGCGAATTTCCGGGTCGGGCCGGCGGCCACAGGCGTGAGTCCGGACGCTCCCCCCGGGTGGAGCGGCAGGATGTTCACCAGAGCCCCCAGCGGTGTGGCGATCTTCGCCAGCTCGTCGGCATCGCGCACAGAGTCATTGGCCCCTTTTATCAGTACGTACTCAAACGTGATGCGCCGGGCAAAAGCCCGGAGCGCCTCCGTCAACTTGCCGATCGGGTATTTCTTCTCGACCGGCATGATCGCGGCGCGGCGCTCCGAAACGGCGGCGTGCAACGAGATGGCAAGCCGGAATTGCTCGGGACGGGCGGCCAACCTGGCAAGCTTGGGAACGATCCCGACCGTGCTCACGGTAATGTGCCGAGCGCCAATGCCAAAACCGTGAGGGTCGTTCAAGATGGTCAAGGCCGTATCGACCGCGTCCCAGTTGTGGAGCGGCTCTCCCATGCCCATGAACACCACGTTGGTCGGCTTGCCGAACTCGGGATCCATGAGCGACTCGCGAACCTGACCCGAGATCTCCCACGGGTCGAGATGTCGCTGGAACCCCATGCGGCCTGTAGCGCAAAACACGCACCCAAACGCACAGCCGGCCTGCGATGAGATACAAAGTGTGCGCCGTCGGCCCTCGGGAATCCACACGGACTCCACGGCGAGCCCGTCGTGAAGACGCCAGAGGAATTTCACGGTTCCATCAGTCGACGTCTGTCTGGTTTGCAACTGGAGGCGGCGAATCGGGGCAGAGGTGGTGAGGTCGTCGATCAAGGCGCGGGGGAGTTCCGTGACTCCCGTCCAATCGGCCGCCGGATGGGTCCACAAGCGCGGGAAGATCTGCCGCGCTCGGTATGGCGGTTCGCCTCGTTCTGCCACCCAAACGGCGACGCTTCGTTCGGCGTCATCCGGCGTCAGGTTCAAGAGGTTCATCGCTGGATGTCGCCGTCCGAGCCTGAATGGGGCCGCCCGGTGAGAGGAGTCTGGAGCGTTACTGGAGGACCCGTCTGCATGGCAGTGGCCCCCCGGGTGGGCCGGGGAGGCAGCTGCCGCCTTCCATTATGCCCGCCGATTGTGGAGCCTGAGCGGCCCCAGGGACCAGAGATGAGAGAGATGGCGCCGAGAGCCAGGACGGGTTTCATGGCTCGAAGGTTCGATGGCCGGGATGCGGCAGTCAAGGTGCCGCTTGCTGGTGTTTCTGGCCGCCATTATGTTCGAGTGACTCTAGAACTTGGACGGTTGGTTCGGCGTGTATTCACACAGTTCGCTGAGCCCCGAACGCCACCGGCTCGGCTTCATATCATCTGGTCCCGATCCAAAGGCGCAGCGGGTACACTTCGAAACTTCTAACCGGATTTCGCCTTCCCGACGGCGGCGTTCGTTTCGCCGGTGGCTGTTGAGGACAGGGGATCTCGCCGAGTTGTCTCCATCCTTGTCCCGACTCGCCAAGCAATTGCCCTGAGATCACCATGACGCGAACGGCAATGCGGACGCACCTGTGCGGTGCGCTCCGCTCGGATCACGTAGACGAGCAAGTCCGATTGGGCGGTTGGGTGCACCGCCGCCGCGATCTAGGTGGCATCGTGTTCTTCGACCTGCGCGATCGAGAGGGCATAGTTCAGGTAGCGTTCAATCCTGACTGGTGTGAGGCCGACGTCATCGCCCGGGCCCAGGGAGTGGGCGCAGAAACCGTGGTGTTGGTGGAAGGCACCGTCGCGGCCCGGCCGGTGAACGCCAGGAACCTGGATATGGCTACGGGGGACGTCGAGGTGCACGGCACTAGTTTTCGCATCGTGGGACCTGCGGAAACACCTCCGATTCCCGTCTGGCGCACCAAGGGCGAGGAACTGCCCTCTGAGGAGCGAAGGCTCGAGTACCGCTACCTCGATTTGCGGAGGCCCGAACTCCACAGAAACCTCGCCCTGCGGCACCGTCTCCTACAGCGGGCCAGAGGGACCTTGTCGGATCTCGGCTTTTACGAGATAGAAACACCGATTCTCACCCGGCCCACACCGGAAGGTGCCCGCGATTACCTCGTCCCATCCCGCGTGCATCCCGGACAGTTCTACGCGTTGCCCCAATCTCCACAGATGTACAAGCAGGTCTTGATGGCTGCGGGCGTCGATCGCTATTTCCAGCTCGCCCGTTGTTTCCGGGACGAGGATCTGCGGGCCGACCGGCAACCGGAGTTCACCCAGATCGATCTGGAGGCGTCCTTCGTGACCTCGGACGACGTCTACACGGTGGTGGAGGCGGTGTTGGTGGCGCTTTGGGACGAGGCGGGCGAAACCGTGCCTGCCCCCTTTCCCCGGATGTCGTTTGCCGCTGCCATGGAACGATACGGCACCGACAAGCCGGACCTGCGGTTCGGGTACACCATCGAAGACCTGAGCGACTTCGTCCGCGGTCGTGGGTTTCAAGCATTCGACGCTGCGTTGAGCGAAGGCGGAAGAGTACGAGGCATATGGGTTGCCGAAGGGGCGAAGCTCTCTCGAAAAGCAATCGACGCGCTCACCGAGGATGCCAAGAAAGCCGGTGCGGGTGGGCTGGCCATACTCAAGCGCAAAGGTGACGAGCTCAGCGGTCCCCTGGCACGCCTCGACGGCATGACGGTGGAAACCTCAGGCCTCCAGAGTGGAGATTTGCTACTGGCAACGGTGGGCCCCGATTCGGTGACGTCGCCGGTGCTTGACCGAGTTCGCCTCAGCCTGATCAGCCGGTTGGGAGCAGCACCTCGTGAGGCACACGCGTTTACGTGGATCGAGGGATTTCCGCTGTTCGAGCGCAACGAAGAGGGCACGCTGGAGCCGGCACATCATCCGTTTACCGCACCGCACGGGGACGACGTTTCTCGTCTCGAACGAGGCGACCTGGACGGCGTGCGCGCCCTGCACTACGATGCGGTGTACAATGGGACCGAGTTGGGGAGCGGTTCGATTAGGATCAGCGATCCGGAGCTTCAGTTACGGGTGTTGGAAGCGTGGGGCTTGTCGCGAAAAGAAGCAGAGGAGCGGTTTGGATTCCTGCTGCGCGCGCTCCGAGGAGGCGTGCCGCCCCATGGCGGGTTTGCGTTGGGATTCGACCGCATCGTGATGCTTCTGGCCGGGGCCAACAACTTGCGCGACGTGATTGCGTTTCCCAAGACCACCGCCGCGCGGGCCCTCTTCGAGGACACACCGACTTCTGTGTCGCAGGATGATCTCCTGAAGCTGCACATTCCGACGGTATCGTGAACGAGCCGATTACGCATCGCTTGTCTACTGAGGGGGCCGATCCACTGACTCTCGTTGGCGTGAACGATGCGAATCTTGTTGCGTTGGAGCGCGTCACCGGAGTCAGGGCTACGCTGCGGGGGGATCACTTCATCCTGGCCGGAGACATCGATGCGGTAGAGCGTGCTACCAAGATTGCCTCCGCCATGATTGACGTGGCACGTATGGATCAAGCATTGACACCGGATGACGTGGAACGACTCGCTGCCAACGGCGACCAGGCACTCGGAACATGGACCGAGGGAGCGGAATCCCTCAAGATTGTGCTGCCGGGAGTGCGACGCCCCGTTCAACCGAAGACTCCCGGCCAATCCGATTTCATTCGTGCAATGCGTGAAAGCGACATCGTGGTGGGTATTGGACCGGCCGGAACGGGCAAGACGTACCTCGCGGTGGCCTTGGGTGTCGAGGCCCTGACCCGCAAGCAAGTTCGCCGCTTGGTGCTTGCCAGACCGGCGGTAGAAGCAGGGGAACGTCTCGGCTTCTTGCCGGGAGATCTCCAGGCCAAGATCGATCCGTATTTACGGCCACTCTACGATGCTCTGGAAGAAATGATGCCATACGACCGCGTCCAGCGCGCCATTGAGAATCGAACCATCGAGATCGCGCCGCTGGGCTACATGCGAGGAAGGACCCTGGCGGACGCGTTCGTGATTCTGGACGAAGCCCAGAACGTGACCGGCGGTCAGATGAAGATGTTTCTCACCCGACTCGGGTTGAATTCCCGGGCGGTCGTCATCGGGGACAAGACCCAGATCGATCTCGACGATCGCGAAGAGTCCGGCTTGATACAGATCGAGCGAATCCTCCCGGGTGTCGAGGGCGTGTCATTCTGCTATCTGGATGAAGACGACGTCGGGCGGCACCGGTTGGTACGCCAAATTCTGCGCGCCTACGTCGAAGACAAAAACGGATGAACTCATCCACGACTGTGAGCGACAAGACAGGCGCGTGGGAGCGCTTCCGTCAGAGCCGGTACGCGTACCATGGGGCGCGCTGGCTCCCATTGGCAGGCTTGGCGTTGCTGACATACGCCCTGTTCCCGGTGGCTGCGGGCTTCACGGTGTTCGTGCCGGAGGTGGGTGACGTGTCGACCGAGGAAGTAGTCGCACCGTTCGAATTCGACGTCTTCAAAACGGAAGCAGACCGGCAGCAAGAAGGCGATGAACTGGCCGCCCAGGTCGTCCCAATCTACGAATATCGGTCCGGCATATCTGATTCAATAGCGGCCCACGTCGATCGGATCTTTGCCTCGTTGGACAGTGCCGATACCGCGACAACGATACTTGATATCGCTGGACGTCTGGATATGCCCCTCACCCGGCAAGAAGCGGTGTACTTCGAGGACGCCCAGGTGCGCAGTGCGTTTCGCCGTTCCATCGTGCGTATGATCAACATACATCTGGCCCGTGGAGTAGCCCTACCGAGGACCATCGACACGGAGACTCAGTCTGAGGTTTTCCTTCATCGTGGTGGCCTCGAAGTCCGAATGCATCGCGACAGCATCACCACGCGAGCACAGTATCTGGCACTCCAGGCATCGGAGAATCCGGATCCCAATTCCGCGGCGGCGGATTTTCTTTTCGTCAAGTTGCTCAACAAGTTTTTCCGGCCTACCATTGTTCCAAATCTGGCTGACACGGAGTCTCGCCGCGAACGTGCCAGGACCTCGGTGGATCCGGTCAAGGACCACGTGCGTGCCAACGAACGCATCATCAACGACCATGAAATTGTCACCGCCGAGGCCAAAGATAGACTACTCGGCCTGCAGCAGGCACTGCTGAACAGGGGAGAGCTGGACCAGCCGAGTGTCGGCCGAATTCTGGGGCAGGTGCTCACCAACGGCCTCGTGTTGGCGGTGTTTTGGCTTCTCTTGTTGCTTTATTTGCCGAGCATCTACGCCGAGTTGCGGCACGTGCACGTATTTTCAGCATTGTTTGCCGTCGTAATCCTGGCTGCGGCGGCGACTTTCCGGTTCATACATACCGGCGCCGAGCTTATTCCGATTCCGTTTGCGGCGATCATCATGACTGTCTTGTTCAACGGGCGGATTGCTATGGTGGCGGCGATGGTGTTGGCGGTTCTCTTGGGCTTCCAGGTTGCCTACGGCGGGCCGGATGCCTTTTACATCGCCTTGCTGGGAGGCGTTACCGCCGCCCTGAGCGTCAGGACTATCAGTCGCAGGACGGAAATCCTCGGGTCCACGGCGCTGGTGGTTGCAGCGTTCGCAACGGCAGCGTTTACCGTAGGATTGCGAGACGGCTGGTCTGCCACTGAGTTTGGGCTCAGTGTGGTGCGGGGTGCCAGCAACGCCACGGTGTCGGCAGCACTCGTCTTTCTCGCGTTGCCGATCTTCGAGCGTTGGGCACACATCACGACCGGCATGTCCCTGCTTGAGCTTTCGGACCCGAATCGCCCCCTGTTGCGTCGCTTGGCCACCGAGGTCCCGGGTACCTACGCCCACAGTCTGGCCATGGCCAACCTGAGCGAGCGCGCCTGCGATGCCATCGGAGCCGACGGGCTCCTGGCCCGTGTGGGTTGCTACTACCACGACATCGGCAAGCTGCAGAAACCGCTTCACTTCGTGGAGAATCAAGGTGCCGGTGGCAATCCGCACGACCGGTTACCGCCCGACGTGTCCGCGACGATCATTCGAAACCACGTCGTCGAAGGACTGGCCCTCGCCGACGAGCACCGTTTACCGCACGGGCTAAAGGCGTTCATTCCGGAGCACCACGGGACTGCGGAGATCACCTACTTTCTGGAGCGCGCGCGGCAGAACGGAGATGTGTCTGAGGAATCATTATCCCTCTACCGGTATCCGGGGCCCCGGCCCCGGTCGGCCGAAACCGCCGTGTGCATGCTGGCGGACGGTGTCGAGGCCGCCCTCCGCGTCCTCGCGGAACCATCGCCGCAGAAGCTTCGCGCGGCGATCGATCACGTTGTCAATCAGCGGGTGGAGAGCGGCCAGCTCGATGAAGCGCCGTTGACATTGGCCCAGCTCAACAAAGTCAAGGAAACGTTTGTGCACACGTTGAGCGGTATGTACCACAACCGCCTTGACTATCCGGAGGAGGCCGGTGGCATCACGGCTGACTGGGAAGAAAACTCCGAAACTTGATATCCGTGTGTCCTTTGCCGGCGAGCGACGGGCGCTGTCGGTGCCCACGGTCCGCCGTGCCGTGACCACGGTGCTCGGCGGCCACCAGGCGGGGGCGGCGTCTGTAACGGTTACTTTCATGTCATCCGCCCGAATGCGCGCTCTCAACCGACGAACGTTTGGACGAGACTACGCCACCGACGTCATTGCCTTCTCGCTTCCTCATGCAGACCGTCTCATCGGGGACGTGTATGTTTGTCCCTCTCATGCGCGGCGTGCGGCGCGGCGCTTTGACGTGACTCCGCGCGAGGAATTGCTGAGACTCGTGGTTCATGGGACATTGCACGTCCTCGGCCACAACCACCCCGATGATGGGACGCGAACACGGTCTCCAATGTGGGAGCTACAGGAGCGATACGTCCGCGCCTTGACTGGAGGGAGCACGTGACTTCGGCTCCTATGGGCGTCATTGCCATCATCACGGCACTAGTGGCGGCGTCCTGGGCGGCACTATTGGCCCTGGCCGAGGAGTCGCCCAAAGTGGCACGCGCCCTGGCCGACACCACGACGGAGCGTGAAGAGCCCAGCACTCGTTACCGCGTCATCCACCTGAGCCGTCTGGCCTTGCTGTTTATTGCCGGGGTATCCGGAGCGTACGCCGTCGAGTGGTGGCAAAGGAATCCCCTGCCCGGACTCGGTGTGATCATCGTCTCAGTGGGTTTCCTCTACATGATTGCCGAAGCTCTTCCGCGAGCCGTCGGTGTTCTCGCGCCGGACCTGGCGGCGGCTGCAGCCCCGGCCGCCGAGCGCACCGCCTTTCGTTTTCCGTCCGCTGCTTGCGCTCGTAACGACGGTTGAGAGAGCCGTGCGAGCAATCCTTCCCGGCCGGCGGGCCGGCGAAAGCGGCTTCCGATCAACGCAACGAGATCTCGTGATGGGAGTGTTCTCCTTGGGTGAGACTACGGTCGGGGATATCATGACGCCGCGCCTGGACATCGTTTCCCTTGACGACCAAGACGAGTGGCACGACGTCGTAGAGGTGGTCAGGCGCAGCGAGCACGCCCGCATCATAGTCTACAGGGATACGCTGGACAACGTTTCGGGTGTTCTCTACGCCAAGGACCTCGTTCCGGCTGTGGGAGGCTTGGCATCCGTACTGGATCCATGGCAGAATCTCCTCCGGCCGCCTCAGTTCGTGCCCGAGTCTAAACCGCTCACGGTGCAGTTGCGCGACTTCCAGCGCGGCCCCGCCCACATCGCGGTCGTGGTCGACGAGTTCGGCGGCACCGCTGGACTGGTAACGCTCGAAGACATCCTAGAAGAAGTCGTGGGCGAGATTCACGGTGAATACGACGCCGACGAGAAACCGCCAATCGAGCGCGAGGGGGCGGACAAGTTCTGGGTCGACGGGGGAGTCACGCTCGACGAGTTGAGTGCCTTGCTGGAAACCGACCTGGAACAAGACGACGTCAGTACGGTTGGTGGACTCGTGTACTCCGAGCTGGGTAGGGTGCCGAATCCCGGAGATGAGTTCCGGTTGGGAGACTTTCGAGTGGTGGTGGAACGGGTGATCCGGCACCGCATCCGTGGCGTCTATTTCGAGCGGCTGGCGCAACCGGAGGCCGAGCCCGCCGATGGAAGGGGTTCGGAGTGATCGGGTGGGTTTTGATCCTGGGCGGGTTGGCCGTGGCGGCATTAGGAACCACAGTCGCTGTGGGAGCGGCGGCGGTGGGACGGCTCGAGCTCATGCGATGGATATCGCGGCACCTCCGTGGAGCTGCGGTCGCCAGCACCCTGCTGGCAAGACCGGGACGAATGCATCGCGTCGCGACCGCTGCCGGGACGATTGGCGTGCTGACTACTGCGATGGGACTAGCGGCATTCCTGCCGAGTACGACGGTGCCGGTCACGGCGCTGCTAGTTCTCTTGGGGGCGGTTCCAATCGTCTCGATCCTCGCGTACGCCGTCCCGCGTGCCATCGGACAGCGATGGTGTGAGCCGGTGGTGAGGCGGACGGGACCTTGGATGGAACGCTTGGCGGCGCTATTCCGCCCGGTCTTGCCCGGATCACAGAGTGCTCGCGGCACCGAGTTGGCCGATATCCTCAGAGCTGGAAACGCCGAAGACCTTCTCGAGCCCGGTGAGGTCACAGTGATTGCTGGAGTGCTCGATTTTACCCGCCGGCCCGTGCGGGACGTGATGACACCACGGCCCGACGTCGTGGCACTCCCCGAGGGTGCATCCCTCGAAGAAGTCGGGCAGACATTCGCGGAGTCGGGGTATTCGCGGTTGCCAGTCTATCGGGATTCGCTCGATCACATCACCGGGATGATCTATGCCTTCGACCTGCTCAAGGTGGCACCTGCGAGCGAGTTGCCCGTCCGGCCCGTCACGGTAACTCCTGGATCGAAGCCGTGCGCCGAGGTGCTCCTGGAGCTGCAGCGTGAGCGTTGCCAAATGGCGGTCGTGCTGGACGAATTCGGGGGAATCGATGGAATCGCGACAATCGAAGATCTCCTCGGTTTGCTCGTGGGCGACATTTTCGAGAAAACCGAGCGTTCTGATATACTCGAGACGACGGCAAACATCTTGGAGTTGGACGGTGCCGCGCCGAGCGACGAAGTCACCATCCGGTTCGGGGTATCTCTCCCTGGCGACTCGGAAACGATCGGTGGATTCCTTGCCCGTGCTGCGGGGAGGATTTCACATTGCGGCGATCGGTTTACTTTGAACGGACTTGAATTCGATGTCATCGCAGCCTCACCGACCCGAATCGAACGAGTCGTGGTGAGGCGCGGGCCCGTCAAGACCGTTTCGCTGAAACGCAGTTTGACAGATTGATCGCCGTCGATCACTGAAGGACCCGCACCTCCACAAACGCCGACCATCCTCAACCGAACGCCGGCGAATGTCTGAACCCATTCAGCTCGTGGAAGAACTCACGCGCCTAGCCAAGGCGGGAGACGTGCAGGCGTTCCGTGCGAAGGCCGAGCAGGTTCACGCGTCCGATTTGTCGGACGCGTTTGCGGCGCTGGATGACGAACTCCGGGTTCGACTGATCCGGCAGCTGCCGCCGGAGTTGGTCTCTGAGGCCTTGGCCGAGATGGAGCCTGAGGAGCGGCCTTCCGAAGTGCTTGAGGCGCTTCCCGATGAGCATGCCGCTGACATCGTCGAAGAGTTGGCGGTGGACGACGCGGCAGACGTCATTGCCGAACTCCCACCCGATCGCGCCGACACGATCCTCAAGCTGGTGGACGATCGGCAGGAGATCGAAGACCTCCTGAAATACGACGAGGACTCGGCCGGCGGCATCATGACCTCCGAGATCGTTTCGGTCGATCAGGGCGCCACGGCCGCCGAGGCTATAGAAGAGATACGACGACAGAGCGAGGAAGTGGAAGACTTCTATCAAGTCTACTGCGTCGATGCCGATCAGAGGCTTGTAGGCGTTCTGCCCCTTCGTCGTCTCGTTTGCACTGCGCCGAACACACCCGTTGCAAGCATCATGGAGGCTACGCCCGCAGTGGCCAGCTCGGACCTCGACCAGGAGGAGGTGGCGCGGTTGATGTCGCGATACAACGTCGCCGCCGTTCCCGTGGTAGACGAGGTCGGGCGGTTACTCGGACGCGTCACCTTTGACGACGTGATCGATGTGGTTGAAGCGGAACAGACGGAGGACCTGCTGAAATTCGGCGGCGCGTCCGGCGACGAACAGCTGGGCGGCGGCTGGTTCAGCGCGGTTCGCAAGCGGCTCCCGTGGCTGTCCGTCAACCTGCTCACGGCGCTGCTCGCAGCCCTCATCATCAGGTACTTCCAGGACACCATCGAAGCTATTCTCGTGCTGGCAGCCCTCGGCCCCGTGATCGCCGGCATGGGTGGCAACGCCGGAACCCAGGCGCTGGCCGTTACCGTGCGAAGGGTTGCGCTCGGGCTGGTTTCGCGGGAACAGGCGGCCCGGGTGATAGGCAAGGAGATCCTGGTGGGAGTGATCAACGGGCTTGTGATGGGAGTGGTCATGGGGGCCATGACAGCTTCCGTCCTGGGAACCGGATGGATGCTCGGTGTGGTCGTAATGTTGGCCATGTCGGGCAACATCATGGTGGCGGGTATGGCGGGAGCAGCCATCCCGCTGCTGTTGGACCGCTTGGGAGTCGATCCGGCCGTGGCCAGCTCGGTTTTCGTGACCACCTTTACGGACATTGTTGGCTATTTTCTCATCCTCGGCCTTGCATCCGCTTTCCTCCTCTAGACCCTCCCCTCATCAATGCCGGCCGGTTCACTAGCTAGCCGGCACCGGTTTCCGCCGGAGCTGTGCAAAGGCCCTGCCCTGAGACGTCATCCAAGTGAACCCGCGGAGGGACGCGGCCCTCCATCGCCCTTCCCGCCCGCTCAACAAAGGAGCAATCAATGTCCCAGGGCATCTATAAACCGTTATACCACAACGTGTTACGCACCACACTCTGGACAGCACTCGCCCTCTTGCCAATGTCAGCCTGGGCCCAGGCGCCCACCCGGCCGATGCAATCGACAGCAGAGGACCGACGGGAGATCACGATCACGGTCTACAACCAGAATTTCGGCCTGGTCCGGGAGGTGCGCCATCTGGTCCTGGGCAATGGGCGAGTGGCCTTGGAATTCGGTGACGTGGCGTCGCAGATCCAGCCGGAAACGGTTCATATCAGAAGCCTGGGGGGAACCAACGGCCTGAGTATCCTGGAGCAGAACTACCGCTACGATCTGCTGAACCCACAGAAGCTCCTCGAGAAGTACTTGGGCCGAACCATCAAGGTCTACCGGTACAACTCGGCCACGGGTCGAGAAGAAGAATACGAGGCGCAAGTGCTGTCGGTGAACCAGGGAACCATTCTCAGGATCGGGGATGAGATCACGTACAACTTCCCGGGCCGCTTCGCGTTTCCTGAGATTCCCGACAACCTCATCGCCAAACCGACATTGGTGTGGCTGTTGGACAGTCGCGAAGCGCGGCAACAGGTGGAGGTCTCCTACCTGACGCGCGGTCTCAACTGGAAATCCGACTACGTGATGGTTCTCAACGAAGACGATACCCTGGCGGATCTGACCGGATGGGTCACCCTCACGAACCAGAGCGGTACGTCATTCGAGAATGCTCGCCTCAAGCTGGTGGCAGGCGACGTGCAGCGAGTTACCCCCCAAGTTCGCCGGCGCATGGAAATGGATGCAGTGCGGGCAGTGGCAGAGCAGCAGTTTCAAGAGGAAAGCTTCTTCGAGTACCACCTTTACACGTTACAGCGTCCCACGACCCTCAGGCAAAACGAGCAAAAGCAGGTCACGTTGCTCGAGGGTTCGGACATCGGCGTCGACAAGCGCTTGATCTTCTACGGCGCGGCACAGTACTATCGCGGATCGTACGGGCAGGTGGCATCCAAGTCAGAAAGTCGGCGTCTACCTCGACTTCCAGAACGCTGCGGCGAACAATCTGGGTGTTCCGCTTCCTCGGGGGATCGTGCGGGTGTATAAAGCTGATCCGAGCGGTTCCCAGCAGTTCATAGGCGAGGATCGAATCGACCACACGCCGCGCGGTGAGCGGGTGCGCATCAAGACGGGGGAGGCTTTTGATGTAGTGGGAGACCGACGCCAAATGGATTACGACATCATCAGCGGCTGCGTCTCGGAGAGCGCGTGGGAGATAACTCTGCGCAACCACAAGGACGAAGCTGTGGAGGTCGAGGTCGTCGAGCCAGTGGGTGGTGACTGGGATCTCATCTCTTCGAGCCATCGAGCCGAGAAGCTAGACGCCCACACATTTAGATACATTGTGACGGTTGGGGCGCGCGACGAGGCCAAGATCGAATACCGCGTTCGAGTGAGATGGTGTTGACGCATCTGTATTAGCTTCACGGGAGCGAACTGCATGCTTGATCCACGAGCCGAGAGATCCAACGTCCCCGTTGTTAGGTGCAAATCCGCGCTGTTCCGTGGCGAGTGCTCTGGGAGATCGTCAGGGTAATGGATGGAGCAATGGGCAGCGATCAGGGCATCGACAAGCTGATGGTTGAATTCCGCGACCGCAGCGTCCGTGCTCTCGCGAGGACGATTTCGATTGTGGAGGACGGACGCCCCGGCTTCGAGGAGATCCTGTCGCGACTCCATCGGGATTTGGGGTCCGCCCACCGTATCGGGATCACAGGTCCGCCCGGAGTAGGCAAATCGACGCTTGTCGAGCGACTCGTGCGACATTATCGAAAGCTCGACAAGACCATCGCTGTAGTTGCGGTGGATCCCACGAGCCCTTTCACTGGTGGTGCGCTCCTTGGAGACCGAATTCGCATGGGGTCGGTTGCACTCGATTCAGGGGTGTACATACGATCCATGGCCACTCGCGGGGCGTCGGGCGGATTGGCCATCACGACACGTGAGGTCTGTGATGTACTGGACGCCTTTGGATTCGAGCGAATCTTGGTAGAGACGGTCGGCGCGGGACAGTCGGAGCTGGCCATCGCGGGCACTGCAGACACGGCCGTCCTCGTCCTCGTGCCCGAGTCCGGGGACGGCATCCAGGTTCTCAAGGCCGGCGTCATGGAAATCGCCGATCTCTACGTGGTGAACAAGTCCGACCGCCCGGCGGCAGAGCAAATGGTGACTGAATTGCAGGGCATCCTGTCGATCCGGGCCGAGGTTCCGACATCGAGCGGAATCTCCAATCTTCCGAAGTGGAACCCGCCGGTGGTTCGGACCGTCGCAACTGAGGACGAAGGTACAGAGGAATTGCTGAACGCTTTGGAAGAGCACGCAGAAGTCATGCGAGCAACAGACGTGCTGCGTCAGCGCCGGAAAGAGCGTCTCATCAGACACACTCGTGACGTGGTAGATCGATCTCTCAAGCAGCGTGTATGGAAAGCTTCAGACGGACAGCAACGGATCGCGGAAAGCGTCGATCAGGTCGTTTCAGGTGCTATGAGTCCGTACCAGCTGGCGGAATTGATCATCGAAGCGGGACTACGACGAGTCGGCGACTGAGTTCTTCGGGCACGTTCTGGTGCCAACTTGTCTGGCCTCTCAGGCGGTACTAGCTTCCCCCACGATGGAACACGCCGCGAAAGCGAGTCTCGTTGACTCACATAAGCGTCTCCGCCCCCGCTCCCGCCCCATCCGTGTTCTCGTCGCCAAGCCAGGGCTCGACGGACACGACCGGGGCGCCAAGGTCGTGGCGACGGCGCTTGGTGACGCCGGCATGGAGGTGATCTACACAGGATTGCATCAAACGCCGGAGATGATTGCGGATGCCGCCGTCCAGGAAGATGTCGATGTGGTTGGATTGTCCATTCTGTCGGGCGCCCACCTGACCCTGGTTCCCCGTGTCCGTGACCTCCTCGAGGAGAAAGGGCGAGGGGACGCATTGCTCGTGGTAGGCGGCATCATACCACAGGCGGATATCCAACACCTCGAGGAACAAGGCGTGGCCAAGCTCTTCGGACCGGGAACGCCTACCGGCGAGATCGTGAGCTTTATTGCCACGCGGGCGGAGAATCGTTCCGAGTGACGGGCTCTCCATCCACGTCGAAGAAGAGCCGGCTTCGGGAACTCACCGACGAATATCTCGAACTGGCCATCCGCCTGCGTCAAGGCGGTGGCGCGGCCAAGACAGAAAAGCAACATGGCCAGGGAAAGCTTATGGCCCGCGAGCGCGTCGCGCGTTTATGCGATCCGGACAGTCCGTCGCTCGAGATCGGGTTACTCGTGGCGTACGACAAATACGATGGAGCCGCACCTGCCGCAGGTGTCGTGACCATACTCGGAGTCGTTCACGATCGTCCCGTTGTGATCGTGGCCAACGATGCGACCGTGAAGGCGGGATCGTGGTGGCCCGAAACGATCAAGAAGATTTTGCGCGCCCAGGAAATCGCGATGCGCCAGCGCATACCGATCGTATACCTGGTCGATTCCGCCGGAGTCAACCTTCCGTATCAGGAGGGGGTCTTCCCCGGACAGTACGGCGCGGCGCGGATTTTCTACTATAACTCAATCATGAGACGGTACCTGCGCGTTCCCCAGATCAGCGCCGTCATGGGTCCGTGCATTGCGGGGGGAGCGTACCTCCCGGCGTTGTCCGACGTGATCTTCATGGTGGAGGGGACGGCTTTCATGGGGTTGGGTGGACCGAACTTGGTCAAGGGTGCGACGGGGCAGGACGTCGACGGCGAAGAATTAGGGGGGGCACGCACCCACACGGTCAAGAGTGGCGTGGCGCACTACTGCGCCGAGAACGACGACGCGTGTATCACCGAAATTCGGGAATACCTCGGCCGCCTCCCCGAACCGGGGTGCGCCTCGCAGCATAGGGCGGCAGGTAATTATCGGAGTGGCAGGGCCGCTTCTGACTTATATGACATTCTGCCCGGTAATCACCGCATGGCGTATGACATGCTGGAGATCTTGGCCTGCTTTCTCGATGACGGTCGGCTCGACCAATTCCAACCTGAGATAGCGGGCGAGATACTGTGCGGGCACGGCGCGATTGATGGATATCAGGTCGCCGTGATCGCGAATCAGCGTGGCATCATCAAAGATACGAGGGGAGGACCGGCGCGATTTGGCGGGATCGTCTATACGGAAAGCGCTGAGAAGGTTGCTTACTTCATCGAGACCGCCAGCCGACAGGGCCTCCCGATCCTGTTTGTGCAGGACGTCAGCGGGTTCATGGTCGGGCCGGAGGCGGAACACTCGGGAATCATTCGGTCGGGTGCTCGGTTTGTCGAGGCGATGGCAACTGCAGTCGTGCCGAAAATCGTGCTCACGATAAACCATGCGTCGGGAGCGGGGTACTACGCGATGGCCGGCCAGGGATTCGATCCGGATTTCATTCTCTCCTGGCCGACTGGCCGGATGGGAGTCATGGAGGGCGAATCCGCAACGTCGGCCGTATTTGGTGACAAACTGGATGATCCGGAATTCGCTGATGCAGTGCGAGAGATGCGAAATGATTACGAACATCAGCTCGATGCCAAGTACGCAGGAGCTAGGGGGTACGTGGACGCGATCGTGGCTCCCGAAGAGACACGAGAAGCGCTGGCGCTGACGCTTCGAACCGCGATGCGATACGACGGTCCCCACCTCGGCGCGTTTGTACTTCCACCTTTGGATATCAAGCAACGGTGAAGAAAAACAATGCAATTTAAGGAATATGCCGCCTGGGCGTTGCTGGTAGTGTTGACCGCCGGGGCATGCGCCCGACCGGGAGCGGAGCCTCAGGAACCCGCACCTGCCGAAGCCGCTGACGGCGCCGAGCCGGAAGAAGAGCCGACCGAAGAGCCGCCCGGAGAGCCGCCCCCGCGGCGGCGGTCGGAACCATCGGTCGAACCGCGCGTTGCGAATCTGGTCGGTCTCATGCCGCTGTCGAGCACGGGAGTCGACGAATTCCTTCTGCAACATCCGACGTCGGACGGTCGAGGGGTGCTCATTGGAATCCTCGACAGCGGCCTGGATCTCAATCTGCCGGGTTTGGATCAGACGACGACGGGCGAACCCAAAGTGCTGGACGTTCGCGACTTCTCGCGCGAAGGCCGGATAGAACTCGAACCCATCACGGTCGCCGGAGACACAGTCTCCTTCGGCGGTCAGACGCTGAGCGGCTTCCGGCGAGTGGCGGGTTTGGCCAGCCCGCCGTATTACACCGGCATCTTCCGAGAGCTGCCGCTAGGGAAGGTTCCTGCCGCCGATATCAACGGCAACAACAACAACACCGATGAGTTCGTCATGCTCGTGGTTCGAACCGTGAGCGGCTGGGCATTGATTACCGACGCGGACAACGACGGCAGGCTGGATGACGAAGCACCCATACACGATTACGGTGTCGCCTCCGAGCGGTTCAGCTATGGACTCAAAGACGAGGAGCGCGACAAGGGTCCGATGACTGTCGCGGTGAACTTCAGCGAGGTCGACGGCCGTCCCGTGCTGGATCTGTTCTTCGACAACTCCGCACATGGAAGTCACGTCGCAGGCATCGCGGCCGGTCACAACATGTTCGGCAGGAAAGGATTCAACGGTGTGGCGCCGGGTGCGCAGATCCTCGCGATCAAGATCAGTAACAACGCTCGCGGTGGACTCTCGGTCACAGGGAGCATGCTCCGGGCCATGAACTATGCCGCCGATTACGCGCAGCAACGCGGCATGCCGCTGATCTTGAATCTGAGTTTCGGCGTCGGAAACGATACCGAAGGCGAGGCGGCAATCGATTCACTGGTCACCGAGTTCGTGCTTAAGCACCCCGACGTGCTGTTCGTCATCAGTGCAGGGAACGATGGCCCGGGCGTATCCACTGTTGGGTTCCCCGGATCGGCCGAGCACATCTTGTCCGTCTGTGCGCTGATCCCTGGTGTGTTCTCTGGCCCCCGTCCAGCGGGCCTGGCAACCGATGCCGACGTGATTGCCGATTTCAGCGCCCGGGGCGGCGAAACGGCCAAACCCGACGTCTGCGCACCCGGTGTCGCATTTTCCAATGTTCCACGGTGGAATCTGGGAGGGGAAATCTCTGGCGGCACCAGCATGGCCGCTCCGCAAATTGCCGGCGCCGCGGCGCTCTTGCAGTCGGCGCGGCTGCAGGCCAACCGTGCGGCCCGAGCCACGGATTTGCGACAGGCCCTCATTACGTCAGCCCGACGCTACCGCGGCACCACCTTCCTGGACATGGGGGCTGGCGTTCCTAACGTCAACGCCGCCAACGAATGGCTCGTCGCAGGTCATCAGGCCGGCGTGTATTCCATCCGCGCCCAGCCGGACGGTGGAAATACGTCCATTCTGGAGGGCGCCTATCGTCGCGACGGATTGGCGTCGCCCGCCGACACCCTTCAGCGATTTGTCATTCGATCGGTGGCCGGGCAACCGGCGGCGCGCTTCCTGCTCCGTTCGGACCAGAGATGGCTTCGTGCGCCGGAGATGCTGGAACTGAGCGGTGGCCCGGCGACCGTGGAGGTCAGTTACAACACGCGCCGGCTCCGCACTCCCGGCCTTTACGTCGGTACCGTGTATGCCACCCCGGCAAGCGACACACTGGCAGGAACGGCATTCCGGCTCGTCAATACGATTATCGTTCCCCAGCTGTTGAATCGGCCCTTTGTGGAAGGGAGAGATCTGGGGCCCGGACGGTTTCAACGCTACTTCTTCGCGGTGCCGGAAGACGCGGGAGGTCTCACCGTCGAGATGGAGTTACGCTACCGGACGCAGCGCGGTTCGCTCCTTCTGTTCGAGCCGAGCGGCCAACCGTTCCGCGGCGGCAGCAACGAGGAAGCCGGTGCGAAATCCCACGTCGTCCGGATCGAGGTTCGCGGAGAAGACCTCATCACGGGTGTTTATGAGGCCGTGATTGTGGCCCCGGCTAACTCCGCTCTGTCGTACGACATCCGTGCAGCGCTTCCGCGGTACACGGTGGACCAGATCGGCACCGGGCCAAGCGCTGTGATTCGCAAGCGCGCCGATGTCCCCGAGCTGATTCAAGACGCCGCCGTCTTCCAACGTTCGGACAGCAGCGCCAACACCACCGACGATGTTCGCGTGACGGCGACTGACATCGGCGCGGTTACCACGATCACCGTGTCGGGTACAGGAGACACCCCGAAGCTCCTCCCGGTAGAGGTACCGGAGTGGACCCGGGAGATGATCGTCGACGTGCGCCTTCCCGACGGTGCATGGAACCAGTTGACCGATTTCGGCGTGACGCTGTTCGATTCTGCCGGGGCGCAAATCGACATTGGACCACTGAGCTTCGGCTTCGGGCGGCACGAGTTCGAGCTGTCGCGCCGCCACCGCGGTAAGACGCTCCAACTCGAGTTCTTCCCGGGGTACGCGCATCTGCGACCACCACCATCTTGGCAAGCGGAAGTCACCATCTATCTGATCGCGAGGGCGCCTACGAAGCTCGACGCCGCCGGTGCGGACACCACGGCGGTCGTACTGGACCCGGGCGAATCCACCGGACTGCAGTTTTTGCCGCCTGATACACGCGCAATGCCCGATGGGTTTGTTTCCCTCATCGAGGTCGTGGCAACGCCTGCCGGCGGGGCACCGATGAGACGCTGGGGCAGGCTTAACTGAAGTGAGCGGGGAGCCGCGCTTCCCGCTTCCCGCTCCTCACCCACTCACATCCAGCGCATGCGACGTTGGGCCGAATTACTATTGCGCCATCAAATGGGATCTCAAAGTTGAAGGACACCATCCGCATCGCCTCCGGGCAGGGGTTCTGGGGCGATTGGCTCGAGGCGCCAGTTCGGCAGGTGGAAGCCGGGCCGATCGACTATCTCATGATGGACTATCTCGCCGAAGTAACGATGTCGATCATGCAGAAACAGCGTTCGCGCAACCCGGAACTCGGCTACGCCAAGGATTTCGTTCCTCTGATGCGGCGATTACTTCCCACGCTGGTTCGCAAAGGTATACGCGTGAGCGCAAACGCCGGAGGTGTGAATCCCAGAGCGTGCGCGACCGCAGTGCTGAACGAAGCCCGCGACGCCGGGCTCGCAGGCAACGTGGCGATCGGCGTAGTAACGGGAGACGACCTCATGCCCCGGCTCGAGCAGCTGCTGGCGGCCGGGCATGAGCTGAAAAACATGGATACGGGCGAGCCGTTGGAGACGGTGCTCGATTCAGTGGAGAGCGCGAACGCCTACCTCGGCGCGTGGCCGCTCGTTGAAGGCCTTCGCAAGGGTGCCAACATTCTCATCACAGGTCGGGTAACCGATACGGGACTGACCCTCGCACCGATGATCCACGAATTCGGATGGGCGCCGGACGCGTGGCATCTCTTGGCTGCCGGTACGGTGGCCGGCCACATCATCGAGTGCGGCGCCCAGTGCAGCGGAGGCAACTGCATGTACGGGTGGGAGCGAATCCCAAACATGCACGACCCCGGATATCCGATTGTCGAGGCGCGTCCGGATGGTGGCTTCGTGGTCACGAAACACGATGGGACCGGAGGACGTGTGTCCGTGCAGAGTGTCACGGAACAGCTGTTGTACGAAATGGGCGACCCCGCGGATTATATCACGCCGGACTGCATCGCGGATTTCACGACCGTTTCCTTGAAGAAGAACGGCAAGAATCGGGTCGAGATTTCCGGGGTACGCGGCCGGCCGGCAACGGATTTGCTCAAGGTGTCGATCTCCTATTCGTATGGCTACAAGGCGATCGGGACCTTGGTATATGCATGGCCCGATGCCGTCAAGAAAGCGCGCGCGGCCGACAAGATCATCCGCGCACGCCTCGATCGTTTGGGCTTGGATTTCGAGGAGACGGTTACCGAAATCATCGGAGTGGACGCGACCCACGGCCGGCTCGCCGGTGAAGCGGATCCGGACATATCCGAGGTGCAGCTTCGCATCGGCGTGCGAGGGCGCCAGCGGACCCCCGTGGAACGCTTCTCCCGAGAAATCGCACCTCTCATCCTCAACGGCCCGCCCGGCGTCACCGGCTTTGCCGGCGGTCGACCGAAGGTCGAGGAAATCGTGGCCTATTGGCCCGCGTTGATCCTGAAATCGGAGGTCTGCCCGAAGGTTGAGATTCTCGAAGCGTAGGCTTCTATCCTTTGCAATAGCCACCACTAGTCACCGAAGCGATGCCGAAGAAGAAATCACACAAGGTGAAGAAGCGCATGGCAACCAAGAAGGTACGGCTGCTCGAGCTGGCGCACGCCCGCAGTGGGGACAAGGGAGACACCGCGAACGTGGGACTCATTGCGTTGAAGGCGGAGTACTACCCGCTGTTGGAGCAACGAGTCACGGCAGCCCGGGTTGCCAAGCACTTTCGCGGTGTGATACAGGGTGGTGTGGAACGTTTCGAGCTGCCCAACCTCCGGGCCTTGAATTTCCTGCTGCATGGCGCGTTGGGTGGTGGTGGTACTCTATCTCTGAAGACAGACGCCCAGGGCAAAGTGTTTTCGACGGCTCTCTTGAGAATGGAAATCGAAGTGCCACGGAGTTTGCGTGTCTGACAGGCTTGTCCGTCATCTGGGCGAGAACGGCGTGCTGACGCTACGGCTAAATCGGCCGGACAAGCGCAACGCCATCGACACTCCAATGATCGACGCGTTGCTGACCGAACTCGACAACGCGGATCTGGATTCGACTGTCAACGTGGTGGTGGTTCGTGGTGCGGGGAAGGACTTCTGCGCAGGGGCCGATCTGGCCGAGTTGCTCGCGTCGGCCGACCGGACGCCGGAGGAGAACGCCGCCGATGCGGCCCGGCTCGGCGACGTGTTCATCCACATGCGGGATCTTCCCAAGCCGGTGGTTGCCGTGGTACAGGGTAGGGCGCTGGCAGGCGGATGCGGATTGGCCACCGCCTGCGACATGGTCCTGGCCCGCGAAGACGCCGTGTTCGGATATCCCGAGGTCCAGCGTGGTTTCGTGCCCGCCATGGTCATGGCCATGCTCACGCGTGCGGTCGGGGAAAAGGTCGCGTTCGACCTAGTCGCTACCGGACGCATGCTCCCGGCCTCCGAGGCGCTGGCCATAGGGTTGATATCACGTGTGATGCCGTCAGCGAACTTCGAAGCGGACGTGGCTAGCATTGTCGAGCAGCTGGCCTGTGCGGGTTCGACGACCCTTGCTCTCATCAAGAAACAGTTGTACGAATTGGACGGTCGGTCGTTTCTCGAAGCCGTCAAGCTCGGCTCCGAGGTGAACGCCATAGCCCGCAGCGCGCCGAGTTTCAAAGAAGCCGTCGCACGGTTCTTGAGCAAAGAGTGAGCCCATGACACTCATCCCCTGTCCGGAGTGCGATCGCCCGGTGTCGGATATGGCGTCGGCGTGTCCCAGCTGCGGCTTTCCTGTTGTGGCAGGCATCAGACACGCGGTGGAACAAATCACGGAAGATGAGAAAACGAAATCGGCACGGCAGCAACACGCGGCCGCAAGACTGCAGAGCTGGGGCGAGCGGTACAAGAATCCCGGTCAGGTGGATCCTCTCACCTCACAAGCGGACACATTCCTCGATCGCCATTGGAAGGGGTTTCTGTTCGTCATCGTGACGATCATCCTGATCCTTCAGTTGACCTGGGTGCTGTCGATGTTTGGGTGAGAGGTGAGGAGTATCTGCACGCGTCAGCGTCGATCTGCGGCCGTAGCTGCCGGCGAAAGGTAGGCGCACCGCCACACCGGCGTGTATCAACAAGTTGGCGAGAGAGGCGCAAACACGACGGCAATACCGCTATAGCGGGCGTTGATCTGGTCCCTGCTGCAACGCTTCGGTAAAGCACCGCCGGCGTCGCGTCGTCATCGTTGTGCCGTGTGTACCGTTGAACGTTCACTCTCCGCGGCACGCAGAGAGCTGTCTCGGGTGTGGTCGTATGACGACTTCCGCTGGGCCCAGCGACGCGTGATACTCGGCGCGCTGCGCGGTAGGGATGTGCTGGCCGTGCTGCCCACCGGCGGTGGGAAATCCCTCTGCTTTCAGGTGCCGGCCCTCGTGCTTCCGGGCACGACGATCGTCGTCTCCCCCTTGATTTCACTCATGCAAGATCAGGTGGCCGCACTGCAACGTCACGGTGTTGCGGCGGAGTATCTGAGCGGTTCTCAAGAGCCACACGAGCAACGCGAAGTATGGAACGCCTACACCGAGGGACGGCTGAAGCTCCTGTACGTGGCACCGGAGAGAATGGCACAGCTGATCGACCGCAAACCGGATGCGCCAACCCCACTCCTCGCCATCGATGAGGCACACTGTATCAGCGAGTGGGGTCACGACTTTCGGCCACATTACCGGGCTTTGGGCAAACATCGGATCGCTCTGGGACGTCCGCCGACCATCGCGCTCACCGCCTCCGCCACGCCTGTGACTCGCACCGACATCATTCGCCTCCTCCGGATGCGCCGGCCCGTGGTGGCCCTCAACTCTTTCGACCGGCCTAACCTCCACTTCAGCGTGGGTCGTGCTACAAATCAGATCGCGCGTTTGCGCGAAACAGCCGCGTTGCTCAAGCGGCATCCCGAAACAGCCATCGTGTACGTTCCAACGAGAAACCACACCGACGGAGTGGCAGCCGTTCTCCGGCGCTGGGGATTCCGGGCCGCGCCGTATCATGCCGGGTTGCCGTCCAGGGCTCGTACAGAGCTCCTCGAGCAGTTCTTGGATGGCCGCGTCCGCGTCATGGTTGCGACCAATGCCTTCGGGATGGGCATCGACAAGAGCGACGTTCGCTTGATTCTCCACCTCGGCATTCCCGCACGCCCGGAGGCCTACTATCAGGAAGCCGGCAGGGCAGGGCGCGACGGTGACCAGTCCTGGTGCCGCCTCCTGTGGCTCAAGGAGGACTTGCGGCTGGCCACCGCGATGGCTCTGAAGCCCGGTACGCCGAATGTGAGCCAATCCCGGGATCACCTTCGGGCGAAGAAAGCAGGGCTGAAGACGATGCGGGAGTACGTGTTGAGCCGGCGGTGTCGGAGGAGAGTCCTGCTGGGTTACCTCGGTGAAGAGATCTCAACCTGTGCCGGGTGCGATCGATGCACCAAAGGCGGATTGCCCTAGCCTGCAACGCCCGGAGTACCGCGACGGTCGCACCGTCGTCGCCGCCGTTAGGGACCTCTCTAAGCCGGTGACTCTGCGCTTCCGGGAATCACAGAACCGGGAGGTCGAACAGCTGCGCTCCGAGCCTGGGATTGACGTAACGGGCGAGCTTGCAAAGTGGGATGACATCAGAGAGCGGGCGGTCAGCCCGACGCTACCGCGGCACCACTGGACATGGGGGCTGGCGTTCCTAACGTCAACGCCGCCAACGAATGGCTCGTCGCAGGTCATCAGGCCGGCGTGTATTCCATCCGCGCCCAGCCGGACGGTGGAAATACGTCCATTCTGGAGGGCGCCTATCGTCGCGACGGATTGGCGTCGCCCGCCGACACCCTAGGCCCCCTCGCAGAACCAGAAGAAGCGTCAGGTCGGCTACGTGCCGAGTCTCAGATAGAACACGTCGTTTCCTCAAGCGCCGCGCCGCCATCCGCGTGATACGAGACGCCCTATACAATCAAGAATCGGACGCTTAGACCGTGGTGGCGGTGACGGCGCTGCGGTTGTGAATGACGGGTGACCTTAGTCCCTTACCGCCTCCCGTTCGCTTCCAACCTCACTCCTCCGCACTACGGGATGTTAGGGGCCTGGGGGGTGACGGTCGCTGTGACGGCTGGACTGACTGGCGTTGAGGTGCACCGATGGAACAAGTTCTGGAGGGAGGGGGTCCAGTAGGACGTCCGCGAGGTCTACGCTGCGTGGCGGGAGTTTGAGCACGACGACGACGCGGAAGAGCAGAAGATTCAGCAACGCATTCGATCGCCTCCCTGTGCGAACTTGCTTTACCCCTATCCTTCATCCAGCGTAGGAAGGGCGCGGAGACGAGTTCGAGTGTGAATACCCAGTGGATGAAAGCCTGGTCGACGAGCGCCACGGCGGCTCGGCACCTGGAGAAGATCGAGATCGCATACAGGGGAGTGGAAGCGCTCCGCAGCCTCGATTTCGCCGCCTATGCCCATGTGATTGGGGAGTATCGCCGGATTCGTGTTGATCTCTGTGATCGCTATACCGCCGGACAGGAGGAGCTGGAGGGCCTGTGTGAAAAGTACGGCGCCGAGTACTTCCCTGTCGGTGCTGGAAGTGGCACCTGTCTGGAGTGTGCAGCGGAGGAGGGATCGATCGCCGAGATCGCGCGAGCGATTTGGGAGACAGAAGATTCATCAACCGGTCGGACGGCGATTCCGTTCCGGGTGCGGGCGGCAGGGGCGAGCTTTCTGGGGTTCGAGGAGTTGGGTCTACAAATCCCCCGGGCACCCGAGGAGATCCTTGACTGATCGGGACCGGGGCCTTTGCTTGTTCGGATGTCGGTGGAGAACGCTCTCGACACCTTTGATGCTCCACTCGAGATCCGTGGATCGGAAGTCGAAGCTAGTCCTCCGGTGACGTACTGATAGAAATCGACGATATGGGGCGGACCGTCCGGCGTTTGTTCGATTCCTTCGAACCGCAGCGTGTTGGCGTTCATGCGGCGTCTGGGAGGAGTCCACTCATCGCGGTCACGTTCGTGAAATGCGAACAATTGAAGTGGAAGTTCGTGCCCCGGAGAGCATTCGATTTCCGCGGAACATGAGTATTCCGGCGTACGCCTCTTATTAGGTTTACGAAGATGTCAACGGCGTGTGCATGTACAGGCGCCAGGATGCCGAGTTGCAAGTTGCCGTGAGTAGGCAATCGCTCTAGGCATCCGGCGTGACAACAAAAACACCTGATACCGGAGGCCGATGACATGGCTCAAGGTTCGTCACGACGTGCTCAACTCAGGGGTGTCGAACTGGAGCGCCTTCCCAACGGCCGGTGTGTGGCTCGTGTCAAATTGGTCCGCCAGCTCAGTACGAAACTCCAACAGGCATACATTGGAAAGTTTGAGGGGGACTGCTCGCCGTCGAACGAGATGCGCTGCGCGGCGGAAGCTACTCTACAAGCGTTGCAGCTCGCTTACGGGGCCGCGGTCGACACGTTCACTTTCTTGGATATCAAGACGGTCGAGTCGTTTGACAGGTTGGCCGTGATCGTGGCCATAGCTGTCCGCCACGAGGAAGAGACGTGGAGGTTGGTGGGGTTTTGCGAGATCTCTGAAGATTTGAGCACAGACGTTGCAAAGGCGGTATGCAACTGTCTGAATCGCTTCCTCAGTCTCGCTTTTCCATGAGACGTTTAGCGTGGCGTTCCCGGAGACGCTCCCTACAGCAAGAACCGGGCGTTCTATAACCCGTAAGGGCGCGCCGCGGGGGGCCAGCTACAAGGTCACCTTCGTTACCCCCGAGGCCGCAACCGACGTTCAAGTGGCGCCGGACGAGTACTTGCTTTCGGCCGCCCATAGGATGGGCCTCGAACTCCCGTTTAGCTGTCTCCAGGGGTGGTGCATGGTTGCGGTGCTGTTGTTCATGAACGGGATTGTGCCGGAAGACGCGGTAATGAACGCCCAAACGTTGCCCATGGTAATGATGCCTGCGCGGGATCGCTTTGTGGAGGACGACCGGAGGGCCGGGGGTGGGGTGGAAATTCGCTAGCTGCGTTTGCTGAAGCTGACGTCGCAAGGAATTCGTTACGGTGCTGTCGGTTCGGTCAGCCCCGCGGTTCGGGGGTCTGGAGTCCAGCGTGGCAGCGGCTTGCGGCGCAGCGCGATCTCGTGCTCGTGCCCCTTCTCGGGCTCGGGATCCGGACGCCCTGCCGCGTCTTTGATCTCCTCGATGATCTCATGAAGCCGCGTCTCCATGGCATCGATCTCTATCTTGGCCGCTTCACGATTCCGAAACCCTCGATCCACATCTACAACCGTCCAGTTCAGGCGGCTGATCTCGCGTAGCAGTTCCCGGGTCCATCTCCGGAGCCGGCTAAAACGGCGCCGAGGCCGTTCGGCGATGACGGCATAGCCTCCGGGAAAGCGTCGAGCGGCGTAGAAGAGCGGCCAGGCAATCAGGGCAAGCAAGAGCATGCCCACACGAAGCCGGAAGGCCGGATCGGTTCCCAAGAACAAGATCAAGGCTTCTCCCACCACGCCAACGAGCATGATGGCCGCGATGCTAAACACCTGAACTCTGTGTGGCACGTTTACCATTCCGACACCTGCAAGTATCTGACCCACTATAACTTACGAAAGTCTAGCGCCGGCCGTCGTGTCCCGGATCACAATCAGCCACGCAGTCCAGGACGGATCTTGTGACCAGGAGCACAATATACACTCTCGGCGTGACCTGGGTCACAACCGAGCCACAGTAGGGGAAAATGTCACCTACCGCTCCAGATGTCGCCTGACGTCCGCCGCGCGTCGACGGGTGACGTGAATCGACGTTCCGTCTTTCAGGGTCAGCGTCGCGGATCCGTCCCCATTGCTCGCGATGCGCTCAATCCATTCGACGTTGACCAATTCCGAGCGGTTGGGTCGTGTGAATGCTACTCCCAGACGTTGCTCGAGGTCGGCAAGCGTGTAGTCGGTGAGATATTCGCCGCTATTGGTCAAAGCGTGCACCGTTCCCTGCTCAGCCCTGAAGAGCGGAATTTCATCGAAGGACACGAGAAGATGGCCGCCGCGCTCCCGCACCAGCACCCGGGAAGGTGCTCCACCGGCAGGCTTGAGGGACGAGCGTAGCTGGCGCAGTACGTCTCGTGAGAGCTCCTGGCCCCTTGCGCTTTCCCAACGCTCGCGCGCGCGCTCCATCGCGCGCTGAAGCTTGGTTAGCGTTACCGGCTTCACCAGATAGTCGATCGCTTCGTGCTCGAAGGCCTCCAGCGCATATTCGTCGAAGGCGGTCTGGAACACGATGAGGGGCTTTGGCTCGGCGAGATGTTGCGCGACATCGAATCCGTCGATTTCGGGCATCGTGATATCGAGCAAGATCACGTCCGGTTTGCGTTCTCGAACCAACTGCAAGGCTTGGAGCCCGTTCGCGGCCTCACCTACCAACTCAACGTCGAGTTCCGACAGCATGATCGACAGCCGTCGGCGCGCAGCGGTTTCGTCGTCGACCACGAGGACGCGCATCGTCAATCCGGTTCCTTTCCGTTGACAGGTATGCGCACGGTCACGGTAGCGCCTTCACCGGCAGTACCCACGCGAAGCTCAGAGTCATCACCGTACAGGGTGTCCAGGCGTTCACGAAGGTTGCGCAGGCCTGTGCCTTCGCGGAAGTGGGGCAGGAATCCGGCGCCGTCGTCCACCACCTGGAGAACGAGAGAGCCGCCTTCCAGCGCCGACCGTATCGTGAGCTTTCCGCCCTCCAAACGTCCCCCGATTCCGTGCTTCAAGGAATTCTCCACCAGTGGCTGCAATGTCATGGGTGGGATCTTGAGCGGCAGAGTACGAGGATCAATCGACCATTCGACGGTCAACCGGTCGCCAAATCGCTCCTTCTCGACTGACAAGTATGCCTGGAGGTAGTCCACCTCATCATCGAGCGTGGCCAACGTGCGGCGGGAACGATCCAATGTGCGGCGCAGAACCTGTGCGAGGTTGCCTACGGTTTCCTCTGCGGCAGGTGGATCCGTCCGCACGAGCGACGCCACCGTATTCAATGCATTGAAAAGAAAATGTGGATTGAGCTGTGCTTGCAGGGCGGCAAGCTGGGCTTCGGTGGCATGATTCTGCGCCTCGGTGGCCACCTCGGCCTGCTCGCGCGCGTAGCGGTAAAGAAACCGCATCGTATCGCTCACCGTGTATACCGCCATCATGACGAACCCCGCATACATCAGCACGGGCAATAGGAGGAGCGGTGAGTCGGGTATCGACGGAATCAAGATGCCTGTGGCGACGGCCAATAGGCAACCCGCTGAAACACTGATGACCGGCAGTACCAAGACGATGTCGTGGAGTTGCTTGCGTTCCCCTTCGGCATGAAGGCTGGCGGTGAATTGTAGGCAGGACTGCCAGATGCGTCGGAAAAGGTCGTTGGCTGTTGCCGCAGTTGCCCGACGCCGCGACTTGGATTCCGAGGCGGCGTGCAGAACAGCGGCCAGGCTCCACAGGAGCAGGCCGACGTTTCCCAGGATGAGGCTCCACACCTGTACCGATGCCGTCGGCTGGCTGCTGCCGACGAGGTCCATGACCACCGCAGCGGTGAGTACGATGAGCAGGAGCGGAGTGAGCGTTACGAGAACCTTCGTTCGCAGCGGTGCGGCCCGCAGCACGGTTGCAATGATCGTCCACAGGTTCTGCTCTTGCCTCACGGTACCTCCTCGAACGACGGCCCGACGGAGTCTCGTCGGCTCCGCACCGGCAAACAACTCGCCATCCCTGAGTGGTCAAATCGTCCGGTTGAACGGTCAAGCGACGACCCGATCAGCACGAATCTGCGCTCCATCCCCGAATCTATATATTTTGACCTCGAAGTGATGTGGCCCGTCCTTTCGCGGGTAGACCGCCCGGTCTACCTTAGTAATGGCAGGTGGGAAACTCGATGCTATGGAGGGCGAAATGATTCGCCGAACGATCCTCGGGGTGGCGGTGTGGGGCGCGGTGCTGGGCCCGGGCTCGGCGTCCGCACAGCAGGAAACGGTGTACCGCGTACCGGTGACGGGAGTCATCGAGCTCGGGCTAGCACCGTTTATCGCACGCGCCATTCGCGAAGCCGAAGAGGCGGGGGCCCGTGCAGTCATCCTCGAACTGGAAACTCCCGGCGGGCGGGTCGACGCCGCCCAGCAAATCGTGAAAGCAGTCTCCCAAAGCACCGTCCCGGTGTACGCGTACGTCAACGCCCATGCGTGGAGCGCAGGTGCGATGATCGCGCTGGCAGCGGATTCGGTCTTTATGGGACCGGTGTCGTCGATTGGCGCGGCCACGCCGGTGATCGGTGCCGGGCAAAAGGCTTCCGAAAAAATCGTAAGTGCCATGCGTGGTGAGTTTCGCGCTCTGGCCGAAGCCCGCGGGATCGATCCGCGACTTGCCGAGGCGATGGTGGATGAATCGGTGGAGGTGGAAGGAGTCATCGAAGAAGGGAAGCTCCTCACACTGACGGGAAAAGAGGCCGTCGATCTCGGGTTCGCCGCCGCCGAAGTCGCATCACTGGAGGATCTTCTCGACCACGTACATCTCTCGGACGCGACGGTCCAAACAGCAACGATCAACTGGGCAGAGCGACTCGTGCGCTTTCTTTCCCACCCAATAGTCGCGCCCATTCTGCTGTCCATGGGCACCCTCGGCCTCATAATCGAGATCAAGACGCCATCCTTCGGGCTCGCAGGCTTGGTGGGTTTGACGTCGTTCGCGGCGTTTTTCGGAAGTCACCTCCTCATCGGTCTCGCTGGGTGGGAAGAGGTCATGCTTCTGGGCGCGGGACTCATCGCCCTGGGCATAGAGGTGTTTGTGGTGCCAGGCTTTGGAATTGCAGGTGCCATTAGTATCCTCTGTATCGGTGGTGCCGTGTTCCTCGCCTTGATCGGCAACTTGCCCACCTGGAGTGATGTTGTCCGGGCGAGCGGAATCATCTCCACGGCGGGGATCATGGTCATAGCGTCGATCTATCTGCTGGTGAGACAGCTGCCCGCACGCGGTAGGGGTATTTTTCTGATGACCGCCACAGACAGAGCCACGGGGTACATCGCATCCGCTGCCCGTGGGGACCTGGTGGGAGCCGAAGGCGTAGCAGCCACGGACCTGCATCCGTCGGGAACGGCCGTCATCGGGGGTGAGCGGCTCGACGTGGTATCGGAGGCGGGCTTCATCGACAAGGGAGACCGCATCAGGGTAGTTCGGTCGGAGGGCTACCGCCACGTAGTAGAGCCTGTGTGACGGCGGTCAAACGAAGAGAGAGAACACGTTAAGAGAACATTCCTTGAATATGGAATAGAGGCATTTGAATGGACATCATCCTCGATGTGTTGGGACCGGCAGCGATCTTCTTCTTGATCGTCGGCATCATTCTCCTGTGGATGTTGTTCAGTTTTGTCCCGGTCAGGTTGTGGATCGAAGCTTGGGCTGCCGGAGTCCGAATCACCCTGGGGACACTCGTCGGAATGCGCCTGCGAAAGGTCCTTCCCGCCGGAGTGGTACGACCGCTGATCAACGCGACGAAAGCCGGCTTGAGGCTGAACATCAACGCACTCGAAGCCCACTATCTGGCAGGTGGCCATGTGGACAACGTGGTCCGGGCTCTGATCTCGGCGGACAAAGCAGGTATCGAATTGCCATTCAAGCAGGCGGCGGCAATCGATCTGGCCGGACGCGATGTGCACGAAGCGGTTCAGGTGTCTGTCAACCCGAAGGTGATTCAGACGCCGCGCGTTGCCGCGATGGCGAAGGACGGCATCCAGCTGATTGCAGTGGCGCGGGTCACCGTGCGCGCCAATATCCAGCGGCTGGTCGGTGGCGCCGGGGAGCAAACGATCCTGGCCCGGGTAGGTGAAGGCATCGTGTCGACAATCGGTTCTTCCACCGGACACAAAGCGGTGCTGGAGAACCCAGACAATATTTCCAAGACGGTCCTGTCCAAGGGGCTAGATGCGGGAACCGCGTATGAGATCCTTTCCATCGACATCGCGGACGTCGATGTAGGCAAGAACATCGGCGCCGAACTGCAAACCGACCAGGCCGAAGCCGACAAGCGCATCGCGCAGGCAAAAGCCGAGCAGCGTCGTGCCATGGCGGTCGCCCAAGAGCAAGAGATGAAGGCCAGGGTGCAGGAGATGAAGGCGAAAGTCGTGGAAGCCGAGGCGGAGGTACCACTCGCCATGTCCGACGCGTTACGAAGCGGCAACCTGGGGATCATGGACTTGCTGCGCTATCGCAACGTCGAAAGCGATACGGCAATGCGGCGTAGCCTCGCAGGTGAACCCGAAACCGGCCACGAAGAGAAAGGCAAGTAGCCCCGTGGACTTCGGCGACCTCCTACTCCTTATCTTGATCGGCTCGGGCCTTCTGGCGTCGCTCTTGGGGAAGAAAAAGAAAAATTTGCCGCAGACTCGTCGGCCACGCCCCCAGTCGGCTCGCCAGAGAGCTACCCTGCCCGAGAGACCCCGGGTGCCCCGAGCAGAGCCATCCCTGGACCCGTCGCACTCGGGACCGGTGCCAACCCGAATGGAGGAAATCCTCCGTCAGCTGGGCCTCGAGGTAGAGCAGCACGGCGAGGAGTGGGAGGCGCCGGAGCAGGCACCCGAGATCGCAACGGTTGGCGAACGCGATGCCGTTGGCCGGGAAATGCCCCGTGTGGTGTCCTTGGAAGAACCGTCCGTCGAGGCGATCGTACCTGATACCGAAGAGCGGCACGACGAATTTCACGAAGAGTACGTGAGGACGTTTCGTCAGACACTCATACAACGTCCCGTCTCACGGGGTCACGAGATACTCAATCTCAAGAGCCTCCGGCACGCCATCCTGATGCATGAGATTCTGGGTCCGCCCAAGGGCCTACGGTAGTTCAATTGGTACTGAGGCAGCGTGTCTTGTCTCGTCGACATTCAATAGCCTGTAATGCTTCCTGATGCACCTTGATGCCTCTCTACGTTTCCGCACCTCTACGTCTGTACACCTCTCGCTCTATATTCACACATGACCGATTTCCCCTATTGGACAGAAGAGCACCACCAAATTCGCGAGATGGTGAGGGATTTTGCCGAAAAGGAGATCCGCCCCATCGCCCGGGAACACGATCTCGAAAGCAAGTTTCCCTGGGAGACCGTCAAGAGAATGGGCGAACTGGGCTTGATGGGCGCGACGTGGTCGGATGAACTCGGCGGTGCTGGTCTGGACTACATCTCCTACCTGATCATCATCGAAGAACTGGCGAAGGTCGACGTCAGCCACGCAATCACGGTATCCGCCCACACGACGCTGGGCACGTCACCGATCGTCAACTTCGGCACCGAAGCGCAAAAACAGAAGTACGTGCCGCTCCTGGCGGCGGGGCAGGTGTTGGGCGGATTCGGCTTGACCGAAGCGCAAGCGGGCTCCGATGCCGGCGGCACAGCCACGTTCGCCGAGGAAAAGAGCGACCATTTCGTTCTCAACGGATCGAAAGTGTTCATCACACACGCCGGTGTGGGCGAAATATTCTGTGTGACGGCTCGGACGGATCCGAACCCAGCCAAGCGCACCGATGGGATTACGTCTTTCATCGTGTCCAAGGACACTGTGGACCTCGATCGCGCCCGCGAAGTGGGTATCGGACATGCTGACGATCTGGAGAAAACCCGGGGCGTAAGGGCCGGGAAAAAGGAAGACAAACTGGGATGGCGAGCGTCCGATACCCGTGAGCTGATCCTGGAGGATGCCATCGTCCCAAAGGAGAACATGCTCGGCGAGCGGGGAAGGGGGTTCGCCAACTTCCTCATGACTCTCGATTCGGGCCGGATTGGTCTTGGCGCTCTTTCCCTAGGCCTTGCCGAGGGCGCCCTGAACGAGAGCCTGGCGTATACATCAGAACGCCAGCAGTTTGGCAAGCCCATAGCGGCATTTCAGGGCGTCCATTTCCAGCTAGCCGACATGGCCACCGAGATCGAGGCCGCGCGTCATCTGGTGTATCACGCCGGATGGCTCAAACAGAACGGGAAGCCATACAAGAAGGAAGCGGCCATGTCCAAGTTGTTCGCGTCGGAGCTGTGCATGCGGGCAACCATAAGAGCGGTCCAGCTCCACGGCGGCTATGGCTACACGACCGAATACCCGGTTGAGCGCATGATGCGAGACGCCAAAGTGTGCGAGATCGGGGAGGGGACCAGCGAAATCCAGCGTATCGTCATCGCTAGGCAGCTGCTCGGGGATTTGGTTCAGAGGTAGCGACAGCGCGGAGGCAGAAGAGGCATCCAAGGCAGCAGAAGACATCGAGAGGCATTCGATGGAGCACCTGCAGCCGGCCTCCGGGGTGGCGGTAAGTTCGCACCCCGCTTACCTTTAGGCCATCATGAAGAAAGCTGTCCTCTCGCCGCAGGACCTCCAGAACCTACTCAATTCTGAAATCCTTCCGCTCGTCTCCAAGCCCAACCGCTACGTGGGCAACGAGATCGGTCTTGCGGGGAAGGACTGGGAAACCGCCCAGGTGCGTTTCCTCCTCTGCTATCCCGACGCGTACGAAGTCGGAATGAGCCATACGGGCACCCAGATCCTCTATCACATCGTGAATCGGGACCCCCGGTGGCTTTTGGACCGGGTGTACACCCCTTGGCCGGACATGGAGGAACAGCTCAGAAAGCGGGGACTGCCCCTCTGGGGGCTGGAGCACAGGCGCCCTGTGTGCGAGTACGATATTCTCGGTTTCACGCTGCAATCAGAGCTGACGTACACCAACCTCCTGAACGTCCTGGACCTCTCTGAGATCCCCATCCAGCAGTCAGAGCGGACGGAGGGACACCCGTTTGTCTGCATCGGCGGGCCCTGCGCCTCCAACCCGGAGCCACTGGCCCATTTCGTAGACTTTGCCCTGATAGGCGACGCAGAGGACGCTCTCCAGGAAGTGCTGGAGGTCATCGCCGATTGGAAGAGTGTGGGTAGGGAACGGGGAGAATCCCGAGAGGGTCTCTTGAGACGCCTACCGCTGGAGGTTCCCGGCATCTACGTACCCTCGCTGTATGAGGTTCCAAGAGGTGGGAGGACGCCGCGGCCCAAGGCGGACGCGCCCATGGGGCTCCCGCGCCAGGTTGTAGCCCGGAAGGTCCCTGTGCTCCGGCCCGAAGATCACCCCCGGGAAATGGTCGTCAGCCTTACCGAGACCACCCACGACCGGTTGCCTATCGAGGTCATGCGTGGCTGCATGCGCGGCTGTCGGTTCTGCCAAGCGGGGTATCTCTACCGACCTGCCCGGGAGCGCGATGTCGACGAAACGGTGGAAATCGCCCGGCAAGGAATCAAACACTCGGGATGGCAGGAGGTGTCACTTCTGTCTCTGTCCACGGCTGACCACTCCCGCGCGCTCGAGCTCACCGACAGGATGAGCCGCGCGATGGTCGATAAGGGAGTCGGCGTCAGCCTACCGTCGCTGCGGGCGGATGCATTCAGCGTGGGGCTCGCCGAAGCAGTGAGTCAGGTGCGGAAGTCCGGCTTCACCTTCGCTCCGGAGGCCGGAAGTCAGCGGTTGCGTGACGTGATCAACAAGGGGATCACAGAGGAAGACATTCTCTCGGCCGTAGACCGGGCAATGTCGGCTGGTTGGACCAGCGTGAAGCTCTACTTCATGATCGGCCATCCGACGGAGTGCGAGGAGGATTTTGAGGAACTGGCCCAGTTGGTCGAGAAGATCAGAGCGATTCTCAAGCGCTACCCGGGGCGCCGGAACATCACTCTGGGCTTCTCCCCCTTTGTCCCCAAGTCCCACACACCCTTCCAGTGGGAGCGGCAAGACGACATCCAGACAACCCGCGAGAAGCTGGATTGGATCAGGACACGCCTGAGGGGACAAGGTGTGACCATCCGACACCACGAAACGGCAGACACGGCCATCGAGGGCATCATCTCCCGCGGGGGCCGGGAGATTGCACGGGTAATAGAGGGAGCCTGGCGGCGGGGGGCGCGGTTCGACGGATGGAGCGAACACTGCCGCTTCGACAGGTGGCTGGAGGCGTTGGAGGAAGCAGGCCTCACGTTGCAGGACAGCTTGAAGGAGATAGAAGAAGACGAGGAACTGCCTTGGGAAATAGTAACTTACAAGATTGACCGGAAGTACTTTCTCAAGGAGCGACACAAGGCGTATCGGGCAGGGGAAACCCCTGAATGCAAACACGAGCGGTGCTCCGCGTGTGGTGTCTGCGATTTTGACGCGATGAAGAACCTGTTGGCGGCGCAGGCGGGATCGGCGCCCCCGGAGCGTGCCCCAGGCCTACTCCAGGGCATCCGGGGAACCACCGTCCGGCTCGGATATCGCAAGGGCGAGCCGGTTCGTTTCATCTCCCATCTGGACCTACTTCGGGAGCTCGAACGCACCTTCAGACGGGCCGAGCTGCCGTTGGTCTACACCGAGGGCTACTCTCCCCGGCCCAAGCTCTCTGTGGGTCCGCCGCTCCCGCTGGGCTGGACCTCCGACTCGGAATGGATAGACATCGAACTGGCCGGCACATGGCCGGAGGAGGCCCTTTTGAGCCTGGTCGATCTCCTCAGCGCCTCGAGCGCTCCCGGTGTCGATTTCTCTGTAGCGGCGGTTATGCCCCCAGGCGTGGGTGCTCTGGCTGCACAGATTGCGGAAAGCATCTACGTCGCAGATCTACCATCCCCTCCCTTCGAGCTGGCATTTGGCGACCTCGAGCAGGCGATGTCCGAGTTCTTGGCAACGCCGTCGGTCGTCATCCAGCGCAGGCGAAAGGGAAGGGTGAAGCAAGTGGACATTCGTCCACTCGTCCGCGAATTGTCCGTTACCGCTCGTGACCAGGTGATTCTCACGCTGGCCACGGGCGGCGGCGGTTCAGTTAAACCAACAGATGTGCTTCAGGCGGCCTTGAAGCTCGACGACTCCGTGGTGCCTCTGATCAAAATCCATAAGCTCATGGCGATCCTGGCGTCGGGTGAGAACCCGGTCGCCCGGTCATTGGCCATGGCGCAGGTGAGCAACTTTGAAACGGGAAATACTCATTACGGCCTCGAGCCCGCGCGAAACGCGTGTGGCTATTCTGGAGGATGATCGCCTCGTAGAAGTACTGGTCGATCGACCAGAGATGGATCGAATTGTTGGCAACATTTATTACGGCCGGGTGGAAGCGGTGCTACCGGGGATGCAGGCCGCCTTTGTGGACATCGGCTTCGAGAAGAGCGGGTTCCTCCACGCGTCCGATCTGATCGAACCCGAAGAGGTCGAGTTCGATGAAGAGGACAACGGTAACAGCCGCGGTCCGTCACGCCGGGCACCCAGCATCCAAGACCACCTTTCGCGGGGACAGGACATACTCGTCCAGGTCACCAAGGAGCCGATAAGCACCAAAGGGTGTCGTGTGACCGCCCAAATCTCGATACCCGGTCGATTCCTCGTCTACCTCCCATCAGCCTCGAGAATTGGCGTCTCTCGGAAGATCGAATCCCGCGAGAAACGCGCGCGGTTGCGCAAGATCATCCGGGATCTGTTGCCTCGAGACGGAGGTGGCGTGATTTGTCGTACGGCCGCGGAAGATCAGACGAAGGACCAGATTCACCGTGAGCTCAAATCTCTGCTCTCCCTGTGGAGGAAAATCGAGAAGAAGGCCGCCGAGGGCGAGCCCCCAAGGCTCGTACAACGGGAGGCCTCCCTCACCCGGGGGATCATCCGTGACCTGTTCAGCAGCAAGGTGGACAGCCTCCATGTGGACTCCGAGCAGCTCCACCGCGAAATCCGGAAATACCTGAAACAGGTGGCTCCGGATCTGGTCAAGCGCGTGCATCTCTATCGCGACAAATCCGACTCTCTGTTTGACAAGACAGGAGTGGAGGTGGAGATCGAGCATCTCTTCAACACGAGGGTCGATCTGCCAACCGGCGGCTATATCGTCATCGAGCAGACTGAAGCCTTGGTCTCTATTGACGTGAATACAGGGAGTTACACGGGGAAGAAAGACCCCGATAAGACGATTCTCAAGACGAACCTGGAGGCCGCCCGGGAGGTGGCGCGGCAGCTTCGGCTCCGTGATATCGGCGGGATCATCGTCATCGACTTCATCGACATGGAACACCAGAGCCATCGGGAGAAGCTCGTTCACGAGTTGCGGGCTCACGTCGCCAGAGACCGGGCCCGGACGCGGGTTTACCGCGTGTCGGAGCTGGGGCTGATCCAGATGACGCGCCAGCGGGTGCGCCCCGGTCTGGTCGATGCCATGTCCACCAAGTGCTCCGGATGCGGTGGGACGGGATGGGTATTCAAGCCGGAAGTCGTGGCGCGCCATCTCGACCGGTCTCTTCGGCGCGTGGCGAAGGACGAGAAAGAACGACGAGTCATGGTTCGCCTACACCCCGAGGTCGCGCTCTACCTGCTCGAGGACGAGCCGGATTTCGTCGAGCACGTCAGGGAGCGGGCCCAGGTGGAAATCGAGATACGGGACGACCCCACGATCGCCATTGACGAATTCCGCATCGTATCCCAGCCCGCGGGGAGAGATGTGACGGAGAAGTACGCGGCGGCGTAGTGAGGGAGGAGGGAAGAGAGAGGAGGGAGCGGTTGACCCAACCCCTTCGCCTGTTTACTGTAACTGGCTATGGCATACGCAATCTTTGAGGCCGACGGCCGGCAGTTTCGGGCCGAAGCTGGCGACAGCATCAAGGTTCCCCTGATGAATGGTGATCCGGGGGCGAAAGTCACGTTTGACCAAGTCCTCTTGACGGCAGACGGCGGCAAGGTCAAGGCCGGACAGCCCACGGTTAGGGGCGCCAAGGTGTTGGGTCAGATCGTGGAGCACGGTAAGGAGCCCAAGATATACGTGTTCAAGTTCAAGCGGCGGAAGAATTACCGGCGCAAGACGGGGCACCGGCAGCAGTACACCGAAGTGAAGATCACCGATTTGAAGCTGGGTTGAGGCAATAATGGCACATAAGAAAGGCGTTGGCTCCAGCCGCAACGGTCGTGACTCGAAGCCCAAATTCCTTGGCGTGAAGCGCTTCGGTGGCGAATTAGTGCGGGCTGGCAACATCCTTGTCCGCCAGCGCGGAACGAAGGTTCACCCTGGGAACAACGTTCGTCGGGGCAGAGACGACACGCTCTTCACCCTCGTCGACGGCACGGTCAAATTCGAGCCCAAAGACAAGAAGCGGCTGAAGGTCAGCGTATATCCGGTGCCCGCGAACTAGACGACACCCCTCGACGAAGACACCCCGCCGCCTTCGCGGCCTCCCTGATGTTCCCCCAACGCCTGGCGGGGTTCTTCGACATGCACCTGTGAATGGTGTTGGCGAGAGCCTCTGGAGTGTCAGCACGGAACTCACGCACGTCCGGCGGCTCGACCGTCATCTGCTTGTAGAGGATCGCTTGGACGCCATCGTCAACAAACGGAGCCCGCCCCGCCAGCATGTGAAATCCCACCACCCCCCAACTGTAGATGTCGGTACGATGATCAATGTTTACCGATCCGCTCGCCTGTTCCGCGCTCATGTAGCGGGGTGATCCGATGATTTCGCCGCTGGCGGAGATGTGCGCTCCGTCAGACGAAAGAGCCTTTGCCACACCAAAATCGAGGATCAACACGTGTCCCCCGTCCTCGACCATGATGTTCGACGGCTTGATTTCCCCGGTGGATCACGCCGTGCTGGTGCGCGTGGTACAGACCCTCAGCCACTTGGCTCAGAATGCTCGGCGTTTCGTCCAAAGCAAGGTGTCCGTGCTTCTCCAAATATCTGCTGAGGGCTCTGCCGCGAACGCGGGGCATGGCATAGAAAACGAGGCCCGACTCCTCGGCGGAAAACGTCACGGAAAGAATGTTGGGATGGTCGAGCTGGGCGACGTATCTGGCCTCGCGCCTGAAACGTTCAACCACTACGGGAGAGGCCATTAACTCCGGATGCATGACCTTGACGGCGAGGTATCGGTGGTGCTTCAAATCCCGCACCGAATACACCACTGCGGCGCCACCCCGGCCGAGCTCTCCCAGCAGTTCGTAATCAGGGCCAAGAGCCTTTCGCAATCGTTGCGAGACCGACTGCTGGATCGCGCCGCATTTGGGGCAAAAGCGTGCACTGCCGGACAGGAAGCTCCCGCATCCCTCGCATACGACCATGCTCATCGCAGTTCGTCTCCGAGTGCTGCGCTAACCGATTAGGGTCTCATGGTGGCGAGAAAAGCGAAGCGATTCGGCAAACCTGCTCATCGTGACTCCGTTGCTACAAGCTCGAATGAGATGGGTGACCCCGCCACCTCCATCTTGACGACTCGCCGCGGAGCGTTCTTCGACACCCAGTAGACCCACGGGAGTTGTCCGCTTACGCTCACCTGCCACGTCTCGAACTCGCCCGCGGGCACCGTGACCGTACCCCCGCCCGCCACGCCAATCGTCACATTGGAAAAAGTCTGTTCGGTTAGGTTGAAAATGCCAATTGTGAAACTGGCACCGTCGGAAAGCGGCATGGCCTGCACGAGCGTCGCGAGCATGTCAGTATCGTAAACGGTCGACCCAAAGACCGTATCGATGGTCGCTTCGACCGCGCCGAATATTGATCCAGAGACGCGGCCGCCCACCGCATATGCGAGCTTTGCCTGAATAGTTCGCCCCATCTGACTGGCCGCCTGCTCGTAGCTGATGGGGTCCAACGTCTTTGCATCCAGGACGTACTCCGCCGACTGCCCACCCATGGCGCCGACTTGGATTTGCGACTTCACCATGAAAACCGGGCGACCGTCTCGCGTACCGTATTCAATCGATCGTGTCAGGGCCCCGAGCGGGTTGTCCTGTACCATTACTACGAACGAATCGCGCCCAGCAACCAGTTGGCTCGCATCAAAGGCAATCGCCGTAACCTCAGCCGATAGATCTGCAGTCGTCAGAGGGTTTCCGTCGGCATCGATAATGCGCACGGGGGCGATGGCAGCCAAACCGTTGTAGATTTTCGGGCCATCGCCCACGACCACAATCACCGCCGAATCGGGACGCATCAGACGACCGGCAACCCTCAGGATGCCCTCGGCGTCGACGGCGGCGAGCCGTTCTCTGTACGTCTTCAAATAGTCGTCTCCCAACCCGAGTAGGCGTACGGTTCGAACCTGGCTCGCTATTTGCTGCGGCGTCTGTATCGACAAAGGAAAGCTGCCAACGAGAAAGCCTCGCGCTCCTTGCAATTCGTCATCCGGAACGGGCTCAGTGCGAAGCCTGTCCATTTGGTAGAGAATTTCAGCCAGCGCGCTGTCGGTCACTTCGGGCCGGGCCTCTGTTCTCGCCTGAAAGCGTCCGACTCCTTGGGGACGGTTGTGGCTAGAATATGCTCCGTAGGTCCAGCCATTCTGTTCGCGAAGGATGAGAAACAGCCGGGCGTCCGTACCACCGCCAAGAATCTTGTTGACAACGACTGCCGCGTAGTAATCTGAATCCCCGGGCCGCATAGTCAGATTGCCGACCAAAATGTTCGATTGCGCCGAGCCGGGCCGGTTCACCAAAATGATCTCCGTCGGCTTGGGCACGGGCACCGAGCGAGAGCGGTCATCCCCTGGTGTTCCAGACCATCCGCCGAAAAACCTGCTCGCGAGATCGCGGGCTTCGCCAAGCGATAGATCGCCCGCGATAACCAACACCGATCCGCCCGGGCGGAGGCGCTCGGCCGCGTAGGCCACGACGTCGTCGCGTGTGATCGACCCCACCGATGCTGACGTGGCTGTACGCCCGTAGGGGTGCTCCCCGTATACGGCGTCATCGAAATACTTGCTTGCCAAGAAGCGGGGTTGTGCCTCTTGAGCACGCAGGCCTGAAAGCGTCCGCCTGCGGGTGAGTTCGACCTCATCCTCCGGAAAGGTGGCGTTCAGCAAAACGTCACCCATGAGTTCGAACGCGAGCTCTACATATTCCTCGAGCACCGTGGTCGACAACATGAAGAAATCCGCTCCGGCACCCGCGCTCAATGTAGACCCCACATACTCGATCTCTGCGGCGATGTCATCCGCCGATCGGGTTGTGGTTTCTCGTAGCAAGAGGTCGGAGGTGAGCGACGTCAGTCCTTCCTTGCCGACGGGATCGTAACTGGATCCGGCCGGCATGGTGAGTGAGATACTCACGAGTGAAAGCCGACGGTTTTCTACCACCACGATCTGGAGGCCGTTCGGCAGCGAGCCCTCGCTGAACGGTGGTAATTGCATGGCGCGGAGGGCGGTGGGTGGAGGCGGTCGGGTCGGAAACTGAGCCGCCAACGGCACGGCACCCACCAGATTCAAGACCAGCCTTGCAGCGCATGTCGAGATCTTCATCCAATCCTCCCGTGCCAACCGTGTCAACTTCATCCGTTAGGTCGAGACCTCTAGCCGCTCGAAGGCGAGACAAGCAAGAATGTATAGCTGTTCTCCCGGGCCAGATATTTGCCCGCCGCGCGCAAGATGTCGTCACGTGTCACAGACAGGTACCGCTCGAGATCGGTGTGTATTTCATCGAGTGATCGATGGTAATGCACGAAATGTTGCACCTGTTGGGCCACCTGATATGTAGTCTGTCGCCCGAAGACATTACGGCTGCGATACGCATTCTTGGCCTTTTGGAGTTCTTCTTCGGCAACTCCCTCCCGGGCGATTCGTTCCACCTCGTCGTGCATCTGCTGTTTCAGGTCATCAACGCTAGCGCCCTGATTGGCGATCGCCACCACCAACAATGTGCTCGACAGCCGCCGGGGCATCATGATCGTTTGTGCTTGGAGCGCAGACTTGTTTTCTCGGACCAGGGCACGATTGAGTCGTGAGCTTTCTCCACTGCCCAGAATCAGGTCCAGCAGACTCAGTGCCGGGGTGTCCACATCGTCATGGGCGGGAAACCGGTACGCTACGGCCACCATCGGCAAGTTCGCCAGTGGATCGGGACGCACCATTTCTTGGGCTTCGGTGCCCACGCTCCAATCGCAGGAAGGCGCCGGAGGATCTTGCGCCGGGGGAATGTCCCCGAAATACTGTTGAACGAGCTCACGGGCCTCCCGAGGATCTAGATCGCCTACCACCGTGAGAGTGGCATTGTTGGGTGCGTAATAGAGATCGAAAAACGCCTGCACATCCTCCACGCCCGCCGCATCCAGGTTGGCCATCGAACCGATCACCGAATGGGCATATGAGAAACAGGTCGTCGAATCGTAAGTGAGGTATGGAGCTTCCAATATCGCCCACGCATAAGGCCGGTTGTCCAAGCGGAGACGGCGCTCTTCTTTCACGGTTTCTCGCTGATTGTCGAGGTTCTCCTGGGTAATCGCGAGCGAGCGCATCCGATCGGCCTCGAGCCACAGCCCGAGGTTCAAGCGGTTCGCAGGTAGGGTCTGGAAGTAAGCGGTGCGATCCTCGTTGGGGGTGGCATTCGTGGTGCCCCCGGCACGCTCGACGAGCTGCAGCATCTCTGCCTTGGCAACGTTGGCGGAGCCCTGGTACATCATGTGCTCGAAGAGATGAGCAAAGCCCGAACGTTCCCGATTCTCGCTGCCGCTTCCCACGTCGTACCAGAGATCGATGGTGACAACCGGTACCGAATGATCCTCAACGAGGATCACGCGGAGGCCGTTGTCCAGCCGATAGTCGTCGTATTGGATTCGCTGTTGGGCTGAGGACGGGATCGCGACAACGGTGCAAACCAGGGTCGCGATGAGGGACAAACGGGCCATGGCAAACCTCAGTATCCGTTGAGAGGGTGCGTTTACGCTATTCCAGTTGCCGCGGCGCGTCAATCACCGGTTCGGCTCGTGGCCATCCGAGAAGGTAACCCCCTAAGCAAATGGCGGTTTTCCTGGGAATCCCACAAGAGATGCGGGGTTTCGGGGCTTGGAACGCGCAAGCTGCACACGCCAGAACCCTCCAAAACGCAGGATGAACGGGTGAATTTTACTCACCTTTTTGTTCACCCCGAGAGTCTAGGGGTGGCGGGAAGTGGTAGAAACAAAACCGCCCCCGCGAAGAGAAGCGCGGAGGCGGCCAACCTGAGAAGAACCAGAAGAACTGGAACGGGACCCAGATGAACAATACAACGTCAAACGAAAACCGTCCACCCCGGATTGTCGGGAGACGTCTTCGGCGGTTGGTCATACGCAGTGTAAAGTCGATGACGACACTAAACAAGACCGACAAACTGGTCTGGCTTGAGATATTCCATCTCGATCAAACCGATGACGGGTGTTACCTCGGACTGGCTGACATCGCGGAACGGTGTGGCATCACCGAGCGCACCGCCAAGGATTCCCGCCTGAGACTCAAAAGGCGCGGGTTCGTCATCAACCAGAACCGAGTCGGTATTGGCAGGGCTAACCACGGGCTTGCGCCCGGGGTCCGCTCTCTACGTGGTGGGATGGGGTTACCGCCTCACCGCCGTACCGTCCTACCGCCTGTTGGGGTCCGCAGCGTCACTCGGCAACCCGCGGCCGATCCCGCAAGCGGTCCACCGCGCAGAGAAAGCCCAGCGGCGTATCGCCCGTCGCCCGGAATTGATGGACGGCCCACGGCGACACGTAGACGCAGTCGTACGGCTCGATATCATGAACCTGGTCGCCGAGGATCGCCTGCCCAGTACCTCTGAGGACGATCACGGCGTGTGGGTGTCCGTGCATCTCGAGCGACGAGAAGCCGCCCGGTTCGATCTCGAAATACCGAGTGATGAAGTTGAGATCTTCTTCACCCGCGCCCTCCCCGAGGAGCGTCTGCCGAGTCACGTCCGTATAGCATGCCGGCTCCTCGGACTTGTACGGCTTGACCTCTATGCCCTTCCATCGGTATACGCTGTGCTTAATCACCTTGAGTGTGTCTTTCATCGCCGTGCCGCCGAACTGCCTCGACCAGCCGTCGCGCGGCCTGCTCGAGGTCTGGTTGTTGGTAGAGACTGCTCCCGATGAGGAAAACAGTATCGAGGCCGTACTGCTCGATCCAGTACGGCACTCGCGCCGCGTCGATGCCGCCCGCGGGAACCGGAAACGACGCCCGGATCGAGCCGAGGGGCGCCCGGAGATTCCGGTTGACGGCCTCGCAAACCTCCGGTCCCCATGGGAACCGCCCGCCGACGTTGGGATAGATTACCCCGTCGCTCCCGATCAGACGAAAGATCTTCCCCAGCAATAGCTCCGGCGCAATGCCGTGTTGCGCTTGAAAAAACGCGCCCGCCAGCGACGGGTGCGACAGTATCACCAGATTCGAGCGCTGGGCCAGTCGCCGAACCGTGTCGAGGCCCATGAGAAGCGGGCTCACGAGCACTCCGAGGCAACCGACTGCACGCACGAGTTCCAGTCGCGAATCGAGCTCGTCCAGCCCTCCGGTGACATTGGGCATGTAGCGGCTCGTTCCTCCGGTCAGCGCATTGGCCCTGGTGACAGCCTCCTGGCACCGCTCGACCCGCTCGCGGAACGGTGCGGTTTCCTGGTTCGCGAGACCGTGGTCATCCTTGATGATGTCGACGCCGGCACGTGCCAGGTGGAAACAGAGGTCGGCCAGCTGCACCGCTGGCAGGCCCAGCGGCTTCGCGGCGACACAGAGGAGCGGACGGCGCACCTCTGTGTCCCCATCGGCTAGGAGGCCGCGTACACCATCCATCCCGAACTGCGGGCCCGGAAAGCAGGCGAGCATGGGCTCGGGTAACTCGAGGTTCGTGACCAGGATCCCGGTTTTGAGCGAGACGTTGCCAAACAGAAGGTTGAGGAGCTGTGGCAGGTCGTCGCCGACGGTTACCTGGTCGAACGAGATCACAGCCCGCCACGTCGCGCGGTCAACCGCTTCCAGATGCTCTACCGTGCCCACGATGCGTCGCTCGATGTCAGCAGCAACGCATTCAGCCGGAAGCTCGACCGTCTGTTCCAGAGCGATGTCCCGGGCTTTGGCTTCCGCATCCTCTCCCGCTGTACTGGTGAGGATGTAGGTGACGCGGATCCGATCTTCTGCCTGTTGCACTGCTTCCGCAGCCACTACTCGAGGGCGATCTCGCCCTCGACGACGGTCTGCATTGACAGCCCCTCAATGCCGAGGGTCGCGCGGGCACTGTTGAAGACTTCTTCGTTCATTGGCCGTCCTCCTCTTTAAGCTGGTTATAGCTACATTACCACTCCACGGTCAAGCTGCGTCCGCGTCTTGATTAGTCGGCTGAGAGGTTTCAGCATTGGAGCTGGTTATCAACTTGCCGCCTGTGACTCCGCCTATGATATCGTCCCACACTGACGTCGTCGGCAGCCTGCTTCGCACATCTGAGCTTGTCGCGGCGCGGGAAGACCTCGAAGGCAATCGCATGACCCATGCTGAGTTCAAGGCCGTTGAGGATCGCGCGGTGGACGATGCGATTGCCCTTCAAGAGGAGGCCGGTTTGGAAGTCGTCACCGACGGTGAGATGCGTCGGCTGTCGTTCCAGAGCCAGATGACGGAAGCCGTGGAGGGGTTTGGGGAGTGGGACATCGACGCTTTTCTCTGGGGCGAATGGCACGGGGAGAAGTCCATCGGGGACTGGAAGCGCGCACGTCCCAAGACCCTCGGAGTCGTAAGTAAGCTGCGTCGCCGACGCTCCCTCTCGGCTGAGGAATTCACGTATCTCCGGGCGCGAACGTCCCGTACACCGAAGATCACTCTTCCCAGCCCAAGCCTCTTCGCCAATTTCTGGTCTCCCGAGCGATCGGTAACGGCCTATGCCACGCTCGACCACTTTCTTGCCGACGTCGTGGACATCTTGCGGGAAGAAGTAGCCGAGCTGGTGCGGTTGGGTGCACGCTACATTCAGATTGATGCGCCACAGTACCCGGTCCTGCTCGATCCGCGGACCCGCGCCATTTATGAAGCACGAGGTTGGGCACTCGACCGGTGGCTGCGGCAGGGCATCGAGATGGACAACTCGGTTATCGCAGATTTTCCGGAGGTCACATTCGGGTTTCATCTCTGACGAGGCAACCAGGGCAGCCGGTGGCTGACCGAAGGCAGTTACGACCTGATCGCCAAACCCATCTTTCAGCGGATCCGAGCGCAGCGCCTTCTCCTGGAGTACGATGATGAGCGCTCTGGCTCATTTGAGCCGTTGAAGGATGTGCCCGGCGGCAAGATGGTGGTGCTCGGCTTGGTCACCACCAAGACGCCTCGCCGGGAAACCCCTACAGAGCTGAAGCAGCGGATCGAGGAGGCCAGCGCGCTGGTGCCGCTGGAACGCCTAGCGCTGAGCCCGCAGTGCGGCTTCGCGACTTCGGTCATCGGTAATCGCATCACGGTCGAGGACCAGAAGCGGAAGCTGCGCGTGATATGCGAGACGGCCAGAGAAGTGTGGGGTTAGCGACGACACGTCACCGGAGCAGCCGTTGAAAGCGCGGCTGGTTCCGTAACGGCGCCCAGGATGGGTCGAGGCCCAACGGCAGAAGGTCGATGCGGCAATCAGCATGTTCATCCAAGAAACCTCCTTCACCCTCTACACTAATTTCAGGGGAGGCAACTGTCTCATGTATGTTGGCACGGAGGGGTTTTCATTGTTTACCTCCGACTGAGCATGCTCTACTTGGTGGCGAACTCGCTTCCCGGCCGCTTCGGCCTGGCCAAGAACGGCACCAGCCAGCGACCTTGCTCGCCCGAACCGACCAGCAAATAGGCATATATTCCACCTGCTTGGCAACCGCGGACGTGCTTCGTCGGCCCACTCCGCTGTGTCCGCCTTGAGGACCGCTTCGCCGCTGAGTTCGGAGTTCCTAGACAAGGAGACGGTGTATGGCAAGTGTCCAGTTGGGGGTGCGCGCAAATGGATCGCAAGTCGCACTGCTTCTGCTCATTGTTGTTTTCCTCGGCGCGGTACTTGGAGTCGAGCGCTCGGTCCTTCCGCTGCTTGCCACGTCAGAGTTTGGCATTGTTTCGGCGACGGTCACGATCAGCTTTCTGGTCGCGTTTGGCTTCGCCAAGGCGGTCGCGAATTTCCTTGCCGGCGACCTTGCCAGTCGCATCGGACGGCGACGCATTCTCTTGGTCGCGTGGGGTTTTGGTATTCCGGTCCCCCTCCTGCTCATGTGGGCTCCAGCGTGGAGCTGGATCGGGTTCGCCAACCTGCTCCTCGGAATCAACCAGGGCCTCGCATGGTCTGCGACGCAGATCATGAAGATGGACCTCGTGGGGCCAAGGCGGCGCGGCCTCGTGATAGGGTTGAACGAATGCGCCGGATATCTGGCCGTCGCGAGCGCGGCGTTGGGCGCGGGATACCTCGCGGCCGCCTACGGTCCGCGCCCCGCCCCCTATCTCATTGCGTTGGGGGCCGCCGTGCTCGGGTTCGGGGTGACCCTGGCGGGGGCGCGGGATACCGAGGCACACGTAGAGCTGGAGCGCGCTTTGGTGGCCGCCGGGCCCTCGAACGCCACTGATCTTCCTTCCGATCGAGTGCAGTTCCGCCACAACCGCTGGGCTCGCCTGCCCTTGTGGGCGGCGAACCAGGCGGGACTCGTCAATAACCTCAAGGAGGGTGTGGCGTGGGGACTCTTACCAATCTACTTCGCGTCACAGGGGCTCGATTTGCGGCAAATCGGCTGGCTGACCGCGATGTACCCCGCGGTTTGGGGCGTGGTGCAGCTCGGCACCGGCCCGCTCTCAGACCGATTCGGACGCCGCTCGCTGATCGTCGGCGGGCTGCTGCTTCAGGCGCTTGGCCTGGTCGGCTTCGCGAGTCTGCACGGGTTTGCGCAGTGGGCCGCTGCGGGCGTGATCCTGGGCGTAGGCACGGCTGCCGTGTACCCGACCCTCATAGCGCAGGTGGGCGACTTGGTAGACCCTGAATTCCGTGCGAGCGCTGTTGGCCGGTACCGGTTGTGGCGCGACCTTGGCTACGTCGTCGGCGGATTGGTGGCAGGCCTGCTGACAGATTGGCTGGGCTTCCGCGCCACGTTTTGGATCATCGCCCTTTTGCTCGTCAGCTCTGGCACGATTGCGCGCGGTCTTCTCCCTGCCCCGGCCCGAGCGTTTTCATTTTCTTGATCTCCTATTTCTCGATGTGCTATCCGTCCTAAATTGGATGCCCAGCACCCCGACGCAGTCCATCTCCGCTACGCAGGACATCGTCCACTCAAGCAGTTGATCTATCAACTGATTCCCAACCCTAGCACCATCAATAACGGCGGGGTGCGTCTCGTTGTCCTATCGAGGAGAGACAGCAACAGCGGGCTCCTGGTCGCTCATCGTGGCAAACTTACCGGCTTCCCGGTCGGAGTGTTATCGTCTTGAGACTCGCTTAGGTCCGAGTAGAGCGCCCAAATGTTATGCTCTGCGACTTGCCATCTTGATCTGGGAGTTCGCAGTCGGGAAACGCGTTTCCCACCTTCAAGTCTGGGTGCATTGGATAATCCATATCTCCTCGCTCGTTCCGCGCAGCGGGGTCAGACAACTTCCATAACGATCTTACCAGTGGCCCTGTTCTCGTCCATCGTGGTGTGCGCTTCCCGGAGCTTCTCGAAAGGGAAGGTCGGTCCGAGCTTGAGCTTGAGCTCACCAGACTCAACGAGAGAGACGTACTCTTGAAGCTGCGCGCGTGTGATGTCCGACGACTCACCGGCGTATGAGGTCAACTTTACGCCGGTTGGCACATCAGCCATTGGGTGAAATTCCGATAGCACCCACCCACCGCCAAGAATGCCGGTCATGCACACAATGCCGCCTCGTCGCACCGCCTGCAGTGAATCCAGCAATGTCGTGGCCCCCACCAACTCGAGGACGCGGTCGAAGCCATTTGGGTAGATCGCTCGGGCTTTGTCCGCAATGGATCCATCATCCACGAGTACCTGAGTAGCTCCCGCGGCCACAAGTTCGTCGGCCTTAGTCGCACTTCTGGTGGTCGCCGTAAGCTCGAGATCCGCTGCTCGCGCGAGAGCAATGGTTGCAAAGCCGATGGACGATGTCGCGCCTCGCACGAGGAGGTTCTCAGCGCGCTCAATCTCGAGGCCGGTATGGAGCGAGCCATGGACGGTCTGCAGCATCTCGGGCAGCGCTCCGAGGATCTTCCAATCCAGGTTTGTCTCCAATGGGAACACATGCTGCGATGGGACGAGAACGTACTCTGCGTACGACCCGTCGAACTGCCGTCCCATCCCCCCCATCAACGCCGCGACTCGCGTCCCGTGGGACAGGTTGGTGCCAGGCGCGGCAACCACTTCACCGACGCACTCGATGCCGAGCACCCGGGGGAACTCCACCGTGGGCGACTGCCCCCGTCGTGTGAACCACTCTGATCGGTTGAGCCCGAATGCCCGGTTGTGAATCAAGACCCACCCGTCGTGAGGCTTTGGTCGAGGCACTTCTCGGAGCTCGAGCTCTTCCGGGCCGCCGGGCTCTTCGATCACGAATGCGCGCATCATTTCCATCAGCTAGGCGTCCCACCGGCGTTGCTGCCACGCATCTACACTCCACGGATACGAGGCTGCTGTCGCCAGCAGCAACGCCCCGGCAGCAGCGGAGAATACCGAGTAGTTGAGAGGAGCTTTGATTCCCGCACCCATCATCATTCCGAAAGCGAACGCCAGCATCAGCACACCACTAAAAGCGGCCACCTTTCGCGTTTGGATGCCAGCGATAAGGGCCAAGCCCAACAATGTCTCCACTTTCAAAGTTACCCCATGAGACATTGTTGGTCCCCGGCGGTCCCCAGAGACCGAAGCGGTCTGTCACAGCCGTGAGAAAGATGATGCCCAAAGCAACCCGCAAGAACACGGTGCTGTATCTGAGTAATCTATGGTTTATCATGGCATGGCGTCCTGAGTTGGTTTGCATAGTGATTCTTCCTTAGTCTAGGTGTCAGCAAGACCTGGTCATCGCGAGGGGTCAGGAGGTCTTGTTGAACATGTAGCGCGCGATCTTCCACTCGCCGCGATGCTTCTCGAAGACGAAGAGCTCTCGGTTCTCCTCCGGCGCGGAGGTGCCGTCAGCCAGAATCCTCACCGTTCCCTTTGAACCCGTCCGGGCAAAGGCGAGATCGCCGTGGACTTCGATCTCGACGACTGCATCGACGTCTGAAGCGTTGAGGGCGGTCTCGTAACGGTCGAGAAGCGCGGCGATTCGCGCTTGGTCGTGCGTGGTCACGGTGTCTCCCATCGGTTGTGCGTTGATGCCCGCGGGCACAAGTCCAAGGGCGATGAGTGTGACGGTCGTGAATACGGCGGTGTTGTTCATGATTTGCGTTCCTTTCCGTTGCCACAGTAGTTATTGCAACAGATATTGATAAAAAAAGCGTTACTGCTGTTCGCTTTGTGCTTCCTCTAACAGCTCGTTCAACAATCAGAGTTTACGAATACCGAGACGACCTAGCTGCTTCCAATGTAGGGCCACAACAGGCTGATCCAATTTATTCACGAGCTGCCTGCCTTTGGTTGTCAGGCTAACCCAAACAACCCGCCGGTCGTCTTCGCCACGAGTCCGCTCAACCAACTCCTCTCGAACCAATCGGTCAAACAGTCGCGTGATGTCCGGCTCGCGTCTGAGCATACGCTCCGCGACCCGATAAAACCTGAAGAGGTTTGCCATTTCCACGGAGAATCGAAGGACGTTATACTGCGGTTCGGAGAGTCCCTGCTCTTTAAGTAGCACACGATCGCGTACACGGACAGGCGAACAATCAAGAAGTGGGGATCGATCCTCGCAGTCAAAGCTCGGCCAGCAATGCCCCCCAAGCCACTCGCTCCGCGGAAGGACGAAACACGGGTCGTAACTCGCGGCATCTCCGGTTTAGGTCGGCGAGAAAACAACCGTCCCGCTCAACACGCTCGAGTAGTCCAGCCAAGAAAGCGGTGTCGCCTACGGGGAAGTATGCGGGATAGTCCCGCCCAAGTAGTCCCACAGAACCATCGATGCGGCTGGCAATAACCGGCACACCACACGCGATGGCCTCTGAGATAACGTTAGCTCCACCTTCGGCACGCGACGTAATCGCAAGCACGCGTGAGCGGGCCAGTATCCGCAACGCCGTCTTCCGTGGTTGACTGCCCATCCATCGGTAACGTGAATTTTGCTGTGATTCGCGACGGGCGCGACGCTCCATGTCCGCGCTAAGCGCTCCACCGACGTGAACTACTTGGATCTGCGACGACTGAGGCAGCTGGCGAGCGGCGTATGCGGTTCGTAGAGGATCCTTCACCGAGCGGAGATGACCAACGACACACACTTCAAAAATACCGGCTCTCTTATGGATTGGGCCCGCTGGCCGCATGGCCGATTGCCGGATCACTCTAACTTTGCGGTGGAGTGACCGCGGTACGGTCCGGCGAGCAAGGGGCTGCAGCACCACCAAGCGAGTTGCCGATCTCATGGATTCCGATACGCTACGGTTCTCGGGTCCATCCGCGTACAAGTCCGTACCGGCCAGAAGTAGGACGATTGGCCCCCGGGGATGGCGCGAGCGGAAGGCCTCAACAGCGGCGTGGCTCTTGCGAGCATGGACGGCGACCAGCAGATCGCACCGAGTCAAGCCCAAGTGCGTTCCGACAGAGACCTCGTGACCGATCTCCCGAAGTAGAGTGGCCCACCTAGTCGCGGTCACGCGGTTTCCGCTCCGTGCGCCGCGGCCGGCCGGTGTGACGATGCGGATCTTCAATCTTGGAGAGCGCAGGTGCGGAACCCGGCCAACACATCACATCGATGCGGCTCGTAGAAATTTCTGTATGTGCTGCTCAGCATACGACCGCGGCTAGCCCAGCAGCCACCCCGCAGAACCTTTCGAGTGTGAAACCACGGTTCCGAGTATTCCTCATAAGGGTCGGGTGAGAATCCAGGATACGGCCCGAAATCGGAGCTGGTCCACTCCCAAACGTTGCCCACCATCTGACGGCACCCCATCTCGCTGTCGCCGGCACTGGAAGCCCCGACATCTACACAGCCCAAGACCACAGAGTCCAGGTTCGCCCGCGACGGGTCCGGTGAAACTTCTCCCCACGGAAATCGGCGTTTCTCCGTTGCTCCATTGGGCGTCAGCGTCGCAGCCGCCTCCCACTCAGCCTCAGTAGGCAAGCGGCGGTTAGCCCACCTACAGTAGGCCAAGGCCTCATGCCAGTTGACGTGTATCACAGGCTTGTGCTGCTCGAGCTCGACCCACCGGTCGAAGACCCTGCGTTCCCAAAATCCGGGTGCCTGACTTCGCCAATAGACCGGATGTTCCACTGCTTCACTTTCTCGCCACTCCCAGCCCTCCGCAGTCCATAGATCCTGTCGGGAATAACCACCGTCGTCGACAAACGCCGCAAACTCACCTTGCGCTACCGGCGCCTTGGCGATGTCGAACGGTTCCAATCGAACTTCATGCTCCCACTTCTCGTTGTCGAATGCGAATCGTCCGTCGTCCTTGGCCCCAAGTAGGAACTCGCCACCAGTCAGCTGGGCGTCGCCGATGCACGGTCCAGCTTGGGGAAACCCGTCCGAAGTCATGCCGGTGAGAGACGGTGCTACATACCTATGGGTCTGGCGCGTATAGGTGAACGCCTCTGCGTGCATATCTTCGTGGTGAACTGTGTATCTCGTGTGGTACAGCAGGTCGGGCGTTGGCTCTTGCGTAACCAGAGTCTCGAGTATGGCGTCGTTCACACGGCCCATGTAGTCGATCGTTTCCTGCCGAGTCGGGAGTGGCAGATCCCACCTTGTATCGTGCACGATGGCCATAGAATCCCATAGCGCGTCACTGTCGCTTCGAATCGATGGTCTACCGAGCACATGACGCAGCACCCATTTTTCATGAAACCATGCAATGTGCCCGATCTCCCACAGCAGCGGGTTGACGATGTCGAGCTTTGCGCCCATGAGCTGCGCATCGCTCAGGTCGGCGACGAGATCCAGTGTACGCCGTCCCGCGTCACTCACCCAATCGACAAGTTCTTCTACGCTAGGATTGCCCACCGTCTGGTCGATCACTTCGGTCCCTATGTCTTCGAATACAACCGTGGTTCGGCTGGCGCGGTTGCAGCGGTGTCTCACCACTGCTTAAATGGAGCCGCGAGACACACGTAAATCAAGCAGCCTGGCCGATAGCTGGACGGCTGAGTTGGATTAGGGAGACGGAAAAACCACATTGATGTAGCAGTGGCGGGGTCTGCGGCGGTGACCACGACCAGCCGTCGCACGGACACCTTGACCCGAGACGGCAACACTTGGCGGTACCTCGGTTGGTTCTGTTTTGATGAACCGAACGAGGGGAGCTAGGCACAGGAACGGCCAACTCCGATAAGCAAGGTAAAGAACTCTCGGGGCAAACGCCGGCCGCACAGCTTGGTGCCGGCGACGATGTCTGGTACTCCGCGCAGAGGTGTCGGTTGAATATTTGGAAACTGGACGTGGCGAGTAAACAGGTGACAGTGTTGACCAGCGAAACGACCACCGAAGACTATCCTCGAGTGTCGCCCGGAGGCGGTCGGCTTCTCTTCTACTCGGACCGCACCGGTCGTGAGGAGCTTTGGACGTTGGATCGCCGCACGAACGATATGACGCAACTGAGCCGTGGAGGTGGAGCGCAGAATGCGTGGTCGCCCGAGGGCGGCTGGGTGGCATACGGCACGCCTCACGGGCTCCAGGTCCTCCAGCTCACCAGCGGAAGAGTGACAACGGTCGGCGCAGATCTCTCAACGGCTTGTCCGGCGTTTTCTCCCGACGGAAATGAAGTAGCCTTCCAGGGGAGATACCAAGACAGCTACCGGCTCTATCGGGCTTCGGTCGACGGCAGCGACCTACGCGTAATCCCCACCCCGGCGGGGGAGCCGGGTAACCCCAGTTGGGCACGGGATGGGAGAACCATCTACTACCAGTTAGACCAGCGCGGCTACCGCAATATTTGGGCGGTGGATCTGTTTTCGGGCGAGTCCCGCCAGATTTCAACGGGCAACACTGACGATGCGCACCCCGATGTCACCGCGGTGTGCTCCGCCACCGGTCACTCGGAGTGGATTACTCGTCTGCCGGAGGCGGCGCGTCCCGCGATGGAGCTTCTGTACCTGGAACTCGATGCTCTCACCCAACCAGGCCGCGCCCTCGCTGAGACGCCTTATCCCGGCTCGCACGCCGGCCCTCCCCCGGCCCCTGGCGCCTTCGGGACGAGATTTGGTGACCGTATTGCCTCGAGTCCTCCTGCTCCCACAACGGTGGAGGTGACACATGACCCTGTCCCGTAGACAATTCCTTGCCGCCACCGCGGGCGCGACGTACGCGGCGATCGGCTGCGACGGCAGCTCCGATGGGGATCGGCAGGCGGCGCGGGGCAATTCGTTGCCGTGGGTCAAGGACCCCAATCCTTTCGTTCAGCACCCCACCAACCTCGAGACCAGGCTCGAGGACCTCGCGGGATTCCTTACGCCGAACGAGCTCTTTTTCGTCCGCAATCATGCGCCGACGCCGCGCGTGGACGTCGACACCTATCGGCTTCGCGTGGAGGGAGACGCGGTGCGCGGACCCGTCGAGTTGACGTACGACCAGCTGGTCGGTCTTCCAAGCGCGACGACCGTCTCGTACCTCGAGTGCGCCGGCAACTGGCGGAGTTTTTTCGCGGAGCTGGTGGGCCGGCCGGCGAGTGGCGGGCCGTGGGGCCGGGGCGGAGTCGGTTGCGTGTCGTGGAGTGGAGTGCAGCTCGGACATATCTTGGATCTCGCGGGTGTCGAGGACCCCGCGGTCGACGTGAACCTCTTCGGGCTGGACGACGGCGGGTTCAACCGACCCATGCCGATCGACAAAGCCGCGGACTCCGACACCCTGTTGGCGCTCACGATGAACGGTGCCGACCTTCCGCCCGATCACGGGTATCCCGTTCGCGCCGTCGTCCCGGGGTGGCCCGGCAGCAACAGCATCAAGTGGGTGAGCCGTATTGTCGTCTCGTCGAGCCGGCAGTGGGTGCGCAACAACACGACCTCCTACGTGTTGATCGGGGACGACTGGCCGGCCGAGCAATACGCGCCGGCGGACGGCATGCCCATCACCGCGCTGAACGTGAAGAGCGCCCTCGCCCTCCCGCGGTCGGCCGCGCCTCGCGGCCGGCACCCACCGCATCCGTGGATACGCGTATTCGCCCAACGGCCCGGTGCAGTCGGTCGACTGGCGCGTGAACGACGGCGGCTGGCGGCCGGCTCGCATCGTCGGCCCGGTGCTGCGGCGTGCGTGGCAGCGCTTCGAGTTCGCATGGGACGCGTCGGCGGGGTCGCACGTGCTGCGAACCCGGGCGACGGACGCCGCCGGGCACACGCAACCCGAGACGGTCGCGTTCAACGAGAAGGGATATCTTTTGAATACGATTCTGCCCCACCCCGTCGACGTCGCGTGAACCGTCGGTGGCCGGTTGCCGCCGTCGCCCTCCTGGTGGCGGCCTGTACGTCGCCCGGCACCCCGGCCCAACAGCTCGAGCGCGGCGCCGCCGTGTATCGCCGCGAGTGCCAGTACTGCCACGACGTCGAAGGCGCGATCGGCGTGACGTTGTCGCCCAGGGTGCTGGCGTCGTACGGAACGGCGCGGAGGCTCTTCACCTACGTGCAGCTCGCGATGCCGTACCAGGCGCCGCGCACGTTATCCGAACAAGAGTATTGGGACTTGGTGGCCTACCTCGTTGCGCGGCATGCGCTCGCCAGCGACACCATCCTCTTGACGCCCGACGCCGCGGACGCCGTGACGTTCTGACGGCTACGGCGGGAAGGGTTGGCGGGGTGAATCCGCGCCAACCCTCGGCCTATGCCGCTACTGGCCAAGGAGTTACCTTTTCGGTCCTCGGGACGTGGCGCAGTCCGCAGTCAGCGATCAACGATCAGCTGTCAGCTGGTTCGAGGACGTGGCCGCGACCGTGGCGGGCCGTTGGAGAGAAGCGGCCTCGTGAGATCGGAAGCAACGAGCCTCTCGGCGGGCGGGCTCGTAGAGGAACAAGCTGACTGCTGATAGCCCATGAAGCTGGCGGCGCGCTCGTTTTGGTGAGGAAGCCATTGAGTTGTGATGCTGCAACACAGATGATCGCAGATTGTTGGCGGATAAACGCAGGGAAGGTAGAATTGAGATGCTGTCGATGATTCTACACCGGCGGTAGACAGCACGAACAATTTAGGTTCCATCCGTTATGACATACTGGCTCATCACAGCAAGACCACGAAAAGGTCGATTGGCCGACTTGGCGGAGCAGTTGAGCAACGAGGCTTTCGTTCATCTCCGGCCCTTTGGGCAGGCTCTGATACTGGGACTCAGCGGTGCTCGCATACAACCGGGCGGAATGGCAGTTTGGGAGGAGGAGGACTATTGCGATCCCCCATTGGCTCAGGAACGCGCCGCCGTATTGGACAAATACTTCACCGCTATCGAGGTCGAAGCGGTTGATCGTGGCGACGGTTGGCGAACGATTTCCAACCTGCCTCTGCTTTTCCCATCATTGCCCGAGTCGTAGGGCGGTCAGGCTGTGATTCTGTTTATGAGGTTCATCGGTGCCGGAGGTGCTGCCAAACAGGCCCGGCCACCTAGCGGCGCGCGCGTTTGAGAAAGGCCGTTGAGTTGTGATGCTGGCGAGGATTCTACACCGGGTAGGCTCCGTGGCAGGAGCCCTTGCGAGATAACAGATGACAAACTTTTTGTGGTATGCTCTAGCTGCTTTCTTTGAGATCGCAGGCTGCTATGCTCTTTGGCTGTGGCTGCGATTGGATCGGAACTGGCTCTGGATTCTCCCTGCGACAGGATCTCTCTTTCTTTTTGGACTCGTCCTAACTCGGATCGACGCCGTGTTCGCAGGAAGGGCGTACGCAGCTTACGGAGGGGTCTATATCGTCGCCTCGCTCGTTTGGCTGAGTACCGTGGAGCGCGCCCGGCCCACTGTTTCGGATTTCGTTGGTGTCTCTCTCTGTTTGATTGGGGCAACCGTGATCCTCTTCGGCCCTCGCTTGCACGGCGCTTGATATCAAGTTTGAAGTGCAACATTGAGGATCAAGGTTGATACCATTCCTCCGGGGTACGATAGCCGAGCCGTTTACGAGGCCGGGTGTTGAGTTGCGTGGCGATCCGATTGCAGTCGTGTTGCGTGAGCCGGGCCATGCTCTGGCCCTTGGGGCTGACCGATTCCAATAGGGGTTGCGGAATCGTATACCCACCCCTGTCTTGTCCGCAGTGCGTGAGTCATTGGGAGACCCCAGCAAAAACAGGGTTTTTCCTTGATCCGTCACCTCAAGCCTGAATCCCGCGATGGTGGTGATGGGGGAAATGGAAGTAAGGCGAAAACAGCGGGACAAACTCCGGTTTCGGACTGAGCCACCGACCTCGAAACCAGAACGGCGGAGGAGTACGCCACGGGAGTCCGGCGGCATCCAGTCCCGGGGCGGTCAACATGGCCGGCTGGGCGGCGGCGATCTGCTCGAACATCGGGCCGATGCCGCCGTAAAGCTCATACGGGGCCCTACGGCGCCGGAACCCACGGTTTGCAACGTTGTTCTTACGTGCCGGTCGCCGTCCCCGCCCCCGCCTCCGCGCCACGGGTTCGCCGGCGGAACAGCTCGCACAACCGCTGTTGGACGGGCCCGGGCTGCCCGTTGCCAACCACCCGTCCGTCGACCTCGATGATCGGCATGATTTCCAAAGTAGTGCCGGCAAGAAACAACTCATCGGCCGACGCGAGGTCGATGAGGTGGATGGGGGCCTCGATGGCGCTGATTCCGGCTTCGCGGCAAATGTCCAAGGCCGCCTGACGTGTGATGCTTGGCAAGATGTAGTTGCTCTTCGGGGCCGTTCGAACTTCCCCGTTGAATACGCCAAAGAAACTCGACGCCGTGGCCTCCAGCGCCACGCCGTCGCGCACGAGGATTGCCTCGGTGGCCCCAGCTTCTTGCGCCCGTTGGTTCGCAAGACAGTTGGCGAGGAGATTAACGCTCTTGATGTCACACCGTGTCCACCGTATGTCGGGAACCGTAATGACTTTTACCCCTTTTGTGACGTCCCCTTTGGGTTGAAACGGCAACGGCACGGCGTAGGAAGTGGGTTGGGTAGGAACGTTGGGAAACGCGTGCCGACGTGGCGCCGCACCGCGCGTGACCTGTATGTACACGAGGGCGTCGTCTTGACCCAGATCGTTCTTTTCCAGGAGTTGCTCGCAGATCTCGGCAAATGCGGCGGCGTCTACTCCCCGAATCTGCAGCTCGCATAGGCCGTTGTGCATGCGCTGGAGATGAGCATCCAGGGCAAAAAACCGTCCGCCGTAACTCCTCACAACCTCGTATACCCCGTCGCCGAAGAGGAACCCGCGGTCGTCCGGCGAGAGATGGACGGAAGCCTTGGGCATGTACTCGCTGTTGAAGTAAACCGTAGGATTGTCTGGCTTTTTCAAAATATCTGCCTAGCGTCTTTGCAGCACCTGCAACAAGCGAATGAGTGGTGCGGCGACCTTTCTCGGAGGCCACACTCGATTCGCAGGCAAGGGAATCGTACGAAGCGCCGACATTCCCGGATCTATCAGATCGGCACTGAAGCTCCCCGAAACTGGCACAGGGTCTCCCCATGCGCCGCCGGTCTGCAGGAGGGCGTCCTCGACGGCAAACGCGGTGTACACGAACCCGAAGTTACCGTCATCCTGAATGCTGCCTCCCAGAATCGCGGTGGTGTGGAAGCCGAAGAATCGCCCGCACACCCCCGGCAGGAAGGAATCGATGACGTCCCACTCCACGTCGGCGCTATTCACACCGACAAAGCCGCTGTCGCTCAGAAAGTGGCCGTCGAGGGCGACGATCAACTCGACTCCGAGGTTCGTGTTGAAGTCGGCGAAGACGGTGACGGTGTCGGGGAACAGGAGATCCTTGAAGCTTTTGAACCCGGTGGTGGGGTTGTTGTCGATGTCGATGTCCAGCCATACCGATGCGGCGTCGGTCGCGCCGTTCAGCGACCGGTCATCGTCAAATTCGACAATGCCGTACAACGTGGACCCAAGGCGCGCCAGCGTTCCACCCAAGATGTCCACCGGGCTCAGCACCTCGGGAGCCGGGTCACTCCTGAAGATAATGGAGGACGTGTCCTGGGTAACGACAGTCTGCGCGGGGTCGAACGTAGTGATGAAACACGCATTGCTTCCACCGCCCGCTGGATTGCCGGCTTCGTCGTCAAACCCCGACACTACCATCTCGTAAATCGAGGCCGGTTCCAGCGGTTGGTCCGGCTGGAACGTGAACAGCGTCTTATCGCCGGACAAGGTAGCGGTGCCCGGCACCGGCCGCGAGTTTTGCTTGAGCGTGAACGAAGCCGGTCGGACCGGCCTGAACCAGAGGTTCGCCGTAGCGGACCTCTATGGCCGTAGTGAGGGATACGTCAGTCTGTTTGTCGAGTGGAATCGAACTTACGATAGGCGGCCCCGTGTCGTCATGAAAGACGGACACCACGATCGCATCGGCAACAGATCCCTTGCCATCGAAGGCCATGACCGACAGCTGGTTTTCTTGATTCAGCTTGAGCTGGACCGTGAAACCGAATTTGGTATCGACGGTATCGGAAGCCGTTGCAGCGCCGCCGGTAATCGTGACGATGATCGGCGTATCAGAGGGAGGCTCCCTGGTTACCGTCCCGCGTACCGGAATCGACGAACTGAGCGAGAATTTGGGCAGGTCCTCGACCGTGAGCGTAAGGGTTGCGGGGGGTTCGGTTCCACATCCGAGCAAGAACGCAAGAGATAATACCAACGACGAACGTCTCATCATCCTCCTTGGGTCCACGAGGTGCTGTCCTCGGTTCGCGCATCCATCTTCGGTCTCGATATCAGGCTCCAACACAGCGCACCCCATCCGGCCAACAAACAAACTCCGCCGATGGGTGTGATGGCGCCAAGCCACCGCGCTCCGGTGAGGGCGAGGAGGTAAAGACTCCCCGAAAAGACAATCGTTCCCACCACGAAAAGTTTCCCAGCCCATTGATTGAGCGCCGCATGGGGCCGGGGAGACAGTCCCCCAACCAGAAGGAGGCCAAACGCATGGTACATCTGATACTCAACGGCGGTTTCGAACACGTCGAGAAGCTCACCGGACACCCGCCCCTCCAGAAAATGTGCACCGAACGCGCCCCCGGCTACCCCAACGAGCGCCAACCCAGCCCCAATGGCCGCAAATGTACGACGCTCGATCACGCCGCGTCTTCCGGCTGCGATCCTTCCGGTGGCTTGCCCAAAACGACCCGGGCATGGGAAGCCACTGTCTCGCCCACCAGAATGGTGGCTCCCGGGCTTATCGGTCCGTGGAGTATCCCCTCCGTGGACTGAATTAGGCACGGAATGCCTGCGTTGTCCAGCAGGCCTGCCGCCATCTCCGCCTCCAGTTTGGTTCTAAAATTGGCAATGGCCACCGGATCGTGCATTCCTGAACCTCACTACTCGCTGGTTCGCATCAACGGGCCCAAATACTCACGACGAAAGTTACCAAGAAAATGGCCAGGAAGTTGAGCCACAGGCCGGCCCGAGCCATCTCGGCCGTGCGAATACGCCCCGACCCGAACACGATGGCGTTGGGGGGCGTGGCTACCGGCAGCATGAACGCCATGGAGGACGCCATGGCGGCCACCACCATCAGGGGCAGTGGCTCGAGGCCCAACCCGAGCCCCACGCCGGCCATCAATGGCATCCCGAGGGCTGCTGTCGGCGAACGCGGCTGCCAGAGCCAATCCGCCTCCAAAGAGCAGCAGGATGCCCCAGGGCACCTTCCTTGCGGATTCCCAATTCAACGCGAACGCATGTCGTGAGCGGGGGAGAGGAATGACGAACAGGAGCAGGGCCGCAGCGATGGCGATTGCCGCGTCGCTGAGGCCTGGAAGGAAGTCCGACAATCCCGGTATCCTCACGCCGCCGAGAACTTTCGGCGCCCGAAAGATCCACTCGAGAGCCGTAGTCGCAAACACGGCGAGGATATATTTCTCCGCCCGCGACAGGCGACCGAGACGGGTACCTTCAGCGTCCACGACGGAAGCGAGATTGGGAAGGTTGCCCCTAACACGGAACAACCATATCAGCAACAGCCAGCACCCCACGAGCATCGGGACAGAGGCAAGCAAGCCGAGCAATAGCCAGCTCCCGAATCCCAGTTCAATCCCAAGTAGATCGCTTGCCGCCGCTGCCAACATCGCGTTCGGAGGAGTTCCGATCAGCGTGGCCACCCCCCCAATGGAGCAGGCATAGGCCACGCCGAGCATCAACGCCACCGGAAATCCTCCAGCCGCTGTCCCGCTTCCCTCTTCCGGCCCTACCGCCTTGTCGACCACTGCCGCCGCAATCGGCAACATCATAACTGCCGTGGCGGTGTTCGATATCCACATGCTCAAGAAGGCGGATGACAGCATGAATGCGAGGAGCACCCGGGAGGCGTTGGTTCCTGCCAGCCGCACCGTTGTGAGAGCAAAGCGTTTGTGGAGGTCCCACCGTTCCAGCGTCGCTGCAAGAAAGAACCCGCCGAGAAAAAGAAAGATGATGGGATTGGCGTAGGATGCCGTTACGTCGCCGATAGGGCGCGGGGTGAGCAACGGTAAGACGACGACGGGGAGCAGAGATGTGGCTTCGAGGGGAACGACTGCCGAGAGCCACCACAGGGCCATCCATGCCGCCAGCCCCGCCACGCGCCACGCTTCCTCGCCGAGGGCACCGGGTGGGGGAAACACGATCGTCAGGGCAAGAACCACCGGGCCCGCCAGCAGAATGATTCTCTTCATGCGGTAGGGCATGGCGAGCAGGGAACCGTACCTGTCACCGGTTCGGAATCAACGACAACGGGTTCGTTCGGGTGATCTTGTCCTTCACGTCGTCCGGCAAAGGCAATGCCAAGAACTGATCGAGGTTCTGCCGCAGATCCTTGACACCCGGACTCGGCCAGTCGGTACCCCATACCACCCGGTCCGCGATTTCCTCGATGCGTGGGAAATAGTGTAGCAGGCGCTTCGGCGGGATACCGGACAATTCGAGATGTACGTTCTTGTGTCTGCGCAGCACGAAGAAGGCTTCGTCCATCCAGAGCGGCCTCCCACCGTGCGCCATGACGATCGTGAGATCCGGGAAATCAATGGCGACGTCATCGATTTCCATGGGCCGGCCGTACTTGCAGCGGGCCCCCGGGAAGATGCTCGTGCCCGTGTGAATCAACACTGGCAGCCCCCGTTCCTCACATCGCCGGTATATCCGCCCGAGATTCTCGAGTCCCGTCGTATACGCATTTGCGGGAAAGAGTTGATGGGGCGGATGAATCTTCAAACAACGAATGCCCAACTGGAGCAATTCTTCGACTTGACTCTCAGGATCCTTCGTGAATCGCGGGTGCACCCCTCCGTAGGGAAGGAGTCGTTCGGGAGCAGCCGATGCATATTCGGCGGCAAACGTGTTTGTCTCATCCGTGAACCCCATGAGATCGGGGCTCGGATAATTGATGAGTCCAACCCGCCAGATGTCTGCCTCGTCGAGGATGCCCAAGAGAACCTGCGGGTCGTCCATGAGTGCCATCAGACGATCCCACTCTTTTTCCTTCCCCTCACGCATCACCGCCGCCACGGAGGGTTTGAGCTGACGCCACGGCTGGATATGGATGTGAAGGTCTGAAACTCCGGGCAGTCGATCAGCCATGGCACCTCAACGGGGGAGGGGAGGGAAGGGCCTCCTCCCTCCTCCATTCCTCCCTCCTCCCTCTTCTCATCGACCTGTGAAGTTCGGCTTGCGTTTGTTCAAGAACGCGTCCACGCCTTCCTTCATGTCTTCGGAGGCGAACGCCAGCGCAAACAGGCTCACCTCTTGGCTCAAGCCTTCGTCGAGCGGCGTGCGCAGGCTGGTCCGAACCGCTTGCTTGATCAGCCGCAACGCCACGGGGCTCTTCGCGGCAATCGCCTCGGCAAGCTCCTTTGCGCGTGCCGCGACTTCGCCTGCAGGCACCACCTCGTCGACCAATCCGATCCGATGTGCCTCATCGGCACGTATGAAGTCGCCGGTATACAGCAGCTTGAGGGCGGCACCTATCCCAACGAGACGCGGCAAGCGTTGCGTGCCCCCCCCGCCCGGCAGGAGACCGAGGTTGATCTCGGGCTGGCCAAGTTTCGCCCCCTCCGACGCGATCCTGATGTCGCAGGCCATTGCCAGCTCGCACCCGCCGCCGAGACAAAAGCCGTTGATAGCCGCAATGGTGGGTTTGGGAAATCGATCCACGGCGAGGAAAACGGAGGAATCGGTCATGACCCTATGCTGAGCGACCGGGCTCCTTCCCTCGAACTCCGAGATGTCGGCCCCGGCTACAAAGGCCTTGTCGCCGGCTCCGGTGATGACCACGACTCTGACGTCGTCGTTCTTCGCAAGTTCGTCCAATTCCTGGACCATGCGACCGCGTGTTTCGATATTGAGGGCATTGAGTTTATCGGGACGGTTGATCGTGAGCGTAGCCACGTGACCGTCGATATCCTTGAGAACTACTTCTTCAGTGGCCATTCGTAGAACCCTTTTCCGGTTTTCTTGCCCAGCTCACCTGCGGCGACCTTTTCCCGCAGCAACCTGGGCGGTTCGTAGTGCGGTTGTTTGAGCTGCTGATGTAAGTAATCGGCGATCGCCAACCGAACGTCGAGTCCAACGAGATCCGAGACCTTCAGCGGTCCCATCGGGTGGCCGTAGCCAAGCTCGAGAGCCTTGTCGATGTCAACGGGGTTGGCGACACCCTGTTCCACCATGCGCATGGCCTCCAGGCCCAACACCACTCCCAGGCGGGACGAAGCGAAGCCTGGCGAGTCAGTGACTACGATCGGCTGTTTCCCCATACGGGTTACTGCTTCCCGCGCCCGGGCGAGGAAATCGTCGCCCGTGCGGTCGTGTCGCACCAGCTCCACGAGCTTCATGATATGCACTGGGTTGAAAAAGTGCATGCCCAGCACCCGATCCGGCCGGGTGGTGGCTGCGGCGATGGCCGCCACGGAGAGTGAAGAGGTATTCGTGGCCAGAACGGCCGAAGAAACGGTGAGCGAATCGAGCAGCGCAAAAAGATCCCTCTTGATTCCGAGATCCTCGATCACCGCCTCGATGACGAGGTCTGCATCGGTCACCGCAGCCTTCAGGTCACCGAGCACCTCTATTCGGCTCATTGCCTCGCTGGCGTTACCCTCCGTGATCTTGCCGCGGGTTACCCCACCCTCGAGGTTTTTTTCGATCCGCGCCGGCGCCGCTTTGAGCACGGCGGCATCGCTGTCGGTGAGGGTCGTCTCGTAGCCCGCCAGCGCAACCACCTGTGCGATGCCGTGCCCCATGGTACCCGCTCCCACAACGGCGACCTTGCTCATTCGAGAAGTTTCCTCAGCCGATCCGGATGATTCGTGCAGATGCCGTCGACCCCCATGTCGATGAACTCCTCCATACGGTCGGGCTCATCGACGGTCCAAGGAATGATCCTGGCCCCGAAGGCGTGGACTGCCGCCACCAACTCGTCGTCCACCAGATCCTCGCTTTGCCACAACTCCGAGGCCCCGCTCTGCTCGAGTTGGATGAGCGGGTTCACGGGATACGAGGCCGACAACACGCCGGTCACCAGACCCTCGCACTCACCGAGCAAGCGCTGCACGATGCGATGGTCGAAGGCGTGTACATGGTAGTTTGCAGGGGCTGGCCCGGAGATGATCACTTCCAGGAGGCACTCGTCCTGAGCCGGATGGAGTGTTTTTACCTCGACGAACACCTTCAGCGTCGATCCGAGAAGGTCGAGAGCCTCTGACAGCGCGGGGATACGCTCGCCATTGGCGAGTCGGTAACTCCGAACCTCATCGGAGGATGAGTCGGGAATGCTACGACCTCCCGCGACTGGATCGTGATGCACGAGGATGTGGCCGTCGGCGGTGGCGTGGATGTCCAATTCGACGGCATCCGCGCCCAGCTCGATGGCGGCGCGAAATGCGGCCAGCGAGTTCTCCGGCCCAGCAGCCGACGCTCCCCGATGCGCGATTACCAGCAATGTCGTTAGGGAGGAGGGAAGAGGGAGGAAGGAAGAGAGAGGACGTGCAGATTCGTCGGGGCAGGGTGGCCTCCTCGCTTCCCCCTCCTCTCTCCTCCCTCGATAGAGGCACTCACCACTAGTTCTGGCTCGTTCGATGCTCGATCCAGTCGTTGTCCTTCATGATGTCGTTCAACCTAGCGTAGTCTGCCTCATTCGGGATGAGCTCGGGGAAATACTTGTCGTAAGCTTCCCGGCTCATCTCATTACCGTGGATGTCGTAGCACTGACGTGCGTAGATCCCGATACTGCGGTTGAACTTCAGATCCGGAATGGTCAAATGCCGATCTCGATCGGGGATATACTGATTGAGCCGTTCGATCAGCCTGACGCACTCCTCGCGGTACAGGCGACGTGACGCTTCGTTCAAGTGAGCCTTGTCGGCGTCGTGCTCGGTTTCCCGCTCGTCAAAACGGCCTTTCAAACCCCAGACGTAGGCCCAGTGCGCCGAGGACGAGTTGTCCGTACCGAAGAGATCGAACGCCGTGGGAACCCATTTGTTAAAGAACTTTTGCATCAACTCGGGTTCGATGCGCCCGGCCTTGATGATCCGCAGGAGCCCGTTGTTGCCGGTCCCGAGATGGTAGCTCTCCTCTTTGAGCATCGGCCCCATCGAACGGGCCAGCGGCTCGAACGCCGAGGTCGAAAGCATTTTTAACTGAAACTTGCCGTCCCGGTCGATGAACTGCGTGTAGGTGAAGAAGTCCAGCCAGTTGTCCACTATCTCGTTGAAACTCCCGAGCAGCCGCTCACCTTCTTGTGCGTTCCGTTCCAGGAGCTTCGACGCTTCCCGGCGCCCCTCATCGCCAAAATGTTCGCACAACAGGTAGGACATCTGCCAACCGTGGCGCATCTCTTCACACATCACCCGCATGATCGACAACATGTCGTAGTCACTCGGCGGCTTCATGAGGAGGTTGCGCTGCTGTTCCACCGACGCGAACTCCGTGTCACCCTGGTAAATGATCAGGTTCATCAGGGCGTCACGTATGCGCTGATCGGGGACGTGCATCAAGGTGGGCCACTTACGCTGGCCTCTGTAGTGACCGAATTCGATCGCTTCCACGTCTGGGTCGTCAAATTTGGTGGTGAAGTCGAACTCCCGAAGTTCGCTGCGCCCGAGGCCAATTTTGTCCTGCCAGAAAGAGAAATAATCGATCCAGTCGTCCCAATTGTGCAGTTTACGCATTGATGAACTCCTACTTGCCGCTAAATAAGGGTTGGCGTTTTTCCAGGAAGGCGTTGAGGCCTTCGGTGGCGTCTTCGCTGCCGAAGCAGCGGAGTTGATGATCCAGTTCGATATCGAGCATCGTATTCAAATTATGATTGCCGCTGGCATAGACGGCCTGCTTGACCAGAGCCAAAGCCATGGGTGGCTTAGCCGCCAATAGACGGGCGAGCTTCTGGGTTTCGGCACCAAGCTGCTCGTGGGGAACGACCCGGTTGAACAGGCCGATTCGGTAACCTTCTTCTGCACCGATCATCTCGCCGGTGAACATCAGCTCGAGCGCCTTGGAAGCCCCCACCAGCCGAGGGAGAAAGTACGTACCGCCCCAGTCGGGGTGGAGCCCGATCTTGTTGAAGGTCTGCCCGATGGACGCCTTGTCGGACGCAATTCGGATGTCACAGGACAGTGCCAGGTTGGCACCGCCGCCGGCGGCGGGCCCGTTGACGCTCGCGATGACCGGCTTGGACGTGTTGCGGATGGCGGTCACCACCTCGCGACCGGCCTCGACCAACGCCCGAAACGCCTCGGTGTCATTTCCCTCGAGGAGTTCTTTCATATATCCGATATCGGCCCCGGCACAAAACGCACGGCCCGAACCAGTGATAACGATCACCCTCACGTCATCGTGGTCGGCCATCTCCCGAACCGCCCGGGTAACTTCTTGCCGCATTGCCCCGGCAAACGCATTTAGCTTGTCGGGCCGGTTCAGCGTGATCGTGCCGATACCGTCTTCAATGCAAACCGAGACACTCCCCTTCGTGCCGGCGCTCATACGCGCTCCACGATCATCGCGATACCCTGCCCGACGCCGATGCACATCGTGACGAGTCCGTACCGTCCTCCCGTCCGCCGCAACCCGTGCAAGAGGGTCGTCAAGATCTTTGCGCCCGTGCAACCCAGCGGATGGCCCAACGCTATGGCACCACCATAGATGTTCACCTTGTCCGTATCGAACTCCAGCTCGCGAATGCAGGCTAGAGCCTGAGCCGCAAACGCTTCGTTGAGTTCGATGAGGTCGATGTCGCGCGTCGAGAGCTTGGCACGCTCCAAGGCTTTTCTTGTCGCGGGAATCGGCCCCAAACCCATGCAGGAGGGATCGACACCGGCAACCGCCGTCGTGAGTACGCGCGCCAGAGGCTCGACCCCGTCCGGTAGCTCTACGTCATCCCCGGTCACCAGCAGCGCTGCCGCACCGTCATTAATGCCGCTGGAGCTGCCGGCCGTCACCGTCCCATCCTTCACGAATGCAGGCTTCAGCTTGGCTAGCTTTTCGATGGTTACACCGGGGCGGGGATGCTCGTCTTTCTCGAACAGGACTTCCGTGTCGTCTTTTTGGGACAACGGCACAGGAACGATCTCATCATGGAAGATGCAGTTCTCCTGTGCCTCCTTGGCACGTCGCTGGCTTTCCAGCGCAAATGCATCCTGGTCGGACCGGGAGATCCCGTAACGCTTTGCGACCACCTCGGCCGTCTGGCCCATGGAGATGGTCCACTCGCCGGGCATCTTCGGGTTGATGAACCGCCATCCCACCGTGGTGTCGGATATTTCGGGGGGACGACGATCCCACGGCTTGGCTTTCTTGAGCATGACGTACGGGGCGCGTGTCATGCATTCTACTCCGCCTGCCATGAACGCCCGGCCATCGCCGGCTTTGACGGTTTGGGACGCGCTTGCCACAGCTTGCAATCCGGAACCGCAGAGCCGGTTGACGGTCTGCCCAGGAACATCGACGGGGAAACCTGCCAGAAGCGACGCCATTCGTGCCACGTTCCGGTTGTCCTCGCCCGCTTGATTGGCGCATCCCAGAATCACGTCATCCAGTTGAGCGGCATCGAAACCGGTGCGCTCTATCACCGCCTTCAAGGGAACGGCCGCGAGGTCGTCCGGGCGCACTCCAGCCAGGGAGCCACCGTGGGTGCCCACCGGCGTCCGCAGTGCGGCAACGATCAATGATTCAGGCATCCCACCTTCATAGTGCCACCCACACGCTCTTGGTCTCCAAGAATCCGTCCAGCGACTCGCGCCCCAGAGCGCGTCCGTAGCCGCTCGCCTTGTAGCCGCCGAACGGGGCCGCCGGGTCGTACATGTTATAGGTGTTGATCCATACCGTTCCCGCCTTGATGCTCCGGGCAACCCTATGGGCCTTCTGAACATCCTGGGTCCAAATGCCTGCCGCCAAGCCGTAGATGGTTTCGTTCGCGAGGGCGATGCCCTCTTCCACGTTGTCGAATGAAAGCACGGCAAGGACGGGACCGAAGATTTCCTCGTCGACGATTTTCATTCCCGGTTTTGCGTCGTCGAACACCGTAGCTTCGATGAAATAGCCTTTCCCGTTCACCTCCCGGGCCCTGCCGCCGGCCACCAGAGTCGCTTCCTGTTTTCCGGATTCGATGTACGACAGCACCGTCTCTTGTTGCTTCTTCGAAACGACGGCGCCCAGGCGGGTGTTCTTGTCCAGTGGGTCGCCTGGTTCCAGTTTCTTCGATCGCTCGGCGAGTTGCTCCACCACTTGGTCTTTCACCGACCGCTGTACGAGCAGGCGGGACCCCGCCGCGCACACCTCGCCCTTACCGTAGAAGATGCCGTTTTGAGCGCCGCGGATTGCGCTCTTCAGATCGGCATCGGCGAAGATGATGTTCGGACTCTTGCCGCCGAGTTCCAACGTTACCCGCTTCACTGTTTCGGCTCCGTCGCGCATGACCTGCTTGCCGATTTCCGTCGAGCCGGTAAAGGAGATCTTGTCCACTCCAGGGTGCTTGACCAAAGCTGCGCCCGCCGTAGAGCCGCCACCCGGCAATACGTTGAACGCACCGGGCGGGAATCCCGCCTCCAGCATGATCTCAGCCATCGCCAGCGCCGTGAGTGGTGTCTCGCTCGCCGGCTTGAGAATCACCGTGCAACCGGCGGCCAAGGCAGGTGCGAATTTCCAAGTGGCGAGGTTGAGGGGGAAATTCCAGGGAACGATCGCGCCGACCACCCCGACCGGCTCGCGAAGCGTATACGCGAAGAACGGCCCATTCACGGGCAACGTTTCGCCCGTGATCTTGTCCGCCCATCCAGCATAGTAACGCAGAGTCTCAACACTCATGGAGACGTCGATCTTCGACTCGAACAGCACCTTGCCGTTCTGTAGAGTCTCGAGTTTCGCAACGTCCGGCAGCCGCTCGGCAAGCAAGTCGGCCGCCTTGGTCAGCAACCGGCCGCGATCCCGAGCATTCATCTGCTGCCACGCATCGCTCTCAAAGCAGGCGCGAGCACCGTCGACAGTTATGTCAACATCGTCTCCGTCGGCCTTGGCCACCTGAGCGATGACTTCTTCTGTCGCAGGGTTGACGACGTCAAAGCGCTCGCCGGATGCTGCGCCGCACCAATCGTTATTGATGAAGAGGTCAGTTTTCACGCGGCATTACCTGCCCTTGAACTCTGCCACACGCTTTTCGGCATATGCTGCAAGGCCTTCCTTGGCGTCTTCACTCTGGAACAACTGCTGCTGTAGCTCACGTTCGATGGCCAGCCCGCTCTCGAAGGGAACCTCCGAGCCCGACTGAACTGCCCGTTTGATGAGCCCGACGGCCTTCGAAGCCTTATTCGGCGGACAGAACTGTTTGGCATACATCATGACCTGCTCCCAGAAGGAGTCCTTCGGCAAGATCTCGTTTACCAGTCCTATTTCCTTGGCCTTGTCAAACGAGAACGTTTCGCCCTTGGCTATCATCTCGATGGCGCTCGACTTACCGACAATACGCGCGAGTCGCTGCGTGCCGCCCGTGCCGGGTAGAACACCAAGAGTCACTTCCGGCAATCCGATCTTGCCTGCATCCTGCCGGCCAAGCCGGATGTCGGCGGCCATCGCGATCTCGAGTCCGCCACCCACCGTGTGCCCGTTGAGCGCTGCAATGACCAACTTGGGCGTGTGCTCGAAGCGGTTCAGCGTCTCGTTGGCGTGGAGACAGAAGCAATACTTGAATTGGGGCGTTACCTCGTTGAGCATCGCGATGTTCGCTCCGGCGGAGAAGAACTTGTCGCCTGCGCCGCGCAGCACGATGACGTGCAAATCGTCATCCATGCGTGCCATCAGGATGGCCGCGTCGAGCTGCAGGTTCATCTCGTAGGTGTACGTGTTGGCGGGGGGATTATCCATTTCGATGACCCCGATGCCGTCTTCCACTCTATAGTGAATCAGCTCGCGCGTTTCCGTGTCAGCCCTCGGGGCTGCAGTTGTCGTCATAGTAGTCATCCTCCGGGTGAGACAGGAGTGTGTGAAGGTGCGGTCAGGCCATGGAGGAAAAGCCGAGCAAACTGCTCGGCGAGAGCCTCCGGAGAGATCGGCCCCGTTGGATCATACCAGTTGTAAATCCAATTCATCATCCCGAATAGCGCATAACTAGCGACGTGTGGATCGACTTCCGACCGAAGCGCACCATCGGCATCTTTAATCAGGTCGGTCGCCAATGCCACGTATCGACGCTTTAGCTCATTGACTGCTTCGAGGCGCTCCCCCTGAAGACTCTCGGCCTCGTGAGACAGCACCTTCATCTCACTCATGTGTCCGGCAAAAAAGGTAATGTGGTGCCCAATGAAACGTTCCAGCCGTTCCTCCGGCCGTGTAGCGTCGCCAACCGCCGACTCGGCCCCCGCCATCACTTGGGTAAAGCAGCTCCGTTGTATCAGGTAGAGCAATTCGTCCTTGCCGCCTACGTAATGGTAAATACCAGCAAGGCTCATCCCTGTCTCCCTGGCCAGTTCGCGCATGCTCGTGGGGTGATAACCCTTTTCTGCGAAGACCCGAGCGGCTGCAGTGAGCAGGCGGGCGAGCCGTTGGTCGTAAGATAGTATTACCATTCGAACGTTCGTTCGGGAAAAGATGACGAATCTTAAAGGTTTGGTGAAGAAGAAGCAAGCCGGATGCGTTGGATCGCAGACCCTAGGATCGGCCGCGGCCCGCTTAACGACGCCGGGGAGCCTGCGTCTACCTCAATGTGACGACTTCGATGCCGGCCATGGGTGAGTCCCGGTCGGACTCGAGTCTCATCGAGGCCTGGCGGGATGGGGACGAGAGAGCCGCCACTGAACTGGTCCGGCGACATGCCGCGCCGCTGGCTCGGTTTCTGAGCGCCGCCGGGGCGAGGCCGGGGGCGGGAGCGGGAGAAGACGTTGAGGATCTGGTCCAGGAGACCTTTCTCCGGGCGTTCAGGCGAATCGAAACGTTCAAAGGGGTGTCCAGCTTCCGGACGTGGCTGATGACGATCGGATCCAACCTCTTGAAGGACAGCTGGCGCAGACGGTCGCGGCGACCCGAGGTGTCGTTGGAAGGGCGGGACATCGTCGATGAAGCCGGCGACCCGCAGGGCAAGGTGGTGGCCGGTGACATTGCTGCCCGGATTGGTGCTTTCGTGCAGACGCTTCCCCGGATGCAGCGGGATGTTTTCCTGTTGCGCGCGCAACAGGGCATGGAGTATGAAGAGATCGCGAGCGCGCTTGGCACCACCGTCGGTGCTGCGCGCGTACATTACCACCATGCGATCAAACGGCTGAAGGCGTTGCTGGATTAGCGCCGGATGCGAGAGCGCGATGACATGAACGAGCAGGACATCGAAAGGGCAGCAGCAGAGCTGGGGTCAGACGTCCAAATAGACGTCGAGCGAGTAGCCCGGCGCGTCGTGGCGGAGCTACGGACAACGGTGGTTCCTGCGGTGTGGTGGCGGAAACCTTCCATGCTTCGTGCTGCGGCGGCTGTTGCTATTCTCGTAACCGGAGGCGTGCTCGTCGATAGGATCGCAGAGAATTCTGCCGAGGAGGGTGCCGCATCGTCTCTACCCGTGGGCCTCGAGGAACTCTCCACGACGGGACTCAACGAAGTGCTCGATTCGTTGGACCTGTTTGCTCCGGCTTCTGAACTGACGCCTGTTTCATTGAACGATTTTGACGAAGATCAACTGCGCGAGCTTTTGGTCGCGATGGAGGGATAGATGCGAAAAGCATTCCTGGGAGCCCTGTTGGTTTTCGTGGTCGGGCCGCTCGTGGCACAGGAGCAAGTGGGGCCCGGACGGGAGGTCCTGCGCCAACAGGTGCTGGAGCGGTTCACGCAGAACTTCATCCGAGAGGCGGGGTTGACCGAGGATCAGCGTGCCGAGTTTCGCCAGACGCTGCAACGCCATTTCCGAGAGCGGGGGCGGTTTGCTCAGCGACGCCGCGGGCTGCTTCGCGCCATCGAGGAGCAAATGCGTCCCGGGGTCGCTGCCGATGAAGACAGTGTGACCCGTGTGGTGGAATCCATAGTGGCGCTGGGCGAAGAGATGGCCGCTGCTGTCCGTGCCGAGCAGGAGGAGTACGCCGGTTTCCTCGCCCCCGTCCAGCGGGCGCTGTTGCTGATCCATTATGAGAGATTCCAGCGGCAAATCGAAGGCGTCCAACGGCGGGGAATGCGGCAGCGGGGCAATCGGCCCGGTGGTCCGCTGAATCAGGGTAACATTCTACCGGACTAGCAGGGCCTTCGCCCATTCGCTTACCCCGGATTCGCTACCCTATATGCTTCCTAATAGGAGCCTGATTTTCTGCGACCAACAAACGATCGCCGACGATTGCGGCGACGAGTATCGGCGGCCTCCTTACCTGACGGCGTCGGGCGACTTGAGCCACCATATCGATACTCTGCCACCGCCCTATCCGGCCTCCACCGGTGCGGACGGCCGAACGCGCGTGTTGAGCGGGACCGCGTGGGAGGATCTCGCCGGGTTCAGTCGTGCGGTGCGGCATGGGAACCGGATCCACGTCTCGGGCACCACCGCCACACACGGCGATCGAACTATCGGAGGATCGGATCCTGCAGCACAGACCCACTTCGTGATCGACAAGATCGAGGGCGCGCTTCAATCTCTGAGTGCGCGGTTGGAGGACGTCGTGCGAACCCGAGTGTATGTGAATCGAATAGAGGATTGGGAACCCGTGGCTCGCGTCCACGGCGAACGGTTTCGGGATATCCAACCGGCAAACACGCTCGTCCAGGCGGGGCTCATGGGCGACGAATACCTGGTTGAGATGGAAGCCGAGGCGGTGGTGGAAGGGAGCGTGGACAACCTTCCGTAGCAACGCGGCGTTCTTGTACGACGCGGGGTGGACCCTGTCTTTGCCCACCATGCCCGAGATCACCTCTCGCCTCTCGACCGCGCTCGCCGACCGTTACAAGCTCGAAAGCCACCTGGGCGAAGGTGGCATGATGCCGTTGGTCGAGGGCGACACGCTGCGGGACAAGCTCGACTTCGAGAAGCAACTTGGTGTCGACGAGACGATCGAAATCGCCAAAGGGGTAGCTGCGGTCCTCTGTGGCTAAACCCGTCGGCCGGTCACGACCTAGCGGCCAGTTCGGCGACGGCCTCGAACAACTGATCAAACGAGTCGATCACAAACAAGACGTTCTGCAGGTGATCTATCTCGAAGGGTTGGCTCAAGACTGCATCGAGATCGAACGGCCGTCGGTCGCACTTCGGTCCCAGCGCGTTCGCCCCATCCGCCACGGAGGAGATCAAACCGCTGCCGTACACCTTGATCTTTCCATCTTCCCACACCAACCCGAACTCGATCGTAAACCAAAAGAGCCGAGCCATGCGGCGGACGTCTTCTTCATCGGTGACGCGGGCCGCGATCTGACCAAACTGCTGGAGAAAGTCCGCGAACCCCGGATCGGCGTGCAGCGGCACGTGCCCGAATACGTCATGAAAAATGTCGGGCTCCTCGAGGTATTCGAGCTGTTCACGCGGCCGAACGATGACAGTTGTAGGAAATTGCCGCTCGGCAAGACACGCGAAGAAATCCTTTGCGGGGATGAACCCCTTGACCGGGACGGCCTGCCATCCGGTCAGATCACCCAACATTTGGTTCACTTCGTTCAAGTCGGGCACACGGTCTCGCCGCAGCCCGATCGCTTCGGCTCTGTCCAGAAACACCCGGCTCCCGGTCCCACGAAGCTCGGCCATCCGGCGATCGTACAACACGCTCCACACATCATGTTGCTCCGGGGTGTACGACGCCCAGTCTTGGATCGTAAAGTGACTCTGGTTTACTGACGCTGGGATAACCATCTTCTAGCTCCTGCGATGTTGGGAACAAAAAAATCGGCCCGTGATATCACGAGCCGGTTCGGAAGATCGTCGGTACGGTACTTAGCCGCGCACACACCTCCAACTGCGACCCGTTACGGGAAGCGCATAGTAGTATCTGGCGTAATAGTAGGCGCGTAGGTTCGTCATGGTCCTCATACTTACCTGCGTTGACGAGCGGCGTCAAGGTACGTCAAGCGGGCCTGACATCCGGTGTTAGCCACAGAGGCACTAAGGGCAGAGGAGGCAGAAGAAGGCAGTAGGGGCGGGCCACCTCTGCCTCCCCTGCCATCTGTGGCTAACACTAGGAACTAGTGCCAGGACGTGGCGCCGCGTGCGGAATACGTGGACGCGGCAGATCGAACCCGCGTTCACGGGTCCGGGCCGAGTTTCGCCAGACGCTGCAACGCCATTTCCGAGAGCGGGGGCGGTTTGCTCAGCGACGCCGCGGGCTGCTTCGCGCCATCGAGGAGCAAATGCGTCCCGGGGTCGCTGCCGATGAAGACAGTGTGACCCGTGTGGTGGAATCCATAGTGGCGCTGGGCGAAGAGATGGCCGCTGCTGTCCGTGCCGAGCAGGAGGAGTACGCCGGTTTCCTCGCCCCCGTCCAGCGGGCGCTGTTGCTGATCCATTATGAGAGATTCCAGCGGCAAATCGAAGGCGTCCAACGGCGGGGAATGCGGCAGCGGGGCAATCGGCCCGGTGGTCCGCTGAATCAGGGTAACATTCTACCGGACTAGCAGGGCCTTCGCCCATTCGCTTATCCCGGATTCGCTATCCTATATGCTCCCTAATAGGAGCCTGATTTTCTGCGACCAACAAACCGGCTATATTTCCCGGCCCACTGCCCGAGTGGCGGAATGGCAGACGCGCCGGACTCGAAAGCCGAATCATTGGGTTTCCAGGTTTTCCCCTCGTTGGCTTCTCTAGTAAAAACGTTCCCTCAGTAACTCCGCGTTCCCTCAGTAAACGCTCCGATGTCACCGAGACGTCACCGAGCGGGGGTGCGGTATACCCGTCCCCCGTCGCTCGCCGAGAGCGGCACGGATGGTGTTCGCGTGCGTTCCACCAACGGCAATTGGGGCACACCCCCAGAACACGGGAGGGAAGAAGGGCTGGTGTTGGGTGGGGCCGTCGCTGGAGTTCGTAGCACGACAGTGTGCCAGTGCCCTCCCAACCTCGCACAACTGCGGAAGTGTGACTACCAATGGCAAACAGTAAGGATGGCGAGAAGCCACGAGGCCGAGAGGCTCAAGCCATGAAGAAGATCGGTCGTCCCCGCATCATCGAGAGCCCAGCGGAAATGGAACGCCTCGTGGAGGAATACGTCACGAAGTGCCACGAGGAAGGGGAGCCGCTAACGCTCACCGGGATGATGGGGAGTGATAGGGTCTAGTTGGTCTACGGCCGGTCAATCGGGTCTGTCGAACGTGACGTGTCAACGTCACGTCATGTCATGGGAGCTACCGGAGACTGCCCGGGTACCCTCATCCCACTGGCTGGACGCCTCCGGTACCAAGGGCGATACTTGGGATAGGGGAAGGCAAATTCCTATCCTGGTATCCTGAGGTGCTGAGAGCCGAGTGATGGTCCTCACGTCGCCCCTCTCGCACCTCCCGTATATGAAGGAAAGGAAATGCATAATATTGAGGTTGCCGTGCGAGAGACCCTACTGTGAGCAAGCAGCTCAAGCAACTGTACAAGGCCAGCAGCGATCGTGTCCGACCGTCGGGGGTCTCCGAGAGCACGGCGGCAAACGTTTACCGAGATTATCTCGCCTTCGTTGCCCGATACGCCGCGGACGGGCGGCTGCTCGATCTCGGATGCGGCGCCGGTTGGTCCACGCTCCTTTTTAGCAAATCGGGATACGACGCCGTCGGACTGGACGTGACGGCTGCGGCATTTGAGCCCGACGAGGCTGAACGCCTCCGTTTCGAGGAGGGCGACGCAGCCGAGTTGCCGTTTGCCGACGCCACATTCGACGTGGTCGCTTGCAATCAATTCCTGGAACACAGCCCGGACCCATGGGGTGTATTGGAAGAAGCGCAGCGCGTGTTGAAGCCTGGTGGATGGCTGTTCGTGGTTGGTCCCAACCTCCTCGGCATTGCTCCATCGATAACAGCACTCGTACGACACGTGTGGCAATACCGGCCGTTGCAGCGAGTATTCGTCCGAGACGACAAAATGCCGGTTCACCCGTTCGGAAACACGTTGTGGGAAGCGGGAAGATACTTTGCGTCCAACTTGTTTCTCCTTGCGTCCAAGGTGTTGTCGCCCGAGGTGCGCCTGACCATGCGCCGGCCGGACTTGACGCCGCCGTTTCATGCCGACAACGACTCGTGCTTCCTGTGCAATCCACTGGATCTGCGTCGCGCGCTCATCCAGTCGGGATTTACGGTTGTCCGATCGGGGAAAGTGGGACGTAGTCGTTTGTTTACCTGGCTCGTCGGGGGCACGTGGATCGCCGCGCGCAACAACAGATAGGATTGCTTGTGTTGACCGAGCACTCCGCTTCGGCCAAGTTCCTGGGCCTCCTCTCCGCCGTTGCGGGACGGTACTCCCCTGAGTATGAGATCGGGCGCGGAGGGATGGGCATCGTGTTCCTGGCGCATGACGTGACGCTGGAGTGACCGGTGGCCATCAAGCTCTTGCCGCCGGTCATGGCGAAGTCGGTGATTCGGAGAGAGAGCTTGCGCGCCGCCGTTCCAAGTTTGTTGGAGAAGCGTCACATTGCCTATCGGAGTTCCGTCCTTCGGTACGAGGGCAAATAGAAGGTCCGATAACTGACCTCTTTCCCCTGGGGTCATGATTACAACCTCGAACAAGGGAATTCAAGTTCACGCCAGATGCAATGCCAAACTCTACCACGCAGGCGATTGTCCACCGCATCCTCACGGCGTGGCGCGCTGGTGGATCCTACGCCGGAATCGCTGGGGAACTCAACCAGGAAGGGGTCGCCTCGAAGCGAGGCGGGTGCTAGCACGCTGCAACGGTCCGCAAGATAGTGGGGGCGCGTCGGGATTGGTACGCGGACGCTCTGAGGAGCTTCTAGGCGCCCATCTTATACGTGGGAAGGGGCGTATAAGCATGTCCCTCTCGAGACCTCGCCAAACCCCCATAAACGGTCCATCTTAGTCCCCTATGACCGAGATCACCTCCCGGTTCTCGACCGACGACGAGATGTCAGGAGAGACTCAGGAATGAACCGGCGTGTACTGTTGCTCATTATTGGCTCGCTTCTTCTTCCAGTGGGCTGCGGAGGCCCTACGGGTCTCGAGCCCCTCGAGCCCAGCGAGTTCTGGAGTGACCATTCCGACGCGGCCATCGCGACGTTCGAGGATGCCAACCTGGAGGCGGCGATTAGGGAGGCACTCTTGTTGGTCGACGCGCAGGAGCTCACCTGCGGCCTGGTATCTGGGCTGACGCGGTTAGGTGCCCGCTTCACCGGGATCACGAGCCTGGTGGGGATTCAGAATCTCACGGACCTGACCCTCCTCTACCTCGACGGCAACTCGATCCGCGACATCGGCGCGCTGAGCGGGCTCACGAGCCTGACAGACCTCTCCCTCGGCTACACCTCGATCACCGACATCGGCCCGCTGAGCGGGCTCACGAGCCTGACGTTCCTCGCCCTCGGCGGCAACTCGATCAGCGATATCAGCGCGCTGAGCGGGCTCACGAGTCTGAGGGGAATCGAAATCGCCCGCAACTCGATCAGCGACATCGGCGCGCTGAGCGGGCTCACGAGCCTGACGTTCCTCGGCCTCGGCGGCAACTCGATCAGCGATATCAGCGCGCTGAGCGGGCTCACGAGCCTGACAGACCTCTCCCTCCGCTACACCTCGATCACCGACATCGGCCCGCTGAGCGGGCTCACGAGCCTGACAAACCTCAACCTCAGCAACGACTCGATCACCGACATCAGCGCGCTAAGTGGGCTCACGAGGCTGAGGCAGCTCGACCTCGGCTTCAACTCGATCAGCGATATCAGCGCGCTGAGCGGGCTCACGAACCTGACAGACCTCTCCCTCCGCTACACCTCGATAACCAATATCCAGTCTTTGCTCGACAACACAGGGCTCGGAGCGGGCGACACGGTCTATCTCCAGTCCACGAACGTGAGTTGCACGGACGTGGCTGCGCTGCAAACCAAAGGAGTGACGGTGCAGTCCGACTGTCCGTGAACAAAGTCGCGACACCGATCACGGTGCACGGCCTGAGACATACCTTCACCGCGGCCCGGCTTCAGAGTTTGGACGGTGGACATCCCGTATCGGCTTGGACGGTGGCGTGCGAACTCGGGCACCGCCGCGTGACGCTGATCGAGCGCGTGTACGGGCACCTGTTGCGGGAGCATAGCGCGGCCCGGACGGAAGGGGTATCCTACCGTCCCGCCAAGCGTGGGCACCTCGAGGTGGTGGCTTGATGTCACCGAGACGTCATCGAGCGGTCCAAATCGGGCGGGAGTTGACGCGCGAAACGGTGCCGCAACATACTGCAGGACAGGAAATTAGGCCCGAGTGGCGGAATGGCAGACGCGCCGGACTCAAAATCCGGTGGGGGCAACCTCGTGTGAGTTCGAATCTCACCTCGGGCATGGCATTACCGGACAACGAGTGGCCCTTCCTGACGCAGGGCTCAGTAAGTCAGGCATCCAGCAGCGGCGTACTCTAGCCCGACTGTCCGTGCGGGTAGTCTGTCAAACCCACGACACCGGGCAGCGAACGCCGCGAGCACGTCGGAAAACCTATCCTCCGCCTGGCTCCGGAGTCGCCTTCCGGCTTGCTCCGCCAGTCGACTCTTGATTCGGTAAAGATCGTTCGCGTTGACTCCCGCGCAGCGTGCCACCCTCGACATAGAGAAAAGGAGCTTCCTCTATGCAGGACGTTGGCGAAATACTTATGAAGAGTTCTCTATAATTATTCCGCGGAGGATCGGGCCGGCATGTGAATTCCACCATGCTATTTTCTCTGGGCAGATGAGACGCGGAGGACAGGTGGCGAAGAGACAACAGGACTTCATCCGTGCGATGGTCGCGGAGGACATGAAGACGGCCAAGTACGATGGCCGCGTGGTGACCCGCTTTCCTCCCGAACCGAACGGCTACCTCCACATCGGCCACGCCAAGGCCATTTGCCTGGATTTCGGTATCGCCCAGGAGAACGCCGGTGTGTGTCACCTGCGGTTCGACGACACCAACCCCGAGTCGGAAGACGTCAAATTCGTCGAGTCCATCAAGGAAGACGTCCGGTGGCTGGGGTTCGATTGGGGTGAAAAGCTGTTTTATGCGTCTGACTACTTCGAGCAGCTGTACGACTTTGCCATCACATTGATCGAGGCGGACAGGGCGTACGTCGACAGCCAAAGCCTACGGGATATCCGACTGGGACGAGGTACGGTCACTGAGCCCGGAACGGAGAGTCCGTACCGCAACCGGTCGGTCGCAGAAAACCTAGATCTGTTCCGGCGAATGCGGGCCGGAGAGTTCAAGGCTGGCGAGGATGTGCTTCGGGCCAAGATCGACATGGCGGCGAAGAACATGCTGATGCGGGATCCGGTGCTCTACCGCATTCGGCACGCCAGTCATTACCGAGCCGGCGACGCGTGGTGTATTTATCCGTTGTACGATTTCACCCATTGCCTGTCCGATGCGATAGAACAGATCACCCATTCTCTCTGTACGCTCGAGTTCAAAGACAACCGGGAGTTGTACGATTGGGTGTTGGACGCTGCCGCCATCGAGCCTCCACGCCCCGAGCAAACCGAGTTCGCCCGGCTCAACCTGGACTACACCGTGCTGAGCAAGCGGAAGTTGGTGCAGGTAGTGGAGCAGGGTCTCGTGGACGGCTGGGACGACCCCCGCATGCCGACAATTGCCGGATTGCGAAGGCGGGGGGTGACGCCCGAGGCCATTCGCACGTTCTGTGGCGTGATCGGTGTGGCCAGGGTCGACAGTCGAGTCGACATGGAAAAGCTGGAGTACGCGATCCGCGACGACCTGAACAAGAAGGTGCCGCGGGTGATGTGCGTGCTGCGGCCACTCAAAGTCGTGATCCTCAATTACCCCGAGGAACAGGTCGAGGAGATCGACGCGCCGTACTATCCCCACGACGTCCCCAAAGAGGGATCCCGGAAGGTGCCGTTCGCCCGGGAGCTCTACATCGAGCGCGATGACTTCATGGAGGACCCGCCGAAGAAGTTCTTCCGCCTGGCGCCCGGGCGAGAGGTGCGCCTGCGGTACGCGTACTTCATCAAGTGTGGGGATGTCATCAAGGACGACGCGACGGGCGAAATCGTCGAGCTGCATTGCACGTACGACCCGGAAACCAGAAGGGGAGACGCTCCCGACGGACGCAAGGTGAAGGGCACGCTCCACTGGGTGGCCGCTAAGGAGTCGCTGCCCGCCGAAGTCCGATTGTATAACCGGTTGTTCGTGAAGGCGGACCCGGACGACGCGGACGAAGGCAAGGATTTCATGTCGAACTTGAACCCCGACTCCAAGGTCGTGCTGGGCAGCGCTCGTATTGAGCCCAGCGTGAAGGACGACCCACCCGGGAGCCGGTACCAGTTCGAGCGCCGGGGATACTTTTGCAGCGACGCCGTGGACTCGCGACCGGACGCTCTGGTGTTCAACCGAACCGTGGGGCTCCGTGACACGTGGGCCAAGGTTGCCGCCGAAGAATCAAAGCCGGCCGCGCGGACGCCGCCGACACCCCGGCGCAAGCGCCAGGCGCCTGGTGAAACCAAACCTCCGAAAGCAGAGGCCACCGTTTCACCGAAGCAGGCTGCCGCGGCGGAACGCTACCGGGGCGAGTGTGGCCTGTCGTACGAGCAAGCGAGAGTTCTCGCCGAGGACGAGGCACTGGCCACATTCTTCGACGACGCGGTCAATGCACACGACAACGCCAAGGCCATCGCCGCGTGGATCGCGGGTGAAGTTCGTGGCGCGTTGCGGGAGCGGAACGGCGAGCAGTTACCCTTCACAGGGACCGCTATCGGATCGCTCGCTGCGCTGATCGATGAGGGTACTCTGTCGCGGAGTTTGGCAAAGGACGTGTTCGCCGAAATGCTGGCCGGGGCAGGCGAGCCACGGGAAATTGTCGACCGGCTGGGTTTGGCACAGTTGAGCGACCCCGCCGCTATCGAGGCCATCGTAAGCAGGCTCGTGGCCGACAATCCCGGAAAGGCGGACGAATACCGAGCGGGCCGGACAGGCCTCTTGGGCTTTTTCGTCGGTCAGGTCATGAAGGAAACGGAAGGAAAAGCCAACCCAAAGCTCGTCAAGGACACGGTTCAGTCAGCTCTATCCTAAAGGCCGGTTGAGGGTTTCCCCGCACTCAAGATCCTGCGTCATGCTCGTATACGTGCCGACCAGATCGTTGATCCGCCGTGAAATGCGGGTCAAAATCTTGCGTTCACCGACACGATCACGCCGATCACATCCGTGGAGCGACCCGCGCTGAGACGGCGATAGTCGTCGAAGAACCACTCGCCCTTGATCACGAGGTTGTCGTGGATCGCTCGACCGACACCGACCTGGAGGCGGCGGATCTCCTGGTCCAACACCGGGCTGATTGCTCCCAATGCGACGGCCAGGCCGGGATTTGGAAGCACCGTGGACATTCCCGAACCTCCGCCATCGCTGTCGTCAGGCGTCCAGCCGGACAACCGGGCCGCCCCGTGCCATCCACCGTCTCCCACGCGAAGCTCACCCATCCAAGCCGAGAGATCATCGTCGGTAACGGCATTCGCGTCACCGAAGCGAAGTCGGCTATAGTAACCCTTGGCCGACACGTGGTCGGCGAGTTCCACCCGGAAGTCGAATATCACCCCCGTAAGGTCGGCTGCAAACCCCGTGCTGCCGGACCGATCGCTGTCGTCGGTCCTTATGAAGGAAACGGCTGTCCGTAGCACCACCGGTGCCACTCTGCAACTGGGCGACACCTCGCACGTGAGGGCTCAACTGCCACTCCAAGTCGATATTGATCGCGAACTCGAACTGCGAACGCACGGGATCCGTGGCCGCCCGCTCGTCCTGCTTCAACGCATCGAACAGCCCGAGAAAGGCCCCGCTGAACTGGAGCGGTGGCAGTGATTGGGACATCGCCGGCTGCCCACCCGACGCCGACTGATAGCCAGCAACCCCCACAGTGTCAGTTTGTGCCGCGGACGCCGCAACCGGGACCACCGCGGTCGTGAGCCCTACAGCTACGACGATAAACGCGATGCGCATGGGTTATACTTTCGTCAAGTGGTTTGGGGTGACGCGCTTCGCCTAGCTAGGCGTGGGGAATACCTTCCTGTTGCCCGCAAAGGATCTCGGGAATGACGACGGAATGAGAACACTGCTCTGTGTGCCGGCAGCTGGAGGATTCCGAGCGAGCGAGAGAGACGGCGATCGAGGCGGCTATGCGGAACCAGCCATTGGCGGTCGGTGGAGTATCGAGAAGCCGCCGCCGAGTGGTCGTGCATACCGCCGCTCCTCATCGCATCCAGCGTCTTACGCACCATGTGAAGCGCGTGCGCATCGTCGAACCGGCGATAGAGTCGCAGCAGCAATGAGAGGCCCGCCGACGGCGGGAACTTCGGCGCCGTCCCGAATCCACCGAAGGTCGGATCGAAGTCGGCTCCGAATTGTGAAGCGCCAGTTGCAACTCTGACTCGCCGACCGAGAGCGGTGTGCTCCCCTGCCGTTGCGCTCGAAGCTGTGCGGCAAACCGCGCTGCACCATCCTGGATTCCGTGTGAGTCTTCCTCCCACGTCCGGGAGATCCGTTGGAGCAACGTGGGGAATCCCGGTTGGCCGTGACGATCCTCGGGAGGGAAATATGTGCCCGCGAACGCCAGCTCGAGATCCGGTGTCACAAACACCGTCATAGGCCGGCCTCCCTGACCGTTATTCGTCGCGAGCGTCGCGGCCATGTAAATGTCGTCGAGATCGGGGCGCTCCTCCCGGTCCACTTGGATGTTCACGAAATTGTCGTTCATGAGGCGAGCGATCTCTTCGTTCTCGAAAGACTCGCGCTCCATGACATGACACCAGTGCCACGACGAATAGCCGATGGATAAGAGAATGAGTCGACGCTCCTCGCGCGCCTTGCCGAGTGCTTCTTCACCCCACGGATACCAATCCACCGGATTGTGGGCGTGTTGAAGGAGGTACGGACTCGTTTCGTCGATGAGTCGGTTGGTGTACTTGGGAGAATCCGATGATTCCGACATGACCAATCGGTGGGAGACCGGGGTGGTCCCTTTCAAACGGCAGAGGGCTGGGCCACTAAAAACTACATCATTAGAAGTAGGTCGCCATTGAGAAGAGAAAGCCCCCATGGTCGGCGGGATTGTTGAACCGATCGCGCGACGTCCCTCGAACGTAGTCCAACTTCAATACAGTGTCTGGCGTGGGCCGAAAGTTGATCCCCACGGTCACCTGCCTCACGTTGTCGCCGGGAAGATCGCTGTCCAAGTCGATCAGGTCGAAACGCAAGCCGACAGAAAAGAAGGACTGCGGCATCGTGGTCACCCACTGCCGTCCGAAGTCGTGCATCGCCTCGATGTAGAGGCCTCGCTGGCTCCCGGCAAACACAGGGGTCAAGGTGGTGGGAACGTCGATATCGACCGTCGCCGCCTCGCCCGTGACCCGTAAAGGACCCACGGTGGCATCGACGTCGATCACGACGATGGTGAGATCGCGCCGTTCATCCACGGCGAGCCCTTCGTCGTCGTAGACGTTGTAGGCACCGTGGTGTCCCGAAAACCCTATCTCCAAATCCAGGCTCGGGCTCCATGTGACCCGGCCTACAACTGCCGGAGACGCATTGTTGTCCTCGAAATTGCCGCGGCCAAGGGCTACACGCGTTCCGTCCGGTGAATCGTTGATCAGCCCGTCGTGAAACCCGTTCACCAGATACACCTCGTACGTGACGCGACCCGTCAAGCCGACCGGAAGAGCGCCGAGCGCCCCCAGACCGGGTTCCGAGAGTGCCGCGCCGAGTAACTCAGTCGACGCGAGGGGCCGATCGGTGAACTCGTTCAACGGACTGTCATGGGCCAGGTTGAAGCGACCGATGGGTGAAAGCAGCATTCCACCCCGTATCGTCAATGACGGTGCAACGCGAAGATCGATGGCGGCGAACTCGATTCTGACCTCTTCCCCACCGTCTTTGAATTCCAACTCGGCACTGATGCGCACGAAGTCGGAGACATCGGTGGCAGTAAAAATATTCCATCGCTTTAGCTCGAACCCTCGCTCCTCGGTTACTCCATCCACCCGTTGCCACCGCGCGTGCATTTCGGCGTAGCCGCCGATGGCAGTGCGCCCCAGTAATCGAGTCAGATACGGACGATCGTACACTCCACCGCGAACGAAGGGCCGGCCGACAATGGTGTCTTGCTCCTGACCCACGGCATTCGCCGCCGGAATGACGAGCCCCAACAGAATCAACGAGTACCACCGCCGAAGAATCATGTGCGCCTTGGTTCGAGATAAATGGTCAACACACCGTCGGACGATACTTCCGTTTGGAAGCGGTCCAACGGCGCTTGTGTCGGGCCGCGCAGGACGCTTCCGTCCCGATCGTACATCGATCCGTGACAAGGACACAGCAGCCGCGGGCCGGCGACGTTTACCGTGCAACCCAGGTGCTTGCATATCGGCGAGACCACGGCGAACGAGCTGCCACTCAACGCCAGCACGTATAGCAACTGGTCGGAGCCCTCGGGACGGATTTTCAGAAATCCGCCGGGGCGGTTCAACAACGGATGGTTGCTCAGGCTCAACCGCACCCTGCCGTTTGCTGGCGTCACGGTTCTGACAACCAACGACGCGCACGCGCCGACCCATCCGGCCGCCGCCAAACCGACAAAATCGCGCCGATTCACAATCCGTCACCGCGATCGTACGAACTCCACGAGCGCGTCCTGATCTTCCGCGCCCAAGGCGAGGAAAGCGTTACGTGACGCCGCGGCCTCGCCTCCGTGGAACTCGATGGCCTCGGCTATGGACGTCGCGCGGCCGTCATGAAGCAGGAACAGGTCGCCGTTCAGAAAGTCGCGCGCGATGCGGAGCCCCCACAACGGCGGCGTCTTCCACTCCCGCCCGTCCGCACTCCCGTCGGGCCGGTTGTCCGCCAACGCGTCACCCATGTTGTGGAGCAACAAGTCGGAGTACAACACCACCGGCTGGTCGGCGAGCGCGGCGATGGTGCTCGGCCCGGTGCGAAACTCCCGAACGTGACATCCGTCGCAACCGACTTGGGTAAACAAATCGCCGCCGCGCTGCCGCTGGGGCGTGTCCTCTCCCGGTGCGGGGGGCGCCAACATGCGGAGGTAGTCCACCACGGCCCGCACCTCTGCGGCGGGGACCTCGGGGTCCGGCACGTGGTCCGCGGCCAGCGTCGAACGACCGGACTGGGGATTCACGTTCTCTTCAGGGAGGAAGTCGGTGGTGATGCCCATGTCCTGGTGATAGGCATCCACGGACTGCTGCAACAGGGTGCTCACCTGTCCCTTGCGGCTGAACCGTCCCAACTGAAGTCCCGGACCGGCCCCAGGCTCGGATGCCGGCACCCAAGGCGCGGCCAACACCCAATTCGGGCGGCCGGATATGCCGTCCCCGTCTCCATCGAACTCATCGGCATTGGCCAGGATCGCCGCTTCGGGTATGGCCTCGATGAACCCCACACCAAACACGGGCGGCGGAAGCCGTCGGGAGATGTCCACTCCTCCCGGCACGTCTTCCGGAATGGCTCCGGGAATCGCCTTGTCCTGTATCTGCGGGCCGCCCAGCGCGAGCGCCAAGTCCGTCCCCAAACTGATGCGGATGAGAATGTTCTCCGGACGGCCTCTCCCATCCCCACTGTGGCAGTCTCCGCACGCAGCGGCATTGAAGATCGGGCCGAGCCCCTCGGCTGGCGAGAAACGCCGCTCGAACTGCGCATCACCACGGGCGAAGGCAGCCAGTTGCTCGGCGGTGAGGCCGGGTATGGGCGCGTCGAACAGGTCCGCGTCGTCGGGCGGGCCGGTGAGCAGGAAATCACATGCCGTGATCGATACCACCACGGCGGGTACCCAAAGGCAGAATCTCTTCTGTTTAAGGCTCATAAGCGTAGTAATTACAGAGATTTAGATTGTAGCCAGGACAATGTAGCAATTTAGTGGTAGCGGGTTGGCGCATCACAAAGCGACGAACAGGCCCGTGGTGTACATGACTACGAGACCGGCCATGAGGCCGCCGGCCGTTAACGGCGTCCACACCGTCTCGGGACTTTGTCGCGCCACCATCTTGTATAACGCGACCACCACCTGTATGATCGCGCCGACACCGATGCTCAGGAACAGCGTCGCCCACAGCGGCGAGTAGGCCATTCCACCCAACCACGCTCCTGCGATCGTCGGCACGCCCGCGACCAACCCCAAACTCATCAGCACTCGCAGAGTGGGACGGTCCTTGGCGATGGGTGAGACGATCGCCAGGCCCTCGGTGGTGTTGTGGAGCATGAACCCGACAATCAGAAAAGCGCCGAGGGCTGCTTCGCCCAGTGCATACGCCGCTCCGATCGCCAGCCCTTCTCCGAGGTTGTGAAACCCGATGCCGACGGCCACCAAGAAAGCCACCGCCATGCGGCCTTGGGCGCCTTCCTTGTGGAGCCGACGTCGCGTCAGGACTTGCAGGAACAGCATGGTCCCCACCACACCCATGAGCGCAATCAGCGTTCCCTGGTACGCACCGCCGACCTGGGAGGCGGCCTCCAAGGCCTCTTCCCCAGCATCGACGCCAAGGAAGACCAACAGCCCGGCGGTCAGCGCGAGGGCAAAATGAATCCATTTCTGTTCTAGGCGTCGCAGAAACGGAAGCCACAGCAGACCGAGCGAGACGGGGATGACGCCAACCAGCACACCGATCACGGCAAAGATTCCAAAGAAAGCCGGTCCGGGAGGTGGGGTGACCATCGCAACCGGAATCTCGTGGGAGAACGTCACGCCGGTCGAGCTTAGTAACGCAACCTCGTATGCCTCTTCCGCGACCCATGGGTAGGGAATCGTGATCGTGGCTCTGCCCAGGCGTGGGATCGTGGCCCCAGGGGCAATCGAAAAATTCCAGAACGCGTCATCGACAGTCACCTGTGCGATTGTCACAGGATCAGGACCTCCGTTCGCGACCTGAACAGTGATCTTGTCCGGCGCCAAACTAACTCGCTCAAAGGCAATCTCTTCTACGGGCGGCGTGGGCCGGAGAAGCTCCAGCAGACCGGTGTTGGTCACCACGACGGCCACCACCGTCAGCAATACGACGGGCAGGAGCCCCCAGCCTACCAACGCCGCTTTCGAGTCGCTCATGCCATCACGTCAACGACGTTGAACAGACCCATCCACCCCAGTTCGGTGAATTCAGATTGATGAGCGTGGAACATGAATCGCCCGGGCTCGTCGAACGTAAACTCCAACACGTGCCGCTCACCCTGGCACATCATGATCGTGTCCGTGTAGTCACTCGGCTGGAGACTCGTTCCCGTCCGGTAGACGTGGAACAGCTCCCCGTGCAGGTGAAGCGAATTGACCGGATCGAACTCCAGCGTGTTCACCAGATAAATGCGCTGCAACTCACCCTTTCGGATGACGATGGGATTCTTTTGATAGGCGAACGCCACCGTGTTGGCGGCGTACACCTCGTTTTCGCCGTCAAAATTGGTATCGAACCCATTCGTCACCATCACCATCTCGCGAGCGGGCGGACGTCCGTCCTTCGGATCGATGATGAACGTCCCGTACAACCCCTTGGAGATGTGTTTGCGAATGGGAACCGTATGACAGTGGTACAGATGCAGTCCGAACGGCCTGGCGACGAACTCGTACACGAATGTCTCGCCGGGCTTAACCACCTCGAACACGCCATCCATGTTCGCCGCGTGAATGCCGTGAAAATGAATTGTATGCGGGTGTGGGCTCCGGTTGTTAAAGTTCACGCGGACCAGGTCTCCCTCCGTGGCTCGGAGAGTGGGCCCCGGCACTTGTCCGTTATACGTCCACGCCGGAAAGTAGACACCCGGCGCAATTTCGATCTCGCGATCGACGGCGTGCATCTCGAACGTGCGCAACGTTTGGCCGCCCGGAAGGGTGGAGACCTGTCCGAAATTGAATTCTTCCAGAAACGTCATCGGATCCACCGAGGCATTGGTGACGGCGCCAACCGTGCTGGCAGTGTGGGGATCATGCGGTAGCTCGAGCCCTTCCAGCTTTTCCGCGGCACCCACGGCCTTGGCGGTAGCCGCCACCCCAGCGGCTCCGAGGGCGCCCCGCGTCAACAGTTGGCGGCGAGTCATTGTACGTTGACCACTCATGGTGTTACTCCTCTGTCATACATGCAAGCGAGTTAGCTAACTCGAACCCGACCACCTGCTCTCGCTGGTCCGCACCTTCGACCTGCAGCGTGAGGGGGCCATGAAACGGCTGGCGCGCCAACACCTTGAAACGCGTTCCCGGCTTCAGCCCGAGCGAAGCCAGAAACCGCAGACGCTCCGGGTCTTGATCGCTCACCATCCGAAGTTCGCCAGCAGCACCCACGGAAAGTTCCGTCATCAGAACGACCTCGGGCTGCTCCAAATCCCCGGCCCAGGTGGGGATCGGCGCACCATGAGGATCGTATCGCGGATTCCCCATGGCGCGCGCCATGGTCTCCACGAGCTCATCCGACACTGCGTGCTCGAGGCGCTCCGCCTCGGCGTCGACGGTGTCCCACTCGTACCCAAGCTTTTCGAGCAGGTACGCCTCGAGGATGCGGTGGCGCCGAAGCACCTGTAACGCCGCTCGCCGTCCGGAGTCCGTCAGGCGCACCCCGCGATGGAGCGCATGCTCGACGAATCCCAGTTCAGCAAGCCTCTTGACCATTCGGCTCACAGATGCGGGCGCGAGGTCCAGCGCTTCGGCGATGGCGCCGGTCTGCGCCACACCGAACCGAGCCTCGAGGTTGTAAACGACCTTGAGGTAGTCCTCATGGGACTGCGAGAGCATTGGATTGTCGGCCATGATCCAGCTCGTTGACACTACAAGACAATCAAGGTACCGACAAATTCTAGATTTCTGCTTACCTAAATTTACTGTAGACAAACGCTAAGATCAAGGTCTCCTCACAAGCGTTCAGCTACGTGCCCAGGCTGAGGGTAATTGGCGCTGCTCGTCTATAAGTGCTGATATCAGAACTAGATAGGAGCCACGGAGAGACGCGGACGGGAGCGGATCAACGCCACCTCCGCGGTGACAGCAACGACGAGTGGGTGCGGTGAGGTGAAGCCGAATATATCGTTCGTCAGACGGCGAGCAAGGCGCATCCGGCCGGGCATCGAGACCATGAGCAGGCGCTGGTAGTGGGTCAACTTCGATTAGGTGGGACTAAGACACCGAAGCCCCGAACGCCGCTGGGACGCTCGGGGCTTTTTCCTTTCTCTCTCGCTCTGAAGGTGCTCTGCTTCTAGAACCCTGAGGCTGCGATCCAAGGCCCAGTAGCGCCGATTCGGATCAAGATGATTGGTCCGACACAGGTCTTTACTAGAGAGAGGTGGCGGCCCGGCTGGTTCCATAACTCTAATTGTGACAATGAGTTACTGTTTAGCCTGTGCTAACCTGAGCGAACTTCAGGTAACCTCGAGCAACCCCAGCCAATCTCAGCTAACCTCAGTCCGGGGGCACTCTCGGCTTTCCCAGAGCCCGAAGGAGCCCGTGCCAATAACGGAATCTTCTGCAAAGGCAACCTTGTCGCCGTCTATCGAGGTTGACGGCAGGCTTTTGTGGCGAGTCGAGCATTGTACCCTCTGACTACGGTCCTCCCTCCCCCAACGTCAATTCCGCAAGACTGGCGTGAGGATCACGGTTTCGCTGCCCGTAGCGGTCACGTTCTGGAACGTGGCGTCCGGGTCGAAGATTGCAGCGGTCCCGTTTGCGTGGGGAGAGAACGACCTACTTGTTACGCTGCTCTAGTTCTGCATCTGCCGGGTAGACCGAGTGATAGTAATGGGTCGAGTTCGCGTGGTCCGCGTGGAGGTGGATGGAAGACACGCCATCCTTTGGTTCGAGCTCCCACCGCGTGAACGTAACACCGGACGACGGTGTGAAATCGGCATCCCTCGCCGACGCGGGATAGGTCATGTTGTCGGCATAATACGCTTCGGCGGCCAGCTGCGCCCGCCTGATATCCGACACGACGGCGCGGTCGTATGCCTTTTCCTTTGTCCCGGCGAACTTGGGAATGGCGATCGCCGCGAGGATGCCGATAATGACCGTGACGATGAGCACCTCGATCAGCGTGAAGCCGTTGTGATGGCGTGCGTCAAAGGCGGATCCGATTGTGGGCATATGCACGGTAATATAGCAAAAACTGGGCCGGTGATCCGTTGCGAGATTTCGACCCTCCGATAGGGTATGCCGGTGGCACTGTGCCCGGATTTCCGTGATCTTGCGATTACGTTACCCAGATCCCACCAGCCGGCGTGTCCACAGTTGTGATCCTCAACACGTGCCACGCGTCATCAGATGAGCCGGTCCCATTCACCGCAAGGACCAGCGCGCTGTCATCGACCGTAGCTGCCATGTCGGCGGCCTCCCCCAGCAGCCCGAAGCGGGGAAGGGTAGCGTGTCGAACGCAAACGACCCCCGATCCCTGGGTCGAGCGCAGCGTAATGGAGTTGGCGCCGATAGCGTAGATATCGCCGTCCGCCGCCGAGGTCTGGCGTATCTCCCACGCCAGCAGCGCCGCCGCGGACTGGATGGTTTCGTGCACGTCCATCAGCTCCCGCTGCTTGCCATAAGACCGGCTCTGGCCCATGAATAGCTGATACATGGCAGCCATGACGACCCACGCCAACACCGTGGAGATCATTATCTCGACAAGCGTGAAGCCGTACTGCCTATGGCGTCCTCCGGGAGCGGGGTGCGGTCTCGCCATGATCAATTAGTAAATACTCCCGTCGCCAGGCTCGCGTGATCCACCAAGGTCGATCCCATGCCTTTTGCCTTTCCCGCTCGACACCCACCGTGACAAGACCCACCTGCGGGACGGGCCCGCAACGGTGGGTCAACTGCCGACCTTTAGTCCGGCCCCTCCATTAATCCGAGGGGCCAGGATGCCCGCACCAACGACCCCGGGGCGACCGAGGGCGGGCACCGCGTTTTCTAAACCCCATGCTCACTGCATGACCTCGCCCCACGCGCGCGACGCCAACGGCTGCAGGCTGAGGCCCCCGAGGCCCGCGGCGTCCGAGACGCGCTTCATCGCGCAGCTGCTGTATGGAGTTGGCGCCGATAACGTAGATATCGCCGTCCGCCGCCGAGGTCTGGCGTATTTCCCAGGAGAGCAGGGCGGACGCCGCCCTCAGGCTGCCACGCACATCCATCAATTCCCGCTGCTTCCCGTACGACCGGCTCTGGCCGATCAGCAACTGACTGATAGACGCTCGTCATCACGATACCCGAGAGCACGATGTAGACCATCATCTCGACCAGCGTGAAGCCGCGCGTTCTCATGCTGCTCGATGGCCGTGTGGTTTCCTCATTTAACCCCTCGCTTGATGCCGTCGTCCTTCGAAACGTCCTCGTGTTACCCGTGTGAAGATTTTTTCAGGTCGACCCGCACTCCGGTCGTCACATCCCCGCACTCCAGGGCCGCGGGGCCAACGGGATGAGGATACCGAAGTTGCCGCTGTCGATGGCCCGGTTGGCTCTCTCCACGGCGCACGAGCTGTACGCGAGGTTCGGGCCGTGTTCTGCCTCCAGTTCCTTCCCGGAGATTATGGCGCCAGTTACGGTGACTCTCTTCTCGAGCTCCATCTCGTTTCTGCTGATGATGATCCCATAGAAATTGAAAGCGAGCGCTGCACCAACCTCGATCTCCAGTTCTTCCTCCACGAGGAGGATGCCTTGTCCGTAGCCACCCTGTTGGATCTCGAGCTGGGTGTTTACGTGAATGATGGGGAAATAGTCGCCGCACGGGCTGTTCGGATTCAGGGGATCGCCCCAGTTGGCCGGATTACCGGTCTGGCAGACAGTTCCACCACCGGTGAATGTCGGTCCGACCCCGGACCCTGAACCTACCGTGCCGTTCAAGACCAGATCTGCCTGGGCTACGAGGTCATCAAAGCTCAGGCTGCCCCAATTGAACAGGCTCGTCGAGTCGATGGTGGCGTCCTGCACCATTCGTGGAGCACCCTCAAAGATGACCTCGTTTAGGTGGATGTCGACCTGTGTGGTGTCCCTTGCTATTATCCCGGGAAGGTCGCGCAACTCGCCCGTACACGCCGCACCCCACCCCGCCGGGACGCGGTCTATGCCGCTCACCGTGGAGGTGTCTTCGACCTCGAACTCACCCATTCCCTCGATGGCCGCCCGTATTTGGACCCCGGACCACATGGGGGTCAGCATGTAGGTTATCACGCGCTCACCGCCCCACGGACCTGCGCCCCGGCCCGTCACCGTCAGGCCGAACATCTGCTGCCGGCCCGTGTCGTAGCGGCGGAAGACAGCGCGATAACTCGCTCCGCTCGGTAGGCTGCTCCAGCCCAAGTCCACGCTGTCACCGCCAGCAAGCGTAGGAGCGATGCTGTCCAGCAACAGTGTCCCACTCGTGTCAATCTGGATTGTCCTTACCAGGTTCACCCCCGCCTCGGCGGCGTACAGGGCGGCGTTGGATTCGCGCATTGCCCGCGAAGAGCGGTGCTCGTCATTGGCTGTCGCGAGGGCCGCCACTGCTATGAGGGCGAGGATAGCCATCGTAAAGATCGCCGTCGGCAGCACAAAACCGTCCCGATCCGCCGGTCGCCGTGTTTTGGTGGTTTGAGAGCTATGCATTGTGATTCCCCTAGTTTCTGACTGCTACTCTGGTCGCCAGGGTATCCACTTGATAATTGCTTTGTCCCGACGGCCGGAAATAGCTTTCGGCACGGATGATGAAGTCGACGGCGGCCACTTTCGTGGGATCAGCCGTCACAGCCCCGGTCGAGTCGGCATAGGTAAACACCAATCCTCCCGATGCCTTGGACAGGAGCGGCCCGGTCAACTTCTCGTATGTAGCGGCCGCACCCACCTTGCGCCCCAACCACCAGCGTCCGCCGTCCACGTATATCCCGTACTCGACGCGCCGGAATGCCTGAAACGGGGCGCCAATCTCGATGGCGGCGGTGTCGCTTGGCGCGGTCACGACGAGCGTTACCGAGACTTCCGGTAGCCCGGAGGTAGGCCAATCACACGGGCCCACCGCTATGGCGCCCGGGACGTTCACCGCGGTGATCCTGAACACCTTCCACACGTCATTGCCGGGGCCGGTTCCCCCCGCCGCGAAGACCAACGCGCTGTCGTCGGTGGTGGCCGCCATGTCGCCCGGCTCGCCCCGTATCCCAAAGCTCGGCAGGGCAGGATTTCGCGTACAAACGATGCCCGATCCCCGAATGGACCGCAGGGCGATGGAAGTCGTGTCGATCGCGTAGATGTCGCCGTCCGCGGCCGATGCACTGCGTATTTCCCCAGCCAGTAGGGCCGCAGCGGACCGCAGGCTGCCGTGCACGTCCATCAACTCGCGCTGTTTTCCGTACGACCGGCTCTGGCTGATCAGCAACTGATAGATGGCCGCAATCACGATCCCCGACAGCAGGATGTAGACCATCATCTCGATGAGCGTGAAGCCGCGCGTTCGCATCATGAGTTAATTGCTCAGGTAGAGGACGATGGTGTCTTTGACGATCGCCAGGTTCATCATGGCTGCCCGGTCGACTACCAAATCGATGCGCTCCGGATTCGCCCCGCTCACTGTCCAGCTGATCGCGCGACCCTCCACGACGTCGGAGCCGGTGGTGATATTTCCGGCGCCCCGCGCCACGAGGCTGTCAGCCTTTCGCTGCACGACCGCCCACACCTGGAGATCTTCGCGAGCGCGAATCGTCGTCCGTATCGCAAGCCCGGCAGCGCTGGCCAGGCTCATGACGGCCGACGCCAGCAGCACAATGGCGACCATGATCTCGACCAGCGACACACCACGCTCATCTCGTGCCCGTTTGGGTTGTGGCTTCTTCATCGTAGCACCTTGCCTAATACTGTAGTTTGCAACGTGTCGGTCCGCCCCTGAAGCGAAAACTGCACCAGCGCGTCGCCCGACTCGCACGCGTTCCGAGTCGTCGTGAGCCCCCGCGAATCAAAGCACAAGAGTGAGCGATCGCTCGTCATCGTGACCTGTCCTCCCAGGTCGGTCAGCAAGCCCACGGTGTCGCGGATCCCCGTGCCGCTGGTGTCAACCTCGACCCAGAACCGCCCATTGGCCGCATCGATATGCAGCTCCGCCACCCGACCGAATCGCACGGCCGTTGCTCGCGCCAGCGAGTGCGTCATGGCAAGCCGATCCACCGCACCCCTCGTGGCCCGCTGCCGAAACGCGGTTACCATGCTCGGCATGAGTATTGCCACCAGCGCACCCATCACGGTGAGGACGATCAGCATTTCGATCAGCGTAAAGCCGTCGCCCCGCCGCCGCACGGTTCTTTTCAACATCGGCCAAGCTCTCTCCCCCGGTTACCCGTGGTTTGCTTTCCTCTTTTCCGGCAAACGAATCGAGATGAGCCTGAGCCCACCTCACCCCAATAAAAATGCAACCGGTGTGCCACAGCCTCGACGGCCATGACCCCCGTCCGTATCCCATTGCCCAGAAATAACTTCAAGCTCTTAGGCACAGTCATCGAAGGCATACGGATCCAGGCGTCCTTTCCTTACAATCGGCAAACAAACGGTGTTTTGAATGGCCATATGCCACGTTTTTTGACACCCTGACGTTGACCGTAATCTGGGCCTAGGGACCCGGTTTGGCTGTGCCTGGCATCACGTCGGAAACCAGATCTAAATCACAAGCTATAGCTAAGGAGAACGGGCGGCTGAGATCCAAAGGGCCTTGATCGCCACCGGGGAGGGGCGAGGCTCAGGCGGCGGTGTCGGCAAGGTGTATTGCTTGTTTACACTGACCGACCAATGACTTGCCGCTCGATAGTCGGCGCCGCCCTCGGCCCCTAGGTCTCAGTCGCATAAGACGTTGCGCACAAATCCCTGGTGATTCCAATCACGGCAGTCCGCGGCGTTCGGCTTTATCTAATGAGCCGATGAAACGTTCACGTAAGACTAATTGCAAGCGGAACACGGAGGAGAGCAACATGCGTAACCTAGTTCTCGGCGTTATGGCCGACACACTCGTCGCCTGCGGGGGCACCGAACCCACAGTCGAGCGCAACGATCCCGGCACGGGAAGCCTGACGCTCCTGGTCAAGGCCGACATCGACGCCAGTGACGTAGTCGGCGGCTTCATCACGGATTTCCAGGTCGACGTAGAGGATGCGGCAGGCAATCCGGTATCCCTCGTCACGGTAACCATCAAGAACCCCTCGCTCGGCGAGATAACCCTACTCGAGGACGCCGCGGGTTCCGGCAAGTACGTCGCCGTACGCAACAGCTTTCCAGACGGTGATTTCGAGCTGAACGTGGTGCGAGGTACGGACAACATCCAGGCGGTGATCCTGGGTGGACCGGGCGTCCACACGATCACCGCACCGTTGGCGAACGACACCGTGCCCGCGCTTCAGTCCTTGATCGTGACGTGGAACTCTCCGTCGCAAGCCAAGTCCGCGGAGGTCGAGACCAACGATTACGGCCCCGTGGTCGTTCCCGATACCGGGGCGGCGATGGTGCCCCCGCTGGAGAACGTAGCGCGTGCCGACCAGCGCATCCACGTCTTCCGATTCAACGAAGTGGGCATTAACGGTGGTCTGCCAGGGTCCCGGCTGAAGGTCGAGGTCCGTCAGACAGTGGAGCCGGTCATCGTCCAATGAGGCGGTGAGCTGTGGCGAGCACTTCCTCCTAGCGGTTTCCTGTCCACGGCCCCCGGGGCACTCCCGGGGGCACGGCAAATGCTATTTTCGAAGGTGCGAACGGCTGAGCGATTAAGAAGAAACATGAAGTGCATCTACCTAAAGCATTGATGAACAACGGCTTATATGTCATCACGATCGATTGACAGCCGCTTGCGTAGTGTCATCTCCAGCCCGAAGCTACGGTTTCCCAAGACGCTTCGGCCGGCCGGCTTGAGGGCGTCGTGGTAGTGAGTTTCGTCAATCCATCGCCATCGTAGCTTCCACCAACCCGGGCTTTGAGGCGTCCGCCAAAGAGGTGATACAAAAGAGACGGACTTGGGTATTGTTCAACCCGAGCAGTGCCATACCTTCCAAGCGTCTATCCGCTGGACACCAGCTGAGTGGTCATGGAGCAAGCCGAAACCGATACCGCGACGCGTACAGCGCCAGACACTTCCGACTGGCCACTCTACGCTCGCCGACGGCTGCTAGTGCTGGCCGTTGGCGTGGCGGCGTTCTTGGTATTTCAGCTGCTGTCGTTGCTGCCGGGGTTAGTCGAAGCCGTCTATGCGAGGTCGCTCAGTCCAATGATTGTGCGGCCGCTGTCTCTTGTCACCGGTGTCCTTCCGTTCTCTCTGGTTGAGGTCGTTGCGATTTCCTATGTGGTATGGATGCTGGCGCTATTGGGACGCACCGGGACCTTGGTGGTTCGGAAGCAACGCCGGCTAAGGAATGCGGTGTTGGGAGGCAGCCTTCGGATGGCGCGAGATGCAGGCGTCATGATGGTTCTCTTCTATTTCTTGTGGGGATTCAACTACGCGCGACGCCCTCTCGATGAGCGCCTGGAGTGGCCCGAGTGGAACGCCCCTGACCCCGACCAACTCGAGAGGCTTGCGGTGACGGCGGTCGAAGCCGCCAATCGAGCCTACTTCGAGATACATCAATCGGAGGACGCCGGCGTGCCCACGCCAATGCCCGCCGACGTGGGTGCCCTCGACGACGCCCTGGAGGAAGGTTGGAACCGCGCAGGCGAACTGCTGGATCTGCCGGCTTCCATGCGGCGACGGTACGGACCCACCAAACACTTGCTCCTCAGTCATCTGGTAGCCCGGTTTGGCATTGTCGGCTTTTACTTCCCGTGGACTGCCGAAGCAAATGTGCTGCGAGATATCCCCCTGGTGAGCCGCTCAGATTCGATGGCGCACGAGAAGGCCCATCAGCGAGGCATCGGCCCCGAATCAGAAGCGAGCTTCCTGGGGTTCGTTGCCGGGGCGTTGGCTCGACACCCGCACGCACGGTATTCGGCACTGGTGTTCGCGCAGGGACAGTTGCTGCGGGTCTTGGCCCGAGCCAACCGGGGAGCGGCGCAGGAAGTGGTCGCGAATCGATTCCCCGGAATCCAGCGCGACTTGAAGGACTTGAGCGAGTACTGGGAACAGTTCCAGGGCGTGGGCACCACGATCGGCAGGGCGGTCAACGATCGCTACCTGCGGACGAACCGGGTGCGGGCCGGAGTGCGAAGTTACGGACTCAGTGTGCGGTTGCTCGTCACGTTCGCGGCGCAGCACGACGGCAGGTTGGTGCCACAAGAGGCGGTAGGGCGGTAACAGGAGTGCATTCCCATCCGGGAAGATCTGCGTTATCGTCGGAGTCGCAAGATCCCGAATAGAACTTTCCATCCTTCCGTCCTTCCGCCTTTGCGCCAGGTGGGGTGGAATGCAGGGTGGGTATGACGTCCTTCGGCTGGGTTTCCATCCTTCCGCCCATCGTGGCGATCGGCCTCGCCATACGAACCAGGCAGGTGTACCTGTCCCTCGGCCTCTTCGTTTGGCTCGGGTGGACCATCATGAACGGGTGGAACCCCGTTGACGGCCTCATCGAATCCGTGGAGGTGTTCGTCACCTCGGTCACGGATCCCGACAACGCCCGCACACTCCTGTTTTCCGCCCTCATCGGCGCGATGATCACGTTCACCCAGGCGTCCGGCGGGATGGAAGGATTCATCGACTGGGTCGAACGCCGCAAACTCGCCAACAGCAAGCGCTCGGCCGGTCTCCTTACCGCCTTTGTTAGCATGGGAATTTTTCTAGAGTCGAACTTCGGGTTGTTGGTTGCTGGTTCGGTGGCCCGGCCAATGTTCGACAGGTGCCGCATCTCCCGGGAGAAGCTCAGTTACATCATCGACGCGACTTGCGCACCGAAATGCATCCTGATCCCCTTGAACGCCTGGGGCGCCTACATAATCGGTCTCCTCGCCGCCCAAGACGTGGCCAACCCCGTCGCCTTGGTTGTGTCGGCTTTGCCGCTCAACTTTTACGCCATTCTCGCCATCGGCTTGGCGTTTTTTGTGATCATCACGGGGTGGAACATCGGCCCGATGCGCGAGGCCGAACGAAGGGTGGAAGAGGAGGGTAAGGTCCTGCGGGGCGGCGCCGAGCCAATGGTGGCCACCGAGGTGACGGAGACCAAGCCCAAAGACGGCGTGCCACGGCGCGCCATCAACATGGTGGCACCCATCTTGACGATGGTCGTGGCGGTCCCCACGGTGCTCTGGATATCGGGGGAGGGAAACATCATGGCCGGCAGCGGATCGCAAGCCGTGTTGTGGGGGGTGATCATCGGCCTTCTGGTCGCGACTGTGTCTTACAAGGCTCAGGGCATCATGACGATCAAGGAAGCAACCGACCAGGCCATCCGGGGAATCCAGGGCCTGATTCCTCTCGTGATCGTTCTCTCCCTCGCGTTTACCATCGGCGCTACACAGCGCGCGTTGGGCACGGGGGTGTTCCTGGCCCAGGCGGCACAGGGCGCTTTGAACCCCGGTTTCGTGCCGGCCATAATTTTCGTGCTGGCCTGCTTCATCGCCTTCTCCACGGGAACTTCGTGGGGCACTTTTGCCATCATGATCCCGATAGTGATCCCGATCTACCAGCAACTGGGTCTCCACCCAGGCCTCACGCTAGCCGCCGCTCTCGGCGGAGGAATTTTCGGAGATCATTGCTCTCCCATTTCCGACAGCACGATCGTTGCCTCCATGGCCTCTGCAACGGACCACATTGACCACGTGCGCACTCAGCTGCCCTACGCCCTCACGGCAGCCGCCGGGGCGCTGGTATTGTTCCTTGTATTTGGGTTCGTGCTGTGATTTCCCAGAGATTAGGTTCCCCAAGCCCCGGCGGGGTTGACCACGTTGTCATCTTCGTCAAGGACCTGACCGAAGCAACCGCGGATTTCAAGCATTTTGGGTTTCGGGTCACCCCGGGCGGTACGCATGCCGGAGGACTGACGCAAAACGCTCTCATTGCACTGGCTGACGGCACTTACCTGGAGCTTCTTGCCTTCACCGTTCCGGTAACGTCAGAGAACCTCGCTCAGCTCGAGGGGGAGCAGAGGACGGCAATGGACCGCCGCTTTCTGCCACGGGGAGCGGAGGGGGAGGGAGAGGGGGAGGGGTTCCGGGATTTTGCGCTGGGCACGATCCGGCTTCGGGACGCGATCGATTCTGCCAACGCGTCGGGGCTGCCGGTGGAAGGTCCCTTTCCAGGGCGTCGCGTCCGGCCTGATGGAACCGAGGTCGCGTGGCTGCTCGGTTTTCCTCGAGACCCTGAGCTTCCGTTCTTGATTGAAGACACCACGAATCGCGACCTCCGGGTGCCCGGCGGCAAAGCGACTCGCCACCCAAATGGTGTAGTCGGTCTTTCCGAAATCATAGTGCACGTGGACGACTTCGACGGTGCCGTGGACCGCTATGGACGGCTCCTACGGAGTCAAGCCGACCAGTGCGAAGACGCCGCCGTGTTTCACCTCGACAACGGCCATATCACGCTCCGCCGCCGCAAACACACCACCGTTCCCAACCAACTCCGTCTCTGCGCATCCTCCTCCCAGCCCACCGGCGAATTCGAGTGCCACGGTGTTCAAATCGAGATAGTGCATGCGCCGGTATAAATCTCCGCTTCTCTAGAATGACGCCAAGTGCGGTTACGCCAATCGCTTTACGTCCTTCTCCCGTTGAGAGGACTTCCCGCAGATCGGAACGACTTGCGGCAGAAAGGGGCAAGCTACGTTAATTTGTTGATGCTCGACGGCCGGTACGTCCATGGCCCGAGCGAGGTGCTCGGCGGGTAGCCGCCGTATGCACGCGTTGGGTGCCGGCCAGCGGGAGCGAGGAAGCTCTGGCCCCTCTATTCGACGAGGAAGAGGTACCACATGGATTCATCGGACGACGGTTCGGACAGATCCCGAGCGATTGCCCTCGCGTTGGGGTGTGTGCTGGGAGTCTTCGGAGCACACCGCTACTACCTGGGGAAGATCGGAACCGGCATGCTCCAGGCTGTCACGCTCGGCGGAATGGGACTGTGGTGGCTGTACGACATGATCCTCCTCGCATTCGGGTCGTTCCGGGACGCCGAGGGGCGTCAGGTGAAACATTGGTTTGAGGATGAAGCGTCGGGGCACGGCGGCGGCGGGCATCAACGGCTTTCCGGCGAGGTCCTCCAGGAGCTGGACGCTCTGCGCGAAGAAGTAGCCGAGTTGGCCGAGCGAGTGGATTTCGCCGAGCGGCTCTTGACCCGGAGCCGGAACGATTTGGGCTATCAAGACAGCAGCTACGAGGAACGACGCCCGACCCCTCCCTAGAGCTGGTCTTCGAGATCCATCGCTTTGATTAGCCCCACGTACCAGGGCACTTTTTGGGCGGCATCAGCCTCCGCTCGAGGGACCGCCTTCCAGTGTTCCTCACACCAGAACTTTTCCTTGGCAGGATCTTGCCACAGTGCCGGGGCCCCGCATTGAGAGCAAGAATCCACTGCTTGAAGGGCGACGTTCTTCCACGCGTAGGCGAGAGCCTTCCAGCGGTTTCGCTGGTCGGAGATCGATGTGATCAGTGTGATCGGACCCTGGTTGTCGGACATGGGGTAACGGTAGCTCACGAAACACAGGTGTGCCAGTAATGCTTCGGACTATCGTAGGCATGCTCCTCCCTCCTCCCTCCTCCTGCCTCCCCGGGGACGGGGGAGTGGGGAGCGCCTTGCCGCCCGATGCCCCGCTGGCTAACCTTAGCGCGGTTCCCGTGGGTGATGCCTGCCGACGACGCAACCCGAACGCGCTCCTGTTTCAAACCTCACTCCTATTGACTATCCATGTCCGGCACACATATCGAATCGAAGGATGATGCATACGTCGTCCCGAATGATCCCGTAATTCCTTTTATTGAGGGCGATGGTATCGGCCCCGACATCTGGCTCGCTGCACGATATGTCTTCGATCAGGCAGTAGCCCGCACCTACGGCGGCGAGCGGCAGATTGTATGGAAAGAAATCCTGGCTGGCGAGAAGGCTCGGAAACAAACCGGTGAGTCGCTGCCGCAGGCCACGTTGGACGCCATTCGGGAGTACCACGTCGCCATCAAAGGGCCTCTGACGACACCGGTGGGCGGTGGCATTCGCTCTCTGAATGTTTCTCTTCGTCACCTGCTTGATTTGTACGCTTGCGTGCGCCCCGTCCGGTGGCTTCAGGGCGTGCCGTCTCCCGTGAAGAGCCCCAACTCAATGAACGTCGTGATCTTTCGCGAGAACATCGAAGATGTCTACGCGGGTATCGAGTACGAGGCGGGGAGCGACGCAGCGGATCAGGTGCGCCGATTCCTCGCGGACAATTTCTCCGCCGAGATCGGCGAAGGCAGCGCCATTGGCATCAAACCAATGAGCGCTCGCAACTCGAAACGTCTGGTCAGCAAGGCCATCCGGTTCGCTCTGGCTCGGGGTCGGGACTCTGTCACCCTCGTGCACAAGGGCAACATCATGAAGTTCACCGAGGGTGCCTTCCGCGACTGGGGCTACGAGGTCGCCAAGGAGCAGTTCGGCGACAAAACGATCAGCGAAGCTGACTATTGGAAGGACAACCCCGAGGGCGGTACCGGCGATGGGCGAGTCATCATAAAAGATCGCATCGCAGACTCCATGTTTCAGCAAGTCCTTCTGAGACCCGCCGAGTACGCGGTCCTCGCCACACCCAATCTCAACGGCGATTATCTCTCGGACGCTTGTGCCGCGCAGGTTGGTGGGCTCGGGATGGCTCCCGGAGGCAACGTCGGCGACGGTGTGGCGTTGTTCGAGGCAACTCACGGAACGGCCCCGAAGTATGCCGGGCAGGACAAGGTCAACCCCAGCAGCCTCATTCTCTCTGGCGTGATGATGTTAGAGGAGATAGGCTGGGATGAGGCTGCAGCGGCCATCGTCAGTGGGCTGGAAGGAGCGATTGGCGATCGAACGGTAACGTACGACCTCGCTCGCCAAATGCCTGGCGCGACCGAGGTGAAGACATCTGAGTTTGCAGAAGCGGTCGCCCAACACATTCCAACTCGCCAATGAGATCTTCGGTCGGGACCACACCTCCCCAGCAATCCACTGTGGCCCTTCTTGCCGTCGGCGTGCCCCGTGTGGGTCGCAAGGTGCCGGGTTTCCTTGCGGCGTTGGACAAGGCTTTCAAAGGCGAGATATCGCGCGTCCTGGCGAGCAGTGACTTCACCGGCAAGCCAGACCAGACTGCGGTTTTTTATCCCGCGAACGGTCCGAAGCGCGTGCTACTCGTCGGCCTCGGCGAAAGGGGTTCACTGGATGGCAACGCCGTGCGCCAGGCCGCCGCCTTGGCGGCTCGCCGAGCACTGGAGTTGGGTGCCGGTTCGCTAGCGTTCTTCCTCACTTCGGAAGCCGCGTCGAAAATAGACCCGGAAGAAACCGGCAGAGTGGTGATAGAGGGAGCGGGCCAGGGAGGGTGGACGTTCGAGCAGTATCGCTCAAAGCGTCGATCGAAGACCGATCTCACCAACGTGCAGATCTTGACGACGAAGGCCGTGCGGACCGCCACCGAAAGAGGGAGGAAGGTGGGAGCCGCGGTGGCCGCCGGCCAAGCGTTTGCACGGAACCTGCAGATGAGGCCCGGAAACCATTGCACGCCGAGCGACCTGGCGCGGGAAGCCGAGACGCTGGGTGAACGGTACGGCTTCAAGGTGAGGGTCAAAGGCCGGCGACAGATGCAAAAGGAAGGCATGAATGCCTTGCTGGCAGTCGCTCAGGGATCCGCCCAAGAGCCGCGGTTTATCACCATGGAGTACCGGGGACGAGCCTCCACCAAGCCCGTTTGCCTGGTCGGGAAGGGAGTGACGTTCGATTCCGGCGGCATCTCCATCAAGCCGGCGCTCAACATGGAGGAGATGAAGTTCGACATGTCGGGGGCGGCAGCCGTGCTCGGCACCTTCGAGGTGCTCGGTCGGCTGAAACCGCGAATCAACGTGGTGGGCCTGATCCCCACGACCGAGAATCTTCCGTCCTCCACCGCCGTGAAGCCCGGCGATGTCGTCAAGACACACTTCGGCAAGACCGTCGAGATTATCAACACGGATGCCGAAGGTCGATTGATACTGTGCGACGCGCTGTCGTATGCACGCCGATTTGAGCCTGCGTGCATTTTGGACATTGCAACCCTCACCGGTGCTATCGTGATCGCCCTCGGCGACCAGGCGACAGGGCTCATGGGCAACAACGATGGCCTGATCGAAGAACTGCGGGGAGCCGGCGCGGTGGCCGGCGAGCCTTGCTGGGAGTTGCCGCTGTGGGATGGATATCGTCAAGAGCTCAAATCCGACATCGCGGACATCAAGAACCTCGGCGGTCGTGCCGCAGGCTCTATCACGGCCGGGTGGTTTCTCAAGGAATTCATCGACAAACACCCGTGGGCGCACCTGGATATCGCTGGTACCGCCTATCTCGAGCACGACCGGCCCGACATTGCAAAGGGCCCAACCGGCGTGGGCGTGCGGTTGTTTTCGGAGTTCGTCCTGAGGCGCGCAGCTGGGTGAACCGGCTCACCATCGTCGCGTGTCTCAGTCTTATCCTACCTGCTGGCGCCCGAGCTTCGGCTATCCAGGACACTGCCGTGGTGGACAGCGTCACAATGGAAACGCGCCGCCGGGTTTTCCCCGTTACGGACAGCGAGATACCTGCGGGCCCCCTTGCACACGGTATGCGTTACAGCTTCACTCGCACCTCGATGATTTGGACCAGCGCACTAACGCTGGCCGATCTGTTGACGGCCATTCCCGGCGTATACGTGGCCCGGGGCGGCTTCTTCGGTCAACCGGAGTACGTCATGTACGCCGGGCGTGGGGCAGCGTCTATCGAACTGTATTGGGACGGATTGCCGTTGTATCCGCTGGGCGCCGATTCGGTCTACAGCGACCCGGGGCGTTTCTCGCTGAGCTACCTCAAGCAAGTGGACGTCGAGGTGTTGCCGGGCGGACTCCGTGTTTACTTGGTTTCCGAGCGCCATGAACGACCCGATGAACGATCGGTGATTCGTGTGACGTCCGGCAGCTTCAGCACCGCACAATATGCCGGGTTATTTCAGCGAAGGTGGCCGAGCGGGTTGGGCCTCAACCTCGCGGGAGATTTCATGGCATCGGATGGTGACGCCAACGTCAGCCGCGACGACCAGTATTTCGATCTCTGGGCAAAGCTGGAGTGGCTGCCGGGAGATGGAACCACGGGTGCTGTGTACCAGATACGCCGACAAAAGCAGGAACGAGATGCGAGGCTTGGGGAAGGAACGCCGGGCGTGCCTGCTAGGAACGGTACCCGTACCGAATTCCTTTTTAAGGTATTCAGCGGAAACCGGCCCGATCGCCTAGGTGTGCTCACCGAGGCGGGGTTGGGCTCCACTTCTTGGAGTGGGGATTCCGTGGTCGCCGACCAATCGATTCGCCAGGCGTTCGCCAGCATACGGTTTACCACGCCACAGTTTACGGTTGAGGCAAAGGGACGCGCCGCCGACGCCCGGGTGCGAACCGAGCTGGAAGGCCGGTTGGGATGGGTGCCAGTGTCGGGTATCGTGGTTTCAGGACAGGGCCGCTGGCGGCGGCTGTTCGGAGACCGTAGCGTCCGCAGTGGGACAGTGTCGTTGGGCCTGTACGGCGGTCCGCTGTCAGTGGTGGGGCAGGCTTCCACGGGTGAGGTGATTCAGGCGGCGGCCACCCTTTCGGATTCCGGTCAGCACGTGTCCGACGCATCCGTTTTCCTGGGGCTCGATACGAGGCGCCTCAGCGGTCACGTGGGACTGGCGAGGCGTGACGCTTTCCTCCCGGCCCCAATACCGGACTTCCCGGGATTCCCGGGCATGGACTCGTCAGTAGCCGCGACGTACTTGGTGGCCGACCTGACATTCAGGCCGGTGCACCCGCTGTTTCTGACGGCTTGGTATTCCCATCCGCGCACGGAGCCGGGCGACTTCCAACCGCCGCAGCACGGCCGCGTGGATCTCACGTTCCGTTCGAAATTCTGGCGCACCTTCCGCAGCGGTGTCTTCGAGTTTCTCCTTCGCTACGGAATCGAGTACTGGAGCACTGGAACCGCCGGCATCAACACGCTGGGTCGACCGGAAGTACTTCCAGGTGCAACCTTTCACGAATGGTTTGTAGAGTTGCAGTTGGTCGGCTTCAAGGTGTTCTGGAATCTCCGCAACGCCCGGAACTCGCTGTCCCAATACGTCCCGTCTCTGTCGTATCCTCGTAACGCCCAGACGTTCGGGGTGCGATGGGAGTTTGCCAACTAGCGCGGGTGGCAAGGCTGGGAGGGTGCAACTAGGTTCCGATTCTCTGAATGGGGAGGGGCAGTGGCAAGTTCGATGACTGGTTTCGGTTCGGCGGAGGGGCCGGTTGCAGGGGGCCACCTGCAAGTAGACGTTCGGACCGTCAATCATCGCCATTTGAGCGTGCAGTTGAAACTGCCGCCGATGTTTCAGGATCTGGAAGGCCGGCTGCGTGAGATCCTGCGCGAGCATATTCACCGGGGACACGTGACGGTTGCTGCCCGGTGGATCGAGGAGGCGCCCCGCGAGGGAGAAATCGCGGTGAATGTCGAGCGGGCACGCGAAGTTGTCACGGCAATGGAGGCGCTCAAGAAAGCACTCAACCTCGCCGGCGATGTCGACCTGGGTTTCGTGGCGCGACAGCCGGACGTGCTCACCTACGGCACCGGTGACGCCCCGAACATTGAAGCGGAGGAAGTCGCTGCGGTTGTCCGGAGCGCGATGGCAGAACTCGTAGCCACTCGGCAGAAGGAGGGAGAGGCGCTCACCGTCGAGATCGACAGGCTGCTTTCGTGCGTGGAGGACGAGTTGGCCACGGTGGAGCAGAGAGCACCGGAACGACTGACCGCAGAGCGAGACCGCCTGCGCGAATCCGTGGCGATGCTGTTGAACGGAAGGAAAGTCGACGACGATCGCATCGCCCAAGAGATCGCTTTGTTGGCAGACAAGTTGGATATTACAGAAGAGGTCGTACGGCTCCGCGCTCATCTTGCTGCGGCACGGGACTCCCTGTCTCAGCCGCTTCCGGTAGGCAAGAAGCTGAGTTTCCTGGGGCAGGAGATGTTACGCGAGGTCAATACCATAGGCTCAAAGGCCAATGATGCAGATATCGCACACCGTGTCGTCGCGATGAAGGGAGAACTCGAAAAATTCCGGGAACAGATCGAGAACTTGGAGTAAGACCGTTTCTCGTGGTGCTGTCCTCTCCATCCGGAGGAGGCAAAACGACCATCGCGAAAGCTCTGCTCACCGCGCGGCGTGACGTGGTTTACAGCGTGTCCGCGACGACCAGACCTCGGCGACCCAAAGAACGGAACTCCGTCGACTATTACTTCCTCACGCCCGACGAGTTTCACGCCAAGGTCGAAGCCGGCGAATTCCTGGAGTGGGCCGCGTACGGTGGATATCTCTACGGCACGTTGGCGTCCAAAATCGAAACGATCATGGAGTCGGGGAAGCACGCCGTGCTCGACATCGAGGTGGTTGGGGCGAGGAAGGTGCGAGAGCGCCTTGCCAATGTCGTAAGTATCTTTATTCTTCCTCCCTCAGCCGCAGTGCTGCGGGAGCGCCTGTCGCTACGGAGTACCGAAGGGGTTGCCGACCTGGAGGTTAGACTTCAGCATGCCGTGGACGAGGTAGGCGCAGCCACCGAGTACGACTACGTGGTCGTGAACGCCGACCTGGAGCAAGCCGTGGCCGAAGTCCATCACATTATCGATGCGGAGTGCCAACGGGCAACCAGGCTGAGCCACCTCGGTGAAAGCATGAAGGAACTGCGGGACGCGCTAGAACGAGAAGCGCAGTCTCTGCGCTAAGTAGGAGATAGGAAATGCAGGTTTTCACACCGCTGGAAGTGGCCGATAAGGCCGGAAACAAATACCTGGGTGTCCTGGTCGCAGCTAAGTTCGCTCGATTCGTGAATGAGTTCCCGCGAGACCGGTCCATCGACCACGAAAAGAAACTCACCACGCGCGCGCTCGAGGAACTCACCGCCGGCGGGTTGAAGTACCGGCTGGTCATGCGCCGACGCCAGGAACCGTGATACTCACCGGCCGGCGCGTCGTTCTGGGCGTGTCGGGCGGAATCGCCTGCTATAAAGCCTGCACGATTGCCCGCCGGCTTACCGAGATGGGCGCCGCGGTCGATGTCGTGCTCACCAGCGCCGCCGGGAGGTTTGTGGGACCGGCGACATTTGAAGCCCTCACCCACCGGCCCGTCCTCACCTCCCTCTGGCAGCGTGATACCGCCCTGGCCCACCTGGAGCTAGGTCAGAACGCCGATCTCATCATTCTCGCGCCGGCCACTGCCAATCTGATCGCCCGAGCCGCTCAAGGGATCGCGGACGATATCCTGACAGCGATGCTACTGGCCCGAACCGCACCGGTTCTCGTTGCACCCGCGATGAATGACGAGATGTTCGCCCACCCCGCGACACAGAAGAACCTGGAGACTATACGCGAAATGGGGTGGTTGGTCGTCGGGCCGGAAATCGGACCTCTTGCGGAAGGAACATCCGACCGACCGGGCCGGATGACCGAGCCGGAAGCGATCGTCGCGGCGGCCGAACGGAAAATCCGGGCCCCTGGTGGGGCGCTCGCCGGCAAGCGCGTAGTGGTGACGGCCGGTCCGACCAGAGAAAGACTGGATCCGGTACGGGTCTTCACCAACCGGTCCAGCGGGCGGATGGGATATGCGGTGGCGGCCGCGGCGTACGGCAGAGGAGCAGATGTCACGCTCGTCTCCGGGCCGACCACGCTCCCGATTCCGTTCGGCGTGGACGCAGTAACCGTTGAGACGACCATAGACTTGCAGGAGGCGGTAGCCACCGCCCTGGCCGACGCCGACGTCCTGGTCATGGCGGCTGCCCCCGCCGATTACAGACCCCAGGAGGAACGGCAGACTAAACGGCCGCGTGGTGACGGCCCGGTGGACGTCAGGCTCGAACCTACCGTAGACGTCCTGGAGACGACTCGCGGCAAACGCAAGAAAAGAAGTGTTATCGTTGGCTTCGCCCTGGAAACATCCGAGGGAGTTCAGCGGGCGCAGGGAAAACTCGACCGCAAGAGTCTGGACCTGATAGTGCTCAACATGGCCAACGAGCCGGGCGCCGGCTTCGACGTGGAGACCAACAGAGTGACACTCGTTTCGCGAGCGGAGACGGTACACCTACCGCAAATGTCCAAGCAGGAAGTCGCCGAACGGTTGCTGGATGCGGTGGAGCTGCTCCTTTGACCGACCACCGCGATCTGCTCACCCGCTATCTTACGCAGCGAGAAGCCGCCGGCGAAGTTTCGTATGTGTTGTCGCGCAAGGAACTGCCCCTGACAGTGATGCCCGAACACGCGGTGACGGATCGGGCGAGCGAGGATCGGCCCGCCAACGAACCCCGGACCGCTGCGCGAGAGCCGGCAGAGCGAGAGAAATGGCGCAAGGGTGCACCGGGGATCCCGCCGCCGGGGATAGAGATTGCCCCGCCAGCCGCCGATCTCTTCGCGAACGATCCCCTTGGCGGTACCGACCTGGATCAACTCGGCGAGCTGATTCGGAGCTGTCGGAAATGCGCCCTGTGTGAGGAACGAAAGAACGCCGTTCCCGGAGAAGGGCCACCCGACGCAGACTTGATGGTCGTTGGAGAGGGCCCCGGAGTCAACGAGGACGAGCAGGGCCGCCCGTTCGTAGGGCGCGCCGGGAAGCTCCTCGATGACATCCTGGCAGCAATCGGTTGCCCCCGCGAAACGGTCTATATAGCTAACATCGTAAAGTGCCGTCCACCGGGCAATCGCAACCCGGAACGCGAGGAAATCGCCGCATGCTTGCCCTATTTACACCGGCAGATTGCGCTCGTGAATCCAAAGGTCATCTTAGCAATGGGAGGCGTCGCAGCCGGCACACTCCTCGATTTCAAGGGATCGTTGGGTTCGCTCCGTAACAAGGTCCACACGTTCCACAGGATACCGGTGGTGGTCACTTACCACCCCGCGGCGCTACTTCGTAACCCGAATTGGAAGAAACCGACCTGGGATGACGTCCGTATCGCACGACGCCTCCTTGCTGGCGAGCGCTGAAGTTCCGGCTGAGCGCCGGATACCTTGGAGCCCCGACGCAGAACAGGCTGTCCTAGGGGCAATGCTCCTAGACCAGGACGCGGCACTGAAGGCCGCCGAGCTTCTCGTTGACGATGCCTTCTACAAAGAGGCACACCGACGGCTTTTCCGAGCCATGACCGCCATCGTCGAGAAGAACGACGTGTTAGACCCGATCGTTCTGAGAGATGAGCTGGATCGGCGGGGGGACCTCGAAGCGGTCGGCGGCATCGATTACATCTCAGTCCTGCTGGATGTGGTACCGACGGCGGCCAACGTAGAGTTCCACATACGGATCGTCAAAGACAAGGCGCTGATGCGACGGCTCATCGAGGTCGGGACAGGAATCGTCAAGGCCTCGTACGACGGCAAGGAAGACGTAGGCGAGCTGCTGGACTTGGCAGAGCACAAGATCTTCGAAGTTTCCTTCCAACGCGGGACGCAGGAATTCGTCAGGATCAAAGAACTCATGTGGGACGCGATGGAGCGCATAGAAGCGCGCCATCGAGGCGATGAATCGGTACAGGGAGTCGCCAGCGGGTTCCAAGATTTGGACGAGATGACCAACGGCTTTCAACGCAGCGATCTCATCATCGTGGCGGCGCGCCCGTCTATGGGAAAGACTTCGTTCTGCCTCGACGTCGCCGCAAACGCGGCAATCGACGGTAAGGTGCCCGTGGCGATCTTCTCCCTCGAGATGTCGCGGGAACAGCTCGTCGAGCGTCTCTTGTCATCCGAGAGCTTCGTGGATCTCCAGCGCCTCCGGACCGGCAAGCTCCGCGACGAGGACTTCCCGCGCCTCTCGGGGGCGGCCGGCCGCCTCGGCAGCGCCAAGATCTGGATCGACGACACGCCGGCAATTACCCTCCTGGAACTGCGGTCGAAAGCCCGAAGGATGAAGGCGGAGTACGACATCGGTCTTCTGGTGGTGGATTATCTGCAGCTGATGCAAGGCCCCAGCGACTCGGAGAGTCGCCAAGCCGAAATCAGCTTCATCTCCCGATCGCTGAAGGCCCTTGCGCGAGAGTTGCGCATCCCGGTGATGGCTCTCTCCCAGCTGTCGAGAGCGCCAGAACAGCGGGGCGGTGACCGCCGTCCAATTCTGTCGGATCTCCGGGATTCGGGAGCCATCGAGCAAGACGCCGACTTGGTGCTTTTCCTCTATCGTCCCGAGATGTACGCGGGCCATCTGAGTGACAAGGACTTGGAGGGCAAGAAGGGGATGGCCGAGCTGATCATGGCGAAGCACAGAAACGGTCCCACCGGTAGCGTCACCCTGACGTTCAACAAGAACTGCACCCGATTCGACAGCTTCTCGCCTCGGGATCAGGACCCCATAGATGCCTTCTAACCGGTCCAAGAGCCTTGGTCTCGGCGCGCGTAAAGCAGCAGCGCCAATCCCGACCGTCCCGATCAAACAAGTATCGCAGTTGCATGAGAAACTCGTCGCCTGACATCGGCGTGGTCATTGCTGCGGGTGGGAGTGGGGAGCGTGTGGGATCGGCGATCCCCAAACAATTTCGAGAAATCGCCGGCGTCCCGATGCTGCTTCGAGCTATTCGACCGTTCGCGGCTCACGCGCTGGTGACGGAAATCGTCATTCCGCTGCCCCGCGTTGTGCTTGCCAACCCACCAGGGTGGTTGAGCGACCTCGTGGGCGATCGGCTGCGGATCGTGGCCGGCGGGAAAACGAGAGTAGCTTCCGTAGCGTCTGGAGTGGCGACCCTTTCACCGAGCTGCACCGGCCTCTTGATTCACGATGCGGCGCGGCCTTTTGTCGGCACCGATATCGTGAACGCAATCATAGAGCGTGTTCGTCGGGGAACCTGTGCCATTGCTGCCGTTCCGGTTAACGACACGATCAAAAGATCCGACCCCGACGGCGGGCAAATCCTCGAGACGGTACGCCGCGAAGGATTGTGGTACGCCCACACACCCCAAGGCTTTCCACGCCAGGTTCTCGAAAGGGCATACGCGGAAGGCCAACCCTCCTTCGACGCAACTGACGAGGCGGCATTGGTGGAAGCGCTGGGCATTCCGGTCGAACTGATCAGGGACTCTGCAACGAATATGAAAGTGACCTCACCCGAAGATCTCGTGATCGCCGAAGCACTTGCGTCGTAATGAACATCGTGCCGTTCCGCAGCAAGCGAGACATCGCCGCCGCCATTCCAGCCGTTGCGGCGCATTTGCATCAAGGGGGGCTGCTGGCCCATCCCACCGAAACCGTCTACGGTCTCGGCTCCCGGCCCGAAGCCACTCAATTGCAGGCGCTGGCCGAACTGAAAACGAGAAATCCGGAGAAACCCTTCATCCTCCTAGTATCGGGTCGGGAGATGGCCGAAGAGCTGGGACTCGCGTTCAATGAGGCGGCAGCCGCCCTTGCCGCTGCCTTCTGGCCCGGACCGTTGACGCTGGTCCTACCAGCCACGGGCAGTAAATTGCCCGTCGAACTCCGAGGCACCGAAGGAGGGATTGCCGTGCGGTGGACGTCCCATGCGGGAATGGAGCGTCTCATTCAGGAGGTTGGACACCCCATTACATCCACATCCGCCAATCGATCCGGTCGACCACCGGCAGTCGACATCAGCGCGTTGCAACTGGATTTCGGGGACGTTCCCAAACTCCTGGCATTGGACGGCGGCACGCTGGGGAAGGCCGCCCCGTCCACCGTTCTCGACTGCACGGCCCCGGCTCCTCGTTTGGTCCGCGAGGGAGCCATCCCACGCTCCGACTTTCCTGCCAGCGGCAACGCCGTTACTCGATGACGCGGATCCTTCTGGTCTGCACTGGTAACATCTGCCGCAGCCCGATGGCGGAGAGCATCATGCGCCAGGAATTCGAACGTCGGGGGGAGCAGGTTGAAATCGTCTCGGCGGGCACGGGCGCTTGGGACGGCGCATTGGCTTCCGAAGGTGCGTATCTGGTCGCTCTGGAGAACGAACTGGACCTTTCCCAACACCGGGCCACGCTCCTCACTCGTGAATTGGTGGAAGACGCCGATCTCGTGCTCACGATGGCACGACACCACCGGGTGCGCGTGGAAGAACTCGGGGGAACGGAGAAAACACACCTGTTGGGAGAGTATGCCGGTCGGCAGGGCGATGACGCCGAGGTGGGTGATCCGTTCGGCAGCGACCTTCCGGTATACCGAGAGACATTCACCGAAATCCAAACGCTCGTGCGAGCCGCGGTGGAGCGGTTCTCCGACTCGCGAAATGACCCAGATTCGCGGTAGCACCCGCGTTTTGGCGGTCGTTGGGCATCCAATAGCCCACTCCCTCTCTCCGGCAATGCACAATGCTGCGTACGCCGTTTTGGGACTAGACGCGGTGTACGTCGCCGTAGACGCCGAGCCGTCGGCATTGCCGCATCTGCTACGCGGATTCGAGGCCGTCGGCATGTGCGGCAACGTTACGCTGCCGCACAAGATTCAGGCGGCTAACCTCTTGTTTCGCAAAACCGATATCGCTACGACGCTCGAGGCGGTCAATACGTTTTGGAGCGACGGGAATCGCCTGGTAGGCGACAACACGGATGTTGCCGGCGTGCTGGACGCCCTCGACCACCTCGACGCCGACGGCCCGTGGCTGGTTGCCGGAACCGGGGGAAGTGCACGAGCCGTCGCGGCGGCCGGGCGCGATGCGTCGGCGACAGTGCTCGTGCAGTCCAGAGATCCACGACGGGCCTCAGAGTTCGTGGCTTGGGCTCGCAGAATCGGCGTCGATGCTCTCGAAGACGATGGGCGCCAGATCGCAACGGCGATCAATGCCACGCCGTTGGGACTCCATCCCGACGAACCCCTCCCGATTGCCAACGAGCGCTTCCACGGGTGCAAGGCTGCCCTCGACCTGGTCTACGTGCCTGGCGAGACGCAGTGGTGTCACGCGCTCCGGGCCCGCGGTATCCGAGTGGCTGACGGGCGTCTGGCGTTGGTTGGGCAGGGCCTGCGTGCGTTCCACCGCTTCTTCCCCGACGTGGATCCGCCACGTGAAGTGATGCGGGCGGCTGTGGAGCAGGCACTGAGTCGATGATCGCTCGAGCCCTCACCTCACTCGAGCGTTTTCTGCTTCCCAATGCGTGCATCGTGTGCCGATCCGTCATGCCGCCCCAAGATCCGGACGGTCTCGTCTGTCCGGTCTGCCGCACCCGCGCCCGCCCCGTCGTCGGTGGTTGCGAGCGCTGCCATCAACCACTCCCTCCAATCGGCCCGTGCCGGTTTTGCGCTGGGTGGTCCCGGGCGATAGTCTGGGCTCGGAGTGGGTATTGGCTGGATGTGATGACCCGCACCGTGGTTCACCACCTGAAGTATGAAGACTGTCCCTGTCTCGGCGGCCTCATCGCAGAGCTCATGGTTAGCACCGTACCCCGCCCAGACACCGGGTGGCTCGTCCCCATCCCGGTCGGACCCCGGAGAAGGCGGAAGCGGGGTTACAATCAGAGCGAAATCATCGCTCATAGTCTCGGCCGACTCTGGCAAATGCCGGTAGCGACGTCCGCGCTCCACAGGGCCCGCGAAACCAAAACGCAAACGGCGTTGACACCGGAGGCGCGACTAGCGAACGTGGCGGGGGCCTTTCTTGCAACAGAAGCGCCCACCTTGATTCGTGCCCCTGGCTCTCGGGAGCACCTGGCCATTCTGGTAGACGATGTCCTCACCACCGGTGCGACACTGGACGCAGCGGCAAGCGCCCTCGCCTCAGCGGGGTGGCCTGCAGTGGGGGCGGTGACTTTCGCGCGGGCGATGCCCTTTCAAGCGCGGGTGCTCCTCGGCCTGCCTTAGGTGCTGGGTCTTAACGGTCGGTAAACCACTACACCTCACGAGGAAAACATGTCGATTCGGATCGGAATCAACGGGTTCGGCCGCATCGGCCGGAACGTCTTTCGAGCCTTGCGAAAAAGCGCCAAGGATATCGAGGTCGTAGCAATCAACGACCTTACAGACACCGCGACCCTCGCCCACCTGCTCAAGTACGATTCGATCCACGGTCGCTACAACGGCAGCGTCACCGTAGACGGCACAACAATGACGGTGGACGGGAAGAGCATGAAAGTTCTGGCGGAACGCGACCCTTTGAATCTTCCTTGGAAAGATCTGAACGTCGATATCGTGCTGGAGTCGACCGGCATCTTCACCCAACGCGACCAGGCAGCTCAGCACCTGAGGGCGGGCGCGCAAAAAGTCATCATCAGCGCCCCCGCCAAGCAGGAAGACATTACGATTGTGATGGGGATCAACCACAACGATTACGATCCCGCCAAGCACCACGTCGTCTCGAATGCCTCCTGCACCACCAACTGCCTGGTCCCCATGGTCAGGGTGTTGATCGATAACTTCGGGTTCCAGCGCGGCTTCATGACAACGGTGCACAGCTACACCAACGATCAGCGCATCCTCGATTTCCCACACAAAAACCTGCGGCGCGCCCGTGCCGCCGCACTCTCCATGATTCCGACTTCGACCGGGGCCGCGAGAGCCACGGCCCTGGTCATTCCGGAGGTGAAGGGCAAGCTGGACGGAATGGCGCTTCGAGTGCCCACGGCCGACGTATCCCTAGTAGATCTCACATGCGTGGTGGAGAAATCGACGAGCCGGAAGGAAGTCAACGCAGCTTTCAAGAAGGCGGCCGACGGCCCCCTCAAGGGCATCTTGGCGGTCAGTGACGAGCCGCTGGTTTCAGCGGACTACATCGGCGATCCTCATTCCAGCACCGTCGACAGCCTGATCACCAACGTGATCGAGGGAACGCTGGTCCACGTCTCCGCCTGGTACGACAACGAGATGGGGTATTCGGCACGCTGCATCGATCTCATAGAGCATGTCGGGAGACAGCTCGGCTAAGCGAGCCCTCGAGTCGCTCCCGCCCGAGGGGCTCGAGGGCGAGCGGGCGCTGGTGCGGGTCGATTTCAACGTTCCCTTGCGTGAAGGCCAAGTGGCCGACCCTATGCGCATCAAGGCCTCCCTCCCCACGATCGACTGGCTGCGGCAACGCGGGTGTCGGGTTGTCCTGTTGTCCCACCTCGGACGACCCACGGGGAAAGTAGTGCCGGAATTGTCGCTGAGACCGGTAGCCGAAGCGCTGGAATCGGAGCTGGGAACGCCCGTCACGTTCATCGATAACACCACCTCACCCGGGGCTGCCAAGATCACGCGACGCCTGCTGCGTGGCGAAGTAACATTGGTGGAAAACACCCGGTTTCTGCCGGGGGAAGAAACCAACGATCCATCGGTGGCAGAGACATTTGCGGCACTCGGTGACTTCTTCGTGAACGATGCTTTCGGCACCGCACACCGAGCCCACGCATCCACGGTAGGCGTTGCCGCCCTGTTGTCGCCGGCAGTGGCCGGATTCCTGATGGCCAAGGAGCTGCGATACCTAGGTGAAGCGCTGGCGGCGCCGAGGCGGCCCTTCGTTGCCGTTCTCGGCGGTGCAAAGGTCTCGGGCAAGATCGACGTAATTGAAGCCTTGCTCCCCAAAGTAGATACGATCCTCATCGGCGGGGCGATGGCGTGTACGTTCTTCGCGGCCTTGGGATACCAAGTGGGCAATTCTTTGGTCGAACCGGAGAAGGTCGGATTGGCCAAGGATCTGTTGGAGCGCGAGAAAGGCAAGATCATCCTTCCCCAAGGCGCAACGATCGCACAGGAGATCAGCGGCAGCGCCGCCGTCCGTCAGGTACCTCGAGATGCCATTCCCGACGCGTGGGCCATGTACGACATCGACAGCGCCACCGGAGACTCTTTCGCCGCAACCATTCGTGATGCCGCCACCGTGGTGTGGAACGGGCCGATGGGAGCGTTCGAGACCCCACCGTTCGATGCCGGAACACGAACCGTCGCGCTTGCCTTGGCCGATGCCACCTCCCATGGTGCCACGACGGTTGTGGGCGGCGGCGATTCTGCGGCGGCAATCGCCAACCTAGGCCTACAGGATCGCGTGACTCACGTATCCACCGGCGGCGGTGCGTCGCTCGAGTACCTCGAAGGTAAGGAGCTTCCCGCAATAGCAGCCTTGGATGACGCATGACGAAGACCATCTTTGCAGCCAATTGGAAGATGAATCATGGGCCGCCGGACGCCCGGGGGTTTCTCGATCGCTTCCTAGATGGGTACCAACACGAGTCCGGGAGGGAGGTGTGGTTTTTTCCGCCCGCGGTGTCCATCGAAAGCGTGTCACAACGGGTGGCCCGACTCCCGGGCATCCTCGTGGGCGCCCAGAACGTGTACTGGGAGCCCAAGGGAGCGTTTACCGGAGAGCTCAGCGTCTCGATGGCGAAAGACGCCGGCGCTCGAGCTGTCCTGGTGGGGCACTCGGAACGTCGCCACGTGTTCGGCGAGACCGACGGCGAGACCGGAAGGAAGGTCCGGGCCGTGCTGGACTCCGCAATGACTCCCCTGCTGTGTGTGGGTGAGACGCTCCAAGAACGCGACAACGGAAAGACACTGGCGGTGATCCCTCGCCAACTCGCCGCGCTGGACGGCCTCGACGGCGAATCCCTCGCCCGGATCGTCGTTGCATACGAGCCCGTTTGGGCAATTGGAACGGGGAAGAACGCGACGCCCGCCGATGCGGCAGCAGTCCATGCTGCCATTCACAGCTGGTTCGAAGAGCGGGCGGTGGCGGGTGGGAATGTGCCTGTGCTCTACGGCGGAAGCGTCAAGCCGGGGAATGCCCAAGAATTGTTGAGCGAGGACGAGATCGACGGAGTGCTGGTGGGCAGTGCCTCGCTCGATCCCGAATCGTGGCAAGCAATCTGTGCGGTTGGGCTCGATTGACTACCAGCTCGGGGGTCGGTATCTTGCGCCCCCGACGAGGCTTATGACGTGTTTACGTTTCTTGTTCTTGTGCTGATTGTGGATTCGGTGCTGCTGGCGGCGGTGGTCCTGTTGCAGGCAGGCAAGGGCGGCGGGCTGGCCGCGATGGGAGGCGGAGCATCCACGGATTCATTTTTTGGCGGCCGGCAGGCCACCACCATTCTCACCAAGATGTCGTGGTGGTGCGGCGGGATTTTCCTCGGCATCTCGCTGGTTCTTTCGGGCATGAGCGCCAGCACCGCGGCCCCGCGCTCGGTCCTGGAAGGCCAAGTAGAAGCTCCCAGCCCCATACAGCTGCCGCTTCCCGCCCAGCCCGAAGCCAACATCCTCCAAGATTCAATCGGGAATTAGGAAAAGCCGTCGACTGAAACAGGCATACGTACTCCTCGAGGATGGCGCGTGGTTCAGAGGGACCACCCGCCATCCATTGTCATTGAGCGCCGGGACCACCGGCGAAATCGTCTTCACCACCAACCTCACCGGTTACCAGGAAGTCTTCACCGACCCCTCGTACCTAGGCCAGATCGTGGTGATGACGACCCCAATGATCGGCAACTATGGCGTCAACCCCGAGGACGTCGAGTCCCGTTCAGGAAAGCCCCAGGTCTCCGGTGTTCTCGTGCGAGAGCTTTCACGGGTCCACTCGAACTGGCGCGCGTCAGGAGGGCTGGACGACTGGCTTGCCGAGAAGGGGATCCCGATCATCGAGGATCTCGACACTCGCAAGATCGCCCGCCACATCCGCTCGGAGGGCGCGATGCGTGCCGTCATCGGACTCGGTGCCCAGCCTGACGATGAGGCCAGGGAAAGGTTGGACGCGAGTCCCCGGATGGTCGGCCAGGATCTAGCGTCTGCGGTGACCATCGACCACGAGCGCACCGTCGGCAACTCACAAGCCAGCCATCACATCGTGGCCTACGATTTCGGCATGAAGGAAAACATCCTCCGGATCCTCGAATCGATGGATTGTCGGGTAACTGTGGTGCCCGCTCAGACCTCGGCGAGCAGAGTTCGCGAGCTGAATCCCGACGGCCTCTTCCTCTCTAACGGCCCCGGCGATCCATCCGCGGTGGAGTACGTGCTGGATCCGATCCGGGAATTGGCCGGGTCCGGCCTGCCCACTTTCGGCATCTGCCTGGGCCATCAACTGCTCGCCTTAGCGTTCGGGGCGGAGACCGAGAAGCTCCCCTACGGCCATCGCGGGGGCAATCATCCGGTCTTGGATTTGTCCACGGGAAAGGTGCTGATTACCAGCCAGAATCACGGATTTGCAGTCAGGGGAACGAGTAAGGGCGTGCCAGGTGCCAAGGAGCTTGAGGTGACCCACCTTAACCTCAATGACCACACCGTAGAAGGACTCAGGCACCGAGACCTCCCATTTTTCGGCGTTCAGTACCATCCCGAGTCCTCTCCGGGGCCCCATGACGCCCGATCGCACTTCGCTGAATTTCTCCAAACCCTTGACAGCAAACAAGTAAGCTCATAATATGGCCACCCCGGTGCCCAAGGTTGGGGGCACCGAAACGCCTCTTTTTCAGCTTGCCGAGGGGTTAGATGACGAAGGCTGATCTCGTCGAGAAGGTTACCGCCACGATTGCCAGAACGGCGGGCCCCATGATTTCGAAGAAGGACTGTGCTCGGGTGGTTGATGCATTCCTTGAAGCTGTGAAGGAGGCTTTAGCCGACCAGCACAACATCGAGATTCGGGGATTCGGCACCTTCAAGATCAGAAACCGGAAGACCCGTATGGCACGGAACCCGCGCACCGGGGAGCCGGTGGAGGTCGCGGCACGTCCAGTTCCGGTTTTCAAACCCTCTAAGGAACTGAGGGCCGTTATCGCCGACGCCGAGGCAGCGCAGGCCACGCAGCCGAACATCATTCCCGTCCGGTAGACGCCACTCCTCGAACGCAAGCCCCACTTACAAATCTCAGTGTGGTTTTCGGGCAACGGGCCCTTGGGCGGCGCGCTCCAAGGGGTGACATGCCCGTGGGCGGTCGGTACATTTTTGCGTTGTATGCGCCTCTCTGAAGCACTTTCCTCTTCCACCACGGTTACGGTGACCGTTCGCGCCTTTGCGCGTTATGCAGAAATCTTGGGGCTCGAAGAGACCACGTTGCAGATTGCCGAGCCGGCGACGGTGGGTGACGCGGTGAAGCTGCTGCGCAAGAGCGTTCCCAACGGCCACTTGCTTCCCGAGCGGCCGCTGGTGGCGGTCAACCTGGAGCATGTATTAGTCGAAATGCCTCTTCGCGAGGGTGACGAGTTGGCGTTGCTGCCCCCCCTGGTCGGCGGGTAAGGCGTGCGGTTCATAACCCCTCGGCCCATCGACGTCCTCGGATTGCTCACCACAGTGGCCGGTCCGGAATTGGGTGGGACGGCAGTGTTCGTCGGCTCGGTGCGTCGGGGTGACGGCGACGGACCGGTGGAAGCGATTGATTATTCGGCGTACGAGGAGATGCTCGAGGCCGAATTCTCCAAGATCATGGCCGAAACCGCCGCGCAGTGGCCCGGTTCCCGAGTCGCGGGAATGCACAGAGTCGGCCGGGTTCCGGTGGGCGAGTCGAGCGTCGCCATCGCGGCGGCGGCTCCGCACCGGGCCGATGCGTTCGCCGCGTGCCGCTACGCCATTGAACAAGCCAAGAAGCGCCTGCCAGTGTGGAAGAAGGAGATCTTCGAGGACGGCTCAGCGGCGTGGCGCGAGGGCGATCGGCCGGAAGCGGGTACCAAACCGAAGACTGCCTGACGCACCACCCGGAATCGAATGGCTCTTTCGGTCGTATTAATCGAACCGCGTATTCCTCCGAACATGGGCAACGTTGGCCGTTTGTGCGCCGCCAGCGGGACGGCACTCCACGTCGTAGGGCGCATGGGCTTCTCGCTCGACGACCACGAGCTCAAGCGGGCGGGCCTCGACTACTGGGATCACGTCGACTTGTGGATTCACCCGTATTGGCGTGCGTTTCGAGAGGCTGTGTCGCGCGATCGTTGCTTATATTTCACCGCACACGGTGACCGGTCGCACGTCGAGGCGCCGTTTGCTGAGAATTCGGTCTTGGTGTTTGGCAACGAGACTGAGGGCATGCCGCAACGCATCCGCGAAAAACATCCGGACCGTATGTTCCGTATCCCCATGCGGGACGGTATTCGCAATCTGAATCTTGCTACAGCAGTGGGGATCGTGCTGTATGAGGGTATCAGGCAAATCGGGCTGGATCTGAACAATGCCCCCAACGAACCTTAAATAGCCCATCGGACGCTTCCAATGAACAGAATAACGGTAGTAGGTGCAGGGCATGTTGGCGCGACTGCGGCGCAGCGCCTCGCCGAGAAAGAGCTGGCACGTGAGATCGTGCTGATTGACGTGATCGAGGGAATTCCCCAGGGGAAAGGGTTGGACCAGTGGGAGTCAGCCCCGATCGAGGGCTTCGACTCTCGCGTGATCGGTTCTAACGACTACGGCCCGGCTGCGGGGAGCGAAATGTTCATCGTCACCGCAGGCATCGCGCGAAAGCCGGGAATGAGCCGAGACGACTTGACGCGGACGAATGTTGCTATCGTCAAGTCGGTAAGCGAAGAGATCAAGAAGTGCTCGCCCGACGCGATCGTCATCGTGGTCTCGAACCCACTCGACGTCATGGCATGGGTAGCCAAGGAAGTGACGGGTTTTCCGCGCAACCGTGTCATCGGCATGGCAGGCGTGCTTGACACGGCGAGGTACCGCAGCTTCATCGCCGATGCACTCGATGTATCGGTAGAAGACATTCAGGCAATGGTATTGGGAGGTCACGGTGATACGATGGTCCCGCTAATTTCATATACGACGGTGTCCGGAATCCCCGTCACCCAAATGATGAATGGCAGCAGGCTCGACGAGATTGTGGAGCGGACCCGCAATGGTGGAGCGGAGATAGTCGGTTATTTGAAAACCGGCTCGGCGTATTACGCACCGTCCGCGGCTGCCGTGCAAATGGCGGAGGCCATCCTGAAGGACAAGAAGCGAATCCTCCCATGCGCAGCATGGCTCGAGGGGGAGTTCGGGTTCCGAGACCTTTATCTCGGCGTCCCTTGTAAGCTGGGCGCCTCGGGCCTGGAGCAGATTATCGAGGTCGAACTCAGCAAGGCAGAGCGGGTGGCCCTCGAAAAATCGGCCGAGCACGTGCGCCAGACGATGTCAGCCGTTAGCCTGTAAGCGGCAGGGAGAGGGAATAGGGTGTAGGGAGCGGGCAGGCGCCAGCACTTAGCGCTCATTCTCCTGAACACACCACCAATATCTGAACGCGCAGCCGGGCATGGGGCCCAGTGCGCGCGAGACTGCGTATGAGCATGCGGCGAATACTCCGGCTGTACCGCAGTTCGGTGGGGAAGAAAGCGGTCATGGGTGTGACGGGGCTGTTGCTGTTCGGCTACGTCGTGGTTCACCTGGCAGGCAACCTCAAGGTGTACCTTGGGCCGGCCAGCTTCAACAGCTATGCGGAATTCCTCCGTGAGGTGGGCGCCCCCGTATTCGGACACTCCGAAATACTATGGATCGGGCGCGGCGTGTTGCTGCTGGCGCTGATCCTTCATGTGACAGCGGCAATCCAACTGTGGCTCATGGCCCGGGCCGCACGTCCCGTGAACTATCAGCGTCCGGTACACCTCGAAGACACCTATGCCTCACGCACCATGCGTTGGGGCGGCACGATCATTTTCGCCTTCGTGCTCTACCATCTCATGCACCTCACGTGGGGAAACGCGCATCCGGCCTTCGTTCCCGGGGATCCGTATCACAACCTCGTTCGTGGCTTTCAGTCCCTTGGTGCGTCGGCCGCATATATCGTCGCTATGATCGCCGTCGGATTTCACATCTATCACGGCGTTTGGAGCTCGCTGCAAACATTGGGTGTGAACCAGGAGAACCACGAGCGGTGGCGCCCACTATCAGCTTTCATCGCAGCGACCATCGTCATCGGTAACATCTCCATTCCGGTGGCCGTTTTGACCGGAATCATCCAATAGACGAGAACGAAATCGCTATGGAGCTCTACTCGATGGTCCCGTCGGGACCGATAGAAACCAGATGGGAAAATCACCGCTTCGAGATGAAGCTGGTGAACCCCGCCAACAAACGGAAGTACGATATCATCGTGGTCGGATCCGGGCTCGCCGGCGCCTCAGCAGCAGCCACGCTCGGCGAGTTGGGTTACAACGTCAAGTGCTTCTGCTTTCAAGACAGCGCCCGCCGTGCCCATAGCATCGCGGCTCAAGGCGGGATCAACGCCGCGAAAAACTACCAAAACGACGGAGATTCCATCTACCGCCTCTTCTACGATACGATCAAGGGCGGTGATTTCAGAGCGAGAGAATCGAACGTTTACCGGCTGGCGGAGATCAGCCTCAACATCATCGACCAGTGTGTAGCCCAGGGCGTGCCGTTCGCTCGGGAGTATGGCGGCCTGCTGGCCAACCGTTCGTTCGGGGGAGCGCAGGTATCGCGCACGTTCTACGCTCGCGGCCAGACGGGACAACAATTACTGCTCGGGGCCTATCAAGCTCTCCAACGCCAGGTCGCAGCGGGTAGAGTCGAGATGTTCACCCGCACCGAGATGCTCGACCTGGTCATTGTAAACGGCCACGCCCACGGAATCGTCGTACGCGACCTCGTTACGGGGGAAATCCACTCGGTGGCCGCCCACGCGCTGGTCCTGGCCACCGGCGGGTACAGCAACATCTTCTTTCTCTCCACCAACGCCAAGGGATGCAACGTGACGGCGACGTGGCGGGCGCACAAACGAGGTGCGGCCTTTGCAAACCCCTGCTTCACGCAAATCCACCCAACCTGTATACCGCAAGCTGGTGAGTATCAGTCAAAGCTCACGCTGATGAGCGAGTCGCTGCGCAACGATGGGCGCATTTGGGTACCGCAGAAGGCGGGTGACAGTCGTAGACCGAAAGACATTCCGGAAGAAGACAGGGACTACTACCTCGAGCGTATCTATCCGAGCTTTGGCAATCTCACCCCCCGCGATGTTGCGTCGCGTCGTGCCAAAGAGGCCGTGGACGAGGGCAGGGGGGTCGGCGAGAACCGCCGAGGTGTATGCCTCGATTTCCGCAACGCCATCCAGCGCCTCGGACAGTCGGAGATCGCCGAACGCTACGGCAACCTCTTCGACATGTATCAGCAAATCACCGGTGAGAATCCGTACGAGGTCCCGATGCGGATCTATCCGGCTCCGCATTATACGATGGGCGGACTGTGGGTTGACTACAACCTGATGAGCACCATCCCGGGATTACATGTGATCGGAGAAGCGAATTTTTCCGATCACGGAGCCAACCGACTCGGCGCCAGCGCCCTGATGCAGGGACTCGCTGACGGTTATTTCGTCCTCCCGTATACCATCGCCGATTACCTCGCTCGAACCGACGGAACGCCGGTCGGCACCGACCACCCGGCCTTCAATCAAACCGAACAAGAAGTGCGCGAACGCGTTCAGCGGTTGCTGAACGTGAACGGTACCCGGAGCGTCGATTCGTTCCACCGCGAGCTAGGGAAATTGCTGTGGAATCAATGCGGCATGGCACGTAATGCGAGTGGATTGCAAGACGCACTCGCCAAGATCCCGGAAATACGCGAGCAGTTCTGGAATGACCTGCAGGTGAGTGGGGAGGGCGAGGAGTTCAACCAAGAACTCGAGAAGGCCGGCCGAGTGGCAGATTTCTTCGAGTTCGCCGAACTGATGTGCCGAGACGCCCTGGATCGTGAGGAATCCTGCGGCGGCCACTTCCGTGTGGAACATCAGACAGAAGAAGGCGAGGCGAAGCGCGACGACCAGAATTTCGCACACGTCTCGGCATGGGAGTTCACCGGCGTCGGACACGAACCCGTCCTTCACAAGGAACCTTTGGAGTTCGAATACGTGAACCTGACACGGCGGAGCTACAAGTAATGCAGATCATTTTAAACGTGTGGCGCCAAGCCTGCCCGACCGCGCGGGGGCGATTCGAGCGCTATGCCGCCAAAAATGTGTCACCCCACATGTCGTTCTTGGAGATGCTCGATGTGGTCAACGAAGAGCTGATCGAAGCGGGCAAGGACCCCATAGCGTTCGAACACGACTGCCGGGAAGGCATCTGCGGCTCGTGCGGAATGGTGATCAATGGGGTGCCTCACGGACCCAAACCGGCGATCACGGCATGCCAGCTTCACATGCGTAGCTTCAAGGACGGCGATGAGGTGTGGATCGAGCCGTGGCGCGCCAAAGCGTTTCCAGTGATCAGAGACCTGGTGGTAGACCGCAGCGCGCTGGACCGTATCATCGAGGCCGGTGGGTACATCTCTGTGCGGTCCGGTAGTGCCCCCCACGCCAACGCCGTCGCCGTGCCCAAGAGCGTAGCCGACACCTCAATGGATGCGGCGGCGTGCATCGGTTGTGGAGCGTGTGTGGCTGCCTGTCCCAACGCCTCGGCGATGTTGTTCACCGCGGCCAAGGTGGCCCACCTCAGCAAGCTTCCTCAGGGCCAACCGGAGCGGCGGCAGCGGGTGCTGAACATGGTTGAGCAGATGGAGTCGGAGAGCTTCGGCTACTGCACCAACCATGGAGCGTGCCAGACGGCATGCCCGAAAGAGATCACCATCGACTTCATCGCCTACCTCAACCGGGAGTTGCTGAGCGCGACGCTGGCTGGGTGAGGAGAGAGGGGAGAGAGGGGAAAGGTTGGCGCCCTCCTCCCTCTTCTTGCAGCGCCCCGTCCCACTCACCGCTCACCGCAATACTCCACGTAGTTCCTCGGCGTCTCCCACAACACCAACCTCTTCAATCGCCCGGGAAGGGCGTCTTCCAGCATCCGCCAGATCACGATCACGATGTTCTCGGTGGTGGGGTTGAGTTCCCGAAATTCGGGCACATCAAGGTTCAAATTCTTGTGGTCGAGACGGCACAGCACCCGCTCTTCGACAATCCGCTTGATGACACCCAAATCCACCACGTAACCTGTCCCAGGGTCCACTTCGCCCTCCAATGACACGTCCAGCTCGTAGTTGTGTCCGTGATAGTTCGGGTTGTTGCACAGGGCGAAGATCCGGCGGTTCTCCTCCTCGGACAATTCGGGGTTGTGCAGGCGGTGTGCGGCGCTGAAATGGACTCGGCGGGTTACGGTGACGGTTGGCATGGGGGGAATATACGCAAGCTGGGAGTGGGGAGTGGGGTTGGGGAGCGGGCCGTCCACCACACCACCCCGGGGGTGGGGCGGGGCCCACTCCCCACTCCCCACTCGCTTTATTGACGATTCCCTATATGATTGCTACATTTGGACTTAGGGAACATGAAACCGCTACCGACTTTACCCATGAGCTGCCTCCTGGCGGCTCTTCTGCCGTTCGGGGCCGACTTGGCGGCCCAGGCCGCCGACTTGGATTTCTCCTACGGGCGGTGGTGGCGCGACGGAACGGTCGGCGAGATCTATTCCTTCACCTACTACAGGCCTTGGTTCGGGCCGGTAGCCGTGGGGATCGGCGCCACGCACCTCGATGATCGGGGGGCGGCGTTAGGTCGCACTCAAACCGGCGGTCAGCTTACGCTCGCGATCGGCCGCGGGAGCGGTGGGTTATACGCTATCGGGTCAGGTGGGCTGGCCATGCGGCACGACGGCGGAAGCCTGAACGGAGTCTGGAGCTCTGGAATGGGGTACGCCTTACGGCCACTGTCCTTCTTCACACTCTCGGGTGAATTGCGCTACCGCGTTGAAAAGGACAGATGGACCGAAGGCTTCTGGCGGTTCGACCCGGCGACCGATCGTAAGGGATGGCACTTGCGAGGGGGCCTCGCCCTTCACTTCGGCGGCGCACGACGCGCGACTCCCATTCCCCGACCGAGGCGTCCCGCTCCCAGGGACGCCGGGGCTTCCACGGAGACGTCCCGCAGCAACGGCCCTAAATTCGTTCCACCCTCGGAATCCGACATCCAGGGGATCGGCCGCTCGAGCGGCGCCTCGGAAGCCACCGCCAAAACCGCCGCCAACGTAGTGCAAACGGCGATAGACGTCATGGGGACGCCCTACCAATGGGGCGGCACTGATGAGAACGGTTTCGACTGCTCCGGCTTGATCCAGTACGCCTACGGTGAGAACGGCATCATCCTACCGCGAGTGAGCCGTGATCAAGCCCGGACGGGATCCTACGTAGAACCGCGCGTAGCATACCTTCGACCCGGAGACATCCTGGGGTTTTCGGTCGAGCGCAGCTCCCGCATCACCCATGTGGGGCTGTACATCGGCGACGGCCAATTCATTCACAGCAGGTCATACGGCGTGGCCATCTCCAGCCTCATAGCAACCGACCCGAACAGCCGCTGGTGGCAACGCCGCTGGGTCCTCGCCCGGCGAATCCTTTGAGAGCCGCTTGTCAGGCCGCATTCCCGCAACAGTCACGAACCACACTCACACCGGCTCAACCACACATGCCCTGGATCGAATGGATTGAAGAAAAGGCTGCCACCGGTCGGCTCAAGGAGAGCTACGAGCGCTACGGCACCCGACGAGGCATCGACCATATCCTCAAGATCCACTCCCTCAACCCAAGATCGCTCGAGGATCATTACCGGCTTTACGCCCACCTAATGCGGGGTCCATCGGAGCTTTCCAGGGCAGATCGAGAGATGATCGCCGTGGTCGTCTCGAAGACAAACGACTGCTTCTATTGACTGCACCACCACGGAGCGGGCCTCCGTCGGCTGTTGAAGGACGATGATCGCAGGGCCTCCATCGAGCGGGACTACCGTGAGGCGCAGTTGTCGCCGCGTGAACGGGCGATGCTCAACTATGCCGTCAAACTCACACTCACCCCTTCAGAGATGGAGCAGGCTGACGTTCAACACCTGCGAGAAATCGGCCTGAGCGACGCAGCAATCCTCGATCTGTGCCAGGTGAGCGCCTATTACAACTACGTGAACCGCCTGGCAGAGGGGCTCGGAGTGGAGCTGGAAGATGGCGGTGAGCGGTAAGTGGGCAGTCAACTTCATCGGGACTTGACTGGTACCAGAAGGTCGGTATATTCCGCTTCCTAGCACTCGACAACGTTGAGTGCTAGCCACATAGGGCATTTTTCACTAACAGATTATAGGCTGACGGAGGTGCTGCGTCATGACGACTGCATCGAAAACGAAGAAGAAGCTAGGCGTGAAGCCATTGAGCGATCGCGTTGTGATCCTGCCCAAGGAAGAATCAGAAGAGATGCGCGGTGGTCTGTACATCCCAGATACCGCCAAAGAGAAGCCGCAACAGGGGAATATCGTGGCAGTTGGCCCGGGTCGGTTTGAGAAGGGCGAACGCGTTCCCATGGAGCTCTCTGAGGGCCAAACAGTGCTGTATGGCAAGTACAGCGGTACGGAAGTCACGCTCGACAACGAGCAATATCTCATCGTCAAAGAAGCCGACGTCCTCGCCGTCATCGACGGGTGAACGAATAGGGAGGCAGATCAATGGCTACAGCTAAGGAACTACATTTCGACGTCGATGCCCGCGCGCAACTGAAAAAGGGTATCGATCAGCTCTCCAATGCGGTAAGGGTGACGCTCGGTCCCAAGGGCCGTAACGTCGTCCTCGACAAGAAATTTGGCAGCCCCACAATAACGAAGGATGGTGTGACGGTTGCCAAGGAAGTGCAATTGCCCGATGCGGTCGAGAACATGGGCGCGCAGATGGTCAAGGAGGTTGCTACCAAGACATCCGACGTTGCAGGCGACGGCACCACGACCGCCACCGTGCTGGCCCAGGCCATCTTCACCGAAGGGCTCAAGAACGTGACGGCCGGGGTGAATCCCATGGCCATCAAGCGGGGCATCGACAGGAGCGTAGCGGTGGTCGTCGGGGAATTGAAGAAGATGTCCCAAGCCACTGCGGGCAAGAAGGAGATTGCCCAAATAGCTTCCGTTTCGGCGAACAACGATGCTGAGATCGGCGATCTCATCGCCGAGGCGATGGAGCGGGTTGGCAAGGACGGCGTTATCACGGTGGAGGAAGCCAAGGGTTTGGAGACAGAGCTCGAGACGGTCGACGGCATGCAATTCGACCGCGGCTACTTGTCGCCCTATCTCGTCACCGATTCGGAGAAGATGGAGGCCGTGCTGGAGGAGGCATACGTTCTCATCCACGACAAGAAGATCTCGGCCATGAAGGACCTGCTCCCGATCCTGGAGAAGATTGCACAGACCGGCAAGCCGTTGCTGGTCGTCGCCGAGGATGTCGAGGGCGAGGCGCTGGCGACCATAGTCGTCAACAAGCTTCGCGGCACTCTGAAGATCTGCGCCGTCAAGGCGCCCGGCTTTGGGGATCGTCGCAAGGCCATGCTGCAGGACGTCGCGGTCCTCACAGGTGGTCAGGTGATCAGCGAGGAGGTCGGCTTCAAACTCGAAAACGCAGTAGTCAGCGACCTCGGCCAGGCCAAGCGTATCGTGATCGACAAGGACGACACGACGATCGTTGACGGCAATGGGAAGCAAGAAGACATCCAGGGCCGGATTAAGGAGATCAAGAGCGCGATCGACAAGAGCACCTCGGATTACGACCAAGAAAAGCTTGAGGAGCGTCTCGCGAAGCTCGCCGGTGGCGTGGCGGTTATCAACGTCGGTGCGGCTACCGAGACCGAGATGAAGGAAAAGAAAGCCCGGGTAGAGGACGCCCTGCATGCGACCCGCGCCGCCGTCGAAGAGGGCATCGTGCCCGGCGGTGGTGTCGCATTCTTGCGGGCGCAAGCGACGGTCGAAAAGATGAAGCTGGAAGACGGCGACGAGCAGATCGGCGCCAATATCGTGCGTCGGGCGCTCGAAGAGCCGATTCGCTGCATCGCCGTGAATGCCGGAGCCGAAGGTTCGATCGTCGTGGACCGCGTCCGCAAGGCAAACGACAAAAACCACGGGTACAACGCGCTGACCGACACGTACGAAGACCTCGTGAAGGCCGGCGTTATCGATCCCACGAAGGTGGCCCGGACTGCTCTGCAAAACGCAGCATCGGTGGCAAGTCTCCTCCTGACCACGGAGTGCGTGGTCGTCGAGCGAAAGGAAGACGAGCCGGCAGAACCGCCGGCGGGCGGCGGGATGCCGGGCATGTATTAAGCCTGACCCACTCGGCTAGAAAACCGTTGGGCTGGCTGATCTGGAAGGGCCTCGGAGCTATCCGGGGCCTTTTCATGCCATCCCAACCTGCTACCGAGAGTCCTAGACGAGGGCGGAGGCCAATGGCGTGAGTCTCAGCCAGTGGGTAAAGTTGTGTCATGCGAACCAGGATATTGTTGTTGCTCTTCATGTTCGGTCTCGGATTCCCGGGATCGCTAGCGTCCCAAGCTGCGCTTCCTGATATCTCCGGCACGTGGCGCGTACAAACACCCGACGGACCGCAAGAAGTGGTGATCCGTGCGGATTCTTCTGCCTCGTTCGGTGATGATACGGTCCGGTGGCGGCTAGAGGCCGATTCCATCCACATTGCGCTGGGTGACGAATGGATGGTCTATGCCTACAAGCTTCGCGGAAAGAAGAGGATGACCCTGTCGGGAGGCGATCTCGAGGAGCCGATGGAACTCGATAGGATTGGGCCGTCGGCTCCCCTAGCTGAAGGGGTGGAGATCCCGCCGCCTCCCCCTGCGGATCGACGAGCCATGACCTAGGGCCCACTTGGCACCGTCTGGATACCCAGACATAGCCGATTTTCTCCTAGCGAGCTTTCCATCGCCCTGCCCAAACACGGGATGTACCCGACAGGGCATCCCTCACTGACGCCCGCTTGTCGCCGTGTGTCGCAACAGCTAGCGGCCCTGATCCATGAGGGTGGGCCTGTTGGTGCGAGTGCCCGCTGGTTGTTAATATTGTCCCATGCCAAGCCTGTCCGTAGGGCCCTCATCGTTGCGTGCTGCGGGTAAGTCGCGTGCGTCGACACAGTTCTCAGACCTTCTTCGGCCCGCTTTTTGTTGATGCCACCCAACAGCAGCGATTCCGAAAGACCGCAAGAGCACGCCGAGCGAAGCACCGGCGCTGGTCGATCTGACGCCGCGTTTTCAGGTGAATTAGCCCGCTGCCTGATCGAGCTTTCGATCGCAATCCACAAACACGCCATGTACCCCGCGGATCATCCGTCGCTGGGGCCGGCAGCGGCTCGTGTGACGGAAAGCCTGAATCGGTTGTTGCAGCAAAGCGGAACCCTCTCGTTGGGCGTCGCAAGGGATCAGCTGATTATCGAAGGGGTTGCTACGGATTCCCACAACCCCGTCTTGCAGGAGCTGGCCGGGCGGTTGCACCACCACCACCTCGGGGCTGTCAGTTTCCATCAAGGAGTGACGCCGGGCGAAATTCTAGAATTTCTGACCCTGATCGCAGCGGATCCCGACCGTGGTGGTCAACCGCTGGGCCTCGGGCCTCGGGAGAGAAGAGAGCAACAACCCCACATCCGTCTGCATCCTGTGGCGTATGACGATCTGAGGCTAGTAGACGACGCGGGAACGAGCGAAGAAGACGACCAACTACGCCGAGCACGTACGCGGTACGCGCAGCTCTGGGTTGGACTGGCCAGGGCTGCCATGGTCAGAGCGGAGCGCTCGGATGGGGATTTTGAGGAAGGAGCCGAACAGGCAGCGGAGCAAGTCGTACACGACCCCGTAGCCGTTGCACGCGCGATTTCACGCCACCCGGAGAGCGATGCGTACGATCAGGTCATCGTGGGATACCTGTTGCAGATAGCTGAGGAACTGAGAACCGCCAGCGGCGCCGACGCAATGCAATTGAACCAGCGGATGGGACAGCTCGTGTCGGAGATGGACTCCGCCACGCTCGAACGACTGATGCTCATGGGCGGTGACGTCTCGCAACGTCGCCAATTCTTGATGAATGCGTCGCAAGGCATGAAATCCGGTAGCGTGATCAAACTGCTGGAGGCCACCGCCACGACGGAAGGTGAGGGGATTTCCGACTACATGCTTCGCATGCTTCGGAAGCTCTCACACCATGCAGAGCAGTCAACCGGCACCCAAAGCCAACACGCCGAAAACGCGCTCGAGGAGCAGATCACAGAATTGATCGGAGGGTGGTCACTGAAAGATCCCAACCCCGATGCTTACACGACCGCCTTGCGGGGGATGGCAGCAGCCGCGCCAATCTTTGTGGTGTCTAGAGGACAGCTCTTCGAGGCAGAGCCAAAGCGGATAGTCGAGATGGCGTTGGAAATCGACGCCATGGGAAACGTCGTTTCAGACGCTGTGCAACAGATCATCAAAGACAATGAAGCAACGTGGCTGATCGCCCGTATGAAGGACAATGAAGCAAGCGCGCTGACGCAATCTCTTGTGGGCAGCAAAGAGCAAGTCGTGAGACTCCTAGAACAAATTCTCGATGCTGAGATGCTAGAGCCCCAGTTGCTGGACGCTATCATCGAATTGGTCGGGAGTGAGGCAATCGAACCGATGCTGGAAGCCCTGATGGAATCGGAATCGAGCCAGGTACGCAGATGGCTGCTAGACCGGCTCGCACTACTGGGATCCGAGGCGGGGGAAGCAGCTGTCCGCCGAATCGATGACGCCAGGTGGTACGTGACGCGAAACATGCTTACCCTCCTCAACGGACTCGACGAACTGCCGGAGTCGTTCAAACTGGATGGCTTCCTTCGGCATGAGGATCACCGGGTTCGATTGGAGGCAATGCACATCATGTTCCGCATGCCGCCACTCCGTGAAAAAGGGATTAGCTATGGATTGACGGATAGTGAAGAGAAGACCGTCCGGCTCGCCCTAGCCGCTGCCATGGACGACTGTCCCAAAGCGCCAATCCCCCTGGTAATCTCCCGGGCAATCGACGGACCAACAGACCTGCGAGTGGCTGCCATTCGTGTGCTTGGTTCGGCTGGCGGCGAAGCGGCAATCAGCACGCTGTTGAGGATAACCCAACCCAAACGAGCGCTGTTCCGCTGGAAACACCCCCCCAAGACTGCGGAATATCTTGCTGCCCTCGGTGCGCTTTGTGGGCACCGGGATGAGCACCGCGTCCGCCCGGTTCTCAATCTTGCGGCGCGCAGGCGCGATCCGGAGATCGCGGCCGTCGTCCGCGAACCACAGGGAAGCGATGGTTGAGGCCTCCAGGTTTCTCCACGCCTTTGCCCAGGCACTCTCAGCAGTGTGGTTGTACCCCCGCTGGACACAGCTCGCGGCAACGTGCCCTGGATGAAGTGTTTCGGCACCTTCAAGACCTTCTGGCAAAGAACCCACGGCCATCGTTCTCGTTCCTGGGCAGCGAAGTGGTGCTCGGGAAGGTCCCACTTCGCGAGATGCGAGATTGGGAGTGGAGCAACCGACTGGCCGGCATTGGGATGCAACGGCTCGAGTTCGACGCCAACATCCCGATTCCTGTGGAGGAACTAGAGGTACTACTAGACGACATCGTCGGCAGACTCGGCAGGCGCCTACCGGATTCCACCGAAGCCCGACAGACGCGGCCGACGGGCATTCGCTACGGAGCTGTCGGCGTCGGGGATGAGTCCGATCTCCCGCCGGAGGAACCCAAAACCGCGACGATCGCCCTTGGCCTCAGCGATGAAGTGGACACCATCACGTGGGTCCATGAGGAGCTGCGGGACGGCAATGAGCTTCCCATGATGGAGTCAGAGGCGGTGGTACGCGGCCTTTCGGTAGCCATGCACGGCGATCGGCAAGTGGTTATGCCGCTCCTCCGGATGCGCCATTTCGACGAATACACCACAACCCACGCCCTAAACGTCAGTGTGCTGGCGATGGCTCTCGCCGAGTGGCTTGGCGTCGGGGCGAGGGACGCTCGAGCATTCGGTATGGCAGGCCTGCTCCACGATCTTGGGAAGGTGAAGATTCCCGTGGAGGTGCTGAACAAGCCCGGAAAGTTCGACGAGAGGGACAGAGAAATCATGAAGCAGCATCCCGTCGAAGGAGCCCGGCTCATTATCGCGCGGGAAGAGAGCCTGGACGTCGCCGCTGTTGTGGCCTATGAGCACCACATCATGCTCGACGGCGGCGGATACCCGACGTTCAAGTACCAGCGCAAGTGCCATTACGCCAGCAAGACAGTACATGTGTGCGACGTCTATGACGCACTTCGCACCAAACGCCCCTATCGCGACCCCTGGCCATCATCAAAAGTCCTGGCCTATGTGGAAGAGCGGTCGGGCACCGAGTTCGATGGCGAAATCGCGCACGCCTTCACGCAAATGATATCGACTTGGGAGCCGCGGGAACAGACTCCAGCAGACGGTGAGGGAGGTTCAACCGACGCTAGCCAGCAATCCCCAGCTCGAACTGACCAGGCTCCTGACCCACCCAAATAGGATCGAGCGGCTCGTCCTGATGGGCCACAAAGAGTTCCCCGCGAAAATCTCTTGCCGATAACGCCTGCTCGACTTCAGATCGAGCGATGTCCGAACGGTTACACCGATCGCTCAAATGGACGAGGACCACCGAGTCCATTCTTTCATGACATAGTTCCGCCAGGAGTTCGCCGGCGGCTCGGTTTGACAAGTGCCCACCCGCACCCGCTATTCGAGCCCGCAGTGAAGCCGGGTAGGGACCCGTGCGCAGCAAGATCTCGTCATGGTTCGCCTCGAGTAGCAAACCGGTCACGCCGCGGAGGAGGTAGCGCACCGCCGCGGTAGGCCTGCCCAGGTCGTAGGCCAAACCGAGCCTCGCACCGTTCACCCCGACCACGAACGCCATGGGCTCGGCAGCATCGTGACTAGTGCGACATCCCGTCACCGAGAACGGACCAATGGCCGTATCCCTATGGGGTGTGATGCGATTTCGCCTGGTTCCTTCCAGTCGGTCGCCGAGCGCCGTGAGCGTGCCTCCCGAGGCAAAGATCGGACACCCCACTTTGCGCGCCAGCGCCCCTGCACCCCTGGCATGATCCCCGTGTTCGTGGGTGAGCACTATGCCCACCACCCCACGGAGGTCGATGCCTGCCTTCTTGGCCCGCTGCACCAACGTGCGCGGACCGAACCCGGCATCGAGCAAGAGCGAACACCCGCCGGAGGTGACGACGAACGCGTTGCCGCGGCTCCCCGATCCCAAAACCGCCAGCTTCACCGCTGCGTAGCCGTCCGATGAAGTTTCTCCAACATCCGGCGAACCTCATCCGTCAGGGCGACGTCTCGTCTCGGCATCACGCGAGATGCCACCGTGAGGAATCCTTCGGCAGTCATGATCTCACCATCGGTGCCCCAAGCGAAGGGAGCAACGTATTTCGGCGAGCGCGTGGCACCGAACACATTGGCACCGGTTCCGATCACGGTCCCGGTCTCGAGCAGGGTGCCGATAGCGGTCTTGGCATGATCTCCGATGAGGCTGCCGAGTTTCTGCCGATGCGTTTCGATCGTCTCGTCACGGAGCCGCAAACGAACGACCCCGTAAGTGTTCTTGAGATCTGACGTAACGGTATCGGCTCCCAGGTTTACCCATCTCCCAACCACCGAGTGGCCGATGAATCCGTCATGCACCTTGTTGGCGTAGCCCAGGAATACAGAATCGGCAATCTCTCCGCGAACCCGGCAGCGGGGCCCAAAAACGGACGCCTGGATCAATCCCCCCAACACCTCCGTGCCGGGGCCAACATACACAGGGCCCTCAAACCGCGTTCCCGACCTGACGTATACATGCTGCTCCAGGACCACCGCCCCTTTTCGCACATCGAAGATGACCCCGGGCTCGACGCGAGCGCCGAGCAAAATCACGTCGATCGGATCGCCGATCACCACGCATTCATCGGGGAGACCGTCGCCTCCTTCGTTGATGAAGTCCGCCACGTCCGCAATCAGAAAATGCTCCAGCGCCGTGACAACGTCGTACGCGCCGTGCAGTAAAAACCCATCCAGTTCAACTGCCTCCCAATCGTCGTGCGCGCCTTCTTCCCACGTGGATCCCGCTGGAACCCACCATCCAACGGTGGCGTCGTCGTTCACGAAGCGGGCGGGCGCCGCCGGTAGGCTGGGAGTGATGCCGGTGGGGGCAAAAACGGTGCGGCCGACAATGATCGGCCCAGGAAGGGACTCTGTAGAACTCACCGCCGGCACGGCGTCTTCGACAAATGCGTGAAGGGCTTTGTGACCAAAAATACCTCTTGTCTTGCCGCCTGCGATGGCTTCCCAGCGTTCGCGGATCAGCCACGCGCCCGCACGCAGCTCGCTCAGGGGGCGCGCGTCGCAAAACGGAGCCCACTGGGGAGTAGGTTCGGGATCGATCAGGTAAAGGTCGGTCATGTACGGCGGGGCCCGGTGCCGCTCGGCCCGCCAGCGGGCTGGAACCGGGGCGGAAGAGAGGCGAGTAACTGCTTGAGGTGAGCCGACCTTTCTGCTGTGGTTACAAGGGTTACGCCGTTTGCTTGCACCACTACCAGCCCCTGAACCCCGTCGATGACCACAGCACCGTCTTCCGCCCAGGCCACGCAATTGGAGGCGTCGCGCTGCACCGTATCCCCCACGAGCACATTGCCCGAGTCGTCCTGAGGCCGTACCCGCGACAGCGCGCTCCAAGTACCGACATCGTCCCAGGAAAAGTTGCCGGGAACGACGGCTACTCGCTCACTCCGCTCGAAGTGTGAGTAATCCACGGCGATCGCAGGGACGTTGGCGAAGAAGTCTTGCACGGCACCGGCTTCGAGTTGGACCAACACCTCGGAAATCTCTGTGGCCACCGCTCGGGTTTCGGCCAGGAAACGAGCGGCGGTCCAGGCGAACAACCCGCTGTTCCACAGGGCTCCCGAGGCAACCAGACGCACAGCCTCCTCACCGCCTGGCTTTTCGGTGAACCGGATCACGCTGCGGGCGTCCTCCTCCCCCTCCCCCTCCCCCTCCAGGGGATCTCCGGGCTCTATGTACCCATAACCGACCTCCGGCCGGTCCGGTACGATACCAACGGTGACGAGCACGTCGTGGCCCTCGGCGACATCCAACGCTCTCGATGCCGTTTCCCGAAACGCATGGTCGTCTCCCACGAACCAGTCCGCGTGCAGCGAAAGGATAGACGCATCCTGATCCCGCTGTACCGCATACACGGTGGCCCAGGTGAGTGCCGGGCCGGTCGAAGCGGGCTGCGGTTCGCCCAGAATGTTCTCATTCGGGATATGGGCCAGCAGCTTCGCGGTTTCGGAGCGGAGGCGCTCCGCCGTCACAACGATAATCCGGGTAGGCGGGATGAGACCCTCGAGGCGGCGAACGGCCTGCTCGAGTAGCGACGCGTCGCCCGCCAAAGCGAGCATCTGTTTGGGGGTCTCCGGTGTCGAAAGCGGCCAAAAGCGCGTGCCGGACCCGCCCGCCAGGACCGCCGCCCAGCGAGTCACCCGGGTCCTTCGGTGTCGGGAGTCAACCCGGTGTTGCGCCGACCCGAATGCTGCGGTGGAAGAGGGGCATTTGTGTCGCCTGGGAGGGAAGTGCCTGGCATGCCGGATCAGAGCAGCTCGGCGATAGCGGTGCGATAACGGCGAAGCTCGTACAGCAGGCCACCCACGTTGGTACCGGATCGGACCACAACGGTTATCAGCGCGTCTGCCGTGACCACACTGACCACCACAAAGCCATCTCCATACTCCATCACACCGGCGTTGAACTCGCCGCGAATCCCTGCCTCACCCAGTTTCGCACAAGCATTGACAAAGGACGGGACGAGCGCCGCAACGCCATCGGAGTCCAACCCGTTACTCGAGAACGAGTCGATCGTGAGGCCGTCGCTCCCCAATACGACGACGGTCTCGACCCCTTCATGCTGCCCGAGCGCCTGAACAAAGTCACGGATGGTAGCCATCGGCGGCAAGCTAGAGATGCCCTGAGCCGAAGTCAAGCAAGCGGTTCGGGTTGACCCCATTTCCAGACCCCACTAATCTTCTTCCTCACAGGTAGATACCCTATGTCCTTTGCTCGCTTGATGTTCGGTCCAGTTGTGTTGGGCGTGGTCTTGTTTACGGCGGGATGCGATAACACGCTCGCCCTGCCGCTTGCAACCCAGCCCAATGTCATCGACACCGTAACTCTCCACGCGTTGCAGGGAACCCCGATCAACGCTGCGAGCGGCTTCGACGTGACCCTCGGGCTCACAGCCAGAACCGATCGCCAAAGCGAGGGGTTCGACATCGCATTTGACATTGACGATGAGAGCCGAGCGTTGATTTTCACGACGGGTGCCCTGGGACTGAACGTGAGATCGGCCATCCAGGCGTCCGACCGTGCCTTCGAAAACATCGTGATCGCGCCGTTGGAAGGTTACGAGCTTGACAGGGCGCTCGTGGTGGGAGTGGATTCCGTTTTCATAGTCCGGTCCAGGCCGGCAAGCTTGGGATGTGTGTTTTTCCTGGGGCAATTACCTCGCTACGGCAAGTTCCACGTTCTCGATCTGAATCTAGAGACGCGCCGGATCACCTTGGAGAATCTCGTCAACGTAAACTGCGCGTATCGCGGCCTCGAATTTGGCATACCAACCCGCTAGAAAAACGTGATCGATCTCAAGCGGCTCCGTGACGCGCCGGAAGAGTTCAAGGCGGCAGCTGCGCGGCGCGATGCGGGCCTCGTTTCGCAACTCGACGACATACTGAGATTGGACTCGCACCGCCGCGCACTGGTTCGGCAGGTCGAAGCGCTCAAAGCCGACCGGAACCATGCCTCCGAGGAGGTTGCCCGTCTCAAGAGGCAAAGGGCGGACACCACCGAGCTGCTAACACGCCTCAGGGACCTGAGCAAAACGATCAAGGACCAGGACCACGAACTGCGAGAGGCGGACCGCAGCCTGAAGGAACGGCTCCTCGGGATTCCCAATCCACCGCTGGAGAGCGTCCCCGAGGGCGACGCGTCCGCCAACCAAGAGCTACGCTCGTGGGGAGAACGACCGCGTTTCACCTTCGAGCCCAAGCCCCATTGGGAGCTTGGCGAGGCACTGGGGACCTTGGATCTCGCCCGGGGCGCCAAGGTGACCGGAAGCGGGTTCCCGTTCTACACCGGCCAGGGCTCGAGGCTGGTGCGGAGCCTGATCAACTTCATGCTCGATCTACACACGCAAGAGCATGGGTACCGCGAAATGTGGCCCCCGGCCTTGATCAACGAAGACAGCGCTCGGGGAACCGGCCAGCTTCCCGACCTCGAGAACAACATGTACGTGACCGAAGACGGTCTGTATCTGGCACCGACGGCGGAGGTACCGGTTACCAACTTCCACCGCGACGAGATTCTCTCGGGGGAGCAGCTGCCCCTGAGCTACGCCGCCTACGCCCCCTGTTTTCGCAGAGAGGCCGGGGCCCACGGCAAGGACACGCGCGGAATCATTCGCATCCACCAGTTTGACAAGGTGGAGCTGGTGCGATACTGCACCCCCGAGACTTCGAGCGACCAACTGGAGTTGCTGCTCGGCCATGCGGAGGCGGTGTTGCAGCGGTTGAGATTGCCATATCGTGTGCTGGTTCTGGGCAGCGGCGACATTGGCTTCTCGAGCGCGAAGACGTACGACCTCGAGGTGTGGGCCGCGGGCATCGACACATGGCTGGAGGTCTCCAGCGCAAGCGTGTTCACGGATTTTCAGTCACGTCGCGCAAATATTCGGTACCGCCCCGAGCCAGGGGCCAAGCCAGAATTCGTGCACACTCTGAACGCATCCGGACTGGCTCTCCCGCGCACGATCATTGCGCTCCTGGAAAACAACCAGCAGGAAGACGGCAGCGTCCGGATCCCAGAAGCATTGGTCCCATATATGGGAGTGGATCGACTGACGCCCAATGGTGCGTAAATTCGGAAAGCGCTTCCGCCGCGCGGCCCCAACCATCGCCCTGACACTGGCGTTCGTCGTCGGTGGAATCTCTCTGTGGCAGGCGCTCGGCATCGTGAGTCATCTGCGATCCGAGGCTAGAGATCAAACGCGCATCTTTGGCCGCATTGTGGGAGCGCTGACCGATACGACACCCGAGATCCAGATGAACCAACTGCTGGAAATCACGGTCCAAATACGAGAGACCGGCATGCCGTTGGTGCTCCTGAACCGTTCGGGCGCAGTCATGCTCTGCGCCAACATGCCGTTCGAACCCGATCCGTGCGATCCCGGTGTCAAACAAAACTTGAACGATCCACGCATCGTGAAGCTGGCACGTGACCTTGCGGCGTCCAACCTCCCTCTCACGAATCCAGATTCGAGCCAGATGTATTTCGGCTCGACGGCTGCCGGGCGCCAGCTGACGATGCTGGCAGTCTTGCAGCTCGCAGTGCTGGTCGTTGCCGTATCCGCCGGCGTCTGGGGATATCGCGCGGCGGCCCACTTGCATCGAGATCGTCTCTGGATAGCGATGGCTCGTGAGTCCGCGCACCAACTCGGCACACCTTTGATGAGCGCAGCCGCGTGGATCGAGCGGTTGCGCGACGAGCAGCCGGACACCAAGAAAATTGCAAGGTACCTTCGCGCGGACCTCGATCGGCTGGAGCGAGTGGCCCAGCGCTTCGAGCGTATAGGCAGGCCCGCCCGATGGGAGCGGGTGGGCATAGGATCGTTGACCGCAAGGGTTGCGACATATTTCGAACCGCGGCTGCCGCGGCACGCTAACAAGATCGCCCTATCGGTGGATGCACCTTCAGCCGGCCCCATGGTATCCGGTGATCCCGTGTTACTCGAGTGGGCGGTAGAGGCGCTGATCCGAAATTCCATTGACGCATTGAGCGGCCGTGGCGGGCGTATCGACGCCATTGTGCGACGAGAGGGCAGCATGGTTACGCTAGTAGTGGAAGACGACGGACCGGGCGTCGGCATCGAAGTGCGGGACACCCTCTTCGAACCCGGTATGACCACCAAATCGGGAGGCTGGGGGATAGGATTGGCCCTTGCGAGCCGCATCATCGAAGACGTGCACGGCGGACGTCTGCGCTTTGAGTCGCTCGAGAAGGGTGCCCGGTTCGTTGCAGAGCTACCGGCGTTGGTCGGGTGACGCCACTACGTCTCAACGATCCGCAGCGGAAAGCCGTGCAATATTGCGGTGGACCGGCCCTCATTCTGGCAGGAGCCGGTTCCGGGAAGACCCGCGTGTTGACCGCGCGTATCGCCCACCTGGTTCAAGAGCACGGAATCCTGCCGCAACGGATCTTCGCCGTCACGTTTACGAACCGCAGCGCTGCGGAGATGCGTCGGCGGGTGGGCGAGTTGCTTGGGCGTGACCCGACAGGCCTCTGGATCGGTACCTTCCACTCGTTGTCCGCCCGGATTCTCCGTCGGGAGGCGGAATTGCTCGGCTTTAGCAGCCGGTTCAGCATATACGACGACGCAGACCAACTATCGCTCCTCAAGCGGCTACTCGAACGTGGGGGATATGCCCCCAAGGCGTTCCCACCACGTCTGATCCGCGCAATAATATCGAACGCGAAAAACCACCTGAAACTGTTGGCGGCGGCCGATGCCCAAGATCCCGTCGAGCGCGTCGCAGCAGAGATTTTTACGGTGTACAACAAGGCGCTCGCGTCCCAAAACGCCATGGATTTCGACGATCTGCTGCTCCATCCTCTCACGCTGTTCCGTGAGCATCCCGAGCGCCTGGCCGTCTACCAGCAACGCTTCCGTGCCGTCCTAGTCGACGAGTTTCAGGACACTAACCGCGCGCAATATCTCCTGGTCCGATACTTGAGCGCCGTGCACCGCGATCTCTGCGTCGTTGGCGACGACGACCAATCGATCTACAGTTGGCGCGGCGCGGACCTTCGGAACATGCTCGACTTCGAGCACGATTTCCCCGACACGACAGTTTACCGACTGGAGGAAAATTACCGGTCCACTCAGATGGTGCTCGATGCCGCCAACGGCGTGATTGCCGAGAACACCAACCGATTGGGCAAGACGTTATTCACGTCGCGTTCCGGGGGCGAGCCCATCAACGTCGTTACCACGGCCGATGAGCGGGACGAGGCCGAGTGGATCGCTCGTGAGTTTCGAGAACGATGCGCCACAGATCATTATTTGTTCTCCGACATGGCTGTGCTCTACCGCACCAACTCGCAGTCACGCGCGTTTGAAGAGGCGTTCCGGCGCTCCGCCATCCCCCATCGCGTCGTCGGCTCGGTTAGCTTTTTCAGTCGGAGGGAAGTGCGCGACCTCGTCGCATATCTTCGCCTGATCGCAAACGCAGACGACGACGAAGCATTCCTCCGGGCGATCCAAGTGCCCCGGCGAGGTCTCGGAGTCGCCAGTATCCGCAATCTCCAAGCAGCAGCGTTACAATGGCACCGATCTCTATTGGACACGGCCGGGATCGCGGATCGAATAACGGAGCTGCGCCCACCGACCAAGAACAGCTTCACCGCGTTCGCGAAACTCATCTCCAATTTGAGCGCCGACATCGAACGTGCATCGCCGGCTACTATTCTGGAGCGCGTAATCGAGACCCTCGATTACGAGTCGTACCTCGGCGCAGACACACGGGAGGGCGTCGATCGAATGGAGAATGTGCGAGAACTCATCGCGAGTGCAGCCGAATGGTCGGAGGAGGTCGATCTCGACGAACAGGGCAACCCCCTGGAGCGGTTTCTGGCGTCTGCGGCCCTCACCACCTCGGACGAATCCGCCACTGGCGACCCGGAAGGCGTGCAACTCATGACGGTGCACACGGCCAAGGGTTTGGAGTGGCCCATTGTTGCCGTGGCTGGACTGGAGGACGGACTCTTTCCTCTGGCCCGCTCGATGGAAACCCCGGCTGGGATCGAGGAAGAGCGGCGTCTGATGTACGTGGCCATCACGCGGGCCCGCGATCGCGTATACTTGTCTTGGGCGCGGGCACGCCGCCGCGGTGGACAACTGATGCCGGGCGTTCGATCCCGGTTCATCGAGGCGGTTCCCCCCGAAATCGTCGAAGAACGACGCAGCAGCGGAGTTTTTGGAGCGGATTGGTTTCGCAAACCCGCCAGGCGGCAGGCAATCCATCACGCTCTTGGCACGATCGACGCTAGTCCGGAAATGGAGTCCCAAGATGCGCCGCGCTACATCAAAGGTGAACGAGTGAGACACCGGATGTTCGGATCAGGTACCATTCTGGGACTCTCGGGTTCGGGACGCGATCTCAAGGTGGTAATCTCATTCGATGAAGCGGAGCATGCCACCAAGCAGCTGCTCGTCGCCCACGCGAGCCTCGAGCGCGATTGGGACTCGGCTTGAGCATCTCACCTGAAGAGGTCGAGCGCATCGCTCGCTTGGCCTCGCTCGCCGTGGACGAGGCCTCCATCCCCGAGCTTACCAGGCAAATAGGCGACATACTCCAATACGTGGCCCAGTTGGACGACCTCGAGCCCGACAACACCTCCGTGGCCTTCCGTCCGGGACCGGCTAGTGCACCGCTGCGGGCCGACGTGACAACGCCGATTCCAATGACCTTTTCGGCACGGGAGATGGCACCCGACTTCGAACGAGGCCTCTACATAGTGCCCAGGGTAGGAGGATTGGGCGACGACACATGACAGGCCCCCTACGATCGGCGGATGACACAGCAGCCCTGATCGCGGCCGTCGAAGGCAAGGGCCTGAACGCCACCATCTCGTTCGACCACGCCATCCTGAAGCGCCAGGCGGAGGGGATAGCCGGCCGACCCGACCCGACGCGGCTCAACGGTTTGGCCATCGGGGTGAAGGACAACATCTGCACCATCGAGTACCCCACTACCTGCGCGTCTCATATCCTACAAAACTACCGGTCACCCTATGAAGCCACGGCCGTGTCACGCCTGAAGGACGCCGGCGGAATCGTTGCATGCAAGACCAACCTCGACGAATTTGCCATGGGTTCGTCGACGGAACACTCGGCGTTCGGACGGGTGCGGCATCCGCACGATCCGGATCGGGTGCCCGGCGGATCGTCCGGAGGCTCCGCCGCCCTGGTGGCTGCGGGGGCGCTGCGCGTCGCCCTGGGATCGGAAACCGGAGGATCCGTCCGACAACCGGCGGCGTTCTGCGGCGTGGTCGGTGTCAAACCGAGTTATGGCCGCGTCAGCCGGTACGGGTTGGTAGCGTTCGGAAGCTCGCTGGACCAGATCGGCGTCTTCGGAAAGACGGTCGCCGATGCCGCGTCACTGCTGGAAGTGATCTCAGGACGTGACGCCAACGACTCGACCTGTGCTGACCTGGATCAGCTTGATGCTCCACTGGAGCGACAAGACCTGGACGGCATCGTCATCGGACTCCCGTCGGAATACTTCCCGGACGATTTGGATCCGGCCATTCGTGCCGCGTGCGATCGCGCCATTGCCGCGCTGAGACAAGCAGGCGCGAGCGTACGAGCCGTCTCGCTCCCTCACACGTCACTCGCCGTGCCGTGCTATTACGTGATCGCACCTGCCGAAGCGAGTGCGAACCTCGCGCGCTATGACGGCGTCCGGTACGGGCTCCGTGTACCACAAGACGATCTCCATGCGCTCTACCGTGAAACCCGAGGCAGCGGATTCGGACCAGAGGTACGCCGCAGGATCATCGTTGGCACATATGTGCTTTCCTCCGGCTACTACGAGGCGTACTACACCAAGGCTCAGCACGCGCGCGGAAGGATCGCACGTGATTTCGACGACGTGTACGCCAGCGGCGTGGACTTGTTGTTTACACCCACCACGCCGACCACGGCGTTCAGGGCAGGGGAGAGATTGCGGGATCCCGTAGCCATGTATTTGGCCGACGTATTCGTCTGCTCCGCCAATCTCGTAGGAATTCCGGCCGTCTCGCTGCCGATAGGTCGGACAGAAGGCTTGCCTATCGGTGGACAACTCATGGCTCCGGCGTATGAAGAGGAGCTGTTACTCGATGCCGCACACGTGCTCGAGGAGCGCGTCGACCGGATCGAAGAAATATGACTTGGGAAACCGTCATTGGACTCGAAGTGCACGTGCAGCTTGCAACGCGGTCCAAGATGTTTTGCGGTTGTTCGGCAGCGTTTGGTCGGCGGTCCAACACAAATGTGTGTCCGGTTTGTCTGGGACTTCCCGGCGCCCTACCAGTTGCAAACCTCGAAGCCGTGCGACTCGCCACGCGCGCGGCGCTGGGGTTGGAATTCACCGTGCATCCCAGGAGCTTCTTTGCCCGCAAGAACTATTTCTACCCGGACCTGCCGAAGGGATATCAGATCTCCCAATTCGATCGGCCACTAGCCACCAACGGGCGCTTGCGCATCAAATCCCCCGATCGCGGAGAGGTCACCATCGGCATAGCACAGCTGCATCTAGAGGAAGACGCCGGAAAGTCAGTGCACGATCGCGTCCCCGGAAGGTCAGCCGTGGATTTCAACCGATCGGGCGTACCGCTCGCAGAAATCGTGAGCGACCCCGACCTCCGATCGCCCGCCGAGGCTCGGGCCTACCTCGTTGCAGTGAAGCAGCTGCTTCAGTACTTGGACATTTCGGACTGCAACATGGAAGAGGGACATCTCCGTGTGGACGCCAATTTGTCGGTTCGGCCGCAGGGCGACTCGGCGTTGGGGATCAAGCAAGAGGTCAAGAACATGAACTCGTTTGCGGCGGTCGAACGCGCGCTGGAGCAGCTCTCCGACCGCCAGATACGACTTCTCGAGGGGAACGGACCGGTGAAGCTCACCACCTTTTCAGCGGCGACCGGCGAGCTGCGTGTCATGCGAACCAAGGAAGAGAGCCACGATTATCGCTATTTCCCTGAGCCAGATCTCCCACCACTCACCCTCGCCGATGCTTGGATCGATGCGGAGGGCAAGGCACTTCCCGAGTTGCCAGCGGCCAAGCGGGCCCGGTTGCAAGAGGAATACGGTATTCGCCCGTACGACGCCGAGGTCTTGTCCGCCACGCGCGACGTTGCCGACTACTTCGAAGCGGTCATCGCAGCCGGTGGAGAGCCGCAAAGCGCAACTAACTGGGTAATGGGTGCCGTCTTGCGAGATGCCAAGGAGAGCAACGGGGCACTGCGGGTGCATCCACACCGTCTCGCCGTATTGATGGACATGGTTGCGACCGGCGTGCTGTCCGATCAAGCCGCAAAGCGCGTGTTCGCCGAACTCACATCTACAACTGAGCAACCGGAGGACGTTGCAGAGCGGCTGGGTTTGCTACAGGTCAGTGATGCCAGCGAAATATCCGCGTGGATCGATTCGGTTCTGGAATCCCGCCCCGCCGAGGTCACCCGATTCCGCAACGGCGAGACGAAGCTAATGGGGTTCTTCATTGGAAAGGTGATGCAGGAATCCGGAGGGAAGGCGGATCCGAAACGTGTCAAAGAGATTCTGAGTGATAAGCTGGAAACGATGAAATGACTGCTCAATCATCAATCGGGGGGTGTTGCTTTTTCCGTTTCCTGCGGTTCTTCTTTCGGTTGCCAGTTCCGTTCCCTTTCCACGGCCAGTGGGCCTGGGACGAGTGCCAGTACGGCACTGGTATGTCGGGCACCGCGAAATGCTCGTCGGCCATCTGCGTGAGTTCGGTAACCGGTGGTGAAACTATACGTTTGACTACGTCCAAACGCATGCGTTTGGCCAGGCGCAAGGAACTCTCACCCGACGGATCCAAGCGTCGGGGTGCAGGATCTTCCTCTGTACCCAGCAGTTCCATGATGTACTGGAACGCCGATCCCATGTAACGCTCCATGTCGATGTCGGCGATGTCCCACCGGCTTTTTTGGTCCACCATACGCACGATGCGCTGCCAGCTTTGCGTTTCGGTCACGCCTACCATTCCCCGGAACAGCCGGCGACTCGTTCTGACGGAGAACACCGTAGGGGCAAGGATCTGATCGAGATGGGCATCCGCTGCACCATGACCCAGCCGGATAACGTCCATGGCAGTCGCGGCATACTGCGGTCCGAGTTGCGTTTCGAATCGGCTTTCCCAGTACGAGTGTCCCAACGCAATCGTCCGTGAAGTTACGACGAGCTGCCGCGGTATGAAGTAGTTATGGGCAACCGTGTCGGCCGCCAGATGTGCGAGATAGCCAAGTCCGAAGGCCTTGAGTGCGTCGGTTTCCGCCTGGTCGTATATCTCCTGCCCCACATGCCAAGAGTGGCAATGTCGTCCGACGGGCGCGTATTTCTTCGCCATCGACGTGTCGGCGGCGATGCTTCCGTACAAGAAATCGTATGGGAAGGCTCGCAGGAGCGCGGCAACGACCTCTGGCAGTTGTGCCAGGTTGGCAAGTACCGATTCGCCCAGGAAGATATGGGTTGCCGGAGTCCAAGCGTATGCGTCGCAAGGGAACAGAGGGATCAACACCAGCGCCGCTACGAAAATGGCAAGCCACCGTCGCGTCATTGTCTCAGCGCTTTCGTCTGCGCTTTTTTCCGGATCCGAGGAAGACCCGCTTTATCGACCGAAGGATGGTCGATCCACGCCGGGTGGTCCGCAACGCAGCAGCTACGTCGAGAACCGTCTCTTCCATCTCTTCTTGAAGAACGTCGAGCAACGCCTCCAGGTCCAGCAGCCTACCTTCGGCCGCATCGGCGGCGTTTCTGACGCGAGTGCGTATGTCTTGCGAAGTCTCAACCACACCATCGATCTCCGAACGAAGCTTTATCGCCGCTCGATTGGCCTCGGAGACGACCGACTTGGCTTCTTCGATGAGTGGCTTCGAATCCTTCTCGAGGAAGTCTAGGAACCGTTCGACGGCGGCACCGGTCCGCGACGCCTGGCGCATCAGCGGAAGCGCAAAGACCGCCAATCCCACGGCGATCAACGCGGCGACCACGGTTGCAATGGCGGTAACCGTCGGCGCCCAACCCATTATGTCGGCCTCCGCCCGAACACCGGCGTCGGCGTCACGTTCCAAGTTCCAGGTTCCAGGTCCTTTGCGGCCAAGGATTGCTCTCCCAACGGTGTAGTGTCAGAATCTCGCGGCCGCCCTCCAAATGCGCTGGAGCCTACGTCACCAGCAGCCCCAGAATCCTCAGCTGCGCTTCACTCGTGAGGCGCTCCGCCACACGCTCCCCGTCTCCCGCGACTCAGTCCTCCTCCGGACTCAGCTCCTGCGCCAGGCCGATGACCCGATTCAGCGGGATCGCAAAGATGATTCCCGTGGACGGCTCGTCGAAGCTACCACACACCTCTTGCACCATATCCACGGCCCTTTGGAGTACTTGGGGCGATTCGATCACGGATAGGATGGTCGTGTTCTGGGGCCGAGAGCGCGACATCAAAGTCTGCAAACCAGCGAAAACCGGTACCTCCTGCGACAAGACTCGGCCCATACCCTCGCTATAGAGAACAGTCGCCCCGGTAACCCCCAATTCGAGGAAACCGGATAGAATCTGCTCGAGCTTCTCATCGCGATTCACGACACATACCAACAATTCCATGATTTCGGATCTGTGCTGGAGGCCGAAGGTAAGGTAGCCCAGGATCGGGCACGCCGGTCGCAACGATCAATTTCGCCTGTGTGCTGCCGTAACAGAAGGCCGTAGCCACAGATCGCGCTGAAACGGACAGATCAGCACGATCAACGGCGCTTGTTTCCGTGTGATCTGCGGCGTATGGTTCGCCACATCATGAGTGAATTCTTTCGCGTGGTTGGCGGTAAACCGCTGCAGGGCACCATCCGCCCGGCGGGGAACAAGAACGCCGCGCTGCCGATGATCGCCGCCACGCTGCTGGCCGACGGCCCGTGCGAGATCGTCAACGTGCCGCGTATCGCCGATGTCGAGTCACTCCTCCAACTCGTCGCCGAGCTCGGCGCCTCGATCGAATGGGCCGGCAAGAACACCCTGCGCATCGATCCCTCCCAGATCCGACCGACCTCGCTCAGCACCGAGCTCGCAACACGCATCCGAGCCTCGATACTTCTCGCCGGCCCACTCCTTGCCCGGTTTGGTCGGGTTGTCTTGCCGCCTCCGGGCGGTGACGTGATAGGACGTCGTCGCCTAGACACACATTTCCTAGCCCTCGAGACGCTGGGAGCGGAGGTCTCGGTCGGCGCGGACTACACGCTCGAAGCCTCGCAGCTGGTAGGTGCCGACATCTTCTTGGACGAGCCGAGCGTTACCGCCACGGAGAACGCGTTGATGGCCGCTGTCCTGGCCCAGGGAACAACCACGCTCCAGAACGCGGCCTCAGAACCACACGTACAGGACTTGGCGCGCGGACTCGTAGGCATGGGTGCCGAGATCGAGGGGATCGGGACAAACCGGCTCACGATCCATGGCACGCGTTCCCTGCGAGGAGCAACCCTCCAGGTAGGACCCGACCATATAGAGGTCGGGAGCTTCATCGGACTGGCAGCCGTCACCGGCGGAGAAATCACCATCGAAGCGATTCGACCTGAGGAGTTGCGCAGTATCCTGATAGTGTTCAATCGTCTGGGCGTGCACCCGGTGGTCGAAACCGATCGAGTGTTCGTGGGGTCCCCACAAGAACTGCGCATTCGCCCCGACCTCGGCGGCCACATTCCAAAGATTGAAGACGGTCCATGGCCGGCGTTTCCCGCCGATCTCATGTCGATAGCCATCGTCGTCGCGTCTCAGTGTGAAGGCCAGGTGCTGGCCTTCGAAAAGATGTTCGAGTCGCGGCTGTATTGGGTGGACATGCTCATCGGGCTAGGCGCCAGGATCGTGCTGTGCGACCCCCATCGCGCAGTCATTGCCGGTCCTGCGCGGCTGCGTGGCACGGAGGTGCGTAGCCCCGATATTCGGGCCGGCATGGCCATGCTGCTGGCCGCCCTGGCGGCGGACGGGGAGAGCCAGATCTACAATATCTCACAGATCGACCGCGGCTACGAGCGCATCGACGAGCGCCTGCGGTCCCTGGGCGCACGAATCGAAAGAGTCGACGACACATAGTGCGGGTTGCTTTCGAGCGCGAAGTACTGCTCGTGCGAGATGCAGGCATCCCGTGCGCGGAACTCTCAACCTGGCGGACCGCCCACGGGCTGGTGGCCGGCATAACCACCCGGGGACCCACCGGAGATTTCAACCTCGGGCTGATGACCTCCGACGACTCGCGGTCGGTCACCAATCGGTGGCGCCAGGTTGGCGAGGCCTTCCACCACGAATTCCCGAGCATCGCCGTCAGCCTCCAACCACACGGAGCAGAGGTGCGAGAGCACAAATCGGAGTTTGACGGATGGCTGGTCCTGAGCGGATACGACGGCCATGTCACCCGCCACGCCGGCATTATGCTCACCGTCACCGTGGCAGACTGTGTCCCGGTGTACTTGGCACATCCCCCGACAGGCGGTGTGGCCCTGCTGCATGCCGGGTGGAGAGGAATCGTAGCTGGGATTCTCCAACGGGGGATCGATCGCCTCAGCGACGTTACGGGGGGCCCGCCGGAGGAGTTTGTCATGCATTGTGGCGTGGCCATCGGAGAAGCCAACTATGAGGTTGGAGTCGACGTGATCGAGCAGCTCGGGCTCGGATCGGCCACCGGTCCTCGTACCGTCGATCTGCGCCAGATCCTGGCTCGCCATGCACGGGCCGCCGGAGTCGGCAAGATCACGCTGAGCCAGTGGTGCACGCATGAGGATTCCCAGCTCTTCTGGTCGCACCGCCGGAATCCGGCAGCCGCAGGCCGGATGATCGCATATCTAGGTCGGCCTTTGACTTAACCACCCCTCGACCGTACATTGGTGTGGAGCGGGCGCAGTCAGGCCCGCGCTTTTTTTTATGAAGATATGGACGACAACCTCGAGAACCTCACGGCGGAAGCGCGCCGTCGCATCGCGGAGATGGGATACGAACTGGTAGATCTGCGACGCCGAGGCTCTGAGAGGCGACCGCTGATGCAGGTACGCATCGACCGGATTGATTCCGGGCCGGGTCGAGGCATCACTCACGAAGATTGCCAGCTGGTCAGTCGGGCCCTCGAGCGGTGGCTCGATGCCCATACTGTCCTCGGCGAGCACTATGTCTTGGAAGTATCGTCGCCGGGGATCGAACGGCCGGTCCGCTGGCCCGAACATTGGAATCGGTATCGCGGCCAGGATGTCAACGTGAAGATCGCGGGAAAGGGTCGCATACGAGCGACGATCGTGGAGGTGGCCGATGACGGCTCTACAGTGGTGCTGCGACCGGTTGGGACGGGAAACGAGATTGCCATTCCGCTGAAAGACGCCCGGGACGCCACCCTGGTCTTCGACTGGAAATAGGCCCAGACCGTAAGGAGTTTACATGGCACCACCCGCCGAAGTGCTTTCGGCGCTCCGCGAACTCGCCAATGCCAAACAACTGGAGCCAGGCGAGCTGATCGACCTGCTGCAGGACGGCATTCAGGCCGCCCTGCAGCGGCGATACGGCCCGACCGCTAATTCCGAGATCGAGATCGACGAAATCAAGGGCGTCATAAAGGTGGTCGTGCTGCGCCGCGTCGTCGAAGAGGTGGACGACGAAGCCTTGCAAATCAGCTTGGAGGAGGCGCGCTGGGAGGATCCTAATTTCCAAATCGGCGAAGTTCTCGAAGAAGAAGTGCCGTTCGAGGCGTTCGGGCGTTCGGCGGTCCAGGCTGCCAAGCAGCGCATCATACAGCGCGTGCGCGAGGGGGAACGATCACGCATTCGTGAGGAATTCTCGGGTCAGATCGGGGAACTCTTGTCGGGCGAGATCCAGCAGATCGACCGCGGCAAGCTGGTGATCTTGCTCAACCAGTTTCGCGAAGCGGAAGCCATCATACCGTACCGGGAACAGAACCGAAAGGAGCATTTTCACCAAGGCGATACCATTCGGGCGGTCCTGACACGGATCGAAGAGACACCGCGGGGACCACGTCTGATTCTGTCGAGGGCCGATGCCGGCTTCGTGAGCGCGCTCTTCGAACTGGAAGTGCCTGAAATTGAGCAGGACATCGTCGAGATCCGCTCGGCCGCCCGTGAAGTGGGGGCCCGGACGAAGATCGCCGTGGTCAGCAAGGACGACTCCGTCGATCCGGTTGGGGCCTGCGTGGGCCTCAAGGGCAGTAGGGTGCAGGCCGTGGTCAATGAGTTGGGCGGGGAACGGATAGACATCGTGCCATGGTCGCCGGATCCGGAGCGCTTCGCCCGCATGGCTTTGGCACCCGCCCGCGTGTCGCGAGTATTCTTCGATGCTGAAAGCGGCGCCATTCAAGCGGTCGTCGATGAAGACCAGTTGTCTTTGGCGATCGGAAAGCACGGCCAGAACGTGCGCCTCGCTTCTGAGCTCACGGGGTGGAAGATCGACCTATTCTCCAGCAGGGAATGGCTCGACCGGGGAGGTGAAGGACCGTTATTCGCACCGCTCGAGCCGACCGAGGACCTCGTCGCCGACGTGGGGCTTGGCGAGCTTCGGGGATTCCCCACGGGGCTCGTTGAGACGCTACAGAATGCTGGCTACCGATCGCTCCGAGACATTCTGGATCTCGAACGGTCGGACGTGCTGGGTATCGAAGGTATGAGCCCGGAGAACGTCGATATCCTGATGGGATTCTTGTCAGAGGTAACCGAGGAGGCCGTTCCGGAGGACGCCGAGGGAGAGGCGACGACCGCCGCCCAGGAGACGTCCACGGAAACAGCGACGGTAGAAACCGGCGCGACCGAGGCCGAGATCCGTGCTGATGAGAAAACCACTGGGGCAACCGTTGAGGCGGATGCGGAAAAGACGACTAGAGAGAAAGTCGCCGAACTAGGGTCCCCTCCGGGGGAACAAGCTGCGCCCGACTCGGCCGAAGGCTCGAACGCGGAACCGGAACGTACGCCCACGGCCTGATGATGCACGGTGCGCTGGGGCTCTTGGGCCTTGGCATGAGGGCCGGGTCGGTAGTCGTTGGGACAGTCGGCGTTCGGGCTGCTCTGCGGCGTGGCGAGTTGGCGCTGGTGATGGTGGCGAGCGATAGAAGCTCACGTACCAACGAAAAAGTACTTCGCCTAGCCGGCGCGCGGAGAGTACCATTGATCGTTGGGCCAAGCGCGGATGATTTGGGGCGCTCCGTCGGTCGTGGATCGGTCCAAGCCGTTGGTGTTCGCGACGCCGAATTGGCTGCGGGCATCAAGGATCGAACCCGTGAAGGCGGACGGTAGGAGGTTTTGAGGTGTCGAAGACGCGAATACACGATCTCGCGGCCGAGTTCAGGATTCCGACCGATCAGCTCTTAAGGCTGCTGGCCGAGATGAACATCCATGTCCGGAGCCACCTGTCGGCACTTGATGGGGAACAGGTGGCTCTGGTGCGCGCCCGCTGGGAGCGGGAAAAGCGCAAGCGAGCCGAGCCCGCCACCACGACTCGTCGGCGCCGTGCAACGAAAAAAGCAACCCGCGCGAAGCCGACCGTCGCAGAAAAACCTGCAGATGCCCGTCCAAAACGCCGGCGCCGCACCCCCGCCGAGGTGGAAGCCAAGGCCGAAGAGAAGGCGGCTGAAGAGACGAAACGGGCCGAAGAAGTGCCCGTGACGATAGCTCCACCCCCACCCCTGATGGAGCCGACCGAAGCCAAGCCTTCGATAGAGGAACGGGCTGCGGCCTTGTTCGGTACGGCAGACGAGTCACAAGGGGCTGGCGAGCCGGCTACCGCGGAGATTGGAGCGGTACCCCAGGCTACCGCTCCAACGGCGTCCGCCGAAGAACCAGAACGGCCGGTGACGGCTCCGGAAGCCACGGCCAGGCCCCTAGCGGAGGAGATCCGCCCGACGCCGGTTACCAGCGGTTTGCGCCCCGTCGCGTCCGCCGCACCCAAAGGACGGACTCCCTTGAGGCAAGGACCCCAGCGCCGTCCCGCGCCCGGAGCGAGGCCCGTGGCGTCCGCGGCACCTCGTATGGAGTCCACCGAAGATCGGCGGCGCGGTCCCGACCGCGATCGCAAGAAGCGCAAGAGGGCCAAGCGCACTCAGGTCGATCAGCAGACGGTGCAGGCGAACATCAGCCGGACGCTTGCCAGCCTCCGCGGACCGACGCACAGGAAGGCCACACGGCATCGTGGGGACGAACCGTCATTCCGCGAGATACAGAAGAACCGGCTAGCTGAAGAGAAGGAGCGGGAGAAGACTCTTATACGGGTGAACGAATATGTCACCGTATCAGAACTCGCGGACATGCTGAGAGTGAGCGCGACGGATATCGTCACCTTCTGCTTCAAAGAACTCGGCATGATGGTGACGGTGAATCAGCGACTCGATTTCGATCAGATCGAAATCATCGCCAGCGAATTTGATTTCGAAGCGGTGCGCGAAGAAGAATACAGTCCTGAGGCTATAACGATGCAGCCGGAGGAGTCGCCGGAAGACCTCGTATCTCGTCCGCCAGTGGTGACGGTGATGGGACATGTCGACCACGGCAAGACATCGCTACTGGATTATATCCGCAGGACCAACGTCATTGCCGGCGAGTCCGGAGGCATCACACAGCACATCGGCGCATACCACGTCAAGGTCGGGCACGGCCGGGTCATCACGTTCCTCGATACGCCAGGCCACCAAGCTTTTACGGCCATGCGTGCTCGGGGCGCACAAGTGACGGACATCGTAGTGCTCGTAGTCGCCGCCGACGATCAAGTGATGCCGCAGACGGTGGAAGCGATCAGCCACGCCAAGAATGCCGGCGTGGCGATGGTCCTGGCAATCAACAAGATCGACCTCCCGTCGGCCAACATCGAAAAGGTCAAGCAAGACCTCCTGCAACACGACGTCATTCTCGAAGACTTTGGTGGTGACACCATTTGGTCCGCTCTTTCCGCCAAGACGGGCGACGGCGTGGAAGATCTACTCGAAAAGATCCTGCTCCAGGCAGACGTTCTCGACAAGAAAGCGAACCCGAAACGGGCTGCTGCCGGGATCGTCATTGAGAGTTCTCTGGATCCCGGCAAGGGACCTGTTGCCACAATTCTGGTCCAGCAGGGAACGCTCAATCGGGGCGACAATTTTATCTGCGGCCATCTAGCGGGGCGCGTGCGTGCTATGTTCGACGAACGCGGTGCCGCCGTCAAAACGGCTGGCCCGTCCATACCCGTGCAGGTGATCGGGTTCAACGAGGTACCGGTCGCCGGAGATTCGCTGAACGTCGTTGCTAACGCGGCCGAAGCGCGTGAGATCGCACAGAAGCGGCAGCGACTTCATCGGGAAGCGGCGCTCCGGCGTACCTCGCGCGGCGTGAATCTGGAAGACTTGTCGAGGCAACTCGAAGCTGGCAAGGTCCAGGCACTCAGGATCATCATCAAAGCCGACCAGGGCGGCCCCGCCGAAGCGCTGGCAGATGCCTTCGCCAACCTCTCCACGGAGGAAGTGCAGGTAGAAATCGTTCACCGCGGTATCGGCGCGGTGACAGAGAGCGACGTGATGTTCGCGAAGGCCGCGAACGCAATCATCATAGCATTCCACGTGCGCCCTGACGCCAACGCCCGGAGTGCGATCGATCGAGAGCAGGTCGACGTTCGCACGTACCGTGTAATCTACGAAGCCCTCGAGGACGTGAAGTCCGCCCTCGAGGGCCTCCTTGCCCCGGAACAAAGAGAATTGGTCTTGGGCGACGCCGAAGTGCTCCAGATCTTCAAGATTTCGAGCGTCGGCACGATTGCAGGATGTATCGTACGCAACGGCGTGATCAGCCGGAACGCAAAAATTCGTGTCATGCGAGACGCCGTCGAGATTTACGGCGGGGTGCTGGCGAGTCTGAAGCGGTTCAAGGAAGACGTCCGCGAAGTGAAAGACGGGCTGGAATGCGGAATGTCGGTAGAGAACTTCAACGATATCAAAGTGGGTGACTTCCTGGAGGCGTACACCATCGAGGAAATCACCCGAACGCTGGAAACCGCTGGAGCATCCAAGGGCGAATAAAGTGGTCGTCGCCGTCGTGACGTGGGAGCTGCATCTCAGCGGCTGCCAGTCGCTCAAAGACAAACGCCGGATCATGAAGAGCTTGAAAGACCGGCTACACAACCGGTTCAATGTCTCCGTCGCAGAAACGGACTATCAAGATCGCTGGCAACGTGCCGAGCTGTCATGTTGCGTTGTCGCAACCGACAATAGACACGCCGAATCCGTGCTGAGTGCAGCCGACAATTTGGTGGGGCAAGAACCGATGGCCCGCATCATAAACTCCCAGAAGAGCTTGTTATGAAACGTCGAGGGAGCCACCGACAGGAGAGGGTGGTCACACTGATTCGGCAGATCCTGGCCGAAGCGCTCACAACTCACATGAAAGACCCCCGCGTCGGTTTCGTTACCGTCACCGGCGTGACGGTTTCTGCGGATTTTTCACAGGCAACGGTGCGCGTCAGCATAATGGGCGGCGACCCGGAAAAGGCGGAGGCGCTCGACGGTTTGCAGCACGCGAGCGGATACCTTCGCTCGTTGCTGGCACGCTCGACCGACCTGCGTACGGCCCCCGAGCTACACTTCGTTATCGATCGCGGTCTCGAACACGCAGGCCGGATCGACAATTTGCTCGCTGCAATCAACCGCCAAGAGTCGGAATCCTGAACGACGGATACTTGCTCATAGACAAACCGGCTGGCCCGACCTCGCACGATGTCGTGGCAGCCCTTCGCCGTGCGATCGGCGTGCGACGGGTGGGACACACCGGCACCCTCGACCCCTTTGCCTCAGGTCTCCTCGTGATGCTGGTGGGACGGGCAACCAGGCTTGCGCAATTCCTGGTGGGGCTGACCAAGCGGTACCAGGGGATCATCAGGCTCGGAACCACCACCGACTCCGGCGACCCTACCGGAGTGGTGATCGCCACGTCTGACGCCTGGAAAACCTTGGCGTCAGATGACATCCGGCAGGCGATGGCCCAATTCACCGGACCACTGAGCCAGCGGCCCCCGGCTCTTTCGGCCAAGAAGGTGAACGGGCAACGTGCCTATCGGCTCGCCCGACGCGGCGAAAGCCCCGATGTCCCGGCCCAAGAGGTGGAGATCTTCTCGTTCACCCTCACCGAGAGGAGCGGCGAGAATGTCGGGTTCGACACGCTGGTTAGCAGCGGCACCTACATCCGATCGCTGGCCCGGGACCTGGGAAATGTGTTGGGTTGCGGGGCCCACCTGGCTGAATTGAGGCGCACGGCGGTTGGACCCTTCGACATCATTGACGCCTTGCCGGTCGAAGAGGCCAGCCGTGATTGTGTCCTACCACCTCGAAAGGCCGTCGCTCACTTGCATGCAGTGACGGTCGGCACCACCGACCGAGAATCGATCTGCCACGGTCAGGCGATTTCGTCGCCGAGACCCTTGTCGGGACCGGTGGCTATTGTGAACGGCGAAGAACTGATTGCCGTTGCCGATGCCAACGGAACAGAACTCAAACCGTTCGTCGTGCTTGCCGGATGAACCATACATCGATCCCATGGGCCGGCCAACGTGGCTCCGTCGTCACCGTTGGCACGTTCGACGGCGTGCACCTGGGCCATTGGGCCATACTTAGGGAAATCGCCCTCAGGGCCAAACGAGACCACAGACGCAGCGTGCTCGTCACTTTCGATCCCCACCCGCTCGAGATCGTAAACCCCGAGGCCGCGCCCCGACTACTTACCGTGGGCGATGAGCGGCTGGAGATTCTGGCCCAGGGCGAACTGGACCTGGTAGTCTTCCTTCCTTTCACGAAACTGCTATCACAGTACTCACCCGAAGCCTTTGTTCGCCTTCTGATCGATCGCTTCCAAATGGAAGAGTTGGTGATCGGCCACGACCACGGGTTTGGTCGGGCCAGATCGGGCGACGAGACAATTCTTCGCGAACTGGGCGAGAAGCTGGGGTTTGTGGTGGACTTGGTCGGCGCCGTTGCGGTGGGGAATCGACTGGTCTCATCGACGCTCGTGCGCCGAGCCGTGGCGGGCGGAGACCTCAAGACCGCCGAAGAACTGCTCGGCAGGCCGTACTCCATCACGGCGCCCGTGATTCGGGGAATGGCCCGAGGCCGCAAGCTCGGATATCGCACGATCAACCTCGAGATCACCAACCCGAGGAAGCTCTTGCCACCGGACGGCGTATATGCAGTGCGGGCGGAATGGCGAAACGGGGCGGCGGACGGAATGATGCATCAGGGCCCCCGGCCCACGTTCGGCGAACGCGACCGGACTTTGGAAATCCACCTTTTCGATGTGGACGTGGAACTGTACAACGTTCCGGTGAAGGTGTCCTGGCTCTCACGGCTCCGCGACGTCATGAGTTTTCCTGACACCAGAGCGCTGGAAGCCCAACTCGAAAGAGACTTGAAGGCCGCCAAGAGCGCGTTGACAGGCTCCCCCGGGGCCACTAGTTATCAACGTTCTCAAGCTTTAGGCTCCTGGTGATGTCGAGCATACGCAATCGATTAATCCTCATAGTGATACTGGTCTCGATGGCTCTGTTGGGCCTGCGGCCACGAGAGGCGTCTGTGGGTACCGCAGGCGACGGCACGGATTCGACCGAGACCCGGTGGGGCCTCAAGCTCGGCCTCGATCTGCAAGGCGGCATGCATCTGGCGATTGAAATCGACCAAAGCGCCGGCCCGGTAACGAACCGGGAAGACGCCATCGACCGGGTGCAGACCGTGATCCGGAGTCGTGTCGACGAATTCGGTGTTGCGGAGCCACTCATTCAGAAGGTCGGTAACGGCAGGCTCATCATCCAGCTCCCCGGAATCAGCGACCCCGGCCGAGCCAAGCAGATCATAGAGCGTTCTGCCTTTTTGGAGTTCCGCATAACGGACATGCAGGGGCAGTTCGAGGCCTCTCTCGAGCGGATCGACCGCGCCCTGGAGCTGGCGGGCGTTGTGGTGGGGGATGAGGACGAAACGGGAGGCGCAGCCCAGACGGCAATTCAACAGCTCTTGGGCGCAGCGACCGACACCACGACCCAATCTACGGATTCCGCCGGCACGACCGATTCGCTGGACGTCGAGGCCGATGCGCCGGTCACGGCGATCTTCTCGCGTTTCCTCAACCAGGGCCAGTTGCCGGGCGAGTTTCTTGTGGCAGAGGAAGACGTGCCGCGCGTCACCCAACTGATTGAGCACCCGGAGTTGCAGCGCAACATGCCCCGGGGGTTCGACCTGCGGTGGGGCAGGGAACCGATGTCGATCGTCGGGAGGCTGTATCGCGGACTCTACGCCGTGGAATCCCGCCCGATCATCACGGGTGACCGGCTGGCCGATGCACAAGCTCAACTCGACCCCGTGTTCAACCAGGCGGTGGTCAACTTCCAGTTGACGCGGTCCGGTGGCCGGATTTTTGGCCGTGCGACGGCGGAGCACGTCAACGATTACATGGCCATCGTGCTCGATGGGCGAGTACAAGGACAACCGCCCGTCATCCGAAGCCAGATCCGGCGAAACGGGCAGATCGAGTTGGGAAACACCAGCATTCAGGCGGCGCAGGATCTCGCGCTGGTTCTTCGGGCAGGTGCGTTGCCGGCTCCGATCCAGATCGTAGAGGAGCGGACGGTGGGGGCCAGCCTCGGGGAGGACTCGATTAGTGCGGGGCGCCTGGCCGGCGCAGTGGCCATCGTGTTGGTCATCGCTATCATGGCTGTCTATTACCTCAGGGCAGGTCTCCTGGCTATCGTGGCGCTGGGGTTTTACGTGCTGTTCACACTCGGAGGACTGGCAACCATAGATGCCACTCTCACGCTCCCCGGGCTCGCCGGTTTTGTGTTGTCGTTGGGTCTCGCAGTCGATGCCAACGTGCTGATTTTCGAACGCATCCGTGAGGAACTCGCACTCAACCGATCACCGAGGGTGGCGGTCGAGTCCGGTTTCGAACATGCGATGCCGGCAATCATCGACGGCAACCTGACCACCGTGATCACTGCAGCCTTCCTCTTTTGGTTCGGAACGGGTCCAGTGAAGGGATTCGCCGTTACCCTCATCATCGGCATAATGGCGTCGCTGCTGACCGCAGTGTTTGTCACGAAAACTCTTTTCCTGATTTGGCTGCAGCGTCGGTCGGCTGCCGCGGAGTTGTCGATCTGATGTTTCGTTTCTTTGACAAGGCCGATTACGACTTTCTCAGCATTCGCAAGCCGGCGCTCAAGTTAGCACTGGTGTTCATGATTCCGGGACTGTTGGTGCTGGCCTTCCGCGGTGTCAACCAGAGCATCGAGTTCACGGGAGGAACCCTGATCGAGCTCACGGCCAAGTCGGATGATATCACGACCGCCCGGCTACGGTCGACGCTTGATGCCGCCGGCATCAAGGCCCCGGAGATCACGACGTTTGGAGCACCTAATGAATTCATCATCCGGGCACGGCTCGACCCGCGGGCCGACGTAACCGAGGCAACGACGCAAGCGACGGCAGCCGCCATCGACGAAGCGTTCAGGAACGCCTTCGGAGCTGACCAGTACGAAGTAGTCCGCACGGAGACAATCGGGCCGACGGTGGCCGGGGAATTACGCCAAAAAGCCGTACTCGCAATCCTCATGGGATTTGGCGCGATCTTCCTGTACCTGTCGATCCGAATGGAGTGGCGCTTTGCGATTGCCGCCGTGGTGGCCACGTTGCACGACATTCTCAGCGCCCTTGCGTTCCTCTCGTACCTGAACATCGAGGTTACGCTGGCAGTTGCGACGGCGTTGCTCTTCATCGTGGGTTACTCGGTGAACGATACGATCGTCACGTTCGATCGCGTGCGAGAGAACCTGCACAAGTTCAAGCGGAAGAACCTCTACGAAATCCTCAATCGCAGTATCAACGAAACGCTTCCACGCACGGTAATCACATCGGGAACGACGGTGGCGGCAACGCTAGCATGGGTCATCCTAGGAGGCGAAGTGCTGCGCGGCTTCGCTATGGTGATGACGTTCGGCATCATCACCGGCACCTTCTCCTCGATTCTCATCGCGTCTCCGATTCTCCACTTGGTCGAGCAGAGGTGGCCCGGAGAGGACGTGCGGGGCGCCCGGGCCTTTTCCCATGGCCCCACGGTGGTCCAAAGTCCAGTCCAAAGTCCAGCAAGATAACGCCGCCAGTCAATCCCGCTCGTGTGCTAGTCGATACCCATTGCCACCTTGGCGCTGACCAATTCGACGAAGATCGGGCCGAAGTGGTGGGACGCGCTTGGGCCGCTGGCGTTGCGCACATCATCGTGGTGGCTGATTCCGAGCCCGCCACAACACAAGCCATCGAGCTTGCCCGGCGATTCGACCTTTCCGCCACCGCCGGGGTCCATCCCCACGAGGCATCAGCGTGGAACTCGAACGTGGCCGCCAAGATCGAGGCGGCGCTCAACAATTCCCTCGTGGTCGCCGTAGGCGAGACGGGACTTGATTACCATTATGATTACTCACCGCGCCAGGCGCAGCGCACGGCGTTCGCGGCCCAGCTCGAGCTGGGAGCGCAACACGGCCTCCCGGTCGTAGTGCACTCGCGGTCGGCCGACGCCGACATGGTGGCCATGCTGCGAGACACCGGTGCCAGCTACATTTTGCACTCGTTCAGTTCGGGCCCGGAGGTTCTGGACGTTGCCCTCGCGGCGAACGCATACGTGTCGTTCAGCGGCATGGTGACGTTCAACTCATGGAGCGACGCCGAGGCGGTTCGAGCCGTCCCGGCCGATCGACTTCTCGTCGAGACCGACGGGCCATACCTTGCCCCCACGCCACATCGGGGCAAACGCAACGAGCCGGCCTTCGTTCGCGAGGTTGCATCGAAGGTGGCAGAAATCCGCGCGGAGAATCCGCACGACATTGAGAAGCAAACCACGCAAAGCGCTGTTGCATGTTTCGGAACCCGCATAGAAAGAAAACAACCACAATGACTACAACCGTTCCGCCTGATATTGCTATCGCCCAAGAAGCGAAGCTGCGCCCCATCACCGAAGTAGCCGGTGATCTAGGGCTCGATCCCAATGAGATCATCACCTACGGTGAAAACAAGGCCAAGATCAAACTCGAGGCGATGACCTCGCGCCAACGACGCGCCCGACTCGTATTGGTGACCGGGATCAACCCGACCGCGGCCGGGGAGGGAAAATCTACGGTAGCGGTCGGGGTTGCACAGGCGTTCAAGAAGCTGGGCGAGAACGCCGTGGTGTGCATACGCGAACCCAGCCTTGGCCCCGTGTTCGGCATCAAGGGCGGCGCCGCCGGCGGCGGGTACGCCCAGGTAGTACCCATGGATGAAATCAACCTGCATTTCACCGGGGACTTCCATGCGATTGCCAGCTCGCACAACCTGCTGTCTGCGATGCTCGATAATCACATCCACCAAGGGAATGCCTTGGGCGTAGACCAGCGCCGTATAACGTGGCCACGCACCATGGATATGAATGACCGCGCGCTGCGCAGCGTCATTGTAGGCCTCGGCGGCCCGCTGGGAGGGGTGCCGCGCGAGGAACGCTTCGTCATCACGCCCGCCAGCGAGGTCATGGCGATCATGGGACTGGCGCGCGATCTGGGAGACCTCGAAACCCGTCTCGGAAACATCATCGTAGGCCAAACAAGGGATCGACAACCAGTCCGTGCTCGCCAACTAAAAGCCCACGGCGCCATGATGCTCCTATTGAAGGACGCGCTGCTGCCCAATCTGGTACAAACACTGGAGGGCGGCCCGGCTCTGCTGCATTGTGGACCCTTTGGGAACATCGCCCACGGCTGCAATTCGGTCATCGCCACGGAGATGGCGCTGAGACTCGCCGATATCGTCGTGACAGAAGCCGGATTCGGCGCCGACCTGGGCGCCGAGAAGTTCTTCGACATCAAGTGCCGGGCGAGCGACCTACATCCTGAGGTTGCTATCGTCGTCGCTACGGTGCGTGCCCTCAAACTCCACGGCGGCGTCCCCAAGGACAAACTGACGGAGCCCGATCCCGACGCCGTAGAGCGTGGCTTCGCCAACCTGCGACGGCACATCGAGAACGTCGGCAAATACGGCGTGCCGGTCGTCGTGGCCCTGAACCGCTTTGTCGCCGATTCCGACGAAGAGTTGGAGGTCGTTCGGAAAGGTTGCGAGGCGAAAGGCGCCCGCGTCGCACTGTGCAACGCGTGGGAGGAAGGCGGGGTTGGCGGCATCGAGCTCGCCGAAGAAGTCCTGGATGTCCTGAAGACCGAAAAGTCGAACTTCGAACCCCTCTACGACGAGAAGAAACCGATCCAGGAAAAGATAGAGATAATCGCGAAAGAGATTTATGGCGCAGACGGCGTCGATTTCACTCCGATGGCTGCGCGCAGGGCCAAGCAACTCGCCGAGTTTGGGTTGGGCGAGACGCCGGTCTGCATCGCCAAGACCCAGTATTCCTTCAGCGATGACCCGTCGCTCCTGGGAGCCCCGAAAGGATTCCGAATCACCATTCGCGACATGTATCCGTCGGCCGGCGCCGGATTTGTCGTGGCGATGGCCGGAGACATCATGACGATGCCTGGTCTGGGGAAGACGCCCGCTGCCGAAAGGATGAAAATCAACGCCGACGGCGCAATCGAAGGATTGTTCTAACTATGAAATCAGTTGCTACCAGTAACGCCCCTCGGGCAATCGGACCATACAGCCAGGCTGTGATCACCGGCGATCTCGTGTTCTGCTCGGGCCAGATCCCACTCGATCCCGAGACCATGGAGATCGTGGGCGACACCATCACCGAGCAAACGAACCGGGTTTTCATGAACCTCGTCGGCCTGCTCGAAGCCGCCGGGAGCGGGTTGCAGAAGGTGGTGAAGACGACGGTCTATCTCAAGGACATGTCGGAATTCACCGCGATGAACGAAGAGTACGCACGCCATTTCGGCGATCACCGCCCGGCACGGGCGGCAGTGGAGGTGGCTCGCTTGCCGAAGGACGTACGCATCGAGATTGACGCCATCGCGCTCACAGAGTAGCCTGGGCCGGGGGGGCGGATTTGGCCTGGTGGCTTGCACGGTCTTCAAAACCGCTGGGAGGTGCCTTCGGCGGCTCCGGTGGGTTCGATTCCCACACGCTCCCGCCACAACGACTTACGGCGTCTCGCACACCCCGTGTGAGGCGCCGTTCAATCCTGGTAACAAACTGGGTAACAAATGGGTAACGGAAAAGACCAGTGGGAGGTCTCACGCACGCCTCCGCTGGAGGTCGACGACGTCTGCCTCGCGGTACTCGACCACGTCGGCCCGGTGCCTGACATTCAGGAGTTGGCCGTCGGTCTTTTCGATCAGCCCGATCGAAGAGTTTCCCAGTTCGCGCATCACCGTATAGGGGCTGACCGGCTGCCCGTGGTCCATTGTCTGCAGCCGCATCGCCGGCGTATGTATGCCTGAACGTGTGGAGGTTCACGGGGCTTCGTGATCTTCGCCCTCTCAAGGGCCTTGTCGAGCTGCCAGCGCACGTCGTCCATCATCCCGCCATGCGTCGGGGCGGGGAACAACAAGCCCGAGTCACGCCCTAGTCCGGCAAGGTACGGCTTGAGAATCCCGCTGAGCTGCGGCCACAACGGCACGGACCGCTTGTGTCGCGCACGTTTTAGGTTCCGCCACACGTTCGGGCGTACGTGAACCTGTTCATTGGCGAAATCAATGTCGCGTAGCTCAAGGCTAAATATCTCCGTCTTGCGGCCCCCAGTGAGGAGGAACGTCGCGACGATCGGCCCCATGCAGCGCAGCCGCCGCTTGCCGCTGTTTGCCAGCCTGCGGGTCCGTCATTGGCACACCCGGGGCACGGCTCGAAGCGGTGGTGAGTTCAGCTTACCGACTAGGCGATTCGTCTCGAAGGACCGAGTTGGCGACATATCCAATGGGCTTGCCCTCTATATACACGACCCACCAGCGGCCTTGGAGGCTGTCGACCTCGACCCGTTGCCCCGGATCGATTACCTGGACGATCCGTGTGTCGGTTCCGCGTCCTTCTCTGACATTCACCCAGGTCGATGTCCACTTCGTTTGGGTACTCGGGCCAGTGGTCCTGGGTGCTGCAGTCGGTGGAGAAGTAACGGTTGCGGGGGTCAATTGCGCCGGTGTGCTACTCGTCGGCGGTTGGGATTCAGTATTGATTCTCTGCGGTATCCCTAAAATGACAACCAACAACAGCAGTACCGTCACGAGCACTGGGGACCGGCCAGGTGATGTGACTTCATCTGGGGGCGGCCCGCTGGCCAAGAAAGCACGAACATCGTGGGCACACCGACGCCACACTCGCCACTTTTTGGCCACACTCCGGGCAGTCTATGAGTGGCATTGGAACACAAGGTGGTTGATGTATTCGCGCATCAATGAATAACCTGCGTAACCCGAACCGAAGGACGACCCCGGCACCCTCTAGAATACGGTTTTGGGTCTTAGACGGCCAGGCAGGGAGAGGACGAGCACATGTGGTCGTGACTATCTGGGCTAGTACTGCTCTTGCGCCCCTGTGTACCCCGCTTCATTGTCATGTCCTAGACGGTGGCCGAAGCTGGCCGGTCGCATGACTGACCCCCCCTAGGACGCCCGCCCGACGACGAGACCCGCTGAGACATCGACGGACAGGACGGACCCATGTCGTCGGGAGATCATGCAGGTAGCGCACGCAGGATGAGATCGCCATCCCCTCGCACCATCGGCTTCCTCGCCACTGTGTTGATGTACGCGGCGTGCGGCAGCGACGGCCCGACCCAGACTCTTGACGACGGGACTGCCCAACTTCGGGTCCTGCACACGGCCGCCGCCACCGCCATCGATGTCACCGTGGGCGGTCGGACGATCATCACCAACCTCGCGCGTGGCGGCGTCACCGACTTCACAACGGTGCCGACGGGCTCGCAGCAAGTGGTGTTCCACGCCGCTGGCACCGCCGCCTCGGGGTCCGGAACCGTTCTCAACTTCGCGGCGGACGATTCGGTCACCGTTTTCACCATCGACTCGTTGTCCGTCATCAACCCATGGGTCCTCACGGACTCGGGCGTGGTCGTGGCTCCCGACAAGAGCAAGCTGCGCGTAGTCCATTTCGCCGCCGAGGCGCCGGCCATCGACGTGTGGCGCACGCAGCCCGACTTCCCCTCCCTCATCACCATCATGTTCCGTTTCCGTACCGAGCGGTCTCGCCGTATCTCCAGAGCGACCCGGGGACTTGGACCGTCCTGGTCACCACAGAGCGGCGCGACGGTATGGGCATTCCGGTACTCGGCGATTCGCTGTGGGCCACCGGACCGATTGAAGTGCCGGGCGGCGGCCCCAGGACGGTCGTGCTGTTCGATCGAGAAGGCGGGGGGATTACTTCGACTGTGATCGAGCCGTAGCGTCCCAGCGGCGTTCGGGGCTTTGGCTTTGGAGTGAGCGGAGAGCAGCAACCTGCCAGACTGTCGCGTGATCCGCCTGCTTTGCGTAGGAGGCCAGCGGATTACAGACCGTTTTATTTCCGGTCCCCCTCAGCACTACCGCGCAGAATTTTTCAGAAAAAAGCCTGGGGCCCAGTCCCCTGGGCTCTTTCCCACCAATCCTTCCCCAATACCCGCTCGGGTAGACGCGCAACCTGTATCGAGGGGTGCCTTGGGACCCACCCCCGGTGGGGGGTTGGCCTAGTTGGCGGTTGGTCGGCAGGTGGATCGAGGGGTTTCCGCGCGTTCCCGCTACTGGTGAGGCCCCTGAGCGGCAGGTAACTTGGGGCAATCGGCAAACTGGAGGCCCGCCGGTGGCAGACAGCTTCGACCGCCTGAAAACCGTCCTCGCCGACCGCTACGCCATTGACGAGGAAATCGGCAGCGGCGGGATGGCCACGGTCTATCTCGCCGAGGACCTGAAGCACCACCGCAAGGTGGCGGTGAAGGTCGAGGCGGGGCTACGTCCTCAGTCATACCGCAACACGAGACACGCGCGGACGAACGACGGGCCGATGTGATTTGGGATATAGGCTCGAATGGCCCGCAGTATGACGCACGCGCCACAGCGCATAGAAACGCCTTACCAGAGCACCAAGGAGGACCCATGTCACTTCGCATCAACGATACCGCGCCCGACTTCACCGCCGAGACCACACAGGGAACGATCAACTTCCACGATTGGATCGGTGACGGCTGGGCGATTCTCTTCTCGCACCCCAAGGACTTCACCCCAGTATGCACCACAGAGCTAGGTGTTGTCGCGGGATTGCAGAACGACTTCGCTGCCCGTAACTGCAAGGTTATCGGAATCAGCGTCGATGGTGTGAGCGACCACGAGGCGTGGTCAAAGGATATCGAGTCGTCGCAGGGTCACGCGGTGACCTACCCGCTGATCGGCGACCCAAAGCTCGAGGTCGTTCAGGCATACGACATGCTGTCGGCCGATGCCGGTCATACGTCGGAGGGCCGCACGCCGGCGGACAACGCCACGGCGCGCTCCGTGTTCGTCATCGGACCAGACAAGAAGATCAAGGCGACGCTCACCTATCCGATGAGCACCGGCCGCAACTTCGCTGAGATCCTAAGGTTACTGGACTCCTGCCAGTTAACGGCAAAGGAACAGGTAGCGACACCGGCGAACTGGGAGCAGGGCGAAGACGTGATCATTCTCCCGGCGGTGTCAAACGAGGACGCCAAGGCGAAATACCCTGACGGCTGGAAGCAACCGTTGCCCTACATCCGGATCGTACCACAGCCGAAGTAGGCGGCTGGCCTATTCTGCCCTTCGGTCTCTAGTATCGAGGGTGGTCGGTAGGGCCACAGCATTCGGGCGCAGGTTGCCTTGCACCGGGGTGATACCACCGGTGCGCTGACGGAACTCAACCAGATTCGCCGGCAGGTCTGGTACAAGGTTACCCTGCGGTCGACGTTCTACTCCCAGACGTTCGAGCGCTTCACGCGCACCGAACTGCTGGGTGACGAGGATCAGGCGCTCGAACACTACGCGCGCTTTGTCGAACTCCGGAAAGACGCGGACCCAGAGTTGCCAGCCGCAGGTGGAGGACGTACGGGCAGCGGCTGGCGCGGCTCGCCGGCGAACCGGCGCAATCCACGAAGCGACCACCGCCCGATGAGTGATCTGCCAGGGTGCCGGTATCGGGGATGTTAGGGAGGGTTGGGGGTGGACGCCTCACGGCTCAGGCATCTCCCTCCTCTACCCGAACGAACGTTTGGTTTCCTCAAGAGTGTGTGGCTGGCCCGTGACGCTGTTGCGAAAGGGACTACCTGATGACAAGAGCGGTGAATATCGAGAGCTGTTTTAGCAAATTCACGGATACCTTCTCCCCCAAGATTGTGGGTGAGCTGAACGGTCAGCATGTCAAGCTTGTACGGTTGGAAGGGGACCAAGTCCCGTGGCACACACATGACGATGAAGATGAATTGTTCTTCGTCATAGACGGCACGCTTGACGTCCTTGAGCACGGGGAGGCCGTTACGCTGCATGCAGGTGAATTCTGCATCGTGCCACGTGGTACAGAACACCGGGTCGTTCCTCGCGGACACGTGAAGCTGCTCCTGTTTGAACCCGCCGGAATAGCTCATACGGGGAATGTGCAGGCTGAGATAACGAAGTAGACATTTGATCGCCTTGCGTGACATAGCCACTGCATGCCCTCGGCAAGGCTACATGTCACAGCCGTCGCCTACGCGGGCCGCCCGGGGGCAGAAGACACTCCTTATCGCTGATGTAATGCAGGCGCGTTTTGTCGCGAAACGGTGCGTGGTTCGGTGGAATAGAGCCACAGTTCGGTGGCAACGTGGGATTCGGTCTCCGACTTGGTCCCACACGCGCCACCGGCAACCGGTGGGCGTTGAGTATCGGAAGAGGATTCCTGTCTTAGGGGAGCAGGGAGCGGGGAGCGGTTTGAGGAGCCGGCACTGCCTCCGTCGCTCCCCGCTCCCTGCTCCTAGTCCCGCTCCTATTATTGAACCATCACCACGCTTCCCGTCGGTAACGGATTCAAAGCCGTAATGATGCGTGCGTCCGTCGGCCCACCGTCACCGAACGCGTCGCCATACGGCTTCAACTGAAACGGAACGGCGGACAGCGATCCCTCGCCTTCGTCGAACGCAGGTTCGATCGAAATCACGTGCATCCACATGCTGTCTCCCGTCACCGCGTCGTCCCCGTTGAAATCAAACGGAATGGTCGGCATCGGTGCCGGGTTGCCGTTGAGTGCCACGAAATCACTTCCCGGAAATGGAGGGCCGGCCGACAAATCGTTTGGTGCCCCCGAAAACGGTCCGGCCGCGTCGCTATCACGGCCGGACAAGACTCCGTCGGTTCCGGGGGTGTACTTGCCGTACGAGAATGCCATTTGATTGGCTGTTCCCGGAGCGTAGACCACCCACCCTTCATACACCCATCCGGGGTTGAGCACTGGGAGTGTCACCGAGGCGGACGGTGCACCCCCCGGTGCGGGCGGATTGATGAGCCAGATACCGGCGTCGTTGTCGTCGTCTGTCGCCGTCGTTGGCGTCAAGAGGACGTGAGTTCCAGGGCTCGTGCTGAAGTCCGCCATGGGATCGGCGCTCACGAAACCCAACGACGTGAGTGTGGCAGCGCCATCTGCGATCGCGCCACCCAAGATTTTTTGGTCGGACGGTGTAGGGTCGGTGTCGCCGGGCGGCTCAACGGTGAGTACGAACATCTGCGGATCGTCGATCGGACTCGTGAAAGTGTGCTGACCGTCGGCTGCCAGAGTAAAGGTTCCGGTCGAGTGGGGGGTGCCCGCCTGGTCGATCACCCAGCCTTCGTACGTTCCCTCACTCAACGTTTCTAGGTTGTTGAAGGTGACGTTGAGCATGACGTCAGGGTCGGTCGGATCGTCTCCACACGCTGCGCACAAGAACAACGTGGTCGTCAATAACAAGGTGTTTTTGGACATAGTTCTCTCCACGTGAATGGTTGTGGAGAACTTTGTGTCGGAGTCGTCGTGTAGTGAAGTGGGCGAGACCCTTCCTTAGAACATTCTCATGATCTTCTAATGTTTGCATCCGATCGCGGAAGCCATAGGGTGAACGAGCTTCCCTGTTCCGATACGCTGCTGACTTCGATGCGTCCACCCTGCAGCTCTGAAAGAACCTTGGCAATGGTGAGGCCAAGTCCGGCACCACCGAGTGCGCGAGATTGGGATGGGTCTCCGCTGTAAAATCGATCGAAGATTCTTTCCATCTGCTCGGGGGAGATTCCAATACCGGTGTCCTGCACCGACGCGCAGACCATGGTGTCGCTTTGTTCGGTGGCGAACCGCACCGAACCCGAGGGTGTGTATCGTACGGCGTTTGAGGCGAGGTTGAGCAGCACTTGTCTGGTGCGATTGGCGTCGCCCACCGCGAGCAAGGGGCGGTCGGCCACGCCGCTCACGGTAATCTCTTTTCCGTCCGCCATGGCGTGCGTGATCTCCTCGACCTCGTGGACGACCTCCGCCAAATCGAACTCCTCACGGTCGATTGAGAGCTGGCGATTCTCACCACGCGCGATAACCAGCAAGTCGTCCACCATCTTCGTTGTCCGATCGACTTCACGTTGAATGGCGACCAGCGCTTCTTGAAGTTCGTCATCCGTGCGCTGCTTACCGAGGCACCATTGCACGCGCGCGCGCATGTGCGTGAGCGGAGTACGCAGTTCGTGGCTGGCATCTGCCGTAAACGATTCGAGCGTGCGGTGGGCGTGTTCAACCCGATCGAGCATTCCGTTGATGATGGTGGCAATTCCGTGACGTCTTGTTGCCCAGTGGGCGTTGGTATGCGGTGGCTCAGATCCTCCGGAATGATCCGGGCCAGGTCGTCGGCTACTCCTTGCAGCGGCACCAACGTGTCGGCTACCGAACGACGGGCACTGCTCCGCGATGCCAGAGCCGCGAGTGGCAACAGCAGCACTGCCCCCGCTGCCAGCGCGCCGAAGCCAAGCAGAAACGGCACTCGGCTCCCCACCACGTAGATGTCGAACTCGCCGGCGGGCCGATGGAGTATCCGGTACCGCCCCCTCGCACGATCCGACAATGCCCCCAGCACCTGCCGCCGCATTTCGTCGCGTGTGGTCGCGGTTATCTCCCCCAACCGTTTAGCGGGCATCGTGGGTGAGAGATAGTATATGGTCGGGACGCCGTCGGCCGCGGTTGTGGTCCGCGTAATCGCGAAGCGTTCTCCCATACCCACCAGTTGATCGGCGAGCATGGCAGGGCCTACGCTGTCCGGCGCTCCCGACGGATCCGCGTACATACCGAGGAGCGAATTGACGAGATCGGACGACTGCTCTAGCGACCGCCGTAAACTGATTTCCGATATTCCGGCGAACACGATCATGACCAGCGCCATGTAACTCGCGAGCGTGATCCAAGTGATGCGGCTGAATCGGCGCATCAGCTCGGTGCTCAGACGGGGCTCGTTCATGTCGCCTCCAACCGATATCCGACACCTCTCTCGGTTCGGATCAGCGTCGGTTGGTCCTTCACCGCAAGTTTCTTGCGGAGGTAATTGATGTAAACGTCGACGACGTTCGTCTCAGTGTCGAACTGATAATTCCACACCGCCTCTGCAATTCGTGACCGCGATACGGTTCGCCCGGCGTTTCGCATGAGGAATTCTAGTAACGCAAACTCGCGAGGACTCAAGTCTATGCGCCGGCCGTTCCTGGTGACCTCTCTCTTCAAGGGATCGAGCGACAGATCGCCTGTCGAGAGCGAGATATCTCCGTGGCGCAGTTCGGCGCGTCGTACTAGCGCATGCACCCGGGCCATGAGTTCCGCGAGGTCAAACGGCTTGGACAGATAGTCGTCCGCCCCGAGTTCCAGTCCGCGAACGCGAGAATCCACTTCGTCACGAGCCGTCAAGATCAAGACCGGAGTGTGAACACTACGCTGCCTTAGCTCTTTCACGACGCTAAAGCCGTCCAGACCGGGCAACATCAGATCGAGGACGATGCAATCGTAGCTTCGTCGGAGCGCGCGATCGAGTGCTCGGTCTCCCGATTCGCACTCGTCGACCGCACAACCTTCCTCGCGAAACGCTTTTCTGAGGAATCCTCGGAGGTTCCTATCGTCTTCGACCAGTAGGATCTGCATACTGTAAAGTAGAAAGCTCAGCCGAAGCTGGGCAACGTTCAAACCGTCTTATTAGAGAACTCTAATGCGCACTAATTCTTGAAATCCAACTTGATGCCGCCTTGCGTTAACGTCGTTTCCATCGAGACCTTGTCCGCTGCCTTCATATGGACCTCTTCCGGGTCCACCCAGCTTTTTGTCGAGCAACTCGCACAACGATTCGTTCAACGTGATCATGCCGAGCTTCTTCAGGATAGGCATCATAGGGGCATGGCGTCCGCGATCGACGACAGCCCGGTCCGGGTTCTGGTCAGCCTGAAGCGAGGTTGGCATTCTCCGCTGGAAGCGTACACACTCTGTCTTGCCTGGTACAGAGCTTCCTCTTCCAGAGAGGAGAACGCCAATGGACAGATATATCGGACTGGACGCGCACGCGTCAAGCTGCACGCTCGGGGTGGTGGGCCCGGGCGGGAAGCGACTGGGGTCGCACGTCGTGGAGACGAACGCGAAAGCGCTCATCGAGGTGCTCCGCAGCATTCCGGTACCTCGGCATCTGTGCCTGGAGGAAGGCACGCTGGCGAGTTGGTTGTACGAGGTACTCTCGCCGCATGTGGAGGAGATTGTAGTGACGGCGGTGAGCGCAAGCCGTGGTCGGCCTCAGCATTTTCGTCTGGGAGGTCAACCGCCGCCATGCCCAGTTCGTCGTCATCGCGCTTCCCCACGCAGGAGGCTTGCAGATGCTCCTGACCAGTGAACCGCAGTTGCGGTTCCGCCTGCTCTGGGCGTTCGGCGGCCCGCTGGTTGATACAGCGCTGCACCTCGTTCCGCCATGGTCGTAGGCGCAGTAGCGCCAGAAGTCCGCATACTTGCTCCCCGCCAGACCGTCGTGGTGCTTGCTACAGATCGCGTGCACGATCCATGTGACGTTCCACGGCTTGTTCTCCGCCGCTAACGCATCGAGCACCGCATTGATCTCGGCCGACAGCCGTTCGTTGGTAACTCATGACTCTGCTCCTCTCTCCTGGTAACTCATGATTCTGCTTCTCTCAGGTTCGTCACGAAGCGGTCGAGCCACCCGCCACCACCTCGTCCCCTCGTCACGGCGGCTTCTTCATGGCCTGAGCCTCTCGGTCTCCCGTCCGCCCCTTTTCGTCGGTCATGGATCTCGATCCTTTCGATGTCGTATCAGCCCGCTCACTGAGTCAAGACCCACTGCCGTCTCCCACGGAGGACGCGGGGGGAGAGCAGGGGATTGGCTACACGCCGCCTCCGGTAACAAATGGGTAACAAAACAGCGGGACGCCTGGGGTTACGTAGGGACAGGTAAAGCCCGTAAGTTGTTAAATGGGTTGGACATGGCGAACCTGGCAACCTGGCTCTGTGACCTTCAAAACCGCTGGGAGGTGCCTTCGGCGGCTCCGGTGGGTTCGATTCCCACACGCTCCCGCCACTCTGGGGAGTGGGGAGTGGGATGCGATGGGCTGCCTTACAGCCCACTCCCCACTCCCCCCTGAGTTCCACCAACCGTTACATTCCGCCGATCGTCGCCGACCAGCACGACCTGGTAACACCGGAATCCAAATCCCTCATCGACACCGCCAAGCATCCCGGGCTGATCGGGGCGCCTCCGAGGAACATTGTCGGGCAACTGGAGAAAGAGGATTGATGCGCATCCTTCTTTTCCTGTTGGCCGCTCTCGCAACCACCCCGATGGCCGCCCACGGCCAGATTCCCACCGTCCCCGTACGGCGGCCTAACCCCAGCGACACAATCACCGTGGATCCCTTCAGGGTCAAACCTCCTGTGTCGCCGATGGGGGCGATGTTGCGATCGCTGCTCCTTCCGGGATGGGGACAGTCCATCCTCAATCGCCGCGGCACCGGGGCGTTCTTCGTGCTGTTCGAGGGCATCAGCCTCACCATGACGCTCAAATCCATCCACCAGCTCGACCACCTCGAGAGGGTACGGTCCGACGCCGATCCCGAGTCCATAGAGCGGGTAGACGCCAAGCGGGACGAAGTGCAAGACTGGACCGTTCTCTTGGCCTTCAACCACCTCATGGCCGCCGCCGAGGCGTTCGTTTCAGCGATGCTGTGGGATTTCCCGGAGGAATTGGAGGTCCGGGCCTTCTCGGGAGGCAGAATCGGGGCTCGGGTTACCCTGATCCTCCCCTAGCCGCCGCGCCCCGAAAGGGCGTTTCGATCGACCCATTTACAACCCGGGCGAAAAGTTGTAACTTATATTATCACAATAGGTTATGATGCTGCAGTGTCCCCTTGTGGCGCCGCGGCACGACTTTTGACAGGGCCGCCGTGCCTCTATCTTTGACCATGCATATCCTCTGTGTGATTCCGGCTCGTATCGGTTCCTCCCGGCTTCACCACAAACCACTCCAGACGATCGCCGATCAACCCCTCATCCGACTCGTCGCCCAGCGGGCGCTGGGTTTCGGGTTTTTGGACCACGTGGTCGTGGCCACGGACGATCGACGGGTGGCGGATGCGGTAGCGGATCTCGACGTCGAAGCTGTTCTGACCAGCCGCCGCCACAGAAACGGGACGGAACGCACCGCTGCCGTGGCCAAGTTGCCCCGATTCGCTGCAGCGGAAATCGTAGTCAACCTTCAGGGTGACGAGCCGTTTGTCTCGGCCGGGTCGGTTGCGGGGGCGATCGCAGAGGTCCGCCAGGGTGCCTCGGTGGGGACGGTGGGCGCCAGGTTGGATCGATCGAAGCTGCCGGATCCGGGCACGGTGAAGGTGTTTGTGGACTCGAGCGGACGGGCGTTGGCCTTTTCCCGCGGAGCCCGCCCGACGCCGGACGTCCAGGAGACGGCCGTGTTGCACCACGTAGGAGTGTACGCCTACCGGCCGGCGGCCCTGAGCCGTTGGGCCTCCACGGACCCAGGGGAGGAGGAGATCGCACAGGGCTTGGAGCAGCTGCGGCCGCTGTCCTACGGCGAGCACATTGGCGTATGTAGGCTAGACGCGGCAGCGCCGCACGGCATCGATACGGCAGCGGACCTACATGAGGCAAGAGAGTTGATCTCAGCCATCAAGTAAGAGGAAACACGAGTGGCAACGAAATACATCTTTGTAACGGGTGGTGTGGTCTCATCGTTGGGCAAGGGCATTGTGGCGGCTTCTCTGGGACGCCTCCTCGTCGAGCGAGGGTTGAGCGTCACAATTCAGAAGTTCGACCCCTACATCAATGTTGATCCCGGCACAATGTCGCCGTTCCAACACGGCGAAGTTTACGTGACGGACGACGGCGCGGAGACCGACCTGGACCTCGGTCATTACGAGAGGTTCATCGACCGGTCTCTCTCCCAGATGAACAACGTCACAACAGGACGGGTGTACCTGAATGTGATTACGAAGGAACGGCGCGGTGAATACCTCGGCAGCACCGTTCAGGTCATTCCGCACATCACAGACGAAATCAAGAGAGCTATCCGACGCCTCGGCGCCGAGCACGACGTTGTCATTACTGAGATCGGCGGTACGGTGGGTGACATCGAATCGCTGCCGTTCTTAGAGGCCATTCGACAGTTCCGCCAGCAGGTCGGTCGGGATAACACCCTGTTCATACACCTCACCCTGTTGCCCTACATATCTGCCACCGGCGAGCTGAAGACCAAGCCGACCCAACACTCCGTACGGGAGCTGATGGAGATCGGAATCCAGCCGGACATTTTGATTTGCCGGAGCGATCAGGCCGTCTCGGAGGAGATCAAACACAAGATCGCCCTGTTCTGCAACGTGGACTTCGGATGCGTGATCGAGAGCCGTACAGTGCCCACGATCTACCAAGTGCCCCTGATGTTGCACGATCAGAGCCTCGACCGTGAGGTGTGCCGCCGGCTGTTCTTGGAAACGAAACAACCGGACCTGCGTCAATGGAGAGCCATGGTCAAGCGGGTGCTCGAGCCGGCCGAGCGGGTGAAGATCGCCATCGTCGGCAAGTACACCGAACTCACAGATTCCTATACATCCATCCGTGAAGCTCTGGTACATGGCGGCATCGCCCACGATGTAGGTGTGGATCTCGAATGGATCACCAGCGCCAGATTCGAAGAGGCGGACGCCGGTGAAGTGCTGAAGGGGTATCACGCGCTCCTGATTCCGGGTGGTTTCGGCGAGCGCGGAGTCGAAGGAATGATCGAGGCGGTCCGCTGGGCTCGTGAGTGCGGGCTCCCGTTCTTTGGAATATGCCTGGGGTTGCAAACTGCTATCATAGAGTTTGCTCGGAACGTTTGCGGCCTCGAAGAAACCAACTCCAGCGAATTCGAAACGCATTGTGCCAATCCGGTGATCTCGCTCATGAGCGAGCAACGCGAGGTGCTGGACGCAGAAGCCATGGGGGGAACGATGCGACTAGGCGCGTATCCGTGCAGGTTGCGCGCCGGGTCCCGGGCGGCACGGATCTACGGCACCGACGAGGTGAACGAGCGGCACCGGCACCGCTACGAAGTCAACAACAAGTACCGCGACCAGTTCGAAGAGTACGGGTTGCGTTGCACCGGGATTTCGCCCGATGGCGCACTCGTAGAGTTGATAGAGCTCCCTAATCACCCGTGGTTCATCGGCTGTCAGTTCCACCCGGAACTCCGCTCCCGGCCCGCTCGTCCGCATCCGCTGTTTGCAAGCTTTGTCGGGGCGGCCCTGGAACGGAAACGGCACGAGGCAGAGCAGGGAGCCCTGGTGGAAGTGGAGGCCCAGACGTGAGATGAACTTCAGCTGGCTGCCGCCGCCCGTCTTGGTTGCGGGTCCCTGCGCTCTGGAGAACGACGACCTCAATCTGACCGTGGCCGAAACCTTGGCCGAGCTTCAAGCCAAGCTCGGCCTTCGCGTCCTGTTCAAGGGAAGCTTCGATAAGGCGAATCGATCGAACCTGGACGCACCCCGCGGCCCTGGGCTGGACCGGGGATTGGCAAGACTCGCCCGGGTTCGCAGCGAGACGGGGCTGCCGGTTCTCACGGATGTGCATGAAGTTCACCAAGTCGAGCAGGTCGGTGAAGTGGTGGACGCGCTGCAGGTCCCGGCCTTCCTGTGCCGCCAGACGGACCTTTTGAGCGCCGTCGGGCGAACTTTGAAACCGGTCAACATCAAGAAGGGCCAATGGATGTCGGCCGAAGATATGGGAAGGGCGGCCGCCAAGGTTTGCTCCAGCCGGGGAGGGGGAGCGAAAGGGACCGCCAATGTCGCGGTGACAGAGCGGGGCACGTTTTTTGGCTACGGTGACCTCGTCGTCGATATGCGCAACTTCAAGAGGTTGCGGGAAGCAGCCGGGTGTGCCGTGCTGTTCGACGCCACACATGCCGTGCAACAGCCCGGCCGGGGCGCTCGAGGCTCGTCAGCCGGTACGCGAGAGCACGTCGCCGACCTGCTTCTGGCTGCGGCCGCCGCCCGCGCGGACGGCTTCTTCATCGAGACCCATCCGCAACCGGAAACCGCGCCCAGCGATTCGGCTATGATGTGGCCACTGGAGGAGTTGGGAGAGCTGGTTGAACGAGCCATGGAGGTCTGGGAGGTAGTGCAGGGAACGGGCGAGAAAGTGCTATGACGCAGGGGCAAGTGTTTAGGAAGTAGGCATGCCTGCTCCCGGCAGCGACGCAGAGAGGGCAGGGGAGAGGCACAGGAGGCAGAGATGCAGCGATTGAGCGACGCGTGATTGACCCCGAGACCGCCCGCCGGATCAAACTCGTCGGCTTCGACGTCGATGGCGTCTTAACCGACGCCGGGGTTTATACGGGTATGGCCTGTAACGAGCCGGTTGAACTCAAGCGGTTCGACATACAGGACGGGGTTGGAATGCGGCTGCTCCGGGAATCGGGCTTGAAGACCGCTATAGTGAGCGGGCGCATGTCGCGGGCAACCGCGTTGACGGCGGAAGAACTGGAGATCGATGAGGTTTTTCAGGACGACGGTGCTCAAAAGCTCTCAGCCTTCGAGGAGATCTTGGCACGTCACGGCTTGTCCTGGGAAGAGGCGGCGTTCGTGGGAGACGACCTTCCGGATCTGCCGCTGCTTACCCGTGTCGGCCTCCCGGTGGCCGTGCGGAATGCGGTTCCCGAGGTCCGCGACGTTGCCCGATACGTCACCAAGATGCCCGGTGGCCGTGGCGCGGTGCGAGAGTTCATCGAGGCGTTGTTGCGCGCTCGTGGCGAGTGGGAAGCGGCCGTAGAGCGGTATGTTAATGCGCGCGGAGGTGTTCCGGGGGTGATGAATGCGTCGTAGACCTATCGTTCCGTACCATTTCTTTGTGATGGCCTATGCAGCGGTAGCGTTGGCCTGCCGAGGAGTGGAGGGCCCACCCACGACTATCGTTGGAGCCGACTCCGCCGACCAGGTGCTATTTGGAGTCGCGCACAACGTGACGACCGATGGGATGCGGGTTGTGCGCATCGAGGCGGACAGCGCCTATTTCTACGAAGCCGCCCAGATCACGGAGCTGAGACAGCTCACCGTCGTGTTCTTTTCTCCACAGGGCGCCGAGACATCGCGCATCACTGCCGATTGGGGCCGGTACGAATGGCGGACCGGTAACATGGTGGCACGCACCAACGTCGTGGGCATCACGCCCGATGGTCGGCGCCTCACGACTTCCGAACTCGAGTACAACAAGCTGTCTAACAGACTCGAGACTGATAAGGCGTTCGTGTTTGACAGTCCCGAGGAAGACCTGGAGGGAAGTGGCTTCAGCGCCGACCCCGACTTTCGCAACGTGCGGGCCACTGATATCAGAGGGGGGGTGCGAAACTGATGTCCCGTGCCCGACTGTGGGCCCTCGCGTTTCTTGTGTCAGCCGCCACCGCTCTTTCGTCCGCACCGGCGTTGGCTCAGGGATCGACTCCGTGTGAAGCGCTACTGGACCATGCGCTGCAGGGCTACCGGACCAGTATCCCCAGGTTGCGCCAGTATGCCTGGGGGGACGTTCGTGCGCGGTGTGCGGGGCAGGCAACCACCATGCGCTCGGATAGTGTGGCTTGGTACCAGGACATCGCCCGCTTCGACATGGTCGGCAACGTGCAGTTCCGGGACACGACTGTAATGCTCGACGCCGATTCGGCCAGATATTTCCTCGACGACGAGCGACTGGAGACCTACGGTCGAGTTCGGTTAGTCAACCTCTCCAACGGAACGATACTGACAGGCCCTAACCTCACATACTGGCGCGCCGTTCCATCGTTGCGTAACACCACTGAGCTGCTCGCCACAGCTCGCCCGACGGTACAGTACCACGGTACAGCCGACACCGCCGGTGTGGAGCCTTACCTCATAATCGGCGATGTCGTTCGTCTCCGGGGGAACGAGGACGCGTGGGCGGCCGGCGACGTGCAAATAGACCGCAGCGACTTTCACGCCGCAGCCGACAGCGCAATACTCGGCCTCGTGTCCAACCGCGGACACCTAATTGGGCATGCCCGCGTGAACGGCGGCGGCGCCGACTCATCGAGTTATCACCTACGTGGTCGGGAGGTCGCCTTCACGTCGCTGGACAACCGGTTGAATTGGGTGCAGGCCCGGGACTCCGCGCATGCGGAGAGCTCGGACTTCACAATCATCGCCGACACCGTCGAATTCACCATCGTCGACGATATGGTTCAGGGTGGGTTTGCCTGGGGGAGTTCCGTCAAGACGAGCGCCGTTTCCTCGACGAACACGATCACGGCCGATTCTCTGGCCATCGATTCGCCCAACCAGAAATTGGAAGAGCTCCGCGCCTTTGGGTCCGCCCGCGCGGTCTCGGTACAGGATTCCCTCGACCAGGATGCCGATTGGATTGTAGGCGACTCGCTGATCGCCAACTTCAGCGAAACGGAATGGGAACAACGCTATCTCGACACGCTGATCGCCTTCGGGAACGCGGCCGCGTTTTATAGGGTGTATTCTGTCGCTGGAGGCGATGTTCCGGACATCAACTACTCCCGGGGAGACATGATAAGGGCCGTGTTTACGGTGGTAGGGTTATCTAAGGTCGATGTCCGTGGCAACACGGACGGCGTGCATCTCCAACGGCGCCGCACGAGGCAACAGCTGTGAGCGTTCACTTCGAAGCCCACTTCGAGGGTCGCGATCCATCTCTCGCCCTGGCTGTCGCGTCGTTGCTGCGCTGCGCCATGGAAGACGGAACGGTGACATTGACTGCGTTGGCACTGGCGTACCGCGAGGATTATCTCTCGCTACACAAGGGGGGGGCAGCCGACCTCGGCCAGCAGAGCGGTACGCTCTCGGTCGACGAAGTGCGACGCCACCTTCAAAGCTCCGTGCTTCCGCGCCTCGCGATGGACGGCGTGCTGGATTCGTTGCCGGAAACGCTCGAGAATGATGCTCCGCTGCGTCTCACCGGAAAACTCGGCCGTTCCGTCGTGGACGATCCGGCGGCGGCACGCAGTGCGCTGATCCAAATCGCGCTGGAGAACATTCGCAAAGCTGAATCCGTCGGCACTACAACGGACCTCGGAAGGAATGGCGCGTCAGAGCTCTTGGCGCGAGGCCTTACGAAAATCTACCGCAAACGAGCCGTTGTGGACGACGTCGACCTCACGTTGCGGCAAGGAGAGATCGTCGGACTGTTGGGACCTAACGGTGCAGGAAAGACTACATCCTTCTATATGATCGTTGGTCTCATTCGACCGGACGCCGGCCACGTCAGCATCGACGGAGAGGACATGTCGCGCTTCCCGATGTACAAACGAGCCCGGCTCGGCATCGGGTATCTGTCTCAAGAACCTTCCGTGTTCCGCAAGCTCACCGTCGAAGAGAACGTCATGGCCATCCTCCAGACGTTGAAAATCAAGAAATCGGAACGCCAAGATCGGTTGGAGAAATTGCTCGACGAACTCTCCATCAAGCACTTACGCACCGTCCGTGCATACAAGCTGTCCGGAGGCGAGCGTCGCCGCCTGGAGATCACACGCGCCCTGGTGACGCACCCTAGGTTCATGCTGCTGGACGAACCTTTTGCTGGAGTCGACCCTATTGCCGTCCACGACATCCAGATGATAGTTGCCGGTTTGCGGCGTCGAGGCATCGGCGTGCTGATTACCGATCACAACGTCGAGCAAACGCTCGACATCGTGGACCGGGCATATATCATGTTCGAAGGCAAGGTACAGGTCTCGGGAACGGTGCGAGAGCTTGTCTTCAACGATCGCGTCGCCGACCTCTACCTAGGACCGACGCTCACCGCACGATTGCGCGAACGGCTGGAAGGGGCCGCATGAGACCGCCGCTGCACCAAAGTATCTCCCTCAAACAGGAGATGCGCATGAATCCACGCCTGTACCAGGCGATGGATTTGCTCTACATGCCCCTCCTCGACCTACAGCAACACCTCAAGACCGAACTGCTCGAGAACCCTTTCCTCGAGCTGGTGGAAGAGGAAGAAGAACCAGAGGCACCTCGCGAGAAAACCGCGGAGGAGCAAGAGCGGGAGAAGGCCGAAAAGGAAAAGCAGGACGAGATCGATTGGGAGGAAATCGTGCTGGACGGGTTCGACGTGGGACAATCCCGCGGCGAGTTCGAAGTCCGCGAGGTGTACGAGCCGGTTCGCGCCGCAACGCGCAATCTCACGGATCACCTTCGCGATCAGATCACGTTGCTGAACGTGACTCCACGCCAGCGGCTCCTGGCAGACGAATTTCTGGGCAGCATCGGGGACGACGGCTATCTCCAGGAAACCCTCGAAGAAGTAGTCGAGGGCGCGAATCAGCTACTGCGTGAACTCACACAACCTCCCTCCACTGCGGCTCACCCGAGTGGCCACGTTGCGTCTGATGGCCAAGACGGTGACGATGCAGGACAAAATCCGACTTCCATCGAGCCGACGGAGGTGACGACTGCTGCTCCGAACGAGACCGACCGACCCTATTCAATAGAGGAAGCGGAAGAGCTGTTGCGAATTCTCCAACAGCTCGATCCAGCGGGAATTGCCGCGCGCGATTTACGCGAGTGCCTGCTACTGCAGCTCGAGAGCGACGCCCAGCAAGACACGCTCACATACCGACTGGTGCGGGAAGCATTCGACGACCTGATCGCTCACCGCTGGAGCGACCTCGCAAAACGGTTTGCCCTCGACCCCAAAGCGGTCCAAGACGCAGCCGACTTGCTCGCCAAGCTCGATCCGAAACCCGGGTTGCGCTACTCCGTCGGAGACGATATCTACGTCACAGCCGATCTCGTGGTTGAAAAAGTGGACGGCAAGTACCGCGTGTTCCTCAACGACGGCGGCGTGCCGCGGCTGCGCATCAGCGAGATCTACCGGGATTTGGCGGGAGACAAAAAGAAGTTCGTTGGTGAGAATAAGGAGTTTGTCACCAACAAGCTCAACAGCGCCGCATGGCTCATCCAGGCCATCGAGCAGCGGCGTCAAACGATGCTCAAGGTAATGAACTTCATCGTAGACCGGCAGCGAGATTTCTTCGACAAGGGAGTTGAACATCTCAAACCGTTGACGTTGCGGGAAGTCGCTGATGTCATCAGCATGCACGAATCGACAGTGAGCCGCGTGACCAACCAGAAATACGTGCAAACACCCCGGGGAGTTTTGCCCCTCAAGTTCTTCTTCTCGAGCAGCCTCGGCACGACAGGAGGAGGAGAAGACGCGAGCGCGAGAGCGGTCAAGGCACAAATTCAAAAGCTGGTGGCGGACGAGGAAACGTCCAAGCCACTCACCGACTCCGACATCGTTAAGGCCCTGGCCGAACGGGGCATCAGGATTGCCCGACGTACCGTAGCCAAGTACCGCGACCAATTGAATATTCTGCCGGCCCGCATGCGAAAACGCGTATGAGCCTCGCCCACCGAACAGGCGACGTCGACGTCAGCGTTCTGGTCCCCGCAAAGGACGAGGCGGAGAACCTGCCCGAATTCGTCAAACAGTGTATCGATGCGCTGAGCGACGTGCCATACGTGTGTGAACTGGTGGTCGTGAATGACGGCAGCGTCGACGACACCGGCCCGGTGCTGCAGGTCCTCGCCCAACAGCACTCATTCCTCCGCGTGGTCACCCATCGCTCGCAGCGTGGGATCGCCGACGCCCTGAAGTCGGCCGGAGAGGTGGCACGGGGGCGCGTGTTCGTGTTTTATCCTGCCGACCTGCAGTTTCTCCCCAGTGAAATCCCCAGCCTGGTGGAACCGGTACGCTCCGGTGAGGCCGACATCATCACGGGAACCAAACAAGGCCCGTATGACAAGGCCATTGTGTCCGGCGTGTACAACCGGCTCTGCCGCTGGCTCTTCGGCGTTCGGGTCACGGATCTGAACGCGGTCAAGGCATACCGGCGCGAGGTGATGGATGTAGTGCCCGCTCGCCCGGACTGGCACCGATTCATGGTGGTCGTGGCCGCGGCCGATGGTTTCCGCGTTGCCGAGCGCCCGGTCACACTGCACCCGCGCCGCGCCGGCAACTCGAAGTTCGGACTGGGCCGTATTCCGGTGGGGTTGACCGATCTTCTATCGGTATGGTTCATCCTGCGCTTCGGGCGCAAGCCAATGCTCTTCTTCGGCGTGTCCGGCGGGATTGTATTCGTTCTGGGATTCATAGTGGGCGTAGTGGCATTGGTGCTGCGATTCGGCTACGGAATGGGCTTCCGCCCGTTGCTCGACCTCGTGCTCGTGCTGGTGGTGTCAGGCATAGCGCTATTCGGCTTCGGCTTCGTGGGCGAGATGTTGGCCGGCTCCCGGGAAGAGTTGCGCGCCCTGAACCGTTCGATTGACCGGATTGCGGCATCCCTGGACCGCGATAGCTAGTAGCTCCCGTGAACCTGGTTTACATCACACACGCCTACCCGCGATCGGAAGGCGACGTTGCCGGCGTGTTCGTCGAACGCCTGGCCCTGGCGCTCCGCCAGCGCAACCATTCGATCCACGTGGTTGCACCGTCAGACCGCGGACGGGGCGGGGGGGCGGGGGCGGGCGAGCACGAGCAACTCCACGGCATTCCCATATCGCGCATGCGCTACGCACCAGCGCGGCGCGAAACGCTGGCATACACCGGAACCATGGTCGAGGACGCTCGCTCGCCTCTGGGAGCGCTGGCCGCCGCCAACCTAATACGAACGCAGGCAGCAGAAGTCGGGCGGCTCTGCCGCGCTGCGCCGGTGGACGTGTTGCACGCCCACTGGTGGGTGCCGGGTGGCGTGAGCGCCTGGTGGTCACGCGCTGCGGCGAAGCCGCCGTACATCGTCACGGTTCATGGAACGGATGTGCGCCTCCTCGACAGATCACGTCTTGCCCGCGCCGTCGCGCGACGAGTGTTTCGCAAAGCCGCTGCCGTTACGGCGGTTTCGTCCTACCTGGCCGAGCGCGTCGCACGGATGACCGGCATAGATGCAGCACAAATCGTCGTGCAGCCAATGCCCGTGGATGTGGCTCGCTTCAACAGACTCAGCCAGGGAGGCGGCGGCATCGTAAGCGTTGGCAGATTGACAAAGCAAAAAAACCTGGGCGTCGTCCTGCGAGCGTTGGCGGAGTTGAAACGAGACGGCATCGACGTTCCACTCCGCTTGATCGGCGACGGCCCGGAGCGCGAAAACCTGAAAGCTCGAGCGAAGAGGCTCAACCTGCTCGATCGGGTCGAGTTCTCCGGTGCCGTCGAGCCCGACGAGGTCACGCGTGCGGTCGGGGATGCCGACGTCAGCGTGTTCGCCGCCACGCAAGAGGGATTCGGCCTGGCCGCCGCCGAATCGCTCATGCTGGGCGTTCCGGTGGTGGCCCTCGAATCCGGCGGGGGAGTGAAAGACGTGGTACCCGAGTCAGGGGCCGGCCGGTTGGTGCCGGACGGGAATCCCAAGGCGATGGCGGGTGCGATTGCCAGTTTCTTGAAAGACGACACAGGTCGACACCTGGCTGCTGAGCGTGGACACACCCTGAAACGAGAACTCGAGCCTGGGGCCGTCGCCGCAGTGTTCGAGTCACTGTACGAAGATGTCCGAGCAAGCCAAGGGTAGCGGTCCATTGAGACGAGGTTGGGTGTGGGCGGGCCAACTCATCCTCGCCGTTTTGGTTGGGTGGTCGGTGTGGCAATCGGCTTCGGGAAATCTCGCAAAATTCACGTCACTCGAGGTGCCGCTGGAGTTTCGACTCCAATGGATCGCCCTCGCCGCGCTGCTCGTGTGGGGCACCTACTTCCTGCTCATCATGGCATGGCGCACGGTACTGGGCGGCTGGCACCAACATCTCCCACTGCGTTCCGCCGTGCACATATGGTGTGTCTCGAACCTGGGGCGCTACCTGCCCGGCAAGGTGTGGAGTGTGGCCGGCCTGGCGGTGCTCGCACAGCGCAAGGGCGTCCAAGGGTGGGCGGCCGCCGCGGCGGCCCTGGCCATGCAGGCCTTGTCCATCGGAACGGGGGCGGGGGTCGCCATCGCGTTCCTGCCCCAAGCAGACTCACCGGTTCTCCTCGTAGCCGCCATAGCCATCGCCGTGGTGAGCATCGCCGCGCTAACCCTGAAACCGATGGTGCGAGCGCTCGCTCGGGTGGCCAACGGAAGAATTCAGCTCCAATCCCTGCCTATTGGCGCCGTTTTGGCCGGTGCCGGAGCGACACTCGCGGCCTGGCTCATGTACGGCCTCGCATTTCGGTTCCTGGCTTTGGGGCTGCTGCCCAACGACGCACCCTCGCTGCCACTGGCCATGGGTTCATTCGCCGGCGCCTATATTGTAGGATTGCTTGCCATCTTCGCCCCGGGAGGGATAGGCATTCGTGAGGGAATGCTCCTCGTATTCCTCACACCTTCAATCGGCGGGGGGCCCGCCCTCGCCCTGTCCGTAGGATCCAGACTGCTGTTGACATTTACCGAGGTCACTGCCGCCCTCGTAGCAGTGCCCTTCGCCAGGAAAAGGGGAGAACAGGCTTGAGCAAACCCGACAACACCAACGCCGAATCGACGTTCGAGCCGCGTCTTCCCACGCTGCTTGCGACGGGCATATGCTCGCTCTGGATCTTCATCCTCTCCTTGCCGATGTGGACGGGGAAGTTCCTCGGCGCGCCGGCGAGCGATCAATACAAGGCCGGGTACGGATTCCGACATTGGGCCGCCGAGCACTTCAGGACCTACGGTGAATTCCCGTTGTGGAATCCCGAGATCTTTGGTGGGCTACCGTTCGCCGGCGCCATGCACGGTGACATCTTCTATCCGACCGCTTGGCTGCGCATTCTCCTGCCGACACACACCGCGATGAATCTCGGCTTTGCCGTGCACTACATATTGGCAGGCCTGTTTGCCTATCTCTTTTTCCGCAGCCTGAAGGTTTCCTGGGTCGGGTCGGTCATGGGTGGCGTCGCATACCAGTTGACCGGCGTGGTGGCGTCGTACCCAAACCCCGGCCACGACGGCAAACTGTTCGTCACCGCGTTGTTCCCGCTGGCGTTGCTCGGTCTCGTGCTGGGCATGAGACAGCGACGGTGGAAAGGGTATCCTATCCTCGCGCTCGCGGTTGGTTTGGGTCTGGTGAGTCCACAGAGTCAAATGCTGTATTACATGCTTGTCGCAACCGGCCTGTTCGCGCTCTACCTCACCTTCGGAGAGACGCCAGACGAGCCGCTGCAACCACGACTGCTCAGACTCGGTGGTGCGTTGGGCGCTGTCATCATCGGATTCGGAATCGGCGCGATCCAGATCATGCCTTTCTTTGGATACCTGCCGTATTCGCCACGCGCCGAAGGGATCGCCGGTGGCTGGGAAAGGGCAACAAGCTACGCCATTCCGTGGGAACACGTCCCCGAATTGTTCTTTTCGCATTTCGTAGGAGAGACAACCGATGGCGGAGGACGCACCTATTGGGGTAGCAACGGCCTCAAACTGCACTCCGAATACCTCGGCCTCCCGGTAATTGCGCTTGCCATCTTCGGACTCGCCGGGACCGAAAACAAGAAAATCAAGTTGTGGGCGGGTGGAATCGCCGCGCTTTTCCTTCTCGTGGCGCTCGGCGCGTCCACTCCGTTCTACCGGTTGTGGTATTCCGTCATGCCATTCATGAAACAGGTCCGAGCAGCCGGAATGGCGTTGTACATCCCGGCATTTTTTCTCGCGATGTTCGCTGCATTCGGCGTCGACCGATTCCTGCGAAAGGACGGACTGAAACACGCCCAGGCGTGGATGATTGCCGGGGGCGCCGTGGCATTGCTCGCGTTGGTCGGCGGGTTCGGGGGCCTGGCGATGTCGCTCGCCACGGTGGTCCAGTCTCGGCCACAGCTTCTCGAATATCCAGCAGTACAAATCGCGCAATCCGCCGCCGGGACGATTCGTTGGGGGGGGGTCGTGAGCGGGCTCAGCCTCGTGGCGGCGGGTGCGATCGTCTGGGCCGCACTAAAGGCACACATCGAGGTTCGCATCGGGGCGTTGTTGCTTGTCGCACTGGTAGGTACGGATTTGTGGTTCAACGCGCGGGTATTCTGGAACTATACCGACGCTCCGGACACTCTCTTTGGAGGAGACACGATCACGGAGCAACTCGCGGACATCGCCCCAAACAGGGTCTTGAATCTACGGGTGTATCCGCCGACCAATATCTCTGGCACCGTATTGATGGCCTATAACATCCCGGAGCTGCTGGGGCACCACGGGAACGAGCTGCACGCGTTCGATCAGTTGATGGGAGGACAGAACGCTTGGACCAACCTCCCATTTTATGGGGGGAGTAGTCTCCATCTTCTGGACCTCTACGCCGTAAGTCATCTGATCATTCCAGCCGGGAGGATCGACTCGGTGCCGGGGTATCGGCGGGTTCTCACGAATGTGCAGACCGCCGGAGGGCAGCCCGCGGATCTGTTCGAGCGCGACTTCCCGGTGCGCTACGCGCGGATCGTTCCGGCCGGTCTCAAGGTCCTCGACCAAGCGCAGGTCGTGGCGCTGGTGGCCGATCCGCGTTTCCCCATCGATCGCGTGGTCGTGCTGGACTCGATGGCAGTCGACATAGAGCCTCCGGGACTCTCCGCGATTCCGGACAGCGTGGGAACCTCGGTGAGCGTAACCCAATGGGCCCCCGGCAGTATGCGCCTCAAGATCTCGCCTGCCGCGCCGCAGGACGCTTTCGTGGTGATAAGCGAAAACTGGTATTTCGACTGGCAGGCCACCGTGGACGGCCAGCCGGTCACGCCGATCCGAGGAAACGGAGCCCTCCTCACCGTACCGGTCAGGGCCGGTGCCCGTGAGATCGAGTTGAGATTCGAGAGCGATGCCTACCGGAGAGGGAAGGGGATCACCCTGGTGTCGCTGCTCCTGGTCGCCGTCGGGTTCGTGACACCTGTCGCCCTGCGGAGGAAAAAGCGTGCCTGAGAGAGCCCTGGTCATCATCCCGACTTATGACGAGGCCAGCAACATCCCCCAGCTCCTGCCCCAGGTCCTGAGCCACGACGAGTGCATAGATGTGCTCGTGGTGGACGACGGTTCTCCCGACGGGACGGGGCAGATCGCCGACCGGATGGCGTCCGAGAACGGCAGGATTCACGTCCTTCACCGTGAAAAGAAACTGGGACTAGGCACTGCCTATCTGGCAGGATTCGCGTGGGCGTTGGAGCGGGAATACGACCTCATCTTCGAGATGGATGCAGACTTCTCCCACGACCCGAAACACCTGCCCGAATTCCTGGAGGCCATTCAGGACGCCGACCTCGTCCTGGGATCGAGGTATCTCGATGGACGTGTGACGGTGGTCAACTGGCCTATGAGCCGTCTTCTCTTAAGTTATGGGGCGAATATATACGCAAAGGTGGTAACGGGTCTCAAGGTGTGCGACGCCACCGGAGGCTTCAAGTGCTTCCGCCGGCGCGTCTTGGAGGCAATTGATCTCGACCGCGTCCGTTCCAACGGATATGCTTTTCAGATCGAGATGAGCCTTCGGGCAGTAAAGAAGGGCTTCAATATCAAGGAAATACCGATCGTCTTCGTGGACCGGAGCGACGGCACCAGCAAGATGTCCGGTCGTATCGTGAGGGAAGCTGTCTGGATGGTTTGGCGGCTCAGGTTTCAAGCAATTATGGGGAGACTATGAGAGGCACCGTCGTCTACAAGATGTCGGCCTCAGGAAACGACTTCGTCATGGTCGACGGCCGAACGAGTTCCGTGAGCGACTGGACGCCGGAGCGGATCCGGACGGTCTGTGCCAGACGTACCGGAATAGGCGCCGACGGGGTGGCCATCATCGAACCCGGTGCCACTCCCGACGGCATCAAGTTCAGTTACTTCAACCGAGACGGACATCGCGCGCCCATGTGCGGTAACGCGTCCCTCTGCGCGGTGCGCCTCGCTGCCCGGCTGGAATTGGCGCCGGCCGATGCCATGGTCTTGGAGACGGATATTGGCCCCATCCCGGCCCGCGTCCTGCCGGGAGACGGAGAAATGGCGGAAATAGCCTTTCCAGACGTGATCGGATTGACGGTTCCCGATATCGAGGTGGCCCCCGGGGAGCGCTCGATTCACCTCGTGAAAGTGGGCGTCCCGCATCTGGTAGTGGTCGTGGACGCGGTCGACGCGCCGACCGCGGCTCCCGATGTGCGGGGCAGGGCCCTCCGATCCCACCAGGTACTCGGCCCGGAAGGCGCCAACGTCAATTTCGTCGGCTGCAACACTGGTATTTGGAAAATCCGGACCTACGAGCGGGGTGTGGAAGCCGAAACCTTGGCCTGCGGCACAGGCGCCGTGGCAGCCGCCGCAACGCTAGCCAATATCGGACACGTAGACCTTCCTTGGCGTGTTCAGACCACCTCGGGGGCCCTCCTCGAGGTCTCAGGCACTCCCACCCGCGACCCCCTTCATCGTTTCACCGAACCTCGGCTGGCCGGCGAAGCACGCATGATTCTTCGGAGCATCCTCCTGTAAAAGGACCCTTTGCTCCGTTTGGCTTGCTAGGGAGTCAAACACCGGAGTATTCCTCATAAAGACTCTCGTAGGACGCCGTTCCTAGCGCAAACACAGGATAGGCATTGACTTGACTTGTCCACATAATTCCCCGACGTAACTTGACATAACATATCTTATACGCAGTAAGTACACGTGAGAAAAACACCGAGTCCGCCACGACCCGCCATGTACAGTTGCCCCAGAACGGAGCCTGAGAGGTCCCCGCTACAGCCGCTACTGGGCCGCTTGGCGCCGCATTTCCGCCAACCGAAACTTCGCTTCCGTCACGGCCGCCGGATCATCCTCATGCTCTTCTATGACCCGCTCGTATGCGGCTGCGGCCCTGGCCGTATCGCCGGCGGTCCACGCCACCCGGCCGAGCTCAATCAAGTATTGGCTGCGAATCATCGAGTAACCCACCGCGTCAGCGGCTCGCTGATACGCATCGGCAGCCCGGCTGAAATCACCCAGCTCTTCCAAGGCCTTGCCCAAGAGGCCGGCCGCTGGCCCGACAAACTCCCGCTGCGGACCCCTGTTCAGAAAGTCCTGCAACTGGGCCACCGCGAGCGCCGCTTGCCCCTGCTGCATACGCACGTTGGCCAACAAAACCATGGCTTCCTGACCGGCCGGTGTTTGACCATACATGCTGACGATGCGGCTGAGATCGGAAGCCGCGAGTTGAAAATTTCCGGCGCTCGCAGCAGTGCGTGCTTGAGACAGCTCCCGCGAGGCAAATTCCTCCTTGCGAATCCGAGCTTCGCGAGTAAACCAAACCCCACCACCTAAGAGAACCACGGCCGCCGCCCCTATGGTGATTCGCCTGCCGTGGTGAGTAACCCACTCCACCGCCCGATCACCGGCATCCGATCCCATCTGTAGACTCGGCTTCTGTTGTTCACCTCTCTTTGGCCTGGCTTCGTTGTCTGTCTTTTTCACTGATCCCTTATGTGTTCTCGAATCGCGCCGTCCCGCCCCCGTCTCCGCCCCTCAATTGGGGTGCAATGCCCCCGGCGTGACTCGAACACGCGACCTACGGTTTAGGAAACCGTTGCTCTATCCAACTGAGCTACAGGGGCGATTCGCAACGTCAAAACATAACCACGCCCTACGCGGGCTCCAAACTCCGAAAGCACTCCCTAGTCGTAGGACAACAGCGCCCGCACGTCGATGCCCTCTAGCCTCTGACGGCCGTTCAAAAAGCCCAGCTCCAACAGGAAGGCCATGCCCACCAGCTGGCCACCAGCCTGTTCCACCACCCGGCCGGCCGCTTCGGCCGTGCCCCCGGTGGCCAGTACATCGTCTACCACGAGCACCCGCTCCCCCCTCACAATGGCGTCCACATGCACCTCGATTACGTCGGTCCCGTACTCCAGAGCGTACTCCACCCGGTGCCGCTTCCAGGGGAGTTTCCCGGCCTTTCTGGCCAGCACCAAACCTGCCCCTAACCGCAATGCAACAGGGGCTCCGAATATGAACCCACGGGACTCGATAGCCATCACCTTTTCCACATTCTCACCTTGGAACTCATCGCAGATCTGTTGAACGGCCGCATCCAGAAGTCCCGGATCCAAGAGGAGTGGCGTAATATCCTTGAAGACGATGCCCTTTTCCGGAAAGTCAGGAACATCTCTGATGGCACCGTAGAATTTTTCTCGAAGCTTTTTCGACACCTAGTGAACTCCCTATCTAGTTGATCTCAAAGGATTTAAATGTACCAACATCAGATGTTACTTCGACCTTTGCCACTTTTTCCACATTGCCGAGCAAGGGCCCCTTGTGAAGTTCCTTCTCAAAATCGTGTAGCATAGCCAAGGTGCCTTGACCTGTCACCTCGACGCGCCCGTCCCAAAGATTGTGTGCCCATCCCGTGACACCAACTTGCTGTGCTGCCCGAAGAACGAACCAGCGGAATCCCACACCCTGCACCCTGCCAGATATGACCCAGCGGTACGCCCGAATGGCAGTATCTTCCACTTCCATCCCCTACCCTGCTTTTGGAGGATTGGCGCCCCCCGTCTTGCTGCCGAGTCGATCTATGAGAAGCGTAGCAGCCAGTCCGGCCCCAACCAGGGCCACGGCCCCCAGCACCTGCCCCACCCCGGGCTCGAAGAATTCCATCGGCCAATCGGCGGGATCCAGCCGAAGGATGTCCGCTGTGGTGAGCGCCACCCCGTTCACCAGGTCACCGGCAGCGGGCAGCACTCCTTGCCGGAACGGCCATAGGCCTACGACGGCACCCAGAAGCAGCCCCAAGAGGGCACCCAATGTGGGCCTTTCGTGGTCTTTGAGGAGTCGGCGGAGCAGGTTACTGGCTACGATAACCCCTAATACGACGCCTATCCCCACGGGAATCACCACGTCGAGGGCATCCACGGCGACTCCCAGATCTGCCGGGACCCCGGCCGAGGAGTCCCCGAGGAGGCCTACCTTGACTTGATCCACCGCACCGAGGATCACGGCATACTGACCGAGGAGCAGCACCAAATACCCACCGCTGATTCCGGGAAGTATCATGGCAGAAGCTCCGGCCAGGCCGGCAATGGTCAAGATGATGTAGTTGGAGCCGCCAACCCCGGATGGTTCACCCGGAACGCCGAGCATCAACACCATCAGCAGGAATCCGCCGGCGGCCCCTGCAATCACCGGCGGGTCGGCGGGGCGAGCCATTCGCCAAACCAGCGGCACTCCACCCAGCGTGAGACCGATGAACAGGCTGTACATCACCCAACGGTGTTCGATCACCAGGCTCCTCACCGCGCCGGCCAGGAGCAGAATGGCCACGGCCGCCGTCCCGATCACCGTCGCCAGCACCAGGAGAGCACGCCGCTTGAACCGCAGCGTTGAGATGTCTGCCACCGACTCGATGAAATCGGGATAAACGCCGGCCGCGAGCAGCATCGTTCCGCCGCTGATTCCGGGCACCAGATTCGCGAGCCCCATCAACAGGCCGCCCACGGCCCCCCGCACGGCCAGCGTGACACTTTCCGCCTGGTTGAGGGCGCCCTCCCCGCCCCCCCCGCCCCCCTTCACCACCTAACCGTTTTCCTTGTTAAAGCCGTGGTGACCGAACAACGGGACGAAATGGGCCGCTCCGAGCCTCTTCTCCACCAGCTCGTCACCGCGCCGGGTGATTCGCAACAACTCTTGCCCCGATTCACCTTGTAGCGGCATCACCAGGCGGCCGCCGGGGGCGAGTTGCTCGGTGAGCAGCTTGGGCACAGACGGCCCGGCGGCCGACACCAGAATCGCGTCGTACGGGCCCAGCGATCGTCTGCCGAGCGTTCCGTCACCGACCACAACGGTTGCATTCGAGTATCCGGCCTCCTCCAGCGCCTCGCGGGCGGCTGCAGCCAGATCCGGAATTCGCTCGATGGAAATGACATGGTCGGCGAGCCGGCTCAGGAGGGCTGTCTGATACCCGGAACCGGTGCCCACTTCCAGCACCCACTCTTTGCCCGTCAACTGCAGCACCTCGAGATATCTGGCGTGTGTGGACGGCTGGGAGATGGTCTGGCTGCTCCCGATGGGGAGGGACGTGTCTTCGTACGCCATACTCCGCAGGGCGTCCGGCACGAACAGATGGCGGGGAACCTGGCCCACGGCGGCCAGCACCGCCATGTCACGGATGCCGCGGGCTCGGAGCTGCTCCACCAGACGCGCCCGATACCCGCCGTAGCTGTCGCCTACGCGCCGAGGTTCCAAGAGCGGACAGTCTCCAGCTGGTCGTACCGGGTGAGGTCGAGGTGGAGCGGCGTCACCGAGATGTAGCCTTCCTCCACGGCCCGGAAATCCGAATCCTCGTCACCCGACCAGCTGCTCTTCCCTGCACCGATCCAGAACATATACCTGCCCCACGGGTCGTTCATTCTGGTCAGTGAGTCGGAATAGACACGGCGTCCGAGCTTCGTAACTCTGATTCCCTTGATCTCCGAGCCGGGGATTGGAGGCAAGTTTACGTTGAGCAGTGTTTCCCGGGGAAAGTCACCGACTCGGCAGATGTCGGACGTGAGCTTGGCGATCCAGTCGAATTGCGTCTCGATCAGCTCCAACTTTCCTCCGGCGAACGACATCGCTACTCCCGGGATGCCCACCGAGAGTCCCTCCATGGCCGCAGCTACTGTACCCGAGTACAGCACGTCCTCCCCCATGTTCGGCCCGTGGTTGATCCCCGAGAACACGACATCGGGTCGGTGGTCCAAAATGGTTTCCAGCGCGAGGAGCACGCAATCCGTGGGGGTACCGTCTACCTGATAGCGGCCGTCGGCACGCTTCACGGGGCGTAGGGGACGCGTCATGGTGAGGGAGTGACTAGACGCGCTCTGTTCTCTGTCCGGCGCCACCACCGTAACGTCTCCGACCTTACGACATGCTTGTTCCAGTATCTCGAGGCCTCGGGCGAAGATGCCGTCGTCGTTACTGATCAGGATTTTCAATGGGGGCTTTTCCATCGAGAATGTCGAGTATCTCTTGCAGCCGTGCGGTGAGATCGTCGACCGTTTCGTACTCCAGGGCAAGTCGTGCTTGGGACTTGAGAGCCCCCGTCTTGCGATACTGCTCGATCCGATTGCGCGCCCCTTCAATGGTGAACTTCTCGCTGTACAGCAGGTGCTTCACCAGCATGATCAGCTCGATCTCACGGCGCTGGTACACCCTGTTGCCCGATCGGTTCTTGGCCGGGCTCAGAAAACGGAACTGGCTCTCCCAGTATCTCAGGACGTGCGGCTTCAGGTCGGTGAGTTGGCATACGTCACCGATGGAAAAGAACTCTTGCAACGGACGTGGCGCTGTCATCGCCAACGCTCCGATTTCAGCTGTCGCCCCATCAGATCTCGAATCGCTTCGTGCGGCATCTTGCCGTGGAAGAGCAATTGTTCCACTTGGGTGGCGATCGGCAACTCGACCCCCGTGATGTCGGCAAGCTCCACCGCCGCCCGAGCGGTGTTGACCCCTTCAGCCACCGTCTGGCGTTCGGCCAGTACCTCATCGAGGGGCCGGCCTTTGGCGAGCTCCAATCCCAATGACCGGTTCCTACTCAGTGCCCCAGTGGCAGTGAGGATCAAATCGCCCATTCCCGCCAAACCCGCAAACGTGTGGGGATCGGCCCCCAACTCTTCACCGAGCCGGCTCGATTCGGCGAGCCCCCGGGTGATGAGTGCGGCCCGCGGGTTGTTCCCCAGGTCGAGACCGTCCAACACACCCGCTGCGATGGCTACGACGTTCTTGAGCGCGCCGCCCAGCTGAACGCCCAGGGCATCCGGACTCGTGTACACCCGGAAATAGCTGTTCGAGAACGTCCGTTGAGCCCTTTCGGCAGCCACCATGTCGTGCGATGCCGCCACCACGGCGGTGGGCCGCTCCCAAAAGACTTCCCGAGCAAAACTGGGCCCGGACAGCGCCACTACGCCGCATTGCGGAACCAGTTCCTCCAGGACGTGGGTCATCGTGTGACGGGTTCCGGGCTCCAGACCCTTCGAGACACTCACTACCGTCGGAGTCTCGTCGCCGATGGCAAGTGCCATCTCCTGCCCTACCGCGCGGACCGCATGGGACGGCGCGGCTGACACCACCATCTCTGCCCCCGTCACCACCTCGCCAATGTCTTCGAAAGGCTGGATCCCCTCCTGCAACGGGCAATCCGGCAGGAACACCGAGTTGACGCGATTCTTCCGAATGGATTCGACCACCTGCGCTTCACGGGCCCAGAGCCTCACGTCGTGCCCGTTCCGGACCAACATGTCGGCGAGAGTGGTTCCCCAACTCCCGGCCCCGACGACGCCGATGCGCATAGTCAGGCTTCCCGCCTACCTTGGCCGAACCGAGGCTCGGTGCCTCTCAAGAGTCGGCGGACATTGGAACGGTGGCTGAAAACGATGAAGACCGCGATGCCTGCACCCGTGTAGACGAGCGTCGTCCGTTCGGGTGTCAGTACCCATATCGCGAGGGGAAAGACAATCGCGGCAGACATCGATGCCATCGACACGATTCCGGTGGCAAACACCAACGCTCCCCACACGAGCACACTCATCAGCGTGGCCGTTGGGGCAATCCCCAGTACCACACCCGCCGCTGTGGCCACACCTTTCCCCCCTGAGAATTTCAGATACACTGGAAACACATGTCCCAAGATCGCGCCGACGCCCACGGCGATCGGAATCCATTGCTCCGGTCCCACCCACGGTGCAACGAAGTAGGCCGCTACGAATCCCTTGGCCACGTCGAACAGTCCGACAGGGATCGCATACCCCCAACCCAGCACGCGATACACGTTGGTCGCGCCGAGGTTCTTGCTGCCGTGTTCGCGCAGGTCGATTCCCGCACCGTGCTTGGCGGCCAGGTAACTCGTTGGAATCGCGCCAATCAGATACGCCAGACCGATCATCAGCGCAAGCTTCACTTCCGATCACGCCTGCGCCGGAGTTTCAAACGGATCGGCGTACCCATGAAGCCCCATTCCTTGTAGAATCCGTTCACCAGGTATCGTTGATACGATTCCGGAATCGCTTCCGGACGGTTCGCGACAATGGCAAATGTCGGAGGCGCCGTGCCGATTTGCGAGGCGTAGAGCAACTTGACTTCTTTGCCAACCGCTTGCGGTGGCTGCGTGCGTTGCGTCAGACGCTCCAGTACGCGGTTCACTGCGGACGTCTCGACGCGCCGGTTACGCACCTCGCCAACCTCCAAGATGAGATCGAGCAGCTTGCGAACGCGCAGACCCGTCTCCGCCGACATGTAGACGAACGGAACGTGCTTGAAGAACGGAACGCGCTCTGTAACAGCTTTTCTCCCCCGTTCGGCAGTGTTGGCGTCCTTCTCCGACACCAGATCCCACTTGTTCGCGGCGACGATGAGGCCGGCGCCTCCCTCCCACGTCCGCTGGGCAACCCGGAGATCCTGTCCGTGCACCGCCTCGGCTGAATCCAGAACCAGAACGCACACATCGGCACGCTCGATGGCTCGCTCGGTGCGTACCGCCGCGTAAAACTCTATATCATCCTTTACTTTCGGTCGTCTTCGTAACCCCGCAGTATCAATGAAGTTGAGGGTTAGGCCATGGTACCGCAAGGGCGAGTCCACGGCGTCCCTGGTGGTGCCGCCCTCCGGCGCTACGATTGACCGGTCCGACCCCAACAGGCGGTTCACTATGCTCGATTTTCCTACGTTGGGGCGGCCTATTACGGCCACGTTGATCGTGCCCTCATCCTCCTCCGCGGGCATCTCCGGAAGCAGGTTGGCGATGCGGTCGAGTAAATCGCCACTCCCCTTCCCCGTCGCCGCCGACACCGGGATGGGATCGCTGATTCCAAGCTCGTGAAATGCGTGGTGGGAGATATCATTTGCCAAGTCGTCGGCTTTATTGGCCGCCAAAACGACGCGATCTTGCTCGCGACGCAGCAAATCCGCCACTTCCAGATCGGCCGGGTGCACACCTGCCTGAGTGTCGACAACGAATACCACTACATCCGCGTCGTCCACCGCGAGGGAAACCTGTTCGCGAATACCACGCGTGATGGGATCGTCGTCCCCGACGATCCACCCGCCGGTATCCACCAGCCAGAAAGACCTGCCTCCCCACTCCACTCTGGCGAAGTTCCGGTCCCGGGTAACACCTGGGCGCTCGTGTACGATGGCACGCCGCCCACCCACGATGCGATTGAAGAGGGTGGACTTGCCCACGTTGGGACGCCCCACGATCGCCACAGTACCTCGTCTCACGTGCGGCCCCCGCCCCCGCTGAGCACGTCGGCGAAGTCGTACGAGCACCGCACTTCGGGGGCCACTACATCGATCACCGCCGCCAACGGCATGTCGTCTATGAACCGGTGGTCGTCGTTCACCGCCTCGGCCGGCAGGAGTACCATATCCAAATCGTCCCTATACCGAAGCGCCTCTTGAAACGCCGCGCCGGGTAAGAGTCCCGCCGTCGTGACCCTGGGGCCGAACAAATCGTTCTCCAGCACGATCAACTCGAACGAGCCTCCAGTGTGATTCTCCAGATGGGGAAGAATCATCGGCATCAAACGTCCCATCGCGGTTCCCGTAACCAGGCCGAGTTTCTTATTCCTTAGAGAGATCAGGTCTCCTGCCGAATCGTTGATCCTCTTTTCCAAGAATCGTATGCTCCCCACTCCGTTCTCCACCTGATCGAAGCTGCCGTACGCTTCCGCCGGGGGGAGCGGCAGCTCGGCTACCACGTACAGCTCGTCGGACCCGTGGGCCCAACGATGATCCCGCTCACTCAATGCCCGTCCGGCGAAGCTTTCCACCAGCTCCACCGCGGCGCGAGACTCGTCGCGGGTCGGCTCCCTGACCAAGTGGTGCTTGCTGAATTCCGTGAGCCCAACCGGCACGACCGACACGGAGAGGACCGGATCGCCGAGGCTGAACAGATCCGCGAGACTCCGGGCCAGGACTTTGCCGTCGTTCAGGCCGGGCTGCAATACGATCTGCGTGTGGAATTGAATCCCGCCGCGGCCAAACATCCCGAGCTGCTCGATGATGCCCGGCGCCAGCGGATTGCGCAGCAACCGCCGGCGTACCACAGGGTCGGTGGCATGCACCGATACGTATAGGGGCGAGAGGCGATACTCGAGGATTCTCTTTACGTCGGACTCTTTGAGGTTGGTCAGTGTAGCGAAATTGCCGTGCCGGAAGGAGAGCCGATAGTCGTCGTCGCGTATGTAGAGAGTGTCCCTCAGCCCCTCCGGCAGGCCGTCCACGAAACAGAAATCACAGCGGTTGCCGCAGCGGCGGATGCGTGGCGGCTCCAGCTCGATCCCCATGGGATGGCCCTCGGGCCGCTCGATATCGAACACCACCCGCTCCCCACCCGGTAGCCGGGCCTCCACCTCGAACCGGTCTTCGGCGATGAGGAATTCCCAGTCGAGGAAATCCAGCAGCTCCCGGCCGTTGACGGTCAGGAGCTCCGTGCCGGGCTGGAGACCCAGCTCCGCGCAGATGGAATCGGGGCTGACGGAGGCGATCTTGATCATCTCTTCCTTAAGATAGGTAGCGCGGGGTGGAAGCTAATCGGGCGCCGCCCCCGACCGCCACAGGGCCCTTCCCCGCCCAGGGTTTAGCCACGGACTTGTGGTCAGAAGGCGGCTGCAGTTCGCGCAGGTCAGGTGCATGGGCAAGTGCCAATCCCTTGAAGAGTCGAAGTTCTGCTCGTGCCCGCAGTCAGGGCAAGTTCCGTGGATTGACTCCGTCACCTCTCTTGTTCGTGTCCGCTTGGTGAAGACGAATACCCCGGCCAAGGCAAACCCCGGGACCAGGAGAAAGTGGGCGACGGGAATGAAGATGCTCACCAGCGCCGCTCCCCAAGCCACAGCAAGCCCTTTCATTGCCCGCCCGATGCGCTCAGCCCGGTCGAAAGTGGTGACCGTCGCAACACCGGTTGTGGAGTTGTCGCCGTAACCCGTCAAGAGGAAAGGTTCGCTGCGGGACCTGGGCATAAGCTCCCCAAAAAAAAGACGCCGACTGAGCGCCGGCGTCATGCCCAAAAAAGGAGCGGGCGACCGGATTCGAACCGGCGACGTCCAGCTTGGGAAGCGCGGTGCCTACTCGCAAGCTAATCGGTCCGGCGCACAAGTTGAGCGAGAATGGGCGCTTTCATGCTCAACAAGAACGTCATGTTCCCCTCGTAAGGAAAGGACGCGCAACCTGCACGCGCCTTTTTGACTGAGGTTTTCACTGAGGTGAACGACCCTAATGGAGTCCTACGGATCGCCTTAGGCGTTTTCGGCTTCACGCAGGGGGATCGGTTCGGTCATCACTTGCAACATCGTTTTCGGGTCCGCGTGCTGATACGCGGTCTTGAGTGACTCGATATTGCTCCACCCACCGGCCTTCATCACATCGGTGTCCGGTAGGTGCTTCCGCTCCGTGGCCCATTTGCGGCGATAGGCGTGCCAGAGCGACCCCTGTTGCTTCTCGACGCCCGCGAGTTCCTCGGCGTAGAGCAACCACCGTCGCACTCGATCTTTGGAGATGTGGCGGCTCGGCTTGCGTGGAGACGGAAACAGATACGCGGTCCCAATCACTTGCCAGTCGGCAAGGACGCGGTCGATGGCGGCTCGGAGAGGTGCCGACATCGGCACGAACCACACCTTGCCCTCTTTGTCGGTGTCGGCAGGCCACTGGATCGCACCGTATGGTCCCCCACCCTTGAGGACGAGGTCGGAGTACCGGAGACTGATGATGGCCGAGATGCGGCGGCCCGTGCAGTTCACAATATCGAGGACCTCACTAAGACACGAACGCACCTTGAAGCGTTTGCCGCCTCGATAGATCTCCATGTCGATGTGATCACTAACAGCCCGAACTTTTTCAAAGCGGTCCTGGGTAGCGACCGGGCGACGTGGATTGGCTTCATCGGTGAAGGCGAACCCACGAAGCGGGTTCTCGTTGAGAACGAACTGTTTTGTGGCCGGGTTCTTCCAGTTGAGCGCCCACAGCACCACACCTCGCAACCACTTCTGATCGCCACCGACCGCTCGTTTGCCGACGGCGCAATCGTCGCGGTCCTTGGGGCGGACGTCCTTGCCACGTCCGTTGATAGTGCCGGTGAGGCGATCACGGGTACAACCTGGGTACATAGGTGACAGGTGTCCGGGCACATGGGTGACACTTCTCTCGACCCGTTGTGGCGGAGGAGCGATGCCCTGGCTGGAGACCAATCCCATGCTCGAACGACAACATTTTGTCCACGATCTCGACAGTGGCCACTGGACCATGACCGAACTCTGCGTCCGCTACGGCATCAGTCGCAACACCGGCTACAAATGGCTACACCGCTATCGGCAAAACGGCCCCAGCGGTCTCCACGATCACAGTCGGGCACCGCGCTCGTGTCCACATCAAACCCCCGACGAGCTCGTGCAGCAGATCCTCGCCGAACACACCCGCTACGGCTGGGGCGCGCGGAAGATCCTGAAACGGTTGCGCACCCGATTTCCCAATCGCGCCTGGCCCGCTTGCAGTACCGTCTTCGACATCCTCGCGCGCCACGGCCGCGTTCATCCGCGACGGCGACGACGGCATTGGAAACATCCCGGGGCGGCACCGTTCAATACCACCGCCCCTAACCAAATCTGGACCATCGACTTCAAAGGCCAGTTCAAAACGCGCAACGGGCTGTACTGTTACCCGTTAACGATCGTCGATCACTTCAGCCGGTACTTGCTCTGCTGCCAGGCCCTCCCGGACGTCGGCGGGGCGGGCGTCAAACCCCAGCTCCGCCACCTCTTTCGGAAGTGCGGGCTCCCCGACGCGATTCGCAGCGACAATGGGGCCCCGTTTGCTTCCACTGGCATTCACGGGCTGAATCGGCTCAACGTCTGGTGGCTCCAACTCGGCATCACCCACCAACGCATCACGCCCGGGAGCCCCCAGGAGAATGGCGCCCACGAACGCATGCACAAAACCCTCAAAGCCCGTGCGACCAAACCACCCGCCGCCAACCTCAACATTCAACAACGGACGTTCAATGATTTTCGCCACACCTACAACGACATTCGACCCCATGAAGCCCTTGACGACCATACCCCAGCCTCCCGCTGGACACCCGCTCCACGCCGCTATCCCGAGCGCATCTCACCGCCCGAGTGCTCGTCTGCGTGGTCTCGTCGTCGGGCAGGCGTCCGACGGGGCGTCAGTCAGGCGGCGGGGCCAGCATCGGCCACCGTCCAGGACGTGAGTATGAAGCGAGGTACATAGGCCCGCAAGAGCGCTACTAGCCCGGATCAAACCCCAAGCTCCACCCTTACTCCCCATCTCTCCCCCTAAGGGGGGGGGGAGAGATGGTAGTAGTTGGCCAACGCGTCGTGGGACTCCCAGTGCTCTCAGCGCGATGGAGTCAAGAAGTAGCACCTTCGCCTAGCCGCCTGACGCCCAAGACTCTATTCTAGAACCGTCGCCAGCGGGGCCAAAACCCAGTGCCAGAGCTTCTCGACCGACCGCCTGAAAACAGCCCTAGCCGACCGGTGCGCCATCGAGACCGCTCGCTCATATAGTTCTCTGCCCGTATCTTAGCCCCATGACCGAGATCACCGCCCGGCTGCTTTGCCACTCCTGCCGTCAGATGGACTCGCCCTGCCCCAAGTGGAGCGGGAACTCTCCGTCGAGACGCGTCAACGCCATGTCGCCACGGCGAAGGGCGCTCATGATGTGCGGGTTCGAAGAATGAACGAGGGTCCATTCTAGACCCAGATGTAAGCAGTGGGCCTGAGAAACCGCTCGGATCAGACTTGGGTCCAGATGACCGTGCACCGCGAGCGTGCCTTCCCGCCACGCCGCGTGGCACAGGTGGTGAAAGACGTCAGATGTGTGGCGCTCTTTCGCTACCAGGAACAACACTTCACCGATCCCCCCAGGATTGGCGTAATACCCATACACGCCGACAAGCCCGTGCCGTTGATCACGAACGGCCATGGATCGGAACTCCCCATACCAAGCTTGCTTCCTCAATCTCTCCAGGGTCCACGCCAACGTTGCTCGCTCATAGTGTGGTCGGATGTGGCTCTTCCTTGTCAGCGTGCGGAAGTGCTCGAGGAGCTCATCCGTGTTGGCGGGCGTCACATCCAAGCTGACTGGAGACCAACGCGGGGAGTAACGCGGTAACCGTGTCAAGACCGCGTCGGCGAATAACGCGGCTGGCTTCGCCACGCCCGCTAGCCGGCGGAAACGGCCGCTTGATGAGAGAGAGAACAACGCCAGTTGCGTCGGCCTCAAAGGTCGAAGCCAAGGAACGCTGCACATGTGAGCCGTACTTCCGCCAAGGTACTGCCAGATCGCCCTTGACTTGTCACCGGCCTCGTCGGCGAATGAGAAGTCTTGAGGACCGTGGAGAAACGCCTTCAGGAGTCGAACAGCCACTAGGTGTGCCCCACTGTCCCTCCGCACGCAAAAGTTGGTCGCAACGGCGCCAATAGCAGCTTTCTCATGCACACGCATCGCCTGCGGCACCACCCCAAGGAATCCTACGAATTCGCCATCGGATTGCTCGTACACGAGGGATCGAATATCTCCAGTGTCCAGCAGCGGCCGATCAAGGAAGACATTGACAAAAGAGGCGTTGTAGGTTGCCAAAAGCTCTTCAGATGGTTCGCTGCTGAGTCGAAAGGCCTGACGGTGGACCTCGGCGACGGCCTCGACATCAGCAGTCGTGAAGGGTCGGACTTGACCGGCGGCCTGTTTCATATCAGCGAGGTGTGGAAGCGAGCTCAAATTGCAATTGGGTTCTCGAAGCGCTGTTTGAGTTCGGAGAGGTGTTCAAGGCCGTCCAGGATCAGTGGCGCGTCCACGCCGTAATCAATGAGGCAGGCGATCTCATCTACGCCGATCTCACGCAATTCCTCGACCCGCTCCGCACAAGTATCCACCGATCCAAAAAGGCCGCCTTGCCTAAAATAGCGGTCAACAGCAAACGCCAGGCCGTCATCGCGTTGTGTCAGCTTTTGGAGCCGATTGTCCTGCTTCTGCCATAGATCGACGGAAGATCTTAGATAGCTTGTGAGCGGATCTCGTACGATGTCTCGCACACCTGCGGTGGACGCTCCGACGAACGTATGGAGCATCACCGTAACCGTACCGTCTTCGGGCCTGAGACCGCATTCCACTCGGGCCGCACGGTAGTCACGAATTCTTTCAGCAAGCTGGGGCATGGTCTGAAAGATCAACGCCGTTAGCACGTTGAAGTCCTTTTGGCCTGCCTGCACGAATCGCTCTCGCGTCTTGCTGCATGTCACCCAGACTGACAAGTCAGCTTGCACAGGTGATGGGTGTACATGCACCGAGGTCGTTTGACCAAGCCCGTTTGGGCCGGTGTATGCCTCTCCCCGCCATAACCGCCGTAACGTCTCTATGCGGTCGAAGGTCAGATCGACTCGGCGTGAGTAGTTGTCGGGAGCGAGGACGAAATTGTCTTGATGCCAGCCCACCGCGAACGAGAGATCCACGCGACCATGGGACAGGTTGTCTACCACACTCCAGTCTTCGGCTACTCGAACCACATGGTGCAGTGGTAGGACCACGCTTCCAGCACGGATACGTATCCGCGAGGTCTCCAACGCCAACAACACACCCGTCAACGCTGGATTGGGGAAAATGCCTCCAAAGGCATGAAAGTGCCGCTCGGGTGTCCAGACCGCGGTGAACCCCCGTTGATCGGCGTATTTCGCGCTTTCGATCAATAGGGCATACTTGGAATCCGCGGATTCTGCGCCAGTACTGGAGAAGAACGATAGACTGAACTGCATTCAGTCAGCCCGCAACGCCGACGCCGAGCGTCATTGGGCGTCGCTCCGGAGCTGAACATGCAGTACGTGTACTGTGTAGGGTATTCCCCGGGGTGTGGTCAAACTCGCAATGGCGTCGCGGACTTCCGTGTCGCACTGTTGACGTTTTTCCGCAGGAATCTTTGCGAAATGACCGGAAGCTCTCGATTCCCACCACGCCCAGTGTCCTTCTAAGCTGTCGTAATACGTCTCACGGGACTCGTCAACCGTCACGGGCCTAGTGGGAAACGCTTCCTTGAACAACGCCAAGGTGGCTGGGAGTGTGAGATGTTGACGCATACCCGTGGACTCGAAGAGGACACGTAGCCCCATGTACTTGAGAAACACGGGCGTCGTATTGGCTCTGAATTCCTGTCCCGTGTCACGGCCCGTGAAAAACAGATCCATCTCGCCGTCTGATCCCAATACGCGTGCGAGCTCCTTCGCTGAGGCTTGCAAATCCACGACCCAATGAAAAGCCATGATACTGAGCACGTAATCCACCGCAGCTGTTTCGAGCGGGAGCGCCTCGAACCGCCCGTCGACCAAGCGAACTCGATCGAGCTCCGCCAAGTTCGTGGCAGCACGCAACCTCATGTTTTCCGCGGGCTCGACTCCGATGAATTGCGTGCCATCACGATGGTTAGCGGTTAACGCTCGTGTGGCCAACTCCCGCAACGCGTGACCAGCGCCGCATCCTACATCTACAACGCTGCGATAACGGTCTTTGAGTTGGATCTCTGAGAGAAACCTCGTTGCCAGCTTCCCCCAACAGGAATCCAAATTGGCGTCCTGGTCGTACGCACCCGCATTTTCAGAGTACGCTTCGACGACCGTGTTCGAATCTCGCTTTCCTGAAACTGGAACGGCAGCACGGACATGTCGGCAGAGGCTGCGGACCGTTGTGAGAACCGCGACACCGATCTCCTCGATTTCGATATGATGGCCCGTTACGTCTTCCACGAACTCCAGAAGTTCTATGAACCCCAGCGAATCTAGCACCTTAGTTTCCATGAAATCTGTGTCTAGATCGACGCGTACGTTCCCGTCTTCTGCGAAGCTCCCATGCGTCTGAAGCCATTCGAGGAGCGTAGATTCGAGGTCCATTGATGTCGTTATCATGGTGTGCGACCCAGCTGACTGCTTCCTTACCTACTAGTGCCATTGAGGCCCTGCAATCTCTGTGCCACATGGCCCCCCGGCTAGTTCACGCGCGGTTGGTCGAGCGGTAAAGCCCTTCAGATGAACCGCCAATAGGGTGACGAGGTGGGCCAGCTGATCGATGTCGAGAACGTCTTCGAGGAGTTGAAGGCGAAGGTTGGGAACTAAGGCTCTGCGATTATCTTTTCCCCCTTTATTTTCACAACACCCCGCGCATTCTCGACCCGGTGTAGCATCCTTAGAAAGCGGCGGGTGAAGCCCAGCGCTTGATAGGCAGACTCCGCTTGTGCAGCAACAACACGGAACGCCGCTAAGGGTGGAGGCAGACTCCACTCGCGCTGCTCGCGGAGCCCCACCCCTCCACCCTACCACCCCTCTGCCATCACAGTCGCCTACGACGCGTTAAACGCATGTCCCTCTCAAAACCTCGCCAAACCCCGGTAGACGGTCCATCTTAGCCCCATGACCGACATCACCACCCGGCTCTCGACCGCCCTGGCTGACCGCTACAGAATCGAAAGCCACCTGGGTGAAGGTGGCATGGCAAACGTCTACCTCGCCCACGATCTCAAGCACGACCGCAGGGTCGCCGTGAAGGTGCTACGACCCGAACTCGCGGCGGTGCTCGGGGCCGAACGCTTCGTGCAGGAGATCAAGACGACTGCCAATCTCCAACACCCGCACATTCTCCCGCTCTTCGATTCGGGAGAGGCCGATTCTTTCCTTTACTACGTCATGCCCTACATCGACGGGGAGACGCTGCGCGACAAACTCAACCGCGAAACGCAACTCGGCATCGACGAGGCGGTCAGCATCACCACCGCCATCGCGGACGCGCTCGATTACGCGCATCGACAGAACGTCATCCATCGCGACATCAAGCCGGAAAACATTCTGCTCCAAGACGGTCGCCCGATGGTGGCGGATTTCGGGATCGCGATTGCCGTCAGCGACGTGGAGGCCGAGCGTCTCACAAAGACGGGTATTTCATTGGGCACACCGGCGTACATGAGTCCAGAGCAGGTGAGTGGTGATCAGTCTCTCGATGCCCGCAGTGATCTCTATTCCGTGGCGTGTGTCGTGTATGAAATGCTGGCGGGTGATCCCCCCTTCGTGGCATCCACGGCCCAGGCGGTGATGGCGCGACACATGGCCGATACACCACCTCCGCTCACCACCGTACGGTCGAGTGTTGATATGTCGGTGGCCAATGCGGTCGCACAGGCGCTCAGCAAGGCTCGTGCAGATCGGTACGACACCGTGACGGCGTTCGCTCAGGCCCTCTCAGCTCCCGCCGCTCGCGTCGAGACGCAATCAATTGTGGTCTCGCCGTTTGCCAATCTCAGTCCAGATCCAGACAATGAATATTTCAGTGACGGCCTTACGGATGAAATCACTACCGATCTCTCTAAGGTCCGGCTGCTGCGAGTGATCTCCCGCAACTCGGCGATGCCGTTCAAGGGAACCACGAAGGATAGTAAGACGATTGGCCGGGAGTTGAACGTGCGTTACTTGTTGCAGGGTAGCGTCCGGCGGGCCGGAGACAGTCTGCGTGTTACGGCTCAACTCATTGATGCCGCTAGTGATGCTCATCTTTGGGCTGACAAATATACGGGTACAGTAGAAGACGTATTTGACATCCAAGAAAAACTCTCCCGCACCATCGTCGAGGCCCTGGGTGTGGTGCTGAGTCCGGAAGAGGGGGAGCGAATGGCTGAGCGTCCAATTCGGGACGTGCACGCCTACGAGTGTTACCATCGAGCGTCCTTGGAAGCGCTACGAGGTACCGACGGATGGTTCACCCGCGCATTGCGCCTCCTCGAGAACGGGCTGGCGATCACGGGGCCAAACGCACTCCTCTACGCAGGTCTGGCTCGGCACCACTTCATGTATAGCATGAGTTTTGAGGGAGTCGATGATGCCCATTTGGCCTCGGGGAAGGAATATGCCAGCAAAGCTCAACAGCTTGACCCGGACTCCGCACATACGCACGCGATTACGGGCTGGTCCACCTACAAGTGCCAGGGCGATGTGCAGCAAGCGGTCGGAGAACTCAAGCGAGCGCTGGCAATCGATCCAGACAACATGGACGCTCTTTGGCTCCTCTCATGGTTGTATCTAATCGCTGGAAGGACTGCCGCAGCCAGGCCGGTGGCAGAGACGTTAGTCCAGGTAGACCCGCTCACACCATATAACTACTGGGTTCTTGCGTTCGTGCCCTTTTGGGACGGGCGATTTGAGGATGCGCTCGAACCCGTTCGCACGTACTTCGACATGGATCCCGAAAGTTTGTATGCCAGGTGGGCGATGTTCTACTTCCACGCGTGGGCCGGGCGCTTCGAGGAGGGTACGGTTTTGTTGAGTTTATGGTCAGGGACCAACCGGAAACCGGTATTACCCGATTTGCCCAGTTTCTCCGACATGCCTTCCAGGGTGAAAAGGAGGCTGCGTTGAAGGTCGCTACACCAGAACTCCTGGCGATGACGAACCACGACGAGCACGCCTCTACCTGGACGGCGTCGGGGTTTGCGATGATTGGTGAAGTGGAGGCGGCGCTCAAGTTGTTGGAGCACGCAAATGCGAAGGGATTTTTCAATTATCCCCTCCTTGCTGAATACGATCCGTTCCTCGCCAACATCCGCCGGGAGCCACGGTTCAAAACGCTCATGGCGAAGGTGAAGCGTCAGTGGGAATCGTTCGAAGTGTAAGGCAGCGGTGGTATCGTGGCTCGACGCATCGAGGTTTTTGATCGTGACGAACGACACCGATGCACCGCCGAAGGAGCGTTGTGTTGAACTTCTTCGAGAAGTGCAAGCCGAAGCCGGAGAACTAATCTCCACTGTGCCCAAATTATGTCCGTACCATCTGTAACCAAACGTGATCCTATACCAATCAAGCTCCAGCCTCAGAAACCAAAATCTCACAGCGCGACGCAAGGACCTTCTCTTAGCGTTGACGTGGAGTTGTATGGCTGTCTGGAGACCTGAGGGATGGGACCCAAGGTTCGTGTCGCGGTGGGGAGCGGTGCCTAGAGCGCCTCGGTGGGTAACTAACCGTGCAAGTTCAGTCGCAGATGCGGGTGCCTGGGCAGACGGCGCGCGAGTGACTGTGACGGCCCTGCCAACCCATGGGTGCGTCGTTACAAAACCACACTTCGATTGGGGCACGGGGCGCCAGATTTGGGACATTTGGGCTGAGAAAAGCACTGAGCGCCCTTGCCGGGAACCGCTGTGGGCGGGAGGTAACTGGCTGTTCCCAAAGGTCTTACGTCAGGAGCGGGCGACCGGATTCGAACCGGCGACGTCCAGCTTGGGAAGCTGACATTCTACCACTGAATTACGCCCGCGCGTGTTGCCCTGCAAGGACTTACGCCCCCGCCCCTAGGGCTCGAAAATGTAACGGTGGGTGTGGGTGGCAACAAGGCGCGAAGCTCACGCCGGTTGCCGAAGCTTATGTCTACACCGTCGGCTGCACGTTCGCATTCAGACGGAACAGATTCGTCGGGTCATACTCGTTCTTGACCCGTACCAGGCGATTGAAATTGCCACGATAGTTGGCGTTCACGGCCTCGGCGGTCACATCAGTGCCGGCATCGTTTGTGTAGAATCCCTGTATGAACGGCTCCAGAGTCGCCCAGTACCTTCTCATATAGGCGATGTGCTCAGCCGGGTCATCACCAAAGGCCCAGTCGACGATGCCAAGCAGGTTACCAGATGCATCCCGATGCGGGAAGGCCGTGGCGTCATTCGCCACACGACCGATCGCCCCGCCGCATTGCGAGATGGCCACGATCGTTGCCCGAGCCGGATGTCCTTCCATGCCTTCGGCAATTGCGCTGATCAGCCCCGTTGCAATTTCACCGATGAACCCACCCTTGAGGTACGTGGCACGGGCTCTGGGATCGTCGGTGTCGCCGGACCGCTGGAGGGCGACGTAATCCATGGCCTGAACATCGTCCACGATCGGCGTACCCAATCCGCGAATCGGCGCGAGGACGCGATCCGCCCTGGACGCCGACCCGGAATAGCACACCCTCACACCTGCCACGCCGGGGGCACCACCTGGCGGCTGGACCATCACAAAATCGAGCGTGAGGTCGTCCGGGGCCTCGACGCTGTATTCGGCGTACAGCTCCAGAAACTCCCGCGCCATGCTGATCGGATACATGATGCTGCCTCCGATAATCTGACGCTGCATCGGGTGAAGCTGGAACTCGAAGGACGTGACGATCCCGAAGTTGCCGCCTCCACCGCGCACTCCCCAAAACAGATCGGGATTCTCGTTATCGCTCGCCCGGCGGAACTGGCCATCGGCCGTCACCACGTCGACGGATGTGAGGTTGTCGATCGCGAGCCCGAAGCGGCGCGCCAGTCGACCGAAGCCACCCCCGGTTACCAGCCCACCCACCCCAGTGTGCGACACCGTGCCCATTGGCGTGACCAGATCGTACTGCATGGCCTCGTGATCCACCCCTGCCAACAGGCTGCCACCCGTCACGCGAGCCCTGCGGACCACGGGATCGACACGTACATGCCGGAAGGGAGAGAGGTCAATCAGCAAGCCGCCGTCACAGGTCGATTTCCCAGAGAAGCTGTGGCCGCCACATTTCACGGCCGTGAGGAGACGGTGTTCCCTCGCAAAGTCCACGGCGGTTCGAACGTCTGCCGTACCGGTAGCCTGCGCGATCAACGCGGGGTGTTTGTCAAAGGAGGGATTGAGGATGCGTCGTGCCTGATCGTAGCCTTCGTCGTGCGCGAGCAATAGACGGCCCCGCAGGCGGGTACCGAAATCCTTTATCGCCTTCCCTTTGAGCGTGATCTGCTCGCCATCGCCGGTGATGGCGTCTACGTCGGCGGGATCCTGCGGAATGGCTCGAAAGAGCGACTGTTGGCCGAGGAGCGGGGCGCCCAGCGCTGCGACAAAAGTCGATCGGACAAAGGCGCGTCTCTTCATTGGGTAATCTCCATCCGGATGGGGACTCCAAGAAACCCTTTAAGATACGCCGGCGGGTAGGTATCGGTAACACCCCAACCGACACCTGTTGCGCCGACCTTTCCGGCTCGCGGGCGCATCCCTATCCGCACAGTAGCTCCTCGAGCGCCAGGCGCGTCTTGGGATGGGTCTGCTCCTCATCGAAGTAGCGCAGGACGATGGCGAGGGCCTCTTCCAGGATCGACACGTTCAGGTAGCGCAGTAGGTAACGGACGTCGTCGAGGTCGTGGAACTCCTCGCCGAGCCGCATGGCAACACACTTCATCGCCAGGAGATACACGGGCTGGGCGACGAAGACGCGCAGGTGCTCGAGCTCGAGGTAGGGATTATACTCACCACGCGGACTCAGGTAGCTCTTCACGGCATCGTTCAGCCAGGAGTCGGGCACGCCCGCGCAGGAGGCCACCCGGGCGGCAGCCTCGCGGATGAGCCTCGTCGGCCGGAAGAACCCATCAACGTCGCGCGTCGCCTCACGGCCGTCGAGCGCAAGACACATGACTGCTCCTCCGACCAGATAGAGCTCGCCTTGGACATCTTCAGCCGCGAGCTCGGTATCCAGTAGTTGGAGGAGCCGGCGAATGTCCGCCTTCGTGAGTTTGAACGTGGCCATTGACATGTCACACTCGGGCGCCGACGCCGGAATCGACGAAGATGTTGCGCCGCTTGAACGGTGCCGGTGCCGCCCGCAGCAGGTGGAGTCGCAGGCTCCGGAGCGGCGTCGCGAAGTGCGGCGCCTCCAAGGGGCGGACGTCCCGCCCCCAGGATGGTGGTGGCACCGCCCGCTGGTGGGCCGCTTGCTCCACCATCGCGGCCACATAGTTCTGGAGGAGGGGCGAGAGGTCTCGCATCTCCGGCGGAGCGACGGCGACCGCGTCAGGAAGTTGGGCGCGCGTCAGACCCGAGAGCAGGTCGCTGAGTTCCGCGAGCGCGAAGCGGCAGTCCTCACGGTCGCGAAGGGCCCGGATGATCTCGCCAAACCGCATGCGGGCCTCCGGCAAGGTGCGCGAAAGCACGTAGCCGGATACGTCCTGACCCGCGCTCCGCGCGAGACGCTTGAGCTGCGCCTTCTGTTCGGGCGTGACGCGAATCTGAAGCTGCTGGGACTTGATGCTCATGGATGGAAGTTCACAAGCTAGAGCACTTATGTCAATACATATGTATTGACATCCAAATGGAGCTATTGATGGAGGCCGCAGCACCGAGGAAAAGCAGACAGTGCGCTCCGAGCCGGTCCCCGATCAGCTTCCGCTCCATCTAAGCCAGGCCGCCGAACAAGGTGAGCACAAAGCGACCGTGCGGAGTGGAGGTGTCGAGCGATTCGGACACGCTGTGTAGTTCAATCTGTCGGGCGAGGAATAGGTCATCGACTAACGCCAAGAGATCGCGGGTCCTTCGGTTGAGCCGATCAAGCTTCACGACGACCACGTTCCGCACCTCGCCCCGTTCGCATCGCGCCACCAACTCGCGGAGGGCTGGCCGTTCAAGCGTCTTGCCGGAGATCCCGTCATCGGTGAGCATGTCCACTAGCTCAAGATCCTTAGCCTCGCGGTAGGCCCGGATGCGTGATCGTTGAGCGTCAAGGCTCACCCCTTCTCGGGCTTGCTTGTCCGTGGAGACACGGGCGTAGCCGAGCGCCGGCGCGACGACCCCTTAGGCGACATCTGGGTCATGAACGCGGACGGCTCGATTCAAGTGAATCTGACCAACCATCCAACGGTAGACGTGTTACCTGCCTGGTTACCACGCCTGGTGGCCTCGCCTTCCCTGGTGGCCTCGCCTTAAGGGAGAACGCGGAATTTGCGAGTGTTTCCCGTCTGGCATGGAGCATGCCTGTTAGTCCTGGTGTCGTCATTCGTGTTGTTCAGCAGGGTGGTGGGTCCCATGGTCCCACACATCACTCACAAGGAGGACGCCATGTCCAGCGTGGCAGACTATGAGATGGTGACGCTCCTAGAGGACGAGGAGTTTGTGAACGAGGTGATCAAGCAGGCGCTCGGGAGCCCGAGGTGATCGACGAGCTGGCCGACGTGTTCGAGGATGATCTGCGGATTCAGGGTCAGTTGCTGACCAGGGCCCTGGAAGGTGATGGGTCGTTCAGAATCGTCCTGCTCGACCCCCACGCTTCAGAGCGCACTTCAACTTGTCAGAGTGCAGAGCCGAGGGTCGGCAATGACAATTAACCCTTGTCGGTTCATGGCGTTAGCCGCGGTCGCGGCAGTGTCGCCGCCGTTGTTGCTGCAGTTGCTAGAGCGAGCTCGGCGGAGTGCACTGTTCTCGCATGCGCGGTGTGTGAGAAGTGCTGCATTGGACCGCGTGGCCGGCCTGTCCGTGGTTCTGCTGGTAGTGGGCTGTTCGGCTTTGACCGGGCCAGCGTCGTTGTCGCTTGGAGAGCATTACACCGTGTACGGGCAGGTGTTCTTGGACCCACCGCCGCCCAAGTATGAGGACTGGTGGCGCGAAACGGTCGAGTGCACGCAGTTGCGGAACGACATTGGGGGGGTCACGTTCTTCGCCGCGGATTCGATTGTGGGGTCTAACGGGGGGATGGCAGTCGGGCTGCACCGGCCAGGGATGATCGCGATTATTTGGTTCTCGATAGATAACGAGGCGGTAGTCAAGCATGAGATCGTGCATGAGTTGCTTGGCGGCGACCCCAAACACAACAGCCCGCTATTCGGTGTCTGCTCAGGGCTCAGGTAAGGGCGGGATGATGGGAGACTTGGTTGCTGACATCATTCCGATTCATCTGATGCTGACCGATGTCGTGATGCCCGAGATGAATAAGCGTGAGTTGGCTGAACACCTGGCGCGGTCGCGATGCTCCGTCTTGTCGTCGGCCCCGCTCTCTCCTTCTTCTACAGCCCCAGGCAACAAGAGCGGCACGAGCTTACACGCCCGGTCCGGTTGATTGACCTGCCCGACGGACATGTTGCGGAGACGCAACGGGCCTCATACTCTTCGCAATGCGATTCCATTCTGTCGAGCGCACCTGTTCGTAACATATTGTTGCGCAATGAGTGGATCTAGTGGAACTCGTACGTACCCACTGGCGTCACCAGCCGCGGCCTCTGTGTAGTGGTCACAACATGGATCATCCGGGGGATCCGCTCGATCATCCTGTGCAGATTCAACGCCGAAACCAGGGACACATAGCCCGCAGCCCCGGGGCGGAAAAGGTGGGGAACCACGTGAAGTGGGGAGAAGTCAGGCTGTCTGTGGGCGGCCCATAGGCCACGGCGGATACGGGTGACGACCCCCTCCTTCGCAAGCATGGAAAGCGACCGTGAAGCCATCGGCGGCGGCACTTCGGCAACCGAGGCTGCTTCGGCCGTGGTGAACACAGGACTTCCGGGGAGGAGATCTCTCCAGAGAACTCTCTCGAGCCGGCTCATCCTTGGCCGGGGTAGTCACATCACCGAGCTGCCCACTACCCACTGCGTACTCCATTGCTAGATTTTCCATCATGCCAAATCGCAATATCTTTACAACCGTTCGTCATTTGCACGACACTGGTTCCGAGCATGATTCACGGGAGAGCACGCCCGCAGAACGCCTGGAGATGATGTGGCAGCTCGCGGTCGACGCATGGGCATTTAAGGGAGAGCCAGTCGGTGAATCAAGACTTCCAAGACAAAGCCTTCCGTAAGGAGCGTTGCGTTGACTGACCATCTGATTGCGCCACACGGCGGAACACTCGTCGATCCCATGGTCGACTCGGAGCGGGCGCGTCAGCTCAAGGAAGCCTCCCGAGACTGGGAATCGTGGGACCTGACGCCGCGACAGATGTGTGACCTGGAGCTGTTCCTGAACGGCGGATTCTCTCCCCTCACGGGATTCATGTCCAAGGGGGATTACGAGGGAGTCTGCAGCTCCATGCGTCTCGGCGACGGTACGCTCTGGCCGATCCCGATAACGCTGGACATCACTGAGGAGCTGGCCGAAAAACTCAGCGAGGGTTCGACGTTGGCCTTGCGGGATGCTGAGGGCGTGATGTTGGCGGCCTTGCACGTGGAAGACATTTGGAAGCCCGACCTGGCCGCCGAGGCCGCCGCCGTGTTTGGCACGGACAATCCAGAGCATCCTGGCATCGCACATCTCCTCAAACAGACGAAACCGGTTTACGTGGGCGGCAGGCTCGAGGGACTACAACGACCCATTCACTACGACTACCGGGAGCTGCGTCACACGCCCGCCGAGCTGCGGGAAGAGTTCGCCAAGCTGGGATGGCGCAAGATCGTCGCGTTTCAAACTCGGAACCCGATGCACCGCGCTCACCAGGAGCTTACGCTACGCGCAGCCAAGAAAGTGGAAGCCAATCTCTTGATCCATCCCGTGGTCGGGATGACCAAGCCGGGCGACGTGGATCATTACACGCGAGTCCGTTGTTATCAGGCGTTGTTGCCCCACTACCCCCAACACACAGCTAAGCTGTCCCTCCTGCCCCTGGCAATGCGCATGGGAGGCCCGCGGGAGGCTGTGTGGCACGCCATCATCAGGAAGAACTATGGGTGCACACATCTCATCGTCGGTCGCGACCACGCCGGTCCGGGAAGCGACTCCAACGGAAATCCGTTTTACGGTCCGTATGACGCTCAAGAGCTGCTTCAACAACACGAGGAAGAACTCGGCGTGACGATGGTCCCGTTCAAGATGATGGTCTTCGTTCAGGAGAAGGACTCGTACTTCCCGGTAGACGAATTGCCGGAGGGAACAAAGTCCCTGAGCATCTCGGGCACCGAACTGCGGCAGCGACTGGCGGATGGCAAGGAGATCCCCGATTGGTTCACGTTCTCCGAAGTTGCGCAGGAATTGCGCCGCAGCCACCCACCGCGTCACAGGCAAGGGCTCACAGTCTTTTTTACGGGGCTGTCAGGATCGGGGAAGTCAACTATCGCCAACGCGCTGATGACCAAGCTCCTCGAGATGGGCGGCCGGCCGGTCACGCTGCTCGACGGCGATTTGGTTCGCAAGAACCTGTCGTCGGAACTTGGTTTTTCCAAAGAGCACCGCGACATCAATATCCGCCGTATCGGATACGTTGCCTCGGAGATCACCAAGAACGGCGGAATCGCCATCTGCGCGCCCATTGCCCCCTACGACAACATCCGTAAGGAGAACAAGGCGCTCATCTCGCCGTACGGCGGCTACATCCTGGTGCACCTGTCCACGCCCATCGAGGTGTGCGAGCAGCGCGATCGGAAGGGACTCTACGCCAAGGCCCGGGCGGGGATCATCAAGGAGTTCACCGGCATCTCCGACCCCTATGAAGAGCCGGACGACGCCGACGTGGCGATCGACACTACCGACGTCACGCCCGAAGAGGCGGCGCAGGAAATCATTCTGCATCTGGAAAAAGAGGGTATGTGGGGAGTTAGCGCGGTGTGGGGCGACGACGGGAGGCGGGAATGAGCTGGCAGGCCTGGCTGACGTTGTTCGTCTTGGCCGCAATGGTGTACGTGTTGGCGAGAGACCTCGCCGCTCCTTCGGTCGGCGTGATCGGCGCCGTGGTGGTGTTACTTGTGGCGGGTGTGATCGGCCCCGGGGAGGCGTTTAGCGGGTTCTCCAACCCGGCGCCCATCACCGTGGCGGCACTCTATGTGGTGGCGCGAGCCGTAGAGAAGACGGGCGCGTTACAGCCGATCGTCTCCTGGGTGCTGGGGGAGGGAACGAGTCTCAGGGGGTCGCTGGCGCGCCTGCTCGTCCCCTCGGCTGGGGCGTCGGCGTTTCTCAACAACACGCCCATTGTGGCGATGCTCGTACCGCAGCTCACCGACTGGGCCGACCGCCACGGTCGCTCGGTGTCGTACTTTCTCATGCCGCTTTCGTTCGTCGCCATGCTGGGCGGCCTCGTGACACTCATCGGCACGTCCACCAACCTGGTGGTGTCCGGCCTGCTCGAGGCCCATGGATACGCCCCCCTTGGCATGTTCGAGCTGGCGCCGGTTGGGCTGCCGCTCGCTGCGGTGGGGATCCTCGTGATCATCGTCTTGACGCCGATCGTGCTGCCCGAGCGCCGCGCCGGGCGCTCGAGGAGGGGGTGCGCGAGTTCGTGGTCGGCATGGAGGTGGTGCCCGAAGGGCCGCTCGACGGCAAGGCTGTGGGGGAGGGCAATCTGCGCAATCTACAGGGCGTCTTCCTGGTTGAGATCGAGCGCGACGGGGAGGTCATAGCGCCCGTCGCCCCGGAGACGGTGCTCCACGGTGGTGACCGGCTCACCTTCGTCGGCCGAGCGGACACGGTAGTCGATCTCCAGGCGATGCGGGGTCTCGGTTCCCGCGAGCGGGAGCATGTGCGCGAGTTCGACACGCACCGTCACACCTTTTTCGAGGCGGTGATCGGTGCCGCCTCTCCGCTGGTGGGGAAGACGCTCAAGGATGTGGGCTTCCGGGGGCGCTATCAGGCCGCGGTAGTGGCTATCCACCGTGCGGGACAGCGGGTGGAGGCGAAGCTGGGGTCGGTGCGGCTCAAGGCCGGAGACACGCTGCTTCTGCTCTCGGACCCCGGTTTTCGCGATCGCTGGCGGGACCGCACGCCGTTTCTCCTCGTGTCGCGCCTGGGTGGCGCACCGCCGGCGGTCTCCCGCAAGGCGTGGTTGGTGGGTCTCATCCTGGCGGCGGTGGTGGGCTCGGCCGGGCTCGGCGTCATGCCCATCTTGAACGCGGCGCTCCTCGCCGTATTTGCGCTAGTGCTGCTGGGGATTCTCACCCCCGGCGAGGCGCGGAACGCGGTGGACTTGGACGTGATTCTCGTGATCGCCGGGGCCTTCGGCTTGGCGGCGGCGCTCGAGGGCTCGGGGCTAGCCGAGCGCGGCGCCGGGTTGCTGGTGGGGGCGTTTGGGGGGCCTGGGTGCGACGGGTGGGCTGTTGGGGATAGTGCTCGCCACGGTCGCCCTGGTGTGCATCATCACCAACAATGCGGCGGCCGTGCTGATGTTCCCGATCGCCCTCTCGACGGCAGGCCAGTTGGGCGCCGATCACAGGCCATTTGCGATCGCGGTGGCCGTTGCGGCCTCGGCGTCGTTTCTGACCCCGATCGCCTATCCAGACCAACGTCATGGTGTACGGTCCGGGCGGGTATCGGTTCGGCGATTATGCACGGCTCGGGGCGGTGCTCGTCGTGCTGGTGGTCGTGGCGGCGGTGCTGGTGATTCCGGTGGTGTGGGGGTACTAGGCTGTAAGCGGTGAGCAGGGGGGCGGACTCTACGCCAAGGCCCGGGCGGGAGGTGCCGGCTGCCACGACAGATTGACACCTGATGGTCCGATCAATAGGCTTTGGGTAGCTAGCGGGGAACGCTACGACGCGTTTGGACAGAAACCAGCGAACAGTTTGGGAATGGGACCTGGTCATTGGCCGGGTCCCTTTTCCATGCAGGGTGGGTCGGCACATCACAAGGAGTAGGCGTTGCGCATAAAAGGCACGGTGAAGTGGTTCAACGAGACCAAGGGATTCGGTTTCATCAAACCGGATGAAGGTGACAAAGACTGTTTCGTGCACCACTCACAGATCGCCGAGGGTGCCTCCCTTCGCGAGGGCGACAAGGTGGAGTTCGAGATCGTCCAAGAGGAGAAGGGCCCCACGGCTCGCGAAGTATCGAAGGTCGATTCAGGCGGCGAGTAAACAACTCCGTCGGGACCGGTACACCGTAGGAACGCCATTCGCCTCACCCCGGGGACCGGACCGACCCCCAGGATCTGTCGTTGATGATCCAAGCGATACGCACTGCCGCCTTCCCATCCCACAACTCGGGTATCTGTTGAGGTCCTCGGTTGTCGGCGGCACTGCCGTCGACCGCACGTTCGACCGCCGTGACGATGGCACCGGGATCAGGCCTCACTAGCGTGTTGCTTCCTTGCTCGACGGTTACGGGTCGTTCGGTATTGGGCCTCAGAGTGAGGCACGGTACGCCAAGCACGGTCGTCTCCTCTTGTATGCCTCCCGAGTCGGTCAGCACGACAGCAGCGTCATTCATCAATCCAAGGAATTCCAAGTACCCCAATGCAATAGCAATTGCTATCATATGAATGTCAACTGAACGCTCCCGATGCCGATGGCCCGAAAGCTCCGCGCCCCGAAGCTGCTCGCGCCTACACGTCTATGACGCTGGCGGCCAACCTCTCGATCTCAAATGGTTCTCGCTAAAGTTCCCAACCGCACCTGGGCCTTCCTTATCGCCCGAGCAATCTTCGGCCTCATCTTCTTCATGGCCGGATTCTGGAAGGTCTTCAGTTTCACACCCACGTGATTCCTCAGACGGCCCTCTTGCTGTTTCTCTTGACTATGCCGGCCTCTGACGATCGGCTGTCCTTGGATTACTGGCTCGTTCGCAGAAGGCTCCGGGAGGAACGCACCGACAGTGTCGCCGGTTAGCGAGCCCGGAGTGTTGGGCGGACCCGGGCCGAGTCGCAGAGACCTATTGGGTGAGGGAGAACAACCCGGATTGCGATAGCCAGCGGGACCGAGGTCGTCCGCCAGCATCGGCTTCCTCATCGAAGAAGAACCGCTCCTCGCCAAGAGCCGGCGTGAGGTCGTCGAGCCACGTCGCCGCCGTGTCATACTTGGCAAAGAACGTTTTGCCAACCCACGCCGGATTCCTTGCCTGGATGAACTTCAGCACGAACACCTCTTCTCCGTGCACCGACGCGGTTCCCACTACCAGCACCTTGCCCGACGTGGCGGACATCGCCGGCCCGCGCGCCGTCCGCCCCAGGCCCGAAACTCTCGCGTACGCCTGGCGGTAGATGTCGAGCGCCCGGGCGAGGGGCACTTCGAAGTATTGCCTCGGCCCCGTGTCCCGCTCGACGAACATGTAATACGGCACTGCGCCGAGACGCACCTGGCGAGTCCACAACTCGACCCACGTGTCGGCCGCGTCGTTCACGTGACGGATCAACGGCGCCTGGCATCGTACCGTGGCCCCTGCCGACTGAATGCGGCGTATAGCCTCCTGGGCGATGGGCGTCTCCAGCTCCCGGGGATGGCTGTAGTGCACCATGACCGCTATGTGGCGGCCCGCATTGGCTACGCGCTCGAACAACCGGAGCGCATCGTCGGCATCCGGATCCGTGACGAAGCGGTGCGGCCAGTAGGCGGGAGCCTTGGTGCCGATGCGAATGCTCAAGACGTGATCCAGTCTCGGATCCAGCAGCGGCTCGATATACCGACGCAACAGAGACGTCTTCATCACCATCGGATCACCACCGGTGAACAGCACGCTGATGACTTCAGGATGCGCGCCAAGGTACTCCACCAACGATTCCACCTCGCGATTCGCAAACTTGAATTCCTCGATGCCGACGAACTGCGCCCAGCGGAAGCAGTAAGTGCAGTACGCGTGACACGTCTGGCCCGCCGCAGGGAAAAACAGCAGGGTCTCACGGTACTTGTGCTGCATACCGGGCATGGGCTCGCCGTGCAGTTCCGGTACGTTCAGCTCCATCTGGCCCGCCGGATGCGGGTTCAAGGTGTGCTGAACTTCGCGAGCAGCGACTTGGATTGTCTCTTCGGACGCCTCACCAGCTACAAGGCTGTACATCCGGCCGAAATCCTCACTGCTCAACATCGCCGGTTGCGGAAACGTGAGCTGAAACATCGGATCCAGCGGGATGTTCGACCAATCGATCAGCTCCTCGACGACGTAGTTGTTGACTCTGAAGGGCAGTACCGCCGACACCGCCTTCATGGCATTGAGGTCGCTAGGAGAAAGTCGTTTGAGTTGCGGGATCTGATCGATGTGACGCCGCGTGAACACCTTGAATCGACGCACGTCTGGTTGGTTTCCTGGAATGTAGCCGCGTTGAAGCGCCAGTGAAGTCATTCGTAGCCCTCTCGTACTGAACCGATAAACGTTCTCCTCGGACGTTCCTGAATTCTTCAGGCATGAAACGTTGCTCTCACACCCCCGTTCTCGGTCGTGGACGGTCTCCGGTCAGAGCCGACTACAAAGCGCCACCCGCTAAACGGTGTATATGTACCTGCTACGACGGATCAAGAAAGGATAACGGCGACGCTCTTACTTCCCGTCGTCGCAGGGATCTAGATGCTACCCACCGCACACATTGCGGTTTCGCCTCAGTAAGAATTGCTTGTTATTAAAGATAACCGTCGGTACACCTTGTCACCACCGGTGCAACAAGTGAAACAGGAACAGGTGCCATATCCGTTTCAGGAGGTGTAATTGCTTTCTCCTCAAGGGGATACCTGTTGTCAATTAGGCAGGTTCATCTGATGGCCGTCGTCTCAATCCCCCCCAAATTTGCTATCTTGTTGCGATGCACGAGCTGACGTTGCTACGCGACCTCGTGATCTTGGTTGCGGTGGCCATCCCGGTCGTGGCCGTCGCGCAGCGACTACGGGTGCCCACCGTTGTCGGCTTCCTCTTGACCGGTGTCGTGATCGGTCCTCACTCCCTCGGGTTCATCCAGGACGCGGCGTCCGTCTCTGGCCTTGCCGAACTCGGCCTTATCCTGCTGCTGTTCACCATTGGGCTCGAGTTGTCGGTATCCCGCATAATCCGGCTGGGACGGCTCGTGCTCCAGGGCGGCGCCGTGCAGGTAGCGGCAACGATTGCGACCACCGCTGGCGTGGCCCTCATCGTGGCGGTCACGCCGCACCAGGCCGTCTTCTACGGGGCGCTGGTAGCGCTCTCCTCCACGGCCATCGTGCTCAAGATCTACACCGATCGTGGGGAGCTGGACTCACCCCACGGCCGTGTCGCCATGGCCATCCTGCTGTTTCAAGACGTCTGCGTAGTGCCCCTCATGCTGTTAGTTCCCGTCCTGGCAGGGGCCGGTGAGGGAATCGGCGCTTCGGCCCGACACATGGGGATCAGCCTAGCGGTCGTGGCCACCCTCATCGTGGTGGGGCGCGCCGCCGTCCCGTGGGTGCTTCAGAAAGTCGTGCTGCTCAGAAACCGCGAGCTCTTCACCCTGTCGATCGTCTTCTTCGCGCTCGGTGCGGCGTACGTCACCGCTAGCACCGGCCTCTCACTGGCGCTCGGTGCGTTCATCGCCGGCCTCGTGATCGCGGAATCGGAGTACGGCGTGCAAGCGCTGTCGGACGTGCTGCCCTTCCGCGACACCTTCACAGGCATCTTCTTCATCTCCGTCGGGATGTTGCTCGACCTGGGGTTCGCGCTCGAGCACGCCGGTCTTGTACTGACCATCACTGTCGGGGTCTTCTTCGGTAAGGCGATCATCGCGGGAGGTGCGGTGCGCCTGCTCAAGCGCTCCTGGCAAGTGAGCGTGTTGAGCGGTCTCGGCCTCGCCCAGGTCGGGGAGTTCTCCTTCATCTTGGCAATGGTGGGGGCCCCGCTCGGCCTGCTCGATGCCGACGGCTACCAACTCTTCCTTGCAATGTCGGTCATCACGATGCTGGCGACGCCGTTTGTCATTTCGGCGGCGGGACCGATTGCCGACTGGTTCTGCCGTGTAACCGGCCAACCGGCTCTAGAGATTCTGCCACATGAGGAGCAGGCGATCGCACAACTCCACGACCACGTGATCATCGTCGGTTATGGACTTAACGGTCGCAACCTCGCTCGGACGCTGAGGGTGGCGGGCATCTCATATGTGATCCTCGAGGCGAACGGGCAGACGGTGCTGCGCGCCCGCGCAGCCCGCGAACCGATCTATTTCGGCGACGGCTCGCGACGCGAGGTCCTGGAACGGGTAGGGATCGAGCGCGCGCGAGCCGTTGTCCTCGCCATCTCGTCACCCGCCGAAGAACGGCGAGGCGTCGCTATCGCACGGCAGCTCAGCGCGAGTGTCCGCATTGTGGTGCGCACGCGATACGTCGCGGCGATGGAGGAACTCCAAGAGCTGGGCGCGAACGAGGTGGTCCCGGAGGAATTCGAGACATCGCTCGAGATCTTCTCCCGAGTGCTCCGTCTCTATGGGGTGCCTCGCAACGCGATCGAGCGCGAGGTTCAAACGGTTCGTGATGAGCACTACGAGATGTTCCGCCGGCTGCAATTGCCGGACTTGCAGCTCGACGCCTTGAAGCATTTCGACGTTCATGCCGCGCTGGAAACCGTAGAGGTCGAGGAGGGCGCGCGCGCCATCGGAGAAAACCCCACGTCCCTCAACCTGAGGGAGGAAACGGGAGTGACAGTGATCGCCGTCATTCGCGACGGCGTAGCTTTGTACACGCCGGACCCAGAGTTCCGTTTCCAGCCCGGCGACACGGTTGTGCTGATCGGCGATCGAGAGGCGCTTCGCCGCGGGGCGCAGGTTTTTCGAGCCGCAGCGTAGTCGAGACCGCCAGGTGGAGGACGCCCTGCGGGGTGCCAGGTACACGAACGTGTGGCGTTACCAACTAGGTATCCCGGTCTGGCGGGCCCTGGGCGGCGTCGGGCCGGCGCGAAGCGCTTCTCGAAGAAATCGAGCAGGGTGGGTTTGGCCGGCATGGGCTCGTACGGCTCTTCCCGGAGCATGAACAGCCGGCCCGTCCCGCGGGGACTCTTGGTCCATCCTGTTGTTTGGGGGTCGCCGTGGGTTTGGGGGGGCTGATCGCGTTGTCCAGCTCATCCATCATGTAGTGTTCGAGGGACTCGGCTCGGTCCTCGTGAGACATTATTCCGACGGTTCCGACCCCCAGCGTAGCCAAGAAGGCTCTGCGGTCTACTTCCATGACGTCCTCCCTACCAGCAAATGATCACCCGTGACCCGCGCTGCCCGGGCGGAAAATCGTCATCGCAAAGTCGAGATTAGCCCTGTATTCCTCGCTCGTTAACGATTTTCTATGCAAATTGAACGGTCCCGAGCCTCAAGAGGTAACCGATGGCCGAAGAGTACAACCTCCTCGAGCGAGTCAACCATAGCTTCGACCGCGCCGCCGTTCTCACCGGTGTCGACCCCACCCTGCTGGGGCAGATCCGGGCGTGCAACAGCATCTACTACATCAGCTTCCCGCTCATACGCGACGACGGCTCGATTGACGTGATCGAGGCCTGGCGCGCCGAGCACAGCTATCACAAACAGCCTACCAAGGGGGGCATTCGCTTCAGCCTGACGGTCACACGCGACGAAGTGGCGGCGCTCGCCGCCCTGATGACCTATAAGTGCGCGCTGGTGGACGTCCCGTTCGGCGGGGCGAAGGGGGGTATCAGGATCGCCCGCCACAAATATTCGGAGGGCGAGCTGGAGCGCATCATCCGCCGCTACACCTTCGAACTCAAGCGAAAGAACTTCATCGGGCCGGGTGCCGACGTTCCGGCGCCGGACTTCGGGACGGGACCCAAGGAGATGGCCTGGATTGTCGATACCTACATGTCGCTGTCCGGTGGGGAGCTAAACACCTTTGCCTGCGTCACCGGGAAGCCGGTTTCACAAGGGGGGATCCGCGGCCGTCTCGAAGCCGCTGGGCGGGGGGTTTTCTATGGCATCCGTGACGCTTGCGGGGTAGCCGAAGACATGAAGCGTTTGGGACTGAGTACGGGGCTCGAGGGCAAGCGGGTGGTCGTCCAGGGACTCGGCAATGTGGGTTACCACGCGGCGAAGTATCTCGAGGAAGAAGGAGCCATACTCGTCGGCATCGCGGAATACGAGGGCGCCATCCACGCTCCCGGTGGCATCAAGCTGGCCGACGTCGTAGCACATCGAAAGGAGACGGAGAGCATTCTGGACTTCCCGGGGGCGACGAACTTGCCGGCCACCGCCGACGCGCTCGAGTTGGAGTGCGACGTGCTCGTCCCGGCGGCACTCGAGAATCAAATCACCGGGACGAACGCACCGAACGTCAAAGCCAAGATCGTCGCCGAAGCCGCCAACGGTCCGACGACCGGAGAAGCCGACGCGATCCTGCTCCAGCGCGGCACCCTCGTTATTCCCGACATCTATCTGAACGCCGGCGGCGTCACCGTGTCGTACTTCGAGTGGCTCAAGAACCTCTCCCACGTGCGGTTCGGCCGGATGCAAAAGCGCTTTGAAGAGGGAGCATACGAGCGACTATTGTACGCCGTCCAGCAGGTGGGTGGCGCGCCATTATCGGAGGAAGAAAAGGCGAAGTTTACTCATGCAGCCGACGAGGAAGACCTCGTCAACTCCGGACTAGAAGAGACGATGGCCGTTGCGTACCACGAGATCTGGGAGACGCGGAAGCGTATCGATGCAGATGTCGATCTTCGCACCGCTGCGATGGTCAACGCGATCAAGAAGGTGGCGGTGTCGTACGAAGAGCTTGGTATTTTTCCATAATCACCGACGGACACCGCAAAGGCGTTTTGATCTGGAGAACAGGCTAATGGACATGGCTGTGTCAATCAGTCACGTTGTTGAGCGACTGCCACCAGGCCTTATCGGTGCCCACGTTGCCGGCCAGCTTGTGCGCTGCCGTACGTCGCCGGCTGCAAACTGCGCCGAGACACCGGGGGCTGAATCGCGACGAGATTTCATTCACAAGATGAAGCTGGGGTTGAAAGAGCTGCGCGAATCTCAGACTTGGTTGCCGTACTCACAGAGGATGCGATTTGTGAGCATAGACGAAGTCGAGCCTAATGTGCAAGAGTGTGACGAACTAATCGCCATTTTCGCGGCCAGCATCCGAACTGCTAAGAAAAACCTATCCGAGCCTAGGCGATGTTGAATATTGAATGATGAATATCGAGTATTGAAAATTGGATATTGACAATTACGTATTGAATTAATATTGAATATTGAATATTGGATAACCATATGACATTTGATTTTTCGGACCAGGTTGTGTTGGTAACCGGCGCATCACGAGGCATCGGTGAGCAAATGGCGCACGACTTCGCGGAATGCGGTGCTCAACTCATCGTGACCTCGACGAGGTCGGACGATCGAGAAGAACTCGTCGAGCGCTTCGGCGTCCCCACCAGTTTCTATCCGGTCGATTTCACCGATCGACCAAGTACCAACGCATTCCTCAACCAACTTCGCTCCATCGAGCGGATCGATGTCTGTGTGAACAACGCGGGAACCACACGCCACGGGCCACTGGACGCGGCCAGCACCGATGACTGGGAGGTCACGACAAACGTAAACTTGCGAGCACCGTTCTTCGTGACATAGGCCGTGGCGAGCTCCATGAAACGCCACAGGTACGGCCGCATCATCAACATTTCCTCGATCTGGGGACACATAGCAATGCCTATGCGTTCGGTATACGCGGCCACGAAGTTCGGCGTGCGTGGGATCGCCTTGGCCACAGCAGCTGAGTTGGCACCGTTCAACATACTCGTCAATACCGTGTCTCCCGGATTCACGCTGACGGACATGGTTCGGCAGAACTATTCTAAGGCTGAGCTAAAGGAAGTTGCAGCTCGCATTCCGCTTGCTCGACTCGCCGAACCCGGCGAAATATCAAAAGCCGTCCTCTTTCTGGCAAGCAAGCTGAACACTTACATCACCGGACAATCTCTCTTGGTTGACGGGGGCTATTCAATTGTATAATCGGCAGCGCCACGGGCCCAAGGAGGGGCAGTGAAGCCGCTCGACGGAAGAGTCGCCATCGTGGCAGGTGCCACCCGCGGCGCCGGTCGCGGAATCGCATGTGCCCTCGGCGAGGCCGGAGCGACAGTGTATTGCACCGGGCGTAGCATTCGTGAAAGGCCTGCCACGGCGAAGCGTCCGGAGAGAATCGAAGAGACCGCGGAGATGGTTACCGCCCTAGGCGGCGTCGGCATCTGGACGCAAGTTGACCACACCGTGGAAGACCAGGTGAAGGCGCTGGTTGGTCGAGTCGAGACTGAGCAAGGGAGACTGGATGTGTTGATCAACGATGTGTGGGGCGGCGACGAACTCACTGAATGGGGCAAGCCCTTCTGGGAACATTCGCTGCAAAAAGGGCTGCTGATGCTCGAGCGGGCGGTTCACTCCCACATCATCACCAGTCGCTACGCCGTTCCCCTCATGATGGAAAACGGTAAAGGGGGATGGGGAGGACTCATCATCGAGATTACCGACGGGGATTTCTTTTCCTATCGGGGCAATATCTTCTATGACCTTGTCAAGACGTCCGTCATTCGCCTTGCCTTCGCCATGGGTTACGAACTCCGCAAGCGCGACATCACAGCGGTTGCGCTCACGCCTGGCTTCTTGCGCTCCGAGGCCATGCTTGATCACTTCGGGGTCACGGAAGAGACCTGGAAAGATGGAGCCAAGAAGGATCCCCATTTCATCGCGTCCGAGACACCGCTCTACGTAGGCCGTGCGGTTGCGGCCCTCGCCGCCGATCCAGCTGTGTCGAAGAAATCGGGGAGAGCGTTCAGCTCGTGGGGTTTGGCAGAAGAGTACGGCTTCACTGATGCTGATGGGACCCAGCCGAACTGGGGAAAATATTTCGAGGAAACGTTTGGCAAGCAATTCAAGAAGTGCGACGACGCGTTCTATGAGTATTGGGAGGAAGGGCCAATAGACGTGCTGTTCCCCGACTGGCCATAGCCGAACCGCGTTTCACTCAGCGCGCCCTCCTTGGTTGCGTCACTGCACGGCGGTATATTGGCGCGCCCAGTCGTTTCACGCTTCAACCTGAAACCTGATCGTCTATTGCCCCCGTCAATCGCGTTCATGCTAGGATTCATCATCGGAGCGGCCTTGGTCTCGCTTCTCCGGCGCGGAAGCTCCGTACCGCCGGGACGAGGCCCCGCAACCGGCGTGTTGGCCACTCAGATGCAGCAGCTCAAGAATGCCGCTAGTAGCTGTTGGTGGTGTGGAGATTACGAATGCATCGGCGCACCCGATGATTCCAAGTTCACGGTGGGAGACAAACAACGTATCTGCGGCCCCAGGTCGAACCCCAGATGGGCTGGGAGTTGTCCTTCAACCACCACACTCGGTGACGGTTCGAGCTGGCAGTTCAAGGAAAACTGCGACTGCTAGTTAGAAGGCCCCTCCGCCCCTTCCACGAACTGCGCCAGCAACACCTCAAGAAGCTCGGTGCTGATGGCGGCTTGCGCCCTCACTTCGTAATCCCCGAAACGCACGATTCCCTCGGCTGTGCCGTCGGCGTTGCTGGTGACTTGCACCGCACCCTCCGTCATCGTAGCGGCGGCATCCGCAGCAATCGGAAAGACCGTAAGCGTGAGTCGCTCGCCGGAATCCAGAATCTGAACGAGCCGATATCCCGTCCTGCCCAGCGCGATCAACGCCCTGACAGTCTCAACCACGAGTCCTTCCACCCTGATGAGCGGCACATTGGCCGGTTCCGCCGGACCGACCGGGAAGTCCGCTGGCGGTGGCCCAAGAACCGAGTCCGTAGCACCCAGCGCGTCCGGGGGAACACTGTCCAAGTCCGCCGGCACCGGCCCAAGTTCGATGTCCATGGAATCCAGGATCGAATCGACCGGTGGGAACCGAGCAAGCGTACTGCTGTCCGTAGGTTGTATCGACGTCGGTGTCGAGCGGACGTCTTGCACCACCGCGGCACCACCGTCAGCCGACGAGTCTGCCACAGCAGCCGGGCGCCTTTCACCGAACGGAACGAGCTTCGACAAGGCAACGCCGATTACCACCGCGATGATCACCAACGCAACCGCCGTCAATCCCCCTGACTTTCGCGGCTCCGGCTTGCCTCGCCCACGACGCCCTGGAGCCCGTCGCGACACCGACGCGCGCCGTTGGGGAGTCGAAGGCCGAGGTCGCGGCGTGGCCACGCGGGCGCTTCCGGAGGGACGAACCGGAGCCGGATGGGGAGTAATCGGCTTGACGGGCTTCGCCGGCCGAACGGTGTCCGCCTTATCACTAGAGATGTTGACTGTGGGATGGTCTTCGGAGAACCGGTCGACCCCCAACTCCTCGACCCGCACGTCCTGAAGGGCGTCCGTATCTTCTATCGTTACCAACTTCGGGGGCCCCTCCGGAGGTGTCAGGTTGATGTTTGGCACATTTGTCGGGTCTTGCGCGGCAGCGGGCGCAGGAACGTCAGCAACGGGAATCTCGGCACGTGCCGGCGCAGTGGGTTCTTCCTCCGGAGGCTCCTCTCGTGCGGCAATTGAAGATTGCTCGACCTCCCAATCTGCTCCGGACTTGACTATGACGCTGCCCGAATCTGCCGGAGGTTTCGCCTCGTCATCTTGATCGCCGGATTTCTCGAATTCGGAAGCAATGTTGCCGGTTATAAGACTCGTTCGCGCGACTGGACGCTCCTCGAGCATGTCCGTCGCCGCCTTGGAGATTTCCAACTCCTCGCCAGCGTCGGCCTTCTCTTCTTCGTAATCCCCTGGCTGAGCGATGTCCGGCTGCGCCACTTCGGACTCCATATCCACCGGATCCAAGCTGTCCAGAACTGCCGACTCGAGTTCGGCTTCCTCCACCCCTTCCCCCAGTTCCGCTATCTCGGGACTCTCGCTCTTGGCCTCGGGTTCCGCCGGTTCCTCCCCAGTCCGCTCCGCCACCTCGATCACCATCTCGAGCACAGGCATCACGTCGTCGTCGGAGCGGCCCTCCATGATCTCGAGTGCTTGCTGCACTTTGGTAAAATTAAATACCGCGGCGTAGTTCACCAGCACCTTGCGGGCCTCGCCAACGTGGCCCCCTTCGATCAGCAAACGGGCATAGTGGAGATGTGTGTTAATGCCTTCGGGAAGGACCTCGAGAATCTTGCCGCACACGGCGATCACGCTCTTGCCGGACCCGTGCTCAGCATATAGCTGGCCGGCCTTGTCATACATCGCCAGAGCCGCCTTCGTGTCGCCCTCCTCGAGACACAAGTCACCGGCTTTGACGTAGAGCGGTAGCTCCCGGAGAATGCCTTTGCTTCCCTCGAGATGCTCCAGGATCTCGCGGTACACCGCCAGTGCCTTAGCCGTTTCGCCCTTTTGGGCCAGGGCGCGTGCCTTGCGTTTGCGAGTCTTGACGTCCACCGTTTCCGTTGCTCCAGTTGTACCCTGCCCCATCGACCGGTCAGTCCGGCGAGAGACCTTTCACGTCATTTCCCTAATTAATTAATGGAAAGCCTCGACTTTGCGCAGTGGGCAACCTCACACATCCAGCCGAGCCGCACGTCCTTTGGGGGCTGTCGCTGTCCATGTTTGTGACGCAGCTCACCTGTTGGGGATCGCCCCTAAGGATAGCATGGACGTCGCCAACGCCCCATCACCCAGAGAGGCGGGCGACTACCAGTACTTTGTGATCCGGAGAGTGGGCCAAGACCTGCCGATCATATATCGACGACCAGCGCCGGACGAAGAGGAAGAAGGGCCGATCGACCTTACAGGCGACTACGAGGTGGTTCTCGATCCCCACGGCAGGAGTCCGGGAAACACGATGCGCTTTTCCATCGTGACATTCTCCCGCGACGGCAACCTGAGTGTGGCGCACCTCACAAGACGGTACGCGCGCTCCCATGTTCATCGTACACCGTGAAGACATTGAACTTGACGGTCAAAATCCCACATTGCTGACCGGGTAGGGGGGATTTTATGTAGCCCGCAAGCCCGGCTTCAGCACGACCGCCGCGCTGTGGCTCGAGATGGGTGGCGTGTACGCTTTGGCGACACTACGTGGTGGAAGTGAATTCGGCGAGTCATGGCACCGCGACGGGATGCTGGAAAACAAACAGCATGTGTTCGACGACTTCATCTCCGCCGCCGAATGGCTCATCGACAGCAGGTACACCAACCCGAAGAAACTCGCCATCCAAGGCGGAAGCAACGGTGGATTGCTCGTCGGAGCCGTGCTCAACCAACGCCCCGATCTGTACCGTGCAGTTTTGTGCGGCTTCCCCGATGTGGACATCCTCCGGTTCCCCGAATACACGACTAACAACAACGCCCCGGCCCTGCTCGAGTACGGAAATTCACAAATTCGCGAGCAGTTTGAGGCGATCCGCAAGTATTCCCCGTACCAGAACGTCCGGCAGAATACGGCGTACCCGGCGGTCATGTTCACCACCGGCGACCTCGACACGCGGGTGCCGCCCCTGGGAGCCCGAAAGATGACGGCTCGTTTGCAGGCATCGACGACATCCGGGTATCCGATAATACTCCGTTGTCACCGCAAGGCCGGACACGCCGCCGGCAGGGGCTTGCCCTTCAGCCGTCGGATCATCGATGTGGCGATGGAGCTGACGTTCCTGCTACAGCAGTTGGGGGTGGAAATAGAACTCGAAGACGATTGAGTTGCCCCACCTGGCTAGGCGCACCCCTGTAGGTAGGCGAGATATGCCGCCCCAAGCTCTGCCACGAGGTCGTCGTCGACAGCACCTCCCGGTCCCGGACCCGATGCACCGAACACCAGATGCTCTCGCAGGGTCCAAATCACCATGGACAACCCGACTCGGATCGCCAACTCGGGCCTCGGGTGAGCGATCTCGTATTTGCGCTCCAGCAGCAATGTCTCGACTCTATCCCACACGAGCTCGTCGATCCGCCTCGATCGCTCCCGCGCTTCCGGTTGGCCCCTCAGACGCCAACCAGCCACCAGACTCAAGAAACCGCCCCGCTCCAGTCGCAGCAGACCTGCCAGCCCCGCCACGACACCGTGTACGACCTCGGCCAGCGGCCGACCCACCCAATAGGACAACTCCGTGACCTCGTTCACGGCGGCCTCTGCACGCCAGACGAACCGCTCCTGCAGCACGTGCCGCAGCGCCTCCTTGTCCGAAAAACGGGCGTAAAAGGCCCCCACGGATGTTCCGGCCAGCTTCACGATCCCGGCGACGGTGACCCGGTCGAAGGTAGCAGCGCCGATCAACTCCTCTGCCACACTCAAGATGCGTTCGAGTGTCTCCTGGCTCCTGGCCTGCTTCGGCTTCCTAAGCCATTGCTGTGTAATGACTTGTGATGTCAAAGGTCGGTTCCGTATGTATTAGAATCAAAATTTCTATTCTATATAATAAGAATATTAATTCTAATTTCAAGAGCCTACCGAAACCGGTACGATCGAGATCGCTTGAGGCCGCAGCCACAAAGTCCAGGCCTTTGGGAGCTGCCGTTATACGGAGTCCGGTGGCACGACGGCGGCAGACAGTTCCACTTGCCCTTGGGAAGCCGGCTGGGGTCGCTCCTGCAGAATCGGCTGAGACGGCGCGCTACAGCCCCATGTGGCCTGCTGCATGTCGTATCCCACTCGTGGGAGTACCTGTCCTGCGCCGAGAACGAAACCCCAGACGAGGAGTCCTTGAGACACGATGTGAGCAAAAACCAAGCGGTTTTTCCACGCGAATGAACCGCCCCACGCCCCGGCCACGATCACGATCCCCACGGCGGCCAGGTAGAGCCCGAGCTTGAAGCCGCAGGCGTGGGCATAAGGCCACTGCGTCATCGCTGCGGCCACGAGGCAGCCGATCGCGATCCGGGCCCACGTGCCGAGCCGGCCGTTCTCGGAAGCCCCGCCAACTCTCGGAGTCCCGAGCGAATGCCTGGCTGAGGCCACACGCCTCGCTCCAGGCGTAGATGGTCGAGATGGCATGGTGGGTTTGGGAGTCTGAGCGGGTTTCGCGGTCGAGGCATCGTCTCCGAAGAAAAGGCCTTCCAGAAGACGATCCACCATCGCAGCGTCCTTCCGCTGCCCGGGGTCGGGCCGCGGCCCTTTGCTTCCGCTCATGACTGCAACGCCGACTGCCGACGAACCAGCATCCACACTCCTCCTCAGGCAAGCTCTCGGTGAGCCTTCCAAAGTCACTCATCGAACGGTGAGTGGCTGTGAGAGGAGTCACAGGACGGGCGACCGGCTACCCCTTGATCACACCGATGGGCTTGAGCCGGGCTACTTTGCGCGCCAAGCCCATCCTGTCCACCACGTCCACCACCCGATCCACGTCCTTGTAGGCGTGGGGCGCCTCCTCCGCAAGCTCGCTGTTGGAGTGGCAGCGCACGACGATTCCCCTTTTGGCAAGCTCCCTGCGCACCTCGTGCCCCGGGGCGATGCGTTTCGCGGCACGCCGGCTCATTCGCCTGCCAGCGCCATGGCACGTGCTGCCGAAACTCTCAGTCATCGCGCCTTCGGCTCCGACGAGCACGAACGACGCCGTCCCCATGCTCCCCGGGATGAACACCGGCTGGCCTATGTCGCGATAGATCTCCGGTATCTCGGGATTATTGGGACCGAAGGCGCGGGTCGCTCCTTTGCGGTGCACGCAGAGCCGCTCCCCGCCGTATTCCTCCACTTTGGCGATGTTGTGGGCGACGTCGTAGACGAGCCTCAGACGTACGGCGTCGCCGAACGTGCGCTCGAACACTCCGCGGACGATATGGGTAATCGTCTGGCGGTTGGACCATGCGAAGTTCGCCGCAGCACACATCGCACCGAAATACGCACGCCCCTCAGGCGAATCGAACGGCGCACAGGCCAACTCGCGATCCGGCAGCTCAATCCCGTATTTCGGCATGACTCGATCCATCTCGCGCACGTAGTCGGTGCACACCTGGTGTCCCAATCCCCGCGAGCCGGTATGGATGAGCACCGTGATACGGCCGGTCTCCAAGCCAAGTACGTCGGCTGCGGCGGTGTCGAACACCTGCTCCACAGTTTGGATCTCTACGAAGTGATTTCCCGAACCCAAGGTGCCCAGCTGAGTGCAACCGCGCTGGCGGGCGCGCTGCGACACTTGCGCGGGATCCGCTTGCGGCAGGCTCCCGCCTGATTCGGTAGAGTCAATGTCTTCGGGCAACGCCAGCCCCCGTTCCACGAGATACTTGCACCCATCGACGAATACCCGGTCGAGTTCCTGATCCGTCAGGCTGAGCTCGCCTCGGCGTCCCGTTCCCGATGGGACGCTACGACTCACGTTGTGGACCAGATCTTCCAGCTTTCCGCGAAGGTCTGTGACGGTAAGCTCCGAGGCCAGCAGGCGTACTCCGCAGTTGATGTCGTAGCCCACGCCGCCGGGAGGAGATGACACCGTCGGAGATCCGAAACGCGGCAACCCCTCCTACGGGAAAGCCGTAACCCTGGTGCACGTCGGGCATGGCGTATGCGCACTCATTGATGCCGGGAAGGGTCGCAACATTCATGAGTTGCTCCACCGACCGATCGTTCCGGATCTGGCTCCACAGTTCTTCGTCCGCAAAAATGCGAGCGGGCACCCGCATGTCATCGCGTGCTGAGGCGGGCACCTCGTAGACCAACGGGCCGGGGCGTAATATTGATTGCGTTATATCGATTGTCATACGTCAAGGACCACTTCTGCTTCCACATCGCCACCCAACTGCCGAACCGAAAGGCCGTGATGCGTGGCAGCCTTCACCAGGGCCGGGGCTTCATCCACCGCCACTCCTCGCGCCCGCGCCGACAGCATCGTGTCGCTGGCAGCCACGATTTCTATTTCCACCGCTATCCACCGTTCGACCTCCGCGTGGAAGATCAACTCGTTGAGCCAATCGACCAACAGGGCCTCGCGATCGGTGGCGTTGACCTCGAGGGCGCGCCACCGTCCCGTCGACGAGGCCGGCCGGCCTCGAAGCATCAGCTTCCCCAACCCTCTCGCCGCCTCGGCGAGCAACTCCGCAAATGAGGATGCGCGGACGCGCAGCCCCAGCTCGGAGGTGTGGTCGAAGAATTCGTGAGAGGCGCTCATCTTTTTCTGATACCATCTGAGCCCATGCAGTACACGCATCTCCACTTGGACGAGCCCGCCGATTGCATTCTCTCCACCTCTATTGTACGAAAGCTCACCCCGACCCATCGGACTCGCAATGAGACACCTCGCTGTGGCACTGCTTCTCACCGTGACCTCTCTTGCAGGCGCTGGGGCCCAAAGCAACGGTAATGCTCCTCTAGTCCTCGAACTGCCGGCCAGCACTCGCGCCCTCGGCTTGGGGGGAGTCTTGGTTCCTTTCCGGGAGGACCAGCGAAGCGGTGCTTCACAATCCCGGTCTCATCAACACAGCACGTGGTTTCGGCGTCGACGTCCAGCGTTACCGCTCGTCCGGCACGCTGGGTACTGTTTCCGCCGCCATCGCCCTCGGCAGTGGCGGGCTCGCCGTGGGAGTGCAGGTCTTGTTGTTCGGTATGCCCGGCGCGACGGTGGTCGGCGTCCCGTTCGACGCCAGGGCCTTGCTCCAACCCGGTCCCCTGGCCGCGTCGGAAATCGTGGGTACGCTTGGCTACGGGAGGGTCATCAAAGGGTTTCGCCTCGGAGTCGCGGCTCAGAACCTGGGACCAGGCCTAAGCACAGGCACCGACGGCCCGGATGTTCCCCCTGCCCCACCGTGTCACATTAGCGGCATCGACATCCACCCGGCCCGTCGGACCGCTGGATCTGCTCGCAACCGCCGCCGTCTCCCGGCGCCGGGATGGCGAGTTCATTCCCGCCGGGGGCATCGAGATATCCTGGTGGCCCATCATCGGTCGCACATTCACGGGGAGAATCGGGCTGAGGCGCGTGCCCGACGACGGCACCAGTCCGGCTTACTTTCGGGGCGGCGTTTACGGGCGACAACTTTACCATCGAGTACGCGTTGGAACAGTTCGACGGCCCTGGGGCCTTTCGGGCTGAACCCCCAGTACGAGGTCCGATCTTTGGCCTGCCGGCCCAAACTGATCAGCTTCGAGGCGTCTACCGATTCAGTTTCAATGGAAACGGAGTCCCTGAACTCGGATCGCCGCTTGTCCTTGCCGCTCCCGTAGTAACGTCGCAGGACGGGGAACACCCCTGGGCGCGCCGGATTGGGAGCATCCAAGCTGCCGCGAAAGGACCACATCGGCGTCGTTGGGCGTCAGCTTCATCGCGCTGCTGCAACCGGAGATCGCGCCAAGACCCAGGATTGCCACCACCAACCGCCCACCTTTATCCCCCATGTCCCAGAACCTACACTACCCTCCAACCTTGTAGCGCCACGCAGCAATGCCGTCACCGAGGGGATTGAGCTCGAATCGAGCGCTCCCCTTCGGGGCCAAGGTCGTCCCGGAAACCGTCTCCGCGGTGACTACTTTCCCGTCAGTATCGACGAACTCGAAGACCACGTCAGGAACGGTCGTATCCTCCTCCTTGAGATTGGAGACGGTTCCTTGGACTCGGTAACCGCCGTCTGTAAGCTGGAACAGCTCGACCTTCACGTCGAACGTCAGCTCCTCCATTCGTTCCAGCAGGTTCAGCGTCGATGTGGTGTCTCCTGTCAGTTGGAAAGCTGCTGCAAGCAAGCGCAGTGAATTCTCGTTTGACGGATCGATTTCGACAAGGTGCTGCGAGACCTCCAACATCCGCTTGGCGGCCTCGTCTCTCGCCTTTTCCTCGTCCGGTGACACATCCTCCCCTGCTTCCTGGCCCGCCGGATTTGCCAAGGCGAAGTAGCTCTGAGCCAAGTTGTACACGCCATCCCGATAGTGACGGTTCTTTGCCAATCCCGCCAGGAACACCGGTACTGACTCCTCAAACTGATCGGCCTGGAACAGGGCAACACCCGCCGAGAACATATCGATGTCGGTCAGGACATCCGCATGCGCCAGGATCGTGTCGGTGAATGTTAGCGCGTCCTCATCGCGCCCCGCGGCTTGGAGAACCCGTAGCATGCTGGTGATCGCCTCCGCGTCCTCGGGCACCACCTGGCGGTACTTGGCATACCATACAGCGGCCGAATCCCACTGCTCCAGCATGTGGTGCAACCGACCCGCGTTGAACAGCGACGTGACATAGCTCTCCTCGTAGTCTCCCTCCTTCTGGCCCATCGCAATCGTCTTCTTGAACGAGCGGAGTGCCCCTGCAACGTTTCCTTCGGAGAGCAAAACGCTGGCGAGGTAGTAAGGAACAAACGGCTCGTCGTCCGAAATCAGATCGGCCTTCCTGAAAGCCTCACGGGCGGTCGCCGGGTCGTCGTTCCCCAACGCCTCAGCGCCCTCGTTGTACAACGGAACCCAGAGGAACCGCCGCTGGTTGTCGATGTCATCCGCACATTCCGGGAACAACGCCTTCGCTTTGGTGAAAGCCGAGTCGGTGGTGATCAACTCGGATTCAAAGAGTCCGTCTATGGAATCGCGGAAGCTCACGGAATCACGGTCCGGAGGCACTGGCTTGTGGTACTCGCTATGTAATGTTGTGGCCGACAACGCGTGGGTCCGGCCCAGGAAATACCACACCGCGGGGTTCATCTCCTCCCCTCCGTCCAGTGCGTCCATCAGCACGCGCTTCGCATCGCTGACGGAGCGTGTGCGTTCTTCCTCCGACTGCGCCTCCGTGGCAACCTTCACGTACAATTCCGCGTTCCGTACTAGGAAATGCCGCGTGTCGAGTTCGCAAATGGGCGGCATGTAGATGGCGAAACTCTGTGCAGACACGGGCCGCGCCGAGCCCACGAGAACCACCGTAGCCACACTCGCCAAAACCACCTGCTTCATTCAGCTGTAATCCTTTCTGTTGTTCTCCACATAAAGCTGCTGCGGAGCTCCACCCCTTCAAGTATCATCTTAGTACCCGCGGGCCGAGAGAATGGTGCCGCCTACAAGGCTCGGACATGACCTTATAGTATCGCCTGATTCAGCGGTAAAGCCAACCGGCCCCGGTATTGAATACCACCACCGAATCTGTGGATTCGATGGTCCCCTCCAACACCAGCTTCTCGAGAGCCACCACGGCCGCACCGCCCTCGGGGCACATGTCGATCCCCTCTCGAGCCCCTATCCGGTCTGCCGCCGCCTGGAGTGCCTCGTCGGACACGGCAAGAGCTTTCCCACCGCACTCTTTCAAGCAGCGCAGCATTATCTTCCCCCCCAGCGGGCCCGGTACCCTGAGCCCGTATGCGATGGTCTCGGGGTTGGGCCATGGTTCGGTGGCCAACGCGCCGGCCTCGAACGCCTTCACGACCGGCGCGCAGCCGGTGGACTGGACGCTGTAGAGGCGGGGGAGCTTACCCTCGACCCACCCGGCCTCCTTCAGCTCGTTGAAGGCCTTCCACATCCCGATCAGCCCGGTGCCGCCACCGGTTGGGTAGATAATGCAATCCGGAAGGGACCACCCCAGCTGTTCGGCGATTTCGATCCCCATGGTTTTCTTACCTTCGATCCGGTAGGGCTCGCGAAGTGTGGACATGTCGAAGGCGCCGCTTTCTACGGCATATTCGCGGGCAGCCTTTCCGCAGTCGCCGATGTGCCCATCCAGCAGATCCAGGTCAGCCCCGAACAGCTTGATCTGCTCCACGATCCGAGGGGGCGTGCTCCGGGGTGCGTAAACGCGTACCTCGGCTCCAGCCCGCTGGCCGTACGCCGCCAAGGCAACTCCGGCATTTCCCGCTGTAGGAATGACATACGATTTGGCGCCGGCCGGCGTCGCCCTGGTGAGTGCCGCCGATAGACCTCGCGCCTTGAACGAACCGCAGGGATTCTGTCCCTCGTCTTTGATCCAGACCGTCGCGACTCCAGTGGCGTTCTCCAGACTGGGCGTCCGAAGCAACGGCGTACATCCCTCACCCAACGTGACCGGCTTCTCATCGGGAGCCAGGGGCATCCATTCGCGGTACCGCCACATGTTCCAGGGACGGGACGGCAGCAAGGCCTTCGTGTCGGGATGCGGCTTCGTGGCGTAAGTGACCAGCCACGGCTCTCCGAGGCTCGAGACGGTGGGAAGCCCGGATGCGTCGTGCTTTTCGTGGGAAGCCGAGCACACTAACGACCAGTGATATGTCATCATTCAATGTCCCCCGTTTCCTGTGGGTTCTCGGCGGCGACCAATACACCACCAATACTTTTAGCCCAATTCGGGCGGCATGTGGCGGCACGCTAACGGGCAGTTCCAGACTAGTAAAATATGAGAGGAGAGTAGGCGGCGACGCTTGTTGTCGCCTCAGTGCCTAGAAGCGGACTAATATCCTTCCGGCTTGCGGCTGTGCCGTGCGCCGGCCAGGCTGACGACTTCCCGCTCGAGTTCCTCGCAGATAGCCATCAAACCCAGGGGAATCAGGCTCCCAATCAACTCCAGCCGGCTGTCCAGCTCCATCGCTTCGTAGTCCTCGCGGTTCACCACGTCAGGCTCGCCCAGCGTCTTCGACTTCCTTGACCTCTTGCCCTGCCGGGCAAGGTATGGCATCCTTGGCATCGGTGACCTCCTTTCTCTGGCGTTCCCTTGAGTATTCGTTACTTCAAGTCTACCAGAGGTTGGGGGCCGCTTCAAATTTCAACTAAAATTAACACACGCTCCGAGGCGGACCCTTCGACCGCGATTCGCTGTAGCAAGGGAAGGCGTCGAAAGGAGTAGCCGTTGCGTAGAGTATTTCCGAGGCTGTTCGCGATCGGGTTCACCGGTGCGCTCGTTGGGTGCGCGTCTGGCGGTTCGCCTCTCGCACAGACGCTGCCGCGGGGCGTGAGGCTGCGGTTCAACGAAGAGTTCTACGGCTTCCGAGCCGACAACGCCGGAGACATCGCCGAGGCCTTGAGCCGGTTCGGGCCCAAGTTCGGCGGCAAGCGGGCGCTGGCGGTGACGCGCCAGGAACTCGAGTGGGACTTCGAGCTTGCCGGCACCAACGACGCGTGTCGCCTCCAGAGCGCCGAGGTACGGCTCGACATCACCATGATCCTCCCCGAATGGTTGGACGCCGAGTCCGGCCCCGAACCCCTGCAAGCCCGCTGGCGCGAGTTCGAGGAGGCCGTGCGGAAACACGAGGACGATCACGTGCGCCTGTTCATCGAGGGCGCGAGAGATCTCTTGCGTCGGATCCAGCGCGTGCAGGCGGGGACCTGCGAAACCGTCGAACTCGAGGTGGACGAGCAGGCCCGAATCTCCAGAGAGCACTTGGCCGAGCGGCAGTCCCAGTACGACCGGGACACCCGCGGCGGGCAAACCCAAGGCGTTTGCTGGACCGGCCCCTGCGCGGGGGTCGCGGCATGCGGAGCTTGTGCCGAGTATTGGCGCCAACATATTGGGGCTGGAAACTAGCCTAACACTCCCGGGAGGGCAGAGTGCGGATCACGTTACGCTACACAGACCCTGCCGCCTGTCGTGGATGTCGATTCCCGGACTTGTACGATATGTCATCTCTTCCAATGGTTTAGGATCCGTTCGGCCAGACGTATGGAGAAGCTAGGCAGTGCTGCTATCTCCTCGACAGTTGCGAGACGAACTCCCGCCAGACTGCCAAACCGCTCCAACAACAACCGTCTTCGCGAGGGCCCCACCCCGGTAATGCTCAGCAATTCCGATGTCAGGGTGCGTGCGGCACGCCTCTTTCGATTGTAGGAAACGGCAAAGCGATGTGCCTCATCTCGAGCGCGTTGCAGGAGCTTCAGAGAAGGGGCGCTGCGCGGCAAACGAAGGCTCTCCTTGCGGCCAGGAAGAAAAATCTCTTCGTCGCGCTTGGCAAGGCTCGCGACGGGAAGGGCCTCGACACCGTGTTCCGAGAGCGCTTCCAGGGCCGCGTTCAGCTGTCCCTTGCCACCGTCTACGATCATCAGGTCGGGCAGTTTCTTCCTCTCTGCAACCCGTCTGGCAACGAACCGTGACACTACCTGGTGCACAGCCGCAAAGTCATCCTGACGGGCCTCCTCGCCGTTGATCTTGAAGCGTCGATATTCGCTCTTCTTGGGGCGTCCACCATCGAACCACACGAGCGAGCCTACCGTGTCCCTCCCCTGACTCGTAGAGATATCGACACACACGAGACTGCGCGGCACTACAGTCATGCCGAGATCTCGCCCGAGGGCATATACAGGATCCTCTACCCGTTCATCGGTCTCCAGGGACTCGATCTTGAGACTCTCGAGAAGGTGCCGTGCGTTCTGGTCGGCCAACTCTACCAACCTGTGATTCACGCCGCGGTGTGGAAGGAGCCATCTCGCTTCGGGGAGGAGTTCACCGATGTTGTCTAATTCGCTCGGAGGGAACGGCAGCACGACCCGGCGCCCCTTCGCCTCGGCGGGCACGTAGTAGCGCACGAGAAACGCGCCCAAGACCGCCTCATCCGGCTCCTCCGCGAGGTTGGTGAAAAACCGGTGCTCCACCGCAACCACCTTCCCCTGGCGAACGCGGAGCGTCACGCCGACGGCATCGTCTCCGTCCCGGGCGTACCCTATCGCGTCCGCATCACCCGCACCTACCACTTCCATCGTCTGCGGCTTCTCCAGCTGCTCCAGCCAGCGGATCGAGTTTCGAAGTTCGGCGGCTCGTTCGTACTCCAATCGTGCCGCCGCGTCTTTCATCCGTTCACGCAGCCGCGTTCGGACCTCCACCGTCTTGCCCTCGAGAAACGCGATGACGTCGTCGATCATGCGGCGATAGTCGGATTGGGATTGCCATCCGACACACGGCGCGAGGCAGCGGTTGATGTGATAGTCGAGACATGGGCGGTCGGGATGGTCGGCCGGGAGACCATAGTGGCATGATCGGACCGTGAAGATGCGGCGAATCACACGCAGTGTTCTGCGCAACCCGCCCACATCCGTATACGGACCGAAGAATCGCGCGCCTGCGATGTCGAGCCTGCGCACCACCAGCACCCGTGGAAACGGCTCGCCGAGCGTGACGGCGATACGGGGATAGCTCTTGTCGTCTCTGAGAGCGATGTTGAACCGCGGCCTGTACTCCTTGATCAGATTGTTCTCCAGAAGCAAGGCCTGGGCCTCATTCGGGACGACAATGGTGTCGAGGTCCGCGATCTGGCGCAACAGGAGGCGGTACTTGGGGCTGTCCCGGTAATCAGCGGCGACATAGGCACGCACGCGGGAGCGCAGCCGTTTGGCCTTGCCTACGTAGATGACTTTTCCCTCCGCATTCTTCCAGAGGTACACGCCCGGGCTATCGGGCAGCGCCGAAATCTTGCGGGCTATTTTCTCAGGAGGTTCCACGGGCATGGCACAATCAATGCGGATCCGAATATGACCAGATGGAACCTAATACCTAGCGCACGCAACTGAACGCCCCTCTCCTCACAAGTTTGCCACAACCTGCCGTTACTCGCCGCCGATGGGCAGCAAACCACGGGCGTCCGGGTGCTGCATAAGGATCGTGACGGCCAGATACACCAACCCGAAGGTGCCGAGCGCAACAACCGCGCCGAGGAGTATCTGATCGGAGGGAACGACGCGCCCCGCCAGCAACGCTGCGCCGGTGGCCATGAGCGATGCTCCAAGAGTTATGACAATGGATGACCGTTCGACTTTGCCGATGATCCTCCCCGTCCGGCGCTCCAGGTAGGTGTAGTTGAGCCACAGATTCACATAGGCGGCGGTCGCAGAGCCGAGAGCAATCCCGGCGACGCCCCAGAATCGCATGAACACCACGGCGAGCCCGGCTGCCAGGACGACGGTCAAGCCTGCTACTCGGACGGGGGTTCGAGTATCACCTAGGGCGTAGTGGCCGGAGGTCAGCAGTCTGACGGAGGCCTGCGCGGGAAGTCCCATGCTGTATGCAGCGAGCACGCCGGTAACCACTTCAGTCTGCGTAGCGTCGAAGCTTCCGGTTTGGTACAGAGCCGCCACCACGTGCGAGCCCAGAGCGGCGAACACGAAGGCGGAGGGAATCACGAAGAACGCGACCCGCCGGGCGCCGTCCGCAAGACGGTCTCTAGTTGCCCGGGCCGACGCCACGGCTGCATCCCGGCTCAACTCCGGCAGTGCGGCGGCGGCTATGCTGACACCAAAGAGGGAAACGGGAAGGATCGCCAACAATTGGGCGTAGCCGAGAAAAGCCACGCCCCCGCCACCGGTGAAGGATCCCAACTGGGTGTCGATCACGCTCGAGATCTGCCACACTCCGGCGCCAAACACCACGGGCAGCCATGCACGGAAAACGGTCTGTACGCCTTGCGCCTGCAGTTGTAGAGCCCAGCGCAGCGCACCTACCATGCGGACGGCAGTGGGAAGCTGCACGAGAACCTGTAGCACGCTTCCCACAAGCGCGCCCCACGCTAGAGCCGTGATCAATTCCGTGCCTCTCCAACCGGCCACCCAGGTGCCGAAGGCCAGGAGCGTGGCGATCTGCGCGATGTTCCACAACGTGGGCGCCGCGTAGGAAAGAAAGAAGCGCCTGTGCGTGTTGAGCACACCGAGGCACCATGCGGAGAGAATCATGACACCCGCCATCGGGAACAGGACTCGAACCAACCCGATCGTCAGGCTCCGAGTCGCATCGCCGAATCCCGGGGCCACCACGCTAGTGACGACCGGTGCCAGTACCGCGCCAAGCGCCGACCCGATGATAGCCACGACCACGAGTAGCGACGCAACGATACTCGATAGGCGGCGGGCGGCTTCCCGCTCTTCCCGCTGGAGCATCGATGCGTACACCGGAATGAACGAGGCGGACAGCGTCCCTTCTCCAAGCAGGTTTCTGATGATGTTGGGAATGCGAAGCGCTGCCCGGAACGCGTCAGCTTCCTGTCCGCTGCCGAAGTAGTGCGCAAACACGCGTTCTCTGACGAGGCCGAGTATTCGCGTCACCAGAATGCCAGCCGCAACGCGAGCGGCAGGACGACCCCGGCGGTCTCCAGGCGGTGGGTTCACGGGGTTACCGGTTGGATGGCGGAAGGGTCATCGGCGGTAAGGGCGCCGTGGCACCGGCTCGAGGCTCTTGGCCCAAGCTTCGCAGCATGCCTCGGCCTCTTGCAGAAAACTCGGCCCGTACTTCACGAGGTATTGCAAGATGTTGAACACGCGCTCCTGGGGCCGCCCGTTCGGAAGGACAGCGTTCCTCGCGTTCGCTATTCGCCGCACCAGCGTCTCGTTCTGTTGCTTTAGCCGTGAGATGAATCGCTTCTCTACCTGCTCCAGCCCGTTCGCTATTTGATTGCGAATATGATCAATCGGCTTCTCGAGCGTTTGATCTATCTGCTTCGCGGCCGCCATCAGCTGCGAGAATTGCACGTCGACGGTCTCCCGCAGCCGCTCCAGTGCGCTGGCTGCATTCGGGGGCATGGCGTCCTGGACGAGTCGAGCCTCGAGCCGCCCCTCCGACACAGCAAAATCCTCCGGCGTCAGATCATACCGATCCAGCGTCTTCCGCACTCTGGCCTCGATGATTCGAGCCGACCAACGCGGAACGAAAACTTGAGGCGTCACGCCCAGGACCGCGTAGACCGGTGCGGACTGGGGAAAATAGGCCATCTCACCGAGCCCGGCGATATATGCCACTGTTGGCAGAATGGCGGCTTCGACGACCGGCCGCAGCAGCACATTCGCCGACAATCGTTCGGGCGCAGTCTTGGCCAAGTCCCGCAGCGCCGGCAATGTCCACCTTTCTCCGGCCCGCCTCGTCAAGAAACTGGTGCCATCCATGATCAAGCGGTCACGTCCCATCGACCCGTCGACCATCACCAGCGTGTTACCGGCCTGTATCTTTACCGGCACCGCCTTGTCGGCCGTCTTCATTTCCTTGGCCTGTAGCCGCAGACTCTCGTCCAACTCGGCGGCATGCTCCAGTACCTCGATCATCCATGGCGCCGACACCGCCTTGGCGGTGGAATGGGTTGGATGGAACACGATCAGCCCAGCGGGACCGAGGAGTTCCGCCAATGCATCCCCGAACGCCGTGGCCATGTCATTCCCGGGCCGGTAATGTCGTTCCAGCCACGCCATCGCATCGCTACGGAACTCTGTGTCAGGCAACAATTCGTTCACCCGAGCGATGAGTCCCTCGATCTCCGGAGCCAATTCGTCTCGGTACAACGGTGTAGAGGGCGCACCGACTTCACGGGAGGGAAGCTCAATACGTTCGAGTTTGTTTGCACTAGAGAGGAGGGTGACATGGCTTGCCTCCGTAAAATCATGATCGTCCCCGGCAACCCAAAACACGGGCACGACCGGACGACCTAAGGCGGCCTCACACTCACGAGCCAACACCACGGCAGAAATGGCCTTGTACACTGTAAAGAGCGGGCCAGTAAACAAGCCGGGCTGTTGACCGCTTGTCACGCATAGGGCATCACCACTCAACAGACGGTCGACGTTCTCCAGAGCGCGAGCGTGTCCCACGAAGGCCGGGCGCAAGAGGGGATCGATTGTTACGCCACGATCCAATGCCGGCGTCAGTTCGATGCCCCCGTCGGCGTCCATGGGGGTGGGCTGGATCTCGAACGTCATTGTCGCTGAGCTACGATGATGGCCCGGGGAGCGTCTCGTCCCAACTCGTCACCAGCATAACTGCCAAAGCGCTGGACGACCTGTAGTCCAGCCTGTCCCATCATTTCCACCAAATCATCTGCCGAGAACAAACGGACCCGTTCCAGGAAGGCTCGCCCGTCATCGACCATGTGCATTTCCTTCACGACAAACCTCTGATCATCACTCAGCCTCCGTTCGATGGCTACGTGTTGGGTTCCGAATTTCCGCTCTTCGTGTGACACTAGATTCGCACGCACTGAATCGGCATTGAGAAAATCCATGAACAGCTTCCCACCCGGCACCAGGGCATCGGCCACGCCTCGGATGACCTGCGCGTGCTCCCGATCGTCCGCGAAGTAACCAAAACTGGTGAACAAATTGACGACGAGGTCGAACGTTCCGTGGCAAAACGGAAGGTGTCGCATGTCTCCCCGGACCAGTGAGGTTAACGGCGGGGTGCCGTGTCTTGCACGGCTCAGCAGCGGCATGGATAAATCAAATCCAAAAACTGTGGCGCCGCGTTGTGCCAGCCGGACGGCATGCCTCCCCGGACCGCACCCCAGATCCAGCACCCTCGCCCCATCGAGTTTGCCGACCCGATCGATCAGCGCAACGGCTCGCTCGGCGTCTGCTTCATCCCGGTGCGCGTACAACCGGAGGTACTCTTCCCCGAACCATCGCTCGAACCATTCTGTCACTCGCCAAACACCTCGGCCTCGAAGACGCTGATCGTCACGTTGGCATCCTGCCACGCCGACGCCGGAAGTCCCGCCTTGCGACATGCCAGTCTCAGAAATTCTTCCACGTCGCAGCCAAATTCCGTCGCCACCTGCGGCAGCAACAAACCCACGTTGTGCCCGCTGCGGATGACGAGCCCATGCCGGCCGATCACTATTTCGCCCCGCGTCGCCTCGACAGGCTCCGCGAGACGTGAGATCTCGATCTGCACCTGAGGAGCTTCCTCTGGCGTCACAGGGGAAAACCTGGGGTCTTGTGTGGCGGCCTCCCGTGTCATTTCTCCAACGACCACACCAAGAGGCCAGCTGGCGCGCGTCTGGCCCAGGCAACCCCGCAGCTCTGCGCCACGGCGCAGAGTTACGAACACCGCCGACGGCTCATTCAGAACCCCTCCCCGTGGCGGCTCGCCGGGCGGGCGACCCTCCACCACCGCGATGAGAGTCTCACGGGCATACTCGAGCAGGCGTCTACGAATGTCCCGGGAAAGTGGCTCAATCACCTTTGTGGTATGGTTCGCCTTTGAGGATGGTATTGCCACGATAAATCTGCTCCAGGAGCACGAGCCTGGCCAACTCGTGCGGGAGCGTCATATCGGACAGGCGAAGGGTCTCGTCACATCGCCGTTGCAGCGACCCGTCCAATCCGTAGGCACCGCCGATAAAGAACGCCAGATCCCGACCTACCTGACGCCACTTGTCGAGTTTGGCGGCGAACGCACGACTGTCCAACTGGCACCCACCTCGTGAAACAGCGACAAGCCGAGCATTGGACGGCGCCGCCTCGAGCAACGCCTCGGCCTCTTCATGCAAGATGACCTTGGGGGATTTCGAGCGACGAGAGCCGTCCGGCACCTCGTGTATGTGCAGCTTAGTGTAGTGACGGACTCGTCCAACATAATCGTCGCATGCGGTGCTGAAGCCGAAATTGCGGACCCGCCCCACTGCAACTATATGAAACACCATCAAGCATACATCCCGCGAATGCGGTGGACCACCGCCACTCGCTCGACAGACAACATATAAGCTGCCGCCCGCATATCCACCGAGCGGCGCTTGGCAACTTCCAACACGTCGGCAAACGACCGAACTGTAATCGCCTCCAGACGATCTACCACCGTTCGCTCATCCCAAAAATAGCCGGTTCGATTCTGAACCCACTCGAAATAGCTCACCGTCACGCCGGCGGCGTTTGCCAGAATGTCGGGGATGACGAACACGCCCTTGTCCTCCAGAATCCGGTCCGCCGCAGCCGTGGTCGGACCGTTCGCACCTTCGCAAATGACCTTCGTATTGATTCCCGCAGCGTTCCGTCGCCTGATCACATTCTCGACCGCGGCGGGCAACAACACATCGACCTCGAGCGATAACAACTCCTGATTGCTGATCGCATCGCCGCCGGGATACCCGTCGAGATAACGATTCTCTCGAATCCACTGCAGCGCCTCGTCGATGTAAATCCCGTTCTCGTTATACACTCCCGTCGAAGCATCGCTTACCGCTACCACCGTCAACCCTTCCTGCCCCAACAGTTTCGCAGCCACAGAGCCGACATTGCCGAATCCTTGAACGGCAACCCGGGACCCACGCACCGGCAACCCAAGATGCCTCGGGGCTTCCTTCGTCACGATCATGCACCCGCGGCCCGTTGCCTCGCGGCGGCCCAGCGAACCCCCGATCTCTATCGGCTTGCCGGTCACGACACCATGCGACGCCGATTGCTTGTGCATGACGTACGTGTCCATGATCCACGCCATGACTCGCTCGTTGGTGTTAACGTCGGGCGCGGGAATGTCCGACTCCGGACCGAGCGCGTTGATCTATGCTGCCGTGTATCTGCGCGTAACCCGCTCGAGCTCAGTATCGGAGAGCTTGGTCGGATCGCACACCACACTACCCTTCGCACCGCCGAACGGAATATTCACTACGGAACACTTCCACGTCATCCACGCCGCCAGAGCCTTGACCTCGTCGAGCGTCACATTGGGATCGAACCGAATCCCACCCTTCCCCGGCCCCCGGGATGTATTGTGGATCACCCGGTATCCGGTGAAGACCTCGACATCACCGGTGTCCAGCTGAATCGGTACCGACACGATGATCTGCTTCTCGGGATGACGGAGAACCTTATAAATCCCTGGATCGAGGCTCCCGAGTTCGGCCGCGTGGTCGAACCGCGCCATCATCTCCTCGAAGGGATTGTCGTCCCCAAAGTGCGGCTCTTTCGCGACCCCGGCTACCGGAACGTCGCTTGCGACAGTGTCAACGGGGCTATTCTTGGTCATGGGGCGCCGCCGACAGCCGGATCACCACGGAGCCGCGGACTCTCTCACACAAAAGTTCAGGTTACTAAGTCGTCGACCCCGGCGACCACAGCGTCGAGGGCCGTCTCGAGTTCTCTTTGTCCGGTCTCCCACGCCACATCCAAGGACGCCACGATCGGCTCAGGGGCATGGCCCGGCCACAAGGAGCGGAGTTTGACAGCGTCCTTCTCGGTCACTACAACGTAATCAACCGTGCGAGCGGCTTGCACCATACGCTCCGTATCTTCATCGGTGAACTCGTAATGGTCCTCGAGGAGGAGCAGTCTAACCCGAGCACAGAATTCGCTGCATTGGCCCGCAAAGGTATAGGGATCCGCAATACCGGCGGCGGCCAGCACGCTCGCTCCGTTCAGAGACTCGACCGGTACCTCCTCACCACTGAGCATCTCGGTGAATCCCGTCACTCCGAGCCGTGCGATGGCCACCGGACGGTTGCGAGAAATCCGCCCCACCCGTCTCGCCATTTCCTCCGCCGAATGTCGATCCGCCCGCTTTCGGGTCACCACCACCAGGTCGGCCCGTCGCAGGGCCTTCATGCCCTCGCGCCACGGCCCTGCAGGCAGCGTCCACCGAACGGCTCGGCTCGATTCGGTGCTCACGAGGACGATATTCAAGTCTCGAACGATATCCAGACGCTGAAAAGCATCGTCCAGCACCACCACGTCAGCGCCGTTCGCATCCGCTTCCAGAGCCCCCGCCACGCGATCGGGGTTCTCGATAACGATGGCCGACTCGGCCAGCTTCCGGTGAAGCTTAGCCTCGTCTCCCCCGTACCCCCGGAGAACAATTCCGGCCTGGAAGCCTCGATCTGCATAATATCGCGCAATCCAACTGCAGATCGGCGTCTTCCCCGAGCCACCTACCGTCAAGTTACCCACCGCTACCACCGGCAGGGGCACGTCCGCCTGGTGGAGCCACCCGGCCCGGTAGGCCCGCGTTCTGGCAGCCATGACGGCACGGTAGAGCAACGAAGGAGGAAGGAGCGAAAGCCGCGCCAGCCGGGCCGCCAAGGAACGATTGCTCCACAACCATAGGGGCGTCAGCATCTCGCCAACTCGCTCACCGCATCCAGGCGCTGCCGCAGCATTTCCGCAGCCGCCGACCGCGAAGCCTCACCGGAAACCCGGAGGGGAGCTCCGTAGACTATGCGCACACGGGCGAATGGCTTGGGAATGCAGAACCCATCCCAGGAGCGCAATCGCCAGGAGGACGATGACACGGCGGCAACCGGCACAATGGGCGCTCCGGTAACATGGGCGGCGGCCACCACTCCGGGCTTCACTACGCCGGCGGGGCCCCGGGGGCCGTCGGGTGTGACCGCAATCTCACCACCACCGCGCAAGATCTCCAGCATTCTCCGGAAAGCACCGGCTCCGCCCCGCGTAGATGACCCTCGAACCAAGGCATATCCCCACGCCCGCGCCGCACCAGCCAGGTAGCCACCGTCATCGTGTGCACTCACCAACAATGATGTGGTGTCCCCTCGGTGGTACCAGACCAACGGTAGGAGGTGGCTGTGCCATAACGCAAAGACGAACGGCCGACCCCGGCGACGCAACCCGTCGGGGTGCTCACGACCACGAGCCTGCACGCGCCACGTCAGACCCAGCAGAGACACCAACACTCGCGCGATCACCGCCCCCGCCACCACCCCGATACGCCTCAACTCCCCATCAATCCCGCAGCCAGGTCCGCGACACGCCGTGAGGCACCCGGCGTGCCCAACCGCTCTCGGACCAAGGCGAACGCATTGCGTTGCCGGGATCCCTCCCGGCCGTCGGAGTCGAGGAGGACGAGAACGTGGCGCGCCAGCTGCTCGGCGGTCGCAGCTCCCTGTACGTACTCGGGAGCAACCTCACGACCTGCCACGAGGTTCACCAAACCGATGTGCGGGCACCGAACGACACGCTTCGCAATGGCGTAGGAAATAGCATCCATTTGGTAGCAAATCACCATCGGTGTGTCGGCCAGGACGGCTTCGAGCGTGCTCGTACCGGATTTGCATATTGCCGCATTGCTGACTGCCATGACGGTGGGCGAATCGGCAGCCCACAGCCGGAACCCCTCGCCCCCCTGGTATTCCAGCCCCGGCACCGTCGCAACCACGACTTCCACCTCAGGCGCCGATTTGCGGACGAGGCGTACGGCCTCCCGCAGAATCGGCCAGAGGCGCCGCACCTCCGTCTTTCTGCTCCCGGGGAACAGGCCCAACACGGGCGTGGACTCGCCAAGGCCCACAGCCTTCCGTGCCTCCTGTGCGGTGGGTCTCTTCCGGTCGAGCAGCGGATGGCCGACAAACGTCGTCCGTACGCCGCGACGGGAAAAGAACTGCTCTTCAAATGGCAGGATGACGGCAAGATGCGTAACCGCCTCCCGGAGAACCGAAACCCTTCGTTCGCCCCACGCCCACATCTGAGGGGCTATGTAATACAACACCGGCACTCCATGCTTCGCTGCTGCCCTGGCCACCCGCAGGTGAAAACCGGGATAATCCGTCAGCAACACCATGTCGGCGCGCGCCTGGGCGAGCTCACGACGCATGGCAGACAGCAGACGGGCATGTGCGGGAAGCGTCCGTAGCACCTGCGTAAAGCCAATGGTCGTCAGCGTTTCCATCCGTGTGGTCAGGTCTGCTCCCGCCGCCACCATCCTCGGGCCCCCCAAACCGGAAAACCGCGATTCGGGAAACCGGTCGCGCAACACAGATATGACGCCCGCCGCATGCAGATCGGCGGAAGGCTCTCCGGCCGACACCAGGATCCGTTTGGGCGAACGGGACGAGGTACTTGCGCTGGATGTCGTGCGTGCCTCCTCCACGAGCATCACACCATCACTCCCCGCTCTGAGGTTGCCAGGAAATCCAGCAGTTGCCCAACCTCAGGGATGTGGCCGCTCCCATCTCGGACGCGGTCTATCGCCTCACTACGCTGCAATGTGGAGTTGAACAACACTCGGTACGCCCGCTGGATCGTCATGCGCAGGTCGGCGTCGAACCCGGCCCGTCTGAGCCCGACCGCGTTGATCCCGTAGAACCGTATCGGGTTGCCGGCCGTTCGTGCGAAGGGGGGAACGTCCTGGGGGACTCTCGAGCCGCCTCCGATGAAGGCATGGGCACCGATTCTCACAAACTGGTGCACGGGAGTTAGCCCGCCAACCTGAGCAAAGGCTCCGATTTCGACGTGCCCCGCCAATTGGACCGCATTGGCAAGGATCACGCCCTCGCCGATGCGACAGTCGTGGGCGATATGGACGTAGCTCATGAGGTAGCAGCGCGGCCCTACGACCGTGCTTCCGGACGCCGATGTCCCCCGGTTGATGGTCACATACTCGCGGATATTGGTTTCCTCGCCGATCACCAGCTCGCTGACTTCCCCCTCGTATTTCAAGTCTTGCGGATCGGTTCCGATCACGGCGCCGATCCCCACCGAGCACCCGGCACCCAATCTCGTCAGACCACACACCGTAGCCCGTGTGCCGATCGTCGTGCCTGCGCCGACTACCACTCCCGGACCTACGACCGCGAACGGTTCGACGACCACGTCGAGGCCAAGCTCCGCGGATGGATCGACTATGGCAGTCGGGTGCACGCGAGCGGTCATGAATAGATCACCCGTCTTGTCATCGGTCCACGATCCCCGCCATCATTTCCGCTTCGGTCACCTTCTTGCCGTCCACAAACGCCGCGCCGCGCATCTTGCAGCGCTTGCCCTTGAATTCGAGCAATTCGAGTTCAAGCCGAAGCTGATCCCCCGGCACGACGGGGCGCCGGAACTTGACCTTATCGATTGTCATGAAGTAGACCACCTTGTCCTGCGGGTTTTCCACAGCATCCATCATCAACATGCCACCCGCTTGAGCCATAGCCTCAATAATCAGCACTCCGGGCATGATCGGATGGCCAGGGAAATGTCCCTGAAAGAACGGCTCATTGATGGTGACGTTCTTGATCCCGACGATTCTTTTGCCTGGTTCGGATTCCACTATTCGATCCACCAACAACATCGGATATCGGTGGGGGAGCACGTCAAGGATTTTGGTGATGTCCATTTCCATAACGGCGTTCTCACTTTCCACTCGAGCAGTGATGATGTATGGCGCGGGCAAACGCAATGTTACCTCGGTGGCTTGGCCGCGTGGCCTCTATTGTAGCACTGAACCTTCCGCCCATGAGCGCGAGATCGCCGATCAAATCCAAGGCCTTATGGCGAACGAACTCGTCGTCCCATCTCAATTCAGTGTTGATCACGCAGGATTCCGACAGCACTACGGCACAACCCAAGTGGCCGCCGCCGATCAATCCCCGGTCGCGTAGCTCATCGATTTCGTGCACAAAGCCGAAGGTCCTGGCGGAAGCCAATTCCTTGCCAAACACCTCCGGCGACATCCGGTACGAGCCCTGCTGCCTTCCTATGAGGGGATGGTCCCACTTCACCGTGACCGTCACGTTGCTCGGGCCCGGGCACGCACGGTACTCCGCATCGCCTTCGCGTGTGGTAACCGGCCCCAGCAAGGTGAGTGGTTCGACACGGCCTCCCACGACTACCGGACCGGCATCATGTAACGCGGAAAAAAACGGCGCTGCGCTCCCGTCCATAATCGGCACCTCGGGACCATCCACCTCGATGTACAGATCGTCGATCTCGTGCCCGGCGACGGCAGCCAAGACATGCTCTACGGTGTCGATCGTCGTTCCCCCGACACCGAGCACTGTGCGGCGTTCCATGGCGCACACGGCTGTGAAGTGTGCCGGAATCTCCAGCCTTTGAGGCAGATCGACCCGTCGGAACACGATACCCCGTCCCACAGCGGCAGGCCGAAACGTGAGCGTGGTTTCGCTCCCGGTATGTAACCCCGTCCCGCTGAGCGACGCGGGCTTGGCAATCGACTGTCTACCGCTGACCGTCATGGCCGCTGGCGAGCTCCTCCAGCCGTCTGGCGAGCGGCGCGAGGCGTTTGAGCGCCGCCTGGTGGCGGAGCACTTCGCGATGATTGCGAGCTGGATATCCCGAGACTACCGAGCCGGGCGCGACATCCCCTATCACGCCGCTCTGAGCGGCGACACGAGCCTCCTTACCGACCGTGAGGTGGTCCGCCAGGCCTGCCTGCCCGGCCAAGACCACGTCATCCTCTACTACAGAACTGCCAGCGATCCCTACCTGCGCCATGATCAGACAGCGGCGTCCAATGCGAACGTGATGGGCCACTTGAACCAAGTTGTCTATCTTGGTGCCCGCTCCAACCACCGTGTCGTCGATCCCGCCGCAGTCGATCGTGGTGTTGGACCCAATCTCGACGTCGTCGCCGATCACACATCCGCCGACGTGGGGAATTCTTTCGTGCCCCGAATCACTTCTCGCATACCCAAAACCCGGCGTGCCGATCCGGGCACCGGCGTGCAACACCACTCGATCTCCCAGCGTCGCACTAGCCTCCACTACGGCATGAGCGTGAATCCGGCATTCGTCGCCGATTCGGGCACCGGCCCCGATCACGACGTACGGACCGAGCACGCAGTTCGCCCCCAGCCGAACGTCTCTACCGATGGCCGCACCGTCCGCCACGGCAATGCGCCCCCTCCACCGCACTCCCGCCCCCACCCTAGCGGTGTGATGAATGCCCCACGCGGGCGATTCCGTTGGGGCGAAGACGGATAACACCCGGGTCAACGCGCCGCGCGGCGACTCGACGATGATTCGTGTGTGAGGGCCTTCCGACTTGTTCGCGAAATCCGGGGGAACCAACACGGCGCCGGCCTGCGACCGTCGAAACGCGGCGAGGAATCTGGCGGTAGCCAGAAACGACAGATCGCCGGGTCCGGCCTTCTCCAGCGAGCACACACCTGAGATGAGCGTATCGCCGTCTCCGACTAACTTACCGCCGGCGAGCTTGGCGATCTCACCGGCGGTCAAACGGAACGACGCTTGCACGGCAGCTCAGTTCTGGGATTGTTGCAACCGCTGCACGACGATTGGTGTGAGGTCCAACTGCGGGTCCACGGCCGCAATCCCTTGCATGGTGGCAACATCGAAAATGATGCCGAGATTGCGCTCTGCCCGAATACCGTCGATAACGGCCTGAACGCGCTGCTCCAGCGGGCCTACCAATTCGCGCTGACGCTCCCCTTGCCGGTTCTGCAGGTCCTGAGCGCGTTGCTCGATCCTCGCTTGGAGCTGTTGGATTTCGGTCTGCTTTTCCTGGCGGCCCGTCGGAGTGAGGACGACCGATGAGCGCTCATACTCGGCAAGGAGCGAATCGCGCTGCTGCCACATCGCCTGCAGATCTTGCTGTGCCGCCTTGAACTCCGCCTCGAATGTGGCGAGCGCTTCTTGGTAGCCAGGTGTTTGCGTCATGATAATCTGCAGATTCACGATGCCTACTACCTGCCCGGCTTGTCGAGCGGTAGCAGCCATGCCTACCACTACGATTACCGCCAGTGCGGGGGGGGCCCACCGCGATATGAGTCGATCCATGTTCTTCTGCCTTACTCTCAAACGGAATTCATCCTAGCGAAAGTTGCCTAGCTTGAAGTGGAGCTGCCAGCCCGGATTCGGATTTCCTGCCAAGTCTACGCGATCGAAGCCGTACGCATAGTCGAGGCCGATCGGTCCCATAGGGGAGATGAGACTGACACCCACGCCGGCTCCGCGGAACAGCCGCGTTGGATTGTACTGCCCTGGCGTCGCCCAAACGTTCCCCGCGTCAAGGAACGTGTTGAAGTAAAACATCTGGCTCAAGCGCAACCCGATTTCACCCGTGAACGCGGCATACGACCCGCCGAACGCATTCACGCCACTTGCCCGCGATCCGCTGGCAGTCGGATCGAAGCCATTGGGGGTGATGGAGAATTCGTCATATCCCCGAAGTGGAATGCCGAATTGCGTTCCACCCATCGAAAAGAGTTGCCGAAAGTGTGGCCCTGCATCTCCCCACACGAAGCCGCTCGTCGCGGTGAACCCCATCACGAACTCCATGCCACCGGCCGCTGGCTGAAAAACGGCCTGGCTCAGTGGCGCGTACCAGCGACCCTCGAAAGTGGCCCGTCGGAAATTGCCGCTCCCCGCCAGGAGACCGCCGTTTTGCGACAACGTGAACTGATGCATCGCGCCGCCGGTGGCGAACGGCAAACCCACGCGTGTATCACGGACGACGGAAATGCTTGCGCTCGAAAGAACACATTTCCTACAACTAAAGACCGGTGCCAGATTGGGGGAATCGAAATCGCTTTGTTCCAGCAGGTACGATCCCAACACGCGGGTGAAGCGGGATCCGAAGAGTGGAAAGCCAAGTTGAATACTTCCGCCCCGAGTCGTTATCCGCCCCAAGTCGGCGATGGTGAACCGTTGCCGCGTGTTGTGCAATCTCAGGCTCCCCGAATTCAAGCTGCCGCGGATGGCCGGATCGGTATACCCGACGCTCAAATCGCTCAGATTGCTCCCGAACTGTAGCTGAAACTGGATGCGCTTTCCTTTCCCAAACAAATTGGGCTCTTCCATTCCAATGAAACCGCCTACGCCCGTTCCCTGACCAAGCGAAGCACCGAAGTTCACATTCCCGGTGCGCCGCTCCTTTACCGTGAAGATGACGTCCACGTCGCCCTGCTCATTGGCGGGCTCGGTGAGGGGCACCGGCATTGGCTGCTCGAAGAATCCGAGGTTGGAGATACTCTGATAGGACTGAATCAACATATTGCGGCGGAACACGTCCCCCGGAACCATGAAGATCGCCCGCCGGATCACGTCCTCGTGCGTGATCGTGTTCCCGACGATCTTGACCCGACTCACGATTGCCGGTGGTCCTTCCCGAATCTGCCAGCGAAGGTCTACCACCCTCCAGCCGTCGGGCGTCGTACGACGTGACACAACGTCCTGAACCTCAGCACGAATGTAGCCGTTGTCCCAATACAGGGTGCTCACTTCCTCGGTCGCGGCCGCCCACTCCCGCATATTGAACACGTCCTCGTCTCCACCTCCCCCAAGACCGAGCAACCCCCCACCCTCATGATCTTCTCCGAAGGGATAGAACAGCTCCAATCGCTCTCTGGTGAACTCCCTGTTGCCTATTATCTCGAACGTGCCGATACCGTATTGTTCGCCTTCGTCGACCGAGACAATGAGCGTCCCCTTACCGGTCTCTTCATTAACCACCAGTGTATCACGAAGCACCTGGAAGTCGATGTAGCCGTGTGACGCGTAGAACGCGGGCAAACGTTCGCGGACATCGCGTAGCAACTCCTGCTCGTCGTATTCCCCTTTCTTGGACCAAAAAAAACCTTCGGGGCGCGTATTCATATGCTTCACTATCTCGCCGGCCTCAAACGCCTCATTCCCTTCTATGATGACACGGCTCACGGCGACGCGACTCCCCTCCTTGACGTTGAACACCACGTTCACTCGACCGTCATCCTGGGGCAGAACCCGGGATTCGATGCGAGTCTGGTAATACCCTTCCTTCTTATACAAGGAGTCGATGGCTGATAGCACCGCGCTTACATCTGCCGGATTGAAAGGCCGGCCTGCCAGGAATCGGACCTTGCCGCGTACCGAGCGCTCCGGCAACTTCGACGTTCCTTCCACATCCCACCGCCCGAGGATCGCACGCTCGACCAGCTCGAACAGAAGCACTTCCTTGCCCTCGATCGTGGCCTGGAGCACTTTGACGTCGGCGTATTGACCCGTGGCATAGAGGGCCTCAACGGCACGCTGCACATCGAGGAAACCCACTGGTTGACCTAGCGCAATGTTGACACGACTGACTACCGTGGCTCGACCTGTTTGGTCGGCTCCGCGCACCGCTATGCTGTCGATCACTGATGTCTGGTCACGCTGCTGCGCCTGCACGTTCCCAGCAGCGATTCCAAAGACGGCGGCTAAGAGGAGTGTCCTACCGAGCTTCGCCATCTCTCCGCCTAGGCGCTTTTGCTTCCTGTCAACGCCTGAAAGACGAGCTTCTCACCATCCTCGCTGACGTCGACTTGGATCTCTTCTCCGGGTGAAAACTCGCCCATCAGAATCTTGTCGGAGAGCGGGTCCTCTACGTACCGCTGGATAGCTCGTCTCAGCGGCCGGGCCCCAAAATTCTCATCATACCCGTGGTCCACTAGGAAAACCGTCGCCGCGTCGGTCCGCACTATCCGGAACCCCTCGTCTGACACGCGGGATCGCACCTCGTCGAACATGATTTCCACGATCTCGGCGATGTGATCCCGCGAAAGTGGATGGAATACGATCGTATCATCGACCCTGTTCAAGAACTCCGGGTTGAACACGCGGGTGATTTCGTCCTTCACCTTTTCCGACATCCGCTCGAAACTGGTTTGCTCGTCGGGCGGCGCAAAACCAAGCCCCCTCCCCTTGGCAATATCTCGAGCACCGATATTGGATGTCATGATGACCACCGTATTCTTGAAATCGATGACCCGCCCGTAATTATCGGTCAGGTGTCCTTCGTCAAGCACCTGAAGCAGGATGTTGAACACATCCGGGTGCGCCTTTTCGATTTCGTCCAACAAAACGACCGAATACGGCTTCCGCCGAACCGCCTTCGTGAGCGTGCCCGAATCCTCGTAGCCCACATACCCGGGAGGTGCGCCAATCAGCCGGCTTACGCTGAACTTCTCCATGTACTCTGACATGTCGACGCGAATCAGCGCCTTCTCGTCAGCAAAGAGGAACCGGGCCAGCGCTCGGGCCAACTCAGTCTTGCCGACGCCGGTCGGGCCGCTGAAGATGAAGCATCCTATCGGACGGTGCGGGTCCTTGAGACCGGCCCGCGAACGGCGAATCGCACGTGAGATGACTTCAATGGCATGATTCTGCCCGATCACCACCTTGTGCAGTTCTTCTTCCATCCGCAGCAGGCGTTTCGTTTCCGCCTCCTGCAGCCTCGTGACCGGAATTCCCGTCCAGCGCGACACGATAAACGCAACCTCGTCCTCGGAGATTGTGGGCCTATGTGTCTGGCGCTCCTTCTCCCACTCCTCCTGGCGCTTACGAATGTCCGCCTGTAACTCGCGTTCTTGATCACGCAGCGCGGCCGCTTTTTCAAAATTCTGATCGCGGACGGCTTCTTCTTTGTCGCGGTTGATTCCCTCCAGCTCCTCCTTCAACCGCCCGATTTCTGGCGGCGGCACTTGAGCGGCCAACCGGGCGCGTGCTCCGGCTTCGTCGATGACATCGATTGCCTTGTCCGGGAGAAACCGGTCGGTGATGTAGCGCTCCGAGAGCTTGGCCGCCCCGTCGAGAGTGGTGTCGGGAATTACGATACGATGGTGATCCTCATATCGCTGCCGCAGGCCCTTGAGAATTTCTATCGTCTCTTCGATCGTTGGCGGCTCCACGATCACCGTCTGGAACCTACGTTCCAGCGCACCGTCTTTTTCTATGTACTTGCGGTATTCGTTCAGCGTCGAGGCCCCAACACACTGCAGCTCGCCACGGGCCAGCGCCGGCTTCAGCATATTGGATGCGTCTATGGCACCCTCGGCGGCACCCGCACCGACGAGCGTGTGAAGCTCGTCAATGAAAAGGATCACGTTCTTGTTCTGGGCGATCTCGTTCATGACCGCCTTCAGCCGCTCTTCGAACTGCCCGCGGTATTTCGTGCCGGCGATCACCGCCGCCATGTCGAGGGCGAGAACGCGGTGGCGCCGCAGGGCCTCCGGACCGTTGCCCGAGGCAATGAGTTGAGCCAGACCCTCAACGATAGCCGTCTTGCCCACTCCCGCCTCGCCGATCAGCACCGGATTGTTCTTCTTGCGCCGCGAGAGCACCTCTATCACGCGCTCGATCTCACGCTCCCTCCCAATCGTGGGATCTAGTTGCCCATCTCCGGCCAGAGCCGTCAGGTCCCGGCAGAAGTGATCCAGCGCAGGCGTCTTGGACTTCTTCTCCGAGCGGGGAACCGCCTGAGCTTGGCCCCCGACCTTCTGCCCCGACGGCATGTCACTACCCAGCAGTCGCAAAGTCTCGGCCCGCGCCTGCTCCAGGTTGACCCCCGCGTCGGTCAGAACCTGGGCAGCAATTCCCTTCTCCTCCCGCAGCAGGCCGAGGAGCAGGTGTTCTGTACCGACGTAAGAATGATTCAGCTCCCGGGCTTCACTCATCGCAAGCTCCAGTACCTTCTTGGCTCGCGAAGTATACGGGAGATCAGGACCGGACGAGGCCGGCGCCTTCCCTTTCTTGACCGTCTCCTCGATCCTTTGCTGGATCTCGTCCAGGTCCACATTCAGGTTGGTGAGCACCGCCGCTGCCACGCCCTCCCCTTCGCGGATCAGCCCGAGGAGGATGTGCTCCGTACCGACGTACTCGTGGTGCAGACGGGCGGCTTCTTCTCGCGCCATCTGCAGAACCTTGCGAACGCGGTCGGTGAAATTGTAACCGTTCATTCAATTAGCCGTGTTATCGTAACGCAGATGATGATCCTCATCGTGTGGCAGACGAAACGGCCCGTCAGCGGGTCGCATCCTCCTCGAGCAGTTGCCGGGTATAGGCGGCACGCGCCACCGCCAGCTCCGAATCGCCCAATTCCCGCCCCTCGCTCATGGCCAGGTGGGCCGGCTGGGCAAAAATCAACAGCTTGTTCAATGTGTATACACTGATATCCGAGATCAGGTTCAGTCCGACGCCTAGGCGCACGCCGCTCAGCAGGTTCATCGTCTCCTCGAACGATAGGCTGCGAGCATATTTCAACAGACCGTAGGCACGCCAAACCTTGTCGGCGATCACCGTCGGGGCGTCCCGCTGGAGCACGTGTCGGGCTTGCTGCTCATACTCGATCACCTTCCGCACCATGTCACCCAGATGTTCGAGTAGCTCACCCTCCGACTTCCCCAGCGTCGTCTGATTCGAAAGCTGGAAGAAGTTCCCGACTACCTCGCTACCCTCCCCGTAGAGCCCTCGAAACGTGAGGCCCACCTGGGACAGACCCTGAAGCACCTTCGCGATCTCCTTCGTGAGCACGAGGCCGGGAAGGTGAATCAGGACGGAGGCCCGTAACCCCGTTCCGGCGTTAGTCGGGCATGAGGTAAGGTAACCGAACTCTTCATGGAACGCGAAGACCAGCTGAGCCCCTATGTCCGCGTCAAGACGCTCCAGATCAGAGTATGCCTCCTCCAACGAAAACCCGGATTTCAGGCATTGCAACCGGACGTGGTCCTCCTCGTTGACCATCATTCCAACGCACCCGTCGGTGAGGAGGGCCGCGGCCGTACGCACTCTACCGTCGTCGCCGAGTTCCGCCAGTTCCCTGGAGATCAGGTGACGCTCATGCAGCAGCTGGCGTTCGTTACCCTGCAGGTGGTCGATTCGGATGAGCGGTGCGTCGTGCAGCTGTCTCGACGCCCGACTCGCCCGCTCCACCTGGTCGAGTACAACCTGGTTGTCCTCTGGCCCGGAACGGACGGTGAACGGCTGGTCGTTGAGGTTCCGCGCCAGACGCACCCGAGTCGACAGGACGATGTTCCCATCTGGACCGCTGGCGTCCAGCCAAGATATGCCGCCGTCCGGGACGAGATTGATATCGAAAGTCATTCTATCACCCGAATCCGATCCCGCAGGTCCGCGGCCAACTCAAAGTTCTCCGTCTCTACCGCCCGTCGCAGCTGATCACGCAGCTCAGCAACGGTCGGCGCAGCTTCGTCCACAGCGGAGTGAGACGCGGTATACAGCTCACCCACATGCTGGCTCGATCCATGTAGACGCCGCAAGAGATCCCGCAAATGAGGGACAAATGTGCGGTAACACTCCGGGCAGCCCAACCGTCCCGAGTCGCGAAAGTCTTGCAAAGTTCCACCACAGGACTGGCACTCGGCGGCTTCATCACCAATGGGGAGCTGGGTCGACGCATCTTTTCCCATCGAAGCGAGGAAGTCCGATAGGGGGAACTTCGCAACAGTTGCTCCCGTTTGCACACCTTTCTCCGCGGCGCACTGTTCACACAAGTGTACCGTTGTCACCGAGTCGTTGACGATTTGCGTCAGGTGTATGGCCGCCGGCCGCTCCCCACATTGATCGCACTGCATTACGACATTACCCCACCCGACACAGTCGGCTGCAGTCGACCTTGCGTCAACAATAGAGTCCGGTCGGCCCGCTCGGACAGGACGCGGTTGTGCGTGACGATGACGAGCGCGGTTTCCAGGTCACGGACGAGTTCAAACAGCAAGTCGTGAAGCCGGCCCGCGTGCTTCTCGTCCAGGTTTCCGCTCGGTTCGTCCGCCAGCAGGACCCTCGGATCGTTGACCACGGCCCGCGCCACCGCACAGCGTTGCTGTTCGCCGCCGGACAATTGGGCCGGTCGATGCGCCATGCGCCCGGCCATGCCTACCCTCGCCAACACCTCCTCCGCCCTGCCGCGTGCTTCGCCGTCGCCTACACCGGCAATCATCAGCGGCATCATCACGTTCTCGAGCGCCGTAAATTCCCGCAGAAGGTGGTGGAACTGGAAGACGAACCCGAGTTTCCGGTTCCGCAGCACATCCCTCTCTTCCTGGGACAACGCCGCGTACGACTGGCCGTCCAACACAATCTCACCGCCGGTCAGTTCGTCCAGCACCCCCAACAGGTGCAACAAGGTGCTCTTGCCGGCCCCACTTTCGCCCACGATCGTCACGACTTCGCCTCGGTGAACCGCCAGGTTGACGTCCACCAGCACCTCCAACTCCGCAGCGTCGCCGCTGCGAAAACTCTTCTTGACGCCCCTGGCCTCGAGAATCGCGCTCATTCGTGCCTGATCGCTTCCACCGGGGCGAGGCGCGCGGCCCGCCGCGACGGGTAAGTGGTGGCCGCGCTGGCCACCAGGACGCTCGCTATGATGATGACGGTGAAAGCGATCACGTCCACCTTGATGGGGAGGTGGTCGATGAAGTATATGGACGGATCCAGTTTGATGATCTGCAACCGGTCGAACAAGGGCGCGACCACGATGCCCAAGACTGCTCCCAGGGCCGCGCCCACCCACCCTATGATCAGGCCTTGGAGGACGAACGCCCGATCCACCGACGCCGCCGAGAGCCCCATGGCGCGAAGGATTCCGATTTCCCGTGTCTTGTCCGCCACCATCATGGTGAGGGTGCCCACGATGTTGAACGCGGCCACGATGACCACGAGAAAGAGAATCACACCCATCCCCAGCTTTTCCAGCTTGAGGGCCGAGAACAGTTGAGCGTTCTGCTCCTGCCAAGCCTTGGAGAAATAGGGGTAATCGAGCAGCGCCTCCAGCTCGGCACCGATGCGAGGCGCCTCGTTCGGATCTGTCACACGCACATCGATGCCGCTCACCGCATCGCCCAAGCCGGCAAACCGCTGTGCGACATCGAGCCGCATCACGACGTACGTGTTGTCGTACTCGTACATTCCCGTCTCGAACCGCCCCGTGACCTCAAACCACCAATAGCTGGGGATGAAGGCCCCGATTGCCGCATTGAACCTGCTCCCCGCGGCGGAGATGACCGACAGAGAATCGCCCTCGAACGCGAGCAAGCGATCCGACACACGTCCTCCCAAAATGATCCCACCGTCGACGTTAGCCAGCTGCGTCGCAAACCGCAGATCGCCGCTCGAGAAGTGCCGGGGCAGCGGCGTTACCGACATGGTGGCGGTATCCGGATCGATGCCCAGCACACGCACGCCCTCAGTGTAATCGGCGCCTGCACGCACCATCGCTTGCGTAATAACGAACGGTGCGGCTGCCTCCACATCCGGATGCGCGCGAACCATCTCGAGGGCCTCACGCCAGTTGTCCACTCGGAGCCCTCTTCCAAACGTCAGGATGCGCAGATGCGGACTGGCAATGAGAATCTTCTCTCGCAGCTCGTTCTGGAGACCATTCATGACGCCCACCACCAAGATCAGCGCCGTCACGCCGACCACGACCCCGGCGGCGGCAATGAGCGTGATCAACGACACCTGGCGGGACGATCGTCGGCTGCGCAAATACCGCGCGGCGATCCGCCATTCGAGCCAAGTCATTCCTAAGAGGGTGCGCACGCTGTTGAACCACCCCAGGATGAGGATAAGCAAGAGGACGAGAAGGACGAGAAGGACGAGGACTTGAACGAGCGGCGTCATTCCTCGGGCCTCTACGAGGGTGTGCACGATGTTGAACGCCCCCACGATCACGATAAGGAAGAGGACGACCAGATGGACGAGAAGGACAAGGACTTGAACGAGCCGCTTCATTCCTCGGGCCTCAAAGTCGGAAACAGAATGACGTCCCGAATCGACTTTCTGTTCGCCAACAACATGATGAGCCGGTCGATGCCAAGACCGAGCCCTCCAGTGGGCGGCATCCCGTATTCCAATGCGCGAATGAAATCTTCGTCGATCTGATGCGCCTCCTCGTCACCCGCCGCACGGGCCGCCGCCTGCTCCTCGAACCGGCGACGCTGGTCGTCTGGATCGTTCAGCTCGCTGAAGGCGTTGGCCAGCTCGTGGCCATCCACCAAAAGCTCGAAGCGTTCCGCCAAACGCGGACTTCCACGCTTCGGCTTCGCCAGCGGAGAAATTTCGATCGGATGGTCTTGCACGATGGTCGGCTGCACCAAACTCGGCTCCACGAACGTCTTGAACATCTCATCGATCAGTGTCGTACGGGGCCATTCATCCACAGCCTCTTCGCCGCGGTCACGCAGACGCTTCCGCAACTCCCCATCCTCCGCCGTTTCCAAATCGACCCCCGAATGTTGCCGTAACAGGTCCACAAAACCAGCGCGGCGCCACGGCCGCGTGAAGTCGAACATCTTGCCGAAACGCTCGATGCGAAGGGAGTCGCAGACCCCCTCGACTATTCCGGATACGAGTTCTTCCAAGACATCCATCATGTCGTTGTAATCGGTGTACGCCTGGTAGAACTCCAGCATCGTGAATTCAGGAAAGTGCAGTCGATCGATGCCCTCGTTGCGAAAGTCGTGACCGATCTCATAGACCCGATCCAGACCGCCTACGATGCAACGCTTCAAGTACAACTCGTCCGCGATGCGCAAATACAGCCGTGTGCCGAGTGCCCTGTGATTGGTCACGAACGGTGAAGCAGCCGCACCACCGTAAATCGGTTGCAAGATCGGCGTCTCCACCTCTACGAAGCCACGCTCATCGAAGAACTGTCTGATCAGACGGACAACCTGCGCTCGCAGAATGAATACTTCACGTACATCGGCGTGCACCGCGAGGTCCACATAACGCTGGCGATAGCGCATCTCGGGATCCGTTAAGCCACCGTGCTGTTCACCCTCAGCATCTTCCTTGCCAAACGGCAACGGTCGAAGCGCCTTCGTGAGAAGTTGAAACTCCTCCACTTTGATCGTTACCTCTTGCGTCCGCGTCCGGAACAGATTGCCCCGCACGCCGATGAAGTCGCTCAAGTCCAACAGCTTCAGTAGTTCGTAACCATCGTCGCCGAGAACATCACGCCTGAAGTACAGCTGAATCTTCCCCGAGCGATCCCCAATGTGAACGAACGTCGCCTTGCCATGCGGCCGCATCGAGACGATTCGGCCGGCCGTACTCACGGACACCTCGACGCCGTCTCCTTCATAGGCTTCGAGCGCCTCCTGAGCCGAATGGCTGCGCTCGAACCGGTACGCAAACGGAGCGATCCCCCGCTCGATCAACGCTTCGAGCTTCTCCCGGCGTGCGGCTTCGATGTACGACCGTTCCTCGATTACCGTCATGCCGCCTTGCTTCCGTAGCGCTTCAAGTATGCGTGAATGAATTGGTCCAGATCACCGTCCATCACGGACTGCACATCGGATACCTTCAGCTCCGTTCGGTGATCGTTGACCATGGTGTATGGTTGGAAAACGTATGAACGGCTTTGGTTCCCCCATGCAATGTCGGCCTTCGTAGCCTCCACCTTCGCCTTCTCCTTTTCCTGCTCCTCACGCGCCCGCTGATAGAGCGCTGCCTTCAACATCTTCATCGCCGTTGCACGGTTCTTGAATTGGCTGCGCTCTTGCTGACACGCCACGACGATTCCCGTAGGGACATGGCGCAGCCGCACCGCCGAGGATGTCTTGTTCACATGCTGACCGCCGGCGCCCGACGCCCGAAACACTTCCAATTCGATGTCCTCCTCCCGCAGGTCGATGTCGATCGAATCGTCCACCACCGGATACACGAACACTGACGCAAACGACGTGTGACGACGTGCCTGCGCATCGAATGGCGAAATGCGAACGAGACGGTGCACGCCCTTCTCCGCCTTCAAGTACCCATAGGCGTAGTCGCCCTGCATCTCCATCGACACCGACTTGATACCGGCCTCCTCGCCGGGAACAACGTCGAGAATTGCCACACTATACCCGCGCCGCTCGGCCCAGCGTGTGTACATGCGCATCAACATCTGGGCCCAATCCTGCGACTCGGTACCCCCCGCCCCAGGATGAATGGTCACCAAAGCCGCACGCTGGTCGTCCGGCCCCTGCAGCATGTTCCGCAACTCCAAATCCTCCAGCGCCGTGAACAGATCGGGAAGCTCATCCTCCAATCCCTCCTGCAGCTCAGAATCCGGATCGCCAGTCAACAAATCGGCAAGCTCGCGAGCGTCCTCAACACGCCGTGCCAGGTTGGCAAACGGCTCCGTCCAGCGTTTGAGTTGTCGCAGGTCATCGACCGCAGACCGGGCGGCATCGGGATCATCCCAAAACCCCGGAGCGGCCATACGGGCCTGCAGCTTGTTTAGGCGGGAGATCTTGGCGTCGAGGTCAAAGGTAACCTCGGAGCTCGATCAATCGTCGGTGAATCTCGCTCATCTTATCGAGCAATTCGCTCACAGTCACACTCCTCGTGGTTTCATATGGATATAATGCGAGCCGCCCTCAGGGGTCGAGCACCACCCTAGAAAACGGGCTGCCCACCCGCCAGAATCTCGTTCAAAGCCTCGGTGAAATAGGGCGTCGAATTGGCGATTTCCTCTCCCACCTGCTGCACGTACTCCTCCCAGCTCTTCTTGATCTCTCGCTCGAACGCCTCCTTCAGGTTGCCGCTATCGAGAGCCTGCCGTCTCTTCTCAGGCTGATATACGATCATGTCCGAGATCAGGACCCTGGCAAGACGTCGAGCCTTCAGCTTCGGATCCCAGGACATGAAGGGATTGATCACTGGCTTCGAGGGGGCCGGCACGGCGGCCTCAGTAGTGTGATCCGGCGGCGCAGGTTGCGCCACCAGGGGGGTCCCGACCGGCGCGGCCGCTTCGGTAACGGCCGGAGGAGCCGCGGGCTCGACCGGCATCGCCGGTTCGGCCACGGTCGGGGCCGTAGCCATCGCCCTCGGTTCCGCGGGCGGGGCTGAGGCCGGCTGCAGGGGCCGGCCTGGCGTGGGCCGGAAAACGGGGGCCGTCGGACGCTGAGGCCCCTGTTGGGACGGCGACGGGATTGGCCCGGGACCGGGATGGGAAAACGGCCGTGTGACTCTGAGCCCTCCCCCTCCACGCCGGACGGGTCTAGGCACCTCAGGAACTGGTGTTCGTGGAGGTCCAGCAGGAACTGCGGTCGGCCCGACCGGCTGTGAGTCCGGCTCGGTTGGTACCGCCCCCGCCCCCACAGCCTCCCCCGCGGCAGGTGGTGTAGCCCGTGGCCTCACCAGTTCCGGGCCCGACGGCTCGGTAGCGAGGCCCGGTGACACAGGTTCGGCCGACGGAGCGACGGGTACCGGCGGCGGGGGGCCCTCGGTCACCGGCGTCTCGCTGTCGGCCCCCCCAGGCTCCTCCGGGGGAGCAATGAACGCCTCACCCAGCGTGGCCGCAATCTCCTCCTGGCTAAGACTCCGCTCCCGAGGCTCCGGCACAGGCTGAGTGCCGGCCGCAACCGCCGTGGGAGCCGGCGATGCCGCCTCCTCATCACGGGTGACGGGGATGACATGGGAACACACCGTGCAGCGCGCCCGCACACCCGCTTCCGGGACCTTGGCCTGGTCGATCCGATACACTGTGTTACACGACGGACAACGAACATTCATGCCTGAGTGGACCCTCCCGGGTTTCTCGAGCCCTCCTCGCTATCGCGTCGGCGATCGACAACGAAAACCGACCCTGGCAGCGTCTTTGCGTAACTCTTCATCTCGGTCGCGAGCTCGCTGGCGCGGGCGGGATGCCCAAAACGCCTGTGTTCATTGGTGACGATACCGATTGACAATGTCATCAGGGGCACACGATACAATTGTCCCCGACGGTCCCGCCCAAAGAAATACCCGGCGCCCCGGTCTTGTGCATTGTATTGGTAAGGTATCAACTCATCGAAGACGGAGAGAATCTCGCTACACACCGGCTGCACATCTTCGAGCGACAACACCATTATGAAGTCGTCCCCTCCGATGTGCCCGACAAACCCCCGTTTGGGACACATACCCTTCACGACGTCACTCAGGATTCGCGAAACCAAGAAGATGACACGATCTCCGTCCCGATAGCTGTAGCGGTCGTTGTACTCCTTGAAGTGATCCAGATCCACATAACATACCGCAAACTTTTCGAGCCGGTCAATGCGGGAACGCATTGCCCGATCGATCTCCGTCGTTCCCGGCAACCGCGTGGAGGGGTGCACGGAAACGTTCCGCTCTGTCCGGAGAAGCAAGCCGTCCAGGCGGGTTCGCTGCTCGCTGGCCTCAAACAGCGGCGTGATCACCTCGTCGGCACCTGCCTCGAACCACTCGCCAACGGCCTCCGTGGCGTGACCATTAGCCACGAACGCCACGGGAACGATGGCTGTATACGGGTCGGACTTGAGGGTCCGGCAAAAAGTCAGCCCTTCGGCAATCATATTATCTGCATCAACAATCACCAGATTGGGCGGACTTCGCACGGCATGGGCTTCGGCCGCCTCGCGCTCGCGGTGCTGAACAAGCACGAACTTCTTGGCCTCAATCCAAGCCAAAACTGTATCCGGGACCGCTTGACCGGCAGGAGAAAAGTAGAGTACTGTGGGACGATTCCGCACCAGTCTGCGCTCGTAGAATAGCCCGTAAGATAAAATGAGACCTTAACTTAGGAGCCTTCGGCCACGAAGTCAAACGCACTGGGGCACCGCCATGATCCAGGACAAAAAAAGGACCTCCTCCGGTCGAGAACCGAGGCTCGGCGGTACGCCGCTGGGCATGGAGCTCGAAATCAGATACCGGCTCGGAGGCTGATGTACACTGGTTCGTCGAAGTTGGCGGAATCGTAGAAGACCCGAGAGAAGTCCACGGAGAACCGCCCGAGCTTTACTCCCAGTCCGACTGCTGGCCCGCTGGCTCCGGAATCGACAAACGCGTAGCCGGTACGCAATCGTATGAGGTCAGTGTATCCCAATTCGATCCCGATGCGCACCTGGGGATCATTGAACTCACTCCAGTCGTTCTCGATGTCGAGCAAAAACCTTACATCCAGTGGCTGAACGTCCGGCGCCGGCCGAGGAAGCATGACCCTATACGCGATCCCGAAATCCAGCTTGGTCGGCAGCGGGTCGGCCTGATCGCTATCCTCCAACTGCAAGCTGAAGCCTGCGTGTCTTATGGCGACGCCAAACCGCAACGGTGCGTCGGCCCTGCCGTACTGCAAACCAACGTCCACGCCGTGAGTGGTTCCCACCAGCGAAGGGAACAACGCGCAGTCTCCCGTACAGTCCTGTCTGAATTGGATGAGCTTGTAGTTAACTCCGAAAGCGAGACCCTTGTAGACATAAGTCGCAAAAGAGGCAAGCAACTGCACGTTCTTGGGCGAGAACTTGCCGGAAGCCACCCCGCCGGGATTGGCAATGACCTCCTGCGACCCGTAATCCACCAGGTACGCAGAAACCCCGATGACACCTACCCCCTTTGCAGTGAAGTACGCGGACAACGCGGTGTTCTTTGAGATGAACGTTTTCGCGTGATGTGCCGCAACTTCACTGCCCTCCATCAGGGCCAAGCCTGCCGGATTCCAAAATGCCGCTTCGCTGGTGCCGCCGTCTGCCACCGTCGCCTGACCCAACGCCGCGGCACGTCCACCCACCGGAACCAGAAGGAACGCCGCACCACGGAGCTCGGCATCCGTGCTTTGTTGCGCCACGGCGGAATTGGACGCGAGGAGTCCCAAGGAAACGGCGCCGTAAAGACCCCTCTTCGACATGCGACACTCCAGCCAGTTCGGTCCGATCATCAAGTGCTGCCTCCAGAGGGCACCGAGAACCCAAAGCGAGCCAGCGTATGTGGCTTGGATCGCCATTTGGGCAACGTCTTCACCCATAAATCCAAATACACCCGCTGCTCAAAGAGTTCCTCGATCTTGCGCCTGGCATACTCACCCAGCGTTTTGATCGTTTTACCGCTTTTCCCGATCACCATCCGCCTCTGCGTTTCCCGCTCGACGTATATCGTGGCGCGAATGTAGAGGGGATCGCTCCCTTCCCGAAACTCGTCGACCTCCGCTGCCAGGGAGTACGGCAGCTCTTGACCAAGATGCTCGAATGCCGCCTCGCGAACAAACTCCGTCACGAAAAAACGCTGGGGCTGGGTGCCAAGATCGTCGGCATCGTGGAGAAAAGGCCGGATCGGCGCGTGCGCGCGGCACCATTCGAGAAGCGAAGGAATGCCGTCTCCCGTCAAGGCAGACGCCCAAAAGACCGGCCGATTCTCGTCAGACAACGGCACCGCCTCAGGCTGCGGAAAGCGATCGGCCATCGTGCGAACGATGGCGACCGGTTGCCTGATCGATCCCAATTCAGGAACAAGTGACTCGAGCGGGGGAGGACCTCCACCGCTTCCGGGGTGCAGGTACAGGATCGCGTCCGACTTTCGAACCCATGAAACCGCCGCAGCACGCATCGCCTCCTGAAGCAGGTAGCGGGGATGCATCAGCCCCGGCTGATCGACGAATACGAGTTGTGTGCCCTCAGTAGTGAGAATCCCTACCACCGGCAGTCGAGTGGACTGGGGCTTGGCGCTGGTGATGGCGAGCTTCCGCCCCACCAGAGCATTCAGCAGGGTCGACTTGCCTACGTTGGGCTTGCCCACAATCGCCACGGTCGCCGATCGCTGCTCTGGCATGGAAGACATTGTATGTGGCTGGAGATACCCTGGAAAGGGGGAGGCAGCCCCTCCGGACTCTGGATTACAGCTCCAAGCCCAAACCGCAATATGGGCACCCGGGCTAGCTGTGAGCCCCATTACTGATAAGGGACTCCCGGAAACCATAGTTTACACGTCGGCACGGGACCGGCCGGGTAGGTTCTAACCGTTTATAAATCAGCAGGATACGTTGCAAAGGTCACAGCGGTGAGCTACACTGGGCTCGGGTAATGCCGGTCTCGGGAGAGACTCCACACCTGGTCCTGCCCCAAGGGGGAGTTGCCCCCCCCGGTGTGGGGTGGACCAGTGGCTCCCCGGTGGCGACCGTGGATTGATTTCAACGGCGGCGGGCGGCTCTCCTGGCGGGCCGGACGCCAAGCCGAGAGCGGAGTTGTCGGCCCTGACGTCGTCGAGCCCAACAAATGAAAGAACCGGCTCGATACCGGTTGATGGCCGGGGACCGGGACGCCCTGGATCCCGCGGCCGTAGCATGGAGGCCTCAGGCCTGAGAGCTTGGTTGAGGCGCTACACAGTGCGGCGGCCGGGCAGCATCCGAGCCATCGGCTTCACCATGATCGAGATGCTCATCGTCATGGCGATCATCGGGACATTACTTGCGATCGCGCTGCCGATGTTACAAAGCGCCTTGGATAAAGCGCGCGTAGCCCGGGCCATAGGTGACATCGGTACCATGCAAACAGATATTGCCGCCTACGAGGCCGGGGGCAAAGGCCTCCCGGCATCTCTCGCAGACATCGGACGGGCTTCGCTAATGGACCCGTGGGGAAATCCCTACCGATACCTCAAGTTCGATCTCACGCTCACGCGCGGTAGAGGGCTCACGCCCGGAGCGCGCATGGACCGGTTCTTGGTGCCCATCAACTCGACCTACGATTTGTACAGCATGGGGAAAGACGGGCAGTCCTTCCCCGCGCTGACCGCCAAGGCCAGCAAGGACGACGTCGTCCGGGCGAACGACGGTGGGTTTGTCGGTCTCGCGCTAAAGTACTAATTTGGTGGCGCCATGAAGATGGATTGGAGTTTTCTCAAGACCCGCGTGGCGCGCCACATCTTCTTTCTCTTTTGCATGTGCGCGCTCGTTCCCATCCTTGGCGCATCCGCGTACTCCTATTGGCACGTCAGCCGCGAACTCCGGCAACAGAGCCGAACTCGGTTGCTCGGAACCGTGCGCGCCACCGAGGGCGCCGTTCTCGAGCGTCTACGTTTCATCGACTCGGAACTCACCCGTCTCGCCTCGGATTTCACCGAAGGCAGTCGCACCCCGAGGTCTTTAGCCCCCAACGATCAGCCATCACTTCGAGACACGGCGTTGCTGGGATTGAGCATCGTCATGCCTGCGGGCACCGTCGTTCCAATCGTCGGGTCCATCGACACCCTGCCCCAGCTTTCGGCGACCGACCGCCAACACCTGAGCTTGGGACGCGGGATTCTTACTCCAATGGTGCGCGGTTCTGCCGGCGTCATTCTGATGGGAAAGCTGATCGACGTCGGCAGTCCCGAGGGCGACGTGCTCTGGGCGCAGATCCGGGCCTCATATCTCTTCGGCGCGGGAGATGACCACCCGGCCATCCCGTTGGGCATGCAGATTTGCGTCCTCAACGAGTCCCACGCCCCGATTTACTGCCCCCGCCATGTGAGGCACCCCGGCGCGGAGCTGGTCCAGACGGAACAAACCAATCAGGGGAATTTCGATTGGTCTGACGGTGAAGACGAGTTCTCGGCCGGCTACCGATCTATGTTTCTCCAATCCATGTACGCGCCTGCCGCCAGCTCGACCGGGTTAACCATTGTGCTGAGTGAATCACGTGCGACGGTGCTCGAACCGATGCAGGGTTTCAAGAGAATCTTCCCGTTCGCGATCCTATTCGTGATTCTTCTCGTTATCTACGCGAGCAATCGTCAGATCAAGAAGAGCATGGATCCGCTGGTTCGCCTGCGAGAGGGAACACAGCGTATTGCGAAGCGAGACTTTGGCACGCTGGTGGAGGTCAACAGTGGCGACGAGTTCGAAGATCTTGCGAGTTCTTTCAATTCCATGGCGAGTCGGCTGCAGAGTCAGTTCAACACACTAACCGCACTCAATGAGATCGATCGTGTGGTGCTCTCGGCACAGAAGATCGATCGTATCATCGACACGGTTCTTTCAGGAACACGTCGGGTGCTGCCGTGCGATGGCATGAGCGTGAGCTTGCTGTCCGGGAGCGGAAACAAGACTACGTGGAGGCTCGTGGCCGTCGCAGCCAGTGACGACGAGCAAATCAGGCATAACATTGAGATTGGCGTGGAGGAGGAGCAAGAATTGCGTGCCCATCCGGACCACCTCATGATCCATGGAGGGCCCGGATCACGCAGTTATCTCGTCATATCGCCGTTCACCACAGGTGGCATCAGTTCCTTCCTGGTGCTTCCTATCTTTCTCAAGCAGGAACTTTCTGCCGTCATCGCGCTCGGCTACGTCACACCACCGGCGCTCAGCGAGGAAGATCTCTTGCAGGCGCGCCAGATGGCGGATCAGGTAGCCGTAGCACTGTCCAATACACGACTCATTGACGACCTGGACGCACTCAATGTGGGAGCGCTCACGGCTCTGGCCCGCACGATCGACGCCAAGTCTCCGTGGACGGCTGGTCACTCGGAACGCGTCACCAACACGAGTTTGATGATCGTGCGGCTGATGGGGCTGCCCGACGGCGAGCTCGAGGTTATAAACCGGGGGGGGCTCCTGCACGACATAGGAAAGATCGGAATCCCGGCCGACATTCTCGACAAGCCGTCCGCCCTGAACGAAGAGGAAATGCAGGTGATGCGGGATCATGTGACGGTAGGGGCTCGGATCCTGGAGCCGATCGCCGCATACGCCGACGTGATACCAATCGTGCTACGGCACCACGAGCGGTGGGACGGCTCGGGATACCCAGACGGCATTGCCGGCGAAGAAATCGAGTTCCACGCCAGACTGTTGGCGGCGGCAGATGTGTACGACGCCCTTACGTCGCACCGTCCGTACCGGCCCGGAATGACTCATGCTGATGCAGTAGTCTGGATAACCGAGCAGTCCGGGACGCATTTCGACCCGCAAGTAATCAAGGCGTTTCTTGCCGTGATGTCTGAGCCACCGGCGGCAACCAGTAGACCTGCGACGCCCGTTTACCGCCCGGTCGCATCGCTAACCGAGCGTCCGTAGGATATGAGGTGACCACTCATGAATGACGAACACACCGATCCGCCGACCGAAGATCGCCAAGATCCACCGACCGAGCCTCGAGGACTCCCGCGGTCTGAAGAAGAACTACGGAAGATGGTGCAGGAAATTGTCAGGGAGCAACAGCCGAACCCGTCGCGCGAGGATCATGGAGATCGGGAGATCGTGCGGGAATCCGTCGGCGACGACGATACAGACCCGCCGAGGGAGATTGATCATGATCCGTTGGCGGAACTCAGAACACACCTCCCGCGGTCTGATGCAGAGGTACGCAACATCGTGCGGGAAATCGTCAGCGAGGTGCTCGAGGACGTCGAGGCTTCGAGACGCGCCGCTGCGGAACCCGTGCAAATCGTCGCCGTCCCGAATTGGTTGCCCCGTATCCGCCTCACTCCGAAGCGGATAGCAGCAGCGGTAGCGGTGGTGACGGTGCTGGTGGGCGCGCCGCTCACTTGGGCCTACTGGCCACGAACGGTGGACATCCCGGACGGTGCCGTCGGATTGTGGACGACCCTCACACCAAACTATGCGGACCGCGCTTTCCGCCTCACCAAGAATACGCTGACGTTTCGCGTGAGTCCGCGAGACTCGACGTTCCACCCCATCGTTCGGGTTGAGTCCAGCTCGGAGAATGGCGACAACGCCACGCAGTACACGGTTTTTTACACTCACTACAGGGACATGTACGAGTTCTCGTTCCTGTACAGCGAAGTGCCCGACACGACGATCAAGTTTGTGAATCAGCGAGAAATGATTTGGAGAAAGAGAACGCTGTAGAGCGTGCCGCCGAATTCGAGCTGGGCTGCTCCTATTCGGTTCCTCTCATGGTGGCGAATCCGCCTGACCCGCCACGCTCAACGATCTGACGGACGGCATCGACTAGCTGGTCGCTGTGGGTCGGCTTTCCCAGAAATGGCTGTCCTGTCTGTTCCAGGAACTTCCGTATCTCCGGCTCGTCGGCGTGGCCGGTGACGAACACCACGCGGCCGGCCATCTCCGGCAGGATTTCTTCGAGTTGCTCGAAGAAGCCCGTGCCGTTGAGCGTGGGCATGTCGACGTCGCAGAGAATGGCATGGATCGGCACGCTACCGCGAAGCCGGTCAAACGCCTCCATGCCGTTGACGGCGGGGAGGACGTCGAACCCTCCCTATTCGAGCAATTTGGTATGACTACGAAGAACCGCGGGATTGTCTTCCACTACCAGCACAGTCATGGTGGGAATATGGGATGATTTCGACCCGAGATTCGGTGTCGAGGGTCACACCGCCCCGACATGAATAACCCCGGTCTCGACGATGTCGAGCCGGGGTTATTCAGAGGTAAGGCTGGCGACGGCCTACTCTCCCACCCCCTCTCAAGGGCAGTACCATCGGCGCTGAGAGGCTTAACGGTCGTGTTCGGGATGGGAACGGGTGTGGCCCTCTCGCGCTAGCCACCAGCCAATGCTGGGGATGAGGTAAGAGGACTCTGCCCCATTCCCGGCCAGGGAGTGGATGGGCGGCCTTCTCACTTCTCATCAAGATCAATGAATCCATGGATGGTACATCCTACGTGTCGGGGCGAGGCAGGCGTCGCCCGGAACGGGCTATGCATACCTGCCCCGACAAAATGAAGAGATCAAGCTTCACGGGCGATTAGTACGGCTCGGCTGAAGCGCTCACACGCCTTACACCTGCCGCCTATCAACGTGGTAGTCTCCCACGGCCCTTCAGGGACCTTACGGTCCAGGAGTGTTCATCTTGGGACGGGTTTCCCACTTAGATGCTTTCAGCGGTTATCCCTACCGAACGTCGCTAACCGGCGCTGCCACTGGCGTGACAACCGGGACACGAGCGGTTCGTCCGACCCGGTCCTCTCGTACTAGGGTCGGCCTCCCTCAACACTCCAACGCCCACGACGGATACAGACCGAACTGTCTCACGACGTTCTGAACCCAGCTCGCGTACCGCTTTAACCGGCGAACAGCCGGACCCTTGGGACCTTCTCCAGCCCCAGGATGCGATGAGCCGACATCGAGGTGCCAAACCGCGCCGTCGATATGAACTCTCGGGCGCGATAAGCCTGTTATCCCCGGCGTACCTTTTATCCGTTGAGCGATGGCCCTTCCACACGGGACCACCGGATCACTAAGGCCGACTTTCGTCCCAGCTCGAGCTGTCGCTCTCACTGTCAGGCGCCCTTTTGCCTTTGCACTCTTCGTGCGATTACCGACCGCACTGAGGGCACCATCGCGCGCCTCCGCTACTCTTTAGGAGGCGACCGCCCCAGTCAAACTACCCACCAGCCACTGTCCTTATCGGTGTAGCCGACGAAGTGAGGGCGTTAACAAAACAAGGGTGGTATTTCACTTGTGACTCCCCCCCAGCCGAAACCGAGGGTTCAAGGTCTCCCACCTATGCTACGCATGCAATGCCGACGTCCAATGGCAGGCTGTAGTAAAGGTGCACGGGGTCTTTTTGTCCTGTCGCGGGTAATCGGAATCCTCACCGATACTGCAATTTCGCCGAGCTTACGGAGGAGACAGTCGTCAAGTCGTTACGCCATTCGTGCAGGTCGGAACTTACCCGACAAGGAATTTCGCTACCTTAGGACCGTTATAGTTACGGCCGCCGTTTACCGGGGCTTCAGTTCAGAGCTTTGCCCGAGGGCTAACCCCTTCCTTTAACCTTCCGGCACCGGGCAGGCGTCAGTGCCTATACGTGGGCTTGGAATACGCCTTAGCAGACACCTATGTTTTTGCTAAACAGTCGCTTGACGCGATTCTCTGCGGCCGGTTCCCGCTCACGACGCGAAGTCGCTCACGTACCGCCGGCACCCCTTCTCCCGAAGTTACGGGGTCATTTTGCCGAGTTCCTTCTCCGTAATTCACTCGAGCACCTTAGGCTACTCGCCTCGCCTACCTGTGTCGGTTTGCGGTACGGTCGACATACGCCCTCGTCTGCGAAGCTTTTCTTGGCAGCGTGCGTCACAATCCCTTTGCGGGGATCAAGTCCCCTTCGGCATCGGTTCTCGGCTACCCCAAGCGGATTTACCTACCCGGGAACGCCTACCACCTTGCATCGGAATCCACCACCCGACGGACTGCTTGCTCCTGCGTCCCTCCTCAGACTCGAACGGACATATGTCGGTACGGGAATGTTGACCCGTTTCCCATCGGCTACGCCTTTCGGCCTCACCTTAGGGGCCGACTAACCCTGAGTTGATCGACATGGCTCAGGAACCCTTAGGCTTTCGGTGACAAGGGTTTTAACCTTGTTTCTCGCGTACTCATTCCGGCATCCTCACTTCCCGTCGCTCCAGCGGAACGCTTACGCGCCGCCTTCATCGCTCCGGGAACGCTCCCCTACCAATCCATGCTAATGCATGAATTTCGCTGCTTCGGCGGGCGACTTCAAAGTCCCGACCATTTTCGGCGCGGCCACGCTGGACTGGTGAGCTATTACGCACTCTTTAAAGGAATGGCTGCCTCTAAGCCAACCTCCCAGTTGTCACAGCATGTCCACATCCTTCGATACACTAAGTCGCCACTCCGGGGCCTTAGCAGGCGATCTGGGTTGTTCCCCTCTCGCCGTCCCACATTATCGCGGGCAGACTGACTCCCTGGCAGCATCTAACAGGTATTCGGAGTTTGGTTGGGGGAGGTATGGCTATTCGCCACCCGAGCCCATCCAGTGCTCTACCTCCTGCAGACTCATTTCCAGAGGCCATACCTAAATATGTTTCGGGGAGAACCAGCTATCTCCGAGCTTGATTGGCCTTTCACCCCTACCCTCAGATCATCCGAGCGGTTTTCAACCCACAACGGTTCGGTCCTCCACGGCCTGTTACGACCGCTTCAACCTGTCCAAGGGTAGATCGCCACGGCTTCGGGTCTGCCGCCAGCAACTATCGCCCTATTCAGACTCGCTTTCGCTATGGCTCCGGTCCTGAGGACCTTAACCTGCTGCTGACGAGCAACTCGCCGGATCATAATGCAAAAGGCACGCCGTCAGGATGACATAGCCGAAGCTATGCCACGCCCTCCGACTGCTTGTTAGCGCACGGTTTCAGGATCTATTTCACTCGCCACCAGGCGTGCTTTTCACCTTTCCCTCACGGTACTAGTTCACTATCGGTCACAGAGGAGTGTTTAGCCTTGGAGGGTGGTCCCCCCAGCTTCCCGCAGGATTCCTCGTGTCCCACGGTACTCGGGATACCGCTAGGGGCCGTTGACCTTCGCGTACTGGGCTGTCACCATCTCTGGCGGGCCTTTCCAGGCCACTTCTGCTCGGTCTCGTGCTCCCGTGTCGCGGTCCCACAACCCCGGCGGAGCAAGCTCCACCGGTTTGGGCTGGCCCCCGTTCGCTCGCCGCTACTAAGGGGATCGCGTTTGCTTTCTCTTCCTCCGGGTACTTAGATGTTTCAGTTCCCCGGGTTAGCTCCCTCTCGGGTGATCCGCCTCACGACGGACCGGGTTGCCCCATTCGGAAATCCCAGGATCAACGCTTGCGTGCAGCTCCCCTAGGCTTATCGCAGCTTACCACGTCCTTCATCGCCTCTCTGTGCCAAGGCATCCACCGTACGCCGTACTGTGCTTGATCTCAAAAAAATCGGCTGTAACGACGCGCATCACTCCCGCGCCGTTACTTAATGATTACCTCGCGTACGCGCGACACGTCGCGCGCCTACGATATCCATCCACGGATCCATCAATTGTCAAAGAGCGATCAACGATCGGAGAAAAGGCAAGAGTGGGACGACGGATATCCTTTCATCCCCAAAGGGGCTACTCGGAATTCCAGAAAGGAGGTGATCCAGCCGCAGGTTCCCCTACGGCTACCTTGTTACGACTTCGCCCCAGTCACTGAGTTGACCTTAAACGGCTGCCTCCCGAAGGTTAGCCCACCGGCTTCGGGTCCCCCCAGCTTCCATGGCGTGACGGGCGGTGTGTACAAGGCCCGGGAACGTATTCACCGCGGCATGGCTGATCCACGATTACTAGCGATTCCGACTTCATGCAGTCGAGTTACAGACTGCAATCCGAACTTAGACCGGCTTTTAGCGATTGGCTCACCCTCGCGGGTTGGCAGCGCGTTGTACCGGCCATTGTAGCACGTGTGTCGCCCTGGGCGTAAGGGCCATGATGACTTGACGTCGTCCCCACCTTCCTCCGGTTTGACACCGGCAGTCCCCCCAGAGTCCCCGGCCGAACCGCTGGCAACTGGGAGCGAGGGTTGCGCTCGTTGCGGGACTTAACCCAACATCTCACGACACGAGCTGACGACAGCCATGCAGCACCTGTGACCGTGCTCCGAAGAGGGGCCAATGTTTCCACCGGCTTTCACGGACATGTCAAGCCCAGGTAAGGTTCTTCGCGTTGCATCGAATTAAACCACATGCTCCACCGCTTGTGCGGGCCCCCGTCAATTCCTTTGAGTTTCAGCCTTGCGGCCGTACTCCCCAGGCGGGGTACTTAGTGCGTTAGCGACGGCACCGAAGGGGTCGCTCCCCCCGACGCCTAGTACCCATCGTTTACGGCGTGGACTACCAGGGTATCTAATCCTGTTTGCTCCCCACGCTTTCGCGCCTCAGCGTCAGCGTCGGCCCAGCAAGCCGCCTTCGCCACTGGTGTTCTTCCCGATATCTACGCATTCCACCGCTACACCGGGAATTCCGCTTGCCTCTACCGAGCTCTAGCTCTGCAGTATCACCTGCAGCCCCGGAGTTGAGCCCCGGGATTTCACAGGTGACTTACAAAACCGCCTACGCGCGCTTTACGCCCAGTGAATCCGGACAACGCTCGCACCCTCCGTGTTACCGCGGCTGCTGGCACGGAGTTAGCCGGTGCTTCCTCTGGAGGTACCGTCACCCTCGGTCAACTATTTGAAGCCGAGTATTCGTCCCTCCTGACAGTGGTTTACAACCCGAGGGCCTTCATCCCACACACGGCGTCGCTGCGTCAGCCTTGCGGCCATTGCGCAATATTCCCCACTGCTGCCTCCCGTAGGAGTCTGGGCCGTATCTCAGTCCCAATGTGGCTGATCATCCTCTCAGACCAGCTACGCGTCGTAGCCTTGGTAGGCCGTTACCCCACCAACAAGCTGATACGCCGCGAGCCCCTCCTCCGGCGCGACCTTGCGGCCGCTTTCACATCAGCACCATGCGATGCCGATGCAATACGCGGTATTACCCGGCCGTTGGGCCGGCTATCCCCCACCGTAGGACAAGTTGCTCACGTGTTACGCACCCGTCCGCCACTAACCTTGAAGAGCAAGCCCCCCAAAGTTCGTACGACTTGCATGTGTTAAGCACGCCGCCAGCGTTCGTCCTGAGCCAGGATCAAACTCTCCGAAAATATTCAAAGAATTCAATTAGCTCATCGAACACTTCTGTCCGATTCACGTTACTTCGAAGTACTTCCCTCACGACAGGCCTTCGTACCTGCCGCTAATAACGGGCCGCACTCTTACCTAGTTCTCCGATCGTCAGTTTTCAAAGAGCATGCGCAAAAACCTCCAGCGCAGAATGTAAAGATTAGACGGTGTTTCATCGAGAGTCAAGGGGAGGGAAAGGCTTGTGAGACGGTAACTTAGGACCCTTCCGGGTCGGTGAGAAGTGAGCGGTGAGCCGTGAGCCGGAAGACACGCAAACCCTTTGATAACAACCATTTACGCAACAGGCGCCCAACACCGCTTCAATTGCAAACCCGGACCAGCTACTGAACACCATCTGTAACTGCCTACCGCGCCAGCACTTGCAATCTCACGATCCCGCTCACCGCTCACCTTTTCTTGGCCCATCTCCACGTATCGGGCAGAAACAGAATGAGCAGGGTGTAGAACTCGAGTCGGCCCAACAGCATCAATACGCTGAGCACTGCCTGCGCCAGTGGATCGAGACCCCCGTAATTGCTCGCCGACCCGACCGCGCCCAGGCCTGGCCCTATGCTCGACATGGCCGCCAGTGCCGCGCTGGCCGCGGTGAGAAAGTCATTGCCCAGGGCCGCCAAAATCAGCGTGCCCGCCCCGTGGGTCGCAACGTAGAGTGCAAACAACCCTACCACCTTCAAGAGAGTGTCCGGGCGCACCGGAGACCGACCCAATCGCGTGACAATCACCGCCCGCGGATGGAGCACCCGACGGAACTCTCCGACCGTATGCTTCGCCAGCACCACCACGCGCACCACCTTCAACCCGCCTCCCGTCGAACCACCCATCGCCCCCATGAACATCAACCCAAACAGAACGACCTGAGTCACAACCGGCCACGCGGCAAAGTCGGCAGTGGTAAAGCCGGTAGTGCTGATGATGGCCGTCACATTGAAGAACGCCGCCCGGAAATCCGACCGCGGACCCGACCCCGGGTCGTCAGACACGATCAGCACGATGAAGCACACCAGGGCAGCCACCAGCGCTACACCGGCGTACACCCTCCACTCCGCGTCCCCAAACCATGCCCTGCCCCGCCCCGTGATCATTCGGTAGTGGAGCGCAAAATTGGTGCCCGCAATTAACATGAACAGTGTCGTCACCCATTGGATGGCCGGGGAAAACGCGCCTAATGAAGCGGTGCGAGTCGAAAACCCTCCGGTTGCCAACGCCGACATGGCGTGGTTCACCGCATCGAACGGCGACATGCCCAGAAGCACGTAGATGAGGAACAAGCTCCCCGTGAGGGCCGCGTACACACACCCCACAACAGTCGGGCGGTCGAGGCTATGCGCGGCGTGAGGCGGTCCGTGGAAATTCCGGGAGCCTCCGCATGGAACAACTGGGCTCCACCTACACCGATGAACGGCAGAATCGCCACGCCCAGCACGATAATGCCCATTCCCCCGATCCAGTGGGAAATGCTACGCCACAGGAGGATAGAGCGGGGTAGGTCTTCGATGACCGGGAAAATGGTTGCCCCGGTCGTGGTGAACCCGGAAACGGATTCGAAGAATGCTCCTACGACGTGTGGAGCCACGCCGGTGAGGACGAAGGGTAGACTTCCAATGGTGACCAGGCAGAGCCAACCCAGCCCCACAACCACCAGACCAGCACGCCGATCGATGTCGATCTTCTTGGGTGTCCGCAACCAAAGAGCTAGGCCGGCCAACGCCGTCGCCGCGGCCGACACCACCCATCCCCAGAGATTTCCCTCCTCTCCTATCGCAAGAATGATCGACGGAACCATTGCCGCCGACGTCCACAGCAACAACGCGCCCACCACCCTCAAGACGGCTAGAATGTCCATTGCCAGCAGACTCGCCGGCCCGGCAAGAGCTGTCAAGGGACACCCTAGCCGACGGCTGCCCGGCCGGCATTGTGCCACCGTGCAGTCCAAGATTTGGGCGGATGAACTATCAAGGACCGAGGGGGGAAGGTCTCGCAACCAAACAATGGATCTGGCGCAGTGACACAAACTTCTATAATTTGGTGTCGGCCACCACCTTAGCTGCTTGGAGGGGAGCTGGGCTTCCCCGTGTGTCGATCTGATGCGGCTGTTTCGGGGGGTGGTCACGTCCGCGCCCGTGACAAGAACCCTGAGAAAAGGAGGTGATCAATTGTCTAGACCATGTACCATCTGCAGCCTGGTAAGGGCAAGCGATCGCCGCACCGGTAACTAACCGGGCCGAATCGCAAGAAGCTGTCCGCGCCGGCAGATGCCGCTGTTGCATCGCACCAGGTTGCGGAGGGTCACGAAGCGCCGCCAGTCATTCGGTACTGGCGGCGTTTCCTTATTTGGTAGGCTGGGAGCTCCCCTACGTCGGCCGCAGCAACAACTCCAGAGCAATCTCCTGAACGGCGCAAACGCCGCGGGCTGACACGATCCAAATACAATGAGAACACCGTCAACGCAATGGCACCTTACCCAATTCGGGTATCCCTCCCCCGTCACCACCCTCCAGCGGTCCTGCGTCCCCTCCTGCCCCAGTCCGCGCCGAACACTTACATTTTAGGCCACTGGCGTGACGACGGACCTCGCGGGGCCAAACCCAGAACACATGACACGAAGCTCGCAGCAGGAACCGAATCAAAACCCCGTTCTCACGATCGCGTTCGCGGTTCCCTTCGACCGGATCCGCGCCGAGCACGTCGTTCCTGCCATCGACGAACTGCTGGCCGACGCCCGGGCGCGGATCGATGACATCATCGACCATGAGGGCGAACGGGACTACGACAATACGCTGGCGGCTCTCGAAGAGGCTACCGAAAGACTCGAGTGGGCGAGCGGCATAGTGAGCCACACAGAATCGGTGGCGACATATCCCGCATTGAGGGAGGCTCACGAGGCAATCCAACACAAGTTGAGCGCCTTCTGGTCGGGCGTGCTTCTGGACGAAGGCCTTTGGAACACTCTTCGGGCCTTCGCCGGCAGCCCTGCCGGGATGCAACTAACGGGACCACGTAGGCGCCACCTACGTAAGATGTTGGATGAGTTCCGAAGACAAGGGGCCGAACTAGACCCGGCCGACAAGGAACGCGTGGCGGCGATCAACGTGAATTTGGCCGAACTCACCACCAAGTTCTCCCAGAACGTGCTGGATTCGACCAACAGTTTCGAACTCATCATCGAGGATGAAAGGCGGTTGGCCGGCCTGCCTGAATCCGCAAAGGAATCTGCACGAGAAAGCGCCGCATCAAAGGGCCTCTCAGGCTGGCGTTTCACATTACAAGCTCCCAGCCTCATTCCTGTCTTGACCTACCTCGACGACCGGCTGCTGCGCGAAAAGGTTTGGCGCGCCTATAACACGCGCGCCACCCGAGGCGAGGCGGACAACAGGTCGATCATTGAGCACATTCTCCGGCTGCGACGCGAGAAGGCTACCATCCTGGGGTATCGCGATTTCTCCGACCTCGTGCTAGAGGATCGGATGGCCGGATCGGGCGCCGTGGCGGGGGCATTCGTGGCCGACCTTCGAACCAGGACACTGCCTTTCTTCGATAAGGAGAACGCCGCGCTCGAAGACTTCTCCCACGATCCCACCGGCTCCGAGAATGGACCGATGCAACCGTGGGACCTCGGTTACTGCGCCGAGAAACAACGCTTGGAATTGTACGATTTCGACGAGGAACAACTCCGACCATACTTCGCAGTGGACAACGTACTCGATGGACTCTTTGAAACGGTGAAGCGCTTGTACGGCGTGCGGGTCGTTGCGTCGGCAGAACTCCCGGTGTGGGATGCAGCGGTCCGTACGTACAAACTGTTGGACGCCGACGATCAGCATCTGGCGTCTTTCTATGTCGACCTCTATCCCAGAGAGAACAAACGCGCCGGAGCATGGATGGACGGGTTACGGCTAGCGGTGCCACCCGCCCCCCACCTGGCCGTCATCTGCACCAACGTGAACCGGCCGGTGGGACGGAAGCCGGCGCTACTGACGCATCGCGAGGTAGAAACCCTGTTTCACGAATTCGGACACCTCATGCACTTTTGCCTGAGTCACGTATCGGTGCGGAGCCTCGGTGGAACCAACGTGGCCTGGGATTTCGTGGAATTGCCGTCGCAGATCATGGAAAACTGGTGCTGGGAGCGAGAGGCACTCGATCTGTTTGCGAAACACTATGAAACCGGTGAAAAGATCTCCGATGACCTCTTTGTCAGAATGAAGCGTGCGCGCACTTACCGTGCTGCGAACGCCCAAATGCGCCAAGTGGGTTACGCCAGCATGGATCTCATGCTCCACCGCGAGTACGGGCATACAGAGAACTCCGACGTCATGGCATACACACGCAAAGTTCTGCAGGAACACTATCCGGCTCGGCTACCAGAGGACTACGGATTCATCGCCGGTTTCGGACATTTGTTCTCGAGCACAGTAGGCTACGCGGCGGGATACTACTCGTACAAATGGGCGGAGGTGCTGGATGCCGATGCGTTTACACGTTTTCTGGAGAAGGGGGTCTTCAACCGGTCGATAGGCCAGAAGTTCCGCGAGCAAATACTAGCGCAGGGTGACAGCCGTCCCCCGATGGAACTCTACAAGGCGTTCATGGGTCGCGAGCCCGGTCTCGACCCGTTGCTGGAGCGGCAGGGCCTGACTGGGTCTCCTTAGAGCAACCCGCTCTTCGCCATATCGCAGAGCCGGGTCATGCCCTCGAAGCCCTCTTGCAGGATCTCCGCCGACATCTGAGTGGCCGGTCCTCTGAGCGTGCGCTCCATCTCGATGGCAATCTTGGGGAACTCGCGTCGCATCCGGACGGTCGGGTCCCGCTGGATCCCGCTGAGAATAGCTTTCAGCCGTTTCCGTTCGCCCTCATCCTCCGGGCATTGGTGGAGGTATCGGGCTATGTCGAGGCCGTCCTGGCACAGTTGGGTGACGGTGCCTACATACGAAGACCGTTTGGACGCGTCTGCCATGATCCACTCCTTGAACCCCTTGCGCTAAGATATTACGGCGGCCACCAATTTGGCGCTTCGGCGGCCGGACATCTGTAACCATAACGACCCCTACCCTGTGATATCCGACCCGTTCCACACCCCCAGTGTAACCGAAAACAGCCCAAAGATCAGCCCCTGAAATGTGTCCCCGCGGGCATTCTCCATGTCGCCATGCCGCCTGGGGTCATGCACCGGACATCCCCAACGAAGCATTCGTCCGGAACGGCCAGCTATTCCAGGCCAAATCGTTTTTGCAGGTGCGCTCTTACAGAGTTGGTAATCGTACCACGCTGCAAAGCAGCATCCAGTGCTGCAATAATGTCAGCCCGGTCGCCATCGATTCCTCTCTCTCGGAGGTCTCGCATTGTGCGGGCGAGACGCTGATCGTACTCTCCCGCTTTGAACTCGCCGCTGACTATACCGGCACGTAGCTTCTCGAGTTCTTGGACGAACCGTTCAATAGAAATCGGCGATGCCATCTGACCTCCTGGTGACGAAAGGTGTTGTTCTGTCGAGCTGCCCTCGTAGCGGGGGCCTCACGGTGTCGTTCAGCTCGACCAACGTAATCGCTCTGTACGCTCGAGTCACGGACCCGGTTTACACCCCTGATTTCAGGACATGCAGTGGCGCAACATCGGCCCCTTCGGCGGCGGGCGCTCGGTGGCCGTCCCCGGCTCAACTCGAAGCGCACGATGGCGCTCGATGATAGAACGGTGTTGGTATCAACGTCACCCCAGCGCACCATAACTGACCTATCGTCGGCCAGAGAACTCGAGAGGCGGTCAAACCGCTCCCCCGGCTCCTGGCACGGCGCCGGCGCGGAAAAGGCCAGAGCCACAAGAACCATCAGGGCTGTTGGTTTCACTTCATACCGTCCTCGTCTGGCAGGTCTATCCAAACCTCTTGATAATCCGGTCTACGTCCTTGAATGCGAATCCGACCAATTTCTTCTGCCGGGCAATGGACCGTTTCTTCGTGGACTCGAGATCCCCAATCACAATGATGTTCTCGTCATTGAAACGGTTGGACGGGCCCGTATAGTTGAAGCTTCCCACGATGACCACCTGCTTGTCGATGACCATGAGCTTGTGGTGGAGCTTCCGTAGGCCCGCCTGCTTCTTGATGATGTGGAGCTTTGCGCCGGCGTTGCGCACAGGGCGCGTGGCCGCCCACCTCTGGTTGGCTTGAGCGCCATCGAGAGCGCCCCGGATCGGGAACCTGGTGCGTGTCCGCTCCATCATAACATCGTCGATGCCCGAGGACTGGGCGAACGTGAACATCGCAAAGTCGATACGCCTGCTGGCCTTGAGCATCTGCTTCATGATCTCCATCTCAGGCGCATGGTCCGGCGCAAACAGGATACGCATGGGGACGTTAGACACCACCACATCTCTGGGCTTCTCGTCGTGGCCCACGCTTCGCTTGCCAAATCGTCCCTGCTGTATCTCACAAAACTCATCAACCGGCCCGCTCCACCGCGAGCCCTACCTCCTGCCCATACGACAGCTCCAACGTGTGTCCATCGGGATCGCTGAGATTCGCCAAATAGCCCGCTGGTCCCCTCATGTCCCTCGGCGCATCGCGCAGACAGCTTTCGGACCTCGCCAGCGCACAGAGATCGTCGATCTCTCTACGACTCGCACAGGCCACTCCGAGGTGGGCGAACGGACCAAGCGGGGTTACAACTGCCGGAACTTCTGCCAGGACCAGCACAAAGGGCCGCGTTCCATCGCTCAGCCACGCGATGGATCGATTCTTGTTCGTGGTCTGGGCACGGCGATGCACGACTCGCAACCTCGCGTATTTGCCGTAGAACTCCACGCTAGCTTCGAGGTTCGTTACCGGCAGCGCTACATGGGTGAATCCGACGTCGGGCATCAACACCTCCGAACTGAACGCTTGTCACATAGCCAGTCCTCTTGTGCCTACCGAAATGATACACCGCGAACGCGTGCGGCCAAGCTAGGGGGAAACTGCCGAGAGCCCCAAACAAGCTGGCGCTCCAACCCCTTAGCGAGCATAATCCGATCCCATGATACGCTTTTACACGCTGACAATCCTCGTAACACTGCCGTTCTGGACCTCGACACACAACTCAACCAGCAACCGCGGCGACCTAGCCGTATCGCAGGATCCTGCGTTACTGTCCGCAATCCTCGCCGCCGAAGACACTCGCGCCGATACACCAGCCGAGCTGGCCCCAATCTTTCAGGGGCTCGGAGCCGACAACCGGCAAGTTCGACGCATCGCCGTCCGGGCGCTGGGACGGATGGAACGACCGAACCTGGTTGCGGGCATACTCCCATTGCTTTCCGACGACGCATCCGTGGTCCGGGCGGAGGCGGCCAACGCGCTGGGACAAACCGTCTTCAACAGGGACGCGGCACTGGTTAGTGGGCCACTGCTGGCACATCTCGATACGGAAGACGATCCAGACGTGCGCGGCGCGATCCTGCAGACGCTGGGCAGGCTACCGTATGGGTCGACCCAAATAATCAACACGGTAGAGCAAGTGTTGCTTGGCACCCTGGTGCCCGGTAGTTCCGCTCCAACACCCCAGGCCTCGACGGTTCTCGGAGCGGCGAGAGGTATTGAGTCTCTGTTCCGCAGAAACGCGGCAAGACGCTCTCCTTCGAGTAAATCCGTTCTTCGCCTGACCAGAGCGGCACGCTTTGCCGCCGACGCGCGTGTGCGGCGCCTGGCCACCGCGGCCCTAGTGTCCGCCCGGCGTGCCGAAGCTGCCTTTCTCAGCAAGGTATTGGACGATCCAGACGTCGAGGTGCGCCGTCTCGCCGTCATGGCGGCACGCGTGCAAGACACACTCGAGGGAAGAAGTCAGATCATCCTCGCTGCGCTGCGCGATCCGTCTCCTCAGGTGCGATACGAGGCGCTGAGTGCGTACGGTCGCCGTTTGCAACAGGACTACGGCTGTGAGCCCGTCCGCGCGGCAGTGATCGATGCCGGCGCCCACGTGAGCCTGCTGGCGATCGACCTGTTGGGAAACGGCTGCGCACAGGGCGAGTCACCCCTAGCCCTGTTACAAGGCTTCGTCGCCGAGCTGCCAGCTTCGAGTACAGATCGGTGGCACCGCCCTGCCCACGCTCTGCTGTCACTGGCGAAGCTCGCACCACGGGCGGCCGCCTCCGTCGTGGACGATTTCGCCCGCCATCCGGTCTGGCAGGTACGCATGTACGCCGCCCGTGCGGCTCAGCAATTCGAATCGATCGACCTACTGCGTCAGCTGGCCTTCGACAACCACCACAACGTGCGGCAGGCAGCCATCTCGGGCTTGCAGCAGCTGTCGGTGGCCGGCGCCCATTCGATCTACATCGCCGTGCTCGGGGCAACTGACTACCAACTCATTCGCACCGCCGCGAACGCGTTGGACACCGCCGCGACCGCCAGCGACGCCGTTCCAGCCCTCCTCGCCACGCTCGAGCGAATTACCGACGAACGACGCGCGACGTCACGTGATCCGCGCATGGCGCTGTTCGAGGCGCTGCTGCGCTTCGGAGATGCGGTGCCCGTGAGTGTGCTGTCACCGTATCTCCGTGACTTCGATCCTATAGTTGCCAATCGTGTCGCCCGGGCGCTTACGGAGCGAGCTGGCCGGCGGTACACCGCCGAGGCGACGCCACTCCCCCGTGTTCCACTCCCAACGATGGAAGAAATCGCAAGGCTCGACGAGACTCGGGCCGTGATTCACATGCAGGGAGGCGGTGAGATCACGCTGCGGCTCTGGGCGTCTCGAGCGCCGACGAACACCGCACGCTTTGCGCGGCTAGCCCGCTCGGGGTACTTCGACGGCCTCACCTTTCATCGTGTGGCACCCAACTTCGTCATTCAGGGCGGTAGCCCGGGCGCCAACGAATACGCCGGAGACGGACCTTACACCCGTGACGAGCTGACGGCTCGATCCCACCTGCGCGGAACGGTTGGGATATCCACGCGCGGCCGCGATACCGGAGACGCTCAGATCTTTGTAAACCTGGTAGACAACGTGAGATTGGATCACAACTACACGATCATCGCGGACGTCATCACTGGCATGGAGGTAGCCGACGCCGTGCTCGAGGGTGGCATCATAGAGAGTATCACCATTCACGACCGGAGCTGATATGTTGTTACGCCAATCGATCGCTGCAGTGGTGATTGGATTATCCATTGCGAGCTGCGGTACGAACCACGGCGAGACCACTACGGCTTTTGTCGGTGCCCGAATCATCGACGGGACCGGCGCAGCACCCGTCGAGAACGGCGTCATGGTCGTTCGGGCGGGGCGTATCGAAGCCGTGGGCACCGCAGAGTTCGTCGACATCCCGGAAGGTGCCGAGCGTATCGATGTCAGCAGCAAGACGATCCTTCCGGGGCTGATCAATACGCACGGTCACGTGGGAGACGTACTCGGACTCGAGGGAGGTCACTACTCCGAAGAAAACATCCTGAGACAACTCAGACTCAACGCGCGCTACGGCGTCACCACGGTCAACAGCCTCGGTGGCGATGGGGAAGCCGGGATTCGAATGCGCGACGCGCAAGACGTCCCGACCCTCGATCGCGCACGACTCTATGTGGCCGGCCCTGTAGTCACAGGAGACACGCGAGACGGGGCACGAACTGTCGTTGACGAGAACGCGGCGATGAACGTGAACTTCATCAAGATCCGGATCGACGACGACTTGAGAACCACAAGCAAAATGGCTCCAGCGATCTATGAAGCGGTAATCGACAGGGCACACGAGAAAGGATTGCGAGTTGCGTCGCACGTGTATTATCTGGACGATGCCAAGGCGCTGCTGCACGCAGGCACGGACTTCGTCGCACACAGTGTCAGAGACCAAGCAGTAGACGAGGAACTGATCGAGTTGTTGGTCCAGAAAGGCGTCTGTTACAGCCCGACCCTCACTCGGGAGGTTTCTACATTCGTGTACGAGGATGTGCCGGACTTCTTCGACGATCCATTCTTCCTGAAGGAAGCGGATCCAAAGGCTATCGAGCAACTCGAGGATCCGGATCGGCAGCGCGCCATGAGAAACAGTCGCAGCGCCCAGCACTACAAGGAGGCGCTCGAGGTTGCACTCAGTAACCTCAGACCGCTGGTAGACGGCGGCGTGAAGATCGCCTTTGGGACCGACGCCGGACGTGCGACACGGTTCCAGGGATACTTCGAGCACATGGAGCTGGCCTTGATGGCCAAGGCAGGACTCACGCCTATGGAGATCATCGTTTCCGCCACGGGCGATGCGCCACGATGCCTCGGACTCGACAACGTCGGCACTCTCGAACGCGAGAAGTGGGCCGACTTCGTTGTGCTGACCGAGAACCCGCTCGACGACATCGAGAGCAGCCGCACCATCGAGTCGGTGTGGATCGCTGGTAATGAAGTGCCCAAACAAGAACGGTCTAGGTTGTAGATTCCCGATCACCCAATGAGCAACTCCGAACCGCTTACTGCTCACTGCTTACCACTTACTCCCAAGCAGTGGAGACATTCATGAAAAGCGTAGAGAGGCAAGGCCATCGTCCACATCGACGGCGGATTGCATGCCTCGGAGGTGGCACATGCTCAACACACGATCCAGCTCGCCTACGATCTCGCGACCGGAGATTCCAACCCCGAGATCGAAGCGATTCTGGAAAACGTGATCCTCATCTTGTGGCCGTCGATCAACCCCGACGGTCAGACCATGGTGGCGGAGTGGTATCGGTCCAACCTGGGAACACCGTACGAAGTCGCTCCCATGCCACGGCTGTACCAGAACTACGTCGGACACGACAACAATCGTGATGGCTACATGCTCAACCTCGAGCGACACCATGCATGAAAGACTGTCCGGGATAGATCGCCAGAAGATCGGTCCCCAATGACTGAATCTGCTCCTCTACGGCAGCCTGCTCTCCCGTACCCAAGGCCACCATGGTAATGACAGCCCCGACACCGATGACCATACCCAGCATCGTGAGGAACGAGCGAAGCGGGTTCGCCCTGATCGCACCGAACGCTACTCTGATGGTCTCCATCAACGGCCTCCTGGGGGCCCGCCCCGCCGCCATTGACCCCCACCTTGCAGCCCCTGGACCGACCCCAGGCCCGACAGCATGAACACCGAGTCGGTCTCGGCCAGTCCCGCCAAAACCTCACTATAGTCTAAATCTGTCAACCCTGTCCGGATAGGTACGGCGGTGGGGACGCCGTCCCGCAACACGAAGACAATGAAGTCACCGCCGAACTGAAAACCGGATTGACCCTGGGATTGGGCGGGCCGATGGCCCGCTCCTCCAGCCGCCGGGAAAGAGCCGGAGCGGCGGACCTCGTCTCCAGCCTCCCCTCTGTCGGTGCCTTCCCACCCCGTCCTGAGCTGCTCCCTGCCCGCGGCCAGTTGTGCTTCCACCGTATCCATCTCGATCCCCAGCACCGCAGCAGCAGAGGCCACATCACTCCGTGTCCTCAGCACTGCATTGGGAACGGTCAACACGCCCCGGCGAGACCCGATGCGAATCTCGACCTCCGAATTCATCCCCGGCCGCAGAAGCCCATCCTCGTTGGGAATCCGGATCAACACCGGAAACATGGTCACGTTTTGCTCGGTGACGGCCTGTGGCTCGATCTTCAACACCCGTCCCTCGAACGGTTGATTGGGGTATGCATCCACCCTGATGTTCACCTGAAGGCCGGGTTGTATCTTTCCGATGTCTGTCTCATCGACCAGGGTGCGGACCCGTACCGTGTCCAGATTGGCCATGAGCAGCAGCACGGCGCCGCCACTGACGTTGCTGGTGGCCGACTGAATCACCGTCCCGACCTCGACGTTCCGCTGGAGAATCACGCCGGTCGCCGGCGCCCGGACCTCGGTATCCTCGAACGCAATCGTAGCATCCTGCAGCGACCGTTCCGCGCGCACCAACGAGGCGTTGGCGTTGGCCTGGCCCAGCCTTGCATCGTCGAATTCCTGCTCGGTGATGGATTGAGTTTGGTAGAGCGCTTCAGCACGGCGCCATTGGGCTTCGGCGTTGGCGAGCTGGGCCTGGGCTACCTCCAGGTCCGCTTCCGCCTGCGTTAGGGCGTTGCGCGGAATCCGCTGATCGACGCGGACGAGCAAATCGCCCCGGGTAACGAGGTCGCCCGTTTCGACCAGCACGTCCAAAATCTCACCGGACGCCTTCGATTTCACTTCGACGGTGAGCACTGGCTCGACGGAGCCTGCGGCGCTCGCAGAGACCAGAATGTCTCTAATGGAGACCGGAAGGAGCTGGAAGACCGGTTCTTCGGTCTCCTTTGTACACCCCAGGATCACTACCGCTAGGGCAGCTAGAAGTATTCTCATGTACGGAACTCTTCAGTCTAACGGTCGGAGTGCAGGCTGTCCTGCACCGGGCCGTCATTGCGCTGTTCGGGCCACCTCAAAAGAAACCGACAAGCTGTTGAATGCACTGAATACGCCCAAGCCGTTTCGGATGTTGCTCGGCGGCTCGTTGAGGTCCCGTGAATCCTGGGTGCGGTTCTCATATAACTGGGCGTATTCGGCGTTGACCCTATACACCCTCGCCTGGTGGGGCCCCAGGGCCTCCAACAGCAGGAGCCGGACAATGAAAAAGTTATCGATCGTCGGCTCGGATATGAAGCGGAACCTACCCAGACGCTGTTGGAACTCCTCCGGGAAGATGGCCTCGGCGTCATCGTCCATTCCCTCGACGACCACGAAATGAAGTAGATCGGTCGGGTTGTCCCACGTCACGGCCAGCTGCGATTCCTGAAGGTTGAAGCCCCCACCTCCCCCTCCCCGGCCTCCTCCCAAGCCCAGTGTCGGAGCGAACAGCGTGTCGCCGTCGATCCCTACACTCAACGGCGGTTCGGGGACCACGGTCTCACCCCAAGCGACCCTGCCGAAGCACTCCACTTCCAGGCGGAACTCGTCACCTTCCAGAATCGCAAGGTCGGTCCCGGTATACTCGTAGCGGCCCTCCTCGCCGATTGGCGTCAGGGCATAGGTAACACCGTCCTTCATGAGGCGCACGACGGCATCGTCGATGACGGGAGCGCTGTCGGGATCCTCGCCGAGCGGCACCGTAGAGGTCAGGCGGATGTCCTGAACCGGCTCGCCCGCAAAGAGGAAAGCCTCTATCACGACCAGGTCGTCGTCCCCTTGGTCGAACGGATTGTCACACCCAACCAGAACCAGTGCGCCCATACCAAGGGCTATGTACCGTTTCGTCATGCCGCCACCTGTTACCTTCATCTCTTGTCTGCTTCTCATTTCCCCCTCACCTCCCCCCCTAAAATTCGAACCGGACGGACAGATTTGGCGTGACGCCGAGATAGGTCACATCCGTAACCAAAACCGGTGTCTCAGTGAGCTCGAATTCCCGGTACCAGACGTTGGTGCGGTTGTATGCGTTGAACACTGAGAATCCCAGATCGCCGGACCATGTTCCCAGCGAGAATCGGTAATGAGCCGCCAGGTCGAGACGGTGATACGCTGGCAGGCGCAGAGAGTTCTTGTCGCTCACGTGGATGTAGCTCTGTTGCCGCCCGTCCAGGAGTTCGATTGCGTACTCAGATTGGGGAGCCGTATATGGTTTGCCGGAGGCAAACACCCACGTGCCCGCGAGGTTCCAACGACCCAACGACAAGCTCGAAACCGCCTTGAACTCGTGTATCTGGTCGTGAAGTGCAGGGAACGCCTCGCCATTGTTCAGTTCGGGAAACGTGTGTTCCACGCGAGCGAGTGTGTAGCTCGCCCATCCCGTGAGCATCCCCGCTTTCTTCTGCACCAATAGCTCGAGGCCTTTGGCACCGCCCGTCCCCTGGAAGAATAGATCTTGAGGACCCGAGCGGCGCGCCCTCTGGAACCGCAGCGAGAACTCCGAGAGACCATCCATGTCTTTGCGGTACAACTCCACATCGACCAGGTATTCGTCTGTTTCATAGCTCGCGCCGGCGACGTAGTGTTCCGAACTCGTCACATCCACCAGGTCGCCGTCGGCGAGGAGCCAAAAGTCCCGCGATCCCTCGGTGACATTTTCGTTCACGACCCGATTGACGAATTGGTGATAGCGCCCGTACGCCCCTTTGACCTTGAAGCGGTCGGTGAGATTCCACGACGCCGAGGCGCGCGGCTCCAAATATGTCTTGGCGGTGTTGTCGTTGTAGGCCACCCGTCCACCAAATGTGATATTGAAGGCCGAGCCGATCGACCAGGTGTCCTGGGCGTATCCAGCCACACGCAACCCCTCTTGATCTCTGTCGAGCACCGTCGTCGTATCGTCGCGCATAAACGTAAAGCGGACGTCAGACCGGGTTATCCATGTGCCGAAGTCTATCTTGTGTGAGCGTAGGATCTGCCACTCATTGTCGAGCCTGACAGTCAGGTCCCTGACTTGGTTGTCTTCCCTGCTCCCAGAACTGCGTGCCTGCAACAACGAATCCGCGTCGGCGTCGCGAATCTCAATGGCCGTCTGCCGTCGGTAATCGCTGAAGTATTCGGAGTAGGCCACCAGAAAATTGGAGTAGAGCCTTGCGCCCCACTGTCTCGCCCATTTGCCGCTCACCCCTTTGTTTCCCCAGTCGGTTAGATCCGTGATGTCACTATTGATCGCTCGGGTGGGCTGAGTCCCCTGCGACGGGAAGCTCTGATTCTGAAGCCGCGACTTGTCGAGATAATCCTGGCCGTTGTAAACACTGACCGCCAGAATGTCTTTGCTCGACGGCCGATAGGTTGCCTTTCCATTGAAATCGTAGAAATAGAAATCTGGATTTGTCGTGGAGAAGTTGGCGTCCCCAAACTGTCCTCCGAACCTTCCCCCAGCGCGTTGGGGCGCCGCCGTCGTTGTGACTTGGTTATCCTCGCCGTTGAACATGTTGAAGATGCTGTTATACAGGCCCGTCTGCAGCACATCTGTATAGGATCGCCTGGCTGCGATGACGACGGATCCCTTTCCGAACAACGGAATCTGCACAGACGTTTGAGCACTCAGCAGGTTGGCGCCCAGAGTTAAATGCGCCCGATGGGGATCACCGGTCTTGCCCGTCATGTCCACGACGCTGGAAACTCGCCCGCCGTACTGCACCGGAAATCCGCCCTTGTAGACCTGAACGTCCTTGATCGCATCCGCGTTGAATGCGCTGAAGAAGCCAAAGAAGTGATCGACGTGATAGACGGTCATGCCGTCGAGCAGCACCAGATTCTGATCCGGGGTTCCTCCCCGAACGTAAAGCCCCCGACGAACTCTCGTTCGTGCCGCTGATGCCGGGCAGGAGTTGCAGCGATCGGAAAATGTCCACCTCACCCACGTTCGGTAGGATCGCCATGTCACGCGGCGAGGCAGTGACCCGACTGACACCATCCGTGGCCCGCATGATGCGGTAGTCATCAGCCACCACTGTGATCGCTTCCAGCTGGAACGAGACTCGCGCCATCTCGACTATCACTTGTTGAGCCCCCAGTTCCACCTCCACTAGCACTTCTACCACACTAAACCCGACGGAGGAAACCCGCAGCATAAACGGCCCCGGCGGTGCACCAACCAACGCGAAGTACCCGTCGCGGTTGGAAGCGGTGCGAAGCGTCGTGCCTGGAATGGCAATGATGGCGAAGGGAACTGTCTCGCCGGTCGTAGAATCGCGCACGATGCCTTGCACCGTTCGCGTTTCTTGTGCGTCCAACACGCTTGGCGGCTGCAACACCAAGGGCGCCGCCAACACGGAAATCACCCTGAACGTACATTTGATCATGTCTGACTCGCTGCGTATGTGACGTCGCGTGTGCTCCCCCGGGACCTCCCGATACCCTACGGCGACATGAGTTAGACAGCAGGTTGGGACCTTTTGTTAGGCCGATATCGGAGGCCAGAGGGGTACCTGCTCCCGATCCTCGCCTAACAGAAGGCCGGAGTTCGGTGTCCCACATACGAGAATGGCTAACACTCTGACGTGGTTGGATGTCTTTTATACACAGCACGCCGTCTTCGGATGAAACGACCCCCGACGCTACGTACGTCGAGCGCGCGCGCCGGGGAGACGCCTCGGCGTTCGAGGCGCTCGTGCGCCACTACTACAGAGCGGCGTATGCCGTTGCCCTGGCGTTACTTAGCAACAGAATGGATGCTGAAGACGTCTGCCAAGACGCGTTCCTAAGGGCCCTAGAGAGACTGGACGATTGCCGAGAGCCCGACAAATTTGCATCGTGGTTGCTGCGGATCGTTCGAAATCGTGCCCATAACTTTCGGGCGTATAGGCGTGTCCGGGCCACGGAATCTCTCGAGCTGACCGGCGCGGCGGGCCGGGAAGACTCGGCGAGGTACGCCGAACGGGCCGACCTGCAGGAACGGCTCGAAGACGCGCTCGGGCAGCTGAGCGAGATCCAACGGCAGGTAGTACTGCTGCACGACCTGGAGGGACTGAAGCATAGAGAGATCGCCGGGCACCTCGCGATCTCCGAAGGGATGTCGCGCCAACACGTGCTCAATGCTCGGCGGACGCTGCGCGAGATCCTGGGCGCCCAGGCATTGGGGGAACACTTCCATGAATAGAGACCACGAGCGGCCGATAGATTTTTCTCCTCTGGATCCAACCACCGATCAGGAGCGATTCGAGGCGATGGTGGAAGGAATCATCGCGCGTGCGGCCGACGAGCTTGCGGCCCGGCGTATCCGGTTCAATCCCCTCCTCCAGCTCGCCTCTTGGCGAAGGCCCACGTTGGCTGCGGCGGCTGTCGTCGCCGTTGTCTCGGCGACGATCCTCATTCCATACCAAGTTTCCCAGCCTGCCCTCGAACCGGAGACGGACGGAATCGCCGAGGCCGTGGGTGTCCCGGTGGAATTGGCCCAGTGGATTTGGGACGGAGAGGTGCCGACGACGGCGGACCTCTTTGCAGCGTTTGACCAATGAGCATGGCAGAGAATTCAGAGCCCACCCGGCGCCTGCGGTTTCAGGCCGTAGGCCTACTCGCCATCGCGTTGGTGGTTGGGATACTCGTTGGGGTTACCGGAGAGCGCCTGAGGGTCACGCAGAGCGAGCCCGACCGGCGGGGCTTCGTGCGGGACCCCGGTCTCCTGCCTCCCCCACTCGAGCGGATCGGCCTGACCGAAACCCAGCGGGCACAGATCGAGGAGATCTTCCAGTCGCGCCGGAACCGGACCGATTCGATCATGCGCGTCGTGCTTCCGCAGATTCGGTTCCACATCGAGGATGTGCGTTCGGAGATCGCGGGCATCCTCACCCCGGAACAACTGGACCAGTTGGACGAGGAGTTCGAAGCCATGCGGCTACGCCGCGGCGATCGGCCGGGGGGGAGGCGGTGGTTTCACAGAGGAGGCGGCGAGGGGGATCGGCGGCGGCCGCCGGAGCAGTAGCCGCAATACCACTCAGTGCAGGAGCGCTGGCCAACCTAGCTGATCGAGGAGAAGCAGCATGAAGAGACTGCAGATCGAGACCCCGAGGGGGAACTGCGAGATGCAGTATACCGGCAAAGTCGGGATGGCCTTGGGGTGACGATGAGGTTGCGCTCGGGTTGCGGGCTGAAGAAGGCGCACATTTTACGCCTCCGGTGGAGATTCGTCAGATTGCTTACAGGGAAGCTATGTCTTCGCCCATCGCACCGTGTGAGAAAGGCCTTACCCGTGACTTCGCTTTCCTCTATAATGATGTCGTTGGAAATTGCAGCGTCTTTCCACTCACAAGCCCCACAAGGAGCTGTGTCCGTGCACAAGTTCTGGCCCATGGGAGCGCTTACGGCGTTGTTGGCGGGCACGCTCGCCGCGCCTGCCACCGCACAGGAGAGCCAGGGACCCAAGGTGCTCGAGATCGGCGAAATGGCCCCCAATTTCAAGTTGGCCGGGGCCACCCGGTACGGGGTTTTGCGTGACCCCGTGAAGCTCAGCGACTACCGGGGTAAGACAGTCGTGCTCGCGTTCTTTTTCAGAGTCCGAACCCGTGGCTGAACGATCCAAATGCATGCGTACCGTGATCAGTACGCCAGTCTTTTCCGCGGTGGCCGGGACATCGTGCTAATGGGCATCAGCACCGACGCTCCCCAAGCCCAGCAGTCCTGGGCCGCGGACGATGAGTTTCCGTTTCTCTTTGCGAGCGACCCAGCCTCGGACGTAGGCAAGCTCTATGGCGCCTTTCGCGAGATGCGGGACGGGGGACTCATCGACAACAGGACATTGTTCATCATTGATGCAGAGGGCCGCGTAGCCTGGCGGGCTGTGCCGTTCCGTGCGGTCGACCCAAGGGCCTATGTCGAGCTGCGTGAGGCTCTCGACCGAATCGCTCCCGTCACAGGCGAAGCGGAGATGCAGTAAGATTGGTCAGCTTCGGATCGAACGGGAGAGGGGATGGGTGAACCGGTTCTGCTGTCCCCCGCCGCAGGACGGCACCGGCCCTGTTTGCCGTCGATGGAAACCACACCGTGACGGAACTCAAGAATCCCGAACTGGAAACCGACTCGGCGCTCGTCGGGGAGGTGATGCGAACGATGGCCAAATGCCATCGGGCGATCATCCTGTATCTGCCCAACAACCCGGTGTACCACGAGGCTGTCCGGAACCTCCAGGCCGTCTTCCGTGCACTGTGGGAGGAGGAGGACCAGCTCCTGCTCACCGTCAAGGAAGACGGATTGGCGTGGGAAGGGAACCTGGTGCTGGAAGAGGAGGCCAAAGGCGACAGCATATCGTGGGTGTTGTTCAAGGACGGTGTGCGGGGGGTGATACTGACACCGGGGGTGGAGGACAAGGAAATCATCCAGTTCCTCGCCGCGATCCATAAGGCACGCACCTTGCCCGAGGATGCAGACGACGATCTCCTGACTCTGCTTTGGGGGGAAGATTTCCAGCACATCAAATACGACTACATCGAAGTTGGTTTGGACGAGCAGCGGCCGCTCGAACGCTCGGAACGGTTTGAGTCCTCTCCGCCTTCCACCGAGCTGCAGCAGCAAGTGGAAGAGGAAGTAAAGCAGCCCGATGGTATCGTCAACATCGAGGATTTCGATTCCACGCTCTATTTCCTCGACGACGACGAGATTAAATACCTCAACAGCGAAATAGAGCGGGAGTACAATCAGGATTTGCGCCGCATCGTGCTCTCGTGCCTGTTCGATGTACTCGAGCTGCAGCATGACCAGACGGGATATGACGAGATTGTCTCCATTCTCGAGGGTTTCATTCCGTATCTGCTGGGAGCAGGCGATTTTCAGACAGTGGCTTACATCCTTCGTGAACTCCGAACGGTGATCCAGCGCTCCGAGCGCTTGAGTCCTGAGCACCGTGAACGGCTGTCCGCGTTCCCGGCCAAATTGTCCGAGCCGGAGGCATTGGACCAGTTGTTGCAGACGCTCGATGATGCCCACGTACACCCGACAGAAGAGGATTTGGGAGAGCTGTTCGGCGAGCTTTCGCCGCAGGCGATGGACACCGTGCTGGCTTGGCTGCCGCGCCTCATCAACGAGCGCGCAAAGGATCTCCTTGCCCGTGCGATAGACCTGCTAGCGACTGCGCATCCCACAGCAGTAAACAGGGCCCTCGCCTCACAAAATCGAACTGTCGTCCTGGGCGCGCTGGGTCTAGTTACGCGGCTCAAGCTCACAACGCTGGGTCCGCCACTCGGGAAACTCACCTCTCACGAGGATGCGGATGTTCGGCAAGCGCTGGTCGACGCCCTGGAGACGGTGGCGACACCAAGCGCCTACACGCAGCTCCAGCAGCTGTTGACGGACGGCGATCGGGACGTGCGCGTTGGCGCAGTCAAGGTGCTCGGATCGAAACGCCACGGACCTGCGTTGCCAAGCATCCAGGCGGCGATCGCTGCTAAGGCGATGCGATCGGCCGACCTCACCGAAAAGCGCGCATTCTATGAAGGGTACGGCTTGCTCGCCGGCGAGGGCGGCGTGGGTTACCTCAGTGCGGTCCTGTTGGGTAAGGGACTATTCAAACGTAAGACCGACCCGGAAACCCGTGCTTGCGCTGCGATGGCGCTCGGCAAGACCCACGCCGCCAAGGCGCGGCCCGTGCTCGAAAAGATGTTGAAGGAAAAGGAGGCCATTGTCCGCAATGCTGCCGAAAAGGCCTTGAAGGAATTGGCGTGACCATGACTACTCCATCCGGTCCATCCGAGCCGAGGCACCAACCGTCGATAGCCGACGCCGGTGAGGCTACCGAGACCGAGGTACGCCAAAGCGGACGCGTCTTTCTCGTTGCCCTGTACGCGGCGCTGCGAAGCCTCAAGCTCTATCCCGTCGAGAACGATCAGGTCCAAAGGTCGCTCGACGAGTTGACGCGTGCGGCCGACGATCTGATCCAGCGTGAGTCCGGACTCGAAGTACGGGTGGCCGGTCGGCTGCTCTTCATCAACTCCACGAGATTGCGACTCGCCCTTCACAATTACGCGTCCTTCAGCTATGTGCTGGCCACCTTCCGGCAGGCGGAGGTGGGCATCATGAGCGTCGCACCAGGCATCGACCGCCGCGAGTGGCAGGTGTTCGTGTCGCTCATGCTCTCTTTCGCCGCCCGCGACTCGGGCCCCAACAAGCTCTCAGAATTACGCGAGAAGCTCGCGCTGGGCGGCATCACGCATATTACGGTCAACCCACCGGCAGCCAGCGAAGCCGATCTGGCCGATGAGGAGCGCCAGAAGGAGGTCGCGCAACGCACCTACGAGCGTTGCGTTGCGATCACGAACGAGCTTGCCGAGAGAGCGCGAATGGGGCGCACGGCAAGCGTCAAGAAGGTCAAGCGCGCGGTACAGGGGATCGTAGACCAGATATTGAACAACGAGGTCACGGTCATCGGGCTGACGACCATCCGCGACTACGACGACTATACTTTCACTCACTCCGTCAACGTCAGCATCTTCGCTGTCTCGATGGGTAAACGACTCGGCCTGAGCAAGCTCCAGCTCTACGATCTTGGCATGAGTGCTTTTCTGCACGACGTGGGCAAGGCCCGGATTTCCAAGGAGATCTTGAACAAGACCGACAAGCTCACACAGGATGAGTGGCTGACCATGCAGCTCCACCCGACGCTGGGAGCGATCGCGCTATCCGGTTTCCGAGGATACGGTGACATCCCGTACCGCAGCATGATCGCGGCGTATGAGCACCATATGGGGATCAATCTCAAGGGTTATCCTAAATCACTCCGGCCGCGCGAACTTTCAGTGTTCTCAAAGATCATTACCGTTGCAGACGTATTCGACGCCGCCACGAGCCATCGCGTCTACCGGACACGGGAGCCGTTGAAACCCAACGAGATTCTCCAGGAGCTGCTGGAGGATCATGAGCGACTGGGCATAGACGTCGCGCTCGTCAAGGCGCTGATCAATCTTCTGGGCATCTATCCGGTTGGCACATGCGTCATTCTGGATACGTACGAGGTGGCCTTAGTGCACGGGGTGAACCCCGACCCGGCGCAGATTCACAGGCCGTTGATCCGCATCATTTACACCGCAGACGGCAATCGCGCCACCGACGAGCGTGTGATCGACCTCGCCGAGACGGCGGCCGACGGTTCTTTTAAGAGGACGATCATCAAGGTAACGGATCCAGAGAAGTACCAGGTGAATCCGGGGGATTATTACTTGTAGATAGCCCGCTGAATAGCCGCCTCGATATTTTGCTCGCGGCCAATACCCGTATACGCCACCGTTCCTTGCTCGTCAACGATGACGATGTACGACGTAGCGGGGGTCATGAACGCGCGCACCGCAGCGCCCTGCTCGTCCCACAGCACGGGGAACGGGATTGGGTGCCGGCGGAGGTGCCGGCGAATCGAACTGGGGTTCTGCCCCACCCCAACCGCCACCGCGAAAAAGTCCAAACGATCTTTATATTTCTCATGTGCTGCGACCAGCTGGGGGGTCAGCGCCTCACAGTTCTCACACCACAGCGCCCAGAACTCGAGCAACACGGGCCTGCGACCAAAAAGCTCTCCCAGATCTACCGGCCGGCCGTCCAGATCGTCGAGCCGAACCGGTTGTGCCGGCGTGCCTCTGGAAACACCGATTTCCTCCTGGGCGGTGACCGCGCCTGCCGGCCACGACGAGGCGAGTAGCGTGAGCAAGCCGATACGCAGAACAGGAACCAGTGATGTGCTCAATAGACCATTCCCACTTGGATGAAATAGTACTCCGCCATCCCCAACATAACGAGGCCGGCCCCTTTCTTGATCCACGAGGTCCAGCGGCCGGATTTAGGCAACCTGGCAAGCGAGCCCGAGAACACCCCCACAAACACCAGTAGCGCCGTCATGCCGAGTGAAAACACGAACAAATATATGAACCCCAGCAGCCCGTTCTGGGTAGTGGTAACCCAGGTCAGCACGACCGCAAAGGCCGGCGCGCCACAGGGTGCCGCCACAATTCCTGAGGTCGTACCCAGGAGAAACACGGCCGGATAGGACCCACCACCGAGCTCACCGGCCCACGCTAGCAGCCGCCGGGGCGCTGCAACCGGAATGACATCCAACATTACAAGTCCGAACAGAAGCAACAGGTTCCCAATCGCCAAGCGGGACCACGGGCTCGCCGCCACGGCTCCGAACAGCGAACCGCTGAGTCCGGCGATCAACCCCATCAACGCGTATAGCATCGCGAGCCCCGACACGTACGTGATCGTGAGCCTCACGGTTCGCGCGCGGGTTCCGTTCTCTCCACCGGCCCCAGCCAGAATCCCCGCAGTGATGGGGATCATGGGATAGATACACGGCGTGAGGCTGGTGAGCACACCGGCCCCGAAAAGGGTGGCGATCGCCAGGAGCGGAGAATGAGCCAGCGAGTCCGACAGCCCGCCCTGCATTGCTACGAGATTGAACACGGCACGGATGATACTGCGCCGGGGGTGGACACCGCCACCCCGGGAGATCGTGTCCCTGATAGCCTGATAGAAAGAGGTGTTAGGCGATAGGTTTTGCGTCTTCGGACTTGAACTCCGGCACCCAGTGCCCGGATCTCCACGTGCTCAACGTCTAACTCCCGAGGCCTAGAACCCAGCACCGGCAAGGCAATATGAGACCCACACTACTCGCAGCCATCCTGATTCCCATTATCACAGGCACAGTCCTCGCCCAGGAACGGCGGGCCATGACCACCGACGACGGTCTCGAGATGGTCAGTGTCGGCAACGCCCTGATGTCGCCGGACGGCCAGTGGGTGCTTTACTCTCGCTCGGAGTTGAACTGGGACGACAATAAGCGGGAGACCACTTACCACATGATTCCGGCCGGCGGGGAAGAGTCATTCCAGTTCACCGGCAAGGCCGGCGATAGTGGCGTTGACCCATGTGGCCAACATCACCACTCCCACATTGCTCATGCACGGCATCAACGACCGCACCGATACGGAGCCGCAGAGCATGATGTTTTTCACCGCCATCCGTGATCAGGGCAGGACAGCGCGGTACATCAAGTTCCCCCGCGAGCCTCACGGCTTCCGCGAACCGCGGCACCAGCGTATTCGCGACATAGAAGAGATGCGGTGGATCCAGAAATACGTCCGAGGGATCGAATGGACGCCCTGAAAGACGAAGGGAAAAAGACGGAGGCAGAAGAGGCCGAGAGCCCTAGTCCACCTTGACTGAGAGAGAATAACCGTCGAGCGGCTGCTGTACGTAGATCGCACGCGTCGCTACCTGTTCCAGCTCGACGCTGTAGCCGGCCAGGTCTCCGCGTTCCGGAACCCAGAATCGCAGTACGACGCCTGCGCCTATGTTGCCCGCCAACATCACACGACGCTCGTTCGTGCCGGTGTTCGCCGTAAGCAGGGTAAGCTGGCTTACGCGCAACGAGTCCATGCGACCGCCCGAGAGCCTGAAGAGCAGCGCCCCATCATTGGAATTGGGCGTCTCCAACACCACAGCCAGAAGGCCGGGACCCGAGGGACCCGGTGGCGGTCCCGGTGGCAAGTCGTCAGCACCGCAACCGGCCGCGAGCGCAACCAACGCAAGCGCGAGGGCTTTGTTGCGAACAATCGTCATTCGCGCCCTCCCCCTCCCCCTCCCCGCCCGGACGGCGTGCGTCTGTCACTCACAGGGATTGTAGGTGGAGGCGTGCTCTTTCTCAGAAATTCCACAACGTCCTGAGCGGGCGCTGCACCGTTCACACATCCGGCCGAAGCCGGTAGCTGGCACCAATCCACCCACGCAAGCACATCGCCGACGTTGTAGGTACCGTCATCGTTTCCCAGGGCGTCGAGAAAGGCGATCTGTAAGGGACTCAACACTCCCCCGAAGAACAACTCATCCGCCGCATCGCTCAGCGCGAAGGGCTGCACAACAATGAGCGTATCCACCACCGTCACCGCGCTGACGCCCGCGCCCGGAGCCGTGACGGTAATTGTGTCGATGAAGACCCCGGCCTGTAGCTGAGACGCATCTCGCGACCACACGATAACACCGTTACCATTCCCCATCGCACGCGTAAGAGTAATCCAGCTACCTCCTCCATGTGTCGCTTGCCATGCGGTCCCCCCTGCTCCGATACCGGTGAGAGTCACGGCGACCGTGTCCAACGTTGACCGCTCTGCACCGGCGACGGTGGTGTCCACCCTGCTTGGGCTGGCGAGAGTCATTTCCAGCGCCTGGCCGATCACCAGTGAATCGATGACCTCGACCGGGTTCAGCATCGAGCCGATGGCAGTGACGGCAATCGTGTCCACGTAGGTCCCGAGCGGAAGCCCCGTGGGGTCGCACGTCCAGCGGACCACCCCGTTCCCCGTGCCGTTCGGAGTCGTTATCGTCAACCAGGTACCGGCTCCGTGCGCCGCAATCCAAGGCTGAGTCGCCGCACCCGGTCCTACGAATCGGACCACCGCAGTATCCGAGGTAGTATTCGTGCTCCCGACAGCAATTGAGTCGATCCTGCTATCAGGGCTTACCGTCATTCCCAGCGCCAAGTCCAACGTCCGGGCAAACATGCCCCGCCCATGCGTTCCGGCCAGGAGCAGCCCACTCGTCGAGTTGATGGCCAGATCGAACACCGCAACCAGAGGAAGACCATCGTTGAATGGCGACCACGTGGCGGCCGCGTCGGTCGAGACGAACGCGCCGAGGTCCGTACCGATGTAAATGTTGTCCCGGGTGCCGGGTTCGATGAGCACGGCGTTCACCGGCAGATCCGGAAGATCCCAGCTCACGTCCTGCCAAGTTGCTCCACCGTCCGCAGTCTTGAACACGTGCCCGGTACCAAAGCCCGATACCGTGAGATAGGCGACATCCTCGTTGGCGGGATCGATGGCGATGTCCCTAACGAATCGTTGCGGAACAACGGCACCCGTTATTATGGACCAGTTCGCGCCTCCATCAGTGGTACGCTGGACTCTCCCTCTGCTGGTTCCCACGTAGATCACGTCGGGGTCCGACTCGGCGATGGCAACAGCAGAAATGCGACCTCCGGTTGTGAGGTCGGAGCTGATGGCCGTCCATGAATCTGCCCGATCCGTGGTCTTGTATAGGCGAAACGTGCCAAAGTAGAGTGTCTCCGAATTCGTCGGATCCATCACCATTGGCGGGATGAAGAGGGCCCGCTCCGTCGTGGTGATGCCGTTGACCTTTCGGATGAAGCTCGCCCCACCGTCGTCCGACCGGCGCGGACCGGAGAAAGATCCACTAGTGTTCCATTGAAATTCCCCGTACAGAGTGCTGGGGTTGTTGAAGTCGATGGCGGTGTACCCTCCGTCAGCACCCATGAACTTTTCCCAATCAGCCGTTCCAATGTAACCCAGTGTACCGTTGTCCTGAGTACCCCCCATCGCGATGTTCGGATTCGTGGGATGAAGCGATATGCCGGAATAGAACTGCGTGATCGACAGCGTCGTATTGAGCGTCTCCCAACTCGATCCGCCGTTGGTGGTCTTATAGATGCCGCCGTCATTGCCCACGTAGAGCACATTCGGGTTTGACGGATCGAACGCCAAGATGTGTTGGTCGACGTGTATCTGTCCGCTTATGGATGAAAACGTCTCGCCACCGTTCTGCGACCTAAAGAGGGATATTCCGCCAAAGTAGACGACATCGGCATTGGTCGGATCGACGGCGAGCGTCATGTCGTACCAGCACTGGGAGCCACAGCTCGGCCTCCCTCCGGCATTATCGGTCCTCATCCAGGTGGTTGCACCGTCCGCCGTCTTGTAGAAACCCAGCAGTTGGCCACTCGACAAATTGTGCGCCGACGCGTACAGCGTCTGGGGAGATGACGGCGCAATGGCAAGGTTGACCCGCCCGACCGTCGTCGTGGGAAACCCGTTATTCGCGGGATTCCAGGTCACCCCACCATCCGGGGACTTGGATATCCCCTCCGTCCGCCGACCGGCATACAATAGCTGGCTGTTCGAGGGATCCATCACCAGATCTGTCGCGATGCCGTCGAGCACCATGGTCCACGTCGCTCCACTGTTCGCCGACCGGTACACGCCGAAGTCGCTCGCGACGAAGACGATGGTATTGACCGTGGATCCGGCCGTAACCGGATCGATGACGACCCGGGATATTCTTGCCCTGCCGGAAGTCGTCTGGAAGATCGATGCCCCCAGCTGTACCCATGTCGCACCGCCGTCTCCCGACCGAAGCACGCCGCAACCGTAGTAGCTGTCGCCGGAGAAGTGCTGCTCCCCCGTACCTGCATACACGATTTCCGGATCGAACGGGTCGATGGCTATGCTGCCCATCGCCAGGGAGCATTCCTTGTCCGTTCGCGGCACCCAGGTCGCGCCGCCGTCTATCGTCTTCCAAACGCCGCCCTGGGCCCCACCGACATAGATAGTGTTCGGATCGTTCGGATGAACCGCGATGGCCGTCAACCGGCCGGTCGAAACGATGTTGTCGAAAATACGCTCGGGGCCGAGCTGCTGCCACGGCGTCGCGCTCATCGCAGGAACCGGTGCGAACGGGTTCGGCCACGTCGCGAGGAGATCGCGCCGGGCCTGCTCCAAAACTTGGGGGGGAACCACGGCGAACGGATACGCGCGTTGCCGGTAAAAGTGCTCCCACCTGAGGCGGGGGTTGTCGTCCTGAGCGCTTCCACTCGAAACCACGAGTACGGTGGCCCACCATACCACGACCCCGACGCGCCCCACTGCCTGAGCCCAACTGCACATGTCCCCGTCTCGGCATCCGGGTTGCACTACCGCCCGGAACTCCCCTCAGGCTGCCGGGTCAGCCTGAACACGAGTGGCTCGCTCGTGCCGTGTCTGGTGGTCACGGTAACCGGGTATTCACCGGGCAGGAGAACGAACGGCGCTACCTCGCCGGTGCCCGGCCGGACCTTGGGAACGACGAGCATGATTTGCGTACCGTCCTTCGTAGATGGGAGACCTGGTATTCTCAGTGACCCAAGATTTACCACGTTGCCCATCTCCTCAAAACCGCTCCCGTATATGGTCAAATCAATCGGATAGTCCTCACCCGCGCGGCCGGAGGAGGGTTCGAGCCGAGTGATGACAGGCGCACTCCCGGCATCGGGGTTTGCCTCTACCGAGGGTGAGCGAGCGCATCCGCCCAGAAGCGCCAGTACCATGAGCCCACGAACACCTCTTAGGGCCCTCACTATTGGCGAATCGTCGAACATGTCGATGAAGGAGCGCATCAATCATAATTGTACCAGAAGATCGGGACCGGTAGTGATGCCCGTCACGGACGGTGAGAGAGGTGAGAGGTGAGAGGGCCAAATCCAATCTCGCCGCGGCGGTGGAGTGGGGCCCTCACCTCTCCCTCTTACTTCTCACCGTATGGTTATCGGAACCGAAAACTGCGTGCGATCCCACCGCAGTTGCAGATCGGCCCCGGCATCTGTCGGCTCGATGGCGATTGTGAACCGCTCGACGGCCTCGTCGAGTTCCTCCCGGTCCATGACGATCCGCGCAAAATCTTGCGATTCGTCGTACGCAGTGCCCCGCTGACCGGTCTGGCTGTTGATGATGAGGCGCGCTGTCTCAGGGGTGTAGATCGACCACAACGTGTAGGAACCGGCGGGAACCCGCGTGCCGCCGATCGTGAGGTCGCGGTCGGTAGTGAACATGGCCGCGGCGTTGGCACCGGTCCGCCACACCTCGTCGTACGGAACCAACCCGCCCCAAATCTCACGCCCTCTCTTGGCGGGCCGACTGTAGTCAATCTGGAAATGAGCTCCGCCCGCCCTGACCTCGACCTGAGCAGGAGGCGACGCGACTCCGAAACCCTCGCCGCGGGCATCGCGAGCGGCAAAATCTGCGGCCAACGCCCCGAAATCTACGTCCGTGACGGCTTCACCCTCCACCTTCATCGTGGTTTGGGCGCCGGAAAGAGCCAGGATCTTCCCTTGGGCGTCGATGCGCGCCGTCATCGGCGACCCGAAGAAGCTCCATGAGACGGTCTCGGAGTCCACGCGTCGAATCACATTCGAGGAGGGACGGGGCCGGGAACCCCTTATCGTGGCTATCGGGAAGGTGTCGGCTCCGCTGGCAGTCGCTTGCGTCACTGCCTGTTCGAGAATGGCATAGGACCAGGGTCTCTTCCCCACCAGCGGAATCAAGCCTTCCGGCGCTGCGATGCGGGTCGTGCTGGATTCGCCGTTCACCTCCCGCTGGATGGTGGCGCTGTCACCTTCGATGGTGATGGACCAACGTTCAGGCCCCGGTCCCTCGGGGTTCTCCTCCGGCGTCATCCAGTTCACCTCGAGACGGGATACGGTTCCCTCGGGGCTCAGCGTTCCCACGTAGCTGGCGACTCTGGTCACAGGCAAGCGGGTGAGCAATTGACCTTCGAACCCGCTGCCGGATCTCGTGAAGACTTCCACAGACAGCGTGTCATTGCCGAGGCGCTCGACATAGGCTCTTTCATTGGATCCGCCACAGCTCATCGTGGCAAGGAGTGCACCGAAAGCAATGACACGAGGATTGTGACATATAGGGGATGTGCGCATGACGCCTCTCGACTAGGGAGAATCTCGGTTAGGAGAAGAAACTTCCGCAGGGTTCGCTGCCGACGCAATCCCCGGTCTCGATTCGGGACGGGAGGACGGAAGCACCGGACGCGAACACTTCGTTCGGCAGGTTACATGGATTCCCAGCACCGCGTTTGCGGAGGCCAAGCCCCACACCACCCATCTCCTCGAGAGTCTCGGCGGGTTCCTAGGCCGGTTGGACGAGGCCTTCGAAGGATTCTCCCACCCCGCCGCAAGGCGGACTTTCTACTGGGATCTCCAGGAGGCCGGCGGCACCGTTGCCAAGTGTGTCGGCCACTTGATGCTCATGGTGACTTCCGTTTGAGATTGTTTGCTAAGTGCGAAGGCGCAGTCCATTCTGCCAGCCGCGGACCTTGCGCCATCCCATTCCCCAAGGGCAGCTTGGGGGTTCTCGGCACCAACCAGAACCTTTGTGAGGAGCACAGATGTCGTTTCTACGCCTCCGGAAGCTCGCCCGGCCGTTGGCCACACTTTCCCTCTCGGCGCTCGTTGGGGCAGCGTGTAGCTCGGACCGGGAATCCGATCAGGACTTCCCCGGGATACCAATTCGGCCGACAGCCGAGAGTTCCATCCCTGATGCCATCTTGGGAAAAGCACCCCCGCCGCGAGGGAAAGACGTCCATTACTTCCCGGCGGACACGGCCACCCGCGGGTACCTGGCCGTTCCCGATGGTGCCGGTCCCTTCCCTTCCTTGGTTCTCATCCACGAGTGGAACGGTCTCGTGGATCGGATCCGCCAGGTCGCCGACGCGTTCGCGGCGGAGGGATACGTGGCCCTCGCCGTAGACCTCTACTCGGGGAGAACCGGAAGCGACCCCACCGAGAACCGGGCTCTGACCCGGGAGGTGCGGTCCGACGAGGCAACAATGATTGCCAACCTCGACGCCGCTGTTGGCTTTCTCCGGAGCCGGTTCGACGTTACCGGCAAGGTGGCGGCGATGGGTTGGTGCTTCGGTGGCGGCGTGGCACTCAGCTTCGCACTGGGAGGAGAGAACCACGACGGTACCGCGATCTTTTACGGATCGCTCGTAGAGGACCCGGAGATCCTCGGGTCCATCACCCACGAGGTGTATGGGACCTTCGCCGCTCTAGACAGGGGCATTCCCCCGGATCAGGTGAACCGCTTCGAGGCGGCGCTGAGAGCGATCGGGATCGACAACGATATCCACATATATGACGACGTAAACCACGGCTTCTGGTTGCGCGTCGACGGGAACCGCGAGCTTCGCGAAGCGCCGGCCCTGGACGCATGGCAGCGGCTCAAGGCGTACCTGCGACGGGTATTGACCGACTGAGGGAAGACCTCAGCTCTTCTCTTAGTTAGGGAGGATGGGAATGGGGTGTTCGGCGGTGAAGCCAACGTGCCGGTGCCCACCGGTTTGGAGCACAGAACGCCGGACGCGGGAGATCATTTTGCGCCCGTCTGCCGTCAAGGTCCAGTACTGGTTGTTGTCGTTGGCATGGTGTCTGATGGTTGACGGCTGTACCAGACCCAGAGCCATCAAATCCGTAAACCACAGGTTCAAGTTGTTAAGGGGAACAACCCATCGCAAAGTGAAATCTCCAGGATCCAGCTCGCAAACTCCCGTCGGCACGAACTGCGACGTTTCATTGAGAGAACTCTCGACAACCAATTCGGGCGCCACGCGAACGAAGAACTCGTAGAGGGAAACGTCAACCGGTTTCTCCCACTTGTTGGAGGACCTGTCCCACAACGGGATCATGATCATGTTCTCGAGGAGCGCCCGCCGCGCGGCCTCCAGCCGTGCGTCTTCCCTCCCCTCAGCTCCGGCTCAGGAAATCGGCCCGTTTTCCCGTGGTGTCGGGCCCGCCTGTCATTAGGAGCAGAACATAATGGCCGTTCCGGTTCGGGCAAGCACGGACGGCCCCGCTGCGCTGGCCGACTGGTGACCCGTCGCAGCGCCCAACGCCATCGCTGACATCTGCGTAGTACCTCTAGTGGGGGCGGGGGCAGGGGGCGGGGGCAGGGGCAGGGGGCGGGTGTCGGAACGCCCACCAACCAGCCATCTTTAGGCAGCCAATCGCAGCGCAGGTACCAATGAGACTGAACTTCGGTATCAAGTCAGGTTTACTCACTTTTGTGGTGGCCATAGCAGCAGCCGTCGTCATCATGAACGCAACGGGTCCTCCAAGACTCGGCCCGAAAGACGGAGAAGACCTAGCACCCACCGAGCTGGACCGGGTCAAGGTGGGAGACCTCGCTCCCGACTTCTCTCTGCTTTCCCATTCAGGCGATGTCATAACGCTCTCGGATTACCGAGACAACAGGAATGTTGTGCTGGTATTCCACCGGGGGCATTGGTGACCTTTTTGCGCTCACAGCTCGGCGAGCTGAAAGGCCTCTTGAGTGAGGAGCAGAAGCGAACCTCGGTACTCCTCGCGGTGTCCGTTGACGAAAAGGAGAACCAGCAGAAGATGATCGACCGGATCTCGATGGAGGACGGGATCATCCCCGACTACCCACTGCTCTCCGATCCAGATCACCGGGTCATCGACCGCTACGGCATCTACAATCCCAACGAGAGCAGGCGGCGTCCCGTGCCGCATCCCACGACGCTCGTCATCGACATGGGCGGAGTGGTGCGGTGGAAGTTTCTGGAGATAGACTACAAGATTCGGCCGTCGAACGAGGATGTCCTTGCGGCGTTGGCCGAGCTCTATTAGAGAAGAATACCCCCGGCGTGACTCGAACACGCGACATTCTGCTTAGAAGTCTGCATGTTTGCCACGCACCCCAGAGAAATAGAGGTGTGCTGGGTACTCATTCCCGCAACAAAACGCAGCAACGTCCCACGATTCATCCCACGACAAGAATAGGCGGCGTTACACGTCTGCGAGTTGGAAGTTGCGCCAATTCCCCTAGTGTTCGTTACCCGCGGTTGGGGCCTCCAGTCGTTCCAGCGCAACCGAGAGTTCATTGATCATCGCTCGCAGTTACTGCTTGGAGGAGAACTTCCGAGCCTGGTTCAGCGACCACGCGGGGCATTTTCGCTTGCGGTGGTCATCATCGCCTCATTTTGCGCATCGGAACCATCCCACCAGGTAAATCCCACACTCGCATCGATTCGGCCTAACATACTTCTTTAGAAGTTGTTCCCGAGCGGCTTCGCCGCGAGATCTAGCTCGACGGCTTGATGTTCTGGTTCATGTGAAACAGATTGTTCGGATCGTATTTCTTCTTGATCTCGGCGAGGCGCTTGTACGTCGGGCCGTAGTTCTGTTCGACCCGTTCGGCGTCGTCCTCGGATTGGAAGTTGACGTAGCCGCCTTCTCGGGAGAAGGGCGCAGTGGCGGCCGAGTAGTCGCGGACCCACTTGATGTTGGCTTCGTTGTCCTTCGGGTCCAGCCACATGCCGGCAATCACCGTGGAGAAGTTGGCGTCGCGATTTCCGAAGGCGGTGGCATCGGACTTCACCTGATGCACAGCACCGTTGATGGGATAGATGTGCATCGTCGACTGCATCGCGGGGACCTTTGGGCCGTGCTCGAGATGGGCGGCCACGAGATCGTCGCTGAGCTCCTCGACGAAGTTGGCCTTCCAGTAGTGCTGCAGGCCCGCGGGCAGGAGCCCGTCGAACGCAGAGTTGAGCGCGGGGTACGGCGCGGGACCAACGTGCTGCGCTACGATGGGCGCTGCGTCCATCAGGGGCTTGAGCGCCGCCTCGCCCTCATCGAGCGGACCCGCCCAGCAGGCCACGATGAGGCAGAGCGTGTCGCCATGCCGATCCTCCGGAATGAACGGCAAGGGCGGCGCAATCTGCCAAGCGAAGAACGCACCGAGCTGCTTCGGCGCATCCGCGATGTAGCTTCGGAACGCTTGCAGCACGTCGCGGGCGCGGGCGGCCTCGAAGAACGTGGGCCCGCCGTAGATCATGCTCACCGGGTGCAAGCGGAACTCGAAGTCGGTCACCACCCCGAAGTTGCCTCCACCGCCACGCAGCGCCCAGAAGAGGTCCGCGTTTTCGTCTTCGCTCGCGTGCAAAAGATCACCGTTTGCAGTCACGACGTCTGCTGAGACCAGGTTGTCGATCGACAGGCCGTGGCCACGCGTCAGGTAGCCGACGCCACCGCCCAGCGTAAGTCCGGCGATCCCCGTCGTCGAAACAATCCCGCCGACCGTCGCCAGCCCGAACGCGTGCGTCGCGTGATCGAGGTCGCCCCAGCGGCAACCACCCTGGGCCCGCGCCGTCTTGTTACCCGGATCGACCCGGATCCCGCGTATCGTCGAAAGATCAAGAACGACTCCGTCGTCGTTCGTGCCGAAGCCGGGCACGCTGTGCGATCCACCGCGGATCGACAGATCCAAGTCGGACTCAGCCGCGAACCGGACGGTCGCGATGACGTCAGCCTGATCGGAAGCCCGCACGATCGCAGTCGGGCGCTTGTCGATCATGGCGTTGTAGACCTTGCGCCAGACGCTAAGCAACCCGCGCCTCGCGCTCATTTGATGGACCCCAAGCTGACTCACTTAGTGTAGTGTCGCCAAAGTTTTATTGGCTTTATTCACCTTTTTCAGGATGTGCCGGACACTGGCAGTCCAGACAAAGGGCTTGGGATTGATGTTGCGGCGGTCGATGTAGCGCGTGATGTGCTCGATGAGTTCGCCCACACTGGTGACGGCCAACCGGTGCAGTTGGCGTTCGGTCAATTCACTGAAGAACCGCTCGACCAGATTGAGCTAGGAGGCCGAGGTCGGCGTGAAATGGAAATGGACCCGGTTGTTGCGCGCTAACTACGCTTTGACCTTGGGGTGTTGATCGCCCACCAGCATTTCGTAGACCATCGCCTCGAGTGAGTACACATCACTCCGCGCATCCAACTCACGATCTCCGGTCGCCTGTTCGGGGCTCATGTAGTGCGGTGTGCCAAGCGACAAGCCGGTTTCGGTCAGCCGCGTTCCGCCCGCTTGACTTACCGCCAACGCGATCCCGAAGTCCGCCACCAATGCCTGACCTGACTGCAACAAAATGTTCTCTGGCTTGATGTCACGATGAATGACGCCGTGTGCGTGTGCGAAACTCAACGCCCCCGCCACCGACTTCGCGATCTCGACCGTCTCTTCGACGCCGAGTTGCTTCTCGCGATTGAGCTTGTCCCGTAGTGACTCGCCCTCGATGTACGGCATGACGTAATACAGGAACGTGTCGGCTTCGCCCGAGTCGTAGAGCGGGAGAATGTTGGGGTGCTGGAGGGCCAGCACGGAGATACATGGTGGTCGCTATGCTGCACGGGCATGAGGCCGAAGGAATACTGGAGCGGCATGTGGAGGGTGGGTCCGAACTACGTGCAGGTGGATGGCACCAAGACGAAGACGAGCAAGCGGAAGGTGCCGCGCATCTTCACCCCGACACCGCCCAGCACCGAAACACAAAACGGATTTGGCCAGGCGCTCCGCAAGGTGCGGATGGACGTGCGGCCCTACGATGCCCGCAAGACGTTTGCCCACTGGATGGAGGAGGCGGGCATCAGTCGCTCACGGCGCATGAATTACATGGGACACCAGGTGGGCGACGTGACGGAGATTTACGAACGGGTGGAGTTGGCCCGGTTCCTCGAGGAAGATGCTGACAGGATGAAGGCGTACCTCGGGGAGAACATGAAGCTCTTGAAGGCGGTGGAGTCGTGAGTTCCACGATAGGTTCCACGACACCACCAAAAATGGTGAGGAGTGCGACGTTGGTAAGTCGTTGCGGCGTAACAAATACCCCCGGCGTGACTCGAACACGCGACATTCTGCTTAGAAGGCAGATGCTCTATCCGGCTGAGCTACGGGGGCTCGGCACGTAAATTCCCCACTTCAGCCCCAAATCGCAAACCCTGCCGAAGACAGGAACCCTGCAACATGCCAGGCCGTTGCTGGTGTTGCGGACTACCGTGGTCAGTCACCTGCAAGCTTGGGTACGTGCAAATGGTCATTGAAGCATGCGCAGTGTAGGCTAGCACGTGTTCGCCTACAGCTCAATCGTCATGTGCTTCGACAGCTGAACTCAAGGAGGTCATTACGCGGTAGTCGTGACGCGCTCATCACAGCGGCGGTCGGGCTGATATCCAAGCCTGTTAGTTAGGTGGCGTCGAGTCGTATCCGATTTGCCCCCGAGCGCCCTCTGGCCATTCCCTCCCCCGACTCGTATTTTTGATGGCTCCAAACGGGGCTTGAAAGCTTGCCTGACCTCCTGGATCGCCTCAAGCACGCCCTGGCCGACCGCTACACAGTTGAAAAAGAGCTTGGTAGCGGGGCCATGGCGACAGTCTACCTAGCCGAGGATCTCAAGCACCACCGGCCGGTTGCTATCAAAGTCCTGCGGCCCGAGGTGGCCGCCACCGTCGGGCCGGATCGGTTTCTCCGCGAGATTGCCATCGCTGCGCAGCTCGAGCACCCCCACATCCTCACCCTCATCGACTCGGGCGAGTCTGATGGATTTGTCTATTACGTGATGCCCGTCGTAGAGGGCGAGTCGCTACGGGACCGGCTCCGCCGAGAAAACCAGTTATCGGTTGAGGAGGCGCTTGAGATCGCGCGCGATGTCGCGGATGCGTTGAATTTCGCCCACCGCAACGGCGTGGTGCACCGGGACATCAAACCGGAGAACATTCTGCTAGCCGACAGCCACGCCATCGTGGCCGATTTCGGAATCGCCCAGGCGGTGTGCGCCGGCTGTGGCGACAACATTACCCTGGCCGGGGCCTCCGTCGGAACACCAGGGTACATGAGCCCTGAACAAGCGATGGGCGACGAGGTCGACCCGCGGACCGACGTGTACAGCCTCGGGTCTGTGCTCTACGAGATGCTTGCCGGGAGCACCCCGTATGCAGCGGAGAATGCGCAGGCAATGCTGGCGCGCCAGGTAGTCGATCCGGTTCCTTCGGTGCGGAAGGCGCCCCCCGACGTGCCAAAGGCCCTTGATGCTGCGGTCAGGAAGGCACTTGCCAAAAACGCGGCCGAGCGGACCGAGACCGCTGCAGAGTTTGCCGAGCTGCTGGGGCGGGCAAGCGCACCTACGACGGCTTCCACCTCCTTCGAGGTCCTAGCGGGTCCACTGGGGCGCGGTAGCTCACGGCGCACGCGCACCGCTGCCCTGCTGGCTGTGCTCCTTTTGGCCGGAGTAGGGTGGTGGTGGTTCCGCGTGTCGGGTGCAGGGCAGGGCCGCATCGAGTCACTGGCGGTGCTCCCATTCGCCAACCTTTCCGGCGATCCCGAGCAGCAATACTTCGTGGACGGAATGCACGACGCGCTGATCGCCGAGCTGGCCCAGATCGGGGCGTTGACGGTCATTTCGCGCACGTCGGTGACGCGCTACAGGGATACCGAGAAGTCGGTGCCGGAGATTGCCCGCGAGCTGAACGTCGACGCCGTAGTGGAAGGCTCAGTGTTTAAGGCGGGCGACAGCGTACGGATTACGGCAGAGCTGATCGCGACGTCGCCCGAGCGGCACCTGTGGGCGCACACCTATGAGAGGGAGCTGCGGGATGTGCTCGCTTTACACAGCGAGGTGGCACAGGCGATCGTCCGGGAGATCGAGGCCGAGCTGACCCCGCAGGAGGAGGCGCGCCTGGCGACCGTGCGCGAGGTCGATCCCCGGGCTCACGACGCGTATCTACAAGGCCGTTTCTACCACGGGAAGGCCACCGTCGCGGGGTTTGAGAAGGCGATTGAGTATTACGACGAGGCGATCAAGAGCGCCCCGACCTTCGCGCCAGCGTACGGAGCCCTTGCTCTGTCCGTCCATCTGCTTGGCGTTTACGGTGGAGAACCTGCACGTAACACAGAACCCCGTGCAAAGGCGGCGGCAGAGAGGGCGCTGGAGCTCGACGACGGGCTCGCCGAAGCGCGGGCCGTACTGGCGGGAATCAGATCCATGTATGAGTGGGATTGGACGGGGGCGGAGCGCGAATACCGGCGGGCCCTCAAGCTCGACCGGAACTCGGCGATCACTCACCAGTGGTACGCCTATCATCTCTCAGCAATGGGGCGACACGACGAGGCCGTTGCCGAGGCACGACGTGGCCTGGAGCTGGATCCGCTCAATCCCGTGGGCAGGGTGGTTCTGGCCGATCAGTTGATGCATGCCCGCCGGTACGACCGGGCGATCGCCGAATCGGAGAAGGCGCTTGAGATCGACCCGGACTTAGACCGGGCACGTGGCATTCTCGAGTCGATTTACACTCAGCTAGGCAGATATGAGGATGCGGTGGCGGTCCGTCGAGAACGCATAACCCGCTCAGGCACCAATGCGGACGCGGAAGCGGCAGTGGCGGCCCTCGAACAGGCCTACGTGGCGCTGGGGCCGCTAGGGTACTGGCGGTGGCGGCTCGCAGGCCTCGAACAAGCAGCGACACGGGGCTACGTAGCGCCAAGCGAGTTCGCTGCGGTGTATGCGGCGCTCGGACACAATGACGCGGCGTTTGAATGGCTGGAACGAGCATATGAGGAGCGGGACGCAATGGACCTGCTCAACGTGTGGCCTGGGTACGATCCACTCCGCTCCGACCCACGCTTCGATGACCTGCTACGCCGCATGAACTTTCCGGAGTAACGTCCGATCTCCTCGATACAGCGCGCGACCAAACGGTCGATGAGAACTATGATGACACAGCGGAACCGGCATTGTGGCTGTTATGCAGCGGGCCGAGCGGGCCGTATGCTGGTCTCGGCCACGGTTCAACACCTTGTAATTGGGCTCTCGCTCACGTTGAGCCTCCAAGTGGCCGGCGTGGAACCAACGGGAACGTAAGACGAACCGAGGCTCAACCGATGAAGCTCTTGTCTGTCAATGTCTCCCTCCCCAAAGACATCACGGTCAAGGGAAGGACAGTCAGAACTGGGATCTTTAAGGAGCCAGTCGATAGACGAGTAACAGTTGGAGCTCTCAATATTGACGGCGACGGTCAGGCTGACCTCATCGGTCACGGCGGCCCATTCAGGGCAGTGCTGGTCTATTCGTTCGAGAATTACGCCTATTGGGAGCGGGAGCTTGGACAGTCGGGTTTCAAGTTCGGCCATTTCGGCGAAAACTTCACCGTCGACGGTATGTTGGATGAGAACATCCATGTTGGCGATGTATTCCGCGTCGGCACAGCCCTATTCGAAGTGACTCAACCGCGGGTGCCGTGCTACAAGCTCGCGATCAAGGTGGGTGTGGAGGGATTCTACAATCGGATTCTCAAGAGCGGGCGGACGGGCTTCTACTTCCGCGTGCTGGAGGAAGGTGAAGTCGGCACCGGCGATGTGATCGAAAGAGTCAGCCTAGATCCTGCCGGCATGACCGTCCCTCAGGTCAGCGATCTCCTCTATTTCGACAAGGATGATCCCGACAGTGCAAAGAGCGGCGTTGCGAATCAAGGCGCTGTCACCGGGTTGGAAACAGTCCTTTGAGGAGCGCATCCCGGGGTGTCGTCGAACCACTTCCATGATCATGTGGAGGTGGGCTCCGAGCTGTTAGCAACGGCCCCACGCGGGAAGTTCTATGTTGATCCGAATAGTGAAACACCGGTTGCCTTGGTGAGTGCAGGTGTCGGTCTTACGCCGTTGATCAGCATGCTCAACGCGATCGTCGCGGCTGGTTCGAACCGGCCGACATGGTTCATTCATGGTAGCCGAAGCAGGCGAGAGCATGCAATGGGAGAGCATGTGCGGAGGGTCGCCGAGGAGAATAGCAACGTGCATGCACACATTCGATATAGCGACCCGTCGGCCGGCGACATGATTGGGCGTGACTATGACGACGAGGGCCACGTGGATGTGGAACTGCTGAAACGTCTTCTCCCGAGCAATGATTGTGATTTCTATATTTGCGGTCCCACGGCCTTCATGCGATCTCTCTTGAATGGGTTGCTGGCCTGGGATGTGCCCGAGGTCCGGATTCATTACGAGTTTTTTGGCCCGGCGTCGGCCTTGAAGGAGAGGGCAAAGGTTGCCACGCCTAGGCGCGTTGCGGAAGCTGCGCAGTGTTGCAGTGATATCGAGGTGACGTTCTCCAAATCTGGCGTGAAGGCACATTGGAATCCGTCTTTCGAGAGCATATTGGATTTGGCCGAAGCGAATGGCCTGAGCCCCGATTACAGCTGCAGGTCGGGTATATGCCACACCTGTATGTGTGAGATCGAAGAAGGTGAAGTAGACTACGTTCTGGAGCCCCTGGACCCACCCGATGAAGGATCGGTGTTGATCTGCTGCGCCAAGCCCAGGACCGATGTGGTGGTCGATGTCTGACCGGACGCGACATGAGCGCAACCCACGGCCGTGCCCCCAAGGATCTCTCCACGAACTGGTTTTGTTCGAGGATCGTGTAAGTTGAACTCGTGTTGACCAGAATTCTCACCGACGGTTCGGGAGGTGGCGCTCCTCCTTCCCGATGATTTCCGAGTAGACAGTGTACTTGAAGAGATTGGGGGGACTTATGTGTCGCTCTTCGTTGCCCTTCTGAGCAACCGGGAGAATATCATGACCTGAGTCACCAATAACACTGGTACCAACATTGTCGGGATGTACCAAGCTGCCCCCATGTCCGTTGCAGCATTCGGCTGCCGGAATGCATTCAAGAGGTCGATAGTGCCAATGATGCTGAAGAGCCAGACGGCCACCCGTGCCACGGACCAACTGTTCCGAAGAGCAACGAGCGCCAAGAAGGCCAGCATACCCGTAACCAAGTCCCCGTAGGCGGCAGAAATGGCAAAAGCTTCCGGCAGCGGTCGAGCAACCACGCCCGGGACAAGGAATACCATTCCAATGTGACGAAACGCATGAGGGACGGTCAGAAAGAAGAGAGCCTCGTTTAGCGACTTTCTCTCTAACCAGGGAGCCAACAACCAGTACGCAAGCGAGCCCCACACTACGAGGCTCAGGAAAACCTGAAGCCCAAAAATCGCCTGAACATCCATAAGGTTTACCCTCCTTATGTGACCCGCCCGCAAGTGATTCTCCGTCAGTTGCGTAGTGGTCTCGTCGTCGGGCGGCCGTCCTACGGGGGCGTCAGTCAGGCGGCGGGGCCCGCGTGGGCCACGGGCAAGAGGCAAAGATGAACCGGGGTACGCAGGGTTAGCAAGGGTGGCGGGTGTGCAACATCTATGATGGGGTTGCTGAATGAACGGTTGAATGGCAAGTGTTGTGATGACCAGATGTGAAACGTGGGGATTAGCTCTGGATGGCTGCAACTAAATCAGTTTCCGGTCGCTGTGATACCACGGGTGCAAGAGTCGTGTCGTAGTAACGGTAGTGTCCCTAAATTTGTGTAGAAGCTGAAACTCGATTCAGAGGTGAGAGACACGGACCTCTGGACAGGGGAGAAGAAAAAGAGGAAGCTCCTCGGGAGAAGTAACAACCCGAGACCCCGATCGCTGTGCGAAGCAGTGATCGAGAAAGGAGCTTCCTCATGAGGGAGGTTGGCGAACTGGCCGGCGTTGCGCAAGAGGACGTGCGCCAGGATTTGCAGGCGATTTTCCGCGGTGCGATCCGGGCGATCTTGGAGGTGTTCTTGGAACAGGAATTAGAGGAGCTGGTCGGTGCTGAATGGTATCGCCGAGCTGGTGGAGGCGCGGACCGGCACAATTCTGTGGAGCGACCAGTACCAGCGAGAGCTGACCGACGTGCTGATGGTGCAGAAATACATCGCACGTGAGGTAAGCAACGCCTTGCTCAGCACCGTTTCGGGCGAGCCGCGACTCGCGGAGGTGGAAGCAGAGTCGGAGGCGGAACACAGCCCGGCACGCGACAGCTACATCGAGGGCAGGGATCTGCTGGCCAAGCGCACGCCGGAGGCGCTGCGCCGGTCCATGGATCTTTTCGAGACCGCCGTGCGTCGCGCCGGATCAGCTTGTCGTATGAGGCGCTGCGCGACAGACGGTATCCGGTCGTACTCGAGGAAACACAAATAGCCCGTCGTCTCTCCCCGGCACTGTACCTGCCACGCGAGTTGCGCGGGATCGCGTTGCTGTTGAACGGCCGCGCGGAGAGGTGTGCGCAGCTCGACCTGGGTCCGTACGAGGCGTTGCGTGCGACATGTCTCCACGAGATGGGACAGGAGACGGAAGCCGCACATATCGTGGATTCGCTCGAAACGCGGCTGCGCGCGGGGCAACAGCTAAGTACGCTCTTCACCAACGTGATAGCCGCACAGGGTCTCGCCGGCTATTACGCGTGGCTCGGCGACGTGGACGGCACACTCAAGTGGGTCATTGTCGCGTACGAACTTTCTCCGAGTGGTGTGGATCTCCGGACGATCGAGTCGGATTTGTTCGACAAGGTGCGGAGCGACTCGCGGTTTTCGGAGCGGTTGGCGGAGTTGCGGGAGAGTATCTGGCCTCGTGTGAGTCAGGAGCGGCGGCTGGCTCGGGAGCGGGGGTTGGTGCGGTAAATTCGGCCGCGGATGATGAACTGCCGCGGATGATTTTCTAGACGCGGATTTGACGGGATGGCGGTCCCACCCGCCTATGGCTCTTGCCTCCCCGGGGGGGGGGGGGGGGGGGACAGAATTGGTTAGGCAGCGCCGTGAAATCCACTCGACCATTGATTCTCAGTGAGGTTGGATATGCAACGGGTTTTACTGATCTGTGTCTTTATCGCTGCCTCCCTCACAGCGTGCGCCACCCCCGAACCTGAGCCGGGCGCCCGCCAGCAACCCGGTACCGCAATGGGCGTCTACACCCCGGAGCAACACGATCTTTACGACGGTCGGCTCATCGTGACGGGCAGTCGTGTCTATCAAGTCGGCACGCTCTCCGATGCCACACCGTGGGATCACATGGGAAACGATGCGTCGAATGTCCGGCCGGTCGACGGTACGGTGGAGATCGACGTCAACGAGGTTGACAACACCGGGACTTTCCGCGCAGAGCTGCAGCTGCCGGAGGGGGAGTACGTCGTCGAGCTCGAGGAATTCGTGGAGTTCTCTCCATGCCAGGATGGAGGAATCGCGGCGTTTCTGTTCGAACATGGCGATGCGGGGTGTGGCGATGCCAACTGGCCAAAGAGCATACTGTACGTGGCCGGTTGGGGGACAGGATCGGCGACGCTCAACGGCGAAGTGCTGTACAGCGATTACCAGATCCACTTCATGGTGACGCAGGGCATGCGCGACCGCGAGACCCTACGGGCGAGCTACCCTTTAGAGGACAAGTCGTCGCAGGCAGGCGCGGTGAACCCCGCCTTGCAGCAGCTCGACTTCTATATCCGCAGTCCGGAGCGCAACGCTGAGAACCACCCGGATCGGGAGGTGTTCGACCATTTCTTTGCGATGGAGGTGACGTGGCGTTAGGGCGGGTTGAGCCACTTGGTAACCAGTGACACGCCCGTGTCCATCGCCACCTTCTACGACGACCTGGCCCCCGGGTATCACACAATCTTTGAGTATTGGGACAAGAGCATCGGCGCCGGGGCTGGGAATGTGTCCCCCGATACCCGCGGCGTCCACGATTGAATCGCCACGGAATCCACGGACCCCGCCGTCGCTCCGCTCCGGCTTGCGCGTCCGTGACGGTTTAGGCAAGCCAAGGTTTAGGTGGCAAACCCAAGTGCCTCAGCTACGGCCCACTGCCCACTATCCAGCGTCACAAACGACATGTCTTGCGGCCGATCCACGACGTAGAGGGCGCAAGCAAGATGCCACAGATCGGCGCCGCGCAGATAACCCGCCGCCAATACCGCAGACATTTCCTGGCTCAAGGGCCGGTTCGGCAGAATCCACCCAATCGAATCGAGATATGAAGCATCGGGTTCGACGTTCTCTCGGACAAACGATGCCCGCAGCTCGGCCTCGAGGAGATTCGACGACAGCAACTCATCGAACCCCTCCAACCGACGCCCAAGCACCGTCGCCCCTTTCTCGCCGAACGCAATGGCGACGAGACAGGACGTATCGACATATGCGACTTTCACTAGTCGCGGTCGATGAGGAACCGCTGCAGCGCTCCCGGCCGTCGCGCGACTCGGCGCAGCCTGCCCGCTCCCTCGGAAGAACGGACGACGACGACGCGGTCCTCCATCCGGCGAAGCCGATCTTCCAACGCGAAGCCCTGCGGCCGAATCGGTCGAATCTCGGCGACTGGCTCACCGTGATAGGACACGGTGACCGTCTGGCCTTCGCGCACCTTGCGGATGATCTCCGAGAACTTGGCCTTGGCGTCATAGACAGAATACTCTTTACCCATGATGCATGGGTAATTAATCTAGTCACACTAGTCAAATATCTAGATCGGTGGTCAGCGAAATCCCGCGTCATAGCTATTGGCCGCCCGCGAATACCACGTTCCCCGGTTTGATGCCCCGATGGATCACACCGCACGTGGTGCTCCGCGGGCTGTACGGTTGGCGAGAGCGGCGGTCAGGCGGTCCAATGTGTCGGCCATGAGGGCCTAGGATCCGGATCGGTGACGCGCTGGGTCAGGGAAAAAGTTCAGCGGTCAGTTGGAGGTTGACTTCCCGCCATCGTTCCTCAATAGCCGATAACCACATTAGCGACGGCTCGGGGCTGGGGAGGCATGGAGTAGACGTTTCGTTCGTAGTCCCGGTTGTACGGACTGATGTTCAACGGTTCATTCCCGACCACAAGCGTGCTGCTTCCCCCGGGATCAAAGCCCATGGCGCTCTCCACGCCGCGCGCGGAAAGAATCTCGGCCATTTCCACATGGGTCGCACCCACCGATTCTCGGATGCGTCCGTTCACGGTCAACACCGAGAGCATACCGCTCCCGTCGACTCCGACCGCAATCTTCGGTCCTCTCATGTCGAGGTAGTCGAGCCGCGCCGCCTGTGTGGCGATCGAATTTTTGGTCTTCCAGCCCTCCGCATCCATATCGATGCAACTGCGGCCACCGGACACGAGCATCGGACCCGCTTCCACCGCCTGGACCACGTCGGCCAGGTCCGTCAGCTCAAAATCGAGCCGGGCGCCATCGACCCATCCGTCCGGCAACTCACCTCTGGCGAAGGAAAGGCACAGTCCCACCGGCAACACCGGAACGTCCTGACCGGCGCCGGTGTGGATCACCTCCATCACTCGCGCGCCGGCCAACCGCACCAGTGTCCGCCCATCCCCTGGCAGCTCGTTCCCGGGGAATAACAGATCGTAGAAACAGGGTCCCGCTCCCGGTGCCACCGCGTTGTAACAGCAGGGTTCGAAGTCCACCGTCATGCCCGTGCCGCTGACCCGCATGCCGGACCGAGCGTTGACCCTCCGAATGGAGAGCGAGTCGTCTTTTCCCACCAGTAGTGCCGGTTTGTTGAAGAGTGGGGGACAGATGACCTCGTCGTCTGAGATGATCAGGCCCAGCGGAGAGCCGATGTAGGACTGCGGCAAGCCAAGCTTACCCACAAGCTCGGCGTTCAGGATATAGCCTCCATTCCACGCGATGCGAGCCTTTGCTTTTGCACCCTGGTTGAAACGCTTGATGAAATCGAGCACAGTGCGGGGTGGTCCGTCAGACCAGACTATGCTGTAGCGCATCCCTGCGCCCGGTGGTACGCTGGCCAGCGCACCGGACCAGGGGAACCCGTCAGCGTAGAGCCCGTTGATGGCCTGCGCGGTGACTGCGGACTTTTGTTTGGCGGGTGGCGTTACCAGTTTCTCGAGGACGCTCACGACGGGCGATCCTCGCTCCTGGGCGTCTCGCCGCAACTCCTCGAGAACTTCCCTTTCACCCAGTCTCTCGCACGCCCCGCTGAACAGCGGTCCCTTGAACGTCTCGCTGAGGTCGCGGGCGGTCTGTATCGGCGTCGGGTAGGCGAGGGTGGCCCTGAGGCCTGCAGGCACCCACTGGATGTAGCCGTCGCCGGGCGAGAGGCCCATCACATTGGCCGTGAGCATGTCAAGCACTTGTCCGACGTGGAACCGCTCGATGTCAACTATGTCGGTGGTGAGGGACGCGTGTTCGGTCGCTCCGATCAGGAATCCACCCCCGGCGCGCACCTCGGCGAGCACGCGAAGGGCACGCTTGCCGAGTTGCCTGACGTCGATGCCCACCGAGATCTGGTTCGTAGGAACGACGCTGCAGACGCCGTTTTTGAACAGCAACCGCAGCTCCTCGTTGCGGGTCTCATTGATGTAAGCCTTCAACGTATCGGCGGTGAGGGGGTTTCCCAGTGCTTTGCTGCGCTGAAAGATGTAGATAGGCGCCAGCTGCTTGCGCCCCAGAAGCCTGCCGGTCATCGTTTCGTGGGTCTCGAGACCGAGCCGGGCACGCACCGATTGGAGGATGAAAAGCTCGATCTCCACCTGGAGCGCGCTGCCGGCGAAATACGCGATGGGTACATTGGTCTGCAGACGTTCCCAAAGCTTGGCCCGATCGTCGATCGCGAGGGATCCGCCGCACCTTTGCTCGAGCATCAAATCCCAGTTCGAGAAATGGGACGTCGCGTGACGGATCGCGCCAAAGGAAGGCGGCGGTACGGCAATGTGCGCGAACAACAGGTTGATGACACCTGTCAGCTCGTGCCAGGTGAGGTCGCGATACTTGAGGTTCCAGCGGTTGCGATGCCGATAGGCGAACGCATGGTCGAACATGATCGACAGGTCGCCCTCTCGAACCAGAAACAGATTATCTACGCAATTGCAAAACTCGTGGAACTTCTCGCGACTCAGAGTCGACGGGTCCGGGTTCCCGTACACCAACTGCTGCACGAATGCGAAAGCCATCCCGCGCTGGCGCTGCTCTTCGACGCGGAAATAGCTCGGGTCGATGAGCGACTTCAACATCAACATGAACCCCATGCGTCCGTGGCCCGGGAGGTATTCGCGATTGTCGGTATTCATCACTGTGCCAACTTCGTCGCGGTGACGTCGCACGCGCCTCTCGAACCGCGACAGCGCTTTCGACGCGGTCTCCAGGTCACGGTCGTTTGCCTGCAGTTGCCGGTGGAGCTGCCGAAAGCAACGCTCGAAGTCGCGGGACAGCGATTCCATCGACCAGCGATCCTCGACGAGCTGGCGGTTGTGTGCGTTGGCCGCCCCGAAACGCAGGGGATGGAGCAAATGCTCTTTGACAGACGTGATGAGAGCGGGCGTGATCTGATTGCGAAAAGAGATCACCTCTAGTCGCTCGTCTCGTGCCAGGTGTTCGCCAATCACTTCGGCGAACACGTCCTCCGGATCGTAGCGTCGCGTCATTATCGGAACACCGCACGTGGCGGATTCTATGATCGGCAGGCCCCGGCCCTCGGTTTCACTCGGTAGCACCACGAGTGATGCAACCCCATACAGGTCGGCGATCGTACACGGCTGGTCGAACTGCTTTCGAAAGCCCGGGTAGTCGATCCCGCTGAACAACAGCGCAACAAACACCCGATCCCGGACGGACTCGGGAAGCCGGGACACGCACCTGTCGAAATCACGCAACAGCCTCAGGAAGTAACGGTCGTTTTCGTCCGCCACCGGACCCGTGATCAGCAGCGTCAACTTGAGGTTCGGCGTGTTACGGAAGGCGTTGATGAATTCTGCGTCGGAAAACAGACGTGAAATGACGCGAAAGTTGGTTTCGATTTTCTTGCGCTTGATGATCCGCGTTGGCTGCAGCAAGATCATGTTGTCGTCGACGAAATCCACGCTATCCATTGCCCGTGCCGCCAGCAGCAACGGCTGCGGCCGATCGGCTACCAGCGGGTTCTGTCGCAGGTGGTCGGCGACTGAATTAGCGCCGAGCCGCTTCCGTGATCCCGTCAGCAGAATCGCGAGTTGCCGCAACACCTCGACGCACCTGGGACGATTGAGAGGTGCGAAGAGTGCCGTGTCCACCGCTGTACCCAGCTCCGCGACGTTGGCCGGGTTGTGGCCGAACCGTCGCACCAGTTGGGCCGATTGATTCCGGCTGAGGTTGGCAGAAATCCAGGTACGTGCTACCCAGGGATAGATCATCTGGATGACCGAGAATACCTCCCCCAGGTGCGAGTTGGTGAAAAAATGGTCGCGCGGTCCTGCCTGGCTCCCCTCTCTCTCCCGTGCCGCGCGGCTACGCCCCCCCTCCCAGTAGAAGTCATGGTTGTTGGCGATGACCGGAATGCGCAGCTGCTCGGAGATCAGCACCAGGGCCAGGGCCAGGGCGACATTGCCCGGATTCGAGTTGACGTTGATCAGGATCAACAGACGGATATCGCAACGCTCGATCAACCGTCCGAGGCGTTCCGCGATAACAAGGACGTCATCCCAGAGCGCGAGAATCAGGGCGTTGTAGAGAGGACTTCCCCGCTCCATGCGACGATGGAAGAAGTCCCCGTACAGGCGCCACTCGGAAAACCCGTCGAGCTCGGGCAACTCGTGGCGCTCGATGTTGGGACCCAGCATCGGTTGCGCGCGAACATCAAAATGACCCGTGATCAGGTGGAGTTGCGGTTCCGACAGTACGCGACGCATAGCCTCGGCGTACTTTGCAATCTCCATCGTAACGCCATCCACCGAGCAGTGGAAGGTCACGAGCCCCACTCCGTGACATATGTGCCGGGTGAAGGCGTCAAAACTATCGTCGAAAACCAGCCCCGGTGTGTCGCGCCCGTCGCGGAGCCGGTCGAGCATCAACCCCAGGTCGAACCAGGTGGTTATGCCCTCGCTTCGCAGGGCATCCATCATGCGGTCCGTGCTGTAGCGCCGTCCTCGCTGCACGATCACTCACCTCACCGCGGAAAGATCGCTTGAAGCCTTTGCTCCAACACCTCGAACGAGAAGTGTTTCCGTCCGAGCTCGAAGTTATGCTCGGCGATTTCCGCCTGCAGTGCCGGATCGTGGACAATCCGATCGATTTCGGCCACGGTCTCGTCCGTGAGGTTGTTGTCCTCCAGCATCACGGTCTTGAAGCCGAGGCTGCCTATATCCGGCCAGAAAACAGGTTTATAGTTGTTCACGAAAACGGGCCTCCGGGCGACGACCGCTTCGACAAACGCGTTCCCGAAACCCTCGTAATTGCTGAAATAGGTGCAGGCGACGGCGTGGGCGTAAGCATCGGCCAGGGAGAAAATCCGCTCGCCCGTGCTGGCCGTTCCCCGGCTGCTGAGAAGCTTGTGGTGGGCAAAGATGACCCGGTCTTTCATACCGCTCCGCTCGATCTGCCTGAGAAGCTTCCTGTAGTAGCCCTTGCGATGATCGTCGGCCGCGCTCCCGGTGATCACCAACTTGACGTGCGGGTCTTCCAGCTGGCCGACGAGATCGATGGCAACTTCGATCCCCTTGCGCTGGATAATCCTGGTAATCTGGAAAAGGGGGAGGTCACCTTCCTGCAGCCCTATGCTCGCGGGCAGATCGGCGTTGTACGAATCCTTTTGAGCGAAAGGCTTGTCGAAATCCATCACGTTGGGCACGACCACGGCATCGATGTTGAACTTCTCCTTGAGAACGCCCTGCTGATGGGTGTTGATCACAGCGTGTCTGGCGTTGGAGGTACGCAGGGGGAACGTCTCTTCCACTATCTGCGTGATTTCGGGGAACGGTGAGGCGTACCGCGAGCCCCGCTCCCAGTAGAAATCGTGGTGATGAATGACGATCGGAAGATCGAGGCGCTCCGCACAACGCATGATGCCCATGCCCAGGGACAAATGGGCCGGCAAGGATGATGCGTTCTCGACGAGGAGCACGTCGATGCGACAGTCCAGGATCCACTGGAAAATAGCGGTTGCAACGTGCTTGGCGGTCCCGTCGAGGTGACTCAGCAGTCGTTCCGCATCATCCGGTGGAAAGAAAAAAGCCCGGTTCTGCTCCCATTCGCACTCGGGGGAAAAGAACGAAAGAAACCGAAGTGCCTTCTGGTTCTCCGGTGCGAGCACATCCTCCCTGAAATGACCGGAAAGAATGAACATCTCGTGTCCCATTTTCTTCAGGACTTCTATCCACTTCTCGGTCTCCAGGGCGACCCCGTCGACGTCACCGATGCGTCCAATGATAATTCCGATTTTCACATCATTAACTTACCGTGTTTTTGTTGGGCTAGTCATACATAACCATCGAAACTCCTGGGTTGACATCCAGGGCAGTCGATCGGACTCCGGACGGCGCGTCGAACCTTCTGGTTGCTTGGAATATTGGTGCCTGCCCAGATTACATTCCGCCGGCGAGAAAATCGGTCGCCATGCCGCCTTCACCCAGGTGGCGTTCGATCCGGTGGCGGTCGGCGAGGGCTCACGATCCGTGACCCGGAACACCGGTGCCGTCCCCGGTCACTCCCTCGGGGGCCACGTAACGGTTCCGCGGCTCTCTTCGTCGAACTGCTCGTTCAGCTGCCTGTACCGGTCGCTAATGAGCCGTACGGTCGAATTGGCCCTCGATTGCATCGACTCGCACGTCGGACTCTTGATACGGTACAGCTCTTGGGACATGTCCTTGGCCCGGCGGTACAAGTACTCCCGGTGGGTGTATTCGTGGCCGCGCAAGGCCGTGATGTACGTATCCCACATGGCGACCAGCGTGGAGTCCGCCGCTTCACGATCGGTCCACCGCGGCACCTGGATCGCCGATTCGAGCTCGATGGTAAGGTCGGTCATCCCGCGGTAGATCCCCTGGCGCCCACACCGGTAGCTGTAATCGAGCCTCGACCTGTGGAGGCCGACGCGGCCCGGGCCCAGAGCTGCGGTGGCGGCCGTGCGGAGGGACAGACGTATCTCTGGGACCGTGGTGCCCGTCACGATGTAGGGCAACTCCGAGACTTTGGCCGTCACGCCGCGCGGTAGGGGAGGAAGGACTCGCGCGCCCATCATCTGGCCGCAGCCCCACGACATGAGAATGAGAGCGACCGCGCCGAGGAGGAAGGGCTGGCGTCGCATTCGACCAAGATCCATGCTGCTCACTCCTGCACCGTCTGACTTCGACGGCAAGAATAGGGGTTGCGACCCTGAGACGGCGGAGCCGTCGACGGGGAGCGAGCGGGCTCCTCTCCAAGTTAGGAATGGAGCGGCTTATCGGGACGATCCAGCGAATCGTGAATAATTTCCGCGTGTTCAGGGCAGCACCACAGGCCGCTCTCTAGCTCGATCGTCGCTGGCTTACCGCAGCGAACCCTCGGGTCAGCAACGTCGCTCCCCGCAGGTTCCTCCTCGTAGGCGACCACAAATTGGCAGAACTGCATGTGTAGTGATTCTAGTTGAAAGTGGTCGCTGGGGATAGAGTTTCGTGTGCTTCTTCCAGACGGGCGTGAGATAGCGACGTCGCGATACGCCAACGGCAGAGAAGCGACCCAGAGCAAAGCCCTTGCAGAAAGAGGGCCACCGTAGCCAACGCGACTTAACACACAAATCGGTCAAGAAGCCCCGAACACCGCTGGTACGCTCGGGGCTCCTGAACACCTCCCGTCTTACCTTGACCAACGCATCGATGAAACCGAGCCACGTCTCGTCCACACACCACGGATCGTTCCCCGGTGTGTCCGGGCGATCGGGCAGGGGCTTAGCCCGCTCACCATCTGGCCGCCAGAGGACCGAACCCTTATTCTAGAGGGTCGCTGGTTTTGCTTTTCGGTTCGGGTTACGCAGGTTACTCGTTGGTGCTCGACCATATCACCCGCCTCATGGTCTAATGCAACTCATAGACTGCCCCGAGTGTGGCCAAAAAGTGGCGACTGTGGCGTCGGTGTGCCCGAGATGTTCGTGCGCTCTCAGTCGCCAGAGGCCCGCCGCCCCCAGAAGAAGTCATAGCTCCTGGCCAGTCCCGGTACTCGTGGTCGTAGTGCTGTTGTTGGTTGCCATTCTAGGGATACGGAACAGGGGCAATCTTCGGTCACCACCGTTGCCGACTAGCACTTCGAGCCAGTTGACGCCCCAAGCCGTTGCCTCCCCACCTGCTGAGACACCCAAAGCCACCGGCCCGAGCACCCAAACGAAGTGGACATCGACCTGGGTGAATGTCAGAGAAGGACGCGGAACCGACACACGGATCGTTCAAATCCTCGATCCGAGGCAGCCCGTAGAGGTTGCCGGCCTCCAAGACCGCTGGTGGGTCGTGTACATAGACGGCAAGCGCATCGGATACGTCGCTAACTCGGTCCTCCAGAACGAATCGCCTGGTCAGTAGCGTGAACTCAACCACCTTCTCAGCCCCGGCCGGCCACGAGCCCTTATCGCCTAACCGCCTGACGCCTGAAGCCCTAATCTATGACCGTCGTCTGCGAGGCCTGGCACCCGACCGCGTACGCCGCTGGCGGGTATTAGGCTCCCTGCTCCCTGCTCCCCGCTCTCCCTTCCCTCATTTCACGAATGTGACCTGGAGCACATTCACCGACCACCTGGCACGCGCTTTGCTTATTACTCACACCGAGCAGCCGCCGCAAGCGGAGCCGTGGCACACTTGAGTTCACCCTATTCGAACCGAACCTCGGTTTAACCCTGCGCCCGCTGTTCACTGAGAGGCCGAGACACCGTTCGTCTTGGCCTTTTGCTTTGTCATACGATGATTCTTGTGCGGTAGATCACAGTCCCTGGCGTCCGGCTATCCGCATAGGAATACTGCAATTCGCAGGAGTTCTTGCGATAAGAGGTGGGTCAGTCGAACGGTCCCCACCCAACCCCCTTCCGTCATTCCGTCCCACCGTCCTACTGCAACACCGCCATTCCCTGCTCGAACACGATGTCCACCGCAATCCCAGCTGCGGCAAGCCGGTCCAGGTCACCCTCGAGTTCCTCGAAGATCACTCCCTGGTCGCCAAGAAGTTGGCCGGCACCTTCGTACTCTCCGTCTCCCTGCAACGTGAGAATCAACTCCGACAGATCGGTCATCGCGGTTGCCATACGGTCGAAATCCACTCGGTATGTGCCGGTCGCTGCGTCGCGGGTAAACGCGCCGTTCCGCTGGAAGAAGTTGAACCGCACCATGTTCGCCCGACCGTGGGCGCTCGTGCTGCCGAACCTCACCGAACGGAAGATGCTGGCGATGAACGTCACGTAGTTGTCGCGAATGTCTCCCTCTGTCAGTTCCCCGTCCTCGAACAGCCGACTGACCATGTAGAGGCCGAGGACATCCGCTTTCCCTTCCTCCATTGCGGAATAGTGCTCCCGCAGCGCTTCGCGGACAGTCCCCTTGCCGGTGATGGTGTTCTTGATACCCAAGCCGTGCGCCACCTCGTGGAACATCGTGTTGCCGAAGAAGGCATCGAATGTGACGTGCCGACGCTGGTCCTCCGCTATCAGCATGTCGGCGATGGGCACGAGGATGCTGTCGAACTTGGCCCGCATGGTGTTCTTCAACTGCAGACGCCGCGTGCCTTTCTCCAACTGGACCGTTTCGTCATTGGGGAGATTGATAGCGATAGTCTTGGGTCCGGCGTTCGCTTCACCAGCGTAGTAGACGGCGTCGTACGCGTTCAACTCGGCCTCGGTGCCCGGCACCTCCTTCTTATAGGCGTCCGGCACCGGTAGCTCCCTTTGAAGACCCGGCAGCAACGCGGCGTAGCGGGAGAGTCTCTGACTCCACTCCTTGTCTTTGATCAGTACATACGCTTCGTGCGCCGCCTTGGCACCGAGCAGGAGGTCTTCGTACGTCTCGATAGGACCGATCACCACTTCGATGGTGTTGGTCTTCATGTCCATCCACGCCAAATCGCTCTCCCGATAGTCATCGGTTAGCAGCGCCTCGGCGCGCAGCTCTAGGTATTTCCGCAGGCCCGGATCTTCCGCCAGCCTGGCCGCTTCACGCAGCTTGGAGGCGGCTCGTTGCGTGGGCTCGGCGAAAGCTTCGTGGTACTGAATCGGGACGAACCCCACCTCGCTCCGTCCGACGATCGTGTACAAACTCCGCAGCGCATACGCGTCGGAGGCCATCTCGAGCGCTGCCTCTATCTCCTCCCTGGTTGCATCGGCGGGATAGAATCCGGCGCCGAGGGGTTTCTCACCCACGCCGGGCAAGAGGGGGACGTCGCCGTTGAGCCGATCCCACGGTCCGTAATTGATCTCAACGAGCTTCCGCAGCGCCGGATCGTCGATGCTCCCCAGCAGCGAATCGGGATCACCCCAAGCCTGCTGCCAAAAGATCTCGTCCATGGCCTCGGCGGCCTCTATCAGGAGCGGGATCATCTGACGCTCGGGCTCCGTCAGGGAGCCGAGATCGGCAGTCAAGCGAAACGTGGCGTATCGACTCAAGCGGTCGGCTGAATCGTCCATGGAGTCACCGCAAGCCACGGCGAGGGCCGCAACCAACACTGTGAAAGACGACCGTAGGCGCATCTTGCAAGCCTTGTGGGCAAAGGTTGGTAGGTCTTGGGTTTTGGGTCTTGAGTCGCAGGGGTCGATAAACGTCTAACACCCCAAAACCTAACACCTAAAACCCGTTACAGCGGGTTCTCCGCCAGCCACTCCGCCAACGCCCGAAACGCCCGCCCGCGGTGGCTGACGGCGTTCTTCTCTTCCGGAGTCGCTTCGCCAAAAGTTTTTTCGAGATCGTGGGAATGGAACAGCGGATCGTACCCGAACCCTCCCGTGCCTTGGGGCTCGGTGGTGATTCTGCCCTGGCAGCTTCCCTCGAAGACCTGTGGCGATGCATCTAGTTTCTTGATGAACACGGCAACCGAACGATATCGGGCTCCGCGCCGGTCCGGCGGCACGCCAGTAAGACGGCGGAGCAGTTCTCTGTTGTTGGCTTCGTCCTCGTTTTGACCGGGCGGCGCCATGGCGAAGCGGCGCGAGCGAACCCCCGGAGCCCCACCGAGAGACAGGACCTCGATTCCGGAATCTTCGGCTACGGTGGGCAGTCTCGACCGCTTTTGAAAAAACTCGGCCTTCGCGAGCGCGTTGCCCTCGAAAGTGCTTTCGGTCTCCAGCTTCAGCTCTTGGGACGATTCGTATATCCCAACGCCATCCAGAAACACTATTTCCAATGACAGGTCGGCTAGGAATTGTCGAATCTCACGTTTCTTTCCTGGATTGCGCGTGGCGATCAACAATTTGGGCAGGGTCAACCCAGTACCTTCCGCTGCTCGGCGAACAAGGTGGCAATGCCTCCGGTGGCGAGATCCAGCAGGTTGTCGAGTACGGGACGGTCGAACGTGTCGTTCTCACCGGTGCTCTGCACTTCCACGAAACGGTCCGGCTCGACCATCACGACGTTCGCGTCGACGTCTGCCGCCCTGTCTTCCGCATAACAGAGATCGAGCACTGGCTCTCCTTCGACAACTCCCACTGACACCGCAGCCACGAGACGGCCAAAGGAATTGGGTACATCGAACTCCCGCTCCATCCACGCGCAGGCGTCGGCAAGCGCCACGGCGCCCCCGGTAATCGCGGCAGTCCGCGTTCCACCGTCGGCCTGCAACACGTCACAGTCGATGCGCACCGTACGCTCGCCGAACGCGAACGTGTCCAAGGCGGCACGAAGGCTGCGCCCGATGAGCCGCTGGATCTCGGACGTGCGCCCGCCAGGCCCGTTCCGTTCGCGCCTGGTCCGCTCGGCTGTAGCCCGCGGCAACATGGCGTATTCGGCGGTCACCCATCCCAGACCTGAGCCTCTGCGCCAAGGTGGGGGCCGGTCCTCAACGCTCGCGGTACAGACCACGAGTGTTCCACCCATTCGGACGAGGCAAGAACCCTCAGCGTAAGGGTTCGTCCCCCGTTCCAAGGTGACGGGGCGGAGCTCATCGTTAGCACGGCCCTCAGCCCTCTTCACAAGCGCCGACCTCCACGTGGATGGTTGACGTTGGCACACTGCTTCCCCAAGCACCAAGATACCGCGGCACTAGGGTGGATCTGTTGCTTTCCACCGGTTAAAGCTCCACTTCAGCAGCGGCGGGGCCAAGAACGTCGTCCCGATCACCATCAAGATAATCGCCCCGAACAGCTCGGCCGTGACCACGCCGGTGGTCAATCCTATATTAGCAAAGATGAGCCCCACTTCTCCCCGGGGTATCATCCCAATGCCCACCGCTGGACGGTTGTATTTCCGCCACGGCACGGCCCACCCGGCGGCCAGCTTGCCCACCACGGCAATCACGAGCAACACGCCGCCTATCGCAAGCACCTGATAATTATCGGGATTGAACGGATTCAAGAACCCGACATCGAACTGCGCTCCTATGCTCAAGAAGAAGATAGGAGTGAACACGTCGGCCACCGGCTTGATCTGCGACTCAATCGTGTCGAACTGGTTGGTGCGCGAGAGAATGATGCCCCCCGCGAACGCACCGATGATCATCGCCGAGCCGACTCGATCTGCGAATGCAGCAATCAGCAGTGCGAACGCGAACGCTGCCACGAGCAAGACACCTCGTACTCGCATCCTGTCGATCAACCCGAACAGCCGAGGTGCCGCGGCGAAGCCCACGGCGATGGCGACAACCAGGAACCCTATGGAAAGCACAAACGCCCCGCCGACATCCAACATCGAGACGGCGGCACCCGTCGCCAATGTCGCGACGATGCCGAGCAGCACTAAGCCGATGACATCGTCGATCACCGCTGCACCGATGATTAGCTTCGCTTCCAACGAGGACATGACCCGTAGGTCGGTCAGCACACGGGCGGTGATGCCTACCGATGTGGCGGTGAGGGTGGCGCCGACGTAGATGGCGGTGGTGAAGCGCGATGCGACACTAATTTCGGGGGGGACGAACGGCGAGAGCCAGAACAAGGCTCCCAGGGCAAACGGAAGTGTAACCCCCACGAGCGCAACGCTGCTCGCCCCACGACCGACTCGGAACATCTGTTTGAGATCCGTTTCCAGGCCAATCTCAAACAGGAGGATCAAGACTCCGATCTCGGCGAAGAGCCTGATGATTTCCGTCAGCGAATCGTCCGGCGCAACGGGGATGATGCCCAGCATGCTCCCGCCCAGAATCACACCAGCGATCAATTCCCCAACCACTGCTGGTTGGCCCAGGCGCTCGAACATCTCGCCTGAAAGCTTCCCGGCCAACAACATGATCGCGAGAACGAAGAGGAAGCGCGCGACTTCCGAATCGCCGGTGGAAGCTGGTAGAGCCCACAGCGGCTCCACTCCCAGCAGCACTAGCAGCGCTGCAGGTAGCAACACGCATGTCGGTTTCATCCGACTACATTCGCTCGCGAACTTCTGGAGCGAATCTTTGTACGCGAGTGTAAAACGGAAGGACGATCGTCTCTTCCCAGCTGGTGCTGATTATGATCTCCCGCGGCCGACTAATCCGACGGATTCTCAGTCGACGCGCCTCCAGTGGAAGGCCCAGGTCATCAATAGTTTGAAGCAACCGCCGTCGAATGGCACCGTCATCGATGCTCGGCGCGAATCGAGCTTGGGTTTGCATTTCGTTTTCCAAGCGGTAGTAGCGAATGTACATGCTAGCGATTGGATGGCCGAAATAGACCACCGCCACCACAACCAATACTAGAAAGAGACATCCGGTGCGGGCGGCACCGCGCTCATCGTCAAGCCAACAACGGAACCTCACCATTGAGATTGGGCTCCATCAACGAGGTCGGCTACCAGCGTCTCGAGCGCCAATTCACGCCCCTTTTTCTCATCCTCGCCAGGTGGCTCGTACTCACCTTCCACCCGCAGCCCACCGCCCTCCCAGAGTATGCGGTCCTCGATTTGATCGTAGATCTCGATCTCAAGCGATATGGTGACCAATCGGCGTGTTACCGATACGTTACCCCGTTGCCCCTGCCGGAACGACAGCGGCTGGTCGGCCTGATATCGCGAGATCGTGCCTCGGACAACGGCATCGGCTTGATCCTCCGCTGCCACGCGAAGGCCCAACCGGTTTTCCATTGCTTGCCGCACTGCGTCAGTCACCTCTTGGGTCAAAGCCACCTCCCCCGTCTGGTTGTCGAACGGCAGGATCGCGATGGTGCGGATGTGCGCCGGCAATCCCCCCCCGGCGAAGCCGTATAAGCACGCCGCCTGCGGCAATACCACAGCGAGTGCAATGACGATCGCGCTATTGCTGCCGCCAAATCGTCTCGTCGAATGAGACAAGCGTATCAACCGATTGAACAGTGAACTCAAACCGTGAAACGTTATAGAAATCGATCCTCGCCTCTAGAGCCAACCCCGTGAGTGTATCCAATTCCACCCTCGCCTGCGCCAACACCTGACCCTGTCGGCGGATCTCCCCCAGGAGCCGTCTGGCCGGCGATCCCTGTAACACAAAGTCCAACGTGTCCTGGGCCAGAATATATCGCCACGCACGGAACCCGTCGCCCACCAAACTGAACAGGGCAACCGTGTCCGGGGGTAGGAGCGGGATGCCCAGCGCCGTCCAAAATAGCGGCGCATACGTCGCCAGACCCTGAAGATCGTCTGATGTCATCCACAGGGTGGAATCGCCCACCAGGGCCACGTTGCCTGACTTCCCAAACGGCCCCCTGTAATCGAACCGCATTGAGTCTGGCGGCACGATGCGAATCACGGCGCGACCGGCCGCCGACCCGGCCTCGTTCCGGAAGCGCCAGGGCCGGATTTCGTACTGGCGGGATCGCGACGGGGTCCTCTCCCCGATCCAACCCTGCACCACCCTCCGGTCGGCCGGCACGTAGCCTTGCGGAGCTATCGACCCCAGCTTGGGAGTACATCCCGCCGCCAGCCACATGCCGGCTGCATAAATATAACCTCTTGAAAGATAACGTCTTAAGGATATCCTGCTCAATTTGGCGCTCCCTGCGGGTCACCGCCGCCGCACCCTTCGGATACGGTCCCCGAGGGTCATGCGCTCCAAGACATCGAGGCCCGAGATTACGCGCCCGAACGCGGTATGAGTGCCTTCGAGATCGGGCTTGGGGTTGAGAGTGATGAAAAACCGCCCGTCGCCGGTGTCCTGGCCTTCCAGCACGAGCCCCACGGCTCCCCGATCGAACGAGCGCGGGTTCATCTCATCGCGCACCGGAGGAATCCCCCGCCCGCGGCCGTCTCCTCTTCGATCACCCGCCTCGATCAGGGTCCCTGGCACCACACGATACCAGGCAAGACCGTCAAAATATCGGCGATCTACCAGGCGCACAAACGCTTGGACCGTAAACGGCGCCTCCGCGGCAAACAACTCCAGCGTGAAGTTTCCTCGATCGGTCTCCACGATCAGCTCTGTTTGGTATTCTCCTCTCGCCGCTGGCAGAACCAACTCCCGGGCCAGGTCGCGATAATCCTCGATGCCCCTACCGGTGGTGATGGGGTGAGCTGGCCCCCACCGGTCTGCCGCAGCCCGGAACTCGAGCTCAGCCTCCCTCCGCACCAGATAATCGTCAGCCGTCGGGAACCGATCCAAGAACCGGTGCTCCACCAGAACCGCCGCGACCTGGCTCTGTCCTGCAATTCGCCCCAAGGCCGCTACCACCTCGACCTGCACATGGGAGGTGCGGTCTTTCAAACTCACCTCATACACATCGGCCAACAATTGGGCGTCCGCCGTGTCAGGGTCCGTGCCCAGGCGGCGCACGGCAATCCTTCGGATAACGGGATCCAGATGAAGGGCGTAAGCTCGGGCGAGTGAATCCGTTCGTGCGTGATCCGCGGCCAGGGCACTCGAGAGGGCAGCTGCCACAACTCGCTCGTCGGGACCCAAGAGCAACCGAGTGAGATGTGGCCAGGCAACCACGAAGGGGATCCGCCCCAAGGCAGCCGCAGCTGTCGCCCGGTCGGCCCAGTCAGGTCGGGCCATCCACGTGCGGATGTGGGGCAGCGAGGCGGCTCCGGCGACCTGCGCCATGCTCAACAGAGCCTGCCGTCGCGTCGCGAAGACTCCTCCATCGAGCCACTTTGAGATCGCGGTGGCCGCCTCGGGTCCTTCCATCAGTCCCAGGGAGGCTAGCGCTTGAACCCGGACATTACCGTCGCTATCGGCTGCCCGGTCTGCCGTAACCGACACGTGATCTGAGGTACCGAACGTGCTCAGGGCTTTCAGTGCTTGGATTCGCACATAGGGGTCTTGATCGTTGACGACACCGCGCACTCGAGTAGCGAGACCCCGGCGGTCGAGTCCGGCTCTGTCGGCATAGTCTGCCGTGAGAGCTCCCACGCCAAAGGCCCGTGCCAGTGGCTCGGCATCCTCCGTGGCGCGCAGCAGGGCGATGGACACGGCTGGTGAGCCCAAGCGACTCAGGGAATACACCGCCCGCCACCGCGTTGCGCTGTTGGCGGCTTCGGCGAACTGCGTAATCACCGCCACAGGAGCAAGGCGATCCAGCCGCCATGCCTCCAACAACGCACGTTGGACCACACGTGGGACACTCTGCGTCGAGGCGATGCCCACCCACCGGCTCAGCAGCTCGGCCAAGATGCCAGCCGCTCCCGGTCCGCCGATTCTGGCCACCGCGGACGCTGCTTCGGCCTGTACGGCACTCTGCTCGTCGGTAGGCGTGTTCAGCACCATCTCCCGCAGCCGTTCCAGCGCCGACGCCGACGCCAGCTGCCCTACGGCAAAGACCGCATCACGTTGCACGGTGGAATCCGGGTCGGACATCAGTCTGAGTAATATTCGTCCTGCGGCGGGGTTTCCAATCCGCCCCATGGCCAAGGCTGCGTGACTGCGTACGATGGGATCGGGATGGCGGGCCGCGGCCCGAAACAAGGGACCCGTGAAGCGTCTGGTGTCATACGCCGCCAGAATCCCTGCCAACGCTTCGATCACTGCTTCGTCCTGCGCGCGGAGCGGCGGCGCTACGCAGGACACGAGCATCAGACTAAAGACGAATCGGATCCGGTACGGGCGCCAAGAGCTCCCGCACTTTCCCGGGGATCGTCGTGATGGCATGGTTGGAATCTACAGCAATCAGGGAAGTGCGCGCCGCGCCCCTCCATATGGCGCGTTCGAGCCAGCTCAAGGCTTCCATTCGGCCGATCGCCCAGAGCTCACTTGCGGAACCGGGTCCCAAGGTCCGAGCGGAGCCAACCAAGTAGATCTATAAACCCAAAGGATAGGCTTTGGATCCGTTTGCCAGGGGTGGAGGTGGGGTGGCATCGTGACCGTCATGTGCACGAGACGCCACATATTAGACGGCCCTAACAGGCGGAGAAAATACGGCTGTCGCGGGCCAAAAGTCAATTGTGACAGGAGGTTGCGCCCTTTCTCGGTAGGTCCGTATACTCCTGCCAATGCCACCCCAGACAGCCATCATCGTTGCCGACGCCCATATCAGCTCCCGTCCGGGCGATTCCGTTTCCGTGGCCTTCCAGCGTTTTCTCGTCGACGTTCCGAAGCTGGGCCGGCACTTGGTCCTCAACGGCGACCTCTTTGAATTCTGGCTCGAGTACCGATCCGTGATTCCCAGGGGTGTTTTTCCGGTTCTCGCGAACCTGTGGGACGTCGTCCGCCAAGGGGTCCGGCTGACGGTTACGGGAGGCAACCACGATCGCTGGGGAGGCCGCTTCTGGAGGGAGCAGATGGGCGCGGATTACCATCAGCGGACTGTCGAGCTCGACCTCGCCGGATGGCGGGCGCTGGTGGGCCATGGAGACGGTGACATCGAACCCGAGTTTGTCAGCAGGGCGGTGCACCGCGTCATCGGCCATCCCCTGACGGCAGCGGCCTTCAAAGCACTACACCCGGACATCGGATTTTGGCTCGTCCGCAAGTCGTCGGGCATACTGAGCCGGCGCAAGGACGATGCGGGGGGAACGAACAAAGCCGCTGAAGCACAAGCGCGGTCTGCCCGAGAGCTGCTGGAACGACGCACCGATCTCGACCTCGTCGTGTTGGGACACACACACAGTGCAAGACTCGAGGCGGTGGCGCACAATCGCTGGTACCTGAATCCTGGCGCATGGATGAACGGATTCGAGTACGCCGTGGTTGCCGCAAAGGGGCCGGAGCTGAGGAGGTTTGAGGGTGAGCGGTAGGCAGCAAAGAGTAAGCGGTAAACCGCAAGTGGTGGATCGCCAGGCTTCTGTGTACGGCTCACGGCTCGCCGCTTACGGGCGTCAGGCTCTCGGATGAAACGCCTTATGCGCCGATCGAAGGTACTCGCGGTCGACATGGGTATAGATCTGTGTGGTGGAGAGGTCCGCGTGTCCCAGCATCTCCTGGACGGCGCGTAGGTCGGCGCCCCCTTCGAGCAGATGCGTCGCGAAACTGTGACGCAACGTGTGGGGCGTAACTGTCTTGGCAATCCCCGCCCGTCGCGCGCACTGTTTGACGATCTCCCACGCGCCTCCTCGCGTCAGCGGTGCGCCGCGGGCGTTGAGAACAAACCGGCCGGCACTCTTTCCGCGGTCCAACACCGGGCGCTTCTCGTTGATGTACAGGGCGGCCGCCGCGATGGCTCTACGGCCCAACGGAACGAGCCGTTGCTTGTTGCCCTTGCCGATTACACACACCAACCCGTCCTCGAGCAACACATCTGTCAGCCCTAACCCGATCAACTCGGACACGCGGGCTCCTGTGGCATAGGCCACCTCGAGAAACGCCCGATCGCGCCATCCAAGCGTGTTGCCCGGGTGATGTGCCGCTATCAGCTGCTCGACCTCGTCCACGGTGAGCACGTCAGGGAGCGTTCGCCATCCCTTCGGGAACTCCAGTTGTGCGCTCGGATCGACAGACGCGTACCCCTCGCCCAGCAGATAACGGTAGTACGTCCGCACCGCCGATATCTGGCGTCGGATACTGGCGGGGGCCAGGCCCAAATCCTTCAGTTCATAAATGAATTCGCGCAGCAGCTGTGCCGTTATTTCTTGGGGAGTGTTGACGTGCTTGGAAACGGCAAATTCGGCAAATCTACTGATGTCGCGCGAGTAATTCGACACCGTGTTTTCGCTGTTGCCGACCTCGAGGCTGAGATAATCCTGAAATCCCTCGAGCCAGAACGCATGCGAGATTTCAATGTCTGGCTTGTTCACCGTCTTCTGCTAGCCTTCTGCGCCGCCGACGCCGCCATGCGAACACCAGCACTGCGATCAAAGCCCCTGCACTCACGATGCCGGCCAGGTTGAGACGCCGAGCGAACTCTATGATCTCGTCGATCTCGCGCACAGTCGTCGCCGCAACGAACGTCAGCACCCCATACCACAAACCGGAAGCCACTGCCAACGGGAGCACCACTCGCACCGTACCGAGGTTCGCGACGCCCGCAAACGCTGGAACGACGGCCCGGAGTCCCGGAATAAACCGGCTCACGAAGATCCCCCACGTCCCGTAGTTCCGGTATAACAGTTCCAACCGAACCATGGCACCCGGGTTGAGGAGGCGCCGGCCCAACCGTCCCTGGAAGAATTGCCGTCCGATCGTTCGTCCGGCGGCGTAGACCATGATTGCGCCCACGACGTTGGCGATCCAGGTGATGGCAAAAACTGCCTGCACGGAGATTCGGCCGCCGACTGACAGGAACGCTCCGATGGCGACGGCAGTGTCGGCTGGCACCGGGGGAAACACATTCTCCACACCCGCCAGGACGCCGATGATCGTGTAAACGGCCGTGGGAGGCAGCCCGAGCAGGCCGTTGATGATGTCTTCGATCAGATCAGGCACCCCCGAGGGATGCTATGGCGTACACCACCAGTCCCTTGCCCCTCCCCACCGTATCCATCTTTTCGTTGGTCTTGGCCTTGATCGACACCGCGTCTTGCGCAACGCCCAGCACGTTTGCCAGACGCTCGCGAATGGCAGCAACGTGCGGTGCGATACGCGGTCTTTCTGTCACGACCGTGATATCGACGTTGAAAACGTAATAGCTTGCAGCTGATAGGCGTCGCCTCACCTCCGCCAGCATCAGCATCGAGTCCGCGCCCTTCCACCTGTCGTCGGTATCGGGAAACAGTCGCCCAATGTCTCCCATCGCTGCCGCGCCCAATAGGGCGTCGATCAACGCGTGCACAACCGCATCGCCGTCCGAATGGCCGGTGAGACCGGTATCATGCTCGATCTCCACGCCGCCGAGCTTCAGCGGTCGATCTGCGCCGAAGGTATGGGTGTCATATCCCAGTCCAAATCGTTGTCGCATGGGCAGATGTTAAGGGGGGAAGTGGGACGGGGCAAGGACTGTTCTGCGCTCCGCCTCTTCTCCCCACCGACTTTCATCGCTTCCCGTTCGTCGGTATTCTCCGACATGCCCGCACCGTACCTGCTGTTGTCCAACCCACCCCACGGGAAAATCGACGTCGCATTGATCGCCGGTTCCTTCGGGTTCACGACCGCGGAGGCCCGGATGCGGGTCAATTTTCCCGCGCCGGAAATCTGGTTTGCCGATACCGACATCGACGCCCTGAAGCGCACCGGCGGGGCGCTCATGAAGGGCGGCGCCCAGGTTCGCATCATCAAAGGCTCCATGTTATCCGCCATCCCGCCCGCCGACAACATGACTTCCTTTACGTTCCATCCAGAGCGGTTTGCCGTACAGCTGCGATCGGACAGCAGTTTCTCCGCGGCGTACGACGCGCGTCTCATCATCGTCTCATCGCGACCCAAGGCAAACCCCACAATTGCCATCGAACGTCCCAAACCGCAGCGTGGCGTCATCACGACAGATCCACATGATGACGCCACGGCCCGCGTAGACCGCTACAGCGGCGAAATCGACCCGTGGTTCTTGGACCTGTACTTCATCGTTCAATCCAAGGTTCGGAGATTGAGGGCACGGACCGGCAAAGTTGATTATTCCGGATTGGGTACCGACTTGAAACCGGTGGCCAAGCACAACCACGCACAGCTCTTGAATCGAATCAAGGCGCGGTTCACGAAGGCTGCATTCGACGAGCGGCTCGTGGATGTACCGGCTCCCAAACCATCGATGATCAGCGGTAAGGGCCTGCCGCTAATCCTCGAATCCATCGATCCGGCTCTCAAGAACCTCAGGATAGAGGATCTGCAGTCGAGGTTGGTGTTTCTGTCCGTTCTGTGACGGAGGGCGATAGGACGGTAAGTGGTCGCTTGCGAACCAGGTCCTCCTCACCACCGGACACGGGCATCCATCAGTGCATCGACAAGATACGAGAGCTGGACGCATCGATCGCTCTGCACGAACAGCGGGGTAAGCGGCTCGATCCCGCCGCGGCGCGATCCATGACCCAGTGCGAGAGCCTGCTGGCGGAACTCCTGGAAACGCTGAGGCGCCACGACGCAGAAGCGGACGGAGGAACACAGGAAATCGATGCCTTGGTCAAGAAGATCGACGAATTGCATGTGGAAATCGATGCGGCGCTGGAGGTGAGATAAGCCGTGAGCAGAGAGCGGGAATCAAAGGCAGCCATCCCTTGGCTCTGAGTCCTCTGTGGCAAACTCTACTGATTCCCGCCGCGAAGGGGACATCACCAGGTATCCAGAGTTAGCTCTTTCTACCCCGCAGAAATATCGAGAATCCTGAGTGCCAGGAGCGCCGCATTCTTGGCGTTTCCAATGCCCACGGTCGCAACGGGACATCCAGGAGGCAGTTGAGCGATGGAGTAAAGGGCATCGACGCCGCGCAAGGGACCAACCTCTAGTGGCAAGCCGATTACAGGAACGTCCGTGAGTGCCGCGACCGTCCCCGGCAGCGCGGCCGCGAGGCCTGCCGCCGCAATGATAGTCTTGTACCCTTTGCCGCGCGCCGATTTCGCAATCTCCCCCGTTTGCTCGGGGTTGCGATGCGCAGACGACACGACTAAGTCGTAGCCGACCCCAGCATCGTCCAATATCTTGCACGCCGGAGCCACCCGCTCCCGGTCGCTCTCGGATCCTACGATGATGAGCACTGTCTTATCTGACATACCGGCTTGTTCTCCCCTTTTCCCTTCTCCCTTCTCCCCTCTCACGCCAACGCCGCTGCTTCTTCCCTGATGATCGAGTAATCCTGTGTCCGCTGGGCAGGGATGAAGCCGGCGTCCGTAATGCAGTGTCGCATCTCGTCGATGGTCGCTTCGTGCGCTGTTCCCGCGGCCGACACCACGTTCTCCTCAATCATCAGCGACCCAAAGTCGTTGCAGCCGAACCGCAGCGAGATCTGCCCCACCTTGAGGCCCATTGTGACCCAGGAGGCCTGCAGGTTCGGCACGTTGTGCAGGATCAGGCGAGCGATGGCCACCGTGCGCAGGTAGGTAATGGAATCTGTCTTGGGCGTCCCCTCCATTTCGGTTCCGTCCGGCTGGAGGGGCCAAGTAATGAATGCCGTAAACCCGTGCGTTCGAGACTGTACGTCCCGCACGCGCAGCAGGTGCTCGATACGGTCGGCGTTCGTCTCACCGAGCCCGTACATCATCGTGACGGAGGTCTTCATGCCTAGGTCATGGGCGATCTCCATGATCTCGAGCCAGCGGTCGGCGCCTACTTTTTTCCTGGCCACTCTATCGCGCACGTTCTGAACCAGAATCTCGCCGCCGCCGCCCGGAACGGAATCGAGTCCCGCATCCCTCAGCCGTCGGACGACTTCCTCCGCCGTCATTTGGAACCGGATGGCGAAGAAATCGATCTCTGATGGAGAGAACCCATGAATATGAATCGGATGCTGTGCCTTGACATAGCGCATCAGGTCGAGGTACCAGTCGAACGGGATGTACGGATTGTGCCCGCCCTGAATTAGTATTTGCACCCCCCCCAACTCCTTCGCCTCGTCGATCTTCTTTCCAATCTCCTCGAACGATAGCACGTAGCCTTCGTGGTGCTTGGGCCGCCGGTAAAATGCGCAGAACTTGCAGTCGGCCACACATACATTGGTGTAGTTGATGTTGCGGTCGACAATGTACGTCACCACGCCATCTGGATGGAGTTCGTGACGCTTCTGGTCTGCGAGGCCCCCGAGCTCCAGCAGCGGGGCGGTCTCGTACAGCTCTAGGAATTCACGAAACTCGGAAGAGGATCTGTCCATCATGAACCCTTCTCAGGCAACCGAGAGGAAAGACAACGTGCCGTCTCGCACCACTCCCTGGTCTGCCAATCTCCGAAAGAAACTGGTCAAGCCTTCGAGATGTCGATACGACAACGCGTAGTTGAGACCACTGAGATACTCACGGCATTCGCTCACCCCGATGTTCGTCACACCCGCCGCATCTATCGCCAACTCGTCGAGGTGCGACAAGCCCCAATCGCGCGAAGCCAACAATGAGCGGTGAACGGCGGCGATCGCTGAAGGATTCACGTCGCGTCGCGCAGCCCACACGGCAAAGACGAACGGCAGCCCTGTCCACCGCTTCCACTCTTCGCCAAGATCGTAGCGGAAGGCATACTTCTCGCGGGAGGCTAGCACCAGCGCTGCATCTCCGATCACCAATACCGCGTCATGGGGCAGTCGCGCCAGTGCATCCAAATCCTGCTGTTCCGCGCGGGCTTCGACAAGGCGTGGGGTGACGTGCCAGTATTCCTTGCACAGCAACTCGACGAGATGAACCGACGTACGAGACGACGCCGACACGAGAACTGTAGCGCCGTCCAAATCGGCAATGTCACGATGAGAAAAGACGGAGACACTGCGCACCGGGCCGTCACACGATATCGCCAGATCCGGAAGCAGGTGATAGTCTTTGGCATTCCGGGCGTACTCCACTGCCGACACCACCGACACGTCCAATTCTCCCGCGGCAAACAGATTGTTGAGCTCGCTGGGCGTACCCGTCACGAATTCGCCGGGGAGCGTCACAATGCCCCTGTCGATGGCCCTGTACACGGGATAGCAGTTGACGTACCCGATCCGTCCAACGCGCATCACACCCTCTCCGTGCCCACTAGTCGGGTCAGCTCATGAACCGGTCTCGAATTCGCGGTGCTACCAACGGAGTCGTCAGGTATCTCGTCGTCGTCGAAGGTTCGCACGGCGTCGTAACGGGAATTGCGCTCGACGGGCTCCTTTCCGGCTCCCCTAATGAAGCGCACGAGATCGCCGTACGACATCATCATCGGCGTCTTAGCGCCGGCTTCGTGATACACTCTTTCGTACACCACTGTCCCTTCGACATCATCGCAGCCGAACTCGAGCGCGATCTGTGAGAGAAACGGCGTGACCATGGGCCAGTGGGTTTTGATGTGCGGAATGTTGTCCAGAAACAGCCGGCCCACCGCGATGTTCTTGAGATCGTCCATCCCGGTAGTTGCCCTTCCCGTCCTTCCGAGCGTCTCGCCCAACTCGTTGTGATCCGGGTGGTAGGCGAGCGGGATGTAGGTGAGAAATCCGCGCGTCTCGTCCTGCAGATCGCGCAACATGGCCAAATGGGCGACCCGGTCCTCCAACGATTCCACATGGCCGTAGAGCAGCGTGCAGTTTGTCGGAATGGCCAGCTCATGAGCTTCGCGATGAATGCGAAGCCAGTCATCCGCAACGAGCTTGCGGTCGGCGATGGTGGCGCGGACGCCTGGTCCGAATACTTCGGCGCCACCGCCCGGAAGAGTGTCCACACCGGATTCTTTCATCGCAACGAGGACGTCGCGAGTCGACATCTTCTCTATGCGCGCCAGGTGCGCAATCTCGACTGCTGTCAGCGCCTTGATGTGAACTCCGGGATGGCGTTCTTTGAGTCCCCGGAACATCTCGAGGTAGTAATCCAACCTCAACTTCGGATGGAGTCCTCCCACGATGTGAAATTCCCTCGTGGGATTGTCACGGGCGGCTTCCGCTTCTTGATAAACTTCATCGAGGGAACACGTGTACGCTCCCTCCTCCTTGGGCAAGCGTGCAAACGAGCAGAAGACACACGTCTTTCGCAGGATACACACATTGGTGGGATTGATGTGCTGATTGGCCGAGAAAAACACTCGATTGTTGTTCAGACGTCGGTTGGCGAGATTGGCCATGGCGCCGACGCCGAGCAAACCGGACGTCTGAAACAGGAGGAGCGCGTCCTCTTTCGTGAGCCGCTCGCCCGCCGCAACCTTCTCGGCTACAGGCTCGAGCAGCGGATCGTTAGCGCGAATCCCCATACACGTTACTCCCGATACCTGCGTACAGCGAGGGAAACATTGTGGCCGCCAAACCCGAAAGAGTTGGAAAGTGCTACTTCAACATCGCGCTCCACTTGCGTGTTCGCGGCACAGTCCAGATCGCATTTGGGATCCGGATCGTCTTGATTGATCGTTGGAGGAATCGTGCCTGTCTGGAGCACCTTCACACAAACACCGAACTCCACTCCGCCGGCGGCACCGAGCAGATGGCCGGTCATGGATTTCGTAGATCCCACCACTAGGTTCCGTGCGTGTTCGCAGAATATTTTCTTGACCGCCTTCACCTCGGCGATGTCACCCAGAGGAGTGGAAGTTCCGTGCGCGTTGATGTATCCAATCTCCGTCATGTCGATGCCGCGGTCGTCAAGGCACTCACGCATCGCGCGCATGGCGCCCTCGCCACCGGGTGCGGGTTGCGTCATGTGATGTGCATCGGCGCTCATTCCGTAGCCGACTACCTCCGCAAGGATGTTGGCACGCCGCTCCCGGGCGTGGTCGAGTGACTCGAGAATGATCACTCCGGCACCGTCCCCCAACACGAAGCCGTCGCGCCCTTTGTCGAACGGACGTGACGCCTTCTCAGGTTCATCGTTGCGAGTGGAAAGAGCCTTCATGTTGCTGAAACCAGCAACCGCCAATGCCGTGATCGGGGCTTCCGCACCCCCCGTGACCATGGCGTCCGCCTTTCCCGACTCGATCAACCGGAACGATTCGCCCAAGGCATGCGCGGAGGAAGCACACGCCGACACCGTGCAGTAGTTGGGCCCTTTGGCCCCCAACCGAATCGACACGAGACCCGATGCCATGTCGGGAATGAACATTGGAACGAAGAACGGCGAGACGCGGCCTGGACCTTTGTCCAAGTACGCCTTGCACTGCTCCTCGAAGGTCTGAATACCGCCGATGCCGCTCCCGATCAGAACCCCCGTCCGCTCACCTGCGGGCCTGCTGAGATCCCAACCGGCATCCCGAACAGCCAACTCCGCCGCCGCGACGCCGAACTGGGCGAACAAGTCGGCACGTCTGGCCTCCTTGCGGTCCATGTAATCGGTCGGATCGAACCCCTTGACCTCGCACGCAAACCGCACGCCAAAATCTATCGGATCGAAGCGCTCAATAGGCCGAGCACCGGACCGTCCCGCGAGGAGCGCTTCCCATGTGTCCTCGGTGGATTCTCCGACTGATGTAACCAAGCCCATCCCGGTAACGACGACCCTTCTTTTCAAGAAGGTTCCCCCACCTTCTCGCGCAAGTACTTCAAGGCGTCGCCGACCGTGCGAAGCTTCTCGGCTTCTTCATCGGGAATGTCGATATCGAACTCTTTCTCAAATGCCATCACTAGCTCGACCGTGTCAAGGCTGTCGGCGCCCAGTTCCTCCATGAAGCTGGCATCATCATTCAGTTTGTCGCGCTCGACGCCGAGCTCCTCGACAATGATGTCCTTGACCTTCTCTTCCATCTCCTTGATGTCGCTCATTTGTCGCCCTCTTGAAGTCTGGGATGGTTCTACATGACCATGCCGCCGTCAACGACCACGACCTGCCCGGTGATGTAGCTGGCGAGATCGGACGACAGGAATAGTACCGCATTGGCAACGTCCTCCGGGCCGCCGAGCCGCGCCAGTGGGATCAGCTTGAGCAGGGTCTCACGAGCTGACTCGGGCAATGCCTTGGTCATATCGGTGTCGATGAATCCGGGGGCCACGGCGTTGACCAGCACGCCACGGGACGCCAACTCCTTTGCCACCGTCTTCGTGAACCCGATGACACCCGCCTTGGAAGCAGAATAGTTTGCCTGGCCCGCGTTGCCGGTGATCCCAACGACGCTCGCGATGTTCACGATGCGGCCGGCGCGGCGCTTCATCATGCCCCGCGCCACCGCCTTGGTCATGTTGAACACCCCTTTGAGGTTTACATCGAGCACTGCCGACCAATCGGCATCCGACATCCGGATCAGCAAACCGTCTCGTGTGATTCCGGCATTGTTGACGAGCACGTCGATGGGGCCCAGTGCCTCTTCGACCCGGGAGACGGCAGCGCTACAATGTTCCGGGTCCGTTACGTTCGCGGACACCGCGATGGCACCACGGCCAATCTCGTCGGCGCTGGCCTGGATCTGCACCTCGTCCACCACATCGGCGAGGGCCACCTTGGCTCCCGCGCCGCCAAGACGCCTCCCAATTTCCTTGCCGATACCCCGAGAGCCACCGGTCACCAGGGCGACTCTACCGCTTAGATCGATGTTCACGCCAACCGCTCGCTAATGTCGAACATGCGTTCTCCCGAATTCCTGTTGAGGTGTGGCATCACCCGGGGTCGGCGCCGCAGGCCGCAATACGGCCCGTAATGTAGCCAGAGGGGTGGGACGACAGAAAGAGCGCGGCTAGCGGGAATCCCGGCAAAGTCGGGTTATTCCCCCCGGCACTCATCCGTGCGCTTCCATGAAGGCGGTAACATCATCCGGCGTCCCCAAGCTCTGGACCGTGACTCCCTTGACGATGCGCTTGAGCAGCCCCGCCAACACCTTTCCCGGGCCGAGTTCGAGAAAAGTTGCATCAGGCTCTGCCACTCGAGCGGCCCGCTCCATGCAGCCCACCCATCGCACCGGGGAGACGAGCTGCTCTCGGAGTAGGCGCACGGCTGTGCCCCCGTCTCGGACCGGTTGGGCACTGGCGTTCGCGACCACCGGAAACGCCGGATCCGCAAAATCCACCGTCCCGAGGGCGGCATCGAGACCCTCTCTCGCCGGTTCCATGAGTGCGGAATGAAAGGCGCCGCTGACGTTCAGCGGCAGCACTCGCTTGGCGCCGGCCTCTTTGCACGCCTCACCAGCCCGGGACACGGCGTCCGGATCGCCTGAGATCACGGTCTGGTCAGGGGTGTTCAGGTTGCCCGCCACGACAATGGATCCGCCGGTGCCAGCTTGGCGGCAAGCCCTCTCGACCGCCTCGGTAGCGAGGCCGAGGACGGCCGCCATCGTACCCTCCCGGGCCTTGCCTGCCTCGAGCATCAGTTCGCCACGGCGCCGGACCAGCCGGGCGGCATCGCGCACCGGAAGCGAGCCTGCGGCAACGTAGGCGCTGTATTCGCCGAGGGAGTGACCCGCCGCGGCCACCGGGGAGATGGCCGACCGCACCAACCTGTGGACGGCTGTCGAATGTGCTAGGATAGCCGGTTGGGCGTTGTGGGTAAGGGTAAGCTCGTGTTCCGGGCCCTCCCACATCAATCGCGACAGGGCAACGTCGAGCGCGTCATCAACGGATTGGAATACCTCACGGGCGGCCGGAAATCGATCTGCGAGATCCTTCCCCATGCCGACCTTTTGGGCACCCTGGCCCGGAAAGATCAGAACCGACTTTACCATCCCACCAGCGTGCTCCCCCAGGTGAGCCCACCCCCAAAAGCCACCATGAGCACGGTGGAACCCTCCGTGATCCGTCCTTCGCGCACGCATTCGTCCAGCGCCATGGGTATGGACGCCGCGGACGTATTGCCGTATCGATCGATGTTGACAAAGGCCTTTTCCACTGGAATACCAACGCGCTTAGCCGTGGCCTCGATGATCCTGAGATTCGCCTGGTGCGGGATCAGCACATCGACGTCGTCCGGCGACATACCGGCGCGAGTCAGCGCCTGGTTGCAGGCATCCGCCATCTTCAGGACGGCGTGCTTGAATGTTTCAGGACCGGCCATACGTAGGTAATAGCTGCGGTCCTTCAGCATCTCGAGAGAAGGTGGATGCACCGCGCCGCCGCCGGGGCGGTAGAGCAACTCGGCCAGCGTTCCATCTGTCTTGAGATAACTGGACAAGATCCCCCGGTCGCCGTTTTGCGCAGCCCGCACCAGCGTGGCTCCCACCCCGTCGCCGAAGAGAATGCACGTCGACCTGTCTTGATAGTCGGTAATCTTCGAGAGTCGTTCCGCGCCAACGACGAGCACGTGCCTTGCCTGGCCGGAAACCACCAGACCTTCAGCCACCGCGAGTGCATAGAGAAACCCGCTGCATGCGGCGCCGACATCGAAGGCGGCCGCGTTCTCAGCCCCCAGCGTCGCCTGCAGATCGCAGGCCTGCGACGGAAGCAGCCGATCGGGACTCGCGGTGCCCACGATGATGGTATCGACGTCCATGACATCCACACCGGCGCCTTCCAGCACCTGCTCGCAGGCTAATTTCCCCATGAACGCAAGCGTTTCGTCGTCCGTGGCGATACGGCGCTCGCGAATACCCGTGCGTTCCCGAATCCATTCGTCGGACGTGTCGACCATCTTCTCGAGGTCGGCATTCGTGAGTATGTTCTCGGGCACATGTCTCCCTGTGCCGATGAGTTCAACTAGCGGTCGTTTCATGCAGCGGCTCCGTCGGCAGGTTCCGCACCCATGTTCTGGTACGAGTACCGCTCAACCCCTTGTATCGCCGAACAAACGCCTTACTGAAGGGTTCGAGCAGAAGATCGGGAGTTATCGATAGCGGAAAAGCCCCGATTGACGTGCTGTCAGCCGGGGGTTGAAGACGTCGCCCAAACATGCGCCCGGTGCCTGGCATACGTCACCTGAAAGCGCCTTCAGCGCCTCAACCAGAAGATTCCGGGGCCCTCATCGATTGCGTCAAGCACGATCCGGATCACGGTCAAACTTCCTTGACCGCAATCCGTTGCTCGCCAGCATAGTAACCACAGCTGGGACAGACTCGATGCGGGCGGCGTGGGTCGCCGCAGCGTGGACACGCCTGAACGGCGACAACCGGAGCTTTGTCGTGCCCGCGCCGCTTCAGTTTCCGGCTCTTAGAAGTTCTTCTCTTGGGAACTGCCATTGTAGTCTTGCTCGCCTGACTTGGTTTTCATAGTTTCGAGCGCCGTCCACCGGAAATCAAGCGATGGCCGACAGTTGCAAGAATGTAGGTTCAGATCAATGCCGCATGTCTGGCACAGCCCCTTGCAGTCCTCGCGGCACAACACGAACTGCCTGGTTGCGAGAATCAACTCCTCGCGAATCACCTCGCGCAGATCGATGAGGCCGGCACCCTTGGGGACCGCGTACTCGGACGGGTCCTCGGCATCCTGGCTTTCTGTGAACATCGCATCGACCCGCGCGTCGATCTCCAACGCAGTGGAAGCGAGACACCTCCGACACGTGGCGCCAACGGTCGTGGCAATGCGTCCCTTCCAATAGAACCGGCCCACGCTGGCACCCGAAAGACGTCCCGAAACCCGAACCGATTCCCCTAGTTCGAAGCCCACATCGTCGAACAACGAGTCGTCGCTGGCAACCATGCCCGATACCTCCACCGGGCCGCGATCGAGGGCACCAATTTGCACCGACAACATAGCCTGTAAACCTATCGGGCACTGACACTCGGGTCAACGCGCCGAGCTACCCCGCCGACAGCCCCAGTTCGGCCCCCGAAAAGAAAAACCCGATTTCTCGCAGCGCGTTTTCCGGGGAGTCCGACGCATGGATTGCGTTCCGCTCCTTCGACTCTGCATAGAGCTTGCGAATGGTGCCGTCGGCCGCCTCGGCGGGATCGGTTGCTCCGATGACGGTCCGAAGGTGACTGACGGCATCGTCCCGCTCCAGCACCATCGGAATGCACGGTGCCGAGGTCATGTATTCCACCAGCGAGCCGAAGAACGGGCGTTCCCGGTGGACCTCGTAGAACGCCTGGGCTTGGGACTTTGAGAGCCGAGTCATACGTACCGCCCGCACAACGAAACCTTGGGCCTCCAAATGGGCGATGATTTTTCCCGCCAGGCCGCTCCCTACAGCGTCTGGCTTGATGATCACTAGAGTTAGCATCAGACTCGGATATGGTTGGTTCAGGGTCCGAACAGAAGGCGGACTACACCACCTCTAGTGAGCATTCCGACCAGAATGCCTTCTCGCACCACCGGGTAGCGGTCGGTGTCCTTCGCGACCATCAAGCCCGCCACATCGGCGAGACTTTGATCCTCCGAGAGGCACAGGACGCTACGGTCCATCACCTCGCGGACCGGGAGATTTTCGGGATCCACGTCCACCCCCGCCCCGGCTCCAGCCCCGGTCCCGTCCACCTCCTCCAGGGCCGTCCCGCCGCTGCCCCGGCCGACGCCGGTTCTGGCCTCCTTGAGGTAGCGGGGAAGGGTCAATGCCAGCAGGTCACGACCGCTCACCATGCCCAACACTTCCCCGTCCTCGGATAGCACCGGAATCGATCCCAGATGGTAGCGAGTCATCATCCGAGCCGCTTCGGCCAGCGTGGTCTCCGGGGTCACCGACCGCACCTTGCGGCGCATCACGTCGCCTACCAGGATCACGTCCGGGAGCTCGACATCCATGAGAGCGGAAATCTCTGCAACGGCCTCAGCACTCGACGCCGCGAGGATCGCCGACGGCACCCCCTCCATTGCCAGCGCTTGAGCGAACCCGGTGACCGCCTGCAGGAACGTGGCGGTGTCCTTCGGCGGTCCGGCGACTACCACCACAATGCAAGCCGATTTCTCGGATTCCTGCACGAGGCTCACGGGCTCGGCCGTCACGCCAAGGGCGGCACTGACCGAGTCCATCGAAGTCGAACGGACGTGGAGAATGAAGGCATCCTCACCCACGGCGAGAGCCTCGCCGACCGGTGTTTCACTCACACGGGCCACCAACTTCGACGCCTCCGACGCCATGCCCGTTTCGACGAACGAGGCAATGAGCTGCTCGGCTGCGTCGTGGAGAGTCTTTGCCGGAAGCGGAATGACGATCCGTTCCGGCGCCAGGAGGTCACGGAGGTTCACCGGATCAGAGTCGCTCCTTCAAGAGGGAAACCACGTCTGCAGGCCGTTTCATCACGCAGATACCTGCCGACTCCAGCGCCGCCATCTTCTCGGCTGCCGTGCCGCTGGACCCAGAGATAATAGCCCCGGCGTGGCCCATGCGCCGCCCCGGGGGCGCGGTTTGTCCGGCAATGAAGCCCACCACGGGTTTCGTGACGTAGTCAGCGACGTATTGCGCAGCTTGCTGCTCGTCGGTCCCCCCGATCTCTCCGATCAGGACGATCGCATCGGTGTCAGGGTCGGCTTCGAAGGCCGCCAGGCATTCGATGAAATTGGTCCCAATGATGGGATCGCCGCCGATGCCGACGCAGGTCGACTGACCGTAGCCGTTCTCGGAGAGTTGGTGAATGATTTCATACGTCAGGGTGCCACTGCGAGACACCACACCGACCTTCCCCTCCCGGCAAATTGGACCTGGAATGATCCCGACCTTCGACCGACCCGGGGAAATAGCTCCCGGGCAATTGGGCCCGATAAGGCGCGTCCCCTTTTCCCGTAGGAACGGGATCACACGGGTCATATCCAGCACCGGTACGCCTTCAGAGATGCAGACGATGAGCTCGATGCCGGCATCGGCTGCCTCGTAGATTGCATCTGACGCGAACCGCGCCGGGACGTAGATGACGGAGGCGTTGGCGCCGGTTTCCGCTACCGCATCCGCCACGGTGTCGAACACGGGCACGGTGCGGTTGAAGCGTTGGCCTCCCTTGCCGGGCGTCACTCCCGCCACCACCTGCGTGCCGTACTCCATCATCTGGCTCGTGTGGAACGATCCATCGCGACCCGTGATGCCTTGAACGACCAGTTTGGTATCTCGATCGACGAAGATGCTCATGCGGCCTCCTTCGCGATCTGCACCGCCTTCTCAACCGCCTCGTCCATGTCGGTCAACGCACTGAAGCCTGCCTCTTCCAAGATCTGCACGGCCAGCTTCTCGTTGGTCCCCGTCAAACGAATCACCAGCGGGAGTTCGAACGACGTTTGACTCGTCGCCGCCACGATGCCGTTGGCCACATCGTCGCACCTAGTAATGCCGCCGAAGATGTTGAACAACACACTCCTCACGTTGGAATCGGCGCCGATGATCTCAAGCGCCGTGACGACTTTCTCGGGATTGCTACTGCCACCGATGTCGAGGAAATTGGCCGGCTCTCCGCCGTAATACTTGACCAGATCCATCGTCGCCATGGCCAGACCGGCCCCGTTAACGCAACAGCCGACGTTGCCGTCGAGTTTGATGAAGGAAAGTCCAGCTTCACGTGCTTCTATTTCCGATTCCGCTTCCGCCGACAGGTCACGCAACTCGGCGATCGCCGGCTTGCGGTCGAGTTCGTTGTCGTCAACAGAAATCTTCGCGTCCAACGCAAGCACCGTGCCCTCGTCGTTCGTAATCAAAGGATTGATCTCGGCGAGGGACCCGCCGGCATCAACGAACGCCTGGTACAACCGCTGCATCACGACCGCCGCCTGACGCACTTGCTTCAAGTCGTCGTAGAGCTTGAACGCGAGGGACATAGCCTGATACGACATCAGTCCAAAACGCGGGTCGATCGCGAGTTGGAAAATCTTGTCGGGCGTTTTCGCCGCCACTTCCTCGATGTCCACACCACCCTCGGGGCTCACCATGATAACAGGGCGCTGCGATTCCCGATCGACGATGACGCCCACGTAACTCTCAGACGTGATTTTCGCCGCGGGTGCCACAAGCACCTTGTTCACTGTGAGACCCTTTATCGTCATGCCGAGGATTTTTTCGGCCGCAGCCCGTGCTTCAGCCTCGTTTTCGGCGAGCTTGACGCCGCCGGCTTTGCCCCGGCCACCAATATGGACCTGGGCCTTGATCACGACCGCGCCGCCCATGGCGCGCGCAATGGTTTCCACCTCATCCGGTGTAGTAGCGACATCGCCGTCTGGCACGGTAACTCCAGCGGCTTTCAGCAGCGCGCGCGCCTGATATTCATGAAGATTCACTCAATGATCTCCCCAAATCGTCGTTCCGGTTTCGCCATTCATGGCCGCCACCCCGTGTGTCAGATCCGCTATCACTGCGCGGCGTCCGCCCTGCTGGATGAATGTGACCGCCGCCTCGAGCTTTGGTGCCATGCTGCCTCGGCCGAGTTGGCCGGTTTCCAGCAAGTCACTTGCCTCCGGGACCGTCATGTGCGGGATCGGACTTGCATGGTCCGTTCCCCAGTTCCGATAGACGGCCTGTACATCGGTCAGGATGAGCAACGTATCCGCCCCGAGCCGGTTCCCTAGGACTGCCGCCGTGCGGTCTTTGTCGACAACGGCATCGACCCCTTCCCAGCCCGTCGTAGGATCGCGATATACCGGCGGTCCACCACCCCCAGCCGCCACGACTATCTTGCCCTCGTCCACCAACTGCCTGACGGCTTCAGCTTCGACGATGTCGATCGGCGTGGGACTTGGAGCCCAACGTCGCAAGCGACCCGATCCATCCTTACCCACCACAACACCCCGCGACCGCAGATCCGCTGCTGCATCTTCAGAAAGCACGCTGCCAATAGGCTTCGTTGGATCGCGGAGTCGCGGGTCGTTGCGCGAGACCACGGTTTGCGTGATGACGGTCAGCACCTGCCGGTCGATGGCAAGACGTCGCAGCGCGTTCTGCAACGACTGCTGCACCATGTAACCAATCCAGCCAGCCGTTCCAGCAACCAGCACACCCAATGGCAGCGGCTCTACAGTGCGCCGCGCAAGCTCGTTGCGCTTCAGCGCATCGCCGACTTGCGGTCCGTTTCCGTGAACGATGGCAATCCGCCATCCCTCGGCAGCCAGTTTCACGACGGCCTCGAGCGACTGGCGCGTGTGACGAAACTGATCGTAAACGGTAGCGCGCTCTCCGGCCGGCGCCAGGGCATTTCCGCCCAGGGCAACGACAATAGTGTCTGCAATCGTATCCACGAGGCGAGTGAAGGTAAAAGGCCGACCCTATTAGGAGCAACCCGGCCCGCGACACGGGATACTGTCGCCGATCAGGAGTCTGCGAAGTTCTTCATAGGCTCTGCCGAAGGCGATCCAGTCGCCTGACTGCCGGGCTGCATCGAGTCGGCCGAACCAGCTGCGGGCCGCCACCCAGTCGGTCGAGACCATTCCGGCACTGCGGTCAGACACCAGTGCCTCGGCGAGCGCGGCATCGAACGTCGGCGCTACCCCAACGGCGCCGACCCACTGCACCGCGACACTGACCAGCACCGGCAAGCTGTCCTCGCCAACCGGGTTCAGGTACGTGGATTGCAGCGACAGGACGCCATCGCCCACAGGAACGGTCTTGAGCGGCCCGACGATTCCGACGTCGACCCCGCGTTCGGCAACAAAGCGACCGGCCGTGCGTGCGGGGCTAGGCAACTCCCATAGTTGGCGGAATCGATGGACGGTCAAGACAGGTCCCGTCTCATCGACTACACCTTCGACCAACCCAGCAAGACGGGGTGGATCGTCCGCCTGGAGAGTCGATAGCCGTCGGAGCCGGGCATTCTTGCCCGCAGGGCCAGAAGAGAGCCACCAAAAGGTGTCGCCGCCGGGGCTTTCCTCTCCACGCTGCGCCTGCAGGCGTCCCAAGAACCCCGGACGCCGGGGTGCGTCTCGGTCACGGAGCAATTGAAGCTGAGTGCGGAATAGCGCTTCCGGGTACACCAAATGCTCCCGAAGGCCGTCGGCCATCCTCGACCACGGCGATACCATGTCGGGCGCCCACCTTGCCCAAGCCTTACTCACGACATCGGCTTCCGGAAGCAGAAAAACCGACGTCTCGCCGGTCGCAGCATCGACGACTCCGACGAAACCGGCTCGTAGGTATCCCACTCCCCCACCCTGCCACCGCGAGCGAGCGGAAAGGGGGAAGCTGTTGGACGCAACATATCCAAAGGCTGCCCACCACAGATGATCGTCGACCACAACCGGTCGAGGGTTTCCGAAAGTGGCGAACGGCGCGAACGATTCCAGTCGCTCGCGCACAGCCCTGTGCCAAAGAACGACCGCGGACGCCTCCACAGCCGGCGACGTGAGCAACTTTGAACTTTGGAGTTTCCACGCGAGGGACAACCGGCGCAAGAAGCCGCCCAGCGATACCCCGGCCACCGACCGCTCCGATACGACCGCGAACTGTCCCGTGGTCGGACCGAACAACAAATCAGGGCCGGCGAGGATTACGTCGGTCACGGGGGTCACGACCGAATCAGGGCGTTGCAGATCCGGTACATAGAGCGGCCCCCCATCGGGAGACACCAGGTCGGCACGTACAGCCACGATACCCGGAACCGTGCTATAAGGGTGGAGGTGAACTCGTTCCCATGAAAAAGCAGGATCGACCGCCCGCGCAACGGTGAGGTTCACCTCCCGAACACCGATCACCACTGGAACGTTGCGCTCTTCCGACGTGCGGTAGCTGCCCAGGGAAGAGGATGTGAAGCCCAGATAGGACTCTCCTCTTGCCACGCGATTCAGGAGTCCGTTAACGGCAGATTCATCCCATAGGATGGGAGCGTCCAGTTCGGCTGCACCTCTGGGGCTGGCTTCCGGACCGGCGCGCGGCGACGTTCTGACCCGTCGCTTGGCGCTGTGGAGGCCGTAGGCGTACGCCGTAAAGTCTTCTCGAGCATCCGATAGGATATCAGACTGAAGTTCGACATCGGTTCGCACGCCGGCCGCCACGGCAGGAGCCAAATAGTGCCCGACGAACGAAAGCACCGCCAAGGCCCCCCAACCGAACAACACCAAGCTGGGGCGGGCGAATCTGATCCACAGGAGAGATGCGGCGCATGTTAGCAAGCCCACTGCGCTCAGCAGGCGCGCCGTTGGCAACCGCACGTCTACGAGCACGGAGTCGTAAGGGACGTTGTGCACGCCGGCGAGGTATTCCGCCGGCTCCAGCCGATATCCCCATACCAGTGTCAGTGCAAAGACCGCGAACAATGCGCCGAGATGGCGGCGTGCTTGGTCGTGGACTTCGATACGGCGTTTCCCACCACGCACCGCTCCTACCGCCGTATACAAGATCAGCGACACACCGAGCATGACTGCCGCCAAGAAGGTCACGTAGCCATGCAAGGTGCGTGTCCAAGGCAGTGAAAACAGATAATAGGACGCATCTCGCTGCAGGATGGGATCACTCAGTCCGACTGTTGTCCCGCTTGCCGCGAGCGTCCGGGCATACCACCATTCTCCCGACCCGAAGGACAGGGACAGGGCCAAGCCGCAGCCGAGCGCAGCGAATCCGATGAACAGATAATGTCGCGGTACGGCCTCGACGATCTCAATATTTCCCAAACGCCTCGGTACGGTGACCGAGCCAATCGACCGGTAGACGAGGTAGAGATTCCCAAGGCACCACAGTGCTGCTCCGGCAAACGTCGACAGGAACAAGAGGGTACGCATTCGGGCAATGGCGGCGTGTGTGTCACCTACGCCGAGGGCTTCCGCCCACAGACGATCGGCGGTTCCGACGGCAAGCCACCGACCAAGGAGCAATACCACGACGATGGCAACGATCCCAGCGCTCAGCCAACGGCTTCTGGGGGTCATCCTCTAAGCGCGGCCTTTCCTTCCTCAACTGACATCGATCCTCCCCTTGTTGAAGATTCGAGAGTTGCCGACTTACGGTAGCCGCACATGTCGATGCTCTCAAGGTACCCGTCGCTGTTCAATCGGGAAGCAACACCGACCGTACAATCCACCACACGTTACCCACCGGAGCCGTGCCTAGGAAGGATGCCGTTATCGCGACGATCACGGAACGCTATCGAGGGATCTGGAGATTGAGACGGCTATAGGCGCCACGCTGGTGGCCTACGGTGGACCGCCACATGCGCGTGAGCAGAAGAACGCGGCCGCTACTGCGCAGGTATCGTGACATTCAGGGTTAGAGCAATCCGATCACACTTCGCTACCACGCAATACCATAATCCTCGCCAAAGTTACTCGATCCACCCCACATCGTGCCGTGCTCCCAATCAAAGAAGATGGCGTTGTCTGTGCATCGATGGAGTAACCTCCGCCATCTGCATAGCGGGCTCCAGCACTGCCTCGAGACTCAACGTTCCGTACTCCGCCGGCATCACCAGAAGCCCTCCCGGGGTGCCCGGCGTTACGGCGGCGAGGGGCCCCTAGGCAGATGGATAGGCCATTCCCCGCTCCCGGAAGAATTCCGGCGTGGCCCCGGTGGGAGCGGCGCCCAACGCATTGATGCCAGTGACCTTCCCGGTATTCGGATTGTAGATCAAAGCCTGCGTCTAGCCCCCCCAACTGAGTACGTCGTACATCGTCGCCGTTGCAGCCAGCATGGCGGCTGCGGCATCGACTGCATTGCCACCCTTCAGGAACATGATAGCCCCGGCGGTCGCACCCAATGGCTTGCCGGTGATAGCCACCCAATGCCTGCCATGAAGCACCGGCTTGACCGTGTTCTGAGCAAGGAGATGGCGGGCAGCAACAGGGCCAGCACTGCGCCAAACAGATACCAAACGCCGATCGTATTGTTGCGTGCGGACCGCATATCTCCTCCTAGAAGCAGAGAATCTATTGGTGGCAACGATAGTTCACTGAAGTTACCGAATAGTACGAGCCGGATGCATCTCCGTTGGGTGGAAGCGAGGTCTGGGGGAAGCAGCAGAGGCAGGGGGGCAGGGGGGCAGGGGGGCAGGGGAGGCAGGGGAGGCAGGAGATCTTCTGCCTCACGCTCTTGCAGGCTCCGGTTTGGTGCCGCTCAAGAGCCCATACCTCAAGCAGCCCGTGCGGTACGCCAGCCAAATGCGGAGCACGGTGAGGGCAAATATCCGAGAGGCGTTCCTGGGATCGAGCAGGTATTCCCACGACGAGCGGCGGGTGAGCATCCGGTGAAGCATCCTTCCGAGGCTCACATTCCAGGTGCGTCTCACTCGTCGTGTAAGCTCTTGGCACACAACGTCAACGAAACCGGCAGCCCTCAACTCCGCACGATACTCGTCTGCCGTCACGAGCGCAGCCAGTCGCCCCTCCTCGCAAATCGGCCCCAGCAGATGCCGAACCTCCCAGCGATCCGGCCGGTCAGAAGACAACCAAGCGCAGATGACGAGCCGCCCGTCAGGCCGAAGAACGCGGGCTACTTCGGACAGGAAGCGTCCCATGTCCACCATGTGTTCTGTGCTCTCGATAGCCATGACGACGTCGAACGAATCTGGAGCGATATAGTTACCGAGCCAATCACCGAGCACGTAACGAGGAGAATTGGGTTGATCGTCCATGCGACCGCACGCATAGACGTATTGCGCTTCCGAAACGGTGAAGCCGATAACGCTCGCTCCAAACTCGCCTGAGAGGATGCGAGCCGTGGCTCCATACCCACAGCCCACGTCGCAGACTACATGACCGGGGCGAATGCCGGCCTGCTCGACCACGAGGTCGACCAGCTGTCGGACCGCCTCGTCGGATCCCTCATCCCCCGTGAGCCAGAGACCGTGATGGAGATGTTCGCCCCAAAGCTCCCGGTAGAAGGGGTCGACTTCGTCGTAGTGTCGAGCGACGTCAGCGACCTTCGGCTGATGGGACGCGGTAATCATGCTTACCAGTGAGTTTCAGTTCTCGAAGAGTGACTTGATGAGACCCTTCCTAAAATCTGATTTCGGGGCAAAGTACCCGCCCAGCACGGAGAGGCGTCGTTCGGGACCTATGTCGATTTGGTCGAGGAGCATTTCGCCCGTTACAGAGCGGTATACCGTGTGCAGCGTGTCGCCCCTGATACGATAGAACATCTCGTCTCCATCATGTATTCCGTCTGCTGCGAGAAATTGATACCAAACGGGAAGATCTCTCGAGATATCATCGTACGAGTCGGCGTCGATAATGCCTGTTTGCAGAGCACGTTTAAAATTCTTACGAATGCCGTCGAGAAACCGAACGAGACTCACGTTGCGCTCGAAGCGAAGGCGAGCCCATGCGTCTCTTGCGTCTACCGCGACGGCGGCGATCGAATCGGCGAGCGAAGAGGAATACCGTCGGCCCGCCACAAGCGCCTCCAGCCGCCTTGCCGGCTCGGGGCCGAACCGGACGTCCAAGGTGAGTACGTCCACCTTGAAGATCGTCTTCTCGAACAGCGTGTGCATGGCGGAGTAGGGCCACTGTCCCACCAACGTGGTATCGAAGGGGGCCGGGCTCTGCGCGACCAGAGACGTCGAACAGAGGGAAAGAAGGATGGGGTAACGGGCAGCGCGCTGCATCTTGGTTAATGTCTACCTAGCCGCTCCCTCACCGCCCCTTAGCTACGCGGACGAACGCGGAGTTGCGCGCCATCCCGCGCTAAACATGGGGAGGCGGGGAGGTCGGGAGGTGACCATCTAGCGCTCGGGTGGCCTCCAGTCGGGGTTGGGGGTCGGCATGCGCGCGTCAACACGCTCAGCAAGCCGATCGATGTTCGGAGTCTCGTAAAACGTGCTGCCGTACACGCCGGTATCGACCCAACCCATGTCGTCGATGATGATGAGCACGATGTTGGGTGAGACGTCGTTGCGGGCCACACAACCCAGCTACCATAGCGAGACCAACAGGGAGCAGGCGCGGGCGAGTCGCATGTTGCTGCGTGGTTCTCTCATGTGGTTAATATGGCTTCCAGGGAGCCCTTGCCGGAACCCCGGAGGCCGTCCCCTCGCCGAAAGCCTGAGAACGTCCTAATTTCGTTGCGCCATGGCAAACCATCTCGACCGTCTCAAGACCACCCCTCCCGACCGCTACACCATTTACGAGAATATCGGCGCCGGCGGCATACCCGAGTTGGAAGCCATACGTATCGGCACCCTCAACGCCGCCATCTTCCTCGGGAAGGAACGGGACATGGGTTCGATCGATGAGGGAAAACTGGCCGATATGGTCTTGTTGCAAGGCAATCCACTCGATGATATCAGCAATGCGCAGAAAATCGAGCGCGTGATCAAGGCGGACGGATCGTAGATCGGAGGGCGTTGGATTTGCCAGCGAACAGGTAGGACGGATGGCCGGAAGTACAGAAAGGCGGAAGGGGAAAAAGATTACAACATGCCGGGGTGGGGCCCTCTCCCTTCTCCCCTCTCACATCTCACGTTCTAGCCATTCCTCAACCTCACCACGATACGACCGCAGGCCCTCTTCACTCCCCGCCTCGAACCGCATCACCAGCACCGGCTGCGTGTTCGATGCTCGGATGAGACCCCAGCCGTCCGCAAACGAAATCCGCACACCATCGATATTCGATGTCTCGTACCTGGATGAAAAGTGCTCGACGGCCCGGGCCACGATGTCGAACTTCCTGTCGTCATCACAGTCCACCCGCAACTCAGGCGTGGAGCAGCGTTGCGGCAGGTTGGACAACATGACGGAGACCGGCTCGTTCATCTTGGCCAGATAATCCAACAGTCGCGCTGCCGCGAACAGTGCGTCGTCGAAGCCGTAGTAGTCCCCACCAAAGAACATGTGGCCGCTCATCTCACCCGCCAGCGGCGATCCCAACTCCTTCATCTTGGCCTTGATGAGCGAATGCCCCGTCTTCCACATCACCGGTTGGAGACCGGATTTCTCCAGATCACCGGCAAGAACGTCGGAGCACTTGACGTCGAAAATGACCGAGTGCCCATCGCCCAACCGCTGCACCAGATCCCTGCCGAAGAGCGCGAGCAGCTTATCGCCGTAAACAACCTCGCCGCGCTCGTCCACGACGCCGATGCGATCTCCGTCACCGTCAAACGCAATGCCCAGCGCAGCTCTCCCACGACGCACGGCCTCTTGCAGATCGGTGAGATTTTCCAGTACCGTGGGATCGGGATGGTGATTGGGAAACGTGCCGTCCGATTCGCAGAACAGCGGCGTTACATCAGCGCCAAGTCGGGACAAGACCCTTTCCGCAACGAGACTCGTCACGCCGTTGCCGCAGTCCACGACGACGCGAATGGGCCTAGCCAGCGGCCCGTTGCGTTCTAGGATTGCAGCCGAATACCTCTCGAGTACAGTGGTTTCGACCTCGAGGCTCCCGGCGCCGTCGTCCGTCGCGTCATCCTCAATCAACCGCCGCAATTCCTGAACGTCCTCACCGTGTAGCGTTACACCTCCTACCACCATCTTGAAGCCGTTAAACTGAGGTGGATTATGGGAGCCGGTGACCTGCACACCGCCATCCACGCCGAGTTCATGCAGCGCTAGGTAGAGCGCCGGAGTCGGCAACATGCCGATGTCGATCGCCGTCGCGCCAGCCGCCGCCATGCCGTCTCCCAGCGCGTGCGCCAGCAGCTCACCGCTGGGCCGGTTGTCTCGGCCCACTGCGAGGCGCGCGGCCTTGCCCGTACTCTGTCGTGCGTCTGTGGCTACGGCCCGGCCGATCGCATGCGCCACCTGTGCGTCGAGCTCATCGCCCACCACACCCCTGATGTCATATTGCCGGAAGATGGATGGGGAGACTTTCATTTCACAGTCACAAAGATGTCGTCAGCGTTCACCCGCGGTGAACTCTTTCAGGAAACCGTCGCCCGAGTCGTTGGTGTCATTGTAGGTGAAGGCTACCGAGGGCTTCAGATCATCGCTGCTCGAGCGCGACACATCCATCAGTCGGCCCGGGAAGAAACCGAAGAGCAGCAGCAGCGCCGCCGTCGCTCCGATGACCCACCGCCCTGCGCCGACCGCCACGCTCTCCTGGTGTGCCTTTTCCGTGATGGGCGGGTTCATGTACATCTCCATGACCACCGGTAGGTAGTAGCCCGCGGATACCACACTGGCCAAGACGAGCATTATGCTGAGCGTCCACTGATCCGCTTCGATGGCAGACATGAGAACGTACCACTTGGCCATGAAGCCGGCGGTGCCGGGGAAACCCAACAGCGACAACATGAACACCGCCATGGCAAAGGCTATCCAGGGTTGCTTCGCCGCCAGACCCGCCAGGTCGTCGATACGCACGTCGCGCTCGCCGTTGCGGCCCACGACCGCCAGCACGCCGAACGCGCCGAGGGTGACGAGGGTGTAGGCGAGGGCATAAAACAGGTAGGCCGCCGCTCCTGTCTCCGTCCCACTGACGACCGCCGTGAGCAGGTATCCGGCGTGGGCGATCGAGCTGTACGCCAGCATCCGTTTCAGATGCCGCTGCGCCAAGGCCATGAGGTTGCCGCCGAGCATGGTGACGACGGCCAGCCACCACACGGCGTTCTGCCACGTACCGATCGACTCGCCGAGTGAGTGGACCATGATGCGCATCAACGCGGCAAACGCTGCTGCTTTGACCGCAGCCGCCATGAATCCCGTGATGGGCGTCGGCGCCCCGTCGTACACATCCGGGGTCCACATGTGGAACGGCACGGCTCCCACCTTGAACGCGAATCCGATGATCAGCAATCCAATGCCGGCCATTAGCATGCCGTTGGATTGCAGCCCCAGGTTGGTGATCCTCACGGCGATGAGTGTGAGGTTGGTCGTGCCGGTGGCGCCGTAGATGAGTGCAATGCCGTAAATCACGAACCCCGATGCGAATGCCCCCAACAGGAAATATTTCAGCGCGGCCTCGGCTCCGAACACGCTCTTACGGTTGATGCCCGTCAGTACATACACGCAGACGGACATGATCTCCAGCCCCAGGAACAGCACGATCAGGTCGGCCGCCGCCGACATGACCATCATACCGATCGTTGCAAAGAGGATGAGGAGATAATACTCGGGAGTGTGAATGCGTTCGCGCCCAACGTAACCGAGCGACAGCATTACCGTCATGATGGCACCCAGGAGGAAGATGGTGGACGACGCGTACCGGAAGCCATCCAACGCGATCATCAGCGCGATGCCGTCGGGCCGCGCATCCTTGGCCCAGAGCCACCACAAGGCGAACAGCGTGCTCACGAGAGCTGCCAACGCGAGCTGGCCGGCGAACCGCTGGTCCTCTTCCCCGCTGTGACGCCACCCCACAACCAGCATCAACGCCAAGGCCCACCCGGTGAGCACGACCTCCGGGAGCATGCCCCAAAACAGGCCTGCAGGCGTCGCGAGATCCACCACCATTCCCATTACTCGTCGTCTCCAAGCTTGCCTAGCGGCTGCTGTTCCCCGGGAATCCCTTTGGCCTGCACGCGTACCTGGTCGCGTACCTGTGTCACCAATGCTTGCGCTGACACCTCAACTCGGCGCAAGATCGGCGCGGGATATAACCCAATCCACACGATGCATACCACCAGCGGGCCCAACACGAATAGCTCGCGGATCGAGAGATCCTGCATCTTCTCGTTGGCGGGGTTATCCAACTTCCCAAAGAGGACCCGCTGCAGCGCGAGCAAGAGATACATGGCCGCGAAGACGACCCCGGTCGTGGCGATCGCCGTGGCCACCGGATACTGACGGAACGACCCGATCAGCACCAAGAATTCACCCACAAAGCCGTTCGTACCCGGCAAGCCGATCGAAGACAGGGCCACGAGCGTGAGGATGGCCGCGAAGGCAGGCACCACTCTCGCGATGCCGCCGAAGTCGGCAATCTCCCGAGTGTGACGTCGCTCGTACATCATGCCCGCCATGAAAAAGAGTGCGCCAGTCGAGATGCCATGGTTGATCATGATGACGATGGCGCCCTGAATGCTTTGCAGCGTCAGGGCCCAGATCCCGAGCATCACGAACCCCAGGTGGCTCACAGACGAATACGCCACGAGTTTCTTGAAATCCGGCTGCACCAGCGCAACCAGCGCACCGTAAATGATTCCCACCACGGCAAGCGTGACGACGATCACAACAACCGTGGGGTCGAGTGCAACGTGAGGGAAGAAGGGTACGGCAAACCGCAGGAATCCGTACGCACCCATCTTCAAGAGGATTCCCGCTAGGATGACCGATCCGGGGGTAGGCGCCTCAACGTGCGCGTCGGGCAGCCAGGTGTGAAACGGGAACATGGGGACCTTGATGGCGAACGCCAGGAAGAAGGCGCCGAACAACCAGAAGGCCCACTGTCCCAGATACTGTGTGTTATGCAGCAGATGACTGTAACTGAAGGAGTAATCGCCCGTCTCGCGCCCAACCACGCGATACATAACGAGGATCGCCACCAGCATGAGCAGCGACCCAAAAAATGTAAACATGAAAAACTTGATTGTGGCATAGAGCCGTCTTGCACCACCCCACACCCCGATGATGAAATACATCGGGATCAGCATAATCTCCCAGAATACGTAAAACAGGAACATGTCGAGGGCAACGAATACACCCAACATGCCGGTGGTGAGCACCAGCATGAGGGCATAGAACGGGCTTTCCCGCTCCTTGATGTAGTTCCAGCTACCAAGGATCGTGAGAGGCATCATGAAGGTGGTGAGCAACACCATGAACAATGACACGCCGTCAATGCCCAGGTGATATGCGATCCCCCACGCCGGGATCCACTCGTGGTAGACCTCGAACTGCATCGACGCCGTGCCCTGGTCGAACGCCCACCACAACCCCAGCGACAAGACGAACTCGACGAGCGCGAACCAAAGCGCGATCTTCTTCGCTTGTCCGCTCGGTCCCATTATGACAATGAGAGCACCGAGCAGCGGAACGAACATGATGGCTTCGAGCACCCACTGCCCGTACCCAATACTCGCAAGGAACCCGCTCATCTCGCCCTCACCCCGCCACCGCACTCAGGACGAAGAGCACTCCTATGACGAACAGCACCACGTAAGTACCGAGATTCCCGGTTTGGAACCGGGTCCCGATCCACCCCAACAGCCGGCCCACCTTGGCGGCACCGTGAACGACGGCGCCGTCGATGGCACCCATATCGATGATCCTCCAAAGCACTTTGCGTGACACCCAGTCGGTGGGCCGTACGATCAGTGCGTTGTACAGTTCGTCGACATAATACTTGTTCAGTAAGACGCGCTGGACACCGGTCTCCGCAGGCGCGGCTTTCGCCGCCCCGAGGCGATCCGGCTTCAGGAAGTACCAGGCAGCGATCATGCCCACCGCAGCGATCAACGTAGCGAGCCCCATGAGGCCCCACTCCAATCCCTCGGACAGATGCGCTTCCGACAGATACGGCACAGACCCTTCAGTAACCGGCTCGAGCCAACGCTCCAGCCACTCTGCCCCCGGCAACACGTGCGGCAGGTTGAGGAAACCGCCGAGCACACTTCCCGCGGCGAGCACCACCAGCGGGCCCGTCATCACCCAGGGTGCTTCATGCAGGTGTTTCGCTTCCGCCTCACCAGTGCGATTGGGCCCGTGGAAGGCGTAGAGCATGAGGCGGGTCATGTAGAACGCCGTGAGCAGTGCCGCTACGGCTCCGAGAGCCCAAATCACGTAGAACAAGAACGCGTCCTGGCCACGCGCAAAGGCTTCTGCCAGTATCTGATCCTTCGAGAAGAACCCCGAGAGTCCCGGCACCCCGGCAATCGCAAGCGTCGCGACCCACATGACCGCCGCGGTCCACGGCATGAACTTCCCGAGGCCGCCCATATTCCGCATATCTTGAGCGTCTTCACCGCTGTGCGTGTGCTGGTACGCGTGATGCATGACGTGAATCACGCTCCCAGCGCCAAGAAACAAGAGCGCCTTGAAGAACGCGTGCGTAACGAGGTGAAAGATTCCGGCCGCGTAGGCGCCCACGCCCACACCGACGAACATGTATCCCAATTGCGACACCGTGGAATACGCCAGAACCTTCTTGATATCCCACTGCTTGAGGGCGATCGTCGCGGCGAATAGGGCGGTGACGGCACCCACCAGGGCTACCACTGCTCCGGAGACCGGCGCCATCGCGAACAGCACATTGGTGCGGGCTATTAGGTACACGCCAGCCGTCACCATCGTTGCCGCGTGGATCAGTGCGGACACCGGCGTGGGACCTGCCATGGCGTCCGGGAGCCAGGTGTAGAGTGGGATCTGGGCAGATTTACCGATGCAGCCGAGAAAGAGAAAGAGTGTGATGAGCGTGATCTCAGGTCCGTTGGTGACGAACGCGGCCGGCGCGGCCTCGAAGACCTCCAGAAAATCCAACGACCCAACCGCCCGGAAAATCATGAACATGGCCAACAGCAACCCGAAGTCGCCGATCCGGTTCATGATGAACGCCTTCTTACCGGCAGTCGCCTTGGCCTCGTCGTCGAACCAGAACCCGATGAGGAGGTAGCTGCAGAGACCCACCCCTTCCCACCCGACGAACAGGACCGGAAAGTTGGCGCCGAGCACCAGCACCAGCATGAAGAAGACAAACAGGTTCAGGTAGGCGAAATACCGTGGGTACGATCTGTCCTCACGCATGTATCCCACGCTGAACACGTGGATCAGGGCACCGACACCGGTCACTACCATGAGCATGACGGCCGACAACTCGTCGACCTGGAACGCCAGATCGACCTGCAGCTCACCAACCGGCATCCACGACCACATGTGCACGATGTAGGGCACGTCATGTACGGCCCCCACGAGTCCCACCACCCCGGCAAGAGCGGAGATGAAGGAGGCGACCAGAACACCGACGCCTATTACACTCACGGCGCGTTTCGCGTCCGGCCGGAAGAAGCTCAACCAACCGTTCGCCAGAAAGCCCAGGAACGGCAGGAGCACCGCGAGCCAGATCATTGACACCGAGCTGGGCATTATCCTCGAAGCAGGTTCAAGTTCTGCAAGTCGAGCGTTTCCTTATGACGGTAGATCGCTATGATGATGGCGAAGCCCACGGTCGCTTCCGCTGCAGCCACGGTCATAACAAAGAAGACAAACACTTGACCGTCCGTACCGAGCTGCTGTGCCAACGCCACGAACGACAGGTTCACGGCGTTGAGCATCAATTCGACGCACATGAAGATGATGATCGCGTTGCGTCTGATCAGCACGCCGAGCACGCCTATCGAGAACAGAATCGCCGAAACGCCGAGGGCAGGACCGAGCAGCATTCAGACTCTCCGCTTGGCCAGGACGACGGCTCCCGCGATCGCCGCGAGCAAGAGAATAGCAGTGAGCAGGAAGGGCAGCAGGTAGGTGGTGTACAGAGCCTGAGCGACCAGGCCGATCACACCCTCGTCGACCGTCATGCGGTCCAACTCGCCAGCGGGTAGGCGAATTTGGTCGACAGGCGCCACCTTCGTGATCACCCACAGCTCCACCGCCACGAACACGCCCAAAGCCAACCCAACCATGCGGCCGAACCATCCCTTCATGTCCGTCACCGACTGGTCGCCCAGGTTCAGCAACATGATCACGAACAGGAACAGCACCATAATCGCGCCGGAATATACCATCACCTGCAGCGCGGCAATGAAGTGTGCGTCCAGCAGCAGAAACATTACTGCTGTCGCGAACAACGTCATGATCAGCCACAATGCGCTCGCCACCGGACTCCGCCGCGTTACGCAGAGCAGCGCGGATACGATGGCGATCACAGCGTGGCCCCAGAAAACGGCTTCCAGCATTCCTTTATTCGCCCTTGGGATCGGACGGATCCCACAGGGTGGACACCGGATGTGTCTGCGCACACAGCCGCTCCAGATCGTACACGAAGCGTTCCCGCTCGTATTCGGCATTTTCGTAATGCACGCCGACGTGAATGGCTTCTTCGGGACAGACTTCCTGACAGTAGCCGCAAAACACGCACCGGAATTCGTCGATCTCGTAAATGAGGGGGTAGCGGTTGCCCTCCTCGTCTTCTCCTGGAACCAGCTTGATGCAGTTGGCGGGACACACCTGCGGACAGAGACCGCAGGCCACGCACTTCGCCCGACCCTGTTCGTCCGTGAGCATGCGATGGGTACCGCGCCAGCGAGCCGAAATCTTCCACGTATCGTCCGATTTCTGTTCCGGGTACTGCATGGTGACCTTCTTGCGGAAGAGATGGTTGAACGTCAACGCCATACCCTTCAGCGTAGCCCTGAGATAGCTGACATCGCCCTCCGGTCGCCGTACCGTCACGATGGTGATGGCCATTAGGTTCCCACCTCCCTGTGCGTGCGCCCTAACAGCAGGCGGTTGTTGTCGAGAAGAAAGAACACGATGTATGCCAGAACGGCGTTCATGACGAACAGAGCCGCGCCGTAGCGGAGTCCGCTCGACCAACCGATGCCGTCGAGCACCAGAACGGTAGCACCGAGAATCAGGATATAGCTCAGAAGCACTGGGAGCATGAACTTCCAACCGAGTTGCATGAGCTGATCGAAGCGAAATCGCGGCAGCGTCCAACGAATCCAGATGAAGACGTAGATGAAGAACAGCGTCTTCATCACGAAGAACGCCAGGGTCAGGAGCGACTTCAACACCGTCGGATCACCGGAATCCCATGACGTGAACGGAATGTCCCACCCGCCGAGAAAGAGTGTGGCCACGAGAGCCGACCCTGTGATGATATGGGTGTATTCCGCCATGAAGAACATGGCAAATTTCATCGAGCTGTATTCGGTGTGGAATCCTGTTACGAGCTCCGACTCAGTCTCGGGCAGGTCGAACGGCAGCCGATTGGTTTCCGCCAGGTTGCTTATGAAGAAGAGGATAAATCCCAGAGTGAGCGCGAACGCAAACCACACAGAGTCTTGCTGATGGGCCACGATCTCCGGGAGGGTGACGTTGCCGGTCAGCATGAGCACGCCGACGAAGCTGAAGCCGAGGGCCACCTCATAACTCACCATCTGGGCGCTCGCCCGCAGGCCTCCCAACAACGAATACTTGTTGGCGGACGACCAACCAGCCAACACGATTCCGTATACGGAAAGGCTGCCAATCGCCACGATGAACAACATGCCGATGGGCAAGTCCGCGATCATCATGGGCATCGGGCCGGCATGAACGAACTGCCCGAGGATCGGCACCGTGAAATCGAAGTTTACGGGCAGCGGAGCCGCAAACGGGATGACCGCAAACGTGAGCATGGCAGGGATGAACGACAAGGCCGGCGCCAACACGAAGAGCAACTTGTTGGCTTGGGCCGGCCACAGCTCTTCTTTAGCAAAATTCTTGATGCCGTCCGCCACCGACTGAAGCAACCCTTGGGGCCCGACCCGGTTGGGACCCAAGCGGTCCTGCTTCCAAGCGCTGACCCGTCGCTCCATCCAGATGACCATCATCACGCCCACCATCATCACCGAGAACACGACGATGATCTTGATCAACGAAAGGAGAATAAAACCCTTGAGCTCCGGCGTCACACCGACACTCTCGCTTCAGACACAGTTCTTCCGTGCATGCCGAGGTTCGCATAGCTGAGTCCTCGGAACGGACCTTCGGCTTCCGCCACCAGCGCAAACGCTTCGTCGGCGCTGAACAGCGACTCGCCCCGGCCTAGCTCTTTGAGCACCTCCCCCAAGACCCACCAAGCCGGTCGCGCCATGCCGGGCGCAGGCTTGGCTTGCAGGTACCGCTGCACGCGCCCGTCGCGATTCACCAACGTGCCGTCTTCTTCTGCAGTGTTTGCCACGGGCAGGACCAGGCTCGCTCGCCGCGCCGTATCCGGCAGAACCGTGCCGAGGTACACGGCGTTGACCGCCTTCTGGAGCGCCTCGCGGCTCACACCCTCGAGATCATCGTCCACCACAATGACGAGGGAGGCCCCTTCGATGGCCTGCACTGCAGCGTCGAAGTCGTCTCGGTAGCCCAACGCCGTCGCCCCGGCTACGTTCGCCGCACGTTCGGCTCGAAGCGCCAAGCCAGGCACGCCGCTGAGCGGAATCTCACCGTCCACCCGCTCCACCCGGAAAGACAGAGTCGCTGTGAACTGGGCCACGAGCCTCTTGGCAAGGAACATCGCCTCGTTAGACGCGTTCGGAGAAACCAGCACTACCGCCCGTCCACTCGAGCCGCTCACGAGTCGCGCCGCCTCGCTGAGCGCGTGATCCCAATCTGCCGCCTGCAGCTCTCCGCCCCGCGATATCAACGGGGCCTCGATGCGGTCTCCCCGATTCATCCAGCGATAATGCATGCGACCGGTATCGCAGATGAAATGCCGATTTACTTCAGGGTTGGGCCTCGGCCTGACGCGAACCACCACATCGCTTCGCGTATCGATATTGATGTTGCAGCCCTGGGAGCAGCCGGTGCACACGCTCGGCGTTCTGTCGAGCTCCCAGGCCCGGGCCTTGTGAAGAAAATCCTTGGAAATCAGAGAGCCGACCGGACAGAGGTCTACCACGTTTCCGGCCCACTCGTGGTCTAGCGTCGCGTCCGGATGGATGCCAATGAAAGCACGGTCACCTCGCTCACTGACGTTGAGTACCGGTTCGTCAGCGACATGCTCCATGAACCGCACGCAACGCGTGCACAGAATGCAGCGATTGGGCACGTAAAGTACATCCCCACCGAAATCCTCCACCGGACTGAACCGCTTGGCGTACTCGGCATACCTGGTGTTGGATCGGCCTTCCTGGAACACGTAGTTTTGCAGCTCGCATTCCCCAGCCTGATCGCAAATGGGACAATCGAGAGGATGATTGATGAGCAAGAACTCCAGCACGGACTCTCTGGCTTTGAGCGCCTCATCGCCGAACACATTGACGACTTGTCCCTGCGCCACCTCCATCGCACAGCCGATCTGCAGCTTCGGCGTCCCTTCGACCTCGATGAGGCACATACGGCACACGCCGGCAATCGGGAGGCCCGGGTGATAGCAATAGTGCGGTATCAACACCCCCGCTTGTTTGGCAGCCTCCAAGATCATCGTTCCCTTGGGAACACTGACCTCGACCCCCTCGATAGTTAGTGTGACGAGTTCCTGATCTGCCATAGATATCACCCCACCCCTGCCGCGACCACCGCGGGCTCGCGTGTGCCGGCGATGTAGGCTTCGAACTCGTTGCGGAATTTCTTGATTGCGCTGATGACTACGGCTGCACACGAATCAGACAGCACACAAATCGTCTTGCCCGTCATTTGATCCGCGAGGTCCAACAGCAGATCCAGGTCCTTTTGCTCACCTTGACCGGCCAAAATCCGTTCGAGGATGCGAACGGTCCACCCGGTTCCTTCGCGACACTGGGTGCACTGAGCGCACGACTCGTGCGCATAGAAGCGGGCCAGCAGCATGGTCTGATACACCATGTTCGCGCTGTCATCAAACACGATCACGCCACCGGACCCCAGCATCGTGCCCTTTTCCACACAGCCTTCGTAATCGAGCAAGCAGCTCTCGGTCTCCTCTCTATTGAGCATGGGCACCGATGAGCCACCGGGTATGCAGGCCTTGAGCGTCCGTCCCTGACGCATACCACCGCAGAGATCGTTGATGAGCTCACCTAGCGGAAAACCCATTGTGACTTCGTAGTTGCCGGGTCGCTGTACGTGTCCCGCGACGCTGAACAACTTCGTGCCGCAACTCTTCTCGTTGTTCAGCGAGAGACCCTTGTGCCATTCGGGGCCGCGGTTGACGATGTGCGGCACGGCGGCCAACGTCTCGACATTGTTGATCGTCGTGGGCATACCGAACACGCCGGATGCCGCCGGGAACGGCGGCCTGATGCGCGGGTTGCCACGCTGGCCCTCGATGGAATTCATGAGCGCGGTTTCCTCGCCGCAGATGTACGCTCCGGCCCCTCGATGGATATACATATCCAGCCGCTGCCCGCTGCCCATGGCATTGTCACCCAGCACACCGTTCCCGTACGCGTCGTCCAATGCGGCCTGCATGATGTGCAGGGGCTCCGTGAACTCGCCCCTTATATAGATGTACGTGATCTCTGCCTGGATCGCGTATTGGGCTATGGCACACCCCTCGATCAAGGCATGAGGTGTCCACCGCATGATCTCCCGGTCCTTGAACGTGCCAGGCTCTGCTTCGTCTGCATTACAGCAGAGGTAGTGAGGCTTGGATTTCTCTTTCGGCATGAACGACCACTTCACGCCGGTCGGGAATCCGGCTCCGCCGCGACCGCGCAGCCCGGAACTCTTGACGATCTCCACGACTTCAGCCGGCTGCATCCCCAACGAGGCTTTCAAGGCCTTGTAGCCGCCGCGCTTCACCCAGCCATCATACGAACGTGCTTCGGCATCGCCGAAGTATTCGCTGAGGATGACCGTCTCCTTCTCGTGTGGCTTGTGTGGGTATCCCATAGTCAGGAGTATTGCTTCACGAGGTCGGGCACCTTTTCGGGCGTCACGCCCTCGATCACGTCTTCATTCATCATCACCGGCGTCGCGAATCCGCACGCGCCGAGACATTCCACCTGTATCACCGTGAACTTTCCGTCCGGCGACGTCGCGCCAAGATCGCCACAGCCTGTATGCTCGAGAAAGGCCTCCACCACGCCTTCGGCGCCACAAATGTTGCATGGAGTGGTGGTACAAACCTGCACGAAGGTCTTACCCACCGGATGCTGGTGGTACATCGTGTAAAAAGTGACAACGCCCTTGACGTAGGAAGGCGTCAGCCCCAACACATCGGCAGTCTCGGCCATGGCTTCGTCGGAAACCCAACCGTGGTGCTCCTGTACCATCCACAACGCCGCAAGCAGCCCAGCCCGCTTGGCTGGGTAGCGCGCCAGTACCTCATCCAAGCGCTTACGATTGTCGCCGACGAAAACCTGCGAGTATGCGGCAGTCTGCTCCATTACATCATTCTCAACAGATGCGCAGTCGTACGCCGCCTCCGTCCAACTGTCCGTCCGTCTATCTCACTTCCCGTCATCGATCCACCTCTCCCATTACAATGTCCACGCTCGCGTTGATTGCGATCAAATCAGACAGCAAGTGCCCCTCGGCCATTTTAGGCAGCGAGGCGAGATTGATGAACGCCGGGGGTCGGACCCGGAATCGCACCGGCTTGGCAGTTCCATCTGACACGAAGTAGTAGCCAAGCTCGCCCTTCGGTCCTTCTATAGGCATATACGCCTCGCCCACCGGCGCCTCGATCCCTTCCATCACCTGCTTGAAGTGGAAGATCATCGCCTCCATGTCGTTCATCGCCTCTGATTTCGGCGGAAGCGACACACGGGAATCATCCACGTTGATAGGACCGTCCGGGAGACGATCGAGCGCCTGCTCGAGGATCCGTACCGACTGGCGCATCTCTTCGAACCGGCACAAATAGCGGTCGTACACATCGCCCTTCTCACCGACGGGGACCTCGAAATCGTAAGTCTCATAGTCGAGGTACGGTCGGTCTTTCCGCACGTCGTACGGCACGCCGCTCGCCCGCAACATAGGACCCGACAGCGAGTAGTTGATCGCTTCCTCGGCGGTCAAGATGCCGATGTCTTGCGTTCTCCCGCACCAGATGCCGTTGCGCGTGAGCAAGCGATCTGTCTCGTCCATCGTCTTCGGGAAGGTGGAGCAGAACTCGCGCACTCCCTCAGTGAACCCGTCGGGGATATCGGCCATCAATCCGCCAACCCGAGTCAGGCTCGTCGTGAGCCGGGCGCCCGTCCACATCTCCTGGAGGTTGTAAACCCGCTCTCGCTCTTGAAAGCACCAGAGGAACGGGGTGAAGGCCCCGAGGTCGATCGCTGTCGTACCCAACCACACGAGGTGCGAGATGATCCGGCTCAACTCGCAGGCGATGACCCGAAGAACCTTGCAGCGCTCCGTGATCTCGATGCCCATCAGCTTTTCGACCGCCAGAGCCAAACACACGTTGTTGGACATCGGCGCGAGATAGTCCATCCGGTCGGTGAGCGGCACGATCTGGTTGTAGTAGCGGTACTCGCCGAGTTTTTCAAACCCACTGTGCAAGTACCCAATATGCGGAATGACCCGCACCACCACTTCCCCGTCGAGTTCCACCACCAAACGCAGAACACCGTGGGTTGCGGGGTGCTGGGGACCGATATTCACCAGCATGTGGTCGCCACCGAGTGCGGGCTCTTCCCGATCGGTCAGGATCCCGACGCCGGTCTGGTCTGCAACCCCCAGGGGAACCCGGGCGGCTTTCCCCTGTGCGTCGACGCCGGACGTGGCGACCTCAAGTTCGATCGTGCGTTTCGTGCCCATCGTCAGGAGTTCTCCGGCTCGGCAATCTTTCCCCGCTCACCTCGCGCGAGCCGCTCTCGCATCTCCGCTGGAATTTCGTGGTATGCCTGAGCGATGGAAATCTCTTCCATGGAATAGTGGGCTTCGGGGTTTGCGTTCAACGCCTGACGCACCTGCTCGGCACGGGAAAAGCGTCCCCGCAACGGGAAATCCTTGCGTAACGGATGGCCCTCAGCATAGGTCTCCCACATCAAGATGCGCCGCAGATCGGGATGACCGGCGAACCGCACCCCGAACATGTCGAAGACCTCCCTTTCCAACCAATTCGCCCCGTTCCACAACGGCACCAGCGAATCGACGACGAGTTCGTCGGACTTATCGAGCTCCACCTTGACGCGCAGTTGCGCCCGACGTGCCAACGAGAAAAGTTCGTACACCATCTCCAGCGGGCGCTCAGGATCCCGATATTCGACGGCGGTGATGTCGACGAGATAGTTGTATTCCTGGTCGGGCCCCTCTTTGAGAAACGCCATCACTTCAGAGAGGTTGGCTGCCTTCACGTAGACGATGGTGTCGCCACAGGACACGGCAGCGCGGCCGATCGCCCCCTGGAATTTGCTCCGGAGCGCCTGAACTGTGGGATTCAATGGGATTACCCTGAACGGGTTTGATGGATGGAGTTACCGAAGGGCTCCGAGAGTTCGTCCACCAAACTCGGTGGGAGCCGCAATCCCTGGCCATCCAGCTCCTGCTCGTCCCGCAAGGAACTGTCGGCAAGCGTTTCCCCGCGGACCTTTTTCTGCAGCATCAGAATGCCATATAGGAGCCCTTCAGGACGAGGAGGGCAGCCCGGTACGTACACATCCACGGGGATCACCGTGTCGATGCCCTGCACCATTGCGTAGTTATCGAAGATACCCCCGGTGGAAGCGCACGCCCCCATCGAAATCACCCATTTGGGTTGCGGCATCTGGTCGTAAATCCGGCGAATTACCGACGCCAGCTTGAAGGGAAGGCGTCCGGCGCAGAGCAAGACGTCGGCCTGCCGCGGCGAAAAACTCATCCGTTCCATGCCGAAGCGCGCCAAGTCGTACCGGCTCGCGGCCGTCGCCATGAACTCGATGGCGCAGCAGGCCGTCCCGAAAGGCATGGGCCACAAGCTGTTTGATCGACCCCAGTTGACCAGGAAGTCGAGCCTGGTGGTAACCCAATTAGGCGAAATCGACGATACGACGGATTCGGTGCCGCCGGAGTCGCTCCGCTCCTGTTGGTCTAATCCCATTCGAGGGCCCCTCTCTTCCACGCGTACGCGTGGCCGACCTCGAGGACCAGGATAAAGATAGCCATAGCCACGAACCCGGTGAGACCCAGTTGCCTGAACTGAACGCCCCACGGGATCAGAAACACCACCTCGATGTCGAACACGATGAACAGCATCGCGATGAGGTAGAACTTAACACTGAACCTCTCCCGGGTGCTTCCCAACGGGGGCATGCCGGATTCGTAGGGTGAGGCCTTGATTTTTGTGGGGCGGCGGGGCGACAAGATATGGGAAAACACCAACATGCCGATGGCAGTGGCAACTACGAACCCGAGATAGAGCAGAATCGGGATGTATTCTTGAATCATTGCCCGTTAGCTCGTGAAAATTTTCACGTGTTGGGCAAAAAACTACCTAAGGGCCCTACGAGGGTCAAGCGGCGCTCAAGTAGCGTAACCGATGCCACACCGTATCTTTACGGGCCCGCCGATGGCTACCTGTAGCAACGTGGTCGATTGCCTCACAGCATAGCCAAACGGCTTGAGTTTTCCCAACACAACCCACGTGAATCATAATGTCGATCAAGTCTGACCGATGGATCAAGAAGCTGGCGCTGGAACAAGGCATGATAGAGCCGTTCGCGGACCGGCAAATCAGCTCCGGTGCCATCAGCTACGGTGTGTCTTCCTACGGGTACCACATGCGAGTCGCGAGTGAGTTCAAGATCTTCACGAACGTCAATTCGGCAATTGTCGACCCAAAAAATTTCGAGGCGGGTTCCTTTGTCGAGTTCGAGGGCGACGTATGCATAGTCCCACCCAATTCGTTCGCCCTGGCCCGGTCGGTGGAGTACTTCCGCATTCCCCGCAATGTGCTGACCGTATGCGTCGGGAAGAGTACTTATGCACGATGCGGTATCGTCACCAACGTTACTCCGTTCGAGCCTAAGTGGGAGGGGCACGTTACGCTCGAGATCTCCAATACGACACCTCTCCCCGCCAAGGTATACGCCAACGAAGGCATCGCCCAAGTGTTGTTTTTCGAGGCGGACCGGGATGATGAATGCGAAGTGTCGTACGAGGACAAGAAGGGGAAGTACCAGGCGCAACAAGGGGTGACGTTGCCGAAGCTGTGAGCGGTGAGCAGAGAGCGGGCCGGCCTACTCCACCAAACATCGGCGGTGCAGTGGGTGGCCTGCTCCCTGCTCACCGCTCCTTGCTCACTGGACGGTGAACCGAATCGTCTCAATCACGTTCCCCGCCGAGTCCCGAACCTCAACTCGCCAAGCACCGGTCCACTCCGGCACAATGGCTTTGTTGCTCCAAGTGCGCCACGGAGACCCGCCGATGCGAAGCTCAATATCGGCCATCTCCTGATCGCCCTGGAACCACACGTGGTGGATCGCCACCTCCCCTTCGGCTCCTGCGACGAGCGTCCAACAATAGACGCGCCCTACGCTCGCAACGAAGGTGGAGTCGGATCCAACAGGCATACGATCGATGACATCGAGTGCGATGGCGGATTCCTCGACGGATAGCTGAGCCCGAACTCCGCCTGGCACGGCGAGTCCGATCACGACCATCGGGATCCAAGACAGTGCCGATCTCATAGCGAACCCCCTGTAAAGATGAGAAGCGAGCACGGATGCCTGAGAGGGTACAACAATCGAACCAATGAAGTAGTGACGAAGCGCACACCCCAGGTATTCACGACTTCAGGGCCGACTCCCTACCCTCGCACCCATATTCATCCCAAAATTCGCCCCGCGTCGTTGGCGAGCACCACCAGCCTGGCGTTCGGGCCTGCATCCTGGAGAGATATAGCACCGGTGAACATGTTTGGCTCCCCGGCATACTCCAAGATAGCCTCCCGTATGACCCGAGTCCCTTCATACAGCCGCGCCTTGACACTTCCCGTCGGCGTCCCAGAGCCCCCCCGGGCGGACAACCGCAAAGCAGCCGCACTCGAGCCGTGACGGTGACCGTTCCACCGCTGGCCGGCGTTTTGGGCTCGATCAACTCGACGATGAATCCGTGGAGTTCGAGCAACACACCGTCGCCGAGAATATCCTCTCCGGGAACCACCAACATCCGCTTCACGGCACGCTGCATCGCGTGCTCGTAGCCGAGCGGCCCCTCACCTATGAACTCGAGCACCTTAGGGGCATCGAGCTCGAATTCCGCCGTGAAAACTGCCGCTCCTGGGGCTTCGTAGACCGCCTGCCCCCGGGCGTGCGGTTCGCGAACGCGTGGACCCGCTTCGTCCCCTCCAACGAGGTCTTGTCGAGAGACAGGGTGCCCGGCTGACCGCCGCCACCGCCACATATCCTCTTCGGCGCCATTTCATACAATCTACGAAACACGGCGGCCGTGGGGGCATATCCCGCGGTCCCCAGCTTCCCTACTGTCCCATCTGCCTCTTCGAAACCATCGACGATTACCGGGCCTGCGTCGAACTCCAGCGGGAAACCTGGGGCGCCGAATTCCGCGACTGTGTGGCGGCCCGAGCGGCTGTTCGTGACGCACTTCGGGCCTGCCACAGACGTGGAACACCACGCAGCACTCCTCGAGGAACGATTGATCGCCTGGAGTGCTCGCGTGCGGAAATCACTGCTCGAAGAGGGCGACGACGCGGCCCGGGCCGCCCGGTTCGGCGAGCGGGTGCTGGCGCATCTCAGGGAGGTGTTGAGCGAGGAACAGGTGGGAGCGTATGAGCTTGGGGCGCCGCCGGACCTCTCATGGTACGGACTCGCCCTCTATTGGCGCAAGAAAGGATTGCGTGCCGTTTCGGGAATGACCCCACAACCCAAACCCAAGAACCTATAACTCCCTCAATACGGCTCTCACGGGACTGGCGTCGAAGCCAACCAATCTCAACGGCAGCGCAATGAGCTCGTATGCTCCCGGGGGAACGTGTCTCAGCACGAGTCCTTCCAGGATTGCCATGTCGTACCGCAAGCACGCGCCGTGTGTCTCGAGGTCAGACGAAGCAAAGAGGTCGTGTGAGCGTTTAGAACGTCGAGTAACCTCTTCAATATCAAAGACCTCAACACGACAGTTCCCAGACGCATCGTTCTACCCAATCAGCGCCCTTTTCAATTCATCCACGAACACCAACACATCCTCAAAGGTGTTGTACAGAGGAACCGGCGCCGCCCGGATTACGTCGGGTTCGCGAAAGTCTACCACGACACCGCGGTCGGCGAGCTTATGAACACTTTCTGCGCCCCGTTCCGGACACGGAGCGACAGCCAGCAACCGCGGGCTTCACGGTCTCCCGGAGTGATGATTTCTAACCTGTCCGACGCCAGCCCGTGCAGCAGCGTTTCCAGGTATCCTGTGAGCGCCACCGACTTGCGCCGCAACGCCTCCATCCCCACCTCCTCGAACATCTCGAGGGATGCCTTGAGCGTTGAGATATTAAAGGAATACGGAACTCTGCGTACCAGCCTCCGCCGTCGCGGGAGGTCGCCACATCCCAACTCCCGTCCCAGTTGACGTTGAAGCCACCACCCGAGCCGCGCTGCTGGTGAGGACCGCCGGAACCAAAGCCGCCGCCAAACCCTCCCTGCTCCTCCTTGATGACCTGGCCGTCGTACTCGATGCCTGCCGGTGTCGTACCGAATACAAATCCGCTCTGACGATCGAGATAGGTATCCAGCACGATCAGCAACGCATCCGTATCCGAGAGGTCGGCGTCACGTCGCGTCTCGCCGAGCACGATCGCAGACGGATCGGCGTCGAACATCCACGCCGCCACATACACGGCATTATCGTCATACAAAATCCTCACTTCCGTCCGCTCGGTCTCCGCACGACCCTCAAACGGTTCGTTCTGCACAAAACCAGAAATCACCGCTGCCGCTTGCCATACGTCCTCATCCGGGATGCCGTCGATCACCGGCGGATCCATCGTCCTGGCTGCCGCGGTTTTCAGTGGTGTCGCTGCGTCGCGCGTCGGCGTTTGAGCCGACGCTCCGCCGGACCACATCATCATGGCGCCCAGCATCACACCAACGAGCAACAGAGGAAGGCGTCGAGCAATCATCCCGAGGACACCAGCCAACGGTAGATCGCGCGCACGTTCAGCTCGAACCAGTCGCCATAGGCATCCCAATCACGATACACCGGCAACCGGACGCGAGCCGCCGCCTCATCCTCCGAGAGACCTTGGCCGACGGCCTCGGTCAGGGCTCGTCGAAGATCCGTGTAGTAGCGTATCTGACGATTGATCGACGCGCGATCTCCTGGTGGGCCGTGACCGAACACGACTGTGTCAAAGTCGAGTGACCGCAGCCGGTCTAGCGTTTGGAAGAACTCGGGGAAATGGTAGTCCGGAAGGGAGCGATATCCAACGCGACCCGGGCGTCCGGGAGCAACGCCACCACCATGTTGTCGCTGTGGCTCTTGCCCAGGTAATGCAACTCCAGCCTCCATCCGCCAAAATGCAAGGTGAGCTGCTGCGAAAAAGTGACATCCGGCGGTGGTAGCTCGGCGCTCGCGGCGGCGGCGATCTTGGGGCACGCGTTCTCATGAGCAAACACCGGTATGGACCCGCCGAATTCCTCTCGCAGCACCCTCGCGCCGGTGGCGTGGTCGTCGTGGTCGTGGCTGTACACGATGGCCCGGAGTGTAGCGCCCGGTGCCGCGCTGCGAATCTCAGATGCCAGCTGTCGAGCCGCATCCGTCGAGATAGGGTCGATCACCACAACCCCATCGGAAGTGACAACGAACAGGCTGTTGTGCGACTCCCAGCGAAATTGGTAGACGCCGTCCGCGATCTTGGTGGTTTCGAATTGCGCGTTCTGCGCGACGAGCCCCGGCGTGACCGCCACCAGCGTCGCGACCACGAATCTGAGTACGCACATGGCATTTTTCTCGAATGTGAAGGATGAGATAAAGAAAATACCGCCCGTACGCAGCGAAGCCAGACTTATTCCACTCCCGCATCCCCTTCACTTTCTCTCCTCTCGGCCCTCTCACGCATCAACCGCTCTCGCTTGAGTCGCAGCGCGCTGTGCCAAGCCCGTCGCAATCCCCACACCCAGGCACCGGCGCCGGCGAACGCCCCCACGGCGGCACCAAGGATGAGCAACGCCAAGGCCCATCGTGGAGACTCCACAAAACGCCCGATGCGCGCGCCGGCCCAGGCCCCCAAAAAAGAAACTGCCCACGCAGCGAACGGCGTGAGCAGCCAACCAACCGACCTGATGATTCTCCGGGTTACAAAGATCACCCCTTGTGCATCACTCCGGCGAGAGGAACATGCAACAGCAACCCGACCGCGAACGCCAGTGCGAATCCAGTGCTATGGAAGGGCACGACACCGGTCGCCATCAAGATCCCACCCAGCACCACCCCAATCCCCACGCTCTGCCCCGCGATGGCCAGGATGCCGGCTTCCGTGTGGCGCGAACTCGCTGCTACCACCCACGCGCCGAACCACGCCAAGAACACCGCTCCCATCCACCACACCGGGATGTACCAAAAACCACTGCCGCCGCCAATGGCGTCCCAGGTCCAATGGTACAGGTTCACGGGACGCAAGAGCCCGGTGTCGATGACTGTGAACACCAGCGCACCGAGCAGCCCGATCATCGCAGCCCAAGCGATGCCGTCCGTGTCCCGTGGACGAAGCAGCATCGACGGGACGTAGGCAAAGACGGCCCCGCCTACCAAAACCAACACCGATTGCACAATGATCTCTGTAGTGCCGACCATCCCGCGAGACAAGAGCGCAAAAACCGCGATGCCTACCGCGGTAACGACCCCAAGCTGCACCCCGGCGCGAACAATCGTTCGCCAGTCCGAGTCTGCAACCGCTGTTGATTCTCCGACAGATGTCATCTCTGATGTCTCCAGTCGCTCCGAGCCGCCGCAAGTTAGCGCCGGGCGGCCTTCAATTCAATGGCCCGGCGTTACCACTTCAGTCCCAGGTAACCCGCCGCAATCCGCAACCCGATCAAGGTGAGGCCTGGCTCGATCTCGTCGATCTCCTCAGACAGCTGGGCCATGCGAGGGGCCAAACCTCCGGTCGCGACGACAAAGGGCACCGACTTGTTCGGCCACTCGGCCTTGATACGTCTCACCAGTCCATCGGTGGCATCCGCGCCGCCGAACAGCACTCCAGCACGAACGCAGTCTTCGGTCCGCCGCCCAATGACTCTGGGCGGAGGGGTGAGCTCGGTGGCAGGCAACTTGGCGGTCTTGCGGGCGAGATCACCGGCGGCGGTTCGGATGCCCGGAGCGATGACCCCTCCGATGAACCGACCGTCGGCGGTGATACAGTCGAACGTGGTCGCCGTCCCAAAATCCACAACGATCGTGTCCCGGTGATACAATTGAGAGGCCGCCAGTGTATTGACCACCCGATCCGCGCCCACCGTCATCGGCTCTTCCACGTCCAGCTCGATGGGAAGTTCGGATTCGGGGCCGACCAACACCGGTGCGATCCCCACCGCCTTCTCCACCCCTTCCATGAGGGCCTGTGTCACCGCCGGAGCCACCGAAGCACAGATGACAGCACGCACTTCGTTTGGAGAATGTCCGGCTTGCACCAAGTACGCCGTCAGCGTGCTCATCCATTCGTCGGGCGTGCGCAGCGTGACGGTTGTCATCCGCCACTGTGTCACAGCTCGGTCAGCGGAAAACAACCCTAGGGTGATCTCGGAGTTTCCGATGTCAATCGCTAGCAGCATCTGTCGCGTGTCGTCGTTTGAGGAGACCGATGAATCCCGACCGCCGGCTCACTCGATAGGCTAACATGGCAGCCACGATCCCAGTCGCCACCCTCCTTGCCATCACGTGGTCGTTGAAGGACATCGTCCCTTCCACCGGCACGGATGCGAGATCGAACGCCCGCGACCCGGCGGTGGAGACTCCGTGATACAGGGCCGGAACCAGCAGCGAGCGGGACAACGCATAGAGTGAGCCGAGCACCACTCCCTGCAGGGTGCCCCAGGTCGCGGCCTGAAGTGCACCGCCCGGCGGATCGGGCGCCACCGCAAGCCATGCCCCAAACGCTAATGCTGAGATCAGCACGAGGGCCAATCCTGCATCTCCCGCCTGCCCGATCATCACACGGCGAAAAGCGAGTTCCTGCGTCACGAGCGCTCCAGCGGTGCCGGCGACCAGGAAAAAAGCACCGACCTGGAAGAACGTTCCCAACTCCAGTGGTGGCAGTCCCTCTTGCTCCAGAGCCGCCGCGATGATCTTCGCGATCAGTGGCGCCAATCCAACGGCCGCAGCGACGCCGAACCATCCCAGAAAGGCTCGCTGCCGAATCTTACCCCATCCGAGGGCCCATGCGGTACCACCAACTACGATCGCTACCAAGAGCCCACGATCGGACTCGGCGAGGGAACCCGGGATGCCGCTCGATCGCGACATCACGATCAGTCCACCCATCACAACCGCGAGCAGCAAGGCGAACGGCAGCGAGAATCGCTCTCGCTCAGGTTGTTGCGGCCACAAATCGAGGGGCAGCCGCATGCCCAGCAGCAGGGAAGCGGCCACCACGCCGGCGCCGAGTTCCGGCGCCGAATAACCCGCGAGGGTGGCCAGCGAATCTGAACGCGGTACATACCACGCGGCGATCAACACGAGCAAAAAGGCTACGCCGCGCGACCACACCGGAAGATCACGCGCTGACAATGGTTCCTCCCACCACCCGTTCGATGCCCTCCAACGTCTCGACCAAGAGCGCTCCGTCACAATCGATCCCCCGTGCGGTACCAGCAACCGGCTCGAGCACGGGCCGGCCGGCAAGCCAGTCACACCGCCCAAACTCGAAGCACTCCTGTTCGCCCAGCGTCGGCCGATCGGCCAGTTCACGCAGCCACGGCATCAGCGCATCCAACACTTTGAGCCGGCCGATACCGGGTAGGACCTCGTCCAGCGCGATTGCTCGATCCGCAATCTCCCTGGGGAGAGAACCGTGCACGTTGATTCCAATACCCAACGCCACCCACAACACTTGCTGTCCGCTCCATCGGGCCTCGCACAGGATACCCGCCAGCTTGCGGTCGTGAACCATTATGTCATTGGGCCATTTGAGCTTCGCCACGACATCGAGATCTGCGAGCGCCCGCACCAGGCAAATTCCAGCGCGAATCGCCAACACTCCACCCTCTACCGGCGCGGCAGGACGCAGGAGACTACCCAGCCAAACCCCGGATCCCCTGGGGCTGTGCCAGTGACGACTCTGCCGGCCCCTGCCCTTCACCTGCTCATCCGCCAGCACCAGCGTTCCACGTGGCGCCCCTTCCTCGGCAAGCTGGTGGATGATGTCGAGCGTGCTGGTCACTTGCTCGAGGGCGACACAGTTCGGGGCTCCCAGGCGGGCCGACAACGCCGTAGCGTCGAGACCGTCGTACTTCACATTCCCAGCGACGCGAACAGGATGGTGATGGCGCCGATACCCCAGCAGTACGGCGCGAATCGATGGAAGGCCTTGTTCCGCAAGAGAAAGATCAACAGGCGTATTGCCGCGACGCCCGAAACCAGCGCTGCTAAGAAACCTGCGGCAACCGGCAACGCTCCGGCGGACGCCAAGCCGCCGGACAGGTTGGGAATCTGCAGCACCGCGGCCCCGGCGATGGCTGGAACGGCGAGCAGGAACGAGAACTCGGCGGCGCGGACGGGATCCACCCCCAACCAAAGAGCGGCCGCCACCGTTGTTCCCGACCGTGATATCCCCGGCAAGATGGCCAGTGCCTGAGCCATGCCGATCCCGAACGCTCCTTTCGTGCTGGGAGAAGGTCTGTCTGCGTGCCGGACTCTCCCCCGCGTGCTCCACAATACGGTACCAGTGATGAGAAAATTCAGGCCAACGAGCAACAGGGACTGGAATGTCCGCTCGAACCATTCCTCCAGGAACAGGCCGGCCAGAGCGGCCGGTACGGTGCCGATCGCCAGCAGCGCGATGTACCGCCAAGCGGTGCGATGCCCCACGACTGCGCCACCGGCCAACCGCCGAAGCACCTTCCGGTACACGATAACCACCGCCAGCAACGTCGCGACGTGCAGCACGACCTCGATCACAACACCGGGTGTCGTGATTCCCAGCGCCGCTTGCACAACCACGAGATGGCCCGAGCTCGATATCGGCAGGAACTCCGTTAACCCCTGGACCACACCCAACAACATTCCCTCCCACCAGCTCATCCCCGAACCACGTCTTCGTAGAGAGCTTCGTACTGGGGCACGATGCGATCCGCGGAGAATTCGCTCGCCCGAGCGACAGCGGCTTCGCTCGCCCGAGACCAGCGCTGCTGATTGCCCAGCAGGGCTATGGCACTGCGAGCCATCCCGTCGAGATCGTCGGGAGGGTGGAGCGCCCCCGTCGCGCCGTCGCGCACCACCTCCGGCAAGCCACCCACGTCGCTCGCCACCACCGGCAAGCCGCAAGCCATCGCCTCCAGGGCTCCCAATCCGAACGACTCCGACGTGCTCGGCAGGAGAAACAGATCACAGGACTGCAACACGTCCACAACCATGTTCAGCTTGCCCAGAAAGAGGACGTGATCCTGCAACCCCAGTTGTTCGACCAGGGCCTCTGCTTCGGGTCGCTCGGGGCCGTCTCCAACGAGAACCAGCACAGCGGGAACTTCTTCCCGAACTCGCTGAAAGATCCGCACCACGTTCGGCACGCACTTCAAAGGCCGGAAGTTGGATGTGTGCACCAATATCTTGGCACCTGGCGGGCCAAAGCCGTGGGGTCGCTCCTCAACTGGTTGGTACGTGTTCAGGTCGACGAAATTGTGAATCATCTTGATGCCGCACTCGTCGCATCCAAACGCGCGATATGTTTCGTCACGCAAGTAATTCGACACCGCAGTTACCGCATCCGAGCGCTCAATAGCAAATTTCGTGACGGTGAAAAACGACTGCTCTTTCCCGACGAGCGTAATGTCAGTTCCATGCAGGGTGGTAATGATCTTCAGCGGATGCTCCTCGCCGGTCATCTCACGGGCCAGGAACGCCGCCGTTGCATGGGGTACGGCGTAGTGGACATGAAGCACGTCCAACCGCTCACGCAGCGCCACCTCATGCTGTTTCACTGCAAGCGCCAGAGAATACGGGAAGTACTCCAGGAGGGGATAGGTCGCGCTGACGTCGACGGCGTGGAAATAGACGTTCTTCGCGAACCTCGGCAACCGAAAGGGAGAGGCATAGGCAATGACGTGCACCTCATGGCCCCGCTGGGCCAATTCGAGCCCCAGCTCGGTGGCCACTGCACCGGATCCTCCGTACGTGGGATAACAAGTAATCCCAATGCGCATCAGGTTTCTCTGTCCTCCCATAATTCGACGACCCTCCGCGCCAAAACGTTTGGAGGATCGGTAGCGTCCAACGTCACTACGGGATGTCCTATCAGTTGGTGACGAAACCAAGTTTCCTGGCGCTTGGCATACTGCCGGGTGCTCGTCGCAATGGCTTCAGCGAGTCGATGGGCGGGAATAGCGCCCTGAAGATGCGATATCACCTCTCGGTACCCGACCCCGTCCAGGCCGGCGGCGTCCGGAGCCACCCCCGACGCAAGCAATTGTCGCACCTCATCCACCCATCCCGCTTCCAGCATTGCCCGGACCCGTGCTGCGATGCGCGCGTGTAAGAAACGCCGCGGAGCTGTGAGCCGGACGTACCAAGGCCGCATGGCCCCTTCCGCCTTCGCTTCTCGTTGCCATACGGACAGCGGCCTACCCGTCAGCAGGGCAACCTCTACCGTTCGGGCGGCTCGTTGCCTGCCCCCTCCACTGTATTCCGGGTCGAGTCGTGCTGCCCAAGCACCGAGCGCCGTTGCGTTGGCCGCCCAAGCACGAAACTTCTGCCGCACCTCCGCGTCAATGGGCGGCTCTCGAAACAACCCGTCAACGAGCGCCCGAATATAGAACCCGGTTCCGCCGATCACGATCGGTCGTCGGGAAGGAGCGATCTCCGTCAACCATCGCGTCGCGTCGCGCGCGTACTGCCCCGCGCTGTAGCGTTCGCCGGGGTCGACCATATCCAACCCGATGTGCGGGACACACCGTAACACGTCGGCCGTAGGTTTTCCCGTCCCTATGTCCAGACGACGATATACTTGTCGCGAATCGGCCGAGATGACGGTAACTGGCCAGTGATCGGCGAGCGCGGCGGCGAGCGCGGTCTTGCCGACGGCAGTTGGTCCAACCAGCACGAGGACGGTCGGCTTAGCCCCGCCCAAAGCGGCGCTCCAGTTCCTCTCGCGGAAGCTGTACGATCGTGGGACGTCCGTGCACGTCATGCGGTGGCAGTTGACACCCAAAGAGTCGCCGCAGAAGCGTGCCGATTTCTCGCTGCTCTAGCACCTGACCGGCCTTGATTGCAGCGCGACAGGCGTACGTTGCCGCAAACCGCTCGAGTTGGTTATTCCAGCCTCCAAAGCGGCCCCGGGCGAAGTCGGCTACCACTTCCTCGAAACACCGCCGGGCGTCGAATCGTGGGTGCGGGTTCGGTACGGCATGGAGAACGACCGACCGACCTCCGAACTCCTCCACCTCAAATCCAATGGCGTCCAGCAGGGCACGATTTTGTTCGACGGCCTCAAGCTCGCGTGGTTCCAAATCCACCGTGAGAGGGAGAAGCAAGCGTTGAGACGGAGCGCCCTCTCCATTCAACTGGCTCATAGTCGCCTCGTACAGTACCCGTTCGTGAGCGGAGTGCTGATCCACGATGGCCAGGCCGTCGGGTGTCTGCATCACGATATACGTGTCAAAGATCTGGAGAAACCCTCCGTCGGCTGCAAATAACTCCGCCGGTCCGTGTGCGGGAGCATACCGTTCGACCCCGAACAACGAGGGAGCACTGCCTCGTGACCCTTCGGGAGAGCGCGACGGATACCCAGCCCCTGCCCCTGCCCACGCGGCGGCGGCTTCTGGAAGCCGATCCGCTCCCTGACGCACGACGGCAGCGGCACCAATCTGACCCAGTGCACACCGCACGGCTTCTTCCACAGTAGCCTCTACAAAGCGACGGTCGCGGAACCGCACTTCCAGCTTGCTCGGATGGACGTTCACGTCAACGGCGTCACCTGGAACGGCGAGTGAGAGGAACATCGTAGGTCGGGACCCAGGGTGAATCGTTGCTCGATAGCCGACTTCCGCCGCCCTTACCACAAAGGGATCGCGGAACGGGCGCCCGTTGACGAAGAGAAACGCTTTGCGTCCCGTGGGTTTGGCATCGGCCGGACGTTGGATGAATCCGCGCACGGAGACAGCGCCGGCATGATGGTCCACGGGGATGAGTCCTTCGGCAAGGGATCGACCGAACAGCGATTCGATGCGATCCCCCAAGGCAGAGACTCGGGGAGCGTCGGTCAACAAGCGCCCGTCGTTGGTGAGCTTGAAGGACACGTCCAGGCGCATGAAGGCGAGCACAGAAACTGCAGCAACTGTTGCACGCATCTCGGTGGCCGACGTGCGGAGAAATTTCCGCCTCGCCGGTGCGTTGAAGAACAGCCGCCTCACCCGCACCGTCGTTCCGCGTCGTCGCGCCGTGGGCTGCACATCTTTGAGGCGACCTCCCTCCACTATGAGACGCGTGGCTGCCGATGAAGCGCCGTTCTCGTCAGGGGCCGTTTCCAGCTCGAATTTCGAAACCGACGCAATGGCGGAGAGGGCCTCGCCGCGGAAGCCGAGTGTGGCGACGCCGATGAGGTCCGAGGCCGACGTAATCTTGCTAGTGGCGTGTCGATCGATTGCCAGCACCGCATCGTCTCGGTCCATCCCCGTTCCGTCGTCACTCACGGTGATGGACGTCTTCCCGCCGGCCTCCAATGCGATCTCTATGGCCGTTGCGCCGGCGTCCAACGCATTCTCGATGAGTTCTTTAACAACAGATGCGGGACGCTCCACCACTTCGCCGGCCGCAATCTGACCGATCACCGCATCTGGTAGAATGACGATACGACCCATTACAGCCTGCCGACCTCGGCCGAGAGGACCCAACCCCGGTACCCTGCCCTCCTGACGAGTAGCCACGCGCCTTCGCTGCGTTCGATACGCACGTCAGCCCCCTGGGCAAATCGGGTGGTTGCCTGGGCAGTGCCGTACGGCGCCTCGCGAACTGCGACGTTCGGGACCAGAACCAGCCCAACGGGTTCGGTGTAGCGGTCATGCAGATACGCGGCCAGGCCGGCAACCACCAACCCGAAGGCGGCAACCGGCAGCGCCCGCCGCGCACGCGCAGAGAAGGTGTAGGTCAACCAACCCACAACCCATAGGATCGTCCCCACCAGCGCCAATTCCATTACCGTAACCGGCGCAATCCATGTATTGGTCCGCGCGTGAGAGTTGACCGGAGGGACCAACTGCAAGGCTGCTCGCACCGTGCCGTTCCGGGGAGCGACCCGCGCAGCCTTGACCCACGCAACGCGAGCGGCGGTTTCCTCGCCGGCGCCGAAGAGGGCAGCACCTGCGTTGAACCATTGCGACGGGTCGGCGGGCTCTTGCGACGCCCGGATGAGGAAACTGTCTGCTGCGGCTCGAAAGGCGCCAGCCTCGTAGAGCTGTTCCGCCGTCGTGGACTGGGCCGAGGCGGCGCCCGCCCAGATCATGCCCAGGACCCCCGCCAATCCGGCTGCGCGGACCATCCGTCGGCTTCGGTGCCGTCCCCCAGGCAACGCCCGCAGCACCTCGTGCACTTCGGCGCGGAGTTCGAGCGGGTCTGATGTGCCTTCCGGACCGTACAACGCTTGCCGCAGCCGATCGCGCACCCTGGATGCGTGCGTGGCCACCGGCGCTTCGACACCGGCAGCCCGCAAGGCCGCAGGCAGGCCGTCCCCTTCCCGGGCGTCCATGTCGGGCACCAGCCGCTCCATATTCGCACGGAACTCCTGCTCGAGCACCTCCAGAGCGGGACCCTTGGCGCGCGTACGCTCTACGGGTTTGCGGCGGCGGCGGATTGCAGCGCCGACACGCGCGAGACAGGCGAGGAGTGGAGGCAGACCGGCGATCAAGCCCAGCATCCACAAGCGAATCCAGCTCCCCAGGTCTTCGAGAGCTGTGGCGCCTCGACGTGGCATGATCGGAGGCGGCCGAACGTCACGCCGCGCACTCGGGCGTACGGCGCGAGCTACGAGCCGCACTCGCGGCGCGGTCGCCTGCACATACCGTCCGGAGTCCAGTGCGAAATAGCTGTAGGTCGCTGGAGGAATGACGTAGGTCCCTGTAGACTCGGGTGCCACGAGATAGGTGAAGGTCTTGGTGCCGCCAATCATACCGTTCTCGGTGACGATGTCTACAGCGGTTCGACCCTCGTACACCCTCACGCCTTCGGGCCACCGGAACTCGGGTTTCGGCCACAGCGAGACGTTGCCCTCTCCGGTGACCTTTGCAGTGATGGTGCTGGCATTTCCCATCCTAAAATCAACGGTATCGACGGTTACGGTGAACTCCAGGTTGCGCGCCGCCGCCCCGGTGAACGGCCGAGGCCTACCTTCGAGCGGTTGGGGGAGCACGACGACGGTCGTGTCTTTGCTCTGAACCTCCTGGGGCAATTCGCGGCTGAGGATGGAGGTCCGTAACGGGAGACTGTACGACACCGTTGCGTGTCCCACTCGCAACTCTCCGGCGGTGAGGGGAAACGCAACTTGGTGGTGTACGAACAGGTCGTACCGGCGTCCGTCCACGACGCGTGTGTTGGCCACGTCGAGGCCAGCGGTGCGGGGATAAGTCCAGGCACTCTGCAGTTCCGGGGGCGTCAGCGTGGGGCGGGTTCGAAGCCGGGAGCGTATGTCTCGGGGAAACCATGCCACGACCACCAGGTCCAGTTGCTCACCCAGAACAATCGTGTCGCGCGACGGGATCACCTGTACGGTCACGTCGGCGGCGTCTCCCGGATTCGGAGCTGCATCGACGATTTCGGCAAGCCGTTCATGAAACTCCGTACCGCCTTCACCACCCACGGCAGTCACCATTACCGACAGTTCTCCGGCATCGATGAAGTCGCTCCCAACGCGAACGCGAATAGGACCGATTACCGCGCGGCCCGGCGCTGCAGCGCGGAAGCGGTATTGCCATGTCGTCTCCCGCCTCCCGCGCACGCCCATCGACGTGAACACTGACGACTGGCTGGTTCCGGTGAGGTCGAGATCGGAAAACGGTGGGACCGAAACTTCGGTGGTGACCCCGCCGTCGGCGGTGACGCTGATGGTGACGACGATCTCGTCACCGACCTCGGCTTCGGTCCGGTTCACTGTAGCGTCCACCTGCGGCTGCTGGATCGCCACCGCTAGAGCCAGGAGGAGGTTCACCAATTCTTCCTCCGCATTGCTTGGCGCGGTTGGGCGCGCCGTCGATTGATCTTATCCAGCGTCTCGTGCTCTTCCGCCAACATGGAGTTGAGAATCTGCTCTGCCTGCTCGCGGCTCAGACCGGTCTGGGGATCTCCCCGGGGATCATTTTGCTCTCTACCCGTCGGCGGCGGTTGTCGGCCACCGCCGCTCTGTGGTGGTGTGGACCGCACAGTCACCTCGTAATTCCACTTGGCGTCCTCGTCCCCGGGCCTCAGGAGCAACGCCTCGCGGTAGCGGCGTCGCGCTTCGTCGAGGTACGCTTGGCGATTCGACTCGTCGACCTCCGCGAGTCGCAGCAAGAGCAGACCGAGGTTGAACAAGGCCCGAAACCGCAATTCCGGATCGAATGACTCCGCGGCGTGCAAGAGCGCCGGACCGGCGCGAGCGGTGTCCCCAATGGCAAGCGCCGCCGTGCCGAGGTTCAGCCAAGCGGTGTCGCCTCCCTGTCGTGACATGGTCTGCGCCTCATACAGGTCGGCGGCCTCGGCAAAGAGGCTGTCACGCCAGGCCCGATCGGCGTCGCTCAATGTGGATTGACCGACCGCCGTGCGTGGCGCCACCAGCAAGAACGCGATCCCGGCAAGCGCCGCCGTACGACGCGTGTAGGTTTGCAACAGCAAAACCCCCACCGCGATCAACAGCGGGATCCATGCCCTGGAGATGTCTTGCGCCGCAGTCGTTGTGGCCTGCGGTGCTCGCTTGAAGGAATCGACCAGGTCGCGAACCGCACCCGCCTGGTCTCCTAGTCCCGCGGGAACCAGCGCGCCTCGCGCCGCAGCCACGACGGCTGAGAGGATGTCATTACGGCGCCACGTTTGGACCAAGTTTCCGTCCAGGTCTTCTTGGTAGCCGGTCAACACTCCGTTGGGGTCGCGAAGTGGTATTCCGACGGGCACCGCCCCCCCTTCGGCGATCACGACCAGCTGGATCCCATCACGTCGCAGTCGTTCCGCAGCCAACAAAATCTGCGACAGCGAGTCGTGCGCTTCACCGTCGGTAAACAGCACCAGGACGCGATCGGCGACACCCGGGCCGGCCAGCAACAGTTGTCGAGCCTGGTCGAGTGCGACGGCCAATTCCGTGCCACCCGCGCTCACCATGTCGGGAGCCAGCCCATCGATCAGGAGTTGCAGCGCACCGTCGTCTACTGTGAGGGGAGACAGGATGAAGCTGCGACCGGCATACGCAATCAGCCCGATACGGTCTCCCCTGAGATCCTGAACCAGCCGCCGTGCTTCGCGTTGTACCCGTCCGAGACGCGATGGCCGAACGTCTTCGGCCAGCATGGAGCGCGATATGTCGACCGCCAGCACCATTGTGAGGGCCTTGGTTTCGGTCGTGACGACGCGGCGTCCGAACCGCGGACCTGCGAGCGCCGTGCTCACCAACAGCGCTGTAACGCCCAATGCCACCGCACCCCAACGTCCCGTCTGTCGCGCGACGGCTCCTATGTCGTCCGACCACACCAGGGCGTGCCGCACTCGGGAAGAGCGCGCCCATAATGCAAGACCGACAATGAACAAGGCCACCACCGGCGCGGCATACAAGACGAAGGGCGCATCGAACGAGATCACGGAACCCGCACCACGACGGTGGCACCAATCATGAGTTCTAGCGCCAGCGCAGCCAGCCCGATCAACAGGGGAATACGGTAGGCCTCATTGTGCTGCGTAAACCGCGTGATCTCCACCGGCGTTTTCTCCAGCTGGTCGATTTGCTGAAAGATGCGGCTCAGGGCCTCAGCGTCAGTCGCACGGAAATATCGACCGCCTGTGCTCTCCGCGACGTCTTGGAGCAGCTCCTCATCGATTCGCACGGGCAGGGTCTGATACCGCAGCCGGCCGCCAATTCCCGTACCGATGGGTGTGCGGGCCTCGCCCACCGTACCGATGCCGATAGTGTAGATGCGAATCCCCACGCGTTCCGCCGCTTCGGCCGCGGTTCGTGGATCGATTCGACCCCGGTTGTTCTCACCGTCGGTCATCAGTACCATCACCTTGCTCCTCCCCTCGACCCGGCGCAGCCTGTTGGCCCCGGTCGCGATCGCCGTGCCGATAGCCGTTCCGTCGTCGAGTTCACCTATCCGAAGATCGAGCACTGCCTGCTCCAGCACGGCGTAATCCACGGTCACCGGAATCCGCGTGAGCGCTTCACCGGCAAACGCCACCAACCCGATCCGATCGAAACGGCGTGCACGGATGAAGGCGATGGATTGTTCTTTGGCGACATCGAGACGGTTGGAGGGAGCGAAGTCTTCCGCCAGCATGCTACTGGAAACGTCGACCACCAATGCGATGGCAATACCTTCCCGCGTGATCTCGGCTGGCTCGACCGCGCTTTGGGGACCGGCTGCCGCAATGATCCACGCTCCCAGAGTAACACTGCGGAGGCTGGCTGGTACCTCGCCGACCCACCGACGCATTGTTGCCACTGTAGCCAGCTGGCGGAGGTCGCTGTACTCGGCAGCCGGTTGCCGGGAACGGCGACGGCGCCACCACCACACTGGGATCGCCAGCAACAGCACGAAAATCAGCGGACGGGCGAACATTACTCCTCCACCTCCTCAGACACCGACTCCGATTCCTCGATCGTCTGTACGATCACCTGCGCTTCGTCCGTCAACGCAATCACATCACTGGGAATGGCTGGTGCAAAGCTCGCCCGCTCGAGGGCCTGCATGACCTCCGACAATTCACGCAACGGCCAGTTCGGTTGGTGCGCTTCAACCGTATGCAACCAGTCGTCCAAATCGAGCGACGGCTCTGCCTCCGGAACATGCTGCTGCACACGGGCCCGCATTTCATGCGTCGTCACCGTGGCTACCGCTCTCGGCTCTCCCGCAGCTATCCAGCGAGACACGGGAGGGGAAGCGTCTTCGCCCCCCTTCCCAAGGCCTGCCCAGACTGGGCGCACCCGAGACCTTCTTCGCATCAATCCCCATCCGACCGTCAACACCACCACTCCCGCCACCAAGAGTATTGCTGGCGCCGTCCGAAAAACGTTTCTCGGAATCGGCTCGCGCGAGGCGCGGGGCGCGGGCAGAGACTCTCCCTGCGGCAGCACCGACAGCACTGTGACGAACGCCTCTCCTCCCACCCGTGTTTCCAGTCGGCCGGTGGGATACACCAGCTCGATATCGGGCATAGGAATGGTGTGATCGCCCGTCTCGAACAACGCCACGACGTACCGCACGATGAATCCATCCGATGCGGTTATCGCTTCAGGTCCGGCCAACGGCTCTACCAACAGAGAGCCCTCAATGGGGGCGAGCCGCAAGCTGGCGGTCGGATCCGCCACTTCGATCTCCCGTTCGAGGACGACAGTATCGCCAATGGTCGACCGCGTCGGCGCAACACTCCACACCTGTACCAGCAGTAGCGTACCGACAACCGTGTTCATCGACGGAATCGCCTCGCCCGCATCTCGAACGCCTTCAGCAATGTTTGAGCGTACGGCACGTGCGTATGGAGTACGATGTGATCTACTTGCGAGCGTTCCAACGCTCGCGCACGTGCAAGACGCGCTTCCTCAGCCGCCACCTGGAGGCTGATGCGCGTGCCGGTGCTCGAGGTATCCACCAGCATCCGCCGTCCCTCTTCTGCGTCTACCAGCTCGATCCATCCGGCGTCGGGAAGTGCCTGCTCTCGGGGGTCGTCAACTGAGATCGCCACCACCTCGTGCTTCCTTGCGAGACGACGCATTTGCTCCTCCCATCCCGTCGCTCGGAAGTCCGACAGTACCACGACAATGCCGCGATGGCGCAACAGCTTGGCTGCATATGCCAGCGCCAGCGCCAGATTGGTTCCCCGGTTGACCGGCTCGAATGCCAGCAGGTCGCGAATCACCCGCAGGGCGTGCTTCCCGCCCTTTGCCGCCGGTATAATGTGGTCGATGTCGTCCGAAAAAATCAACGCGCCCACGCGGTCATTATTGCGGGCGGCGGCAAGCGCGAGCACCGCCGAGATCTCCACTGACCGCTCTGCCTTCCGCACCGGCTTACCGAACTCCACAGAACCCGATCGATCCACGACCAGCAAGAGTGTTAGCTCGCGCTCTTCCTCGAAGAGTTTTACGTAGGGATGTCCCATCCGCGCGGATACGTTCCAATCGATCGCGCGGAAATCGTCGCCGTGCTGGTACGCACGTACTTCGGCAAACTCGATGCCTTGGCCGCGAAATACTGACCGGTACTCTCCGGCAAAAAGAGACCCCACCAGCCGGCGTGTGCGGAGCTCGATTCGCTTGACTTGCTTCAGGACCTCCGCCCCAACGATCGGGGAGGTACGGCTCATGGGACGTGCACCGCCTCCAATATCTTGGCGATGATCCCATCGGAGGTGACGTCCTCGGCCTCGGCCTCGAACGTCAACAGCACACGGTGTCGCAACACGTCTGGAGCCATCGCTTTGACGTCTTCGGGAACGACATATGCCCTGCCGCGCAAAAACGCATGAGCGCGCGCCGTCTGCGCCAGGTAGATCGATGCGCGTGGACTGGCTCCGTAGGCGATGAGCGCCTTGAGATCATGCAAGCCGATTGTTTGCGGCTCACGGGTCGCACGCACGACATCGACGATGTAATCCACGATCTTTTGGTCCATGTACAGCTCGGCGATCGACGCGCGCAGCGCCATCAGATCGGCGGGCTCCGCGACGACGGCGAGCGGGATGGGCTGACCTCCCGCCATCCGCCAGAGAATTTCCTTTTCCTCTTCACGAGTGGGATAACCGACATGGACCTTTAGCATGAAACGGTCGAGTTGCGCCTCGGGAAGCGGATAGGTTCCCTCGTGCTCGATGGGATTCTGCGTTGCGAGAACCAGAAACGGTTCCGCCAGTTCGTGGGTCTCCCCACCGATGGTGACTTGCTTTTCCTGCATGGCCTCCAGTAACGCGGCCTGCACCTTCGGCGGCGCGCGGTTTACCTCATCGGCAAGAACGATGTTCGCAAACAGCGGTCCGCGTTTGGCATAAAACTCGCTCGTCTTTTGATCGAACACCATCGTTCCGATGATGTCTGCGGGAAGCAGATCGGGCGTAAACTGGATGCGGTGGAACACCACACGAATCGTCTCGGCCAGCGACGAAACCGCCAGGGTCTTCGCCAACCCAGGCACTCCTTCGAGAAGGATGTGTCCTCCGGTCAAGAGTCCGATCAACAGCCGCTCGAGCATCGCCTCCTGGCCGACAACACGCTTGGCCACCTCTTGCACCACGGCACTCGTCAGCGATGAATCGCTCGATTTTACGGCACGTGAAGTCACTGCCGGCATCCTCCCCATTGAATCGCCGCCCACCGCATTCCCACTGCGGCGGTGCTTGTCTGTTTACCGCGCCAAGGGCCCCAGCGTCGCAACCCGTCAGCGCTTGATCCGCTCACCACCATCCTCATACCTGAATACCCACCTGGCGAACCGCGCCGGGGCAATCGCGTCTTCCGGCTCGAGTGCCGCCCAGTCCAGGTCGCTGCCAGACCCCCTCCCCTCCATCGAGTGCGTCCGCGCCTCCGCCTGCTCTACCATTCGCCTGGCCCTCCCTATCCACACGTCACATCCGGACGGGCACACGTCCACCCACCCCCGAGCGGCCAGCCTACCAAACCGCTTCCCCCGAGGATGAGTACCGTTTTATGTTCGAGATCCATCTTTCCTTGAACTCTGGTGGTAATGACCGGCGCTAGTTTTATGTTCGAGATCCATCTTTCCTTGAACTCTGGTGGTAATGACCGGCGCTAATCGATCGGATTTCGCTGGTCGTCAAATATCGCCAATCGCCCGGCGCCAACCGGCCCAGCCTGACCGGTCCGTGGCTCAATCGAACGAGCAGGCTCACTCTCAACGAGAGCTGGTCGCATACACGGCGGACGATTCGGTTCCGTCCTTCGGTCAACACGAGCATCATCTCGCTTGTGCCCCGCCCGGTCTCCCGAACCCAATATCGCACGATATCGACGCGGCGACCGTCTACCACAATCGGCTCCTTCAAGGCGCGGCGAATATGGTCCGCCGGCCGGCCACGAACGTCAACGCGATAGGTCCTTTCCACCGCGAACCGGGGATGGGTGAGGCGGTGAGCTGCCTCCCCGTCGGTGGTGAGAAGGAGAAGACCTGTCGTCGCCACATCCAATCGCCCCACATACGTGAGACCCGGCAGGTCGGGCACCAGATCGAATACGGTGGAACGACCCTCTGTATCGCGGCGGGTGACGACGTACCCGGGGGGTTTATGCAACGCAATCCACGCCGTTTCGACGGGCCTGACCCGGCGGCCACCAACCGTTATGGCATCGACCGCCGGGTCTACGGTGAACCCCAACTCTGCCACGACCCCGTTCACGCGCACTCGCCCGGCCGCGATCATTTCTTCCGCCCCACGGCGTGAGGCCACTCCCGCCCGCGCTAAGGCCCGCTGCAGCCGCATGCGGGTCACGACTCCTGGAGTTCCTCCTCGACTCGGGAGGGGGCGGGGGCGGGGGTGTTTTCGGCCTCTTCCCGTTCGGGACTCGGGGTTTCCGCGGCCATCGCCCGGCCAGGTTCCCATTCAGTACCCGACGGCAGCTCGGCCCCCAACGGGCGGAGCGCCACCGACAGCTGATCCAGACGAGGCAGCTCCGATATCTCCGTGAGTCCCAGCATCTGGAGGAACCGGGGCGTCGTGCCGTACAGGAGCGGGCGCCCCAACCCCTCGCCCCGGCCGGTCACAACTATGAAGCCCCGCTCCTGCAACGACTTCAACACACCGTCGGCTGCGACACCGCGGATCTCCTCGATCTCGGCCCGACCGACGGGCTGCCGATAGGCGATGATCGCCAGCGTTTCCATCGCAGCCCCGGACAGCTTCCGCGGCCGGCTCACCATCCGGGCTAGGGTGATGGCCTCCGCATATTCTCGCCGGGTGAGCAACTGGAAACCATCAGCCAGCTCTACCAGCTCGAAGGCATGGTCCTGAGACTCATAATGTTCCCGGAGAGCGTCCACGGCCTCTCGCAGTTCGCCCGGTCCGAAGTCGGGATCGAGCGCCTTTAGATCCGCCAGTGACAGGGGCTGAGCGGCCGAGAACAGCGCGGCCTCAACCAGCTTCGTGAGATGGTTCACCAATGATCCTGAGTTCCTCGAACGCCTTTGCCTGACTGATTCGTGCTTCGCCGAGCCGCGCCAGTTCCAGGAGCGCGATCAGCACGGACATGACCACCGACACATGGGGACGCTCGCCGACTAGCTCGCGAAAATCAAGCCGTTGCCGGCCGGCCAACATCGCGCGAATGCGGGCGGTAGCCCCCTCGACGTCGAGTGGTCGGGTAACCACCCGGTGGATCACGGGCTGCGCCATGCCTTCGATGACCTCCTCGACGGCTCGAACCACTTGCTCCAGGTCGATCACGATCTCCGGCGGCAGCGGATCGGGCGGTGGCGGCACCCAACCTCTGGGGAATTGCTCCGCCCGCGCCGATGCACGACTCAAAAGCCAATCGGCCACCTCACGGATTTGCTCGTATTCCAGCAACCTCCTCACCAATTCTGCCCGGGGATCCTCCCATTCGTCATCGTCGAGCGACCGTGGCAGCAGCATCTGGATCTTGATTCTCAACAGTCGGGCCGCCATCTCCAGATACTCGGCAGCTTGGTTCAAACCGAGATCCCGGATAACTGAGAAGAACTGATCGGCGATACTCGCGATGGGAATGTCCGCGATGTCGATTTCCTGCTCGCGGATGAGATGGAGCAACAGATCGAGTGGCCCGGAGAACGAATCCAGCTCGACGACGAACGGCTTGTCGCTGCTCGGATCAATGATTCGCACGCTCATGTCAGAACAGTCCGAACGGCGTAAGGGCGAACGGGCTGATCGTGGCCATCGCCAGCCGGAGAGTGAAGATCGCCGGGAGAAGCAATAGGAACAGGGCCCGTGGGAAAAAGAATATCATCACTATGATGATGAGTATGCCGTAGCGCGATAGCTGCCGATATCTTAACCCGATTTCCGCCGGGAGGAGATGATACAGCACGTGCGACCCATCCAGGGGCGGAATCGGGATCAAGTTGAAATTGGCGAGTAGCAGGTTGAACCATATCCCCCAATACATCACGCCCTGCAACACCACAAACGCTCCCCTTCCCGCTCCTGCCCCTGCGCCGACCACGCCAACCACGGCGGCCAACACCCAGAACACCACCACCAACACCAGGTTCGTTGCGATCCCCGCCAGCGATACGATGATATCGCCACGTCGGTATTGACGGTAATTACGGGGGTTCACTGGTACCGGCCTGGCACCGCCGAAGAGAAACCGCCCACCCGAGCCGAACCACAACATGGCCGGCAGGAGAACGCTCATCCACGGATCGATATGTTTGAGGGGATTCATGGTCAGCCGTCCGAGCGCCTTCGCCGTACCGTCCCCCTGACGAAGGGCCGCATACCCGTGGGCATACTCGTGCGCCACCATGGACATGACGAGCACCGGGAGCACGAGGAGAAATTCGCCTAGCTGGCTCACGAAACGTCCGGGAGGTGGGTGCCGCGCCGCATGCGGAGTTCTGGATGCAGTCTGTCACCGTCTTGACTCATCAGCAGTCGCGGAATACCTTTCGCCTCCGATTTTTTGGTTGGTTCGAGCTGAAGTCCAGAGGAACTATTCGTGCCCAATTTGAGGTCTGCAAAGAAACGGATGCGTCAGGGTGACAGGCGCCGACTCCGTAACAAAGCACAGCGGTCCACTTTGCGCACCGCTCTCAAGCGTGTGCATGCAGCCGGAACGGGTGCCGAAGCCCAGGACGCTTTTCGCACGGTCGAGCAGCTTCTGGATCGCGCGGCGCACAAGCGCCTGATCCATCCGAACATGGCAGCTCGCACGAAGTCCCGCCTCCGGAAACTGATTCAGTCGAAGGGTTAGCAACTAAACGGCCGCGAGTTCCGCGCCGCAGCTCTCGCAGTACCACTCCGTGGGGCGGTTCATCGCCCCGCACTCCTGACACTTCAAAGTCTTCTTGGCCGTAGGGTCTTCAATAGGACCCACTTGGGGCTTCCCCTCAGGTGCGGTCACGGTGGAACCGGGCTTATCCGCTGCCGTACCGGCTTCCCCGAGCGGCTTGAACATAGCCCCGGACCTCCGCCTTTTCCCAGCCGTTTCCGGCGCCACTTTCTTCAGGAATGCCAGATCGTCAAAGGCCTCCGCCTGACCGCTCGCCCTCCCGGCCGGCTTCCTCTTCTTCTCGGCACCGCCTTTTGCGACCTCGGCCTCGTCCGGCTCCGGCTCGAGCTCGGCGAGTGACACTCGCTCCTCCTCGGACTCCCCCCGATCCGCCTCATCCACCCTGGGCTGCCGATCGATACTCGATAGCACGTCTTCCAGCCGGTCGATCTCTTTCCCGGCGGCCTTCAATCCCTCACGCATCTTGACGAGCTCGCCGAGAATCTCCGAATGGATATCGTTCCACCGAGAGTCCTCGTATTCGCCAACGGCGTGCCGCAGTTTGGCCTCGGTGAGACGCTCCTCTGCCTTCTGCTCCCTTCCCAAGAGGTCCGTTCGCTTTTGCGTCTCTTTCGAAAGGGCGCTGCTCAACTCGTCCGCATAGCCCTGGAGGCCCTCGCTCACGGCTTCTAGGCGCGTCTCGTAATCCTCCCGCACTTTGGACCGAACGTCATCCGAAGGATCATCGCCGGTGAGTGCCAGACGCTCCAGCCATTCAGTGATTGCCTGGCGTTCGTCCAGGAGCTTTTCGACGTCTTCCGAGGATCTTGGTGAACGTCTCGGCATCTAAGACTCCTTCGGGGGCTCGCGGTGCCCCGGGGCGGGGCTGTCGGGCAGCCCTCGTGAACGGTCGCGATTTCGTCGCAGGCCTTCCAACCGCCGCACCTCGTCCCGTGAAAGGTGGTTCACCCGACCAAGCAACCGGGCGGTGAAAACAATCTTGGCGCTGTGCTCCAAGGTCTCCATACGGATCTGTGCCTCATCCAGCGACGCTCCCATCGACACGGCGCCATGGTTGGCCAGAATCAACGTGTCGTGCCCCTCGATGAACGGATCGATTCGCTCTGCCAGTTCCCGGGTGCCCGGAGCACCATAGGGCACGACCGGCACCCGGCCGACTAAAAATACCATCTCGGGGAGCACATCCCAATCGAATTCCTGCCCGGCGATGCTCATCCCGGTAGCCACCGGGGGTGGGCATGGATGACCGCCGTGACGTCTCCCCGAGACCGCAGGATCCGCAGGTGCAAGCCCAGCTCGGCGGACGGGGGGTGCCGCCCCCGAATCACCTCACCGGCCAAATCCACCTCGACCATGTCCTCCGACCCAAGGTCGGCCTTGATGAGACCGCTCGGCGTCACCAGCACCCGGTCTTCCGCCAGGCGCACCGAGATATTTCCAGCTACTCCCGCTATGAGTCCGAGGTCCGCCAGTCGTCGGCAGCATTCGGCCATGCGGCGAGCCGCGTCGGACATCGCTTATGAGTCCCGCTGAAACACCGTCCGCCCGCCAACGATAGTGCGCTCGACCCGGCCTGTGAGCACATGGCCCGTATAGGGGGTATTGCGACTCTTGGAATAGAACCCCGTGGGATCAACTGTCCAGGTCGCGCCGGGATCGAAGATCACCAGGTCGGCCGGTTTTCCGGGTTCGAGCGTCCCGGCGTCCAAGTGAAACGCTTTGGCGGGTTCGGTGCTCATCCGCCTCATCAGTTCCAGCAAGCTCAGCACCCCGCCGTTCACCAGCTCCTTGACGCCGAGCCCCAGAGCCGTCTCCAAGCCGACGATGCCGAGGGGGGCATCGTCGAAGTCCCGTTCCTTGGCCTCGTAATGGTGGGGCGCGTGGTCCGTGGCGATCATGTCGAGGGTGCCGTCTTTGAGTGCTTCCCGCAACGCCACCACATCGGCTTCCTCACGAAGAGGCGGATTCATTTTGGCGTTGGTATTGTACCCTTCACACTCGTCATGGGTCAGCGTCAGGTGATGGGGAGTGACCTCGGCGGTCACGTTCACGCCGTTTTCCCTCGCCCGTCTGATGATGTCCACGCTGCCCTTGGTGGAGATGTGACAGAGGTGGACGTGCCCGCCGGTGAGCTCCGACAGTATCACATCCCGCGCCACCATGATCTCCTCGGCGGCAGCCGGGATTCCCTTGAGCCCGAGTCGGGTAGAGACCACACCCTCGTGCATCGCGCCCCCCTTTGCGAGGGACGGCTCTTCGCAGTGATCGGCCACCGGGATGCCGAAGGCCTGGGCGTATTCGAGGGCCGTTCGCATGAGATGGCTGGACAGCACCGAGTGCCCGTCGTCGCTGAACGCAATCGCTCCCGCTTCAATCAGCTTGGCGAACTCGGCCAGATGCTCGCCTCGCTGGCCGATAGAGATTGCGCCGTAGGGAAAAACGCGGGCACTTTGTGCCGCGTTTGCCTGCTTGACGATGAACCCGATCGCCGCCTGGTTGTCGGTGACAGGGTCGGTGTTGGGCATAGCGCAGACAGACGTGAAGCCCCCCGCCGCGGCCGCCCGCGCTCCCGTAGCTACGGTTTCCGCCTCCTCATTGCCCGGTTCCCGGAGGTGCACGTGCACGTCGACCAGACCGGGGGCCACCACCATCCCCGATGCGTCGATGGTTTCGGCACCTTCGGGGGCGGTCACGTTCGATTCCACCGCCGCGATCCGGCCGTCCTGAATCAGCACGTCGGCTGCCCGATCCAGTTTCCGAGAGGGATCGATCACCCTCCCGCCTTTCAACAAGACCGGCCTCATCGTCTGACTCCGGCCGGCGCATCTTCGGCCTTGGCCACATCGGCCCGCTCCGGTGTGCCTCCTGCGAGGAGGTACAACACGGCCATGCGGACGGCGATACCGTTCGTCACCTGTTGCAGGATCACGCTGTGCGGTCCGTCTGCGACCATCGAGTCGATCTCCACGCCCCGGTTCATGGGCCCCGGGTGGAGAATCAACACGTCACGTGGAGCACGCTCGAGGCGTTTCTGGGTGATTCCGTACACGCGGTAGTACTCATCCAGAGACGGGATGTAGCCCGCCTGCATTCGTTCCAGCTGGAGTCGCAACACGTTCAACACGTCCGCCCACTCGATGGCTTCTTCCGGGTGCCGGAAGACATGTACGCCCAGCTCCTCGATGCCCCGGGGAAGCAGAGACCCGGGGCCGCATACAGCCACCTCTGCGCCGAGCTTCAGCAAGCCCCAGATGTTGCTGCGGGCCACGCGGCTGTGCAGTATGTCTCCGCAGATGCAGACTCTTATCCCTTCGATGCGGCCCAACTTGTCGCGAATGGTCAGCAGGTCGAGCAATCCCTGAGTGGGATGTTCGTGGCAACCGTCACCGGCGTTGATCACATTGGATGGAATGCGATCGGCCAGGAAGCCGGCGGCGCCCGACGCCGGATGCCTGATGACAACCATATCGATCCGCATCGCCTCGAGGTTGCGCGCCGTATCGACCAGGTTCTCACCCTTCTCCACCGAAGAGCCCGCCCCCGCGATGTTCACGGTATCCGCCGATAGCCGTTTTTCGGCGAACTCGAACGCCAGGCGCGTTCGTGTGGAGGCCTCGTAGAACAGGTTTACGATTGTCTTACCGCGAAGAGTCGGGACTTTTTTGATGGCCCGTTCGCTGACTTCTTTGAACGGTTCTGCGGTGTCGAGGACGAGTCGGATTTGATCTGCGGAGAGAGGTTCGAGGCCTAGGAGATCTTTCCCCAGGGATGGGGCGGAGGAGGAAGAGTCGCGTATCATTCCTCCGACCCTCGGACCAGTACTACGGCATCTCTGCCGTCGCGTTCCTCCAACAGGACGTCTACACGGTCACCGGGTTCGGCGTCCACGGTTTCCCCTACAATGTCGGCTTGGATCGGCAACTCCCGTCCCCCCCGGTCGATCAGCGTGCACAGGCCGATTCTGGACGGGCGCCCGAAGTCGGTGAGCACGGCAAGGGCCGCTCGCACGGTGCGGCCCGTATACAGGACGTCGTCCACGATCATCACGCACCGGTCGGTCAGCTCCATGGGGATATCGGTTCTCCCCACCACTGGGGCAGGACCGATGGTCTGCAGGTCGTCACGGTATAGGGTGATGTCCAACTCTCCCCTGGGTATGACCGTCTCCGCGCCGTCGGCGATGAGGGTTCCCAGCCGCCGGGCGAGGTCCACACCACGCCGCTGGATACCGACCAATACCAAGCGGTCGGTACCGCCAGCGAAATCGACGACTTGCTTGGCCATACGCTGTATCGCCCGCGCGATATCACGGGCGTCGAGGAGGGTGTTGCGTTCGTCTGCAACGCTCATAGTCGCCGCGGAAGTTAGGGGTGCAAGGCCATGAGGTCAACGAGGAACCGGTGTGATCGGCGGGTCGCCCGCCAGCACAGCCCGGACGTTGCGGGCCGCCAGGTTCGCCATGGCGGCCCGGGTGTGCCGAGTGGCACTGCCCAGATGTGGCACGCACACCACACGCGGATGAGCGACGAGAGGCTGTCTTGCAACAATTCGTCCATCGTCGCTCGCCGGGCGCCGGTTTCTGCCTCGAAGACGGGTTGCGGGGATTGGTCCATATAAAGGATAGACATTCCGAATCAGAGAGCGCGGCGTGCCACCGCCTGGCCGATGCGTCCGGCTCCGATGTAGAATGTCCAGGTTCAGTAGATCCCTAAGCTCGATCGCAACCAGAATGTTCCACATAACAGCCCTGGAAAGAGGTTACCCATCCCTCTATTATGCGTCGCTGGGAGAGGTGTCCGAGTGGTTGAAGGAGCCGGTCTCGAAAACCGGTAAGGTCTTGCGGCCTTCGAGGGTTCGAATCCCTCCCTCTCCGTTGTCACGCAACGACTTACACGCTCCCAGCACTGTGCCATTTCGCCGCGGCGCCAGCCGTTGGACACAACATTGGACACAAAAAAAAGAAAATGCGGTCGAATCAAAGACCATTTGCCCCCAGGGCGGGCACAAACACAGGAGCGCCCCCATGAAGTTGACCAAGATCAGAGTAGAAAACTTTAGATGCGTCGAGGACTCCAACGAATTCACCGTCGACCAGGTTACGTGCCTCGTGGGGAAAAACGAAGCTGGCAAGACTGCCCTTCTGGAGGCCCTTTATAAACTCAATCCGGTCGAATCTGACGCGAGGAATTTCATTGAGGAAGAATTCCCCCGGCGGCACTTGGCGACGTATAAGCAGCGCCGGGAGCGAACACCTGCCACGATATTGACAACCTATTGGGAGCTTTCCGATGCCGATGTCGCTGACCTAGAGGAAACATTGGGTCCCGGATGCCTCGATAGCCGTGAGATTATCGTATCCAAAGGCTATGAGAACACACTGGTATGGACTTTCGACCTGAACGAGGGGCGGGTCGTCGACTCCTACGTCACCGCTGCCGACTTCAATGCATCTGACAAGGCGCCTCTAACGAATGCTAGTTCCATACCAGATTTGGTCTCCAGCTTGAAAGCCATCGAATCACCGACCGACAAGCAGAGCCAGCTATTACAACGCCTTACTTCAATCTTCCCTGATCAAGAAGTACACGCGTTTGTTCAAGGTCGTTTAGCAGAACGCCTCCCGCTTTTCATCCATTTCCGAAACTATGATCACCTTCCTGGTCGCCTGTCATTAGACGACATCAAACAGCGCAAAGACGAAAACACCCTCAACATCGAACACAAGATCTTTCTAGCACTTCTCGAAATGACGAGCACCAGTCTTGAGGAAATCGAAGGGATTGACCAACTGGAGAAGCTCATCATGGAACTAGAGTCGGTCGAGGCGGCCCTGACTGACGAGGTCCGGAATTACTGGTCACAGAATCAGTACCTGGAGGTCCGATTCCGATACGACAAGGCAAAACCAAATGATCCACCACCGTTCAATACGGGGTTTGTATTCAATACACGCATCTTCAACACTCGACATCGGGCCACGGTGAGCTTTGAGTATCGAAGTCATGGATTCATATGGTTCTTTTCGTTTCTCGTATGGTTCTCGCAGATGAAGCAGCGGTTCAACAAGGACCTCATTCTACTGCTCGACGAACCGGGCCTTTCCTTGCACGGTCGTGCACAAGAGGACCTAATTCGTTACATCAACGAAAAACTGAGGCCGCATCATCAAGTAATCTACACCGCCCACTCACCATTTATGTTGGACATCGAGAATATCAACTCGCTACGCACGGTTGAAGATGTCGTCGTGAAGGTGCGGCAAAGCAATGGCGAGTTCATAGAGGAAATCAAAGGAACGAAAGTTGGCGAGCGGATTTTGAGTCGGGACAAAGACACCCTGTTTCCACTACAGGGAATCCTGGGTTTCAATATGGCGCAAACGCTTTTTGTAGGCCCCTATGTGGTGGTGGTAGAGGGGCCAACCGAGCGGGCGCTCTTTGACTGGTTCTCTCGTCAACTTGCACACCACGACCGTGAAAGTCTTGATTTGCGATGGGCGGTGTGCCCTGCCGAGGGTGCCAGTAAGATCAGCAGCTTCGTCACTCTCTTCAGCGGCCGTGAACTCAAGATCGCCGTGTTTGCGGATTACCATGACGGCCAGAAGGGGACAATCGATCGGCTCGAGAATACTGGCCTTTTGCCTACCGGACATGTCTTGCGCACAAGCACATATTCTGGGCAGGACGAATCCGATATCGAGGACCTAATAGGCCGCCCTATGTATATCGAGTTGACCAACGCCGCAATGGAATTGCCGGAGAGTCACCGCTTACCGGCAACCAAACCGGAAAATGCACCCGAGAGAGTCGTCAAAGAGGTTGAGAACCATTGCTGCCTTCTGCCTCCCGGATTCTCCGAGTTCAATCACTATATGCCTGTCGAGTACCTGATGACGCTCAAGCGGTCGGAGGTTGAGCAGCTTCCGGGTATTGATGAGGCCCTCGAACGATTTGAACGTGTGTTCAAGGATTTAAACGCGTTGATTGCATCGTAATCTTACGCGCGCCGTCTCATGGGACCGACTAACGGCGCCGTCCGCCCTGGCATGACCATTTCCTCGTGCTCAAGTATCCACTGGCGCACCTCACCCACCAGGAACACGAGCTCGCCATCGAGCTTCCGACACGGGATCCGTGAGCACTTAGCTTTCACGCCGGTGTGTCGGTAAAGCCAATTCTCCGATCGGCCCACCGCGTCGAGCAGCTCCTGCCGGCCGATCCGGGTTTCCGGTGGAGCGGTCCATAGACGTTCTTGCCACGTTGGTGTTGGTGCCAGTGCACCGTCGGGCGCCGTGTCTCCAACTGGAGACAATTCCTCGAGGCGTGCGGCCATCTCCGCCGCCGGCACCATCGGCATAGGGGGCCGAGAATGCGCATTTCGCCCGCTACCGCTTCGCACAATACAACGGTCAGCCCTCGCCCTGGATCTTCCATCACACGATCTCACGCCGACATCACAAGAAGGGAGAACGTATCCGCTCGCTGTACGATGCGTTCAGGACCGCGACCAAGCGCGCCAAGCTTCCGTCCGACTTCGTTCAGCACGATCTCCGGCACCGTCGAGTGACGGCATGGCTGGCCGACGGTCAGAACCCCGTGCACGTGAAAGAGGCGGTTGGTCACGCTGATCTTCGGACTACCATGCAGTACACCCACCTGGCCCGAGAACACCTGCGGGCCCTGGTGGAGCAGGCACCCAAACGAGAAGAGTTGAGGGATCTCGCCTAGACAGCCAAGGCCCCGAACGCCGCTGGGACGTTCGGGGCATTACGCCCGAGGCCAGGATGAGAGGGGGTGGCCCTGAAGGAACCAACCTTGAGGCGGTGCACCATGTCGACCATTGTCCTAGCCGGCCGGGGGGAACTCCTCGAGAATCTTCTGCACCGCCGCGGTCACGTAGTGCCGAACCTGCTTTGGCTTGGGATCGTCGTCTAATCGATCCGTTGCCCAACCGCGCCAGATGAGCTCATTCATGCGGCCGTCGACGATGTCCAGCACCAAGGTGCCTCGCACGTACTGTCGCACGATGGCGGGCCCGTAGTACGATGACCCGTAGTACGGTGAGAGGCCCAAATGTCCGAAGCCACCGTGTCCGAAGCCACCGTGCCCGAAGCCACCGTGCCCGAAGCCACCGTGCCCGAAGCCACCGTGCCCGAAGCCACCGTGGCCGAAATGACCATGCCCGAAGGAGTATGGGCTGTAGGACCCTCCGTACCCTCCGGAGTAGGTATCCGTTTCCTTCTCCGTGAGCACCTTGAAGGCGACTCGGAAGTCCGGCGCGCCTGACGCGTCCCTTCGGTAGCCCAGACGCGCGAGCTCACTATCGATCTCGCCTCGAATGCGCCGCTCGAGGATGGGGCTATGGATCGCGGGCTCCGCGCTGCCGGAGCCGTTTCCGTTGGTGGAGTATCCATCTCCGTTGTCGGCCACAAGGGGTTCATGCACCCCCTGGTCGACCCAATCATACGTGCGCAGCTCGGCAAATGATGCGAGCTCATCGTAGTCCGTTCGGACCTTCAGGGAGGCGCACCCTGCGATGGCAAGCACTACGAACGAGCTCAGTACGTTACGAAGTGTATATGCCTGCATGTCTCTGTCCTTTCCAGGTCGTACCCGATGGCGCACTGCGACGCGCCATGATTCTCTACATCTCGTTAGGGTAACACGCGGCACCAGCGGCGAGTTCCGGAGCGGAAGTGGAACAAAGAGGAACACGAGCGGTTGGTGAGTCACCGCTCCAGCTCACGGTGGCGGTCCTCAACTCCTGCCACTCACTGCACGGCGGCACACGTGGCGATTGGTAAACAGGTCGGGATTGCGCAGGAGGATCTCGAGGCGATCACGACGAGTGGTCTGCCGCGCGCCGAACGGCACGCCGTGGTTTGCTGCTTTGCCCGGCACGCTGCATGTTAGTGCTGCTGCCAGCCGGAGTTGCAGCGCCGTGCCCGACACCTTCTGCGGGCCTTGGTGGAGCAGGAACCCAAACGAGACGAGTTGCGAGACCTCGCCTAGACAGCCAAAACCCCGAACGCCGCTGGGACGCTCGGGGTCCTGAACACCTCCCGTCTTACCTCGAGTAGCTGGCGATCGGGATCATGACATGGGCGTAAGGCGTGTCGGGCCACATGACCCACGGTCCACCATTATATGGATCGGTGGAAATGTTACGCAGGGCGTTCTTATCGGGAACGAGCATCATGAGGTGCGCCCCGAGACCTTCGACCCAATCCGCCTCAGTGGTCATCTCCGTCGCCGCTGGGTCGGTGTTGCTCACCGGGGTGTCGCCCATAAGCATGTACGCGGTACCCAGAGTTGTGTAGTTCGGCTCTCTGCCGTTGACCAACGCATCGATGAAACCGAGCCACGTCTCGTCCACACACCACGGATCGTTCCCCGGTGTGTCCGGGCGATCGGGCAGGCAGGTCCACCCGTTGTTCCCCTCCCGTACGACCGTCCCATCCCATGTCGTGATGCGCGCGGCGTAGGAGATAGAGAGAGGGTCGGCGCTCATCGCGCTGAGAATGACATCATCCTGAGCCGTGAGTGACGAGGGTAGAGCTATAGCTACCGCTATCAGAAGTGTTGTAGCGCGCATGAGATCCTCCATTGCGTGAAGGGAACGGCGGGGCCAGCATCGGCCACCGACTAGGACAAGAGAATGACGCTGAGTACACAGGCCCGCAAGAGGTTGCAACGATACATAACCCGAGGTGTATCCCCGCAGCAAAAACGGGCGGTCCGTCACGACCAAGCAAGAGCCATCTTTGTGGGTTGTCACGCAACTCTCGCGCTACGAATCGGGTCTCCAATTCCGCAATGACTGCGCTGGGACTCTGGTAGACCGTGAAGAACTCTTCCCTCACGGCAAGTCGGTAGCGCTGCTGCTCACCCACCAACAAGCGGGGGGCGTCTACTACGGCGGCGGGGCCAGGATCGGCCACCGTCCAGGACGTGAACATGAAGCGTGGTACACGGGGCCGCAAGAGTTGCGGCGGTACGGCAGGCGTAACGTGGGCACATCTCGGGCTGAAAGGCCCGCAGACAGGTGCAACCCGAGCGAGAGGCGCTGCGGGATCTGGCCCAACCAGCCAAAGCCCCGAACGCTTCGGGGACGCACGAAGGGCGGATCGTTTGGACCCGCCCAACGTGATACATAGCCAGTGTTGTTCTGCTCCTAGGTCGGGTCAGAGACGCGCACCGGGACACTGCTGTTGGTTGTCGTGCCATCGCCGAGTAGGCCCTCAAAGTTGTCCCCCCAGCAGTACGCGTCCCCACCGGTCGTGACCCCACACGTGTGCGTTTCGCCGGCGCTCACCGAGGCGAAGCTGAGCCCCCCAGAGACAAGCACCGGAGTCATTTTCGTGGTGGTAGTGCCGTCGCCGAGCCGGCCGGCGACAAGAGGGAAAGACCGGGGTAGGCGGGCGGCCACCAACCCCTACCGGCTAACGCGCCGCGGTCAGTACCTCGGCCAGCAGCGACGGATCCACATTTCCACCGCTCACCACGAGGGCAACATCCCCACTCAGATCGACGAGTTTCTCGGATAAGACGGCAGCTATTGCTACCGCTCCCCCTCCCTCCACCACCACATTGTGTTCCGAGGCAGCGAAACGCATCGCCTCACGAATCTCCTCTTCCGACACGAGTACGTGCTGATCCACCAACTCTCGAACGAGGTCGAACGAATGACGATTGTCGATACCGATCCCTCCGGCAAGTGCGCTGGCGATCGTTTCCTTCTCCGGAACAGCCCGCGGAGCACCAGCCCTGAGACTCTCGTACATGACGGACGCGTTCTTGGCGGAGACTCCAATAACCTGGCAATCCGAATCCCAGTCCTTCACGGCGCTGGCAATCCCTGCGATCAAACCGCCGCCCGACAGCGGTACCACGACTGTCCTCAACGAGGGGATCTGTTCCACCAACTCGAGGCCGATCGTCCCCTGCCCCGCGATAACAAGTGGATCGTCGAAGGGGTGCACGTAGGCGAGCCCACGCTCTTGCTGGATTTCAAATGAGCGCGCTTCCGCGTCATCATAGGTCGCACCGTGAAGCACCACTTCCGCTCCGTGTTGCCGTATAGCCTCGAGCTTCACCGGATCGACCCACTCTGGAACACACACAGTCGCAGGAATCGCCAACGCCTCGGCGACGTAGGCGACGGCCCGACCGTGGTTGCCGCTGGAACACGTCACGATGCCGCGCTCCCTGTCCTTCTTGTCCAGCGATGCGATCTTGTTCGCCGCGCCCCTCACCTTGAACGACCCGGTGACTTGCAGGTTCTCCAGCTTCAGCCATGCGGAGATCCCACCCAATAGCGTCGACAGTATCGGCGCAGGCACGACGGGCGTTTGTCGCGCCAGCAGTGTGATCCTCTCCGCCGCACGGCGTACGTCAATCTGCCTCATGTCGCGTGCAGGCCAACTCGCCTATCCCGCAGGTGCCATGCCGAGCTGAAACGTGGGGGCCTCCCCCAAACCGTTTCCTGGTCGTCCACCAGCACGATCGATAGGGCAGGCAGCCCCTTGTCAGCCATCTCGTGGCGAATGAAATTCGTGAGGCGCTCCGCCACCTCGCGATAGCCGCTTCGCGCTGCGATGTTCCCTTGGCCCAGTGAGCATCCGGCGGCCAGGAGCAACGACAGCAGAACGCAGATGAGCAGACGCATACGTTTTCCTTGACGGGAGGTCGGACTCTCTTGCGATGGTCACTAATCGTGGTCTCTGTGGAGTCAAAGATCAAGCGAGGCGGCTTTGATTAGAGAGTCGGTCTTCAAACGCTATTTTCTACCGGGTTTCATCTTTCAATCGGTTGTAATCGCGGGGGGCTACGGCACCGGCCGCGAGCTGGCCGAGTTTTTTCTCACCAGGGGCCCGCTCGGCGGGCTTCTGTCCATGGTCCTGGTGTCGACGGTCATCTGGAGCGCAGTAGCCGCTACGAGCTTCGAACTCGCCCGCATGTACGGCAGCTACGACTACCGCAGCTTTTTCCAGCACCTTCTGGGAGGGGCATGGTTTCTATACGAAATCTGCTATTTCGGGCTCCTGTTGATCGTCCTCGCCGTCATCGCCGCAGCCGCCGGGAGCATCTTGGAGGAGACGTTCGGCCTCCCCTACGCCTTCGGTGTAATCACCATCATGATCGCCGTGGGGTTTCTCGCGTTTCGCGGCACCGCCGTCATCGAAAAGTTCTTCGCCGGGTGGTCCTTTGTGCTGTATGCGGTCTACCTCGTGCTCTTCGTTTGGTGCTTCATGCGGTTTGGCCCAGACATCGTTTCCGGATTCGGCGCAGCGAGTCTCGACACAGATTGGATCGTAGGAGGCATCGAATACGCGGCGTATAACCTGGCGCTCATCCCTGCCATTCTGTTTACCATACGCCACGCCAAAACGCGACGCGAAGCGGTCGGCGCGGGGCTCCTCACCGGACCCATCGCCATGTTTTCGGCGCTTCTGTTCTACCTCGCGATGGTCGGTCAATACCCGGAGATCCTGGGAGAGGCGATCCCGGCCAATTTCCTGCTCAATATTCTCGGCTCTCGGGCATTTCAGCTTACCTTCCAGATCGTCTTGTTCGGAACGCTCATCGAGACCGGAACCGGGATGATTCACGCCGTCAACGAACGTCTGGCAACACGGTTTCGTGAAGAGGGAATAGAACTCCGTGCATATGCCCGTCCCGTGATCGCTTTGACGTTGCTGGTGATCGGAGCCCTGGTTGCGAGCTTCGGCCTGATCAACCTCATCGCGAAGGGATACGGCACCCTCACGTGGCTCTTCTTGATAGTGTTCGTAGCGCCGGTCCTGACGTTGGGGATATGGAAAATCCGGCGCCGCTCCGGTATTGGCGTTCGGCAGGAGACGCAAGCTTGAGTTCCGGTGACACACCCCGGTCCGACCAGGCCGAAATCGTATTGCGTCCGTTTGAGACTAGGAACGATTACGAGCAGTGCGTCAAACTGCAGCTTGATACCTGGGGGCACGACTTCACAGAGTGTGTTCCTGCCTCGATACTTCAGATCAGCCAGAAGGTGGGGGGCGTTGCGGCGGGCGCTTTTGACACCGACGAGCGGCTAATCGGATTCGTATACGGCATCAGCGGACTGAGAGACGGACGCCCCGCCCACTGGTCCCACATGCTCGCCGTGTACCCGGAATACCGCAGAATCGGAATAGGCCGGCGCCTCAAGGCCCTACAGCGAGAGCTGCTCCTGGCCGCAGGCATCGACGTGGCGTTCTGGACGTATGACCCTCTCATTGCGGGAAACGCACACCTGAACATGAACCTCCTGGGGGCCCGTCCCATCGAGTACATCCCCGATATGTACGGCAGCAACACCGGTAGCGAGCTTCACAGCGGCTTGGGCACGGACAGACTTGTGGTCGAGTGGAGACTCGACGATCCACAGGTCGAGAGAATCCTTCGCGGTGAAGCCGTGGAAGCAACCGAACTCGATGTTGCCAGTCCCACGGTTGATGCCGAAGCAAATGGCGAGCCCGTGCCGCACCATGGAGCGTCCCCCACGCCTCCGTCCCTTCGGGTTGCGATCCCACTAGACATCCAGTCGATCAAGCGAGCCGATCCCGAGAGCGCGCTCACTTGGCGTGCGGTTACTCGCCAGGTACTGCTGTGGTACATGGATCACGATTATGCTATCGTGGGGTTTCGTCGTGACCAGGGCCTGGATCGGGGCTATTACTATCTCTCGACAGGGGATCCATCCAAGACACGCCCATGACAGTAACTCTCAGAACGTTGACGCTCCGTGAGATCCGGCTGCCGTTGCGGGAGCCCTTTACCATTTCGTCGGGGACCGTCAGCACGCGGCGGATTCTGCTGTTGGAGTTGACGAGCATGGAGGGTGCGACTGCGTGGTCGGAGTGCGTAGCCGGTGAGACACCTAATTATTCGCCGGAGACAGTCGACACGTGCACGCTGGCCATGCGTGAGTGGATCGCACCTCGAGTTATCGGCCAACCGTTTGCGCAGCCCGACGACGTTGCTCCCGAGCTGGATAGGGACTTTCGCGGACACAAGATGGCCAAGGCCGCCGTTGAAATGGGTGTGTGGGCTCTGGCTGCGGTGCAAGAAGGCGTGAGCTTGGCAAAACGAATGGGAGGAACGCGAGATAAAATCGCCACGGGTATCTCGTTGGGCATCCAACCCACTCCGAAAGAACTCGTCCACAAGGTCAATGCGGCAATGGCCGAGGGGTATTGCAAGGTCAAGATCAAGATCCGACCGGGGTCCGACATCGATTTCCTAACGGCCGTTCGTGACGCAGTCGGCCCCGACGCCCCACTCATGGTGGATGCAAACAACGCGTACAGATCTGCCGATTTCGACCACCTAGCCCTTTTCGACGACTTGGGCCTCATGATGATCGAACAACCGCTCGCCTGGGACGACGTCGTGCAGCACGCAAAGCTCCAAAGACGGCTCAGAACCCCCATCTGCCTCGATGAGTCGATCACCGGCCGCGATCGGGCAGCCGACATGATCGAACTCGGCAGCGGGCAGATCGTCAACATCAAGCCGGGCCGCGTTGGTGGGTTCGGCGAGGCGAGAGCGATTCACGACCTGTGCGCCCAGCACGACATACCCGTCTGGTGCGGTGGAATGCTGGAGAGTGGCATCGGGCGAGCGTACAACGTGGCACTCGCATCGCTGCCGAATTTCCGGCTGCCCGGAGACGTCAGCCCGAGCGCGCGGTACTGGGAGCGGGACGTCGTGACTCCCGAATGGACGATGGACCCCAGGGGCATGGTTGCCGTCCCGACCAAGAGGCCAGGGCTGGGTGTTACCGTGGATGTGGACCGGGTCGATGACCTGACAGTGCGGCAGGAAACCCTCAATCGGGGCGGCGCATGATACCGACGATGCTCTTTCCCTCCTCAGCTCGAGAGGAGCTACTCGAGCTCCGTCGCGACCTCCACCGCCACCCCGAGCTTTCGTTTCAGGAAGAACGAACCGCAGCCAAGCTCTACGAATCATTGGAACGCCTGAAGCCAAAATCACTGGACCGTATCGCCGGCACGGGTGTTGTTGCCCGCTTGGAAGGACGCGACCCTGAGGCACCTGTAGTCGCGCTACGCGGTGATATCGACGCGCTGCCCATTCAGGAAGACACTGGACTCGACTTCGCTTCGGTGTACGCCGGGGTGATGCATGCATGCGGTCACGACGTCCACGCGACCTGGGCCGTCGGGGCTGCTCACTTGCTGAACGAGAACCCGGCCACCGGCGATGTGCTCATCATTCTCCAGCCTGCGGAAGAGACCGGGACTGGGGCCTCGAAGATCTTGGCGAGCGGGGCGCTCGACGATGCAGACGCCATCTTCGGTGCCCACGTGGACCGCCGGTTTACCGTTGGAGAGGTCGTTGCCCAATCAGGGACGCTCGCGGCATCCAGCGATACGTTTTCCGTGGAACTGACCGGGAGCGGAGCCCATGGCGCCAGACCGCAAGAGGGGATCGATCCTATCGTGGGCATGGCTGCCATCATTACCCAACTCCAAACCATCGTCTCCCGCCGTATCGACCCGGCTCATGCCGCGGTGGTCACCGTTGGCACCGTCAAGGCAGGAACGGCCCCCAATGTGATACCTGAGACGGCCGCGCTCTCGGGAACGATTCGCGCTACCGACCCGGAAACACGCAACAAGCTCCATGAGGAGATCCGTGTCGTAGTCGAGAGCACGGCGGCGGCACATCACCTCACCGCAGACATGACACTCGAGCCCGGCACCCCTCCCATCATCAACCGTGAAGAGCCCGTCGCGTGGTGTCGGCGTGCCGTGGAGTCGGTCCTCGGGAAGGACGCGCTGAAACACCTTGGTTCGTTGAATATGGGCGGAGAGGATTTTGCCTTTTACCTGGAAAGGTTACCGGGATGCTTTCTTCGCGTGGGCGCCAGGGAGCCCGGAGGCAAGATCATCCCGGCCCACAACTCCAAGTTCTACGCAGCGGACGAAAGTATCTTCGTCGGCGCAGCCGTGCTCGCCGAAACCGCCCGCATCGCGTCCGCAGAACTGGGTTGATTCAACCGGCCCTGAGACATGTCGAACAAACCGTTATCCGCTTTTCCGGTGGTTGTGGAAATTCCCGTCCAGTGGGGCGAGATGGACGCCTACGGGCACGTCAACAACACGGTGATTTTTCGCTTCTTCGAGTCCGCCCGCATCGCGTTTCTCGAGCGGTGCCGTTTCATCGCCGCATACGACGAGCTGAAAATCGGCGCCATCCTGCACTCCACGGACTGCCGCTTTCGCCAACCGCTCTACTATCCCGACACGGTCCTGGTGGGCGCACGCGCCACCGAGATTCTCGATGACCGATTTGTAATGGAATACAAAGTGTTCTCAACGGCGCAAAACACGATAGCCGCCGAGGGTACGGGTACGGTCGTGTCGTTCGACTACGCAGCGCGCTCGAAGACGAAGCTGCCGGCGATGGTGATAGAAGGGCTGGCGAGGTTAGACGGGGCGAGCTAGGAGGCAGGAGAGGCAGGCCGTCCAGCTGCCAACTCAAACGAACACAGCCAACACAAACACCACCAACGCAACCGGCCCGATCCGATAGACCTCCGGGCGAATTCCTTCCCACACGTCGCCCACCGACCGACAGGCTTCGAAATCAGCAGTCTCGAGAATCGGCCGTTGGAGAAACCACCTTCTACCCGAGAGCGGCCAGAAGAGCGCAATACCGTAGCCTCTGGCACCCAGGTTGGGCCCGGTGGTTAGCACATCGAGGAGGGGGTGGGAGAAGAGAGCGCCACACCACGCCCAGAACATGCCCGACTCTCCGATAGCCGCCATCGGGGACACTGCCAACCACGCACCCAAGACCAGTAGGCCCAGTAGCGGCAGCGAGTGGGACACGTTGCGGTGGAAACGCGGACCTTTCAGCCTGAACGCCGCAAGCGCAAGGTCGAGATCGGGAATCCCCGAAGCGATGAAAGCGCCGATCCAGAGCGGCGCCGTAAGGGGAGCCTCGATCGCTCTTGCGACGACCGCTGCCGTCGCCATACCGGCCATGGCATGCCCAACGGGCGATGCCATGGTTAAATCTCGATCAACGGAAACGGCATCCCGCTTTCCCGTGTCTTGCCGCCACAACGAAGACGCGGCCAGGGCAGGATAGCTGAGAGGTGCTACCGGCCAACGATAACCACCGCCATTCTCTCGGGATGCAGGTACCGCCGCGCTGCCCGGCGCACGTCCTCGCGGGATACCGAGCGCACGCGCCGCACATATCCAAACAAGTGCTGGAACGTCCCATACCTGGCCAACTCCTGGGCGAACGTCCTTGCTACAGTGTGACCGTTGGCAAACTTCATCGCGAACTCGCCGTCCGTGAGAGCGCCCTTGGCGACCAACAGCTCTTCTTCGGAGACGAGTTCGCTTCGTATCCGCTCGATCTCGGCAAGCGTGAGGTCGATCAGTTGCTGCGCGACCTCGTGGCGTCCGTAGGTGCGGAACGTATACGTGCCCGGGCCGCGGATGTTGAATTCCAGAAATCTGCTGGCGTCGTTCGTGAGACCACGCTTGTCCCCCGCTTCACGAAACAAGCGCGTGTCGAAGTGGCCTCCGCCCAGAATGTAGTTCATCACCTGCAGGGCCGGCAGGTCGTCCGGAGAGATCCTCGGCAACTCGTGCCCGATGACAATCCAGGTCTGGAGCTTGTCGGACCGGTACCGATATGTGGCTCGGGGGGGCGTCCGGACGTCCGACCCGGTTCGCAGCCTGGGCATACGACGCTCCTCCCAGTCTGTGAAACGTTGGTCCACTTCGCTGAGCAGGGCGTCTGCGTCGAAATCTCCCGAGACGGCAAGGACCATGTTCCCTGGATTAAAGAATTCCCGATGGAAGTCTTCCACGTCCTCGATCGTGATCGCGGCAGCGTCTTCGGAGGTGATTACTTCGCTGTATCGATGCCCCTCGAAGAGGCGCCGGTTGAAGAGATCTACCGCAAGCTCCAACGAACCGTTCTCAACCACTGCGCCCACCGGTGGCGTGGGGGCCGACACTCCACGCTGCCGAAACTCCTCGATACCGTCTTGCTCGATACAGGGACCCCTAATGATACCTGAGAATATTCGGATCCCTTGGGAGACATCCTCGGCAGAAACGTTGAGCGTAATCTCCGTCATGTCCTGTGTCATGACAACAGTGAGTTTCCCTGCCATGCGGTCCATGGCTTCATGAAAGCGATTCGGACCCATCCAACACGGGCCGCGGCGCAACAACATGGCGAGGACCTCAGCGACTCCCCGCTTGTTAGCGTCACCCGTCCCTACGCGGATAAACGCCGAAAATTGCACCAACGGTATCCGAACGTCTTCAACGGCAAATCCCGTCATGCCGTTTTCCAGTCGAAACTCGAACCGCGCGGTGTCGGGAATCTGGATTTGGATTTCCGGGAAACCCATTTCCCGGGCGCCTCGTTGAAGGCGCCCATCGGTGAAGATCTTCGCCGCCACGCGGCGATCTCCCGGGCGTTCGACAACAAGCAGCCGCAATCCATTGGGGTAGACATGTTGGCTGATGGGTAACTCATAGGGACTGTTTCGTTGTGCCAGCAATGGGCTGGCCACCAGCATGCAGAGAGCGATTCGGACGACAAGTCGCATACCGAACTCCTCCGGGCGAGGGTTTGAATAATAGCGGTTTCCGACGGGCACGGGCAGCCGGATGGCCGGTGGCACCGTAGTCCCCCTGACAGACAGCATACGCGCGTGTAGATTGGCGCGAGAGAGAGACCTGTACAGGAGTGATTATGAGCAAAGGCCGCGTTCTCGCCCTGCTAGCGGCGATTGTGCTTCTCCTAGGTGGCTTGATCTACGGAAGCTTGACCACCATCCAATCTGAATGTGATTTGTGCATCGAGTACAACGGACAGCGCCAATGTCGCTCCGGATCGGGCTCGGACGAGGCAGCGGCCAAGGATGCCGCTCAGCGGGCTGCCTGCGCCGTCCTGGCCAGCGGTATGGCCGCGAGCATCCAATGTCAGAATGTAATTCCGACGAATGTGCAATGTAGGGAGTAGGCCGCCGTAGGAGCCTGGCCCCACCTCGCCCCTAAAGGCCGCGTACCGCCTACTGCCTACCGGCCAATTCCGTCAGCCTCCGCAGCAACGCTCCTACCTGCTCGATTTCGTCGCCGTACGTCGCCCAGTCGCCTATCCGCTGGGCGTCGAGGGCCCGCTGGTAATGGCCTTGAACCTGGCGGATGAGACCCGCTATCGCGGGATTCGTCGCGGCCACGCCGGCAGCGGGAGCCTCACCGACAACCGGCGACTCTATCGGCACTGCCGGCCGGGTACCGCCTTCAATCGTCCCTCCGAACAGCCGGGACAAGCTCCGCTCCAGAGTTTCCTCCATGACCACCTGGTTCTGAAAAGCCACGATCACGCGCTTCAGTTCGGGAATCTGACCGCCTTCCGCCCTGAGATAGAGGGCTTGGACGAAGAGAAGTGCCTCCTCGATAGGAATAACCAACAGATTGCCGCGAATGACTTCGGAGCCGGCCTGGTCCCAAAGCGTTATCTGACGCGAAATCTCAGTATCTTGGTTGATCCGGTTGACGATTTGCGTAGGCCCGAACACCAAGCTCTGCCGCGGAAACCGGTACACCACTAACTGTCCGTAGTGCTCGCCGTCGTTACGCACCACCATCCACGCGGCCAGGTTGTGCTTTCCCCGGGGCGTGAACGGCGTCATGATGATGAATTCTTCCTGCGACTCTCCTGGCAGTCTCATCACCATGTGACGCAAATAAGGATCGCGGATCCCCTCGCCCCGAGCCACCACCGGAATTTGCCATTGATCTTCTCGAGGATAAAACGTCGCGGGTTCCTTCATGTGGTACGTTGTATACAACTGCGTCTGGGCCCGAAACAGGTCATCAGGATAGCGGATGTGGGCCAATAGGTCGTCACCCATCTCATCTAGCGGGTGGAACACATTGGGGAAAATCTTGGCGTACGTCTGTATGACCGGATCGTCGGGGTCGGCAATATACGCCTCGACGTTCCCGTCGTATGCGTCGATCACAGCCTTGATGCTGTTGCGAAAGTAGTTGATTCCCCCGTTGAGCGGCTGCGAATACGGGTACCTAGTCCCTCTCGTATAAGCATCGAGAATCCACTTCAATCGCCCATCCTTCGTCACCGCCATGTACGGATCATCATCCCACATCAAGAACGGCAACGCCTTGCTGGCACGTTCGCGGATGTTGCGGTGGTACAGCACACGGCTGTCATTATTGATGTCTCGCGACAGGAAAATCTTCGACGTTCCAAAACGCACACCAAAAAGAATCCTACGCAGAAATGAGTTCGCATAAACACCGCCGCTCCCGTCATAGACGGTTGTTGCAATCGAATCTCCCAACGGATAGTCGAACTCGGCTTGCTCGGTGTTCACGAACACATAATCGTCAGAAAGTTCGCCGTAATAGATCTGCGGACGGGTAACCGTTATCGAGGCATTGGAGACCGGCGGGAGGTCCTGAATGAACAGCACCGGAAGACCTTCCGGGGTCACCTGATTCACCGGACTCAGGGTGAGTCCCATACCATGTGTGAACGTGAGATGCTCGTTGATAAAATTGCGCGTCGGCAGGGCGGCGCTGTTGAGCTCGCGCGGCGAGAGCAACACCTGCCGCAACTCACCGTCGATTATGTACCGATCATCGTCAACCGACACGAAATCATAATACGTGCGGATTTCCTGAAGTTGCCCGAACGTCTGGAGCAATAGTGCGCGGTCCCACAGACGGATATTCCTTACGGTGCCGCTGTTGGCACGAATATCGTCCAGCGTGAGTTGCGCCTCGCCTGTCAGAACCCTGATCTCGACGTCGTCGATTCCCCATGCGGCCCGGGTCGCGTCAATGTGCCGTTGGATGAATGGTGCTTCCTTCACCAATTCATTGGGGCCAACCACGTATCTCTGAATCGCGGCTGGGTATACGCCGCCAACAACGCCCACCACCAAATACAGCGCGACTGCTATCACCAGAAAACGCGGCAGTCGGTGGGCCCGCATTCCCCAGAGAACCAGCCCCGCTCCCAAGACAGCCACCACGACCGACGCCCAGAGAACCGGCAGACGCGCGGTCAGGTCGGTGTAGCTCGCGCCGTGAACCGCGCCGGCACTCGAAAACAGCAGGCTTGGCATTCTCACCATGACCAGGTTGAGAGCGGTAGCCAGAAACAAGACGGCTACCAGAACGGCAAGATGCCGCTCGGCCGACGGTTCGATTGTCATGCTGCGACTACGAAGGACAATGTCGCCTCGCACCAGGTAGAGAGGAGCTACCATGAACAACGTAAGCACGGTCAACGACAAAATAAGCGCGATTGCGGCGGATACAGCCGGCAGCGTGAAGAAATAGTATCCGATATCCCTTCCAAACGCGGGATCACTCACTCCGAAGAGCGTACGGTTCAAAAACTGGAGCAGCACTAACCAGGCGCTGGACGCGGAGACGCCCACGAGGAGCGCTAGAAAGCCGGAGACCGGCAATGCCAGGAGCCGAAGCAAGCGCGTGATATCGACCTTCGGTGTCCTGGCGTTGATGTTCACGACCACCGGATCCGGAACTACACCTCGCTGGGCAAAACGTAGATTTACGTAGAAAAATCCGAACCCAAAGAGGGCGGCGCCTACGCCCAGCAACACTTTGGTCGAAAGAGTGGTGAGAAAGACCGACTGGTATCCCAACGAACTGAACCAGTACCAATCGGCAGCCAAGCGAACAGCCGCAGGCAAGCTCATCAGACCCATGATAAAAAAAACGACGACAACGGCCAAGACGAGCGGCCCGCGCTTCATCTGAGACAAACCTTTGATGCTAGTCATGTTCTAAAGATACCACGGAAGCCTGCTCGCATCCAAGGGACGCCTCTCATAGCACGTCGCGAGGCAACGGCCTCCTAGCAGGCATCACCTGTTTCGGTTCGATAACGCCCGGTAGTACTCCTCCACTAGCTCCTTGAACCCCTGGGGAACTTCGTCCGATCCAGAAAGCAACAGACGATCAGATTCGGGATCTGCGAACCGCCGGCGGAGCGCGTATTCGAACTCTTTGAGCCCCTCGATCGTGGCCTGCTGCAGTCGCGCGATTTCGGCGGGATCATCGAACACACTTTGGCTATCGAGTAGGCGTAGGCGCTCCAAGACATCGGATAGGGTCGAGACCTCGATTCCTTCACGCCGCATGCGCTGGCGAAGGGCTTCCAACTCAGTGGCCCGCTCGCGGAATTCGCCACGGAACTGGCGGACATCGTCGGGTCGGAACCCCCCGAAACCTCCAGTAGACCCTCCCCGGGGGAACCCCCCGTCACCACCGCCCGTTTGCCCCTGCCCTTGCCCCTGCGCCTGTTGTTGTTGGCCGCCACCACCCTGTTGTTGCTGCCCGCCCTGCTGCTCCTCGCCCCGTTGACCCGTCTGCCCTTCTGCCCGTTCCTGAATCCGCTCATCCAATGATTCCAGATCCCAGACCAGTCCCCGGGTATCCGCCAGCAGATCCCCGATCCGCTGCTCGTCATTCTCGCCGACGGCACCAGCTGCGTCCTCAATGAGCTGCCGCAATTCCTCGAGATCCGCTCCGATCTGTTCCTCGAAGTTGCGGGCGTATTCCGGCGTGCGTTGTTGGACCACGCCCTTGGAGTACCTGATTTTATCGGCGAGCCGATTGTCCCGAATGGAGCCGGCGGCCTCCGCCAAAGCACGTGCCGCGTCACGCTGCTCCCGGCGCCAGTCACGGGCCAGTTGATCTAGATCCGCTTCCAGGTCGTTCACCTCGCCCGCGAGTTCGTCCTTTTGCTCCATGATGCGACGCATCGCTTCGAGCGAGCGCTGCCCCCCACCCCGTCTCAACCGCTCCACGTTCTGAGTCATCCGCCCCTGCTGGTCCACCAACCGCTCGGCGCGGCGCAAGGCGTCTTGAACATCCCGCTCCAGCCGCTCGGACCGCCCACCGTCGAGCATCCGCCGCGCATCTTGTAGTCGATCGAGAGCCTGTTGGGCCTCGGCGATATTCTCATTGCGGTTGCTGGCAGTGCGGCGCATGGCGTCCGCCGCTTCCCGCAACCGACGCGCGGTGTCCCTCAAGCGGTCCAGTGATTGCTCTCGTGCCAAGCGTTCCAGCTGCCGGGCCAGCTCTTCGGCCTCCCGGGCCAACTGCCGCTGCCCCTGTCCTCCACCGCCAATCCGATTTTGGAGGTTGGCTGCCCGGCGGCGCATGCGCTCGTTTTCCTGCTGTTGGCGCCTGGCAAGCTCCTGCAGCTTTTGCAGCGTGGCGTCCAGCTCCTGATCGATCTGCTCCTGCTGACCGCGCTGAACGCTCTCGTACTGGTTCTGCATCTTGTCCAGCTCGAGCTCGAAGAGATCGGCAAGGTCCTCGGCGTTGGGAGTTTGACCGCCGCCGCCGCCGCCACCACCTCCCTGGCTCACCTGTACCTCACGGAAGGCGGCCTCGGCTCGTTGCAGATGCTGCAGGGCCCGCTGCGCCGCCGGCAAGGTTTCACGAGCCCTGCGGGCACCGAGCTCTTCCTCGGACGTGAGCATCTCTTCGGCAGCCGCCGATAGCTCCTCGATGATCCTTGTGAACCCGGTGTCCGATTGCATCACACCGCGATCCTGAATCCGCCGAACTACGGCTTCTACCCGCTCGCGCAGGCGACCCTGCGAAAGCGCAAGAGTCGCCATGTTTTCCTGATACTCTTTATCCGAATACTCATCGCGATCGCGAACCATCTTGAAGGTCGCCGCGACGATCTGCCGTTGCTGCTGGGAGAACTGACCATCCAAGCTCTCACCCCCACCACCTCCTCCTCCCCCGCCTTGATCCGCCTGGCGGTAGTCGCGACCAAAAGGCCGGACGCCCATGAAATAGATGTCGGTAGTGACCGTCCGCCGGCCTCCGACCCGGTTGTTGTCCGTCACCTGGGCGTAGTACGAGATCAGATCACCCGGCTGGAGACTCAGCTCCTCGAGGTAGAAGGTGTATGTGGCCGACATCTCCTTGGTGCGCCGAGCCCCGTCGAACAGATCGAGCGTATCTTCCGGATTGCCGTTCACCGAATAGATCAGCTGCAGCGTCCGCAGGCCGTAATCGTCCTCCGCGCCGACCTCGACGAGCACCTCTTCGATCGGCGTAACCTTGATATCCCGCCCGGGTTTCTCGAGCCGAATCGACGGCGGTTGGTCGTCGAGCGCATCGATGAAATAGTCCGGTGAGCCGACGACCATGCGCCCGTCAAAACCCTCGAGCAGGATCCGGTAGAGCCCCTCACGCTCTACCGTCAGCGTGCCCGACAGGTTGCCATCTTCGCGGAGATCCAGCGCAATCGAATCCCCACCGTCGATAACGATCATCCCTCTCGTGACCCGCATGGTGGGCGTTATTGCCAGCGTCACTCTGGTGCCGCGCAATGCCGCGATGTCTCCGCGATCTTCTTGAATCTGGGGTCTTAGCCCGGTGTACGCCGGAAAGCGGTACTCCAGATCTACTCGAGCGACATAGGGAAGATCCGCGACCTCGATGTGGAATACGCGCGACCGCACGCCACTGGCTTCCACCGAGTAATCCGTCGCCTCGTTCAGCTCAAAAATGAAGATCTCGTACGCCCCGGTCTCCGAACCCACGGCCATGGCCCAACGTTCCCACTCGCCGTCCTCTCCTCCACCCCTCTTCACCGCAACCGTCACCTCTTCAGCATCAAAGCCCAAGAGCTGCGCGTTCACTCTGAGATCTGCACCTCGCGGAACCAGCGTGTCACCCGGCAGCACGTCGATCACATACGGGTTCTCGCTGGAAGTCCCACTCCACGGGAACAACAGGAACGGGGCTCCATGCCTGACAAAGGCCGGGTTGGCGACGAGGAGGAGCATTCCCGCCGCGGCCACGCCCGCGAGCCCCCCGGACGATCGCCGCAGCGCTGAATGGTCGATCTCCCTCCCGAAATGGATGTCGCGACAACGGTCGGCCGCCGATTGGACGAGTTTTTCGGCCAAAGCGGGCGACAAGCTAGCGCTGCCGGCATCGCGATCTTCTTGGGAGTCGATGGCGCTGATGAGGGATGCTTGGAGTGACGGTTCACGTTCTTCGATATACAGCGCAACGCGCCGGTCCGACACACCCTTAGACAACGGGAGCACGAAGAAACGAACGATCGCGCCAAGCACCAACACATAGGTCAGGGCTCGGAATACCAAGACCGCCGCGGGCGTGAAGCGCAGCTTGTCCATCCCGAAGGTGGAAACGAGGAACACCACGATCCCTATGGCAAGGACGATCGCCAGCCCCCGTAACGCCACCTTCATGCGCCACCGAAACCGTACCGAACTGATCGCCCGGTACAGCTCCTCGTCCGGCTCCGGTCTTCCCCCAATCGTGTCGTACAACCTCAGCATGCGCTGCTCCCCTCGTTAGGGTGCCCCAATATACTGTTCACCAATTAGTCTCATCGCGCAACACGTGACAGCCGATTGGAGATCGCGGTCTCCGCCACCAGAATGAGCATCGCGGCTATCAAGAGATACCACCACAGCTGCTGTCGGTGTTCCCGCTCCTCGACCGTCAATTTACGCGCCCGGGCACTCACGCTTCCCTCATCGCCCATAGGCGCCACAGCCCCCAGAAATTCCTCGGTGTCCAGCCCCGCGAGGTCGGACTCCGAAGGGTCGATGTTTACCGCCACGAAAGCGGGTTGGATTTCTCCGCCGTCGACCTGACGAATCTCATAGAATCCCTGCTCCGTCAGCTCCACCACCTGCTCGCCTGCGCCCGCCCGCACTATCGTTCTGTTGCCCGATGGAGCTTCCACCACGAGGTCGCCGCCCGCGTCCATCAAAGCCTGTAGAGACTTGTCGGGCGACTCGCGTGTGAGCTTCAATGTTTCCCCTACGATGAAGAAGGGGCGTACTTCTTTGTACCGAGCGAGATAACGCATCATGCGATGCACGAACGGCAGAAAAACGGGCTGTAAGGCCAGGTCGTTCCAATAGGTGTCGGCGGTCGATGTCCAAACGAGGACGATCCCGTCTCCGACTTTCTTTTCTGCCAAGACTACCTGTCCGTCGCTGTAACGCGCGAGGACGCTCTGAGGATCGTCAACGGTCAGATCGCGGTAACGGAAGAATTTTGCTGCGGAAAAATCTCCGCTTCGCGGAGCACTGAACACATCGAACACCGGGCTTCCGTACTCCATCGTCGACAGGGCGATGGGACCACGATCAAGGTCGACGCGCGCGCCGACGACCCCGGGCAACAGATCCACCGCGTTCGCAGGCCATGTCTGTGGCCCGTTCCGCTCACCCAACACGACCAGAAGCCCGCCTCCGTTCTCTACGAACTCTCGAATGCGTTGCCCGGCCCGACCACCGGGAAGTGGTGCATCATTCAGCACGAGGACAGCTCGCCCGTCCAAATCGGAAAGTCTGAACTGACGGAGGGGGCGAACGTCGACTCGGAACGATGGCCTGTCACCGATCCCCAACGCCCGGCTCAGAAAGAGACTCTGGTTCTCCCGGCCGTCGGAGCTTTCCAAAATCAGGGCCGACAAGGAATTACTGGGGCTGAGCACGAAAACCGCGGTGTTGTCCTGGGGTAGGGCGTCGGTCCCCGCTGTGACAGCTCCCCGTGAAACTCCCTGTGGCAACAGCACAGGTGAGAAGGTCACGGCTGCGCTTCCGAGAGGATCGACGGTGACGGTGCGGCTCTGCAGTTCCTGGCCGTTGAGGACGAGCGCAACCCGGAGCCCCCGCACCTGCCGCTCCCCGCCGTTCACAACCCGTGTTGTCACACTCACCCACTCGCGTCCGGACAGCACCTCTTGTCGCAAGGAAACGAACGGCAACGAGATGTTGTACGTTTCATCCTCTGACAGGTCCACGGCCGTCACCGTCGTGCCGCTGGGCAGTCGCACGTCAGACACTCGGTCCCAACCCGAGCGCTGGAAATCGGTGAGGAACACTACCTTGCGTTCCGGTTGCTCCGATTCAGAGAGGATGCGTCCGGCGAGTTGGAGCGCAGAACCGTACCGAGTGGCGCCAGCCGTGGGTTCCGCTCTCTCGATGGCGTTCTTCAAACTCAGACCATCTGTCGTGGATTCTCCCGTCGCCTCGGCCGTTTCCGCAAACAGCACAACCGATGCACGATCCAACGGTCCCAGCATGTCGAGCCGCGCGTGTGCCTGCTCCACCGCACGTTGCCATCGGTCGCCGAAACGCATGCTGTGCGACCTATCCAGCAAGATGACCACTTCCATACCCGCGATATCGGCCGCCGCAGCTTCAGCGACGTTCTCCAAGAACGGTCGGGCAAAGGCGAGGGCCAGCAGTATGAGAGCCAAACAGCGGAGGGCAAAGAGCAGTCTGTGACGGAGCTGCTGCCGGCGGACGTCCTTGTAAGGAATACGCTGAATGAACATCAACGACGGAAACGGAACCGATTCGCGCTTGTGTCGATGGATCAAGTGGATGATGACCGGGACCACGAGAGTGCCCAAACCCAACAAGAAAAGCGGAGCGAGTAGAAGCAGGCTCATCAGCGCACCCGGCTCATCCGTTGGCGATTGGAGAGATACTTGAACAACGCGAGATCCAGAGGTATCGACGTATCGAAGAAGCCATAGTCAACGCGATTATCGCCCATCATCCTCCCAATCATCTCACGGTGCTCTCTCAGCATCGTCCGGTATTGCTCGCGCAGCGCGTCCGGCACCACAGCCAACTGCTCTCCGGTTTCGAGGTCCTCGAAGTTGAGCGGCTGATCGTAGGTGAAGTTGATCTCGGCCGGATCGAGGACATGAAACACGATGAGGTCGCTGCCTTTTTGCTTCAGCGCGTTCACGGCAGACATCATAGCGCTTGGCTCCTCATAGAAATCCGAAATCAGCACGATCACACTGCGGCGCCTGAAGACCTCTGCAATTTTCAGAAGTGCCTTGCATAGGGTCCCCCCTCGAGTCGATCGCGCTCGCTCCAAAGTGTGCAGCACCACTTCCAGGTGTTTTGCCGATGGAGGCACGATATCGACTATCTCCGAGTCGAACGTCACGAGCCCGACGCGATCGCGTTGACGGCTCGACAGATAGGTAAGACTCGCCGCTAGAAATTTCGCGTAGTCCAACTTCCGGATGCCGCCCTCACCGAAATCCATGGAGCGCGAAATGTCGAGGATCACGCTGAAGTTGGCGTTGGTGTCAGCCTCGAACTCCTTGACATAGAACCGATCCGTGCGCCCGAACACGCGCCAATCGATGCGCCTGATGTCGTCGCCCGGCATGTACGGCCGGTGCTCAGCGAAGTCGATCGAGAGCCCGAGATACGGAGATCGGTGCAATCCGCTGATGAAGCCGTCGACCACCGTGCGCGCTACGAGTTCGAGATTGTCCATCCGCGCGAGAACGTTGGGGTCGATGAAGCGTGCTCCCGCAGCGTGTGATCGCGCCCTGGTGCCGAACATGAGAAGTGGTCCCGCCTACATCCCGGAAGAAGGCATCGGTACGGCTCCGAGGAGTTGATCGATCAGTTGATCGGTTGTGATGCGCTCCGATTCGGCGTGAAAGTTTGTGAGAATGCGATGCCGCAGCACGGGATGCGCCAGCGCCCGAATGTCATCGAAGCTCACATGGTAGCGGCCCTCCATCAGGGCGCGAGCCTTCCCTCCCAAAACCATGTACTGCGCGGCGCGAACACTCGCACCGTAGGCTACCCACTCCTCGATGAAGTCCAACGACCCATTTGGGCTCGGCCGGCTCGTTCGCACCAGGTTCAACGCGTACTCCATCACAACCTTGGAAACCGGCACCTTCCGTACGAGTCGCTGAAACGCCACGATGTCCTCGCCCGTCACGACGTGTTGGAATTCATAATCTTGAATTCCGGTGGTCGACCGCACCACCTCGAGTTCCTGATCTCTCGGCAGGTGATCCATCCGGATGTCGAACATGAAGCGATCGAGCTGCGCTTCGGGCAATGGATACGTGCCTTCGAGTTCGATCGGGTTCTGCGTGGCAAAGACGAAGAACGGTTCTTTTAACACGTAGGTTTCTCCCTGTACGGTCACCTGGTGCTCTTGCATAGCCTCGAGCAGAGCCGACTGCGTCTTGGGAGGGGTACGGTTGATCTCATCGGCCAGGACGATGTTGGCGAAAATCGGACCCGGCATGAACACCATCTTGCGACGACCCGTCTTCGGATCCTCCTGAACCAAGTCTGTGCCGGTGATGTCCGATGGCATGAGGTCCGGCGTAAACTGGATCCGCGAAAACTTGAGATCCACAACCTGCGCGATAGTGTGAATCAAAAGCGTCTTCGCCAGGCCAGGTACACCCACGATCAGGCTGTTGCCACCTACGAACACCGAGAGCAACACCAAATCAATGACCTCTTCCTGACCCACAATCAACTTGTGAAGCTCTGACTTCACCTGCTCGTGACCCACCTTGAGCCGCTCGGCCAGAGCGATGTCATCGCGGGACTCCAGTGCGGTTGCTTCCTTGGTCTTGGCTTCCACCTGTCTACTCTTGAGAATCCGGTTCATCCTCCTCCCTCCTCCCCTCAGTGCAGCATCGCATACATGAGATAATTAACACCGAGTTTGTACGCCTCATTCGTAAGATCGATCGGCACGAAACCGGTGTCTGAGAATTCCCAAAACTCTCCGATGTCCGTATTGTAGTTCACTATGGCTATCAGGCGCTTCTTGGTGTCATTGTCTTCGAAGTAACCCCAAAATTGGGCAACCCCACGATAGGAATAGGGAAACTCGATATCGCGAATATCGAAGAACGAATTGAAGATCGGATGACGCATGTCCAGCCTCATCGGCCGCAACTCCGGGAGTGCTCGACTCATTTGCAGCTCGAAATTCTCCCAATCCCAGCCCCCGAAGTCGTCGACGATGAGAAAACCGCCCTTGAGCAGGTAGTTCCTCAAACCGTCCGCTTCCGCCTCATTCAACGTCCAATATCCGGGCTCCGACAAATACGCCAGGGGATATTTGAACAGCTCAGGATCGTCCAGCCGCAGAATGTTGCTGCCGCCCAAGTACGGTTCGACGTAACTCACCGCTTCGATAATCTTGGCGAAGTTTCGCTCGGCATATGGGTAGTCATGTCTCCAGCCCGGATCCCACGAACGACCGAACGCAGGCGCGTACTGCAACCGCACAAAGGTAAACTCGTGGCCGTATTCCACATTGCCAGAAGAGTCCTCCACCCGATCACGATCGCGCCTCCGTCTACGCTGTGCTTCTAGCGGTGCGGTAACGACCAGCAGTAACAGCAAGACAACCAATCGTTTCACGATCTGTCTACTTCGCCCCCCGCGAACGAACCTCTAAGAGAAGATCGAGCGCCTTCTCAAAGTTGGGCGCCCGCTCCAAGGCCCTCAGCACCGCGCGACGGGCTTCCCGAACGTTGCCCGATTCGAAATATGCCAGCGCCAGCTGGTACTCCGCCTCGGCACGGTCTACCGGATCAAGCGCGAGCACCGCCTTCCGCTCGCGTATCGCGCCCGGCCACGATTCCAGCTCGCTGTACAATTCCGCCAGTCGGCGGTGAATGTCCGTGTCAAACGGATACACGTATTGGGCCCGGTCGAGAGCCCGCGCCTCCTCCTCTTCCTCGCCCAGCATCTCAAGCAACTCGGCGCGCTCCAAATACGCGCGGTAATGACCGGCGTTGATCGAGGTGAGTTGCGCGAGCTCGTCCGCCGCCCGCCCCGGCTTCCCCTGCTCTTTGTACACTATCGCGAGATACCAATACGGGCTATCACCCCCTGCATACTCCGGGAACAGCACCTTCGCCCTCTGCAGATACGAGGTCGCCTCGTCGTATCTCTGAGCCCGCACCAACGCCCGGCCGGTTTCCAACTGTACGGCAAAGTCGCTCTCCCGCCGCGCGGCGGCTCGCATCAACGCCGGAAGTTCCAATTTGCCACTCTGGATTTCGGTCATGAGCGGCGACCGGAGTGCACTCAGAGGTCCCGCAAATCGTTCCTTCATATGATTGTCAAACACTCGGTCTAACTCTTTGGGTTCCAGGCCGAGTACGGTCTCAAACACCTGGGCACTGCTCTCACCGCGTCCGTAGGCACGCAGCATGTCCACCAGCGCACCATCACCCCAGTCACGTTGGATAAATTCACACACCAACGACGCCAGGTAATAGGAAAATACCACTTGTTGCGGATACGCCGGACGCACGAACCCGTTGTTGAGCTCACTCACAGGATGGAGACGGTCATTCATGTAGGCTAGTAGAAATCCCACCGAGACATCGTCACCCCATCCCTCCCGCGAGCGTCGCTCTTCGAAAACCGCCAGCCCTTCCGTGAACCACCGCGGAACACGGTGGTCCGAGATGGTCATGTGAAATGTATGGGCTACCTCGTGCCACAAGGTTGATGCCCAATGGAACTGTCCAACTTCGCGAGCCGATGGCGAGTCCATGGCCAGGACGTTGCCGAACGACACTCCCAATGCACCCAACCCGGCAATCCCCACCGTCCGCACCGAGAAGTCTGCATGCCGAGGATACACCTCGAGCCGAATCGGCGTATCGGGACGGTATCCGTACCGCTCCGCCAGCCGGTCGTATGCTTCGTCGGCAATGTCCGCGAGATAGAGTTGCAGCAGAGGAGCCTCGTCCCGATCCATCAGCAGTGTGAAGTACTTGCTCTGCGTACTGGTGTAGCTTGAAAACGTGTCGAGCAAATCGAGTGTGTTCTTGGTCCAGGGATCAAACGGAGCGAGGGCAAACGAGGTCTCGAGACTCGTGCGCCCTTCCTCAATCTCTCCAATCCGAAGCAGGTTCATGCCCAGGAGCCTGTGGCCATGCCACGACAGCGAGTCCAAACTCACAGCCTGCCCAGCGAAGTCCACAGACTGTCGATACAACCGGTTTCGCGCGCTCAGCTCCGCGAGCGTGTTGTACAGATCCGCGTATCGGGAGTTGAGTTCGAGTGTGCGCCGACGCGCGTTCTCGAAAGCTGTGGTGTCGCCTTGAAAGTACCAAATTGCCGCCGTTACCGCCCACGCCTCCGAGGACGACGGATTGACCTCGATCGCTCGATTCGCCTCCTGGGATGCCCGCGCGTACTGCTCCAATTCTATGTACAACCGGGCCAGAAAGAGCAGGGCGGGAACCAGATTGGGGTTCACCTCGAGGCTCTTGCGGACCGTCTCGAGCGCTTCTGCGGACCAGTCGAAGTGGAGGCTGCGCGCCATGCCGAGCAGAGCCCGAGGGTGGTGAGGATTGATGGAAAGAATTTCCCTGAATGTTTCAGTGGCGTCGGTGTTGTTGTATTTGTCGAAGAACAGCTCCCCAGTTCTGACTCTGGGTTCCAGGTCGTTGGCATTCGCCGCTGCCGCCTCGTCGTAAACCCGCAGCGCATCTCGCGACAGCTGGAAATTTCGTTCGCCCAAATATCGCCCTGCCGTCGCTACCGCCGTCAACTCCTCCGCCGACAGGTCGGTGCGGGAGTTGTAGACATCGATGAAATAGTCAAACTCACGCATCGCCGTTTCGAGTTCGCCACGCTCGTACCGCAGAATCGCGAGATTTACCCGCGCGACCAGACTGTCGGACGCGCCTCGCATGGCGGCGCGAAAAGGCGCTTCAGCCTCTGACACATTGCCTCGTTGATGCAGCACTTCACCAAGCACGTTGGAGAGTTGCGGCGCCAGTGAAGCGTTGAGGCGGCGCGCCTCTCGCAAAGCATCGTCGTATCGCCCAACTTCCATCAAAGTCCGCACCAAGCCACGGGCCGCGAGAGGTGCATCACTCCGGTGTGCCAATAGGCCGTAGGCGCGGATGGCGTCGGTGTATTTCCCCACCCGCGCTAGCTGCTGGGCCTCTTCCAGTGTCTGGGCCCTCGCAACCGGCGTATTCAACGCAAGAAGTGAGATCACCACCCCCACCCCCACCCCCGTGACGGACAGACAGACAGACGGACAGTGGGACAGTAACCGCCGCTGAGAACTGCGGACCGCTCGAAGCACAGTGCCGCAGAGCTCACGGGCCCGAGGAATCGACGTCGGTCCCCACCCGTTCGCGGCATTGCGCGGCATTGCTGCCTCCCACTGCCTCCCACTGCTGCCTCCCGATGTCCCCCGATGCCCCAACATCAATCCCCCCCCTCTCGCGCCCTGATCTCCCTATTCTTCAACGCCAACTCCACCAACAGTGTCTCCAGTTCCGTCTCGTACACCGTTTGTTCCATCTGATTCTTCAGATTAGTAAGCTCCGCGATTCGGGCTTCCAGTTCCCGTTTTTCATTATAGAGGGCCACCAGCACCGAATCCCCGCTGGTCGCATCCATTGCCATCACGCCGCGCCGGTCCAGAAAGATGGTTCTCGCAAATGCGCCGTCCGCGGCAGCGGCGTCCGGCTCGGTGCTCCCCTTACCGTCGCCGTTGTCGTCGAGCAACGCGTGTTCAGTCAGCAGGCGGTTGCTATCTTCATATCGTCGCGTGACCTCGCGGCGAGCATAGGTGAAGGCTTCCAGAATCGAGACGCGGTTGTCCTTGTCCGTGTCCGCACCGTCCGACGCGAAGGCTTCGACGAAGAACTCTCCGAAGACCGTCTCATTGCGCTCGAAGCCCGTCTTGGTTGCGGTGACGAGCACACGGTTAGGACCGGACAGCACCGGCACGAAATCGCCGCTCGCGCTCGCCGTGTTGACAAGCACGACTGTCTGGGTGGGAAATTTGTCGAGCTGCGCCGCAAGTTCCGTGGCAGAAATGTCCGGCCCCGGAAGATTGAAGCGGGACTCCGCCCCGCTGCCGGTTCCGTGACCAATGAAAAGTATGAGAATCCGATCATTAGGCGCTACGCGCCGCGCAAGGTCGTCGAAAGCCTTCTCGACATTGTCCTTGGTCGAACGGGCATGTATCCGTTCGGGATCACGCTCTGGACGTTCGGACAGGTAGACCACGTTGGCCGCCGGAAGTCCCAGGCGTTCCTTCGCCGCGTCGAACATGGAAGCACCCCAGCGATAAAACGCCTCGCTGTATCCCGCTTGACCGCCAACGCCGCTCACGATGAGGACGTGACTGTCTCCTGTGAACGACTGTGCCGCAAAGATTCCCGCCAGCAACGGAACAACGCAACGCACCATCTAGACCAACCCCCGCATTCTCCGATAACTCCACTCGACCGAAATCAGTACGACCAACAGCATAAAGATCACCGGCATGTCCCAGAGATCTCTACGCTCGACGACGGTCGTGCCGCTCTCGGTAAAGCTGATATCCTCGGGTAGCGTAGACACCGACGCGGGCTTGTAGAACCGGCCGCCTGTCTCTTCCGCTATCCGGCGCAGCGTGGTTTCCTGCATTTCCGATCCGAAATACTCGCGACGAGGATCTCCAACCTGTACATACGATGCGTCACTCGGCAGGACTTCCCCGCTTTCGAGTGCGCTCACCTCAACCTTGTGTAGACCCTCCTCACGAGGCACGAACGTAGCCCTATACTCACCGTCGCGGTCCACCTTCCAGTCCATCACGATGGAATCGACGATCCCCGACGGAGCTGTCACTCGGGCAACTACGCTCGTGTTGTTCACCTTGAGATAGGTGTCGTCCTCAACCTCGCCAATCAGTTCAATCGGCTCCTCGGGTGCGGCACGGTCGGCCACCGGTGATACACGGACTCGATTCGGCACGCCGGCAATCACCCAGCGCAGCAATTGGCGCCAAAACGTCTCGTGGGTCATGTCCTCCAGCGGAGTGCGCATCTGCCACGCCCAAACATCACGGACCGGAAGGACGAGGGACTTGCCCCGTCCATACCGTTGGTATGCCAAAACGACTTGATCGGAGATTCCCGATCCCTCACCCTTCAGCAGGGTCGTTGCGCCGGGTTTGACCCTGGTGATGCGATTGACGGTCATGAGCGGAGGAAGATCTTTCCATCTCTCCGCCGACTCCTCTATTGTCTCCGCGATCTGCGTTATCGGATGCGTTCTTCCCGCCGGAGTGACATCCACCTGAATCTCGGCGAGGAACCCCGAATAGGAATCCGACTCATCTAAGATCACCGGCAACACGTCTGCGATTGGCGTTCCTGCGTACCCTCCCTCTGCAAACGCCCGCCGCCCACCGAGCATCAACAGTCCTCCGCCTCGCTGACTTACGAAATCTGCAATCATTCGCAGCTGGTCGAGTGTGAAGAAGCTCGCTTCGACACTCCCGATGACGAGACCACGGTACTCGAAGAGCTCCTCGCGGGTGCTGGGAAATCCACCTACTAACTCTTCATCCGGATCGTCGAACAGAATGCGATAGAACTTGTTGTCGGCGGTGCGGGTGAGCAGGGTGACTTCCAGGTTTGCGTCATCTCTCACAGCCCGACGCAGAAACCCAATCTCCCACCGCGGTTCTCCTTCGAAATACAGGATCTTTTCCCTGTGATCCTCAACCACGATAAGTGTTTCCTGCTCGTTGTTCTCGGTAACCAACTCCCCATCGAGAGGGACGATTCGGAAACCGAAAATGCGCGGACCCGGCTCCGTCGTCTTGAACGGAATGCGCACCGTCGCCACCTCGCCCTCACGCGGAAGCTCGATCCGTTGTATGTTGACGATCCGTCCGTCGTCTTCCACAATCAGATCGACGCTCGTTCCAGAGTAGCCGGTCTGCGCCACGGTAACGTCCACCACCAGCGATGCACCCTGAAGCACGGATCGCGGAGTTTCCACGCGGCTCACTTCGATATCACGGGGGAACTTCTGCTGTCCCAGGCCAACCGTGTACACAGGCACCGATCTGGCCCGCAGCGCGAGGAGCGGCTCCTCCAACGACTGGTGTGTGTTGTCGGCCCCATCGGTCAGCAAGACGAGACCCGCCAGCGGCACCGACGCCAACTCCTGGCGAGCCCGGCTGAGCGCTCTTCCGAGATCCGTCTTGTTCCCCGCAAACTCCAAGGTGGATACGTCGTCGATCCGCTCCGCACCAGAGGAAAAACGGAAGAAACGCAGGATGAACCGGTCGGCCAAGCCGCGTAACATTCTGCTGTCCTCCACACCGAAATGCTCCTGAATCCAGCTCGACCGCGGAGTACCGTTCACATCTGCCAATCGCATGCTGCGGGAATCGTCGATCAGAATCCCAAGAAAGTTTTTCTGGGGGACAACGGTGGACAACATCAACACGGGCCGGAACAGCGAGAACAGAATAAGGGCGAGCACCAACGTCCGCAGCACCGACAGCACTACCCGGTCAATCGGTCGGCTCTTTCCCCTCGCCCGACTGTAGAGCAACAGGGTGGGGACGACGAATGCGACACCCGCAACGGCGGCGAGATAGATAGGCCACGGGGCGCTGAACATGAAATCGCCGCGCTCGAAAATCAGCGGCCGATACTTGAACAGAAACTCGAACATGGATTCCATCGCGCTCAATGGGTCATCGCGTACACGATAAAGTTGATCGCCACCTGCCAAGCATAGTTCGAATACTTGAGTGGGTAATATGGATTATCAGCCCACTCTCACGCATCGCCGAGATCGGTGTTCCAGTGAATCGCGACCATCAGGCGATCGTGCTCATCGAAGATGGCCCGCACGTGCGGCACGTACCCGTCACGCTCCCATGTCGGCCCGCCACGCCTCGCGTTTCCAACGTTCGGCACCTGGATGATCGTGTCGATCTCGTACACGGTCCTAAACGCCGGATGGACCAGCGGCAGCTCCTGGATCGGATACTCCGGCAGGACACGGCGTATCTCACGCTCGAAGTTCAACCACTCGTAACTTCCCCAAAAATCATCCACAAACAGGAAGCCACCGGCGAGGAGATAATTTCGCAGCCCCTCCACCTCGGGAGGCGTGAGGCCCATGTAGCCGACTTCGAGGGCGTAAATAAACGGGAACCGCAGCAAGTCCGGATCGTCGAGGGGGACCGGATTCTCCCACTCGTAGGCATCGATCAAGGTCATCCGCCGTAGGCCAAACAGGAATTGTCGATCGGCCTTGGGAAAATCCACGCTCGAGCTCCCGCGCCCCCACCCCCACCCCCGAAATCCGCCGTACATGACGCGGGTGAAGTAGAACTCGTGACTCCCAACCGAGTCTTCCGGCAGCAGCCGCCAGTTGCCGCCGCGCTGTCTGCCTGGAGAAGAGAGCGGCAGTCACTTGGCCAGCGCGACACGGTCCGCGGCGCTCCGGACGTGGGCTCGGGGTTCGGGAAATCGAGCCGACGGACGAATAGACGGCACCGAACCACCGAACTGGAAGGCCGCGAGGCAGGAGGCCACAATGAGCTGCGAAGTCGGTCGAATCAGCCGCACTCGGAAGCTCCCAGAATATGTCCGAGGGCACCCGGCGCTTCCAGGATACCCCCCTTACATTATTGAATACGGCAGGAGCAATTGAATACGGCAGGACCACTTTCGCTACCCCTATACGTTCGACGGGCGCCACGAGTTGGACCGTGTCCTCCGGACAGCGGCAGCGTGATAGCGGTGGATGCAGGCCCCCTACCGTCTCCGGCTACGCCGAAACGGCGGGAAAAGGTTCGCCCCATCGATTATTTTCAACACGACCCCACAGTTACAATAGCCGTCATCCTACACGATGCCACGATCTAATCCCGGCACAGACAGTGAACGCGGCGAGGCTTATCATTGTTGAGCATGAAATACACGGTACAGCTACACAGAGTCCCAGTCGGGCGATCAGACCTAGAACGTTGCGATCCCCAAACCGGTTTTGCTCGCGGTGCCTTCAACCCGGCCACCGGATACCAACTCGTTCAAGACGTCTTTCGGCTCTACTCAGAAGCCGTGCCCAACACTCCCGGCCGCGTAGCCGATCCCGAAAAGCTGCAGCGTTATTACAAGGCCCGGGACGCTCTTGGGCTGGACCTCATCGGCCCGGACGGGAAGCCCGTGACGGGAGCCACTGTTCATGTTTACGAGCAACCCGGGGGCGTCCGCGGGCTGGAGCTAGAGGTCCACATCGCGGACCCGGCATTTTGGAACGCCAGGCAAGGAGAGGGAAGGTAGGAGTGTGGCCAGCCTGAAGCGTAGCATCACTATCGTCTCTTGCGCCGGAGCCCTCGCTTCGTGTGGTGGAACGGGACCTACTCCATCGACCCACCCCCACCCCCTCGCCCCGCCCCCTACCGCAAGCGACGCGGCGCCTAGCGACACCGCCGTCGCGGTGCCACCCATGGTACCGGATCCCGTCCCGGTTGTCCCGGACCTGCTGGTTGACGGCAGCCGACAGCGAGACGCGGCTCGGGCCAGGAAGCTCGTTGCCGAGGGTCGGGCTCTCGCCGACGATCCCGCCAATTTAGGGGCCGCTGTGCGACTGCTCCTCGCGGCCGCCGAACTCGACTCACTGAATACTCATGCGTACTGGGAGTTGGGCTGGGCGTATCAACGCTTGTTCTCCTGGAATGACGCGGTCGGTGCATGGAGTAGGCTTCGGGCACTTGACCCGATGTACCCGGGACTCTCGCGTCACGCTCCGATTCTGCAGATGCGCCGTGACCGCGCCGCCGCCGCGGAAACACTCCCTGCCGGAGATCCCCTGATTCCGGAAGAGGAGCCGCGTCCCGGTACACCGATCCGCATAGCAGCGGTGGGCGACATCCAGCTGGGCCGGTCCTGGCCGGAAGACAACCCGATCCTTCCGCCCGACAACGCCGCGCAAATGTTCAATCGGGTGAACGACTGGCTCCGAGCTGCTGACGTCACTTTTGGAAACCTCGAGACGGTTCTGGCGGATTCGGGCGAGAGCACCAAGTGCCCCAGGGGGGCACGCAATTGCTACGTGTTCCGGGCCCCAACAGCATACGCCACGACGCTGCGCAACGTCGGATTCGATTTGCTCTCGGTGAACAACAACCACGCCGGTGACTTCGGCTCCTACGGTCGCCAAGCCACGGTGGCGGCGCTCGAGGGGGCCGGCCTCATTCACAGCGGGCCGACAAGGGGAGTCGCCTCGTGGGAAACCAACGGTCTCCGCGTCGCTCTCATCGCCTTCTCCACCGGTGCCGGACCGTACCGAATTCAGGACCTTGCTTCGGCCCGGGCCCTGGTCGTGGACGCTGAGCGGCATCACGACTTGGTCATCGTGTCTTTCCACGGCGGCGCCGAAGGTGCCGGGGCGACCCACATCCCACGGTCCACCGAGCTGGCGTTTGGAGAGGACCGGGGAGATGTATACGCGTTCTCACGGGCGATGGTCGATGCCGGAGCCGATCTCGTCCTCGGCCACGGACCCCACGTCTTGCGTGGCATGGAGATTTATCGCGGGCGCCTGATCGCCTACTCCTTGGGCAATTTCGCCGCTTGGCACGGATTCAACCTCCGTGGTCCACTGGGGTTGAGCGTCGTGCTCAACGTGACAATGGCGATCAACGGGGTTGTCACGGCTGCGGAGATTCATCCTGTCTTCCTCGAGGAACCTGGTACACCGACTCCCGATCCAGCCGACCGTGGCATCGAAATCGTTAGGAGGTTGTCGGCCAACGATCTCGGTGATGCCCTGTTCGACCAACATGGGCGTTACCGGCGATTGCGGAAAGAATAGCTACGGAGCGGACCCGACACCTCTCTCGCCGAGGCCCAACCCCGCAGCTAGATTCCGGCCACAGCCCCAGTGGAGACCACCCATGATAATCGTGCCGGAGTCATGATCTTCTCGATACCCGACGCGAACGGCCGAGATCTGTTCGATCGGCTGTACTCCGAGCACCACATCGCCGGTGCGCCCAGCGGGGCCGGCGTCAGGCTGAGCCCGCATATTTACAACACGATGGAAGACGTGGACCGAGCTGTGGGGGCTGTGGCGACGATAGTCGGGGCGTAGAACGGCGGACGAGAAGGCGGGCAGACTTAGCTTGAGACAAACACGCTTGAGAGTACCGCACCAGTCATGATCTGCGTCCACTGCAACACGCCGGTTCCAGACCACTCCAAGTTCTGCCTGGCGTGCGGATCGCTGGTATCCGATCCCGATCTTCAGTCGGCGGCCACACAGGCCATTGACGACTCGGCAACCGTGCAGATGGAGACCCTCCTGCGTGAGGACACGGAGGGCGAGTTCGAAATCGGAGAGCTGATCGGCCGGGGCGGCATGGCCGCGGTCTACCTCGCCACCGAGATCCATCTCTCCCGCAAAGTCGCCATCAAGGTGCTACCGCCGGAACTGACGTTCGGTCATGGCATTGAGCGGTTCAAGCGCGAGGCGAAGATCGCCGCCGCCCTCGATCACCCCAACATCATCCCCATCCACCGAATTGCGTCGGGCGGCAAGGTGTTCTGGTATTCCATGAAGTACCTGGATGGCGACACGCTCGACGAGATGCTCCGAACGACGCAGCGGTTCACCTTGGACGAAACGATCGGCATCCTGGCGGATGTCGCTGGCGCCCTCGACTACGCCCACGAACACGACGTCATTCACCGCGACGTCAAACCGGCAAACATCATGGTCGATAAGCGCGGGCGCGTCGTCGTGACCGATTTCGGCATCGCGAAGCCGTTGACCGAGGCAACGCTGACAGCCTCGGGATCGGTTGTCGGGACTCCGTTCTACATGTCGCCGGAACAGGGAGCCGGTAGGCCGGTTCAGGGTGCGTCCGACCAATACTCGCTGGCGGTGGTGGCCTACGAGATGTTGAGCGGCACGCGACCGTTCGATGGAGACTCCGCCATCGACGTCGTGCACAAGCACGTCATGGTCGAGCCGCCACCCCTCGAGGAACGCTGCCCCGGCCTGCCCCAACACGTGTACGCTGCCGTCCACAAAGCCCTCGGCAAGAAGCCGGAGCAACGCTTTGCAACTGTCCGAGAATTCGTCCAGGGGTTGAAGGCGCCTTGGGTCACTCCCGACACCGATGACACACTTGCGGAAATTCCGGCGACTGTCATAGCGCCCACCACCACCACACCCACCGCCGTGAGCGCAGTCGAGGGGGGAACCAAGCCACCGAAAAGGGCGAAGGAAAAGCCCCCTCTCTCCGGGACACTTGCCGTGTTCGTCCTTGCCCTGGCGGCGGGCGCGGCATGGTGGTCGTGGTGGCGGTTGGATATTCGGCAACCACCGCAGAATCTCGAGAATGTCGCGTCAGTGGAACAACAGGCCGAATCAGGCGACGAGTCGGCGGCAGCGGCGCAGGCAGGAGATCCGCCGCTGGAACCGACCAGACCGGCGGCGGACACCACAAGCCCGGCCGCGGAACAACCTGCAGAGGCGACCGCCCCGGTTACCCGACCCGTTTCACCAAGGCGGGGGCAGGGGCAGGGGCGGGGGCGCAGACAGGGGCGGCTTTCGGTCACTGGTCTTCCCGACAGCGGGTCGGTGAGCATCGACGACGGCGAGGAGAGTGCCGCGCGAGATTTCACCCTGGCGCCGGGGCGTCACATCTTGGTGCTCCGGGCGCCAGGCTTCGAAACGCTTGTTGACACCATCCGGCTCTCAGTCGGCGAGAACCTGCGCATCCGATACGGCGGCCGCCCGTTGCCACCGGCCGTGGAACCGCACGATACCGCACGCGATTCCGCAGTGCAGAGGGTACCGGAAGACAGAACGCGTGATCTGGGGCCGCCCGCCATTCTCGTGGTGCGGATCCGCGGAGGGTGGGCCAACATATTCATCGACGATGCTTTCAAGCGTCGCGCTCAATTCACGTTGCCCGATACACTCGCGCCGGGCAAGCACACCATCAGCCTGAGGCGTCCGGGGTTTATCCCTGTGGACACCACATTAACGCTGCGGCCCGGCGAGCGCCGGATGATCACGATTCCGATCACGCGCCAGCGGCGACAGCCTTGACCACACCAGCCAACTGATCTCATTCCCTAGGCCCGCGGCGTGCTCCGGACGTGATCCACACGGGGAAGAAGGGCAAGCTCGAAATTACGCGAATTGTGCTGTGGCGCGAATCTTCGCGACCAGCATATCGACCCCGACCCGATTGAACCCGCCCTCCGGAATGATAATGTGGGCCCATCGCCTGCTGGGCTCGACGAACTTGAGATGCATGGGTCGGACGGTTTCCAGGTATTGCTCGAACACCGACTGGATCGCGCGACCTCTCTCGGACACGTCTCGTTCTACTCGCCTGATCAAACGCAGGTCGGGATCTGCATCGACGAACACTCGAATATCCATCAGGTCACGCAAGGCGCGCTCCGCCAGGATCAGCATGCCCTCAACAATCACAACCTTGCGTGGCTCAATCCGCACCGTGTTGGCAAGACGCGTGTGGTTGGCAAAATCGTAAACCGGGATTTCCACCGGGCGACCGGCGCGCAGCTCATGCAGGTGCGTCACCAGCAGTGACGTGTCCAGTGCGTCGGGATGGTCGTAATTGAGCCTTGCTCGTTCCTCGGGGGGAACCGCACTGCGGTCACGGTAATACGAGTCGTGCTGAATGACAGTAATCTGTTCCGACCCCAAGTCGTCCACGACTCGTTGAACAACCGTCGTTTTGCCGGAACCAGACCCGCCAGAAACACCTATGATGATCGGCTCGATAGGGCCCTCCTCACTGGTGGAGGTCGCCTGAGCAACACCTCCTCCCTCCTCCCTACTCCCTACGCTCCTCCGGCAGCAACACCGCATGTACGTAGTTGTTCATGTCGAAAAACCGACGGGCGGCAATCCGTATCATGCCCGGATCGAGCCGCTCGGTCAGCACATCTGCGGTCGAGATCTGCCGCAGGTCGGTTCCGTCGTTGATGCGTCCGACCAATTGCCCCAGCCAATATTCATTCCGCCGGAGAGCCGTCTCGCGAGCGCGGCGTTGGCTCTCCTGAACCTTCACGACGTCATCCAACGAGGGACCGGTGGTTTTGAGGCTGTCAATGTGGTTGAAGATCACCGATGCCAACTCGCCGGCCCGCTCAGGGGCCGAGCCGAACGCGATGTCGATCCGGTAACGCTCCTTCGGGAATCGCGACGCCGACGCGCTCACGTTGACACTGTAGGTGCCGCCGAGTTCTTCTCTCAGCGTTTCCCGCAGCCATGTCTGCAGCACCTGACTCATCGACTGCAATACATGCCGGTTCTCCCGGGTGTACCGCAGATTTCCGGTGAAGATGATTCGGGTTTGACTTTGCGGCTCCAAACCGCGCCTCACGGTTTTCCGAACGACGCCTTTCGGCGGATCGATGCCCGGATCCCGCCACGTTTCTTCCCTACCAGTAGAGGGAAGCCCTCCCAAGTAGGTCTGCACGAGAGGTCGGATGCTGTCCAAATCAAAGCTGCCGACAAAGGCAAACGTGAAGTCACCCGCGTCCGCGAACCGATCGCGATAGAAGGAGAACGACGTCTCCAAATCCATCTCCTCGAGTAGCCCTACCGTGAGCGGGCGTGTGCGATAATGATGCTGGGACATAGTTACGGTGACGGTATCCCCAAAAACCGACCGGGGGTTGGCACCGCTATTTTGCAGGTTCGCCTCCAACCGCTGCTTGAACGCCCGGAACGCTGATTCGTCCATTCTCGGCGCGGTGAAATACAAGTAGATGAGTTGAAACATCGTGGTGAGGTCTCTTGGCGACGCCGCCCCGGACGTGCCCTCTGTAGACTGCGAGATCGTCGGCCGCACGCTCACGGCTTTACCGGCAAGGACTTTCTGCAAGTCGACCAGTGACAGCTCACCGACGCCACCCTGGCTGACCACAGTCGCCGCGGTAGCCGCGGCAAGGAACTGCGGGTCATCCACCAAGGAGTGCCCGCCGGGACTCGTCGCGCGGAACAACACCTGATCGTCCTGATAATCCGTGGGCTTCAGAAGCACACGCACGCCGTTCCCCAGCTGCCACACGGTCACGCCGATGGGCTCGATATGCTCCTCGCTGACGATCGCCGACGGCACGGGCACGTCTGCCATGAGCTGCGCACCGGCGGGCACATCCTCGTAGGGCGCGATCTCCCTTCGGTCCACGGCGTCGAACACCGCCAGGAGTTCCGCCTCGCCGGGAACCCCAACTCCTTGCTTGTCGGGAGCGCTGACCAGGATGACACGGTTTTGATCTACGAGCCACTCGCGCGCCAAGCGATCGATTTCATCTAATGACACGAGGGGCACAAATTCCCTGTAGAGTTCGTACTCGTACTCTACACCTGAGATCGGTTCGGCCTCCAAAAACGCACGGACGTATTCAGAGGCATATCGATTCGAAGGGGTTTTCTCGCGCTCGGCATATGCCAGCTCCATGGCGCGAAGTAGATTTCTCTTGGCACGCAGCAACTCTGATTGGGTGAATCCGAACCGAGCTACCCGCGCGGCTTCGGTCAGTACCCCGTCCAGTCCCTCGATGACACCTCCGTCCCGAACACCGGCGCCTAGAAAATACACCTCGTTCGACCGCACAAAACGGCCCTGGCCCGACCCGGCTCCCAGGAACGGAGCGTCGGGCATCTGGGTGATCTCGAAGAACCTCGTATTCAACATGTTGTTATAGAGAGCCTCGACGATGCTCTGTCGATACGCCCCAACAGTTTCCACCTCTCGCAGCGGCTGCTTGTAATAGACAGCCACACTGGAACCCGTCGCCTCGGGGTCCGTGGCAATTGCCACCAGCGTCTCGCTGTGATCGGGAACCGCATATACCACTCGTTCTCTTGAGTCACTCGCCGCTGGAAGGTGCGCGAAGTGTTGGCGTATCAGCTCCTCGACACGGGAGACGTCGAAGTCACCCACAGCGATCACCGCCATCAGATCGGGACGATACCAATCGCGATAGAACCGTTTGAGTGTGGCATAGTCGAAAGTCTCCAAGATGCTGGGAACACCGATGGGAAGACGCTCGGCGTAACGGGAATCTCGGAAGAGCACAGGAAACTGCTTGTCACGCATCCGCGCCGATGCTCCCCGTCCGAGTCGCCACTCCTCGATCACGACGCCGCGCTCGAGGTCGATCTCGGCATCGTCGAAGCTGACCTGATGGGCCCAGTCCTCCAGGATCCGGAAGGCCTGCTGAAACACTGCGGTGCTGTCTGTCGGCACAGTCAAGATGTATACCGTCTCATCGAAATCCGTGTACGCGTTGATGTCGGGGCCGAACCGCATGCCGATATGCTCGAGATACTCAATCAACTCTTGCTTCGGATAATTGCGCGTCCCGTTGAACGCCATGTGCTCCACGAAGTGGGCCAACCCCAGCTGGTCATCGTCCTCCAAGACGGAACCCGCGTTCACGACCAGTCGCAGTTCGGCCCGATTCTCGGGACGTGAGTTGGCCCTGATGTAATACCGCAGCCCGTTGTCGAACACTCCCATCGTAACCGCCGGATCGACCGGAAGCCTCACGCTCAAATCGCGTTGCTGTGCGAAAGCCGGCACGGCCATGATGATGCCGACGGTGACGAGAAGCAAGCGGGGTAGCATTCTACGGGCTCCTTCCCACTTCTTCAAATCTTCCCGAACAAATTATTGAACGCCTCAGACAAACATGGGTGCGCAAAAACCGCCTCACGAAGCTCCGACGCAGACACCTTGCCCATCATCGCAATCTGGAGCTGCAACATGATTTCGCCTCCCGAAATCCCCAGAATGGCGCACCCGAGAATCTGTTCCGTATCGGCATCGACGACCACCTTCATGAACCCACGGGTTTCGTCCACCTCCAGCGCGCGCGCTACGTGCGACATCGGCATCTTCGCAACTCGATAATTCAACCCACGCGCCTTGGCTTCCTCCTCGCTCAGCCCCACGCGTCCGAGTTCCGGATCGATGAACCCGCAATATGGAGCCAGACGATCCTTCGTGGTGGCACTGCCACGGTGCAACAGGTTGTCACGGATCACACGATAGTCATCGTAGGCAATGTGGGTAAACGTCGGCCCCCCGGTAATGTCGCCAAGCGCTCAAATCCCGGAGACGTTCGTCTCCAGCCTTTCATTGACGGGAACGAACCCCCTCTTGCCGACCGTTGGAGCGACACGATGTTCCTCTAAGTGATTCCCTCTTCCCAATGGAGCCCGTTGCAGACCACCTGCCCGGTTGCCCCGTCATCCTTCGACCCGCGCCTACTCTGGCGCTCCCTCCCTCCCCCTTCCCCCCTCTCCCTCCTCCCCCACCACCCCCGGAAACCTGGGCACTCGGCCGCCCGTTCATGACATTGTGATCCGACCAGACAACCCGCCAAAGCTAACCGATCGTCGGGGCCAGCGAGCCGGAGGTACCCGAGGTTGGGTCTCCGGGACCGGAGGGCTATCTTCACCTGCAGACAGCTGTCCGAGCGATTGAGCACGTAGCATGAAACCTTGGTCCCCCGACGAGCCCGAATACAACTCTCCCGATCCCGAGGAGCAGCATCCCGATGCTGCGGTAGCGTTTGTGGCCACGCAAGAGCCGGTCTCGGTCCGCGTGGCCGAAATCGCCGACTCGCGCATCCCTGAGGGGATGATCTGCATGGGTACGTTCCTGAAGAGCGACAAGAAACCGATCGCTCGCAGCGCCGTCCCCCCCGATATGCTATCAGACCTCGAAGCCCGCGATGCGTTTGCAGATCCGGTCCGCCTGGCGCTGGCCGCGGTGGAAGAGGAGCCCGGCCTACAGTGCCGCCTGTTCGCACTTCTTCCTGCCGAGTATTTCCAGGAGCCCGAGTCGGAAGAACCGGAAGAACCGTGGGCTGCAAGCGTGCCTAGATTCGAAGACCGCGAACGCCAAGAGCTTCCCGAAAACGCGGTGGTGCCACTGCTTTTAGGACACGTCGTTCGATTCAAACGGGATCGAAAGCATCCCGACAACCTGGCGATGGAAGCAGGCGACGTGCTGCAGAGCATCCTCTCCAAGGAATCGGCGACGACCGAGGTGGTTGACAAGCTATTGGAGGATCTCTTGGGCGACTCGTGAGAAGTCGGACGGAAGGACGGTCTCCTCCCTCGTCCCCTCCCTAACCCCAACCCTCTCAACCGCTTGCGCGGCCTCCGTAAGCGAGGAGATGCCGCGTTGGAGACAACCCTGGCGCATTCATTGCCCATCGACGAGCGTACATTGATCCGGCGTGCCCAGGCCGGAGACATCGAGGCCTTCGGTACACCGGTCTCCCAGTACATGCGCCGGGCCTATTATACCGCTCTCGAGCTCGTCGGATCGCACGACGACGCCCTCGATCTTTCCCAGGAGGTTTTCTCCCGGGGCCTTTCGTGCCCGCATGTGGACCCGAACCGTTCTTTCTACACGTGGTTGTACACGATTCTCCGCCGGCTGTGCTTCAACTTTCTTCGTGACCGCAACGCGCAATCTCAAAAGCTTGCGGAGGCGGCCGGTTGGCTGGCCGAAGAAGCGAGGGCCAGGGTTGCGGCACAGAGCCCGTCAGAGGCGCCGAGCTGGCCGAGCTCCGCAGTCGTGTGGCCGGGGCGATGGAACCAGCTCCCGGACCGTCAGCGAGAGGTGTTGGTGCTAAAGGAATTCGAGGGTCTGCGGTATCAAGATGCTCGGCGAAGCGCGCGAACAAGCGCTTGATCGTATGTGCGTCGAACCCGAGTCTTCACCTTGAGTAAGGAATCTACCTGACAATGGAGTCAGTATCGTGAACAGACTGTTTTGGATCGTCGGTGCTATGGTGGCGAACACGATGGCCGCCGCGACAGTATTGCCCCCGCAACAATCCATCGACGGTGCTTGGAATGGCTCGCTCACGGTCGGGCCACAGACCCTCCGGATCACTGTTCGCTTTACCACCGGCGAGACCGGATTGCGCGCCACCATCGACATTCCGCAACAAAGCGCGACCGGCGTGCAGCTACAGAATGTCTCGTACGATGATTCCAGGGTGTACATGGAACTGCCGGCAGGGCCGGGACTGGCCGTGTTTGACGGGCGGCAGTTGGGCGACTCGATCGGTGGGGCGTTCACACAGGCTGGCCTCAGCGGCACGTTCTTTCTCAAGCGCTCGAGCCAGGCGGCGGCGATGGCCGAGGAGCCGCCGGAGCCACTGCCCTACCTCGAAGAGGAAGTGACGTTTCACAACGCCGCTATCACCCTGGCCGGCACGTTGACCCTGCCGGAATCCGGCGCGCCCCCACCCCATCCCGCCGCGGTCATGATTACGGGCAGCGGCGCCCAAAACCGAGACGAAGAGTCGTTCGGGTTCAGGCCGTTCCACGCCATCGCCGATCATCTTACGAGAAACGGTATAGCCGTGTTGCGCTACGACGACCGGGGTGTAGGTGGCTCCACGGGATCGGTGTCGGAGGCGACGACCGAAGATTTTGCCCGCGACGTCCTTGCCGCAGTGGACTTCCTGAAGAACCGGAGCGATATCGATCCCGAGAGGATCGGCCTAATCGGACACAGCGAAGGGGGAGTCGTCGCGCCGTTAGCGTCATCCATGTCGGATGACGTGGCGTTCATGGTCTTGATGGCGGGAACCTCCGTATCCGGCGCCGAGATCATAATCGAGCAGGGCACCCTGATCGCCCGGGCAACCGGGGTTAGCGAGGCCGAGATAGAGCGGCAACTCGATTTTCAGAGGCGCACGTTTGACGCCGTTCGAAGCGAGGATGGTTGGGACGACCTGACGGCCGAGTTCGAGACTCAGTTGATGGCGACGATTGCGGCGATGCCAGACACCCAACGGAATGCCATTACGGACGTGGACGCATACATCGACGCCCAAGTCCAGGCGCAGCTGACCGCGGTGCGGGCCCCGTGGTTCAGATACTTCTTGGATTACGATCCTGCCGCCACGCTCCGTAGAATCGACACGCCCATCCTCGCGCTCTTTGGCGAACTCGATCTCCAAGTGCCGCCGGCTCAGAACCGGGGGCCCCTGGAGCAAGCGTTGCGTTACGGGAACCACCCGGATTACACGGTTCGGGTCTTGCCGCGGGCCAACCACCTCTTCATCACGGCGACGACAGGCAGCCCGACGGAGTATGCGACGCTGGAAAAAGAGTTTGTGCCGGAGTTTCTGCCGTTGGTTACGGAGTGGATATTGGAGAGAGTGAGCAGGTAGTGGGCGGTGGCGAGAACAGCTCTTTCCTTCGCATGGAAGCAAGGCAACACGAGTTCCCGTTCCGCTTCCTTCCGAACCCGAATCTCGACAGAGCCGCTCCCTACACCCTCGCCGAGCAGTGGATCCTCAACCTCGCGCGGCATCGAGAGGTGCACGACGATATCACCTCTTGGCCGGATTACCAACCCACTCCACTGTTGGATCTTGCTGCGCTAGCCGGCGAGCTGGGCATCGGCCGGCTTTGGTATAAGGACGAAGGCCCTCGGTTCGGGCTCGGGACCTTCAAGGCGTTGGGTGGCGCATACGGAGTGCTTCGGATCATCCAAGACGAAGTGAAACGCCTGACCGGAAGAAGCGGGGTCACCGGCCGCGAAATTCTGGAGGGCGCCCATGAAGACATCGCCTCCGGAATAACCGTGACCTGCGCCACCGATGGCAATCACGGCCGGTCCGTTGCGTGGGGAGCACGCATTTTTGGCTGCCACAGTGTGGTCTACCTTCCCCCTGCGGTGAGTCCCGCTCATGAGGCCGCCATTGCCGAATACGGCGCCGAGATCGTGCGAACGACAGGGAGCTACGACGATGCGGTCGCCGAGGCACAGCGAGACGCACAGCACCTCGAGCGCTTCGTCGTCTCGGACACGTCCTATGAAGCCAACGTGAACATTCCCCGCGACATCATGCAGGGATACACGGTCATCCTAGCGGAAGTCAGCGAGCAGCTTCCGAAATCGGAACGGCCAACCCACGTGTTCCTGCAAGGTGGCGTTGGAGGCTTCGCTGCTTCTGTCGTGGGTCACCTGTGGGAAGCACACGGTGCCGCCCGACCGATATCAATCGTGGTCGAGCCGGACTGTGCTGAGTGTCTCTTTCAAAGCGCATCCCACGGCAGGCCGACTTCGGTGACCGACGTGCACCGGACGGCCATGGGGTGTCTGGCATGTGGAGAGGTATCGCCATTGGCCTGGTACCTACTCGAACGCTCGGTCGATGCATTCATGGCGATTCCCGACGAGGCCGCAGAGACCGCTCTGCGCCTACTCAGTGAGCAAGTCCCCCCGGTTGCCGCCGGGCCGTCCGGCGCCGCCGGGCTCGCAGGGTTGCTGTGCATCGCTCAGGATCAGAAGAGCCGCAAGACTATCGGCCTGAGCGGTACATCGCACGTGCTGGTGATCGGGACGGAAGGGGCCATTGAACGTGAGCCGCGAGGAGGAAGCAGGGAGCAGGGGGGAGCAGGCCACCCCTCCTCCACCATTGGGTGATGGGTGGCCCGCTCACAGCTTACAGCTTACCGTTCACGGCTTACGTTCTGGGTTGATTTCAGTCGCTCACCCTTCGGGATTAGCGACCTCGATCCGCCAGCCCTCGCTTCGCTCCGGCTTACGCGTCCGTGGCTATCTTGAGGCTACTGAGCACCATCACGCTTACACACCAAAGAAACATTCGTGTCGAAACCAGGAACTCCTGACCACCCCTTACGAGTAGCTGTCGTCGGCTCGGGTCCGGCCGGCTTTTACACCGCCGGCCACCTTCTCAAACAGCAAGAGTTTACGGTTACGGTCGATATGTACGACCGCCTCCCTACCCCGTACGGCCTGGTACGGTTCGGTGTCGCGCCAGACCATGAAAAGATCAAGAACGTCACTCGCGTGTTCGATAAGGTCGCCGCCAAGCAGGCTTTCCGTTTCTTCGGCAACGTGGACATCGGGAAGCACATAACCCTCGACGACCTCAAACGGCATTACCATCAGATCTGCTTTGCGACGGGAGCCCAGACGGACAAGCAGATGGGAATTCCAGGCGAAGACTTCTCCGGAAGCCACTCTGCGACGGAATTCGTAGCGTGGTATAACGGCCATCCTGATTATAGAGACTACGAGTTCGATCTCACCTCGGAGCGGGTCGCGGTTGTGGGCGTAGGGAACGTCGCAGTGGACGTAGCACGCATTCTCTGCCGCACGACCGAGGAACTCGAAAAGACGGACATCGCGGATTACGCTCTCGAGGCGCTACGCGACAGCAAAGTGAAGGAAGTGTATATGCTCGGTCGGCGAGGGCCGGCTCAGGCCGCCTTCACCAACCCTGAGGTGCGGGAACTCGGTGAGCTGGCGGGAACCGATACCTCTGTGCTGCCCGACGAAGCGCGACTCGACCCGCTGAGCCAAGCCGCGGTAGACGAGAGCAACGATAAGACTCTGCCGAAGAAGCTGGAAATCATCCAGAGCTTGGTCGACCAACCAAGTCAGGGGAAACCGCGCAAGCTCATAATTCGCTTCTTCCTGTCACCCGTAGAGCTGATCGGAAACGCCGAGGGCCGCGTTACGGCGATGCGGCTCGTGAAGAACGCACTTTACAAGACAGAAGACGGAAGCCTTCGGCCGAAAGCCACCGATCAGTTCGAGGAGCTTCCGGTAGACATGGTCTTTCGGTCCGTTGGTTATCGCGGCGTCCCGGTTCCGGAACTCCCGTTCCACGACGGGTGGGGTACGATCCCCCACGATAAGGGCCGTGTGGTGGAGATGGAAACCGACGAGCCCGTGCTGGGAGTGTACGTGGCTGGTTGGATCAAGCGTGGTCCCACCGGCATCATCGGCACCAACAAACCCGACGCAGCGGAAACAGTACAGACGATGTTGGCCGACCTTGGCACCGGTACCGTGCTCCAACCGGTAACCAGCGACCCAGCGGCTGTCGAAAAGCTGGTGCGTGAGCGTCAGCCGGAATTCGTTTCGTATGAAAATTGGTTCCGCTTGAACGAACTCGAGACCGAGAGAGGCAAGTCGCAAGGCCGGCCCCGAGTGAAGTTCACCGACGTGAAGGAGATGCTGTCGGCGCTCAAGCGGTGAGCAGTGAGCAGTGCAAAGTAGGAAGTGAGACGTGGGAGGAGGGAGTAGGGAAATGCAGGGTCTCATCACTGACATGATCGATCGCTTTGGCGTGGTCATTCTCGACGGCGGCATGGCCACCGAGTTGGAGCGCCGGGGCGCGGACCTCAGTGATCCCCTTTGGTCCGCCAGAATGCTCGTCGAGACGCCGGCCCTCATCGAATCGGTTCACTACGACTACTTCGTAGCCGGTGCGGATGTCGGCACCAGCGCGAGCTATCAAGCAACGTTTCAGAGGTTTGTCGATCGCGGCATCGGCCAGAAGGCGGCGGCCGATCTGATGCAGCTAAGTGTGCAATTGGCGCGCGACGCGCGTGAGCGCTTCTGGGACGACACTGACAACCGCAAGGGACGCTCTTATCCCCTCGTTGCGGCATCGGTTGGATCTTACGGTGCGTACCTCGCGGATGGGTCCGAGTACCGCGGCGATTACGGCCTCTCGGCCCGCCGGCTCCTGGACTTCCACCGACCACGACTGGAAGTGCTTGTCGACTCTGGCGCCGATCTCTTGGCGTTTGAGACAATACCGTGTGCGCGCGAAGCCGAGGCCCTGGTACGGTTGCTGGAAGATTTTCCTCATATACCTGCGTGGATCTGTTTCAGTTGTTGCGACGAGACCCACGTATGTCACGGCGAACCGCTTTCCGACTGCGTCGCTGTTGCCAACGACGCACCTTCGTGTGTTGCCGTGGGGGTCAACTGCACTCCACCGAGATATGTGGTGGACTTGTTGCGTTCCGTACGCGACGTGACATCCAAGCCACTCGTGGCCTATCCCAACAGCGGTGAGGTGTGGGATGCCGCCCAACACTGCTGGATCGGCGGTCCGGACCCGGTCGACTTCGCAGAGGCCGCCCAACAGTGGTACGAAGCGGGCGCGCGACTGGTCGGCGGGTGTTGTCGGACGACGCCGGACACGATTCGGGGGTTGGCACTCCGGCTTCGCAACGGATCCGAACCGGAGAAATAGCCACAGAATGCACGACGTGGAACGCCGTCGTTCCCGCCGTCGCTCCGGCACTCCAACGAGCGATATGGGACGAAACGTCGATGAAGATGGCCGAACTCAACCTCCTTCCTGCAGTGCGACAAGCAGACGCCCGCACCCTTCTGGTGGCCGACGGGACCAGCTGCCGAAGCCAGATACTGCATGGGTCTGGACGGGAGGCGCTGCATATGGCAAGGATGCTGGAGGCGGCCCTGCCCTAAGTCTTTCTAAGCGCCTCCTTCATCTGCATGGCATCCGGCCAACGATCTCCCCTGTCTCTCACCACCGCCTTGCGGATGGCAATGGCGAGACCTCGGGGCACATCCTCTCGGTGATCCCGGACGTTGGGCGGAGCTTCCTCCAGATGCATCCTCAGAACAGCCTGCTCGCTGCTGGCGTGGAAGGGCGGCCGTCCGCTGAGGCACTCGTACAACACGCAACCCAGCGAATATAGGTCGCTGCGATCGTCTATATCGGCCGCTCCCTGGATTTGCTCGGGGCTCATGTAGCCGGACGTACCGACCACAAACCCCGACCGGGTGAGCCGATCCATCCCAGCCACCTGTATGGCACGGGCGATGCCGAAGTCGACCAGCACGGGTCCCCGGCGCGACAGGATGATGTTTTCCGGCTTCACGTCGCGATGGACGATCCCCTGCGCGTGGGCATAGCTCAATGCGTCGAGCAGACCCGATGCGATCTTGAGAGTGTCGTCGATCGACACCGTGCGAACCCTGGCGAGGTGTTCCCGGAGGGTGGGGCCTTCGACGTAGCTCATGACGTAATAGATGAGCATGTCGGTCTCGCCGAAGTCCAGGAAGCGGGCGATGTTGGCATGCTCGATCCGCCGGAGGAAATCGACCTCCCGAACAAACCGCTTCCCGGTTACAGTGACCGCAAGCTGGGGGTTGAGCACTTTCAGAGCGATCTTCTGGCGGTCGGCGGTGTGGGCCAGAAAGACGCGCGCCGCTCCACCGCGGGCGATTTCGCGCTCGATGGTGTACTCGTCGCCGAGCTGGTCGTTGACCAGCGTGATGAAGTCGCGCCTGATCTTGGGACTCCCGGGAAGAAGCCACTGTAGCTTGCGACGGGAGAGGTAGCTCCGCAAGGTCGGTTCTACACATCTCGGTGTTCCGGGTCTCGGCCGGAATCAACGGCGATCCGCCCAGAGCGAGACCAGGGCCTCCGTGACGTCTGGACCGTGGAACCCGTTGAATAAACCGCGGTGACCGCCTTTATTTGTCAGCCACGTTCCTCTTCTGAGTGGCGCTAGAACGGCGCCAGGGATCTGAATGGTAATAAAGCCCAAGATCAGAGGATTTTTCTGCCTCACATCCCACCCCTTGGGCTGCCAGGCGCATGTCGACCAGCAGATCGACTATGTAAGGGGAAGGGGCCCAATCCCGAACGGCCCCCAGAGGGTGCTAGTGATCGGCGCCTCGACGGGCTACGGGTTGGCGTCACGCATCACCGCGGCCTTCGGATGTCGGGCCGGCACCGTCGGCGTGTTTTTCGAGAAGGAGCCCACGGAACGAAAACCCGCCACGGCGGGATGGTACAACTCCGTCGCTTTGGAGCGGGCCGCAAAGGGGGAGGGGCTTTACGTCAAGAGCATCAACGGCGACGCGTTCTCCGACGAGATCAAGGATCAGACGATCCACATTGTGAAGAACGATCTGGGCGACGTCGATCTCGTGGTTTACAGCGTCGCCTCTCCTCGTCGCACGCATCCCAAAACCGGAGAGGTTGCCCACTCGACGTTGAAACCCCTCGGCAGGACCTACGAGGGGAAGACGCTCGATACGGACAAGAAGGTTGTCAGGCCGATTACGATCGAGTCGGCGACTGACGAAGAGATTGCCGCCACGATATCGGTCATGGGAGCCGAAGATTGGGAGATGTGGATGGATGCGCTGAACAGGGCCGACGTACTCGCCGACGGCTGCAAGACAATCTCGTTTACGTACATCGGTTCGGAAGTCACGTGGCCCATCTACAGGGCGGGAACGATCGGCAAGGCCAAGGAAGACCTGGAGCGCGGCGCTGGAAAAATCAGCCAGCGGCTCGGTGCCAAAGGCGGCAGCGCTCACATCAGCGTCATGAAAGCGCTCGTGACCCAGTCCAGCTCGGCCATCCCCGTCGTGCCGTTGTACATCTCGATGCTCTACAAGGTAATGAAAGAAAAAAGGCTACACGAAGGGTGCATCGAGCAAATTCAGCGCCTGTTCGCGACACGCCTTTACATCGACGGCGAGGTTGTGACCGACGAGAATGGGTTGATTCGACTCGACGACTGGGAAATGCGCGATGACGTGCAACAGGCAATAGCCGATCTCTGGCCCAACGTCACCTCGGAAAATCTCGCAGAGGTGACGGATTTGGCGGGGTATCAGTCGGATTTTCTCAAGTTGTTCGGGTTTGGATTGCCGGGCGTGGATTACCATGCGGATGTGGATCATCTCGTAGGGTTCGATTAGTTACTGCCGGGATTACGCGGGATGGGATTTGGTTGCGTGATCGGTGCCGCCCTACCGCCCTCCCGCCCTACCGCCCAGGAGGGGATTGGGGGTGGGGAAACACCGCCCGGCTATGCCGGCTGATGGGTAAACCGGACTACGGTGGGCCGCACCAGCTCGACAAAATCGGCGTAGCTCATTTTCATGAGTTCCGTGTGCGATCCAGCATTGAACGCGATCTCGTCATCTTCGGCCAGGCTCTTCTCTACGAACACCTCAAGCCCGTAGAGGTTGCCGAAGGGCGGCATCGCTCCTATCTCGCAGCCGACGAAGATGTCTTTGAAGTCGCCTTCAACGGCGAGCAACACGTCTTTAGCTCCGACCGCTTCCGTGAGCTGGTCGAAGTCCACGCGCGATGAGGCCGGGAGCACGGCCATGGCCATGCGACCGTCGACTTTGATCATGACGGTCTTGGCGAGTTCCGTCCCTGAAACATGCGCCACCTGGGCCGTGGTTTGCGCTGTATATGCGAGCGCGTGGGGGATGAGTGAGTATTTGACGTTGTGGCTATCCAAGTACTCCTTCAGCTTCCTTAGCGGCATACCGACCTCCCCGCCGCATTACGGCGAGCTTGTGACCTGTCGTTAGAGACCCACACGCGAACCCGCCAGCTCCTCTCTACTCGCGTGCGGGGGATGTCTGTCGAGAACCTCGCGGATCGTCTCGTCGCCGTGAATGTCATCCTCCATCTCCCTAGCTCCTGGAACCTAGCAAAATGCGATTGAGGGCGCACGTCCCCATTCAATGGTGCAGGAAACCGTCTGAAAGAAATGTGAAATCCGAATGAGAGCCCGTTTGCGCTCGCTTCCGAACTGCCTCACGCACGGCCAGCAATCCGCTAGCCCGCCGATTCTTCGCGTTTTGCGCCCACCGATAAGCGGTCGCGACCCTCGTATTTCGCCGCCAGCAAATCTCCGTTACCGCGTGAGCTCCGGTTCGTCCCCCAAAAGGTGCTCTGCCCGCAGCCGAATCTTCGGAAAGCGGATGAGCTCCTTCCACCGGTCTCGGGGCGCGTCGGGATTCTCCCGCACAACCTTCCGGCAGACCCGAGCGTGGGAGAGGAGCAGTCCCACATCTATGCCCAGGTAGGCAGGGCGAAATTCCTGGAGGAACCGTTCTGCCTTCACGAGTTGCGCCCCAATGCCGTGGGGATTCCCCCGCTGGACGTGGACGAAGGCGCTGGCGTAAAGGATCAGGCCGTGGTAGAAGTCGCTCCCGGTCTCGCGCCAGGCCGCCTCCAGCACCTCGTGACTCTCCCAGAATGCTTCCTGATTGAAGAGTTCCATGAAAGCTTCGAACGCGGTCGGGAAGGCGGCGGGACGGGAACTCACATGCGTGGGCCGTGGTGAGGACCGAGAACAAAGACGACTGTGCGCATAAGCTTAGCTCTGGCCAATTCCCATCAAAGCCCCCGTCTGAAACCAGATAGGGCATAGGCAGACAACGCCACTGTCACTCGCTGTTCTCCAACGGTGCCGAGAAGAAGGCCAATTCACATTGCATGGCGTACCGATACGCGTCACGAACGGCAGGAGAATCCGAAGCAACCTTGTCCAGAAGTGATTCCAGCCGAGCACAGAGCTGCCTGAACTCGTCGCCGGAATACGTTTTGATCCAGTCTCGGTATGGGTGCTCAGGGCGCAAGCGCGCGGTCAACTCGGCTCCGAGATACGAGTACAGTCGCATGCACGGGGCCATCGCCGCGAGGACCTCATCGAGCCCGTCATGCCACGGGGCCGGCGTACTCACAGAGCCTCAATTCCCCCCCCTCGCCTTCAACTCATCTAAGAAGTGCTCGACCACGATCGGGCGAGTCGCACCGCTGCCAGCTCAGCGCTCGCCATCCTGCGTGCCGTGAAAGGCGACTGGCTTGCCACGTGGCTCCGGCTCCAGATCCGGTTGGCTCGAGTCCGTGAAGACCTCGTGCAACTCGAGCCGACTCGGCTGCATGAACGCTTCTTGCGGAAGCGTGCCGGAGCGTGCATGCCCTTTCACGAACTCGTCCGACTTTACCCACGCATCGAACGCGGCCCGGGATTCCCACAGCGTCAAGACGATGTATGGGTCTCCCGGATTGACTGGGCGCAGTACCTTGTTCCAGATAAACCCGGGCATCCCGTCCACCAGCCGCGCCCGTGTCCGGAAGCGCTGCTCGAACTGCTCGGCATACTCCGGCACCACATAGATCCGGTTCATGGCGGTGATCATTCTCGGTTACTCTCCATGGGGTTTGCGCTCGTGCTTGAGGTCCTCTGCGAGATAGACCGTGGCCATGCCGCCAGCGCCGAGTTCTTCCTCGATGGCGTAGCGGTCGGCGCGGGCGGCGGTGAGACGGTCAGAGAGATCTGGCACTGCGTTTTGGCCCCGGTGGCGACGGTCCTAGAATACATGTTCGGGTCTTAGACGGCCAGTCAGGAAGAGGACGAGCCACGCAGTCGCGACTCCTGAACTGAAATAGTTATGATCTGACTTGACAGTTGAGTTGATCTGTGCGGCACCACGTGAAGAGAGAGGTGTCGCCAGGTCCCCCTCTGGGGTTAAGTAAGAGTTATGAGCAACCACTTAACCGAGAGGGAACCATGACGACACAAGAGAAGCTTATCCACCGGAAGCAGTCGTTGCTAGAGTTGGCCGAGTATTTGAAGAATGTGAGTGCGGCGTGTCGGGTGATGGGGGTGAGTCGCCAAGCGCGGCCGACGCCGCCGGTGGAGCCGGTCGTGCGGTTTGAGACGCCGAGCTGAGGTTGGAGTCCCCCTTCCGTCTGCTGTCCGGTTCGGGGACGCCAAGGCGGATGACGCGACGCTACTGTACCACGTTCGCCGCATCCAGGGGCGCGCGGGTCGAGTCGAGTTGTCAAGCGCACAAGGCTCCTGGCGGACACTTGCACGGTGAGCTAAGTTCCGCTCGATCGCCGTGCACGCGACGTATTTGTCGTCGCGAATAAACAAAGGCAGTGAGCCCGTGCGGACATGTGCTCGAAACGGCCGGAAAGCCTAACCCGCAGAGCCGTCATCGCGACGATCAACGTTGGTCTCCTCGCCGGTATGAATGCGCTGGTAGGTTGCAGGGGCGACGGGCCAACGCCGCCGATCACCGTCGCTCTGTCCACCACGCTGGGCACGCTGGGCAGCGTGACCGACAACAACAACCGTACCTATACGGCGACGTTGACCGCCGGCACGACGGCGGGGACAGCCACGATCGCGGGAACGCTCAACGGCATGGCGATAACGGATGGCGCCGCCGCTACTTTTTCCATGCCCGTTACTTGGACGTGGGTCTCGGGAAGTAGCAGCGTCGATCAACCTGGCCTCTATGGTACCCAGGGCGTCGCGAGTGGCTGGAACATCCCGGGGGCACGTCGTGTGGGGACGGCGCGTCGTGGATCGACGCCAGCGGCAACCTCTGGCTCTTCGGTGGTTTCGGCTCCGACGCCGCAGGAGGCCTCGGCTACCTCAACGATCTGTGGCGCTTCGACGGGACCAACTGGACCTGGGTCTCGGGGAGTAACACCCGCGATCGACCCGGCGTCTATGGTACCCAGGGCGTCGCGAGTGGCTCGAACATCCCAGGGGCACGTTGGGGGGGGGCGTCGTGGATCGACGCCAGCGGCAACCTCTGGCTCTTCGGTGGTGTGGGCTCCGACGCCGGAGGAAGCAACGGCCGCCTCAACGATCTGTGGCGCTTCGACGGGACCAACTGCACCTGGGTCTCGGGGAGTAACACCAACAATCAACCCGGCGTCTATGGTACCCAGGGCGTCGCAAGTGGCTCGAACATCCCAGGGGCACGTCTCGGTGGCGCGTCGTGGATCGACGCCAGCGGCAACCTCTGGCTCTTCGGTGGTTTCGGCCGCCACGCCGGAGGAAGCAACGGCCGCCTCAACGATCTGTGGCGCTTCGACGGGACCAGCTGGACCTGGGTCTCGGGGAGCAACACCAACAATCAACCCGGCGTCTATGGTACCCAGGGCGTCGCGAGTGGCTCGAACATCCCAGGGGGACGTTACAGTGGCGCGTCGTGGATCGACGCCAGCGGCAACCTCTGGCTCTTCGGTGGTTTCGGCCGCCACGCCGGAGGAAGCAACGGCCGCCTCAACGATCTGTGGCGCTTCGACGGGACCAGCTGGACCTGGGTCTCGGGGAGCAACACCAACAATCAACCCGGCGTCTATGGTACCCAGGGCGTCGCGAGTGGCTCGAACATCCCAGGGGGACGTTACAGTGGCGCGTCGTGGATCGACGCCAGCGGCAACCTCTGGCTCTTCGGTGGTTTCGGCTCCGACGCCGCAGGAGGCCTCGGCTACCTCAACGATCTGTGGCGCTTCGACGGGACCAACTGGACCTTGGGTCTCGGGGAGTAACACCAACAATCAACCCGGCGTCTATGGTACCCAGGGCGTCGCAAGTGGCTCGAACATCCCAGGGGCACGTTGGGGGGGCGCGTCGTGGATCGACGCCAGCGGCAACCTCTGGCTCTTCGGTGGTGTGGGCTCCGACGCCGGAGGAAGCAACAGCCGCCTCAACGATCTGTGGCGTTTCGACGGGACCAACTGGACCTGGGTCTCGGGGAGTAACACCAACAATCAACCCGGCGTCTATGGCACCCAGGGCGTCGCGAGTGGCTCGAACATCCCAGGGGCACGTTTCGGTGGCGCGTCGTGGATCGACGCCAGCGGCAACCTCTGGCTCTTCGGTGGTGTGGGCTCCGACGCCGGAGGAAGCAACGGCCGCCTCAACGATCTGTGGCGCTTCGACGGGGCCAACTGGACCTGGGTCTCGGGGAGTAACACCAACAATCAACCCGGCGTCTATGGTACCCCTGGCAGCTTGCCGACCTCCAGCGTGCCGAGGTGGTCGTCCGCGCGCACAGCCGCCGCTGCCTCCTGGGTGGCGATGCGCAGCACGTCGAGCGGTGGGATGCCGGCCTGGACAAAGTATTCCAGCTCCCAGTGAAGTGACGACCGGAAAGGGGTGTCGGTGCCCGCCAGGAGTTTGACGCCACGGCAATGCGCGGCGCGATTACTGGCAAGCTTATCCATCCAATAGCCCCGTACTGCCCTGTCCCCTGCCGTCTTTCTAGCCCCGCTTGCATCCCGTCCGCGGATGCGCCACTCGGGGGTGAACGCCCGAAACTTGGCGTCCGCCAGACGTTCGGGCTCATCGCGCAGCAACAGGTCATTGCCGTATCTCACCGCCAGGGTAGGCGTCCACCGGGTGCGTGCGAAGCGGAAAACGACACTACCGGCCTAACTGACTATCTGACGAAAGATCTCGGCGTGCTTGAAAACAAACTCAACGAGGATGGAGAATTTACGACCAATTTCCAATTCGCCGTTCAAAGGAAAAAGCGCAGCGGGCAATTTACAGTCAATTGGCGGCAGCCCAGCGAACCCGACTCCGGGAGAGGAATCCGGGTACAACTGAGTAGTGACAACGTCGAGTCGGTCGATGATCCCATCCGACCTGATTCGACCACGTTCACGTTCCAGCCCAGTGATGGCGGTGAAGTCTCAGTTCGGCGAAGCGCGGAAGATGGTGAACCGGTGAATTCAAGAGATTTGTTGACCTGCCCGTACCTCGGTCCCAACCTCGTGATAATCCTCGACCGCAGCCCAGGCGGGTGATACTCCTCGACCGCAGCCCATAGGACTCAAGCTGGAGAAAGGGGCGGTTCCTTCGTGGGCCGCCCCTTTTCATCCTGGCCTCGGGCGTAGTGCCCCAAGCGTCCCAGCGGCGTTCGGGGCTTTTGTCGGCAGGGGAATCGGCTGCCGTAGCAACCTTAGCGCCGGCCCAGCTCGCTCCGGTACTCCTCGATGCGGTTCTCCAGCTCCCGTAACCGGGCGTACATCCCCGCTTGGTTGAGCTGCTTCCGATCTCGACAGATCCCCTTCGTAAGCAGCTTTGCCGATCAAGGGCTGCTTTCGTGACCAAAGCTACACAAACAAAAGAGCCCGCGGCTAATGCCCTGGAAAGCTCCCCGCGGGCTCAACAGACACGGAAGTATCCCCATGTCAGCACAATTGTATCAAGTCTATGCCAACCGGTTGCCTCTCACCCGGTGGCCGCCCTCGTGAGTTCCCCCTCGTCGACCAGCAGCACGCCGTCGATGGACAAGCTCGCACCCTGGATCAAGGACGTGTGGGGGTGGAAGGGCGCGACGTTCGCCGCGGTAAGACCCAGGCCTGAATAGTTGTTGTGGGGCCCGCCATGGTATTGGTTGTTCCTCCCCATCGCAATCATGACGCTCCCCCAGGCGTTGTGGTGTATCGTATGATAATCGCCATCGGTGAGGTGGCGGCCCAGGATATTATTCCGTAGGTACTTGATCCTAGGGTCGGTTCCATAACCCACATGGGCCATCCTCGTGATGTCCGGATGGTCGGTCTGGTTCAGGTACTGCTCGAACTCCCTCGCCAGGCGCCCCCCCTCGATCTTCGTGGCCTGGCCTCCAGTGGATCCTGAACCACCATAGGTGAGCTTGACCCCTTCGCCCGGGGGCAGGACGGTGGGAAGGACATCGCTGATATCGTCACCGGGCACGTACACGACGACTCCCTCCGCACTGGTCTCCACCGGCGAAGTCTCCGAGAGGGCGGTCGCGAAGTTGTCCCAGCGACCGGCCACGTCCGCCATGCCGTACTGGCAATGGCCCACACGGCCTTCGATGCTAAACTTGATATTCGTGCCGTGCGGACACGTGACGTGTAATTCTCTTCCGTTATGGAAAATCTCAGCACCCCTCATGGATATAGACCGGATCTCCTGGTTGGGGAAGAGGTACCGCTGTATCTCAACGGTGCCAGACATGCCCCCCCCTAGAGACAGCCAGCGCGTCTTGGAGCGCGGCGACGTCATGAACTGGCGGTCCGTCCGAAACTCGTGGTCGAGTTTCTTGCCACCACCGACTCCGGGGCTAGGAATACGAGGCGGCCTACCCATTCCACAGTCAATGAGTAGATCCGTCTCCGAGTAGATTTCCGCGTGGGTCCGGGTGGCCCCGCTGACCATCTTCTCTCCGTCAAACTTGGGGTAGACGGCCACATGCGAGCCCGCGGCCCCCATCTTGGCTCCCGCCTCCAACAGCGCATTCACGTAGTCCTGGTCGTAAATGTAAGACGTGGCGACAACCAGCCTCTCGCCGACCGTAAGTTTGTTCTGTTTGAGGATCGCTTCACAGAGGCTCAGAAGTCCAGGGTCAGCGGTCTTGGCTTCCGCCCGGAGGGGCGTAGCCAGGAAGCCCGCCGGTGCTGCCGCCAGGGCTGAAAGGGCTCCAGCCTTCACTGTTAGTGACTTAGCGAAGTCTCTCCTGTCCATGTTGTTCATCGTTCCGTCTCCTCGATAGAAATTGTTGGCGAAGGCCGTGGAGCGCCGCGGCATCTGTTGCCGGTCAACAGCGCAATCCCATTCAAAACATGCGGTACCGCCAGCGTAATGGCAAGTAAGGAACTGATTCCTAAGAATAGGAAATCCGAGGACCCTGGGAAGGGTGCTGGGGGTCATGGGAGGCTTGCTCTTGGCGGTGGCCGGTGAGCGGGGTTGAGAGAGCGGCTACCAGGAGACGGTTTGGTCGAACTATGCTCCCGTCAGCGTGAAGACGCCAGCGGAATGGCGCCGCAAAGCGATGGACGCCTCCGGGCTCAGACACCTTCGCAAGGCTGGCTTTCACTGCTTCCGCCGGAAGTTCGCGTCCGAACTGAAGGACGTGCCGTTGAAGGACTTGATGGCACTCGGCGGGTGGAGAGACCCAAAGACGGTGATTCAGTGCTACCAACACGCTGATCTCGGTCGCATGCGCCAAGCACTGGCCCAGTGCAATCCACTCACCGAATCCACTCACCCAGAACTTGGGCTCGTACGCCCAGCAAGCTAAGTTCTATGCCGGTGGTGACTTGCCGTCGTTGGACAGGTGGCCGAGTGGCTCAAGGCGCGCGCCTGGAGAGCGGTTGGGAGCAACCCTGAATCACAACAATTTACCATTAATCCTCGATGACACGTCACAACCCTGCCGTAGTTTCGACCCGTCAGATCACACTTTGCCGTACTCTATCGACAGTCAAACCGACAGACAGCCGATACTGTGTATGATCTTCCCCCGAAACAGTGGACACCCAGTTAGGTCTCTTTCAGATTGAGGGACCGGGAGGTGTCTAATGGGAGCGACACGACGGAAGTTCAGTCGGGAATTCAAGTTGGAGGCGGTACGCCAGCTCGAGGCTGGCCGACGGTTGGCCGAGGTGGCCCGGGAACTGGGCGTCCATGCGACGGTGCTGCGTCGGTGGAAGGACCAAGTGGCGGTGGATGCTGAGACCGCCTTTCCCGGGAACGGGCGCATGCGCGAACCGGAAGAGGAGTTACGGCGTCTGCAACGGGAGAATGCCCGGCTGCGCTCGGAGGGGGATTTTTTAAAAAGAGCGGCGGCGTTCTTCGCAAGGGAGTCCCAGTGAAGTGCCGAGCGGTCCTGGCACTGCTCGAGGAACAGGAAACGGGAATCGCCATATTTTATGCCCGCGAGTTCCTAGTGCATGATCACCTCGAAGCCGCGTCCCAAGTGTTTGGAGCGTGGCATAATGCGGCATCAAGCCTGGCTATCCACCCCGCCGACGGACACCACTAGTAGACAGATCGACGTCGGCATTCGGCGACTCGCCGATATGCTCTTGCTCCACGACCGAGTCGACGAGGCCCGCGTGGTGCTTGAACGGGCCGTTGAGGAGCGGGGTGACAGCCCACTGCGGCGTGTGTATATCGCAACGCTCGGAGTAATAGCGGCAATGCAGGGCGATCGACAAAGAGCGTCGGAGATCTACCAGGACCTTGGAGCGCAACCATGGGACGGGTGGATTCAGCACAAAAGCGTCGGGGTAATCGAATTCCAAAACCTGTGGTGGCAAGCCCGGATTGCGGCATCCTTGGGCGAGATTGACAAGGCAACCGCGCTCCTTCGAGAGGCTGTGGGCAAGGGCTGGGGACCGGTGATTCATTTTCAATCGCCAATTCTTCCGCGAGTTCTGCGGGATCATCCCCCCTTTCAGGAGTTGATGAGGCCGAAGGGGCGTTGGTGTAGACGTGGAGACAGGGCGTTTAGGGCTGCCGGCCCGAGGGCGTGCGGATAAGAATAGCAAAGAGTGTCCGAGGCAAGTCTCAAGAGAATCAGTTGATGCAACCCAGAATGGTCAACTCAGACGCAAAGCGCGACGATCGGGGAGCCCCGAGCGAATCGCCGCAACCTCTGTTGAGAGTCATGGCGGCCCTGGTCGGGGCAATAGTGTTCGCTGGTGCGATGATCGGACACAGCCAGCAGTTTGGGTGGGGAGCCGTATTGTCTCCGGTGTTGGGAACGCTCGGCCTATGCGGGGTCTTCTGGCTCGCGATTGATAGACCTGCTCCTTGGCCATATGCACTTGCTGGGCTCCAGGGTCTCATGCCCTGCTCTGTGGAGTGGATTCAATACTCCAGATCCATCACCCAGATGTCACTCTCGTACTCGGCGACCGAGAAATAGATCCTGTCACCGTGGACTCGCAACGACAAAGAATAAATCCACCGAGATTCGTCGTCGTTCTCGATAACGAGTCGCGGTGCTCCTCCCTCGGTCGGTATGGCCCAAATTCCCTGTGACCCTTCGGCATCTGACCCGTACACATAAAGGGTGGAACCGTCGGCGGAGAACCTGGGTCGAAACATTGCAGGCACTCCGGCGTCGAAGTCGGGTTCTAGGTGCCACAGAAGCTCGCCACTTCTGGAGAAGAGTTTGATGTCAAAATCAACATTCCAACCGCAGACGATCTTGCTGCCGTCGGGCGACCAATCTCCAAACAAGCACCCTAAGTCCGTCAATTGAACGGGTTCACTCCATTCACCGCCAACCCGATCGCGGGACGTAATCCAGATTCCCCCTCTTCCAGACTCGACTGAGAAAAGACCTAACTCGAGCCCGGTGGGTGACCAGAAGGCGACGCCCCAGGTGCCCCAAGCCTCGTCCGCAAGCAACCCAACATCCTGTGTCCCATCGGCCGAGACAACCCGGGCTCCCGCGACCCGGTCGCCGATGCGGTCGAATGCTATTTCCGTCATGTCAGGAGACCACCCTCCGATCAGGAAGTCGTATCCCGGATCGGACGTTAACTGGGCACGCTCGCTACCGTCCAATCGCATCTTGAAAATGTTCTGATTGCCATTCAAGTTGCTGTCGAACGCTATCCACTCACCGTCGGGAGACACCGAGAACTGTTCGATGACCTCTGTGCCCGAAGTGATTCGCTCTCCGTCGCTAAGCTTAATTGTCCCCGTTTCGGGTATGGGGTACGAAAATATGTTTCTGGCGTAGTAGAAGTTGGAATAGGCCAGTCGTCTACCGTCTCCCGAGACCGAAATGGAATGCGGGTTTGATCCACCGGAAAGCCGCTGAGGTTCTCCAACCGCTCCGTCCTTCCCTACCTCCACAACGTAAATGGCCCTCCTAACATCTCGATTGGATATAAACAGCAGATGACGCCCGTCCGGAAGCCACTGTGGACTCACGTTCACGCCATCGTTTTCCGTTACAGGCACCAACCCGCCACTGTCGGCGTCCACGAGCCAGATCCCCGAAGGGGCGATGTTCCCGAGCGCGTCGGAATGCACCCACGGCAGGTTGCCCTGCACGAACGCAATCCTTTGGCCGTCGGGAGACCAGGCAAAGGAATGTCCGAAGCCGAAGAAATCTCGGATGGTGCTGTCTGCAATCAATGTCGCTTCGCCTCCTTCAGCAGCGCGAACGTAAATACCATCCGAATCGGGGTATACGATCCGACTGCCGTCGGCAGACCAAGCTATTTCGTAGGCGTTCCTTGGCACATCCAGCGTCGTGACAGTTCCTCCTACCATGGATGTCGATTTTTGGCTACCGGCGACACCCGGCAGGCGCTGGCCGAAGGTCACGCTATTGCCGTCCGCAGTCCACACAGGCGTTCGCTGGTGGCCCGGCAGATCTTCACCCAGCCTTAATGCCGATGCCGTACCCAACACCTCGACGTAAGGATGGGTCTTAAATGGCCCACCCTTTGAGTAAACGATCCTCTCGCCGTCGGGAGACAGGGAAGGCTCGAATTCGAGGCCGAGGTCGGCTGTGATCTGGCGTTCGTTGGATGTGGTGATGTTAAACGGTCCCGGCTTCAATAACCGTGTCCCCCAAACCCCTACCACGACGAGAGCAAGCACACCAGCTACCACAGCCGGACTCACGTACTTCTTGACACCGGAAACCGCCGACACTTGCATTGTCGCTGTTGGAGTGAGACCTCCGCTCGAAGCAACGAGAGTTTCTAGATGCGGCAGTAGCTCCTCGGCACTCTGCCACCTGTCGGCGGGTTTCTTCGCAAGGCATTTCATTACAACTGCTTCGAGTTCACCCGAAACCTGATCGCGATACCTGCTTACGGGATCGACCTGCTCGGTAACATGGGCTGCGATGGTAGACTGCAGTGTGGATCCTGTGAACGGAGTCCTTCCCGTAAGTAGTTCATACGCCATTACGCCCACGGCATAGATGTCAGTCCGATGATCAACGAGAGGATTCCCGGTGGCCTGTTCGGGTGACATATATGCGGGAGTACCGAGTGGAACTCCCGCTTTGGTGAGTTGGTCTCGACCCGTCGTTTCGCTTACCGCCTTGGCAATTCCAAAGTCAGCCACTACGGCGTGACCACCGGTGAGCATCACATTGTCGGGTTTGATGTCCCGGTGTACCACGCCTTCCGAGTGAGCGAAAGCCAATGCGTCCACAACCTCTCGGATGATCCTAACCGTCTCGTTTACCGGGAGCTCGCCTTCCTTCACAATCCGTTCTCGCAGCGTCTGACCCCTGATGAACGGCATGACGTAATAGAGGAAGCCTTCGGCTTCGCCCGAGTCGTGTAATGGCAGGATGTGGGGATGCGTGAGGTTAGCAGCGATCTTGATCTCGCGGAGAAACCGCTCGGAACCGACGGCGGCGGCGAGTTCGGGACGCAGCACCTTCACAGCCACCTTGCGGTGGTGTTTCAGGTCCTCGGCGAGATAGACTGTAGCCATGCCGCCCGCGCCAAGTTCTTCTTGAATGGCGTAGCGGTCGCCGAGGGCGGTTTTGAGTCGGTCGAGAAGGTCTGGCACTGCGTTTTGGCCCGGCTGGCGATGGTCCTAGAATACGATTCCCGCCTTGAGGTGGCTAGATGGCGGGGGGCTCGGCTACAGAGGAACGCGAGTCCTTCTATCGGGGCGGCCGGCGTCGAGCCCGATCCACCAGATCCCCTCGACCCAGAACCCGGGCATCCCCCCACCCCGGTGGGGCCCCCTGGCCCACCCTCGATACGGGTTGCGCGCCCCTCCATGCGAGGTTTTTGGAAATCGATCTCAGATAATTTTTACGCAAATTTTTTGGCGGAAGGTCGTGCAAAACCGTAGAGCAAAGGTTGGCTGGTGGTGTCAGGGGGACGCCCCGAGCGAGCACGTACGGCGTGGCGCGGCGCTGTACGAATCGTCCCGTACCCGGCATTCGAGCTACCGGAAACGGCCCGGGTACCCTCATCCCACTGGCTGGACGCCTCCAGTACCACCGGCGATGGGCTCGGCAAGTCTCTCGCAGAGATATTGCAAGTTCAACCGAGGTTCGTTTCCGCGAGCTTTACGGGCTATATCAACAGCCAATGAGCCGCGTAAGGACGATTCAAGACTACCGAACCCATCCGTCCCTTTGCGAAGCGTTGTATTCAAAATCCTCCACGAGCCTCACAGACTCGCATCGAGCTGGTGCAGTGCGTCCCCGGCCGCGCGATCGGTTCGCGGCCGCTGATCCACCTCGGATCAGACCGGATGCAGCGGGTGGACCACCACATCAGGTTCCCTGGACGGTCCACTCACCCAGCTCTACTTTAGGACGGCCGATTGAAATTCCTATACCGACTTTCGACACTCGCCAAGCGGCGCCCACGGCCAAGGTAGCGAAACGTGTCAGGCACGTTCCACTCGCTTGCGCTGCTAAGTGAGCAGCAAGTGCCTGACACGCTTCGCTACGCTTCCGAGCGGGAGCGCGAGGTCCAGTCTGGACCAGCCACGATCGCAGGCAAGCGGACTCCGACATGGTCCAGTCGGTGTGCCGTGAGCTCCTCCAGCCCCTGGACGGCTTCGATTACCAGGGGGAGACATGCTTCGCAACTGGCCCTGCGTCGCGGTCCTGATTCCCAGCTTCTGGAATGCTACAGGTCGTTCGCCTGGCGGCGATTCTGGAGGAGCTCGATCAGGCGGAATAGAGTCGTTAGGCGCACGGCGCGCCAGGAGTCGGGTGTCGGATCAGGCCCGGAGCGAGGAGCGACCGAGGGATGGCCAAGCTCTACGCTTCACTCTTGTGTCCCTCTGACCGCGCGTGCATCCTCCTCCCGCGAGAAAGGCGGGAAGCATGGTAAGGAAAGAGATCCAGAAGATCCTGGTGACCGGCTCTGTCGGGCAGATTGGTTCGGAACTGACCCTGGCATTGAGGAAACGGTACGGCAACGACAACGTGGTTGCGTGCGGGCGCAAAACTGCGCCGTCGAAAGAGCTCGAGGAATCGGGGCCCTTCGAGTGGGTGGACGTGACGGATGCGGAGAAGCTCAAGGACGTCTGCAAGAAGCACGGGATCGACACCATCATCAACATGGCAGCGCTCTTGTCCGCCGTGGGCGAGAAGAACCCCCAGCTGGCCTGGCACGTCAACGTCAATGGGCTCATCAACACGCTGGAGCTGGCCCGTGAGCTGGAGCTCACGCAGGTGCTCTGTCCCAGCTCGATCGCCGTTTTCGGCGCCGGCTGTCCACGCATCGACACACCCCAGGAGACGGTGCTGAAGCCGTCCACAATGTACGGCGTCAGCAAGGTGACCGGCGAGCTCTTGTGCGACTACTACGTACATCGCTATGGGGTGGACGCGAGGGGACTGCGCTATCCCGGCATCATCTCGGCCGAAACGCTACCCGGCGGCGGCACCACCGACTACTCCGTCGAGATCTTCTACAAGGCGATCGAGGAGAAGCGGTACGGCTGCTTCCTGCGGGAGGACACGCGCCTGCCGATGATGTACATGCCGGACTGCATCAAGGCGACCATCGACTTGATGGAGGCCGACTTCGACAAGCTGGACCACCACGGCGACTACAATATCGGCGCGATGAGCTTCACGGCGGGCGAGCTGGCGGCCGCGATCAGGGAGCACATCCCGGAGTTGGAGGTCGCCTATGATCCGGACTTCCGGCAGGCGATCGCCGACTCTTGGCCGCAGTCCATCGATGACTCGGCGGCGCGCAAGGAGTGGGGCTGGAGCCCCGCCTACGACCTGAAGGCGATGACCGAGGACATGCTCGCCAAGCTCGAGAAGCGCCACGCGGAAGGCAAACTGTATCACTGACATCCTCCACGTAGAGCACGAGGAATACGTGCACGTTCGACTCACACTGCAACTGGAGCAATCACCATGTTCGGGAAGTTGAAACAACACCTCGAGAAGGAGCTCGTCTCGATCCGCGAGGCGGGATTGTACAAGGAGGAACGTCTCATCCTGACGCCGCAGTCAGCGGACATTCGCGTCCGCTATCCGGAGGACAGCCCGCCCCAAGAGGTAGTCAACTTCTGCGCGAACAACTACCTGGGTCTCAGTTCACACCCCAAGGTGATCGAGGCGGCTCGGGATGCGCTGGAAACGCACGGCTACGGCATGAGCAGCGTTCGCTTCATCTGCGGCACCCAGGACATCCACAAAGAGCTCGAAGGGAGGATCTCCGAGTTCCTGCAGACGGAGAACACGATCCTCTACGCGGCCTGCTTCGACGCCAACGGCGGCGTCTTCGAGCCGCTGTTCGGCGCCGAGGACGCAATCATCACCGCCTCGCTGAACCACGCCTCGATCATCGACGGCATCCGCCTGTGCAAGGCCAAGCGCTACATCTACTCGCACAACGACATGGCGGATCTCGAGGCGAAACTGAAGGAAACGAGGGGCGCCCGCTTCCGGGTCGTAGCCACGGATGGCGCCTTCAGCATGGATGGCGACATCGCCAAGCTGGACCAGATCTGCGACCTGGCGGAGCAGTACGACGCGCTGGTGATGGTGGATGACGCCCACTGCACCGGGTTCATCGGCAAGACCGGCCGCGGCTCGCAGGAGCACTGCGATGTCATGGGCCGCGTCGACATCATCACTTCGACGCTCGGCAAGGCGCTCGGGGGCGCTTCCGGAGGTTTCGTCTCGGGCCGCCAGGAGATCGTCGAACTGCTGCGCCAGCGCTCGCGGCCCTACTTGTTCAGCAACACGGTGTCGTCCGTCGTGGTCAAGGCCAGCATCGCCGTCATGGATCTCCTGACCGAAACGACGGAGCTGCGCGACAAGCTGGAGGACAACACCAAGAGGTTCCGCGAAGGGATGACCGAGGCCGGCTTCGACATCAAGCCGGGGGTCCACCCCATCGTGCCGATCATGCTGTACAACGCCAAGCTCAGCCAGGACATGGCGCGCGACCTGTACGCCGAGGGCATCTACGTCATCGGCTTCTACTATCCGGTCGTGGCCAAGGGCCAGGCCCGCATCCGCGTGCAACTCTCGGCCGGCCACAGCTTCGAGCACGTCGACAGGGCCATCGATGCCTTCACGAAAGTGGGCAGGAAGTACGAGATCCTCGGTCAGAGCAAGGACGAGATCATCGCCCGCCACGGCGAGTAGAGCGGCACGGAAGCCCGCCTCCGACAGGCACCTCGGACGCCTCGTTCGTCAGGGCAAAATTCCTAACGCCGGCCGACCGAACGCGCCGCGGATTCGCGTAGCCGACCTTCCCCTCAAGGCGGGGCCCTTGCCAGCCGACCCCTCGGCACCACAGTTTCCTTACTGCAGCCGACGGCAGGTTGTGCGTGCCATCGTGGGGCATCGAGAGGAGCCAACACGATGACCGCAAAACGCTGGAGCTATAGCGCGGGCGAACGCGGGTTCAGCTGCGTCCGCGCCTACGAGGACAAGCGAGGTGGCATCCTCGTAGAATTTTACGAGCGAGACCCAACACGTCAGGGGACGCGACGTGTCCGGTTCTCGCTGGGCCACCACCATCGGAAGCGCGCGCGACAAAAGGTCAATCAGATCGTTGCCGCGCTGGAGCGAGGCGAGGCTGTCGCCGCCGACGACGTAACCCTTCGGCAGCTCTTTGACATCTATGAAGGTGAAGTGACGCCGACCAAGGCGCCGGATTCCCGGCGGCATGATCGGCTATGTATCGCCATGTTCACGCAATGCTTCGGTGCCTCACGCCGCGTTAGCACGCTCAATCGCCGCGATTGGGACAACTTCATCCGTCTGCGTCGGGGCGGGTCCATCGGGCCGAGCGGCCGGCCGGTGCGGGACCGACAGATCGAATACGACCTCAAGTTCCTGCGCGCCGTGTTCAATTGGGCGATGGCGGCGCGGCACAACGGTCGGATTCTTCTTGGGCAGAACCCGTTTCACGGTAAAGCCTATCGATTGCCGACAGAAAAAAATCCAAGCCGAAGGGTCATGACGGAGCCGCAATACCAAGCACTCCGCAAAATCGCCGCGACCATGGATTGGCGGTTCGCAGTCGCGCTCGACCTGGCGAATGAAACCGGGCACCGACGCAACGCCATTCGGCTGTTGCGATGGTCCGACGTCGACCCCAACGCGACCTCAATCCACTCACTTATCTACTCACCTAAGTGCTCGCGCCTAGACGCGCCCCCCGGGGTTCCTATTCCTTAGCAAAGCCTATCCTGCCCTGCCGCTTTCAAAGGATGCTACACCGGGTCGAGAATGCGTGGGGTGTTTTTCGGAATGGCGCTACTACCCCTTCGGCCTCATCAACTCCTGAAAGGGGGGATGATCCCGCAGAACTAGCAAAGGAACGAGTCGATGAATGTTTATGACTGGGAGGCGCTTGCCCACAGCCTCTCGAACGAGCGCGGTTGCCTTGTCAATCTCGCCCAAGGATGCCGCAATCATGGCTTGCCACACTGGTCGTGCTCCAAGGTCCTGGTAGATCTCCAACGCTCTTTGTCGATCGCCCTGCATTGCCACTATATATCCGAGCCGTACGATATACACACCCCGTGGGTCACCCCGCTCCTCAACGGCCCGTTCAAGCACCACGCGGGCCTCGTCGAGTCGGCCGTGGATCCAGAGCATATCGGCGAGTTGCCGAATGCCGACGTCGATCTGCCTACTAATGGTGTCCGTCGGCGGGGTTGGATAGCCAGGCTTGACCCAGCATTATGCCACGGTCCAACAACTTGGGACGCGGCTTCGAGGTGATCATGCGCAAGGAGCTCGGTGGCCATAAACAGGGCCGAGCCAATTTTCGCTCTCGCGTCTTCCTCACCGTCCCAACGGATTTCGGGATCCCACCAGATATACACGGCCCCCTCCGCGAGCAGTGCCTGGACTTCGTCAGTCCGCCCTAGCGCCGCTAGAGCCGAACCCTCAGCCGCTCTTATAAGCAAGTTGTCGGGAAACAGATCGCGAGCGCGGCGCGCTACCTCGAGTTCCCGCTCGTTGTCGCCGAGCAAGTGATAAGCTGCGGTGAGAGCCATCCAATAGGGAAACCACCCGCGCAACCATCCGCTTTCGGGATCGGCCTGCGTCAAGAACTCGATCGCCTCGCGAGGACGGTTTGCCCCAAGAGCAGCATGTCCGGCCTTATAGAGGAACTCAGAACCGGGGGCGATCTCCACAAACCGACGCATGGCTTCCAGAGCGCTATGGTGATCTCTGCGGTAATAGGCCAGCTGATAATCCAACAACAGACGGTCCAGAGGGGCCAGTTGACCACGCCGCCCATTGAGCGCCTGGCCGATGGAATCCATCAGCGCCCACTGACCCGAGTTCCCGTACGCGTAGGCGGCCCAGAGCGACGCCATGGTGAAGTTGGAGTCCAGGGCCGCCGCCCCCAGGAAATGCGGAATCGCTTCCCGAGGTTTGTCATGCGTGTGCAGCTCGATTCCCTCGACAAACTCCGTATACGCCTCGAACGTCGGCGGCTGGCTTGCATAGCGCATCCACTTGGCGAGGCGCGGATCGGTGAGCGTGGCCAGCGTCGTCATCACCCGGTCGCGCAACACCTCGATAGCGCTGGCCGGTGTCCCAACGGCGGCCCAAACCGGCTCGATGGTCGCCAGCTCCTCGCCCGTACCGGCGTTCGTCACGTGGGCGAGGAAATGCACGCTGTCGCCCTCGAGGTAGTAACTGCCCGACACGACCGTCCCCGTCCCATTGGCTAGAGCGAGTGCCTGCAGGTCGGCCTGCTCCAGCAATCCTGTATCTGGGACCACGGGTTCCCGCGACAGCAGCCGCGTGCCGAGACTCACCACGTCCACGAAGCTTGTCAGGGTGAGGCCCGCGGTGACCCGGTCGGTGGCCATGCGGCCCAGGTGGTCGAGGGAGGGATCGCCGGTCTCGTTTTGGAAGATGTCCACCAGCACGCGGGTGGGGTCGAGCGCCGGTGTCCTGCCGCTCCCGTTCAGGACGATGGCTCCACCCACCGCTACCGCGCCCAGCGCCACGAGCGCACCGGCCGCTAGACGTCTGGTGCGCCAGGAACGACGTGCTTCGACCGTGACGCTTGTGACTGGGGCGGCGGCGGCTTGTTTCGTGACCGGCACACTCGGCAGGACGGCTCCGTTCGCCTGCTGCCTAGCCCGCACCGATTCGATCAGTGCCGTCGTCTCCGGCGCGGGCTCGGCCTCGTAGTCCTCCCGCAGCCGCTTGGCGAACGCCTCGTACTCCCGGATCGCTCCGGCGCGATCGCCCGCGCGGTCGAGCAGGGCAATGAGCCGCCGCAGCGCCGCTTCATCGTCCGGCACAAACGCCGTCGCCCGACGGGCCCACTCGCCGGCTTTGGCCAAGTCCCCCTGGGCCTCGGCTTGCTCAACCAACGACCAGGCTGCATGGGCGGCCTGCCCCTTGAGCCGGCTCCGCTCACCGTCCAACCAGCGCTCGAACTCGAGACACCCCGAGAGATGAAAGCCCTCCAGGAGTGCGCCGCGGTACAACTCGAGTGCTTCCTCGGTGCTTCCTCGATCGAGTGCCAGCTCGAAGGCCGAGGCGTCACACCAGAAACCGGCCGCGTCGAGGCCCACCTCTTCTCCGCCGTGACTGACCAACAGGCCGTCGGTCACCGAGCGGCGGATCCGGAAGAGCTCCTGGCGGAGCGCCCGGCGGGCATGCTCCTGATCGAGCTCGGGCCAGAACAGGGCCAGCAGCGTATCTCGCCGATGGGAACCGCGCGGGGTGGCGACGGCGAGGTAGGTGAGCAGGGCAACCCGCTTCGATGCCAGCAGGACGGGCTTGAGCGAACGCCCGTCGGCGTCGCTCAGGTCGAGGTGGCCCAAGGTGCGCAACTCGATCATCGAGTGGTGCGTCCGTAGGTCATGACCGCCCTCACAGCCGATGTAACACCTGTGTAGTCGGCGCGGTAACGCTCACCCCTCATCTTATTCCCCTTCGATTTTTAGAAGCTACGGCGTGGTCCAAGACGGGGCAACCTGAGCGCAGGGGGTCCTGAGCCTGAGCATCGTCATCAGTGGTGGGGAGGAGGTGGGCTACCGCCCTACCGCCTTACCGCCTTTAGCTGGAGGAACGCATGAAAGCACATCTCGCGAAGCTATCCCTCGCACTGCTATCCACGGTATTTCTGCTCGGCTGTCAGGAGCAGGGATCGGAGCCGGTGGGGCCGGAGGGCCCGCAGTTCAGCCACAAAACAAGTCATAACCCGGGCGGCGGTGACGATGGTGGCGACAATCCTGGCTCTCCATTTTACGAGTATACCTTCGCCGGCGACATCACGACCGACCCTACAACTCCAGGCGCCAATTCTAACACTAGCACTCAGGACGATGTATACCTGCATTCCTGCTGCATTGACCCTAAGGTGGTGGACTTGGAGGAGCTGGATCTGACCAAGCTGTTGGTGAACGTCCAGGATGCCGACGATTGCTTCGGTACCGGACCCTTTCCCGGACTGAAGGGGATTGTCTGGCTGAGCACCAATAACCAGGTCGTGAACGAGGTGGAAGCGCGTTTCCTTTTCGATGCGAAGGATAAAGACGGCATCGACTCCCTCCGTTACTATCTTACACTTGATGGCACCGTCACGGATTCAACGGACTTTGATGATGGCATTTTTCCGCCCGAGGTCGGTGAGACTATGACGGTGACCTTCACCACTTTCTCGATAGGTGCCCAGCGGAACAAGGAGAAGAATGCCTGCAGCCACACTGGCTCCCCCCCGGGCACCACCCCAACCTCAGTCCTATTACTAGGCAGGGTGGATGACCGAGATCTAGAGATCATCTGGCCCTAGCGTGGGTTAGCGTTCCCACGGATGTCCACGAGGAGTCACGGCCGGGTGTGACGGCGGTGTGACGCTCGTATAGACGCCGACGTGCCCAGTATGTAAGTCTGAGACGGTAGCCGATGCTGGCCCATCGCCTGACTGACGCCCCAGTAGGACGCCCGCCCGACGACGAGACCCGCTGAGCCACCAATGAAAACCGTTACGCAAGCTGGCCCTGATTCGGGAATGGTCGCATGATCCAACGCAGTCACCTCTCACCGCTTCCCGCACAGCCTTTCATCCAACGACATGTCGGGCCACGCCTGATCGTCGCTATGTCGCTGATGGGCAGTCTCGCAGTTTACGCCTGTGGTACGCCGACTGGGCCAGTCGTTGCGACGATCGAGCTTCCGACGACGAGCCTATCGTTGTGGACTTCTCCTGCAGGGAGGGCCGTCAGTACTCACGTGTACGCCAGCCCAGGAGGGCATGAGCTGTCCCTGACTTTGTATCTGCCCGAGTATCGCGACGCCTCCTTGGCCGCGAAGGTTCGTGACGGAGCTGGGTTTATTCATTCTCCGACTCCGACACTTACTTGGACGTCGAGTGACGTTTCGGTGGTCACGGTGTCGAGTCGCGGCGAGGGGAGCTCCACCGGTGACGTGAGCGCTACCGGGGTCGGTTCGGCGACCATTACGGCCTCTGCCGACGGGGCGACGAGCAATGCGGTGACCGTTACCGTCAGCGAGGGAGGAGGGCCGTTTCCGGCGATCCTGTACCTGCACAGTGGTGCCTGGTTTCAAGGAGACCAGACAGAGTTCCAGCGGCAGGCTGCCCATATGGCGACCAAGGGCTTCGTCGGAGCGACCATTCAATACCGGCTGATACCAGAGGCGTATTTTCTTGCACAGGTGCAGGACAGCAAGGCAGCCGTTCGCTGGCTCCGAGCCAAGGCCTCCACGTATCGCATCGACACCGACAGAATCGGAGTGGCGGGAGGTTCCGCAGGGGGCTATCTAGCGGCGATGCTTGGTACGACCCCTCATATTGCTGAATTCGAAGGTAGCGGTGGTAACCCCGGCTTTTCGAGTCGCGTCCAAGCAGTGGCAGCATTCGCCGGGCTTTTTGACTTCCCTGCTCTGCGATCAGACTTTTTTATCGAAGACTTCTTGGGCGCCAGCTACGAAGAGAATCCAGAGCTTTGGGCTAAGGCGTCGCCGAGCACCTACGTTGGACCGGAGTCGGCACCGTTCCTGTTTCTACACGGTACCGACGACCGGGCGGTCCCCTACCAGCAGTCCGTTGACATGATGAACGCGCTCAAGGCAGCGGGCGTGTCCGCCGAGATCTTTCCCGCCGCGGGCGCGGGGCACCCGTTTTACTTCAGTGATCCCTGGTTCCAGCGCACGTTGGAGGCCATGGAGGAGTTCTTCGTTCGAATTCTGAAGTAGCGGGGCTTTCAGTTCGTGCTCGGCTTCTCACCTACGACCTCCGCATACCACAGCAACGCTTCGCTCGCCCAGCAGCGTTCGGGGCTTTGTTGTAGCAATGGACTACGCTACCTGCCAATACACACCCGTCAGCACGTGCCACGAGTACGAGCGCCCGCAGTACAGACATGGCACGAGCGGCTGCCCCGCCTTCACACTTCGATGATGAGCCTCTGCGTGACACTTGGCGAGGAACTCGCGGGCGAACGGGTCCATTCCGGCGATGGGACATCGAGGCTCTTGAGTCATGGTCCTTAGACTAGAACCGGGCTCTCAGCATCCCTTCAACGGATGGTGCCGGGGCGTCTACACCCCTAGCCTTGCACGACCCTCACCCGGCTGATATGTGTATGGAGCTGTCACCCAAGCCTTGAGGGACTGGGACTCACGAGAGGAATAGGCCGATGAGAATCAGTGGTTATTTCATGGTCTTGTCGCTTGCGGTAGCGCAGCCAAGCGGGTTGGTGGCACAGGAACGTCCGCCAATCATTGACATGCACATGCATGCTCCGACCTCTGCTATTCGTACCCCTGAAGGTGATCCGGCTCCAATGCCTTGCGTCCCAGAGGGGTGCGAACCCTTCCCCACGATTGTCAGGACCGATGAGGACGTAATGGGACTGGTGCTAGAGGCCATGGACCGGAATAACATCGTCCTCGCTGTGGTGGCAGACCACGCATTGGATCGTGTGTACCAGTGGGCGGAGGCAGCGCCGGGACGATTCCTGACCGGTGCTTCGGTGGCTAGGCCATCTAGCCGGGACACGGCGTTCCTACGGGCAGAGTTCGAGGCTGGGAGGCTCCAAGTGCTGGGTGAAATCAGCACACAGGAAAGAGGCTTTGCACCGAACGATCCGGCGTTGGACCAGTTCTTCGCACTTGCGGAGGATCTGGACATCCCAACGTTAATCCATACCGAAGGGATCGCCGGGACAAGTAGCCAGTTCCATATCTCTCACGGCCATCCAGAACTTCTAGAGGAAGTCCTGATGAAGCACCCCAATTTACGGTTGTGGCTTGAGAATGCAGAGTATCCGTTCTTGGAAGAGATGATTGCTCTGATGTATCGGTACCCGCAGGTATATGCTGATGTCTCGACGATCACTTGGTTCATCCCGAGAGAGGAATTCTGGAGGTACCTACGGGCATTGATGGATGCGGGACTTGGGAGTCGCCTCATGTTCGGCTCGGATCAGATGAACTGGCCGGGCTCCATCGACCTTGCCGTGGAGGCGATCCAGTCGGCCCCGTTTCTGAGCGAAGAACAGAAGCGAGACATTTTCTACAACAACGCTGCGCGGTTCCTGCGGCTAGAGTCTGGAGCGAACTGATCCGCTCGTTCGTAGGCGTTATGGAGTTCTGGCGAAAACGAGTTAGGCAGCGGCATGAGACCCCATGTCCATTTCGTTGAAACGTGCCTACGAGACGCCGTCACCATCGGATGGGTGCCGCATTCTCGTCGAACGGCTGTGGCCTCGTGGGCTCGCGAAGCAGGACGCCAAGATCGACCTTTGGCCCAAGGAGGCTGCACCGTCTACCGAACTGCGGAGCTGGTTCAACCACGAGCCGGACAAGTGGGCAGAGTTTAAGCGCCGTTACGTAAAGGAGTTGGCCGCGCGGCGTGAGTCGCTGGAGCCCATCCTCGAGCGTGTCCGAGCTGGTCGGGTCACCTTCGTTTTCGCATCGCGAGAGTCGCAGTTCAACAACGCCGTCGCTCTCAAAGAGTACGTGGAGCGCAAAATCTGAACGCGGCACTGGTGTGGTGCGTGAGCAACCGGGAACATAGTGACACAATAGTCCGAGTACATGGTTTACACATCAATGATCACGCCGCAGCTGATGGGCATACTGGCCAGGAGTGGGAGTTATGGCGAAAACGAGTTAGACAGCATGTCAATAAGCAGCATTAGAAGCCCTTCACCCGTACCGCCAACGCGCCGTCCATTCCGTGGGTGGATACTGCCCGCCTCACTGGGCGCCGTGTCTCTAATCGCCCTAGGATGGCACCTTGTCGCCACGTCTCAAATTCGCGCTACGGTGTCTGAGGTAAGCACGCAACGGATACAGGACGCGGCCTCAGTCGAGATCGACATAAACCCAATCACCAATCTTATCTCAATTGAGGTCTCGTTCCCAAGCGCCAACCCGGACGACGCTTTCGCATCACTCGGCCAAGCCCTTGGCGAAGCCTTGGTCCAAACGTTAGGCCCAGGATTGATTGAGCGCGAGCTGAACGTACTGGCGCGCGAGAGGTACGACCTTTACGCCATGGTCATACCTTACGTCGTGAAGGTCAACGTCCCAACGCAGGACTCAACCACCACCGTGGCTGCCGCACGACCGACGGTAACGAGAAGGTCCGCCTCGCCTCCGGTACGAGCCCAAAGAGGATCGCCGCGACCCGATTCAACGATTGCTTACATTCGCGATCATGTATCTCTGGAAAACGTCCGCGTAGGCAAGGGCAGTAACTTCGGTCGAGAAGTAAGAGCCGTATTCGGCACCGTCATCAACAGCGGCGACCTGACTTTGGATCGTGTAAGAGTACGTGTGTACTTCCTTGACGACTCTGGTCGGCGTATCGGAGAAAAGGAGTTCTCGCCGGTGTTGGTCAGCGATTTCAGTCTTGGAGACAACACACCACTTCGCCCAGGATATCGGGAAGATTTCGGATACAACGTCGAGGATGATGCTCCCTCGGGATGGGGTGACGACATCGAAGTTGAGATCATCGCCATCGAGTTTGCAACTGGAGGCTAGGCCATGCCGTCTTACAAGCCCATGCAGCTGGCGGCGCCTTGCGTTTGTGAGGAAGTCATTTGAGTTGCGAGCCTGGCAGGAGCTATGAACGTTCAGCATCTTTACGCCTGGCGAGCGATAGCACCGCAGCTTATGGGCAGAGCCGTTAGGTCGCGCTGTGGTGGACCATGACGACAGCTGCCGACAAACAGGCAAAGCTCGAATTCATTGGTGCCTTCTTCGACGAACTCGACGAGAAGGCCGCCTTGACGGAAGTTCTCTTCAAGGACGGACATCAGGACGAGGCTCGGTTGCTCTGCTGCTGTTACATCGAGGCGCTGGGAAACGGACTCTACCCACAGCAAAACTCCCGCGCCCAGGCCTTTTCGCTGGCCCTATGCGGGCACTCAGGCGATCCTGACTTCTCGCTTGTTTGCCCGAAGTGGTTGCTCCGGTCACTCCCGTTCGGTAGCGCATCTGCAGCCGCCAGCGTTGCTGCCAAAGAGGCTCTCACGGCCCTCGCGCAAAACGAGGCGTTGGATGAAACGGAGTTGCTAGCGAAGATCGGCTCAATAGCGTCGGACGCCATGGAATTTCTCAAGCGGGAGATGTGGCGCGGGTGTGTGGCGAGCGCTGCCTACCAGGGCATTCGCAGCCTAGGTGTGCATTGGTTTGGCAGTCCGTCTAGCCTGTCCTTTGAGACCGTCAAGCGAGATGGAAAGCCGCTGGCGGAGGTGGATTTTTGGAAGCTCAAGAATGGGCTCGACAAGGTCATCGAGCACGCAAGGCGACTGTCGCTCGCCTCTGGAAAATGGTTTGGGCACCTGTAACCGCGCTGTCCAACACGCCCGTGCAGCTGATGGGCCCTGAGCACCACCTAGGAGAAACCGAAACCAAATGATCACACCGCAGCTTGTGGGCAGAGGCGTTATGCGGCGCACTGACTCAATGGAGGGACACAGCCCGTGAAACCCGACATTCAAAAGCTACGGCGCTTCTGTTTGGCGGTCGCGCTGTTGCTGCTGACGTACTCGCTTGCGGTTGTGGAATTTGCAGCACCTCTTGAGATTCAACCACTTGGCATTCCAATTGTCGTCCAGCAACCCATTCTTCTTCCAATCGCACTGGTGTTTGCATCGATCTATTCAACACTCAGGTTTTATCTGTTCGCGATCGCCGCGACGACACCGCCCTGGCGTGGCAGAGCGATGCTACTGAGCGGCAAGACCGTCACGCCAACACCGAGTCAACTCTTGAAAGACTCTTCAGACCTCCTGAGCTACGTGCACCAGGAAATCGTGGAGTACTTTCCCGGCTATGCTGGCCACCACGTCCCTCTGAAGGTCACCCTGTCAGGAGAAAATTACCGCTTCGAGTTCCGGCCCACTCCTCGAAGCCTCCTGTTGGGTCGGTTGTCGGATGTGGACTATGTCGCTCCCATTTGGGCCAACTTGGTAGCGCTTTCGATCTGGACCCTTCAAACCTTTACGCAGCTACTTTGAGCGCACCACCTAACCCGCCCATGAAGCTCCGTGCGCTCGTAGTGGTAAGGAAGGCATTGAGTTGTGCGCATGGACCGAATAGTGACGATCAGCATCCTTTGGCATGGCAAGTGATCACGCTGCAGCTGATGGGCAGAGCCGTTAGGCGGCGAGAGCATCATGGCAAACGTTAACATCAACTTCGTGCGATACTGCAAGGCGTTTCTTGAGGAACGATGCGGTCTGAATGACGTTGAGGCGCAGATTCTGGTACTTGATCCAGAATTGGGTCCTCCAATGGATGATGCCAAGCGCCATTGGGCGCAGCACCATTTCCCCGCCGATCCGGATGAGATTCTCCTCTCGAAACGTTTTGACGCGGCGGGGATGCGCCAGATCAACACACTTCTTTCCAAGTTTGCGGGCGACTACACGGCGCGCGCTCCTCGAATACTCAGTTACCTTCGATCGATTGGGCATCCACTCTCAGATATGAGCGACCATGTATGATCATTTATCAAGCGGTGCCGTTTGCTACTCACTGCTCAACAGGCCCATGAAGCGGTCGGCGGCTTTCGTTGATTAGGAAATCATTGAGTTGTGATGCTGGCGAGAGCTGTGAACGTTCGGCATCATAGCGCATGGCGAGAGGTAGCGCCGCAGCTTATGGGCAGATCCGTTGGGCGGCTTCACGGCTAGTCCTATGTTCCTCTGGCTGAGTGTCGGTGCGATTCTTGGTGCTCTGTTCATCAGGTTCGCACGGAGCCGAAGTCCCGACGGCCAGCTGCGCGTCTTCGCTGTCGGCCTGGTGGTTGCAGCGGTCATCTACGTAGGTTTCGCACTGGCGGACGGCGTTGAGTGGATCGCGCTTGAGGCGGCTGGAGTCGGCCTTTTTGTGCTTCTGGCTTATGCTGATCTGCGGCGCTCGCCGCTCTTGCTGGCGCTTGGGTGGACCGTGCACGTCGGCTGGGACGTCGGCCTACATTTGGCGAGGCAGCAGGTGGTCGTACCGGCGTGGTATCCCTCCGTGTGCATCAGTTTTGACTTGCTAGTGGCTGGCTATGTTGTGTGGACCGTCTGGGCGACACAGCAGCAGCAAGAAGCCGCTTAACACCATTAAGAAGTGCCCTAACAAGCATGCACCTGACGCGCTGAGCACCACCTAGGAGAAACCAGAATGCTAACTAAGGAGCGGGAGCCACGGCATCGTCTGTGGCAGGTGATCGGAGCACTTCTGGTGTTGATCGGGTTGCTCGTCGCGATCCTAACCTAGGCACCACCTAGGAGAAACCGGAACGAAATGATCACGCCACACCTGATGGGCCAAACCGTTAGGCGGATTGGCTAGCATTGTGAGCAATCGTGAGCAGGCGGCCCGCCCGACGCAGGACAAGGGAGGAAGCACGCATGAATGACGAAAGACTGTTTGCGGTGAACCTTCTCTGGGTTCACGATCCGGGCATATTCGCCGAGTACCAAGAGCAAGCAAAGCCAATCCTGGCGAAACACGGTGTGCACGTCGAGCGATGGCTCATGACCGAGACGATGGAAGGGAACGGGTTTGACAGGCCAGATCAGATGGTTGTCACCTGGCATCGCAATGCCGCGGCCCGGGACGCCTTCGAGAACGACCCGGAGTACAGGGAAGCAGCGAAGATTCGGGACAGGGCGGCGAAACTCGTGATCGTCACCGGCCGATCGGTATATGGTGACTGACGGGGGTTCTACGGCCGCTTAATGGAACCTGCAATATCCATCAGCGAATTGAACAAGTCGTACGGGAACGTGCGAGCCTCCGGCAACGGCATGCCCGAGACCGCGCCTTGGGGAAGATGTTCCGACATTATGCGATCGCGGATCTTGGGGCCAGCGCAGCATGAGGGAGCGGTGCAGGACCAGAGCGCGACCACGAGCCGCGGCGACGCTTCCGAGGCCCGCCGGCGATGCCGACCACCCGGCAGCCGTAGATTTTCGCCAACTGCCCGACAACCTGCCCTCCTGCTGGTTGTGGGGTTCGCCGCACCCGCCGCCGCACAGTGAGCGTCGCGCCGCTACGTGACGGGCGGTTCGGGCTCGGGCTGTTGGTGAGATTCTAGCGTGTAGCGAAGCCATGAAGCCCCGAGCGTCCGAGCGGCGTTCGGGGCTTTGGCGTACGCTCTGACACGGGGCAACTCGGCTCACCTGACCCAATACACCCGCTCCCGCACGTGCCACGGATAATCCCGCCCTCACTGGCGGCGCGTCGCGTTTAGAGGCATCATGTCAGGAAGTAGAACAAAATGACCACCCTCACGCCCCGCGGTTCCCAACGTCGGTCCGGCGCCGAACGCCGTGTCGCCGATGTCGTGCCGAGAGTCATTGGCAAGCGGGATCGGCGCAGTGGTGAGGAGCGTCGGAGCGGGACGGATCGACGGAGGGGGAAAGACCCCGTAGGTGACGCCGAACTGGCCGGGGGCTCTTGGCCGATGGGTGGATAGCCTAGGGCGAAGTAACTTTCCGCCCCCGCCTGGCATCTACAGGTAGCTCCTTCTTTGCTATAGCCAGAACCCTAATAGGCACCCGCGAGTGTGCCGGACGGCAACGGTTACGCGTCGGCGATGACCAACATCCGGTTCATTGCCAACGCGACTTGGACGACGGCCGAAGCGGTGGCGGCCTTAGCGGGAGCGAGCCAGTAGAACCGGGAATCATTCGCCACAAACTCGCCACCTCGTAGCGAGGTGGCGAGTTTCCTTTGCGGTTACCCTCGCGATTTTTCGCCTGGACGGTAAGTTTATCCCCCACGAGCGAGGCTCCGGGCGCTGATCCCGGCGCCCGCGACTCTATCTCATCCAACGTTGGTCCGGGCGAACTGGATCGGGAGAACATCATGAAGCGATCGACCCTCATTGAGTACGACGCTGCACCTCCGGAGGTGCAAGCCATCTATGACGAGATCATGGAGACGATGGGGAGCCCCGATGTGCTGAATGTTTTCAAGGCACTGGGGAACAACGAGAACGTCCTCCGTGCCGTGTGGTCGATGCTAAAGAACACGTTGGTTGCCGGAGAGATCCCGGAGCTTTTAAAGCAGCTGATCCTTTTTCGCATCTCAGTCAAGGCTGGCAACGAGTACTGTAGGTCCTTACACGCGCATGCAGCCTGCAGTCTCGACTCGACATTGAATTACGACGACTTGACGGCGCTGTCGGAGGGCAAAGCACTCGAGAAGCTACCGGCCTCGTTTCAGGTCGCCTTGGACATTGTGTCCCGAGCTGCCCTGGAACCCAAGAGCGTGGGGGACAAGGATTTCCTTTTGGAGGAAGAACTGCGAGACGCGGGCTTCTCCGAGTCGGAGATGGATGAGCTGTTGGCCGTCGGATACTTTGCCGTGATGATGAACACGCTGGTCGACGCGTACGACATCCCCTGGGAAGCGCCTTTCCCCCCTGAAACCGCCACCCCTCAGGCCTTGCGCAAATAGCTGGTTTTCGGCCCCGGCTGCACGCGGTGACTCCGTTCAATGGCGACTGAAGACGCGCTGTCGACGCTCTCCCGATACGAGGCGCTCTTCGAGTTGTCGAGCGAAGTCAATACGTCGACCGAAATCGCACAGGTGGGCAAGCTCCTCGTGCGCCGGTTGAAATACGTGGCCGACGTTTTTTCGTGGCGATATTTCAGCCTCGAACCCAAAGGGTCACACAGCACCGGGCAGCGGGTTGCCATCGTCGTAGATGGCTTCCGAGGCCAGGCAACCGTGGATCATATACCCGTCGATCAGCTGTGTGGTGTCGAATTGGGTTTGTGGCGGGGGAAAAAATCTCGCTTCCTCGAGGCGGAGGAACTAGAAACCGCCAAGAAAACACTCCCGGAGCAATTTCACAAAGATACCATTGCACAGATATACGTCTGTCCGCGGTTTGGTACGAGCGGGCTCCAGAGCATGCTTCTCTACAGCAAGGTCAGACAGCCCTTCAATGAGCTGGACATCAAGTTCCTGACTCTGGCATCGCAGATCTTTCACGACAAGGTTTATCTGCTGTGGGAACAGAAAAAAATGCGCGATTTGGAGATGGCGTATCTGCAGCAAGAAATCACGCTCCGCCAAAGCGAAAAACTGGCCACGCTCGGGAAGCTTAGCGCCGGAATGGCGCACGAGCTGAACAACCCGGCGGCGGCGGCCCAACGGGGGGCGGAACAGCTTCGCGAGGAGATCGACCGGTTCGACCTGGCGCAGCGCCGGATCGGTGGGTCGCAATTGAGCCAGCAACAGAAACGCAGGCTGGAAGAGCTCGTGATCCTGATCAAAGATCGGATCAGGACCCCAATCGATCTGGACCCGCTGGCGCGAAGCGACCTGGAGAGCGATATCGAGACATGGCTAGAGGGCCGCGGTGTCGCCAAGCCATGGGAATTTGCATCGACGCTCGCAACCATTGGTTTTGATAATGAACAACTGACCGATCTCGTCCAGGCCTTCGGTGAGGAGCGGCTCTCGGCCATTATTGCCTCCCTCACGAGTACACATGCCACCAGCGCGCTCATGTCCGAGATTCGGGAGGGTGCGGGTCGGATTTCCCAGATCGTCAAGGCACTGAAGTCTTACACGTACCTCGATCAGGCACCCGTGCAAGCCGTGGATGTCCACGAGGGATTGAACGACACACTGGTCATGCTCCGGAGCAAGCTCAAACAGGGTGTCACTGTTCATCGGGAATTCGACGCCGATTTGCCACCGATTCAAGCTCTCGGTACTGAGTTGAATCAGGTGTGGACCAACATTATCGACAATGCCGTCGGCGCGATGCAGGGCAGTGGCATGCTGACTCTCAAAACCTTTAGAAGAGACCCCTGGATTGTCGTCCAAATCACCGATGATGGACCAGGGATTCCGCCGGACGTACAACCAAAGGTATTCGATCCTTTCTACACCACGAAGGCACCCGGAGAGGGAACGGGGTTGGGGCTCAACATCAGCCACAACATCGTCGTGCAAAAACACAAGGGAGAGATCGAGGTGCGATCGAGACCGGAAGAAACTTGCTTTGAAATCCGGCTTCCCTTGGATGCCGAACTCGACGTCTCGGAGGCGTGATTGTGTCGCGGACGGTTGAAACCTTGGGAGATCATTGATGTCAGAGCCCGTCATCCTGACAGTAGACGATGACCCGCAAATCAGTAACGCCATCGAACGCGATTTGCGACGGCAGTATCGGCCGGATTATCGGATCATCAAAGCCACGTCGGGGCAAGAGGCCTTGAACGCCGCTGACTTGTTGAAGCAACGGAGCGACACCGTAGCGCTCTTCTTGGCCGACCAGCGCATGCCCGAGATGACGGGCGTCGAGTTTCTCGAGAAGGCCGTTGGGCTTTTCCCGGAAGCAAAAAGAGTGCTGCTTACCGCATACGCGGATACCGAAGCCGCAATCAAGGCTATCAATGACGTGCGCCTCGATTACTACCTCCTCAAACCATGGGATCCGCCCGACGAGAAGCTGTATCCAGTGCTGAGCGACTTGCTCGAAGATTGGCTTGCGGCGTACCGGCCAGTTTTCGAAGGCATCCGTGTGGTGGGTAACCAGTGGGCGCCGGCGTCTCATCAGGTGAAGAATTTCCTGGCAAGAAACAACATTCCCTATCTCTGGCTCGATGTGGAGGCGAGTGATGAGGCTCGCCAACTCGTCGAGGGGTCCGGAATGGCCAAGCCGGAGTTGCCCTGCTTGTTCTTTCCCGACGGGTCCGCGCTGTGCAAGCCCGACAATCGTGAAATTGCGCAGCAGGTAGGGCTGCAAACCATCGCGCGGAACCCACTCTATGACTTGATCATCGTAGGTGCCGGACCGGCTGGTCTCGCGGCCGCGGTGTACGGTGCCTCGGAGGGGCTGCAAACCTTAGTGGTTGAGAGCCAAGCGGCCGGAGGCCAGGCGGGCATGAGTTCACGTATTGAGAACTACCTCGGATTTCCCGGTGGATTATCGGGAGCGGAGCTGGCACGACGGGCCGTCACGCAAGCGCGGCGATTCGGAGTGGAAATTCTGACCGCTCAGGACGTCGTCGGGCTCGTGGCGGACGGTCCGACCCGAACGGTGAAGCTCAGCGACGGCAACGAGCTGCAATGCCGAGCGCTCGTCATTGCAACCGGCGTCTCGTATCGGCAACTCCAGATTGAAGGCATCCAGCGCTTGAATGGGGCTGGGGTGTATTACGGTGCAGCCATGGGTGAGGGTGAATCGGTACGGGGCAAGGACGTGTACATCGTCGGCGGCGCAAATTCAGCGGGACAGGCTGCGATGTATTTTTCAAAATTCGCCAAAAATGTCACAATGCTGGTTCGAGGTGATTCGCTCTCCAAAACCATGTCCCAATACCTCATTGATCAAATCGGCGAAACAGAGAACATCGCCGTTTGGGCGAAGACCGAGGTGCAAGAGGCTGTGGGTAACGATCGCCTCGAGCAGCTCGTGCTTTCGTCCGAGGGTGGGGAATCGACGAAGACCGTTCCGGCAAGCGGGCTCTTCATCTTTGTTGGTGCCGTGCCACACACCGATTGGCTTGGCGACACCGTCGCGCGTGACGAGCACGGGTTTATCCTCTCGGGGCCGGAGGCGCGCGCCGCCGCGGCGCAGGCCCTGAGCGACACGACAACTCTTAGGGCTCCGAGACGCTCGTCGGGATGGCTTGCCACCACAACGACGTCGGTGACTCCGGTGAGCGATACGCCTTACATGCTCGAGACGAGTCTCCCCGGTGTCTTCGTGGCCGGTGACGTCCGCCATGGCTCCGTGAAACGGGTTGCATCCGCTGTTGGGGAGGGGTCGATGGCGGTGATGTACGTCCACCTGTATCTGAACTCGACCTGAACGAAGTACTCTGGTCAGGTCGGTTGGGGTGCTGCATCAACCGTGCCCGTGGCGGTAAAGGTGGCCGGACTCCCACTCAACCCGGCCGACGTCGCCGTCAAGGGGAAGGTCGCCGAAAGTTCGCGTCAGAACTGAAGGACGTGCCGTTGAAGGACCTGATGGCGCTCGGCGGGTGGAAGGATCCAAAAACCGTGATTCAGTGCTACCAACAGGCCGATCTCGGTCGGATGCGGGACGCTTTGGCCAATCGCAATCCACTCACCCAATCCACTCACCCAGAGCTTGGGCTCGTACGGCCAGCTAGCTAAGTTCTATTCCGGCGGTAACTTACCGCCTTAGGACAGGTGGCCGAGTGGCTCAAGGCGCGCGCCTGGAGAGCGCGTAGGCGGTATCCCCGTCTCGTGGGTTCGAATCCCACCCTGTCCGTCCATATATCCAGCAAATACGGGGAGGCCCCGCCTTCCCGTATTTTTTGGCGGAGAGAGTAATGCCGAGGTCAGCAACCGTGACAAGCCTTCGCCGCAACCTGCATCGCGGCGGCCGGCGGCGCAGCCGAGAACCGCCCCTTCCGAAAGCTGTCAGGACTCACCTGGGATCCCGTCCTCCGCCTCGCCATCGGCGTCAGGGACGAGCGTCTCGACTATCCGGGCTACGAGATCTTTGCGTTCGACCCCAACGTGATCGACAGCGGCTGCCACCGTACCCTGCCCCTTCTCAGTGAATCCCTGTCCACTCACTTTCAGCTCGACGACCTGGAGAGCATCACTCGAACGCCAGAAGGAGTGTATTACGCACTGACCTCGTTGTCGCCGGACAGAGTTCCCTCCGCCACGCGTGACAGACTCGGTTTCAAGGTGTTCGCTTCACCATCACCCAGACTGAAGATCAACCGACGGTAGACTCCATCGAACGGATCTCGGCGAACAGCCGGCCGGATCTGCGCGAGTGGATCATTTCGAGTTCGGGACGCGATTGGCCGAACGATGCGTATCGCAGGCGCGCCGACGGCTCTCTCCTGATGGGTTTCCGCGGTCCCCTCGATGCCGGACCTTCGGCCCCGGTGCTCGCACTACGGGTTGGCTCTCCCGACTCACAACCCACGGCCGTGGGGTGGACGGCCATTGATGTCGCCGGGCTTCCCGCCGCTAATGAAGGAAGAGCAAGAACGCGGCATTCGGGCTATGGCGTACATCCCCGGAGCCGGTGCACCGGAGCGATACGTGGTGGTCGCAGGTCACACCGGGGCCCGTCACGACAACCTACGACTGATCCTCTGGGACCCGTCCTCAGGTTTGGTACAGGATCGGGGCCCACTCCCCGACAGGTTCGTGGGAGAGGGAATCGCCGTGATCAACCAACGGGACAACCGGCTGGACGTGTTGTTGGTGGATGACCTCCGCGGCCGCGCCCTGCGGCTGTGGATCGACAGCTGGCGCTGAACACGGATCGCAGCCGCTGCTGGATTCCCTGCAGGAGCTTTTTCCTTTGGGATGCCGGTCACACCACCACCCCATCCGGTGCGCTACATTGGGAACCGCTGTATCGAACGTTTGTTTTACAATCATGAAACAGCCGATGCGACCCGAGGACACATAAATGACACATAGATGGCACTGGAACTTGCTGGTGATGCTCCTCCTCCTCCAATCCTGTGGTGATTCCACAGGTTTAGAAGACGATTCCGGCGTTGCCAGCGTGAGGTTCACCACCGCCGACCCCCTCACTCTGCGGCAGGGCGACGTAGCACAATACGCCGCCGAGGCGTTAGACGCGTTCGGCGCGGTCATCACGGACGCGGAAATCATCTGGTCGGTGGAGCCGCAAAGCGGTGGCTTCGCCTCCGATGAAGGCCACTTCGTGGGATACAGCGGGACGCCGCTCGTGATCGCAAGTGCTGGCACCCACGCCGATACGCTGCAGGTCACGATCACGGCGCGCAACCTGTCGGGAACTTTTTCCGTCGTGGGACAGGGTGAGGTGCTGGACAGGAGAACGTCCGACTTATGGGTGCACGGCAACGCGGCATACACCGGCACGTTTGGCCAACGCGGCACGGCTGCCGACACCTTGATTGGCAACACTCTGAACACCTGGGATATCAGCGTACCGGGCGCACCGGCGCTGGTCGATTTTATGATGGTGGACGCGGGAACGATCAACGACGTCAAGGTCAGTGAAGACGGCACGCTTGGAGTGATTACGCACGAGGGATCCGCCAGCGGCAACGGAATCACGCTGCTCGACCTCACCGATCCTCTGGCCCCGGCCCCAATCGTCCACTTCACCACCACCTTGGAGAACGGTGTCCACAACGCATGGATCGACGGCACCCACGTGTATCTGGCAGTGGATTTTGGGACGAATTCCCAGGCAGGCCTTCGAATATTGGATGTCGCCGACCCGGCTGATCCCACTATCATCGCCGACTTCTACGGCGGCTCCAGTCTCCTCCACAACGTCTACGTGCGGGACGGCCTCGCGTTCCTGTCACACTGGAACGCCGGCTTGATCATTCTGGATGTCGGCAACGGCATGGCCGGCGGCTCCCCTGCCAACCCGGTCGAGGTCAGTCGCCTGCCGACCCAGGGAGGCCAGACGCACAACGCCTGGTACTGGCCGGCGGGCGGGTACGTGTTTGTGGGAGAGGAAGATTTTCAGACACCCGGGATCATGCATGTGGTGGACGTCAGCGATATCTCGAATCCCCGGGAAGTTGCCACCTTCGCAGTTCCAGGAACGACACCCCACAACTTCTGGATGGATGAGACCGCCGAGATTCTCTACCTATCCTGGTACGCAAACGGCATCCGCGCCCTCGACGTGAGCGGCCGGCTTCTTGGAGCCCTCGACCAACAAGGGCGAGAGATCACGGGCTTCCTCTACGCCCAAGCCGCAGGGGCACAGTTCCCCTCGAGAAACTGGGCCCCCCAATTCCATAACGGACTCCTCTACCTGTCCGACATGGATACGGGGCTTTGGGTTCTTCAGCCGAATTTTTGAGACGAAAGGCGGTAAGGCGGTAGGACGGAAGACAGGGCATACGCCAGTATAGAGCACCCGATTGCAGATTTCGGATCGGCAGTTGGCGATTTCAGACTCCCGCAGTCACCCCCCCCCACCGTATTGCTTGGCAATCTCCTTGAGTCCCTGCGGCTCTCCGATAATGGTAAGCCGATCCCACTCGTGCAGCACGGTCCTGCCTCGCGGCACCAAGGTTTCACCACGCCGTCGAATCAACGCGACCAAGCTTCCCTCCGGCATGCGCAGGTCCTTCAGCGCGGAACCGATGAGGGCCTCCGATGGTGTTCCCGTCTTGAGCTCGAGAGACATGAACCGGTCGTCGCGAAGCAGCGTCTCTTTGAGTTGCTGTTCGTCACTACAGGCCAGCCATTCATCCATGAAGTCTTCGTCTTCGATGCGACCGGCCAGCTGCGCGAGGATCCGGAGGTGCTGTCCCGGGTCGCTCTCGCCACTCACCAGCACGAACACGGCCTGGATGGGAGCGTCTCCAGCCTGGCGGGACATATACTCGCCGGTCTCGCTGAGATCGACCGCCGACCTGCATCGTACGATCACCAACTCCGAAACGTCTACACCCGGTAAGCGGGTGTGCAGCAGCGCCGATCCGTGGGATACCGGGGTCCCGCCCATCTTCACTCCACGGGTGATATCCGCGTTGATCTTGTCGGCGGTTGCCGGTAGGCGACCCGCAAGGAACTCCGAGGCGTCGGCGATGATACGGCTCAGGTTGGCAACGCGATCTCTATCGATAACGAAGGCTCGCGCGACCACGTGATCGAAGAGATCCTCGGCACGGACGCCCTTTTCCTTTATGATGTCACGCAGCTCACGGTCTAATCCCGCGTAGCGGCGGCGTCCCAATCGTTCGAACACGTGATAGATGGCACCGTCGCGCACCAACCGGCCGCGGGCGTAGTAGTTGTACCAACCAACGCTGGCGACGACGATCCCGATGGAGAACAAGGCAGCGAGCCACCCCATCTCTGCAACGAGAATCAGAGGAAACGCGACGCCGGCCACTTGCACCCAGGGGTAGAGTGGCGAGCGGAACCCGGGGTCATATGATTCTATATGACTCTCACGCATCACGATTACGGCGATGTTGATGAGGCCGAACAACAACAACTGCAACGCGCTTGCGAGTTTCGCCACCTCGACTACATCCAGCACTAGGATGAAAGCGATCAGCAGCACGGCCGTCGTGATCGTGGAATGTACGGGAGTGCGGAAGCGGCCGAGTTTTGCCAATCCCTCCGGGAGCAAATGGTCGCGCGCCATGGCCAGCGGATATCGCGACGCGGCGAGGATTCCTGTATTCGACATTGAGGCGAAAGCCGCCACCGCCGCCGCCACGATGAGCACGACACCGGCCCCTGCCGGCAGCCACGTAGCGAACTTGCCCGCCGCATCGGCGACGGGAGTGAGGCTCCGGCCGAGCGCGTCGGTCCCGAGTACCGCCACCATGATGTACACACCGACGACATAGACGGCGATTACCGTGCCCAAGGCGAGGACCATACCGAGAGGAATGTTACGATCAGGATGTTCCACCTCTTCCGCCAGACTCGCGACCTGTGTCAGTCCTACATAGGACACGAACACGAGCCCCACGGTACCGATCAGCCCGTCCACACCCTGTGAAAAGAACGGGATGAACTGTGTTCGATGTGTCTCAGCCAGACCCTGCGACACCACGGCAACCATACCATGGAGGATGAAAAAGCCCAGGATGGCCAGCACCGTGAACACCAGAACACGAATCAACTTGGTGGACTGCTTGGCGCCCAGAACGTTGAGGATTGCGAACATTGCCATGAGCGTTACTGCCAGCGGCTTGACCGGTACATCCAAGACGAGCGAGAGATATGCGCCCATTCCTATCAAGGCAAACGCGCTCTTGAGGATCAGTGCGATCCAGGTACCCATCCCCCCTATTGTTCCCATCAGTGGTCCGAGCGTTCTGTCGAGGAAGTAATACGCACCTCCGGCCCGCGGCATGGCGGTGGCCAGTTCGGCCTGACTCAGCATTGCGGGCACGATAAGCAGACCGGACAAGAGGTAAGCCAGGATGACCGACGGCCCGGTGCCGGCTACCGCAATACCCGGTAGCAGGAAGAAGCCGGAACTCAACATGGCACCTGTCGCGATCACGTACACGTCTAACAGGCGCAGTTCTTTTTTCAGGCGGCTGGATTTGCGTAGGGCCATTGGTATGTATGATCCGGGATTGTTTGGTATCAGCCGATCCTAACACAAAGCTGAATATAGCTTCCCGACCCGATGATGACGGTCTCCAAGAGGCGTCTCTAGATCGGTGATGGAGGTGGTAATGCCCGCCCCGTTTTTTCCATGACATGGCGTACGACATCGTTCTGGTTGTGTTGACCACGGCGTTGTTCGCCGCCAACTCCTATGTCTCGATCCCGGCGATTGGATTTGCCAGTGTAGACCGTCTGGTGGCGCTCATGATGGCTACTGGTTCGCCCCGGTTCTCTTCTTCGTGGTGTATTATCTGGCGTCTACCGACAAACTCAAATGGCACGTCGCGCTCATTATATCCGTGATCTTCGAGATCTCGAAATTCCTGTTCGGCATTTATCTCGTCCATTTTGCCACCGTCAATCGCGTGATCTTCTACGCGAATGCCATCGCAGTCCTGTTGTTTGTCTTCTGGATCTACCTAACGGCGCTGTTGTTCTTGCTGGGAGGGGAAATCGCCAAGGCTGTGGAGGAGGCTTTGGATTGCCCGCCTACACCCTCTTTTCTTTGAAAAAATCACTGAGCAATCGACCGCACTCTTCCTCCATCACCCCACCAATCACTTCCGGCCGATGATTCAGTTGCGGATGATGCAGCAGGTCTCCCACACTGCCCACCATGCCGGCCTTGGGATCGTAAGCTCCAAACACCACGCGGCCGACCCGGGCCAAGACGACGGCGCCGGCACACTGGGCACACGGCTCGAGCGTTACGCATAGCGTAGCCCTCTCGAGTCGGTCGGTCTGCAAGGCTTCCATCGCCGTGCGAATCGCGATAATCTCGGCGTGTTGCGTGAGATCACGACGCACCACGGTTTCGTTGTGGGTCACCACCAGGACCTTTTCCCCCACGACGATAGCGGCGCCCACCGGTACCTCGTCGAGTGTGGCGGCGCGGCGCGCGGCGTCGAGGGCCGCGGTCATCCCGCGCTGATCGTCGGGAGACAAGGGAGGCCGGTTAGACGCCGGCACTCGAAGGTTCCACAGCAGTCACCTGAACTCGCGCGAACGCAAGCTCGCCGGTCACCTCGTCACGACCTACCTGTATGGTATCGCCCTCACCGAACTCCCCCTCCAAAAGCGACATGGCCAGCGGGTTCTGCACGTGCCGCTGGATCGCTCGTTTGAGCGGCCGCGCCCCGTACGCCGGATCGAATCCCTCGCCGAGCAACACCTCCTTGGCTTCATCCGTTACCTGCAGCTTTATCTTCCGGTCCGCCAGCAACTCCTCCACATGTGCCAGTTGGAGATCGACGACATGCAGGAGATCGTCTCGGTCAAGCGGCCGGAAGACGATTACGTCGTCCACCCGGTTGAGGAACTCCGGTTTGAACGTCTGACGTAGGGCACCCTGCACCAGGCGCTCGGCGTCATCCCAATTGCCGGCTCCGTGCTCCAAGATCAACTGCCCGCCGACATTGGACGTCATGATGACTACGGCGTTGCGAAAGTCTACAGTGCGCCCCTGGCTGTCGGTGAGGCGACCGTCATCCAACACCTGCAGCAAGATGTTGAACACATCCGGATGTGCCTTCTCGATCTCATCGAACAGTACCACCGAATAGGGACGGCGCCGGACCGCTTCCGTGAGCTGCCCGCCTTCCTCGTACCCTATGTATCCTGGCGGCGCACCAATCATCTTCGCCACTGCATGCTTTTCCATATACTCCGACATGTCGAGCCGCACAATGGCACGCTCATCATCGAACAGAAACTCCGCCAACGCTCTCGCGGTTTCGGTCTTTCCAACACCCGTCGGCCCCAGGAAAATGAAACTGCCTACCGGCCGGTTGGGATCTTGCAAGCCCGCCCGTGAACGCCGCACGGCATTGGCCACCGCCGATAACGCTTGACTCTGGCCGATGACTCGACGTCCCAATTCGCGTTCCAGCTTCGTGAGACGCTCACGTTCCGATTCCATCATCCTGCTCACCGGTATACCGGTCCATCGCTCTACGATCTCAGAAATCTCGTCCGCATCCACTTCTTCCTTGAGATACTTGGCTTGCGCTTGGATATCACCGAGGTGTTCGGTTTCTCCTGCAATTTCCTGCTCCAGCTGTGGCATGCGGCCGTAGGTTATCTCCGCCGCTTGCTGCAGGTTGCCTGCCCGCATTGCCTGATCGGCTTCGATGCGTGCAGCCTCCAGCAGAGCCTTCTTTTCCTGCAGCTTGCTTATCGCACTTTTCTCCGCCTGCCACTGAGCTTTCATCGCTTGAGAGGCCTCACTCAGCTCGGCGATCTCGCGCCGAACTGCCTCGAGTCGTTCCTTGCTCGCCTTGTCCTTCTCACGTGCAAGCGCTTGCACCTCGATGCGAAGCTGCGTGATGCGCCTTTCAACTTCGTCGATCTCCTGCGGCAAGCTGTCGATGGCGATGCGCAGGCGGCTCGCCGCCTCGTCTATGAGATCGATGGCCTTGTCGGGCAGAAATCGATCTCCAACGTAGCGATCGGAGAGCGTGGCAGCCGCAACAATCGCTCCATCCGTGATACGGACGCCATGGTGTACTTCGTAGCGCTCCTTCAAGCCGCGAAGGATCGCAATCGTGTCTGCCACGCTGGGCTCTCCAACGAGTACCGGCTGAAAGCGCCGCTCGAGCGCCTTGTCCTTCTCGATGTGCTTGCGGTACTCGTCCAGCGTGGTTGCACCTACGACATGCAGTTCACCGCGCGCGAGAGCCGGCTTGAGCATGTTCGAAGCATCGATGGCGCCTTCCGCCGCGCCGGCACCCACAATCGTGTGCAGCTCGTCAATGAAGACCACAAAGCGCCCTTCCTGGCTCGTGATCTCCTTCAGCACGGCCTTGAGGCGTTCCTCGAACTCGCCGCGGAACTTGGCCCCGGCCAACATCAGCGCAATATCGAGCACGACAATCTGCTTTCCCTTCAAAGACTCGGGCACGTCACCGTCGATGATGCGCTGCGCCAGACCCTCGACGATGGCCGTTTTTCCCACGCCGGGCTCGCCGATCAGCACGGGATTGTTCTTGGTGCGCCGCGACAGAACCTGCATGATGCGGCGGATCTCCTCGTCCCGGCCGATCACCGGGTCCAGCTTGCCGGCCCTGGCCTGCCGGGTGAGATCGTGGGTGTACTTCTCGAGCGCTTGGTATTTACCCTCCGGCTCCTGATCAGTGACCCGGTGACTGCCGCGCACCGCATCCAACGCTCGAAGCAGGGTCTCGCTGTCGATGCGGTATGTACTGAGTAGCGCGCGAGCAGTCGTACCCTTGGTCTCGACCAAGCCAATCAACAAATGCTCGGTCGACACGAAGGAGTCACCGAGACTGGTGGCCAGTTGGTCCGCAGACGCGAGAGCGTCATTTAGCTCCCTGGCCGCTTGAGGTCGCCCCTGCCCCGCCCCGGTCTGCCTCGGGAGACGGTCCAACTCCCCCTCGGTGGCGGTCCGAAGCTCGGTTACGTTGACGCCGGCCTTTTGAAGGACTGGTACGACGATGCCCTCGTCCTCGGCTAGCAAGGCCGCGAAGAGGTGGGCGTCGTTAACCACCGGGTTGCCCCGATCCGTGGCCATTGCCACGGCCCGCTGCACCGCCTCAGTGGCCTTGAGTGTCAACCGATCTGATTGAAGCATTTATGTTTTCATCTGTTTGGGAGAATCGCCACCAAAGGCATACGTGCAACCGACATGCCGACTATAGCTGCCAAAATAGCACGTATCTGCCAATATGGCAATCAAGACGGCGCTTGAGAGGCAGGAGAAGCAGCAGGAGGCATCCAGAAGCAGTCAGGAGACATCATATGGGAGACGAGGGACGGCAGGGGGCGAGGGGCAAAACGGCGGATACTGTCCGGCTTATTTAATCACCGTCATCTTCTTGGAGCCCTCGGCTCTGCCGTTCACGATGATCTGATACACGTACACCCCGGACGAGGCCTCCCGGCCCGTGTCAAGGACTCTTCCGTTCCAGAACGCTTCGTATCGCCCCGTCCCGTTCCACTCCAGCTCGATGTTCTCGAATTTCTCGCCGGTCCCCTGCAGAACAGGAATCGCCACAAGCTGAGCCAGCACATTGTAGATGCGCAGACTCACCACGGGCTTTTCGACTTCCCACAATTCCGAGGTCAGGGTGAACGGAATCGTGGTCTCGGGGTTGAACGGGTTTGGTGAATTCTGCTCCAGCTGAACGGCACGACCGCTTCCAACTTGTGCCTCAACTGCGGCAGGAATCACCAGAAGGAGCCCGAGCACTCCAAGCGCCCAGGCAAAATACCTCATCAACAACTCCTATCTGACAACAAGTGTCCTTGGCCAAACTCCTTGAATTGAGACCTAATATCCCGGTTAACCTTAGATTAGACCCGGGCATAACTACTGTCAAGCGTTTCTATTGATGTGCGTTTGGCCCTAGCCGGCGCGCATCCCCAACCCGCACAGTCACTTGGCGGGCGTCCAACCATTCCAGCAACGGGATCAGGTACTTCCGTGACAGGCCGAGAGCCTCCCGCAGGTTCGCCGGGGTGACCTCGCCGAGGCGCTCTATTTCGGCGACCGTCCGTTGCGAGATCTCGGCCAGGGCCTCCTGAGCATAATATCGGTCGCTGCCCAGCCGTACGGCGGTGCCGCTCCTCACAAAAAACTCTGCGAGTTCCGCTGCCATTTCCGCCGGGACATCGGCCGCCATTTCGTCAACGGTCACGCCGCTGGCTCCGGCAGCCACCAGCTTCCGCTCCACCACTACACCATATGCGGCACGGGGTCCCGACAGCGTCGGCGAGAAGCCAGGCAGCCGAACCGACCCCGCAGCCACCTCGATCTTTCCCTCCGCCTCCAGGAGCTTCCGCACGTGATCGGCCATGTCTGCTCCGCCGGCACTGCGCCGGAAAACCTCCAGCGGCATACCCTGATGCAGGGGATTGTTCTCCTGAAAACGCGTTACGGCTGACAGTGCCGCCTCGCAGGCCCGGTGTACGCCATCGGAGGGATGGAGCCGTCCAGCGACCACCGTCACACCGGCGCCTCCCAGCTGTGACACGATGCCGTTTACGTCGTCCGGAGGGATTCCCAGACGGACCGGCAGGTCCTGGACAGCCACCGCCCCAGGGTCTTCGGAACGGACGAATCCAGCCACCCGCTCGACTGCATCCGCCGAACGCCGGTCCCCGCCATCGCGGGGCCGGCGAGGTCGGCCGGCCGGCCAGGGATCGACGACCACGAACCCTCCCACTGTGGTGACCGGCGAATAGGATCGCAGCACTCCACGGTCGCCCCAGCGGCACACCAACGGCGACTCCAGGCGCAGCCTCACGACCCCGGATCCTCCCGGTGGAATGTCGCCTTCAGCAGGAGTGATGCGGGCCATGACCTCGGCGGTACCGACATGCACCCGGATCCGCGAGCGCTGCGTGAGCGGGCGGGCCCCCTCCAGAAGCTTCACGCGCACATCCACGGCACGGCTGGCTCTCCACGTTGGATCGCAAACCACCATGTTCCCGCGACCGGCTTGGTTTCTCTCCACCCCCACAAGGGCGAGCGCCGTCCGGCGTCCCGGGTCGGCTCGCGCCGCGCTGCGGCCGTGCACTTCGACTCCTCGCACACGCGATGCCACATCGGTGGGCAGTATCTTTACTTCATCCCCCGGGGCGACGGTCCCGGCCCACGTGGTGCCGGTCACCACGGTGCCCGCTCCGGCAACGCTGAACGCTCGGTCTATCGGCATGCGGAACAAGTCCCCGGTGGTTCGCTCGACCGCCCTGCCGGCCGCAGTCACGAGACCCTCCCGGATATCGTCCAGCCCCTGCCCGGTCTTGACCGACACCGGCAGGGGCGCCTCCCATGAGATCTCCCCGTCACCCCCGCTCAGCTGATCTTCGAGATCGTCGATCACCAGAGCCAGCCAATCCGCTTCGACGAGATCCACTTTGGTGACGGCAACGACGCCGGTGCGCACGCCGAGAAACCTCAGAATGGCGAGATGCTCGATGGTTTGGGGCATGACCCCTTCATCGGCTGCTATCACCAGCAGTGCCACGTCGATGCCGGTGGCACCGGCGACCATGTTGCGGACGAAGTCTTCGTGGCCCGGAACATCGACGATACTGGCGGAGACCTCGTCGCTCAGGTCGAAATGGGCAAACCCCAAATCGATCGTGATGCCGCGACGCTTCTCTTCTTCCCAGCGATCGGTGTCGATACCGGTCAGCGCTTGGACGAGAGCCGTCTTCCCGTGGTCGACGTGCCCTGCGGTACCGATTACGACGTGCCGGGCCATGCTAGGTTCTGCCAGAAGTCCAGGGCTTTCAGATCGCGGCCCTCGGCAACGTGCAAACGAATGAAACGCGACAACAGTCGTCGGTGCGCGGCTGCGTGTCGCGGCGACAGCGACCGCTCGTCCGACTCGGCGATCCCGTTCCCTTGGCGAACGAACGATTCCAGTATGTCGCGGTCCGCGGCATCGAGCCTGGCTGTTTCTCTCGAGCCGGCACACCGGGAACAGACGAAACCGCCGTCGGCGACGGAAAAGTCGGCTGCCCCCGATCCGATGGGACTCCCATCCTCCGCGCAGTAGTCGAGCGCCGGGGCGAAGCCCAGCGCCCCAACAACGGCCCACAGCGCTGCCAGCGATACCATGGGAAGGAGAGGGGCATCTACGCTGGCGAGCCTGTCGAGCAGCGTCGCGAGCAGCGCGAAGTTTTCAGGATGGGGTTCCGCGGGAGAAAACCGCAACACCAATTCCGCCAGAGCCATCGCCGATCCATAACGCACCACATCGTGTGATAACGCCGTTCGCTCGTGTTCGAGATCGAACTCCGCAAGTGTTTGCAACTCGCGGTTCGGTTTGATGTAGAGCTGCGCGATGCCGTCGCTCAGGGGCTGAAGCCGGGCCCCGAATTTGCTTTTGTTACGCTGCGCGCCCTTGGCAATGGCACTCAACACTCCGTGGCCCGGTGTCGCTAGCCGGACGATCTTCGACGACTCGCCGTACGGAAAGGCGTGCAGCACGATGGCTGGTGTGGAGACGACTGCCATGGGCGTAAATGTACCCTCTGGAGCGAACCATCAGCAGGCGCTCAGGGCTGGCAGTGTAAATGGCCTGGTGGTGCAAATGGCCACGACCAGGATGCCCGCCGTTACCGGGTCACCCGGCCTCCCACGAACACAGTCCGTCCACGGGTCGGAAAACCGAACGCGCCGGCATACGCTTTGTCAAACAGATTTTCCACTCGCACGGTCCATACCAGCCTCAAGACTGCAGCGCGCCGGGGTAACAGGTCGAGCTGCGCGGCAAAGTCCACGGTGGTATATGCCGGGAGCACGACCGGCGTGGCCGGGAAGGACCCAAAGTCAAGATCATCCCGGTGGCCCACGTGATGCACGACCAGGCTCAATACGCCCCGTTCCCAACCACGGTACGTCGCCGTTGCGCTGACCGTGTTCGTCGGACGCCGCAACAGCCGCGCCCCCTCCACAAATGTGGCGCCGTCACCGGAGTCGAACCCCGCGTCGATCACCTCGGTCTCCAGGCGGGTATAGTTTGCCGTAATGGCCAGATCCGCCACCGGCACAATGTTGGCCTCCAGCTCGAAGCCGTAAGCTTGGGCTTCGGCCACGTTCACGTAGTTCGGCTGCTGCGAGAACGTGAACTGGATCAGGTCCTCGAATGTTTGATCGAAGTACGTGCTAACCAGGGTGACGCGGCCGTCGAACAGCGTCCTCTCGAGGCCCACTTCCCACGAGAAAGAACGCTCCGGTTCGAGGTCTGGATTCCCAACAACGAAACCGGTCGTGAAGTTTTCGAAAAAGGTGGGCGCCTTGAAGCTCCTGCCGACGGAGGCACGTAGCTTAGTTCCCGACAGGCCGTATGCGGCGGCAGCACGATAGGTTACAAACGTCCCGAATGCCTCGTTGTCGTCTAGGCGGCCGCCGGCCACCACGGAAAACCCGGCCATATTCGCCAACAATTGGGCATAATATGCGCGATTGGAACGCTCCACGTCGGTAGATCCGCTCGAAGGACCGAATTCGCTCTCGGACTCGTTGAACGTTCGCTCCTCCTGCTGCTCGAGTTGGGCACCTGCTGTCAGTATGATGCCGTCGTCGAAATAGACGTTCGTGCGTAAATCGACGCTTTGTCTGCTCAGGTCCTGGATGCTTCGAAACGCATAAAAACCCTGCGTGTCGTTTTCGTCGTCCTGCGCATCGTTCGTCCCCCCACTCACCACGTTGGAGGCCAATACCACTCTGGCCTCTACGCGGTCGGTGAGAAACCGCCCCGCCTCTACGCCGATTGTCGTCACCTCGTTGACCGAGAAGGCGTTTTGATCCACCAGGTTTCCCGCACCATCCGTAGGAAAATGGAATTCACTATCCTGATATCGCAGTGAGAGGCCAATGTCCGTTGCGTCGTTCGGCCGCATCTGGAACAGACCGCTGACCACCAGATTGTCGTAGTCGTTGTTGAAGTCGTACGATCCGTTCGTCATGAACCGATCGATGGCCAGCGTGTAGTTGGTACGCTCCGCGGCTCCCGACACATCCATATCGAAGCCGACTGAGCCGTACGTGCCGGCGCGGCCGCCTGCGCTCACGCGGAACGGGCCATCACCCCGCTTGGTGAAGATCTGCACCACCCCGACCGTGGCGTCCGACCCATAGAGCACGCTCGCGGGCCCCCGCAGGATCTCGATTCTCTCGATGTTGGTCGTCGTGAGGTTGGCAAAGTTGAACGCACCCCCGGGTTCGTTCACGGCCACTCCATCGATGAGCACCTTGACGTAGTCCGATTCGCCGCCGCGGAGAAAGAGCGACGTGGCGGCACCGAAGGACCCGTTCTCTACGACATTCAGGCCCGGCACCGTTCGCAAAGCGTCCGAGACATTCCTGATGCCGCGAGCCTGTAGCTCCTCGCCGCGCAACACCGTGATGGACGAAGCCAGGGCGGCGGCCGACACCGGCACTCTCGTGGCGGTTACGGTGACGTCCTCGAGACGGATCGTATCCTGCGTCTCCTGTCCCGCTCCTGCGGCAGTCAATCCAACCGTCGCGACAGCAAAGATCACGAGAACTCTACGCAGCTTCATCAGTTGCTCCATTTCTGTGGCTAATCATCTTGATGTATCGGTTTGCTTTCACCGGACTTCAACGGCACGAACTGGGGTACACCCCTCCACATATCGACCTCAACCGGCCAGCCGAACACACGCTCGAGCACCTCCCGAGTGATGACTCCACCGGGGGCTCCGGACGCTTCCGTCCGTCCATCGTTCATGACCACCATCCGATCCACGAACCGCGCGGCCAGGTTCACGTGGTGCGTTACGACTACGCCGGCAATACCGTCTCGGTGCACCAAGTCGGAGACGAGCTCGAACACTTCCATCTCGTGGCGGATGTCCAGGTTCGCCGTCGGCTCATCGAGAATCAGCGCCTGGGGTTCTTGCGCCAAGGCACGTGCAACTCGGACCCGTTGCCATTCACCACCCGACAGTGTCGAGATCCGGCGATCGGCGAACGCCACGACGTCACACCGTTCCAGTGCGGATTTGACCGCCGCCGTATCTGCACGCCTTGGCGCCGCGAGGGCTCCCATGTGGGCGTAGCGCCCCAGGAATACGGTTTCTTCCACGGTCAGCGGGAACACGGGTTCTTCCCGTTGTGGGACGACGCCGATGATACGGGCGAGCTCGCGCCGGTTCCATTCATCAACGGGTTTTCCGACAACCGTCACACCACCAGCACTGGCACGCAGGACTCCCACCAAGAGTCGGAGCAGAGTAGTCTTCCCACTGCCGTTGGGGCCTACGATCCCCACCAATTCGCCTTTCCGAATGTGCAGTGTCACGCCTGCGACGGCGTCACGGTCGACACCGGGGTACCGGTATCGAACACCTGCCAACTCCAGGATCACTTCGCCCATCGTCGCAACAGCAGGGCGAACACGGGCACCCCTACCAGAGCCGTGACGACGCCCACGGGCAATTGGCGCGGAGCGAACGCCGTGCGGGCCACGGCATCCGCCGCCGTGAGAAGGGTGCCGCCAAGCAAGAAGGCGGCGGGGAGCAACGTGCGGTGCGTGTGTCCGAGCACCATGCGGACGGCATGGGGCACGACGAGACCCACGAAGCCGATGATACCCGAGACTGCCACGCAAGCCGCAGTCAGCAGCGACGCCGAGACATAGAGGCGCCGTTTCAAACGGTCGACGTCCGTGCCGAGGAACAGGGCCGGTTCTTCGCCCAGGGAAAGCAGGTCGAGTGGTCGATTGATGTAGTACAAATACGCGACCGGAAGTGCGGCGTAGCTCGAGAAAATACCCAACACCCTCCACGACGCGGCATCGAAACCGCCGAGCAGCCACAGCATGGCGTTTTGTAGTTCCGCGGCCGACGACAGCGAGAAGATCGCGCCGAGGATCGCTCCGCCGAACGCACTCACGACGACTCCGGCGAGGAGCAAAACTCTCGGGTCGACACCGGCTCCTACTACCAACGCCAGGCGGTACACCAGCCCAATGGCTACTAGCGCGCCGACAAAAGCAGCCGTCGGAACGGCCCAGGCGCCGCCCGCGTGAAGGGCAATGGCGAGGACCGCCCCCACTCCGGCGCCGCCGGACAGACCCAAGAGATAGGGATCGGCGAGGGGATTGCGTACGAGAGCTTGCAGGGTAGCCCCCGTCACCGCCAGGCATCCACCTACCAAAAACGCCAGCAGGACACGGGGAGCGCGCAGTTGGCGCACGATCGCCACGACCGTGTCGTCCCCTCTTCCAACGAGGCCTCCCATCGACTCCGGCCATGACAAGTCGGCGGGGCCAAGGGCGATGCCTGCCACGACAGCGGCGACTGCCAGCACCAGTAGCAAAAACCATCGCATCACCGCGTGGCCTCCGTCAAGACACGGCGCAGTGTTTGCGCGGCCTGGAATGCTCTCGGCGAAGGATACTCGAACTCGGATCCCTGCAGGAATACGAACCGCCGCTTGCGAACCGCGTCGACGGTTTGCCACTCGGGTCGCCGGGTGAAGGCCGGCGCTTCATCGGCAAAAAACAGAATCAGGTCGGGGTCGCGCTCTGCAATCGTCTCAATGGTGACGAGAGCCGACGGCGCATCCACATCACGAAAGACGTTCTCCGCCCCAGCCAGATCGAGCAGCTCACTCAGGAAGCTTCGGGCACCGATGATGATAGGCGGGTTGTCCCAGGACAAGATGAGCACTCGTACGTTGGATGCCGGGGGTGGCGAGCGTTGCGCTGAATCGCGCTGTGCCTCGAAGGCCTGCGCGAGACTGTCGGCGTTTGGGACCCTATGCGTGAGCCGGCCGAGCAATCGGGCGCCGCGAGGTACGCTGGCCAGGCTGTCCATGCGAATGCTGACTGAGGCAATGCCGATGTCGGCAAGGCGCTGGATCGCCAGGGTGTTGGCATTAGACGCATAGAACACCACGAGGTCGGGACGCCGGGCAACAACTGTTTCGATGTTGGGATCGAGCCCGTCACCAACGCTCGGGATATCAGCGACCGGCGGCGGATATTTGCCCCATTGAGTTCGTCCGACTACGCTGTTTCCCGCACCGATCGCAAACAGCAGTTCGGTGGTCGCCGGAGACAAGGACACCACGCGAGTTGCCGGACCCCGCAGAGCGACGTGCCGTCCGAGATCGTCGACGACATCCCCGGCGCCCTCGGTCGCGCGGTTACTGCACGCAACGACCCCGGCTGCTACAACGCTCCAGATTAGTGGTTGGTAGGCTCGGAAACCCAAAAACGCTCACTCCTTCACATGCGCAAGGATGGTGAGCGTCTACATGAGTGGCTCCACCACCCTCCCGCGAGGGTGTCCCTGTGGAGCGAACGGAGACGTCTCCTGGCTGCGGACTATCGGCTCGCCTTCCCAGTTTCCCAGTGGCGTTGTTGAGCCAATTTACTGCAGTCCGTTACAGTGGCGGGGCCGCACCGGATTCACACCGGTTTCCGTGTTCGCCGTTCGCCGATTTCCAATTACGGTCACAAGCCTAGCTCTTGGAATCGGGTCGCGCAAGAGCGTCGGTCAATTTCGTCTTGAGGAGGTTGCGTTCTTGCTCGTACAGTACCCGCTCTGCATCTGAGGGGCTTGCTCCCTTGGCGGCAAAGCGCTCGTCCCAGGCCGCTATCTGTGCGGCCAGCGTGTCGATGTCGCTCGCGTGACCGGCGGCGGCGCGTGGACGCCGGACCCACACGGTGAATACGGCCGCCATAGCGAAGGCCGACATCGCAAGGATGATCCACAGCAGCATGGAGAGCGACATGGATCTGCCAGACAGTCGGAACGAGGCGTCCGCACCGCCCGGTACATCAGTAGCATCGAAACGCATGAACCGGACATCCTCCATGAACTCGGGACCCTCGGCGCGGAGCGGGCCGCCGAGCATTTCGACCGCAGGATCTTCGATCAAGACCTGGAAACGGCCCAAGGGCTGGCCGACGGGAACGATGAGGTTGCGGACCCCTTTGGGGAGGATGTATCCAAATACCACACGTTTGCGGTTCGCCGGACCCGGTGGCACTGCCGCCGCCAACGCGACGTAATCGCCACGTCGATACACCGCAGCAGGACTGATGTCGCCGGGCCCCACCTCCAGCTTGACCACCTCCCGAGGAATGGCACCCTGCCATACGGGATTGGCGGTATCACTGGCGATCCGTGTCCGCAAGCCCGGGTTCTCCAGCAGCAGGATTTCCAGCGCTGACCGTGAGCCGTCTGCCTCGGGAGCGCGTATCACCACGTGACGCTCGACGACCTGAATGGGAGGGCCCACGCTCGACGTGTCGTACACCAACAGCGTTGTCGCTGTGTCACTGGTGAATGCGGCAGAGCTAACGGGATTCGAGAAGTACGCGATGTCGCGAAACGACACGCTGGACAGATATACGGCTGTGGTATCACGTTCCGGCGAGCGCAAGAAATACACGCCTAGTGCATCGGTTCTGGCAGAATCGACTACCCGCCCGCCCGCGCCCGTGACCTCATGGAGCATCACCCAATGATCGCGCAACGGAGTGGTATCCCTATCGATGACGGAGAACAGGTGGCCGCTCAATTGAAAGCCCTGAGCGCCCAGTGCAGACGGGGAGCTCAGGGCTGCCAATATGACTAGGCCCAGATTACGGTGTGAACTTGCCGAAGTCCTCAGGGTCCAAATTCTCGAGATATTTCTTGAGGGCGTCAGAGTCGAGTGTCTCGCCGCTGATGTCCGGGACTATTGTTTCTTCAGACGAAGAAATGTTAAGCAAATCTTCGGCCGCAAAGATCGGCGCTTTGAGTCGCAGGGCGATGGCGATACTATCGGACGGCCTGGCGTCGATCTGTATGACATGGTCGTCGCGGCGAAGGTGCAGTTCGGCGTAATACGTACTCTTCTCAACCCTGGTGAGAACGACACGGCTGAGTTCCGCTCCGAGCCCGATTATGACCTGTTGCATCAAATCATGCGTCAACGGACGCTCGAACTTGACGTCAGCCAGTTCCATCGCGATCGCATTCGCCTCGGCGTGGCCGATGTAGATCGGAATCATCCGATCGCCGTCCTTTTCCTGCAGCACTACGATCGGCGTGTTGGTGTTTCGCTCTACACCCAAATGCGCTACACTGACTTCAAGCATCCCCAGCGCCGGCTCCCTAATACCGGTAAAATTCGGGTTTGTACGGGCCTTCGATCGGTATACCCAGGTAATCGGCCTGTTCCTTGGTCAACTCGGTGAGATTGACACCCAGATGCTCGAGATGCAACCTCGCGACGTCCTCATCCAACTCCTTGGGCAAGCGGTACACCTGTCTCTCGTACTTGCCCGGGTTCTTCCACAGTTCGAGCTGCGCGAGCACCTGGTTGGTGAACGAGGCGGACATAACGAAACTGGGATGCCCCGTCGCGCATCCGAGATTTAGAAGCCGCCCTTCGGCGAGAATCAAGACACTGTGGCCGTCAGGGAAGATCCACTCATCGTATTGAGGCTTGATGTTGACCCGCTTGATCCCCGGAATTTTCTTGAGCCCAGCCATGTTGATTTCGTTGTCGAAGTGGCCGATGTTTCCAATTATTACCTTGTCCTTCATCACCGCCATGTGTTCGGCGGTGATAATGTTGAAGTTGCCCGTTGCAGTGACGAAGATATCGGCCTTCTCCACCACCTCCTCGAGCCGCTTCACCTCATAGCCCTCCATCGCCGCTTGCAGCGCGCAGATGGGATCGATTTCGGTGACGATGACGCGGCATCCCTGTCCCCGCAGCGCCTGCGCACAACCCTTGCCGACTTCACCGTAACCGCAGATCACGGCCACCTTACCACCCAGCATCACATCGGTCGCCCGTGCGAGACCATCCGGCAAGGAGTGCCGGCATCCGTAGATGTTGTCGAACTTACTCTTGGTAACCGAATCGTTGACGTTGATGGCCGGAAAGAGGAGACTTCCTGCTTCGGCCATCTGGTACAACCTATGCACCCCGGTCGTCGTCTCCTCACTCACGCCCTTGATGCTCTTCGCCATCGCCGTCCAGCGCCCAGGGCGGCGTTCCATTTCGGCACGAAGCGTGTCCAACACGACGCTCCATTCTTCGGGCTCGGTTTCCGCGTCGAATACTGGAACCGTTCCGGCTGCTTCGAACTCCGCACCCTTGTGTACGAGCAGCGTTGCGTCTCCGCCGTCGTCCACCAGCAAGTCCGGTCCCGATCCATCCGGCCATCGCAGCCCGCGTTCGGTGCATGACCAGTACTCTTCGAGGGTCTCGCCCTTCCACGCGAACACCGCAGCGCCCTTCGGATCATCCGGCATGCCCTCGCGTCCCACCACCACGGCGGCGGCAGCCGTGTCCTGTGTAGAGAAGATGTTGCAGCTCACCCACCGCACATCCGCACCGAGATCCATGAGCGTTTCGATCAACACGGCAGTCTGCACCGTCATGTGCAGGCTTCCACACACTTTCGCTCCGGCCAAGGGTTGCTCGTCACGATAACGTTCCCGCAGCGAAACGAGCCCCGGCATTTCATGCTCGGCCAGCCGTATCTCCTCCCGCCCTTGTCGAGCCAGAGCCAGATCGGCGACTTCGTATGAGTCATCCGCCCCAACCGCGCGCGTCGCGGAAGGAGTCTCGAGTTCGTGGTTCATCGTTTCGGCGGCATCAAGTTCTGTCGTCGTTGGCATCTATCGTCTCAGGTTGTCGTAGGCGTGTAATGTGTCAAAGCATGAAAGCGGTTCAATTGCATAGGGGCGACGGCCCTATGTTCGGGCTCAAGCACCTGCCATTTCGAACTGCCGCGCAGCATCGGTCAACTCGGGCACGCGCGTGGTGTCCTCCCATGTAAACAGTTTAACAGTCTTGCCGTACACGGTGCTGGATCGGGGTTTCCGGCCGAAGTGCCCGTATGACGCGGTTGGCTGGTAGATCGGGTTTCGCAAATCCAACGCCTGGATGAGTCCAGCCGGCGTGAGATCGAACACCTCACGCACGGCCCGTTCCAACACCGAATCGGGAACCCTACCCGTCCCGAAGCTCTCCACCATTACCGAAACCGGCTCGGCCACGCCTATGGCATATGCGAGTTGCACCTCACACCGCTGGGCGAGCTTGGCGGCGACGATATGCTTTGCAACCCAGCGCGCTGCATAGGTCGCCGAGCGGTCCACCTTTGAGGGATCCTTGCCACTGAAAGCGCCGCCTCCATGCCTGGCAAAGCCGCCATAGGTATCGACGATGATCTTGCGGCCTGTGAGTCCCGCGTCCCCTTGGGGACCCCCGACGACGAAGCGGCCGGTGGGATTGATGAGGTAACGCACCCCATCACACTCTAGGTTGCTTTCCGCAAGCACCGGCTGAATAACATGCTCCCGAATCGCCGCCTCGAGTTCGCCGGAACCGATGTCGGGAGAGTGCTGTGTGGATACCACCACGGCTCTAACGCCGACTGGATCGGCGTCCACGTATTCGACGCTCACCTGGCTCTTGCCGTCGGGACGCAGCCAGGGAAGCTCGCCGGCCTTTCTGACCGATGTCAAACGTTGAGTCAATCGGTGCGCCACCATGATTGGCATGGGCATGAGCTCCGGCGTGTCGTCACAGGCGTAGCCGAACATCATTCCCTGATCCCCTGCCCCTCCCGAATCCACGCCTCGAGCGATATCCGGAGATTGGGCGCCGAGAGCGGTGAGAACCGCACACGTATCACAGTCGAATCCGTATGATGCGTCAGTGTATCCAATCTCCCGTATGGTCGCGCGGATGATATCCGCGAACCGCAGTTCGGCCGTTGTCGTGATTTCCCCCGCCAGAACCGCCATCCCAGTCGTTACGAGCGTCTCGCACGCCACCCGCGCTGTCGGATCCTGCGCCAGAATGGCATCCAGCACGGCGTCGGAAATCTGGTCCGACATCTTATCGGGATGTCCTTCGGTCACTGATTCCGACGAAAACAGGTACGAATGTGCTGTCATGCTAGCCCTGGGTATTGAATGATAGGTAGCGGTGCCCTCATACGGGACGGGATAAAGCAAGCTTTCAAAGCTAGTCCCACCCCTATCCCTGGGCAACCAACTTGGAGGGCAGTAGATCGACGTCGACCAGTCCATCTATGGCTTCGGTCAGCAGGCTGACGACCTTGCCCGCCGTCAGAGCCTCGACCGCTTCCGCCGCCACGGACTCGGCGAGGCCGGCATCGAGTTGCCGGATCAACCACCGGACCAGTGGAAGGCGGGGCGGTGAAATACTCAGCACCCGATATCCCAATCCCAACAGGAGGATTGCCGCCCTGGGATCAGACGCCATCTCACCGCAGACGCTCACGTCGAGGTTCGCCCGTTTCCCGGCCTCGACGATCCTTTTCAGCAACCGAACGACGGACGGGTGAAACGGCGTGAACCGGTCGGCGAGCCGGGCGTTCCCCCGATCCACCGCGAGGGTGTACTGGGTCAAATCGTTCGTCCCGACACTGAGGAAATCGCTCGCTGCGGCGAATTCCTCGGCCAACAGCGCCGCAGCCGGTGTTTCGATCATCACCCCGATGGGCACATCGGGTGAGGCGGGAATGCCTTCCCTCTCGAGGGCGGCGGCTGATTCAGCAACGAGTTCACGAGACCGCTCGAGTTCCTCTAGCTGCGTGACGAGCGGAAGCATGAGCTGCACGTCGCCGTCGAGACGTGCACGCAGAATCGCACGCGCCTGGGTCCGGAATATGTCGGGCTCGTCGAGGCAAACGCGGATCGCCCGCCACCCAAGGAACGGATTTGCCTCTCGGGGAGGACGGAATGGAGCAGGGAATTTGTCACCACCGAGATCGTAGGTGCGCACCACGACCGGGTGAGCCGGAAATCGCCGGCAGATGCGACTGAAATACTCCGCCTGTTCGTCTTCCCCGGGAAGCTCCCTCCGGCCCACCACGAGGAACTCCGTGCGCAGCAGCCCCACACCTTCCGCCCCATGCTCCGCCGCTGCGTCCAGCTCCTCAGGGAGGTCGATGTTGCCGCGGAGCGCCACCCGCACCCCGTCTATCGTCTCCGCAGGAGCACCGACGGCTTCGAGCTCGGCGTCGAACTGGCGTCGACGCTCGGCTCGCGATTCGGCTTCCGCGATCTCCGCCGGCGTCGGGTCGGTCAGAACCGTACCGCTAGTGCCGTCGAGGATCACCAACCCATCCGTTCGGATGTTGTCGAGTCCGCCCACGAGCCCCATTACACAGGGGATGCCCAGACTGTGGGCCAGAATAGCCGCATGGGACATTCGCGTCCCCTCGACACTGGCAAATCCTATGACCTGCTCCCGGTCGCACTCGACGGTCAGCCCAGGGGTCAGCTCCCTGGTAAAAACTATCACCGGTTCGCCACTGCGGTCTTTCAACACATCTTGGATCGATTGCCCCAAGAGCCGCTGCAGCACCCTGACGCTGATGCCGGCGAGGTCTGCACGTCGTTGACGGAGCATCTGGCTCTCGGATTGCCCCCAGAGTACGCGGAGCTCCAGCACCTTGAACTCAAATGCGCGCTCCGCGCTGAGTTGGTTGTCGCGAATCAGTCGCTCGACCGCTCCTAGGAAATCCGCGTCCTCGAGCATCAGGATCTGGGCATCGAAAATCTTGGCTTCGGTGGCGCCCGCGTGCTCGGCTGCGTGCTGCTTCAGCTCGTCGAGATGCCGCTTCACGTCGGCGATAGCCTCCCTGAGCCGCTCGATCTCGCGCGCAACATCTCCCTTTGGAACCACGCGCTGTGGAACGTCGGGAACACCCCAGGTGACGACATGCGCCGGGCCTACGGCCAGCCCCGGTGAGACACCGATCCCCGTGAGGAGCCGAGGGTCTTTCATTTGATCCCGAATCTGTTGGCCACGAGTTTTTCCAGCGCAGTGACGGCCTCCTCCGCGTCCACACCTTCGGCGCGCAGTATCAGCTCGGCGCCGCATTCGGCGGCAAGGGTCATCACCCCCATGATGCTCTTGCCGTTAACGGGATCACCGTCTTTCGTGACACGTATCTCCGATTCGAACAGGCCGGCAAGCTTCACCAGCTCGGCCGCAGGACGCGCGTGCAGGCCGAGCTCGTTGAGGATGGTCACGCGCCGCTCGGCGTTCACGATAGCCACCCCAGTACGAGGGTGGCAGCCAACGCAAGGATTCCGAGTCGAGCCGCTCCCAGCGTGGGCACCAGCCATCGTGTGACGATTGCGGTCGATAGGCCCACGGCTGCCGTCCCCCAACGCGCCGCGGAGTCGAGCCCCGTGGTCAGCCATTCGGCGACAACAGGGATAGCAAAGCCAATCGCCAGCGCGGCCATGGGGCCGGAGATCTTGAGCCCCACCTGGAGGATGGGGTGGCTCAACGCCTCTGCCACATCGGTCCCCCAACACCACCCGGCACGCAGCCCCCACCACCTGAGCAAGACGTGGGGGGCGTTGAACAAGAGCAAGAAGGCCCCGACGGCGATGAACGGATTCGTCATCGTCGACAAGGATAACCCGATGGCGGCGGCGGCCGGCAATACACCTTCCCAGATCATCCTGTCACCCAAGGAACCAAGCGGCCCCTTGAGCGCCATGCGAAGCCGATCGACCTGCCGTGACGGAACACCGACGTGTTCGGCCTTCGCCACCGCCCCAACGGCGAGCCCTGCCATGTAGGGATGGGTGTTGAAGAACCCGGCAGCCCTGCCGATGGCTTCGCGATAGGCCTTGCCGGCTGGACCGCCGTCGAGGTCTCGCAACAGCGGCTCTATGGCAACCGCCATTCCCAGCCCTTGCAATCGATCGTGGTTCATCGACCCCTGGAACAGGAACAACCGTGCCGTCGCGGCCGCCAGACGACCTCGGTTCATCGCACCACCACCCATGCGACGCCCGCTAGCAGCCCGGCGGCAAGCCACACCAGGTCGCCTCGAGCATCTCGAGCGATCCTAGTTCCGCTGACCAGCGTGGTCCCCAAACCGACTCCCATTGCCACAGCACTGAGCAACACCGCCCCCCGAACATCAACCGGCATGGCGGTCCGCACGCCGGCGGCGAGGAGCAACCCGAGCCCAGTGAGAGCGATTGCGCGGGCGGCGTCCCGCACGATGCCGCGCAAATGCAAGCGGTAAATCACACGGACATCTCCCGAATCGATGGCCTCGCGACGCCTCTCTACGTCTACCGCCGTACGCTGCCGAACCAACTGGATGGCGATCTCACCCAAATAGGCGATCAACAGTCCCACCGCCACACCGATCCCTATCCCGAAAACTCCCGGCGCCCCTCCCGCCGTTGCAGCGGCAGCTACGGCCCCGAGGCCGTAGTCCGGATACCGCGCGGCGCCGAAGGGGAGCACTTCGAGGGCAAAGAGCTCGAGGATGGCCCCTACGATGAGGCCTGCCTGCACGTCACCGATGATCCAGCCGGCTACAACGCCCGCCACGAGCGGCCGCGCGATCATGACTTGGGCTATCACCACCAAGTCGAGGCCCACCACGGCGCCCCAGAGCATCAATCCCCCCACCGTCGTGAATTCCATCAGAGGAGGTTCGCCAGGGTTACCGGCGCGGAGTTCGGCAGGTCCTGCGCCGTAATTTCGATACCCCGTGTCGCCAAGAAGCGCAACTGACCCCCCTCGGCCTCGCTCAAGAACAGATACGGCAGATGCTGCCGTCGGTCGCCATCGTTATGAACGCCGCCGAGATTCACCTTACGGATCATGGGTGCGCCGTTACATAGGCGTTGGAGTGAATCGATGTCGCTCACGATGATGATCGTTTTGCATGAATCATGCGCCCACGTGTCAACCGAGCGGGCTGCCTCTTCGACAGTGGTGAACTCGACCTTCATACCGCATGGGACACCCAGGGCGTACAACTTCTGTTCCCACTCGTTGGCGGCAACTTCGTCGTTTGCGAGCACCACCAAATCCGGCTTGAGTTCACGTCCCCACCCCACCACCACTTGGCCATGGATCAACCGGTCGTCGACACGAACGAGATCCAAGCTCATTCCCCGACGAGCCTGATGGCACCGGCCCCGACATTCACCGCTCGAGTGGCTGCCTCTGATAGGTCGGCGTCTCGATGGTACACGAAGTCTAGTAACATCGCGAGATTCACTCCCGCGACTACGGTGGTAGAGGAGTGTTCGCGTTGGAATCTCGCGGCGGCCTGTAAGCAGCTTCCGCCGGGCAAGTCGACGAACAGGATACAGTCGCCGTCGCCTGCCGCCTCACTCACCAGGAGATCCAAAGAGTCGCGGCTACAGCCCTCATTGCTCACGGCCACGAGGGCATGGTCGTCACCTGTGATAGCATGCACCGCCTCAACCAGCGCGCTGCCGACGTCGCCGTGCGAAACAACTACTCCCCTCAGTGCTTTACTCATAATCTTCCGAAAGATACTCACGCAGATCGCGTTGTTCGGCGAGTTTCGCGATGAGTCGCTCGTTCAGCAAGTGGGCGGAGTCGATGCCGCTATACTTGAGAAGATGATTCATCGCAACCACTTCCGAGACCACTGTAATGTTCTTGCCCGGGTTCAGCGGTACGACCACCTGCGGCAGTTCCACGCCCAGAATCGTAGTCGTTTGCGCATCTAACCCGGTACGGTCGGCCTCCTGGGTTTTTTCCCAATCTACCAGTTGAACCACGACCTCGATCCGTTTTTGCAAGCGGACGGCGTGGACGCCGAAAAGCGCGGACACGTCGACGATGCCAACGCCCCGGATCTCCATGTGCCGCCATGTGAGTTCGGGTGAACGGCCGATCAGCACATCGTTTCCGCTTTGGGTGACGATGACCGAATCATCGGCCACCAATCGGTGTCCCCGCTCCACCAGATCGAGCACGCATTCACTCTTTCCAATTCCTGATCTTCCCATGAAGAGCAAACCCACGCCGAACACGTCAGCCAGGGAACCGTGGACCTTCGTACGTGGCGCAAAAATCTCGGTGAGGTACGGTGTGAGCCGCTGGTAGAGCTCTGCAGTTGAAAGTTTGGACCTCAGAAGCGGGATCCCGCGCTTCTTTGCCATGGCTACGAGATCTTTGGGAATGCGCTGGCCCTTGGTGACAAAGATGCACGGCAAGTCAAAGTTGATGAGTCCTTCCCACGCCTTGCGCCGATCCTCGACCGAAAGCGAACGGAGGTATTCCACCTCTGTTTCACCCAGTACATGAACGCGTTTGGCGGGGAACCGCTTCAGGTAGCCGGCCAGCACCAAGCCGGGGCTCGATACTTGAGGGACACGAATTGGCCGGTCGAGACCCACGTCACCCGTGAGAATCTCGAGCTGCAGGACTTTGCCTTTCCGCGCGACGAGATCGCTGACCGTAAGTGGCTTCACTCTTGTCCGACTGCGGTGCGCCGACTCGTCGGGGTCTCCAATTTGTCGAGCTGGTTCCGGAGCTTGTCTGCGGCACGATCGAGCGCGGTGCGAAAATCATCGGCTTCCGCCGTGGAGACATGCAGTCCACCGCGTGACACGTACAATTGGAACTCGACAACCTTCCGCTTGTGATCGTTGTCAAACACCACCTCGGCGCGTTGGGAGCGCCGCACTAACTTGGCTATCCTTTCAATCAACTCCACAGCCCGCTCTCGCAATACCTCATCGATTTCACAGTGACGTGCGGTTACAGTTACCCTCACGAGTCATTCCTTTCTGTATCTATGACGTGCCGCAGGCCTCCATCACATGCGCCCGTGTCTGATCGGCGGTGCGCTGCCACGACAGGCCGACCGCAAAGTCACGGCCCCCGACACCCAAGCGCTCCCTGAGAGCCGTGTCGGCCGCAATATCAAGCATCGCCGCAGCCAAAGCTTGATGGTCTCCGAATGGCACCAACAAACCGGTCTTCCCGTGAACAACGGACTCCCGCAGCCCGGGGCTGTCTGCTGCGATCGCCGGGGTGCCACACGCCGACGCTTCGACGTTGGATATCCCCCAGCCCTCTTTGACCGATGGAAAGATGTGGGCCCAGGCTCGTCGCAGCAGGCGGCGCTTCTCCTCTTCGCTCACAAATCCCAAGAACTGCACAGAGTTCCCAAGCGCCAAGTCATCGACCAATCCGAGGAGTCGGGAACGGTCGCTCCCCTCCCCCGCAATCTGCAGGATCGCTTCAGCGAATCTGACCAGAACTCCCTGCAGCGCCCGGAGCGCCATGTCTAGTCCCTTATAACGCTTGAGCCGACCCACGTACAGGAACGTGGGAACCTCCGCGCGCGCGGTGGCCTCGTCCGGCGTGAACCACTGGCTGTCCACTCCTGGATAGATGACACGAATGCTGCGGGAATCGACGCCCCGTTGGACCAGCTCATCCCGCGTGCTCTCGCTGATGGCGTGAAAAGCCGATCGCCGGTACAGCCGGGGAATCGGTCGCTCGGCCAGCCAAACCAGTGTGGCGACCGGGAGTGATGCTTCCTGGAACACCGTCTTGCCGAACAGGTGTGGCACGATCGTGTACATCGGCAGGTTCGTCAGCGTCGGGATATACAGGGGGATCTTGTTCACATCCTCCACAACGACATCATAGGACACACCCGCCAGCGCTTGGCGCACCGCGCGCCGGCCGAGGGCCGCAAATGTGTGCCTTCCTCCGATACGCCTCACATCGATCCCGTCGATGGTCGTCCGCGGCGCCGCACCCTTCCACCCCGAGCACACGAGGGTGACCACATCCCCGGCTCCGACAAAGCGTTTGAAGATCTCAAAGAAATGAACCTCTGCTCCCCCCGCCTGCGGATTCTCCAGATCCAGCCAATTGACGGCCAAGATCCTCACAGCCGACCGTGGCGTCGAGCCAGAGCATCCAACACACCGTTCACGAACCCCGGGGATTTTTCACCGGCAAACCATTTGGCCAACCGAACGCTTTCATCGATCACCACTCTGGGCGGCACATCGTTCTCCAGAAGCTCATGAAGCCCCAGGCGTAGGATACTCCGTTCGACAACGCCCATCCGGGAAACACGCCATTTCTCCGCCGCGGCTCCGATCTCCTCATCGAGGTCATCCACATGGACAGCGACCCTTTGCGCGAGCGAAGCGGCTGCCTGGCCCTCTGGAAACCGTCCTGCCCCAGTCCGAAGCTTCTCCATCACACTCTCGACCGGCGGACAATTCCTTAGCTCCCATGCGTACAACAACTGTAATGCCCTCGCCCGTACCTTAGTCTCACGTCGCAGCACGCCGGTCGACCTGGTCTAGGGTGTTCGCTGTCTCGATCGCAGCCGCGGCCGCTTCGGCTCCCTTGTTGCCCGCCTCGCCTCCGGCACGCGCCATCGCATGGGCCAGCGTATCGCACGTGAGCACGCCGAAGCCCACGGGAATACCAGTCGCACGCGCAGTGTCACCAAGGCCCCGAGCAGCTTCAGCGCAGATGTAATCAAAATGTGGTGTCTCACCGCGAATTACTGCGCCCAGCGCCACGGCAGCCCGATACACTTTCGTATCGAGAACGCGCCGAACCGAAATCGGCAACTCCCAGGCTCCCGGAACCCACACAACGTCTACGTGCTCTTCATCATACCCTGCGTCGGCCAGCGCCGTCATCGCGCCTTCCAGCAAGCGGCGCGTTACGCCCTCGTTGAACCGACTCACTACTATAACCACCCGCCCAGGAGCGGAGCGGCCGGAACGGGAGACCTCTGCCATATCAGTGGGAGAGAAAGTGGCCGAGTTTGTCCCGCTTGACGTCGAGATACTCCCGATTCTCATCGGTCGCCAACGGCTCGATGGGAACGCGCTCGACGATGTGGAGCCCGTAGCCTTCGATACCGACCAACTTCATCGGGTTATTCGTCAGCACACGGATCGAGCTGAGCCCCTGATCCATGAGGATTTGCGCCCCTATCCCATAGTTCCGGAGATCCGGAGCAAACCCCAGCTGCCGGTTGGCTTCCACCGTGTCATGTCCGGCGTCCTGAAGTTCGTAAGCTTTGAGCTTGTTCAGCAGTCCGATCCCACGTCCCTCTTGATCGAGGTACACGATCACACCGACGCCCGCCTCTACGATGGCGTGCATGGCACTCCGGAGCTGCCAGCCGCAGTCACAGCGCTCCGAGGCGAACACGTCGCCCGTCAGACACTTTGAATGCATCCGCACGAGCACGTCTTTCTCGCCGGTTACATCTCCATACACGAGCGCAATGTGTTCGGCATCATCCACATCGTTGGAATAGCCAATCACCCGGAACTCACCGAACGGCGTGGGCAGCCTGGCGCTGGCTACACGATGCACAAGCCGTTCGTGTCTCAAACGATACGCCACGAGTTGAGCAACGGTGACGAAGGTGAGGCCGTACTCCTCAGCGAACTTTTCCAGTTGGGGACGCCGCATCATCTTCCCATCGTCATCGAGGATTTCACAGATGACACCGGCAGGATAGAGGTCGGCTAGCCGAGCGAGATCGATGCTTGCTTCCGTTTGGCCGACTCGCTGCAACACCCCACCTGGCCGGCCCCGCAAAGGAAAGACATGGCCGGGCCGCCGCAGATTTTCGGGAGACGTCGCTGGATCAATAGCAATGTGGATGGTCTTCCAACGGTCCCAGGCGGAGATCCCCGTCGTAACGCCGAACCGTTTCGCCCCGTCTATGCTGACGGTGAATGCCGTTCCGTTGGACTCTGTATTCTCGTCGGCCATTTGCTGCAGACCCAACGCGCTGCATCGTTCCGGCGTGAGGGTGAGACAAATGAGCCCCCGGCCATGCTTGGTCATGAAATTGATGGAGTCGGGGGTCACGCCCTCGGCTGCACCGACCAAGTCGCCCTCGTTTTCTCTATCCTCGTCGTCCGCCACGATGATCAGACGGCCCTCACGAATGTCTTCTATAGCTTTTTCGATTGTTCCAAATGGCATAAAACCTCTTCAAGTCAGCCGATGCTCTCTTAGCCATCGGTTGAAGGAGTCGCGCGCATCTCGAGAAGCTGTTTCACGAATTTCCCGAGCATGTCGCCCTCCACATGCGCCCGATCGCCGACCTCGAGCGACCCCAGCGTCGTATGTTCGCACGTGAACGGAACCACCGACACTTGTATCACCCCCGGTTCCGGTAGCGCGTTCACCGTCATGCTCACACCGTCGAGCGCAATCGACCCGTGAAGCACCGTCACCGAAAGGATGTCGGCGGGGGGCCTCAAATCGATCAGCACGGCGTCCTCCCGACGGGTGACCCGGATGACTTCAGCCACCCCATCCACGTGCCCTTGCACGAAATGCCCCCCCATCCGGTCCCCCACAGCCACCGCCCGCTCGAGATTCACTCGCGATCCGATTTTGAGAGCGGCGAGTGTCGTGCGTTCACGCGTGGTAACAACAGCCTCGACCGAAAAGTTGCCCGCTCCCCGCTCCATGACCGTGAGGCACGCACCGTTCACGGCGATGCTCTCACCCAGGACCAGATCTTCGTAGGGTGCGTTTATGGTCAGCTTCAGCCGGTCGCCCTCCAGCGCGACGCCGGCGACCGACCCCTGTGCCGTCACTATCCCTGTAAACATAACTCTCGATCCACCACGAGCAGCGTGTCGGGACCCAAGGCCCTCCGGCCGGTCACCGTCCAAGGACGGGCATCATCCAAGGGCACCGCTTCGCGTCCTTCGAACGCGGCGACTCCCTTCCCCAGCCAGATCGGAGCCTTGATCCAGTACAACCGGTCCACAACCCCAGCCTCGAACATCGCCCCAACCAGAGCCGCACCTCCCTCGATGAGGATCGACCGGATCCCCTCCTTGCGGAGGGCCGCAAGCGCTGCGGTGAGATCCTCCGCCTCCAGGACCGTAACTTGAGTATGGGCAATGGCTTGACTTAGTTCAACCGCCCGCCCGAGCGAGGTGACGATTATCGTAGGGGCGGTTTCGGTGTCCAACAACTGGAGGTGAGGCGGGATGTCACCCGATACGCTGAAAACCACCCGGGTGGGCGGAAACCGGGGCACGATAGGCCCCCGGACCGTCAGCAGTGGGTCGTCCGCCACGGCCGTCCGCTGTCCCACGCCTATGGCGTCATACCCGGCACGCAGCCAATGGACATATTCCCGAGCCGCAGAGCCGGAAATCCACTGCGACCGGCCGGTCTCGTCTGCCAGGAAGCCATCCAGAGACGTGGCCACTTTTACCGCCACGAATGGTCGTTCCGACTGGACGGCATCGAAAAGGAACGGCGCATTGACGGCGGCGGCCTCTGTGGCGGCCACCCCCAGCGCCACCTCGATGCCGACTTCCCGTAGCCAATCCAGGCCGCGCCCGGCGGCCGGATTCGGGTCTCGGATGGCCGCAACGACACGACTCACGCCAGCGGCGGCCAGGGCCTTGGTGCACGGCGGTGTCTTCCCCACACGGGCACACGGCTCAAGGGTCACGACGCAGGTGGCCCCGGCGGCGTCACTGCAGTCGGCCAGAGCGTTGGCTTCGGCATGTGCCTCGCCGAACTCGGCGTGGTACCCCTCCCCGATCACCTTACCGTCACGGAGCAGCACCGCACCTACCAGAGGGTTCGGCGCGACCCGGCCCCACCCTTCCAGGGCAAGCTCGATCGCCCGGTGCATTGCTTCGAGTTCAGTCACTGCTCTCTAACGAATCTGGACGCCTTCGCCTTCCACCACTTCTCCAATGATCCACGTTGCAACGCTTGCCGCCCGGGCCGCCGACTCGGCCCTTCCCACAGCGTCTTGGGAAAGGACGGCCACGAAACCGATCCCCATGTTGAACACCCGAAACATCTCATCTCGCTCCACCTTGCCCGACTGCTGGAGAAAGGGAAAGAGCGGAGGTAGGGGCCAGCTTCCGGCCTCCACAACAGCCCCACACCCACGGGGAAGCGACCGGGAAAGATTGCCCGGCAGGCCTCCGCCTGTAATATGAGCCAGAGCGTGCACATGTCTCGTGACGGGGGCAACCGCCGCGTAATAGCTGCGGTGGCCCCTCAGCAGAGCATCGCCCACCGACACTCCGACATCGGGGATCTCGCTCGCAAGGTCGAGGCTCAGCTCCTCGAACACGATGCGTCGCGCCAGGGAATAGCCGTTGGTGTGGAGCCCGGTGGACTCGTACCCCAGCAGAACATCACCCTGCTGCACACGGTCACCGTGGAGGGAGTCACCCTCGGACACGATGCCGACGATAGTTCCCGCAAGATCGTAATGTCCGCTCTGGTAGAGGTCGGGCATTTCGGCAGTCTCTCCACCGGCTAGGGTCATCTCGTGGGCCCGGCATGCCCGGGCCACGCCTGTCACGATGGCAGCTACGGTGTCGGGCCGGATGGAGGCGGCGGCGATGTAGTCGAGAAACGCGATCGGGCGCGCCCCGTGCACGAGGATGTCGTTCACACAATGGTTGACGAGGTCCTCGCCGATCGTGTCGTGCCGGTTTGCGCGCACGGCCACCAGCACCTTGGTGCCCACTCCGTCGGTACTAGTCACCAAGACGGGATCCGGAACGTCGTCCGGCACGCGAATCATGCCGCCAAAACCACCCACTATTCCCCACGACAAGCTGGTGCGGGTTGAGGCGACCAATTCGGCAATCTTCGCTGTCGCGCGCGCGCTGGCGTCGAGATCCACGCCCGCTTCGCGATAGCGATCAGCAGTCATGGACCCTTGCGATCATCGAGGACCGCTCAAACGTCTGCGCGTTTCGAAACATCTTCTGTATCCGTCAGTCTGCGGCTCAGAAGCCGTCTGTATCAAAATGCACCAGGTCGCTGAATGATCGGGCGCGAGCAGTGATTTCCGCCACGCCGACCCCCTGAAGGCGCTGCACCGAGAACCGTTCGACGCAGAACGAGCCGGTAGTCGATCCGAAGACCATCGCGCGACGCATGTTAGCTTGTGACAGGTCTCCGGTTCGTGCCAGGTGGCCCATGAAGCCCCCGGCGAAGGCATCACCGGCGCCCGTCGGGTCGTAAACCTCCTCCAGCGGAAACGCCGGTACATAGAAGATACCCGAGTCGTCTATGAGCACGGCGCCATACTCGCCCTGCTTGATGATGACCATTTTGGGACCCCGCTCCCGGATCCAGCGCGCCGCCCGGTAGATGTTCCAGTCATCCGACAGTTGGCGTGCCTCGGCGTCGTTGACCATCAGCACGTCGATGCGTTTCAACAACTGCGTGAGCGTGTCGGGCTGTCCTTCGATCCAATAGTTCATCGTGTCACACGCCACGAAGTCCGGGTTATCGACTTGATCCAGCACGCGGAGTTGGAGCCGCGGGTCTATGTTGCCGAGAAACACTAGTTTGGCTTCGCGATAGGCGTCGGGAAGCTTCGGGTCGAAATCGGCAAACACACCCAATCGCGTGTCGAGGGTCTCACGGTTTCGTAGATCGTAGGAGTACTTCCCTTTCCAGCGGAAGCTCTCTCCGGCCGCGCGTTCCACACCGGTCACATCGATGCCGCGCGCGGCCATGCGATCCAATTCCTCCTCTGGGAAGTCATCGCCGATCACTCCGACGACCTGTACAGGGTGAAAGAACGCTGCGGCGTATCCAAAGAATATCGCCGACCCTCCCAGAGCATCGGCGGTGGATCCAAAAGGTGTTTCGACAGAATCAAGTGCAATACTGCCGACGACGAGCAATTTCATGCTTACGCCCGTTGAGGGGCAGTGATGCCCAAGGGGTTCAAGCCGTAGGCTGCCACAACAGTGTCCCGAGCTACTTGGCGGGGCGGACGTTTGAGGGATTTTGCCAGACAAAGTGCTAGCGACGTGTGCGGGTCACCATGGCCGCTTTTTCGCGGTCGCTCGAGAACGATCGTACTCTCGGGAGCGCCTAGCTCGGCGATCACCCGTTTCAGGGCGCCGCAAAGCAGTTCGGCGCCGGGAGTCAGGAGCTGTCTCCCTTGGATTTTCCTGAAGCATCGGACTTCTCGGACCCGCTTCTCTTCTTGGACGAATCGCTCGCAGCCGATTCGCCCTTGTCCTTCGTTTGGCCGGCCCGCTTATAATCGGTCTCGTAGAATCCGGAACCTTTGAACACCACACCGACGCCACCCGAAATGATTCGCTCGCCAGGCGTCTCGCACTCGGGACATTCGGCTCGAGTCAAGTCACTTATCTTCTGCAACTTGTCATATTCGTGCCCGCACGCCGGGCAACGATACCCGTATGTGGGCATGATGCATCCTACCGATCGGCCTACGCCGTAATGGGATAACTGGAGATCTTAGCTGGACCCCGAGATTTGGTCAAGCGGGGCGGTACACCCCCCACGCCTCACGGAGCGTATCGCTGATCTCGCCCACTGTCGCCCGGGCGCGGACCGCATCGACGATCAACGGCATCATCGCAGCGTCGCCCCGGGCCCCTTCTGCAAGCCGCTCCAACGCAGTCCGACACTTCGCCGAGTCACGTTTGGCCCGTGTGGCCCGCACCCGTTCCCGCTGTTGCTCGGCCAGGACCGAGTAATCGGGCGACGCAATGGCGCTGGGTTGCTCGTCCTCCTCGAACCGATTGACGCCCACCAAGACCTTTTCCTCCGCCTCGAGCGTTCGCTGGTAGGCATATGCAGCCTGGCTGATGGCACTTTGGAAAAAGCCCGATTGTATCGCCCGCGCCGCCCCGCCGCGTTCGGCAATTTCGTCCAAGAGGTCGGTGGCCTCCCGCTCTATGGTATCCGTGAGATACTCCACATAGTACGACCCGCCGAGTGGATCTGCAGTCTGTGCCACTCCGGACTCGAACGCGAGAACCTGTTGTGTTCGCAGTGCGAGTCGCGCGGCATCCTCGGAGGGCAGCGCCAGCGCCTCGTCGAAGCTGTTCGTATGCAGCGACTGAGTTCCACCCAGTATCGCCGCCAGGGCTTGGACCGTCACCCGCACGACATTGTTGAGCGGCTGTTGCGCCGTAAGCGTTGAGCCGCCAGTCTGCGTGTGGAAGCGTAGCCGGCAACTCCTGTCGCTTCCGCTGTAGCGGTCGCGCACAATCGTCGCCCATAGCCGCCGTGCTGCTCGAAACTTCGCCACTTCCTCAAAGAGATCGCTGTGCGCCGCAAAGAAGAAGGAGATGCTGGAAGCGAAACCATCGATTTCCAAACCACTGGCTATGGCACGATCGACGTATTCGATGGCGTTTGCCAAGGTGAACGCCACTTCTTGAACCGCGGTCGATCCCGCCTCGCGCATGTGATACCCACTGATAGAGATCGGATTGAACGGCATGTTCTCTTCGGCCACGAACGCAAAGACATCTGTTACGAGTCGCAGCGATGCCTCGAGCGGGTAGATATATGTGCCGCGCGCCACGTACTCCTTCAATACGTCGTTTTGCACCGTGCCGCGCACTTTGTCCCGCGGCGTCCCCTGTTCCTCCGCCACAACGACATACATGGCCAGGAGGATCCCGGCTGTGGCATTGATCGTCATGGATGTGGAGACGGCGTCTATCGGAATCCCGTCGAATACGACGGCGAAATCGTCAACGCTGTCGACGGCCACGCCCGCCCGGCCGACTTCACCCTCGGCCCGGGGGGCGTCCGAATCCAATCCCATTTGCGTGGGAAGATCGAAAGCCACAGAGAGACCGGTCTGGCCCGCATCCAGCAACTGCCTGAATCGTTCGTTGGTCTGCTGCGCAGTTCCAAAGCCTGCGTATTGGCGCATCGTCCAGAGACGACTGCGATACATGCCGGAGTGAATTCCGCGGGTGAAAGGAAACTCACCGGCGGCCGGTTCGCCGTAGACGTCCTCAATTGGAATTCCCGATGGCGACCGTCCGCGCGTATCGCTCATCAAACGGCAGCCTCGACTTCTCGGAGCGTACGCTGGACGAACGCAACATCGTCCCGGCTACCAATCACGAGGGGCGTGCGCTGATGCAGTTCTTTCGGCTCGATATCGAGAATCGGCGTCGTCCCGTCCGAAGCCGCTCCCCCAGCCTGCTCCGCCACGAATGCGAGCGGGCTCGCCTCATACAATAAGCGCAACTTGCCATTCGGCGATTTCGTGTCGGCCGGATACATGAAGACGCCGCCCGCCAAGAGATTCCGGTGAAAGTCGGCTACGAGCGACCCGATGTACCTGGCGTTCTTTCCGTGGCCGTCCCCATCGACTCCCTTGAAACAGCGAACGATTTTCTGATACCCGGATGACCAGCGCGTATAGTTGCTCTCGTTGATGCTGTAATATTTCCCGGTTCGCGGCGTTGCCACATCGTGGTTGATGAGGCGGAACTCGCCGATAACAGGGTCGAGAGTGAAACAGTGCACGCCATTTCCCGCAGAGTACACCATGACCGTACTCGACCCGTAAATCACATATCCGGCGGCAACTTGCTTGCGCCCCTTCTGCAGGCAATCCACCAAGTTCGCACAGCCGTCGCCCGACACTCGACGGTGGATAGAAAAAATCGTCCCGATCGAGACGTTCACGTCGATATTGGAGGATCCATCCAACGGATCGAAAAGCATTACATACTTTCCGGCAGCGGCGTTGGCATCGGCCGGAATGGGATCCTCTTCTTCCTCCGACGCCATGAGCGAGACACGTCCCGTGTGGCAAAAGGCCTCTTTCATTATCTCATTCGCCAGCACGTCGAGTTTTTGCTGCTGCTCGCCCTGTACGTTGATTTTCCCTGCGGAACCCAAGATGTCCACCAACCCCGCGCTGCGTACGTGGCCCGATATTATTTTGGCGGCTAGGGCGACGTCATAGAGAAGGTTCGAGAGTTCTCCGGTCGCCTCAGGGTGCAAACGTTCTTGCCCCATGATGAAGCGTTCGATGGTAACCATGTCAGAAATACGCAACGGACCCTCTCCATCAGATTGGGTGATCGGCCTTGTATGACCTCAAAATAGCTACCGTCCGTCCGAATCGTCACCGTCCCGCCCTGGTCGGTACGGTAGACTGTGGTGCCTCGATCGCCAAGACGGCGCAGGACCGCGGGCGTCGGGTGGCCAAAGCGGTTCCGGCCGACGCTGATGACCGCGACACGCGGCCGAACGGCATCCAGCAGGGCCGCAGAGGTACTGCCCGCCGAGCCATGGTGCCCGATCTTCAACACTTCCATGGGGCCGAGGGTGGAGAGTAGCAAGGATTCCACCGGCCATCCGGCATCGCCGGTGAAGAGCGCGTCGAAGGCTTTGAACCGCAGATGAAGAATCAAGGAGTTTTCGTTCGGCGAGACCTGACCGGCCATCCACCGGGCCGAGGGGTGCAGGATCGCAAAGGAGACCGAGTCGATCAGCAGCGTATCGCCGGCCCGCGCAGCACGCCAATCCTCAACGAACGCGTCGACGGCACCCAAATACTCGCTGTAGAGCGCGGTCCCCAGCGGCTGTCCCAGCTCGAGCACCACGGCGGGACGCGTGCGCTCGATGACGGTCGGGAATCCACCGAGGTGATCCGCATCCCCGTGTGAGACCACTGCCACATCCAGGCGTTGAACGCCGTGCGCTCGGAGAAACGGTACCACGATCTGTCGCCCGGCGTCCCTGTCTCCGAACCGCGGACCGGCATCGATGAGTATCCAGCGTCCCCGCGGGGTCCGCACTGCAATGGCGTCGCCCTGGCCCACCGCCAACACATAGATCGCCAGGATGCCGTCGTCTGAGCATCCGGGCCGTATGGGCATCGCAACCAGTCCCCAGCTGCCCACAGCCAACGCGGTCATCACCCGGAGGCGGGCGATCTTCCACTTGGGTTTGCGCCAGGTGGCCCAGACGGCAACCGCGAGCACCATCGCCCACGGCATCGCGAACGGCCAACCCGGCTCACCGTTGAGGTGCCCCAGGGGAACCGCCGCGGCCGCGGCGGCTACGCGCTCCACGGCGGCGAGCACCAACCCGGCGCCGCCCGCCATGATCGGCCCTGCGACCAGGCTGGCAAACACCGCGGGCACCGCGATTCCAGCCAACGGCACGGCCAGCAAGTTGGATGCGACTCCCACCGGCGCCACACTCCCGAAGGCCGCCGCGGTGATGGGGGCGGTTGCAAGTGTGGCTCCTGCCGAGACGGCAAGTAGCTTGATCGGACCCGACCGCCTCCTTCCGATGAGGGCGACGGCCGAAGCCGTACCCCAGACCGCTGCGGCCGACAGCCACGCTCCAACCGAGTGCACGGCCCCGGGATCGAACGTCAGAACCACCAGCGATGCCACGGCGAGGACCGCCGACGGGGGTGGCCGGCGTTGGCGCATCCGGCCGGCGGCATAGATCGCCACGAACGCGGCAGCCCGGGTGGCGGGAGCCGGAAAGCCCAGGAGGGCCACATACGCCCAGGTTGCGAGGGCGCTGATCGGCCAGCTCGCCCGCCGCCCCACTGCCACGCCTAGCACAACACGCACCCAGGCAGCGACTATGCCGACATGCAACCCCGAGATCGCCAGGAGATGAGCCAGGCCGGCGGAAATGAAGATGGTGCGGAGATCCGGATCCAGGTTTTCCCTGCGACCCAACACCAATGCGTCGACGAGGGCGGCACGTGCTCCGTAGAGTTGGTGAATGCGCCGGGCAAGCCTGTCTCGTACACGGAAGCGAAGCGGGACGTGAAGATCGGGAAGTTGCCGGATGTGTTGCACGCGCATCCAGCCATTGGTGTGAACGGTCCCTACCACGACAGCCGTGGCGCCGCTGGTTGGCGAGGACTCCGTATCGAACCGCAGCCGTATTCTGCCGTCACAGCCATCGCCGGAGTGCAGCACCGTGGCGGTGGCGCTCCGCCGACTACCCGGCGCGTCGTGCACGCGCACGTACGCAGCGTATTTCCCCGGCGACCAGCGCTCGGCGCATGAGGCGGACCTCCGGCTTTGTGTCACGGAACCCAGCGTCCACCCCGCCAGGAAGGCACACAGCAGGCGGTGACGCCAACCCAAGCGGCGGCCCCCAACCAAGAGCGTGGCTAGGGCGATGGCGATTGACGTACCGGGAGAGGGTGCAACGAGGAAGGCGATCCACAGTCCGCCAACATACACCACCGCGAATCGAACTACCGGCGGCCCCAGGGACTCCTACCGTTGCTTCAGAGCGGTGTCGCGGGGCCCCCCGCCCCCGCCCCTGGGGGAAGTGCTTTGCCGCAGAACGGGGAGGAATGACGACTTCTCGGATGTCGTTTCTTATCCGATGACCGCCAGCTCCCTGCGTACGGCCGCCGACACGCCGGTAAACGTCGAGCCGGTGGTGCCGGTGAGGCGGACGTGCTGATAGCAGCCCACGAGATCCGGAGTCCCTTCGATGAGCACAACCTTGTTGGTGCGCGTGCGCGATTGCAGCAGCTCTCCCCGCCGCGCCCGCTTTGCCACCAGCACCTCATGCGTGGTCCCCACGAGGCCGGCGTTCTTCGAGCGGGCGATCCTGCGCACCGTGTCGATGATCCGCTCGAGTCGTTCGCCGGCCACGTCGTCTGGAACGTGGCTCTTGATCTTGACGGCCGGAGTCCCGTCACGAACGGAATATTTGAAGGTGAACGCATCGTCAAACTGCACTTCACGCACCAGGCTTTCGGTCTCAAGAAAATCCTCTTCGGTTTCTCCCGGAAAACCGACGATGATGTCCGTCGTAACTGCCAGATCCGGAATCGCCGTCCGCAGACGATCGACGCAGGCAAGGTACGATTCGCGTGAGTAGCGTCGGAGCATGCGCTTGAGCACTCGAGATGCGCCGCTTTGCACCGGGAGGTGGACGTGCTCGCACACCTCGGGCACTTCCGCCATGGCATCCACAACCCGGTGGCTGAAGTCGTTGGGGTGCGGGCTGGTAAAACGCAACCGGCGAATACCATCCACTGAAGCCACCCTGCGTAGTAGATCTGCAAAATCGTGCGTTCCGTCACGGTAACTGTTGACAGTCTGCCCCAGTAGCGTCACTTCCGTAACGCCGCCTCTCGCAAGGCCCTCCACCTCGCGAACAACATCGGTCAAGTTACGACTCCGTTCGGGTCCGCGTGTCATCGGAACAACGCAGAACGTGCACCGATAATTGCAGCCGCGCTGCACGGTAACGAAAGCACTCACGCGATTCGTACGGACCGCCGGAACGTCCTCGTAGTGTTCCCAGGATTTGAATTCGACGTCGACCGTGCGCTCTCCGCCCGCCGCCCGATGAATCAACTCCGGCAGCGCCTGATACCCATCCGGGCCAACGACGAGGTCGACGTGGGGAACACGGTCCAGCAGGCCGGCCCCCAAACGTTGGGCCATGCAGCCGACCACACCGAGAACGCCTCCGGCACGCTTATGGCGTTTCAGCTCCCCTACCCGGCCGTATATGCGCTGCTCGGCCTTGTCCCGAATGGCACACGTGTTCACCAAGATGACATCGGCATCTGCCGGTGTATCCGTCACCACGTATCCGTCGCGGCCCAACAAACCCAATATCAACTCGGTGTCGGCCACATTCATCTGGCAGCCGTAGGTCTCCACGTAGACCCGCTTCATCATCTCGCTCATGCAAATTCCGCCATCATTGTCCCGTCGGCTTCGCGTCGCAAAACGGCAGAGAATCGAGGAGGATACTCTCGGTCGGTCGAAAGATAGACGTCCAGATAGTCCTCTGTCAGTCCCTGCACTCTCCCCTTGTGCCTGCGCAGCACCACGACATCTGCAGGGCCGCCATCTCGTTGCGAACGGTAGGCCGCTCCTTTGCCCTTGGCAAGCTCCCGCAACTCAGCCGAGCGAGAAGCGGTTACCTTGGCGTCCACCACGCCGCCCATCCGTTTCGCGGACGCTCCCGGACGCTGGGAATACGGAAAGACGTGCAGGTAGGTGAAGGGAAGTGACTCTATCACGGAGCGCGTGGCTGCGTGATCGTCATCGCTTTCTCCGGGGAACCCGACGATGACGTCGGCGCCGAGTCCGAGAGCCGGCACTCTTTCGGCCAGCGCCAAGCAGCGTTCGCGGTAGGCTGCCGCGGTATACCAATGCCGGCCCATGCGCTTCAGGACCGCATCGCTGCCGGACTGCAACGGCGCATGAAGATGAGATGCCAGCCGATGGGGAGCGTCGCTCATGAGATCCACCAGACGCTCGTCGACTTCGGTGGCCTCCACAGACGACAGCCGGAATCGGGGACCCTCCACCTGGGATATCAGGCGCTCCACCAGACGCCCCAGGCTCGACCCATCGCCGAGGTCCTTCCCGTAGGTTCCGATGTGCACTCCGGTGAGAACGATCTCCTGGTGATTGGCGGCCAAAACGCGGGCCTCCTGAATGATTTCGTCCGTCGCACGCGATCGGTTGGCCCCCCGGGCAATCGTCGTCGCGCAGAATGTGCAATGTTCGTCACAGCCGTCTTGGATTTTCAGCCAAGCCCGGGTCCCTCGCGGAAAGGAGCGCAGGATCGGATCTACCGGAGGGCCATCCAATCCAATGGCGTCCAGGATGTCACGAGGGTCCGAGCCTGCCACGACCGCCGCGACGCCGGGGAGTGACGCCAGCGCCCCGTCGTCGACTGTGGCGGCACATCCCATGATCACGGTCTGCAACTCCGGTTGCCCGCGCCGCAGGCGTCGCACGAAGCGGCGCATTTTCGCCTCGCCCGTATGGGTCACCGTACACGAGTTGACAACGGCGACGTCCGCCATATCCGGATGGGCGACAGCGGATGCGCCGGCGGCCTCCAAAGACTGTCGCACCGCTTCCGTATCGTATTGGTTGGTCTTGCAGCCGAAGGTGTGGAAATAGACGCGCATCGCTGTGGGGATTCCCGGGCTAGCGCACCGGCGTGATCGTGAAACCCAAGGTGAGGTACCAGCCCCGCTCCCTGACTCCTGCACCATCGCGCTGGAAACGCTCGAGCGCGACGTCGATCACGGCACGATTGGCGGCGAACGGCGCGCCGGTGCCCACGGAAAAGTTCCACTCGCTGGGTTGCGCGTTAGACGGGCTGAACGGCAATTGCGCGTAGCGGACACCCAACCGCAGCGGGAACTTCCCTCCATCCCGGGGTCCCGAAGTGATCTCCAGCCCCGACCCCACTTCCCAGGTGTCGAATGCCCGCGTGCCGGCCCCCGCCAGATCGTCTTGCGCCCTGCTCCACGAACGCCATCTGGCTGTCGTCATGAGACGCATTCGAGGAGTCACGCCCAACCATACACCGCCGGCCAGGGACACAGGCATCGCCACCTTGCTCGAAGACTCGTTCTCCGGCTCACTGGTCAAGGACGAGTTCACCCGTGCGGCGAATCCGAAGCCCAGGCTCGCATTCGGCAGCCACAGAAGACCCGCCGAAAACGACGTCCCCGAAAAGCTCAGGGCGTCCCGCTCCCGAAATGGCTGGAACTCGTTGTTATCAAAGGTGCGGGTCGCCGTGAATCGGCTCGAGCCGGCCAATCGATGCACCGCACCTCCTATGGCCAGCTTCGCCGAATACCTCCAGCCTATCGCCGCCTGAATGTCCACCACTCCCCCGTCGGCAATTATCCGGTCCTCCACCGGCAGGGGGAGACCACCGACCATTATCGTGTCCACCGTCTTCAGATCGAATGTCCGCTCGGCAAACGTCGCGACGCTCACCTGGTAGGAAAACGACGACCGGCCAAACCCACCGCCAAGAAAAATCAACGGGAATCTTGTTTCCTGCAATCCAGAGGCGTCCGTCCCCGCAGCCGTGTAGTTGCGGAACGTCGTGCCAGACACCGCACCGACCGTTACCTGACCGAACGAGACAGCCAGCGCCGGGTTGAGTACGGATGCCCGGTCGAAGAGCTCGGATCCGCCACCCAGGGCAATCGATCGCACGCCTCCCACACGGCCCGGGAATCCGATACCTCGAGTTCCGAAGATCGAATTCTGCGCGCCAAGGGCCGAAGAACTCAGCACGATCAACAGACCCAGCAATGCGAAAGGCTTCATCATCGTCCGAAACTGAAAGGCGGTACGTAGGTCACACGTACGGCGGGCTCCGAGCCGAGAAACCGGGTGGAACCGACACGCAGTTCCGCCACCGATGCCGCCTCGTCAAGAAAACGCAACACGAGGGTCCTAACTTGGTCCGGTGAAGCCTGCCACAAAGCCACGATCTGGGAGATGTCGATCGCGACCGTATCGGTTGTCCCCACACCCACCTCCGTTCTCATGAGAGTAGCATCAGACTGTGAGAGAACCGGCGACTTTGCGCCGAAATCCGCACTTAGCGCTTGGGCCACGACCTCAAAGGTATCCGATGGCGCGCCAAGAGCCGGCTCAACGGGGACAAAGAGCAAAAGCGCCCTGACGATGTCCGATGAATCCATGATAAATGGTGGCAGCGCGATGCGAACGAACGTCCGCCAAGAGGGTGTGCCCCCAATCAAGAGGCTGCCCGCCAGCGGACTCGGGAGGTCGGTGTCGACGAAACCGTCGAATTCGGGCGAACGCAAATCACTTCGTTCGACGAGGGAATCACCATCGGCGTCTACCAGGACGAAACGCGTGAGCAGGGCCCCGAGCGCCGACTCCCGTGTGTTGAGGCTGGCAAAGGCGGGCGTGCCGCCGCGAATCGAGAGCCCCAGCGCGATTTGACGATCCCCCGCTTCAAACTCGGGAAAGGCGTCAACAGATATAATTGTCGAAACCGTATCCTCGCTGACATCATCGGGGACGGCCACCACGGCCACGATGGTGCTGTCCTCGAAGAACGGAGCCAGAGCCGCGAAGTCACCCTCTCTGTCGACAGACGGGGAGATTCTATGCACCGTGATCTCGAGACCTGTCACGTCCGGGCTTCGGTCGAGGAGAACCAGGCTTAGCTCGAATGAGTCCTGTCGAACCACCGGGCCAAGGGTCATGGAATCGATTGGGGCACTGTCCCCGAAGGGCGCGAACCAGATCAACCCGTGACTTTCGACGGCAGCCCCGCCTCCCACCACTTGCATAGCGGTAGACACCGTGTTCTCCACGTACCCGGTGAAAGACGTATCTCGCTTCAGCACTCCCACGAGCACCGTATCGATGAGCTGGATTTCGCCGATGGGGCAAAAATCCGGGCACGCACCCGGGGCGGTGATGCTCGCCTCGCAGGCGAGCAGAGCGCCCGCGGCCAACCCTCCGAGCAAGGCGAATCGTATTTCTCTTTGCATCAATGCATCCGTATGCGTTGCCACATACTGTTGTCGGTTCCCGTGGTTTGCCGATCCCCACTCATCCGGCGCCGCCTCACGGCGCCAGATCCTCGGCCCCGAAAGGGTCGGGAATCAGGTCTGCCAACCTCCAACTCCTCGAACCCGACGGCCCGACGGCTTCGATCACCATGTCGGTGCCCATTTCAGCAAGCACCTGACGGCACGCCCCGCAGGGAGCCGATGGCGGCGACGCATCGGATACGACGACGAGACGGTCAAACCGTCTCGCTCCGGACGCCACCGCCGCTCCCAGCGCCACGCGCTCGGCACAGTTCGTCAGCCCGTACGAAGCGTTCTCGACGTTGGCACCGATGAAGATACGTCCATCCTCCGCCTGGAGGGCGGCGCCGACCTTGTACCCGCTGTAGGGGGCCGTACGCGTTGGCCTGGGCCTCGGTGGCAGCCTGAGCCAGCCGGTCCTTCATCTTTCTCCCTCCGGTTTCAGCCGAGAACCGCGGACAGGAACGATACTCCAACCCCAAGGTCCATGCCGAAATATTCCGCTACGGTAGCCCCGACATCGGCAAACTCCCTCGAGCCAAGCGCCACCGGCCTCACCTACGGGCCCGTCACCAAAATAGGGACCGCTTCCCGCGAGTGGTCGGTGGAGCTCGTCGTAGGATCGTTCCCATGATCCGCAGTGAGAATCATCAGATCGTCGCCTCGAAGCAACCCGACCAGCTCGGGCAGGGCGCGATCCAGGGCCCCTAGCCCCCTGTAAAACCCCGCTACGTCGTTCCTGTGGCCCCAGGTCTGGTCGAACTCGATGACGTTCGCGAAGAGCAATCCGGAGTCCAGGGACCGCAACGCGTCGCCGATCAGCCGGTATGCGTCTTCATTCGTAGGGGTGTGCTCGCTGGCGATGTTGCGGCCCGCAAAGAGGTCGTCGATCTTGCCAACCCCCACACGTTGCACATTCGCTGCGGCGAGACGGTCCAGCAATGTGGGAGCCACCGGCTCGAGCGAAAAATCCCGCCGGTGGCTCGATACCCGTTTGAAGGACCCGGGTTCGCCGACAAACGGCCGCGCGATGACACGTGCCACGTTATGGTCACCTACCAGCATCTCGCGGGCGGCTCGGGCACCGGCGTACAGCTCGTCCAGGGAGATCCGTTCCTCGTGCGCCGCGATCTGGAAGACACTGTCTGCCGAGGTGTACACGATCCAGGCTCCGGTCTCGAGGTGCTCTGCGCCGTACTCCTCAATCACCGCGGTGCCGGACGCCGGCTTGTTGGCCAGCACTTGCCGACCAGTCGCCTGCACAAAAGACGTTACGATCTCTTCGGGAAACCCATCAGGATAAACGGGGAACGGCCTTTCCAAGATCACCCCACACAACTCCCAATGTCCTGAGGTGGAGTCCTTCCCCTTCGATTGGGGTAAGGCCACACCAAACGCCGCGGTGGGCTCTCCGCATGCCATGCCTTCGAGCGGACGACAGCACCCCAGACCCAACGACTCTAGGTACGGGAGGTCCATCCCTCCTACCGCTCGGGCTACGTTGCCCAACGTATCGCTTCCAATGTCTCCGTAATCTGCTGAGTCGGTGGCCTCGCCGATGCCCACTCCGTCGAGGACGATGACGGCCACCCGCCCACGATTTCTGCGGCTCACGGTTCCGTGTAGTTCCGCGGCAGTCGCATGCCGAGCCCCACGAGGATCTCGTATGAAATGGTTCCGGCCCACCCGGCGAATTCATCGAGCGTTATCTCGTCGTCTCCGTCGGCGCCGATCACTGTTACGACGTCGCCCACGGTACGCGACTCGTCACAGACAGGACCCAGATCCACCATGGTCATATCCATAGTGACTCTCCCCACGATCGGGCACCGTCGGCCCCTCAAGAGAACGGTGGCGCGATTCTGCACGGCGCGGGGAAGTCCATCCGCATATCCGATACCGAGGGTGGCGACTGTTGTCGCCTGTCGCGCGGACCACTCCGCCCCATAACTCACCGTTTCGCCGGTGCTCAAGCGTCGAAGACTCACCACACGGGCGCGGACAGATACCACGGGCGACGGTTTCGGAAGGTCGGGACCGGCCGCGCCACCGTAGAGGAAGATACCGGGCCGTACGAGGTCGAATTTCTCGCCCACCCTCCACACACCGGGGCTGTTGCAAACATGCACCAGGGGCGGACGTTGCGTGAAAGCACGCAGCGCCGTGTGAAACCGCTCCAGTTGAGCTGCGACTGTCTGCGGTGAGCTATCGGCCGAGTGGAGATGGGTGAACACTCCCTCGGGGGGATGCGCCGCCACGTCGGCCAGGCTCGCCACGTCGTCCCAACGAATCCCCGTTCGCCCCATCCCCGTGTCTATTTCACAGTGATATGGTCGATCCGGCCGCCACTGACGGATGATCGCTGGATCGTCGAAGACCGGTCGCAAGTCGCATTCGCGGAGCGAGTCGAGCTGCGCTTCCCTCGCCGGGGTGAATACCACAACCGGGCGGTTTACGCCCGCTTCGCGGAGTTCCCGGCCCTCGGTGACGGTGGCGACGCCAAAGCCCCACGGATCTACAGATTCGAGTGCACGCACGACGGCCAGGACCCCGAGTCCGTAACCATTTGCCTTGACCATGGGAAGGAGGGCAGCGTCATGCGCCGCGCGGCGCACGGCCCGAGCGTTATCGACGAGGTTTGCGATGTCGATTTCGACCCAAGCGCGGTCGGTTTGCTGTTTCGTTGACACGCTCACTGGTAAGCGGGTATTGTACCGGCGAGATGACGCAGATGCAAGAACCATCAGCGCTTGGACGCATTGTCGAGCTTGTGAGAGATCTCCGAAAGCGGTGCTCGTGGGATAGGGCGCAGACCCGTGCCACGCTGCGCCCCTATCTCGTGGAGGAGGTTCTCGAACTCGACCAGGCCCTGGCCGCGGACGATCCCGAAGCCATCAAGCAGGAGGTCGGCGATGTGTTGTTGCACGTGGCATTCCAGATCGTGCTGGGAGAGGAATCCGGCGAGTTCGGGGCGGAGGACGTGACGAATGCCATCGTTGCGAAGATGAAGCGACGTCATCCTCATCTGTTCGATGGGGGTGACGAACCGGAGACTTGGGAACGGCAAAAGCTGAAGGAGCTCGGGTCGAGACAGGCCAGCATTCTCGACGGACTCCCTCCCACCCTGCCGGCGGTGCTGATGGCGTACCGACTTCAGGAACGGGCGGCCGGTGTCGGATTTGACTGGCCTGACCCAACCGGCCCGCGGGCCAAGATTTCCGAGGAGCTTGCAGAACTCGACGATGAGATCGGAAACGGACGGGATGCGGTGCGAGTGGAAGCAGAAGTGGGTGATTTGCTCTTTTCCGTGATCAATCTGGCCCGCAAGCTCGGTTGCGATCCGCGCGCCGCGTTGGAAAAGGCCAATAGGCGATTCGACCGTCGCTTCAGACAGGTGGAACGGTTGGCCACCGAACGAAAGGTGGACGTGGGTCGTGCCTCGCTCGAAGAATTGGACTCTCTGTGGGAGGAAGCGAAACGGTCTTGCTAGGGATGAAGGCGGTGCATCTGACGTGGGAACGCGATCGCCTCCCGGACGTGGGGTATGCCACAGATCCATGCGACCGTTCTTTCGACCCCCAAACCGAATCCCGAGTGCACGAACGTGCCGTACTTGCGCAGGTCCAGATACCAACCGTAGGCGTCTTCGGGTAGACCTTCCTCTCTGATCCGCGCGAGCAGCGTGTCGTAGTCATCTTCGCGCTGGCTCCCCCCGATGATCTCGCCGTATCCTTCCGGCGCCAAACAATCGTTGCACAACACCGTTCGTGGATCGTCAGGATTGAGCTTCATGTAGAAGGCTTTCGCTTCCTTCGGATAGTTGTACACGAACACCGGCTTGTCGTACCAGGTGGCAATAGTCGTTTCGTCTTCGGCCCCCAGATCCTTGCCCCACTGAATGCTCTGTCCATGCTTCTGGAGCTTTGCCACTGCATCGGTATAAGAAACGCGAGGGAACGGCGGTTGAATCACCTCGAGGGGAGTGGTGTCACGTTCGAGCGCCTCGAGCTCGGGTTTTCTCCGGTCGAGACAGCGCTGCACGATGTAGGACACGAAGTCTTCTTGCAGCCCCATGTTGGCGTCCGAATCGTACCATGCCACTTCCGGCTCGACCATCCAGAATTCGGTCAGGTGCTTACGTGTTTTGGACTTCTCTGCACGGAACGTCGGACCGAAGCAATACACTTTGCCGAGCGCAGCCGCCGCCGCTTCGCCATATAGCTGACCCGTCTGCGCCAAATAGGCCTTGCCGAGGTCGAAGTAGTCCGTCTCGAACAGCGTGGCTGCTTCTTCTCCGATAGCGGCGGTCAGGAGCGGTGTGTCCACCAGACAGAAGTCACGCTCGTAGAAGAAGTCACGAATAGCCTGGATCACCTCGTGACGCACCTTCATGATGGCTTCCTGGCGTCTGCTCCGCAGCCACAGATGGCGGTGCTCGAACAGAAAGGTCGTGCCGTGTTCCTTCGGTGTGATGGGGAAGTCCACGCTCGCCCCGATCACCTCCAGTTCCCTCATGCCCAGCTCGACGCCCCCTGGGGAGCGCGCATCGGCCCGTACCCCACCCCTCACTTGGACGGAGGTTTCCTTAGTCAGGGTCTTCACTGCTTCCCACACGGTCGTATCCACTTCGTTCTTGGGAACGACACACTGCAGATAACCGGTACCGTCCCGCAAAACAACAAAAGCGATCTTCCCGCTGGAGCGGGTTCTCTCCACCCAAGCCCGCAGCGTGACCGTATCGCCGGTGCGATTGGGAAGATCCTTGATGCGAAGCGCGTCGTCCATGGGCGGGAATGGTAGAGTGGGTTGGCAAGAAAGGGAAGACGGCAGGGGGCGACGCAGTGCGTCGCCCGAACTACCCGAGCGGGAAGGACTGCAAGCCTAGGAGTCCGACCGTCAAGTCGCTTCCTCGCACTTCGCAGCAAACACGAAATCGCTCTCAGTCAACCCGTCGATCTTGTGCGTCCAGATCGTGATTCCCACCTTACCCCAGGCAAGAAGTATATCGGGATGGTGACCCTGTTCCTCCGCAATAGCTCCCACGCGATTGGTAAACGCCAGGGCCTCGGCAAAGTCCTTGAATCGGAACTCCTTGTGGAGGTGATGGTCGTCGATCACGGTCCAATCGTTGCCGAGCTGCGCCAACAGCCCTTGCATCTCCTCACCTCTCAGGGGAGGAACCCCGCCTCGGCACGGGACACAATTCTTAGCTGCCAGGTCGTTGCTCATTAACCCACCAATCGTTGAATTCTGCTGGTGTGGGCGATGCACTGCGTCGCCCCAAACCCACCGTCGCGACAATTTGATACTCGCCGGGTGTCACGCCCCGCAATCGCCCGTTTTTAAACCGCACGCCACTGAATACTCCACCGATACGTATGGGAACGTTCACCACGTTCCCTCTCACGTCATATGCGGTAACGGCGAAGCGTACCGCCTCTCCCTTGCTAAGCACGACAGAGCTCGGAGTGGCTTCCAGGCGTGTTACGGAAAGGGCCAGTCGCGATTCCTCCTGCGCCGCCGTCGGCCGGCTGACGAACGCGCAGACCAGGATACACCCAGATAGTAAAGGCAAGATTTTCGACACGAGGCGCCCTCCGACAGGTTGGACAGGACCGAATATAGTACGAAAGACGGACAGACGGAAAGACGGCCGGTCGGACAGTTACTGCCGGCGGATAGCGCGAACGAAGGTGCCGATGAACACGGATGGGGCCGGGGAAGCAATGAGCGTGCCTACAGCAGCTCGAGAGCCGTCTGCACTCGCTTTCGGATTTCCTCGCGGGGCATATACACGGATGCGCGGCGGTTGGCGTATTCCACCGCCCGCACGACCTGGCGCTCCAGCGAAAACCACGGAACCCATCCCTTCACACGCGCACGCCAAGTCTTCTCGACCTTGGGCCAACGGGCCCCGTTCCAAACGCGCACCTGCGCAAACCACGCGTCCGGGCGGAGTTTCACATCCACGCGTGCGTCACCGTGGCGATAGATGTCGGTTCTGGTCAACTGCTCACCCGCTCACGGTTACCCAACTCGAAACAGCTCCATCCCTCGCTCGTAGCGCCGCTCTAGGCGTTTCCGCAACTCCACGTGTCGCTTCTGGGAGAGCACCGGATCCTCCTCGATGAGGCGGAGCGCCGACTTGCGCGATGCCACGATGAGGTCATCGTCTTTCGAGAAGTCTGTGAAGCGCACCGCCATGCCACCCGACTGGCGGGCGCCGGCGAGTTGACCCATTCCCCGCTCCTGGAGATCCATCTCGGCGATGCGAAAGCCGTCGGACGATTGGGCGAATTGACGCAGGCGTTCCCGCGCCCCGGCGTCCGCTACGAGGATACAATAGCTCTCTTCTCCGCCTCTCCCAATGCGGCCACGCAACTGGTGAAGCTGGGCCAGGCCGAAACGCTCCGGGTGCTCTATCAGCATGACGGTGGCGTTGGCAACGTCGATGCCTACCTCGATCACCGTGGTGGCCACGAGAACGTGGATCTTGCCGTCTCGGAACGCTCGCATGGTAGTGTCACGCTCCTCGGCCTTCATCCTGCCGTGTACCAGGCCCACTTCGAGCGGGCTCAGATCGTGGCGCAACCGTTCGGCCATGGTGGTCGCAGCCTTGAGATCCACTTTCTCCGACTCGTCGATTACCGGATACACGACATACACCTGCCGGCCGGCCCCGCACTGTTCTCTCACAAACTGGTAGATGGCCGAGCGGCTGCTGCTGCTGCGTACCGTCGTGTGTACGTCGCGACGGCCCGCCGGCTTCTCCCTGAGGGCGGAGATGTCCAAATCGCCATAGAGCGTCATGGCGAGTGTGCGAGGGATCGGCGTGGCCGACAGCAGCAGCACGTCCGGCGCCTTGCCCTTCTCGATGAGCGCCGCCCGCTGTTCGACCCCGAACCGGTGCTGCTCGTCGATCACCACCAGTCCCAACCGGTGGAAGGCGGTTTTTTCTTGGAACAGGGCGTGGGTACCCACGATGATTCGAGAGGCCGCGGACGCGATACGGTCCCGCACGGCGGTCTTCTCCGATGGACTGAGCCGGCCGATCAAGAGCTCGGGTACGATTCCCAGCGGAGCCAAGAGTTCCCTCAGCGTCCGGGAGTGTTGCTCGGCGAGCACCTCTGTGGGGGCCATGAACACCGCCTGGCTGTCATTCTCCACCGCCAGCAACATGGCAAACAGGGCAACGACCGTCTTGCCCGCGCCAACGTCTCCCATCAGCAGACGGTGCATCCGCTCCGGGGACGTCATGTCAGCAGTGATTTCGCGAATCACGCGCCGCTGCCCTCCAGTCAGCTCGAATGGGAGTGCGTGCTTGAGCTTAGTCGTGAGGTCTTTCTTCAGTTCATGCTGCATGCCTTTAGTCGCCCGCTTGGCCAGATATCTTGCGCGAGCTACGACCAGCTGCATGTCAAACAGCTCGTCGAAGGCAAGCCGGCGGCGTCCTCGCTCGGCCTCTGCCACCGTGCGGGGGCGATGAACCGTCGACAGGGCGTCTCTCAAGCCGGGTAGTCCCAGCGCTGCAGGGATGTACGGGAAGGCAACGTCATCCACCAGTGATACCATTTCATCGAGGCGGTCGCCGATCAGCCTGCGGATCTGGCGGTGCGACAATCCCTCGGTGGCCGGATACACCGACAGCACCATCCCCTGCCCCGGCTGGTCGGCTTCTTCGTCGGCGTTGGCGAGTACAATCTGTTCCCGGGGCACGATCTGCCGCCCGTGGTAGTATTTGATCGGCCCCGATGCGAGGAGCAGTTGCCCCTCCTTGATCGTGCGATCGAGAAAGGCCTGTCCCGGCCACGCACATTCGATCAAGCCCGATGAATCTCTGATCACCGCACGGAAGATTTGCAAGCGGCGGCGCGTTGGAAGGATCCCCGTGGAGATCACGCGTCCGATGAGTGTGACTTCGTTGCCAACGTCGGCTCGCGCTATCGGTGTCACGGTTGTTGCGTCCAGATAGCGGTGGGGAATGTGATAGACAAGGTCTTCGACCGTATGAATGCCGAGCCTAGCGAAGTTCTGGGCACGGTGGGGTCCCACGCCCTTGAGGTATTGAACCGACGTATCCAGTCGTAGCGGCATCAGTCGCCCAGCAGGCGCTCCGCGAACCGGCGTGGCTCGAAGGGGTCCAGATCCTCCAGCCTTTCACCCACGCCGAGAAAGCGGACGGGAACGCCGATCTCACGCTGCAAACATACCACGGCACCGCCTCTTGCCGTTCCGTCGAGCTTGGTGACGATCAACCCGGAAATCGGCACGGCGGCGGCGAACGATTTGCCCTGCTGCATCGCGTTCTGTCCCACGGTGCCATCCAACACGAGGAAGCTTTCGTGAGGCGCTCCGTCGCATCGTCGGCCAACGACACGCGCGATCTTTTGTAGCTCCTTCATGAGACCCGACTCGGTATGCAACCTCCCGGCCGTGTCGATGATCGCCACGTCGATACCACGGGCCGTCGCTGCCTCCACCGCATCGTAGGCCACCGCCGCCGGATCGCCGCCTTGGGTTCCGGTCACTACGGGCAGGCCGAGTCGGTCGGCCCATATGGCGAGCTGCTCGGTGGCTCCGGGCCGGAACGTATCTGCCGCCGCGAGCAACACGCTCTTCCCACTCCGGAGCAATCGGTGGGCCAATTTGGCCGCCTGTGTAGTCTTGCCGACGCCGTTCACCCCGAGGATCAGAACCACCGTCGGCCCATCCGCCGCGAAGTTGAGTTCCCCTACCTCCCCTGCCTCCTCCGTCCCAAACATCCCCGCAATCTCATCCACCAGCCAGCCCCGAAACGCATCCTCGGTCTTGAGCCCTCCGCGGCGGATCCTTTTCTCCAGGTTTTCGACCAGACTGAAGGTCGCGGGGCCGAAATCCGCTTCGATCAACACGCGCTCCACATCTTCCAGCATCTCGTGATCGATGCCTTTGACGAGCACTGCCACGTCGGTCAGGGCGGCTTGCTTGATGCGTTTCCAGAGTCTCATGGCTACGGCAATCCCCGCCGCTGACGCCAGCCCCACTCGCAGAGCAGCGCAGCCATGGCGATCAAGAACAACCACCAAACGTCTCGTGCGCTCCGAACGATCACCTGAAATCCACCTTCGCCCACACCGGCGACCCACGTGACTTCGCGCGGATGATACTCGTCGGAATATTCCTCCACGATGGCGATCCCGGCCGCATTACGCACGCCCCCGTCCCGTGCATTCCACCGATACACTCCCGGATCGAGCGACACCAACGCCGTTCCACGCGAGTCATACCGCAAGGTAACGGTGAAAGTAGAGTCCATTACGGCCAGTGTAACCACGGTCGAATCGGGGATGTCGTCCGCTGTCCAGCGAAAGACAACCGGCACGCCACGTTGAACCTGTTCAGCGGTCAGGGGAGCGGTGGATTGTGCGGCTCCGGTCTGCAACAGCCAGTCTGTACCGGCAGCGACGAACGTACGGTATGTTTCCCGGGCCGCCCCGCCACGAAGGATCCATCGCCACAGGCCCGATCCGGCGGTTGTCAGCCGGCGGGCGCCGCTCGAATCACGCCCGATCAGGACCGGCCTATCCACGCCGCGTCTTGCACGGCGGCCTGTCACCGCAACCCATTCGGCCCCTCCAGCAACGAACGGCACAATCCCTGTCAGCGGGGGAACGGAGTCCCATGCTGCGGCGGCAAGCCGACCTGCGAGAGGCGACGCCGGCACCCGAGGCGTCATGTACCAATCACCCCGGAAGAACTCTGTCGCCGTGTCGCTCGCCGCAGGCCAATACCACACGGCCGGTGCCGTTCTCGCCACACCGATTCGGTCGGTTCCACGAAGCACGATCAAGCGCGCGGCGGCCGCGGCTGCTCGCACCGACGCCTCGTCCGTGCGGGCGAGGGTGTTCATGTCGAGCCAGAGATCATCCCGAACCCGCGCGAAGCCCCGCACCGTGGTGCGCGCCATCTCACTAAGTTCACGCATGAGAAAGCGTCCCTCGACGTCTGCCGGATCGACGATAACCGCAATCGCCGGCTGTGAGCTGACAGTTACCACGCGCATGCGTTCGTCGTCGCGAGACTCGGCATCATCCCCTGCAACTAGCCGAACGCGCAGCACGTGGGTTCCCGGCGACAAGGCACCCGGGGGAATGGTGATGGTGCGCCGGGCGGTGCCGGGCGGCGGTGGCAATGCCAAGCGACGTCGCAGCAACCGCCGTTCACCGGCAAATATCTCTACGCCGGCGCCAGCGGTATCCACCGGTCCCCACGTTCCGATGACGAGTCCGACCGTTATCGAATCGTCCTGTTGAACCCGGCGGCCGACCGCGACGTCCAGCAACGCAGCGTTGGCCACCGTGTCTCTCGGGAGGATGACCGTTGTGACACCGTGGGTCAGGCTCGGCGGCAAGACGGCTCCATCCTGAATCTCTCCGTCCGAGACGATGAAAACCGGTCCAGCCCGCCCTACGGTTGCCTCCAGCGCGTCCCTCAAGCGCGACGCTCCGTCGCTGGGGGCAAGTGTATCAAATGGCGAGATTCCCGAACCGAATCGCAGGATCGTTCCTTCCTCACCTCCGCTTCGGAGGAGGGCCCGAGCGGTGTCCAACGCAGCCTGCCACTGCCCGCCTGTCGCCCCCATGCTGAAGGAGGCATCAAGCAGCACCATTGGTGTGCTGCCGGTAACTCGACTCAAGCGACCGGGGTTGAAGAGGGCGAGGAAAAGCGCTCCCAGCGCCACCGTGCGGAGCGCCGCCAGGCCGGCGCCCTGAACGCCGAGTCGTTCGCGCCTCAAGTACACGGTGCCCGCCAGCACCACGACGAACACCGTCGCGAGTACTACTCCGACCATGTCGTTGATTGGCCGCGGATGAACGCTGGGGCGTACGGGCAGTCCGAAATGTCAGACAAGGTCAATGGCAGCCGACAAATGATCGGTCGAATGTGTAATGCGGGATCGCTAACCAAGATAATCGGTGCGGACAGCCTAGCGCCGAGATTCAGTGCTTTACTACTACCGTCCGATCCGTTGCGGTGCTGTCGAAGAGGATTCGGTTGAATGAGGCACGGACGGCTTCGAATTCCAGACGCAACGGGGCCGGCACCGGATCACCGTCGCCCATGTCGACGCCGCGGAAATCAACTTGGCGACCGTTCTTGAGAAACTCGTAGTGCACGTGCGGCCCGGTCGCCAGCCCCGTCATGCCGACGAACCCGATGGTCTGGCCTTGCTCTACCCGGACACCCGGCTTGATACCCCTCGCAACCCGCAACATGTGGGCGTAGCGGGTCTCGATATCCTTGGGATGCTGGATGGTCACAGCCAGGCCGTAGCCGCCCCACCTCCTTGCCCTCGTCACCTTGCCGTCGGCTGCCGCAAAGATCGGCGTTCCCGTCCGGGCTGCATAGTCCGTTCCTAGATGCCGGCGGTACTGCCGCAGGATCGGGTGATAGCGACTCCCGTACCCGCCCGAAATTCTCCGGAACTGCACTGGATATCGGAGGAATGCCCGTTTCATCGAGCGACCGTCTCCGTCGTAGTAGACATTGCGATTCTGCCCGTCGGACATGACGTACGCGGTGTTCGTCTTTCCCCCCGTCTCGATACTCGCCGCAAGGAGCCGCCCGTAACGCACATCGCCCGCCGAGGAAACGAGTCGCTCGTAGAGGATGTCGAATCGGTCGCCGGGGCGGTTGTCACGGGTGAAATCGATGACCCAGCCGTACACATCCTCCGCCACGTTCCAGATCAGACGGTCGCGATGACCGAACGGAAGGATGGAATCCGCAATGGCACGGTGAACCGCGTCGTTGAGCGACGAGTTGATCGTTCCGGAGGCGTACTCCTGAACAACGGCCCACTGAATCGGGTCGACGAAAACTTCCCACTCGCCGGCTGAGTCGCGTTGCAGTTGCAAGAAAGCATCCTCGCCGATCCGCGTACGAACTCTATTGGGCACGTCGCGTCCGGTCACGTAGCGGAAATCGAACACTTGACTTGGTGTGACGTGACGGGGGTCGAGGCCGTGGGGTCGGGCCACCTCGAGCAATTGCCGCAATTCCGCGCCCTCGACCTTGTGACGCGCAAACATGTGGGAGAGGGTCTCGTTTCGGTGCAGCCGGTCCGACCGCTCGACGTACGCCTGCGAGACGACGATCGGCTCGGCAACCGACGTTTCCTCCGCGCTACGGGCCAACCCCGTGGTCAACACAACAAGGGCTGTGCTCACCACAGCCCCTAAAACTACAACCTGCCAGGCTTGTCGCTTCACTAATCCATCTGGCGCCGGATGAAGGTGGGGATTTCCATTTCGGAAACCTCGCCCGGTTCCTGTGTATCCGGCGTGGCCAGAGGCTGTTGAATCTGGGCGGGAGCCAATGCTGCGCCACCACCGGCCATCGCCGTCCGCTGGGGGAAATGCAACACGCCCGGAACGCTGCTTCGACCCAGAGTGCTGTCATGATCCAAAGCCTTGTCGAATCCGGTCGCGATGACCGTAACCCGGATTTCACCCTCCATGGCGGAATCGTTAACAGCCCCAAAGATGATCTCGGCCTGGTCGCCTGATGCCTCGTGCACTATCTCGCTGATCTGGTTGACTTCTCCGAGCGTGAGGTCTTCGCCGCCTGTAATGTTCACGAGAACGCCGGTGGATCCCAAGATCGAGACGTTGTCGAGCAGCGGACTGGAGATCGCATCCTGCGCCGCCTCAATCGCCCGGTCATCACCGCGGCCCACCCCCGTTCCCATGAGCGCTGCACCTCCGTGCTGCATGACCGTCCGCACGTCCGCGAAATCGACGTTCACCAATCCGGTCACGGTGATGAGGGTGGAAATGCCCTGGGTCGCATGGAGCAGCACTTCGTCGGCCTTCTTCAGGGCGTCCTGAAACGGCACGTTCTTGCCCACCACGGCGAGGAGCCGCTCGTTCGGCACCACGATCATCGTGTCCACGCGCTTGCGTATCTCGGCAATGCCGATCTCGGCCTGCCGCATTCGCTTGCGACCTTCGAACAAGAAGGGCTTGGTGATGATGCCCACCGTCAGTGCCCCCACGTCGCGTGCCAGTTGGGAGATCACTGGGGCGGCGCCGGTACCGGTGCCACCGCCCATCCCGCAAGTCACGAACACGAGATCGGCTCCGTCGAGCACCCGAAGCACGTCGTCCTTGTTCTCCTCGATTGCCTGTCGCCCGATCTCGGGTCGGGCGCCGGCTCCGAGGCCACGTGTGAGTTTCTTGCCGATCTGAACCCGCGTGTCGGCCTTGGTGTTCATCAGCGCTTGCGCATCGGTGTTGACCGTGATGAACTCCACGCCCATGAGGTGCTCGTTAATCATACGGTTGACCGCGTTGCCGCCACCACCGCCGACACCGACCACCTTCATCCGTGCGTTCTGCGAGATTGCTTCTTCGAGCTCAAAAACCATGGGTGCCTCTTAGAAGAAATCCTGTAACCAACGTTTCATCGGACCAAAGAACTTGCCAACGCCGGACTGCTTGGCTCCTTCACTCTCGAGGATACGGCGTGCAGCGTAAAGCAGCAATCCGGCAGCCACGGCATACCGGGGTGCCTGTACGCTGTCCACGAGCCCCGAAATACCCCTCTTCGGCATCCCTACCCGCGCCGGAGTGGCAAAGACCTCTCGGGCCAGTTCGACGATTCCCGGCTGGTGCGCCCCCCCCCCGGTCACCACCACCCCCGCCGGAAGATTACCCATAAAGCCCGTTTTTTCAATTTCCCATTGTACGAGGCCCAGAATCTCGTCCAACCGCTGGTGGATAATATGGGCAAGTAGTTCTCTTTTCGCTTGCCGAACTCCCTGCCCGGGCGTGCTCGGGAGACCGATGCTCTCGTCCGGATCCACCAACGGCGTGTAGGCGGTGCCCCATTTCTCCTTGAGACGCTCTGCATCGGCCTGGGTCACGCTGAGCCCCTGCACGATATCGCCTGTCACATGGGACCCGGCGTAGGGGAGCGAAGCTATATGCTGGACCTTACCGTCCTTGAAGATCGCCACGCCTGTGGACCCTCCGCCCAGATCCACCAGCGCGCACCCCAACTCGCGCTCCTCTTCGGTCAGCACCGCGAGCGACGCCGCCAACGGCTCGAGCACGAGGCGGGAAACACGGTAACCCGCTCGCTCCACCGATTTGCGCAGGTTCTGAGCCGCGGCGGTCTGAACCGAGACGAGGTACATCTGTACCTCCAACCGCAACCCGGTCATGCCCTCCGGGTCGCTGATACCCTCTTGATCGTCGACCCGGTACTCCTGAGGAATGGAGTGAAGCAACTCCCGGTCTTGCCCGAGGCTGATCGCCGTAGCGACCTCATTGACCCGCTCGACGTCCGGGCGCGAGATCTCCTCGGCCGTCACCGAGGCCAATCCGGTCGACGTGCGCACCTGGATATGCTCCCCTGCAATGCCGCAGTGGATACCGGGTACTTGCACGCCGGCCATCCGCTCGGCGTCGTGCATCGCGCTCACGATGGAACGCGTAGTCTCATCGATGTCGCGCACGACGCCCCGTCGAACTCCAGTTTCGCGCGAAACACCGACACCGAGCACCTTGGCCCCCGGTGCCCGGACATCCCCAGCCACTTGTGCGATCACGGCACAGGTCCGGGTGCTTCCCAGATCCAGCGCCGCAACCACATGTTCGTTCGTCATATCACTCTCCGCCGCACAACGACCCACCCATCATAACGAGCGTCGAGCTCTTCATATTCCCTTCCGCTGCCGGCCAAATGCTCCGTGACCGCCAGAACGGCATCCACGTCGCCCGGCGACGACGGCACCCTCATGAGAATTCGGCGATCGCCGAGCACGAGGCGCACCCCGCCATTCCCGTCGGTCTCCACCCAATCCACCTCGTCGTACAGATCCCGGCTGACGAAGCGTACGGCTCCCAGTGCACCCACCAGCGAGATGTCCGGACGCGCGACGATCGGGAGATCCATGCTGCTCGCCGTCGGATCGTAAGGCAGCGGCCTGGCCCAGACATCTAGCGTCACAAGACCTTCCGGTCCCGGCACAAACGCCAAGGGAATGCGTTCACTCACCTCCACCCGCAACGTGCCCGGGAGACGACGCCGGATCCGGACCTGGACAATTCCGGCCAAGCGCGACACCCGCTCTTCCGCCACCTCAACGTCGTCGAACACATTCTGGTCCGGCCGCAGGCCCAGCGTCTCCAGCAGAGCATCCGGCGCAATGTAGTGCACACCGACAAGCTCCACCTGTCTCACCCGAAAGAAGGTCACACGGCGCAAGAGGTGCGGGGTCTCCAAGAAGCCAAGCAGGATCACCGCCCCACCGACAACGGAGAGGGGCACGCGGCGTTTCATGCGGCGGCGTCGGCTAATCGGAGGAGTAGCTCGCCGGCTACCTGCGTGATGTCCCCGGCGCCAAGCGTGAGGACCGCATCTCCAGGACGGACCATCTGGGCGAGGCGGCTCGCCAGATCGTCCCGGTTCTCGATCCATGTCACATCAGCTCCTGCGCGCCGAGCCGCATCCACTACCAACTCTCCCGTGACGTTGGGAATGGGTTGTTCTCTGGCAGGATATACGTCCGTGATTACCGCCAGGTCGGCGGCTGCGAGCGCCCGGCCCAGGGTTTCGCTCTGACGCTGGGTCCGGGAGTACAGATGTGGCTGGAACGCGACGATGACACGAGCGCCGGGGAAACGTTGACGCGCGGCTACGATCGTGGCCGATATTTCTGTGGCGTGGTGCGCGTAGTCGTCGACTACGGTTACGCCGCGCTCGGTGCCGACGATCTGAAACCGCCGGCCGATCCCGCCGAACGCAGAGAGCGCAGCCGCCGCGTCGTCGAGATCTGCGTCCAGCGCTGCCGCCACGCCCATCGCCATTGCCGCATTTCGGAGATTGTGGACACCGGGAACGTGCAGCTCCAGCGAGACCTTACTACCATCGGCAAGTTGCAATCGGGCTCTGGTCGCTTCGGGCTCTTGCCTGATATCGGTGAGGCGAACGTCTGCCTCCACCGCCATACCGACCCGCCAGACGGGTACGTCGATTTTCTCGGCAACGCGAAGCGCACCGGCGTCATCAGCACCTACGAGCGCTCGTTCAGCGTGCCCGGAGAATTCCACGAAAGCGTCCTTCAACGCCGCAACGGTTCCGTAACACTCGATGTGCTCCGCTTCCACGTTGTTCACCACCGCAATGGTGGGACGCAGAGACAGGAAGGCGCGGTCGTACTCATCGGCCTCGACCACGAACAGCCGATCGCTTCCCACGCGAGCATTGCCACCCCACGCGTCCACCCGTCCCCCTACGATCCCCGTGGGGTCACGACCGGCCGCGGCGAGAACTTCGGTGACCATCGTGGCCGTGGTCGTTTTCCCGTGCGTGCCGGCGATCCCTATCGCCAATCGGTCGCCGATGAGAAGGCTCAAGGCTTCTGCCCGCTTGAAAACCGGGATGTTGGCCGCGACGGCTGCCGCCAGTACAGGGTGCCCAGGATCCACGGCTGACGTGTAGATCACCGCTTTGGCGTCGCGAATGTGAGCCGGATCGTGCCCCACATACACCTCGACCCCGGCCCGAATGAGATCGGCCGCGTTCGTCGGATCAATGTCGCTTCCGGTGATTGCCACCCCCCGGCGCCGGGCTACGAGCGCAAGGGCACCCATACCGGCACCGGCGATCCCCATGAAGTGAATGGGTCGGGGATTTTCAGGGGCAAACAGTTCCATTAACGGGCTGTAAACTAAGGCTAAGTCTAGGTTTACGAAAGACTTTGGCCTAGTCGGCGAGAGTCAAGAGTCGCTCTGCAATCTGCTGAGCGGCTCGTGGTTGCGAGCGCTGAATCGCAATTTGCGACATGGTCCGAAGCCGTTCGGGATCCCCTACCAGCTCGTTCACGAGACCCGCCAACTCGGCCGGCCCGAGGCGAGATTCCGGCAGACCCACGACCGACCCGGCTCGTTCCAGGGCTTCGGCGTTGCGCGACTGGTGATCCGCCGCGGCGAGGGGCAGCGGGATCAGTATAGCGGGCAGGCCCCAAGCCGACAGCTCGGCGATGGTCATAGCGCCGGCGCGGGCCACGACGAGGTCCGTCACACCATATGCCTGGGCCACCGGGTCCCAGAAAGGCTTCACGATCCGACGAGGTGGTGCGTCGTAGCGGCGATACTCATCCCACATCGCGGGACCGGTACTCCACAGGAGTGTGACCCCGTCCAGTGCGCCGGCGTCCACTGCAGCGGAAACGGCCCGGTTTACGCTGCGGGCACCTTGGCTTCCCCCCATGACGAAACACACCGCAGTCTCTTCGCCGATACCGAGCGCACGTCGTCCCGCCTCGCGCTCGACCCCCGGATCCGGAGGGGTGATAGGGTTTCCCAGCTCGAAGATTTCCGTGTCACGACCGGGCTTGAGGTGCTTCCTCGCTTCGGGAAAGCCCAGGTGAATCTGGCTGGCGCGCCGCGCCAGCCAACGGGTGGTGATGCCGGGGAGAGCGTTTTGTTCCTGCAACCCGAACGGAATGCCCCGGTGACTGCACACCCACAACATGGGGCCGGCGGCGTATCCACCCGTACCCACCGCGAAGACGGGCCGCTCGATATCGATGATGCGTTGGCATTCGCGAATGAGACGCCAAAGGAGGAAGAGCCACTTGGCGTTTTTCCACCACGCGCGTCTGTGAATTGGTTCTGCCGGAAGCAGGTGGAACGGATAGCGGCTCCGTTCGGGGAGGATACGCGCCTCCACACCGCGTTCCGCTCCAACCAGGACCGGTTCGGCGTGCGGGCTCAACGCACACATTGCATCGGCGAGGGCCAGGGCCGGCATTAGGTGCCCACCCGTTCCACCACCGGCGATCAGGATTTTCATCGACGCTCACCGATATTTATCAGCACGCCTGTCGCGAACATGGAAACAATCAAGTTGGACCTGCCATACGAAACGAAAGGCAACGGAACGCCGGTGGTGGGCACGATCCCGAGCGTGACGGCAATGTGGACGAACGCAGTCACACCAATCATCGCCGTGATCCCTACTGCGAGCAACGTGCCGAAGCGATCCGCTGCCGTGCGCGCTATGTGCAGTCCGATCGCGATGAAAATTGCGAACAGCCCGATGAGCAGCGAGGCGCCCACGAAGCCCCACTCCTCACCGATCGTGCTGAAAATGAAATCTGAGTAGCCGTACGGAAGGTATCCCATCTTCTGCATGCCCTGACCAAATCCGACTCCGAACCACCGGCCCGCCCCCATTCCGATCAGCGACTGCTGTATCTGCCAGCCGGATTCTGCGTAGTCAGTTCCCGAGCCAAGGAAGCTCATCCACCGCTGCATGCGATATTGAACCTCGGTGATTTCCCGCCAGAGAAAAGGGATCATGAGCACACCCATGACGAGGAAGTGCCCAACTCTGGCACCTGCGGAAAACAGCACGACTCCGGCCAGCAAACAGACCAACAGCGCCGAGGAAAGCGCTGGTTCGAAGAGGACGAGGGCCGCCACCGGAATGAGGATGACGACGAAGGGCAACAGACCTCGCCTGAAGTTGCGAAGTCGGTTTCCTTTTCTTACCGCAAGCATAGCGGTCCAAGCAACCACGGCGAACTTCGCAAACTCGGCCGGTTGGACCGAGAACCCGGACACCCCGATCCAGCGGCGCGACCCGTTTATCTCGAGGACGATGGGACTGGCGAATGGTAGCAACAAGATCAACAGCAACAGCGACACCACGCCCAGCACCGGCCACGCGAGACGCTGCCACGTGTGGTATTCGACGCGGGACCCAATCAACATGGCGGCCCCGCCGATGGTGGCGCCGATCAGCTGGCGTAGCGCGAAAGTCGATCCTGTCCTTCCCGCTTGGACCGCTACGATGCTAGAAGCGCCGTACACCGCAGCAATTCCGAACACGACGAGAACCAGAGCGACGAGAAACAACAAACGTGTATCCCAGGTGGCACGGTGCGGCGATCGAGGCCGCGCCATCAGAGCTCCCTGACCAGTTGCTTGAACACGTCGCCGCGCTCCTCGAAGTCCCGGAACTGATCGAAGCTGGCGCACGCCGGAGAGAGCAGCACCGCCTCACCGTTGCGACCCAAGCTGTTGGCCGAGCGGATGGCTGCCTCGAGGGTCTTGACCACTTCCAGTTCGGCCGACCCGGCCAGTGCGCGTCGGAACTTCTCCCTGGCCTCTCCATACGTCACCACGCGGCGACAACGCTGCAAGAGCGACAGGAGCGAGTCGAGACTCTCTCCTTTGTCCCGCCCTCCTGCGATCAACACGAACGGTCGATCCATGGCCTGCAAGGCAACCCGGGTTGACGCGACATTCGTGGCTTTCGAATCGTTGATCCACAGCACCCCGTCAATTTCTCGTACAGCCTCGAGCCGGTGCGGCAGCGGCCGCAAGTGCGGGATCGCCGCCGCGATCTGCTCCGGCTGGACGCCGGCGGCAGCAGCGACGAGTATGGCAGCGAGTGTGTTTTCGACATTGTGATCGCCGAGGAGCGGTACATCGGCCCGGTCGATGACCATCCGGTCACCGACCATGAGTCCCCCTATCGAGCGGTTCCACCACGCGTCAGCGTGCGTGCGCGTGCTCCATGCGCGGCGCTCCCCTCGGATGCCCGTTGCCAGCCCCTGGACGCCTTCGTCGTCGCCGTTCAGGATCCACACCGATTCGTCGGTGGCATTGCGAAAGAGCAACTTCTTGTCCGCATAATAAGCGTCGACACTGTCATACCGGTCGAGATGATCCGGCGCAAGATTGGTGAGAACGCCGACGGTCGGCGTCAGGCTGGGAGAATCGTGCAATTGGAACGAAGACGCCTCCACGACCACCCACTCCAGCGATGGTGCGCTGTCAGCCAGAGCGATCAACGGCAGGCCGATGTTGCCGGCTGCCTCAACGGCCTTACCGGCGGAGCGCAGCAAATGGGTTATGAACGCTGTGGTCGTCGTCTTGCCGTTGGTTCCGGTCACCACTACGAGATTGACGCCCGTGAGGGCCCGCGCCGCGATATCCAACTCGGCGACTATCTCCACGCCGGCGCCACGAGCCGCAGTCAACGGAGGGGCGTTCGGGGGGACCCCCGGGGACACGATAACTGCGGCACTGGAGCGGATCCGTTGCAGGTCGTGGAAGCCCAGGTCGACAGCCACAGACTTGGCACCCAGCGCCTCAGCCGCACCGGCCAATTGCGCTCGATCGTCAGCATCTGACGCGTAGACCCGCACGCCGTGATCCGCCAGCCATTCGCTGACGGCGATCCCCGTGCGGCCGAGTCCCACGACGGCCACCTCATTCGTCAGCCAATCCGGCGGAATCAGCGGATCTTCAACGTCGCCAAGGCGAGAAGCGCGCAAAAGATTCCCAAGATGTAGAAACGAGTAACGATCAGTGGTTCGGCCCAACCGCTCTTTTCAAAATGGTGATGCAGGGGCGCCATGCGGAAAACCCTGTGCTCTCGGGCGTACTCCGCACCGTAGCGTCGTTTACGGTATTTAAACATTCCGGTCTGGAGAATCACCGACACGGTTTCAGCCACGAACACACCACCCACTATCAAGAGGAGAAACTCCGACTTCAGCAGGATGGCAACCGTTCCCAACGCTCCACCGACAGCCAGGCTTCCGGTATCCCCCATGAATACTTCGGCCGGGTAGGAATTGAACCACAGGAATCCGAGACATGCACCCGCCAGGGCCGTACAAAAGATCGTGAGCTCCCCCGAATTGACCAAATAGAAGATGTTGAGATACGCGGAGGTGTCGGTGCGGCCGATCACGTACGCGAAGATGGCGAACGTGCCGGCGGCGATCATGGAGAGCCCCGCCGCCAGCCCGTCGAGCCCGTCGGTGAGGTTGACCGCGTTGCTCGATCCCGTCGTCACCAGCGCCACGAACGCCACGTACACCGACGGCCACAGCAGCACCAATACGTACTTGAAGAACGGGAGCGTGGTGGCGTTGGGTGGGAGGTTTGTCGCCAGCGGTAACTGGAGCAGGTAAATCCCCAGTACTGCCCCGAACACGACCTGGCCCACCAGCTTGTACCGGGCGACGAGCCCACGAGGCTTGCCTTGCACGATTTTCAGGTAGTCGTCGACGAACCCGATGGCGCCGGTCCACAGCGTGGCGATCATCGCGACGATCACGTACCGATTGTCAATTCGCGCCCAGAGGATCGTCGGGACGATCGTGCACAGCAGAATTATCACCCCGCCCATCGTAGGCGTCCCGACCTTCGACTGGTGAGACGTCGGTCCGTCTGCCCGGATGATCTGCCCCACCTTGTGAGATCGGAGCTTACGGATAATGGGCGGGCCCACGACGAACGCCAACAGGAGGGCGGTGGCGGCTGCGCCGGCGGCTCGAAACGTAATGTATTGGAAGACCCTGAGTGCGCCGAAGTACTCTTGAAGCGGGTACAGCAAATGATAGAGCACTTAGGCCTCGTTTCCTCGTGTCAGCAGCGGAATGACGCGCTCCAGTCCCACGCCGCGGGATGCCTTCACCAGCACGAATTCGTTCCCAGCCAAACGGTCCCGCAACACACTACCCAATTCCTCCACGTCGCGCGACGTCACCAGCCGGTCGCTGGGGACGCCCAGGGTTTCGAACGCGTCGATGAAGTCACCGATGGCGCCTATCAGCTTCGGATTCTGTCGCAGGATTGCTTCAGCCGATTCGAGATGGAGCTGGGACGAATGCTCACCGAGTTCCAGCATCGAACCGACCACCGCGACGAAGGGCCGGCCCGCAAGCATGTCGGCTGCCGTTTCCAGCGACGCCCTCAACGATTCCGGATTCGCGTTGTAGGAATCGTTGAGAATGACGAGCCCGCCCCCGCCCCACCGTACGACCTCACACCTACCCGCAGGAAGGCTCACCTGTTCCAGAGCACGTGCGACCCGAGTGAGATCCAGATCGAGTTCCACAGCCACCACCAGTGCGATCGCGGCGTTCTCGACCTGGTGTCTACCCACCAGGGGCAGTTCAATGCGCTGGCCTCTGAATGTGAGCGTCACTCTCCCATCCTCACCCACTGTCCATTCATCGGGTGCGACTTCGGCCCTGCCACCGGTGCCAGCCGAAATCACGCGATGGGCACTCCTACGGGCCTCTTCGAACAATTCCTCCGGGCGCGTTCCCACGACGGCCACCGGAACATCGCGTACTAGGGATACCTTTTCTGCAAGCGCCGCTTCGAGCGATCCAAAACCGGCGAGGTGACTCGCCGACACGTTGGTCACGACCGCCACCGTCGGCTCTATGATGCCTCGTAACCGTTCGATCTCGCCGACCGCATTGGCGCCGGCTTCCAACACGAGTGCTTCGGTGTCGTCGGGTGCGGTGAGAATCGCCCGGGGAACTCCGATGAGGTTGTTCAAGTTGGCGAGGGTGGAGTGCACCTTCCAACGCGTGCCAAGGGCCTTCGCCAGCATCTCCTTGGTGGCGGTCTTGCCGTTCGTTCCTGTCACGGCGATCACCGGCCCCGGCACCTCCCGGCGTCGCGCCCGGGCGAGTCGACCGAGGGCCACCAGCGGATCGTCCACCTCGAACTGCTCCATTCCGTCCAGATGCGGCGTCCCCCGGCGCACCACTGCACCAGTGGCACCCGCCTCGCGGGCCGCCTCGAGAAAATCATGCCCGTCGAAGTGCTCTCCGGTCAACGCAACGAATAAAGCTTCCCGCTTGAGTGTGCGAGTATCGGTGCTGACCTCGGAAAACGACCGGTCGCTACCCGAATCGGTATTCAGAACGGCTGCGACCCTCTCACCGGTCCAGATCACGACGACGCTTGCCCGCCGAGTACGTCGAGCACGATTTCACGCTCGTCAAACGGTGACCGTTCGGTGCCGATCACTTGATAGGTTTCGTGACCCTTTCCTGCAAGCAAGAAGCAGTCGCCGCCCTCGAGCAGCCCGATGGCCCGCTGGATGGCCTTGCGGCGGTTGGTGATTCTCATATGAGCACGCCCTGCCATTCCTTTGACAATATCGTCGATGATTCTGTCCGGATCCTCGGTTCGAGGGTTATCGGAAGTGACGATGGCGACATCGGCATCCGCCGCGGCGATCCTCCCCATCGCCCTACGTTTCCGACGATCGCGATCACCGCCACACCCGAACAACACGATCAAGCGACCGGTGGTCAGCCGTCGAGCGGCCCCCATGGCACGTCGCATGGCGTCGGGCGTGTGCGCATAATCGCGGAGGATCAGGAATCGCTCTGAATAAAGCCGCTCCATTCGTCCGGCCACCTGAGGTGCGTCCGCTAGCCGTGCAACGATCTCATCAGGGGACACGTCCAACGTCCACACCACCGCCGCTGCCGCCAACGAGTTACTCACGTTGAAACCGCCCAACAACGGCGTGTGCGTAGAGAAAGATCGGTCGCCAAAGCAGATCCGCAAGCTCGTCCCATCGGCCTGGAATCGCACGTCGTCACCGCGCACAGTTGCTCCGGCTCGAGTTCCATACGAGACGCTGCGGCGACCTTCCGGAACGCTTAGCCTGGTCCACGACGGTTCGTCGGCGTTGAATATGACGCTGCCGCCCTCGCGCACGAGGTCGACCAATCTGTGTTTGGCCTGAAAGTACTCTTCGAACGTCGCGTGATAGTCGAGATGATCGTGGGTGAGATTGGTGAACACGGCGGATACGAAGGTCAAGGCGTCGACCCGGTGTTGGTGCAGGGCGTGCGACGACACCTCCATCGCCAGCTGCGTCACGCCTCGGGCCCGCAAACGCTGCAGCGTCTCTTGCAGCCGAACCGGACCGGGGGTCGTGAGACCTTCCTCGCAAACCGCCGCTCCCTTTCCGTCAAAGGCACCCAAGGTCCCGACGGAGCCGGTGTTCCCTCCCTCATTCAGCAAATGCCGAACCAACGCCACAGTGGTAGATTTTCCGTTTGTGCCCGTCACCCCGACAATGTCGAGTTCCCCCCCGGGGTGCCCGAACCATTCCGCCGCTGCCAACGCGACGGCTACCCGACTGTCCCGAACCACAATTTGCGGGAGGGGCAGATCGCTCCGACGCGAGACCAGCGCCGCCACCGCGCCACGGGATACCGCATCGGGTATGTAATCGTGGCCGTCTTGGACGGTTCCCTCGATGGCACAAAAAAGCCATCCGGGAGCAACACGACGGGAGTCCTCGGTGATCCCCTCGATTGTCAAAGGCGGAGAGTCCGGCAGTTCGACTACAAGCCCAGCGCGCTCGAGCGATCGAACGATACCTTCATAGACAGTCACCGGTTGGCGTGCCCTTCCTCGCCAACCAGCGTGATCAACTCGCCGTCCGACACTGGCGTGCCAGGAGCCGGGAGGATGGATCTAATCGGCCTCCGGCCCTCGATCCGGACCCGCAAACCCATTTGGTGCAACCGGCGAGCGGCTCTGCGGAACGAAAGCCCGAGGACATCCGGTACGCGGCGCTCCAACTCTACATTTGCTTTCGGTTTACTCGGCCACACCACCACATACGGAACCACGCCATCCTGCAACACGGGCCGGGACAGGGGACTCGACAACACACCTTGCATTCTAGCCGGGTCCAGAGCACTCGTCTGAGCGGCGAGGACCTGCTCGAGTACGGAACGGGTCAATGGAGCCGCACTGGTTCTGGCAAACCCGCCTTTCGGATCATCGAGCTTCACAACGATCACGAGCTGAGGGTCGTCCGCCGGGAACATCGAGACGAAGCTCGCCGTGGTGGATCCGGGAATGTAGCCGTCCGGGCCGGCACGCCTTGCGGTGCCTGTCTTGCCGGCAACCTCATAACGCACCAGAGCGGCGGTGGAACCGGTGCCGTCCTCCTCTACTACACCTCGAAGCATCGACCGCAACTCACGTGCGACCGCAGCACTCATCACCCGGCGCACCGGCTCCGGACGGTGGCAATATACCTCTTCCCCGTCTGAAGAACGCACACTGCTCACCAGTGTTGGATGTAGCAGTATTCCGTCATTCGCGATGGCCGCATACGCGTACGCCAATTGGAGCATCGTCACGGCCACCTCGTATCCATACGACAGACTCGCTGCACTCCACCGCGTCCAGCGCGACGGCTTGACTAGAATGCCAGGAGACTCCACCGGGAACTCCACACCGGTGGGCGTGCCCAAGCCAAAATCTCTTAATTGCTCGAAGTGCTGCTCCCGCGTCAAGCGAGACGCGAATTTTACGATACCTATGTTGCTCGACCTTCGGATGACATCGCGCAGGGTCATCCAGCCTTCGGGCGTTTCGTCTTCGATCACCCGGCTGCCGAGAGTGTACCGTCCTTGCTCACCCCATACCGTGTCGTTCCGGACCACAAGTTCATGCTCGAGCAGCGCCGCGGCTGCAAACAACTTGGCTGTGGACCCCGGCTCGAACACCGATGTGAACACGCTGGCGGGGGCATCGCCGTCCGCCCGGCGGGAGGCCACCGCAAGCAACTCGCCGGTCTCGGGATCCATAACGACCACGTCGCCGGCGATAGCGTCGAGTCGATCGATGGCCTCCGCCAGGCTCTGCTCCACGATGTCCTGCAGTTCCGCATCGATGGTGAGGAACACGTCGTGGCCTGGAACGGGAAATGCGTCGAGTCGGGAGGGCGATTCGTAGCGCCGACCGAACTGGTCACGTAGCACGACTGCGCTCCCGGGCCGCCCCATGAGGAGGGTGTCGAGTACACGTTCGATTCTGCTCGCGAGTCTTCCCGGCGCCGTCGGCCTGCCCAGGACTGCCCGGGCGAGGTCTGGGTTGGGATAAAAGCGGGTCAGTTCGGAGGTTAGGTGCACACCTCTGATTTCGCGCAGGGGCGCGACCTGATTGGAACTGAACGGGCCGTGGAAATACGCATACTTACGGCGAAACTGCTGTCTGATCCGCCGAGTCGACAGGCCGAGATGCTGGGCGATGGCCTCCACGGCAGTAGTCGTGTCGCGCAGCTCTCCAGGGGCCACACCTACGTGAAATGTCGTCTGCGTCAGGGCCAGCGGCACACCGTTGCGATCGTAGATGGTCCCCCGCGGTGCCGGCAGCTCGACTCGTTCGGTGCGTTGCGACCGCGCCGTGTCTTCGTAGGAAGCACCCTCGACGATCTGAACCTGGGCCGCCCGGGCCACGAGGACAACGACGGCCACGCCGAATCCCACCCGCACCGCTTGCAAACGAAGCGCAGCTTTCGGCACTTCAGTGTCCCTCCCTGCTTGGCACCTGCAGGATGATGATCTCGCTGTCTGCAGGCAAGCGAAGCCCCAGCGATTCTGCCCGTGGGACGAGCACCGCCCTGCTACCTGCCTCCTGAATTCGGCGCAGCAGTTCGGCCCGCTGCGCCTCGAGGGCGGAGCGCTGTTGCTGCGCGTCACGGAACTCCGTAGTGATGAGGTGCGATGCCGTTTGTCGAGCCACGATCCACGTCAACACGCCCAGGAACGAGAGCAGCCAAACGGCCACCCAACCCCTGCCCTTAAGTTTCATCAGCCTTCGTGAACACACGCAGTCTCGCGCTGCACGCTCTTGGGTTCCGCGAGGTCTCTTCGTCTTGCGGGGTAATCGCTTTCCTCGTTTCCACGCGGCCGAGTGGACGACCACGGCAGGTGCACACAGGCTGCCCAGCGGGACACACACAATCTCGGGCCCACTCCCGAAACGTGTGCTTCACAATACGATCCTCACCCGAATGATAGCTAATGACGGCAAGGAGGCCTCCCGGGGTCAGCCCATCCCGGATTCCTGGCAACCCCACTTCAAGCTGAGACAATTCGTCGTTCACGGCAATGCGAACCGCCTGAAACAGTCTGGCAAAATCGGATGGACCGGCTCGTGCGCCGAGCACGGCACGAATAGCGTTGACCAAGTGGTCGCTCGTGCTGAGTGGCGCTCGGGCCCGGCGGCGCACGATCTCACGAGCGAGTCTCCTGGCTCGCGGTTCATCGCCGTACTCCTTGAAAATCCGTCCGAGGTCAGCGTCCGTGGCAGATTCGAGCAATTCCGCACCCGTCATGCCCACGCCGGGATTCATGCGCATGTCCAACGCCGCACCCCGCCGGAACGAGAACCCGCGGTATTCATTGTCGATTTGATGGGATGAAACACCGAGGTCGAGCAGAGCCAGATCGGGGCGGAAGCGGGCGATCTCATCGAGCACGCGCTGGTCGGCAAATCGACCTTCGAGCACAATCACATCGGACTTCGTGAACCGGGCGCGAACAGCCGCGACCGCCTCGGGATCCCGATCCACGGCGAGGACCCCGAGCCCCGCTCCGCGGAGAATCGCCGTATGCCCGCCCCCGCCGGCGGTGCAGTCCACTCCGCGGCACCGTCCCGCGGCGAGGCGTGCGACCTCATCGGCAAGCACCGGGACGTGGTAGATCATCAACGTCACGGTGAGGGTAAGGAAAGGTTCATCCGGCATCTCCAGAGAAGGCCGTTGGGCTTGGCGCGAACGAAAAATGTAAAGAGGGACCCGGGCCCGGGGAACAGAAGAACAAAAAAAGGCGCCTGCTGCGAAACCCCCAGAAGGACTCAAGAAAAAGGAAGCCCCGCTCGGAGATCAAGCGGGGCACGGGAATTTCCAGTGTTAACGGGGCTGACGAGACTCGAACTCGCGACCTCCGGTGTGACAGACCGGCACTCTAACCAACTGAGCTACAGCCCCTCTGCATTCGGGGCCTCAATGTAGTCACCCACGCGTTCGTAATTCAAGCCTGACTCAGGCCAACCTGCTCTAGTTGGAGGCGCAGAACCTTTCGACCATCTGACTGCCACCGCTAGAGATCTGCTCCAAGCCCGGCAACAGCTGATCGGCCGTCGACTGTGCCAGGCTGGCCCCGGCGGCCATTCGCTCCACGGCCAGCTTGGCAAAATGGTCGAACTCTCGAGCCAACTCACAAGACTCTGAGGCGGCCACTTCCGAATACCGCGGTTGCAAATGGAAAAACGCCGCGATCCCGTAGAAGAAGCTGGCCGGCCCGGTTACCGTTCCCGCGACATCGTAGCCGATCGCTTTCTCCAGCCAGGCCATTGCCAAGTCGGGACGCATTTGCTTTTGCGCCAAAATGGAACCTGGCCGGTAGTAGAACGCTGCAAGGAGCCGCTGCGTATTGGGATCATCGCCTGCCCTTTCAGCGACAACCGTCATCAGCGAATCGGCCGTCACGAGGGTGCCCGTGTCGAGTGGCACAGCCGTATCGATCGTGACCGTTCCCACCAACCTACTGGCATAGGACAGGATGGATCTGTACTCGCCGGGATTCAACTCCATCACCCGCTTGAACCCTTCGAGCGTGGCCGCCGTGTCCGCCGTCATGGCCAACAGCCCGGCGCGCCGGCCCCAGAACTGCAAGGAATTGGGAAACTGCGTGACGGCTTCTTTAGACCAACGCAGGAGCGCCGTACTGTCGTCGGCAAACTCAGCGGCGCCCAATATCTGAATGAAGAACAGCGAATCGCTGGCCTGATTGACGTCGGATTCATACCACCCGCCGAAAGCCTCAACTGCACACGGCCAATCCTGTCCGTCGAAACACACTCGGGCGCGAAGCCGTTTCAGGTCGGGGTTGTCCGGGTTCCGCTGCAACCCTTCCTCCACCACCGACAGGGCCCTGTCGTAATCTTGCTGCAGCTGCCACATCGTGATCACGCTCAGGCGCAAGCTCAGGTCGTCCGGAACCGCGCCGAGGCGCTTCTCGGAAGACTCGATCGCGCCCAGTGTGTCGCCTTTTCGGAAATACGCCTCGGCCAGCCGTTGCCAGGCCTGTTCCAAGAGAGGATCGCCCGTGATCACCTTCTGATAGGCCCAAATCAGGCTGTCGGGCGGCTGGTTCGTGGCCTGAAAGATGTCGGCCACGCATCGGGCGGCTGCCGGATGGTTCGGGTATTCGCGGAACACGCGCTCGGCGCGGTCACGGCCTCCCTTATAGTCGGCGCGGTCACGGCGCTCCGAGCAATTGCGGGCGTTCGCAGCGACCTGCACCTGCTTGCGGATGGAATCGGCCACCACCCTGGCAAAGTCCTTGGCCGACACATTGGCCTCACTGCTCACCGTCACCCAGCCCGCAATGCCCGACCGGCCGATATCCACCATCCGGATGCGAATCCCGGGCTCTGAATTCCGCCGAAACGTGCTGGTCGTATAACTGTCGGCACGCAGGAAATTGGCCAACTGCAGGGCCGAGTTGTCGTCGGGGATGAAAGCGCAATCAAACCCGGATGCCTCCAGCGCGCTACAGTACTGGCTAGTCGTGACGATCGTGACCTCAGTCCTAAAGCGCCCCTCCAGCCGGGAGCGCATCTCCTCCGCCAACTCGAGCACGTAGAAGGAATCGGCAGGATCACCCGGCAACGCAGGCAGGATCAGGAACCGCTCCAGTTGCCGTTGACGGCGCCCACGTTGTGAAACATCGCCCCGCTGGCCGTCGGCGGACTGGGGTGTCAGCGCCAACAAGACCAGGACCACGGTCAACAATGAAGAAAATCCGAAGTTCAAACGATGATTACGCACCAACAAAACCCTCCAATCTACGACACTCGGCGTTCGGCGAAGAAATCCCGAAAGCTCCTGCCTGATCTCAATACCCCTCAATACTACACCCATGGGCGAAGAGGGATTCGAACCCCCGACTTCCTGCTTGTAAGGCAGGCGCTCTAAACCGGCTGAGCTATTCGCCCTGGCGGGCCGATCTCAGAGCGCCAAGCCTAGCGGAAACAGGACACAGTAGCCCAGCACCAGCAGGGCCGGGGCCACTGTGGTCGACCCTCCGGCCAGGAGCAGATACCCGACTGACAACGCTATCAGCGCCCCACCGAGAAGCAACCCGTTTATGAGGCGGAACTGCAATCGGGCAGGGGAAACTCCCTTTGGGGACATAAGTGGGTCACGATAATCGCTCTATACCTTTTGGTCAAGAAGGCGGGGATTCACCCCCATCGAACACGACCCAGCCATCGTCCAGACCCGCGCGGCGAATGCGGTCACGGCGGCGGCGGCTGGCCCAAAGTGCCAGGAGCAAGGCCGCCACAACGCTCCAAAACACGGAAAACGACGTCACCAAGAGTAACCACCCATACCGACCTCGGAGTTCCTGTCGCCAGCTACCCTCGAACTGATCGAGGGTGAGACCGTATGTCCTGCGCAACGCCTGATCGAAGTCCGACGTCCGCTCCAAGGCCCGCATCAGGGGTCTCAACCCCTGCTCTCGACCGAGACGCTCCAGGTACAGTAGGGCCGTGGTGGCCAGGGCGTAACTCGCCCGGGCACTCGCGGTACCGGAACGCAAATGCCGATTGAGCTGAATCAAGCTGGGTACCCTCCCGCGGACCATCGCCCAGTTGACCCGCAACGCCTCGAGCCGATTCCACTCGCCGGCCACCCTGCTCGCATACCCTTCGTCGAACCAGAGTGGCACGCGTCCCACTGCATTCCGCAAGGTCAGGTGGGCCATCTCATGACGAAGCACCTGGTGGATGTTTCCACCCGCAACGAGGATGATCGTGTTGGAGGCTGGAAAGGTTGCGCCGGCGCCCCAGCCGGGGATACGGCCTGCGGTAACCGAATCGAACGTTCGCTGGTCGGGTGTCACGATCAGACGAAAAGGGAAACGCTGCGGATCGTTCAGGCCCGGCCATTGAGCCGCAGGATCAACCCGCTCTGCCAGCTCGAGGGCAATCAACTCGGTCTCCGGCCAAAACACAGCGGTGACCCGCCCCACTCGGGCCAGCTCCGGCCCCTGGAAGGCCAGCGCGGCGAGAAACAACGGTATTACCGCGGTGGCTCCTCTCCCCGTTCGACCCGCTCCAGGGCTTCCTTACAGCGCTTACCCCAGATGGTAAGCTTGTTCGCCTTGTGTCCCTTGGCCCAGGTCTCGCGGGCTGCATCCCGATCGTCGGCGTACCATTGCGCGCGACCGAGTTCGTAGTACGCCTCGATCAGGTTCGGTCCCAATACCAACGTTTTCTGGAAGAAGTTTTGCGCATCTTCATACATTTCGCGCTCGAAGTACACCAGACCCAGGTAATAGTGGGCGTACAGCGTGGCTTTCTTGTCGTTGTCCAGCCGTATGGCCTTTGACAGGTGTTCGATCGCTTCTCCGAAGATGCGTTTCTTCAGGCAAATGTAGCCGACGTTGATGCGAGCGAGCGAGTTGGCGGGTTCTTTCATCAACACTTTCTGGAAGGTTCCCAGCGCGTCGTCGTAATCCCCGTGGAGCATCTCCGCCCACCCCAGCTGAGATTGGGCCTGGGGATCGTCAGGTGACAGCTCGAGCGCTTTTCCCAGCGCCTGGATCGCTCCTTGGTAGTCTCCCAGCGATATGAGACTCCAACCCTTTTCAATGTACGTCGACGCACCGAGGTGGTCATGCACCACGGGCACGGAGCCCGTAAATTGTGGCGCCTGATCGCCGCTCTGGCTCTGGGCCAACTCCTTGTACCGGTCCACCAGAGCCTGGATGTTGTCCTTCAGCGCTGTCAGGTCGGTGATGGTCCGATCGACGAGCTTGAACAACGCAATGATGTCGCGCTTGACATCATCGCGTTCCGTGCCGCTTGGCGATTGCGTGAGCCGGGCCGAAATTTCGTTGTATTGGCGCCGGAGAGGGGTGACGCTAGAGTCAGGATCCATTGGCCGTCTTATTATCGGTTGCCTTCTCGAGCGCAAGGCGCTCCGTGGAGGAGAGAATCTTGGGCACGGCGAGGATAACGATGGTGCGTCCGTCGCGCACAAAGATCCCGCTGATGTATTCGGCTGCCAGGCCGCGTACGATGGGCGGCGGGGGAACAATCTCGTCGACCGGAGCCCTCAGCAGCTCAATAACGGCGTCCACGACAACGGCGATTCTCCCCTGTTCCCATTCGAGGATCATGGTTCGGGTGTCGTCGAGAACGGACGCGTCTACGTTTAACCTCTTGCGGAGGTCGATGACTGGAATCGCTGTGTCTTCGTATTCCATGATGCCCTCGAGAAAATCAGGCGCTTGGGGCAGCGGGGCCGGCTTTTCATAGCGCAACACCCGCTCGACATCGAAGATGTTGAGCCCGAACTCATGTCCGCCAACGCGGAACGCCACCAACTGAACCTCCTCGTTAGTGCTCACGGTACCGCTTCGCTGTACCGCGCGGTCAAGCGTTCGCTCAGCGCGTCCATGTCTAGAATGGGTATGGGCTCTTCGTTATGGCGCGCGACGCCCGAAATCCACGGCAGGCGCGCCTCCGGCGGAACCGAAACTGGTGCTTCACGAACCACGGCATCTGCGTCATCCACTTCGAACGCAACTCGGCGGTCGCCACAGCGCGCGACCACGACGGTATGAGCGCATTCATTCGGAGGTGAGCACCCGGTCAAGAGCGCCCCCAGGTGGACCACCGGCACCATCCGGCCCCGTATTCTCGCTATGCCCCGCACGGCCTGTTGCGCACCCGGCACCTTTTCCGCTTCGCGTCGTCTACCACCTCCACAACCTCTTCGATCGGCAAGCTGTATCGATCACCGCTGACACGTATCAAAAGATAACCCATCATCTGACAGCCCGTCGCGTCAGCGCGTCATCAATGCATCCGGCCATGCCGCTCAGCGACGCGACGCGATCGACCCCACCGGCTTCGACGGCGGATTGCGGCATCCCGAAAATGACCGACGTGGCACGATCCTGCGCGAGACCCATTCCTCCTGCGTCGTGAATCGCGCGCAAACCGGCGGCCCCATCGTGGCCCATACCTGTCAGGACGACGCCGACGGCTCGTTCTCCAAACGTCGCGGCCACCGAGTGAAACAGCGGATCCGCAGCCGGACGGACGCCCCAAACGGCGGGGTCCTGATTCAGCCGAATGACCGGTCCCTCGGCTTCAATCTCAACTAGCATATGGTAGTCGCCCGGAGCCACATACGCCGTGTCTGAGAGCACCGGAGCGCCATGGTCTGCTTCAACGACGTGCACCCTACTCGAGAGATCGAGGCGCTCGGCGAGGCTCCGTGTGAACCGGGGCGGCATGTGCTGCACGATCAGAACGGCCGTCGCGCGCGAAGTCGGCAGCAGGGGCACCACTTCGGCCAGCGCCCGAGGTCCCCCGGTGCTCGCTGCCACGGCGACCGCCCACAGTGCCCGACCGGAAACGACTACAGGATCGGCAGGCGGCCGTTCCTGCTGCGGTACACGGGCGAGCACCGGCACTCGCGTGCAGTCCGCCACCGCCGCCGCATCCAGGGCCGCAAGCAAGGCCGGGCCGATGCTTGCCAGATTTTGACCCGTCGCCCCGGCACTCGGCTTAGCCACGACCTCGATCGCACCCAGCTCGAGGGCGCGAATGGCGGCGCTCGTTCCCGGGCCGGCGTGCGCGCTGACTACGACGATAGGCCGCGGAGCTTCACTCATGATGTAGCCGATGGCGCTCAACCCGTCGAGCTGCGGCATCTCGATATCCATCGTGACGAGGTCGGGATTCAGGCGGTGTACTTTCTGGAGAGCGTCCATGCCGTCCCGGGCCTTGCCGACGACCCGGTAGCGACCCGAGGCTTCGATTACATCCGCCAGCACACGCCGCAGCAATGCACTGTCGTCCACGATCAACACCGATCGTGCTTCAGACATACCGTTCCACCCCTCCAAGCATCCGAACTACAACGGTCCCATCGCGCACATCGAAGAGGATCGATCTACCACCGTGCCCGCCGACGTCTTCTCCAGCGATGACGAGTCCGGTCTCGCGGATGGCCGTGCGACACGCCACCACGTTGCGTTCGCCAATGTGCAAGGTTCCGGCCAAGACCATGGTCTCGAACATTCTCGCCCCACCTACCAAGCGTGCCGTGACGCTCTCCCGCCGAGTTTCGAGCCGCATCACCTCACTGAGCAACAGCGGAATTGCCGTGTCCGCAAACTTGGCCGGCTTCGCTTGACCGCGGGCCAGCGTGTGCGATGGGAGCATCACGTGCGCGATGCCTCCCACACTCCTCGTGGGATCATAGAGCACCACCGCTACACAACTCCCCAACCCGCGTACGGCCAATCGCCCCGTCCCGGCCACCACACGAAACTCTCCCATGTCGATCGTATCGGCGTCCATCCAGTCTTTCATTGCCGGCGATAAACCCTTTCGCGGACGTCCTCGAGCTGCAGGATTTCGCTTGCGGCACCAGAGACGGTCTCGACCTTGCCAAGTACGAAAACTCCCCCCGATGCGAGCGCGTTCGCCATCTCGAGAAAAATGCGCTCCTGTGTGGGGCGATCGAAGTAGATCACGACGTTCCGAAAAAGGATCAAGTCATAGGGTGGATTAGGTGGGGGGTCTGTGATCACATCATGCCGTACGAAACGCACTAGCCGGCGCACCGGGTCGGAAATCGACAGACTGTCCGGATGCTCGCTATTACGGTGAAAATACCGAGCCGTCAGCGAATTCGGCATTTCGTCGAATGCTTCTTCCGGGTAGCGACCCTCGCCCGCTTTTTTCAAGCTCTTGACGTCGAAATCCGTCGCATCGATGCAACCTGCGATCTCGTTTGTAGCACCCGTCTTCCGAGCTTCCTCCAACAGAAGGACGGCCAGCGTATATGCCTCCTCTCCCGACGCACACCCGGCCGACCAACACCTGAAAGCACTTCCCCGACGCACCAGCAGATCGGGGACGACGGTGGTCGCCAGCCGGTCCCAGGTATCGGCGTTGCGGTAGAACTTCGTGACATTGATGGTCAATGCGTCGAGCAGGCGATCGTATTCCGCTGTGTTCTCGTGGAGGTGCTGCGCGTACTGCGCGAACGTGGGGACACCACATGCTCGCATTCTCACCGCCAGGCGCCCGGCGCAGGCCACTTTCCTTGTAGGCATCGCAACTAAAGCCGCGCACCGTAGGCATCGCAACTAAAGCCGCGCACCGCGTTGATCTGTTGGAGCAGTTCTTGCAGGGCCTTATCGTTTCCCGGAGATTTCACTGCAGCGCGCTCATCGTGTCGATGTTGGTGCGTGCAAGTTGGTGGTTCGGATTGAGTTGCAGGGTCTTATGCCACATGGCCAATGCCGTAGCGTGATCGAAGCGCTTATATGCGATGTTGCCCAGCTTGAAATACGTATCATCGCCGAGTTCGGTGTGCAACTTGACTGCTTGCTGATAGGCATTCCACGCCTCGTCATAACGGCCGGCGCGGTAGAGCACATCTCCGAGGTTCTTCGACAGCTGCGGAAGCATGAGTCCGTCTGCGTGCGCGGCGCGCAGCATTTTCTCCGCTTGATCGGTCTCTCCTACGATCTCGAGAATGGCAGCCAGGTTGTTGCGCAACACCGGATGACGGGGGTACCGCTCCACCCCGTCACGCAAAATCGACTGGGCCGTTTCGTAGTCTTCGCCGACCGCCGCCACAATCGATCGCGCCCAGTACCACACGGCAGACAGGTCGTTCGGCTCCGCCACCTCGCTGGCCCTATCCAAACGCCCTTCCGCCACTGCGAACTTATCTTGGCGCATCGCTGCGATACCCCATCCGGTGAGAATGCGCGGATCGCGGCGCGCGCGGTTGGTGGCGTCACCGAACGTCGCCTCCGCCTCGTCGAGGCGGCCGAGCTTCTCCAGGCTCAGAGCCAAATTGTGCAACGCGGTGGGCTGGGGCCCGCCGATATCGACAGCGCGCTGGAAGGCGCGGTGCGCTTCCGGCCAATCGTCCTGTTTCGTCGCGACCAGGCCGAGGTAGAAATGCGCCGAAGCTTCGTCACTCTTCAGCTCCACGACGCGGCGAAATTCCCGCGTGGCTTCTTCCAGCATCCCGGTCCTGTAAAACGCCACTCCTAGGTTGCAATGCTCCTTGATTCGAGTTGCCGCCGCGGGTTCGCTCGACCGTGCGAGCGAGCGAGCGCTCGTCCGGTGAACGAATCCGGCGGTAATCAAGCCGTACAACGCTTTACCGGTATCGAACTCACCCAACCCCGACTCTTCCATCAGCTCGCTCACATCACGTTCGCCGTTGAGGAATTTCACGATGAGTTCTTGTTCGGGTGTGAGTTCGACGTCGGCCGCCGACAGGCGGGCTCCGTCAACCGCGAATACGCAGTCGAAGGAGTGGACTTTCTTTTCGATCAGGCTCCACTCGTCCACTCGACGGGCGCCCTCTAGTAGCAACGATTCCGGGTTGATCGAGAGTATGGCGTCCTCGCCCTCAGGTTTGACGTCCACGTCAAAACGGAAGCTCCCTTGCGTCCACGTGAAGAGGTAGTACACAGCCTCTTCTACCTGAATCCGCACGCACTGTTCTAGGTCGGCCTCGGTAATGGCACCGCTTTCCAGCAGCAACCGGCCCAGCTTGCTTTGTCGTTCATTTGTTTGCCGCTCGATGGCCTGTTCCAGTTGCTCATGAGCGATCTTCCCGCTCTGGATGAGCATGTCACCGAGTCGATCCCGGCGATTGACGATCGACGCGTAACAAATCCACCCGTTGTCGAAATAGATGTTGCCCAGGTTGGTGCGATCAGTAACCGACAGGCATCCGGTCTTCTTACCCAGCGCCAGGAGTTGCAGCACGTCCGGAAGCGAAGCTTCTTTCAAACTTCCCTTGATGGCCATCACGATAGCTCCTCGATGACGCGCTCGGCCATGTTCGGCCAATGCCAAACGATCTTCTCCCGGCTCCTCAACGCTCCGGGCGGAGCGGCCATACCGCCACTCGCACGACCGGGCGATGAAGCATGCGGCTCCGGCTTGCGCACCTCCTCCAACAATCGGCGCGCCGATTCCACGTCCAGCCTCCTCCCCATCGCCTCTGCGCCGGTCACCACGCGTTGCACGACGTTCAGAAGCGATCGGACCGACTCAGTTGCTAGTTCAGCCAGGTAATCAACCACATCCGCTTCGGCTGATCCCACTCGAGCCTCCAAGTGGGAACACACAATCGTACGGCGCAATTCCGTATCGGGCGGCGTTATCATGGCCACCAGGCCTCCAGCGAGACGGGATCTGAGCCGGTCGTCCAGCCCCTCCATCTCCTGGGGTGACACCTTCGCTGTAAACACCATTTGGCGCCCGGTATCTACAAACAGATTGAACAGGTTGAACAGTTCTTCCTGGGTTTGCGATCGCGCGCCTATCTCGTGCACATCGTCCAACAGGAATGCAGATGCGTGGCGATACCGAGCGCGCCACGCCGACAGCCTGTCCTGCTCGATCGCCTTCACCAGCTCTTCCACAAATGTCCCAGCCGCTAGGCAGGCAACGGCACCACCGGCCTCGGCGTCCAGCGCCCGACCGATGGCGTGTAGCAGGTGCGTCTTGCCGACACCGGCCGGTCCAACCAACATCAGTGGGCTGTAAAGCGTTCCCGGCTGCGCGATTACCGACCGTCCCGCCTCGAGAGCCACTCTTGTCGCTTCACCAACCTCGAACGATTCGAGCGAAAAAGCCTCGGACGGTCCGGGCGGCGGTATGAACTTCTCCCGCGCCTCTCGAACGAGTTGCTCCGCTTCTGCAATTCTATCCGGCGACTTGAAGACAGGGTGCCGCGCCGCTTCGGGGTCGAACTCCACAATCTCCGCCTCTAGGCTACGAAGCCGCTCGATCCTTTCTTCAAACGCCCCAACTGCCGCGTCCGTCGCCCCAGGAACGTCCTGTCCTAGCAGCACTTCCAGAGGCTTGGTGTCATAACCTCGTCCCGACCATTCTGTGATGGCGTGTTGGATCTCTGTTTTCCATCCCTCGACCTGTTGTGTGACTGTAACCTTCAAGTCGGACAGGAATCGATCGAACTCGCCAGCCGCTTCCCCCTCTTCCGATGCTGCGGCCTCAGGCTCGGCAACAGGCGTTTCGCCGAGCACGAGCGCTCGCGCCTGCTGGAGCGTTAACGGTTGTTCATTCACTGACTGAAACGCCTGAAGCCGATTGAACACGCCGAGCAGCGCACGCACGTGTTGTACGTCGAACTCGGCGATCGCTGCCAGCACCTCAGGTGAGAACTCGACCTCACTTTCCTCGGCTCGACGTTGCAGGATCGCGAGACGCATTTCGTATTCCGGAATACCGATGTCTACAATCAATCCACCATCGAGTTGCTCCAGCAGGCGGTCATCAAGATCTTCGATGTCCGCCGGAGGACGATCACTGGTCAGCACGAGCTGTCGTTCCGCCTCTTGAAACTCAGACGCTAGTCGGATCAATTCGGCTTGCATCTCTTTGCTGTGACTGAGGAACTGGACGTCGTCCAGTAGTACGACATCGGCACTACTAAACCGATCCCGAAAGTCACCCGGTGTGCCCGCTGAAACCGCAGCGTGATACTCCTCGACAAACTCATCGAGAGTGAGGTACTCGACGGTGGCGGTTGGAGAAAGCTCGCATACCAGTTGTCCGACCGCCATCAGGAGATGAGTCTTGCCCAGTCCCGTCTGGCTATAAATGAATAGGGGATTGTAGGCCGCCCCGGGGTGCTCCGAGACCGTACGGCATGCAGTAACCGCAAGCCGGTTGCTGGGCCCAACCACGAACGTCTCGAAGGTAAACCGCGGGTTCAGCTCGACGGTCACGCTGATGGTTCCTCGCTGAGCTTGCGCAGGACAAGCTCTGAGACGGACCGCAGCGTTTCAAATACGCCGTTCCCAGTAAGTGCGTCAGCTCCGAAACTCGGCACGCCGCGGAAATTCATTGCATCATCGAGTTCCTCTACCGGGAAGACGAGCTCGCGCGGAAGTCCCTGCTTGTTGTACTGGAAAACCAGAGGAAGCGTTCGAACGTCGATCCCCTGCTCCAGCAGATTAGCCTGCAGGTTCTGCAGACTTCCGAGATTCTCATCTAGTTGCCGGACCTGGCTGTCGGCCACGAACACCACACCGTCGGCACCCTGCAGTACCAGTTTGCGCGTCACGTTGTAGTAGACCTGTCCCGGTACGGTGTACAATTGGAATTTGGTAGTGAACCCGGAAATCGTCCCCAAATCCAGTGGGAGAAAATCGAAGAACAGGGTGCGGTCGGTCTGCGTCGCCAACGATACCATCCGCCCGCACCTATCTGTGGGAACCTGGTCGTAGATGTACTGCAGATTCGTCGTCTTCCCGGACCGCCCAGGTCCATAGTAGACGATCTTGCAAGTGATCTCGCGCGTCGTGAAGTTTACGAGCGACATCGGTCAGGTCCGGAAAAGAGCTGAGAGGCTTTCATTGAGTTCACGTTCGAAGTCGGCAGCGAGCACTTGCTTGGGTGCCTCGGGTTCTGGGCACGCGTCGCGAACGTCGCGGGAGAATTCTTCGAAGAACAGCTGGACGAGTCCCGGTGTCGATTCCGGACCATACACCACTAGACAAACCATCCGATCACGGGGAGTGTCGAATCCGGCAAGGAGAATCCCATGGCGTTTCCCTTGGTGATTGAGAACCGAAAATGTCGGCTCATCGAGTAACTTAGCGATCTCTCCCGTCGAAGCCACGATACCCGCTCCCAGCGCCGCCGCTGCCATCACGTCCACAGCTCGGGTAAACCCGTATTGGGCGATCACCTGACCAACCGGCGTCATCAACAGCGCTAAGCGAGCCCCAGCCTCGGCCACGAACGCCTCCAGCGGCTTCTCAACCCACGGATCTACAGCATACGTACGCGTCACCTCACTGCCTCGGCCGCTTGAATCAGTTCCAAACGCACCAACCCGACATTGACTGAGGGCTCGGCGATGGCAACGACCAGAATCTCACCCTCCGTAGCAACGACCAACAACACGCCATTCGACGCCTGCAGGTGCAAGAATCGCAGCCTCCCCATCCCACTCGCCAACATCGCATTCTCCGCGTACTTCGTCACGCTCGAGGTGAGGGCCGCCACCGCATTGCCCCGAACCCCTTCCATCAACGAATCCGAAACAATCAAGCCGTCCTGCCAGACCACAATCATCGCTCCGCGCACCCCGCGAACGCGTGTGATCGCATCCAGTATTCCCTTGAATCGGTCGCTCACAGACGCTGCGCCGCAAGCCAAGTTCGTGCTGCAGCGCCTGCATGATCCGCCAGCAAGGCGAGGCGTCCCGCGGGCACATCCCGACCCTGTACTACGAAGAGCAGCGAGTCGCCACTCGGCGCGGTGAGATGGGCATTCCCGTCTGTCCCCTCAACAACCAACCACTGCCAATCCCCGAGCTTCAACATTCGCGCCGTGCGTACCATCTCTTGAGTCACCCCAACCAGATGGGCTGCTACCGCGTCGGTTCCGTCGTGGCCTTCGCCGGTCATCACTCTACCGGCAAGAGCACGGCCCTGGCTATCGACCAGGAGGATCCCGCGGTCTTTCCCTTCGAACCCGGCAAACGCATCGACTGGCTCTTCGGCCGTCAGTGAGTCGGCCACGTTGCGCACCGCTTGCAGCGCCTGCACGACATTCTGGTTGGTGGGATCTGCCGCAACGGCCAACTCTAAATGATCGAGAGCCGTGTCCAAGTCCCCGCGACTGTAATGCAGGAAGCCCAATCCCTTGTGCGCACCTTGGTGCCGCGGGTCGATTCGCAAAACGGATTCCCAAACACGTTGCGCGTGGTCCAACTCGCTCGCATCGACGAGAACACGTGCGTACAGGTCATGGGCATCGGCAAGGTTCGGATTCCGCTCCAACCCAGTGAGCGCCACCTTCCTGGCGGCATCAACCTGTCCTTCCGCACGGAGAACTTCACCCAACCGCAAGAAAACGAGACTTGTCGGGTCGCGGACCAGTTCGGCGGTCATGCTTCTCACGTCATCAGCCATGTGAGGCCCTCAACTGGTTGTGCAGCAGTTGCGCGGCTTGCACTGCGCTTCGCACCCCCCCGACATCAGGGTGCGGCTCAGGGCTCCCATCTTGGATACGAAGCCACCGCTCCCACCATTCTACGGCTTCCGTGAATCGGCCCTGTAAAGCCAGTACGTCACCCATCAACCGGTGAGTGTTAGTAAGCATGGAATCCAGGCGCAACGCCCGGCGACAGTAGTCCTCGGCTTTGGTGTAATCACTCTGCGCGCGGAACACTTTGGCCAACAACATGTGCAACTCGGCGGAGTGCGGATGGAAACCGAGCCCCGTTTCCGCCACCGTCTGCGCTCGATCGAAATCTCTCATGCTCACCGCGATCTCGACCTGGTCAATGTACGACGAAGCGTCTTCCCCCGGACCGGCTTTCGCCACCGGCTGCGGCTCATTGATTATCAAGACGCCTGCGCTCTCGAGGCCAAACACCGTCTTGGCGACATCGAACTCCGATCGGCCCAAATACTGCGCTACCGCCCGGACATCTCGCTCCCCATCGATGGCCGCCAATACCTCCCATTCTGCCGGTAACAGATCGAGATCTCCCTCTTTGGCTTCACCGCTCGCCGAAAACGTCGGCACCACACCGGTATGCGGGATCTTGCGATTCATGCGCGACCATTCGTCGATACGCCGTGCACCCTCCATGAGCAGCGCTTCGGTCCGAATCTGCGTCTTGGCATCGGCCGGAACCTGTTGTTCGTAACCCTCGTCGAACGAGAAATAGCCTTCCTGCCAGCCCATCATCTCGAAGATGACTTCTTCGGACTGAAACCGGACTTGGCGGTCGAGCTCTTTGTTGGTGATGGCGCCGATTTCAACGAGGATCTCCCCGATAGGACGTTTGTCACCTTGCTTCTGCATCCCGCACGCCCGTTGCAGATCTGCTTCCGTAATCTTGCCGGCGCGCATCAGCATCTCGCCAAGCGGATGAGGGTTGCTGCGCAACTGTGCGAACAAGATCGCGCCGTTCTCGAACCACACCCTTCCCTCGTTATTGCGCAAATCAGAAGTCACTCGAAGGATCCCGGTTTTCCTACTCAGGTCCAACAGCTGGAACACGTCGTGGATCCCCAGTTCTTTGAGGGGGCCTTCGATCGCCATGCTAGGCCGCCTCGTGGCTGAAGATTCGCTTGAGGTCCGTCGCGGAACGGATGTGCCGACGCGCACGTTGCGCCGCTGAACTCGTGGGGTCGAGCGCGATGACGCGCTGCCACGCGGCCACCGCCTGCGTGAAGTGCCGTCGCCGGGCGAGACCGACCCCCATATAGAACAGAGCCTCGACGTTGGTATCATCGTACGTCACCAGGCGCTCAAACACCTGTAGCGCTTCATCGATGCGGTCATCTCGGAACAGGGCTCTTCCCAGAGCAAAAAGAGCATTTCGATCGGACGGACACACCGCAAGAATGTGAATGAGCAAATCTACGGCGGCCCGCGGCGTGTCGCGCTTCATGAAGAGATTGGCCAGTGCCACGGCCGCCTCCGAATAGGTCGGCAGCGCATCGAGGGCCTCGCGGTACGCGGTCTCTGCACCGTGCCAATCCTCTCGACGCTCGTAGACCTGCCCCAACGCGTACTGCAGGTCTGTCAGCTTGGGATCCAGCGCCAGCGCATGCTGGTATGCCTGACACGCTGCCGCCAAATCGTCCATGCCGACTAAGATGTCGCCCTCGAGCCTGAAAATATCCGCACGTTGCGGAGCCCGAGTCCTAGCCTCGTTCAGCGCCCCAAGCGCCCCCGCAGGATCACCACTCGCCAATCGCACCCGCGCCAGCATGACTTTGACTTCCACATCATCAGGGTGCCGGGCGGCGAGTGTCTCGGCGTCGTCTAGCGCCTCTCCTCCACGATCCAAGGCCAACAGCGCCGCGAACTCACCGAGGTACGCATCAACGCGTTCCGGGGACCGCTGGCGCGCTTCATGGAATCGCTCCCGCGCTTCGCCGTGGAGACCCTGCCTGGCGTAAATCGTTCCGGTGAGAACGGCCGCCTCCACCGGATCACCACCCCGGGCGATCGATCGCGCCGCCTCGGCGGCAGAGAGATCCAGCAACCCCTTGCTCAGATACTCACGCGCGAGCGCGTAAGGGTCCTCGGCAGCAACAGGTGCGACCGAGGGCTGCACCGGCGCGAGCTCCGCAAAAATTTCGTCGATCACGCCCGAATCGAGTTCGAACTCCGCCCCGGCGGTGCTCGCCTCCACGTCAGCCGATATGTCGGGGACGACCGTGATCATGGGATCCGCAAGTTGTAGATCGATGGCCAAACGGAACTTCTGAGGTACGTAATAAGGGTCGAGGGTCTGTGCCCGTGTCACACTTCGCAACGCGTCGTCGTAATCCCCCAGCGCCGAGAGCACAAAACTCAAGTTATAGTGAGCCTCGGCAAATTCGGGTCCGTTTTCTACCGCGCGCGCAAACGCGTTTCGCGCGTCTTCCGCACGACCCAACTCGAGCAGCACCAATCCCAATCCATTCCACGTGAGTGCAGACCTCTGATCCACTGTCAATATCTGTTGATATACCTGCAGCGCGAAGTGCAACCGTCGCGACTTCAAGAAGAGCAATCCGAGGTTAAGCCGCGGGATGACCAGAGACCCATCCGCACTGATGGCACTCCTGAATCGGGAGATAGCCTCCTCGATGTCTCCAGCCTGCGCCAATGTGACGGCCAAGTTGTTGAGAGCCAATGCGTAATCCGGCTGGAGTCCCATGGCGGTGCGATAAGACGCGATAGCCTCATCGGCCTGCCCGAGCTGATGGAGAACTACACCGCGCTCATTCCAGAGCTTCGCCACGCCGGGCTCGTCGCCGACCAGTGTTTCATATAAGTCGATGGCGGCCCCGTGTTCTCCCTTGAGCAGGTGAACCTCCGCCATGGCGTGGAGCACGCCACACCGGTCCTCTCCGTGGTCGAGTGCCAGGCGGTACTCGCGCAGCGCATCGTTGTAATAGCCTTGTTCGCGAAAAGCCTGCCCCAACTTGATGTGAGCAACCGCTCCTCGCTCGTCTAGTTCCGAATGTTGGTCTCCGGGAAGTTTGAACGGCCCGCTCTTACGATCACCGATGTAGCGCTCGAGCGATAGGTTGGTCTGTGCATGACCGAAGCTGGGATTGAGTTGAATCGCACGCTTCGTCGCTGCACGGGCTTCCTCGTGACGCCCCGTCTCACCCAACAGGAACGCTATGAGGTAGTGGACTTCTGCATTGTCGGGGTTCAACTCGGTTGCACGGGTGAGCACCTTGAGCGCTTCCGCTTGCTGGCCGCGATTATACAGCACCTCGCCTAGGTAGAAATGTCCTACCGCGCTTTCCGGCTCCAGCTCCACCGCCTTCTCGAACCATTCGGTGGCGGCGTCGAGGTTACCGCGCCGCTTCTCCGCCAGGCCGAGTTGCGTGACTGTCGCTACGTCGTTCGGCCGGTGGGCCAACAGCTCCGTGAACTCCGAGATGGCCGCGTCGTGTTCTCCCAGCGTTGCATAGGCGCGACCCAGCTCCCACCTCGCATCCCGCTCGTCTGGATCTTGCCGCAACAGTTCCCGCAGTTCCGCGACCTTGCGGTCGTAGTATCCCGTCTCGGTGTACGCAATCTCGAGATTGCGCTGGGCCACCGTCATCTTGGGGTCCAGTTCGAGCGCGACGCGAAATCGCTCGATAGCGTCCTCGATCAATCCTTTCTTAAAATAGAATACGCCAAGGTTGTTGTGAGCCCCGGCATCGGAGGGATCGATACGACGGGCGAAGGAGCGAAGGACGTCAGCCTGTCGTTCCACGGCCTTCTGGTTCATATTCAGCCGTCAGTCGACGCGAATGGCGTCGAAGATGGCCTTCAGTGACGCCAAATCTGGAAGCAGCAGGAATTGACCGGTCAAGATTTGTCCCACGTCCTGGAATTCGAAGTCCGTCTGGACGCATAACACGAAATCCCGGTCGTGCCCGAAGTTGAGATATACGGTGGTCACCACAGCTCCGGCCAAGTCGATGACCAAGCTGGGAACCGATGGCAGGATCATCATCCCCATGAAATCCGCCAGCGCGTTCATGTAGGCTCCGCCCAGGATGTTGGCGGCCTCTTTGACACTGGATTGCTCCAGCTCTGCGAAATGCGTCGTGGTACCCATCTCCCGCTTGTTGAGCAAGTCACAGAGCAGCCTCGCATCGGGCTCCGGGAACATCAGCAGCGTTCGTCCGGTAAGATCACCCAGCATGTGCATGAGCACAGCCGCCACAGGCGCGTCGGCGTCACCCATCAGTTTGGGGACTTCCTCGATCCGCGTCACGGTGATCTGCGGCACGGAAATTAGGATCTTGCGCTTGGTCAGCTGCGACAAGGCGGTGGTCGCATGACCGGCACCGATATTGGCCACTTCGCGAAGGGCGTCGAGTTGCAGCGCCTTTAGATCGCGAACGTCTTCCATTCCATCCTCGTCGTCATACCAATCGCGCCGCGTCTAGGATCAAAACGGGCTGGCCGTCTCCCAGGATCGTGGCACCACTGAAGATAGGAAGTGTGCCCGCTGGCGCGTCAAACCCCTTCACTACAATCTCTCGCTGCCCCAGCAAATGATCGACCACGAGCCCGCCGCGTCGATCCCCTACCCCTAGGATAATGACAGAACGTCTCCGAGGAACGTCCCCGTCTACACCCGCCACACTTCTCAGATGTACGAGCGGCACGACCTGCTCCCGCAACACCATCGCTTCCGTACCATCCGGGTCAGTGACTACGGCGCTGTCAAAATCGATGGTCTCCTCTACATGAGTCAACGGCAGAGCGTATCGCTCGTCGCCGATCCGCGCCAGCAACGCCGGCAGGATCGCCAGCGTGGGCGGAAGGCGAAGCGTGAACGTCGAGCCCCGGCCCAACTCACTTTGAATTTCCAGCGACCCGCCGAACGCCTGGAGCCGCGTCGCGACCGCATCAAGGCCGACTCCCCGACCCGACACCTCCGAGATTTGCTCGGCAGTAGAGAACCCGGGCCGGGCAAGTATCCTTAGCAGTAGGTCGTCGGTCAGGACATCTACCTCGGCATCTGCCAGTCCCTGCTGCTTGGCAACCTGCAGAATTCGATCCCTGTCGATCCCCCGACCGTCGTCGCTGACACGAATGACAACCGTGGAGCGCTCCCGCGCCGCCGAAAGCTCGATGCGCCCCTCGGGAGGCTTGCCGGCGCCTTCCCGCACCTCCGGCTTCTCTATCCCATGGTCAACCGCGTTCCGCAAGAGGTGCACCAGTGGATCGCTTATCTCGTCGAGGATCGCCCTGTCTAGTTCGATCTCCTTGCCATCGATATGAAAGGAAATGCGTTTCTCGAGTTGTCGGGCCATGTCACGAACCAAACGCGGGAACCGGTCGAATACCTGCCACACCGGCGTCATGCGCATCTCGATGATTTCGTGCTGCAGCGCGCTCGACAGGTGTGTTGTGCGCAGCGCGACGTCTTCGAGCTCTGGGTCGGCTCGCTCGCTCGACAGCTCCACCAGCCTACTGCGCGCTGTCAAGAGTTCCCCGATCAGGTCCATGAGATTGTCGAAGCGGCGGACGTCTACCCTGACGTGACGGAACTTCATGCCCGTTCTCGTCTCATCCTGCCTCGCCTCCGACCGGATTGCGGCAGTTATGTGGACAGACTCTACATCGCCCGCTGCCCAAATACTGGTCTCTAGCAGCGCATCAGACGCATCGCTCACCAGTCGAAAATCGAACGTTCCATCGAACTCTTCCGACTCCAGCGCGGACACGTTCGGGTGCACGCCTGCCACTGTCCCCAGGCCCTCCATGTTGCGAAGCACCAGCAGCGCACGGGCACCTCGTAGCGGCGCATCGTGCCGAATGACCACGCGGACGGCGCGACCACCCACTTCTGGTTGAGCCGTCGCCTCCGGAGTCGGCCGACGACCCTGCGTCGGGGCTTTGGCCGGCTTCAACGCGCGGGCGGCCTGGTCGAGCCCGTGCAACAACTCGGCGACATCCACAGACTCTTCCTCCCCCACCACAGAACGCTCGACGGCTTGTTCGAGCGCATCGGCCGCTCGGAACAGCAGCTCGAGGGTATCGGCAGACACTGCCTGGCGGCGGTCTCTCAGCAAGTCGAGCAGATTCTCGACCCGATGCGCGACATTGGCCACGACGGCGTAGCCCATGGTCGCGGCCATCCCTTTGATGGTATGCACCGCGCGGAAGAGCGTCCCGAGTGGCTCCGTGGCGCTGGGATCGTTCTCCCAGGCGAGAAGCTGCTGATTGAGAGTAGCGAGATGCTCGCGGCTTTCGTCCAGGAATAGCTCGGCGTACTTGGCCGGATCCATGGCCTACTCGAGAACTCGCTGCACCCCTTCAAGGACGCGCGAGGGCTGAAACGGCTTCACAATGAAGTCCCTGGCACCGGCCTGGATCGCCTCCACCACCAGGGCTTGTTGTCCCATCGCGCTGCACATCAGAATCTTCGCGTTCGGCGCAATCTTTACGATCTCGCGGACGGCGTCGATTCCTCCCATCTCCGGCATCACGATGTCCATCGTGACGAGATCAGGACTCAACTCTTTGAAGCGCTCGACGGCTTGGGTGCCGGTCTCCGCTTCGCCTATCACCTCATAACCAGCTTGAGTGAGTATGTCGCTGATCATGGTGCGCATGAAAATCGCATCGTCACACACCAATACCGTATGACTCACAGCCCCTCCTACTAATGCAAGATCGGACTCAGCAACGCCTCGGTATCCAGCAAGGCGAAAGATTCACCGCCTTGCCGGCCCACCGCGCGAACGAACTCGGCCTCGATCCCCGGCAGCCCGTCACGCTCGGCAAGCATGCCCTCGGCAATCGAGATCAGATCGATCACTTCATCCACGATAAGGCCGACGGTTCGAGACCCGAGCTCCAGCAGCACCAGCGACCCTGGTGTGTCTTGGAACCGTTGCCCCAGGCATTTGTGCGCATAGACGATGGTAATGATTCGGCCACGAACGTTGATGAGGCCGGCTACCTGCTCGGGCGCCCCGGGCACCCTCGTCGCCGGCTGGACCGGCAGGATCTCACGCACCGCCGATGCCTCAACGGCGCACTGCACTTCTCCAACTCGAAAAACGAGGAGTCGAGCCCCCACCAGGTCGGCCATCCTAGGTGAAGAAGCGAAAATAGTCGAGCGCCGGAACCCCAGCAAGCAAGGCCGATTCGCCACTCGCCAGCGCCAAGCACCTCTGCAAATCTTCAGGCCACTCGGCCCGAAACTCCAACATATCGCCAGTCGCGGGGTGCGCGAACCGCAACCGAGCGGCGTGCAACGCCTGGCGGGATAGCGCCCCCTCGACGGCGTCTGCGTGGGGCCTCTGCGGACCCGTCATCCGCCGGGCTCCGCCGCCTCCATAGACCGGGTCGCCCACCACTGGATGGCCCACGTGGGCCAGGTGCACCCTGATCTGATGAGTTCTCCCCGTCTCCAAAGCGACGCGCACCAGGTCACAAGCGTTGAATCGAGCAACCTGTTCCACCCGGCTTCGGGCCGGGCGGCCGGTGGCCACCACCATCATCCGCTTCCGATCTCTGGGATGGCGGGCGATCGGCTCGTCGATCACGCATCCGCCCCCACCCCTCGTCATGTGCCCCCACACGAGCGCGGCGTATTCCCGCTCGACTCGACGCGCCGCCAGAGCACGTCCCAGGCGTCGGTGGGTCTCCTCCGTCTTCGCCACCACCATCAACCCCGATGTGTCCCGGTCGAGGCGATGCACGATCCCTGCACGATCGCCTACTCCGGGTGCCAACGCAGTGCCGCGCGTCACCAATGCGTTAAGCAGCGTGTCTTGCCAATGTCCCGGGGCTGGGTGGACCACCAAGCCGGCTGGTTTATTGACCACCAGGAGATGCTCGTCTTCGAATGCGATGTCGAGGGAGATGGGATATGGCTGAAGCTCGCGTCGCGGCTCCCTGTCGGGAAACTCCACCGCGACAGTGTCACCGCGGGCCAGTCTGCGACCGGAGCGACCCACGGAGCCATTGACCGTCACCGCTCCCTCTGCTACGAGGCGGGCAGATTGGGTACGAGAGATGCTAAGCTGATTGGCAAGAAAGCGGTCCAGCCGCTCTGTCGACTCGACCGTCACCTGAAAGGTCAGGGTCTCGGGCACCTACAAGGAGGCCTCGGTGGGGCCGGACGCCTCCACGCGGCCGGCACCCTCCTCTTGCCGGCCTTCCATCCACAGGACGAGCGCGAGCAAAATGGCACCTACGGTCACCGCTGCATCGGCGACGTTGAACGTCGGCCAGCGATGGACGCCGATCCCCACGTCGACGAAGTCCACCACACCGCGGCTGCTGCGTATGCGATCGATGAGATTCCCCACTGCACCCCCACACACCAGGCCAAGCGCGATGAGACGCAGGTAATCCCCGGGCTTCGTGTGGCGCACCATGGAACCCAGGACAATCAGCGCCACGATCGCCAGCACCAGGAAGACCCAGCGCGAATACGTTCCGACATGGATTCCGAAGGCCGCGCCCGGATTGTACACCAGCTGGAGAGTCAGCAAATCGCCGAAGATCTGGAGCGGGTGTGGAGGAAGATGCCGTACGGCGAGCAGCTTAGTGAGGATGTCCAGCGCGACGACCGGGCCACCAACCATCCAGAACAATCGTTGGCTACCGCCGCTGTTTTTCATCTTCCTCTTTTGCCTTGCATTTGATGCATAACCGGGCGTGCGGGAGCGCATCGAGGCGATCGAAATCGATCGGCTCGCCGCATTCGTGGCATTGGCCGAACGTCTTCGGCGAGCCATACAGCCGACGCAGGGCCTCGTTCACGTGCCATAGGTAGCGTCCCTCTTGCGACGCGAAGAGAAACTGCTTCTCGCGCTCCATTGCGTCGGTGCCCTGGTCGGCCATGTGGAAAGAATATGACGAGAGGTTCCCGTCCGCTCCCTGCAGCGTCGAGCTGAAGGACTCGTCGTAGTGACCGAGTTCCTTTACTACCCGCGCCCGCTCTTCCAGGAGCCTTTTCTCTAGATGTGCTAACTGCCTCTTGTTCATTACTTTTAATACGCTCCGTCCTCACCTTTGAAACGCTCGAGCATTACAACGGCATCCCGTCCGTTGAGGTTCACCGTCTCCCTAACGTCGGGACCCACAAGTTCATCCCCGATCTCAAAACGCCGGGCCAGCGTCTCGCCCGCTATAAAAGTGTCAAAGGCGCGGGCTGCTGCCAAGACGTCGTCCGCGCCGGTTACGGCCAAAGCGATCCGCGTAGTATAGTCGTACCCCGCATCTTTGCGAAGCCGCTGTACCCGATTCACGAGTTCCCGGGCCAGGCCTTCCTGCTGCAGCTCGTTGGACATCTCGGGATTGACGGCAACGACCAGCGAGCCCTCCGTCTGAACGAGCCAGTCGGTGGAGACTTCCCGTTCCACCACTACGTCCTCGGGCCGGTACTCGAACGAGGTCCCATCGACTTTCACACTGACCGCCTGACCGTCCTCGAGTGCCGCGAGCTGCTTGGCACTCAGTTCCCCCACCGCCGCGGCCGCCCGCGGCGTTTGCTCGCCGTACACCTTTCCCAGCGACCGAAAATTCGGCTTCCCTTTCAGCGACACGAGCTCGGCGTCAGAAGCGACCACCGTGACCGACTTGACGTTTACCTCGCGAGCCAGCAGTTGCAGGCAGGCATCAAATTCCGGTCCGGTCACCGCGCTGGGAACCGCGACTCGCATTTCGGCAAGTGGTTGCCGAACTCCCAGACTCGCACTGCCACGAGCGCTTCGCGCCAGTGAGGCCAACCGACGAATGGTGGCCATCGCTTCGTCGAGCGCCGGATCGCGGCCCGGCAGATCGTCGGGGAACGTGGCCAGGTGCACCGAACTTCCGGTGAGTCGGCGATGAATCGCGTCACTGAGGAACGGCGCGGCGGGCGCTGCGAGACGGGCCACCGTGACGAGGGTGCCGTGCAACGTCGCGACGGCCGCAGGATCGGCCTCGCTGTCCGGAGCCCAGAAGCGGGATCGATTCAACCTCACGTACCATTGTGAGAGATCGTTGTCGCAGAAATTCATCAACGTGCGTGTTCCCGTCGTCACATCGAAGTTCGACCAGGCGGCGTTCACTTCTCGCGCCACGGCCGCCACCCGACTTAGCAGCCAACGATCGATTATCGCTCGTTGCTCGATCGGGAGCGCTTGTTCGACTCCAATGGAATCAGCATACCGGGCAAAGAAATCGTACGTGTTGCGGAGACGGTTGAGGAAGCCTCCGGCAACCTCGGGAATCGCTTTCGCATCGAAACGTTTGGGTAGCCACACCTGACTCGATGCGAGAAGGTAGAGCCTTACCGCATCTGCACCAAATTGTTCGACCGCATCCCAGGGATTGATCACGTTGCTGAGCCGCTTCGACATCTTGCGGCCCTTTGCGTCGAGCAGGAGACCGTTGACAATCACATTGTGGTAGGCAGTTGCTTGACTCACGCCGGCTGCAATCGCAAGAAGCGAATAGAACCAGCCACGTGTCTGATCCAGACCTTCGCAAATGAAATGTGCCGGGAAATGCGATTGAAACATTTCTTGGTTTTCGAAGGGGTAGTGCCATTGGGCGTACGGCATTGCTCCCGAATCGAACCACGCGTCAATCACTTCCGGCACGCGCCGCATCGTGCCGTCACACGAGGCACACGCAAAGGTCACGCCGTCGATGTACGGCTTGTGCGGGTCGAAGTCCTGCGGAAGCTCGCGGCCCCACCGCTCTGAGAGTTCGGCAAAGGCCCCGATCATTTCACACTCGCCACACGTGTCACATGTCCAGGCCGGCAGTGGAGTACCCCAATACCGGTCACGCGACAGCGCCCAATCAACGTTGTTCTCGAGCCACTCGCCAAAGCGTCGCGTGCCCACCTCCGGGGGATACCAGTGCACATGGTCGTTGAAGGTGACCATCCGGTCCTTGAACGCTGTCGTCCGCACGAACCAAGATCGGCGCGCATAGTAGATCAGCGGAGAGTCGCACCGCCAGCAGAACGGATAGGTGTGCTCGTATCCTTTCGGCTCGTACCGCCCGAATACCTTGCCTTCTCGTTGCAGACGTTCGGCAATCTTGTCATTGGCCTCAAAGACTGTTGCCCCGTTTATGTCGTTCCAATTGGTGCCCTGAAAGCATCCCTGCGGGTCGACTGGGTTCACGAACGCCATTTCTTCGCGCCGAATCGCCTCGTAATCGTCGGCTCCGAACGCCGGCGCTATGTGCACGATGCCTGTGCCCTCTTTCTGGGTGACGAAATCACCCGAAATGACGCGGAACGCGCTTCCCGCGTCGACATCGACAATGTCCAGCAACTGTTCGTACCGCTTGCCGACCAGCTCACCCCCCTGAAATTCGGCGATCACCGTGAAGCTTCCCAGCGGTTCACCGTGCGTCCCGCCGGGCACTGACTTCGTCTGGGCAATGGTTTTTTCCACGACCAACCGTGTTCCATCCACCTCGAGTTCGACGTAGCGATACTCTGGGTTGACCGCCACTGCAACATTAGAAGGCAGAGTCCACGGCGTCGTGGTCCACACCAGTAAATGGCGCGGCGCCCCGGTGGAGGCGTTCTCCCCCACCAGGCGGAACAGGGTGTAGATCGACGGGCTCCTGTGCGTCTCGTATCCCATCGCGAGTTCATGACTCGACAGCGAAGTCCCGCACCGGCTGCAATACGGCAGCACCTTGTATCCCTCATACAGAAGGTCTTTCGACCAAAGCTGCTTGAGCAGCCACCACACGGACTCTATGTATTCGTTGGTGTATGTGACGTACGGCTTGTCGTAGTCGAGCCAATAGCCGATCCGATCCGACAGGGACTCCCAATCGTTCTTATACCGGAACACGCTCTCCCGGCATCGGCGATTGAACTCCGCCACTCCGAATCGTTCGATATCACTCTTGCCGTTGATGTTGAGCGCCTTCTCGACCTCGATTTCCACCGGAAGTCCGTGTGTATCCCACCCTGCGATCCTGGTGACCGAGCGCCCTTTCAACGAGTGGTAACGGCACACGAGGTCTTTGATGGTACGGGCGAACACATGATGGATGCCGGGTCGTCCGTTAGCCGTCGGTGGACCTTCATAGAACACGAACGGCGGTGCATCTCTCGCTGCCTCGAGCGTCTTGCGAAACAAATCTTCCTTCCGCCATTGCTCGAGGACTTCTCGCTCCAGCTCGTCGGCCGTCCCAGTCGGAAGACGTTCGTACGACATCAGCTCATTCGCTCCAGCACAGCGCTCACCAACCGTGTCAGGTCCGGTTCGGCGATGGCGGCGGTTGCAATGATGTGCGCCACGTCGACCGCTTGGAGCGCGTCGGGCAAACACGCGTCGGTGATGATCGACACGCCCAACACGCGCATGCTCATGTGCACCGCCGCGATTACTTCCGGAACCGTGGACATTCCAACCACGTCTGCACCGATTCCACGCAGGAAACGGTATTCGGCACGCGTCTCCAGATTCGGCCCCGTCACGGCGACGTAGACGCCTTCACGCAACACAATACGCAACTCGCTCGCCACCGTTCGGGCCACCGCGCGCAGTTCCTCGTCATACGGCTGGGACATGTCCGGGAAGCGAGGGCCGAGCGAGTCGTCGTTGGGCCCCATGAGAGGACTGTCCCCAAGTAGATTGATGTGATCCGCCAACAGCATGAGCTCGCCGGGTTTCCACAAGGGATTCATGCCACCGCACGCGTTCGACACGATCAGCGTCCGCGCACCCAGAGCGTGTATCACCCGAACCGGAAACACGATCTGCTGCATCGAGTATCCTTCGTATCGATGAAACCGCCCTTGCATGGCCACGACCTTCTTGCCGCCAAGAATCCCGAACAGCAACCGACCCGCGTGGCTCTCAACCGTAGAGAGAGGAAACCCTGGAATGTCCTCGTACGCGATCTCGGCGCTCACTTCGATCTCCTCTGCGAGCCCGCCGAGTCCGGTCCCCAGAATGACCGCAACATCTGGATCGAAGTCCGTTGTAGCACGGACGGTATCGAGCGCGCCGGCGATGACGCCTCCGAGGTGTGTTTTGCTCATCGCTATTCGGTGCCCGGTCGCACCGCTTGACGATCTACCTGCCGGGCTGCCGGTGGTTGACCCTCAGACGGCCTGATCGGCCGCCTGGGGGCGGTTTCCGGCGATTCCTTGGCCTCCTCCGGGCGGCCTCCGTTCCGCTCACGCGCTTCTACCGCTTCCACTTCGGCGAGGTTTCGCTCGAGGAGCACACGGAACGACGCCAGATACAATGCCAGTTGGCGCCGAGTTGATTCAATGTCTCGCCGGACCGCCTGTTCCGCCTGACGTGCGTCGTTCAGGATGCTCGCCGCCTCAGCCCGCGCCTCGCGAATGATCATTTCTGCCTGTCTGTTGGCATGCTCTTCCGCCTTTTGACGAAGCTGCTCCGCGACCACTAGCGCTTCGCTCAACGCCTTCTCACGTTCGCGAAACGACTTGAGTTGATCTCTAAAGTTCCGAACCTGTTCATCGGAAACGGCCTTCTCGCGCAGCAGATTCTCCATTTCCGATGCGACGTGCCCGCGAAACTCCTCGACGGCAGCCGGATCGTATCCCCGGATCGTCCGACGAAACTGAAGTGTCCGGATGTCCAATGGTGTGAGGCGGAAACTATCTTCTGTCATCGTTGTCGCTCCCCAAAGAGGACCGTGCCCAACCGTATCATCGTTGCGCCTTCGGCGACGGCCGCTAGAAAATCGTCCGACATTCCCATAGACAACTCGGGCAACACGAGGCCGTTCGAGACCAAGCCGTCGCGGAGCTTCCACAATCCGCTGAACACGTCGCGCTGGGTCCTTGCGTCGCCGCTCAACGGCGCCATGGTCATGAGACCTTCGAGGCGCAACTCCGGCATCTCTGCCATCCGGTGCGCCAGCTCAGCCGCTTGATCGGGAGCACAGCCGCTTTTTTGCCCCTCTCCCGCCACATTTACCTGGAGCAACGCCCGAAGGGGCTCCACGGCGGTTCCTTCCATCGAACGACGGCGTAGCGCCCGGGCCAGCGCCTCAGCAACCTTGAGTGTGTCCAGCGAATGCACGACGGAAAAATTTCCGGGCACGAACCTTGCTTTGTTGGACTGGAGGTGGCCTATCAGGTGCCATCGCACCGGAAGGTCGGCAGCCCTCACTCGCTTCTCGAGTGCCTCCTGGATCCGATTCTCGCCGATATCCTCGATTCCCACCGCCTGAGCGGCCGCGATAGCCTCAACCGGATGTCCCTTGGTAACCGCAATGATCCGTACCTCTTGCGAGAGCCCTTCGGTGCACCGAATGCGGTCGATTTCCTCGCGGACGCGCGCCAGGTTTTCCCGAATGAGCGCAAAGTCCATAACCTTTTAATTTAAGGGGAGAGGCGAACGGTAAGAAGTGAGCGGGGCCTTCTCACCGCTCATCTCTTGCTTCTCTCTGGTTTCACGGGTCCCGGTTGCTGTCCCCCTTGACCAGGAGACTCTCTGGCTGCCTGCCCACGGGCAACAGGCTGTCGAACACGTCGAGCGGCGCCGTCTGCGGAACGTCGGTGCTGGGCAGCTCCACCTCGGTCGTCGATTCGAGAAAGCTCAAGATCGCCGGGTTCGGTGAGAGGTGGTACGCCCGCCGGAAGTTGGCGGCCATCCCTCGGTCGTCGCCCAACGCCTGGTACGCCCCACCCAATACCAGGAACGGGATACTGAGGTTACCGGCGATATTTCGGTTGGTGGGATCCAGCGCGAGCGAGTCGACATCGAAGAGACCTGCATAGTCGTACACGTGCCAGGCGAGGGAATCCGTGCGCGGGACATCGACGGGCACCCACAGGCCGGGCACCAGACGCGTGATATCCGGCTCTTCCGCCACGTACAGACGCAGCGCCAACCCTTGTTGAACGAGATACTGGTTCAGCCCCAGCCAGTTGGAGCTACCGGCAGTGGTCGACCAATAGATCGGCCGCTTCCCCGCGTTCTCGACGATCAGCCGGAGCATAAACCAGTCTTTCGTGTAGAGCGCCGTGTTCGCAGGGAACCAGTGACGGATGCGTCCGTGATAAAAGCGCAGACTGTCGCGCAGCAGCTGCGGCCCCATCTGGTTGTCGATCTGGTCGTCGCTCAACGAATGCAGCGCTCCCGGCGGCGCCTCGGGGGCGTCGGCGGCATACCACGGAGCCTGCTCGGGATCGAACTGTCGCACCGGATTATCACGCAGCTGTTTGATGTACCACCGCGTATTGCCCAACGACAAATTGACCACCGACACATCTTGCCGGATTTCCTCGACCTCTTGGGCGTACCACAAGGGGAAGGTATCGTTGTCGCCGTTCGTGAAGATTATGCCGTACGGTTCGACCGACTGCAGCAGGTTGCGGGCGAAGTCCAACGCCAAACCGGCATCGGGACCGTGGGCACGGCTGGCCGCGGAGAAATTCAACACCAAGGGACACAGGGCGATGACGAAGACCGCGGGCGCGACCTTCAGCGCACCGGGAACCGGCGCGCGGCTCTCCCGATAGGCTCGCTCGAGTTTCTCCCTCGCGAGCCTATACAGGCCGGCGACGCCAATGCCGGTGAACAGCCCCCACACTTGAAACGAGATCAGGAAGAAATAGTCCCGCTCCCGGACCTCGTGCATGCTGGATTCGGCGTATTGATCGAATCCCAAGGAAAAGCCCGGCTTGAAATTCATGTAACCCACGAGCGCCGGGCCGGTGATCAAGAAAATCAGTAGGAGCAACCAGAACACCGATCGATCTTTGCTCCGCAAGATCGACGCCCCATAAATCCCCAAAGACGTGAACAACATGGTGAACGGGAGACGTGCTTTGGCGAACACCGACTCGGATGTCGCCAGCCCGTTGGCCCACTGCCAGTCGAAATACTGTAGATAATTGAGAATCTGCAGCCGGACCAATCCAAAGCTTCTTCCCGGATTCCCGGCGCCCGACGGATAGATAGGGTTGTCAGTGGGGAGTCGGGGCGGATATTGCTCGCGACGGATGACGGCCAAGAGGGAATCCCACGTTGACGGGTCCGCCTCGTTGATCATGGGAGCGAGACCCGCGCGGATGTAGAGGTACGTGTAAGTCGATACGCCCACCGCTGCGATAGCCACGATGGAGGCGGTGAAAAGCCCGCCACCCGTGCTGACGGCAAATACGGCTGCCGCGACAAACACCAATCCAGCAAACGTGAGGATTGCAGTGCTGCCGAGGCCGATGCCGATGAGCACGGCCCAGATTCCCCCAACCACGGCCCACTCGGCCCATTCCACTCTGCGATCCGACGCGTCGGGCAGCGGCTCGGTCTTGAGCACATGCCACATGAACCCGACGAGCGCCGGTCCCACCAGAAGCGCCAATAGATGGTTGCCGATGGAAAACGCGCCCAGGTAGACGATCAGCAAGAGAATGTGTGCCGCACGGGACGTTCCACGATGTTTGCGCCAAAGGGACGCGAGCCAAGCGATGGCCGCAATGGTGAAGGACGCCATCGTATACACTTCGGCTTCGTTGGAATTTTGCCACACCGTGAACACGAATGCTGACATGATCGCGGCAGCGGCAGCGCCGCCGATCACAAAAACAGGATTCGTCGCGTCGGCATCGGTGGTCCACCGGTGCCGCAGCGCGTTCGCCACTACGAGGAACATGAAAGAGGCGGCGGCCGCACTGAACACGGCACTCATGAAGTTCACGCGATAGGCGAAGCTGCCCAGCGGAAACCAGGTGCCCCACACGTTGGCGAGCATGACGAACGCCGGCGTGCCGGGGGGATGAGGCACGCCGAGAATCTTCGCCGCCGCGAGGAACTCTCCCGCATCCCAAAAGGTCACCGTAGGCGACAACGTCCAGATGTACCCCGCCAGGACCACGACGAAGACCACCATCGCCGCGCGAAACAGCGTTCGATGAGACGGCGCCTCGCTCTCTTTGTTCAGCCTTGTTGTCTTGCTCTCGTTCGACATGGCCTCATGATGTGATGGTCGTGGCGTCGGGTTGATTGGGTGCAGCAGCCATCGTGTCGATGGACGGCCACGTCTGCCCGGCAAGAACTTCTTGCAGTTGTTGTGGCGTCACGCCTCGATGGAGCAAACCGCGGATCGCGATAGATACCTTGGACGTTTCCTCGGACACGACAACCACAATCGCATCCGTCTCCTCCGACAACCCCAGAGCGGCACGGTGGCGAGTTCCCAGCGATTTATCCTCCACCGGATACTGGGTGAGTGGCAGCACGCACCCGGCCGCGATGATGCTATCCCCCCTAATCATCACCGCTCCGTCGTGCAGCGGCGAGTACGGCGTAAAGATCGTGGTCAGAAGATCGGCGGAAACGTTGGCGTGCATCTCCTTGCCGGACTCCAAGTAATCATTGAGTGATACCTCTCCTTCGACTGCGATAATCGCTCCGGTGCCCCTCCGTGACAGACGCTCCACTGCTTCGACAATCTCCTCGATCACGCCCTCCGTTTCCCGGGACGCCAAGAACCTCATCACCCGCGAACGGCCGAGGCGTGACAACGCGTGGCGGAGTTCGGGCTGAAATACGACGATCGCCGCGAATGCACCGTAGGTGAACACCACCCCCAACAGCGAGCTGATCATGCTGAACTTCAGCTGCAGTGCCACAAAATACACCAGCCCGAGCACAACGAGCCCACCGAGGATCTGGAGCGCCCGAGTACCGGCAAGAAACAGCAGGACGCGGTACAAGACGTACGCGACGATCAAGATCTCGAGGATGTCCCGAAACCCCGGTATCAGGAATCGAAATTGCTCGAGGGACATACTGGCTCTCGGACGGCGTGAGCGATCTGCAGCGCTTCGCGCACGCGGTGAACATCATGCACCCGAAAAAGACCCGCGCCCAGCGCGTAGGCCGCTACACAAGCCGCGGCGGTGGCATTATCCCGCTCGGACACCTCGGCACCGACGACCTGGCCCAGAAAACGCTTGCGCGACGGTCCGACCATGACGGGAAGGCCGAGTGCCGCGAGCACCGTCAGCCCGCGCAGCACAGCGTAATTGTGTTCGGGCCGTTTGGCAAACCCCAACCCGGGATCGAGGACGATGCGGTCGCGGCTCACACCATGCTCCTCTGCCACGCGCACCGAGTGCCGAAGCTCGGTGGCGACATCTGTGGCTACGTCATCATATTCGGCGTACTGATACGTGGCCATCTCGCTCAAGTCGCCCCGAGAGTGCATGAGTATGAGGCCCGCCCCGTACTCGGCACACGCGGAAGCTATGCCGACGTCCAACCGCAGGCCCGACACATCGTTCAGGGCCCAGGCACCGACATCGAGGGCCCGGCGGCCGGTCTCCCGATTGACGGTATCGACGCTCACCGGCACCGAAGGGAAACGACGTACCGACTCCCTCAGCACGGGCGCTAGCCGCAGCCACTCTTCCGAGGGCGACAGCCGACGCGACACGCCCGGTCGGGTGGATTCCGCTCCGATATCGATCATGTCGGCACCGCACTCGAGCAGGTACTCGGCGTGGCGAATCGCGGCTTCTGACCCGAGGTAGCGCCCACCGTCGCTGAAGGAGTCTGGTGTCACGTTGAGGATGCCGACAACCACCGGATGGTCGAGGGAGATGGTCCCCCGGACCATCTCCCATGCGGTCGGCGGTTCCACCGTTCCCTGAAGAAGCCGCCCAATATCGGCAGCCGTATCGGCCGAAAGCCGGGATGACCCCGAGCGGATCAACCCGGACAGCGCCGGTACACTCCCCACTAGGAGAGCCCACCCCTCACCGGTGAGACACTCCAGGCCATGCCTCTTGGCCGTCTCATCCAAACCGTCGCGCTCCTCCGCGCTGACCGAGTCGAACAGTAACACGATAGGACCGATCCCCTTGACGGCTGCAGCGGCGCGACCGGGATCCAGACCCCGTCGCGCCAGCGCGTCGCGTAATGCGGATGGTTCTCGCAGAGTGAGGGCGTTGACCCTCACGCGCCTGCTGGTTTCGGAGGCGGGGTGCCGAGGGCGGGACCGGCTCTCGAAGGCCGGACCTCACCGCTGGGAAGCGGCTGAGGCTCTTGTTTAGCTTCCGCCACCACTGGCCTTCGAGGAAGCTCCTTGCCCCTGAGAAGCGCTTCGACATCGTCCCGGTCCAGCGTCTCACGCTCGAGCAGCGCGTCCGCCATTGCGTGGAGCACGTCGATCTTCTCGGTCAGGATCTCGGTCGCCTGCGTGTACGCATCATCCAGGAGATCCTTAATCTCGCTGTCGACGAGTTCCGCGAGTTTGGCCGACACCACATGTCGTTGGGAGAGTTCGCGCCCGAGGAATACCTGATGCTCTCTCTCACCCACCGCCACGAGACCCACCTTCTCGCTCATGCCGAACTGGGTGACCATGAGACGCGCCATCTCCGTAGCCTGCTGAATGTCCTGCGCCGCTCCCGTAGTGACCTTTGCATGACCAAAGATGAGCTCCTCTGCCACGCGGCCGCCGTAGGCCATGGCGAGCTTGCCGAGCATGTACTCGCGGGTGTGGTTGTGGCGGTCCTCCTCGGGCAGCGCAAATGTCAGACCCAGCGCACGACCGCGAGGAACGATCGTCACCTTGTGGACGGGGTCCTGCCCAGGCATCGAGCGGTTGACGATGGCATGGCCGCCCTCATGATACGCCGTGAGCTTCCGCTCCTCCTCCGAGAACACGAGGCTCTTCCGCTCGACACCCAACATGACCTTGTCCTTGGCATCCTCGAGGTCATCCATTCCGACGCGATCCTTGTTACGTTTCGCTGCCAACAGGGCGGCCTCGTTGACGATGTTCTCGAGATCGGCGCCGGCAAGGCCCGGCGTTGCCTTGGCGATAATCTTGAGTTTCACCGTATCAGCCAGTGGAACCTTCCTGGCGTGGACCTTGAGGATTCTCTCCCGGCCACGGATGTCCGGCATGTCGACTACGACTTGCCGGTCGAACCGGCCCGGCCGGAGCAGGGCCGGATCGAGAACGTCGGGCCGGTTGGTGGCCGCAATTAGAATCACTCCTTCATTCGACTCAAACCCGTCCATCTCGACCAGGAGCTGGTTGAGGGTCTGCTCGCGCTCGTCATGGCCGCCACCAAGACCGGCTCCCCGATGCCGTCCCACGGCGTCGATCTCGTCAATGAAGATGATACACGGAGCGTGGGCCTTGCCCTGCTCGAATAAGTCACGCACCCTCGAGGCGCCGACACCCACGAACATCTCGACGAAATCCGAACCGGACATGGAGAAGAAAGGACGGGCTGCCTCACCTGCAACCGCCCTTGCCAGCAGCGTCTTCCCGGTTCCGGGAGCCCCGACGAGCAGAATGCCTTTGGGAAGCCTGCCTCCCAGACGCTGGAAACGCTGTGGATCCTTGAGGAACTCGATTATCTCCTGCAGCTCCGCCTTGGCCTCGTCCGCCCCGGCCACGTCGCCGAAGGTCACTTTGGGTGTATCACCGGTAAGCAGCTTGGCCTTCGAGCGCCCGAACTGGAACGCGCGGTTACCTCCCTGCTGCACCTGACGGAAGAAGAAGACCCACAGACCGATCAGGATGATCCACGGCAGCAGGTTCAGGAAGATCGTGCCGAATGACGGCCGGGGGACCTTGCCGGTAATCAGGACATTGTGCTCTTCGAGTTGGACAATTAGTGCCTCGGAATCCTGTATCGGGAGAACCACGCTGAACTGCTGAACGGTGCGGCCCTCCAAGCTGATCGCACGCTTGAACTCACCTCTCACGAACTTGCCGTCCGTGATCTCGACAGAAGCAATGTTGTCGGTATCGAGCTCGCTCCGGAAGGTGGTGTAGGGAACCTCTGGATGCTTATCGCCTCGTGAGGCCGTCATCCGGTAAAACGCAACCGCCAGAAGCACTATGAGCATCCAGAACACCAGGTTCTTGCTCGCCGAGTTCCAGCTCATTTTGCCTTTTGGTGGCGTAGACCGGTCGGCCATTCTCTATTCCTCTATTGTGGCAACATACGGCAGATGCCGAAAATTTCCTGCGTGATCCAATCCATATCCCACCAGGAACACGGGAGGCGCATCGAATCCAATGAAGCGCGGCTCGATCTCGAGGTCGAGGACGATTCGCTTGTGGAGCAACGTGCAGGCCTCCAGGCTCTTAGGGTTCCGTCTACGTATCAAACGACAAACTTGGTTGAGCGTGTTCCCGGAATCGACGATGTCCTCTACGAGCACGATGTGCTTCCCCTCCAATTCGGTATTTGGATCATACAACAATCGCACCGTTCCCGTGGATACCTTCCCAGCTCCGTAGGACGCAGCCACCAGAAAGTCCACCTTGTGCGCCTGCCGTATCTTCCGGACCAAGTCCGCCAGGAATATGAAGCTGCCCTTCAACAGCCCGATCACAAGGAGATCGTCATCTTCATAATAGCCCGTGATCTCCCTCCCTAGTTCGGAGACACGGTCCGCAATGACCCGCTCGTCGAATACCACGCGGGCGATGTCACGTTCCACCTAGGGATCCCCAACGGCAGTTACCTCGAGCCGCACCGCAGCCTCCCCAGTCTCTGGCACCGCCACACCGGAGCGACAGATGCCGGGCAGCCAAATAACGCTTTCGCCCCGGGTCAGTAACGGGAAGGACTGCCGTTCCGAGCGCGGGATCCGGCGCTCCATCAACACGCGACTCACCCTTCGATGCCCTACACCACCCAGGGGCAGAATACGGTCGCCGGGCAGGAGCCCCCGGATCTCGCCCCATCCCTCGGTCACCCACGTTACGATAGCGTCCCGCTCAGGCGTGTCGGCACGCTCTCGGGACCAGCAAATCTCCCACCGCCCCCAACGCACCCGCCCGGCGTCGCCGTCGCCCCAGCGGACGGTCCTACGGTCGGTGGAAGTAGGTTCCTTTAATATAAGGATGCGGAGCCGCCCGAACGCCGTCTCTGCAACCCAGCCTTGTCCCAATTCGAATCGCCGCCCACTCGGCGCCCTCCGGGCAAAGTCCCAGAGACGGGCGGCGCGACGCGGCCCCAGCACACACCCAACCTCTCGGGCCGCGGCTCGCAAGAGGGCTGCCGCCAAGGGTGCCTCACAGCGGAGAAGCGCATCCCGCGCGATCTCCGCCAGCCCCTGGACCGCACGGAATTCGATGTCGGGTACGGTCCGCAACACTGCCGACCACGCCGCCCGGTCGTCGGCCGCATGGCGGGCGACATCCAGCAGGCGATCCTCCACCTCGATGCCGAAACGATCACGAATCACCGGCAACAGCTCGCCTCGGATCCACGACCGGTGGTGCCGGAGGTCGGCGTTGGCAGGATCGGAGTGCACCGCCAAACCTCTTCCCAATGCCTGCAACCACTCATCGAGCTCCGCCCTACGGAATGGTAACAAGGGCCTCACGAGCCCCTCCGAACTCCGAGCGGCGATGCCGGCCAGCCCGGCTAGCCCCGTACCCCGAAACAGACGGAACAGCACGGTCTCCATTTGATCGTCGGCGTGGTGCGCCGTCGCCAAATACACCGCGCCGAGCCTGCGTTGCCATTGCCGAAGCGCCGTGTACCGGGCGCGTCGCGCCTGGGTTTCCGATGCATCCGAGCCCAGGTGCAGCACGGAGAGGTAGCCGGGAATGTCGTACTGGACGGCCAGTCCCAGCACCTGCTCTGCGACGTCAGAGCTCTCATCTGCGATACCGTGGTCCACGTGCACCACCGCAAGCCGGAGCCCGAACTCCGGAGCTACGCGGACCATGAGATCCAGCATCGCCACCGAGTCGGGACCGCCGCTCACGGCCAGCAGAGCAAGTCCCGGCTCTGGAAACAGGCCGGTGGCTCGTAGGTGATCGCGGAGCCAAGTGGCTAGGTCGTTGGCTTGCATAGGGTTTGAAAGATCCTACTTCGGCTCCGCCCTCCTCTTCGCCTCCGACAGGTAGGCGGGCTTCACGTCGAGGAGGCTGCACAACTTCCTCATGAGGTAGGTCTCGTGCTCTGCCACCACGCCGTCGGCGTACACCAGGCCCCACATCGTCTCCAGCAACACCATCTTTTGCGCCATGGTGTAGCTCTCGGTAATGAAGCGGGTGAATTGGTACAGGTCCACTTGACGCCGGCGCTCTCTGTCGGAGAAATCGATGAGTTGTTGCGCCGTGTCGGGCTCCAATCCGAAATGCCGTTGCACAGCGTTCTCTAGATGGGCTCGCTCCGAATCGGCAAACTCGTCATCGGCGTAGGCGATCTCCAGAAGCAGCGCGCACGCGGCAACCTGCAGTGACGGGTGCCCCCTGGCCACGGAGCCTGCCTCCGACCCCTCGGGGGCGGGGGCGGGGGCAGGGTCGGGGGCGGCCATTTTGTCGGCGAAGAAAGATCGGATGGAATCGAGCATGGCTCTCCTTCCCACTCTATTTCCCGCTATTCATCTGTACTACTTCCTCGAAGCTCTTTCGTTTCAAATCCGGCACCTTCGCGCCCGCAGCCGGATATCCCACTGGAAAGAGAATATACGGCTTTTCGTTTGGCGGGCGGTTCAGAAGCTGTGACAGGAATCCCATCGGGCTCGGCGTGTGGGTCAGGGTAACCAACCCCGTGCCCTTCGTGGCGAGAGACCCGAATTTGCTGATCTTTCGCCCCGTTCGGTGCCTTGGGTGTACCTTAAGTGTCCCTTACGGGCCGTGCGGCGCTCCGCATGGTAGGCGGCGAGCCGCTGCATGGCCTCTTGCAGATCGTCGTCGGCCACGATGTTGTAGCGATCGAACACGGATCGCGTCTCGTGGCCGCTCACGGCCATCGCCACCTTCTCAGTAACGTCGGCCGCCGGCCCGCACAAGATTTCGTACGGCTGTGCGTCGGAGATCATGCGGGATCCGATTCTTGACGCCCGCCTTCTCGCATGCTAGCCCCCACCAATAGCGAATCGACTTTATGTGCCGCCCCTCACGGTGAAACAGCCACGGGTGGTGCTCTGCGATATCCTTCCACCTTGCTCTCCCCCTTCAAGTGAACAATTTATCTGTCTACTCGAATGGGGGAACAGAGCAGGGCCAGTGGACCGGGGAGTCCAGAACCTCGGTTGACTTTGAAAAGACACACGGCGTCTACCTTCGGACGGGCGAAATCACCCTGAACGTGGACCAAATGGAGCTCAGTCTAAGGTCTCGTGCGGCCTAGCCGTGGACCCTGAACCGTCTCATCTTAGGGAAATGAGATCTGTTGCCGTTGGGATGCCGCGCCGAAGCCCCTCCTACTGGCCGATTCTCGTCGCTCTTTGGGGGGGCATGCTGTCTTCCAGCGCCGCGTTTGCCCAGAAGCGGATCGCGTGCGAAGACGGCGAGCACCTCGAGATCGATGTCGGTGAGCTGGCGATCGAATACCAAGCCACGGGGTTCGGCGCGACCCTGAGCGGCTTGGGCGTCCTCAGCGGACGCATCGGCGTCGAGCCCAAGCAAATCCAACGAGCCGAAGCCGCCACGCAGGTCTGGAACGAATATTTGAAGGCCCTGGCCGCCGGCTACAACCGCTGTGCCATCACCAAGCGACAATACGCCGAGGGCCTCCAACGAATTTATCCGCGTCTGCAAGAGGACGCCGCTGATTTGGAAGCGATTCGCTTGGTGCTCCGCGAAGGCCAGGAAATTGATCAGGCTCGCCTCCGACGGGTCTTGGATAGTTATTTCACCAATCTGCGCCAGTTCGCCGACCTGAGCGGCCAACCCGAACGGTTCGAGCGCATCGAACAGGTCGTCAACCGCACGGAGACCAACCTTCTCGAAGGCCAGGCGGATATTCTCGCGAAGGTGGAGCAGCTGGAGCAAGCCGTCGCGCGCCTGACGAAACCTGAGGAAGTGACGAGCAAGATCGGGCAGCGGCTGGCCGAGCGAGCCGAGGCAGCGTATGGACGGGGGTATGAGTTGCTCCAGCGTTTTGCGTTTGCCGAGGCCATCCCCTACCTCGAAGAGGAGGTGGCAACCGTTCCATTGGGCGACTTCTACTTCGCGTTAGGCACCGCGTATTTGGAGCTGCCCAATCTGCCGGAGGCGGAGCGCGTGCTCCGGGACGGCGTGGCTCGGGCCGAAGCGGAAGGCGACGAGGAACTGATCGCCGCCCTGAGCAGCCAACTGGGGCGCACGCTGTTGGCCCGTGGTGCTCTCGAGGAGGCGCTCGAGGTGAGCCAGCGCGCGCTGCGGATCGACTCCCTCGTCTACGGCCCCGACCACCCCAAGGTGGCCATTGACGCCAACAACATCGGCCAGATCCTGTTGGCGCAAGGCGATCTCGCCGGGGCGCTCACTTATGCCGAGCGCGCGCTGCGCATCTTCGAGGCGACCTTCGGGAAAGATCACCCGTCGACCAGGGTCGTGGCTCGCAACCTCGAGGGGATCAAGGACGCCATCCGGTAACCGGCGGACCCCTGCCCGCAACGCGGAAGGACGTCGATGAACAAAAACGTACGGATCGTATGCTTGCCGCCATTGGGGCGGCGGTGGTATTGGTGGGTCTCTTTGTACTGCAAGACATTGTGCTCACGGGGTCCGACGCGATCGACTGTGTCGACGGTCCGAGGGCGAACCGTCGACATCCGCGATTTCATCTCCCAATACGCCGCCTACTCGGTCGAGTTCGAAGCCAGCGTCGCGGGCCGTGGCACGTTGGTCGGTAAGATCGAACCGAGACAGTTACAGTCGTTAACAGAGGCCACGCAGCAAGCCAACGAGTTCCGCAAATTCCCGGTGGCGGGCTACAACAGCTGCGCGACCACGGCGGCGCAGTATGCTGAGTTTGGCATCCAGTTCCAAGCACTCGACGGCCTCGCCCGACAGATCGACGCACTGTCCAGCGGACCCGACCTGAGTGATGCTGATCGTGCGAACCTGGTTGCCCTCGTGAGTCGCTACGTGGAGGCCACGCAAGAGTTGGGGGCCGCCCGATGATCGGGCCTTGTCCCCGATCCCCTGCCGTTCGATTGAAGATCACGTGGAGATCGGGCGGGTAACGGGTGTCTAGAACGGTGCGCACATCATACTTCCGTTGTCGCCAAGATCGCACGTCAGCTGCAGCTCGCCTAATATCCTCGGGCGTGATGGCACCTACCACGGCTTCTGACTGTGGGAACAGTCGATCCTCTTCCGATAGCTGGACGATCTTGACAGCCGACTGGTAGTTATCAATCAGCGTCCCAAGTTGCTCGCCGACGACAATTTTCGCACGCATGAGTGCGACAATTGCAGCCAGTTCATCATCAGGATTGCCCCGCTGGAGGTCGTCAGCCTTAGCGGGTCGCGGCACGTCTGCTGGCGGTGGCTCTGCTGGCCAGCCTAGGGGCCTTTGCAGGCGCCTACGTCGCTGAAAAACGGAAGGCGGGCTTAGGGAAAAGGGAGGAGGGAGGAGGACCCTGAAACTGAAGCTCCCATGGAGCTTCAGTTTCTAAACAGTGTTTCTTCTCTATTGAACCACACCACACAGAACCACAGACTCGCCGCCGCCAGGGCGAAGAGCGACACGTACGAAATCGCGAGGTGCACCGGATTGATCGTTCCCGCAATCACCTCCTTCGTTGCCAACGAAACGTTGAGGACCGGGATCATAGCGGTCTGTGCGTTCAGCTCTATACCCGGCAGCAGTCCGAACGCCACCGGCAGAATGATCACTATACTGAATGGGGTGAGAGTGCTCTGCGCCTCTTTGAACGACTTGGCCTGAATCGCCAAGGCGAGAATCATGGCAGAGAAGAAGGCAGCGAGCGGGAGCAGCAACGTCGCGATCATGGCCACGACCTTCACGCTGAGAATGTCCCATACCACATCCAGCGCTTCGGGTGGGATTTCCCCAACGGCACCGCGAACGCCTAGGTACAATCCCAACATCGAGATCAGTGCGGACGCGATGCCGATGCTAGCAACGACCACGAATTTCCCCAACACGATCTCCAACCTGCTGGCCGGCGACGACAACAATGTCTCGAGGGTGCCCCGCTCCTTTTCGCCGGCGGACAGGTCGATGCCCGCGTACATGGCGCCGGTAAACATGAAGATGACGAAGATGTACGGCAGGAATCCTCCTACGGTCTTCCCCAACACTTCCTGCACGGTCGAAACGTCACGGGCTTCAACGGCAATTGCGTCGAAGAGGTTCGGATCCAAACTCAGCCGTCTGATACGACCGTCCACAATCTCTTCATCGTAACCATCGACCGCGTCGCGCAGCCTCTGCTCCGCGACGTTAAACGAGCTGGAAGACCGATAGTACAGCACTATCGACGCCTGTTCATCAGCGCCAATCCGGTTCTGGAAACCCGGCGGAATGACGATCCCGGCGTCAAGGGAATCCTCCCGAATCGACGACTCGAAATCGGCCTCACGAACGTCCTCACGAATGACGAACTGGGAATCCGCCTGCAGCATTTCGAAAAACCGGGGAGCATAACCAGCTCCTACAACGGCAAGATCGATCTGTTCCTCGCCGACCTTGCGCTCCTGCCGCTGTACCACCTTGATCGTGATGGTCATCAACAAAGGAATGAGCAGCAGCGGCATCACGATCATTGTCAAGAGCGTCCGCTTGTCGCGAAGGACGTCGGTGAATTCCTTCTTGACGATCGTAAGCGTGCGATTCATGCCGCCTCCCCGACCATGTGAATGAACTCGTCCTCGTAGCTCGCATGCGTCATCTGACCCTCGAACTCCTCCTTGGTGCCGCAGAAGTACATCCTTCCACGGTGCAGGATGCCGATGTCGTCACACAGCAGCTTCACCTCACCCATGATGTGAGTGCAAAACAGCACCGTCTTCCCCTCGTCCCTGCACTGCCGAATGAGGTTGACTATGCCGCGTGACGTCATCACGTCCAGGCCCGACGTCGGCTCGTCGAATACGATGATATCCGGATCGTGGATGACGGTTCTCGCAATCGATACTTTCTGACGCATACCGCTGCTGAAGCGCCCGATCCGCCGGTTGGCGAACTCCTCAATGCCCAGCGTGGCGAACAGAATCCGCCGCCGCTCCTCGAATCGATTGGGATCCATGAGATGGAGATCGGCATGGTACCGCACCATCTCGGTGGCCGTGAGCCGGTCGTACAGGCCCGTGTTGCCCGTGAGGAAACCGATACGGTCCCGTACCCCCTGGGGATCGGTCGCCGTGTCCGCACCCCCTACGATGATCGTACCTGAAGTGGGCCTAAGCATTGTAGCAATCAGGCGTAGAGCCGTTGTCTTGCCTGCGCCGTTCGGACCCAGCAATCCAAACACGCGGCCTGGTTTGCATTCAAAGCTCACATCGTCCACGGCAGTGAGCGTCTTGCCGGCCGGCGCACCGGCACCAAGCTCCTTGCGGATCTTCCGGGTGATCTTGAATTCCTTACGGAGGTTTCGGACTCTGATCATGGCTCCACTCATCTCTCTACCGCCTCCCTCCTCCCCCCTCCCCAGGGAGGAGGGAGGGGGGAGGAGGGAGGCGGACGGTAAAGAAAACCGTACGAACGGGCAGAATATCGGCCGTGGCCCCGACGCGAACAAGCCAAGAACCCCAAACGGTGGGAATCCGGCGCCAGGTGGGCAGAACGGAAGGACAGGCGCTGGCGGCGGTAAGGCGGTGGGAAAGCCGAATTCCCTCTACGGCCTTGGGAAACGGCGCGCCGAACCGGGTCGTGGTAGCTTCCCGCACTTCCCCGTTAGAGCAACCACCTGGCGGCGGGGGGGCTGCAAGGATAGCAGAGCCCGGTCAACTGGGAGTGAATTGCGGGGAGATCTCAGCCAACAGGTCGGAGCACACGGGCTTATGGCGTTTGACCTCGGCGGGATCGGGCCGCCTTCTTGCCCAATAGAGGTCCGAGAACCCGTTCCACGGCGTGAGCCACTCGCTCCGGCTCGGCCCGAACGGCGAATTCGCCTTCGATCTGGACAATGGCCTTTTCCCTCCTCGCGAGCACCTCCAGACCGCCAAAGTTGCGGTACATCTCAACTCCGTCAGGGCCGTCGATGGCCACCATCAGGGTAACCGCGCTCACAACCCCGTCGCCGCGACCGCCGAACTTGTCCCGCTCGAACGTGTCCTGGAATGCCGCCTCGATGGTTTCCCCCCCCCCGAGGTCGTGTGTAGCCCCGTCCCACGAGGCGATGCCCCCGTGCACCATGGCATCGACGACCTGAAGCTCGGCATACAACAACACCTGCGTGTCGAAGCGTCCCTTCAACTCCCGCAACAGTTCCTTCCGTGCCGCCTCGAATTTCCCCTCGTCCCGCTCACCGGTGAGGGGATCGAAGAACCCACCCAACTGTCGCAGGATGCCGTCCCAGATCCGGGCGTACTCCACCGCAGGAACCACGGAAAATCCCGCCTGGCGAAGCCTAGCCTCAATCAAGGAGCCGATCTGCCCGGAGATGGAGTCCGAGACAACCACGCCCTGGGGAGGAACGACGGGAGTGACTACCACCGTACTCACTACTTTCAGCACGGAGTCGGCGGGCGCGACGAAGGGGTTGTACTGCTGCTCGGGTCTCTGGAAAAAACATCCAGTGAGGGCCGTGGCGGCAGCCAGGAGCGTCGTTCGTGGAAAACGGAGGGCCATTATCATTGGGCAGTGGGCAGTGGGTTGTACTCATCCAGCGCCCACAACTCCTCACCTATGTGTGCCGCTTTCGGATGTGGCAGCGTCGATTCCCCTCACATACCGATCGTACCACGCCAAATACGGTTCGTACCGGTCCTTTCTGGAAGGAGGGCCTCCGGATTCCATGATGCTCGCCGGGATACACGATGAGTTGGGTCTCACGACCCAGACGACAAAGGGCCTGGTAGAGTTGTTCGGAGTTGAGAATGGGGACATTCCAGTCCTTCTCGCCACCCATGATCAGCGTGGGTGTGACGATATTTTCGACATAGTTGAAAGGCGATATACGCTCCCACGCCTCGCGGTTCTCCCACGGAAGCCCGAGTTCTGCTTCCCACTGGCGCTGGTAGTGGTCATGCCCGTAGTTGGCCACGTAGAGCACTTCGCTCGCGCCGGTGATCGCCGCCTTGAACCGATCGGTCCTGGTGATCACGTAATTGGTGAGGATGCCACCGTAGGACCACCCACCCACCCCGAGGCGATCCGGATCGGCGATGCCGAGCTCGATCACGTGGTCCACTCCTTCCATGACGTCTTCGTAATCCTTATTACCCCAGTCCTGCCATATAGCCAACGAGAAATTCTGACCATATCCCGAAGACCCGCGGGGATTTGTTAGGACTACGGCATACCCCTGTGCTGCAAAAAGCTGCGCCTCGAAATTGAAGGCAAAGTCATACTGGGACACGGGCCCGCCGTGAATGCGCAGCAGCGTCGGGTACCGCCGACCGGGTTGGTAGTCGGGCGGGCTGAACAGGAATCCCTCGACCTCGGTGCCGTCCCGGCTCCGGAAATGGATGTTCTCGACCTCTCCCAGGCGAATGCTCCCCAGCAATGCGTCGTTGGTCTTCGTGAGACGGGTGAGCTCGCCGTCCTCGAAGAAGAAAACCTCGGTAGGCAGATGGGGCTCGCTGATGAGGGCGGCGAACTCGCCGTTCGGTCCCATAGCCACCGAGCTCACCCGGCGGGGGCCGTCGATGGGCCGCGTGAAGTTGCGGTCGGAGACGTCGATGCGCGCCAGGTGGCGCTCGCAGCTGTCCTCCAGACCGAAATAGATGGACCGGCCATCAGCGGCAAAGCGCGAAGAGTTCACGTTGCGGTAACTCGATTTTTTCATCGAAGGACTCCACATGGTGGAGCTCGGCGTACTCCTCGCGAAGCATCCAGACCTCTTCGTGAAGGCATTCCACAGCATCTTCAGGCCGATGAGAATCATCGTGCCTACGCACGTCATGCCAAGTATTCCCGGTACCTAGAACCCCTTCTTGGGATAGTCGATCTCGGCCCGGGTGGCCAGCTCGGTCCCCAACCTGGCCCACGTATCAAAAGCAAACTCCAGCAGCGCCACGCCGTAGGTCGGCAGGTTGTCAAGCAAGACCCTGGCCAAGCGGTTGACCATCTCCGTCAGTTCGGGATTGTGGCCAAACAACATCACTCGCCCTACAGTGTCGTCCGTCTCCCGAACAAGCCCGACCAAGCCGGCCACCCCGGCACCGTAAATCCGCTCATCGATCGCTATGTCATCAGGTGGAAAGCCCAGGGCCTCCGCAATGGCTCGAGCCGTCGTCAGCGCCCTGTTGGCCGGGCTGGACAATATCACATCCGGCCGGTAGCCACGTTCGGCCAACCGATCCCCCATCATCGGCGCATCGTGCCTACCCCGCTTGTTCAGCGGACGGTCGCGATCCGCAAGCTCCGGATTCTTCCAGCTGGATTTTGCGTGGCGGACGAGCGCGAGATGTTTCAAGGTGACGCCGGCGTTGTTGAGTGATGGGAGGAAAGTTTACCGCTCGCAGGGGACACGTCAAACCCGGTTGCAACATGGCCAATGCAACCGCCGGCAACCCACCATGGCGTCCTTCCACCCTTCCGTCCGGCAGCGTTGCCGCCTACCCTGTCTTCCATGAGTGAAGCTCGACTGCCCGGCAGGCCGGCCACAGGCATTGCGGTTGTGTTTGAGGGAGGCATCATCGTAATGGCGTGGGGTTTAGGCCGGCTTCTCGGCATCTCGCTCGCCGAGGGGACTGCATTCACCAGTGCCGCCCTCGCGCTGGGGATAGCCGCGACGGCTCCACTCTTGATCGGGCTCTACTGGGCCCTTCACTCGCATTGGAGCATACTGGTTCGCCTGCGTGGCGTAATAGAAGACACTGTAGCCCCGCTATTCGCAGGCTGCCCCATGTGGGGAATCGCAATCATCTCGATTCTGGCAGGGGTGGGAGAGGAAGCGCTGTTTCGGGGCGTGCTCCAGACCTATTTCGCCGGGCACGTCGGGGTGGCGCCCGCGTTGCTCGTCACCAGCAGCCTGTTCGGGCTCGCGCATCTGGTTACGTCGTCGTATGCCGTGATGGCGGGCCTGCTAGGCCTCTATCTCGGGGTTCTCGCGGTCTGGCACGACAATCTACTCGTGCCCATGGTGGTGCACGCGTTGTACGACTTCGTCGCACTGACGTACTTGGTGCACCACCACCGGCTCCAGCCAGATTCGGTCGTCGAGGTCGCCGAGTGACCGGAAGGGTCCCTAAAAGTTACGGCAATCCCGCTCGATCTATCTATCTATCTTTCGTTTGTCGGAGATGATCTCGTAGAATTGGTCGAGGTACTTCATGGTCTTTTCGAGCACCTTGGGATCGAGTTCGCGCTGATTAGTGTACAGCTCGTAAATGCCCTCTCGATGTTCGAGGAACAACTCTACACCTTCCATGAGGACGTCTCGTGGCATGCAAGGACCGCGGTACATGCGCTGGCGGACGTTGCGAATCCCCAACTCAGGATGCACTTGGGAATAGCGAGTGCTGATGATGCCCGACATGTCGAAATCGTAGGGAACGGAAAAGACCGGTCCTGCCATCGACCCGATGACCTTGGTGTTGTGACAGCAATCGGTCTCTCCTTCCGGGGCCTTATACGCCGACCAGTCCGTGTTCCCGATCATGAACTGGAACAGAGCCACGATACAGATCTGGAGGAGCTCGAACATGTCCGGGGGGATCATCGGAACATCCTCGATGGCTTCCCAACCGTTCCGCTGCGCCATGTCATCCTTATCCTCAATCAAGAACCCGTACTTTGTCAGCGGGTCACGGTCTTCTTCCGTATCGACATATGTGATGCGGGCGAGCCGGACGCGGAAGCTCACGTCGCTCAAGAGGTTGTACATGCGGTAGATGAGATACTCTTGCAGCACGTACTGCTCGTAGTCGTCACGTTTGTCCTGGCAGTGTGTTACGAGCTTGACCCTGTTCTGGCCTGCCATAATCGTCCCGCCGACAGAATCCTTCGGAAAGTCAAGCCGGATCGGCGGAAAGTTGCAGGTACGCCTTCGGAGTCTAGTGCGCCCCCGGGTGTTGATCTTAAGGCCGATGGACACCTTCTCACCGCTGGCATCCAGGTACCCCAAAACCGCGGGGAACTGTTTGGGCTCCTGGCTCCGTTCCCTGAACACTTTCTTGAACGGGGCCTCGATCGTCAGCTCGATGAGGTCGTTCGACGAGAAGAGCGAAGCTGGCTGTCGAGGGCTGGCGAGGGGTGTCTCTTGGGCCTGCGCTGCGGGGCAGGGCAAAAGGGCGGCGCCGAGCCAGACGAAGGGGACGGAGCGTTTCATATCCACCTCCCAGGTTGGGTAGCGGTCTCGGCTATATTGGTGACGGGTCGATCCTAACAATGGTGCACCACGACCACCCCGCCGTCAATCGTCGACTAACAGTCGGCTGCCACGCCCTCGGGGCGATCAGCCCCGGGCTATCCCCCAAACGCCATCCACCAGTATGTTTACGCGACCCGCTGAATAAGGAGCGGGGAGACGGGGATCATACCCCGCCCCACACCGCTTAGTGGGCAGCCGGTGCTCACTTTTCTTTGGGAGTTCTCTTGGCCCGATGAGCCTCACCCTCCAGGCCCTCGTTGCAGTTGTGCCCATCCTGCTTGCCGGTGTTTTGTTGATAGCGTTTCGTGTGGCGGCGAGAGTGGCCATGCCGATCGTCTACGTGGCGGCGGCGGCACTGGCTTGGGGAGTGTGGCGCATGGACATCCGCCACATTGCTGCATCGACCGTGCAGGGGCTGTTCATCACGTTCGACCTCTTATTCATCATCTTCGGCGCCATCCTGCTCCTCAAGACACTCGAACACTCGGGGGCAGTTGCTGCGATCAGAGCCAGCTTTCACGACATCAGCCAGGACCGCCGGGTGCAAGTCGTCATCATCGCGTGGCTCTTCGGCTCGTTCATCGAAGGCGCTGCCGGGTTTGGGACCCCGGCGGCGGTGGCGGCGCCGCTCATGGTCGCCCTCGGCTTTCCTCCCCTCGCGGCCGTGATGCTCGGGATGATGATACAGAGTACCGCCGTCACGTTCGGCGCCGTAGGGACGCCGATCCTCATAGGTGTCACCGACGGGCTTGCGAGCGCAGAGTTCTCAGCTCAGCTCAGCGCCGCAGGAATGACTTTCGAGCAACACAGACAAACCATCACCACGTACACCGCACTGCTACACGCCATCACCGGCACTTTGATGCCGACGCTGATGATCGTGATGATGACGCGCTTCTTCGGCAAGTCACGATCGTGGACCGAGGGTCTCTCCATCCTGCCGTTTACCGTGTTCGGCGGGCTTGCGTTCACCGTTCCCTACCTCGCGATCGGAGTGTTGTTGGGACCGGAGTTCCCGTCGCTCTTGGGTGCCTCGGTCGGGCTCATCGTGGTGACGTTCGCGGCCAAGCGAGGATTTCTCATTCCCAAAGACACCTGGGACTTCGAGGCGTCGAGCGCAGAGCAAAGCCTTGGGGCGAGCGCCATGAACACCAACGGATTGTCCACTGCCACAGCGTGGGCACCCTACGCGCTGCTAGGCCTGTTTTTGGTGTTGACCAGGCTACGGCAATTACCGATTGGCGGATTGCTGCAATCCCTCAAAATCAGCTGGCCGAATATATTCGCCACCGATATCGCCGGCAGCACCACGCCGCTCTATCTGCCCGGAACGATCCTGGTCGCCGTTGTCGTCATCACCTGGCGCTTGCATCACATGAATCGCCGGCAGATCACAGGAGCCATCAAGGAATCGAGTCGAATCCTGCTTGGTGCCGGGTTCGTGTTGTTGTTCACGGTCCCCATGGTGCGAGTGTACATCAACTCGGGAACGAACCATTTTCTCTTTGCCGGAGGCGAGCCGTTGCCGTCGATGCCCATCGCCATGGCAACATGGGTAGCCGAACACGTCGGCAGCATCTGGCCGTTGTTCGCGCCGATAATCGGCGCACTCGGCGCGTTCATTGCCGGCAGCAACACTGTGAGCAACCTGATGTTCAGCCTCTTCCAGCACGGCGTGGCAACCCAGCTCGCCATTAGCACGGCGCTGGTTGTGGCACTTCAAGCCGTGGGCGCCGCGGCGGGGAACATGATCGCAATTCACAACGTGGTGGCCGCTTCGGCAACCGTCGGACTGCTCGGCGAGGAAGGTCCTACGCAGCGTAGGACCATGGTCCTACGCTGCGTAGGACCATCTTACCGACGTTGTACTATCTAGCGGTGGTCGGAGTGCTGGGGCTGGTGTTGATGCATGTGATCGGAGTGCCGGCACCATTGGTGGGGTAAGCGGAGGGAGGAGAAGGGAGAGAGGAGAGAGGAGGGAAAGACGGGAAGACGGGAGGGTCTCTTGACTAAGGTGAGCGGGTCCGGGAACGTTGTAGGAAGTTGGAGGATTATGCGCTCGATCCGTCCCCACCCCAACTGCACGCTGCTTCTTGCCGGCCTCGTCCTCTGCCCTCAAACCACTTCGGGGCAGCGTTCTCAAGAGGCAGAGTACAGGCAGCAGCGCCTCGCCATGGCTTCGCTGATCCGTCGGTACGGCGTGGAGGATGTCCGTACGCTCCACGCCATGGAGACTGTTCCCCGTCATGAGTTCGTGCCGGAGGAGCATCGCAGCCGTGCCTACAGGGATCATCCACTCCCCATAGGATACGGACAAACCATCTCGCAGCCATACATCGTGGCCTACATGACCGAGATGTTACACCCGACGCCGGACATGAAAGTTCTCGAGGTGGGCACCGGGTCGGGCTATCAGGCCGCCGTTCTCGCGCAGATCGGCGCCGAAGTTTACACGGTTGAGATTTTCGCGGGGCTCGCAGCTAGCGCGGGAGAGCGCTTGAAACGCCTAGGCTTCGACAACGTCACCAACCGCCACGCCGACGGACACTTTGGCTGGCCCGACGCCGCTCCCTTCGACGCCATCATCGTAACAGCCGCCGCAGGACACATCCCGCCGATGCTGATTCAACAACTCAAACCCGGCGGACGAATGATCATTCCTGTGGGAAGCGTTTACGGTGTGCAGAACCTCATCTTCGTGGAGAAGGACTCAAACGGGAAAGTCCGCACCCGCAATCTCCTTCCGGTACGCTTCGTGCCGATGTTGAGCGGTCTCCGCCGAACGCCATGACACGATTCCGGCGATCCCTCGCCGTGGCACTCTTCTCTGCGGCAGCGCTCACCTACGAGGTTCTGCTCGTTCGAGCTTTCGCGATCGAGCAATTTCACCATTTTGCCTATATGGCCATCAGCGTGGCCATGTTGGGGTTCGGCGCCAGCGGCACGGTGCTCACCCTCGCGGGCCGATTGCATGCGGCGAGGGCCGAGCGATTGTTTTCCTGGAGCGGGGTGGTTGCCGCGATCTCTCTCGTGGCCAGTCCCGCACTCGTCGATCTCATCTCACTGGACGCGACTCAACTGGCATGGGACCTGAGGCAGTGGCCGCGGCTTGCGGCGGTGTATCTCCTCTTGGCAGTTCCGTTCGGCGCCACGGCTCTGGCGATTCTTGTAGCCCTCACGCTCGAGCACCGGCGCCCGGGCACGGTCTATGGAGCCAGTTTCGTCGGCTCTGGATTCGGCGGTGCGTTCGCTGTCGCAATTCTGTGGCTCGTCTTTCCCGATCGTGCACTGGCTATTCCCGCACTGCTAGCGGCAGGAGGCGGGCTCGTCTGCGTGAGTCGCGGCGGGACATCAAGTCTCGTCAGGACTGCTGCGTGGACAGGTGCAGCTCTTTCGGCGACAGTCGTCGTGCTACCACTGTGGACGCTCGACGTATCTCAATACAAGGGGCTGCCTCAGGTGGAGGCATTCCCCGACGCGAGCCGAGTGGCGGAGCACACGAGTCCCTTGGGCTGGGTGGTCGCCGTCGAGGCACCGGCCCAGCGTTACGCCCCCGGGCTTTCGCTGGCATACCAGGGCGAGGTTCCACGGCAAACCGGACTCTTCGTTGATGGAGAGCTCGTCGGCGCGTTCCCGAGTGCCGGCCCCGATACGGGCTCGGGGGCGGGGGCGGCGGCCGCTGCTTTCTTGGATTGGTTGCCCACGGCATTGCCCTACGCCTTGAAAGAACGGAGGCGTGTATTGATCCTCGGCGGCGGCGGCGGCACCGAGGTGTCGAACGCAGTGACACACGGGGCCAAATCCGTTGTTGCGGTGGAACTGAATCCAGACGTGGCGCGTCTCGCCCAGAATGCAGACGGGAAGACGGGCGGCGCCCGCGTCGAATGGGTTGTCGGTGACGCGCGCAGTTTCGTAGTGCGGACGAACGAACGATTCGATCTCATCACGCTCGGGGCGGTTGGAGGATTCGGAGCATCTGCGGCGGGTGTACACTCGTTGGGTGCAGACTTTCTTCACACGGTGACCGCGTACGTCGATTACCTCGACCGCCTCGCGCCGGGCGGTGTTCTCGCAATCACGCGTTGGCTCACCATTCCACCGCGGGAAAACGTGCGCACTATCCTCACCGTAACTCAAGCACTCCGCCAAGTCGCGCCGCAGACCGTACAAGAAGGACTGTTCGTCTCTCGCAGCTGGGGCACCGTCACCGTGATGGCGAAACCGTCGGGGTTTTCAACAGACGAGATCGACGCGCTGAAGCGATGGACAACACGACGAGAATTCGACATCGACTGGTACAGCGGGCTCGAGCAGCCAACGAACGAATTTCATCTGTTAGAAGAACCGGTCCTGTTCGATGCGGCAGCGGCCGGTATTGCGGGAGACGGAGCCGCCGCCCGCTTCGCATCCGGCTACCCATTCAATGTCAGTTCCGTGGATGATGCTCGACCATATCCGCACCACTTCATCCGACCCGGTTCTGTCGGTGCTTTTCTCCAAAGCAACCGCGGCACCTGGCTGCCATTCGCCGAGTGGGGATACGTGGCACTCATTGCAACGCTGGTTCAGAGCGTTGTGCTCGCGGCCATGCTCACCCTCTTGCCGGTAGCAGTAAGTACCCGTGGGGCGCAAAGCGCGTTCTCCTTTCCGCTGGCGGGATACTTCGGCGCGATCGGCTTGGCTTACTTGAGTGCGGAGATCGCCGCCATCCAGCAGCTCAGCCTGCTACTGGGCCACCCCGTGTACGCGGTCGCCGCAGTGCTGGTGGTATTTCTTGTTTGCTCTGGGTTGGGCAGCGCATGGTCCGACCGTATCGAGGTTCGCCGCGGTTGGCTGGTCCTGGGCGCGGCGGCGTTCCTTCTCTTGATCCACGCCGGGATACTGTTGAAGCTGGTACATCTGCTCCAACCATTCCCTTTGCCGGTTCGGGCCTTTGCGGGCCTCGTCGCGGTGGCGCCAGTGGCGTTCCTCATGGGATTGCCGTTTCCGATGGGCCTGCGTATCCTCGCACGCGAGGATACCATTCGAACCGCGTGGGCCTGGGCGACGAACGGATTCGCTTCGGTTGTCGCAGCACCGCTCGCAGTACTCGTCGCTTTGGAATTGGGATCGCCGATCGTGTTTCTCACAGCCGCGATATCGTACGCGGTTGCCGCCTGGATCCAGCGAGGTGCCGTAAAATTGCAAACCCACCCTGCCCCCGTTTAGCCACGATTTGGCTTTCTCGAGCCGCCCGTCATACAGATCGCACACCGCCACGAGTTTTACACCTTCGATATCGAGGGCGGTGTTGACGTCGATCGTGCCCATGCCGTCGGCACCGATGATGGCTATCGGATCTGGTCGTTGGCGGAGCGCTTTTTCACACGCCGCATCGGGCGTGCACGAGGCGCCTCGGAGCCCGACTACATGGTTGGAGTACCGGCCGCAAGCGCCGAGCCGGCGGCAAGTTTGCTCAGGAAGGATCTTCGGGATTCGTGCTTCATGCGTTCACCTAAAGTGATCGCCCTCAGTCAGTGCTAGGGGAGTGTGGGTCGCAATAGAATACGAGCCGATTTCACTGGCCAACCCCAACACTATCACACCAAGCCAAGCTGTTTAGCGAGAGAAACCCGCTGAACCTTCCCCGTCGGACCTTTCGGGATTTCATCCACAATCACGACCTTGCGCGGCACCTTGTAGTTCGCCAGTCGATCTGCCGCGAACTGACGCACGTCGCGCTCGGTGACGGAGGCTCCTTCCGCGAGCACGATCGCGACGGCCACATCCTCTCCCAACTTCTCATGCGGCAAAGCGAACGCCACCGCCTCCGCAATTTCGGGAAGCCCTAACAACGCTTCATCGACCTCCCTTGGACTGATTTTCTCGCCGCCGCGGTTGATGATCTCCTTCAAGCGGCCGGTGAGAAAAAGATAGCCATCCTCATCGATATAGCCCTCATCGCCGGTGCGGAACCATCCATCAATGAAAGCCTTGGCATTGGCGTCGGGGTTGTTCTCATATCCGGCGACAACGTTCTTCCCCTTGATGACCACCTCGCCGCGCTCACCATGGGGAAGCATGCGTCCGTTGGAATCCATGATGCCGATGTCGACGTTGGTGCCCTTGCCCACCGATCCTGGTTTGCGCCCCGCAGGCGGAAGCGGATTGCTCGCCATCTGGTGCGACGCCTCGGTCATCCCGTAAGCTTCGATCATCGGCGCTTTGAATATTCTCTCTAACTCCTCCATAACCGCCGGTGGAAGTGATGCGGAAGACGATCGCAAGAACCGCAGGGGTGTGCGCTCGATGACTTCCGTGTGTCGCCGCGCGCGCGCGCTAATCAGGTGGTGCATCGTTGGTACGGCCGTATACCACGTAGGACGCAATTCGTCCATCCACTCGAAAAACTTGAAGACGTCAAAGCCGGGAGTACATGCCACTGCACCGCCGACAGACAGCGGCGCGAGGAGACCCGCGATCAACCCGTGGATGTGAAACAGCGGCATGACGTTCAGGCATCGGTCAGATTCGGTGAGCGCCAGAGATCTCACGATGTTGCCCGCCGACGCCGTGAGATTATGGTGCGTAAGCGGTACGATCTTCGGACGCGCCGTTGTGCCGGACGTATGGAGTACGAGTGCGCAGTCGTCGGGCTCGGCGTACTCCGGCTCGGCCTGTGCCGGGACCGCTTCGCCGTGACGGAATCGAAGGTCGGCGCCACTGCCTTCCAATGTCAACTGCAGAGAACCGTCGGGGGTGGCGGCGCGCGCTTCTTCAACATCGCCCGGGTGAGTTATCAGCGCTCTAACCCCCAGGTCTTTGAGATAGAAGCGGAACTCTTGTTCCCGGTACTTTGGGTTGAGAGGTGCCGCGCTGGCACAACTCGCCACGGCGAGGAAGGTGACGGCCATGCCAGGGCCGTTCGGCAACACCATCGCGACCCGGTCGTTACGCGATATGCCGAGCGAGCACAGTTGTCCGGCAAGCCGTTCGACCGCGGCACGCAGATCTCCGTAAGTCAGCGCTTCCAGCCCCGGGGAGAGTATAGCGGGCGACTCCGATCTTCCCGCTGCGAGCAAATCAGCAATGGTCATCAGTGGCTCATGTTGGGTCGCGGAGAATATGATTACCTTCTCGGTCTAGCGCTATCGGATCTTACAGATTGACGTCTTCCAAGAAAAATAAACAATGAGGATCTGCATCGTCGGCGCAGGTGCTATCGGAGGATTCATGGGTGCGAAGCTGGCCCTCGCCGGTGAGGATGTCACGCTGATCGCCCGCGGTCCTCACCTGAGCGCTATCCGGGAACGCGGCCTCAAGCTGGTCACGGCGGACGGTAACGTACAGATCGCCGCCGGCGTGCAGGCAACAAGCAACATCGGTGAAGTCGGTCCGCAGGACCTCGTGATCCTGGCGCTGAAGGCACACCAGATAGAAGCCGTCGCCACTGAGCTGCGTTCGCTGATCGGTTCTGACACCGTGATCGTCACCGTCCAGAACGGTATCCCCTGGTGGTACTTCTACAAACACGGCGGTGAATTCGACGGGCGGCGTCTCGAAACGCTCGACTCCGACGGCGTACTGGAGTCCAACATAGAAGCAAATCGCATCATCGGATGCATAGCATATCCGGCAACAGACAAACCCGAACCGGGCGTCGTAAAGCACGTCGAGGGAGACCGTTTTCCCGTTGGCGAGCTCGATGGCTCCAAGAGCGAACGGGTAAAGATGATCTCTGACACGTTCAGCAATGCGGGCTTCAAATCGAAAGCGTTGACCGACATCCGGTCGCACATCTGGGTCAAACTGTGGGGAAACCTGTCATTCAACCCGATCAGCGCCCTCACCCGTGCGACGCTCGTCGATATCTGTCGGCATCCCGCCACCCGAAAGCTCGCCGCTAACATGATGAAAGAGGCGCGGGAAATCGCCGAGAAGCTTGGCGTCACCTTACGCATTCCGATTGAGAAGCGCATTGCCGGCGCCGAGGCCGTGGGCACCCATAAGACGTCGATGCTGCAGGACCTGGAAGCTGGCAGGCCATTGGAAATCGAGCCGCTGGTGGGCGTCGTGATCGAGCTCGGCAGGCTGACAAACACGCCCACCCCGTCGATCGATGCCGTTTATGCATGCGTGAAGATGATGGAGGCATCGGGCGGCATTTAATCGCTACTCACAGTCCGGCTTCTTCAATCACGCCCCAAACAACGACACGCTGAACACCCTCGCCAGAATCAATACCGCGCTCAGTCCGGTGAAGACGACCAAGCTCCCCCAGGCAAATGCCCGCTCCCACGCCGCGGGGTAGAACGCCTTGTCCTCTCTGGGGATCACCGTCAGGCAGTAGTGGAGATTGAGAAAGAATATGACCGGGGCGATGAAGAGGGCCATGGCGGATGCCACGAGCACGAGGAACACAGGGCTGGGCACGCCCGCGATGATCGTGACCGACGCCACTAAGCTATAGAGCATCGTGATCCGATAGATGTTGTACTCCGAGTACCACTTCCCGCGGCGCTCGGGAGTGAGATCCTCCCGGCCGATTCCAGAGAGACCCGCCGTCGTCTTGAAGATGTTCCTGCAACACGCGCCAACTATTCTCGGCCATCCATCGAAATAGTTGAACGCGGTGGAGTACGTGGCGGCGAACGCACCCACCAGAAACACGATCATCATCCAAGGGCCGACGCCTCCGGTGAACATCCTCGCAATCTCTCCCATCACGGCCCGCCCGGCCACCGGACTGGGATAGAGCCACACGGCAGCCAACAACAGGAATACCACCGCCAGCACAAAGGATACGACGTGGCCCACACGAAAGTCCCACAGGCCGATGGTGAACCACCTCCGACAATACTCGCGGGCGTGGGCCGGCAGCTGGGACATATCGACGGCCAGATCCCTCTTCTTCGACCCAAACGGATCGAACCTCGGTGCCAATCCGGCCTTCTCGAGATCCTCCCGGATTCTCCCCAGGCCGACCTTCTTTGCCTTGCCCCACTCCGAAGCCTGTAAGGACACGTCGATCCCGGTAGGCAGGAGTCCCAAGAAAGCCGCGATGATGAGCCACGACCCTTGGGGGGTCTCGAAAATGAAAAAGTGACCCATCGCCGAAAGCGGCGCGGGTCGCACGAAGTAGACAAGGATGGTCGAGAAGACGAGTCCTGCCGCCGCCGTCTTAGCGGCGATCTCGACGGCCCGGTAATCGCCCCGAAGAATGATGAGTACGGCCACACAGCCGAGGAACAGCCCGAACCACAGGAGTGGAATGTCGAGCCCGAACGATTGGGTGGTGAAGTAGTACAGCACCGCCGACGCCGCTATGAGCCGTCCGGCCTGTCCCACCGCACACTGGAGCAGCGTCGTGACGAGGACGTACCATAGAGGCCATTTCTTCCACGCCGTGCCGTATGCCTCGATCATGCTCTTGCCCGTGGCGTTCGTGAACCTGAACGCCATCTCGAAGCCGTAGTACTTGAAGACGTAGGCGATGGGAATGCACCAGAGGAGCGCGTAGGCAAACCGCCCGCCGGCGGTCGGAGCCGTAACCAGATGACTCGTTCCGATCCCTGTCATCATCAAAACGATGCCTGGTCCGAATTTCAGGAAGAGGCTCAACGGGGTCATCTTCGGTAGCTCAAGGCGTTCGAACCCCGCCGACACCACCCAACCGGCATCTACCAGGTCATTCGTCATGTGGCCTGTCACCCTCTCAATTGCGTGGACGGTGATCGATCCTGCCATGACTCGCGCTGCTCAAATCAGTCGGCCAAGATATTGCCGAAACGTGAGAACACCAGCTGAAGGTGAGAAGTGAGAGGGACCTTTTCTCTTCTCCTATATCATTCCACCGGGTATGCGCTTCGTCAGGCAGGTCGGACCACCAGCGCCTTTCGTGCTGATCTCCTTCCCATCGAATTCTCGTACTTCGACACCAGCCTACTCCAGTCGGGACCGGGTTTTCGGATTACCGCTCGGCATGATGCACCTGCGCGGCGAGACGGTGAGAACGTTGCACGCCATCGTGTGAAACTCGGAGTCACGAACCTCGACGAGCCGGATATCTCGCGACACCAACTCCTCCCGAAACGGAACCGGCATGAGCGGCGAGTACACGAGCACGAGATCGCGATCGATGGGACTGACGATGGACATTAGGTGAAAGACATCGGTTGGACCACGATAGTGCGGCAGGGACACGACCAATAACTCGTCGATGCAATCGGCAAGGAGCGTTCGACCTCGCCGTGTCGGAACGAAAGATCTCTAACAATGACATTGACGGCAGACTGTTGCAAGCACCGCATCGACCGTGACAAATCGAGGGCTTCGTGGATCAACGAAGCCCTGCTCGAATGCGTATAAGTGATTTGACCCGATGACAACATACGCGAACGAAAGTACATTCCTAACGCCCGGCGCCCCGGAGCGGCTTCCCCAGCGGCTGCGGTGGGACGGCGGGACAGTGAGACAGTCGGCCGCCATTGAGGCCACCGAACAGGAGATGGAGCCGATGGGCCCAGAAGTTGCCCGTAATATGAGGAATCAGCGTCCATAACACTTTTCCGCGACAATCCGTGGCCGGAGATCCCTCTTCTTGCGACTGAACATCACAACATTACCCATCGCTTTGGCCCTCGGCCTGGCACCCGTCCCCGGCGGGGTGAGCGCCAGGCAATCCATAAAACAACCGAACCTGGCCCTGCCCACCGTGATCAGCGAGGAGGAGCGGTTGGAAGTCGTGGCCGCGCCTGCTACGGTGGCTCCCGCCATTGACGGCGTGCTGGACGAAGCGCTCTGGCGGGCCAATCCGCCGGTGGAAGGGTTCATCCAGAGCGAGCCGGACGAAGGACTGCCCGCAACCGAGCGAACACAGGTGTGGGTCGCCTTCGATCCGGATTACCTCTACATCGCCGCCCATCTTCACGACGCTGACCCGGACGGGATCGTCGTCTCCGACATACGCAAGGACTTCCGCATCAACAATCAGGACGCGTTCGAGGTCATCATCGACACGTTCGGGGATCGCCGCAACGGATACGCCTTTGCCACCAACGCTGCCGGGGCGCGGGCTGATCGTCAGGTGACCAACGAGGGCCGTGCTGTCGATGCCAGTTGGGACGCCCCCTGGAGTGTTCGCACGCAGCTCGTCGCCGACGGTTGGACCCTGGAGATGGCCATCCCCTTAAACTCAATTCGATCGGCCAAGGGGGCCGAAGGGACCTGGGGCATCAACTTCAGCCGGCAGATACGGCGGAAGAATGAAGTGGCGTTTTGGGCGCCGGTGCCACGTGCCTACGACCTCAACCGGCTTTCTCTCGCCGGCAATCTCACAGGTCTGGGTTCGGTGAAGCGGGGACTCGATCTCCGCATCACCCCGTACGTTTCGGGAAGGACAGTGCGGGAGACAGGGGGCGCGGCATTCGACGAAAACGCCGCTGCGGGAGTGGACTTCAAGTTCGGGCTCACCAACGGTCTGACGCTCGATGTCACGGTGAACCCGGATTTCGCGCAGGCAGAGGCGGACGAACAACGGGTGAACCTCACCCAGTTCAGCCAGTTCTTCCCCGAGAAGCGGGAGTTCTTTCTGGAGAATTCCGGTCTGTTCTACATTGGCGACACGCCCAGGAATCGACGAATCACGACGAGACCGCGGGGCCGGGAAGACCTCGTCCTGTTCCACAGCAGGCGGATGGGTCTCGCGGAGGACGGACGCGCGATTCCCATCAACGGCGGCGTGCGGCTCACCGGACAAGAGGCCGGCTTCCAGATCGGCGCTCTGGCGCTGCACAGTCGCCAGCAGGGCGCTGCGCCGGCAAACGACTACGCCGTCGTCCGGTTGCGGCGCAACATGTTCTCCAACTCGGACGTCGGTGGCCTGTTCATGATACGGAGCGCCGTGCACGACCGCGGCAACGTCAATCGCGTGTACGGCGCCGACGCCAACATCAGGCTACCGGGTCGAGTGGATTGGAGTTCCTTCTTCCTCAACTCAGACTCACGGGGGTTGTCCGGGTCGCAGTACGCGTACCAGACGTCGTTCAATCGTGAAGGAAATTTCGTCCACGTGAAGTTCGGTTTGTTGTCCATCGGCGAGAACTTCAACAACGATCTGGGGTTTTTGCAAAGGACCGGCATCCGGAAATGGTCGACCGACATCGGCATTCAGCCGCGCTCTGCAGGACTGAGAAAACGAGGAGTGCGGGAGATGCATCCGCACATCACCTGGGTGTACTACACCGACCTTTCGGGCAACGAGGTCGCCAAAAGGCTCCACACCTCCTACTCGGTCCGCTTCAACAACGGCAGTTCCAGCGAGCTGTCGATCAACCCAAGAACCGAGTTGTTGACACAACCCTTCCAGATCAACAGCGCCGTTCCGGCAATTCAAAGCGGTAAGTATGACTGGACGGAATACAGGGTTGGCTACAGATCCGATGCCAGCCGGCTCCTCTCTGCCAGGTTTTTAGGAATCATCGGCGGCCTGTGGACCGGAACTCAACGAACGATTCGGACCACCGTCACGGTCACACCATCGTACAAATTTCGAGCTGAACTCGGCATTTCGCGTACTGCCGGGAATCTTGAGGGACCGAATGGCAAGTTCGTGCAGGAGATCTGGACCGCGCGGGCGAACTATTCGTTCACGACGAACATGTTCATCGACGCCCTGGCCCAGTACGATGCGGACAGCAAACGGTTCAACGCCAACGTCCGCTTCAACCTGATCCATCACGCCCTCAGTAACCTGTTCATCGTCTATAACGAACAGCGGTTCGTGACGCACGGCGGGCCCGTGCCCGGCCGGAGCATCATCGTGAAGGTGACGCAGATGCTGAGTTACTGACCCCTGCCCCCGGCGGCACACCCCTCCCCCACCACACCACACCGGCTGTGGGGTGGTACTCTGCCTGGCCACTTCCCCCCTCCTCCCACCTAACCTCAACAACCACAACGACTTGTCTGCCAGTCCCCCGCCAATTGATCGCCAGTGCGTATAGTGTGCTACCCCGACAGGATTCCCCGAGGTCGACGCCTTGTCGGAAATGCTGGCCGCAGCGACATTCCCAATCGATCTCGTTGCAGAGGTCAGGGCGCTGGGAGACGTCATAGCACAGCGCGCGCGAGCCGGTGGCGATCCTCGCATCGGAAGATCCGTCAACCAATCTGCGCCCCTCGGCGCTGGCTAAGGCATTGCCGTTCGCGCCTTTCTGTTCCATGAGGTGACGAAGAACCCAAGCGTCACCATACCTCCCAAGACTCCGATCGGCCAGAATGCGCTTCCCGTCCCTCGAGCGGCGGCGGCATCCACGGCAAGCCCTATCAGCGGTGCAACAACCATCGTGGCCGCCCGCCGAGACTGGCTCTCCACCGAAAGCAGGGTCGCTCCCTGGAACTCTCCGCCGTGTGCGTCGAGACGGCTGATCAATATCGGCCGCCAAAGATTCTGAAGTACGTGCAGAGACACAAATGCGGCGATCACGACGGCAAAGACCTCAAAAAACGCGGCGAGCGCCAGGCCGGTAAAGACAACCACACCGGATCCCCACACGAACAGCGCCGCTCGATCCTCTCCGCCGGTGGCATTGGCCAGCACGTGCGCCCGCCGACTAGCCACGCCCGAGAGCAGATAGAGCGCGAGGTAGACCGGAGCCACGAGGAGCACAGCCTGTTGGGGTTCAGTCCAGTCCTCCGCAACGACATATCCGGCGACCGTGACAGCCGCAGCGGCCGTCAGCACCGGCTGGATGTAATCCTTGACCGCATGGAACACACCCTCGAAGCCCATGGACTCCAGCAACAGCCGCCTCAGTTTCGCGTACTTGAGCGAGGCCACCAGCGCCTGGGACATGTGTCGCCAGACCGTAGCAAGTGAGGCACGCCCTTCCACACCTTCGTCGAGTTCCTTCGGATATCCGGCGAAGTTGATGATCCCGAGCACATAGGGAGGGATAGCAAAGAAGAAAACGGTGGTGTAGGCGCCGCTGATAAAGACGAACGCTGCCGCCAGGAGCACCGACATCGCCGATCCGAATTTGCTCCAGGAACGCGTATAGCCGTAATACTTGGTCCGCTCGTCGAGCCGACCCTCGAGACGCAGCCATGCGAAAATCATGGCCTTGTGGGTGCCCGTTCTGAACGCCTCCCCTATCCCAAACAGGAACATGGCCACGAACAACAGCGCCAGCTGTTGCGCCAGACCAAATACCAGAAAGCTCGTGATGTACGCAAGGAAGGAAAGGACCATCGACTTGCGGCGTCCATACACATCGGCGACGGCACCGGAGGGGATCTCAAGGAGAATCACCGTCACCTCACGGAAGGCGATCAACAAACCGATGTCGAAGAACGTGAGGCCTTTTTCGAGAAATGCCAGCAGCAGGAACGGCTCAAAATACCGCTGGTTCTTCAGAAAACCGTAGAGGCTGAATCGAGCAAGCATAGGTGCCGGGCCCAATAGAACGATGCTGGCGGGTCATACCTGCCAGTCGAGACGTATTCCATGCGGTAGGAAATGTAAGGAATCAATAGCGCTGGGGCTCGCCGACCTCTCTTGTGCTCTGTAAACACCACCCCGGGAGGAGAACGTCCGGCTTCATCGTCACGACCACTAGAAAGGCGGTTCTCAGGCCCCGGCCTGAAAAAGGGCACCTGGTGTCGTGGAACCTTTTCTAGAGCATCCTTGGTTTGGGACTATCACCTGACACATGGTATCGCCGGACGTGGCATTCTGGTTCGCTTGGTCGATCTATTATCCGGACATCGAGATCTTCCGGTTTTGAGGAAATCGTGGTTGGGGGATTGGGGGGCGGGGGGCAGGTGTGGCCAGTGGTTCCACGCACCCCCACCCCCACCCTCACCACCCCAACCCCGCCTGCTCCTGACCGTAACCAAACCGCCTCAGATCGGGTATTTTCTTCGGGAGAGGATCCTTATGGCAGAGGAACCTCCCTGGAAAAATGATACCGATTCTGGCCTTCGCGATTCTGCTGGTGATCCCAGCCTGGGCAGGACGCGGCCCCGAATCACCGTCGCGGATCGAGGTGCTGGATCGGTCATCGTCGCGGATCGAGGTGGACAACCAGCATTTCAGCGACGCCACCATTTATGCGTTGGAAGGCAGACATAGAATCCCGCTGGGCTCGGTCACCGGCAGGGACTCGAAGATCTTTACGTTCCGCTGGCCTGTGGAGCGGTTGCAGATTCAGGTCCACATCACCGGCGGACAGACGTTCACATCTGATGAGCTCATTGTGCACCCTGGAGTCGACGACATTTTTTTCCTCACCATAGGTCCAGGATCTCGAAGTCGTCTGTTCCCTCGGCCGGAGGGGCAGCCACCGGTAGGTTCCTCCCAGGCGAGCCGGACGAACCAGCGCCACATATCGGTGTATGAAGGTATCACCTGAGTCTTTCGGAGTACGGATACTGATGTTCATGGCTTCGCTGACGGCCACGCGACAGGTGTTCGCCAGTCCCGGTAAGACCCTCGCCCTCGGTTTATCACTCATTCTGACGTGGACGCTTTCCCTCTCGGCCCAGATCGTCCGTGGTCAGGTCGTGGACAGCGTCCTCGGGACTCCAAAACCAGCGGTTACCGTTGTCCTCGTCGACCAGACAGGTGGCGAGGTTGCCCGAACGGTCACTGATGAAGAAGGACTTTTCCTGCTGCGGGCGCCAGGCGCCGGCCAGTACCATTTGCGTGCCCACGGAGAGGGTTATCGCCTCTCGGATTTTCCTCCCTTCGACCTGGCCGCAGACGGAATGTTGGCCTACCGCCTGTTGGTCCCTTCTGTGAATCCACCGCCACCCACCCAGGAGCCGGACGCCGTCGGCGCAGAAATGCTCATCGACCAAATCTGTCAGGGTGAGGATGTGCCGGATCTGCCGGTGATGGTGGGTGTCGTACGGGACGCGGCGACACAAGAACCGATTTCGCAGGCCGATGTCATATTGACGTGGTCCTCCGTCCCGAACGCCCTAGTCGGGCTGGTGACGGCTCTGGAGAACTCGCAGGGAGCCGTCATGACGGGTACGACTGGGTTCTACGCGATCTGCGCCACGCCTGTGGAGAGTCGCATCGATCTGCACGCCAAATATCGGGGTCTCACGAGCGAGTTCTTGAGCCTACGTTTCGACGACGGCGGGGTTTACGTGGGCGACACCTTCGTCGCCATGCCGAGCCGGCTCTTCCGACAAGACTTCGAGATTCTTCCCCAAGAGCAGCAGACGGCATCCATCACCGGTAGGATCACGGATACCGCCGGGACCCGCGTGGCCAACGCGCGCGTCCAGATTGTGGGTACGAGCTACACTGCCCGGGCAGACCTCTTCGGTGAGTTTCGGCTTACAGGCCTACCGCCCGGGAGGATGCGCATAACCGCTGAGGTCATGGGATACGAGCCCGCACGGGCGGCGGTCGAACTCGGGCTAGGCGAAGCATTGGCACTCCCCAACTCCGCCCTCCGCATGAAGCCCGTTGCCAAAGAGTTGGCACCCGTCACGGTAGAGGCAGAGGCACCTACGAGCCGCCGGAATCTGGCCGAGTTCGAGCGGCGCCGGGCCAACACGACCGGGAGCTTCATCACCAGGGCGGAGTTCATGAAGCAGGGCAACCCGACGAAGACCACCGACGTTCTCAGGCGTATGCGAGGTATCAGGGTGCGGCCCGGCACGGGTTTCCTCATGACGTGGATCATCACGTCGACGCGGGGCGCCCGCACCGCGGACGTCAACACGGCCGGTGAGTGTTTCCCACTGATCTTTCTCGACCGGCGGCTAATCGGGACCACCGCCGCCCTAGTCGTCGATAATGTGATCCCCGTCGAACAGATCGAGGCGATTGAATTCTACCCTAGCATCGCCGGGATGCCGCCTGAATTCAACCGCCGAGAAGCCGTCTGCGGAGTGCTCGTATTCTGGACGAGGTGAATCCGCGGATCAACGCTGATGGTGCGGAGCGCCGGTGTCAAACTACTGCTCATACTTGAAGGACAGGCTCACTCTGGCCCGGTAGGATATCACCTTCCCGTTCTCCACGGTCATATCGAGTTTGTTGATCTCGGCAATCCGCAGGTTCTTGAGACTCTTGCCGGCCCTCTCCACGGCGTTCTTTGCGGCGTCTTCCCAGGATTTGTCACTGGCTCCAACGAGTTCAATTACCTTGTAAACGCTGTCGGCCATTCTCGCCTCCTCTTACGGTTGGTTTTGGATGGACACGCTGCGTACGAGAAAGCTGCCACGGAGGCACCAAGGCCGCCAGGCAGCCTCCGGGGGAGATCGGGCCGCTACAGCGGCCATGGTATTTTCAGAAGGCGCGATATCGTGGGGGTGCGATCCCGTGAGCGCGGCAATAGGGAACCAGCTGCCCACGGGTCCAGTAGGCGTGCTCCAGCGCTTGCAGATACACGCGCCACTTCGCTATGTCCTGCCCGAACAACTCGGTCTCCATCACGAGGTCCTCCTCCGGGAGCCTCCGGAGGCTCTCCATCACCCAGTCGTAGGCCGCGTTAACCGCCTCAACCAGCGCTTCTTTGTTGTTGAGGTAGTTCTCGGGATCGCCGAGGCTGGGTCGCTCCCCATCCGTCACCCCCCTGGCAACGAACAGCACGTTGCCCAGAGCTGTGTGCTCAATCTGCTCGGCGAAGTCCCGCACCACCTCGTTGGGAGCCCAGCGCAACGCCGAATCGGGAATGGCGCGCACGAAATCGACGTCCATCAGCCGGTTGTTCTCGAATCCGGACAGGAGCAGCGTGCGGATCGATTCCACATCGATGGACACCCCGGAGCCGGCCTCCTGCGCGGCAACGCCCGGCCCGTAGACCGTCGCCAGGAGCAATCCGGCCGAGGCCACAGAAAAACGAATAACCATCATGACTTCCTCACGTGAAGATTCCCAGAAAAAAGGTTCTCACCCCGAGATTCTCGGAAGACCCCCCCCAGAAACCGGATCCCGGCTACGCTTCATCGCTCGGCTGTGAACAGCACCGCCTTCACTCCAAATGTCTCGGCCGCATCCCGCGTAGACGCTTTGCTGAATGTGAAACCCGGAACGATGGTCGAACGTACCTTCTTGAATCCGGCACCCTCTAACAATTCGAACATCTCTCCCTCCGGGAGAGCGCCTCCGATTCAACTCGCCCAAAGCTTGGGATCGCTGACCACGCTTTGTGAAATTTTCTTGGCGCTCACAATGTCCGTGATGCCAAGTCTGCCACTGGGCTTCAGAACGCGAAAGAGCTCCTCGATCACTCGCCTCTTGCGGAACGACAGGTTGATGACCCCGTTCGAGATGGCGACGTCGACACTCTCATTCGGCAGTGGAATGTCTTCCATGCTTCCCTGCACGAATTCCGTGTTCGAGACACCCGCTTCATCGGCGTGGCCCTGTGCCTTCCCGAGCATGTCCGGATTGAAGTCGACGCCTTTCACGCTTCCCCCAGAGCCCACCTGCAACGCGGCTATGATACTGTCCAGCCCCGCTCCGCTGCCGAGATCCAACACGCTCTCCCCGGGGGCCAGGTTACTGCGGGCGTGAGGGTTGCCCACACCAGCGAACGACGCCACCGCCCCCGCCGGAACGCGGTCGAGCCAGTCGCGCTCATACCCGAACATCTCCGCAGCCGGCCGGCCGTGGAAAAAATGGAACTCGTTCTCGGGATGGTTGGCCACCTCCTGATACATCCTCAGCACCTCCCTCTGGATGACCGCCTCCAGGCTTTCATCGGCACTGGTAGCAGTTACGGTGGCATCGGTCATGATTCCCCCCTACGTAAAGGCATCGGCCAGGCCGCGCTCCACTCCCTGGGCGGCTGAAAAGACAAACGGCGACACACAGAGCAGATCCCAAGCTCCGCGGTCGCCGCAAATGCGCATGAACAACTTTGGGGATGACCGATCTGCTGCATGTCCGGCCCTCCTTATCAGAATCAAAGGCTATATGCACGGCTTTGACACCTCCGTCAAGGAAACTTCATTATCCCTCGCAGGGTGACGTCGGCCCGCCGTGAAGCAACCGCTGTATATTCCCTCGTGGCCGCGACCGAAAGCCCTCTCCCCGTCATCTGGCACCGAGCGTACGAGGTTGACATCGGGCCGCACGTCTTTCCCACTCAGAAATACCGCCTCATCGTCGAGCGGCTCGTGGAAAAGCGATCGATCCGGCGAGACGACCTCCTCACGCCGGAGCCGGCGGCCGACGCCGACGTGGCGCTGGTGCACACGGCCGAATACGTTGGCAAGATCAAGAGCGGCGGCCTGAGCGCGCAGGAACAGTTGGTCTTGGAGGTCCCCTTCTCACCCCAATTGCAGGAGGCCATGTGGCTCTGCGCCGGTGGATCGACACTCAGCGCACGGCTCGCCCTCGAGAAGCGCGCGGCGGTCCACCTAGGCGGTGGCTTTCACCACGCCTTTCCCGACCACGGCGAGGGATTCTGCCTCATCAACGACGTGGCCATAGCGATTCGGACGCTGCAGCGCGAGCATGCCATTCAGCGAGCCGCCGTGATCGACCTGGATGTACATCATGGCAATGGAACCGCCGCGATCTTCGCAGACGATCCAGAAGTGCTCACCTTCTCGATGCATCAGCAGAACAACTACCCGCCGAGGAAGCCGCCGAGCGACATCGATATCGGCTTGGGAGACCGAACCGAGGATGCCGAGTACATGGACGCGCTCGATCGGGTCTTGCCGAAGGTTGTTGCGCACCGGCCGGACTTGGTCTTCTATCTCGCCGGCGCCGATCCCTACCGCTGGGATCAGCTCGGTGGGCTCTCGCTGACAATCGAGGGATTGCGACGCCGCGATGATTTCGTGCTGGAAGCCCTGACGAGCCACGACGTTCCCGTCGCCGTCGTGCTGGCAGGTGGGTACGCCTTGCGGCACGACGACACCGTAGAGATCCACTGCGGAACCGTACGGGCCGCCAAGAAGGTTGTCGGATTCGGGCCTTGAGCGTTAGGTATCAGGGTATCCAACAGCAAGCAGTTACGATCAACACCCAAGATTCACGACTGAGGCCAGACACCTGTCCCATGACCAAAGTTGATCAGTTTGAAAGTGCTTTCCGGGCCGCGTCTAAGACCGTGTTCGAGTACCAACCTATCGCTGTCAGGTCCATCCTGGTCATAACCGACCGTAGCAAGAAAAAGGCCGACGTCTTTGGGAAGCAGATCTCGGACTTTCTGAGCGTGCTCAGGTCAGACGACAGCCCCAGGTGGCGGATCGTTGATGGGAGCGAGTTCGACACGGTTCCGGAGCTCCTCGCTCTCGTCGAAGAAGAACGACCGGACCTGATCTGCACTTACCGGCACCTTCACAGCGAGAGCTGGAGATGGCCCTATACTCTGGGTGAATATGTGGATGTCCTGGCCCAGGTCACCACCACACCCGTCATAGTGTTGCCGCACCCCGATGCCATGCGAGCATCCGAACACGCCGTCAAGGACACGTTGGTAGTCATGGCCATGACAGACCGTCTGACAGGCGACGCGGTCCTGGTGAACTATGCAGCTCGCTTCACCGAACCAAACGGTACGCTGTTCCTGACTCACATAGAAGACGAAGCAACGTTCGAGCGATATATGGGAACCATCTCGCGAATCCCGTCTATTGATACAGCGAACGCACGGAGGGAAATTCTGGAGCAGCTTCTGAAAGAACCCAAGGATTACATCCGATCGTGTCGCGAGGTGTTGGAAGCGGAGGGCCTGCCCCTTGCGGTGGAGGAGATCGTGACTAAGGGACATCACCTTCGCGAGTTCGAAAAGCTCGTCGAAGAGCACGAGGTGGACCTCCTGGTTTTCAATACCAAAGACGAAGACCAACTTGCCATGCACGGGCTTGCTTACCCGTTGGCTGTAGAGTTGCGGCAAATTCCACTCCTCTTGCTTTGACCCACACCCAACCAAGCCGACCACGACCGTGATGGCGTTCCCCGGTCTTCAGGAAGCGGCGCACCATGAGGTGCCGTTCGGCACCACTATGCTGTTTGCCGCCATTCTGGTCGGTCTCATCGCCTCCCTGGCGTTGGAAGAAAAACTGCACGCCAAGAAATCGCTGATTGTCGGCATCTTCGCTGTGATATGCCTGTTTCTCGGAGCCATTCTCCTTCCACTACCATTCGGGCCGTACGAGATCGGCGGACAGCAGATCGATTTACCCGTATACATCCCGGCCATCGATTGGGGTGTAATTGCCATCATCCTTGGGGCAAGCCTCTTCGTGGACGTAACCTCGAAGTCGGGGCTCTTCACATGGATAGCCATCAGACTCACCAAGTCTTCGCAGGGTGATCCACTAAAGCTCCTGTGGTATTACGGGCTCATGACCGTTGCTTTCTCGGCGGTGCTGAACAACGTGACCGCCATGATCATCGTTGGCTCTTTGAGCACCGTGTCACTCAGCAAGCTGGATCGTTCAGACAAACTGCTCGGGTTTCTCTTGATCGAAGGGCTTCTGACCAACGTCGGAGGTTTACTCACCCTCATCAGTTCCGTACCCAACATCATCGTCGGAACAGCCGCCGGAATCAGCTTCGTCACCTTCTTCCTCAAGGCGAGTCCATTCGTAGCCGTAGCGACGATCGTCTCGTTGGTTATCGGGGCCAAGGTTTTCGGAATACGGAGCCTCGCCACCAGGGAAGAACGCGCCGAGGCGGCCCGCCTCGTGGCCGGTTTCGACGAGAACGACGGCATCGAGAGCGAGGCCTTTTTCTGGTTCGGCGCCTTCATGCTCATTCTGTTCATCATCGCGATAGCCACGGCGTCCGTAACGCCATACATCAATGACCTGGGAATGGGCTTCGTCGCACTGACATTCGCCATCGTCATGTTGATCCGTTACAAGCACGAGGTAGACACGTTTTATCAAACGATCGATTGGGACCTACTGGGTTTCTTCGCAGCGCTCTTCGTCGTGATCAACATGATGGAACACGCCGAGGTGTTGGCGCTGATCGGGGTGGGACTCGAGCGGATGATCGCCCTGGGGCCCAGCCTGGGCACCGGAGCGATTCTGGTATCCGCCGCCCTGTTCAGCTCGGTGACAGACAACATTCCCCTTGCCGCGATGCTGGCCAAGATCATCAGCGATATTCCCGTGGCGGGCGGCGGCATACGGCCGCCAACCGATCCGCTTTGGTGGGCCGTGATCTTCGGAGCCAACTTGGGTGGTAACCTCACGCCCATCGGATCCGCTTCCACCCTCGTGGCTGTGACCATCATCCACAAACAGAAGATCCCGCTGTCCTTCGCCTCTTTCGTGAAGAAGGCCGTGCCATTTGCGCTGGCGCAGATCGTTCTCGCCCTGATCTACGTGCTGTTTGTGATGTGATCAACCTTCGAAGAGTGCAGGAGCGTGCATTTTACACCTGCGACCCACTTGTCTCTGATCTGGACTGCCAATGGGACACTTCGTCTCAACCCCTCACAGCGGGACGCCCCCCCACACACCATCACAACTCCTACTGAGAACTAGACTTTCGGGCTGTCCAGCAACGCATCGCAACTGGCATGGCTCTTGCACCTACACATGGCAGAAAGCCAACTGTTGCCCGACGCAGGAGTGTAGATAATAAGTGTAGATAATAGAGGAAGGATTGGGCGACCTGTGGTTCGAAAAGGGTTCGGAGCCCTCCGTCGTCCGGAAGCGCAACAGCGGCGTGTGGCGAGTGTTGCGGCCGAACCCGGGTGCGTGAAGCAACAAGCCTTGCGCGTCGTGTGTCGGACTTCACAGCCAATTCCATCCCCACACCCCAACACGCGGTCCTTCGTCCACGGCCGATGGATCGACGTCGTGCACCGGACTGTTCTCGGTCATCCCGATCTCGCTGAAGTCGGCGTAGACGGATCTGGTGGACGTGAACAGGTAGATGTTGACGGAGTCCTTCAGGAGCTGCGCTGAGGCACGCACCCATCTCGGATCGTAAGCCGAGTTGTCGATGACGACATCCCAGGTCCGAGCTTCGAGTGCGGTGAGTTCCTGGTGCTCGAGATATTCCGGCGCCGACCACCAGAACTCGCGCAAATCGAGCGTTGGGAACTACGGTGCTGAAAACGGGGGCCTTGACAAGGGTACGGATCGCGTAGCGGAGATCTTGCAGGAGCAGTTGCATGGTATCGCCCGAGGTTGGATGAGAGACAGACGTCGTCCCTAGCTAGATTCGCGACATCCTACTTGACGTTGGAACGCAGGCCTGGGTTTCAGTGGAGCCGGGGGGGGGGGGGGGGGGAATCACGCCAACGCCTCCGCCAGGCGATCGACATCCTCCTCGGTATTGAACACCGCGGGAGAGACCCGGATGCGGTTGCTGCTCAATGCAACCGTGATGTTCGCCGCTTGGAGAGATGGCGGGAGAGCCGACAGTCTCCATGCGATAGTAGTCGCTCAACGTGGGAGATCTTACATCCTGCGAGATCTGAGCCAGTGCCGAACTCGCGCCTGCGTTTGCAGCTCGCGGTACGGCCGAGTCTGGCTGCGCCGTGCCGGTTCCGCAGCGGTCATTGAAGCACGCCGAACTGCCGCGTGAACTTCACGACCAGCGCCCGGTCCAGCGGGCCGGTTGGTGACACGGTCTGCTGCACCTCGTTCAACACCACGAACAGACCCGTGCCGGCCGTGTTCAACCATCCGAACCGCACGTTGGCCGAGAAGTTGTCGGTCCGGTTGTTGTACTGGATCAACGACTGCAGGAAAACCCTCGGCGTGAACGAGTACGCGACACGCAAACGTACGACAGTGTTCTCGAAACTCCCCTGGGCGAGATCGACATCGTCGTAATCGAGACGGAGCTCCGAGAGCCAGGTCGTGCCGATGCGGTTGGTGAGCGTTCCCGAAAAGCTCTTGTAGTGCCCGGAGAAGAAGCCCCCGAGCTTCACCCTGCCGCGCATCGACCACGCGGCGCTTCGATTTGAGCTGAGGTTCAACGTCGTCTCGACGAAGTCGTACGTTCCCGCCGGGATGATCACGCCTTCGGCGATTTCGAACGGTTCATTGAGCCCCTCGCGCAGAAAGTTCATGCCGGTCGTGAGCCTCGCGCCGTTCCAAAATTGGGTGCTGTTCTCGATGTGAATGTACCGCGTCTCATTGAAACCGTCGAAGTCGAAGAAATCGCGGTACACAAAGTGCGGTTGCAGCTCGCGCAGCCACGGCAGGGAGGCGATGCGGATATTGCGTTGAGCTCGCACCATGATGACCCGATAGTCGTCCCGCGGGAGAAACCCGACCTCGGGATTGAAATTCTCTCCGATTTCCCGATACATAATCCCGACGAGCCAATCCCTCGAGCGGTATGCCCCGGATAACCCAATGCCGTGCTCACGGCCGTCTAATCCGGGGCTTTCCGTGCGGGCCAGGTAGGTGTCTACATTGATGTTCTCCCCGATGCCCCAGCGGCCGTCCACCGCATACGTGAGGTTGTGGTCTGAGGTGGAGTCGGTGTTGAGCCGGCTCACCACGAGGGCGCCGAGCTGAGAGCGGTTGGGAAGTTGGCGCAACACACGTCCCACCGAGTAGTTGTTCGCCGGAATCCCTGCTGGCCCTACCGCTTCCGTCTGGAGGTCGAGCAGGCCGAGGGTGAGCCCAGCTGCCCTGCCGGTGAGCCGACCGCCGCCCACGATCGGTACTAGCTCGCCATTATCGCCGATGCCGATGCGTCGGGTGAAGAACAGCCCGAGGCCGTCATCGTCCCCGTCCCGGGGTGAGCCGACGACAAAGGTGCCAGCATTCTCGAGGAAAAACGGCCGCTTCTCCGGAAAGAACTGGCTGAAGCGGGTGAGGTTGATTATCTGCTCGTCCACCTCGACCTGGGCAAAGTCGGTGTTGTAGGTAAGGTCGAGATTCATACCCGGGGTCACGCCGATCTTGGCATCGCCGCCGAACTCGGCGGACCAGTCCGTGGTGGTGGCCTGTGCGAAGTCCCGGTGAGCCGAGCTGAGCGCATACGGCGTGACGCGCATCGTGCGCCGCGTCGGCGCTTCGATGCCCTCGAGGGTGCCGGCCTGGGAGACGCGGTACAGCGTGTACTGCCGCGGGATCGGCGACCAAAACACTTCTTCGTTGGTGCGACGAAGGTTTCGGGCCACGTTCAACCCCCAGACCTGCTGGCCGCCGCCACCGTAACGCAACGTCGAGAACGGAATCCTGAACTCGGCGTACCAGCCCTGCTCGTCGATCGACGTTGCAATTTCCCAGCTCCCGTCCCAGTTGATGTTGAACCCTCTTCCAAAGCCGGCTCCGGACTGCGTGCGCGGGGTTCTGGCGGCGCTGATGCCTCCCGCTCCGTCTTTGGTTACCTGTCCGTCGTACTCGATGCCCGCCGGCGTGGTGCCGAACACGTAGGCGTTCTGCCGATCGAGGTAGGTGTCGAGCACGATCGTCAGGGCATCGGCGTCCCTGAGACTGGCGTCGCGGCGATTTTCACCGGTGAGGATTCCGGCCGGCTCACTGTCGAACATCCACCCACCGAAGTAGATGGCGTCCTCATCGTAGAGCACGCGAATCTCGGTGCGCTCCGTCGGCGGCTGGCCCTCGAAAGGCTCATGTTGCACGAAGCTCGAGATCACGGGAGCTGCGGCCCACGCCTCCTCGTCGAGGCGGCCGTCGATCGTCGGCGGCGTTTCCGTCCGGGCACCGCGGGCAATGCGGACGTCGTCGTCCGCTGTCCCATCGTCTCTCTGCGCCGTGGCCGGAGTGGAAAGGAGAGCACCGAGCAATAACCCGACGAGCAACCGCGCCGCGGGAGCTCTCCGGAATCGTCGCCTCGCGGCCGAGGCGAGTGGGATGACGGGTCGGAGACGCATCAGCCCAAGATGGGCGGCCAGAGCAGGAGCGGCAAGTCCGTGGTCCTGTGAAACCTGCTTCACGATTGAGCCGCCAGAACGCGGATCCAGGTCACCCGTGAAGAACCCGCTTTTTCCGGGTTGTCCGCGTTCTTCCGCTTCTGTACGGTCGACGTCGTTCGCGTGTCGGCAGGTCCTGGGCTCGAGGCGCGCGGGGTATTCTGGTCCATCGTCTCTCGGGGCACGCCTCTACGCCCGGTGCCATTACTTGGGCGAGGTCGACCTCGCTCAGCGGCTCGCCCTCCCGATGGATGATGGTTGGGGGCCAGCGCGGCGGTGGGAGCGAATCGAACAGGTGCTCGAGGGTGAAGCGGCGCGGGGCCTGGGTCTGGGCCCATTCCGGCTCCATGTCGACGGCCTCGCGGACCAGCACGAACGCCCCGCGTAGCTGACCCCTGTAGCGCGCCAAGTCGGTGGTGTCGCTGATGTCCAAGACCACCGCAGGGCCTCGGACGGTGCGGTTGGTGCTTCCGCTCCAGGCCTTGGGATGGGCGTCCAGGGGCTGAACGAACCCGAAACTGGTCGGCCATCCACTCGTTGGCCCGCCTCATACCGGAAGAGCCGGTCAGACGCGGTCCTATGACGTCGGTCAGGTGTCCGACCAACTCGGCCACATGTGACCGCTCGAGACCCTCCTCCCGAATCATCTGGGTCATGCTGAGATCGATGCTTTCCTGCACTGTCTGGCGGGCGGATAGCGCTGACACCGGAGCCAAGCTCGTGACCACCGCAACCAGGGGAATGAGCACTCGGAACTTCATTGTTCTGGATTCCTTTGAAGGACTGAGGACGATAAGAACGACGACGAACAGCAGAGGCAGAAGATATCAGAAGGCGCGGCGGCAGGCCAGGCGCCGCGTGGGCGCGGCGGTGAGGCGGGAGGAGAGCAGTGCCATCTACAGTAGGGGTGCAGTCATGCTTACACCGTACTATTTTCCTGAGACCACCCGCTGAGCGAATTCCACCTGAACGACGAAATAGAACACATGACAAACCCATTCGATTCGCGCGACACCCTCGACCTCTCCACAGGTCCGGCGACCATATACCGTCTGGATGCACTCGCCAAAGCCGGCATCACCGACCTGGACGAGTTGCCGTACTCGATTCGTGTTCTGCTGGAAAACGTTCTGCGTCACCACGGCAACGGCATCGTTACGGATGACGAAGTAGCGCTAGTGGGCGGTTGGAAACCGCAGCCCGACCGCAGTCGCGAAGTGCCGTATATGCCGGGGCGCGTCGTACTCCAGGACTTCACCGGAGTGCCGGCGGTGGTGGACCTTGCGGCCATGCGCGATGCCATGGTTCGGATGGGCGGAGACCCCGACAAGATCAACCCACTCGTTCGAACCGATCTCGTCATCGACCACTCGGTCCAAGTGGATTTCTTCGGAACATCCCGGGCGTTCGAGCTGAACGTCGAGCGCGAGATGGAACGCAACGCCGAGCGTTATGCCCTGCTGAGGTGGGCGCAACAGGCGTTCGACAATTTCACCGTCGTTCCGCCCGGCACCGGCATCGTCCACCAGGTGAACCTAGAGTACCTCGCCAGTGTTGTTCTGCTGGAGCGGCGTAACGGCGAGGCGATCGCATATCCGGATACGCTGGTGGGCACCGACTCCCACACCACGATGATCAACGGCGTGGGCGTGATGGGTTGGGGCGTGGGCGGCATCGAGGCCGAGGCGGTGATGTTGGGGCAACCATATTTCATGCAGCTGCCCGAGGTGGTGGGCATGAAGCTCACCGGCCGCTTGCCGGGGGGCGCCACGGCCACCGATCTCGTACTGGTCGTGACCCAGATGTTGCGCAAGCACGGTGTGGTGGGACGGTTCGTGGAGTTCTTTGGTGACGGACTCGAGGCATTGGGGTCGGCCGATCGTGCGACGATCGCGAACATGTCGCCGGAGTATGGGGCCACCATGGGTTTCTTCCCGGTGGATCGTGAGACATTGACCTATCTCGAGCGCACCGGACGTCCGCCTGAAGTCGTGGAGCGCGTGGAGCGGTACTGCAAAGAGCAACACCTCTTCCATACGGGAGAGTCACCGGATCCCAGCTACACGAGCGTCGTCGAGTTGGATTTGAGCACGGTGGTTCCGTCCGTTGCCGGCCCGCGACGTCCGCAAGATCGTGTGCCGCTCAACGAACTCAAGGATTCTTTCAAGACGGTGCTCCCCAATCTGATTCCCAGCGGAGCCAGGCGCGCCGTCGCCGAGGAAAACGGCTCGAACTGGGCATCAGAAGGCGGTCGGAGTCCGTCTACACCCACCGCGGTGGCTTTCGACGTCAGCGCCGAGGCCGAGGTGGAGTATGAAGGGGATCGCTTCACGATCACCGACGGCACGGTGGTCATCGCCGCGATCACGAGTTGCACCAACACGTCGAACCCGAGCGTGATGATCGGCGCCGGACTCGTCGCCCGGAAAGCGGTCGAACTCGGCCTGGAGCGTAGGCCGTGGGTGAAAACCAGCATGGCTCCGGGTTCGAAGGTGGTGACACGATACCTCGAGGAATCCGGCACGATGCGCGACCTGGAGGCACTGGGATTCCACGTTGTGGGATACGGCTGCACCACGTGCATAGGCAACAGCGGCCCACTGGCCGAGCCGATTGCCCGGGCGATCACCGAGCACGAGCTTGTGGCAGCTGCCGTGCTGTCGGGCAACCGGAACTTCGAGGCTCGGATTCATCCCCACGTGCGCGCCAACTATCTGGCGTCGCCAATGCTGGTGGTCGCCTACGCTCTAGCCGGTCGGATCGATATCGACCTCACGGAAGAGCCACTGGGCCTGGGCAAGAACGGTGAACCAGTCTTCTTGAAGGACATCTGGCCGGCATCGCAAGAAATCGCACAGGCGGTATCGGAGTCGCTCAAACCGGAGATGTTCAAGCGGCAATACGCCGACGTGTTCGAGGGGACGGATGCGTGGAAGAAGCTGCCGACCCCCGAGGCCGAAGGCGGGCGCTACGCTTGGGACCCTGACTCAACCTACGTCGCCGAGCCGCCGTTTTTCACTAACCTCGGCGACGAACCGGCCCGGCTCGGTGACATCGAGGGGGCACTCGTGCTCGCATTCCTCGGTGACACCGTCACCACCGATCACATTTCTCCCGCAGGGGCTATCCCCAAAGACGGGCCGGCCGGCCATTGGCTCATCGATCGTGGTGTGAAACCCGTCGACTTCAACACGTTTGGCTCCAGGCGTGGGCATCACGACGTCATGATGCGGGGAACGTTTGGCAACATCCGCATCAAAAACCGACTCGCGGATGGTAAGGAAGGAAACTGGACAAAGCACTTTCCGTCCGGCGAGATCATCAGCATCTACGACGCGGCAATGCGTTACATGGAAGAGGGCACACCTCTCGTTGTGCTCGCGGGCGTCGAGTATGGTACCGGAAGTTCACGTGACTGGGCAGCCAAGGGCACTGCTCTGCAAGGTGTGCGTGCCGTGGTAGCCATGAGTTACGAGCGCATCCACCGCAGTAACCTCATAGGGATGGGCGTGTTGCCGTTGCAGTTCGAGGACGGGGTCAACGCAGACACGCTCGGCGTCGAGGGCGACGAGCTGTTCACAATCACTGGAATCGCCGACAGGTTGAAGCCGGGCGGGAAGGTGAAGGTGAAGGCGGGAGAAGTTGAGTTCGACGCCGTTGTCCGGTTGGATACGGATGTGGAGTTGGAGTATTACCGGCACGGTGGGATTCTTTCTTATGTGTTGAGGAAGTTGGCTGGGGAATAAGGGGGGGAGGGGAGGGGGGAGGGGGTTCTAATGAGGTCAAGTTTCATTATCTGTGGAGCGGTGGCGAGGAGCGACGGTCGCCGGTGTGCCACGGTTAACGGCAACAGGAGGAAGGGCCAATGTACAGAGCGAAATCAATTTACCTGATCGGAGTTGCCGTGGTGTTGGGTGCCCGGCCGGTTCAGGCCCAAAGTGCGCCGACGGACTACCGCAACGAGTTCCTAAGGCACTTCGAGCGATCGACGCGCAAGATCATGTCGCTCGCCGATGCCACGCCGGAAGAGCTCTATACTTGGAGTCCCGGCGAGGGGGTCATGTCGATCGCGCAGGTCTACATGCATATCGCTCGCTACAACTTCTACTACCCGGAGACCGCCCTCGGTATCGGTGCTCCAGCGGATATCGATATCCCGAACCTGGAGAGCATTAGCGCAAAGGCACGGGTGACGGGGTTGCTAAAACGCTCGGTAGAGCACGTTCGCATGCACGTGTCGGGGATGACAGAAGAGGAGTTGACACACCCAACGAAATTGTACCGCCGTCAGATTGCAGGCTGGGCCGTTCTGTTCCAACTCTTGGCGCACATGAACGAGCACGTGGGGCAGTCTGTTGCGTATGCTCGGATGAATGGAATCGTTCCCCCTTGGTCAATGTGACCGCGGCCCGTCTGTATCCGGCGAGGCCGGCTAGCGCACGCGGTGACTCAGGTTCTCGGTTTGACATCCACCGGGGCGAGGAGCAAGGATTGTGGAGACTCGCCAATTCCCGGAGGCTCGACCGATGCTCAGCTCGTTCGCTAGCCGAACGCCAATCTGCCTGACCGCAGCCCTCGTCCTCGCAGCAGGCTGCGCCCCAGCCGAAGAACTTGGAGGTACCGGTCACGAGGATCTCGTTGCGCTGTTCGACGATTGGCGGGCCTTCCAAGACCCCAAGCCAGTCGAAGACATCCCCGACTACTCCCGCCGAGCCATGGCAGACCGGTACCGCGAGTTGGCCACCTATCAGCGTCGTCTCGGCGCCATCGACACGACCGGGTGGCCGGTGGCGCACCAGGTGGACTACCATCTGGTCCGGGCCGAGATGAACGGCCTCGACTTCGACCACCGGGTGCGCCGGCCGTGGGCCCGCAACCCTGCCTTCTATAACCATGATCTTCCCCGCTCAGAGCGACCTACCGGCCCACGAAGGCCCGGTCATCCACGGCTGGATAGATCTCTAGACCTACGAGTACCCCCTCACGCCGGACGCCACCGCCGAACTCGGCGCACGGATCAGAACTATCCCGCCACTGCTTGAGCAAGCCAAAGGCAACCTGATCGAGGACGCCAGAGATCTCTGGATGATGGGAGTCCGGTCCATGGACGGGCAGAGCGCGGACCTGAGCGCGCTGGCCACACGGGTGGCGGGCTCCAGCGCCGAGTTGGAGCGCGACATTCAAGGCGCCCGTGAGGCCACGGACGAGTTCCGCGCCTGGCTCGAACGGGAGGCTCCGTCCAAAAGCCGACCGTCGGGGGTCGGAATCGAGCACTACACCTGGTATCTCAACAACGTGCACCTCGTCCCCTATACCTGGGAGGAAGAGGTGACGATCATGCGTCGCGAGCTGGCCCGGGCCCACGCGGTCCTCAGACTCGAAGAACACCGCAATCGAGAGCTCCCGCCCCTCAGGCGCATCGCCAGCGCCGAGGAATACGACCGCCGCTTCAACGCGGCAGTTACCGAGTACATAGCGTTTCTCCGGGACAGGGAGATCGTGTCGATCCGCGATTACATGGACGCCGCCCTGCGAGCCCAAATCGGGCGGTTCAGTCCCGCAGATGGACTCCGCGGGTTTTTCTCCGAGGTGAGCTACCGCGACCCCGTAACGATGCGGACCCACGGCCATCACTGGATTGAACTGGCCAGGATGGAATTCGAACCGCACCCGAGCCCGATCAGGCGCGTGCCGTCGCTCTACAACATCTTCGACGCCCGCTCGGAAGGACTGGCCACGGGCATGGAAGAGATGATGATGCACGCCGGGCTTTTCGACTCCGAGCCCCGCGCCCGGGAACTCATCTACATTCTCCTCGCTCAGCGCTCCGCCCGAGCCTTGGGCGGTCTGATGATGCACGCCAACGAGTGGACGTATGGAGGAGGCCGTGAAGTTCGCCTCCGAGTGGACGCCGCACGGATGGCTACCGGAGGACGGCAATACGGTTTGGGGCGAGCAGCATCTCTACCTGCAACAACCAGGTTATGGCACGAGCTACATAATGGGCAAGGTCGAAATCGAGAAGCTCTTGGCCGAACGGGCCAGCCAGTTGGGCGACGATTTCACCCTGAAGGGCTTCATGGACGAGTTCAACGCGGCTGGAGTGATTCCCGTCTCGCTCATCCGCTGGGAGTTGACCGGCCAAGCCGACGAGATCGACCGCATGGCGGCTGCTCGCTGAAACCAACAGCCATCTGCATCCGCCAACCTAGCTTCCGGCGTTGCCTCTCGCCCCGCGTGTTACCATCCCGTAGCTTAGCCGCCACGGTTCAGCCTGTTGTCCCTTTTGAGGAATATCCCATGAAAACCCGCCTCCCCATCCGACTCGCTCTCGTCCTGGTCGCTCTCACCATCGGCATCCCGGGCCTGGGGCTCCGATCCGACCTGGCTCACGGGCAACAGATCCACTCCCCCGAAGAATTCTTCGGCTTTCAGATGGGTGCCGATCGCCAGCTCGCCCGCTGGGATAAGCTGGTCGAGTATTACAACCTGCTTGGCGAGCAGAGCCCGAGGCTCCAGGTCGTGAACATGGGGCCGACTACCTGGGGAAACCCCTTCCTGGTGTTGTTCATCTCCTCTCCCCGGCCAACTTGGCGAGACTCGAGGCGGGACAAATTCAGGCGACGTGGCGACGGGCGGGCAGGGGCAGTGGGGTGATTGCCAATTTCAGATTGGTGATTGCAGATTTGACGTTTTCTCAAATCTGCAATTTGCATTCGTCAATTTGAAATGTGAAATCGCCGTTCCCACCGTTCTTGAGGACGATTCGCCGAAGGCGCACCCAAGCGGCCCTAAGACCGTCTCCGCCCGTTGGGTCGGTAGATCAGGTCTGCCGTCACCAGGAACAACGACTAACCACCGAACAGTGCCGGGGTTCCGTACCGCCGACGTGCCCGAGTAGCCGGCTTACCACCTAGGGTTCACCATCCAAGAACTCCTCGATCTCATCCCACTGTTCGGTTGCGTCGTCATACCCCAATTCCATCAACGGCACCGTATAGGCCGGATCGAACAGCAAGTAGCTGATGAAATCCGATGCTCCCTCCTGCTGCCCGCCGATCGATTCCACCAGCGAGCGTATGATAGGCGGCAGGCGCCTCCAGTGGGGACGCGCCAACGCGCCGAGGTCCAGCGAGGGACGGAGCACGAGAATCCTGATGGGTCGTAGCTGCTCCACCAGTTGGGTCCCCGCCGGCACGGCCCTCAAAATATTGTTGATTCGTTCCAGACGCTCGGCGTCCGCGTCCAGCGAGTCCAAAAAAATGGAGTGGAATAGCAGTCCCATCACTTGAGCGGCAGAGGGATAGGGGGTCACCACTTCACGACGCGACTGCTTGACCTGCCACTTCGCCCTCATGCTGATAGCCAGAATGCGGCCCGCACCGAGGTGCACCGCGGGCGCCAAAGGCGCCGCCTGCCGCACCGATCCGTCCCCGTAAAACCCATCCCCAATGCGCACGGCGGGAAACAGGATCGGAATCGCAGCAGACGCAATTACATGATCGACCGTGAGTTGCGCGCGAACGCCGCGACGCTGTGACCGTTTCCACGTGGGTATGTCTGGGGCGCCCTGTATGAATGTGACGGTCTCGCCCGACGTATAGCACGCCGCGCTCAGCGTCACCGCCCGGAGCCTTCCTGAAGCCACATTGGATTCGATCCGCTCGAAAACCACCCTTTGTCCCAGAAATGCCCTCAGCGGCTCCATATCGAACACGCCTCGCACAACCGTGGACCCCTTGCGATGAAGGAGGCGCTGGCCCACCCAGCGAAACCCGCTCCGTACCAAGCCACTCAGCCGCACTCGGTACACGTCCTCCACTGTGAGGCGCGACCACTCCTTCCTGACCGCCCGAACTGCCGCGCCGAAGGTGCCCGGATGGGCGGCAAGCGTGATCGTATTGATCGCGCCGGCCGAAACCCCGGCATGAATGGGGATCTCGAGATGGGGCCTGCGCTCGGAGATGGCACAAAGCACACCCACCTGATATGCCGCCCTGGCACCGCCGCCCGACAACACGAGCGCGAGATCCGAGTTAGATGTGGTTTTCACGTGCAATCAATCTACCTTCCCAGGCCGACCGCGGCGCCTATTTTTCTCTCAAATGCTCTTCACAATTCCCCAAGACGAGTTGCGCTTTCGGGCAGTCAGCTCCGGCGGACCCGGCGGGCAACACGTCAACCGGACCGCAACCAAGGTCGCGGTACTGTGGGACGTGGCCAACAGCACGAGCCTCTCCGACTCTCAGCGACGGCGTCTCATGAACCGTTTGGCGAACCGCATCGACACGACGGGCGTGTTGCGCGTCGCGGCTGCAGAACGCCGCAGCCAGCTCCAAAACCGTGAGATGGCCATCCGCCGCATCAATCAAATCGTACGGGATGCGCTTCGGGTTCCCAAACCCCGCAAGAAGACCAGACCACCGAAGCGTGCAATCGAACAACGACTGGCGGAGAAAAAACACCGCTCGGCGACGAAAGAGAAGCGCAGGCCGGTGGACACTGACGAGTAGCTTCCTACTGGAATTCCACCTCCGTAGTGACCTCGATCGCTCCCTTGATGCTCCTGGCTACCGGACACTTGTCCGCGTGCATTTCCAGCACCCGGGTCACCGTATCGCGCACCTCTTCCGGCACGCGCAGTTTGTATTTCACGTGCACCCGCCGCAGGACGAGCACACCGCCGTCCTTCTCAACATCACCAACCACCTCTGCGATGAGATCCTCGGGCCCAACGGTTATCTCACGCGCACCCAGCGCGCCGGCAAATGTGCCCGTGAGTCAGCCGCCTGCCGCCGCAACGACGTAGTCGATGGTCGTCGCATGCGGCTCGATTGTCGTCATGTCGACGCCGTAATGCTCCGCGATCGCCCCGTGAACACCGAAAATGACGGGCTCGCTCTCCGCGGGCAGCGTGGCCGAGCGCGTGGGGCCTCCCAGACGTTGTATTTCGACTCGAGATTTGTAGGCAACATCTGGCATGTCTATTTCCTGGCAATTGAGGTGAAAGGGTGTAAGGTGTAAGCGTTGTAACGTAGTTGGTCGTGGGCATGCCTACCATCAACAACCTACAACCCAAACGAGATGTTCATTTGCCTTTACACTCTAGCCCAGATCTGGATCTCGGCCCCACCACTCCCGGTCCCCGTGACGAACAACGCCGTGGCCGCATGGTCCGATGGTGCTCGGACGACGGTGTATTCCTTCCTAAGACTGGATTCGACAAAGGCCTGGAACGGCGTGACGAATCGCGCCTTCGAGTGGACCATCTGGCGGCACCTACCGTCGTCGCTGGCGACACCGTCGATGGACCACAGGGCCATGTTGTTGGCCGGCGATCGCCTGGTGATTGTCGGCGGGATGGTGGGAGACCAGATCGTCGCAAGCCAGGTTGTAACTGCGATGGTAGGGGAGGCGGTCACACCTCCCTTATCCCCGCCACCAACTTCACCACCGAGTCTTTGGCACTGCCGAAGAACATCGACGTGTTCTCCATATAGAACAGCGGGTTGTCGACGCCGGCGAAGCCCGGGTTCAGGCTGCGTTTCATCACGATCACGTGACGGGCTTTGTCGACATCGAGAATCGGCATGCCGTAGAGCGGACTGCCCCGGTTGCTGCGGGCGTCCGGATTCACCACGTCGTTGGCACCGATGACCAGCGCCACGTCACACCGTTCGAACTCGGGATTGATCGCCTCCAGGTCCTTGAGCTGGTCGTACGGTACGTTCGCCTCGGCGAGCAGCACGTTCATGTGTCCGGGCATACGACCCGCGACGGGGTGGATGGCATACTTGACCGTGCCCCCACGGTCCTCAATGAGATCTGCCAGCTTCCGGACATCGTGCTGTGCCTGGGCCACCGCCAAGCCGTATCCCGGCACCACGATGACGCTGCGGGCGTACGCCAACATCGTGGCGGCGTCATCGGCAGTCACCTGACGCACCGTACGGTCCCCGTCTGCCCCTCCCCCACCCGCCGTAATCACCTGCGGGCTGGCGCCGAACGCGCCAAACAGCACGTTGGCAAGCGACCGATTCATCGCCTTGCACATGACATTGGTGAGGACGAGACCCGACGCCCCCACCAAGGCGCCCGAGATGATCAGCGCGTTGTTGTTGATTACGAACCCGGTCATGGCCGCGGCGAGACCGGAATACGAGTTCAGCAGCGAGATCACCACCGGCATGTCGGCACCGCCGATCGGGATGACCGAGAGCACACCAAGGACGAGCACAACGGCCACGAGCACGTAGAACGCCGTCACTTCTCCGGGCGACACCACCAACAGCACCATCAGCGCCAGTGTCCCCAAGAACATGAACGCGTTGAACGTCTTTTGCAGCGGATACGTCACCGCGCGAGCTGTCACCAGTCCCTGAAGCTTGCCGAACGCAATCAGGCTGCCGGAAAACGTCACGGCACCGATCAACACGCCCAGTTGAATGGATATGTTGGTGTTCAGCGGGATGGCCTCGTTGTCGGCCGAGTAGCGGAGGAATTCCGCTGACGCCACCAGCGCCGATGCGCCACCACCGAAGCCGTTGAGCAACGCAACCATCTGTGGCATCCCCGTCATCTTGACGGTCTTGGCAAAAATGCCGCCAATGAGGGAGCCGATGATCATCGCGACGACGATCCCGGTAAAAGACAAGATCTCGCCGAAAACCAGCGTTGCCACGATGGCGATCAGCATGCCGATCGCCGCCAATCTGTTACCTCCCCGGGCGGTAGCCGGAGAGCTCAAACCCTTGAGGCCATAGATGAAAAGAACGGCGGCCAAGAGATAGAGAAGTTTGACTAGAGGAGACATTACTTTCGCTCCTCCGGTTTACGCTTGAACATCGCCAGCATGCGATCGGTGACCATGAACCCGCCGATCACATTGATCATCGCGAACACCACCGCGACGAATCCGAGTATGGTCGGCAATTCAGTGCCGCCCCGACCCGACACGAGAATCGCGCCGATGATCGCGATGCCGGAGATAGCGTTCGAACCCGACATCAGTGGCGTATGCAATGTGGGAGGGACCTTGGTGATCACCTCAAATCCCACGAACATAGCCAACACGAATATCACGAAAAGTACGACTAATGCTTCGGTCATGACCCACTTCCTCCCTCAATCACGCTTCGCGTGCCTTCGTGCCTGATAGCCCCTTCGTGCGTAATGCACGTGGCGGATGTGATCTCGTCTTCGAAATCCAATTTCAGGTTGCCTTCCTCGAGTAGCAGATCGAGAAAGGTCGTGATGTTCTTGGAGTACATTCGGCTCGCATCATGAGGCATGGTGGAGGGAAGATTGACAGGGCCGAGAATCGTGACGCCGTGTGCCGTCACTTTCTCTCCCGCCTTGGTGAGCGGGCAGTTTCCTCCCGCCTCGGCGGCCAGGTCCACGATGACCGACCCCGGCTTCATATCCCGAACTGTCTCCTCGCCAATCAGCAGCGGCGCCGGCTTGCCCGGGATCAAGGCGGTGGTGATCACAACATCGGCCCCGACCGCCGCGCCGTGAATCAACTCGCGGTTCCTCCGGTTCTGCTCCTCCGACAACTCCTTGGCGTAACCTCCGGCGGTCTCCGCCTCTTCGACGGTCTCGATCTCCAGAAACTTCGCCCCCAAGCTCTCCACCTGCTCCTTGACGGCCGGACGGACATCGAAGGCTCGAACGACAGCACCCAGCCGCCTGGCGGTTGCTATCGCCTGGAGACCGGCGACGCCCGCACCCAGCACCAGAGCCTTGCTCGGCGCAATGGTCCCCGCCGCCGTCACGAGCATCGGGAAGAACTTTCCGACGGCCGCCGCCGCCAGCAGGACGGCCTTGTATCCGGCCACAGTGGACATCGAGGACAGCACGTCCATCGACTGAGCCCGGGTGATTCGCGGCAGCTGGTCCAAACTGAAGGAGGTCACCTTGCGCTGAACCATCCTCTTGACCGCATCACCGTTCGTGAGGGGATAGAGCAACCCGACCAGTACCGCTCCCTTCCGCAGCATGTCCACCTCATGACGGCCCCCGCCTCCGTCCGCGCCCCCGGACTCCCCCGGCATGTGAATCTTGAGCACCACGTCCGCGCCTCCCCACAGCGAAGCCGCGTCGCTGACTACTTCGGCACCAACCTTGACGTACTGGTCGTCGGGATACCCAGCCTGCTCTCCCGCCCCCTGTTCCAGGCGTACGGTGATGCCCCTGCCGGCAAGCCGCTTCGCCATGTCCGGCACGAGCGCTACCCGGCGCTCCCCGTCCGTGGTCTCTCTGGGAATGGCAATATTCACTCGAACTGAATCTCCTGGTTTAGATCTCAACCGTGGCATTCGCCGCTCGGGCCGCGTCTGGCGGAAACCGACTAATCGGGTTAGCTATGCCGCGCGCGACCGCACGCAATCTGACCTGGCCTCGGCAACTTCTCAAGCGGCAGCCTGATCAACAGTTGTTGTGAATTGCCGCGGCTCCATTCCGTTCGATCGGAGACTTATTGAAGGCCTGGTACTTCCTCACCAAACCTCGCGGAGACCGCCGCTGGGACCTCTTCCTGAGAGCCACCGGATTGGCGGCTCTGGTTCTGATCCCGATCCCACTGTTGTTCCCCAGCACGGTACCGCTGGTGTGGCTCGCCATCGTAGGGATTCCGGCCAACGGCCCCCTGAGTCCCATCCTGCCCACGGCGTTCGACCCCCTGATCATCGAGATCGGAAAGTACGCGCCTGCGTTCACCGTCACCTGCGTCGCCACAGGGATCTACATGTACACGGAATTCCTGAACTGGCACATCTACGTTTGGGTGCTCAAATGGGAGCGCTTGGACGGGTTCAGGGAGAACCGCTGGGTGGGTTGGGGGGTGGACCGATTCGCCACGGCGCCGATCACGACCATCATCTTCTTTGCCGCAACGCCGCTCCCCTTCTGGGTGGCTCGCTCGCTGGCAATCCTTCATCGTTATCCGCTGAAGCGGTTCATGCTGGCCACCGCCGTGGGCAGGTTCCCCCGGTTCTTCGTCTACGCCTGGCTGGGGTCGGCCCTGTCGATTCCCACCTACCTGATCATCGCGGTGATCGTCCTCGGCGCCATGGTGGCGATCGGCGCGCGTATCGCCCGGGGCCAGGCTATCCTCGGCGATGTAGTGATAGATGGGTCTCTGGAGCCAAACAACCGCGCTTCACCGGCCCTGTCGAAAGACTCTTCGGCTTGACGGCTCAGGGCCGGCCGTTGAAGCTGAGCAACCGCCAACTCCGCGGCAACAGGTTCTTCAAGACGGAGACGTTGGCTGCAAGCATCTGGCCGGGGGTCTTCTCCGCATGGGCACGGGTGCTGATATAACACGCGCCGCACTGGTTCTTGCACGTGAATTCCCGCAACATCGAGCGTTGGTCGTCGAAATACGCCATTACCATGGCGCAGGGAGTGAGGCGGCCGTCGGGATTGACGACGAGAAACCGCTCGCCCGCCCTACACCCTCCGGTATGTCCGGAACACAGGAAACCATAGAACTTCCACAACGCTTCCTCGGACGTGTAAACGGCGCTGCCCCGCTTCTTGAGATCGATCACTTCCTCGATGGCTTTTCTCAGACCCTCCTTGGTGCCGTTCTGCTGAGCGAGGCCGCCCGGCTCGTCCACCCGCAACAACGAGTACGATGAAAAATTCACCTGCACGCCCCAGCGATCGGCCAGTTTGACTACGTCGGGGAGGCTCGGATAATTCCACGCCGTGATACAGCAATTGATCGAGACATCGCCCTCCTCGCCGATCTTCACGCACTCGGGAACCACCCGGTCCATACGCTCGAATAGTCCGGGTATGCGGCGGAACTCGTCATGTCTTTTGTCGGGGAAATCGATCGAGAGAGAGAGCTGGTGCATACCCGCCCGCTTCAACCGCAGAAACCGCTCGGGCGTCAGCTGTGAGGCATTGCTGACTACCACCACCCACGGCAATCGTCCCGGATTGCCCAGCGCCGCGATGATGTCGTCCAAGTCACCGCGGGCCAGAGGCTCCCCGCCCGATATGTTGACGACCGGCGCACGCATCGTACGCCAGATCTTCGCATACCCTTCGGGCTCGAGTCGGGTCTCCTTGATAGGTCCGCCCCAGTTGCAGTGCCAGCAATTCGCCGTACAGGCATGCGTCACCTCGAAAGACACCGTCAGAGGCCTCTTGCGAACCGCGTTCCATGCCCCTTGCATCAGCATGCGAACTGCCATACTTCTGGGTACGTTCATGGAGCCTCCAAGCGTGAGGCGATCGGTGTGAGGCGCACGCTATTTTCGAAACCGTCTAGTCTTGTTTTGAAGCGCCGGCGGTTTGTCGGGATACGGACCGGCCGAAGTGAAACTAGGGGACCGAAGATTGATAGGCAAGTACAACCTGATAGCTGGAGAACATGCCCTGTGAGCCGGTCGTGCCCCAAGTGCCGTGCCACGATTCCGCCCTTGGCGGCAGGCTGCCAGTGCGGATTCGTTTTCCCCGAATCACGGGATCTACGCTCAGATCCCGACGACCCGCAATGTGGGGTGTGCGACACACCCATGGCTCTGATGGTCGAACGCTGTCCGTCCTGCGGCGCCGTCGGCTACCCGGCCATGCGGCCCCGACAAGGCAGGAAATGCAAGCAGGCCGGAGATGAGGAGCTGCTGGCCAAGAAGCCGGAGTAACCCACGGCGGCAGGGCGGTAACCTCTGCCTCCCCTGCCTCCCATGCCTCCCCCCTGCCATCAACCACCTCGCGTATGCATCTCGCGATGCGGATCGGACCTCAAGCCTTCGACCTGGTACAAGGCGCCGCGGGCACGCATCGACGCTCGCTCTTCGGCTCCTCGATCGGCGCGACCCCGCCACGCGTTCGCGATCTCGGCGGCAAGTTCCTCGTCCGAGGCACTCGAGCGCACCAGCTCACGCAGGTCTAAGCCGGTATCCGAATAAAGGCACAAATAGAACATGCCGTCTGCCGTCATGCGGCTGCGGTCACACGACCTGCAAAACGGCACCGTGGTAGACGCCACGATCCCGAAGGTCCGACCATCTGGTAGGGAAAACCGTTGGGCCGGGGCACTGGCAGAATCCTGGTCGATGAGCGGGGCGATCTCGCCGTAGCCGGCCGAGAGCGTCTCCAGAATCTCGTCACGCGAAACGACCTGGTCCATGGACCAGTCTGTCGCCCCCCCGACGTCCATGTACTCGATATATCGCAGCTCCGCGCCATGCTCGCCCGCAAACTCGAGGAGATCGACGAGCTCATCGTCGTTGAATCCGCGAATCACCACCGAATTGATCTTCAGTTTGCCCAACCCCACCGTGCACGCGCGGGCGATTCCCTCGGTCACAGACGCAAACTTGGCGCTGCGGTTGAACATCCGGAAACGATCTGGCCGAGTCGTGTCGAGACTCACCGTAACCCGGCTGAGGCCCGCCGCCTTCAGCGCCTCCACCTGGCGAGCGAGTAGCACGCCGTTCGTCGTGAGCGCGATATCGCGAACCCGCTCATTCGCCGCGATTAGTTCGATCAGATGGGACAGGTCATGGCGCAGTAACGGCTCGCCGCCGGTGAGTCGTACCTTGTCGACGCCCAGTGTCGAAAGAACCCCCACGAGGCGAGCTATTTCCTCAAAGCTCAGAATAGAGGACCTCGGCAGCCAGACATACTCCTCTTCGGGCATGCAGTACCGACAGCGCAGATTGCACCGATCGGTGACTGACACCCGCAGGCTCCTGAGCGGGCGTTCAAATGTGTCCAGTACCGGTCCGTTGGTCGGCATCGGTCAAACTTACAGCGTTTCGTCCGTCTTGGCTGCCGGCACCCTGCTTCGAAGGGGGCGGGCGACTGCGACGCACGTGAAGCCGGCCCCGGCGGCAATGAGGCCTGCCAGGTTAGGTGTCACCACACCGAAACCGGCACCATCCGTCACCAAACGCACTGTCAGGTCCGTCGCTATCCCGGCCGCGATGGATGCGAACACTTCAGGCGCTCCGCCCCGTCCCCTATACAGCCCGGCAACGACTGGCACGAAGAAGCTGAGACCGACGAGCGAATAGAAGATGCGCAGCGGAGCCACCACCGATTCGGAGACGATCGCCATCCCCACAGCCACCGCTCCACCCAAGACCGCCGCCACTCGCGCCACGAACAACACACGCCGGTCGGATGCCTGAGGGTTGATGAACCGACGGTAGAGATCCTGTGACATCGATGTCGCCAGCATGAACAGAATGGCGTCCGCCGAGCTGATATCGGCCACGAACAGTGCTCCGAGCCCCACAGCCCCCACCAGCACGGGCAGGTCCGAGCGCAACAGCACCGGAAGGGCATGGTCTGGATTGATCAGGTCGGGATACTGCATCCGTGCCACCATCCCCAAGACGGCCGGTGCAAAAGCGAACACCATGAGTGCCAGGCCGCACAGACCGACGCCGAGTCTTATCGAGCGGGTGTCACGGCCCCCGTAGACCTTCTGCAACAATCCAGGGGACACGATGAAATTGGGTGCGAGCAAGGCCAACAGCGTCCAACCCGCACCGCCGCCGTGCCAGAAGTTGAAGTAGTCGTGGCCTACCGATGGCCCCACGGCGGCCATCCCCGACCACCCTCCCACCAAGTGGAGGGCCATAACGAGTGCCGCCGCGAAGCCGATGATCAACACCACCAATTGCGCAAGGTTTATCCATGCCGCCCCCCGTAGCCCCCCTGCCGTGAAATACGTGGTGGTAACGAGACCACCCAGCAGCAATCCGGGAACACGGGGGAATCCGACTACGACCTCCAGCACCACGGAAAGCGCTATCAGCTGGCCGGCGAGAATGGCCGGAGTCGCCATCCACAACAGCGCCGTCATCACGCCGCGCACGGCAGTGCCGTACCGGTGTTCGAGGAAGTCGCCAACCGTGTAGAACCCGTGCTTCGCAGCCAAGCGATGTATGCGTGGGCCCACAAAAAACGCGAGGAACAACGTCCCGATCCCGGCCGACCCAACCCACCACCACGCACTCAAGCCGAACTGATATCCCAGGCTGGCGGCACCGACCGTAGAGCCGGCACCGATATTGGCGGCCATGACGGTCGCGAACAGGAGACCGGGACCCAGTGACCGACCGGCGACGAAGAAGTCGGCGCTGCCCCGCACCAAACGTCCTATCCACAGGCCGAACGCTATCAACACCACCGAGTAGGCGATGAGGACGACCAAATGGAGGTTCATCGATCAGCGGCTAGTGAGGTCACGAACCGCCGGGTACCCGGGAATCCCTTCGGCGGCACGCACGGCACGAACGACGGCCTGGGCAACCAGATCCGCTGCCAGGGCGCCGATCAGGAGCACCCCGCCCTCGCCCTCATAGTCTCCGGTTGCCAGGGAGAAGATCACGTCTCCGTCCCGCGGAGTGTGTACCGGGAAGATGGCCCGTGCCAGACCATCATGAGCCATCTGCGCGACCTTGTTGATTTGAGCCTTGTCCAACAGGGCGTTGGTCGCCACGACCGCCAGCGTGGTGTTCCGGCCACTCTCATTGTTACTGGTAAATCCACCGCGAATCACGTTCCGAACGTCCACCAACCTCTGCCCGTCTTCCGTGCGGGCACCTGCGACAACCTCGCCGCTACTGGGATCGATCACGTCGCCGACCGCGTTCACCGCCACCAGCGCCGCCACTATCAAGCCGCTCGGCAGCTCCCTTGCCGCAGACCCGATCCCCGCCTTCATGGCCCTTCCACCACCCAACAGCTTTCCAACCGTGGCCCCCGCACCGGCGCCGACGTTGCCCTCTGCGACGGGCCCGGTCGTGGCAGCTTCAGCCGCTCGGTAGCCGCACTCCGCCGTGGGGCGCACATCGGGCCTTCCCCCCACACCTAAGTCGAACAGGATGGCCGCAGGCACGATCGGAACCCGCGCCACCCCCACGTCGAATCCAATCTGGCGCTCCTCTAGATACCGCATGACGCCGTCGGCCGCAGCCAGACCGAAGGCGCTCCCTCCGGACAACACCACCGCATGGACCTGCTGAACGGTGTTCATCGGCTCGAGCAAGTCGGTCTCCCGGGTTCCCGGAGCAGCCCCCCGCACATCCACTCCTCCAACGGCACCCCTCTCCACCAGCACCACAGTGCAGCCGGTGGGTCGTTCGGAGAGTGTGAAGTGCCCGACTCTGATGCCGGGAATCGCCGTAAGCCCTACCGCCTGGCGCGCCGAAGCTCCCGTTGGAGCGGCGACCACAGTGTTAACCGCGATGAGCCCAGCGATTCTCAGAACCGAGAACGTGGCACGAAACGACCGGTGACAGGGTTGCACGGGTGACCTCTTGCAGATTGTTGAGCTGTAAGGGCAACATTGCCCACGGCGGTAAAGGCACAACGGAGGCCGCCGATACTCTATTTAGATGGTTGCCGAAGCGACGGGCATCACAGCCGTTCCGACAAGTATCACCTAAAATGTGTAATGTTGGCAGCTGTCGTGAATAGCGACGGTCAGTGTCCAACTGGAATCGCAATTCGACGCATCGAATCGTGCCAATTTGAACCGTCCAGGATATGTTGATGCACCTACAACCAGATGGGAACAAAGAGGTTACGTTACCGTCCCCCACTGGTTGGGAACCACGGCACGGTTTTGGCTGCTAGTATTGGTGTGGGTGGTGGAAACAAACGACTGGCCTCGGCCAGCAGCAGGGGAGGGAACAATGACTGGATGTCAGGATTCAAATGCGACACTATCCGTCGTCGAAATCGACGCTCGCTTGGAGAGTCTCATTCCGGCAGTCGTGAGTTTGCTCCAGCGCATTACCTCCGTCAAGCCGACCGTTACCTACGCAGTGGGGACGGACGTGAAGTTCTCGAGTGAGTTGTCGTTCCCCGACGGTATTGGCGAAGGTGAGATCGCCGTGGAGCTGTTCGTGTATCGCGACGCGGTGCGTCTGGACCTGCACCTCGAGCACAATCGCGTGTTTGCGACGGCGAATGGCAGGCCGTCAGAACGTCGGTGTTATCTCAACGATTTCGTGGCGTCAGTAACGCTCGATGCCGAGCAAGACACACTTTCCAACGACTTCGTTCGCGGCGTCGTTGCCGGAGTCACCGCCGCGAGAGATGCGGTGCGGCGTCACAACCGACGGGCCAAGCCCCCGTGGCACGAGATTCGGGTGGCGGCCGGACCGTTCCAGCCGGCCGTGTAGCAACAACTCCAGTGCCCTGAGGCCGGATCGCGTGGCGGTCCGGCCTTTTTTTGTCTTTGCTTGGTTCGGTCGAAGCGCCTTGATCGAAAGAATTGTGAGGAAGATTACTGGCGCTATCCAGGGATTCACCCCAAATTTGAGGCGTGTTCGACAGCAGCCGCCGCTTCATGAAGCATCCCAAACCCGTTGGGTTAACGGACTTCCCCAACGAGCGTCCACCCAGAGAGACAGGGCAACGAATTTTGCTCGGGCTGTGGCAGCTTTTTTCTCACTTCGCACGAGCTGTAAACTGCTTGGAACCATAGACTTACGGTGACCTACTAGTTGATTTCGTTTAGCGGCGTCTTGGTGGTTCAGAACTTGCTTTGAGGTTTACGGAGGAAACGACCATCGCACTCGAATCGGCCGAAAACAGGATGGAACCGGTGAAGTCGGTTTGAGGTTGCACAGGGCATCAGGCAGAGCGAAATTCCCGTCTCAGCAGCGGCTTGTGCCTCAGCAACTCTTTGTTTAAGGATCGCTTTATGGATTGCAGATCCCGCGTTGTTTTGACGACTTTTTTCGGCTTGCTCACGGCCTTCGGCGGACCCGGCGTGCAAACCGCCCGCGCGCAGTATTTCGGTCGCAACCAGGTCCAATACGAGAGCTTCCATTTCGAGGTTCTCCAAACGGAACATTTCAACATCCATTTCTATGACGAGGAACGCGAGGCAGTGGCTCAGGCCGGCATCCTTGCCGAGCGCTGGTATGCGCGGCTTTCGCGCCTCTTGAACCATAAGCTCCGCGGTCGGCAGACGATCATTTATTACGCCAGCCACCCGCATTTCACGCAGACCAACGCCATTGGCGGACCTCCGGGAGAATCCACTGGGGGTGTGACCGAGGTCTTCAAGCGGCGCATGGTACTGCCGTTCGCTGGTCCGTTGGCTGAGAGCGACCACGTGCTGGGTCACGAGATGGTCCACGCATTTCAGTTCGACATGACGGGTCAAGGCAAGGCGCTCAGCGAGGCGACCATCCCTACGGCGCTGCGGTTGCCGCTTTGGTTCATCGAAGGCATGGCCGAATACCTCTCGGTCGGTCCGGCGGACCCCCACACAGCCATGTGGATCCGCGATGCCTTGGCGAACGACCGGCTGCCCAGCATCGGTCAACTCTACGATCCCCGTTACTTCCCGTATCGCTTCGGCCAGGCGTTCTGGGCGTATGTGGCCGGCCGCTGGGGCGACGATGTCGTGGGGCGGGTGCTCAACGCAGCGGGCCGCACCGGCAGCGCCGAAGCGGCGCTACAGATGGTATTGAGAATTCCGGTTGATTCTTTGGTCAGCGAATGGCACGAGTCGATCCGCCGAGCCTACGACCCGGTACGCGAAGGAACCCGTGTTGCTTCTGATTTCGGCACAGCGATCGTCACCAAAGAAAACTCGGGTACGCTCAACACCGCACCGGCGCTGAGTCCCGATGGCGAGCAAGTGGTATTCCTGTCGGAAAAGGACCTCTTCGCAATTGAAATGTTCTTGGCGGATGTTTCAACCGGAAAGATCAAGCGAAAAATCGTCAAGACGGCCCTGGACGGTCATTATGAAAGCCTCCAGTTCCTCAACTCCGCAGGGGCGTGGAGTCCGGACGGCAGTCGATTCGTTTTTGGTGCCGTGTCGAAGGGACAACCGACTATTTCGATCATCGATGCGCAAGGGAAGAAAATCCGAGAAGTGGTTTTCGAGGACCTCGGCGAAGTCATCAACCCTACATGGTCCCCAGACGGGAGATATGTGGCGTTCTCCGCCATCGTCGGCGGTCTCTCCGATCTGTTCATCTATGATCTGGAGACGGACAGCCTGCAGCGCGTGACCGACGACCCGTACGCCGATCTGCAACCGGCGTGGTCACCAATCGGAAACCGAATCGCGTTCGTCACGGACCGGTTCTCTTCTGACCTCAGTGAATTGCAGATGGGGAACTACCGGCTGGCGTTCTACTATCCCGAAAGCGGCCGCATCGAGCCGGCGCCGAGTTTCCCCAGCGCCAAGAATATCAACCCGCAATGGTCTAGCAACGGGGAGAGTCTGTATTTCATCGCCGACCGCAAAGGCATCAGCAACGTCTTCCGCCTCGAGTTGGCCACGGGCTTGCTGTACCAGATCACCGACCTCTACACCGGCGTGAGCGGCATCACGGATCTCAGCCCGGCTCTCTCCGCTGCCTTATCGGCCGACAAGATCGTCTTCACCGCCTTTGAGAACGGTAATTACAACATATATAGAGTCGACGATCCAGAGGTGCTCCGAGGACAGCTGGTTACCGCGGTTCTCCAGGAACTCGGCACGAGCACCTTGGTAGACGAGGATGAGGATATTGGTGGGCTTTCCGGTGCAGGCGTGCTTCCACCGAACAACCGGGAACGTGGCGAGATCGTATCGTTCCTCGACGACACGGAATATGGGCTTGCCGATCCAAACGAGTTTGCAGAAACGCCTTACACACCGAGCCTCTCTTTGGACTTCATCTCGCAACCCTACCTGAGCGCGGGCAACGACCGGTTTGGTACGTTTATCGGCGCTGGAGCATCCGCGTTTTGGAGTGACATGCTCGGCCGCCACAATCTCGCCACCATGTTCCAGATCAGCGGCGGGCTCAAGGACATTACGGCCCTCGTTGGGTACACGAACAAACGCTACCGCTGGAACTGGGGACTCGTGGCAGGACAAATACCGCAGATTTCCGGAGGATTGTTCAGGAGCTTCGAAGACGGCGGACAAACGTTCGTAGAGTCGCGCGACTTGATTCGCCAGAACACCCGGCAGGTGAGCGGCGTCGTGTCGTACCCGTTCGATCGGATTCGCCGTATCGAGTTCAGCGGCGGCGTTAAAAACATCACGTTCGAGCGCGACATCACACAGATAAGAACTGACCTGTTCAGCGGAGAACAGAGCAAGAATAATCAGACGATACCTTTTGGACGCGGGCTCAACCTCATGACCGGCAGCGCGGCCCTGGTGTACGACAACTCCTTCTTCGGTGCCACCAGCCCTATCATGGGCCAACGCTACCGACTCGAAGTGTCGCCAACGGTGGGGTCGTTGAATCAGATGGGCGTGCTTGTGGATGCCCGGAAATACGTGATGGTGAAGGACCCCTTCACCCTGGCGGGTCGCGTCACGCACTTCGGTCGGTATGGAAGGGACGCCGACGACGGGGTGCTCAACCCGCTGTACATTGGGTCCGCAAGCCTACTCCGCGGCTATGACTTCAACTCGTTCGACTTCGACGAATGCTCGTCACTGGGGGCCTGCGAGACCATCGACCGGCTCTTCGGATCGAAGTTCATCGTCGCCAGCATGGAGCTGCGGTTCCCGCTGTTGGGGGTGCTGGGATTGGGTTCCGGAATGTACGGCGCGTTCCCGGTCGAATTCGCCGTATTCGGAGACGCCGGCATCGCATGGGATTCCCGCCACAAGGCATTCTTCCTCGGCGGCGATCGCGATCCGCTGTTCAGTACCGGCGTAGGCTTCAGGATCAACCTCTTAGGGTTCCTGCTCATCGAGATCGATTACGTGAAAGCTTTCCAGCGGCCTCTGTTCGATCCGCTAGGTAATGAGATCGGGCGAAAGGGCCCCTTCTGGCAGTTCAGCTTCCAGCCGGGATTCTAAACTCCACAGTAGACCAGGACAAGGGAAAGGGGACGTCCAACCTGGATGTCCCCTTTCCCTTGTCCTGAGATTCCCGCCGACCTGCGACGCTCATACCTACCGCTTCAACCTTCTCTCCACGACTCGCTCGGCCGTGTACACCGGCGATTCGTTCGCCTCACTCGCCTCGATGAGGATCTCGGCGAGTGAGGCCCCGATAGCATCGACGCGCTCGTTGATTTCCGATTGGGACGTAACACCGCGACTGAGTAGACCCAACGCAATGGCACCGCCGGCATTCACGATGTAATCGGGCGCGTACAAGATTCCGCGCTCGAACAGTCGGCTGGCATCCTCGGGCTCCTGCAACTGGTTGTTGGCCGACCCCACGACCACACGACACTTCAGTTCCGGAATCGACTCGGCGTTGAGAGTGGCGCCCACCGCACACGGGGCATAGACATCACAAGGCGCCGCATATGCGGTGTGGGGTTCGAACACCTCGGTGTCGCCCAGTTCCTCGGCCAGTGACTCGGCCCGCTGCGTGTCGAGGTCACTGAGGACCAATTGGGCACCGCCTTCCTTGAGCATCCGCGCCAGCGGTACCCCAACATCACCCACTCCTTGGACGTGCACGACCCTTTCGCGCATGTCTTCACTCCCGTACGCGTGCTTGACCGCCGCACGAATTCCCGCAAACACGCCGCGGGCGGTGAAGGGTCCTGGATCGATTGTCTGTCCGGTCTCCCTATCGACGCCATGAATGTAAGACGTCACCTGGCTGATGACGAGCATGTCGTCCGGGGTCGTCCCCATGTCTACCCCCGTGCCGAAGGTCCCCCGCAACGATTCTATCAGTCGTCCATATCGAGTGAGCAGCCCCACGCGCTCTTCCCCCTGGAGGATACGTGGTACGGCCAAGACCGCCTTCCCTCCCCCGTAGTGCAAGTCCACTGCCGCCCACTTGCGCGTCATGCCCGCGGCTAGGCGCATCGCATCTCGAAGTGCCACGGCGGGGCTCGGATAGACCTTCATGCGGGTGCCACCTGTCGGTGTGCCCAGCGTATCGTCGTGCAGCGCGACGAAGATCCAGGTTCCGGTCGGCCTATCGTACCGCATCACCACACCGATGCCTTCCCACTCCTCGATCAGGGATTTGAGACTGACTGTCATCGATTCCTCAATTCGGGAAGGTCGCGTCCTCCTCCCCCGCACGGTCGACCATTGCGCCAACAGAAGATAACTTACAGTTAGTTTGTTCGCCCCGGCCTAAGCCCTACCCAGACAACCCCTTAAGTCTGGTTGTCTCTCCCCCTGTCGTGGGACATATCGTGGGACCTCGACGCCCTTCCGCGACGGAAGCGCGTATCACGACTTGACCACCTTCAAACCGCCCCGCTGCTCGCCCAGGTACTCGCGTAGCAGGTCGGCGTCGCCCGGATCGCACCGCGGAACATCGCCTGCAAATCCTGCCGCACGTCCTCTTGCGCAACGCCGGCCAGTTCGCCAACCTCCCTCATGAGGAAGCTCCTTTCTCGATCACTGCTTCGCACAGCGATCGGGGTCTCGGGTTGTTACTTCTCCCGAGGAGCTTCCTCGTTTTCTTCCACCCTGTCCAGAGGTCCGTGTCTCTCACCTCTGAATCGGGGTTCAGTTTCTACACAAATTTAGGGACACTACCGATCCTTAGGGTTGCCTCTTCCACGCCAGGAAGCGATCCAGCCGCGACACTTAAGTATAGGAGCGCGATTCACTGGGCGACGCGCGGTGGACCGCAAGTCTACGGGGTCATCCTGGGTTCCGATGCCTGCATCCGAAGCGACAGTTCAGAGTCTGCCCGCGAACGTCCTACTCATCTCCACTTACGAGCTGGGCCGTCAGCCATTTGGGCTGGCGTCACCGGCCGCGTGGCTGCGCAGATGCGGTGGGAGCGTTACTTGTCTGGATCTGTCGGTTGAAAAACTTGATGAGGGAGCGGTGCGGCGGTCTGACCTGGTGGCATTCTACCTTCCGATGCACACTGCCACGCGGATCGCCATTCGCGTGCTTGAGAAGGTCAGGCTGCTAAACCCGTCGGCTCACCTGTGCGCCTATGGCCTATACGCTCCGGTTAACGCCGAGTTTCTCCGCAGAAAGGGGGTCGACACGATCCTCGGCGGCGAGTTCGAAGAGGGGTTACTTAGCCTGCTTCGTCGGCTTAGCGGCAGGGTGCGGACAAAGCCTCCCAGGTCACCGCTCCTTGGGACTGCGGCGGCGCAGGCGACGTCGCAGGGATCGAGAGACCCGCTGCGGCACCCAGGGCCGCTTCAGCAGCTGGAACCGGTCATCTCGCTCGCCAAGCAGCAGTTTCTAATCCCCGACCGGAGCGACCTGCCACCCCTACTGAAGTACGCTCACCTGAGGTTACCTGACGGCAGTAGCCGAACTGTGGGATACACTGAGGCGACGAGGGGGTGCAAGCACCTGTGTCGCCACTGTCCAATCGTGCCCGTCTACAACGGCCGATTCCGAGTAATTCAGCCCGAGGTTGTGCTCGAGGATATTCGGCGTCAGGTTGCGATGGGCGCGGAGCACGTCTCTTTCGGCGATCCCGACTTCTTCAACGGTCCAAAACACGCCATACGGCTCGTTAGAGCACTGTATTCGGAGCACCCGAACCTTACGTACGACGTCACCGTTAAGGTCGAGCATTTGCTCAAGCATGCGGAGTGCCTACCAGTGCTCCGCGATACCGGGTGCGCTTTGGTAACCACGGCGGTGGAGTCGGTGGACGATCGAGTGCTCGCGCTGCTCGACAAGGGGCACACGCGCGAGGACTTTATCAATCTGGTCGAGCTGTTCCGCCGAGTCGGCCTTGCCCTGCAGCCAACGTTCGTAGCGTTCACCCCGTGGACCGCCCTGGAGGGCTATAAGGACCTTCTGGCGACACTGGCCAAACTGGAACTGATCGAACATGTTGCGCCTATCCAGCTGGCGATCCGGCTGCTGATCCCCGCGGGCTCCCGGTTACGGGAGGTACAGGACATCATCGGGCCGTTCGATGACGCGGCACTCGTCTACCCTTGGAGTCATCCTGATCCGCGGGTCGACGCGCTCCACCAAGCAGCGGAATCCTTCGTCGAGAGTACGTCCAAAGCTGGTGCGGGGCGAAGCGCGATCTTTTGTGAAATTTGGGAGCGGTTGCATGGTGCCATGAACGAACCGGCCCCGGCGCTTCCCGCCGTAGCACCGCAGCGTGCTCGCTGCACGATCCCCTACCTGACCGAGCTCTGGTACTGCTGAGCGGAACCCACCACGGAGCAGTTGGCTCCTACTGAAACGATGTGTTGACAACAAATGCCTCGGCGGTGATAGCTCACGTCGTGATCGCTGCCCAGGCAGGGGAGGACCCATAGTGCTCAATACTAGCTACGCACGAAGACCGCTCGTATCGTCTTGCGTAATTTACGGTGGCAATACGTACGTCTACTACGAACGCTGAAGAGCCTTATTCTGCACTGCTACTTCACGAAAAGCCCCGTCTTATTGAAAGACGTAGCTTGCCGCTCGCACTTGTCAAGAACGCTTGACTACGAGATTCTCCTTTTTCCTTGAGATAGAGACCCAGGGGCCCCACAGATCCGCCTCCCATCACTCGTACCGAACCGCCTCCATGGGATCAATCCGCGCCACCTCAAAAGAACGCCTCCACCGACAGATACCCCGATGTCGGCACCACGCCATACTCGGAGCCACTCCCCGGCGTCGTCGGCTCCTCCCCAAACCCAAGGAAGACACCGCCTCGGACGGTGATGCTCCCCGACGCCGAGTACGACGCTGCGGGACCAAGGAGCAGGCTCGGATCATTGACGTTCACCAAGCCCAGAAGATCGATCGTTGCAAGGGGATGGACCTGGTAGCTGCCACTCACCGCAACTTCGTTGCGACCGAAAACCTGAAGCTCGCCGCGGCGGGCCGGCGGTGAGCTGAGGAAGGTGAGGAGGTCTGAGTTGGCCGCAGCCCCGAAACCATCGCGTTGGTATTCAGCCACGATATAGAGTGTTCGCCCTCCTACACCGAAGCTCCGATCGACGCCGACTGCAAACCGGAGGACAGTCTCTCCCTCCGACCGCCGCAGACTCGCTTCGCCACGGAATGCCGCGCCGGCTTCCGTGAACGTGGCGCCCACTGCGAACGTAGCCTCTTCGTGCACGGCACCCGCGTATGCCGAGAGCTCAAAACCCGAGATCTCCGTCATCGCGCGGACCAGCACTGTAAGTGTCGTGTCGATCGCGGTTCCGGCTACGCGCATAACGCCTTCGACCGTCGTGAAGGTCCCCGGAAACGCACGGAATCGCACAGCATCGACCCCAGCGCGGTACGTGCGGAACGGATCCGCCGGATCGAACGGCTGAAACGGATCCGTGGGCGTGAGGAAGAGTGTGGTGGCGTACGAGATCGTCTGTCGGCCGACCGTTATGTCCCAAGAGTCGGACCCAACGGTTGCAGCCAGACGATCCACACGGTGACTCCAGATCAGGTCGCCTGACTCAGCAATCACGCCTTGCAGCGGGAGCCACTCGCCACCGGTCGATGTCAACCCGAGTCCCCCAGCCACGGCAAAGCTGGGGTCGAAGGAGGAGATCGAGAGCCCGTGCTCGTAGGCTGCATCGATGCTCACTGGACCGAGGTCTGGTGACAACATGAGCCGAAGGCGCTGGAGATCCTGCGCGCCAGAGGACGACGACAGACCGTCTGCCGCACCGATACCGACATTGAGGTAGTAGAAACGAGGGACGAGATCCTGTGCGGCTGCGGCCTGGACACTCGCAAGGACGACTGCACAAACCGCCCAGAGCTTGCAGATCACCCCCCCGTGTCCTGACGGACGTCGTCCGATTCGATTGCGCCGTCAACCAGCCGGATCAAGCGCTTCGCCCGCTCCATCAGTCTAGTGTCATGCGTCGCGAACACAAACGTCGTGCCGCGCTCACGGTTAAGGTCGGCCATCACGCCGAGGAGCGCGTCACTCGCCGCGCTATCTAGGTTGGCCGTCGGTTCGTCGGCCAGCACGAGCGCCGGCTCCCCTACAACTGCTCTGGCAACGGCGACACGCTGCTGCTCTCCGCCCGACAGTTTCGCTGGTCGCCTGTCCTCCAGACTGGTCATTCCAATCGCCGCAAACAGCTCCTCCACTCGGCGGCGTCGCTCGTCAGGTGGCATGCCCCGCAGCAGAAGCGAGAACTCCGCGTTCTCGAGTGCCGTGAGCACGGGTAACAGGTTGTACGCCTGGAAGACGAACCCGACCCTCTCGAGCCTGAGTTTGGCTAGCTCGCGTTCGCTCATCGACGTGAGGTCACGCCCGTCGATCCAAACCCCACCGCGTGTTGGGCGAGTCAGACCGCCCAGCAGGTTCAGTAGCGTGGTCTTTCCAGACCCCGAAGGCCCGGCCAGCACGACGAATTCGCCGGGCTCGATGTCGAGACTGACACCCCGCACCGCTTCCACCGCCAAGCCGTCGTGCTCGAATACCTTCCACACATCGGCCGTTTTGACGGCCGGCACACCTTGTCTGGTCATGCCTCGAACTTCATCGCTTTGGCAAGATCGATACGTGTCGCTCGATAAGCGGGATAGAGTGACGCCACCACGCCTACAAAGGCGATGGCCCCAAGGCTTCTGACAACCTGAACGAATCGGAAGATTGGGACGATCACCGGTTCCAGTACCACTCCGGAGAACGTGAAGTCGTTATCCAGCATGAAGGAGTAGTCGAGCCCGTTTCGGAAGAAAACCCAGGTGAAGGCGAACCCGAGCGCCATCCCAATGATGCCACTGACGGCCGTGAGAAACACCCCCTCGCCGAATACTAGGGCGGCTGTCTGACGCTTCGTGAGGCCAAGAGCCCGCAGTAGCCCGAACTCCCGGGTTCTATACAACACGGACATCAATACCGTGTTCACGATGGCGAGGGCGATAATTGCGTAGAGGATAAAGTTAAAGATGTAATTTCCCAAGTCATCGACCTTGATTCCTGCATCAAGTTCCGGCATCGCCTCCCGCCAGCCCACGACCACGAGGTCTTCGGTCGTTCCGGCCAGGACATCGTGGAGATGTTGCAAGACATCCGGCACGATCCAACCCGACTCGAGGAGCACCGCCACCGTTGTCACGTCGCCACCAACTCCGAGCCAACTCTGCGCCGTGCCAATGGGGATGTGCACGAGACCTTCGTCTGCCGCCGGAAGACCGCTCCGAAAGATCCCCACCACACGGACGAACTGGCCGACGATCTCATCTTGAGCGTCCTGCGCGGTGAGAACCAGCCTCGACCCGAGCTTGAGATCGAGCCGATCGGCTAGGCGGGCACCGACATAGGCGTGGAGCCGATCTCCGGCCTGCAGGTAACGACCCTCGACGACCCGATCTCCCAACTCGGAGAACGTCGCCTCGAGATCCGGATCCACGCCGACGATCGCGACTGGCACCGCGGCGGTCGGGGAATTGGCAAGGCCCTGCACCTCGAGCCGCGGTGCGACGTTCCTCACGTGCTCCGCGACGCCCGGTACCCCCAGCGCTTCTTGCGCCGTCACGACGGCCGGGGCTGTCAGACGATCCTCGATGTTCGACGTGGCGCGGAACCGTGGTGCCTGGAATGCGACGTGGCCAGAACCGAGACGTACGCCGGACTCGATCCAGTCTTCATGCCCTCCGTCGGCCAGCGCTCGGGAGAAGACCAGGACCGCGACACCGAGCATCATTGCTGAGGCCGTCAGCAGGCTGCGCCCGGCCTGTCGACGGACGTTGCGTATCGCCAGTAGCGGCAACACGCGTAGTCGTCCGTTCATCGCCCCGCCATGGTGTCGGCGGGCGGCATGCGCGCCGCTCGAATTGCCGGATACAAAGCGGCAAGCGCGGCCGTGAGAAAGAGCGCGACCGCCGCTTCCACTGTCATCAACCACGGATACTCGATGCGCATCACGGGCCGCATCAACGCCCCAAGCATCGTGAAGTCGCCGACCAGCCAACTCAAGTCCAGCGGTACCCGGTGCCACCACACCATCACCGGGAAAGTGATCGCGGCACCCGCTGCCAGGGCCAGTGCGCCGAGGGCTATCGCTTCCCAGAGCACCGAACGAACGATCACTCCTGGCGTTGCGCCGAGCGCCAGGAGTAACGCGAACTCGTAGCGCCGCTCGAAGGTCGCCATCAGCATCGTGTTGGCAACACCGAAGATGGCCATGCCAAACACGATAAAGAGAAGAATCCATTGAAAGGATTGGGATAGCTGCGCATACTCGACCATCTCCGGACGGAGCGTCGCCCACGACTCCACCCCGACCGCGAAACCGGTCCCCCCGAGCACCGAGGACAACCGCTCAGCCGCTTCAGCCGCGCGCCAGGGGTCCGGTACGGACGCCGCGATCTCATGGATACGGGTAGGCTCGAGCGCCATGAGAAATTGCAGCGCATCGATTGGTATCAATGCGAAGGTGCGATCCAGATCGGCGAGGCCGCTGGAGAAGATGCCGGAAACGACAAAGAGATCGTTGCCGAGGGATCCATCGACGGCCGGCGCCACGACGACGACCGTATCTCCAGGCTCCGCACCGAGCGAGCGAGCCATCTCGGCACCGATCAAAAGCTCGTTCGTGCCCCGACGTGGATGCCGTCCGCGGTAGAGTGCTCGCATGATTCGCGACACCTGGGGTTCGAGCTCCGGATCGACTCCCAGGAACACCGCCGCGGCGGTTGCCGAGCCGGTGCTGACGAGCCCACCGCCATACACGCGCGGGGTCGCCGCTTCGATCGCGGGATCAGCACGGACAGCATTGACAAGGGCAGCGAGGTCCGTGCCTTCCCGTCCGCCGATGGTCGCGTGAACGCTCTTATCGGGCTGGTAATCGGCCGCGTGTACCTGGAGCTGCCCGGTGAGAATCCCGGTCCCGTTGCCGATCATCTCGGCGACCAGCCCCTTGCTCCACCCCATGAGGATGACCACGGAGAAGTAGCTCACTGCCAGCATGCTCGCCGCGAGGATGCTCCGCCGTCGGTTTCGCCCGAGGTTGCGCCACCCGATCCGCCACCACACACTCGCGGCCACGGTCAGTTGCGGTCTCTGCGGAGCCGGCGAAGTGAAAAGAACGAGGGATCGAGACCGATATCGAACGCTAGATCACTGTACCGCAGGAGCGTGTGTTCCTCCGGCTTGTCGACTGGGCGGATTATCATCAGGGCAGGAACGAGCCGGCCACCCATCCGCCGGTAGTCCTCGAAGCTCATGGTTCGCGCGAGCTCACCGGTATCGTCGTAGTACCGCACCCATACCGGCATGAGATCGCTCTTGCGTACCTGCTCCTCGATGCGGCCCCAGATGACAGCCGCCTCGGGCTTCGGCATCAGTACGAACTGCCAGACCTCGACGCCATCACGCCGCCCCTCGTAGCCGATCACGATATCGTAGTCATCGATGATGCGGCTTTCCTTCACGAGATCGTCGTTGGTGAAGTGCGAGCCCATCCAAGCGGCGCCCATGAGAGAAGGGGGAAGCTTGATCGTACGGTCGACGCGCGGGAGGTAGTTCCAGATCTCGTTCTCGGCCCTCAGCGTAGCTGTGCCGGCGTCCTTCTTGGGACTGGTAATGCGGATGAGCGAGTACTCGGTACCGAGCGACCAGATGTCCATCTCGAGCGTGCGGCTCCAGTGCTCGGTGATCACCTCCATCGTGACCGAACCCCGACTCGACCGGCCGCGGAGGAGCTGGTCGACGCGATCGACGATCTCCCGAGCACTCTGGGGTTGCGCCGCCGAGAGAGGGAGAGCGACGAAGCACGCTGCCAACGCCGTGCCGCGGACCAGAGACCAGCATGACATGGCACATAAGATACCTACTATCAACTTTGAAGTGCGACACTGACCGTCATCGATAGCATTCCTACGGGTTACTACCAGTGCGCAATCGGATCTGGATTGGCGTCCGGATCACCACGCGCGAAGCCGCTTATCCCAACAACTCCCTGTAGGAGGAGAATACCCGCGACGTGCGGCGCGGCGTGTGAAGTTCCCTTCCCGGTATATCGTACGCCCCCTCCCATGACAAGGGAGAAAATGCCAACTCCGGGTGCCGCGAAGTCGATGGGAGGATTTCCGAAGTTGGAGAACCACGCGAATACGTCACGCTGTTTGAGCGAATTAGTGCATGACGGGGTGTGGGTTGCCACCGCCGTTGCTGCTGCGCCGCCCACGCTGGCCTTTGTTATGCCGTCGCTCGCCCCACGCTGGGACGGACGCTTGGCTCCGCTTGGGCTTGAAGCGCGCATGCTGAGAATCTGGACAGGCTGGAGCTGTTGCGGTAGACACGGTGACCCTTTCGGAGCCGCCCCTGGGTGAGTGGTACCACCGCGGCCTGGCATATTACCACACTGGGCGCTTCGAAGAGGCCTTGCAGGCCTATCGCGAGTGCCTGCAGGTATCGAACAATCCCGACGCCCTCGTTACCACGTCGTACTGGCTCTACATGACCCTGCGGTATCTGGGGAAGGAAACCGAAGCGAATAGAGTTCTCGAATCCATCACCTCCGACATGGACATCATCGAGAACCACTCCTATCACCGCCTCCTGTTGCGCAACCAGGGCTAACTCTCGGGGGAGAACCTGCTGAACCTGGTCAGCGAGGACGACGTGCCCCTGGCAAACGCCACGGTGGGATACGGCATAGGTAAGCGGCATGCTCCCGAGGGCCGCGGGGAGGATGCCGAAAGGGCCTGGCAGACGGCGCTGTCGGGAAGTCAGTGGGCCGCCTTCGGATACATCGCAGCCGAAGCGGAAATCGCCCGGAAACCCCGGACGGATAGGCGTGGCTTACTTGACCATCGCAAATATTCGGTGTTTATTCGGCGCACGCCCTATGTATCGCTCCGGCCTGTGATCCACCTCGTTGAATCGCCGGAGCCGACACCCTACTGTCTGATCACCCTCCACCCGGAGGGGACACGCATAGGGTTGGAAAGTCGCGCCCGAGGATTCTGATGCACGCTTCACACGACACCCAAGATGGGAAGGCTACCGAGACCACCGCCATGCGGGAGTTGTTCGAGAAGCTGGAGGCCGCCGAGAAGGGACGCCAGCATGCAGAGAAGGCCCTCAAGCGTCTCGAGCGGGCAGTCGACACCATGCATATCGGGGTGACGATCACGGATCTAGACGGCACCATACTGTACACGAATCCAGCCGATGCGGCCATGCACGGTTACGCGGTAGAGGAGCTCATCGGGGAGAACGTGGGCTTACTTGCCGCACCCGAGCAGCAAAGCCGGCTATCGGCGGAACAGGTGCTGCGGGTGCGGGTCTGGGAGCGGGAGGCTGTCGACGTCCAGAAGGATGGAACCAGGTTCCCGGTTCTGCTCATTTCCGACATTGTTGAGGGACCAGATGGCCCTGTCGCGATTGTCACGACCTGTGGGAACCTCACCAAGCGGCGGCGGGCCGAGCAACAGCTGATCGACGATGCTCTGCACGATCCCGCCGCTGGTGTGACGGGCGATTACTTTCTCCTACCCATTCTCACGATCGCATCGAACTCACTCTTTTTCACCGGCTGTACCGAGAGGCGGTCGTGCTTCACCAGTACCATATCCTCGAACGACCTGGTGCTCTTGATCTCCTCCAACGACACCAACCGGTCGAACGCCTCGAGAAATTCGACATCTACCATAAACCAGCGCGGATTGTCTTTGGGCGATTTCTCGTCGTAGTACTTGCTCTTCTCGTTCCACGCGTACCGATCCGGATAGGCCTCCTTCTTGATCCGGCAAACTCCGGCAACACCCGGCGGATTGGCGTTGCTGTGGTAGAACAGGGCCAGATCGCCGACGGTCATCCCGCGCATATTGTTTCTCGCCGAGTAGTTTCGCACCCCCTCCCAGCACGTGCTGTCATCGCGTTGCAGGTCGGCGATGGAGTAGACGTTCGGTTCGGACTTGAGAAGCCAGTAGTTTGCCATGCTACAAAGTAGTGGGTAGGCATGCCTAGCCACTACGGCATGCCCCTTCTCCTTATCTCACTTTTCCCTTGGTCCCCCGCTCACACATATGCGCAAATACCACCTTCTACCGTATGTTTCGCCATGCTCCCATTGACACTCGAAGATTTCACCAAAGCACGCGCGCGCATCGAAGGCCGAGTCCACCGCACGCCGCTCGAGAGCTCCACTTTGCTGGGAAAGGAGATCGGTGCGGAGCTTCACCTCAAATGTGAGAACTTGCAGAAGACCGGATCGTTCAAGGTGCGCGGTGCGCTCAACAAGCTCATACAACTCGACCGAGAGTCGCGCGCCAGTGGCGTGATAACGGTCTCCGCCGGCAATCACGCGCAGGCGCTTGCGTGGGCGGCGGCGGACACAGGCACGCCCAGCACGGTCGTCATGCCGGCGAATGCCTCGAGAATCAAAGCCGAAGCCACCGCCGCCTACGGCGCAGAGGTTCTATTGCACGGTACCGTTCACGACCTCTTCGACAAGGCCCATGAGCTGGAACGCGAACGAGGACTCACGTTCATCCATCCCTTCGACGACCCGCAGATCATCGCTGGCGCCGGCAGTACCGGACTCGAAATCCTGGAGCAGTGTCCCAGTGTAACGACCATCGTGGCTGCGATCGGCGGTGGCGGTCACATTGCCGGCATAGCAGGTGCCACGAAAATGCTGGGGTCCGGCGTGCGCATCATTGGCGTCGAACCGGTCGGGGCCAATACGATGCGACAGAGCCTCGACGCAGGACACGCAGTTCACGCCGATACGGTCAATACCATTGCCGACGGCCTCGCACCGCCGATGGCCGGCGAACTCAACTACGAGTTCGTCGAGGAATGTGTCGAGGACGTTGTACTAGTCACAGACGAAGAGATTGTCGAGGCGATGGCACTGCTGTTGTCCCGGGCGAAGCTGCTCACCGAGCCGGCGGGCGCAGCGGCGATGGCGGCCCTCCTTGTGGGACGGATCCAACTGGAACCCACCGACGTGGTCGTTGCCGTACTCTCGGGAGGCAACATTGGTCTGAAGGACCTCACCAGGCTCCTGGGAGACACCGCACTTGCGAACTGACGGCACATCCCGCGTCAGAGCCGAAGACTGAAGCGCCTTCCTTCCAGAAGAACCCCGAGCCTGGGGCGACACAGGTGATGCGCCTTCCCAGTCGCCCACACGACCAACCTCATATTCCCTCGATGCAAAATCAATATCGACGGGTCTTCGTGAAGCTCCGATGAAGTTATCATGAGAAAATGTGGACGCCACGCCGGGTTCCGGCATCACATCATTGTGGCTAGCGGCCGGGCGATGAGCTTTTCTCGCAGGCCGGGACGCGTCACCCAAATCCATCGCCCCATTGCAGCCACGGAGAGCAAGTTGCCTGTCACGACCGCCAACCACCCACCAAGGGCACCCAGCACCCAGGTGCCAAGCAAGCCTGCGGCACCCAAGAACCCCGCCTCCATGATGATGAGCGACATGAAAGCCAGCATCCAAAGCCCTGGCATACGCTCAACCCGGTCCGACATCCAAACAAGCACGGACCCCACCACGACGAACGCGCCCACGTGGAATACGGTATACGCGGCAACGAGGCCAATCGTGACCTGTACTTCAGCAGGACTCACCGCACCCATAAAAAGCGCCGAGCCAAGGGCGGCGGGGGTGAAGAACGGCCTCAAAGCAAGAATGTCGAGGACGAGAAACCAGATCGCGACCGTAGCGGCGCCCACCATGCCGGTGGTGGCCCCCTCCACAACCAACCGATGCTGCTTGATACCACTCAACCCCAGAGGTTGGTCCACGCCTTCGGCCCGATGTAAGTACGCCATCATGGCCATTCCCCCTGCCAGATTGGCCGCAACGACGTGAATGGCAGGAAGAACAACGACTAGCTGAGCATCAGTGGCCAGGAAGGCTCCGTAGTGAACTGCGTTCAGGACGCCCAATCCAAAAATGACGCCGTGACGTAGCGCCGGCTTGATACCCAGCGCCTTGATCCCCGCAGCAGCTCCAATACCCAGGAGTACGAAAATTCCATAATGGAGTAGGGTGTATCCCACCAACACTCCTATGGTCGCTGTAACCGCTTGACGGTGGAGGAGCGCACCGGCAAGAGCCGTGGGTGTGGCCAGCGGCTCTCCGGCCATCACGTCGAGCGCGACAAACCAGAACATCACCGCGGCACCGGCTATCGCACCTCCTACCGCACCATGAACCAAATGGGGATTCCGAGATTGCACCGATTACCTCCTGATCGTGGCGACCGAATTCCAGCCGCTGACCCTCCGATTACATGACCGGCGAAATTAAAGATTGATTCATATGACGATGCCCGCAACCAAAAGGCCCCCCGAGCTTCCGCTGCCCGCATGATGGCCTCAAGAAACCCGACGTCCCGGCCACATCTGGCTCAGACGCCGCGTGCGGCCGGGACATCTGTAACGTCATCATTTGTAATGACTTACGAGCATTATTCAGGATGATACGTCCGCACCAGCAAAGTCTCAGTCGCAGGCGAGAAGGGATCGATTCGCCCCAGGCCGTACTAGTCGAGCAACCAAAACCCTACTAAGATCACAGCTTGGGGCCTCTCGACTCCCAAGATTAGTGGAGCCGGCCTAGCGAGGCACCGTACTCGGGTGCATCATTTACCCCCGTCGGCAGCCTCGCGTCGGGCTGTGTGAAGGCGGCATGGGTTTCGGTCTCCGGGCAGCTGTTATTAGATGAGTCTGATTGAAATAATCTCAGCCCTCCTGCGCGCGGTAGCGTTGGTATGGTCGGCCGTCGGCTTATGGCGACTGCGCGACTGGCATATGGCGCCGTTGGTGCTGCTGTTGGCAGTCTCGTTGGCACCGGTGGCCCTCGGCGGTAGCGAGCCGTTTGCCCTGAGCGGGGCCGGCATCGGGAGTGGAATAGCCGCACTTTCCCTCAGCGCAGCGACTCTCGTAGCAGTGATCCTTTTCTCCCGGGCGTTGAAGGAGCACCGCGTTCTCAAGCGCGAAGCTGCACTTCTGGAACAGGTATTCCATCACTCTCCCGAAGCAATCGCGTTGCTGGACCGGGAAGATCAGGTGTTGCGGGGGAATGCCGAATTCAGCCGCTTGTTCGGGTACTCCGCAGACGAAACCCGCGGAAAGCCGGGCGGGGACCTCATCGTTCCTCCGGAGGGCAGCTCGGACGGGGGCCCTTCTGAAACGGGTCCTCGAAGTCGGCGAAACGGTGAGCGAGGATTCCGTCGGCCAACGAAAGGACGGAACGCAGCTTCCCGTGTCCATCACGCGCACCCCTATTGAGGCCGATGGAGGGGAGGTCGCGGCGTTTGGCATTTACCGTGACATCAGCTCCCGCAAGCGCACTGAGAGCGCCCTCCGGAAGAGCGAAGAGAAGTCTCACACGATCCTCGACCACATTGATGACGGCTACTACGAGTTGGACGGGTCGGGCAAGCTCATCGCCCTCAACCGCGCGCTCTGCAAGATTCTCGGCTATGCACCCGAGGAGCTGCTTGGCATGGATGGGAGGAAATACCTCGATGCGGAAAACGCTGGGAAACTCAACGAGCTGTTCGAGTGGATCGGCCGCGGCGGCGCGCCGACCGGCGCCGTCGACTGGGAGATCATTCGCAAGGATGGTGCCCGTCGGTTCGTAGAGGGATCGGTCTCACCCATTCGCAACAGCGACGGCGAGCTGGAGGGATTTCGCGGCATTCTGCGTGACGTCTCGGAACGAAAGGCTGCCGATGACGTGATGCGTCGCCAGTGGGCCGCCATCGAAGCGTCGATGGACGGCATGGCGATCGTGGACGGTCGGGGACGAGTGGAATACGCGAACGACGCGATCGTGAGAATCTACGGATATGGCAGCGCTGCTTCGCTCCTCGGCAAGAGCTGGAAGATGTTCTACAGCGGAGACGATCTGACGCGAGTCGATGAGGAAATCCTCCCCACCGTTCAGGACACAGGCCACTGGCGGGGTGAGGTATATGGTACGAGACAGGATGGAACGACGGTTCCCCAAGAAATCTCTCTCACCCGACTAAAGGATGGCGGGCTCACGGTGGTGGTACGCGACATCACCCAGCGCCGCCTCAACGAAAAAGCGCTTCGTGACAGTCAAGAGCGCTATGCACTGGCGGCGCGCGGCGCCGACGACGGACTGTGGGATTGGAATCTCCGGACGGGCAACATCTACTATTCGTCTCGCTGGAAAGCCATGATTGGTTACGCCGACGACGAAATAACAGCGGCGCCGGACGAGTGGCTCAGTCGTGTGCACCCCGATGACATCGAGATCCTCCAAGCCAAGATCTCGGCGCACGTGGGAGGAGCGAGCGAGCATTTCGAAAGCGAACATCGGCTACGCCACAAAGACGGACGCCACCGGTGGTTGCTATGTCGCGGTAGTGCGCTCAAAGACGAAAACGACGTGGTCTACCGTATAGCCGGATCGTTGTCTGACATTACGGATCGCAAGCAGATTGAGGAGCGACTCCGCCACGACGCCTTTCACGATGCGCTGACCGGATTGTCCAACAGGGCGCTCCTCATCGACCGGCTGAGCCACGCTTTAAACCGCGTGAACCGCCGCGGTGATTACATCTTCGCAGTGCTCTTCCTGGACCTCGATCGCTTCAAGATGATCAACGACAGCCTGGGTCACACTCTGGGCGACCAGTTGTTGGTGACCATCGCACGGCGTTTGCGCGAGTGTGTACGACCCGACGATACCGTCGCGCGCCTCGGGGGTGACGAGTTCGTCGTTCTCCTGGACGGTGTGCAAGACGTGGAAGAGGCGTCTACCATTGCAAATCGTATCCAAGAGTCGCTGAAAAGCCCAATTAGCCTCGGCGATCACGAGGTCGTGACGTCGGCCAGCATCGGCATAGCGGCCAGCTCGCGCAAATACGAACGTCCCGAGCAAATCCTGCGGGACGCCGATCTCGCCATGTACCGCGCGAAGACATTGGGCAAATCGCGCCAAGAAATCTTCGACGGCGACATGCAGCATCACATGCTCTTTCGCCTCGAATTGGAGACCGATTTGCGCGGAGCTCTCGATCGTGGCGAACTCAGCGTCTACTACCAACCTATCGTCTCCATCTCAGACGGAAGCATTGTAGCCTTCGAAGCTCTCGTGCGCTGGAGACACCCAGAGCGTGGCATGGTCCCCCCAGGCATTTTCGTACCGATCGCCGAAGGAACCGGGCTCGTGATACCGATCGGAAACTGGATTCTGGAAACGGCCTGCCGCCAGATGAAGGAGTGGTTGCCGAATCTACCGGCCGATCGACTGGTCTCGATGCACGTCAACCTGTCTGGACGCCAATTCCGGCACCCTGACCTCGTGGAGAACCTACGCGCCACCCTCGACCGCGTCGGACTCGAGCCGAACCGACTGGGGCTGGAGATCACCGAGAGTGTCGTCATGGATAACGCTGCATCTGCCGCGGAGATGCTCGAACAGCTGCGGTCGGTGGGCGTCCAACTACAGATCGACGATTTCGGAACGGGGTACTCGTCGCTGAGCTATCTCCACCGCTTCCCGATAGACACGCTCAAAATCGACGGCTCCTTCATCCGTGACATGCTGAGCGACCAAAAGAACGTAGAGATCGTTCGGTCGATCGCCGCCCTCGCCCACGAACTCGGCATGCAGATAATCGCCGAAGGCGTCGAAACCGCGGACCAACTAGCGAAGCTCCGTGAGTTGGGCTGCGAACGTGCACAGGGTCATTTCTTCTGTGAGGCCGTGCCGCCCGACTCACCTAGCCTGTTCCCAGTGGACGACATGGCTAGTCATATAGTCTAGCCGTACCTTCGAGTCTCACATCCCTTTCGTTGCCGTGCGGGGGCCGCTTACCCCGCACCGTAGCGCACGCTGTTGGGCGCGGCCGGTCACGTAAGGAACGGGGGCCATCATGCAACAGACGATTCTCGTTACCGGCAGCAGCAGCGGGTTCGGCCGTCTCACCGGTGAAGCACTCGCCCGCCGCGGGCACACCGTGTTCGCTGCCATGCGGAGCATGGACGATAGAAACGCCGCCTGCTCCAGCCAGCTACGCGAACTCGCCGGGTCTCTGTCGGGTACGATCGAGCCGCTCGAGATGGACGTGACAGATGACACGTCGGTGGGAGCTGCTATTGACGCGCTTTTTCAGGAAACCGACCAATTGGACGTTGTCGTGAACAATGCTGGTGTCTTCACCGGGGGCTCCCTCGAGGCATATCCCGTGGAGCAGATTCACCAAATTTTCGATACCAACGTGTATGGCGCCTTGCGCGTCAATCGCGCCGTGCTACCCCACATGCGAGAGAAGGGATCGGGCCTGCTGGTGCACGTGTCGAGCGTCGCCGCACGCACGCCCTTTCCATTCAGTGTGCCATATGCAGCGACCAAGAGTGCACTCGAGACGTTCGCCGAAGGTTACCGTTACGAACTCGCCACGCTGGGCATCGACTCCGTCATCATCGAGCCGGGCGCGTTTCCGACCTCGGTATTCCGGAACAAGGTCGTACCGGCCGACCGAGATCGCCGGGCGGAGTATGCGCCTCTGGCCGAACTCGAAGCACAAGTCCTCGGTGGCCTCGAGGCCTTCGTGGCCAGCGATGAAGCTCCGGACCCCCAGGACGTAGCCGACACCATAGTAGGTCTGGTCGAGACGCCAGCGGGGCGGCGGCCGCTGCGAACCGTCGTGGACCGGATGGGCGACGGCGTCAGACGGATCAACAAAACTGCCGCTCGTGTTCAGCGAGAAACGCTCGAGGGAGCCGGGCTACGACATCTGCTGGAAGTGAGTGCTAGCGGACAGTAGGGAGCCGGCAGCCAGTTGGAGGCAGTGACTGCCGGCACGAGCGCGGCACTCACCGGTCCCCCTGGCCTTCCTCGCTCCCCTGCTCCGTCCGCTCCACACCCGCTCGAGGAGCAGTAATTCTCGTAGGATCGATCCCCATTTCTTCGAGGAAACGACTTCCCCCAGACTCGATACCGCTCCGCCGGTCAACTCTCGTGAGTACCAGGCGATCTTCAGCCCGCGTCATACCCACGTACAGCAACCGTCGCGCCTCTTCAATCTCCGACTGACGATTCTCTTTAACGGCGTAATAGCCCGGTATTTGATAATCCTCCACACCAATCACGTACACACGCGAGAATTCCAGTCCTTTGGTGGAGTGGAGAGTGAGCAGATTGACGCGGTGCGGATCGACTTCTGCACCTTGCGATGTCGAGAGCGCAACTCGTTCGAGAAAAGATCGAACGCTCTCATCCAGCGATTCGGCCTCGCTAGCGTCAATAAGTGCTTGCAGCCGCGCCATTGCCACGGGATACCGCTGCGCGGCATCCTTGGTCGTTCGTATCTTGTCCATCAGCTCCTTGCCTCCAAGGCGCCTGATCAACTCCTCTACCGTGGGAGCAGCCGTCGCACCAGTTCGTTCCCGCTCGGCTTGGTAGAATTCGAGACAGTCCGAGAATCGGCCGAGCGCGAAGGGCCGGGCGATCTCTTCCAAAATCTTGTGCTCTTCGGACTTCCTTAGCTCCGAATCGAGCGCCAGTCCGAGCCCGAGATAATCGAGCAAGTTCACGAGCGTGGACTTGCGTGACCGAATCACTTTTTGCTTGGCCAACTGGCTGCAGACCGCGGCAAGCGTCTCTGCGTCATCCAAGGCATGATGCGCCCGGCCCGTGCTCACGCCGAACCGGTCGGCGAGATCAGTCAGGCGGGCACTGTCCTCGTACAACGAACGTGCAAGGGGCAGGGTGTCGAAGAAGACCATGGTCCCCGTCCCACCTAACGGGCCGACGACCCGTCTGAGAACCGGCACATCGAATCTCTGCCCGTTGTGGGCCACCAGTATGTCGTCGCCCACGAACTCCCGGATTCTAGGCCACACGTCGGCGAACACCGGTGCGCCACTGAGGTCCTCCTGAGAGTAGCCATGAACTGCGCGGGCCCCCGATGAAATGGGGCGCGCGGCACAAACAAGTGAGTGAAACCGATCCACCACCTTTCCGTCACGCACCTTGACCGCACCGATATCAACTATCTCGCATTCTGAAACGTCTTTATCCGTCGTCTCCAGGTCAAGAGCAACGTAATCCTCCAGCACTTCTTCAAAATCGCGGCTCTGAATGAGCTGGAGGGCCTTGAACAAACAAAGCGCCGAGCCAAGGGGCCCGCCCTCTCCCGGCTGCAGCACCATGTCGTCAACAGAAGGTCCGACGTCGCCGTCAATGCCAGCGACCGTCGTTGAGATCCCGGCGGACACCAACATGCCACGTAGCGCAATCTCCAATCCTCGCTGGGGTTTCATCTGGATGCGAGCACTCCTGGCCACGGCGTCTATCAGCCGCTCGGCCAGCTTCACTACTTGAGGATGACCCGCGGGATCGCTCAACTCGTCATGGCGCTCTTCGAGCGCGTTGCGATACTTGCCCACCCTTTGCGCCAGGAGTTCTTCCACGAAGCCGCCGAGAGTAGAGTGCGCCTTGTAGAGGGCCCCCAAGTTCTCGACATGATAGATGAACCTCCATGCTTTCTTCGCGTCCGGATCGGCTTTGGGACGTTGCTGCGCAAATGTGCGCATCGTGGCGATCAGGTTTTCTTCGCTCGCACCCCCCGCGCGCACCTGAGCTATCAACGAATCCGGCAGCACCTGCTCGGCGAACACCTCCACGGCAATCGGATCGTCCGGCACGCTCACCAGACGCAACGAAGCCACGACATATCTGATGACCTTGTCGTCGCTCAACGATCGCCCCCTTGCAAAGCGACACGGAATACCATTGCGGACCAGCCACCGCTCGAGCTGCTCGCCGACTCGATGCTGGCGGTAGAGGAGAGCGTAATCTCCCCACGTTCTTTCCCCGTCGCTTTCGCGGTCCGCAAGGAGATCGGAAAGGAGCCACGTACTCTCCGCCGCTTCATCTTCAAAGGAATATGCGGTCACGAGGTGACGAGATTCTTTCTCAGCACGTAGATGTTTGTCGAAGAGGGTCGGGTTTTGCGCCACGAGCGCTCGCGCCACTGCGAAAATCTGCCGCGAGCAACGGCGGTTACTGTCCAGCACAATCGGCTCCAGAATATCGAAGTCGTCCTGGAACCGGACGAGGATTTCCGGATCCGCACCGGTCCACGAGAAAATCGACTGCTCTTCGTCGCCCACAGCGAAAAAGTTGCCGTGGTTTCGAACCAGCTGCTTTAGGATGAAGTACTGGGCTGGGTTGAGGTCCTGAAACTCATCCACTAGCACGTAGTCCCACCGAGAAGCCACCAGACGCGCTGTTCCTGGGTGCTTCTCAAACAGTTCGGCAGTGCGCGCTATGATGCCATCGAAGTCGAGCATGTTTCGGCGGGTGAGGATTGCGTTGTAACGCAGAAACACCGTCTCGTCCTCAGCAGACAGCGGATGATGCTGAAGCCGGTGGCGGCCGAACAAAGTCAGGAGATTGAACCGCCTGCGGGAATACACGCGGATACGCCGCAAGACCGATTGCTGGTAGCTCTCGTCTGCGATCCCGAACCCTCGCGCCAGGCCGATGGATTCCCCATGCTCGCGCAAAATCGTCACGCACAGTGAGTGAAGCGTGCCTCGGGTAACGTCTTCTGCCCGAGGTCCCAACGTATGCTTGAGTCGGGCGGCAATCTCCTCTGCCGCCTTGTTGGTGAAAGTCACCGCGCAGATGCGCTCCGGCGGCATCGCCTCTTTCGTGATGAGGTGGATGACACGGCCGATGAGGCAAAAGGTCTTTCCCGCCCCGGGACCTGCGATGACCAGAACGGGCCCCATCCCCGATTCGATGGCGCGGCGCTGGGCAGCGAGTGGTTGGTGAAGCACCTACACCTTCCTCGTCTTCCACCTCCCCCGCCGGAACAGTACTGCGCTGACCACGGCGAGCGAGGAGAAGGCAATGGTCAAGGCGAGGAATACTCCTCGCGCTTCAATCCCAAATGGATGGGCCAACGCGTAAGCCAATGGGAGCTCAAGAAGCCAGAAACAGAAGAGGTTGATGATGGTCGGCGTGCACGTGTCACCCGCTCCGTTGAACGATTGGGTGAGCACCATGCCGTACGCGTAGAAGAGAAAACCCGTACTCACAATGCGCAAACAACTAACACCATAGTGGGTCGGTCCCGGATCGGACGTAAATATGCCTACGATTTCCGGTGCAAAGATGATGAACAGCAACCCGATAGCACCAAGAAATATCATATTGTAGAACGCCGCAATCCATACGGCGCGTTCCGCACGCTCCGGCTTCCCCGCACCCAGCGCTTGTCCCACCATCGTGGCCGCGGCATTGCTCATGCCCCAACTAGGAAGCAGCGCGAAGATGATCACCCGGATCCCGATGGTGTATCCCGCCAACACATCGCTCCCGAACGCCGAGAGGATCCGAATCAGCCCGATCCAGCTCGCCGTACCCACGAACACTTGGAACGTGCCGGTGCCGGACAACCGTATGAGCTGCCACATGACGTGGAGGTTGACACTCATCTGACCAGCCACAACCCGAACACGACCTGACACTCGGGACAGCGCATAAAACTGGAACAACACGGCCGTGCCACGCCCGATATTGGTGGCGATGGCTGCACCCCTTATGCCCAGTTCCGGGAAGGGACCCAAACCAAAAATGAGCATCGGATCGAGCACGATATTGATACCGTTGGCCAACCACAGTACCCGCATCGCCGTCGCTGCGTCCCCAGCCCCTCGAAAGATAGCATTATCAGGAACAACAAGAGGACTGTCGCATTAGCGCCGAGCATGACTCTCGTGTAACTCACGCCGGGGGCAATGATCTCCGGTGTTGCGCCCATTGCCCCCAAGAGCTGGGGGGCGAAGGTAGCCCCGACGACTCCCAGCACGGCGGCAATCGCAACGCCGAGTCCGATCGCCTGTACGGCCGTGCGGGCAGCACCGTCCGGATCCTTTTCCCCGATCCGACGCGCAACCATTGCCGTTACACCGATGCTCAATCCCATCGCCACGGTGTACACCAACGCCATCATCGATTCGGTGAGACCCACCGTCGCAACCGCTTCCGCACCGAGCCGTGACACAAAAAAGATATCGACCACGGCGAAGATCGACTCCATCACGGTTTCGAGCACCATCGGCACCGCGAGAAGGAGAATCGACCGACCGATAGGACCGGTGGTATAGTCCTGCTGCGATCCCCTGATTGCTTCGCTCAGCGCCGGCCAAAGCCGGATGGATTTGGGCTGGGTGTGCATGGTGGAGGGAATGTACCCGGGCAGGTCGATCGAACCTACCGATCGACTCGCGTCCTTACATCGGAGATCTCCACTAGCGATCAAGCCTGAGGTTGAGGAAATTGGAGGCGACCCTTCCCCCCGAGGTTCCGGTGAAGCGAGTTCTCACTGCCGACCACATTCTGCTCCTCATGCTCGCCTTCGTGCCGCTTGCCTTGGTGCTGGACTTCGCGATCCACGCGAGCGGAATCGTGGTATTCATCGCGTCAGCCGTCGCCATCATTCCCTTAGCCGGATGGATGGGCCGGGCCACGGAGCACTTGGCGTCCCATGTCGGAGAAGGAGTCGGCGGACTCCTCAACGCAGCCTTCGGAAACGCCGCCGAGTTGATCATTGCGATCGTAGCGTTGCGGGCCGGATTGCACGACCTAGTCAAGGCCTCGATCACAGGCTCGATCATCGGAAACATACTCCTCGTGTTCGGCTTGGCCGCCCTGGCCGGAGGCCTACGGCGCGGCACTCTCCGCTTCAACCGGACTGCGGCGGCCATGGGCACCACGATGCTCCTCTTGGGTACCATCTCCCTGATCATCCCCGCGATATTCCATCGGATTGCCGGAGAAACGGCGCCTCTGAGCGAACATCGCATGAGTCTCCTCATCGCGGTGGTACTGCTCGTTACCTACCTACTTTCCCTGGTCTTCACCCTCAAGACACACTCCCACCTCTACACCGGGTCCGCCGAACCCAGCAACAACGGCGCAGACCATGGGGCGGTTTGGTCCGTGACACGATCCGTTTGGGTGCTCCTCGCATCCGCCGTTGCCATTGGGGTGATGAGCGAGCTGCTGGTGTCGTCAGTTGAACAGGCCGGCGAAGCTGCAGGGATGAGCGAAGTCTTCATCGGTGTCATTCTCGTGGCAATCATAGGCAATGCAGCCGAGCACTCGACCGCTGTTATCGTGGCCCTCAAGAACAAGATGGACCTGTCCATCAACATTGCGGTCGGCTCATCGCTGCAGATAGCACTCTTCGTGGCCCCGCTGCTCGTCTTCCTGAGTTACTTTATCGGCCCGCAGCCCATGGACCTGCTGTTTACCACCATGGAAGTCGTGGCGATCGCCGCGTCAGTGGGAATCATGGCCGTCATTTCACAGGATGGAGAAACACACTGGATGGAAGGCGTACAGCTCCTCGCCGTGTACGCGATCCTGGCGGTGGCGTTTTTCTTCGTCCCTGCGTGACGGATTGAGTGGCGCGCGATATCCGGCGAGAGACAGGTGGCGGTCGTGAACCCCCACGACACGCTCGTCAACCCGCGCGTTTGGAAAGTTGGTTCGCAACCCTTCAAGAGCTGCGTGAAGGTTAGCGATCATGGCTCGCAACAAAAACCCCGGGCGGCACGCCCGGGGCAAGTCGCTCTACGTCTTCATGAAGCTTCGTTCATCCTGGCCACGCACTCTACCCCAAGCTCATCGGCCAAGCCGCTGCGGAGTAAAACGCTATTAACAGAGCCGCACCCGCCATGGCCATGTCTTTCATGAAGTGCGCCATTTCATTCATCCGAGCGGGGGGATCGGTCTCCTTCCAGAACGCGTGCATGAGCATCGCTGTGGAAAAGAGGAAGATCGTGATCAGCCCCGCCCCAATGAACCGGTGCCATCCGAGCAGTACCAGCACTCCGCCCACCATGATCATGAGTCCGCTTACAGCTGTCAGCACCTTGGGTGCGGGCACCCCTTTCGATTCCGCGTATGCGGACATGTCGTTGAGCTTCATGAGATGGTTCATACCGCTCATGATGAACATCATGGAGAACAGCACCCGCCCCACCACGTGAATCGCGGTGCGGAAACCGTCGGAAACCAGGAAATCCATTGCCCGACCTCCTCAAATGTGTCTGGAGTAACAAGGTTGTTTGTTGGCACGCAGAGAATGCGGTTTCGGGGAGGGCTACGCAAGGGCAACGACATCTTCACTGCAACGAGAAACCGGCGGCGTGACGGGGATTCGGCAGCGCCTCTGCCCAGCTGGGCTACCTGACAGACGACTCGATCTCCCACCACCCTACCCGGCCCAAGAACTTGCACCGCGGGCACTCAGCCTCCACTTCGTGCGAATGAAGTGGCTGTCGACTACTGCACCGCGGACACACGGCGTAGCCATGCCCCAAGTCGCCCTTGGCGGTGCGTGTCCGCTTGAAATCCTTCCTGGTTCGGTAGACAACTACGAAAAAGTCTGGCCTTGGACCACCTTCCCTGATCTCCAGAAGTCGCCGGGGAACCGCAACGGGTCGACCCCCTATGTCCAGGACCACCTTCGTGGACTCTCCGCCTTGAAGGACGGGATACCAGGCTCCTTTGCGGAGATTGCGGGAAACTGCAGGCTTAACAGCGAGCCAGACCCGGGCCCACGCTCCGGGGTTGAACTTCGCCCAATCAGTCGTCGTACGAGTCATGCGCCACCAATGCGGTTGAGATTGGTAGGATACACCTCAAATCTGGCGGGCGGAGCAGGGGCGCTCTATGAGCCGGGTCACAACTTTGGGGCTATTTCCGACGCTTGACCAACTCGACTTCCGGATAACGTTGGGCGAGTCGCTCCAGCTCGCCAGCGTTGGCCAGACCAGCCTGGACCGCTAGGAATCTCACGACATACGTACGGACTATGTCCACGACGCGGCTGGGGTCGATAACCCCGGCCGCACTCCGGGGCTCGCCGAACACCACCGGCAAGTCTGAGAAGTGGCTGCCCCGGGATCCCGCAATCGAAACGACGTAGCTCCCCTCCGGCGCCCGGCTCATGAGGGTATCCCGGTAGGCATCCAACTGCCTCATGAAGGTCCTGAACTGCACTGCCGACGCCCTGAGATTCTGAGCCGCCGACGTGCTGTCCATCGAGGAACGATCCTGAAGCATCCACAAGACCGGGACATTCAGAGAAAACCCCGCGTGTATGCTACGCGCGGGACCGCCCAGGTTGATCACGGCCTTGATTCGCGGGTCGATCTGGCCTGCAAACAAGGCCGCCGACCCGCCGTGTGAATGGCCCGCCGCAACAATGTGGGAGAGATCCAGCCGGCCACCAAAGAATTCCGTCGGTACACGATGTTCGGCGGCGAGTTGATTGATGACGAAGATGATGTCCGCGGCCCACTCCGTGATCGCCTCCCCCAAGAATCGGTCCGCCTCCGGCGTAATTGCGAACGCGGAACGCCACGATCGGTGTAGCGGTTGGGCACCTCTCCTGCCTAGAACCGTCGCCGCGCTGCCAAAGCTGTGGTTGACCGAAGCGACCAAGTAGCCGTGGCTGGCCAGCTCTTCCGCCAGCGCCGTGTAATGCATGGGAAGCGAACCGAGTTCGTGCGAGAAGACGACGACCCCAAAACGAGCCGGTTGGCGTGAAAGGGCCGGCTCGACAGTCGAATTCGTGTTGACAGCGCGGACCCGTGCTGCGTAATCGGATCCCATGACACGTTCCGTGCGGTCGATGTTGGGAACATAGGGCGTTGGCGATCGCCCGGAACGCAACGCCGCCGGATACCACACGTACACGTCGAGCCGGCGAAGATCGTGCGGATCACCCGTGAAGTGCTCCTGGCGCGTCGAGTCCTTCCAATGCCTGATGGTAGTACCCACACCGAACGGACCAGTAGGCCGCGGGAGCTGGTCAACTTGAAACCCGCCTGCCGTACCTGCGCCGGAGCCAAGAAAGGTGAGGAAGACACCCAGCGCAGTGGTGTAAGGCTTCATCGACCGCCGACCCTTACTCCTCGATATGCTCGACCCGGAAGTAAAGCTTCTGAGGCGGTTCGGGGAAAAAGAAGTCCAAGAGGAAGAGCCTCCCGCTGGGCTCGCCTTCCACGCCGGTCAACCGATAGCGAGGCCCCCCCGGTTCGGTCTCCACCAGCACCAGTTCACCATCCCATTCCGGAACGGAACCGCTGGAAAAGCTGAGCCGGAATTCCCTCACGTTTCCATGTGCTTCCGTGCCAATACCATGTCGAGCATCTCGGGGATGCCCCGGGCGAACGGCTGAGCAATCACACCCGCGGGCAGAAAGTCAAAGACCCAGGAGCCCGATACTATGTATGGCTCGACGACGATCTGTTTGGTGGTGGCAGTCTTGTTCAATTTTTCGCCAGGATTCGCTTCGCTCTCTTGATTATGTCCCCCGGTGTCTCGCCAACTTCCGATGGAAATGTAATTCCCTCACCTTGAATTCCCCACACGACCGTGACTCCCGCCGGCACGGTCTCCGCTTGCGCGGTGGCGTCGTGGACGATGTAGGTCCTTCCTCGATAGTCGAACGGTATCTGTCCGTACACGATCAGCTCTGATGGGTGCACGCCGAGGGCAGCGGCCAACCGATCCAGCGTCTCGAAATCCACCCCTGTGGTGGAACCCGATTCGACGCGCGAGATGGTAGACTGGGGCATGCCGCACAGCTTCGCGAGCTGGACCTGGGTCAGCCTTTTCGCGGTACGAAGTTCTCGCAGTCGAATCTGGATCGGGGACATGCTGAAATATATGGCGTATCAGCATATTGACAATATCAGCTATAAGCTATATTATATTGCGTACACGCCATATTAAGCGAGCTGGAACGACTGGCCGACAGACCTGAGGATTTCATGAGCACCAATAGCCCATTGAGTAGAACGCCGTGATGCAGGAGTTGCTCGACCTGGACTTTGCGATCGTGCCGACCATGGCGGTTTACGAAGACAGCAGGAAGTCATGTTCGTGCGCTGCTCCGAGTGGCACGACGAATATTCGTCACAGGGGCTCCTCGACTACTGGATACCGAACCCAGAGCACCCCGGCTCCCTCCAGTTCTACTGGACGACGCGGGAACGCAGACCGTGTCACGGGTGCATCGGACGTCTTGGTCCGGGCGGCTGGACACCACCAGGACCACGGGACATACTTGGGACAGGCGAAAGCAAATTGCTATGGACATTGACCACACCACCCGTTTACGGAGGATCACGCATGCAGTTGGGCCATGTTCCCTTGGCGCTGTCGATCGCGACCTACGACTGGAATCCCAGAATGGCCGTGTTCTGTCTCGGCGTCCACTTTCTCCCCAACGCAGATGTACTTCTGGTGAAGGCAGGCTTGGCTAAGCCCTCATTTCACTGTACGGTGACACACAGCCTTCTCTTTGCCGTCGTCGTGACCGGGATGGTTTATGTGATCTCTCCACACTACGCACTTTTTGCCTTCATCGCGACCGTCACCCACTACTTGGCTGATATCGGCAGTACGGTGGGCCAGCCGCTCCTTTGGCCCGTCTCCAAGAAGAAATTCACTCTCAGCTTATTCCAGGACACCGGCTATTGGGGGTGGAAAATGTACAGTGGCTACTACAGGCAACCGATGTCCTGGGTGCTCGAAGGTGCGGTTATTGCATTCTTCTCGTACCGGCTCCATGCGCTCTACAGCTGACATGGGTTTTTGCGCCTGCCCCAATGACGACTTCAGCAAGTGGATGTCAGGTAGGGTGACGTGACGGCCCCCCAGCAACGGCATTGGGACGCCGTGGTCATCGGAAGCGGATTCGGCGGGAGCATGACCGCGTTCAAGCTCGCCGAAGCCGGGATCCGTGTTCTGGTGATGGAGCGGGGCCGATGGGCGGACCGGGACGATAGTGCATGGGACACGAAGGCGATCCACATCGACCGGAAATACCGAAGCAAAACGCCGTTCGAAACAAATCGCCTCCTCGGACCGGCGCTGCAGTACCCCAACGAAACGGTTGGCGGACAGTCCGTCTTCTACGGTGCCGCCTCGTTCCGCCTACGTCAAGCGGACTTCCAGAGGCTTAGCCGCGCCACTCGTGCGCCGCCGTCGGGAGCTTCGTTCGTCGATTGGCCGATCTCGTATGCCGACCTCGCCGCCTATTACGACCAGGCAGAACAGATGCTGGGCGTCGTAGGTGTGGCCGGTGTCGATCCGACAGAGCCGCCGCGACAATCGGACTACATCGCCGCGCCCCCGTCCTACGGATCGCCGGCCAGACGCGTGGCGGAAGCGGCCAAACAATTGGGCCTACAACCATTTCCGATTCCCCTCGCGATCAACTTCAATGGCCGGGACGGCCGCAAGCAATGCATTCAATGCATGACCTGCGATTTATTCCCGTGTAAGATCGGCGCCAAGAACGATCTCTCGGTGACCATCCTGCCGGAGGCTATCCGACGTGGCGCCGTGGTCAAAGACCAGACGGTCGCGACACGGCTCGTCCGCACGGGCGGTCGGATCACCGGCGTGGAGTGTCTCGATCTCGTGACGGGCGAGACATCTGCCGTCACCTGTGATCTGGTGGTGGTCAGTGCCGGGGCCATCAGCTCGGCGAAGCTCCTGCTGGCTTCAGGACTAGGCAATGTACGGCCAAACGGTCCTCTCATCGGCCGTTACTTGATGCGTCATTGCAGCGGCATCGTATCCGGTTTCTTCCGATCCAAGACAAACCCTGAGCAGCTGTTTCACAAACAGCTTGCCATCACGGACTTCTACTTCGGTCACCCAACCGGTGGCCGTCCGTCGGGACCGTGGGGAATGATTCAGGGTTTACAGGTGCCGCCGCCCGAGTTCATGAAGACGGGACCCCTTCCCGTGGCGGTGATCGGACCGCTGACTCACACCCATCAAATCTTTCTCATATGCATCGCTGAGGACATCCCGAGCTTCGAAAATCGTGTCACACTCCACCCGACGAAACGAGACCCATTCGGGCAACCGATCGCCAAGGTGCGTTACAAAAACCACCGGCGCGACCTCCAGGGCCGTCGTGCCTTGTATCGGGAAGCGGCGCGCATTCTACGAAAAGCCGGTGCGGTGGCTCGGGTGCGCATACCCGTCAGCACGTTCTCCCACGCGATGGGAACCTGCCGTTTTGGAACCGATCCGGCCAACGCGGTTCTGGACCCCATGTGCCGTTTTGGGGGAATTCCCAATCTCTTTGTGGTAGATGCCAGCTTCATGCCTACGTCCGCCGCGGTGAACCCGAGCCTCACAATTGCGGCGAACGCTCTCAGAGTGGGAGAGCACATTGTGGATCATTGGGACACCGTTGCCGGCTCGCACGCGAAGTGAGTCGCATCAATCTCTGCATTCTCGGATGCGGATCAATAGCGAAACTGCATAGCCGGGTTGCCCGCACACTCAGATCGAAGATCAACCTTCTCTATGCCAGTCGATCGTTGGACAGGGCGGAGGCCTATCGCCGCCGGTTCAGGGGTGCGCGCGCGTTCGGCAGCTATGAAGAAGCCTGCGCCTCACCCGAGGTGGACGCCGTCTTCATCTGCACACCCCAGGCGTTTCATCTGGATCACGCACGACTGGCTGCGGAACACGACAAGCCCATGCTCATCGAGAAGCCCGTCACCCGGAGCCTCGAGGAACTGACCGAGATGGAAACGGCGGTGGACCGGGCCGGCGTGATCTGCATGATCGCTGAGAACTTCTACTTCAAACCGCTCGCGTCCGTGCTTCGCAGTCACTTGGAAGCCGGAGATGTCGGGGATCCTATCTTCACCGAGCTCAACAAGACAGGTCGTCGGCCGGCACAGGGGTGGCGTGCCGACGCCGTGTTGATGGGAGGAGGCGCGCTCCTGGAGGGAGGCGTACATTGGGTCAACATGGTTCTGGGAATCGGAGGCCGCGCCCGTGAGGTCATCGCCGCCAGACCCACTGTTGCTTACAAGCCCCTCGCGCCGGTCGAGGACAACCTGGAGGTGCTGATCAAGTTCGAAAACGGCTCGATCGGCAAGCTGCTGCACTCCTGGAACACGCTGAATCGAATCGGCGGGCTCCAGACGTCCAAGATCTACGGCACGCACGGCAATATTACGTTCGAGAGCAATGGGTTATGGGCCCTCGTCCTGGGGCGGCGTAAGCGTTTCCGCATTCCCGGCTTGCTCGACATCATGGGCTACCGGAGCATGCTCAAGGCCTTTCTCGCGTGTGTGCGCGACGCACGCGAGCCTGCCATGTCCCTCGCAGTGGCCCGCCGGGATATGGAAGTTGTCTTTGCCGCATACCGCTCTCTGGAGTCCGGGCGATTCGAGCCGACTAGTGCCAGAGCGCCGTTCGCATGACGTTCGTGCAACCCATCGGATCCGCATCCGGTCGATTGGAGGCTAGTGCTGTTCCAGTTTGTTTCGCCTACCAAGGTTTTCATTGGGCTTCAGACGCCGCTTCCCCGGGGCGCACCGTCTCTCGAGGAAGAAATCGTTGGAACGGCACGAGTTGGAACGGTACCAGTTGAACGCCTGGCGCTTTCTCACCAAGCCACGAGGCGACCGCCGCTGGGATCTCTTCCTGCGGGCCACCGGTGCGGCCGGTCTCGTGCTCATCCCGATCCCCTTGTTGTTTCCCAAAGCAGTGCCCCTCGTGTGGCTTGCCATCGTGGGAGTCCCGACCAACGGGCCGTTGAGTCCCATCTTCCCAACCACTTTCGACCCCTTGATCGTCGCGGCCGGCAAGTACGCTCCTGCCATCACGGTCACGCTCGTAGCGGTCGCAGTCTACATGTACATGGAGTTCGTGAACTGGCACATCTATTCGTGGATGCTCAACTGGGATCGGCTGGAGGCGATCCGACATCACCGAACGGTCCGGTGGGCCGTGAACCGATTCGCGAGGGCGCCAGCGACCACCACCATCTTCTTCGCGGCTACCCCATTGCCGTTCTGGGTGGCTCGCTGCCTGGCTATTCTCCATGGATTCCCACTCGCGCGGTTCATGGTGGCGACGACGATAGGGCGGTTTCCGCGATTCTTCTTCTACGCGTGGATCGGATCGGTGCTCTCGATACCGACCTGGATGATCGTCGTGGCGATCCTTGCGGGGGTCGTGCTGGCGGTCGGGGCGCGCCTCGCACGGGGTCAACCGATTCTCGCCGATACGACACTCGGTGGGACGGGAGGTCAACAAAGCAGCGGCGGCGAGGCTCCTCTGGCCAGTGACCCACCGCTGCCACTGCCGGAAGACCGGTCTGCCTAGCTGCTAGACGTTCGTGCCGAGGAGCTTGCTCAAATACTTTTACACACAACTCGGGACTTGACCCGTCGATCCGTGTCGAATGCTGTGGGGTGGGGCTACCGCCCGTAGTTTCCGCCCTACCGCCTTGCCGCCCGTAGCGCCATCTTCAGCACATGCGAAGCATCCTGCTGGTCGCCATTCTGGTGCTTTGCGGCGCGTATTGCAGCTCGGCGCAAACGGGTTCGGTAGAACTCATATTCCTCGATGTGGGCCAAGGGGACGCCATCGTGGTTCGGTCGCCCGAAGGAAAAGTCGCGCTCATCGACAGCGGCAACGACCCGGGGATCGTGTACCTGCTCCGCCGCCACGGCATCGACTCCATCGACATCGTCATCGCCAGTCATCCCCATGCCGATCACATCGGCGGAATGCCAGCCGTGCTCGCGAGGTTCCCCGTTCGCTTCTACATGGACAACGGCGTTCCCCACACCACGGCCACCTACAGAAATGTGCTCTGGGCGGTGAGGAATTCCGACGTTACCTACCTCGAAGCCACGGCTCGCACTATCGAACTGGGTAGCATAGACATTCACGTCCTCCCCCCAATGCCTGAGGACGACAAGCTGAACAACCAGTCCATCGGTCTTCTGGTGGAATACGGTGAGTTCAAGGCTCTGTTGACCGGTGATTCAGAGATAGCAGGGCTGAATCACTTCATGTCCTTGGGTGTGTCCGATGTGACGCTGCTGAAGGCCGCTCATCACGGAAGTCGTGACGCTGTTTCGCCGGCCTGGCTATCGAGGACCAAGCCGGAAGTGGTGGTGATCTCCGTCGGTGGCGGTAATCCCTATGGACATCCTCACGAATGGGCGATGCGCTATTACCGCGCCGCCTGCGACGCCATCTATCGCACCGATCTGCATGGAGAAATTGCTATTCAGGGGAATGTCGACGGAACGTTCGTCGTCAACACCGGCCGGGCCACGAGTGCACCCATGCAAGATCAAAGAGAGGTTCCTGCAGTTAGCTATGGCCACTGAGCAACGCTATGCAGTAGACCGGCTCGATGCGGCTATGGCCGTGCTCATCGATGAGAACGGCCATACCATCGCAATACCAAAGAACCGACTCGGTGTTGCACTCGAGGAAGGGATGATCTTGTTCATACCGGTCAACAGCTCCGGCACCCCCAACTGGTACGAGGCACGGGTTGACCAAGAGGCTGCGGAAGAGGCGCGCAAGGAAGCCCGGAAAATCCTAGATGAGTTGAAGGAACGAGATCCGGGCGGTGACGTGAAGCTCTGAGTTTTCGCTCCCATGACTCAAGAAACCACACGCGCCATTCTCATCCGACGCCCCGGCCGGGAACCTCGGAGGTGATCGTTGGGAGAGACCCGAGTTGACCTCGTTCATCTACTACAGGATGTCCGCTAGGCCTATCCAGGCTCCATCGAGGAGACGATCGTCACCGAGATGGTGGCCAACGCGCTCGATTCCGGCGCCAGCGTCATCGAGATCTTCCGACGGCTGGCTTCCCGCCGTGAGGTATCTCGTCGAAGAACTGGGCGTTGACCTGAACGTGCGAGATCATGACGGGTACTCCGCAGTTCACCATGCCGCGGCCAGAGGGGACAACGACGCTATCTTATTCCTCGTCGAGCACGTGGCCGATGTGACCTTCGTGAGCCGACGGGGCCAAACCACGGTCGACATGGCAAACGGTCCACAGCAGCGCGTGCAACCCTTCCCCGAGACGACCGCGCTGTTGGAGAGCATGGGCGCCAAGAACAATCACGAATGCCTGTCGTGCTGAAGATCTAAGGGGCCACATTCTGCTGGTGAGACGACGAGTTGCGGCTCGGTCCCGGGAGCCGCACGGACGTACTTCCGAAATACGGCGCTCAGGCCAGGTGAGATGCGAGCGCCTCAGATGGTACGGCTAGAACTTATATGCAAACGTCATCTGTATCAGTCGCTGGTTTCGGAAACCGACGCTTGGATTTTCGCCGTTGACGTATGAGAGTGACACGCCGGCCATCCTACCGGTAGCCGTTCGCACGAACCACGCGTTCATGTCCGCCTTCACGAGGCGGTGCCCAGTCGTGAGCCGATTGGGATCGGCACGGTTCATCAAGTCGTAGACGTAGGAGTACTCGACGTTCAGTTCGAGCTTTCGTGACAACTGCGCAGGAAGCGGAAGCAGCTCCGCCCGCACCTTAGTGACTGCTCGGAAAACGGAGCCTTCCAGGGAATCGGCCTTCGCGCTCAGCACGCCCTCGTGCTCGAGACCGATGTACGGGCTGTAGGTGAACTGCATCACCGTGCCAAAGTTCGTCGGGACATTCGGCAGAAAGAGCCTTTGGAGAATGCCGCCGCGGCCCTGCGCTACCGGCGTGAAGAGCAGGTTCGTCTGCACCGACTTGGTGGAGCGAATGAAGTCGTTCTTGTAGTTGAAGCGCAATACCATGACGGCACTCCACGGTTTCTTTTTCCCCTTCTCCCCCACTTCTTCCCGAGTCTGCCAGTCCATTGCCAGCCCGAGCATAAGGACATTCTGCGCCTTCTTGATGTTCGTGTGCCGTCGGTATTCGACGTACGGGCCGATATCGACCTTCTTGCCCAAACTCCCGAAACCGAGGTCGACCCGCATGGCTGTGCGGATGCTGTACGAAGGTGTGGTATCACCTGGTAGCAGGACGCTAAACGACGCCGGCCGAGATCGTCCCTTCTTGTCCGAGAACGATTCCCGGAAGCTGATACGATCCCAGATCTTCTTCCGCTGGCCCACGGCCTCCGTGCTGGCACACATGGCCATGGCCAGGATAATGAGTAGCGTCGGTCTCATCATGCTCGCATCGGCTCGGCTCCACCATAAAACTGGCAGCGGCCTGATCGGCCGTCGCTCCCGAGCCTTTAGGTCAATATACACCCTGGAGCGATGAGCGTGAGAGGCGAACTCAAATGCTCGCAGGTGTATGCTTTTCTATAGATCTAATATTAAGAGATCTCATACGCTTTCACAAGCCATGGGAACTACTGCGGTTTGGAGCAACGCTGTCTACTTCAGGACGTCTTGCCGATAGTCATTGGCGGAATTGTATACTTGACGCAAACGATTGAATAGACTATATTTAGGCTCAACAGGAGCTCGAGCCGATGCCCCCCATCGCCAATGAGCAAGAAAACCATCATTTCTCGCATCCCAGAAGCCTGCTCGGACGAGGCCAAAGCCGTGGAGTTCATGGAGTGGCAGCGGTGGTGCCAGGAGCCAGTTTGCCCCCGCTGTGAGTCCGACGACGTGTACCAGATGAAGGACCGCCAGACGGGCGAGCGGGAAAAGGGCTTCCGGTGGCGCTGCCGGGCCTGTAAGCGGCAGTACAGCGTCAGGACCGAGACCGTGTTCGAGGACTCCCGGATTCCCCTGAAATACTGGTGCTTGGCCTTCTGGCGGGCCTGCTCGTCGAAGAAGGGCATCTCGGCCTTGCAGATCAAGCGGGAGACCGGCCTGACCTACAAGTCGGCCTTGTTCCTCATGCATCGGATTCGCTTCGCGATGGCTGACCAGCCAACAGGCGAGCTAGGGGGGGACGTCGAAGTGGACGAAACCTATGTGGGTGGATGGCCCTGGTCGAGCGGAACGGTCGCGCTAAGGCGCCGGTCCCCCTAGCCCCCTTTTCCCTTCCATTTCTCGGCGATAAACAATTTGCTGTTTTTCTTCACCAAGTGCCCCCGCCGTCGGAGTGTATCAACCGACGAGTAGAAGGCCCTGCGGGGGTCGTCGGCCTTCGTTTCGATCCCGGCTTCAATGATCCTGTCAACAACCTGCTTTGCCTTGATGCCAGGGTTATCCTCGACAATTCGCCGGATGAGCTTGTTTACTCCGGTGCGAGCGGGGAACGCTCGCCCGCTTCTCTTTTTGAGGCTGCTTTTGCCGTTGACACGCACAGCCGACTTTGCCAGCTTGTCGAGCAAGTCCAGTTGAGCCTGAAAGGCGGCAATTCGTTCACGCAGGGTTTGCCGCTGTTGGTCGATTTCACTGAGAAGGACGACAGATTCCATGACTCAGTATAAAACGGATGAACGGGTCCAGCAAGAGACGACATCTGAAGACGACATGTCGTCTCCCCTGCTAATCAAGGACGACACCAAACGAGGCCCGAAACCAGGTCGCCTCAAGCTCAAAGGTGACTGGAAGGAAGCCACGAAAAAGGCGCTCGAAAGGGAGCGCCCGCTGGAGGGGTGGCCGAGTCCAGGGGAGATGCAGGACAAAGAGAAGGGCCTGGACGAATCCTGACCCTCTCGGGAATTCGTGAAGGAGTTCCTCACTTCCTGTGAACCCGAGTCTCTGGATATCGGCTTTGACGAGCTCCCGGCTTTGAAATCCATCCCGGAGACAGAAAGGGCCCGTTTTGGGCTTTCCGAGGATGGGAATGAGAGCGGCACCGCCGAGCACGGCGGCGAGTTCTTCTTCGATGGCGTAGCGGTCGGATAGGGCGGATTTTAGGCGGCCGAGGAGCTCTGACACAGCGTCTTGGCCCGGCTGGTGATCTATTGTCCGGCTGGTGATCTATTGTCCGGCTGGTGATCTATTGTATAGAATACGCTTTTGAAGTTGCGGCGGCCAGAAATACGATGGGGATTTGGGGGATCTGCGTTTCTTCCACGAACTGGGTTTTCGAGGGCTGCATCGACATCCAGATGTCTGCCTCGAGCATCCACCCAACTTCTAACAGGTCTCAGTGGAACACCACGTGCACCACGACGAGGGAAGCGGCCAGCGCCGTGCCGAATCGTGCCACGCTCCGATGGGACACCACGAGGAGGGCCTGGTCCAGACGCCACCCGTTCTGCACAATCGTGGGAATCGCCACCGCGGCGAACGTCACGACGATTACCCAACTCGACCGCACGAAGTAGTTCATCTCTGGAAAGGCGACGTTGAGCGCCAGATAGAGCAGGACGCTCGAGAGCAGCGTCGTCAGCACGAGGCGCCGGGACGGGCGGAGCAGGAAGACCGCCGCCAGCACGAGAAGCACGAACCCGTTCTTTACATAGTACGACAGCTCATTGAACCAATGGGTGAGTGGGAAGGCCGGATTGCCGAACTTGACGTAGATCACGACGAAACTGAAGAGCACGCCCGAGACGAGCGCCGCGACGATCGCGTGCCTGCCGCTCCGCACGACCTGAGCGTCGGTCGCGTCCGGTCGCAGGTGGCGGCGGTAAATGTCCACCGACCAAAGGGTGGCAACGGAGTGGAAGATCGAATCCAGCGTGCTCATGATCGAGGCGAAGAGCCCACACAGAATGAGGCCGCGGACGCCTGCGGGCAGGTAGGTGTTGACCAGCGTGAGGTAGGCGAGGTCGGGGTCATCGAGTGGTTGGTCACCCAGAATCCCCGCCAAGGCGATTCCCGGGACGATGACGATGAGCGCCATCAGGTACTTGAGCGCACCGCCCATGAGGAGACCGATCTGCGCGTGTTTGAGGCTCTTCGCTGCCAGCGCACGTTGCAAGATCACCTGATTGGCACCCCAGTAGTTGAGGTTCAGGAGGAACATGCCAAACAGCGCGGTCCAGGGGAGCGTGTCGTGGTCACGTGGGAGATGGAGATGCATCAGGTGACCGGTCGAGCTCCAGAGCTGAGACCAGCCGCCCACATAGTGAATCGCGACGCTCAGCGTGATAATCCCGCCGCCCACGAGCAGCACGAACTGCACGATGTCGGTGCGCACGACCGCCCGGAGCCCGCCCAGGTAGGTGTACGCCGCCGAGAAGACGCCGGTCGCCACGACCAGGAGTCCCAGTCGCACGGCAGGATCGAGCTCCGGCAGTCCGCCCATGCTTCCAAACACGCCGTCGATCACGTATGCCGCCCAGAAGAGCGCCGTCCCCAGGTAGAGGAGCGAGTACAGCATGATCATGAGCACGGCGTACGCCAGCGCGACATTGGATCCGAGCTTCGCCTCGAAGAACTGGCTGATCGTGACAACCCGCATTCGGAGGTACAGCGGGACGAAGAAGAAGGTGGCGATCAGAATTCCGAAGATCGCGTTGATCTCGAGGTTCGCCTGGGCCAGTCCGAACAGGTACGCCGAACCGGCCATCGAGATGAAATGGCCCGCCTGGATGTTGGTGGCGATGGTTGACATGGCAATGGCCGGCCACTTGAGCGAGCGGGAGCTCAGGAAATACTCCTCGGCGCTCACGTCCGGTCTTGCGCGGGCTCGAATGCCGATTGCCAGGATGATCGCGAAGTAGGTGGCGATGATGCCGAGGTCGAGGAACATGCTGAGGGCCTAGCTTAGCCGCTGAGCAGCTGCGCGACAACCGGTAGCGCCCAGCGGGGGAAAAGGTGCCCATGGCAATGAGCGGGCTAATGACCGGTGGTTCGAGTCCCGACGCTGGCGCGAATTCGGAATTCGACGGAACGAGTCGGGACGGCGGGATTTGGATCGAGCTTGGCGCTCGTACTATGGCTGGTTTCGTTCACCGCAGTGGCCATCTCCTGAGACAGGTCGACATCGATGTCTTTCCCAAGGCTCCCCTAAGCCAAAGCGTTTGTTGATCCTGCACCGGCTGAATCGCGCCGTCAATCGTTGCCATGCCGCCTTCGCCAAGATGGCGAATGAACCGGAGGCAGTTCGCAAACGGGCCAGCGATGCGGACGCCCCCTCAGCTGTCGTAGTACAGGTGGAACTCGTACGGATGCGGCCGAAGCTGCAGCGGTTCCACCTCGTTCTCCATCTTGTAGCTGATCCACGTCTCGATCAGGTCGTCGGTGAACACGTGCCCCTTGGTGAGGAAAGCGTGGTCCCGCTCGAGCGCCTGAAGCGCTTCCGGCAGTGAACCGGGGGCGTGCGGGTACCGCTCGAGCTCGTGCGGCTCCAGCTCGTAGATGTCACGGTCCAGCGGCTCACCGGGATCGATCTTGTTCTGGATGCCGTCGAGCACGGCCATGAGCATCGCCGAGAACATGAGGTACCCGTTGCAGCTCGGGTCGGGGCACCGGAACTCGAGCCGCCGGGCCTTGGGTTTCTCCGAGTACATGGGGATCCGCACCGCGGCCGAACGGTTCCGGGCCGACATGACCAGGTTCACGGGCGCCTCGAAGCCCGGCACCAGCCGCCGGTACGAGTTCGACGTCGGCGCCGCGAACGCGAGCACGGCCGGCGCGTGCTTCAAGAGCCCGCCGATCCCGTGCAGCGCAAGGTCGCTCAACCCCGCGTATCCCTCGCCCGCGAACAGGGGCTTGCCGTCCTTCCACAGCGACACGTGGGTGTGCATGCCGCTGCCGTTGTCCTGGAAGATCGGCTTCGGCATGAACGTGACGGTCTTCCCCTGGCGCTTCGCCACGTTCTTCACGATGTACTTGTACCACATGAACTGGTCGGCCTGGTCGAGGAGCGGTGCGTATTGCATGTCGATCTCGCTCTGCCCCGCCGTTCCCACCTCGTGGTGGTGCGCCTCCACCACGATCCCCACCTTCCGAAGCTCATAGACCATCTCGCCCCGGAGGTCGTGGTACGTGTCCGTGGGGCTCACCGGGAAGTACCCGCCCTTGAAGCTGGGCTTGTAGCCGAGGTTCGGCTCCTCGAAGCGCGCGGTGTTCCACGCCCCTTCGATGGAGTCGATCTCGTAGAAGCCCCGGTTCTCGGTCTGCTCGTACCGCACCTGGTCGAAGATGAAGAACTCGGGCTCCGGGCCGATGAAGCACACGTCGCCGATTCCCGTCTCCTTCAAGTACTCGGTCGCCTTCCGGGCTACGTGCCGGGGATCCCGCGTGTAGTCCTCCCGGGTGACGGGGTCCACGATGTCGGCGATCACGCTCACCGTGGGCTCCCGGAAGAAAGGGTCAAGCCGGGTGGTGGAAGGGTTGGGCACGGCGAGCATGTCGGAGACGTGGATGCCCTGCCAGCCGCGGATGGACGAGCCGTCGAACCCGACGCCATCGGTGAAGGTCTGCTCGTCCCAGGTATCGGTGGGGAACGAACAGTGCTGCCACGTGCCGAGGAGGTCGCTGAACTTGAGGTCCACCATCTCGGCGTCGCGTTCCTTGGCGAAGGCGAAGAAGTCGCCGGGGGTCATGTCGGTCATAGTGAAAATCTCTTCCGGTGAGCGCCGGGCAACCATACGCCTCTCCAGCGTCGTCCGCCAGCGGGGGGGCGATCCGGAGGAGCGGGCGTTGAAACACACGCAAGCGAAGGTACGCGCCATGGAGCGAGACAAGATCTCGCCAGTTGTTTGTCTCCATTTTGCAGCCAACTCTGGATTGGGTCAGCTTCGGTCGTATGCGATCGCGTGCCGACCTGCGCGTTGCACACGAGACACTTGACGAAACCAGGCTCGATGCCCTAGGTTCTTTTGAGGTTCCTTATCCTACGCGACTTTGCGACGATAATGAACGCGTAACACCGGCTGTTCGACTTGGATCGACACAGCCGTCTGATCGGCGATCAGGTGTGTTCGAATGCCGCGCGGGGCTCGCTGTCGGGCGGGCACGCGGAAGAAAGGGTGGGCATGGCCCACCCTTTCTATCTGACACGGGCCAACCGCGTCCTCGGCTGCTGATAACACGCCCGGGAGATCCAGGAAACAATCCGGGCCCCGGGGGTCCGTGGCTCACACGCCCGCTGGCTGCAGGGTAGTTTACGCCACCAGCTGCGTTTCCCTTAGCCAGCATCACGCCATGACTATTCCTGTTCTCGCCGTCCTCCTCGCCGCCGCCCCCGCCGCCCCCGTTGTCCCGGACCCCCAACAGGGACAGGCGCGGGACACCACCTACGAGCGGATGATCCGCGAGGCCACCACCGACACGCGGTTCCTGCCGGCCGCGGTGGCCGCCATACCGGAACACCCCACCGTGCCGTCGCCGCTGGATCATTTCGGCACCATCGCCGGTGCGCCGGCGGTGATGCACCGGAGCGCCGAGTTGTACGGCTACTACCGCGCCCTGGCGCAGGCGTCGCCCCATGTGCGGGTGGAGACCGTAGGCCGGACGGAGGCGGGTCGGGAACTGCTGCTGGTCATCATCGCCGACGAGACGGCGATGGCCGATCTCGACCGGATCCGGCAGGGACTCGCTCAACTGGCAGACCCGCGCACGACGGACCGCGCCGCGATGGAGCAGCTGGTGGGGGAGATCAAGCCGGTCTACTACCTGATGGGGGGACTGCACTCGCCGGAGATGGGGCCGCCCGAGATGCTGCCCGAGCTGGCGTACCGGCTGGCCGTGTCCGACGACCCCACGGTTGCGCGCATCCGGCAGAACGTGGTGGTGCTCATCAATCCCGTGGCCGAGCCGGACGGCCGCGACCGCCAGGTGGACTGGTACTACCGCTACACCAAGGGGCGGGAGGAGATGAACGACGGGTTCCCGCGCTCCACGCCCTATTGGGGGAAGTACGTCTACCACGACAACAATCGTGACGGCCTACAGATTTCTCAGGAGCTGACCAAGGCGATCTATCGCAGCTATTACGCGTGGCATCCTCTCGTCGTGCACGACCTGCACGAGTCGGTGCCGCTGCTCTACGTCTCCACCGGCACGGGGCCGTACAACAGGACGGTGGATCCCATCATCATCACCGAGTGGCAGACGCTGGCCAACTGGGACATTCAGGCGATGACCGCCCAGGGCGTGCCGGGCGTATGGACGTGGGGATTCTTCGACGGCTGGTGGCCGGGGTACGGCGCCTGGGTGGCCACCAACCACAACGGCATCAGCCGGTTCTACGAGACGTTCGGGAACAGCGGTGCGGAGACGTACCTGCGCGACCTGCGGGGGCGGACCTACGCCGGCGACTCGGTGACCACGGCGCAGTGGTACCGGCCCTGGCCGCCCACCGAGAAGGTGCTCTGGTCGTTGCGCAACAACACCAACCTCATGCAGGGGGGAGTGCTGGCGTCGCTGGATTACACGGCGCGCAACGCGCGGGACCTGCTGGTCAACTTCTGGAAGAAGGGTGCCAACTCCATCGAGCGCGGGCGCACCAAGCCGCCGCACGGTTTCGTGATCCCGGCATTGGACTCGCAGCGCGACCCCAAGCGGGCGGCGTACCTGGTGAATCAATTGATGCGGCACGCCATCCAGGTGCACCGGACGACCGACACGCTGCCGGGCGCTTTTGTAGTCAAGCTGGACCAGCCCTATCGCGACCTGGCCGTCAACTTACTCACCAAGCAGGACTATCCCAGCTCGGCCCGGTATCCGCCGTACGACGACATCGCCTGGACGCTGGGGTTGCTGTACGGCGTCGAGGTGCAGGAGGTGAACGATCCCGCGGTGCTCACGTGGCGGGGGCTGGAGCGCGTCAGCGACACCATTGCCTGGCGCGGCACGGCGACCCGCACAACAGCCTCGAGCGGGTCGGGGAGTCAGGCGCAAAACACCTGGTTATTGAAGTACACCGCGCAGGCCGAGCTGCTTCCGGCGCTCTATGCCTTGAAGCATCGGGAGGCACGTGCCGCGGCATTTGCGGCCGAGACCACATTCACCGCCGCGGGGTCAGAGTGGGCTGCCGGCACGGTATTAGTAGAAGGGTTATCGGCCGGCGGGGCCGAGTGGCTGGCTCGAGAGTACGGGTTCACGCTGGTGCAGGCGGGCCCGCCCGGGGTGCGGCGTCACGCGTTGGACTTGCCCCGGGTGGCGATCTATCACACCTGGTTCTCGACCCAGAACGAAGGCTGGGTGCGGTACTGGTTCGAGCAGCTCGGCATTCCGTACACCTCCATACATAAGGACGACTTTCACGCAGGCAATCTGCGCCGCCGGTTCGACGTCATCCTGGTGCCCACGGCGGGCGGCGGGGGCCCGCAGTGGATCCACGGGGTGGACGCGAAGTGGGGACCGCTGCCGTTCACCGAGACGGCGGAGTTCGCCTCCCACGGCAAGCCAAGCAGTACTGCGGACATGACCGGCGGCCCGGGGTTCTTGGGCATGGCCGAGCTGGAGCGTTTTCTGGATGGGGGCGGGACGCTGATTGCCCTCAAGAATGCTGCGCGGTTCGTGACGGAGACCGGTCTGGTGCGCGAGCTGCAGCAGTACAATCCATCGGAGCTCTTCCATCCCGGCTCGGTGGTCAGCACCAAGGCCAGGCGGCCGAACCATCCCATCATGTACGGTTTCCCCGAGGTCACGCACGTGTTCCGCGGCAACGGGGTGTTGTGGCGCACCGCTCGGCGCGATCGCGGGCTCATCGTGCTGCAGTACGGCACCGAGCCGCTGGCGGACGAGCGGGATACGGTCGTGACCGACATCATGGGCATGCCGGAGGCGACGGCCGTAACGGCCGAGCAGGACTCGCAGGAAACCGCAGGCGGCGAAGCCGACGCCCGGCCGCGCGGGCAGCCTTATGTGCTCAGTGGCATGGTACGAAACAGCAAGCACATAGTGGGCCACGGGGCGGTCTTCGCTGTGCCGGCGGGCCGGGACGACGCGGGGCGGGTAATCGTGTTCACATTCAATCCGTTACATCGGTTTTTGAATCATCATGATGCGCCGATGGTGTTTAATGCGCTGTTGAATTGGAATGATGGCGGGCGGTAAGGGGGTTCGCCCGGATCACCCGCCACATGGTGTACGGAGGAATGATGAGCGCGTCGGCGCCGATCACGGCGAGCAACGCCGGCGCGAACCACAGCTCGGCCAGCTCGTCGATCCGCGCGTTCTCCGCATCCGCCGGGTCATAGACCACCCGCACCGTGTCCCCCACCTGGTATCCGGACGCCCAAAACCCTTCGTGATGGACCCCAGGAAGACAATCTGCACGCCATCCCGTGTGGTGAACTGCACGCGGGGCACGAACTCGTCCCGGTCCCCGTCTCCAGCCGCGCTGCCTGCCACGCGTTCTAGCGCCACGACGCGACCCGTGGCCGACTCACCGGTCGCCAACAGCCGAGCCAGCTAGGAGTAGACGCTCCAGCCGAGGTACAGCAAGCCGAGGCCGATGAGCATGAAGACGCCGGCGAGGAGAAACCCGATGAGCCGTTCGGTGCGTGCATTATTGAAAGCCGATTTGCAGCGGTCCACTGCCTGCTCGCCCGTGAGGGCGTTGAGGTAGCGTACAGCTCGCTGCACCGGTTCGCGGTCAAGTACTGCGGTTTTTGCTGGTCCGCAGCCGGCACCAGTACGTCCACGTCACGCGCTCGCAGAAGCTCGAGGATCTGATCGGCGGGCTGGAAGATGCCTTCGCCTTTTTTGACGGTGTCCCCAGACGGCTCATCCTCGACAACCTGCGGGCGGCGATCACCAAGCCCGACGTCTACGATCCGATCTTCGAGCCGACGTTTGAGGAGGCTCATCCTCGTGAGAAGTGACACCAGGACCCCCCGGACCTCCACCAAATCCCGCGGTCATCGACTCTCCGGCCTCGCGCCGTGCCCGCTCCGGTGGCCGACGGCCCTTGACACCGAGCGTAGCGAGCGTCATATGCTTAACTTTATTGTTGATAGTCTGGCTCCCCGCGCACTGGTTCCTCAAACGAAGAGACGAAGAAGCGCTGATTTGTCCAGAACGAATTTCCTCAGAACGGAGGTTTCTTCAATGACACTCTCAATTGTGAGTCTGAGGGCCGTGGCCCTGTTTGCGCTGACGGCCGGAGTGCCGCTGCATCCAGGAGAAGCTCTTGCCACGACAGGTGGCTGGGCCCTGCGAGAGGCGCCACAGCAAGCACAAGGTGCGATCACGGGCCTTGTGATCGAAGAGGCCACTCAGCGCCCTATTAGCGGGGTGCTAATCCGCATCCCGGGGACTGCCGCCAGGGCCAGTACCGACTCCGAAGGCCGATTTCAGCTCTTGAGGGTACAGACTGGAACGGTGGTTCTCCGGGCCCAGATAATCGGCTATGGGCTCGTCGAGGCAACGGTGAGCGTCAGAGCCGGGCAAGAACTCACCGTCAACTTCGAGATGACGCGACGGGCGATTGACCTCGAGGAGATCGTCATCTCGGTGGCCGGGGTGGAGGCCAGGCGTTTGGAGATCGGCACGGACATCGAACGCTTCGATGCGGTGGCCGAAGTGGAGAGATCGGCCATTACCAGCATGTCCGATCTGATCAGTGGGCGTGCCGCGGGAGTCATTGTTACGCAGGGTAGTGGCCCCGTCGGAACGGCATCCACGATCCGGGTCCGTGGAGTTACCAGTTTCTCCATGGCCGCGAATCCGATCATCGTGATCGACGGGATCCGGGTGAGCAATGAGTCGGACCTGGGCCCTGAGTCGGTCGACTGGACGGAGGGCCGAACCATCTCCCGTCTCGACGATCTAAACCCCCTGGATATCGAGAGTGTTCAGATCATCAAGGGCCCGACGGCAACGGCTCTGTATGGGGCGGGAGCGGCGTCAGGCGTGATGATTATCCAGACCAAGAGGGGCCGCCCGGGCCAGCACCGCGTCACCGTGACTACAGAGGCCGGGATCGAGGAGGATCGGGCCCACTACTGGGACAAGTGGTACGACTTCACCAAGTTCATGGGGATCACCGACGTCAACGACCCCGTCGCCCAACAGTGGAACGCGATCCTGAACCCGGTCACCGGCCACGTTTTTGGCTTCCACAATCCGATGAGAAATCCCCTGACGGGCCCAATGCGAACGGGCCTTTTCTCAAACACAACCGTGAGCGTCAGTGGAGGTGTGCCTGAAATGTCATACTTCGTTTCCGCAAGGTATCAGGGCGCTCGGGGCCCAATACCTGTGAGCAACCTCAAACAAACATCCCTGCGGGCCAATATCGTCGCCCGACCGAGCGAGACTCTGCAGATCTCGGTCAATACGAACTACCTGGAGACGGACATTCAGTTTCCAGAGTCCACCCGGAGTTTTCGGGGCTATACCACGAACGCCGGGGTGGGAAATGTCCTCACATCCTTCGGAGTTCGTCCCGACGGTAGCCGCGGAGACTGCTTAGCCACCCTCGAACGGGGCGACCCTGAAAGCGTCTGCTTGGCAACTCAGGGGAACTTCGTCGCCAATTTCGATAAGCTCAACACCATCTTCGGTGGCCAGAAAACCGGGCGCTTCATAGGGAGCGTCACGGCCCAATGGACGCCCGTTTCCTGGCTGACGAACCGGTTGGTCGGCGGCGTGGATTACATACAGAGCAGGGATCTCAATGAGTTCCCGCTGGACGAAGATCGCCCGTTTGGGGTGCTTTCCCTGGGTTTCATACGGGATGCGCGAATCACCGACCAGAACCGCACCTATGAGTACACCGGAACGGTGACGTTGAATCCTGAGGGGGTTCTGGCGTCGACCACAACGCTTGGGGCGCAGTATTTCAGCTTGAGGAAGGAAACCGTTAGCTGCATCGGCGAGGGCGGCTTCGCGAGTCCGACGGCCAAGGCCTGCGATGCAGCGCTGCTCTTTTCAGGATTCTCCAACCTCGAGGAGAACATTCAGCTCGGGGTGTACGGGCAGCAGCGCTTTGGGTTCAGAGACTACCTGTTCGTCACCGGCGGACTCCGGTACGATGACAACAGCGCGTTCGGCGTCAACCAGGGAGGGATCTTCTCGCCCAGCATCAACGCGTCAGCGGTGCTGAGCGAGATGCCGTTCTGGAACGTGGGCCCTATCAACAGCCTCCGCCTCCGCCTTGCCTGGGGCCAGGCGGCTCAGGCACCCCCGACCTCTGCGGCCCTCCAGAGACTCCTGCCTGTCCGTCTGGAGCTAGGTGGACAACAGGTCACGGGGATCTCCACGGCGTTTCCGGGGAACCCGGAGCTGACGGCTGAGAGAAAGTCAGAGATAGAGTTCGGGTTCGATGTGGGGTTCTTCGACGACCGCTTTGCGTTGAAGGCAACACACTACAGACAGAAGACCAGAGACGCCATCGTCACGCGGTTCCTTCCGCCCTCCTTCGGATTCCGGGGTGAGCAGTGGATCAACGTCGGTGGGCTCAAGAACAACGGCTTCGAGGTGTTCCTCGGCGCCAACCTTGTGAACAGTCCGAGCTTCACGTGGGATGTTGAGTTCTTTCTCTCCACGCAGAACCCCATCATCACGGATATGGGTGGTTTCCCCCCGCTCCTCTTGGGGACAAATCGGGGACTGTTTATGGAAGGGCAAGCCCCCGGGAGCTATTACGGCCCGATCGTCGAGAGGGCGGAGCGGAACCACGACGGCCAAATCGTCCCAGGCAGTGTGGTGATCAAGCCTGGGGACTTGGGCCTGGCAAGTAACCCGGAGTTATCGCTCCTCGGAAACCCGCAGCCGCGCGACTTCGAAAATCTGTCCACCAACATTTCTTTGTTCGGCGGAAGGCTCCGCGTTGCCACGCGCTTCGACCGTAAGGGAGCGGTGGATAAGGTTAACGGTGACGACAACACCAACGTGTCCGTGGGTCGTGACTTCGGGGGCCAATGGCAGTACGTCTTCCGGGAGGGGGGGGACTGCGGGTGTCAAGCAAGAGGGTCGGACATCGTCACCCCCGAACAACAGGCGGGGCTAGAGAAGTCCCTGGTCGATGGCAGTCAATACCGGAGGTTCGTCTTTGTAGAAGACGGCTCGTTCATCAAGTGGCGGGAGCTTAGCGTGACGTATCAGCTGCCGAACAGCGTCTTGGGCTGGTTCGGAGGCGAGTCCGCCAGCATCACCATAGGCGGGAGAAACCTCGCTACGTGGACCCGCTTCAACGGTGTCGATCCGGAGGGCACCGTGCTGGGCGGGCGGGCCAATTTGCCGGCCAACGAAAGCTTCTACGGCCAGGCGCAAACGAGACGGTGGTTCACCAGGGTCCAGCTGGCGCTCTGACACGACCGAGGAGGTGAGCAGCCGATTGGAACGGTGAACCCACTAACGATATAGAGGAGTCTGATCATGATGATAACGGGCCTTAGCGGAATGACGAGCCCTCGAAAGACGGGGCGCTTCTTCGCCCGGACGTTCTCGCTTGTACTTGTTGTGACCGCAATCACGGCTTGCGAGGATCTGCTGGAGGTGGCGGCTGATCCCCATTTCGTCGACCCTGAAGTGAACCCGGCCCTGCTGGCGGAGACGATGGTGGGGGCCCAGGCCGATATGTACTTCTCCTACGACGTCTGGATGTACGAAACCAACATGTTCTCTGGTGGGATGACGTCCGTGAGCCTGCTGCGTTATACACAGAGCCAGCGTCAGCTGGGCTCGCGCGGTGGTGGGGAGGCCGGTGGGCTCACGGGTGGGGGCCGCGAAACCCGCGGACCCAGTGTGGCGTACTACTCATTCCTTCAGGTGGCCATCAATTCGTCCAACGCCGCACAGGGGAAGATCTTGGCCGGCGAGTTCCCGGATATTTCAGATCCTGCGAATTCGGCCGAATACGCCAGAGTCTCGGTGTACAACGGCTTCGAAACCCTCTGGATGGCGGACTTCTATTGTGAATTTGTACTTTTTGGCCAGGGTCCCGTCTTGAAGTCCATAGAGGGGTATCAGCTTGCGGCAGACCAGTTCCAGAACGCACTGAACGCGACCAACGCAGAGAGTGAGATTCGTCAGGCGGCGCTGGCGGGGCTGGCCCGGGCAAACCGGCTCCTCGGGAACCTGAATGCCGCCCGACTGTTCGCGGAGCAGGTCGATCCCGACTTTGAGTTCCTTGCCAGGTACTCCACCAACACCCAGGAGCAGACCAACCACATCTGGTTCCGGACGTGGGGCTTTGGGGAGCACGGCGTGAGTCCGGCCTTTCGCAATCTCACCGTGGATGACACGGGAATCGAGGATTCCCGCATAGTGTTGGAGGTGAACCCAGTCCCAGCCCGCGGGCAATTTGACGACGTCCATGCGCCCTTGAAGGTACCCTCGGGGTCCACTCTGCTGATTATCACGTCGGGTGTGGAGATGCAGTTCATCATGGCAGAGGCGGCTCTGGCGACGGACCCGACACAAACGGTGACCATGATCAACCAGATTCGGACGCAGCGGGGAGTGAACATTGCGTGGGCACCTGCCGGAACAGGCGAAAACGAGATCAGGGACAAGCTCATCGACGAGCGCCGGCGCACCATGCTGTTTGAGGGGACGCTGATGGGCGACACGCGCCTCTATATCTTCAACCACGGCCTGGACTTGTTCCAGACCGAGATTCCCCAGGGGTTCGAAGTGCAAAATGCGACGTGCCGACTGCTGCTCCAGAGTGAGATCGACGGCATCCCGGGGCTTGTCTTCACTCCTGATCAAACCGGCACGGCAGGACGATAATTGGTTCACGGTGAGTGTGATTGTATTGCATCGCTCTTTCACAGTAAGGTGCCAGAACCATGAGGCGGCGAGACTTCTGTAAAAACGTATCAGTCCAGACGTTGGCGGCTTCAACGCTTCCGGCCGCACTGCTTGCAGAGAACGTGATGGTGGAGGAAGTGGACCCGGAGCCGCAATCGCAGCAGGTAGCGGACCTCGTCGGCCTCTTCACGCGCCATATGCGCCTCTGCAAGGTCAAGGAAGGGGAGAACTTCCTGTTCTACTCGACCACGGGCTACGCCCGGCCGGAATACATCACGGCGTCGCTGGCAGCCGCGAAGGCTCTCGGTGCCAACGCGTTTGCTCTGGTTGCCACCTCGGGGATGAGCGAGAGCGAGATGCTCCAGGAAGCCTTCGTGGCGGCCGACGTCGTATACGGGGCGATCCCGCTCTACTCGGAAGCTCACAATTTCGCCGTGCGCTCGGGCACACGGACGCTCATGGTGCAGCAGCCCGTTGAGACGCTACGCCGGATGTTTCCCCACGATGACATCATCAGGCGGACGTCCGCCGGGGCCCGCCGCATACAGGTGGCGAACGAGATCCGCGTGACGGATGACCGGGGTACCGACTTCACCATGCGCAAGGACGGCCGCAAGGGCGCCTACGGGTGTGGAGTCTCTGCCGTACCGGGCCGCTGGGATCACTGGCCTTCGGGCTTGGTGACTTGTGCGCCCCTCGAGGACCAAGCCGAAGGCGTCTACATGGTACATCCGGGCGATGTCATCCTGGGTCTACGGCACCGCTGCCAATCTCAGGTCAAGATCACCCTCGAAGGGGGGCGCCTCACAAAGATCGAGGGCGGCATGGATGCCGACATGATCCGCGAGCGGCTTGAGTTGTACGCAGACGTCAGGGACCCTCGGGGCCGTCTCTCGGACCCGTTCCGGATCGCCCACGCGGGGTGGGGGGCCGAGCACCGCGCCCAGTGGCATATCATGGGCATGGACGTTGAGACCATGTACGGAAACGTCATGGTCTCCATCGGGCGCAACCTGTTCGATTCCTTGGGCGGAGCGAACTTCACGCCGGTCCATGTCGACATCTGCTGCCGGAACAAGAGGCTGTACCTGGATGGCAACCTGATCGTCGACAACAACAAGATCATCCCGCCTGAACTCGCCTAGTGCAGGCGATCGACGAAGCGGTGAGGGAGATGTGCAGAGCGGTTAGGGGGGTGGGCTTTTAGCTGTCGCGGAACCCGCTGGAGCCCAACGAATCCACGACCCGGATAGCAAGCGGTTTGCCTACCTCTCGGAGAAGCTGAAGCACGCGTTTCACCGGGGGGTCGCTTGACACAGCCAACAATCAACAATTAAGGAGGTCAGTGATGAAACGTAGGGATTTCGCCAAGACGATGGCCGCGGTGGGTGCTGGATCCGCGCTCGGGCCCCTTGCCACGTCCGCAAGCCCGGTGGCCACGACGGACGACTTGAACGCTCTTCCGGAGCCGTCAGGCCTGCTGGTAGGTCACTGTAAGAAGATCCTCGAACAGAATCTGTTGAGGGCCGGAGAGACCTTCGTGGTTGCCACGCCGATGGTCTTCGATCACGAATACTTCCTCGCCATGCTGGTAGCGGCCGGCGAGATCGGGGCCACTGGGGCGCACCTGACCGTGTTTCCCAAGATCAGTGGCAATGAGTACCAACCAGGGTTGACGGACTGGCACTGGCAGACGTACGCGGGCGCAGACCTGCTGATCACTTCGAGCATCGGCAATGCGCCGGGGGTTCCGGGGGCTGCGACAGCCTATAACGCGAAGGTGGGGGATCACCCCTACCGGACCGACTTCGAGCTCATCAACCGGGCTGGCGCGAAGACCAGGTGGTTGGCGCTCGGCGGTGACGTGGGATGGCAACGGAGATACTTCCCCACTCGGGAGAGAAGGGAGCGCACTCTGAGGGGGGCGATCCTGTGTGACAACACCGGCGGACCCTTCCGAGTCACGAGTGACGCGGGAACGGACTGGAGCTGCACGAAGCAAGGACGGCCGGGCCACGCCCAGTACGGTATCGCGGATATGGGCGGGCGCTGGGACAATTTTGGGTACGGTTGTGTGGCCTTCATGCCCAATGAGGACAGTGCGGAAGGCACGCTGGTCTTGCAACCGGGCGACCTTGTCAATCACCTCTATCCCCAGGTCCTGGATGAGTCGATCAAGCTCACGTTCGAGGGAGGCTACATCACCAAGGTCGAGGGGGGGAAGCGGGCCACAGAGTTCGACGCCGGTCTGGCCTCCTATAACAACCCCGAGTCGTACGGTCTCGGTCACTATGGCTGGGGCACCCATGAGGCCAGCCGGCTCAGAGACTTCGGCCACTACGCCCACAACCACCTGGGAAGCCACCTATTCGCCCTGGGAATGAACTACGGCCACGGCCTTGGGGGCAAGGGGACCGGGTATTCAGGTAGCGGAGCTTCTACGCGCATAGCGCCCAACCACAGCCATTTCACCATGTTCGGCTGCGACTCATACGTTGCGGGACAGAAGACGATCGAGAAGGGAGTTGTGGCGCCTGAGGCTGGAGGCATGTTATAGCGGCCAGGTAGGCGCCCGTGAAGGAGCGCATTCCACCGCCGTACAGCCCAGCGGTGGGTAAGGAGGAGAGGCCTCAGGCGGCGCTAGCAGTCCCTGGGGCCGCTCCTGTGCAGGCCTCCCAGGCGGGGGGCTTGGCACGATCGAGCCGGGTAAGCTGGCGGACATCATCAGTGGTGAGCGGCAATCCCTTGCCGCACATGCGGGCCCTCCAACAGAACAACGTGATCCATGTGATCAAGGGTGGCGTGCAGTATAAATGACCCGACGGCACCGGTGTGACATTCGACTAGGGCCCGTGTCCGACCGATCCGCGGCGGCTCGCTGGCTCGACGCTAGTCGGCGAGTTCTACCGCCGATTCTCGGGTGCCGGGTCGCTACCAGCCAACGGAGTGCAGAATGAAGAAAGTGCAACTATGGACGTTACTCTGGGCGATCGGCATCCTCCTTGTCTCGGGAGGATCGGAGCCGGGCCAGGCGCAGCAACTCGCCATCGTGGGTGGCTACCTGATCGACGGCCAAGAAGGTGTGCCGATCCGGAATTCGGTCATCCTGGTAGAGGGGGACCGCATCACCCACGTGGGAACGGTGTCGGACACCGAGATTCCCGCGGGGGCCAGGGTCATCGATGCCAATGGGTACACCGTCATGCCGGGGCTGAACGAAGCCCACGGCCACCTCTTGCTCTCGGGTCATGGGATCTACGATGAATACTTCCCTAGATATCAAGGGCGGTGGCGGGAGATCATGCAGATTTCGGCTCGCCAATTCCTCATGGCGGGGGTGACGACCGTCCGGGATCTCGGGGCTCCTCTCGACGACGTTCTCTGGATCAGGGACGAGATTGAAGCGGGTCGGGTGCTGGGTCCCCGCCTCATCGTTTCCGGTCCGTTCCTGCAAAAGACCTTGCCCGCTGCTCGGGGGACGAGATACGACATGGAGACCCAGGCTTTCGTCCGCTGGACGGTGGACGGACCGGAGGATGCCGCGAGGAAGGCTCGCCAGCTAATCGACGCCGGAGTGGACCTGTTGAAGGTCATTCAGCTGAACCAGCTCACCCGGGAGGAGCGCCTCGCCATCGCGGCCGAGGCCCGGAGAGCAGGGATGCACATCGCTGTTCATGCGGGCTCGGTCGAGACGGTGCGTGCGGCCGCCGAGATGGGTGCGAATTCCATCGAGCACATGGGTGGCGGGGCCCCGCTGTATCCGGAGGAGATGATTCGCCTGATGGCGGAGAACCGCATCGTGGCTTCCGTCACCTCGATGGTCGGCAAGGTCTACGATATCACCACTGAATACCCTGAGCGTCTGGACAACCAACAGCTGAGGGCGGATCTACCTCCGGACCTGTATCAGGACGTGCGGGAGTCGCTGAACCACTTCAGCCGGCTCAACTACTTCTCGGGCGCCAAGAACGCGAACGCGCGGCATGCTGCGAAGGTGATGCAGCTGTATGAGAACGGGGTGCGGATGGTCGTGGGGACGGACTCGGGGACCCCCATGAACTTTCACTACGAAAGCACATGGCAGGAGATGGACCTGTTTGTTCGCTACGGCATCCCTCCGATGAAGGTGATCGGCATGGCGACCAAGGCACCGGCTTTGCTTTACAGGAGATTCGGCGATGTGGGAACCCTGGAGCCTGGTAAGCTAGCCGACATCATCGTGGTGAACGGCAATCCTCTGCGGGACATGAGCGCGCTGCAGCAGAACAACGTGATCTATGTGATCAAGGGCGGCGTGCAGTACAAGGGACCCGATATGTGACGCGACCGGGGCCCCTGCCCGGGGGTGGCGGAGCGGCTCGCTGAGTCGATGCCAATGAGCCGATTATCGAATGCAAGCCGCTCCCTGAGTGGGGCGCGGGCAACTCGACACTGTCAGCGTGCGTCGGTGCTCACGTCGGTTCCGGCTCCATCGTCCACGTGACGCCGTGCAAACCAGATATAAAATCGGCGCCGAAAGCGAGCGATGGCGTCAGAAAACCAGAATCCGCCGATACCTCCCCATTGAATACGCGCGTTACGGAAGAGACGGCGGCGTTGGCAGTGCACACGTAGGGGTTCGGCGTGGTGAGTTCCGCAGTGGCCGTTTTGCCTTGCGCGTTCCGCACTTCACCCCAGACCTGTGCCATCCCCTCAGTAAGCTGTTGCTGCGTCGGCCCGCTGACGGTGCGCTCGACCCGCCACTTCAGATACCGCTGGACCAGACCGATCCGAAACGCCCACTGCACGAGCCGTATCAGGTGCGCCTTCCTGGCTCGCGTGGGATGCATCGTACGGTATACCGTTATGTCTGGTATACCAGTCGAGTAATACGCGGTGCTGACATCGCCCCACGGGATCGCCAGGCCAAACCGGGTCTTGTCCGAGAATGGGATATCGCGCAAAAGCCTGCCCATGGGCACTTCAACGATCCGCCCGCCTCGCCGCACCAGATTGGGGTACCCCATGCTTTCAACGACACTCTTGGCCGTGCCCTGGGTGAGACTACGCGTGGTACGGAACGCCAGCTCCAAGGTAGTGGGTCGATGGATGCACGAAGCAAGCCGTGCGGCCAGACAATCCGTGGGCACCACGTCAAAGCCGACGCCGGGAAGGATGATCACCCCCGCATTCCGCGCCTCCTCGTCCCGCTCGTGCAACGACTCGAAGACACGAATCTCGCCCGTGATATCGAGATAGTGCGCGCCCGTCTTCAGACACCCTGCTACCATTGGCCCACTGGTGGCGGAGTATGGGCCAGCGGAGTGCAGCACAAGCGTCATGTCCTCCAACCCGCTCGTCACGAGATCCGGATTCTCGAGACCGAAAGCCCGGTGTTCGAGTCCGAGTTCTTTGGCCACGCTCGATACCGGTTCACTGCGCCGGCCGGCCAACACCGGGGTCATCCCCCGAGCGACGGCCTCTCGCGCAATCAGCTCGCCGGTGTATCCGTACGCGCCGTAGATCATCCATCGCTCGTTCACGCGAGGAGCATAACGCGCCGGCTTCCAAGCGCCAGTGGCATCCCGCCAATTCGTTGCCCGGACGCCACCGGGGTCATACCTTTTGCCCTCGCTAGCACAGCTTGGACGAGATAGGTTTTGAATTCCCCTCCGAGAACCGCGTGGCGCACCCGCCTCCCTGCGGCTAGTCGTAGACGGCGCCGAAGCGCTCCCGCTGCTCCGCGCTGCCCAGGGCGACGAGCATCGAGCCCTTAACTAGCCGCTGGTCGGGCGGCAGATTCGTGACGATCTGCCCGTCCTTCTGGACGCCGATCACGTTCAGGCCGGTGCGCGCGCCGATCCCCGCGCTGGCGAGCGTCTTGTCCGCGAGCGACGGCGGGAGCGGCACGTAGAAGAGATCAACGCCCTCGCCCAGCACGACGAGCTCCCGTCCCTGCACGATCGAGTACACCATCTGCACCCCTAAGGACGCGTAGCTCAAGACGAAGTCGGCGCCGGCGCGCTGGATGGCCTCGACGTTCCGCTCGTGCGTGACCCGGGTGAGGATACGCGCGTCGGGATTGAGCCGCCGGCAGTACACCGTCAGGTAGACGTTCATCGCATCGTCGTGCGTCGTGAGCAAGACGCACGGTGTCTCGGCGATCCCCGCTGCGTCAAGTACGCGCCGGTCGGCGGCGTCGCCCAGAAACAACCGGTCGGGAATGCTCACGATCTGTGGCTCCAGTTCCGGGTTGCGTTCCACCATATGCACGGGGACCTCCCGCCGCTTGAGAGCCGCAGCGGCGGCCCGCCCCACCTTGCCGCCGCCGACGATGAGCACCGGATTCGGATTGGCGTCGTATATCACGAGCACTTCGTCCAGCTCCGCGATCTGCTCGGGCGTGCCGATTACGACCGGCACGCTGAGCGGCGACAGTTCGAGGTCCGGCCGGGCGGGGTGGAACCGCCCACGCTCCCACACCCCGACGATCGTGGCCCCGGTAAACTCGCGCAACCGTGTGTCGCGGATGGTCCGGCCCCGGAACGGCGTGTCGTGCACCGGGAACTCGGCGAGCAGCAGGTCATGGAATTTGCCGATCACGTTGGCGTGCGACGTCCCCGCGCTCACCCGGTTGGCGAGGTGCTCGCCAAGTTGGTGCGTGAGGGGCAGCACGTGCGTGGCGCCGCTGAGCTCCAGCACGTCGATCGAGTCTTCCACTTCGGCCAGCGCGACGATCGGCACCGATTCGGACAGCTCGCGCACGGTGAGGACAATGTTGGAGTTGACCGTGTCCGATACGTTGGCCAGGACGAGGCGAGCCCGCGCCACTCGGGCGGCTCGGTAGGTCTCGACGGAGTCGACCTCGCCCATGAAGACCGGCGTGCCGACATCCTGCATGTGCATCGCAAGGTCGGCGTCGGGCTCGATCACATAGACCGGCACGTCCGCCAGTTGAAGGCGGCGGATGAGCCCGGGCGCAATGGGATCGTTGGCGCAAATCAGCACGTGACCCGCGAGGCCTTCCGGCACCGACTGTAGCGAGCGGATGCGGCCGCGGCTCCGCTGCTCGAGCCACGGGGCGTACACAACGCGGATGAAGAGGAACGGGAGGATGATGAGGAGCAGCACCATGCCGGTCAGCAGCACGAGGGTGCTGAACGCGCGGCCCAGGTCGCTCTCGAACGTGATATCACCGAAGCCGAGGGTGCTCATCACGGTGAGCGCCCAATAGACTCCCGTGAACCACGAGTGGTCCTGACCTTCCCGCGCCATGATCGCGTGGAACAGCCAGCCGTAGAGCAAAACGACCGCGACGAGGAGGACCACGTATTTCACGAACGGCGCGAGCTGCCGGCGCAGTTTGGCTTCCCCCGTGAGCAGCGTGGCCAGATGGGAGCCGATGGTCTTCATGCACGTATATTAATACGTGCTGGAAGCGTGCGGTGGCGACCGCTGGGCCAGTCGGCTCTTGGGGAAGCGCCTCTTAGCACGGAAACACTCTCGGCAGAGTTGGGCACACTATTGGCACACAACGATCGGGATAGGGGGTAGCCGGGGATCCCGGCTGCTACCGCGAGTGCCGATCGGGTATACGGGTGCACCGCAGTGGGGCCAGGCGGAGACCGATCGGCGGGAAGTTGGAATGCGGGAGGCGGCGGAGGTGTTGGAGGAGTGGCGGGGGCGGGATGGGGGGGGGAATGTAAAGGCTCGAGGGGGGACGCCGAGCCGTGTTGGGTCGCGATCTGCTGAACCCCATCAATGCCAGTGAGCACCCCGGTTCCGACAAATCGCAGCAGTCTCGGGTGCGGAAGACACCGCTGTTCGACCGCTTCATCGAGTTTCGGCTGTAGGAGGGGAGAACTGGGGCCGGCCGATTTGGGAGTCGTGCCCTGATGAGGGCACCGCCGCTTTTGGCCCGCCATTGGCAATATGACCACTCATGACTATATTATGACCATGAAGACAGTAAGGATTGCCGAGCTGAAGGCCCGGCTGAGCGAGCATTTGCGGTACGTGCGGCGGGGGCACGTGCTGACGATTTTGGATCGTGACACGCCGATAGCGCGGGTTGTTCCGATGGGGGGGACTGATGCCTTACGCGTACGTGAACCGGCCAAGCGCGTGCGCAAGCTGCAAGACGTATCCATACCTGCTCCCGTGCGTGTCGATGTGGACGTGGTAGACCTGTTGCTGGAGGAGCGACAGGGGGAGCGGTGATAGCCTATCTCGATTCTTCTGTGGTACTGCGGGTCATTTTGGGTCAGCGGGACAAGCTCAGGGCGTGGAAGACGATCGAGCGCGGCGTGGCAAGCGCACTGGTACAGGTTGAATGCCTGCGCACGCTGGACCGGCTTCGACTTCGGGCTGGTTTATCCGATGAAGACCTCGCCGAGAGACGGCAAACTGTTTTCCGAATCATCGAAGAGACAGAGGTCGTCGAACCCTCGATGGTAGTGCTCGACCGAGCCGCTCTGCCCTTCCCCACGGAGCTTGGTACGTTGGATGCGATTCATCTCGCCACGGCGCTGATGTGGCGAGAGGCGCGCGAGGAGGAGATCATCATGGCGACGCACGATCGTGCGCTCGGCACTGCAGCTCAGGCAAGCGGGCTCCGGGTCGTTGGGTTGAAATGAGCGGCCTCGAGAGACGGTCGTGGAGGACTCCACCGGCACCTTGTGTCACACCCCTGACGGATATTGGCGGCGAACCAAATATGCCGTGATGCATTGTGGAGACAAGAATGACTTGCCACAGGAGGTCGCACCATGGGTAGGCGCCGCTTTGCGGAGCCAAAACCCTCGGATCCTATCGCCACTCTCCATGGAGCCACAGTCGACGACAAGCTCGATCTGCACGGAGAAACCGCGAGCTCGGCGGAGAAGAAGGTGACCTTCTATGTGGAACGATGGTGCCGTCGCCAGCCAGGAGCTGTCCTGCTTATCATTACGGGTAAGGGCAGCGGCTCACCCGGCGGCCCAGTCCTGCGAGGCCACATCCGCCGTTTACTCGACGGCCCACTAGCCGGGTCAGTGGATGAATGGACGATGGACATGAGTGGGGGTGCAATCCTCGTGCGAGTCAGAAGGCCCGGGAGCTAGCCCATGACAGAGGTCTTCCCATCTACACGACTCACTCATCTGTCTCTTGAACACCGGCGGCCCAGCCGCCGTACGCGATCCCGCAATTTTCTCATCCGTTAGCTAACGACACCGTTCGGCCCGGCTCCCCACGCCCTACCTCGCCGACTCGAACCGCTTCTTCCCATTGTTGTATTTCCCCGCCTCCACCGCCACCACCAACTCCCGCTTCGACTCTATCGTTCCCTCGTTGCGGCAGCGCCACTGTCCGCGATGAACGTGAGCCGACTCCGGATAACCTGGTAGCCCCCCTTTCAAGGCACCGGGCCCACGAGGGCTTGGCGCTGCGAGTGCCGATCGGCGACAAGGGTGCTCAGCGGTAGGGAAAGGCGGAGGTCGATCGGAGGGAGGCTGAGGTGCTCCTTGAGTCGAACCCAGGTCTTGGCTGGGTTGCGTAGAGGAAATCGATTACGACCTGCGGGTCGAGGCAGAGGGCGCGGTCATAATCGTCGGACGAACGGGATCGGTAACCGCCGGCTAGGAGTGCGGCTTCAATGTGGTCTTCGAAAGCCCTTTCGGAAACTTGCGTCGTGTTTTGTCCTCCCACGGTCCACCCGCGGGCCAACTTTTCTTGAAGACTGATCCGGCGTCGGCGGATGGGTTGCGGAGGGCCGCAACGGCCGGGCCGACAAACCGCCAGATCAACCCAGCGACATCTGGTAGGCCCGGTGGTTGCGCCTCCGGGCGCGTCCGAGCGAGAAAGGCGGCCCACTGTCGGCGCCTATCGTCATCATCATGAAACTGCTTGGTGAGCCCAGCGGGAGTATCCTCCGGCAACCCTGTTCGCCTGCAAGCGAACGTCGCCTTCACCGCCGAGGCGAGGGAAGGACCCTTGAACGCGAAGCGGGTGGTTGGATATGCCCGGAACCGGGTTCGGGGGAGGTCGAGAAAGCCGGGGAGCTCAATGACCTCGGACGATGGGGTGATGGCGTCCCCGAACCCAACATCCACTTGCACGAGAATCTGCGCCCTATCGAGAAATGCTGTCATCTTTACCCGAACGCCGTCATACTCGTTCGGTTCACGGATCGCCTGTGCGCGGACGGAATCGGGATCGAAGGTGATGCCGTCCGCGACGTCGACGGGAGCTTCGCACACCTCGCGAAACAGGGTCTCAATATGGTCGAGTTCGCTGGAACCGAACTTCAGCAAATCGACATCCCTGGTGACACGGTAACGGCCACCGCCCCAGATGCTGACGAGCATGGCTCCTTTCAAGACGAAGCGGTCGGCATGCGGCGAACTACTCAAACGGTAAAGCAGTCGGTCGATGGCGTACTGTGTGAGGATGAGTTGAAACTCTTCGTTCCGTTCGCGGGCTTGATTGCGCAGCCGGTCGCGTATGGACGCAGTCTGGTTTCGGACCTGTCGTTGGTTCACCCGAGTACCTCCAGGTACGGGTGCATCACGTTGGCGACACGGTCGATCTTGGCATAGCGCCAAATCTCGTCTATCGAGCATCGCCGTTGGTCACGACAATCCCGCAGGGCCTCGATTGCCACATCGAGCCCAATTTTGTTTCGGTACCTAAAACAATCCGCCACCGTCTTGGCCGGCTCGTAAACGCTGACCTTCACGCCATCGAGCCGATGCACTTGGACTCCCTCGGTCAGACTATGCCCCGAGAACCGGACGATTCGGATCGGTAGATCCCTCACCTCGGGCTTCCAAGCTTTTCGATCAATAGCGATCCAGACCTGGGAGGGGAGCTGTGTGCCCAGTCCGTGGAATTGGAGGGCCGAAAGAAGGCAGACGACGCCGTTTGGCACTCGTTTGGCCACCTCTATCAGGGTTTGGTGCTCCGAGAGAGCCCGGTTGGTGAGCCGATATAGCCCCCACCCTACCCGTTCAAGCAGGCCGTCTTGGACCCACCGCTGGAGATAGGTTCGGGGGATGCCATAGCGCGCGAGATCTCGGGGGCGGAAAACCCCGGTGGAATCGGCGACTCTCTTAAGTGCTTTACTAGCATCAACTTTCGTATATTTCATGTTACATTTCCTCGGCATTTATCAATATAAGCCGAGGATTTATAACATCAACCCTACAAAGACTGAGCAGTTGGAACAAGGCAGAGTCCTATAGCAAACCGGCCGAAACCGCTATATGGTGGAGTATTCGATGGCCTGTATTCAAAACTCATGCTGGTAAGCCGTTCATGACCACACTCGCCCGCCCCCACCGGCTCTCCAAGTCCCGCTTCGTCACCGGCTGCCAGTGCCACAAGCTCCTCTGGTGGAAGGTGCACGAGCCCCAGGCCAAAGAGCTGCAGCCCGACATCGTACTCCAGGACCGCTTCGACCAGGGGGAGCAGGTGGGAGAGCTGGCCCAGACCCGGTTTCCCGGCGGGACCCTCATAGACTTCCCTTACCGCGAGGTGGACGCCAAGATCGCGGCGACGAGTGACGCCCTCGAAGCAGGTGTGCCCTCCATCTTCGAGGCCAGCTTCCTGGCCGACAACACGTTCGTGGCCGTCGATGTGCTGGAGCGACTGGATGAGGGATTCCGCCTCATCGAAGTCAAATCGTCGTCGTCGCAGAAGGACGAGCACATTCCGGACGCAGCCGTCCAGAAACACGTGTTGGGACAATGCGGCATCGACGTACGTGCGGTCGAGATCATGCATCTCAACAGGGAGTACCGGCACCCCGATGAAGGGGACCTGTTCAACCGCACCGATGTCACCACCCCCGTCGACGAGTGGCTGGGACGCGTACCGGCCGAGCTGGAGGCCCAGCTCGAGATGCTCGCTGGGTCCTGCCCCGACGTGGAGATCGGCTCACAATGCTTCGAGCCTAGGGAATGTCCGTTCGTCGGGCGGTGCTGGCCGGACTCGCCCGACCACATCATCAAGCTGTACAACGTCGGCGGTGTCAAAGCGGCCAGGTATATGGCTCGCGGCATCCAATGGATCTCGGACCTTCCCGCTGATGAGAAACTTCCCGCTGCGGCCCAACGTCAGAGGCGTTCGATGCAGTCCGGCGAGGTGGTGGTCGAGAGCGGCTTGGCCAAGGACCTGGAACCCTTTGACGTTCGGCTCGGCCACCTCGATTTCGAGACGATTCAACGCGCCATTCCCGTGTGGGATGGGCTCGGTCCTTGGCATCAGGCCGCGGCGCAGTTTAGCTACCATCAGGAGGACGGGAGCGGTGGTTTCACCCATGCCGAGCACCTGGCTGAAGGCCCCCTCGATGCTCGCCCGGCCCTAGCACGAGCGATGATCGAGGCCACTGCCGATGCGGAGCGAGTGGTACACTACTCCGCATTCGAGAAGACACGGATCAAGAGCCTGCAAAAGTCCGTGCCCGAACTCGAACCGGAACTGAAGGAGCTGGAGTCCAAGCTCATCGATTTGCTGCCTGTGATTCGGAACAACGTGTATCACCCGGATTTTCAGGGCAGCTTCAGTCTCAAGCTGGTGTTGCCGGCGCTCGTACCGGAACTCACCTACGACGACCTGGTCATCGTGGACGGTATGGTTGCTAGTGTCGAGATCGCGCGGCTCCTGTTCGTGGCGGGGAAGCTGAGTCCTGAGCAGCACGAGAAGACACGGTACGATCTCTTGGAGTATTGCAAGCGGGATACGTGGGCGACGGTGAAGTTGCTGGAGCGCCTGCGGGAGTTGGCGGGAAGATGAAAGACGCGGCCTGGAACGCTCATGTAAGGAAGTCACCGATGCTCGATACACCACGCTTTACATATCCGGGGAATACATCCAGCGACTGAAACACCGAGTCCGCCTCTGCCACGGATATGTCTTCAGATTGGACCATAGAGACGAGGACCGCCGCCGTGTTCGTCCATCGACCCTTACCTACTCGACGATCCAACAGTCGCTGTGCCTGACGATCCTCTATGGCGACCAACCAGTCGCGACTGAGGGCTACCGCGATGGCTTCCGCCTCACCGGGGTTCTACGACTTGACTCCACTCGGCAAAGTGCGCCAGAACCTGATCGTCATCCGAATCTACGGTTACAATATTGATCGTTCCGCTGAGTACGGCCCGATCCACCGCGTCCGAGGTCTTGCCGCTCTTTAATTCGTCTCGAACGACGGGAGTAAGATGCCATTCGAAGGCACGGGCTCGTTCTAGCAGTGCTATCTGTCCCAGCTTGCCAAGCGTGAGGAGGAAGGAGGCATCAAGTGTTGATGGTCGAGGTGCCAACGGCCTCCTCCTCGCCTCAACCTATTGCGCCAAGCAACGAATCGTCTTCTGTGAACTCCTGGACGATACCAAGTGAACTCACGAACTCGTGGATCTGTTCTTTGGACATATCGAACACATCGGCGAGCACACCCAGACTAATTACGCTTTTTGCGTAAGCTTTAAGCGCGATTTCCTGAACCCGTTCAAAAGGTTGTGCACGGTCTCTCCATGCGTAGCCAAGGCGCTGCGCCAGAGCGGTCACGCCGATGGTATTCAATGCATTTCGAAGCTTGCTCCGTTCCGCCGCGTCGATCATGTTCTCGTTTCGTAGGCGCCAAAGGAACATGTCGGTACTCACGCCGAAATGGTCTTGTGCCCGTACGATGTCGAAGATTGTGAGCGCACGGGCCCGCTCGCTTCCCCGCTCTCGTGTCAGCTTTTCTCGAGCCGACAGATACCGGACAAGCGCCTCACGGGGAACGAGAAACACTGCGGCGAACTGATTTGCCCTCAGCTCACGGTTCGCGTAAATGTCCACTCCTTGCCGCTTCCAAGCACGATCCGTGACACAGCCTTCTCCAACCATGTCCCGATCCATCAGGGCATGGCCGTATTCGTGCGCTGCGGTGAACACCTGACGAAACACCCATTTGTCCACGTTTACGCCGACCCATGCGTGATCCTCCGACGTTCGAGCAAAGACTCCATCGAGATCTCGGTCGCGCCCCAAGTGGAGCGGAAACACGTGAAGGCCAGCGTCTTCGACGACTCCCCAAACGTCGCGGATCGGTGCCGCGGGACCGATGCCAAGCCGGGTCCGCTCCAAGTATGCTACCTCTCGACCGTGCTCCATTGCCAAGGAGTAGTCATGCACCGCGTCTTCATCGACGTAGTGTTGCAGACGATGATGGCGCCTCAACCCAAGGGCGCTTTCGATCTCGACCAACAACCGGCAGCGGCGTGCCAGTTTGGCCACCTCCATTCTCAATAGGCCATCCTCCTGCGCGCCTGTGCGAAACAGCACGGCGGTCAACCGCTCTTCTGCACTCTCCGTTCCCTGGGCCAGCCACCGGAGGCTTTTCCCATAAAGGTCAGCCAGCCTCACGAGCTCGGTGCTCTTCACGGCTCGCTTACCACTTTCGATCTCCGCAATTGCCGGGCGACGAACGCCTAACCATTCCGCCACACGCTCCTGGGACAGGCCAGCCTCCGCACGGGCCTGCTGTAGCCGTCCGGCCACTTCGCCACGTTTGGGTGCCATCTCTTCCCCCTTGCCAGGACATTTCGATAATACGAGATGTCTGTACGATAATCGTACACTATAATGTACGATATTGTGCAGTTCTCGTCAAGTGACTATAACACGGGGAGTTACGGTATATGGACAGCCACCAATGACGTACGCCATCTGGGCCATTCAGCCGACAACTGGTCCCAATGGAGACGCTTTTCCGTGATGATCGTCCACTCGTTCAGCTCAGAGCATTCCTGGCTGGACGACTATCAGGCGTTTCTGGCACTCTTCGACAAGAAAGGGGGCGTGGGCGACCTCGTTGCACTGTTTCATCTTGACGGTATCGAGCTTTACTCTGGGTGGGCCGCGGGAGCTGTCACGTAGGAACCGAGAAACGACCACTGCTTGTCAGATTCCCACCGAGAGCACCACAAGCGAAGACCCGACCACTCCTCACAACCGCTTGTAATACCCACACTCCACGAGTTGTATCGTACGCAACAGGTCAAATTGCTCGGCGATCGCGGCGGAAGACATTCTGCCCTCCTGAGTCACTTTGGACCGAATGTCGGCCACGATCTCATCGATGGTAACGATTTCGCCTCCGGCCAAATGATGTTCGTTCCTTGCCACGCGAAACAAGGATTGCCCTCTGAGTCAGCGGGGTGTCTTGTTCGAGCCAAGGGAACACTTCGGTGAAGATATACCTCTTACCAGCTGCGAACTTCTTCTCAAAACGCTCCTCCCGGATTTGCCAGGAATGTGCATCAATGGACGGCTCCAAGTGCAGAAGATCGTTGTTGATTGGATGATATGCCACAACATCCAGCTCTCCCTTCCATCCACCATGCTTCAAACGACCCACCTTGACGTTCCGACGCACTAGGTAGCCCTGCCAGTCGTAATACTGATACAAGAGATTCTCCAGATGACTCATATTCGAGTTACTTTCAAGAGAAGTTCAAGACATCAGTCACTCGACGTCCGTACATTTGACCGCTTCCTAGCCATCTCACCGGCCAATACAACCACGCAGCAACCAAGACAGGTTTCGAACGTCATGCCCTTCGCCCGGCCTGGCCCTCCTCACTCGCCGCCCTTTCCCTTAGTCGGAATCCACTCAAGCCCAATGTCAGGATAGCGTTCCTTCAGCAGCTCCATTGCACCCGGCCACGACCGACCCCATTGGTTGCTGAACACGTACGTCTTACCGTCGTGAACAAAGAGGTCACCCTGATCTGTATGCCAACGACGAGGGTTGTAACTTGCACCTCCGGCCTCGGCGTCGACAGCAGCTCTCTGGTTGAACTCCTCAACATTTCTGATCTCACCTTCGACAGTTCGCCACGACCGTTTCCCCTTTGCTGGGGTAAGCACCTCACCAATCTCCTGTGGAGATACACCCCGCTCGTGCAGGTGCTTCACAACAAGCAAGATGGCGTTGCGCTTCCACTGATGCCCATACGTTTTTTCCGCGATGGTGAGATCAAAGCGTGTAAAGTCGATACCACCTTTCGAGCACGGCGTTCTTGCCGCTTCTTTTCGCGCACTTGAACCTGGTAGTCCGCGGCCTCCGGGAGGGGTAGGACCTGCTGCACATCGATTAGCGTTCGCCCCTCGTAGGTATACGGTCGGATGCGTACGCACCAGATATCCAGATCTTTTTCACTCAACCACATGACGGCAGTGGTTAGCTCGCGCGAAAAATCGGCGGAAACCAGCACGAGGCGAACATCTTGCCCAAATCTATCCTCGTCCAGTTCATCCCATTCCAGAAAATCGAGAAGCGTCTGTTGGGCATCTTCCTCACGCCCCCGTGCATGCAAGTACTGACCGAAGATTTCAACGGCGCGCTCTGCCGTCAGGGTTGATACCATCGCGGCATATCGCACCGCCTGAAGTTCCATGTGTCCACCGTCATCCGTCCGCTTCAGTTCGATAACAACGAGATTGGCATCTTTATCGACGCCAAGCAGATCTACCCTCCGTCGTGACTCTGTCCATTCTCCAAACTCTTCGGCGATCACCAACACATCCGGGGCCACCACGCCCACCTGGTCACGCAGCAGACGTTGTAGATCGGTTCGTTCCTTCAGGCCTGCTGCTCCGAATGACGTCAGTTCAACAGGTCGAATTGCCTCATCGCCAACCTCGAAAATCGCCATATTGCCACCTCACGCTGTCCAAAGCTACCAGCGGAAATATCTTGTCTCACCGATCCCACGAGCCATAATTAGTGAAGTGCCACGAGGTCCCAACGGGTGGCTATGCCCAACAAAGGCTCCTCCACAGTGCCCGATTGGGTAACCCGTATCGCTTCTAGAAGCTCGCGCTTCCATGTGCCGCATCAGTAGTACGTTCTGATGTACTCGTAGGCCCGATCAAATAGATCCTGAGCTCATTCCGTTGCCCTCCAAGTCCTGTAGGAACTCAGAGCCGGGGATCACGCCAGTGACTAGCAGATTGTCCCGCGCACGCGTGCAAGCTACATACAGCAGGTGCCGTTCCGTCTGGTATACATCGTCCAAATCAGAATCATCCGTCACCGACTCTATCCGCTCCTGTAGCGGTATGATCTCGTCGTCGCAGGCCATGACACAGACAGCCCGGAACTCCAACCCCTTGGCGAGGTGCATCGTGGCCAGGGACAGGGAGCCCCGCCGGGTTTGCATCCCTCCATCCAAAGAGACCGTGGGGACGCCAAGAGGCTCCACCGCCGCACGGGCGCGATCCATTTCGCCGGGCGAGCGCACGAACAGCGCTATTTCGTGTGGTTGCAGATCGTGGGCCAGGCGGTCGCCGATCCACCGGGCGACGGCCTCACCCTCTTCGCCTGGGTTGTCGAAGAGATCTATTGAGGGGTTGGGACCGTTGAACACCGATACCGTCCCACGACGATCGTCCGTGATACCGTCGACATCCGACACCTCCGGCCCCAGCAACCGGTCCGCATATAGACGGATTTGGTGAGATGTGCGGTAGTTGATACGCAGCCTCTTGGACCGCCCGCGCACGTCGACGCCGAGCGCCTTCCAGGAGTATGGTTGTTGGAAAATGCGCTGACCTAGGTCACCGGCGAAGAACAGGGCGTTAGGCCGATCCCCGCCGAGGGCAGCGAGGAAGCGAAGTTCAGCAACGCCGATGTCCTGCGATTCGTCGATCACGGCGAACCCGAAAGCTGGGTGGCGGGCGTCGGTCAACTTGGCCGCCACCTGATCTAACAAATTCGATTGGGTCTGGAGATCCGCGTCCGCCAACGCGGCCCGGACCTTCTCGAAGACCGCCCATAGGATTTCCCTCTGGGTCTCCGCAAGACGTGTCTTACGGCCGAGGCGTCTGACATCGCGATATTGCTCCCACGTGCGGAGTTGCCAGGCGTCCACGACTTCCGACCATTCTTTCGACAGGAAGTGAGGGCTGAACTTCTGAACGGGCCCCTCGGCCGATGCGTCGCGCAACATCGTTCGGATCTGCTCCGGTGTGGCGACGTGCGCGGGACCCACATTGGTTTCGTACAGCCGTCGCCCGATGCCGTTGATCGAGTGCACTTCGAGGCGCTCTGCGATCTTCGGCTCGTTTCCGATCAACAGGTTGAGCCTACGCCGCAGCGCGTTGGCAAGGGTCTCTGAGAAGGTGGTCAGGAGCACGCGAGCGTCGGCGTGCTTCCGTGCGAGGTACACCGAACGGTGAAGTGCTACGATAGTCTTGCCCGTCCCCGCGGAGCCAGCTACTCGCGCCGGGCCACTGTAGTTTCCCTCCACAATGTGCTGCTGTGCGGGGTGAAGAAACACTGTCCATCGTTCCCAGGGCGCTTCGAGCGCACGTTCCAACTCCTCGACGTTTGTCATCACCCGGAATCGGCGGAGGGCGTCTGGATGCTCGAAGGGATCCTGGTCTGCCGCGACCTTCGGGGCGACCTGAGGCGTCACGCCCGTGGCCAGATCGAGCAATGCCTCGGCCGCTTCTCCCGGCAAGTGTTCCGCCAGCTCGAACAGCGTGTCCTCGTTTACCGTTAACACATCGTCGATCCACTCGGCGGGAACGCCATATGCGAGCAGAGCTTCCTCGGGAACGTCGGCGAAGAGGGGCTTCGGAGGAACCGGCTCTTGCACCTCTACGTATCTGGGGACGGTGATTTCTTTTACCGTCTCGCGGACCTCGACCAGCTGCGCCGCGCCGGTTTTGGGGTGTCGTTCGATCTTCCGACGCCCGCCCCAGCGGTACGCATCGTCGTGATGGGCGACGTAGCAGAGCAGCAGGTTGGCGTCAGATTTGTGAACGATCAGCCGGATGTCGTCACTGACCCGAACGGACCAGAAGTTGGGGTCTCTGGCTCGGTCGAGACGGTGGAACCGCATGCCGGGGTTGGCCGGGTTCAATTGCAGGTCGAAGGCCGTGGTCTTCACGGCCTTCTGCTCGTCGCCGGTCAGTTTGGCGAGGCTATCAGTGAAGGTATCCGCAATGCGGAATTCCATCACTCCACCTTAAACACCTTCATCACCTCATCCCCGAGATGATTAATCACCTTCACGGCAATCCGTCCCGACTTCGGCTTATCAAAGGGCCGAGACGTGTCGCTGTGAAGGGTTTCCCACGCCTCCTCGTTGATCTCCGCCTTAAGCGTGGTCTTGAGGGCCTTGTATGGATCGTTGGCGCCGAGGAAATATGCGTGGCGGACGAAAAAACTCTCTTCGTTATAGTCCGTATCGACGAACCAGCAAGCGATCCCATCGGCGCCGTCGCTGTGAACCTCTCCCGTCTGCGGGTGGAACACGTCCACGCCGTTGATTTTCACATGGATTTGGCCGTCTTCCGCGTCTAAGATGTCGATGTCCGGCTCGCCAAAGATGACGAACAGATTGCCCTTGCCCGTATTTTTGAGGTCCTCGGCCATGTGGAGATCGGCGTTCATGCGGGCCTTTAGCACGGGGATACGGCCGAGTTTGTCGAACTCCGCAGAATGGGCGTCGTAGTTGAATGCGCACGCGACGAGTACATCGAAGTCAGCGTCCCCCGCCTCTCTGGCGGCCGCGACCAGATCCGGCCGCGACACGGTGCCAAACTCAGGGCCGATGAATATCCCCGCCCGTTTCTCCACACTGCCGTTCCCGTTGCCTTCCATATATCGGCCCTCGGCGCAGACGTACTGCCCGGGCCACGGGGCGATGGACGCGAACTCGATCTTGTCTTCTTTGTGGGCCTGCTGGACGCCGGAAGTTTTTAGGTGATCGAGGATCATCTGTGCAAAGTCCAGGCGGTCACTGCCTCCGCCTTTCTTGTTTTCGGCCTCATCGATCAGTTCGTCGTCTTCGTCTACGCCGAGCACGCGGTGGGGTGAGACACTCTCGACGGTGAACGGTCCCGCCACGCGGACCTTGGATTTGTCCCCGTATGGTTTGTCGTAGAGACACTCGAACTCCGCCTTGGCGGCGATTGACTTGTCGATCTCCTTTTGCCGAGCGAGCCGGTTCTGCCACCACTCGGCATGGAGCTTATTGGCCTCGGATCCCCAGGAAGCTTCCGCGTCCCGCGGTATTTCCCACTCCTCCCACTCTTGCTTGAGCGCCTTGTTCAATTTTTCCCGTGATGGTTCCAGTTTTTTTTCGTATGACTCCCAGATGACATCAATCTCGGCATTGTTTGCGATCGACTTGAGGGTAATATGTGGTACCCGCTCGTATACAAATCCGTGGCGTATGTCTCCGTGGGTCGGGGCTTCCGACGGAACAGTGCGCGTAATTTCCGCTTCCTTTTGTTGTCCGTCTCGACTGTCGGACAAGAGGTAGTATGGGTAACGGGCGCCCATGATGCGGGCGCGAGCAAGAGCAAGAGCCACTCGGGACGTGTCGATCGTAATCCAGCGGCGGCCCCATTGTTCGGCAACATAGGCGGTGGTTCCTGAACCGCAGGTGGGATCAAAAACCAAATCCCCGGGGTCCGTGACCATTGAAATACACCGCTCTATAGTTTTCGTACCGGTTTGTACCACATATATCTTTTCCTCTGTAAAGCTCCCGGTCCCAGTGTCACCCCAAACATTTGTGAAACCATAGACTGGACTATCTTCAAAGTATCTCATATATCGTATCGTCGACCCGCTTGTAGTAATTCGATTAGCCTGCATCAACCTTTCGAACCCCAATTGACTTGTCTTCCAGAACCCCTTTTCGGGAGTAAACGTTGTACCCTGGAACTTGACCTCAAAAGCAGTAGCCTCTCCGCCACTTTGGCTTCTCAAATCAGATGTCGCAAAAATCCGCCCGCTGCTTCCTCCTTCTTTCAATTCCCCAAGGGTCATCCGCCGTCGCATCAAGCGCTCGTCTTCGATCTGAGTGTAGACCACTGCTCCCTCACCGCCAACGATTTTTCGACGAAGTGGTCTTCGAAATTTCACGAGAGATCTATCTTTTGCATACCACAGCAAAAAATCTACTGCGGAGGGAAGCAGTTCACTCGTCTGACCCGTAGTTTTCGAAAATGCCACCTCGCTGACAAAGTTATCAATTCCGAATACCTCGTCCATAAGAGCACGGACTCTGTGTACGTTCTCATTACCAATCTGGATAAAAATGGAACCAGAGTTTGCAAGGAGGTCGCGACCCACGGAGAGTCGATCACGGAGGTAGGTAAGATACGAATGAATCCCGTCCCTCCAGGTGTCGCGAAACGCTTTGACCTGCTCCGGCTCACGCGTGATATGATCAGTCTTGCCATCCTTTACATCCCGACTCGTCGTCGACCACTGAAAATTTGAGTTGAACTTGATCCCGTACGGCGGATCGACATAAATGCACTGCACCTTGCCTCGTAATCCCTCCCGCTCCGCCAACGACGCCATCACCTGCAGGCTGTCCCCCAGAATCAGCCGGTTAGTCCAGTTAGCGTCGTGCTGATAAAACTCCGTCGTCTTCACCTCGTCGGGCACGCCGTTGAAATCGGCGAACAGATCTAGCTCCTCCGTTGCCTCGTCGCCGGCGCTTTCTGTTGTACGCCTCACCAGATCGTCAACCAACACCTTGGGGTGAACCTTTTCCTGTATATAGAGCGGCGGCGCATGCACCACGAGATCGGACCAATTCTGAACGTCCTTGCCGCGCCACACGAGCTGGGGATCTAGGTCCCGGTTCCGCCGCTCGTACGCCACACGCAACGGCGGCTCCTTCACCATCATCGGCTGATACTCGGCCGTGGGGATATATGCGCGCTTCGCCTCGTCGTGGGTGAGCGTCTCTACCTGCTTCGGGGCCTTCTTTCGGCTACTCTTTTTCTTTGCCATTACCCTTCCTTACCACCCGTCGTCAACGCCGCCGCCCGGGCTCTGTCTGGTTGCACGCGTCCTCGACGATCTGGCCGAACTCCGACGCGATCTCGTACACGTCTTTCAGCTCGGCGAACGCCCACCGGCCAAATTGACCTGAATGATTAACACCCGGCACCCAGTAAGCCATCATCGTTTCTTTCTTTACTTTAGCATTTTCACGCCGATAGCCTTTGATCTCGACAATGAAGTTCAGCTCCTTTCCGTCCCCCAGGTCCACCACCACGATAAAGTCGGGGATGTACTTCTTGGATTCTGACCCCATCCGATAGGGCACCTCTAGGCCGAAGCCCTGGTTCTTTACATAGCGGAGCACCTTGGGATGCGACTCGGCCACCCGGCAGAACTCAGCTTCCCAGTCACTGTCGCATACCACCCAATTGATGTGGCAGCGCCGATGATCAGTCTCCCAACGGGTCCGCTTCGAGGTGTTAAAATTGACGTGGTTCGTTGATCCCGCCGGGTTGTACGGGTCGAGGAGAGCCTTCACAGGCGTCTCGTCCGCCATGCTTGTCGTAATCCCCATCGTGATCCGCTCGCACGCCATGTCCGCCAGTTCCTGGTAGAGCAGTTGGGCCGGGTACGTCCCGCCCTTGCAAACCAGACAGGTGTCCAACCACTGGCGCGTGATGCGCTTGAGCTGGCCAAACAGATGGAGCTTGGGCTCCTCGCCGGGGTCCCGCCACTTCGTGTAGAGCAAACGCTTGGTCACGTTGAAGAGCACTGTCGAGGCTCGTACGTCCTCGAGATGCATGAGGCTCAGATCGACTCCCTCGCCCAGGATGCCCTGGTTGTGCGTCACCGAAGGACCCACGAGATCGGGCGTTAATTCGAGCACGGAATCTTCATTGAATTCTGCGGTGAGCCTCTCTTCGGGAAGCTCGATGCGGTACCCCTCAACCCGCGGGAAGCGAATTTCGAGATGGTCACGATCGGGACGTACGGCGTTCACCTGAACCGTTTCGCGGGGCGGTATCGGCTTGACCTTGATCGGCTCGGCCGTGAAATCGAAGGGAATTCCCAAGATGTCGGCATACTCGACATTGAAGAGACTTTTTTCGTTTAGATCATAGGACTGACGGCGCAACGCGCGGCCGATCACCTGTTCGCAGAGTAGTTGGGTGCCAAAGGCCCGAACGCCGAGGACGTGAGTCACGGTGTTGGTATCCCAGCCCTCCGTCAACATCGAGACCGATACCACGCACCGAATGCGTTCGCCCAAGCGATCCTTCTTTCCGACCGTGTTCATCGCCTCGCGGAGGAGATCTTGATCCGTAATCTTGTCTCCGGCCTGCGGTCCTTCGCGCTCCCTGATCTCACGCCGGAACCGCTCAATCTCGTCCGCCGCAACGTTTCTGAAGTTCTTGTCCAAGGCATCTCCCGACTCGAGTTGTTCCGAGTCGATGAGCAGCGTATGGGGACGAGCAAACGGATTGCCGTGCTCATCGAAGTTCCGGAACAGGGCGAGGCGCCCGTTCTCTAGCGATGTCGAGCCGTCGGGGTTCTCTCGATGAAAGCCCGAGATGAAGTCGTACACCAACTTCGATGTGGACGTGTTGTTGCACACCACGATGAAGCAAGGAGGAATCGAGATTCCCTCATCTTGCCACAGCTCGTATGTCTTCTTGTAGTGGCCGTACAAGGCCTGGAGCGCGGTCTGTAACTCCACGGGCAGGCTCAGCGGATCCAAGGTCTTCGCCTTTCCGCGACCTTTCTTCGGCATCTTGTTACGGATGTGTTCCCAAAGATTACGGAACTTGGGCATGTCCTCGCCAGGTATGTTGTCCGACACAGGCACGCGGGGCAGCTTCACGATGCCGCACTCGATCGCATCCATCAGAGAGAAGTCGCTCATCGTCCACGGGAATAACGTCCCCTCGGCATAGCCCGAGCCGCGCAGGAAGAACGGCGTGGCGGACAGATCAATGATCTGGGGCACGCCGATCTTTCGGGTTACGGCCTCGATGCCAGAAATCCACAGACGGGCCACCTCTTTGTTCTTTTCAGCCTCCTTCCGGTCATCACCTTTCAGAGCTTCATCCTCCCCACTCCCCGGTCGCTCCCGGTAGCAGTGGTGCGCCTCGTCGTTCAGCACGAGGATATTCTTCATCCCCATCAATTCTGGCATTACCCGCTGTAGCATCTGTCCTTCCGTCTCCAACGTCTCCAGGGGAGCACCACGGCCTTGGAGCAGCGAACGGCCTCCCTTGGACAGCTCCAACTTCTCGCGCAGCTTGAAGGCGTGGTAATTCGTGATCACGATCTTCGCCCGGTCGAGGTCGCCCAGCATGTCGTTGGGTACCAGCTCGAGGGTCTTGAAATAACTGTCCGGGTCGTTGGGCTGGAGGACACGCAGCCGGTCGCGGATCGTGATGCCGGGAGTCACGAGGAGGAATCCGCGCGTGAACTTCTTGCTGCTGGGCCGGCGGACAGCGTTGACGGTTTGCCAAGCGATCAGCATCGCCATGACGGTCGTCTTGCCAGCGCCGGTGGCCAGCTTCAACGCCAGCCGTGCGAGCCCCGGATTGGAAACTTCGTTGGCCGCGGCGAGATGTCCCAACAAGCCCTTTCCGGTCTTGCCCGCCTTGGGTGCCACCTCTATGAGCCAGATCGCGGTCTCGACGGCCTCGACCTGACAGAAGAACGGGCGGATGCTCTGAAACTCATGACTACGCCAGTATTCCAGTAGTCGCGCGGTCTCGGGCGTAACTTTCCAGTCCCGCGGGTTGGGCAACGCCCGCCAGCGGTCCACGTGGACGCGCAGCGCGTTGATAATAGGTGTGGGGTCGTACTGCTGCTCTTCGGTTGAGATGCCTTTGCCCTCGTCAAGGACCATCTCCTTTTGTTCATCCCGCCTGCGTTTCTTGGGTTTGGGTATGGGGGTGATAAAGGAGACGGGGCGGCGCTTTTCGACAATGCGGCTGGTGGGTTGACCGGAGTCGTCGAGTTCCCAGTGGCGGGCTGGGTACTCGTACGGAGAGTTGAGGATTGGTTTTTCGAAGAAGGATTCGCTCATTGAGCTGTTTTTCGACTAAGTATGCGTTCGATCTTGTGGCGGTCGGCGAGGGTAATCCAGAACCGGCGCCCTGGTGCATGGTTGGTTAAGATAGGAGTGGTCGCGGTCACCCGCGAGACGGCCAAGGGAATTTGGCACACTATTGGCACACTAGCACAAAAAACGAGCGGCGATTCACTGACCGCTCATTTCGTAACTACTTCTGATTGTTTGACTTACCCCAGTCGGGACGGCCGGATTCGACACGTCGTGCGCCCGAGAACCGCGGGTTCGAGTGCGCACAGAGCGGACGCGAGCGGCGGGGGAGGGAGGAGCGGGCGTCAACCGGCGACCCCCTGAACCCCATTCAATTCCGCTAGGACCGTGAGATCCCGGAGGTGCAGCTTCATGATGGGGTCGGCATCCGTTAGCCAACGCCACCGCTCGGCCCCGGCTCCGCACGCCCTACCTAGCCGACTCGAACCGCTTCTTCCCATTGTTGTATTTCCCCGCCTCCACCGCCACCACCAACTCCCGCTTCGACTCTATCGTTCCCTCGTTGCGCCAGCGCCACTGTCCGCCGAGGCCCAGGCCGCCGAGGGGCCCCAGCACCGCCCTGAGGTTGAGTCCCCTGCCACCCGCACCGCGGAAGATGAACGTGAGCCGACTCCGGATAACCTGGTACACGACCCGCGTCTTGCCGTCCTTGAGCCACTGGCCGAGCGCCCTGTCCCAGAAGGGCGCCGGCTGGGACTCTATGGCGTCTTCGATAGCAAGGAGACTCATGCTGTAGATGACGGGAGCGTCGAACGTGGCCACGGCCTCGGTGGCCCGCTTGAACTGGGACTCGGCGCCAGCGTCGGTGGGCTGTAGCAGGCGCAGGGCGGCGTCGATGTTCATCTCGTGGGAGCGCCGGAAATCGGCCAGCATGCAGGGCACGGGCCCTTCTACGTCAGGAAGATCTGCGGCCTTGACCCCGTCCTTCAGGTGCCCCACCCGGGAGATGTCGTTCCAGCTCCGCCGCTCGAGCACCGATCCCGGCACGATCCCGCTGTCGAACGTGGTGATGAGCGAGACGCCGTGGTTCTTCCACAACTGGTCAGCCAGCGTCTTGATGCTCTTGCCGCTCATCACACCCCCTTTTGAACGCTTGGCCCTGATTAGCAAATAACACCGAGCCCGTCAGTCCGATAATCTGCCCCGCGGTACCAACGACGGGAAGAAGGGCCGGCCCCCCCCTCCCTGCCCCGCCTTAGGGGAGTGGGGAGGAGTACCGCCGCACCCCACCACCCCCAGGGAGGAGGGAGGAGGGGGTGGTATAGCAGGCGACCTCGACTGGGCAGGGCGGCAAGCGGCTCGCAGCCGCCTCGTGACGATGCTCTTCATTGGCTTAGCTCTTGCTCCTCTCCATCGACTGTAAAGCGGCCTACTTGCGCTACCGGACTCGCGGCCGCACTTCTTCCGAACGCGGGGGCGGCGTTTTTTTGGCCCGACACAACCGACCCTCCGGAGTCCTCGTACCCATGCCCCACCAGGAGAGACCGTCATGATCCTCAGTGACAAACAACTCGAGATGTGCACCAGCAGTAGCTGGGATTTCTCTGATCTCAACGCCGTGTTCCTCAACTGCACGCTGAAGCGATCGCCAGAACTGTCTCACACCGAGGGGCTGATCGAGATCTCCAAGGCAATCATGGAGACGAGCGGAATCTCCGTACAGTTGCTGCGCCCCGTCGACTACGACCTCGCATACGGAGTGTATCCGGACATGACCGAGCACGGGTGGGAGAAAGACGATTGGCCAACGATCTACGAGAAAGTCAACGGCGCCCAAATCCTGGTGATTGGTTCGCCCATCTGGCTGGGCGAGAAATCGTCCATGTGCACCAAAGTGATCGAGCGACTCTACTCGACCTCAGGTGACCTCAATGAGCAGGGTCAGTATGCCTACTACGGCCGAGTGGGCGGCTGCCTCATCACGGGGAACGAGGACGGGGCCAAGCACTGTGCCATGAACATCCTGTACTCCCTGCAGCACCTCGGCTACGTCATCCCGCCCCAGGCCGACGCCGGATGGCTCGGCGAAGCCGGGCCGGGACCCTCGTATCTCGATCCGGGCTCGGGCGGGCCGGAGAACGATTTCACGAACCGCAACACCACGTTCATGACGTGGAATCTCATGCACCTAGCAAGGATGATTAAGGATGCCGGCGGGATCCCGGCACACGGAAACCAACGGTCGCTATGGGAAGCCGGCTGCCGGTTCGATTACTCCAATCCGGATTATCGTTAACTACCGGAGGATCACCTGCGAAACCCTCAGGCGCCCGGTGGCATAGAATCCCTGAGACTCCTGCAGTTAGAACCCTGAGCTGAGGCCAATACTACGCTGCTGCTTGATTCTCAAGCTGTAAACCGTCCACGAAGAAGGGAGAACCTATGTATGAGAACAATGACCTCCCGCGGGTGCTCGCATCCTATCTGACCCTGAGACGGATGGTGGGGATCCTGGGCGTTCTGCTGCCCGTGCTGTTGGCGGTCGGCTGCTTCGTTCTGGGCTCGTGCACCGAGCTCCGAGATTCGATCAGCGACTATTACGACACCAGGATGCGCGATGTTTTCGTGGGCGTCCTGTTCGTCATCGGGTGGTTCTTGTTCTCGTACAGGGGCTATGAGCGCAAGGACGACGTCGCCGGCGACTTGAGCTGCCTCTTCGTCCTGGGTGTGGCTCTGTTTCCAACCACCAGTGAGAACGAGCTGATACGGACCGTGCACTTCGCGTCCGCAGCGGCATTTTTCCTCGTGTTGTCGTACTTTTCCTTGTTCCTCTTTACCAAGACCAAGCAAGGCGGCACCCCCACCCCGGAGAAGAGGACTCGGAACAAGATCTACGTGGTATGCGGCATGATCATGCTGGCGTGCATTGCTTTGATCGCCCTGTACTACACACTTCTCGAGGACACTGGCATCGGCAGGATCAAGCCCGTGCTCTTGTTGGAGTCCGTGGCGTTGTGGGCCTTCGGTGTCTCCTGGCTTATCAAGGGGGAGACGCTGTGGAAAGACGAGAGGGGAGGGTGATCCTGGGGCGGGCATATGCGCCTCTCCGCGGGACCCGGGCCCGAGCAGCTGCTCCACCTGATCGATCGGCTCGGGGCTACGAGCTAGCGCGAGGAGCTTGGACTCTTTGGCGGGGCGTTCTGTTCTACGGGCCCTTTTGGACAGGTGGCCGAGTGGCTCAAGGCTCATCCACTCACCCAAGTCCTCGCGCCTGCGCCTGCAGTTAGAACCCTGAGCTGAGGCCAATACTACGCTGCTGCTTGATTCTCAAGCTGTAAACCGTCCACGAAGAAGGGGGAACTCCATTTTCTAACCCCTCCAGAACCGTGAAATGGTATTCAAGGACGTTACTCTTGTGCCCTTCTTTGTCTAAAACAAAGACTTCAAAAAGATGGGTTATCTTTGCTGCAGTCCTTGGAACAATACTTTTTCCTGTATGGATGCCGTCACCTTTCGATATATCACCATCCACTCCCTCATCATTGATTAACACCTCAATAACTTCAGACCTCTCTCTAACCTGGTAGAGGGTATTTACAATATCATCTGGCCCCTGAGGGTCTGTAATGTGGAGGGTTATTGTGTAGGTAGTTCCTACAGGGCCTGCCTGGGGATCTACCTTGAGATCGGATATTACTGGTGGGTCTCCATCCTTAATGGGTTTCACTAAAGGGAAGCCGTTACTGTATGTTGCGGCTGTAAAGACAATTAATGCCAAGGTGATCTTTTTAAGCATATATTGTTTACGCTATGGAGATATTGTCAAATGTTGTACCCCTCCCCGCCTCAAGGAGTAGGGAGTGGTATAGCATAGATGCTATATTGACAATATCCGTATACACTATATTCTTATGTCGTATACGCGATATGGCCCGAGAGCCTCTTGCAGGCCCGGGGAGTGCCTCCCCACCTATTGCTCTTCGCCCTCCGGCTCCGGCGGCGGCGGCACCTCGCCATCCACATTCAACACACCCAACTCGATCGCCTTCTTCTCCGCCTGCTCCAACAACCCGATCAACCGGGGCAGGACTCTTACGTTGACCGCAATTCCCTTGCTGCTTGGCTTATAGGAGTCACCGGCCTTGAACCACACACGACAGCCAACCAGGTCGTGACCCTTAAAATTCGACAGCGTGACACGAATCTCCTCACGCTTGTTTTTCTCTATTGATCCGACGATGACGTCTTCTTCGATCGGCATGTGGTTTCCCCGTAGTGAGACTTACCGTAGGGGGAGATAATCCCACGTGACTGCTATGGGAAGAGGGAGCCGCAGATTGCGCGGTAAGGCGGAAGGGCACTCCCCCCTCCCCCCTCCCCGGGGAGGAGGGAGGAGGGAAGGACGGAGGAGCATCAGCGGATAGGCAGAGAGATCGCGATCCGGTGCGTCAACACGCTCGCCTCCTGCAGGGTCAACGGCCCTTCGGGTGCCAGCACGATGTCGCCCCCACTGGAGAGTGCGAGGGCACGCTCCCCAAACCGATTCCGCGCGATGCCCGGCCGGCCGCTGCCGGTGGTCACCCGCCCGATGTAACGCAGCTCGAGATCACCAAACGTGACCCGCGCTCCCCAACTCGGCGTCCACTCCATCCACTGCTCGTCCTGCGTGCGCCGGGTCATCGCGACGTTGTCCTTTTGGCGCAGCCGATAGTCGTACGCGCGAACTTGCAGACCCAGTTGGAACGCGGCTTTGTCCACCGACCGGCTCACACCGATGTTGACCGACGCATTGGAGAAGTTGAAACGATTCTCCACCGTCTTGCCGCCGACGGGGATGATGATGCTGTCGGCGGCGATCACCGGCTCGGCGGCGTCGGCCCATGTGTGACTCACGGCAGGCTCGTACACGAGATCGACCCCGAACGTCGTGGGGCCCGAGATCTTCGAGATACCGACACCCAGATTGTACGCCCAACTTTGTCCCGGATCCCGGGGGATGTTCTGCAGCTCGTAATTCGGGATCTTGGGATGCTGTTTGCGGTTGCCGGTGAGAATGCCACCGATGCGCCAGCCGTCCTCGCCAATGGGTTGCACATACCCCAGGTGCAATCCCCAGGTACGCGTTTTGTCCGGGTTGGTCTCTTCCCGGAGTCGCGGCTCCCGAAACCAATTGAGCGAGTCGGTGACGAACCAATCCACATACGTCACGTCATGCGTCATGCTGTACCGGTTGTGCAACAGAATCGCCTCGAACGTGCGGCTGCCGGCCAGCTCCGCCGTGAATCCGAGACGGTAGTCCTCCAAATGACCATACTGATCGACGCTCGACGCGTCGGCATACAAGTGCTCGACCCCGTCGATGGCGTTGAGGTCGGCCAGCATCGCACTTCCGGCAATGGCGAAGCGCCCGCCGCCGAACTTCCGGCCCACGATAGCCTGGACGTATTTGTTGGTGGCCGACTGCTCGCTCAACGTGTTCTGTGGGGGCAGGGGGGAAGCCGTGATCGGCCGATCGATGAGCGGAACGGGTCCTCCGAAGAACCGGCCGCCCATCTCGATCTGCTGGAGTGCAGCCACGGCACCCCCGAACCAACTGCTCGAGCTGAACAGCGCTCCCACAGGCAGCGTGCGTGCGGCCCCGCTGTTTTGGGAGATGCTGTAGAAGGTGGGCGCGCTGAAAAACTCCGACTCGGACACTCGCCCGCCCTTGGCCGGGTTCACGAATGGATCCAGCAGCGCGTCATCGAGGGCTATGGACACGCCACCCATGCCGAGGTTTCGTGAAGGGTAGATCAGAAACTGATCTCCCGCAGCCACCGGCACGGTCTTGAGTGAGATGAGTTGCGCTGCGGCCTCATTGGGCAACGCCGCGAGCGCGAGGACGAGGGTGAAACCACGGGTTACAGCCGACATGAGAGGTTTCATGGAGGGAACTCCTGTCTGGCGCGCCAGCCAGGCCCAGGGCGAGGCCGCCGCTGGTGGATGGATATATGAACTCTACATACCCGACGCCTGGTGGGGAGGTCCTCCCTCCTCAGAACACCACCCTGGTAGCCCTCTTCTTCAGGATAAAGACCCCTTCCCTCATGCTCGTCACCACGATGATCCCGCTCTCGAAGTAGGGATAGTTGCTCCACGTTCCGGCGAAACCCGGCCCGTTGTCGCCCAAGGGTACCGTGTCGAAGTAGGCGACCTCCACGGGATTGACCGGGTCGCTGATGTCGAGTATCCGGAGACCGGCAACGTAGTTCGACTGGTACATCAAGTTGCCGCGTATGTAGAGGTTGTGATCGGTGGCCTCAGTCGTGCCCATGAATTCCTTGACGAGTATGGGGTCGTCGAGATCTTCCACATCCCAAATCAACGTGCGCGTGCGCGAGGCCGTGCCGACGATCTCGTCCAACTCGTCGTCCATGTAGAAGTAGCGGTGATCGTCGGTGAGCCAACCCTGGTGCGCATAACCAACGTTGGGATAAGACGCAGCCGCGAGGGCCACAGGGTTTTCCTTATCCGTAACGTCGGCGATGCTCAACGCGGTTTCGGCGGAGCCGAAGCAGATTTCCTTGCCGACATGCTCGGTGTCAGGGCCATGGTATGTGACGCACTGGGCATCGTGGTTGTAACCGGTGCTGGCGCGACCTGTGGAGGGATCCGAGAAGCAACCGGCGAAGGTGGGGTGCGTGGGATCCTGAATGTTGACCATGTGAAAACCGCCGCCGCACGTCTCGCCGCCGGCGCTGTTACCAATCGTGTAGGCAAAACCGGTTTCCTCGTTGATCGCGATGTTGTGGGCGCTGAAGATCCCGTCGTAGTGCCCCGCCTCGGTGAACGTTAGGGGAGGATTGGTGACGTTGCGCAACTCGGTGAGGTCGAACACCTGAATGCCGTGGGGACCAGCGCGGTCGGACACGATGAACGCATGGTCCTGATACACCTTCATGTCGCGCCACAGGTTGGGGGTCGCCCCTTCGGTTAGCGGTAAATCGCCGAGGTAGCGCGGGTTGTAGGGATCGCTCAGGTCGATGAACGCCGTCCCGTCGAAACGACCCACGATGGCGTACTCCCGGTTGGTCTCGGGATCGGTCCATCCCCACACGTCACTCACGGCGATTCCCCGCTTGCCGCCCACCTCTCTCACCGGCAAGAACGACACGACGTCCACGTCGGCACAGTCGAACAGACCGGCCGCCAACCCGTCGGTGCAGTCCACCTGCCCGCCGGCGATGGCAGGAAGTCCACCGGCTTCGTCCACGATGACCGCACGCTCGCTCCACTCACCCGTGGCCGCGTCCCGCTCGAAGATGAAACCGGATCCCGAACTGAAGTCCGTTCCCAGAGCCGCAATGACCGCGATGTCATTCCGTACCACGACGGCTCCACCGAAAAACGACCGAGCGGGAAGATCGCCGGGCGCGACTTGCGCGGGCTGTCCCCAGTTCCCCGACGCGTCACGACGGAAGCGGTATGTCGTTCCGACGAGGCCCGACGTGCCAGGCGCGCCAATCCATGCTTCCTCCCCGTTGAGGACGACGCTGAAACCGAAGAACGCTCCCGCAGACGAGTCACCGGTAACCAACATGCCCCGTTCGCTCCACTGGCCCGAACCGTCACGCCGGAAAGCGAACACCGCACCGGCCGAGCCGTTCATCCGGGGAGCGGCGACGAGTGCATTGTCTCCGTCCAGGGCGAGCCGCGCGCCGAATGCCGCCCGAGGCCCGAGTTCGCTCGCCCGAATCGTCGCCTCTTCGGTCCACGCACCGCCCTCGTAACGAAAGACGTACGCGCCACCCGTGACGCTGTCCTGGCCCGCCGCGCCAATCAACGCCCGATCGCCGTCGAAAGACAGCGCCACTCCGAACCGGTCTTTGGGCTGTGCGTTGCTCCCCGCGAGCTTCGCCTGCTGCGACCACCCGGCGTTCCCGCGCCGGAACACGTACACGGCGCCGGTGCCCTCGGCGTGCCTGGGTGCACTGATGAGGGCGACGTCGCCGTTCAGTGAGAGAGCTGCACCAAGGCTGTCCCCGGCCACACCGTCGCCGGCGCTCAATACCCCAGCCTGACTCCAGTCGCCCGATCCGTCTCTGTGAAACAAGTAGACCGCGCCCCGGCCTTCGTCCTTACCCGATGCACCCACGATGAGCGTGTTGCCGTCTACGGCCATGGCGGTTCCAAACCCGTCGCCGACGTTGCCGTCGGAGGCGGTGAGGTGGGCGATTTCTTCCCACACTCCCCTCCCGGCATCGGGGCGGAACACATGGATTCCACCGGTGCGGGAGGGCAGCAGCGGCAGCATCAGGGCGAGACCCGTCCGGCTCACCAGAATCTCGCCGGCGCCGATGACTATGGCGGTACCGAAACCGGCCATGGCGGCCATGCCGGCGCCCGGCCGAGCATCCGAGCGGGAGGTCTGCGCCGTCACGGGTGTCACGCCCAGCACGACTATTAAGGAACAGAACAGGTACTCGCGGAAACGCCTCATAATGGAACCTCTTGCCTGGTGATCGGATGCATCTGGTTGGTGCACAAGGAGGGACTTTAACGGAATCTAGCAATAGACGCAAAACGCCCCTCACCCCGGTAGTGGGTCAGTTTCACCGTAACGAAAGGACCGGCCTGTGAATTTGCGCGTGGTTCTCCACCCTCTTGTCAAGAATTAGTTTTACATTAAGTGTAACAGTGGGTATTGCACAATATCGAGTGGAAGGTCCACCGATCAACAGAGATTGAAGCTTGCGCCCGTGATCTCGCCCGCGTTTTGCGGGAAGAATGTCCGGGTCTTTGATATGCAAACCGACTCCCCCTCCCCCCATTTCCTCTTCACCCCCGTCGGCTCGAGCGGCGACGTACATCCCTTCTTGGGGATCGCCCAAGCCCTGCACCAGCGGGGCCATGATGTCACGGTCATCAGCGCCGAGACCTTTCGGCAGCCGGCCGTGCAGTGCGGACTGCAGTTCATCCCGTACATCACCGACGAGGAGTTCCAGCAGATCGTAAGCGATCCGGATCTGTGGCATCCTCGCAAGGGCTTGGCTTTGATACTGGGGAGGATGGCGGAGCACCTCCGCGGCGCATACGACCGCCTCTGCGATGTGTACCAACCGGGCCGCACCGTAATCGTGGCGGCATCCTTGGCATTCGCCGCACGTGTGTTCCAGGACAAGCACGCCGCTCCCGTCGTTTCGATGCATCTCGCGCCTTCGGCATTCCGCACGCTGCACCTGCAGCCCTCCGGTGTGCCGGGCCAGGATCTGTCGTGGCTTCCCAAACCTCTCAAGCAACTCATGTGGTGGGTGCTCGACCGAGCGTTACTCGATCCCAACATCTGTCCGGCAATCAACCGGCTGCGCGCCGACATCGGCTTACCGGCGATATCCCGGCCGTTCAAGGATTGGTTGCACTCACCCAACCGCACAATCGGATTGTTCCCACCGTGGTTCGGCCCGCGGCAACCCGACTGGCCGGAGCAAGTACGGTTGACCGGTTTCCCACTGTTTGACGAGACGGGCCAACACGAGTTGAATCCGGAACTCGAGCGTTTCCTCCATGGTGGCACACCGCCCATCGTGTTCACGCCCGGCTCAGCCCAGAGCCAGGCGGGCAGCTTCTTCGCCACCGCGATCGAGGCGACGGCCATCATGCAACGGCGTTGCCTGCTGCTCACGCGATATCCAGAGCAAGTCCCTTGCGACCTTCCCAACTATGCGCGGCACGAGGCGTACGTTCCGTTCTCCTCGTTGTTGCCGCGCTGCGCTGCCATCGTGCACCACGGCGGCGTGGGGACGTGCGCCCAGGGGCTCGCCGCGGGCATTCCCCAGTTGACCATGCCCATGGGGTTCGACCAACCCGACAACGCCACACGGTTGCATCGGTTGGGGGTGGGCCTCTGGGTCGTGCCCAAGGAGTTTACAGGTGAGCGCGTTGCCGAAGCACTCGAGCGCATTCTCGCAGACAAGGGAATCCACGAGTCGTGCAGCAGGTGGAAATCCGAGATAGCCGCAGGCGATCCGGTGGGCGAGACGTGCGAGTTGATAGAGGAGATTGCCGACCGCCGGAAGTTGAGGTCTCACACGCACTGGTCGACTTTCTTCGAATGGAGATGAGACTGTTGGAGCGAACGACGCAGCGGGGCCGCCAGCGGGCCGTCAGACGGCCCGCCGGGCTCTTGTGGCGGTTCCTGTCGGACGAAGAGCTGCTGGGGCTTCGCCTGTGCGATCTCGATCTCTCGATACGCGGCACGCCACTCGAGCAACGGATCTCCCAGCTACACCACGAGCTCGAGCAACGAGGTCTGCGGTTTCGCCCGCCCGTATGGCTCTCCAATGAGTGGTTCGTACCGGAGAACGTGGCCGGTATTGCCATTCCTTTCTATCTAGCGCACCCGAGGCTCACGCGTCTCGAAGCCCATCAGATGTTCGAGGTGGAGGGGGGAACCAAGACGTCGTGCATGCAGCTGCTGCGCCACGAGGCCGGCCACGCCGTCGAGACCGCGTACCGCCTGCATCGGAGACGACGATGGAGGAAAGTCTTCGGGCGAGCCTCGAAGCTGTATCCGGACTCTTACATCCCACGACCCGCGAGCCGGGACCACGTGCTTCACCTGGATTGGTGGTACGCGCAAAGCCATCCCTCGGAGGATTTTGCCGAAACCTTCGCGGTGTGGCTCAAACCCGGATCGGCGTGGCGGCGGCGCTACAGAGATTGGCCGGCCCTGAGAAAACTCGAATATGTCGACGAGCTGATGTCGGAGATTGCGGGAAAGGGCCCACCCGTCGAACCGGCGCCTCATATCGATCCTTTACACCGGCTCCGCCACACCCTGCGAACGCACTACCGCAGGAAGCGAAGAAGATACCTCCCCGCTGATCGGCATTACTATGACCACAGGTTGTTGCGGCTGTTCTCCCGTTCCCCCGACTCCGGGGGCCAGCCGGCGACTGCGTTCTTGTGGCGGGAAGAGGCAGCCATACGAAACCGCACTGCAAAATCGGATTTCGAGAAGAGCTACGTCATCAAGCTCGTGTTGACGGAACTCACCAAGCGGTGCCGCGAGCTGGACCTGCGGGTGGCGCGGGCTCCCCATGATGTGCGGTCCGATCTCACCGATCTCGTCGATCGGATGCTGGCCGAGTTTCGGCGCGAGGAACATGTGGTGCCCGTATGAAACTCCGTGTCTTGGTCCTGACTCACCAGAGCATAGAGCAACCCGGGAGAGTGAAGGGGCTGTGGAAGACCGAACGCCACGTGATCAGCGCCCTCAGACGCCTGAAACACGAGACCAAGCTCCTGGGGAACGTCGAGGAGGTGGCGGCGATCAGGACGACACTGTTCGACTGGAAACCTCACATCACCTTCAATCTCATGGAGGAGTTCCGCGGAGAGGGGATTTACGTGCCGTATGTGCTCGGGTATCTCCAGCTCATGCGGCAGCCGTTCACGGGCTGCAATCCAACCGGTCTCCAGCTGGCTGACGACAAGGTGTTGGCCAAGAAGTTGCTGCGGTACCACAGAATCCCGGCTCCCGATTTCACCTCTTTCCCGCGTGGCAGAGCCATCCGAAGACCACGGCGCCTTCCGTTCCCTCTCATCGTGAAATCGAGCACGGAGCACGGCTCGGCAGGAATCGCCCAAGCGTCGCACGTCACGAGCGACGAGAAGCTCACCGAACGCGTCGAGTTCATCCACACCCAGCTCGGTACAAACGCCGTTGCGGAACAGTATATCGAAGGGCGAGAGCTCTATCTCGGCGTCATCGGCGACCGGCGGCTGCAGACATTTCCCGTGTGGGAGATGCGCTTCGACAATCTCCCCGACAACGCGCCACGTATCGCCACCGAGCGCGTCAAGTGGAATTTGGAGTACCAGCAGAAACACGGCATCGAGACCGGTATGGCGAAAGACCTGCCGGATGGAGTCGCGGACCGCATCGCCAAACTCTGCAAACGGGTTTACCGCATCCTCGGCCTGAGCGGATATGCCCGGATGGATTTCCGATTGACCGACGACGGAAGGATTTTTCTGCTGGAACCGAATCCCAATCCCGACCTGGCCCGCGACGAGGACTTTACGGAATCAGCGAAGGCAGTGGGGATTGGGTATGACAAGTTGATCGACCGAGTGCTCAAGCTCGGATTGCGGGCTCAAAGAGGTGAGTAGGCCCCTGCCTACTGATTCTCGATGAGGTCGTCCAGTTTCCGCACTTCGGCTTCGGCGCCGCAGTCGCTGTAAATGACACGGGCCTCACGAGGATCACTTCTTGCAACAAGCGCTCGGCCTCTTCGGCGGCACCATTCAAAGCCAGAATACGGCCGAGGATGCGCAAGTCGACCGTTTCTCTGGGTCCGTCACCGAGCTCCCGATGCACGGCCAACGCTTGGTCGATTTTGCGCCGCGCCAACTTGATATCGCCCATGAGAGCCCGAATCTCAGCCTGCACGGCGAGGGTCAACGCGCCGTTGCGAAGAATGCACCTTACGGGGCAGGGCCCTCTCACCTCTCACGTTTCCTCGTGAGCCTCCTCAGGAGCGGGCGCAGCCAGCGGCTCGTCGAAATTGCGATCAGCAGTTTGTGCTTCAGCCCCGTCACGCATATCACCTGGTCGCGCTTCAGGGCCCTGAGCGACATATCGACGACCCGATCAGCCGAGAGCCAGAGGAATTTCGGGATGTCGCCACGATCGAATTTGTCTGCGAACTCCGGCGAGTCGTGAAACTCCGTGTATGTGAAACCGGGGCACAGGGCCTGGACGCGGACACCGGTCTCCTGCAATTCCATAGACAACGTCTCCGAAAAGGCATTCAGGAACGCCTTTGTGGAGCAGTACATGGCGCTCCCGGGTATCCTTACGATGCCCGCCACCGAGGACACGTTGACGATGGCGCCCCGTTTCGCCGCCACCATTCCGGGCAGGGCCGCATGGCTCAGGCGCACCGTCGCCTCGCAATGAACCCGCAGCATGTCGAGGTTCTTGCTCAACGCAACATTCGGGAACCTGCCCGCCGTGCCGAACCCGGCGTTATTGACGAGGAATTCCAGATCCGTGCGTTCGCGGATGAGTCGCTCCAGGTGGCGCAGGTCCACCGGATCGGCCAAGTCCGCCGCCACGACCTCGGCATCGACACCGAACCTCTCGCTCAGCTCGCCGGCGAGTGATTCCAGCCGATCTCTGCGCCGCGCCACGAGAATGAGCCCGTGGCCTCTGCCGGCCAGCTTCTTGGCAAACACGGCGCCGATACCGCTGGAGGCGCCGGTCACGAGGGCGGGACCCTTATTACTGGTCGATTGTTGCACAGCCGAAGCAACCTTTCGCATGGTGAATGGGGGAGTGGCCCCCCCTCTCCCTCCCTGAAACCCCGGCCACCAACCCAGCGTATTATCTATATGTATTGTTTCAGGGAATACTCTTTTTCACCTGTGACGGAGGTTGTCCCATGCTCCACTTCGGTATTCGGTCGCTGGCCAAACTCGCTCTCCTCGTGATCGGGGCGCTGATCGTCGTCGATTGGCTCTCCACGGAAGAAGAAAAGGAAAGGAAGAGTTCAGAGAAAACCGAGGACGACAAGGACAAGGAAGAGGACGCCAAAGCCAAGGTCGAAGAAACCGCGTCTGAACCCGACGACGTCGAGGGCGACGCGGTAGTCGAAGATTAGCCTTCTTTGCCTCCCTTGCGTCAATACAGCAAGAACTCCCCAGCCATTTCCTCGAACTCCCGGACCTCGTCGCCAGCGCCGACCAGGATCTCGCCGACAGTGTGGCCCGCCTCGAGACCCTTCCTCAAGACATCACTCCCCCAAAGAATATCGATGGGCATCTTCTCCGTTTCGTACTCGTACGGCGGCTGCCGCCAAGCGAACTCGCCGGGGGCGAGATCCTTTGCCGCACGAAGGACGGCGACGGCGGTCCTCACCGGTCGAAAGGCGGCGCGATCGGTGACGTGCAGCTGGGCGCCGCCGCACGACTCGCCGGCGTGTTTCTGGAATGTCGGCTCGAAGTGACATGCCCGGAACGTCACTCCGGGCAAGGCCATCGCTTCGAGCACGTTTGTCACGGCGCGCGCATCTAGGAACGGTGCACCGAAGATCTCAAACGGTCGGGTTGTGCCACGTCCCTCGGACAGATTTGTTCCCTCCAGCAGCGCCATCCCCGGATATACGGTACAGGAATCCAGCGTGGGAAGGTTTGGGCTCGGCAACACATACGGCAACCCGGTATCATCAAGCCATGCTTCCCTGTTCCATCCTTCGCACGGCACGACTTCCAGCTCGCAACTGATTCCAAATCTCTGGTTGGCCAAGCGGGCGATCTCTCCCACCGTCAACCCGTGGCGCAGTGGGATCGGGTGCAGTCCGACAAACGACTCTAAGCCCTTACGCAGTACGGGTCCCTCACGCGAAGCACCGCCGATCGGATTCGGTCGATCTAACACAACGAACCGGATACCCGCATCGCGACACGCTTCCATGGCGACGGTCATTGTCGACACGAACGTGTACACACGGGCTCCCACGTCCTGTAGGTCGAAGACGAGGGCATCCAAGCCATTCAGCATCTTGGGGGTGGGCTGACGGACATCGCCGTAAAGCGAGTAAACCTGCACGCCGGTTGTGGGATCCGTAAACGACTCGCTCTCGACCATGTTGTCCTGCTTCTCGCCGCGAGCGCCGTGTTGCGGGCCGAACAGGGCGGCGAGGTCTATGCCGGCGGCGCGCAACGCGTCTGCTGCGGGCGTGAGATCGGGGGTCACGGATGCCGGATGGCAGACGAGGCCTATCCGGGCCTTTCGCAGATGGCCGGGGTCACGAAGCAGCCTGAGGAGTCCGGGTGTTACCATCGAGTGAGTCCGCTTCCTACTACCTACTGCCTGCTGTCCTCTCAAGCTCTTCTACCACCATTTTCAATTCGCCGAGCAATCCAGCGCCATCTCCCGTCTCGGAGTAGACGTCGGCCAGGCTCCGGTAGTACCACAGCACCTCGTCCCGGCTCGCCGAGAACCGATCCCACACTCTGTCACCGATGCGCCGGTGATCTGTCAGGATGGCCCGAGTGTTGTGCAATTTGTCCGCCACGGACACGAGCCTGGCATCCGGGGAATGGGTGCGCGCCCGGGCCACGTATTCGCGCTTCCGCTCGATCCATAGGCGTTTGGGATGGGTCGTCGCATCGGTGCACGCCACCACGATCTCCAGCACCCGGCTGCCGAACTTCCGGTGGATTTCCCTGGCCGTCTTGCCGCCGCGCGGTTGGTCCTCGATGGCGTCGTGCAGCAAGGCCGCTATGGCCTGGGCTTCGTCTCCTCCGGCCTCCAGCACCAGTGATGCCACGCCCAGGAGATGCGACACATAAGGAATACGCGTTCCCTTCCTGAGCTGAGCGGCGTGCAGCCGTGAGGCGTACGCCAGGGCGTCCTGGAACCGGACGCTCAGCAGGGGTTTGTCACCCTTTTTGCTGCGAAACATGTGGTAAGGTAGGCAGCAAGCATGCCTGCTGCCTAGGCATGCCTACCAGAGATTCACTTTCCCCGCCAACGTATCGGGCCCGGTAGGCATCGATGACATCCAGGAGACGACCGGGGGCCGCTCGAAGGAGCGTGATCTTGTAGAGGTAGCCGTCGTCTTGGACCGCGGGCTGGAACGCCAGGATCGCCAGCAAGAGAATGGTTGTCATAGGCCGGAGTGTCGGCCGCTGGTCGGAGGGTTAGCGCCTGAATTCAGTAAGTCGGATCGCAACTTGAAACTGTTCCTGGTCCATGGACATCGCAAGCGGTAGCGCGACATCCGTCGCCACACAGCTTTCGACGCGATTGCCTGCCGCCTTGATCACAGCAAGGAGCCCCTCCACTCCCGCGTACTCGCAGACCTCCGTGACCTCGAGGCTCATGCCCTGATCACCGGATCCCATACTCCAACGGCTACCAAGCTCCCACGTACGTCCCATGAACATTCCCCACACCGGTGTGTACAGCGTCGCCATGATCGGTGCCATCGTTAAGCACTGCATCATGAGGGCCTGCTGGGCGTTTTGGCTCGTGGTGTAAGGCGAACGACCGCTACAACTCATATCGCCCACGGCGGCATCCACCATGACCCAGGTGCGTCCGTCTTCCTCCGAGAACTCAAGGGTAAAATGGCCTTCTCGGAGGACGCCTTTTTCGGTGAGCTCAACCTCGTAGTTGAACCGCTCAGTACCGTTGAATTCGTATGGTCGCCAAGTATGCTGGGCCGCAATCGGGCGCGACACCGCCAGGGACAGAACCAGCACCGGGAATTTCCATTGAATTGATCGCATAGCACATTTCCTGTGGAGCGTACCTGTAGAGCGTACCCGCCATCTCTCGAAATGTAGCAAGTTCCCTCCTCCTCCCCACTTACCGGCCTATCACGACTCCCGGCAACGCCCCTGTCACCTCTCCGCCGTCGACCACGAACTCCCCACCCACCAGCACGTATTCCACACCTTCGGCGTATTGATGCGGCTCGGAGAACGTCGCTCGATCGGCTAGCGTCTCGAGATCGAGAATCGCGATATCGGCGCGCATGCCTTCGCGTATCAGGACATCGAAGGTCTGCCCTTCGGCGGGCGTTGCTACGGCGAGCAACAAGAGTGCAATCACGGTGACGCATTTCTTCATGGAGGCTTCGGTTGTGGCAGTTCCCTCCTCCCTCCTCCCTTGGGAGGGCCGGGGAGGGGGGAGGGGGGCACTACTTCTCCCTCAAAAACTACGCCAAATATCACACCACGTAACACGACATTTCCCCCGGCTTGCGCTCTTTCTCGGGAACAAATATCTTGGGCCCGGTGTTTAATAAATTGGTGTAACTTCTTGCAGGACATGATGTTAGCAATAAATACCGCCGGCTGCCAAGAGTCACCGGTGATTAACGTCACGGACTGAGTGCACCGATAACACAGAGGATTGTAGAAGAGCAGCAGCTCGACGCGGCTTCGAGAGGAGGCAGCCACATATGATGATCGCGCCGATAATCCACAAGATGCTACGCCGCGAAGACCTGCAACGTCTCGTGGACGAGATTGCATTGACCAATCCGAAAGAAGCCTATCCGGCTGCGCGCCAGCTCGAAGCGGGAAGGGTTGATTCTCTCCTAGACTCCAAGGTCGCGCTCGAAGCCGTCCGCGGTCGGGGAGGCGTGCCCGCTCCACTTCCACTCCCGCTCCTGTGGTACGTTCCCGTTCGGGCCGCACTGCGCGAGCGCGGTGAGACCGACATCGAATTGGCCGATTACACGGCGTCCCTGCCGTTGGCTTTCCTTTTGTCCCGAGCCGGCAGCCGTGCGGTGCGGGGTGACGGCACGCTCGTCGCTTGGACCAGGGCCATACACTCGCTTCCCCGTGACACCGTCGCACAGGCGGAACGCGCCGCCTTTTGCGGGGCGCTGGCCCTCTGGTGGACCGGTATTTTCCCGGAACGGGTGAGCCGTCGCTCTCGAGGCGAAGGCATGATCAGGGCCTATGTGGACTTCGCCGCAAGCGCCCTCGACCTGGCCGCGCGCATCCTGTCGACCATAGCGCCGAGCCCCGCCGCCCTGTATTCCGCAGCCGCCGAACGGGCCAACGTCTTGCGCGATGCGCTTCACGACGTAGGCCGCGACTACCTGGGTCGCGACGCCCACACGGCCAGCGGACGTTTGCAACGCTACCTCGCTCGGCTCGAGCCCGCGCTCTCGAACCCGGACCATCGCTCCTCGTAGTGCACCCCTCTCGAGCCTGGCTGGCGGCGAGAGACGTTTCACCCCACCTTTGTGGTCAGACGTTGGCACCTGATACGCAAGCACCGTGAGTCAGTTCACCATTTGGCTACAGCCGCAGTTCGGACTCCCTCCCGTGGTCCAGCAGAGGCTGCTGGCATCGCTCCTGGCCATCGTCTTCACCTCAGCCCGGGCACCAGGCAGCACCGCGTTGGAATTCCCCAACCCACCCGGACATCCCTAGGAATGCGGTTCGTTCCCTTCGAGTTGGAGCGGTGGCAGAGCGTCTGGGAAAACCGCGTGCGGTTCAACCTAGCCGAGAGCGGCGTGCACCCATTATCGGTCGACGAGCTGCTCGAGATCACGGACACGGATCCCGGGATGTTGGGAGCCCAGCGGCTGGTGTACAGCCAGAGCAACGGAACCGACGCGCTTCGTGGGGCGATTGCCCCACTCTACCCCGGAGCGACCGAGGACAACGTACTCGTGACCGTGGGCAGCTCCGAAGCCAACTTCGTCATCTGCTGGACGCTGTTGGCGCCCGGTGAACGAGCCACCATCGAAGTGCCCAATTATCTCCAAACGTGGGGCGTGGCCCGAAGCAACGGCGCGGACGTGAACACATTCCCGCTGAAGGCCGACTTGGGCTGGGAGCCGGACCTGGACGAGATGCGGGCGGCGATTCGGCCCGGGACCAAGCTCGTCGTGGTAACCAACCCCAACAACCCTACCGGTCGCGTGCTTTCAGCCGGGGCCCGCGACGCGATCCTGGAACGGGTGCAGGAGGTCGGCGCCTGGCTCCTGGCCGACGAGGTATACCAAGGCGCCGAACGGAGCGGTCCGATGACGGAATCGTGCTGGGGCCGCTACGAGCGGGTGGTCATCACCGGCGGGTTGTCTAAGGCCTACGGGCTCCCCGGCCTGCGGATCGGCTGGATCATCGGCCCCTCCGAGTTCATCAGGGAGGCATGGAGTCGTCAGGACTATACGGTCATAGGCCCCAGCGCTATCAGCGACTTCCTCGCCACGCGGGCACTCGGCGCCCGGGACAAGATCCTCGAGCGGACCAGGAGCATTCTGAGAGACAACTACGCGACCATGGAGGAGTGGCTCCGATCCCACGGTGACCTCCTAGCCTGGCGGGCACCGGATGCCGGCGCCATATGTCTGGTCGAGTACCACCTGAATATCGAGTCGGTAGAACTGGTGGAGCACCTCCGTGCGACCCAAGACGTACTCCTGGTTCCGGGGGTGCACGTGGGGCTGAGCAACCATCTCAGGATCGGTTTCGGCGAGGAGCCGAGCCGGCTGGCAGGCGGCCTCGAGGCCCTGGGGGCAGGCCTCCGGAGCCTCGTCACCGACTGAGACCCCACCCGCCAAATCCCCCGCAACCCATTGCTATTAGTTTATATTCGGGCGTTAGCGAAAAACTCGTCTTCTCCTCGGGAGCACGCGTGGGGGGTGTCTGCTGGGCACTTCCGTCACGCGTTCTGTTTCACAGGCAGGCGTTGCGGCAAAGACAGGTAGTTGCATGAAGGCAGACACGAAGACTATCGAGAGCGGCTGGGAGAAGCTGACCGAGGCTCCTGTGGACACGACCCACGAGGTTGAAACGAGCCCAAGCGCGGACGTGGTCGAGCGGGAAGCCGCCCGAGTGGTGTCACCCGCGGCGGTCACGCCCCCGGAGCTCACACCGCTGCCGGATCCCGACGCCGACGGCAGGCACGACCTACGCCAGAGCGGATATTACCTCAACCGGGAATTGACCTGGTTGAACTTCAACTTCCGCGTGCTCAACGAGGCCGAAGACGATCGAGTGCCGTTGCTCGAACGGGTCAAGTTCATCGCCATCGTAAGCTCGAACATCGACGAGTTCTTCATGAAGCGAATCGGCGGACTCAAGCAGCAGCGCGGCGCCGGCATTCAGGATCGCACGATTGACGGCCGCACGCCGGAAGACCAGCTCGAAGCGTGCCGACCCCTTGTGCGCCGGCTCGAAGAGCGCAAGTACAGGGCGTTGTTGCGCACGTTGGACGAGATGGCTCAACATGGGATCGTCATCACCACTTACGAGCACTTGAGGCCTTCGGAACAGGATTACCTGCGGGATTACTACACCCAAAACATTTTCCCCCTGGTTACCCCACAGGCAACAGACCCGGCGCACCCCTTCCCCTTCATCACGAATCTATCCCTCAACCTCCTGGTTACTCTGAAGTATCCCAATGAGACTGCGACGTCGCTCGCCAGGGTTCAGGTTCCCGTAGGCGCCGGCATCCCACGGTTCCTGAGGCTCGAGGACCGCGATACATTCGTGCCCCTCGAAAGCGTGATGGCCCATAACCTGGACCTGCTATTCCCCGGAATGGAGATCGACTGTTGCGAGCAATTCCGCATCACGCGCAACGCCAATGCCGTGATGGACGAGGAAGAAGCGGACGACCTCCTGGCCCTCATCGAGACGGGCCTTCGCGAACGCAAGTTTGCTCCGGTGGTTCGCATGGAAGTGGCGGCGGGAATGGCACCTCAGCACCAGGGACGTCTTGCGGCGGAGTTCGGCCTGGACGAGCAGAAGGACGTAACCGAGGTGGACGGGTTCCTCTCCTTGCGTGACGTCATAGAGATCGCCGAGCTGAAATACCCGTCGCTCCATGACCCGAAGCATTCCCCGGTGGACCATCCCGACATGAAGCGAGAGGGCAGCATCTTCCACGCCATCCGCGACCACGGGCCCTTCCTGCTCCATCATCCCTATCAGTCGTTCGCCACTTCCGTGGAGCGGTTTCTCAGAGAGGCGAGCGAGGACCCCCAAGTGCGGGCCATCAAAATGACGCTGTACCGCACGTCAGCGACAACCAATGTGGTTGGATATTTGGTCGATGCAGCCCGCAACGGAAAGCAGGTTGCGGTCATGTTGGAGCTCAAGGCACACTTCGACGAGGCGGCTAACATTCGCTGGGCCAACGACCTGGAGGAGGCGGGCGTCCACGTGACGTACGGCGTGATGGGCTTGAAGACGCACTGCAAGGCGACGCTCGTCGTGCGGCAGGATCACGATCGTCTGCGCCGCTACGCACACGTCTCCACTGGAAACTACCATGCCGAGACGGCACGACTATATACAGACCTGGGGTTGCTAACCAGTGACGAGGACATCGGGCACGACCTCACCGAGTTGTTCAACTATCTCACGACAGGTTACAAACCCAAACGCAATTACATCAAACTGTTTCCCGCGCCCAAGTACCTGAAGCAGGCTTTGCTCGACAAGATCGGTCGCGAGATCCTGGTACACAGTGAGGAATCCCCCGGTGTCATACAGTTCAAGATCAACGCGCTGTCAGACGGCGAAATCACGAAAGCGCTGTACGAGGCCTCGCAGGCCGGTGTGAAGGTCGATCTGATAGTCCGAGATACGTGCCGTCTGAGACCCGGTATCCCAGGGCTGTCAGACAACATCCGGGTGATGAGCACGGTCGGCCGGTTCTTGGAACACAGTCGCTTTTTCTACTTCAGGAACGGTGGCGGGGGGGGGTCCGAGTACTACATAGGATCGGCAGACTGCATGAAGCGAAATCTCGACGATCGCGTCGAGATCCTCATACCGGTGGAGGAACCCGCGCTTATCGGCGAACTCCGGGCGGTGTTGGATAGTCACGTGAACGACCAGCGCAGCACGTGGGATATGGCACCGGATGGCAGTTACGTCCAGCGACGACCGAAAGAGGGTAGCCAGGCGAAGGGCACGCAAGAGACGCTGATCGATCTCGCGGAAATGCGGCTCAGGGAGGCAACTCGGCTGAGGAAGAGAAAACCGCGTTCGATAGGGTCGAGGAATCTTCGCTAGGCCTCGAGGTACCGCGACGAGCCGATGGAATTGCTGATTGTCCGCCATGGCGCCGCCGTCGAGCCGGTTTCCGATTCCGAGGAAGCAGACGAGGAGCGATTGCTGACCGCCAAGGGCGAACGCCAGATGCGGCGCATCGTCGATGGCATCGTGACGAACGTGCCAGACATCGATGCGATCGCCACCAGCCCGCTCGTCCGCGCCGTGCAAACCGCCGACATCCTGGCCGCGGCATACGACGATGTGTCGCCACAAGAACTCGACGGTCTTGCCCCGGCAGGGGAGCGCGACGACGTACTGAAGTGGATGCAGGAACAGGGCGAGAACGACACGCTGGCGGTGGTGGGCCATGAGCCACATCTTGGACTATTGGCCAGCTGGCTGCTTGCGGCTCCCTTCAACCATTTCATGGAATTCAAGAAGGGGGGCGCGTGCCTGCTCGGCTGGGAGGATTACCCCACAGCGGGGAACTCGTGGCTCAAATGGGCGTTGACACCGGAGCAGCTTCGCAAGCTCGGGAAGACGTAACAGATGTGAAGAAGGGAGCAATCCAGTATGGCTACTAGATGGATGCCAAAGTCTCCATACGTTCTGCTGACCGGGTACTACATCATCGTGATGACTGTGACCTACGCCTTGATCATAGCATTCCCAGATCTTGGGCTCGAATCGGCATTCACGATGGAGCGGCTCGCCGCACTGTCTGGAAGCGAGTTCGGCGGCACAGTTGGCGTCGAAGCAGCCCAACCCCGGGACCCGTTGGAAACCGGCCTTCAGGCATTGACCGCCATCATTGGTGCGCTCTTGGTCCTCACCCCAGTGGCGTGGGTCTACATGGTCACAAAACAGGAAAAAGGATACGATGAGTCCGTGGTACACACGGTGCTCATCCTCCCCGTGCCGGTCACAGGGCTTGTGATCGTGGTCGTGAACAGCCTCGCTCTTGCCTTCGCGTTGGCAGGCATAGTGGCCGCGGTCCGGTTTCGCAGCACCCTGGAGGATACTAAGGACGCCGTATACATCTTCCTGGCCATCGGGACGGCTCTGGCCGCCGGAGCGCAAGCTCTCGGTATCGCCTTCGTGACATCGGTCATGTTCAACTATCTCGTGATGTTCATGTGGAAGCGAAAGATCGGGAACATCTACGCCGACGCCATCAAGGGCCGGACCCCCAAGATGCGCCTGGGCGATGTGTTGGCCGGCGTCGGAAGCACGCCCGGCGCGGGCCTAGGCAACCTCACGATCGGCGATCCCAGCCAGCTTGCAGCCTTGACCCCCGACTCCATCACGAAGATTGCAGAGCGTAAAGCGCGCCTGCGGGACCAATTCGAAAGCGTCGGCAGGAAGAAGTTCAACGGGCTCCTGGTCGTGCTCGCCAAGGCCAACGAAAAGTGCTTGGATGCCATCGACGAGGTGTTGCAGCAGCACGCCGAGCGATTCAAGCTCGCGGAGGTGTCGCCGACACCCGACGGGAATTCGGCTCTGGAATACCTGATTAGCCTGCCCAAGGATGTTACACCGTCACAGTTCATCTCGACGCTTCGGTCTCGGGGGGCAGAACACATCATTGCGGCTGAGTACCGCAATCTGAAGCTGAGAAAGTCAAAAGAGGACCGGGTACGCTTCCCAAGTAACCGCAGGCTGGCTTCGAGCCGCCTGCCTGGTGGCGCTCAGCGTGCTGGCATTCCCTTCCGATGTACGGGGACAGGCGGTCACACTCAACGATTACGACCTGACAGAAGAAGGCGCCACGAGATGGAGACTTCCCGGGCGCCTCAGGGAGATCTCCGGGCTGGCCTCCGCACCCGGGGACCGAATTTTCGCTCACGACGACGAGCGAGCCGTCATCTACGAGATAGACTACAGCGAAGGCAGGCTCGTCAAAGCCTTTGCGATGGGAGACAATCCGGCACGGGGGGACTTCGAGGGTATCGCCTCCGCTGACGATCGGTTCTATCTGGTCACCAGCTGGGGTCTGATCTATGAGAGCCGCGAAGGAGAGGACGACGGACGCCAGCTGTTCAACACCTACGGCACCGGCGTAGGCAAAAAGTGCGAAGTCGAGGGCCTGGCCTTCGAACCCGCAGACCGAGTGCTGCTACTGGTCTGTAAAACACCGCGCGACAAGGAGATCGAAGACTTCGTTGCCATCTACCGCTTTTCCCTGGACAGTCGCGAAATCACGGGCGCACCGTTGTTGATCCCTCTCGGCGAGATCACAAGCCGAATCGACGGCAAGTCATTCCGCCCTTCCGGCATCGAGCGACACCCTCTGAGCGGCAACTATGTCATCGTGGCGGCACAGCAGTCCGCCATGGCTGAGATCACCCCCGACGGGCGGGTGGTGGCCGTGGTGAAATTGAAACGGGGGAATCACCGCCAGATCGAAGGGATTAGCTTCACGTCGGACGGCACCCTGTTGCTCGCGGATGAGGGCGGCCGGGGACGAGCGCGGCTGACGCTCTACCATCTCAGGTGAATCTCAGGTCCACGGTTGTCATCGCCAGTCCAGACGTTTTTATTCAACTGTATCAAATGTCTCGCGCCGCCTGCTGGGGGAGCACTCCGTCCCGATGAGCCAGACCAAGAGCAAATCCGGAGATCCGGTAGCAGAGGCCTACCACGGCCTGGCCCGGAGCTTGTTCGACAAGGTCTCGGCCGCGTGCGCCCGTTTGGGAAAACAGGACGACGAGGCACTGCACGACTTCCGGGTTGCCCTGAGGAGGTTGCGCACCCATCTCGAGACCCACCGAGACCATCTTGGGAAGCGCCGCACCAACAAGCTCCGGAAACGCCTCAGCGAACTCGTTTCGGCAACCAATCTCGGCCGCGACTATGAAGTCCAGCGAGACTGGATCGAGCGGCAGATACGCAGCGATACAGTATCACCGAGCCAGCGGGAGGGGCTCGGATTGATCCTCACGGAGTTTTGCGGGAACGGCCAAAACGGAGCCGACCGCATGGACCTGGCATCGATCAGGAAACATTTTGCCGAGATCGGCGAGAGGTTCAGGAAGCGGCGCTGGTCCGTTCCGGAGCATGGCGGATCCCAGGATGCTCCCATCCAGAGCGTCAGCGTCGTCACTCAGGCCGCGCTCCGCAAACATGCCGCCAAGCTGCGGGGGCAGCTGAATGAGATCGATTCGGTGGACTCGGTCAGGGCAACGCATCGGGCCCGACTAGCAGTCAAACGGCTGCGCTACATCCTGGAACCGCTGAGCAAGGCTATCCCAGACGCTCGCGACGTCATTATGGAACTGAAGGCCATGCAAGACACGCTCGGGGCACTTCGGGATTTACAGATTTTACGAATGCAAATCGCCCTCGCAGCGGGATTCGGGGGCTGGGTAGGAGAGCTGTCCGCCGATGAATCCCCCGCATTCGAGCCCATGGCAACGCCTACATCCCCCCCCTCCCCCGCCCCCGCCCAGACCCCTGTCCTCGAGGACCAGGCCAGGAAAACGCTCGAAGCCGGCCTCGATCACATGAGGTTCGAGGCGCAGCGCGAATTCGACGGTTTCAGGGAGCGCTGGCTCGACGGTCGAGCCGAATCGCTCGTGCAGCGCATAGAGCACATCGCCGACGCACTTCAGGCGAGCCGAGCAACCCAATAATCCTGTGCGCTTCGCTGATCGACACCGATCGGCGCCGGTCGTCGGCTGTAGCTGCCATCCGAGTTCATGTGCCAGGCAAAAGGATCGTCGAGTTCGCGGTCCAAGATCTCTTCGAGGCGGGCCCGGGCGTCCGGATCGGCGACCGGCGTGACGACCTCAACTCGGCGCCTGAGGTTTCGGGGACGCCAATCGGCCGAGCCGATGTAGAACTCCGGCTCTCCTCCGTTTGCGAAGTGGTAGATGCGGGCGTGCTCCAGAAACCGGCCCAGGATGCTGATTACTCTGATTCGATCCGAAAGGCCGGGCACGCCGGGACGGAGAGTGCAGATTCCCCTCACGATCAGGTCGATCTCTACGCCGGCCTGGGAGGCCGAGTAGAGCGCGCCGATGATTTCCGTGTCGGCGAGTCCGTTCAGCTTTACCCGAATCTGTCCGCCTCGACCGGAGCGTGCATGCTCTGCTTCGCGTTCGATCAACTTGAGGAACCTCCTGCGCATCCGCTTGGGAGCCACCAGCAAGCGGCGGAACTTGCTCTGCGGTGGCCTGGACGATCCGGTTAGCTCGTTGAACAAGTCGCTGAGGTCTGCCCCCAACTTTTGTCGACACGACAACAATCCCAGATCTGTGTAGAACTTCGCGGTGGCTGCGTTGTAGTTGCCGGTTCCGATGTGTACATATCGACGCACTGTATCTCCCTCGCGCCTTACCACGAGCGTGGTTTTCGCGTGTGTTTTCAGACGCACGATGCCGTACACCACATGAATGCCGGCCCGCTCGAGCTTCCTCGCCCAATGGATGTTCCGCTCCTCGTCGAACCGCGCCTTGAGCTCGACAAACACCGCGACCTCTTTGCCCGCCTGAGCCGCACGCATCAACCCGTCCACGATCCGTGATTGGTCACCGCTGCGGTAGAGCGTCAGCTTGATCGAGATGACGTCCGGATCATCAGCCGCATCCAGTATGAAGCGCTCCACTGTCGACTCGAACGAATCGTACGGATGGTGCACGAGGATTTCCTCCTTGCGAATTTGGTCGAAGATCGAGACCTCGGAATCGAGCTGCGATGCAGCACTGAACTTGGGGTAGTCAAGCTCCGGCATCGGCAGGGCGGCGATCTCTTGCAATGCCGTCAGGTCTACCATCGTTTGGATTTCGAACACGTCGGCGTCCGAAAGTGCGCCGGGTGAAGACTCTTCGAACTCCAATTCGCGCTCCAGAAGCTCTCGCGTCGGGCGCGGCATGGCCTCCTCTACCTCGATGCGCACGACCGATCCGAACGGGCGCCGCTTCACTTCCTGCTCAACGGCGTGCAACAGGTCGGAACTCCCGTCTTCGTCTATGTGGATATCACCGCTGCGCGTAATCCGGAATGCGTGCACGCCTTCCACCCGACGATCGGGATACAGCGCTCCCACGTTCGCCTTGATGATCTCCTCGATGGGGATGCGATCCTGGCCGTTCGGCAAGGGCACGAGTCGCGGCAACCCACCCGGGATCCTTATGTGGGCAAAGTGCAGTGCCCCGCCGTCTTCGTCTCGCACCATCGCCGCGAGGGCCAAGCTGAGATTGGTGATGTGAGGGAACGGATGACCCGGCGCCTGCGTCATGGCCTGCGGGGTCAGCACCGGGAAGATCTGTTCGTCGAAATACGCCCGCATTGCATCCCGAGTGGGTGGGTCCAATTCGTTCCACTGTCGCAGTGCTACGCCATGGCGTTCCAGCTCCGGAAGGAGCTTCCGAAAGCAGTGCTGCTGCCGCCGCATCAGCGGATTCAGGCGCACCGAAATGGCGTCGAGTTGTTCTTGTGGTGTGAGTCCGTCCACCGTCTTCTCCACCACACTATCCAGAACCTCTTGCTTCAGGATGCCGATCCGCACCATCACGAACTCGTCGAGGTTCGAGCTGAAGATGGCGAGAAACCGAAACCGGGCCAGCAACGGTGTTCCGGGATCTTCCGCCAACTCGAGCACGCGGGCGTTGAATTCCAGCCAACTCAGCTCTTCGTTGATGAACTGATCGGGCACCGGTTCCCACGTATGGAGCGATTCCTCCGGAAGCTCAGGCTTCTGGAGATCGGCAAGAGTCTGGGTGCCCGGATCAGGCGCTGTAGACGTGGCGGCCGGGGCGCGCTCCCCGGTCGCCACCGGATTCGCCTTTAGCTGGAAGAGATCCGACCGCACCGCCACCGCAAGAGCCGCAAGCGTCCGGGCATCGCGCAGCAGCGGCGAACCCACGCGCCTCATGATATCGGGCAGAGTGAACCACTTCACTCCCTCTTCGGGCGGTGTTGCCGCCGATCTGGGGAGGTCATCAGCCAGCCACACCTCGAGGAGCGGACGCGTTGCGGCGGCAGGTGCAACCCCAAGCAAACGTACCTCGCCCTCTGCCGTCCCCACGTTTGCACGAAGCAGGCCACGACAGGTTTCCTCGCCGTTCCCTTGCTCCACCGGCAGCACCAATGCGTTGCCCGCACGTCGCATGCCGATCTCGCCTTGGTAGGTGGCAATCACCGCGACTTCATGGATCCCGTGAACTTCCCGGGCCAGGGCGCGACTCTCGAGGCTGGCTAGTTTCTTCCGGGCGCGGTCGACCTTTCGGGATAGCGTAGTACGGAGCGCATAGCGACTCCGGAAATCTCGTACCACCGCCTCGATATTCGGTTTACCCCCGCGGAGGTGCCGTATTTTCAACTCATAAAAATACCGGGAGTCGCCTTCGCTACGAACGGCAACGATATCGTACACGAGTTCGAACTGCGGAAGCGGCAACCATCCCTTCCAGAAACGCCGCTGACGCCGTTCGGTCTCTAGCTCGATGGTGGGCTCGAGCCGATCCGGATCGATGATGGCACGAAGGCGTCTGGCCGGATCGGAGCTTCCCCGCAACACGTCATGAGGATCGACTTCGGGCACCTCCTCCTCATGAACGTGCCGCTCTCGGGTTTGGCGGATTTCCAGCGAGAGGATGCGCTTGTCGTCCGAACGAGTTCGAAGGCGGCAAGTGACTCCCCGCTTCTCGAGCGTCTTGTCGCGCGAATCGAAGTAGATGTCACGATGAAAGTAGTGCTTCAGCGGAGTGCATCGCATGCCCAGCGGTGGCGCGTCCGAAGCCAGCTTGTCGATGATTTCCCGACTGGGGACGTCGAGCTTGACCTCGATGGGGCTCTTCATCGCCTAGAAGTGGAATCCCGTTCGGACGTACACACCGGTCCTTTCGTCGCTGCGAGCGATCGAAACGCTGAAGACGTTTGCGGGATCCAACACCGAAATCCAGAAACCGCCACCAAACGCCGAGTGCCAGGTGTTCTCTCCGGGAATGTCGAAGTCGGAAAACACCCGACCCACGTCTACCAAACCATGGATTCCGAAATTCCCCGGAAAGATGATGCGAACCTTGGCTAACGGAAATCGCAATTCGGCGCTGCCGAGCAGTGACGCGTCTCCGGCGAATCGCTGCTCCCTAAACCCACGCAAGGTAGAGTTCCCCCCGAGGTACGCGGCCTCCTGGAACGGAAACGTGCCGAAGACCTTCTTGGCGGCTCCGCGCAAAGCCAGGGTGGCCCAGGCAGTCGCGTAGGCCGACACCTCGCCATGCACCTCCCCAAACGTTTTTTCGGTCACGTCAATCCACGGCCCGTAGACCGATCCCGCCACGCTAAAAACGACCCCCTTGGTCGAAGCCACCGCCCGGTCGCGAAAATCCAATCGCACGCCGCCTTGGGCGCCAACTTGCGCGAATGTTCCCGTGCCGTAGAAGGCCGTCCCCAGACTCTGGAGAAAGGTTGGATCGTCGCGATCCGTCACGGCGACCTTCCCCACACCTCCGAACGTAAGGCGCACGTGAGACGACGGCTCGAGCGCGAGACCCACTGTAAAATGAGATTGTTTCTGATCCACGCGGTAGAAACTGCTGCTAAAAGGGATCTGCGACTCGTTACCAAATCCGTGAAACCGAATGATCTCGAGCCCGGTCAACTCCGCGCCCAATTCTACGTGCAAGTTGGGTTTTACCTCGCGCTGCTCCAACCGCAGAGAAACCGTCGGTTCGTTTGCTCCAAAAGCGAAGCCGCCAACTAACGTGACTTGCGAGCTGTGTGGGAATTTCCTGAATCCGTACTGATAGCGATGGAAGCCGCCGCTGACCAACAAACCGAAATCCGAACTAAAACTCATTCCGGGCGCCGGCTTCAACCAATACCCCCAATCGGGCGGGTGCTCATGGGCAAAATCCGGAGACGGCGGCGCCTCGAACTCCCGCCGGTGGACCCGCGTGCCCGACCCGCGCACGAATTCCGTCCCCTCTCCACGGTCGTAGAAGTAGGTTGGCGCCGAAGACGCATCTACCAGGTGATCTCGTCCGCCACCACCAATCACCCGAATCTTGATGTCACCGCTGTTGCCGCGGACTACCGCCCGATCCTCACCCCCGTGAAGGTGCAGCCTGATCTCTTTCGTCTCATCCGGATAGAAGGTGCGCCGGAAGTGCGGCTCCGAGCTAGGCGTGAGAGCCACCTCAACGCGAACCGTGCCATCGTCGTTACGATCGATCGTGGCGATTTCATCCTCGTCGGTGGTTTGGATATCCACGTACTCCGCCATCAGTCGGTAAAATAGTCGTCGGCGACCTCCCGCAGGTGATCTCTGCGGTTCTTCAGCTCGTAGGTGAGTTCCTCTCCTCGCAGCGCATAGTATTCCGGTGGCAGTTTGCGAACAGCATCCTCAATCACTTGGTCGGTGAACCGTTGCTGGAGGTCAAGCGCCACGGAATCCCACACCGATTTTTCCAATCCGGCGAAGAACCGGCGATCGAGATCCCAGCCATTCAAGGTGAGCCCGACGAGATTGCTGTAGTTGGCGGAGAAGTTGGTGAGCTTACGGAGGAAGAAGGTGCGGGCAATCCACAAGACGGTGCCGTCTTGTTTGACGAACGCCTGGTCGCGGTCCTCCGCCACAACCTCCCAACGGTAGCCGTCTCCCTCCTCGAACCGCGCCCACTTCCATTGGCCTTTGTGGCGGTCGCGGTCCCCCAAATAGACGTCGAGGAGGCGCGCCTTGAGAAAACCGATCTCGTCGACCCGGTTGCGCGGACTTTTCTCGGTGTCGTCCAGCACCCGGTCCGACCCCGTCACCCGCGTGGATCCGGCAAAGCCGGGGGTGTCATCAGGGCCCTCGTCGGGGTCTTCCATGATCATCCCGAGCATGCCCGCATACCCCTCACGGAATTCCCCGAGCACCGGATCGTCCGGCATAACGAACATCTCCGGCTTCGCCGCGAGAACGCCGGCCGCCTCGACCAGGGACGACGTCACCAACGCCGCAGCCGGATTGAACGCGCTGGTTTGATCCTGAATGATGTTTTCGACGAACGTGTCGAGGAGCCCTTCTTCCAAGCGCCGCGACAGGTCCTTATCGATAGACCGAAAGACGTATCTCTTGCCGTCGGCGCCCAAGAAGTGAAGGGAAATGGTTTGGCCGAATCCCCCCGTCCGCTCCGGCGTGACCCCGCCCGCGTAGCTTTGCAAGTCCAGATACGGAACTCGGATCGGAGTGGTCCACAGATCCCGGTAGTCGCTCCCGAAGAACATCCGTTTGAGCCGGCCGGCGGGATACTCGCCCGCAAAAACCGTGACGCTGTCCTGGCCCGTCAGGGGGGAGTCGAACGCATATACAGCGGCGAGTAACGCGGTGAGACTAGTCAGACGCCGCACAATCATCACACACCTCAGCTTCTCACTTTGTATCCAGCCAAACAAAATACTCTTCTGTTTCCGTTCCTCGTTCGTCCACCGTAAACACTCCGAGTCGTACCCGCCGGTCTGTCGTAAAGTCAAGCCGCATGAACCCTGTAGCGGCCCGTGCGTAGCGGGTTCGGTCCTCACGACCCACAGCCCTGAAATGACCGATCGTCGACGCACCGGACACCAAGAAATACCGTGCCGTCTCACCCTCCAAGACCTGCAAAGAATGGTCGTGACCGGCCGCATAAATCAACGGCCGATAGATGGCGAACACCGAGTCCAGGGCCTGGCGCATGTGACGGTTCTCCGACCCCGACATGTCCTGAGCCGTAACCCCGAGTCGGCGCATCAGCGGATACACCGAGCCGATGATCGGCAGCGGTATCCACATCCACTTTGCCACGTTGCGCAACGGAAATATGTGGTCCTTCCATTCGAAATAACCAGCGTGCCTGCCAGCCGATGCCAAGGGGTGGTGCGCTACGACCACTACCTGTCGCGACTCGGCAGCCTCGAACGCAACACCCAGAGCGTCGAATATTTCGATTTCACTATCGACCCCGCACTCGGATGTGGGATCTTGCGGCTTCGCTTCTCCATGCAGCCACCACTGTGTGTCGAGGGCAACGATACGCACCTGAGATCCAACATCCACCACACTCGGCCCGGGGCACCCCCCCGCCGGCAACAGCTCCGCGCCGTTGCTCGCCAGAAACTGACCTTGACCCAGCACCTCTTCCCACCCGTCGGGCCCAGACTCGTCCCAATCGTGATTCCCGGGCACAAAAACCAGCCGCGCCCCCCTCCCCCTCCCCCTCTTGCGGCCGACTCTGAGCTGAGCCTTCAGAATATGCTCCCCCCGCTCTCGATCCGCCGACCCCACCGCCGCAAGCCCATCCGGGTACACGTTGTCCCCCAGAAAAACGACCACGGTACGGTCCGGTCGTTCCGATGCGTGAGCCGTGACGCGGTCGAGCACCGGATCGTCGGCCTTCGCCCAACCGGCATCTCCCACCAGCAACAGGGTGACATCGATCTCACCTCCAGCGTCGGGCCCGATGCTCGAGCCCACCGCCGGCGCGGCCGGCGAACCATCCACGTAGCCGCCGGAGGCGCAGCCGAGAGACAACCCGGCGATGAGTACGGCAGTATTCCTTCTCATTGCTTCGATACCACTCCTGACCCGACGTCCTTTATCTAATGATTCGGTAGATGCCCACCCCGGTCCTCGCTGTCAACGAGACCAGGCTACCCCATGTTCCTCGAAAGCCCCAAATTGGTTCTCCTCCCTCCTCCCCCCTCCCTCCGCTTCCCACTCCCTACTTCCCACTTCCAAGCGCACCCATCCGATCGGGATAGTTGGTGAGAATCCCGGCCACGCCGAGGGACATCAAGCGTCGTGCAGTCTCCACATCATCGACGGTCCAGACGTGGACCGGCCGGCCCTTTTGCTTCGCCAGTCGGACAAAGCGACTATCCACGACCCTGATGCGGCCCCGATACTCGGGGAGGGAAAACGCCTCGTATCGATCTCCGAGCGGGGCCCACCCCAGTCGGGTCGCCAGCCAGAACCGCCTAGTCTCCGGTCGGCTGGCCATCGTCCTCATGCCGACGGCCCGAACGGCGCCAAGCGGTGCAGATTCGAAAGAGCCAACGAGAACCCGGTCGCCTGCGCCGGCCGCCCGGATGGCGTCCACAACTGCCTGACCGGCCCTCGTTTCCTTTATCTCGACCATGAGGGGAGTCCCCTGGATTGCCTCGAAGACCCCCGCCAATGTGGGGATCGATTCGCCACACCCGGCATTCAGCTCGCGAATGGCGACGAGGGTCATGTCCCCAACCATCCCGGTTCCATCCGTAGTTCTCTCGACGGTAGGATCGTGAATGACGACCGGAATCCCGTCCTTCGTGAGGCGAACGTCCAGCTCTATGGCGTCCGCCCGCTGTTCGAGGGCCTTGCGAAACGCGAGAAGAGTGTTTTCGGGGAATCGCCCACTGGCCCCCCGGTGCGCAATGACCGGGTGGGCCAGCGGATCAATGAGGATCATGAGACGTGGCTATGCGACCTTGCTGCAGTGCTGGTCGAAGGCATCGACTAGCTTTGCCGCGATCTCGTTGGCCTCCCGCCCTTCGATATCGTGCCGCTCCATCAGATACACCAACTTGCCGTCTTTGAGCAGTCCGATTTGCGGGCTCGACGGTGGATAGCCAGGGAAGTAACTCCTGGCCCTTTCGGTCGCGTCGATCTCCATACCCGCAAACACGGTCGTGAGTTTGTCCGGAACCTTGTCGTGCTGCACGGCAAGCCGCACACCTGGTCGAGCTTTTCCTGCGGCACAACCACACACCGAATTCACCACCACCAGGACGACGCCATCAGACCCCAACACCTCGTCCACGGCGTCCGGCGTTAGAAGCTCTTCAAAACCGAGAGTGGTTAGCTCCTCTCGCATCGGTTGAACCATTTGGGGATCATATCGCACTGTGCTTTCTCCCGAGTCTGTTGCCCGCTACAGGCAATCATAATTCCCAGGAAAGTAACCCCAGGTCGTGCGTTTAGCGCACACTCTTGACACTCGGTAAGGTCTAAGTTAAAGATTCGGCCTACCCAGCCACCCCTACGAAACGGGAGCTTGAATGACATACATCATCGCAGAACCGTGCATAGAGACCCTGGACAGGGGCTGTGTGGACGTTTGCCCGGTCGACTGCATCTACGAGGGGCCCGATATGCTCTATATACACCCCGACGAATGCATCGACTGCGGCGCGTGCGAACCCGAGTGCCCGGTGACTGCGATCTTCACCGAGGAGGATACGCCCGAGGAGTGGACGAGCTACATCGCAAAGAACCGCGTGTATTTCGAAACGGGCGAGGAGCGCCAGGTAGCCCAAGGTCGAGGATAGCTCAGGGCAGTTGGATAGATAAAGGGCCTCGGTGGTCGACGCACCGGGGCCCTTTTTCGTATAGGCGAGGCACGCCTCGTCCATAAGAAAAAAGGAGCCCCGGTTAGCAGTTTCACAAAAATGGCGCGCCTTACTGCTGCTTGCTCTGGCCGAACTCCTAGTCATGAGCCTGTGGTTCTCGGCCACGGCCGTGACCCCGGCCCTGATCGAGGAATGGAACCTCAGCACGGGTGACGCCGCGTGGCTGACTATGACCGTGCAGCTCGGATTCGTCACCGGTGCCCTCGCCAGCGCGCTGTTCAACGTTTCGGACATCTGGGAGCCGCGCAAGGTCTTTGCGGCGGGAGCGTTCGCAGGCGCCGGGTTGAACGCCTTGATCCCACTCGTCGCCACCGGTCTTCCGTTGGCTCTGTTGCTCCGGTTTGCCACAGGTGTCACGCTCGCGGCCGTATACCCAGTGGGCATGAAGATCATCGCGACATGGACCAAGGAAGACCGGGGCCTGGGGCTAGGGCTCCTGGTTGGCGCGCTGACGGTGGGTACGGCATCGCCCCATCTCGTGCGCGGGCTCGGAGGTATCGCTGAATGGCATCCCGTTTTGTACACGGTCTCGGGTCTCGCCACTGCGGGCGGGTTGGTGGTGTGGTTCTTTGGTACGTTAGGCCCTCATCGGGCCCCGGCACCGAAGTTCCGTTGGAGTTACATGTCCCGGTCGATCACAGAGCGGGGGCTCCGACTCGCCAATTTCGGCTACTTCGGCCACATGTGGGAACTCTACGCCATGTGGACCTGGATCCCGTTGTTTCTCACTTTCGCCTATGCCAGCGCGCCGGGTGCTTCCGTTTTCGGCGCCCTCGGGCCGGAGAGGACCGCGGCCCTGGTCGCCTTTCTCGCAATAGCTGCCGGTGGGCCAGGAAGCTTGCTCGCCGGCCGGCTGGCCGACATCTGGGGCCGCACGCGCACGACGATCGCCAGCATGGTGATCAGTGGAAGCTGCGCGGTGACTATCGGACTGTTCGTCAACGGTCACCCTTACATCGTCACCGCCGTTGCCTTGATCTGGGGATTCGCCATCGTCGCTGATTCCGCGCAATTTTCATCGGCCGTGAGCGAACTGGGGCAAAGGGAATACGTGGGCACGCTTCTCACCGCGCAGACTTCCATGGGGTTCCTGCTCACGCTGGTCTCCATTCGCCTGATTCCTGGTGCGGTCGATTTGGTGGGGTGGCGCTGGGCGTTTGCCACCCTCGTCATTGGACCGATTTTGGGGAGTCTCGCCATGTGGAGGCTCCTGCGATCGCCGCAGGCGGAGAAGCTCGCGGGGGGGAGAGGTTAGGCTCGAGTGGGGAGTGGGGAGTGGTACGAGGAAGTTTGACTGTTCAACCACCGATCCAAGCATACCATGAAACGATCCAAATACCTCCCCTTGACCGTCCTGGCGGCTCTAAGCTGCACCGAAGCACAGGTCCCGGCCTTCGAGCTCTCCGGCGTCATCGAAGGCTTTTACGGCCCACCGTGGTCTCAGCGGGATCGGCTGGACATGCTGTGGTTCATGGGCCGCGTAGGTCTCGATGTCTACATCTATGCTCCGAAAGACGACCCATTCCACCGCAGCCGGTGGCGCGAGCCGTACCCCGAGGACGAGAGACAGCAGCTTCAAGAGCTCGTCGTGACGGCGCAGCAGGCGGGTGTGGAGTTCTGGTACGCCATCAGCCCGGGACTCACGATTACCTACTCGGATTCGACTGACTATCGGGATCTCATGCACAAGATCGACCAGGTGGCCGATCTCGGCGTGGAGCATTTCGGTCTGTTCGTGGACGACGTTCCCCCGCAGCTCACCCACGACGCCGACCGGAAAGCGTTCGGCACGCTGGCCCGAGCCCATGTGGCGCTCACCAACAAACTGCACGAGCACCTCGCAGCACGCGGACAGACGCTGGCCCTCACGCCTACGACCTACACGAATGCGTGGGGCGACCTCGAATATCTGGCGGAGATCGGCGCCGGGGTTGCTCACGACGTCACGATCTTGTGGACGGGGCCCGACGTCGCGTCGCCGACCATAAGCGCGGCACAGGCCTCAGACTGGGGTCGCCTGCTGCGACGCAAGCCCCTGCTGTGGGACAACTATCCGGTAAACGACTACGCCCGTTGGCGTCTGTTCCTGGGACCGTTTACGGGGCGCGCGGCGGATCTTGCCGGCGCCACCATCGGCATAATCGCCAATCCGATGAACGAGGCCCACGCTTCGATGATCCCTCTGGCAACCTTGGCCGATTACGCGCGCGACCCCTCCGGATACGATCCACGCCAATCCGTCGGCGCGGCTCTGGAAATGCTCTACGGCGAAAACGCCGAGGCATTGAATCCATTTGTTGGAGTATTCGGCGATTACGGCTGGGACGAGAACCTCTTTGAGCCCCTCTACATTCTGTCTGATACGATTTACGTGGCGCCTATTGAAGACGCACTGACACAACTGCAGACAGCCCTGACCGACCTCGAGCGAAGCAGCGCCACCAACGGCGCTCTCCGGGCGCTACACGATGAACTCGAGCCGTTTGTCATCCGACAACGAGAGCGTCTGGCGGAGTTGGGCCGCTCTCCCGCCTACGAGGAACGTAACCGGCTGTTGGTCTATCGCAGCGAGTTAGATCGCATTGTGGCCGCTCATACCACAACATCGGTTGTCGTTGACGGCAATCTATCGGAATGGCACAATGCAGACTGGCGGCCCCTGCACCGCTCCGGACGGTCCACCGACATCAGGGTCGCGTTTCGTCGCGACGACGAATTCTTGTATTTGGCCGTAGCAACCCAGTACAGTAACATTCGTGTGCGGGGAGGCCGTATGCTGGGTGAGGCCGACCACATTGCTATCGTCATCGACGGAGATCCTACGGACGGCGCGATCGGGAAGGACGATCTCTTCGTGCTGCTGCCGCCACCCAACAACATCGCCAACGCCGAGCCGGTGGTCACTGCTTTGCCATTCGAGGGATTCATGGCGAAGTGGCTGGCGGACAACCGCGCCCTCACCTTCAGCGAATTTCATCTCTCGACGTTCGGTAGCGATCCGTCGCCTGTGGTAGCTCCCATGGCTGACGGTTTGGAATACGGTGCACGACGTACGAGGACCGGATACTCCGCAGAGCTGGCGCTGCCTCACCTCGGCCGCGATCGCCTGCGCCTGAGTCTCACTGTGACATCCACCGCGGGCGGCAAGCGCGTGGCCTCGCTGTCGCGGAGGAACTATCCGGCGAATCCTACTACCTTTGCCGAGATTCTGTTGCGCAGCCCTGATTGACCTCTGAGGAGCGCCAAAGACGGGCGCACCACTCAACTCTCTTGCGAGGAATCCACGGAAGAACGCGGACTAACGCCGGGAGGCAGCTCACCCGAACAAATCCCCTTGCTCCTCGTAGCCGTACGGCGCCACACACGACGGCGAATCAGGCTCGACGCTGTTGACCATCGGGCTCACCGGATGAGACTGCATGTCGTTCGGCGGGTAGGGATGGAGTAGGGAGAGGAGATCCTTCACGGGATCGGAACCAACAGCCAGCCACGGATCGAGGCCGGCCGGCTCCAAAATCACGGGCATCCGATCGTGTACAGGCCTCACGATGTCGTTGGGCTCCGTGGTCAGGATCGTGCAGCTCTCCACCCGATGACCATCGGAGGCCACCCACCACTCCCAAAGCCCCGCGAACGCGAACGGCTTGTGATCGCGTAACGTGAAGTAAATCGGTTGCTTGCGGCCGTTCACCAGCTTCCACTCGAAGAACCCGTCGGCCGGTATGAGGCACCGTCTCTGGAGAAAAGCGTGCCGAAACGACGGCTTCTCCATGACGGTCTCCGACCGGGCGTTGATCAGCGGGTCCCCGGCCCCTCTCGGTGTATCGGGCATGGACGTCGGCAGCAGGCCCCACCGCATCAGGTCGAGCCGCCTACCACTCTCGCCGCGCCGAACAACCGCCACGTCCTGGGTGGGTGCGACGTTGTAGCGCGGCTTCAGGTCTGGCACGTCCGCCAATCCGAAGTGCTCCGCAACCCATTCGGGGGCCGCGGTCAGCGAAAAACGCCCGCACATCCCGCTCGACTCTCCTCAATCAATCTCGCCACCCCCAATCACGTCAGTGCCAAGGCACGCCCGGCTGGTAACACTGTGAAACATCAACGCCGGCCGTGCGTGTTGGCAACTACGAGTCGTGTTTTCCCTATTGGACAGGAGTACCGGCATGTCGATTAGCATTCCTCTACGATCGGCGGCTGCGGTGGCTGCCGCAATTTCGCTCACCAGCATCGCCATCCCGTCCGCCCTGCCGGCCCAGGCGTCAGGCACCTTTCGCGTCCAGGGCGAGCGGGTGGAAATTTACAACATCGCCGGGACCGTCCGGCTGCAATCCGGCAGCGGATCGGCCGTCATTGTCGAGGTCGAGGCAGGAGGTGCAGACGCCGATCGACTGAGCGTAGAAACCGGCACGATCGGGCCGGCGGACACGCTCCGGGTAATCTATCCCGACAACCGCGTCGTGTATCCGGAGCTGCATGGGGGCTCGCGGGCACAGATCCGAGTGCGGTCCGACGGCACGTTCTTCGGCCGTCGGTCGGGGCGAGGCGATCGCGTGACCGTAACCGGCTCTGGGCGCGGATTGGAGGCCTACGCCGACCTGACCATCTCGATCCCCGGCGGCAAGACCATAGGCATCTTCCTCGGCGTTGGCGAGGTGGAAGTGAGCAACGTCGATGGTGACCTTCTCATCGACGTGGCGTCCGCCCCGGTAACCACGCGCGACACGCACGGCGAGCTTTCGATCGACACCGGCTCGGGACCGGTGGAGGTCACCAACGCCGAAGGAGACGTATCCATTGACACCGGTTCGGGCGCCATCGACCTGAAAAACGTCACCTCATCCAATATCTGGCAACTCCGGGAATCGGCAACCTATAGCACAGCAGTCGTAAGTATACATGCATTAAAGGGGCTGCGTTCTCGGGATCACCAGAGATTAGCAGCCCGTTTCCAGCACTGATCTATTAGCTACTAATACCACCGTTTGCCCCCCTTGTGTTGGGTTGTCTCATCAGCGCACAGGTTCCCAACGCTGTGCAGACCGGACGCCGGCGGGGGCGCCCGGTTTCGACTTGTGTTTTCACGCGGCCTTGTTCTTCGCCCGCTGCCGTGTGGTCTTTCCAAAGCGTTCGCTTGGTGTCTTCCCAAACTTGGCCTTGCACCAATTCGCAAATTCCGCCCGCGTGGTGCGCTGGTGAATCCCCTCGGCTTCGCACTTGGCGTAGACCGCTGCGGGTTCAGCATCTGGCATCCCATCAGCGATCTCCCGTACCCGGGCGCAGGAGCCGAGGGCCTTCGTCTTGGCTTTGGGCGCAACCTTCTTCTTAGCCGGCGTTGTTTTCTTCTTGGCCACCGTCTTTTTCTTCTTGGTCATTTGGTTTGCCTCCTTGTTGTTGGGTTGCCTCGTCAGACCGTGGATACCCATTCCACGATGACCGGACGCCATAAAGGCGCCCGGTTTCAGCTTTACTTCTTTAGGCTTTTTGGTTTGTTACAAGGGGAGGCAATTGGTTCCGGCAGTATTTAGCGGCGTACCTAGGTGCTGTGCTCGGGCTCCCTCGCCGTTTCGTTGTTGCGCTCTACCTGCCCCGTCCCGCCCCAACTACCCCACGCTCACGCACCGTCCAGCCCTACCGTATGGATCGGGGGTCGCGGTTTCTAACCGCTGCGGCAATACTGCCATTCCCCTAGGGCTCCCAGCCCTTCCTGCTCCCAAAATGTGAGTGATCACTCACGCCCAATAGCATACGATACGACATTGGCCTCAAAACATCAAGTGTTTGAAGTGCTTATATAGCAATAACTTAGAGGGCTTTGGAGAGCTTTATTCGGTGATTTTCGGATTATGTGCCCAGCTTGTTATAGCGTTGAGGCTATGAGCTTATAGCGTTGAGGCGATGATGCTTAGAGCTTGTTGCGCTGTACAGCAAGCGGGGGATCATGCAGGACAGGTAAAGGTAGGGCGGACAGGAGCGCTTGTAGCAGCGGGTAGTGTGTTGAGCGGCGGGTGCAAACGCCGCACATTGAGTGCCCGGCGGGGGACTGGCCAGCATCTCGCCGCTGCGGTACGACGGAAGTGATCGAGGATGCGGTACCCCCGTGTCGCGACAACATATTGCCGATTGCGAAGCTTTCACGCAGTATCGTATTCATTCACCACGGCCTCGGGGTGGTATGTGGGCAAAGGTCGTGAGTATAGGTGGGTCATCCTTGTGAGAAGTGACATCATCTGCAATTCTCATTTAGGATGACTTTGGGCCAGTGGGGCCAACCGGAGAGGTCCACAAAATGAGTGCCGGGAACCGCTTCAAACACCTTGCTCTGAGCGAGTGGCAACAGTTCCGAGACATTTCAATCGATTTCGATTCCAGATTGACGGTCCTGACCGGGGCGAATGCCAGCGGTAAGACTACAATCCTCAACCTGTTGGCACGTCACCACGATTGGAACGTACCATCGCTAGCAACACCGAAACGCCTGCGACAGTACGAGGCAGCAGTCCGGTTCCTGACAAGGCTGTTTCGTGGAGAGGACCGTTCGGACCAGAATACTATTGGGCGTTTGGAGTATACCAACGGAAATCAAACGCAGTTGAAGGTTCCAGCCGGGGACACGCCCTCCTATCAGGTAACAATTGAACAGCAGCAGCCAGTGCCTTGTTTCTTTGTTCCATCGCACCGATCCGTTTACCGTTACCAAGCTCTGGAAAACATTCCCCGCTCAAAGAAGAATAAACAGGAAGCTTTTGACCTGGTCTGGAATAGCACTAAGGGCCGATATTTTGGGGGTCGGGAGGTCCCAGCGAGCTTCCATATGAAGGAGACGCTAATCGCCTGGAGTGTTTTCGGACGGGGCAATGAGGATATGCTGCCCGAGCCTGAGCTTATTTCGTACTACGAAGGCTTTCAGGAGATTTTAAGGACTGTCCTTCCCTCCACCCTGGGGGTTCAAAAATTCTCCATTCGTAAGCTCGAAATCGTAATGGAGTGCAACTCAGCCGAGTTCATGATAGATGCTGCATCGGGCGGGTTGAGTGCTGTCATTGATCTGGCGTGGCAGATCTACATGTATGCGGCAAAGGACCAGACTCCGTTCACCGTCATCATCGACGAGGTCGAAAACCACCTCCATCCCACTATGCAGCGTCGTATCCTTGGCGATTTCCTTAGGGCATTTCCGACGGTCACTTTTGTTGTTTCTACACACTCACCGCTTGTGGTGAATTCAGTGAAAGACTCCACTGTATATGTCCTACGCTATGATGACCTGAACGAGATCCGCAGTGAACGGTTGGACCTTGTGAACAAGGCTCGCACCGCCAATCAAGTTCTCGACGAAGTGTTAGGAGTATCGAACTCTATGCCTGTTTGGGCAGAGGCGGAGTTAATGGCCGTTGTGCAAGAATTCGCCAACCAAAAACTCAACGAGGAAACGTTGCGGGCGGTCCGTGAGCACCTGCACACGATTGGCCTACAGCATTTCCTCCCAGAGACTTTGGGCCACCTCATTGATGAGGGACAACGGTGATTACACTCCATCGGCCCCCGTGCCCCAATCCCGCCGGGCTAAGGAAGAACTACAAACACCCGGAGAACAAGGCGGCTCTCCAGGACGCCTGCCATGATAAATGCATGTATTGCGAGAGTAAGATTCCCCACATTTACTATGGCGACGTAGAACACATAAAACCGAAAGCCAAGTTTCCGCACCTAGAAAATGTGTGGGAGAACCTTGGGTACGTCTGCGCTCATTGTAACGGCAGCAAAGCGAACAAGTGGAACGACGGCCACCCCTTTGTGAATCCCTTTGACGAGGATCCTGTTCAGTTTCTTGCGCCCCTCGGAGCATTCGTTTACCAACGTGGAGGAAGTGAAAGAGGCGAATACACATGGCGAGAAATCGCTCTGAATCGCCCCGCTCTACTCCTACAACGACGTGATCGCATAGATCAACTGCGTAACCTTATCGATAAGGTCGAGCGCACGGGCAATCAGGCCATCAGGAACGCAGTGTTTGCCGAGCTCGCCGATTTCGTAGGGGAGCACAGCCCGTACTCAATGGTTACGAAGGCAGCCCTATCGACACTGCAGGCGGACCACCAGCCAGCCGCCTGACGTGGCACGCTCTTTCCGGCTGTCCCTGCTTGGTGTTAGACGGCGCGGCTCGGATTGCAAAAAGAGGATAGCCCGGATATTGCCCTGTCGCCCTCTTCACCGTTTTGGTTGGACATTCCAACCACACCAAGAGGAAGTCGGAATGAACCAACAGGATTTCTTGTCGGAGATCGATCGGCACAGGGCGCACAACTACCACCCGCTGCCTATCGTCCTTCCAGCCACAGCCGCGCCGCTGCGTGATCGCAGCCGGTATCAGTTGAGTCGCGATTGACCCGCGTCAGTGAGCCGGCGCCAAACCGAAGCGTCAACCGAGGAGCGTGACCGTGGTAGATCGGGCCGCCCGTCTCATGAACTTCCGGCGTGGAGAACTGCCTTTGGGCGTCCTGGCCGCGCTGTTCTATTTCTGCGTGCTGTGCGGGTATTTCTTCCTGCGGCCGGTGCGCGATGCCATGGGCGTCTCGCGCGGCATGGACGAGTTGCGCTGGCTCTTCGTGGTGACGTCTATCAGCTCGCTTGTCGTCGTGCTCTTGTTCGGAGGCGTGGTCAGCAAGCTCGACCGCCGCAAGTTCATTCCCATCGGGTATCTGTTTGTCATCGCGTGCCTGTCTGCGTTCTCCGCGCTGCTCATCTTCGATGCCGGCAGAGGAGGAGGACTGATCGGCACGGATGCGGAAACCAGTGTTGCCCACGGCGTGGGATACACATTCTACGTCTGGCTCTCCGTCATCAACCTGTTCGTCAACAGCCTTTTCTGGGCTTACATGGTCGATGTGTTCAGCGTCGACCAGGGCAAACGCATGTTTGCGTTCATCGGGATAGGTGGAACGTTGGGCGCCATCTTGGGCGGTTGGTCAACCAACGTGATCAGCGGGATGACCGAATCTGTCTACCTGCCGGCCGGCCTGATGCTGACCGGGGCGGCACTGTTCGGCGGGGCGATCATGGTCATGCTGTCGCTCGACAAATTCGCTACCCGATCAGAACACTCCACGCTGTCGGCGATGGGTAGCAACGACACGACCGATAAACCGGGCGGCGAGCAGATTGGTGGGTCGTTCTGGGATGGTGCGGCTGCGGTCGCGACCTCCCCGTACCTGCTTGGCATCGGTGCATACGTTGTTCTGCTCGCGATTGCCAACACAATGATCTACTTCACGCAGGCCAACGTGATTCTGGACAACACGGACACGTTCAGCCAGCGGGTCGGGAGTTTCGCCCAGTTCGATATGTTGGCTCAAATCGCCACACTCATCACGCAGATGTTCATAACAACCCACTTGATCCGGCGTTTGGGCGTGGGCTGGACCCTGACAATCCTGCCCGTCGTCACCGTGGCCGGCTTTGCCGTGATGGCCGTGTGGCCGATCTACGGGGTGATGGCCGTTTTCCAGGCACTGCACCGCGCCACCCGGCACGCCGTGGCACGTCCGGCGCGTGAGACGCTGTTCAGCGTCGTGCCGCCCGCCGAGAAGTACAAGGCCAAACCGCTGGTGGACGTGTTCCTGTACCGCGCAGGCGACGTCGCAGGCGCCGGGATCGACGGCGCTTTACGCGCGCTCGGCTTGGCGTTGGGATGGGTCGCCGCTGCCACCGTACCATTGGCGGCGATCTGGGCGGTGCTGTCGGTCGGGCTCGGGAAAGCTCAGGCACACAGGGACACGGGCGGAGAACCGGGAATCGGGGCCGAGGGACAGGCCGCACAGTCGTTCGAGCGGACATCTACGTAGAGCAACACCGCGTCCCGACCGTGCGTATTGGGATTGGGTGCTCTAGACCAAGGAGTGGTTAATGAAACTTTCACGGCGTGAAATCGTGAAGTTGGGCGCCGGGGCCGGCGCATCTCTCGCTTTCGGTTGGCGGCCAGACCTCACTCAGTCACAAGATCTCGTACTCAGGCCGATCCCATCCACTGGAGAGATGATCGCGCCGATCGGTATCGGCACCGCCCGCAATCGCTTCAGCACCGATGCGGACCCTGCCGAGATTGCAGAACGCAAACGGACGCTGACAGCATTCCCCGAAATGGGCGGCAGCGTGCTGGACACCGCTCCAACGTATGGAACAGCCGAAGTGTTGTGCGGCAATCTCATTCAAGAGATCGGCAACCGCGACAAGTACTTCATCGCCACCAAGATCAGCCTGAGAAGACGGATACGGCAAGGCGGCGACCTGAAAAAAGCCGGGATCGATCAGATGACCGAGTCGTTGCGCAGGTTCGGCACGGACGTGATAGACCTGATGCAGGTCCACAACCTCGGCGATACCGAGAACCAGCTTGCGAGCATCAGAGAGTGGAAGCAAGAAGGTCGAATCCGATACACCGGGATCACCACGTCGTCAACGCGCCAGTACGAGGCGTTCGAGCGGGTCATGCGCAACGAGGAGTTGGATTTCGTCCAGCTGGATTACTCGCTCGACGGCCGCTTGGCGGAGGAGCGCCTGCTGCCGCTCGCCGCGGATCGGGGCATGGCGGTCATGGTCAATCTACCGTTCCGTCGAGGCCGAGTGTTCCGGCGGCTGGGGGACCGGCCGTTGCCGGGGTGGGCCGCGGAATTGAACTGCCGGACCATGGCTCAGGCTACCCTGAAGTTCATTATCTCTCACCCATCGGTCACGGTGGCCATTCCCGGCACGTATAAGATGGATTACCTCAATGACAACTTCGGAGCAGCGTTCGCGCCGTTGCCCGATGCGGAGATGCGCAAGACGATAGCAGAGTGGTACGACGCTTTGCCGGAAGGATAGGGAGTGGGGAGTGGTTGGAGGAATCTGATCGGACCTGATCGAAGTTCCTTGCACCACTCCCCACTCCCCCCGAAACTCAATCCCCCAGTTCGCGCGCTATCTCTTCCAAACGCTGCTGGATCATCTCCTCGGACAACCAGCGTCCCCGAACCATCACACCGGCACGATCCGAGACGTTCGCTAGGTCATCGAGGGGGTTCGAATTGGTGAGGATGAAGTCTGCGCGCCGACCTACGCCGATGGTGCCAAACGCATCGTTGTTCCGAAAATACTCGCCCACGTTCTTCGTCCCGGACTCGAGAATCTCATAGGTCGTCATTCCGGCGTTCAACATGGCCTGCATTTCCCGGTGCAGTGAGAACCCCGGCACGCTGAAAATCTGAGGCGAATCGGTGCCCATGAGAATCGTCACATCAGCGTCGTTCAGCGCCTCGAGAACTCTCATGCGGTTGCGCCCGAAGGCCCGCGCCACCTCGACGTCGAAATCAGAACCCTGCCGGCGCTGGCGAACCCGGGTGGCCCAGCTGCGTACCTGTTGTCGCGGCCAATACCGCATCTCCGGATAGTTCTCCATCTCATCGATGTCACCGAGGCCGATAATGCCGACTTCCCACAAAACCATCGTCGGCACTACCGCAGCACCTGCTTGCTTCGTCAGCTCGACGGCTTCAGCGAGTATCCCTTCGTCGATCGGCCCGTCGATCCCACCGGCATACTGGAGATAGCCATCGAGGTGGTCGAACGTCAGTTGGCCCATCTCGATCGCGTGGATGATGCCGACGTCAGCGGGAACGTGCCCGCCAAAGCGAATGCCAACCTGCGACGCCGTACGCGCTACCGCGTCGTACTGCTCCACGGTCAAACCGGGATGGATCTTCAGGTGATCCCAACCCTGCGCCTTCTGCAGCCGCACCCGATCGATGGCGTGCTGCACCGACGATACCGTTCGATTGTTGAAGCTCGGGCCCGCCAGATAGAGCGTGGGCGCGATGATCTGGCCGGTACTGGCCCGCCGCCTCAGCTCCAAGTTGCCTTCCAACCCAAGCATGCCGCGGACGGTTGTCACGCCGTTGGCCACGTACAGAAACATCACCGTCTCGGCAAACGGGCCGCTCGGCGTGTGCCCGTGCATCTCGGCCAAACCCGGCATCAAGTATTTTCCGCTCCCGTCGATGCGCTGTGCGTTCGCGGGAACCGTGACACTGCCGGCCGGCCCCATCTCCATTATTCTCCCCTGCTCCACCACTACCGTGTAGTTGCGAAGCACGCGCTCCTCGTCCATGGGAATCACGTTGACATTCACGAAGGCCGTGATGCGTGGTTGCTGTTGTCGGCCCTGGGCCTGCCCGGCCATCATGCTTACCGCCGCCATGTGTACCACGATGGCGATCAAAGCGCCTCTTTTCATCCTCGATCCTCGACAATCAGATGTTGGGTGTAACGGAACCTCTCCAACTTCGCAGCCGAACCGGGATAATGCTACCGCCCTCCCGCGCCTGACCGGCGCCGGTAGCGCGCGACCATCCACCAGGCGACCAGAAAAACCACGAAGCCGAGACCCACAGCTACTGGGTTTGCCCGGAAGAGGGCTGCCACCCCGGTGCCGGACACGGTGAACACGATGGCCCCGGGTAGGATGCCCAGGGTCGTGGTCCAGAGGAATGTCCATCGAGGGACGGTGGTAAGGCCGGCGCCCGCTCCAGCACCTCCAGCTCCGACAGCACACGGCCCATCCGCAGGTTTGCATCAACTCCCTCTTCGAACCGGCTTCCGTGGGCGGCGCGGCCTTCCGTCGTCACCTTGAGCCACATGTACCCTTTGTGCGCCAAACAGAGATCGAGTTGTGTGGGCTCCGTCACGATGGCACCGTCGACGCTGCAGCGTCCGATGATATCGGTGGTACCGATGCTCGAATACTCCTCGTCGGCCACTCCGGCCACTACCACGTCACCCGCTAAGGACACCCCCCCGTCCACGAGAGCTTTCACCGCGCCGATGCACGCCGCCATGGCGCCCTTCATGTCAAACGAGCCACGGCCGTAGAGCCGCCCATTCTCGATCGTTGCGGAAAACGGATCGGTCATGCCCTCGACGCCGACGGTATCGATGTGGGCGTTCAGCATCAGCGATCTACCAGGACCGGCTCCGTGCAGCGTACCGAGCACACTTACCCTACCCTCTTCTGGCTCGAAGGTCCAGGCGTCGAGTCCGACATCGTTGAGCGCGACCGCGGTCAACCTGGCAATCTCACCTTCCCCCGGGCTCGCCGGGTCGAGGATGGGATTCACGGAGTTGATTTGCACGAGCCGAACCAAGGTTGCCTGAATGAATTCAGCATCAACGTTAATGGACATTTCTTCGGGTACCTGTGTAATGAGGCTTAGGTAGCATTATCTTTACTAATGAGCAACTCTACAATCTAAGACTCGAAACCTACAACCTCAGACATGAGTCCTATCCATGCATCGAAGCTCAGTACTCATCGGTCTCGCGATGTTCATATGGCTTCCGTCAATTGTCTTGGCGCAGGCGGAGCGGCCGACCCGCCCGATCCCGTACCCTCTGACACCGTCTCCAGAATTTCAGGCGGCCATCGCCAACGGCTCACGTACGACCACTGGGGAACCCGGACCAAACTACTGGCAGCAGTGGACCGATTACCAGCTACACGTCAAGCTCATTCCCGAAGCGAAGCGCATCGAGGGCCGGGCGCGCATCGTGCACCACAACCGAGCAACGACACCACTTCCGGGCGTGGCGTTCCACCTGCATCAGAACGTTCACGCCGCAGGGGCCATCCGAAATCGCACCGTAGAAGTCACGGGAGGCGTCGAGCTGTCCCGCATCGCCGTGGCCGGAGTCGAATTGGCGGAGAACGTCACATACCAGGTTCAGGGCACGATCCTCTTGGTGCGGCTGCCGGAACCGCTCCTCCCCGGTGATTCCGTCACGGTCGAAATCGAATGGTCGTTCACCGTACCGCGGACAGGCCTGGGGCGAATGGGCTGGAGCCGCGACAACCTATTCTTCATTGCGTACTGGTATCCCCAAGTGGCCGTGTTCGACGACGTGGTCGGTTGGCAAATGGATCCCTATCTAGGCAATGCCGAGTTCTACGCAGGGTACGGCAGCTACGAGCTGACGGTGGAGGCGCCTTCCGGCTGGATCGTGATGGGCTCCGGCAAGCTGGTGAATCGTGAAGAGGTTCTACCCACCCACATATTGCAGCGGCTAGCCACGGCAGAGGGCAGCGATCGAGTAGTGGCCGTCGTCACCGAGGACGACGTACGCTCGAACCGGGCTACGCTTCCAGGGACGGACGGGATGTTGACCTGGCGGTTCCAGGCGGACACCCTACGCGATGTCGCTTTCACCGCGACGCGCGCCTCACGATGGGATGCCGTGCGCACGCCCGTCGGTGACCGCGACAGGAGCGGAACGACTGAGTATGCCAGAGTGGATGCGTTCTATCGCGGCTCTGCTCCACGATGGACCCAAGCCGCCCTCTATGCCCAACACTCCATCGATTTCTTGTCGCGCTTTACGGGGTTCCCGTACCCCTGGCCGCACATGAGCGCAGTCGAGGGTGGCGATATCATCGGTGGTGGCATGGAGTTCCCCATGATGACCCTCATCGGGCATTACAACGACCGGGGTGACAGCGCGCTCTACTACGTCACCGCCCATGAGCTGGCCCACATGTGGGTCCCCATGATCGTGGGCGTCGACGAGCGGCGGCACGCCTGGATGGATGAAGGAACGACGACGTTCAACGAGAATCAGGCACGCATGGAGTTCTTCCCCGGCGTGAACCACAACCTGGACGACCGCGAGGGGTACTTGCGGGTGGCGCGAATGGGGCTCGAGGGCGAGATGATGCGTCGGACTGATCACCACTACAGCGATCAAGCACGGTCCACCGCCTCGTACTCGAAGCCGGCGTCGATCCTCGTGGCGTTGCGCGGCCTCATCGGTGAAGAAGCGTTCACACGAGGCTATCACAAATACATCGCAGATTGGGCCTTCAAACACCCCAAGCCGCTCGATTTCTTCAACGCCATGGAGACGGTTGCGGGAGAAGACCTCGATTGGTTCTGGCGGACGTGGTATTACGAAACGTGGACTCTGGATCAGGCCATCTCGAGCGTGACGGAAACGGACAGCGGTACCCAGATCGTCGTGGAGGACCTGGGACTGGCGCCGATGCCGGTGCGCCTCACGCTGACGCTGGCAAGCGGCGATCAGGTGCACGAGGAGGTTCCAGTAGACGCGTGGCTCCAAGGACGAAGGGTCGCGAATATCACGGTCCCCACACCCTCGCCGGTGGTCCGGGTGGAAATAGATGCCGTCGGCATGTTCCCGGATAGCGACAGAAGTAATAATGTATGGGTAAGGAAATAGGGCTAACCCAAGGGAACCCCAAGCGCAGGTTGACCTTCACTACTACGGTCAGAGGATAACCCATGATCACCGTACAGATCGTTGAGCACCCAGACACGAACCTTCACAAGTTGTTGCTCAAGGCAATGCGGTCCGGCGACCTCCGTACCTTCTCGGCGCAAGACCGTGGAAGGAAGATTACCCATATGGCGTACGCCGGTTGGATCAACTGGCACCGTGACGGCCACGTGATCACGTGCGTGGTGAAGAACCCTCGGAACCCAAAGGTGGAATGGCAGCTCATGCACGCCTTTCTGGGGAGGCTGGCGGACCGCTATGCGGGGTACATCCACGGCATCAACATCCAGTTCCCAGATGCAGAATGGGAGGAATGAAGTAGCCGTTCCGGCCGGGCCACGAGGACGGGGGGCGCGGCACGCCGACGACACTCTTTGGCACAACGAACCGCTCTTTCTGGGTACAAGAGTAGATTCACGGAGCTGCCCCCCCACACGGCATGGCTACTGCCCACTGCCTACTGCCACGATCTCCGCTCTCTCTCCCCGCACATACCTCACCACGTCCCACACGTCTATCACCAATGACGCAGCGTTGAGAAGCATGACGATGCGTATCCATGCTCCGTACGGCTCTGCGGCGGGGTGCCCTCCCATGCGGCTCCAGAGATAGAGGAGCAGCGGTATCCACAAGACGTGGCCCAGGCCCAAGAGCCGGGTGAAGCCCACCACGTTGGCGAGCATCATCATCGATGCGGCCGACACCATAAAGACACCAAGAACGGCCTGTGCCTCTCGGTGCCCGAGAAAGAACATCGGGACTACCGCATTGGCCATCATGAGCACACCAAGCCATATCTGCACGGCGAGGGGAAGTTTCAGCACAACTTTGGGAAACTTGGTCAGTACGTCCTTATTCATGTTCCTAGCGTTGAGCGCTACCATGCCTACCGCATACTATCCGCCCACCGCCGATTCTTTGCTGAGGGGTGTAAGCCACCCATGCACATCCTCCACCTCCCCACGAGCTATGGCCAGGAAATGCTGTTGCAGTCGCTTGGTGATGGGTCCGGCCCTACCCTCCCCCACCGTGATGCGATCTACACTGCGAATCGGGGTGACCTCCGACGCCGTTCCGGTGAAGAACAGCTCGTCCGCCGTATAGAGCATCTCACGCGGCACGGCCCGCCGTTGCACCGGAATGCCGAGATCTTCCGCGATGGTGATGATGCTGTCCTGGGTGATGCCCGACAGTGAGGTGCCGTCGTGCGACGGCGTTACCAACTCTCCGTCCCGAACCAGGAACAGATTCTGGCCGCTTCCCTCACTCACCAACCCGCCGGGCGCCAGCGCAATAGCCTCGACAAATCCGTGGGCCAGAGCGTCCATCTTGATCAGCTGCGCGTTGGTGTAATGGCCCGCCGCCTTCGCTTCAGCCGGGAATGTGTTGGGCGCCATGCGTTGCCAAGTCGAAACGCAGACGTCGACCCCTTGCTCCAGTGCGTCGGCGCCCAAGTACGTGCCCCACGGCCAGCAAGCGATGTAGGTCTCGATCGGACTACCTTCCGGATTCATGCCCGCGGCACCATACCCCCGCAGCACCATGGGCCTGAGGTAACACTCCTCGAGACGATTCTTCCCCACCAATGTCCGGCAGGCGGCAGTGAGGTCTTCCGCAGAGTACGGCAATTCGAGCCGATAGATACGACAGGAGTCGTGGAGCCTGCGCAGGTGCTCAGGCAAGCGGAAAACTGCCGGACCACTCGGCGTCTTGTAGCAGCGAATCCCCTCGAACACCGACGAACCGAACTGGACGGCGAGGCTCAGGATATGGATCTTGGCGTCGTCCCACGCGATGAACTCACTGTCGCGCCAGATCCAATCCGCGCTTTCTAGCCTTACTGACATCAAGACTCCTCAGCAGTCCGTATCATCTCAACGGCGTACTGCTCACTGCTCACCGCTACAGCAACGCCCGGATCCAGCCACCATCCACCGGAATCGACGTCCCGGTTATGTAACCGGCCCGCTCGGACGCCAGAAAAGCCACCAGTGCCCCTAACTCCCGAGGTTCTGCCAACCGCCCCATCGGGATCTCCCTTTCCCACGCCTCGGTCACTTCTGTAACCGTGATTCCCTTTGTCTTGGCCATCCGGTTGGCCAACTCTTCCAGTCTCTCGGTGCGCGTGTAACCCGGCATGACATTGTTCACCGTGATCCCGAATGCACCCACCTCGTTCGCCAACGTCCGCGCGAACCCCGTCACCGCGGCTCGCACGCTGTTCGAGAGTATGAGGCTGTCGACGGGCTGCTTTACGGCGATCGAAGTGATGTTGAGAATTCGTCCCCACCGGCGTTCCTTCATCCCGGGCAACACGGCACGCGTGAGGTTGAGCACACTCTCGAGGTTCTGGCGAATGGCGTCCCGCCACACCTCGGGGGAATGTGTCTCGAACTCACCTGCCGGCGGGCCGCCGGTGTTGGTGACGAGAATATCGATGCGGCCGAAATGGCTCAATCCCTCCGCAACCAACCGGTCGACTTGCTGTGGATCCGAGAGATCGGTTGCTATCGCGACCACGTTCACTCCAAATGCATCGGTGATGCTGCGCTTTGCCTCGTCGAGTGCGGCGGTTTCCCGGGCGCACACTATCAGGGCGGCCCCCTCCGCAGCCAGTTCGCCAGCCACCGCACGCCCGAGGCCTCTGCTCGACGCAGTAACCAGAGCGACTCTATTTTCGAGTCCGAAATTCACTGATCTTCTTTCTGGTGGAAGTACGTATCAGTTCCGTCGAGCCAATCTTGCCGAGGCGGGCTGAAGACGTCCAGGTCGAGCGTGTCTTCCAGCGCCTCCGCCTTGTGCGGAACATTGGAAGGGAGGTGGAGCACCTCACCGGCGTTGACAGCTACCTCCTCGCTCCCGTCCTCACCTATCCAGAAGCGGAGTGCGCCCTCGAGGATATAGGTGAGCTGCTCGTTTTCGTGCGAATGCTTCGGCACGACAGCCCCCTTCTTGAGATACACGTGAGCAAGCATCATGCGTTCGCCGGTGACGAGCTTGCGATCGATGTCGTCTGTGACTCGCTCGAGGGGAAGATGGTCCCAACGGAACAACCGCACTGACGTGGTCGCCATGATGAACTCCCTTGAGATGAATGGTGTCTGGTTGGAGGGGGCAAGTTACACGGCCGGGAGACAGAGGTACAGAACGGGAGCGTTGGGAACTCAAGGAATATCCGGCTTGAATAGCCCAATACAACGTTAGATTTAGCCTCAACTATATTTATCTGATGCCAGGTCTCCAAATGGTCGACCCGATCGTTGCTCTCGCTGTATTCGCCGGCATTGTTGCCGCGCTGGCCATGATGTTGTGGCCGCGCCGGGGGCTCTTCGTACGCTTGAACCGACTCATCCGCATGACCGAACGGGTACGGATCGAAGACGCGCTGAAGCACCTCCACGACCAGGAGTATCCGGGTAAACCATCCTCCATCGCAGGCCTGGCGGGCACTTTGGAGATGTCGAGGCGCCGGGCACGTTTGCGAATATGGGCAGAGATCATTGGCGTATCGTTTCGTTTCAGGGCTTCGCGCCTGCGCCTCGACTGCGGGTTACGCGCTGGCATGTACAGCCCGAACAAGGAGCCGACCTACCTTGTTCTGCCCGACGACCCCTGTAACCTAGACTTTACTCACCCGCCCCAGTTCCTCCCTCACCCTCGCCGCCTGCCACAGGTGCCTCCTCTCGTGGGCAGCAAGCAGTCCAAAGCACTGGCCGAGGCTCATGCGCATCAGACTGGTCAGGGGTGACACGACTTTGACGCGAGAGAGATCCAGACCATTCGCCTGGCGGACCCTTTCGATGATCGCAGATTGGTGTGCAAAGAAGGTGGGAATCTCGTCCGCCAAGGCACGAGTTCTCGGCCTGAACATCCGTGGCGCTCTGAAGGATCGCCGCGCCGGCGGCTCCATCATGCGGATAAACCGGTTCATCAAAAAACCGTGCCTGAACGGGCCTTCACCCAAGAGCCCGCGTTCGCGGGCCAGACGCATGCTGCGGTCGATCGCAGGATAGTACTGGTCTGCCGTGACATTCAGGTGGCTGAAGCATTCTGCTATCGACCACCGGTCAGGCGCCGGCTCCCATCGCAACTGCTCGTCAGAGAGTCCTTCCGCCAAATGCCTCGCAGCGCTCTTCACATCCTCGAACTGGCGGACGTAATCCCGGAGCTCGGGGCTGAGGGCTCCCCCCACCCCCTTTCCGGAAGAAGCTGTTGATTCCATCCGGTCGCGAATCGCCATTGCCACAGCACCAAGTGTTAGGTTTAAAATTTAAGGTAAGAAACAGCGGGCGCCGAGCGATCTCGAAGTGGCAGATCGGCTTGGGAGAGATATAACGAAGCGCTGAGCATCTACCATCGGCGCACACTTTTCCGGATTCACGCGGGTGCGCAAATTAATCGCGCGCCGACCGCATCCTTGCGATTGTGCTTCATATTATCTATTCAGACATATCCTACAGGTCGTAGTCGCTCGCCGGATCAGAGGTTTCTGGGCGTTGGTGAGGCCACCGGCGCGGGCGTCGTGTCGGCTGGCACGGGCGTGAAGTCCTCTCCCGGATTGATGAATCGGTTCCGCTCGATCCTGTACTGTTTGTCGTACAACTCTCGATAGCGCCCGTCCCGAACCAGCAACTCTTCATGCGTACCTCGTTCGACGATCTGGCCGTCTTCCACTACCAGTATTTGATCGGCACTCTGAATCGTTGAGAGACGGTGTGCAATGACGAAGGTCGTGCGCCCGCGGCGCAGCGCGTTGAGCCCGTCTTGAATCATCGCCTCGCTCTCACTGTCGAGGCTCGACGTAGCTTCGTCCAAGATGAGGATGCGCGGGTCTGCGAGAATGGCACGAGCGATCGATATCCGCTGGCGCTGACCACCCGAGAGCTTGACCCCTCGCTCACCGACGATCGTGGCAAATCCATTCTCGAAGCCGTTGATGAACTCGTCTGCATGCGCGATCCTGCTGACCTTCCGGATTTGCTGGTTGATGGCGTGCGGTTGGCCGAACTTGATGTTCTCGGCGATAGTGCCGTCGAACAAGAAATTCTCCTGCATGACCACGCCTAGGGAACTCCGATAGTCCCGGAGCCTCACCTCACTAAGATCATTCCCATCCACCAGCACGCGCCCCGACTTCGGTCGGTTGAACGCCATCACGAGACTGATAATGGTGCTCTTACCGGATCCGCTGGAGCCAACCAGAGCGGTGGTTGAGCCGGGGGGAGCGTCAAACGAAACTCTCTTGAGAACGGGGACTCCGTCGTTGTATTCGAACCACACATCTTCGAACGTCACGTGACCTTGGATGCTGGAAAGCGGACGGCGCTGCAAATCCTGCTCATCCTCGGTGGCCATCGTCCGAATCTCCCGGATTCGATCGAGACCGGCAAAAGCCTCGCTAACCTGTGTGCCGATGGATGCGATCTGCACCAGCGGAGAAACCATTAGGCCGGTGAACATGAGATACATGACGAACTCACCCAGGGTCATCTCTCCGGTGACGATCGCCTGACCACCGACTTGAATCATGATGACGCCGATCACACCAACGATGACGGTCGTAAACGCCGTAATAAAGGAGATACCGGTAATGGTCCGGGCCACGTTACGGAAAAGCTTGTGAGCACCCTTGGCAAACGCATAATTTTCACGCCGTTCGGCGGTGTACGCCTTGACAACGCGAACGCCGGCGAGACTTTCCGTGAGCCGCCCGGTGACTTCCGCGTTAATCTTGCTTCTCTCACGAAAAACGGGACGCAGGTAGGTAAAGGCGTAGGCCATCGCTCCTGCGAATGCCGCCAGCACCACCAGCGTGATGAGCGTGAGACTCCAGTTGAGGTAGAACAGCACTACCAGGGCAATTGCCGAGGTGACGAACCCTCCGGATAACTGGACCAAGCCGGTGCCGACCAGGTTGCGAATGCCCTCTGCGTCGTTCATAATGCGCGAGATTAGTACGCCGGTCTTCGTGGAATCGAAGTACGCCACCGGGAGTCGCGTTACGTGTTGCTGAACCACCTTGCGCATTTCGGTGATTGCGCGCTGTGCTGCCACACCCAGCACTTGTGCCAGACCGAACGCCGAGCTTGCCTGGATCAGCGTAGCGACACCAACCGCTAAAGCCAGTGTGGGAAGCAGATCTGAGCGTTGGTTCCCTACAACTTCGTCAATCAGAAACTTCGAGGTAGTTGGCAGCACCAGCCCCGCCAACCGGTTCATCAACATCAGGGACAATCCGACCGCGAGACGCGAGCGGTGGGTCCAAATAAGAGCCCTGGCTTCCTGCCAGACGTTGGAGACTTTGAGCTTGCGTTTTTCTTTCGCTGCCATCAAGCTGCCGCCTTTGTATACGCGACTACGGTCACTGAATGTAATCGGTCTGGGCCGATCGGGAGGCATCCGGACATTTCGATGCCCTACCCCGAACCCGCCATTCGCTCTGCCAGCCGATCGAGTACCGCCGGTAGATCGGGCTTCCCCGTAAGCACCCCGAGCAGCGGATCATCCTTCAGGCGCCGCAGCCGGCTGGTTGCGTTCTTGATGGTGTACTTGCGGATGTCGAGATTCCTGTCCACCTCACTCCATCGCAGCGGCATGGAGACCGGCGCCCCCGGCAACGGCCGGACGCAGAGTGGAGACACCAACAGCTTGCCGTGTCCGTTCTGCCCGAAATCGATGTACACCCGTCCCTGGCGCGCCGAGAGCGCCCGCGCCGTGGTGGCGATCTCTGGCAGATCGGACGCGGTGACGCGCGCCAACAATTCCCCCAACACCTTCGATTGTGCGTAGGTGCACTGCCGTCCCAGCGGCAGCAGCACGTGCAGTCCAGAAGACCCGCTCGTCTTCACGAAGCACGGCAACTCGATGTCGTCGCACAAGGCGTGAATCGCGTTGGCGACCTGCACCACGTGCTCGAACGGCGCCTCCTTGGGATCGAGGTCGAGAATACACCAGTCGGGTCGCTCCAACTTCGATAACCGGCTCGACCACACGTGCAGCGGGATCGATCCCAAGTTAGCGATGTAGAGAATGGTTTCGACATCATCGCCGATGAAGTAATTGGTTTCCTTCTCGGAATCGGGACTCCAGACTTTCTCCGTGCGCACCCAATCGGGGACCTGCTGCGGCGCGTCTTTCTGGAAGAACGACTTTCCGTCGATGCCGTCGGGATATCGGGTCATCACGACTGGGCGGTCCTGGACGTACGGCAGTAACCATTCGGACACGTCACGGTAGTACTCGATCAGATCACCCTTGGTGTATCCCTCTTCCGGCCAGAACACCTTGTCCAGATTCGAGAACGGAACCACCCGTTGAATGGTGGCTTCCTCGGGCGCCTCCGGGGGGCGAAGGTCGAGCGCAGCATCCTGGCGAACGCACTCGTGCGCCTTCTTGTCGTCACGGAATCGTAGGAAAACCGGGTGCCTGAGCAGCTCCTCGTCGGTCCACTCCTTGTAACGCACCTCCACCACCAATGCCGCATCGACCCAATGGTGCTCGTCACCCTTCGGCGTGGGACCGGAACACACTGGAGTCGCCCGCTCGATCGTCGCCAATGCCTCACGGATCTCGTCACGCTGCGTGGTGGTGAATCCCGTTCCCACCCGTCCGGCGTAGGTCAACTCGCCAACGCTGTACGACGCGATGTGCAGTGCACCGAAGCCGTTGCCACCGCCCTTGGGCTCGCTGAATCCCACGATCACGAAATCATCGGTCCGATCCAAGCGAATCTTGATCCACGCCGACGAACGACCGGCGCGGTATCGGGAATCAGCCTTCTTGGCAACGATGCCCTCGAGCTGCATCTCCCGCACCTGCTCGAAGAACGCCTCACCGCGGCCCTCGATGTGATCGACGAACTTTATGGGGCCCACCGGGGGAAGCATCCACTGCAACATGGCCTTGCGCTCCGCCAGCGTGAGAGAGCGCAAATCGAACCCTTCCAGCGCCAGCAGATCGAAAGCATAGAGCGTGGCCGGCAACTCCACGGTGGCGCGCCGGATATCATACCGCTGCGTGAGACGGCCGCGCTTCTGCAATCGTTGGAAACTCGGCCGCCCTTCGTCGTCGTGAACCGCCACCTCCCCGTCCAAGACAAAATCCTCGTAGGGAAGCATCTCCACCGCGTGCGCGATCTCCGGAAACACGGCGGCGAGATCGTGTCCGTTACGGGACAGGAGCACGGGTTGGCGCGCGCCGCCTTCCCGAGAACTGAGAAGGCGGTACCCGTCGTACTTCAACTCGAAGAGCCAGTTGGGATCCGTGAACGCGTCGTCCCGTGTCTGCGCAAGCATCAGTCCCACGTCACGCACTTTGACGGGCCGCGCTTTGGCTTTGAGGCCGGACAGCCTCTCGCGCGCTTCGGCGCCCAGATCCCTCCCGGCCTTCAGCTCCTCGACCGTCAGGCCCGAAAACACGGAGTGCTCGGAAAAGGGCTGCTCGCCATCCGTCGTTATCCACGCATCGCGCTCCTTGATCATCAACCATTCTTTGCCGTCGCCCTTCTTGATGCGCACAAGTGTCCACGCTCCATGAAGCTTGTGGCCTCGCAGTTCAAAGAGCAGCTTGCCTTTCTCCATCCCCTCATCGAAATCGTTCTTGGGAATCCACAATCCTCGATCCCACACAATCACTGCTCCCGCGCCGTAATTGCCTTCGGGGATGATTCCCTCGAAATCCGCATACTCGATCGGGTGGTCTTCCGTCTGCACTGCGAGGCGCTTGTCCCGCTGATCGAAAGAGGGTCCTTTGGGCACGGCCCACGACTTCAGAACGCCGCCGTGCTCGAGGCGAAAGTCGTAATGGAGACGTCGAGCGAAGTGCTTTTGCACTACAAACAGCCGGCCTCCACTGCCGCGGCCGATCCCGAAAGGCTCCGGTGTGGTCCCCGGCGAGCGCTTTCCGCGGTACGCTTGCAGTTGATCCGAAGTGGGCTTATCTGTTGCGGCCATTGACTTTAAGTACTATCATTTCGGCCATGAGTGCGCGACCAATGGGCTCCGCTACCATCAGCTTCGGGCTCGTTTCCGTCCCTGTAAAGCTCTACTCTTCGGCGGAGACGTCCAAGAATGTTTCGTTCAACCTCGTCTCCAAGAAGCACGGCACGCGCCTCAAGCAGCAATACATCACTCCCGAGACCGGCGAGGTCGTGCCCCGGGAGGACATGATTAAGGGATACGAGTTCGCCAGGGGCAAGTTCGTCCTGTTCACTCCCGAGGAGTTCAAGACGCTGGAAGAGAAAGCGTCGCACTCCATCGATATTACCGAATTCGTGCCCTTCGAGCAGGTCGAGCGAACCTACCTCGACAAGGTCTACTACCTCGGCCCCGACAAGGGCGGCGACCGAGCGTACAAGCTGCTCAGCGCCGCGCTCAAGAAAACGGGTCAGTCGGCAATCGCGAAGTACGCCGCCCGCGGCAAGCAATACCTCGTGGTGATCCGGCCCATGGGGGACGGACTCGTCATGGAGCAACTGTTCTACCACGACGAGCTGAAATCGTTCAGCGAGGTGCCCCTCGGCGACGCCGAAGTGAAGGACTCGGAGCTCGAGTTGGCGGTCCAGCTGATCTCCCAGGCGACGTCGGAGACGTTCCAACCGGACAAATACAGTGATGAGGTCCAGGAACGCACCCTCGAGTTGATCCAGAAGAAGATCGATGGCGAGGACATCACGCAGATCGAAGCCGAGGAGCCGAGCGGCCAGATCATCGACTTGATGGCGGCCCTCAAGGCAAGCCTGGCGGGTTCACAAGGAGACACCCGCCAACCCGCCAAGAGTGTTTCCAATGAGTCGGCCGACAGAAAGACTCGTAAGGTAGGAGGGAGTAGCGTATAGCCGTGCCTGGTAACCTCTACGCGAGACCACGGCGTTAGTGTACACGTCCCGCGAAGTCTCCGAGTTGGTCGGCCTCTCCGTCGATCAGGTGAGGCGCTTCGCGAGGGCAGGCTTCTTGTCTCCGGAACGAACCCCGCAAAACCACTACCGCTTTTCTTTTCAGGACCTGACGTTCCTCCGCACGACCACACAGCTCTTTTACGCCGACCTCCCTCGGCATCGGGTACATCGCGCCCTACGTGAGCTCCGGCGCGTCCATCCAACCGACCGACCCCTCTCCGAGGTTCGACTCATGGCGACGGGCGACGGCATTATTGCCCATGACGGAACATCGGTGTGGAACGTGGAGTCCGGGCAGATCGTGCTCGATTTCCCCACCGAACGCACGCACATCACGCTCATCTACCCCGACCGGGTCGACAAGAGGAAGGCCGACCGGGAAACCGCCGATTCGTGGTTTGAATACGGCTGCGTGTTGGAGCCACACCGCCCCGCCGAAGCGCGGCAAGCGTACCGCCGCACGGTGGCACTCAATCCTACACATCACAACGCCCGGATCAATCTCGCCCGCCTGCTGCACGCCCTGGGACAACCCGCCGAGGCCATCGAGCACTACCGCATCGTCCTCACCGTGGCACCGGACCACGCCCCGGCGGCATGCAATCTCGGAATCGCCCTCGAGGACGAGGGCCGGTTCCAGGAAGCGTTCACCGCGTATGCCCAGGCGATCGCCGTGGACCCGAACTACGCGGAAGCCCACTTCAACATCGCCAAGCTGTACGAGCACGCCGGAGACGACCTGGCGGCGGTGCGGCATTTGCAGACGTACAGGGAATTGACCAAGAGCTAGGCGTTGGGGTGCCTAGTGATGGCTCATCGTCATCTCGAAAGCCTTTTTCGGCCCGCCGATCATGATGTGGGCGCGGTGCATACCCGTCTGCATGAGCCAGGGCCGTCCCACGCCCATCGGCCGTGTGGGGAGGCCGGTGGACTCGGCGGTGGCGTAGGGAACGTACAGGACGCTCAACATCGACACCGTGTCGGGGTGCATCGCGTCGGGCCGGATGGTTCCCCGCAGCGTGGTCATGGCGCCGTTCATGGGGATGGTGAGGGTACCGGCCTCCATGGCCGCCTTGCGGCGCTCCATCACCTGAGCGGCACTCAGCCCCTCGGCGCGGAGCCGGCGACCCATTGCCATGAAGGGGTTGAGGGACTTGTGATAGCACGAGACCCGGAAGGTCTCATCCCCAGGGGTGTCGGCGAGGCACACGAAATCGTTGGTGCCTTCCCGGATCACCACGGCCAGCTCGGTCCCGTCGCGGAATCCGTACACGGTGGCCCCGTCCCGCTGCGCCTCGGGCAGCGGTGTGACCGCTTCGGCGATCTGGCGTTCGATGGGTCTAGCCTGCCCCGTCAAGGCGGCCGGGAGAAGCACGGCGGTGCACACGAGTGTAGGAAGCGCAAAGGAACGTCGCTGTAGCATTACCTTATACCCTCCTCGGGCGGTCGAGCGGTTTGTAGATCGGACAGAATGTAGTACAATCTCGGTATCATGAGCAGACTCGACTTGAAGACCCGGTGGGCCGCCGTGCGGCGCCGGCTCCGAGCCGCCCGCGACATCTACGAGGAGATCTTCTTCGCCCCGTACCGGTCCCAAATCTATCGGGAATACCGGGATCGCCGCGACCTGTTCCTGCTCCTAAGCTTTTCGGACCTCACCGGAGTTCCCAATCCCGTCGGCTTCTACACCCTCGAGCTTTACCCTGAGCTGATAGAGCAATTCCACGAATGGCACCAGCGGATGGGGCTTGAGAAGGCTCCGGAGGGTGGATTCAGGTGTTGCTGAGGGCGGTAGGGGGTAGGTGTCCCGGAACTCTGACGCCTCGTGATGCCTCCTGATGCCCCGACACAATCCGCAAGCATCCGCTGCTCTAGTTGCCGTGAATCGCTCTCACGACGATACTTATAAGTTGCGCCTAGCCACCAATCTACCCTGAGCAGGTAGGGCACCGTCTTACGTAAGTATGTCAAACACAAAGATTTACAGCAAAAAGCACCCCATCCGGATCGTCACCTCGGCCGCCCTCTTCGACGGCCACGACGCGGCGATCAACGTGATGCGCAGAATACTCCAGGCCTCCGGGGTGGAAGTCATCCACCTCGGCCACAATCGCAGCGCCGAGGAGATCGTCACCGCCGCCATCCAGGAGGACGCCCAGGGCGTCGCGATCACCAGCTATCAGGGTGGTCACATGGAGTTCTTCAAGTACGTGCGGCAGATGCTGGACGAGCGGGGCGCGAGCCACGTCAAGATCTACGGGGGTGGCGGCGGGGTCATCGTCCCCGACGAGATCGAGGAGCTCCAGCAGAACGGCGTCGACCGGATCTTCTCGCCGGAAGACGGCCGCCGCATGGGCCTCCAGGGTATGATCAACGAGGTCGTCCGGGGATGCGACTTCGATCTCGCCGGAAGCGACGTGTCGCCCAACGGATCGGAGCTGTTTCTCGCTAGGCAGATCACCAAGGCCGAGGTCCTGGGACGGAACGGGGACGCCCCGGCCCACGGCACAACGTCGGTCCCCATCATCGGACTGACCGGCACCGGCGGCGCCGGCAAGAGCAGTCTCACCGACGAGCTCGTGCGCCGCTTCCTGCACGACTTCGAGGACAAGAAGGTCGCGGTCGTTTCCATGGATCCCACCAAGCGCAAGACCGGCGGCGCCTTGCTGGGGGATCGGATCCGCTTCAACAGCCTGAAGGACCCCCGCGTCTACATGCGCTCCGTCGCGACGCGTGGCGCCCGCGGCGAGGTCTCCGAGCGGTTGACGGAGATCGTGGAGGTCGTGAAGCAGGCTGAGTTCGATCTCATTTTCGTCGAGACTGCCGGCATAGGTCAGAGCGACAACGCCATCACGCAGCTCGCCGACATATCGGTGTACGTCATGACAAGCGAGTACGGCGCCCCCAGCCAGCTCGAGAAGATCGAGATGCTGGACTATGCCGACTTCGTGGTGATCAACAAGTTCACCCACCGCGGGAGCAAGGACGCGCTGCGGGATGTGCGCAAGCAGATCCAACGGAACCGGCAACTCTTCGACACGCCTGTCGAGGAGTTGATGGTGTTCGCAACCAGTGCTGCCCACTTCAACGACGCCGGCGTGAACGCCCTGTACGCCCATCTGATCGATTCCCTCAACAGACGACATGGCCTGGGTTGGGAGTCCCGCTATCCCGCCACCGAGGCACGCGTGACCGATACCGCCCAACACATCATCCCGGCGAACCGCGAGCGCTACCTCAGCGAGATCTCCGATGCGTGCCGCGAATACCGGTCCTGGGCGCGCCGGCAGGCCGACGTCGCTTCGGACCTCGACGCGTTGCGGCGATCCATTCGGGTGTTGGGCGGTCCGGGGAACGGCGAACTCCGAGCGTACGCCGCCGCCGACATCGCCAAGGCCGCTGGGGCCCAGACCGACCTGATGGAGGAATTCAACCGGATGCTGGATCGGTTGGATCCGGCGTGCGTCGATCTGCTGGCCCAGTGGAAGTCGTGGGCGGAGAGTTACCACGCCCACACGTTCACATATGAGATTCGCGGACAGTCCATCGACGCAGAGAATCGGCGTACGACGCCGTCCAACACGAAGGTGCCGAAAGTCGCTCTTCCGCGATTCCGAGACATGGGTGATCTGCTCTACTGGCGTCTCACCGAGAACGTGCCCGGCGAATTCCCATATGCCGCCGGCGTGTTCCCCTTCAAGCGACAAGCCGAAGACCCCACCCGGATGTTTGCCGGCGAGGGGCCTTCGGAGCGCACCAACAAGCGGTTCCATCTCCTGGCGGACGGCCAGCCGGCCAAGCGGCTCTCCACCGCGTTCGATTCCATCACGCTGTACGGTGAAGATCCCGACTGGCCGCCGGACATCTACGGCAAGATTGGCGAGAGCGGCGTTGCCGTGTTCACGGTCGAGGAAGCCGAGCGGTTGTATGCGGGGTTCGACCTCTGCGACCCTACCACCTCGGTGTCGATGACGATCAATGGACCGGCGCCCACGGTCCTCTCCTTCTTCTTCAACGCGGCAATCCGCCAGCAGTGCCGCCTGTTCCTGCGGGAGGAGGGCCGCCTCGATATCACCGAGGAGCAGGTGCTACAACCCGATGCGGAGCGGGGCGCAACCTGGCACGACGTGCGCGTACTGCTCACCGACGAAGAGCACGAGCTGATCAAGACCCAGACCCTGTCGAAGGTCCGCGGGACCGTGCAGGCAGACATCCTCAAGGAGGATCAGGGGCAGAACACCTGTATCTTCTCCACCGACTTCGCGCTGAAGCTCATGGGGGACGTGCAGGAGTACTTCATCAACCACGGCGTCCGGAACTTCTACAGCGTCTCCATCAGTGGGTACCACATCGCCGAGGCGGGGGCGAACCCCATTCACCAGCTGGCGTTCACCCTCGCCAATGGATTCACGTATCTCGAGTACTATCGTGCTCGCGGCATGGACATCGACCACTTCACCCCGAACCTGAGCTTCTTCTTCAGCAACGGGATGGACGCGGAGTACGGCGTGATCGGGCGTGTGGCACGTCGGATATGGGCGGTGGCGCTGGCGCGGCGATACGGCGCGAACGCACGCAGTCAGATGTTGAAGTACCACATTCAGACCAGCGGTCGCAGCCTCCACGCCCAGGAGATCGAGTTCAACGACATCCGGACCACGCTCCAGGCCCTGCTGGCCGTCTACGACAACGCCCAGAGCCTTCACACCAACGCGTACGACGAGGCGATCACCACGCCTACGGAGGAATCCGTGCGCCGAGCGATGGCGATCCAGTTGATCATCAACAAAGAGTTCGGATTGACGTTTTGCGAGAACGCCACCCAGGGCAGTTTCATCATCGAGGAGCTGACGGACCTGGTGGAAGAAGCCGTTCTGAAAGAGTTCGATCGTCTCACCGAGCGGGGCGGCGTGTTGGGTGCCATGGAGCGTCAGTATCAGCGGGGGGCGATCCAGGATGACTCGCTCAAGTACGAGCAGGCGAAGCACTCCGGCATACTGCCTCTCATCGGCGTCAACACCTTCTTGCCACGGGACGCCACCGAAGCGTCACACGGCCCGAGCACCGAGCTCACCCGCGCCGCCAAAGAAGAAAAAGAGCTCTGCATTCAGCGGCTGGAGGATTACAAGGAGCGACATGGCGATGATGCCATGGGCGCGCTGTGCCGCCTCAAAGAAGCGGCGCTCAATGGCGACAACATCTTCGCTGACTTGATGAAGGCCGCGGAATGCTGCACCCTGGGACAGATCACCCACGCGTTGTACGAGGTAGGCGGGGAATACAGACGCAACATCTGATGCTGATTCGTAGGCTGCAGTGACACCGTCTCTCGCCCAACGATTACTGCAGCGCCACGTCCTGTTCTTCGGGGGCAAGGGCGGCGTGGGCAAGACCACCGTCGCGTCCGCCTTTGCACTCCGATCCGCCGACGGCGGCGGCCGCACCCTCCTCGTCTCCACCGACCCGGCCCACTCTACCAGCGACATCTTGGAGTGCGGTTTGTCCGCCGAGCCGCAGCCGGTGGTGGAAAACCTGTGGGCAATGGAGATCGACCCGGAGCAAGAGGTCGAAGACTACATTGCTGGCGTCAAGGCGCGCATAGCCGACTCGGTGCCGCCGCGACTCGCTGGCGAAGTGGAACGCCAGATTGACATTGCACGGGTATCGCCGGGCGCCGAGGAATCCGCGCTATTCGATCGCTTCACCCGCATTCTCGATGAAGAATCTCGGCATTACGCCCGCATCGTTTTCGACACCGCGCCGACGGGTCACACGTTGCGGCTGCTCTCTCTCCCGGAAACGATGACCGTTTGGATAACCGGTCTCATCTCCCACCGCAAGAAGATCAACATCCTCGGCCGCATGTGGCGCAACGTGGCTGGCGCGGCGGTGGGGTCACATCAAGACCGCGACGATCCGGTGTTGAAGACGCTCGATCAACGCAAGCACCGCTTCCAGCGCGCCCGCGAGCTGGTGACCGACGCCCATCACACAGCGTTCGCCTTCGTGATCATTCCCGAGAGGCTGCCGATCCTCGAGACGGCCAAGGCCGTCCGAGCGCTCAACAAGTACCGGATCCCCGTGGGCGGCGTGTTTGTGAATCGGGTCTTACCGGATCATGCCGAGGGAGAGTTCCTGCGGCGCCGTAGAGAGCGGGAGACGAGGTATCTCGATGAAATAGTCACAGCGTTTGCAAGCCATCCCATGCAGCACGTGCCGTTAATGGAATCGGATGTGGTAGGTGTGAAGGCGTTGAGGGAGCTAGGGATGGTATTGGGGAGCGGGGAGTCGGGAGTGGGGAGTGGGGAGTGGGAAGTGAGGAGTAGGCTGTAACGAGCCGAATTCGACATCGATAACATCTCCTCCTTGAGCTCATCCATCAACTCGCGACAGCCGTTCCGTCGAGATATCTTCGGGCAATGACCGGCGTCGTTGAGGCCTTGACCCAAAGCAGGAGGTATCTCAATGAGAAAGCGCTTAAGAATCCATCTTTCCCGGCGGTGCGTCGACCTCTCGATGGACGCGAACAATCGATCTCTGGAAATCCGTGGATGGCGGGGTGACGTTCGAGCGGATGGAGGTTGACGGCAGACGGGTGGAGCCAGACTCAATCCTTCTAGGTGCTCAAGGACCCTCGGCTCTCGACCACACTCGCCGAGTTTCGCAGGCAATTCGACCGGTTGACACGGAGTCGGGACAAGATCACAGAGATCCATGACGCCATCCGGGTGATCCGGTCGGTGACGGAACAGGTTCAGGAGCTTGGAATGCCGGCGGTGATCGTGCCGGGACAACGGGGCGTGGTCTCTACTCCGAGCGGGCGCTGAGTGGGGAGGGGGGAGGGGGGAGTAAGTGCAGGGGCGGCGCATACGTCGCCCCTGCGCCCTTGCTGGTCATAAGGATTCAAGGCCCTTTTATCCAACCCTGGCATAACGTACCCTCCAAACATGCACCCAATTCTCGAGAAGCTCAAAGGTGGTGACCGGCGCTCCATAGGCCGGGCCAACGAGGTGGTGCGACAGGTGCTCCGCAACCCTGCGCTGTTCGGCGAGCTGTTCGAAGGAATGCTGTCCGGCGATCCCCTCGTTCGGATGCGGGCGGCGGACGCGGCCGAGAAGGTCACTGCCGAGCGACCCGGCTTGCTGCAGCCGTACAAGAAGCGGCTGCTTCATGAGATCGCAAACATCGATCAGCAAGAGATCCGCTGGCACGTGGCGCAGATGATTCCCCGGTTGCACTTACGGCCCGAAGAACGCGCCATCGCCATCAAGGTTTTGTTCGCCTACCTGACCTTCAAGAGCAAGATCGTCCGCACGTTCGCACTGCAAGCCCTTGCATCGCTCTCATACAACGACCCAAAGCTCCGCGCGCGTGTCACGAAGGTCCTTCGCGATGTCGCCAAAACGGGGAGCCCCGCGCTGAAGGCTCGGGGGCGCAAGCTGCTGGAACAGTTGCGGGATCTGACAGGTTCCGGGTGATAGCGAAACCTGAAGCCCCTGGCCGACTCTTCCGTTATGGGCCGGAACGCTCCTAAATTAGGCCGGTCTCAAACCCTAGAGGGTCTTCTTGAGTTCCATCGCTCTGCTCCTCGTCGGCCTGGCCGCGTTCCTCACTGGATACCAGTTCTATTCGCGCTACATCTCCCAGCGAATCTACCAACTGGACCCCGACTTCAAGACGCCTGCTCACACATTCGAAGACGGGGTGGACTTCGTACCCACCAACCGGCACGTGCTGTTCGGCCATCACTTCACGTCTGTCGCCGGCGCGGCCCCCATAGTCGGTCCCGCCATCGCGGTGATCTGGGGATGGTTGCCGGCGTTTCTATGGGTGGTGCTGGGAACGATATTCGCCGGCGCGGTTCACGATTTCGGGACGCTGTGGGTGTCCACCCGTTCCAAGGCCCAATCCATCGGCACTCTGGCAGACTCGATCGTCGGCGGCCGGGCTCGAATCCTATTCCTCTTGATCATTTTCTTCCTGCTGCTCCTGGTGAACGCAGTGTTCGCGGTGGTGATCGCCAACTTGTTCATGAGCAACCCCGGGGCGGTCTTACCCGTGTGGGGCAGTCTGTTAGTGGCGATTATCGTTGGCTTTCTCATCTACCGCACCGGCGTCGGAATCATCTGGCCGTCGATTGCCGCATTGCTCACGCTGTACGCCCTCATCTGGCTGGGACAATACGTTCCCTTCAACTTGCCGGACTTCTTCGGGTTCGGCCCGACGGCGGCGCAGTTGGCAACGGGCGACGCGCAGGCGGCGGCCGACGCGGCCAGAACCGACGGCGTTCGCGCCGGGTGGGTGATCGTTCTGTTCGTGTACGGCTTCTTTGCTTCGGTGCTGCCGGTTTGGGTATTGCTACAACCGCGAGACTACATCAACAGCCACCAGCTCTTCGTGGCACTCGGCATCATCTTCCTCGGGATTCTGATTACGAACCCCGAAGTCATTGCCCCGGCGGTGAACCGAAACCTTCCCGCCGATGCGCCAAGCTGGTTTCCTCTGCTTTTCGTGACGATTGCCTGCGGTGCAATCAGTGGCTTTCACGGACTCGTTTCTTCGGGGACGTCCTCCAAGCAGATCAACAAGGAAACCGACGCACGTTACATCGGATACGGCGGAGCACTCGGCGAGGGCATCGTGGCGGTAACATCGATTCTTGCGACTACGGCCGGGTTCGCCGTGTTCGCCGGCCTCGACGGATGGCACGAGCATTACGGCACCTGGGCATCGGCGGCTGCCGGCGCCACGACTGCATTCGTCCAGGGTATTGGCGTGCTCGCCCAGGGAGTGGGAATCCCACAGCAGGTGGCCGTGATCTTCGCCGCGGTCGTCGTGATCAGCTTCGCGGCGACCACTATGGATACCGGAGTGCGGCTGCAACGCTACATCATCACCGAACTGGGCGTTGAGTACGGGGTCAAAGCGGCCCAGAATCGGTGGATCGCAACGTTCATTGCAGTAGTGAGCTGTGCGGCATTGGCCCTGGGAATAGACCGTGGTGCGGGTGGGATGCGGCTCTGGGCGCTCTTCGGAACCACCAATCAGCTCACCGCGGGCCTGAGCCTGCTGATCGTCTCGATTTTCCTGCTGAAATTGGGCCGCAACATCTGGATCACGGTTATTCCCATGGCGTTCCTGTTGTTCATGACCACGTGGGCGATGATCGGCAATCTGGTGCGCTACTGGACCGACAGCCAGGCACTGCTGCTGGCCGTCGGCGGTGCGATCTTCGTGCTCGAGCTGTGGCTTATATTCGAAGCGGTGCTGGCTTTCCGGAATGCGTTGCAAGAACGGAACCGAACGGCGACGAACCAAGCCGCATGACGAACCTTACGACAGATGATGGAAGGATCTGATGATGTCGCGTAATCGCATGACCAGTGTGTCGAAGGCTTGCTCACGTACCCCGTGGATTACGAACCGGGACGCCGATACCCGCTGGTGCTCAATGTCCACGGCGGGCCCGCCGGCGCGTTCACCCAGTCGTTCACAGGTGGACCGAGCATCTACATGATCCAGCAATTCGCGCAAGAGGGCGTGGCGATTCTGCGCCCGAACCCCCGGGGCAGTACCGGCTACGGCAAGGAGTTTCGCTACGCCAACTTCAGAGATTAGGCTACCGTGACATGGACGATCTCATGGCCGGCATCGATCACGTCATCGACATTGGCGTGGGACATCCGGACAGTCTCCTCCTGATGGGCTGGAGCTACGGCGGGTACATGACGTCCTTCGCCGTCACCAGGACGAACCGGTTCAAGGCGGCCAGCATGGGTGCGGGGTTGCCAAACCTCGTGAGCATGACCACGACGACGGATATCGGCGACTATCTCATGGCCCACATGGGCGACGAGTTCTGGAACTATTACGAGGAGTACGAGAAGCACTCCGCCATCTACCGCATCGCCAACGTCACGACGCCCACGCAGGTCATTCACGGCGCCAACGACCTGCGGGTGCCGTTCACCCAGGGCCAAGAGTTCTACCGGGCTCTGCAACGGCGTGGCGTTCCCACCGAGATGGTGGTGTATCCCAGCACACCGCAGGGGCCGAGAGAGCCGAAATTTCTCATGGATGTTTCGAGTCGAAGCTTGACCTGGTTCAACAGGCACCTGCGGAAGCCGGCGCCGAAGACGGATCGCGACTAGCCGCACGCTGCGGGGGGGGCAATGCGAGCTTTCGTTGGAACAAGCGGCTATGCCTACAAGGAGTGGAAGGGAACGTTTTACCCGGAGAAGATCGCCGCCAACAAGATGTTGAACTACTACGGACAGCAGTTCAATGGGGTGGAGATCAACAATACCTTCTATCGCATGCCGTCGGAGCGAGTACTCGTCAATTGGTACGACGAGGTTCCCGATGGCTTTGTATTCGTCCTCAAGGCGTCACGCAAGATCACCCACTTCAAGCGGCTGAAAGCAGAGGCGGAAGACGAGTTGCGCTACCTACTCAAGACCGCTTCGGTCCTGCGCGACAAGCTCGGCCCAACCCTTTTCCAATTACCGCCCAACTTGAAGAAAGATTTGGAGCGACTCGAGACATTCCTCGCGTTCCTCCCCAAGCGGTGGCGCGCCGCGTTCGAGTTCCGCCACGAATCATGGTATGACGACGACGTGTATGAGGCGCTGCGCGGGGTGAATGCAGCCCTGGTTATCGCAGAAACCGACGAAGGATCCGTCCCCAGAGTCGCGACCGCCAACTGGGGCTACTTGCGCCTTCGAAAGCTAGAATACACGGAGCCGGAATTGCACTCTTGGGCGGATTGGATGTCCGCCCAAGAGTGGAGTGACGGGTTTGCCTTCTTCAAGCATGAGGACACGGGCGAAGGGCCGAAGCTGGCCAGCTCGTTCAGAGAGTTGCTGGGATTGGAGCCTCGAGCTGACTAACAGCAGTCCGACCCGTCACAAGCCTCGCCGGATACATCCGTCGTAGCCGAATAATCCATCACCTTCGTCTCTCGAGGATGCCTCGGGGCCTTGCGGTGGCAATCGAACGGTCGGGCCTCGGCGATGTCGAACGCTTCCCGGGGAAGAACCGGATCGAACTCTCCGGCATACGGCTCTCTCGTCATGATCTCGAAGGTCTTCTCGCACACCGCCGCACGCTCGCCCCGCCTGAACACGTGACCGTCGTCGTCCACGACTTGTCTCCACGGCCCGCGGTAGATCACTGCCTTATTCGTCTCGTAACACGGGCCTCCTTTCTCTTCCACGCCTCGACGGTGCGCCATGGTTCGGCGCTACGCTCGAGTACGCTGATGCCGTAGAAACCAGCCCCCTCGAACGCCTCGAGCATGCCCGCTTCGGTCATGGCACCGGAAATGCACCCACTCCACAAGTCAGGATCGTTCTTCAGGTGATCGGGCACTGTCTCGTCGGCTACGATGTCGGCGATTACCGTGCGACCGCCGCGCTTGAGAACGCGAAACATCTCGGGGAACAGCGTGGCCTTCTGTGCTTCACTCACCAGGTTCAAAACGCAGTTCGACACGATCACGTCAACTGAGTCGGCGGCGATCAGTGGCTCTTCTTTCCTTAGCCTCGCCTGTTCGCCTTCCAACACATGGAGCGCGCTCGCATCATCGACTGAATGCTCGCCAAGCCAGCTATCCAATGCGTCAAGGTCGAGGGCGAGATCCTGGATACGGCCACGCTTGAAATCTTCCCGGTGCCGGACCCGAGGTCCAACACGGTCTCGCCATCGCGAAGGTATCGGCTCGGATCCCCGCAACCGTAATCCTTTACTATGTTCTCGGGAATGACCTCGAGATACTGCTGGTCGTAGTCTACTGGGCAGCACGGCTTGGTTTCCCGACGCTCGGCCCCGTGGCTATAACGCTCGGATACTGCCCGCTCCACACTGAGTAATGACTCGCCCATGGGCTCATCGCGCAGCAGAGGGTTGGTCCGGGCCGGTTTCACGAAGGAGGGGTACGACCCGGATATACCGTAAAAGGCCAAAACGCGGCAAATAGTTCCCTTTGTGGGGAGTGGGGAGTGGGGAGTCGGGGCAACAGGGACCACTCCCCACTCCCGCTACTGTCGCGAGAAACGGTTCAGAAAGGCCCGTTCTTCCAGCGTCAGGGTGGCCACCCCCAGCTCCTCTATCTTTCCCTGCAGCCGCTCCACCTCGTCACGATTCACCTCGTGCAGGTCCTCGAGTTGGATATTGGCCCACCGACGGACGTCCTCGCCATCCCACCCGGGACGACGCCGGTCGGCGGCGTATGCCTGTTCCTTGAACTTTCGGTGTGGGGCATTGCGCTCGATGCGCCTCATGTACAGGTAGCCGCCCAAGAACCCGCCCAAATGAGCGAAGTGGGCCACGCCGTCCTGCGCGCCGCCGAATCCGAAGAACACCGTCATCGCCGTCATCACGGCCACGAGCCATCGCGCCTGCACGGGAACGATGCCCCAGATGTAGATGGCATCGCGAGGCCACAGAATGGCGAACCCCATCAACACGCCGTACACGGCGCCAGACGCCCCGATGATGGGAACCGGTGGCCCCATCGCGAAGGCCATGGAAAGCACCGCTCCGGCAAGGCCGCTCAGGAAGTACAACCTGATGAAACGGGCACTTCCCAAACGCATCTCCAAGCGCGGGCCGAAAAAGAACAGCACCAGCATGTTGAAGAAAATGTGCATGAAGTTCGCGTGCACGAACATGTAGGTGATGGGTGTCCACGGTTGCCGCAGGATCCAGAGGGGGTGGGGACGCAAGGCCATCAGGTTTGCCAGGATCGGCCCGGCAGCGGTGTACGCCGTGATGAGATACACGGCCGCATTGGCCATCACGAGCTTTCGTATCCAGGGTGTCATTGACCGTCCTGTGGTTGGCTATCGTCCCGATGCGGCGAAGGCTCACAACCCTGTTGCGAGATTGAAATCTAACAGGATTCGGAACACCTACCGCCCTTCTCCACGCCCGTCCCTCACCGCTGCGAGAATGCGCTGCAAGACCCCGTCCACCGCGTTGCTCGTGATCCATCTGATCACCACCACGAGATCGTGCTCCGGATCTATCCAGACGATGTTGGATCTTCCACCCCTGGCGGCGAAGCTCGAAGCCGGTGCACTAGCCCACAGCTCTTGGCTCGTATTGAGCCACCACATGTAGCCGTAAGCCGGTTGGATTTCCGTCGGCGTAGTCGTCGCGTCGATCCACTCCTGGGGGAGCAGCTGTTCGTCCTTCCACCGGCCCGGCGCAAGTACAGATAGCCGAACCGAGCCTGATCCCGAGAGCTGATCCACATGCCACCACCCCAATGCCCACCCCCGCTCACCGATTTGATCGTCCTACCGTTCACTTCGACATCGGAATTGTGATAGCCGTGCATTCCCAGGTGTCGGATGCGCCAATCGGTTCCATGATCCGCTCGCGCAACACATCGGGCAGCAACCTTCCCCACACCCTCAGGGCGACCAGCGCGGTGCGGTTCACACGCACGTCGTTGTACTCCCAAAAGGTACCGGGGGTCTGGAGCTGCCGATCGCGCCCTCTTCTCCGATCGGTCACGTCGGGCTTGCCGAAGAGTTCGCCCTCCCAATCGTCGCCGGGTCTCGGAAAGTAGCTGCTGTCTGCCGGCGCCGACGAGCAACCGGGCACCAACGCAGCCAGCACCAAGACGTAGGCAGGTTTCCCAATCTCGATCCCTCCAATCTCAGCAATAGGGGGCTACGGCGCAGCCCTGACGCTATGGCGTCGGGCGCACCGCTGCAAGAGCCAGCGCGAGAACACGGGTTGACGCTTCTTATGGAACCCCTTAAGTATCATCTAATGCAGATTTCGCATGTGACCTTGCTGATGACAGGTGCCATTTGCTGCTGTCCTCAACCCTCCGAGGAGGTCGGACACGGCTAGGGTAAACTCTACTCATTGTTGTAACCAGCCACCCACCTCCGACGTTCGAGGTGGGTTTTCTTTTTGGGAGGACGATTTGGTGGGAGTTGCTACGACTGGTGTTCGAACGGCAAACACGACCGAACCGGCGTTGTGGGGTTTGGTCGGCGACACGCCGCTGGTGCCGGTCGACACGGGAGCAGTCGGTGACACCGGAGCCCGGCTTTTCGTCAAAGCCGAGTGGTTGAACCCGGGCGGTTCGGTGAAGGACCGGCCCGCGCGCGAGATCATGCGGGCCGGGCTAGCGGAAGGCGCGCTCCCGAGCCGGCGTCTGCTGGACGCATCCAGCGGCAATACTGCCGTGGCGTACGCCATGCTTGGGGCGGCAGCGCGAATCGGTGTGACGATGTGCGTACCCGCAAACGCCTCACCGGAGCGTTTTCGTCTGCTCGCCCTCTGTGGGGCGGAGGTCATTGAAACCGACCCGTTGGAAGGAAGTGACGGAGCTATCCGTCGCGCGCGGGAGATGGCGGAGGCCGCTCCGGAGCGCTATTGGTATCCCGATCAATACGGACATCGCGCCAATCCCGACTCACATTACCGCACCACGGGGCCCGAGATCTGGGGGCAGACCGGGGGTGCAGTCACGCACCTCGTGGCAGGCGTCGGTACGAGCGGGACGCTCATCGGAGCCGGCCGCTTCCTCAGGGAGATGCGCTCGGACATCCGGCTCATCTCCGTAGAGCCGGACTCCGCGTTTCACGGACTTGAAGGACTGAAGCACATGGCCACCGCCATGGTCCCGACCATCTATGACCCGTCCCTGATCGACAAGACGATCTTCGTCGGCACGGAATCGGCGGAATTGAAGGTACGGGCTTTGGCCCGCGACCAAGGCCTGCTCGTAGGGTGGTCCACCGGAGCGGCGTTGGTGGCAGCCGACCTCGTCCTTGGCGAAGATCATCAAAGTTCAGTGGCTGCACATCCTTTGGTGGTCATCATCGGACCCGACGGCGCAGGGAGATACCTCTCCGAGACTCGTCGTTGGCTCGGGGACTGAACGTGCAGATCACGCTCGATGCCCTGAAAACGATCCGCCGGCACCTCTCCGCCGTATATCCATTCGAGGGGTGCGGGTTCCTCCTGGGAGAGCCGGAGTCAGCCAGCGAGCCGGTGGTGCTGTCGGCTCTGGTCGGGAATAACAAGCGCATACCGGACGGCGCCGCACGCACGCGCTACCTTATTTCACCTGATGATTTTCTTGCCGCCGAGCGAGACGCAGCTGGAATGAGTCTTCACATCGTGGGCACCTATCACTCGCATCCCGACGTGGCCGCCCGGCCTTCGGGCTACGATCTGGAACACGCCTGGCCATGGTACCGCTACTTGATTCTTTCGATCGTCGAGGGAGTCGTGCGGGAGGAACGGGTTTGGGAACTGCGCAGTGACCGGCGCGGTTTCATCGAACACACCTTACACTTGAAGGACCAGTGAAATGCCAGTGATCGTACATATTCCCACCCCGTTGCGGCCGTATGTCGGTGGCCGGGACCGTGTGGAGGTGGAGGCGGAAACCGTCGCAGAAGTTCTCGAGCGACTGACAACCGAGCACGACCAACTCAAGACGCATTTATTTCAAGATGACGGAACAGTACGCAGTTTCGTGAACCTGTTTCTCAACAACCGAGACATTCGCGACATGAGTGAAGGTGACACCCGTACAGCCGATGGAGATGAACTCTCGATCGTACCCAGCATTGCTGGAGGAGCGACGACCGTCCGGTCTGAACTGCCGGAACTGTCGCAGGAGGAAATCTTCCGGTACTCGCGCCATCTCATCCTGCCTGAGGTAGGCCTCGAGGGACAGCGCCGCTTGAAAGCCGCCCGTATAGTACTCGTGGGAACCGGGGGTCTCGGCTCCCCGGCAGCGCTGTATCTGGCCGCGGCAGGCGTTGGAACGCTGGGATTGATCGACTTCGACACCGTCGAAGTGACCAATCTGCAACGTCAGATCATCCACGGCACGGGCACCGTCGGCTCGTCAAAGCTCGATTCGGCCGAGGCGCGGATCCGCGACCTCAATCCCCACACGAAGATCGAGCGGTTCGACACCCGCCTCTCCTCTGACAACGCACTAGAGATCCTGCGTGATTTCGATATCGTCGTGGACGGCACGGACAATTTCCCAACCAGGTACCTGGTCAACGACGCCTGCGTTCTGCTGGGAAAGCCCAACGTCTACGGCTCCATCTTCCGGTTCGAGGGACAAGCGTCGGTGTTCTATGCTAAGGAGGGCCCGTGTTACCGATGCCTCTTTCGGGAGCCGCCGCCTGCCGGCCTGGTTCCCTCCTGCGCCGAAGGAGGCGTCCTCGGCGTGCTGCCCGGAATCGTGGGAAGTATTCAGGCGCTCGAGGCGATGAAGCTGGTCCTCGGCGTCGGTGAGACGCTGGTCGGCAGACTTATTCTGCTGGACACTCTCACCTTCCACATTCGGGAACTCAAGTTGCGGAAGGATCCGGGTTGTCCGGTTTGCGGAGACCGGCCCACCGTTACCGAATTGATCGATTACGAGGCTTTTTGCGGCGTGGACGCAGGCCCGGACCGCCGGGAGGATGGACCCGAGATCACGGCAGCCGAGTTGGACGACGAGATAGGAGCCGATCCGGACCTCCTGGTCGTCGATGTGCGTGAGCCGCATGAGTGGGAGATCGGCCATATCGCCGGCGCAAGGCTCATCCCTCTGGGTGAGCTACCGGATCACGCCGCCGATCTCCACGGCGAACGGAGAATCGTCACGTATTGCCACCATGGCATGCGTTCGATGCAGGCGCTCCACATTCTCAGCTCTGCGGGCTGCAACGACGTGAGAAGTCTCCGGGGAGGTATTGACGCATGGTCGACGCAGGTGGATTCTTCTATACCTCGATATTGAGGACCAACGGCACGTGCGACCGGGCGATGAAAGGCAGCGCCGGGAATATGCCGCTGGGAAGAATGTCAAGTTTCCTCGACAAACAGCGAGTGGTTGGAGAACACGCCGCGGAGAGCCGTATACGGCGCAGATCGTTGCTGCCCGTTTGGCGGCTGCACCAGCCGAATCAACCACTAACCCAAAGTTTGGAGGCTAACGATGGGAGCATATGCGCAGCCGGAAACACTGGTAACGACTGACTGGGTTGCGGAACACGCCGGGGACGCCAACGTTCGGGTCGTCGAAGTTGACGTGGACACTGAGGAATACGGCAAAGGACACGTCGCTGGAGCGCTGGGATGGTCCTGGCAAACCCAGCTCTGCGATCCAGTGCAGCGGGACATCATTCCCAAGGCCGACCTCGAGAAGCTCATGAGCGACTCGGGCATCTCCAACGACACGCTGGTGGTCTTGTATGGCGACAACAACAACTGGTTTGCCGCATGGGCCCTGTGGCAGTTGAAGGTTTACGGGCACGAAGACGTGCGCCTCATGAACGGTGGACGCAAAAAGTGGCTGGAGGAAAACCACCCACTCACTACTGAGGTTTCCTCGTATGACACTACGAACTACCAGGCGACCGCACCGGACAACTCCATACGGGCTTTCCTCCACGAGGTGCAGAAGGCCGTAGCCGACGAAGCCGTGGAGCTCGTAGATGTGCGCAGCCCGCAAGAGTTCACGGGCGAGGTTCTCTCGCCGCCGGGTCTTCCTGAAACGTGCCAGCGCGGTGGACACATTCCCAGCGCCAGGAACATCACGTGGGCGAAGGCCTGCAACGAGGACGGTACTTTCAAGAGCTTTGACAACCTAAAGACCCTCTACGAGGGCGAAGGCATAACCGGAACGAAGCCGATCATTGCTTATTGCCGTATCGGAGAGCGCTCCAGCCATTCCTGGTTCGTCCTGAAGTATCTACTGGGTTACGAAAAGGTCAGCAATTACGACGGTAGCTGGACCGAATGGGGCAACCTGGTGGGCGCTCCGATTGAGACGGGGGCATAAACAGTGGTTGGGCCTTGCCAGGGATGGTAGCTTTCGATGGAACGAAATTACCGTTGAGCGATTGTAGGACAGAAATCATGAAGACCAATGCCTTACCCGAAGCGTTTCCGCCCGGGTTTTTGCTCACCATCACGGACGAGGGCGCCGCCCGCGTGGCCGAGGTCATCAGGCAGTACAGCCTGCCCGAAGGGGCCGGCCTCCGGGCCGGGGTCACTGAGGGTGGATGTTCCGGGTTGAACTACGATGTGCAAGTCGCCGAGGAGCCCAACCCTGACGAAACCGTCTTCGTGCTGAACGGTACCAACATCTTCGTGAACGCCTTCAGCGCTCAGTACATCAGCGGTATGACGATCGACTGGACATCTTCGATGCAGGAGTCGCGCTTCGTCTTCAACAACCCCAACGCCACCGGTGGCTGCGGGTGCGGCGTGAGCTTTACGGTGAAGTGATGCGAGGAGGGAGGAGGATGCAGCGACCCCACGCGGCTATTCCACCTCGATCTTTCCCTGCCCTCCCCCGTCGACGACCTCACCGATAACGGCCGCCGCCGGTGTATCGTTAGCCCGCAATGCGGCAATGAGATCGTCGGCACGAGACGGATCGACGGCGATCAAAAGGCCACCGGAAGTCTGCGCATCCGCCAGCAGCAACCGATCCACTTCGTTCTGGCTGCCCGCCCAGGTGGTGTAATCATCACTTGCAGTGAGGTTGCGTTTGGTCCCGCCGGGAACCACACCCTGCTCGATCAAGGCGCGCACACCGTCGAAAACCGGAACTGACGCCACACTCACACGCGCCTCGACCCCGCTTGCGGCGAGCATCCCGTAGAGGTGACCGAGGAGTCCGTAGCCCGTGACGTCTGTTGCCGCGTGGACCGCTCCCTCCAGTTCCGCCATGGCGCTAGCGGCGCCGGCGTTGAGCGTAGTCATGACCTCCACGGGGCCGGTCAGGTCGTCCTCAGTGATCGCGTCATGTTTCAATGCGGTGCTCAGAATCCCCGTTCCGATCGGCTTGGTCAGAACGAGCGTATCACCAGACCGCGCCCCGGCGTTGTTGATGATCTTGTCAGGATGTACCTCGCCCACGGCCACCATGCCGTATTTGGGTTCGGGGTCGTCGATCGAATGACCACCGAGGACAAAGGCTCCGGCTTCGCTGGCTATGTCGACACCTCCCTCGATGGCGAGACCCAGCAGCTCGAGCATCGTGGGATCGCGGGGCCACGCAACGAGGTTCAGGGCGAACAAGGGCCTCGCCCCCATCGCGTAGATGTCGCTGAATGCGTTGGCGGCGGCGATGGCCCCGAAATCGTACGGATCGTCCACAATAGGCGTAAAAAAATCCACCGTCACCACCATCGCCCGGTCGTCAGCGATCTGAAACACCGCTGCATCATCGCGCGTGGCAGCGTCGACCAACACCCGTGGGTCGTCCACAACCGGCACGTGGCGCAAGACCTGCGCCAACTCAGTCGAGCTGAGCTTGGAGGCTCAACCGGCGCCGTGTGACAGCGACGTCAGACGAATCCGTTCTTTTTGGTTCGGCGTTTTGTTCATTGTACCGATCGATGGTCCCATAGCAGACTTGTTAACTCGCGCAAGATAACAAAATCAGCACAAGATGTGGGGATCGATTGACGTTGCAACGGTTCACACAATATTTGCCTGCTTATGCGACCGCTCGGCAGGCTCCTGTGAAACTCGCGTCCAAAACAACAATCGGAAGCGCCACCGCGATCGTGCTGGTCGCCGGCGTCTTCGGATTCGCCTGGTACTTTCGGGCCCTCGACCGGGACATCCTCTCCGTCATCGCCCGGCCGGCAGATGAGGCTCCGGCGGACTTGCTGGTGAAGATACGACGTGATCCCCTGAGCAGAGACTGAGCGATTGTCTTCCGTTCCCGCCGTCGAATCGCTGAACAGCTTCCGTGTCAATAGCCACGCCTGACCCGTACCGCTCCGGGAACTTTTCCTGTAAAGCCCGCGCTACACAAGAAACCACGCCGAGAAAGACCTGTGAGCGAGGGCAAGAGTATGATCCGTCGATGGCTCAGCCGACTGCTGGGCGGAAGCGCCAAGAGTGACACCCCGGCCATCCAGACAAAAACGCTCACCACCAGCGATGAACTGGACGAGGCGCTGGCGGCCCCGATCGCCGTGCTGTACAAGCACTCTCCCATCTGCGCCGTGAGTTCCTGGACGCTCCGCGAGGTGAAACGCTTCGCCCGCGAGCACCCCGATACGGCCGTGTTTCACATCGACGTAATCCGCCACCGCGACGTGTCGGACTGGATCTCGGAGCATTTCGGCATCCGCCACGAGTCTCCGCAGGCATTGGTCGTGCGGGATGGTCGAGAGGCGTGGGCGACGTCTCACAGCGCCATCACCGCCGAGGCTCTGTGGCAGCAGGTGGAGAAAGACGTCTGAGTTCCCTCTTCAGCTCATCCGCCCGATCCTGCCAACCGTCTCATCTCAATCGTCGCCCGGTTACCGTCCTTGTCGCGCGTGCGATGATGTCCGCGACTGCGACGAAACCGATGAAACGGCTGTCAGGCCAGCCAAGCATATCCCGTGTGTCTGCCAGGAGAACGACCGAATCGGGAGGAGTGATCCAAGGTCCCCAGTCGTATAGGTCGCCTTCGATGGCGAGGGGAGAGTAAGAGGCCAGGGGTTCGACGATGCGAAACGGGGTTTCCTGTGTAACGCCGTTCAGCACGACTCGCCCCGAGTCCATGGACACCGTGTCCGCCGGAAGAGCGGCCACGCGGCGCAGCACGTGGAAGACCTCTTCACCGTCGTCGAACCGAAACAGTACGAGGTCGCCGGGCGAAAGCCTACCTGGCAGGCTCCACGCCAAATAATACTCGTTCGGCGCAACCGTCGGCTCCATGGAGGAGCCGGTCATATAATAGATCGAAGGCCATCGTGTGCCGAAGCGTGTGGCCCAGACGCCCACGACAGTCACAGCGGCGATCAGAAACCAGAGACTTGCGCGCGCCCTCAGCCAAGGTGTTGGTCCAGCTCTGTCAAGCTCTCTCGCCAGGCCGTACCGAAGCCCCCAAAAGGTGTCCTTCGTCACACTCGGCGCACGCGGTACGACACAGAATTCCCCCTGTCGTGTGCCTAATTTTGCCTGCAACGTTGGAGCCCCCCTGCCGCTACGGCGGCCCACGGTGGCCGGCTCCTCCAGTCGGTAGGCTGTCCAGATTGGAGACCCCTTAGGAGGTACGGCTGTTATGCAATTCAAGAATCTGTCCGCCCTGAGCCTCGTGTTCGCTATCGGCCTGGCGGCATGTAACGACTCCACTAATCCGGGAGACTCGTTCGATCCGAGTGCGTCGGCTGCTGAGTTGGAGGCCGTCGGAAATGCGTTCAACACAGATGTGTACGCGAGCCTCTCGGCGATGGGCGGGAATTTCGGCGTTGTCGCTGCTGCTCCGGCCCTGGCTGCCAGCGTCGTGGACGCAGGCTGGATCTCGGTGTCCTCACCCGAGAAATGGGAGCTGTATGGAGGCGAGATTGCCAACGCCTTGCTGTCCCGCTCCGCGGCCGCATTGCTGATTCCCGACACGTTCCGGGGACGCACTTACGAGCACAATGCTGAAGGCTACTTCCACAACCCGGACCGCGCTGGCGCGCCGACGAACGGCATACGGTTCATCCTCTATGAAGTGAACCCGATCACCGACGAGCCCGGGGCCACAGAAATCGGTTGGGTGGACGTGATGGATGAGAGCACCGACCTGGCCGCCGTCATCCGTCTGAGCGTCTGGTCCGGCGAGATTGAGTACATCAATTATACGGTAGGTGCGTCCGGCGTGATCAACTCGGTTTCGTTTGCCATCGACGGTTGGGTTACCGACGGCACCACTCAGGTGAACTTCACGCTCAATCATTCCGTCGATGCCACCTTTGCCACCGCCCGGGCGGAAATCGACTACCAGATCGACGTCCCGTCGCGGGACTTCAGCGTTGCTGCCAACATGGTGGTAGGGTTCGATGCGGAAACACAAGCCGGCTCCATCACGATCGAGACTTCGTTCAGTCAGGCGAACAACAACGTCGTGGTTCAGGGCTCGATCGATTCCCAAACCGACGGCGGAACGCTAGAGGTTTTGGTCAATGGCAATCTCTTTGCGACGATCACATTTGCCGGTGAGAGCATCACGGTAGTGGGCCCCGACGGCAACGCCCTGTCTCAGGAGCACGCACAGGCCCTCCGAAAGATCACGGATGCCCTTGGAGACATCTTCGACGGCACGTTTGAAGACCTCTTCAATCCGGTGGAGTGGCTGTTCAGCTTCGGCGGCAGCCTCTAGGCCAAACTCGAGAAGATCCATGACAAGAACGCCTCCCGCTACTGGGGGGCGTTTTTGCATCCTACCCCTTAGCATAGAGCGGATAGTCCACCTCCGTGGGCACCTCAATGATCACAACCCTCAACGAGTCCCCCCCTCCCCCTCCCCCTCCTCCATCCTCGCTCGCCGAGGCGATAACCGTTGTGTCGCTATCAGCACTGATGACGGCAAAGTCTTTCGGTGCAATTGCAAACGGTGTGTCGTCACCGCCCCGGCGCCACGCACCGCAGCCACTCACGGTTACGGCTGCGAGACTCCGACCTCCTCGGATCGGCCGCTCGTACCGGCTTCCCGGTTCGATGGTCACGTCGTGCATCATTGCATCGGCCACGAGACTCACGGGAGCATCTCCGCCGAGAACCGATTTGATCGTGACGCCGTGATCGGAATCAGTTGGAAACTGTTCGTCGTGCAGTTCGGCGTAGGTCGGATCGCGGAGTAGCGCCTCCTGCAGGTTCGGCTCGAACCATATCTGGAAGAACTCGGTGCCGTCTCCGACGGTCTCCTCCTCGTGTGACACTCCGGAACCAGTTTGCATGATCTGGGCGCCGCCCTCTTTCACACGACTCTTCGTTCCGAGCGTATCGTAGTGGCCCAGCTCGCCTTTCAGCACGTAGCTCATGATCTCAAAAAGTGGTTGCCGTGCCCGCCATCGGCCTGGTGGGGCGCCGGACCAGGGAGCGGTGGCGCGGCGCGTTGAAGGATGCGCGGCGGTTCTTCCTGCTGCGTGCGCGGCGCGAGATGGTCGAGGGCTTACGGAAGCAGCAGCGTGAGATCGCGGAAAGCCTCAGAGAGTTGTACGACAAAGCTAGAGGTGGGCCGTAGCGGACTGCAGCGCGCAGAGGGACTTGCCCCATGCAGACTGCGGTCCGCTACGTCACCATCTCAGGTCGTCCGCTTGTACCGCTCCACCAAATCCACCACCAATAACGCCTCTTGGGGGGGGCGTGGAACCCACCACCGGTCGGATCATCGACCCGCTACACCCGGATTACGGAAGGGATATTACGGGGTCCGTACTGGTCCTTCCTGCGACGATCGGATCGAGCTCGTCGAGTGCCATCATGCGCGAGCTGCTGCGCCAGCGACACACACCGGGTGCGGTGGTGTTGGGTAGCGTCGACGCCATCCTGACCCTGGGCGTCATCGTCGCACGGGAGATGGGCTATCCGTCTATTCCCGTAGTGGCAAGTGGACGACGTTGCGATGCTGCCAGCGGTCGGTGTGGTTACAGTTGCCGAGGACGGCCGGATACGCGTGAGAAGTGAAAAGTAAGACGTGAGACGCATACTAGTTCCCGAGTGGTCGGCGATTTCCTTCCCTTCTCCCTCTTCTCTCCTCCCTCTTACGACCTCACCACCACATCGTTCGCCACATAGCGATTGGTTGCGTTCAAGACGGCAACCGCCGCTGCACGTTCAGCACCTTGGTCCGCCACGTAGGTACCCACGAAACGGCGGCGGCCGTCCTGGTCTGTTACAGCGACCGACACGATCACGATGACCGAATCGAACGCTTGGACGGATTTCACGCCGAGCAACTCAAAGGACCGACCGGATTCCACCACCTGTTGAATTGCATCGACGGAGGCCTGCGCCGCGCACCGCAACGCCACGGTTTCGGTTCCCCTGCCTTCTCTGGTGCCGACGAACATGCCTCCACCAATTCGTGTCAGCTCTACTTGCGCTCGACACCTTCCATCGGGGAAGCGGTTGAATATGAAGTTGGAAAAGACCAGGCGCTCATCGTCAGTCATCTTTAGTCCTCTCGTCGAACGCGTCCGTCCGCCGGTCCACCCTGGGGGCCATGCACTGAAGGCCTTCCCGACGTAGCGACGAAGATCGGGTTTGCGATAGAAAGATGCAAACATTCCGTGCCAGGCGTCGTGACATGTCTCACACGGAGACGTGCCGCCGGTCTGGCGGTACCCTCGAGGCGTCAATCGCCGTAAGCGGGAGACTCCCGACCGGCCCAGCCTCCGAAGACCATCGTAAACCCCTTACGCCTCACGCTTTCCACGTCGGCAGCTAGGGTTCCCGGCCCGCCGGATCTCCAGAACGAGAATCCCTCCGGAACGAAACGCTCCTGATCCTCCGACCGTCGATCGAGCTGACGCGGAATCGCCCGCCCTGGACGGAAATCTCGTCGGCCACCACGGCCACGCGCCCCAGACGGCCGAACACGTAGCCGCCGATCGTATCGGTGACGTCTTCTGGTAGGTCGAGATCGCAACGCTCGTTGACGTCATGCACCGCCACACCGCCTCCGATCAGCAACTCACCGTTCGTGGCCTCCTCGAACGGCAGCGGCTCGTGTTCGTGCTCATCTTGTATCTCACCCACGATTTCCTCGATGAGATCCTCCAGCGTGACCAGCCCCGCGGTTCCGCCGAATTCATCGAGCACGATGACCATCTTGATGCGCTCACTCCGCATCTCGGTCAAGAGATCCTCTACGATCTTGCTCCCTGGCACGAATCGCGGTGACCGCATGACCGCCTGAATATCCTGCGCTCCATCCCGATCCGCGCGCCAAAGATCCCGTGCGAGGAGAACACCCACCACACGATCGATCGTCTCCTCGTAAACCGGCAATCGGAGACGTCCTTCGTCCACCATAACCCTCTGGGCTTCCTTCACCGACGTCTCTACCGGTATCGCCACCATTGCGGTCCGCGGCGTCATCACTTGACTGACTTTGACGCGGTCGAGATTCATCACGTTGCTGACCACTTGCCATTCGTCCTGGTCGATCTCACCTTCCAACCACCCCACTTCCGCCAACGCCTCCAACTCGGCTCGACTCACCTTGGGTACCGCCTGTCCCCGCGGCGTGATCAATTTGTTGAAATAGGCGAGCGGCACGAGGATTGGTTTCATGGCAAACATCAAGGCCCGCAACACGTATGCGGTGGGCTTGGCCAGACTTCGCCAGTAACGGGCGCCGAGTGTCTTTGGTAGAATCTCAGAGAACATCAACACGGCCAGCGTCAGCAGAGCCGAAAAGAGCGCGATCCCCCATTTGGGGCCAAACAGGCGCAGTGCCAAGCCACCACCCACGGCGGCGCCCATGGTGTTGCCGATGGTGTTGAGCGTGAGGATGGCGGCGATCGGCTGGTCTATGCCCTCGCGCATGTCGGCCAGCAATGCGCCCGCCCGATCACCGCGCTCCCGAAGCACCGCAATGAATGAGTGGGAGGTGGACAGCAGAACCGCTTCCAGGACGGAGCACGCGAACGAGATGATCAACGCCAGGCCAATGACCACGAGCAGTGTAATCATCGACGCGGCCCGCTAGATCGAGGTCTTATAACGTCCCTTCTGAACTGGTGCCATTGCCGGCCCCATAATCGAACGTCTTTTGACATGGGGCCCTCTACTCGATGGGTAAGGGCAACCGCGAAGAAAGTCAACGGTTCGGAACCCCGCCCCTGCCTCAGCACGCCCAAACTGTCGGGAGGCATGGTCAGGAGCGCCGCATGCGGGCCGGGATGCGATTTGCACTGTGACTGGAGAGCCGCAAGAGGTCCCCCACCCCCTGGGGTTCCTCGATCCCACGGCTTACTGCTCACCCTCTAACTTCTTCTCAACCCGGCAAAGACCGGGTATATTCCGTCCCGTGCAGCGCAACACCCCCACCCCCCTACCTGTAAACGGTACCGTCTGTCGACGGCTATCCTGGAAGACGCTTTCACGACCCGCTTCTGGACAAGTCTTATGAGATGGATCCTACACGTTGCGACTCTCGGCGCACTGGCGGGCATGACCCAAGACACTCAGGGTCAAGAGCCCACGACACGATTGGAAGACACGGGAAAAGAGCTGATCATAGAAGTGGGACCGATCCATTTGCCGGTTCAAGGAGACCCGACAACGCAGGATCACGAGCACATGGCGATCTTTCCGCCCATAGGGACCGTCACAATACCGACAGACGGATACCTTTACGGGTTCGACTACGAGGTGGTCAATGGCGAGGGCAACCAACTGCCCACGAGCATCGTCCACCACTTCAACGTCATCGATCCCGACAACCGGGAATTGTTTCTGCCCATTTCGCGGAGGGTGATGGCAGCGGGCAGCGAGACCGGAGGTCAATCGATGCCCTGGATGTTCTTCGGCTACCCGGTGTCTGCGGGCCAGCGGTTGGTCGTGTCCGCCATGCTGCACAACCCCACCGGCGTCGAGCACCACGATGTCGCCCTTCGGATTCGGCTCAAGTACGTGAACACGGGTCGGCCGTGGCCGTTCTTCAAGGTCTATCCCTACCAACTCGACGTGGCTTTCCCGGCTGGGGACAAATCGTTCGATCTCCCAGTAGGCGAATCATCACGCTCCTACGAAGCGAGCCCGGCCGTTGCCGGCCGCTTGATGGTCATGGGATCCCACATGCACGAATATGCCACGAAGATCGTTTTTGAGGACATCACCGAAAACGAGATCATCTGGGAAGGATTTCCCGTCGAAGAGGAAGGTCAACTTTCCGGCGTAACCATCGGGCGCCTCTACAGGAGGTTCGGCGTGAAGATATTCCCCGACCACGGCTATCGAGTCACCGTACACTACAACAATCCGACCGGCGAAGCGATCGCTGAAGGCGGCATGGGTGTGGTTGCCGGTTTGTTCATGCCCGCCAGAGGCGAAGAGTGGCCGACAGCCGAACCTAACGATCCGCTGTACACCCTGGACCGCGACCATTACATGCAGGTGGTGCGCGGCAAGTACGACCTCATCAAGGACGGTGGTGGGAAAATCAGCGACATGACGAACATGAAGAAAGGGATGCCCAACTCGCACAACTGAACGGGATGACGGTCAGGTTGCGTCGTTACGCCGCACGCTTCAGCCGGAGTCCCTTCGGCACCACCACACGCTCGATCAAGCCGAACAGGTATTGGACGAGCAAAGCGAGTAGCGCCGCGGGAACCGCTCCCTCCAAGATCAACGAAGTGTCGTCGAGTCGAATGCCGGTGAGAATCGGCTGGCCATACCCCCCTGCCCCAATCAATGCACCCAACGTTGCGAAGCCGATGTTGATCACGGCCGCCGTCTTCACACCCGCCATGATGGACGGCGATGCCAGGGGCAATTCCACTTGAAGCAGACGGGCCCGGGGCGATAAGTCCAGCGCCTCCGCGGACTCTTCGATGGAAGGAGGAATGGACGTCAAACCGGTGTGCGTATTCCGCACCATCGGGAGGAGACTATAGAGGAATAGGGCGGCGATGGCGGGCGGAGCGTAGATCCCTAGGACGGGAATCATGAACACCAGTAAGGCCAGCGCCGGAACGGTTTGAATCATCCCGACAGCACCGAGTATCCCCTGTCCCAGACGCGGGTTTCTGAACGCCACGATGCCCAACGGGATCGCGACGATGATCCCAAGGGTCATCGAAATGGATACGAGAAAGAGATGCTCCTTCGTTCGGAGCCACAGCCGGCTCCCAAGACTCACTTCCCGAACGACTCCTATGATGCTCAACGCTTCCCGCAAAAAGTCGCCAGCTACGACCGTCTCCGCCTCACCGTCGAGCTTCACCCGTGCATTCATCAGACTGATGCTCGCCTCGCTCATCGTGTCTTCCAGTCGCCGCAAGGTAGCCGCCACCCGCGGTGCGCGCGTCTCGAGATCCGCACGGTATAGGTAAACGGCGTCGTAGGTTCGAAAGAATGAGAGATCGTCCTCCAGAAGACGCAGTCCGTAGTACGATATCTCCGCATCCGTGGTGTAGACATCCATGGCGTCGATGTCTCCGCCGTCCAACGCACGGTAGGCCAAGTCGTGGTCCAGTCCCCGCGCGTTGTCTCCGGCGAGTCCGTACGCCTGCCGCAAACTCGGCCACCCGTCTCCCCGGTCCATGAACTCGTTGCTCATGCCGATGCGCAATTCCGGGTGGCCGCGCAAATCCGAAATGGTAGACACGCCGAGTCTGGCCGCGGTCTCCGGCCGCATCCCGATGGCGTACGAATTGTTGAATCCGAGGGGTTTCGTCATGAGAATCCCTCGCTCGCGGAGCACCGCGCGGAGTTCGTCTTCTGTCTGGAGATCCAACTCGGCGAGGATCTCCTCGATTATCGTGCCCGTGTACTCGCCGTACACGTCGATGTCTCCGGACATCACGGCGTTGAAGAGGACGCGTGTACCTCCCAGCTCACGGCGGTGGTCGACGACATACCCGGCGTTCCGTACAACCCCCGCCGCGATCTCTCCCAGGATGACCGCCTCGGTGAAGCTCTTCGATGCGATGACGATGGTCGACGTAGGATCCTGAGCTGCCAGCGGACTCGCCATGAGTGCAACGACGAGTACGCGCTGAATCTGCAACAGTCTGCGACCCATCTGCGAAGATCTGCGGCTCACGAAAGCAAATGTCCCCGTTGCGCGTTTACGAACTCCGTCACGAACGGATCCGCCGGCTTTCGCGTCATGCTCTCCAGAGATCCTTGTTGTATCACCCTTCCCTCCCGCATCAGCACAATCCGGTCTCCAAAGAACACCGCTTCCGACAAGTCGTGCGTTACCAGCGTTACCGTTTTACCCAGCGTCTTGAAGATATGGCGGAGGTCTTCCTGGAGGCTGAACCGGATCATCGGGTCCAGGGCGCCGAGTGGCTCGTCGAGGAGGAGCACGTCGGGGTCGAGCATCAGCCCGCGCATCAAAGCCACACGCTGTCGTTGTCCGCCGGAGAGCTCGACCGGATAACGATCCAGCCCGTCGCTGGGAAAGTTGGTCAGCTCGCACAGCTCCTCGAGTCGCACAGCGATCCGCGCAGTGGACCACTTCAGAGTTCGGGCCTTGAGGGTGACGTTCTCCCTGGCGGTCATGTGGGCAAACAAACCACCGTCTTGAATCACGTACCCCACTCGGCAGCGCACCTCGGAGACAGTCTCACGCGTCACGAGTACTCCGTCGAACATCACTCGGCCGGAGTCCGGCACCGCCAATCCCAGGAACAGGCGCAGGGCCGTGGACTTCCCGCAGCCGCTGGGCCCGATGAGGACGGCGGTTTCCCCGGCCCTGACGAGCAGGTCAAGATCGTCGATGACCCGGCGGCCGGCGTAGGATTTGGTTACGGATTCGAGGCGCAGCATGGGTGGAAGATAGCCCCGGGAGAACCGCCGTCCATGTGACGTCCAAGAGGCTAGGCGACTAACAGCCTTGGTTCGTTTCAGCCACGTACATTCGGCACAGGCGACGGCTCGCCTTGAAACGCTCCGAACACCATCTTTGCGGCAAAGGATGGGAGGCAGCGCAAGCTATGACGGAAAGCGGTAGGTTCACGCGTGGCGCGGGCCGTCTCCGTGTTTTCGCTCTCGGGTGCGGCGCCGTGTTGCTCGCGCTCCTAGGGTGGATCGGAGTAGAGGGGCTCCGGTGGCCCAGCGTGGCAGCCCTCCAGAACGCCACACCGGAAACCACGGCGTTCCTCGACCGCTACCGCGCCCGCCGCGACCAGGAGCCTGATCTCCCGCCACTCCGCTGGGAGTGGACCGACGCGGTTTCTCCATTCCTCGCCCGCGCCGCGGTCGCCGCCGAGGATCTGGAGTTCTTCTCGCACGCTGGGTTTTCCACGCACGAGATCCGCGCCGCCATTCGCGAGGCCATTGCCGAGGGCGAGGTTCCACGGGGTGCCTCTACAATTACCCAACAGTTGGCCAAGAACCTGTGGCTCTCGCCGTCGCGGAACCCATCGCGGAAGCTCAAGGAAGCGCTCCTCACGGTGCAGTTGGAAAGACACCTGACCAAGGACCGCATCCTCCACCTCTACATGAACGTTGTGGAGTTCGGCACCGGGATCTTTGGCGCGGAGGCGGCAGCGCGGTACTACTTCGGCAGACGGGCGGCGGATCTCAACCCCCTGGAAGCTTCCCAGCTCGCCGCGTCGCTCCCGCGGCCGTCGAGTTGGAATCCCAACTCCACGTCGGGGACCTACTGGGCTCACGTAGACCGCGTGTGGGACCGAATGCGGAAAGCCGAATTTCTGGACCGTCACATCCCAGGCTCGGCCATCACACCAGACGCTATTATTCGGCGCCGGTGACGCAGGCAACGATGGATTCCCGCGTTAAAACACGGGCTCGGCGCTACGCGGCACGCCTTGAAAGGCGCCACAGCGCGTGCCCGCCCTTAGGGCGGGTCCCTACGCAACAACTCTTGCACAAACCGCTGGCATGTAGTTGCGAACCAGATGACTGAGGGCCATAAGCACGCATATCAGTCCCGATACTAACCTTCGCGTTCACGTGGTGAGCGAGCAGTTGACGCTCGTCCAGCTGTACGACGCAAACTTGATTTCAACGTGCGCCCTGCAGATTCTTCTCTCTCACTCAGCAATCCAGCTTTAGTGTCCGCTTAGAGGAACCAATGAAGGCCCCACAAATTCTCATGGAAGAATACCGCGTCATCGAGCGCGCGGTACCGCAACCAGGTCTTCATCGCGGAGCACGGCTCCTGGAATCGCAGCACCCCGATCGGCTACCCCATCACCGTGGTTCGCATCGAAAACAACCGTGCAGTCGGGTACGATGTGTTCGCCGAGGGATGGCTTCAGGGACTACGGGCGTGGGGTCGACCTGCCGACGTGCTGGTGATGCCCGACGGGGCGCTACTGGTGTCGGACGATCGACAGGGGGCTATCTATCGGATCTCCTACGGTGAGCAGTAAGAGGTGAGAAGTTAGAGGGGCGCCCCACCAACCACTACCGGGAGCGGGGTGGGGGGTGGGGGTAGGGGTGAGGCCTTCTCCCCTCTCACGCCTCGCTGGTCACCGCCGAGCGAGCAAGCTGCTGCACGCGCCCGTGCCCGTCCCGGGTGAAGCGGGAGAGAACTTGGGCGGCTTGGGGATCGGAGATCTGCTTCAGCGCCATGGCCGCCATCGCCCGCACCTGCTCGTTCCACCGGCGGCCGAAGAATAGGAACCGCCGCCGCCTGAGGACCCTCCGGAGTGCGTCGATGCACATCTCATCCCCGATCCTACCCAATGTCTGGCAGCAGACGATGACGAGTTCTGAATCTTTCGTGGCATTTGGAATCGATGCCAATGCCGCGGCGGCGGCTTTCGACACCAAGCTTCCCAAGCTGCGAATCGCGCCCTTGGCCCTCGCCGGATCGTCACCGTAGGCGTACGGAAGCAAGATGTCGATCAGGTCGTCCCGGCCCAATCGCTCGAAGAGTTGGAATGCCGCCCGGCGGATCTTGCGATTGCTGTCTTCCAGGCAGAACTCGATCTCGTAGCGCAGGTCTTGCGTTACCGTCTCCACCACCTCCATCACCCGAAACCGTTGTTCGATCACCACCCCGGTGACAACCGCCCGCTTGAGTTCCTTCACCGCCTCCGGCCCCAACTCTGCGAGAAGACTTGCCGCCGTCTGCCGTATGCGAAAATCTTTTTCCTGCTCGATCACGCGCACCAAGAGCGGAATTGCCGGTGGCCCGAGATTGCCCACCACCTGCGCCGCTCGCTCGTGACGCACGGGGTCGCCCGAAGTGAGGTCGCCTTCCAGCAGCCTTTCCGTCGTACGATCCAGCTTCCGGTCGAGCAGCTTGGCAAGGGTTTCCGCACTCGATTCCCCGGCGGCTTTGAGTTGCTCGCGTCGTTCCCTGAGTTGCAGGTGTATCCGGCCTGCTAGCTGATAGTCCGCAAACTGCACCGCACACCCGGACATCATGAGGAGCACGTTGGCCACCTGTTGTACGATGCGGGGATCCCCTTCCTCGGACAGCGCCACCAGCAGGTGATCCACTGCAAGCTCCGTAAATTTGTGCTGTAAACCAAGAATCAGACCGTTCAGCAGGCGGGCACAGGACCCGACGGCCTGCTCTTTGCCCAACGGATCTTGATCGCTGAACTTGTTGAACAGCGCCCGAAGCAAACGACGCAACGCCTTGTGTTCGCCCTTGACGAGGAGTTCCTTGCCGAAACGTCGCACGGCCTCGCGCACCGCCTCCGTGGAATCCTCGGGCAACGACTCCAGCTGGGCAGCCGTCGCGTCCACCGCCCATACCTCAGTCTCCTCGGGGGCTTCAACTTCATTCAACAGGCTTTGCACCACCCCCAGAGCATACTGCCGCTGGTTGAACGACACGAACCGCAAGCCGTGCTGAGCCGTGAGCTCGTCCCAAAAACTCCGCTCCGTGCCCCACGCCGGGAGGTCCCTCAGGGCGCCGATGAAGTTCTCCAGTTCGGACGAAGAAGGCGGAGCAAAGAAGGTAATGCTGTCGAGTCCGACTGACCTCAGAAATGTGATGAATCCATCAGCCACCCCGTCGTACGCTCCGGTGTCGACCTTGGCACCGTTGACCAAGAGGGATTGACCCAGATAGGCCAACATAAGAGCAGGATGTCTTTCCAGGAATCTTTCCAGCGATGAGTGCAACGCCCCGATCGTATGAACCACCGGTTGAGCGTCAACCGGATAGAGCTTGACGTTGGTCGCAGCCCCGTGCAGCGCCCGCAGAACTTCAGGGACCTGCTTGAGTTCGGCAGCGCTCAGCTCCTCGTCCTCCGCCGCCGATACGACGGCCACCATCTTGCGAGACTTGCGAACTCGGGAATACTGCACTTGCAGGAGTTCCACGTGATCGAGATTCTTCTCGATCGCAAACTCTCTCCAGAAACCCGGCTCGACAGACTCGGACTTCATCCTGCCCAATGCTACCACGAGAGTCTTGAGCTCTTCCTGCGTGATTTCCCGATGGAACGCGATCCCCTTGAGCTCGAGCCGGCCTAGGAGTTCGAGAAACGACTCGGTGAGGGCCCTAGACTTCGACATCTCGAACCGCTGTCCGTTGACGAGCAGGAGATTATCCGTTTGTGACAAGAGCAACCGCTCGTTCGGCTCCAGAATCTCATCGATCGGTTGCTTGATCTGCTCCAGCGCCTGGGCAATCGCTGCGCTCTCGGGCGGATAGAGCTGTATGTTGCGCACGGCCGTCATCAAATTGCGGAGCACGTGCGGGACGAGTGGAAGGCTCTTACGTGCCAGACGAGTTCCGGTGTCGATCTCGTCGAGAACCTGCCCGCTGTAGTGCGACGCCTCGTCGGCGTCGAAAACAGTCTGCGTGTAGGCGACTTGAACACGCTCGTATTGCCGGGCCTTCTCTTCGTTGGCCGACCGCTTGAAATGGTAGGCCAGCAAAGAGGCCGACGGGAGGAGACGCTGTTGGTACAGCCGCTCCTGGTAGTTACCAACCTGCTCGTGCAGTGCGCTCCGGCGATCGTCGTCAATAGAGCCGTAGCTGATCTCCAACACCCGCTTGCCCAGAAAGCGCATGACCTCGTCGTTGACCTGGAAGTCCATCTTGACCAGACCCAAGGTCTCGGCTCGATCCAGAAACTCCAGCACCTTGTTTTCGTCCAGATCGGCACTACCGGCCAGCATGCTGACGGAGATGTCCTCGCCAAACGTGGACGCGCGAGCGAGTAGATCCATGCCTTCGTCGTCGAGCGCGGCAATCTTCTCGACCACGATCTCCTCGAGCGATTTCGGCAGATACCCCTCTTCGAGCGGTTCGATCACCCACTCCTGCCCCACCAAAGTGACTTTCCGATCCGCAACCAGCTTGCGGATAAGCTCAGCGAGGAAGAGAGGGTTTCCTTGCGTGGTGTTCGCCAGATCGTTCTGAAAGCCGTCCGGCATGCGAAGACTCGGAAAGACCGTACCCAAATACCCTGCAATGTCGTTGGCGCTGAGCGGCTGGAGCCTGGCACGCCGCACATTCAGCTCGTCGTAATCAGCCTGGACAAAACGATCCAGCGGCGACGCCTCTCTTCCTCCGCCGAGATGGACCGATTCCATAGCCGCGCCACACACGAATAAGCACAACTCGTTCCGCTCCATCAGCACTCGAAGCAACAGCAGGGTTGCCTCATCCGCGAGCTGTAGGTCGTCGATGATGACCATGAGCGGCCGGAACTCAACGAGACGCGGAAGAAACCGCGCAAGAGTGGCGAAGATGGCCTGCCGCGCACTACTGTCAGGCTCCTTATGCGACGAAGCCGTGTCCTCGTCCGCGAGCCGCGGCAGAACGTGCGCCAGTCGAGCAATCTCGTCCTCGCTCATTGCCTCTAGGATTGCGGCCCCCTTGTCGTCCCGCTCATTGAGCAGCGACACGAGTATGCTCTGCAGCAGGTAATAGGGACGGTAGGCCTCTTTTTGATCACCCGAGACCTTTGTGACCGAATAGGAATCGTCGAGGGTCAGGTTATCGCGAATCGTTTCCAACAGGGTCGTCTTCCCGATTCCGGGAGCGCCCTCGAAGATTAGGAATCGGCTTTGCCCTTTGCTGAGCGTCTCCAACGCGTCGGCCACGATCGTCAGCTCGTCGTCACGCCCGACGATACCTGTGACTTTCAGGCGATGAAGCGCCGTTTTCGGGAATACCTTGCCGGGATCGACCTCGCCAGCGGTCGCAGCCTGATCCCGACCAGACTGTTTTGCGTAATAGAGAGCGGTGTCGGCTGCCTGCAACAGACCTTGGCCGTCTTGGGCGTCTTCCGGTGCCGACGCAACCCCGATGCTCATCGTGATCGGCACCACAGTGCCGCTGGACCGCACGCGGAACGGCCGGTCGCGGGTTCGCTGCAACAACCGAGCGGCAACCTCCCGCCCGTCACGGCTACTGGCATTGGGGAGCACCACCGTGAACTCGTCGCCGCCGTAGCGAATGGGCATCCCCTCGTCGCCGACGACCTCTGTGAGCAACGTGGCCACCCAGGTGAGCAACTGATCCCCCACCTCGTGCCCGTGCGTGTCGTTGACCTCCTTGAACCGATCCAAGTCGATAACCAACAAGGCCAACGGGTAGTCCTCGCCGCTCTCCCACCGGACCCTGTGATCGAAATAGCTGAGCAGGAAACGGCGGTTGTGGATACCCGTCAACTCGTCCTCGAAGATGAGCCGCGAGGGATCCTTCCCGACGTGTTCTAGGACGTCAACAAGCTCTTGGTATCGCATAGGCCTAGTGTCGTGCGCTCTCCCGGCCGCACTCGTCCCCCCGTGGTCGGCTCGATGCCCGGCCGCCGAGCCCACCACGGCTGAGAGGATACAGCTAAGTCAAGATACGCCAAAACGATATAGCCCCGACAGCCAGCCGTCAGTGCGCAAAATCACCTCTGGCAGCCACCTAGGACCGCCCGGGACGAGCCGTCCAAGACAGAACGCGGCGTACCGGGCCATCGGGCACCACCCAACCGATGGTGACATGTTGAAGTGCCTTGGCCGGGAGCACTTGGAATCCAAGCGACGCACCTTCGTGAAGGCCGCCGCGGCAGCGGCAATTGGGCTGCGGGCCGCATCATCCACGAAATCGGTGTCACGCGCATGGGAGACAGCCCCCTGACTTCAGTGGTCAATGGGTACTGTCAGACGCACGACGTGAGGAATCTATTCGTGGCCGATGGCGGACCGTTCGCCGCGCCTCGGAACGGCCCTCGGCTTCCACCCCGATCAGGATTCTTCCCGTTGCCAACAAAAACAGGCTGCGCAACCTGCGAATCGACCATTCATACGAGCCTCTGGCGGTGAGGTTTGTTTGTGGGAAACACCCCCTCGTCAGGCGGCTCCGGCCTAGAATACCGTCTTAATAGGTTGGGCCGAAGCACATGGAGATGAAGGTGTGAACGGCTGGCGGTTGGGGGCCACCGTCTGTCTGTCCGACCGTCAGCTGGCTCTGGTGCTCCCAGCTTCCGGGCCGTAGATTGGCGGCATCCCCTCCATGGAGGGCCGCGATGCGATCCATGCATTGCAGCGCCTGTCAGAAGAACGGTGTACCCAAGCCCTACGTACGGTCCAGCCTTGCCGTCGAGGTCACCCTCTGGCTCGTTGGCTTTGGCATGGGATTGACCGCCGGCGGGTGGCGGGCAATCGTCACCTCGTCACGCCACGCCCTGACGACCGAAGTTCAGGAAATCGCGTTGTCCTCCGTTTCCGGGTCGTTTGTGGCCGCGAATCCCGGGGAGGTCGCCGCCGAAACGGCCTACAACACAGACAGAATCCTGTTCGAGATCACCGCCTGGCTTTCCGACGTCTCGTTCGGTTTCATCAAGACCTTCTGGTGGGCCCTGATCATCCCGGTGCTGTTCTCCCTCTGGCGGCAGTTCTCCAAGTATCAAGGCTGTCGCGCATGTGGCAGCAAGGAGCTTACGCCGATCGAGATCCAGTGCGACTGACTTGACGCTTTCCCGGCGGATTTCACGGGGGCTCCCGCTCCGACCCTGTTCCCCATCACACTCGGATTTGGAAACCCGAGACCTCAGCGCCGACGACCACCCTGGAACCTAAAACCTGCCACCCGACACCTCAAAGCCTATTCGTAACGAAGTGCCTCCACCGGATGCACCGCGGCCGCGCGCCGCGCCGGTATGAGACTGGCCACCAGCGCCACGCCAAGCAGGAACAGCCCCAGGGCGCCGAACGTCAACGGATCGGTCGCACTCACGCCGAAGAGCAGCGTCCCCATGAGACGGGTGAGGCCGAACGCCGCAACCAGCCCAAGACCGACCCCGACGGAAGAGACCAACATTCCCTGTCGAACTACCATGAGGCTCACGTCCCTCTCTTTGGCGCCGAGGGCCATACGCACGCCGATCTCTCGGTGCGCTGACTCACGACGTAGGAGATCACGCCGTAGATGACTACAGCTCCCACCACCAGTGCAACACCGGCTGCAATCCCGAGCAACAGCGTCGTGAACGACGTTCGAGCCATAGAGCGCGAAACGATCTCTCCGGAGCCGGTGCTGGGCCACCGTACGCGAGGGCGGGCGGTGGTGTTTCAGAGGGAGACGGGGGGGAGGGGGGGCAGAGGAGCAGAGACGCGCAGTGACGCAGGGGCACTCAGGCACAGGTGCGCGGCATCGGGAGGCATGAGGGGGCGCATCGCTTTCAGCGACAACCCTACCCCGCCCACCTGGTGTATATTGGGGCGCCTCTGTTCATCCTTCAGACGACGATTCCCACATCGGGAGCGCGCCACATGAGACCCGTCGTTTCGCTCTTGCTCATCGCCGGAGGCCTGGTTCCTGCGGTCATTCGGGCCCAGACCATGACCATCGACCAATACAATCCACGGTCGAGCTTGGTCGTGCCCAGCCACCCACTCACGCGGGCCCGGTTTCCTTTCATCGACGTGCATAGCCATCACCGCAATCTCTCGTCAGCACGGGTGGACTCCCTCATCGCGGCCATGGACGCGATGAACATGGCTGTCATGGTAAATTTGAGCGGCAGCACGGGCGACCGACTTGTCCAAATCATCAAGGGGATGAAAGAACGGTATCCCAATCGCTTCGTGGTGTTTGCCAACCTGAGCTTCGACGGCATCGACGATCCCGACTGGGGCGCGAACGCCGCGGCGCAATTGGAACGTGACGTGGAGGTCGGCGCCCAAGGCCTCAAGATCTTCAAGAACCTTGGCATGACGTTGACCGACAGCGCAGGCAACCGGATCGCCACCGACGACCATCGTTTCGATCCGGTCTGGGCAAAGGCCGGCGAGCTGGGCGTTCCTGTGCTCATTCACACCGGCGATCCGAAACAGTTTTGGGAACCGCAGGATCGCTTCAACGAGCGCTGGTTCGAGCTTAAGGAACGCCCCGGGCGGATTCGGCCGCCCGACCGTTTCCCCCCTTGGGAACGGATCATGAACGAACAGTGGAACGCGTTCAAACGGCACCCCAACACCACGTTTATCTCGGCCCACCTCGCCTGGCTGGGGGGAGACCTCGCCAGGTTGGGCCGCTTGTTCGATGAGCTTTCCAACATGCACGCTGAGATCGGAGCGGTCCTCGCCGAGTTGGGTCGACAACCGCGTTTCGCCGAGGAATGGTTCATCAGGTATTCAGATCGGGTGTTGTTCGGGAAGGACGCGTGGAATCCGGAGGAATACCACGTGTACTTCCGCACACTCGAAACTGGCGACGAGTACTTCGACTACTACCGCAAACGCCATGCTTTCTGGAAGCTTTATGGGTTGGAGCTGCCGGACGAGGTGTTGCGCAAGTTGTACTACGAGAACGCGGTGCGTCTGATTCCGGGTTTAGAAACGAGCCAAATCCGGTAGGCTGCCGTTAGTGTACGGGCACCGCCACGCCGCGGATATCCAGCTTGCGCGTCAGACTCAGCCAGCGGGTCTCCACCGGAAGATTGCGGAAACCACCGCGACCGGTGATTCCCATCTCCTCACGAAGCAGCGCCATCGCTTCGTTCCTTTCCGGGGCCGGATCCGTTACTGGCAAACAGCAGGTCAGAACCGGAATCTACAGGTGTGCCCGGGCTCCGCTAGCGTGAGTCATCCCCTAGAATCAAGGAATACTTAGACCGAGGACCGACTCGTCGCGAGACCGGCGCCGATACAGATCCAGCAGATCACCCACGACGGCGACGGTGGCGGGCCACCGCCCGGCTCCCTTGCCCCAAAGCACTTTGCGTCGCCCGTCCCGCATCCAGACTACAACGGCGTTTTCCTCGCGCCGCACCTTGGCCAGCGGATCGTCACTGGGCAGTGTCATCGGAGCGACCCGTGCCAGCCAGCCATCCGCCGTCCTGCTCAAGCGCGCCACGAGCCGTAACACGCCACCTTTCGCTCGCGCTTGCTGCGCTACCTCGGGAGCAACCCGATCGATTCCCTGGCATGGGATTTCGTTGGGATCCAAAACGACGCCGAAGGCAACCGCCGCGGTGATGGCCAGTTTGCACGCGGTATCCATGCCGCTCACATCGAGGCCCGGATCGCGTTCAGCAAAGCCTTTCTCCTGAGCCTCCCGAATCGCCTCTTGAAAGCCGCATCCCTCTGACATCCGGTCGAGCACGTAGTTGCAGGTGCCGTTGAGCACGGCCTCGACCTGCTCGATCTCGAACCGCTGGGAGAGACGAGAGAGTCTTTCCAGCACCGGCACTGCGCCTCCGACACTCGCCGAAAAGAACAGCCTATCCCCAAGGGATCCTGAGCGTTCCAAGTATGCCGGTGTCGACGCAATCAGCGCCTTGTTTGCGGTGACGACATCCAAGCTCTCCGCCAACGCATGGCGCAACAGAAAACCCGCGGTGTCCGTCCCGCCAATCAACTCGACCACCACATCCAACCGACTGTCGAATAGGTTCCACGCGTCGTCGGTGAGTAAGTCCACCGCAACGTCGTCCGGTCGCGGCTTCTCCAAGTCCTTTACCAGAATCCGGACTATCTCAAATTGCGCCGGGCGTTGTCTCAGCCAGCGGTACACGCCCAACCCCACCGTGCCGAGTCCGGCAAGTCCCACACGGAGCGGCTTTGGGCGCGGGCGGCGAGGCTCGCACTTCAACTCACCAGAGCCGATTTTCGTTCCCACTCCCATCCCGGCAGCGCACACGATGAAGGACAGATCATGTTGTTGCGCGTACCGAACCGCCTTGGGCTGGATCAACCTCCCCCCTACGCGGAGGGCCTCTTCCCAGGACGCAAACTGGTACCGGCGGGCTACGTCACCATGCTCGTGCGGATCCACAGTGTACAACCCGTCCACATCCTTTATCAATCGACACGTGTGAGCACCCAGTCGCCGCGCGAGGAAGAGCGCTGTCAAGTCAGAACCTCCACGACCCAAGAGCGATGGCCGACCGTCACCGTTCTGACCGGCAAAGCCTGAGAGCACCACGACAGGCACTTCGCGAAGCGCCGTCTGAAATGCCGCGACATCTAAGCTGTCAGGCTCGGCATCCAGCACTGGACCGCGTGTTCTCAACCTCACGTCGTGGGGCTCAAGGACGAGGTTGGGAACACCGGTGTCATCCAGCACCATGCCCAGCGACGCCGCCGCTACCGTCTCACCAGTCGCCAGCAGGCGCGCGAGGGACGTCGCCTGCGGATCTCCGAAATGGCGCTCCGCCTTCTCCAGGAGGCGATCGGTCGCTCCGGCGAAGGCGGACACCACCGCAACGACGCGATGCCCTTTGCGCAATTCCCGGTAGATTTCTTGAACTGCTATTGACAGATCTTCCTCGCTTCCGAGGACCGAGCTGCCGAACTTGAGAACGGAAAGTGGTCGTTCGATCATTCGTCAGTATCTGGGGATGGAGGAATCCACGGCTCTCGACCACGCGTCGATGCCACCGTGGAGACTGCGAACCTTCGAGAACCCCGCGCTCCTGAGAATCTCTAGCGCCTTGAGAGACCGCACGCCTTTATGACAGAAGGTCACGATGCTCGAGTGTCCGTCGAGAGAGCCGAGTGGGGTCGGCAGCGTTCCCAATGGGATGAGCGTCGCTCCTTCCCACCGTGGCAGTGCCGTGAATGACTTGCCGCTGCAAGTTGCTCGCTTCGACTACGTCGAAATCCACCAGGCCTATCGTCCCCACCCCCGCCGCGGCGAGTATAGAACGCGGCGGGTGAGCCGAGGCCGCCGGCTTCAATCAGCGCAACACGGCCCCCCTTGAGCCGCCGCTGGCCCTCCGGGCCAACCTTCGGAAGGATGAGATGCCGCGAGTAGCGGAGGATTTCCTCGTGCGACAGCCTCACTGACCTGGCCGGCGGCTGAGTCAACGCGCTCGATATAACGCTACCCTCCCGCGATCGCCGGCACGATCGTTACCTCGTCACCCTCACCGACCTTGGCACCGAAGCCACCATGGAGTCGGATGTCCCTGTCGTTGAGGTAAAAAGTCACGAAGGCATACGGCTCTCCCTGCTCGTTGCGCAGACGTGGTCCGAGCCGTGGGAAGCGTCCTGCAACATCGTCAATCACCTCTCCCAACGTGCTGCCCTTCGCCTCGATGGCCCGATTCCCATCCGCGAGATTTGCAAGTACGGTAGGAAGGTTGATTGTGACCGACATGTCATTTCTCCAGGTTTCGAGTGAACTCCGGCCCACTGTTTGACCCTCCAGCTACCGCTTTAGCATCTACCAACGCCGACACTTCCCGCAGCTTTGCCGCGATGACGGGCGTCTCCAGTAGTTTGGAGCTCACCGCCTCGACGGTCTTCAATCCATTGCCGGTGATGCACAACACCACTTCGTCGTCGGGGCGCAGGCGGCCCTGGCGCGCGAGGGACAGAGCTGCGGCAACCGTCACCCCGCCGGCAGGTTCGGTGAACACGCCCACATATTCTGCGAGCAAACGAATGCCGTCCACGATTTCCCCATCACTCGCGGCGGCGGCCCAGCCCCCGGTCTCTCGAATCGTTTGCGCCGCATAGACTCCATCCGGAGGGCAGCCGATTGCCAATGATTTCGCAATGGTCCGCGGGATTTCAGGCACCAGAGTGCTGTCTCCGCGCTCCACCAGTCGGACGATTGGCGCGCAACCGTCACCTTGAGCCCCATACAGACGCGGTGCGGATCCAGCCACCAACCCCGCTTCGCGAAATTCGCGGAAGCCCTTGTTGAGCTTTGTGAGCAGCGACCCTCCAGCCATTGGGGTCACTACTGCAGTGGGCAACCGCCAGCCAAGTTGTTCCGCGATTTCAAAGGCGACTGTCTTCGACCCCTCGCCGTAGTAGCTCCGCAGGTTGACGTTCGCAATCCCCCATCCGAAACGATCCGCGACCTGAGCGCAGAGTCGGTTCACGTCGTCGTACGTTCCCTGCACACGGACGAGGTTCACGCCGTACACTGCCGTCCCTACGACCTTGCCTAGTTCGAGATCGTGCGGGATGAAGACCCACGCGTCCAAACCCGCACGCCGGGCCTGTGCTGCGACCGCGTTGGCCAGATTGCCGGTGGAAGCGCAGCCGAAGGTTTCCAGCCCGAACGCATCCGCCGCGTTGATTGCGACGGCGACGACCCGGTCTTTGAACGAAAGAGTGGGATGAGAGACGGCGTCGTTCTTGACCCAGACGCGTGCAACGCCGAGCCGGCGCGCCAGCGCCGGCGCATCAATCAGAGGAGTGAATCCCGTGTCGGGCGCGAGGGCGGCATCGCCCTCGAACGGGAGCCACTCACGGTAGCGCCACAACGAGGGTGGGCGCGCGGCAATGGTCTTTCTATCCGGAAGCGCCCTCGCCAGGTCGTACACCGGTTCTAACGGACCCAAACAGTCCTCGCAAATGGCCGTCGGGCCCGGATCGCACGACGCGCCGCAGTTTCGGCATTGGAGCGGCAACGCCCGAACGGTCGCGCGGTGCACGGACGGAGAGATGTCAGCGGCAACGGCAGCCGTCGATGGTAACGCCGGTTCATCGTGCTGGACCGCAGGGCTCGTCTTGGTCTTTGTCGTCATGTCGAGTCTCTTAATGAGGTTGCCTACCTCCGGTTGGCGGCCGATCGTTGGCAACAAAAAGGCCGCTCTGTTGAGCGGCCGGATCGAGTCTTGGAGCGTTGCGTATGTCGCTACACCCTGTACTCACACCACCCCGGCCGCGGAGCCGTGGTCGTGGTAATGAACATGCAAATACACTGGACGATCCCTTGCATGTCGGTGTGCCACATGGAGATACCCTATTCAGACTTCAGCGATTCAGAACACAAAAACCCGAGCAACAGTTGCCGCGGGCCTTCGCTTTTTAGCCTGTTGTTTTAACGTGGCAGCAATATGCGGCAAATCACCACGACTACGATTGTGGTTTGTAATTACCACCCAAGCCCATGTTTGTCAAGATTCGACTGGCCGAACCTGTCAACGTAAGTGAGACACATCCGGTTCGAGATTAGTGAGCCATCGCTGTTAGTATCTTCCCCTCGGCTGGCCCGATCACCTTGGAATCGGGGGTAGCCTGTGTTACCTCGGCGCCTCGAGATCGGCGCTCCTGGGGCGTCCTACGAGCTCGCTTTGTTCCTCGCACCCACATCCGACGGGCTTATTGATCCAGACGGCCAGCGGCAGAGTTCCTGGCGTGGGTAGGCCGCGCGGGAATCGCTCCGGATGCGCCGCATATGCCACGGCAAGTACCGCCGCCCGGGCGGCCAGGCGCTGCTCGGCGAGGCCGTAATGGACGTCATGGGGCGTACACCTCGGCCGGCGCCAGATCCACAAACCGGGGCACGTCCAGCACTTGCTGCCGCTCCTCAGGCCGCAGGGCCCGGGGCGAGGAGCGCGCTCTCATGAGCGGCTTCGCACGGCGCTGCCGGTAGTAGCTCGCCGGCGCCATTCCCAGGGCCGCGCACGTGGCCCGCACCCCCAGGCGCGGGCCCACCTCGGCAATCTTAGCCGTCAAGATCTCTCGCCGCTCGGTGGTAATTCGATCCCCAGCAGCTCGGAAAGTTTTTTTTGCACCTCCACCAGCGCCTCGGCCCGCTCAGCCCGCTTGCGCAGCCGCCGGTTCTCCCGCTCCAACTCGGCGATCCGCCTAGCGCTGGCGTCGCGTGGCTGCGGCTCCGGTCCTCGCCTGCGCCTCCCCCGGCCTCCCAAATCCCCCCGCTCCCGGGCAGCTCGCCACACCGATAGATGCGAGGAGTACAGCCCCTCGCGTCGCAACAGCGCACCCAGCTCACCCGGTTGGCGGCATCGCTCCGCCTCCCGCGGGATCCGCCTCTTGTACTCCAGCGTGAAACGCCGTCGGGGCCTTGGCCAACACCTCCACCTCCTCACCTCTAAGAGGGGGCTATCATCACCCATCATCACCGTGTCCATCTCTGTCTCCTCGGTCGCCCTCTACACTAAACTACCAAGAGGTAAGTATCTCACTCATATTGGCGAGAGGGGGGTTCGATGTCCCACGGCCCGGATTCACAGCCCTGGAATCCGTGAGAATGACCGGAACACTTGCGTTCGCGGTGCCAGCCGATACCGATTTGGCGCGCTCTCGCGCTCTTAAGGAAGAGTCGCGCGTGTCGATCCGAAATGCTTGACAGATGAAGTTGCGATCGTTAAAATACCTTCATGCGTTTCAACTTCTTTGCACCGATGTGCTGTTGCATGTGTCGGATGCGCTCCGAGGGGGCGCGGACGACCTGTGCGTGGAGGAATGTCTAGAACGCATTACGAATAAGCGTTAGACCTCAGCGAACATAGATCGACCGCGACCCGAAATGGGTCGCGGTCTTTTTGTGGAGGAATACGGCTTGTCATTGCCAACACTCGCCCGGGATACCATCAACGGGCTCAGCGAGCACTTCAGCCAAGCCCCAGCCGAGACGATTCTCGAGTGGGCGCTCGACGAATTCCGAGGACGCATCGGTTACGCATGCAGCTTCGGCGCCGAAGGCATGGTGTTGATCGACATGCTGTCCCGTAATCGGCAGCCGTCGGCCATTTTCACGATCGACACCGGCCGACTGCCACAACAAACGCACGACCTGATTCAAGTAGTGCGGCAGCGATACGGATTGACGATCCACGTGTATGCACCGCAGACGGCGGCGGTCCAGGAACTGGTGAGCCTCCGGGGACCCAACTCGTTCTATGAAAGCGTGGCCCACCGAAAGGAGTGTTGCCACATCCGGAAAGTGGAGCCACTCGAGCGCGCCCTGCGTGGGTTGGATGCCTGGATCACCGGATTGCGACGTGACCAGACGCCGGCCAGAACTCGAATACGGAAGATCGAACGCGACCCCCGTCACGGCGACATCGTCAAGGTGATGCCGCTGGCCGACTGGACGTGGGAGGACGTGTGGACATACATCAGCGCAAATGACGTCCCGTACAACGCGTTGCACGATAGCGGCTATCCGAGCATCGGATGCGCCCCGTGCACCCGCGCGGTCGCGGCGGGCGAAGACAGCCGGTCAGGTCGGTGGTGGTGGGAGAGAGAAACGTCCAAGGAGTGCGGCCTCCATCTCACGGCCGGGGACGGTAAAGGCACAGCCCTGCACGCGAAAGGTACATGACGGCTTTTTATCCGGCGTTCCTCGACCTGCGCGGGCGACGGTGCGTCGTCCTCGGCGGCGACGCCGAGGCCGGGCACAAGGTGATTCGACTGCGCGACGCGGGCGCCCACGTGGTCGTGGTGAGTCCGGGCGTCACGAGTGCGGTGCGGGAATTCGCGTTGAGCAACTCGATCGAATGGATCCGACGGCGGTACCGCAACGGCGACCTGAAGGGGGCATTCCTCGCTATCGCTTCTCCCGACGTTCGCTCCATGAACCCGGAAATCTGGGAGGAAGCGGAAGAAGAAAAAGTGCTCCTCAATGCAATGGACGACACGGCGCACTGCCACTTCATCGCTCCGGCGATCCATCGCGAAGGCGACATCACCGTGGCGGTTTCCACAGCGGGGAAAGCGCCGGCATTCGCCGTCCGACTGCGCGATGCGATCGCCCACCGGCTCTCTATCGAGGATGCTGAGCTCGTGGACCTACTTGGCGAGTTGCGCGAAGAAGTGCGACGGCGTTTGCCAGATTTCGGCGTCCGCAAGGCGCTCTGGTATCGGATGGTCGACTCGGAAGCCATCGAGCACCTTCGCGAAGGCGACGCGGCGGGTGCCCGCGCACATCTCCTCGACGTCCTCAGCGAGGCCTGCGCCCGTCGCGAACGTACCGTGGGCGTCGGGGATGCACGACTGACCACAGACTCGAGCCGACCGGTCCGCCATGCATGATTTCCAAACGGGTACCGTCTACCTCGTCGGTGCCGGTCCAGGCGATCCCGGACTCATCACGGTCAAAGGTATCGAGACGATCCGAGCATCCGGTGTCGTAGTGTTCGACCGGCTGGTTCACCCCGCCCTGGTTGACGAAGCTCCAGCGTCGGCGGAACGCATCTTCGTGGGCAAGCAGCGCGGGCACCAGGTGTTGTGGCAGGAGGACATCAACGCGTTGTTAATCGATCGGGCACGATCCGGGTTGCACGTTACGAGGCTGAAGGGCGGAGACCCGTTCGTCTTCGGACGCGGGAGCGAGGAGACGGAAGCCTTGCATCAGGCAGGTGTGCCGTTCGAGGTAGTGCCCGGCGTTACCTCGGCGGTCGCAGTCCCCGCCGCGGCCGGCATCCCCGTGACCCACCGGAACCACAGTTCCGCGTTTGCCGTGGTCACAGGCCACGAGCGCGACGGGGGGACCCATCTCGACTGGCATGCCCTGGCGCGCATGCCGACGCTCGTCGTGTTGATGGGTCTCGAGCGGCTCCCGTTGGTCACCGCCCGCCTAGTCGCGTGCGGAGCCGACAGAAGCACACCAGCGGCAGTAATTGCAAGCGGCACGTTGGAGCACCAACGAACGGTAGTGGGAACGCTCCACACCGTCACCGCGCTTGCGCGGCAAGCGCAACTCCAGCCGCCCGCGACCCTCATCGTCGGAGAGGTCGTCGCGCTGCACAGGGTTTCTCCGGCTTCATCGCCGAAACGTGAACACGAATTTTCTCTATACGGAGTGATCTGATGGGCACGAATACCGACGTCGAAGAAATTTCCACGCTGCGAACTTGGCGCCGCCAACTCGAGGATCGCGTACCGGAACACCTCGCGCGCGAGATCGAGGTGTTTGAAGAGCAGATCGAGCGCAAGCGGCGCGGTGAGATCGACGACGCCGTCTTCGCCGAGATGCGCCTGCGCCGCGGCGTCTATGGTCAGCGGTACGATAACGGCAAGCGCAACGACGGTGCGGGAACGCGCGAGCTGAACTATCCCAGCGGCGACCTCATGAAGGGACCGAATACCATTTGGGACGCTCCCGGTATGCAGCGTATCAAGATTCCTTTCGGAGGGCTCACCGCCGAACAAATGGACATTCTCGCCGACGTCGCCGAGGAGTACTCCGACGGTATTCTGCACGTGACCACGCGGCAGGACTTTCAGCTGCATTTCGTGCACATCGACGATACGCCCAACATGATGCGTCGTCTGGCGGCCGTGGGAATCACCACGCGCGAGGCGTGCGGCAACGGGGTGCGCAACGTAACGGCATGTCCCCTGGCCGGCGTGTGCAGGACAGAGAGCTTCGATGTGACGCCCTACGCGAAGGCGACAGCGGCGTTTCTCCTAGGCCATCCTGACGCCCAAGAATTCGGACGAAAGTTCAAGATCGCTTTCTCCGGCTGCAAGCACGAAGCCTGTGGCTTGACGAGCATGCACGACATCGGCGCCATTGGCACGGTTCGAACCGTTGGCGGCGCCGAGCAGCGCGGGTTCGAATTCTATGTCGGCGGGGGGTTAGGAGCGGTGCCGCACCAGGCAAAACTCTTCGACCCTTTCCTACCGGAAGACGAGTTGTTGCCCACCTGCCAAGCGATATGCCGGGTCTTTACGCGTCTGGGAGAGAAGAAGAATCGGGCACGGGCCCGACTGAAATTTCTCGTGGCCAAGCTCGGGATAGATGAATTCCGTAGCCTCGTGGTAGAGGAGCGCAGCAATCTCCCGCACGACCCGCGGTGGAGAGATTTTCTCGGCGACCTGCACTTCGCCGACGACCGGCCCCTCCACTCCGGATTCACAGGCTCCAACGGCGATCCCCGGAATGGTTTCGACGCTTGGCGCGCCACCAACGTCATTGCCCAACGGCAACAGGGTTATGTGGTCGCGACGGTCTCTCTCCCCCTGGGAGACCTTACGTCACAACAGCTCCGGGCGCTGGCGGGCATGGCCCGGCAATTTATCGGTGACGCCGTCCGCATTACAGTCGAGCAGAATATCGCGTTCCGGTGGGTGCACGATACGGACCTACCGGCTTTCTACGAAGGACTCAGTGCGGCCGGGCTCGCGTCGGCCGACGCCGGCACCATCGTCGACGTTACTGCCTGCCCGGGGACGGACACCTGCAAGCTGGGAATCGCGTCATCGCGCGGACTCGCGAGCGAGCTTCGCCAAAGGCTGGGAGCACGAGCCGCACAGTTCGACGAGGCAGTCGGCAACCTGCGCATCAAGGTGAGCGGCTGCTTCAACAGTTGCGGTCAACATCACGCCGCCGACATCGGGTTCTGGGGAGTGAGTCGCAAGCGAAACGGACGCGCCGTTCCCCACTTCCAAGTGGTGCTCGGCGGACAGTGGGCCGAGAACGCGGGAGCCTACGGCCTAGCCATTTGCGCCGTACCATCGAAGAACGTTCCGGCCGTAGTGGACCGTCTGACGGAGGCGTACATGCGCCAGCGAGTAAAGGATGAATCGTTCGCCGCCTATACAAAGCGCGTCGGGAAAGCCAAGGTCCGGACCCTCCTGGAAGACCTCTGCAACGTGCCCGCATACAGCGAAGGAGCAAGTTATTACTCCGACTGGGGAGACCCGCGGGAGTTCACCATCGGCGACATGGGAGTCGGCGAGTGCGCAGGTCAGGTTGTGTCTCCCGTTGATTTCGGGCTCCAGGCAAGCGAGCGCGAGCTGTTCGGGGCCCAGGATCGGCTCGACAAGAACGACCCGAAAGGGGCCGCCGAAATCGCTTTCCGAGCGATGCTGCTGGCAGCACGTGCCCTGACACGGACGAGAGTACCGGAGTTGGGCGAACATGCGGATGATGTGGTCGCCGCATTCAAGATCCACTTTCACGACACGAGGATATTCCACGACCCGTTCGCCAAGGGGAAGTTCGCAAGCTACTTCTTTCGCATTCACGATAAAGTGAAGAGCAAAGCACCGGTGACGACGGAGATCGCGCGACAGCGACTGGAGGAAACTCAATTATTCATCGAAGCCGCCCACGCCTGTCACCTCCGCATGGGCGGCGAGATACACACAGCATGAGCGGGTCTTCACTATCCCCCGGGCGCGGCCAGGCCCTCCCCACGCGGATAAGCATCAAGTTCTTCGTGGACCAACCCGAGCTGGTGAATCAGAAGGCGCTCATCCCGGTGTTCCATGACTGGATTCGACACGACGTTCTAGGGACGCTCCTGGTGGACGTGGCTGATTACACCCACGTCCACCATGGCCCGGGGGTGATCTTGGTGGCATACGAGGGGCTCTACAGCATGGACGAGTCTGACGGACGACTGGGGTTGCGGTACGAGCAAAAACGCCCGATGGCCGGTACCCTGGCGGATCAAATCCGCCACGTGCTCGGCAAGACGCTGGCAGCCTGCCACGAGTTGGGGCGGGAACAGAGCCTCGAGGGAGCAATCCGCTTCCGAACCGACGAAGTGCTCTTGCAGATTACCGATCGCCTGAACGCTCCCAACGACGACGAGACATTCCGCCAGCTGCAGCCTGACATTGCATCCGCATTCGGGGTCATCTATGGCGACGCGCCGATCCGGATGGAGCGGGATACGAATCGGTCGGTCTTCACAATCCGTATGACCGCGCTGGAAGCGGCGCCGCTAGAGACCCTTTCCGACCAGCTACGGAACGTCACGGCCGTGCCACCTTAGGCACAAGACGGCGGGTGTAGCCCCGTTGCGTGGAGCACCCTCCCTCCGTCCGCCGGTGCCACCTTCTCAGGCGGCATGGTAAATTACAGGCAATGGAGCCCCCCTTTCCACCGACAGCGGCGCGGTATGGCATCATCGGCGACGGCCCAATGGCGCGGCACATGGGACGCTACTTCGATCTCCTCGCCCTGCCCCATGTGGCATGGTCGCGGCGGTTGGAACAGAACGCATCGGTCAGCGCCGGCACTGCCCTTGCCACTTGCGAGATCATCCTCGTCCTGATCAGCGACGGAGCAATCGAGCCGTTCATCCGGTCACATCAGGAGTTGCTCCACCAAAAGACGCTCATACACTTCTCCGGCAGCCTCGTGACACCACTCGCCCAAGGCGTTCATCCCCTGTCGTCGTTTGGCCATGACGTTTACGACCTCGATACATATCGTACGATCCCATTCATCTGTGAAGGTGGACGGTCCTCGTTCGCTGAGATCTTTCCTGACCTTCCAAATCCTCATTACACCATTGCACCGCATTTGAAGCCGCTCTATCACAGCATGGCGGTGATGGCCGGCAATTTCACGACTCTCCTGTGGAACAAGCTCTTCGATACGTTCGAGGAACAACTGCACCTTCCTCCGCAGATAGCGATTCCCTATCTGAAGCAGATCTGTCACAACCTCCAACACAAACAAGTGAACGCGCAAACCGGTCCCATCACGCGCGGCGACCGCCAGACGATTCAGAGCAACCTCGCGGCTCTCACCGACGACCCGTTTCGTGAGGTTTATGCTGCTTTCGTCAACACCGTGACGCCGGATCTGCTGAAAAGAACAAAATGAACGTGCTGAAGTTTGGCGAAATGAAGGCCACCGGCCAGAAGATTTCGATCACCACATGCTACGACTATTGGTCTGCTCGCATCCTCAAGGAAACCGCGATCGACGCGATCATCGTCGGTGACAGTGCAGCGATGGTCATGCACGGACATCCATCAACATTGCCGGCAACAGCAGACCTCATGGTACAACACACCGCAGCGGTGGTTCGCGGGGCGCCTGACAAGTTCGTCATTGCGGACATGCCGTTTCTCTCTTATCGCAAGGGCCTGAAGTCCGCCATGGATTGCGTGGAAACACTGATGCACGCAGGAGCAAACGCGGTCAAGCTGGAGGGTATCGAGGGTCATCAGAATATTGTTGAGCATATCGTAGAATCAGGTGTCCCCGTGATGGGACACCTCGGGCTCACACCGCAATCGGTCAATCAGCTTGGAGGTTTCAAGGTCCAAGGCATCGGTGAAAAAGCAGCCGCCCGACTCCTGCAGTACGCGAGAAGCCTCCAAGACGCGGGATGCTTCAGCATGGTGCTCGAATGTGTTCCCGTGGCAACTGCAAAACGCATCACCGAGACCGTTGCGATTCCCACGATCGGCATTGGTGCGGGTCCACACTGCGACGGCCAGGTGCTGGTGCTACACGACCTTGCCGGCTTCAGCCGTGATTTTTCCCCGAAGTTTGTGAAGGCCTTCGAAGACGGGTTCGACCTGGTGCAGCGGGCCGTCGACGCATTCGACCGGGACGTCAAGAACGGGACATTCCCCACCGACGCCGAGAGCTACCAGTGACGCAGACGGTCACATCGGTTGCAGACTGGAAGCAGATTCGAGCGGAGTTCGATGAGACCGGCGAGTCATTGGGATTTGTTCCCACCATGGGTGCGCTGCACGCCGGGCACACATCGCTGGTGGAGCGCAGCCTCGAGGAAAACGCCAAAACCGTCGTCAGCATCTTCGTCAATCCAACCCAATTCAACGACGCCACAGACCTAAAAAATTACCCCCGCACCTTAGATGCCGACATCCAGGCTCTCGAGCGACTCGGCGTGGATTGCGCATTCGTGCCCGACAGAGACACTGTGTACCCCGACGCCTACCGGTACCGGCTGTTGGAAGGCGACGTGAGCAGGCGCCTCTGCGGGGCCCACCGGCCCGGACACTTCGACGCCGTGCTCACCATCGTGATGCGCCTGTTTAACATCATTCATCCGCATCGCGCCTATTTCGGCGAGAAGGATTACCAGCAGTACCGCCTGATAAAAGACATGGTCCGTGCCTTCTTCATGGACGTGGAGATACGGAGGTGTCCTATCGTTCGGGACGCCGACGGCGTGGCACTGAGTTCGAGGAACGCCTTGCTGACTGCCGAAGGCAGGGATTTGGCAGCACAGTTCGCCAGAATCCTGAGGCAGGGAGAGTCGACGGAAGCCGTTCGGTCGCAGCTGGAAGAACGGGACATCGAAGTCGACTACGTCGAAGACTGGTCCGGGAGGCGCCTCGCCGCCGTCGTGATTGACGATGTGCGGCTCATCGACAACATCGAGACCTGACCCTCCCCTTGCGCCGAGGAACCGCCGCGTGTATCATAGCAACCATGCATGGAACGCCCTTTTTTGGATTCTATTTTTTCTACCGGCTCGGAAATGGTGGGGGGTAACGCGCGTAAACTAAGTTGAGTCTGAATGGTCGTTGCCACCCGCTTGGATACCGAGCGGGTTTTTTTGTGCCGTCAATCAGAATCGGTACGCAAAGAAGCGAATGGAATTTGTCGGCCAAGTGTCTCGGAGGAATAACAATGTTCACGGAAGTTGAAGTGATTCGGAAGCGGTTGGATGAGGTCGATAATCGCATCGTGGCGGTCCTCGCTGAGCGTTTCCAATACATCGACGAGTTGGCCAAGATCAAGAGCACCGGTGCGGTTCAACTACGAGACGAAAAACGAGAACAAGCATTGTTCCAACGCGTGAACGCGTTGGGGAGAGACGCTGGTCTCAGCGGCTCGTTCGTGGAGCGCATCTTTCGTGAGGTGCTCGACCATTCAGTGCGCCGACAGCTTCACCAGATTAGCGAACGTCGCGCTGTAGACCGTGAAACCGTGACAGTAGCCTACCAGGGCATCGCCGGCGCATTCAGCCACCTGGCAGCCACCTGTCACTTCGACGTTACCGACTCCAAGGTAGCGCTGCAAGGCTACTCGTCGTTCCGGGAAGTCGTCGCCGCGGTGCTCGAGGGAACGGCGAGCTACGGACTGCTTCCTATCGAGAACACGACGGTCGGCTCGATCAACGAGGTCTACGATCTGCTGGCCACGTCCGATCTCTCCATCGTCGGCGAGGAGGTGCAAACGGTAAACCACTGCCTGCTCGCCATCCCGGGGGCACCGCAAGACCAGTTGCGCCGGATTCGGTCTCACCCCCCCCAGGCGCTGGCACAGTGCAGCGAATTCCTCCGCACGCTCAGGCATTGCCTCGTTGAAGCCTACGACGACACAGCCGGAGCTGCCAAACAGGTTCGGCTAGAGGCCGATCCGTCGCAAGGCGCCATCGCCAGCGAAGCCGCCGCCCACCACTACGGTCTGCAGATTCTCGAGCGCGGCATCGCAAATGAGGAGCACAACTACACCCGGTTCGTGGTGATCGCCGGGACACCAGCGTCACATCCCCGGGGCATTCCCTGCAAGACATCGGTGGTGTTCGCCGCCCCACACGAAGTCGGAGCCTTGGCATCGTGCCTCGAGCTGCTGGCGAGGCACGATCTCAACCTGACCAAGATCGAGTCGCGGCCCCGGCCTAGAGCCCCGTGGGAATACCTGTTCTATCTCGATTTCGAGGGCGATGCCAGGGACGATCACGTAGCCGATGTGCTTCGAGCACTCGCGGCAAGAACCTTGTTCCTGAAAGTGTTGGGATCGTATCCGATGCTGACCCTTTCCCCAGAGCGGGCCACCGAGTCGGCGCCGCCCGGTTCGTTTCGGCCTGCCTCGGACCCGAAGAAACAGGCGGCGGCCGAGGCACACTTCGCGACCAGCGTCGGAGACGTTCCGCCATATAGGCTCGTGTCACGCCAGGCCCGTTCGGAAGACACATCCGTCACGGTCGACAAAGTGACCGTCGGCCGACGGCCCGTGATCATAGCCGTCCCCTGCGCGGTGGAATCTCGGAAACAGATCATGGCCTGCGCAAAGGCGGCGAAGGACAACGGCGCTGACATCTTGCGGGGAGGGTGTTTCAAACCCCGGACCTCTCCTTATGCCTTTCAAGGCCTCGGCTACGATGGGTTGGAACTGCTACGCGAAGCTGGCGACGAGTTCGCTCTCCCGGTGGTGACGGAGGTTCTGGATCCCCAACAGGTAGAGGGAGTAGCAGCGGTGGCGGACATGCTCCAGATCGGCAACCGAAATATGCAGAACTTCGAGCTACTGAGAGCCGTCGGAAGGGCGGACATACCGGTCATCCTGAGACGGGGAATGATGGCGTCGGTCGAGGAATGGCTCTGTGCCGCCGAATACATTCTCTACGAAGGAAACCACCGGCTGATTCTCTGCGAGCGTGGCATCCGAACGTTCGAGACGGCCACCCGCAACACGCTAGATCTGACAGCGATCCAGGTCGTCAGAGAGCGCAGCCACCTCCCGGTGATCGTCGATCCTTCCCACGCATGCGGCGTGGCCCGGTGGATCCCGCCCATGGCACAGGCTGCGATCGCGGCAGGGGCACAGGGGGTGATGGTGGAGATCCATCCGGCACCCGAATCCGCGCTGAGCGATGGGCCGCAATCCCTGAAGTTCGAAGAGTTTGCCGCGATGATGTCGGCCCTAGAACGCATGCCGCTCACCGGACCCGCCGCCCTCCGATCTTGACAAACCGGCGAGGAACGGTCCAATGCGGGAGGAGGAAGCGTTCGCGGCGGTTCAGAGCGGTGGCGTCAAAGCCGGCGACGTGATCGTCATTCGGTATGAGGGACCCCGTGGCGGACCGGGAATGCGGGGAAATGCTGGGCTTCACGGCCGCTATAGTCGGCGCGGGCCTCGGCGCTGAGGTCGCTCTCCTCACAGACGGCCGTTTTTCCGGCGCAACGCACGGGCTGACGATAGGTCATATCGCACCCGAAGCGAGTGTGGGCGGCCCGATCGCCGCGTTCCGAGACGGCGATATCGTCACTATCGATCTCGCGCAACGCAGGGTCGATGTGGAGTTGAGCGATGCGGAATTTAGGAAGCGCTTAGAAGCTTGACAACCGCCCAGCACCACACTCACCGGCGTAATGAAGAAGTACGCCAGACTCGCATCCTCCGACTCTATGACGAGCTTGTTCTTATCCCACTTGCACTTGACCGTCGAGTCGAGATCGGGACCGATCGGTACAGTCACCTCGCAGTTGTCCGTATACAGAATCCGGTTGCCCTGAGGGGTTGAAGGGTCACTGTAGAATCGGTTCGGCAGATCTCGAGCCGAGAGGAGCTTCTCATCACATTCCGGATGGAAAGCTGGATTCGCTGCCGCTGCTCGGGTGACACGTCTACTTGACGACCGGTAGTCGACTTACTCGGCGGACGCCGACCCGTGCCTGCACCCCTCGAACGGCCTCCACGACCGCGGCCACAGCATCCGGAGTCGCGGCGTCTCCAGATGAAGACCCGACAAAAACGAGGACCGCCAAGACGAGGCAAACGAGTTGGGGCAAACGCTTGGTAGTCATGGCGTCACGTCCTGCGCGATTGTATCATTGCAAACCTGTCAAACGAAACTACTCATCGCCAGAGTCCCTATGCGCTTGCATCTTCCCCAGGATTGCGGAATCTTCCGGGCACCAACGCCCAGTGTGAGAGGCATGATCGCAACCGCAGGAACATCGAGATTCCTTCTCCTCCCGGCCCCCGTGGCAGTGGTCCTCGGCTGTAGCACGGTCTCAATTACACAAGATCCATCGACCGTGATCCAGGTAGCCCAGGTTGACTATTACACCGGTTCAGAAGTTCGATGACGTATTGTCGTGCGGCGACAGCGGGTTCATCGAGCTCGGAGGCGGCCCAGCGAGCCACGAGGCGGTCCAGATCTCGGCGAGTGAACTTCCACTCGAAGGGCTGGGCGAGCTGCTGGTGGTGTTCCTGGAAGCCGAGGATACGGGCGGCGACGGTGTCCTGGGGCCGGAGAGCGCCAGTCTACTATGCGTAATTGCATTTATATCCACTCGTACTAGCGGAGGGCACGCATATGAGCACGGACGCAAAGCTAGCCATTCTCGGAGTCGGCAATATCGGACGGGCTATCGGAGTCGGGTTAGTAGCTGCCGAGGAGTACGAAGCCACCGAAATCATCCTGACTCGTCGCAAGGCGGATCTTCTAGAAGACTTGGGAGATCGAGGTTTCCAGGTTCGGAGCGACAACAAGGGTGCGGTTCAGGGTGCGGACTTGCTTGTAGTAGCCGTGCCGCCACAGGAGTTGAACGAGCTTCTGCGAGAGATCGCCAAGTCTTTGGATTCACAACGCCATCGGCTGATCTCGGTTGTGTCAGGCGTTTCCATTGAGCAAATCGTGGAACAGATTGGCACGGACGTCCCAGTGGTCCGGGCGATGCCTAACATGGCGATCGCGGTTAGCGAGTCGATGACTTGCTTGGCCGCGCGGGAGCATGACAAGGATGCGCTCGCCGAGGCGGTCAGACTCTTCAACGCGGTTGGTAAGACCCAGGTTATTTCCGAGCAGCAGATCGTCGCAGCAATGGCGATCTGTGCCTGCGGGACAGCGTTCTTCTTGAGGATCATCAGAGCCGCGATGCAGGGTGGCATTCAGATCGGATTCCACCCGGACGAAGCTCTGCGAATGGCCGCTCAGACAGCCTTGGGCGCGTCAACTGTGGTTCTCAGTACCAATAGCCATCCAGAGCATGAACTCGACCGCGTAACCACGCCTCGTGGGTGCACGATCGTAGGGCTGAATGAAATGGAAGACCGCGGCGTTAGCGCGGCGATGATCAGGGGGATAGTTGCTTCGGCGGAGAAGGCGGAATCGCTGTACGCTAACTAGTACACCGGTTCAGAAGTTCAATGACGTATTGTCGTGCGGCGACAGCGGGTTCGTCGAGCTCAGAGGCGGCCCAGCGAGCCACGAGGCGGTTCAGATCTCGGCGCGTGAACTTTCACTCGAAGGGCTGGGTGAGCTGCTGGTAGTGTTCCTGGACGCCGATGATACGGGCGGCGACGGTGTCCTGGGAAGAGAAGTCGGCCGGAGTGAGCGATTTGCGTTGGAGGATGGAGAAGTAGATCTCGATCTGGTTGATCCAGCTGGCGTGCTTGGGCAGATGTACGAGGGTGAGGCGAGGATGGAGATCTTCTTGACTACCTTGCCGAAGAGTTGGGCCCAATGCACGTCCCAAGCTGCGATGTAGACACAACCCCATGACGACGATACTCGTGCTATGGGCAGAGCCGGACGGTCAATATCTTCCTGATCCTGCCGGACCAACCGTCCGCCACCGGGGAGTCCCCCGTCGTATTCGCGTTCCCGTGGGGGGGACGGGAGCAGCGATCTGGTGCTGAGCCTGTTGACGAGTTACTGGGATCGGGAAGCGCCCGCCCGGGGATATATCGTCGTGGGCGTCGAAGTCTTCGGACCCGACCTCGCCTTTGAAGCCAACGAAATGATCCCCGGAATCTTAGCCTGGGATGAATATCGACCAAGCCCGCTTGATGGACTGGATCGACGGAGTGCTGGGAAGGTAGCTGGAGCGGGCGGACGGGCGGACGGGAAACGTTAACGCTACACGGAGAACTAATGCGCACTTCCATCACACTTGCATCCGCCGCTCTCATTTTCTCGAGCGCAACACTATCGGCTCAAGACACGCTTCGGTTTGCGCCATCCGTCGGTCACCCAACATTCGCCGTCCGTGACCCAGTGATGCACATCAAGCCCGGTACGGTACTGATTTCCAACACCATGTTCGGGCCCTATTACACCGAGGAGGGCGGAGCTTTTCCGGGAGAGGTAGGCCCGTTCTACGTCGACGGCGCCACGACCAACGACATGCTCGTGGTGGAGGTGATCGGGGTACGTCCCAATCACGACATCGCTGCATCGCAGATCAATTCTGATTTCGGCGGCCTGGCGACAGACACTCGCGTCCGGCTGCTGAACGACCCCATCCCCGCACGCCGCTACGTGTGGCGTCTGGATCACGAGCGCATGACCGGCCGCACCGAGCTGCCGGACAGTAGGATGGGAAGCATCGAGATTGATTTACAACCCATGCTCGGGCGGGTGGCCGTTGCTCCCAGGGGAGAGGAAGCTTTCGCCGGCCTGTGGCCCGGTGATTTCGGTGGGAATCTGGATGCACCAGAGGTGCGGGAGGGCACCACCGTCTACCTGCCCATCTTCCACGACGGCGCTTACTTCTACTTCGGCGACGGGCACGCACGACAAGGCATGGGCGAGGTCGCAGGCACCGGCCTCGAGACGTCGATGGACGTGATTTTGAAAATCGATGTCATCAAGGCAAGACCATCGACTGGCCACGACTCGAGGACGACCAGTACATCATGGTGGCCGGGAGCGCCCGGCCCCTGATCGACGCGTTCCGACTGGCGCACGTAGAACTGATAGAGTGGCTGGTGGACGATTACGGCTTCGGAAAGTGGGACGCCTATGCGCTCCTCGGAGAGATCGCCGAAAGCACCGTCGCCAACATCGTCGACCCGATCTACACCGTGGTCGCCAAATTCCCCAAGCGCTATCTGCCGCGATAGGCGGATTCCCGATCTCGGTGGTCAAGAGGAGGTGCGAGAAGATGAGCGCGCGTTTCTTCCTCCCTGACCTGCTCGGAACAATTGCTCTTGCAGCGAGCATGGAGGGGCGCTTGGGGGATGCCATAGGGATACAGCTCTCCAACGGAGATCCGCGCTAGGGCGGCTAGCGACGGGCGGTCACGCCCCAGACATCAGTCCCCCTTACCCTTCCTCCGACCAGGACCCCTACTCGGCTTATCCGGATCTTCCTCACTCAACAGCTCTCCCGTCGCAGCCTCGAACAGCCGTATCCGAACCACGATCCCGGCACGCGTCTCATCCACGTAGCGCACCCGCACTCTGCGGCGATTCTCGCCCGGCCGGTACAGAATCCAGGCGCCGGCGGGGGCCGCCGCCACGATCCCGTCACAGCTGCGGGCCCGTGCCTGGCGCCCGGCGGGACGGCCCGGAATCCATATACGGCACTGGCCGATTGGCGGAAGCTGTCCGGGCGGAACGCCTAGGGTGGCCGCAATGCTGCGCTTGGGCTGAGGAGTGGACGGAGCCTGGGTGACAGTGCATCCCGCCAGCCCGACTGCGGCCAGCACCAACAGGAATCGCAAGAAATGCCTCATTCTCTCCTACCTCGCCACGGGTCATGTCCGGTCCCCTGCGAGGACCAGGACCCAAGATTGGGAAGCGCTTGCAAAACTTCAGTGACCTACTTCACCGTGCCAGCCACGCCGCCAGCAAAACCCCAGCACAGCCGTCGGCGCTGCGTATCTACAGGCAGAGGGCGGTACGCCGCTTGGGCTCTGGTATTGGTCCGGGGACGCGACACGGTGCCACCAGTGGTCACCAATATTTCCCCGGCCCGTCTAGCCGCCGAGGCGCCGGGCTTCGTCCGAAAAAGAGTTCCCGCCCGATGACCCGAAGAATGGTGGCGCCGGCCCGGACGCTTCCCCAGAACGTCCCGCTGATCTTCGACTCGCCCCCCCGACGCCTGCGATACCGGCTGGGGATCTCGGTGATGCGCAACCCCTGGCGGGCGGCCCGGATCTGCATCTCCACCGTCCATCCAAAATCCGGGGCGTTCATCTGCAGGGAGTTGAGCGCGCCCAGGCTCAGTGCCCGGCACGGGGCAAGATCGGTATACTTCACACCCCAGAATCGTGAAACCAGAGAACAGGCAAGACGGTTACCCAACCGCTGGCCCAGAGTCAGTGCTCCCACCTCCCCCGGGACCAATGTTCGGCTGGCAAGCACGAGATCGGCCACGCCGCGCATGACCGGATCGACCAGTTGCTCGAGGAGGAGAGGATCGTCACTTCCGTCGGCATCAAAAAATGCTACCACGTCGTCGTCCGCCGCATCGCGCAAAGTGGCGAGGCCGGCGAGACATGCCGTTCCGTAACCGAGTCGCGGCTCACGAACCACCACCGCCCCGTGTGCCCGGGCAACTTCCGCCGTCCGATCCACCGAACCGTTGTCCACTACGATGACCGTGGCGGCGTGGCCCGCCAGACCGTCGAGCACACTGGGCAAGGCTTGCTCCTCGTCTCGAGCGGGAATCACAACGTGCACGCGTGATGTCAGATCAACCATCAAACTCGTTGCCTCGGTGGGCGATTATCTCCCTTCTCATTCTCGTCGAGTTCGCAGCGCTGACATATCTGTCACGTATCAGCCAACCTTCGACAACAATTCTCTTTGCTAGTTATGCTCCGGCATTTGCTGCGTACGTGGCCTTGCTCACCATCGCCCGGCGGGGAAACACTCCACTATGGCTGTGGTTTGCGACCGCGCTTCTCCTCCGCATCCCGTGGATCATCACCGGTGCCTCTCTTTCCGACGATGTCTGGAGATACATCCACGATGGAAGAGCGCAGCTTGCCGGAATCAATCCCTTCCTTTATCCCCCGTCGGCGCCAGAGGCCGCCGCCTACGCGGGTCCCGAAGTTGCACTGATCAACAACCCAGACCTCACCACGATTTATCCGCCGTTCGCACAACTCGCGTTTCGAATCGCAGCCGCCCTCGGAGCCACCCTACTCTCGTGGAAGCTCGTCCTCCTCGTGTTCGATCTGGGCACCGGGGCGGTTCTCATCCCGTTGCTCCGCCGCAGGAGGTTGCCACTGGCCTTAGTCGCGGCCTACCTCCTCCACCCACTTCCCATCATCGAATTTGCGGGGAACGGCCATGTGGATGCGATCGCCATCTGCACCCTCATGATCGCCCTAGCGTTCGCCGAGGGCCGAGTCGTCATGAGCGGAGCGGCCTTTGCTGCATCCGTGGCGTCCAAGTACTTGGCCCTCCCGCTGGTACCGTTCTTCATACGTAATCTAGCCGCCGGCCGCCGGCTGGCTTTCCTCGGAGCTGCAGCAGCGGCCGGGATTCTCTTCTACTCGCCCTTCACCGACCCGCTGCCGATGGGCAGCCTCGGCGCGTTCGCCCGGACCTTTGAGTTCAACGGCCCAGTGGCCGGCGTTCTCAGCGCCTGGACAACACGCGAAGGCGCCCGCTGGTTCATGGGCGGGAGCCTCCTGCTGCTGCTTGGCTGGCTGTGGTGGCGCAAGGTGGAGGTGTTGGATGTGGCGTTCCTATGGATCGCGGCGGTACTCTTGCTGTCACCCATCGTTCACCCCTGGTATTTGATCTGGCTGGTTCCATTCCTTGCCTGGCGCCGCGACATGTGGGTGTTGGTGTGGACCGGTACGGTGATAGCGGCCTACGCCGTGCTCCCCGACTGGTGGTCATCGGGCATATGGGATCTTCCCAACTGGGCGCTCCTATTGGAATACCTTCCGGTGTACATACTGCTCGCAGCCGCGGCAATATCCCACCTCAGGCGGCGGCCCAACGACCTCACCCGGTTCACGGAAACGGGAACCTAGCCGCATACAGAGTTTGACGCACGCCTGACGTACAGGCGCCGTTTGGACGTTTCCCTGGATCAGCGCCCGGATGCCGATATCCCAGCAGGTCTCGGGCTGCCTGTCTTTATCTTCAGAACACTTGTCGCTCATTCGAACCTTCCGTACCCAATCTGGACCCGGGTCGCTCGACGCCACGTAGGACGTCTTCATGTTTATCTGTTTTTTCAGAGCAAATAGAATGCCAAGAGTTCTCATGAAGTCGACCTGCATCGACTTTCATCCGTATGTTCGGCCCCAGGATAACGGCAACAAGACGGACGTCCGCTGGATGGCATTGTCGAACGACGAGGAGACGGGTCTTCTCATCGTCGGGATGCCACTCCTCAGCATGAGCGCGTTGCACTACACAATGGAGGACCTGGATCCTGGTGAGCTTACTGAGCGCAACCGGCCATTCTCCACTGAGGACGGGACGCCGGGACAGTTGAGCAAGAAAGTGTTCTCGAGGAACCCTCTTGATCCCTGATGCATAAGCTTCCATTATCTGCGTTGCAGAAGGGCCTAGAGCATTACCCCTAGCCTTGGAGACGACGGTGATCGACAAAGCTGATCCTCCCACCCCTGCACAACCTGGACCGTCGAGAGCTCTTGAAGGTCGGTGCAGTCGGCCTGGGCGCCGCCATGCTGGGCGTGGCCTCGTCCACCCGCCGGGGAGTCGCTTCCACCCCACCGTCCAACATAGGTCAGGCGCCCGCCCACCCCTTTGCGGCACCGCCGATGGACGTCGCACGAATCGGATTCGTAGGCGTTCGAGGCATGGGGTCCGCTCACTGGCGGAACCTGCTTCACATCGTAGGGAGTGGAACTCAAGGCCGTGTGTGACATCGTCCCCGAGAAGGTCGAGCGAATGCAGGACCTGGCTGTCGAAGCCGGCAAGCCCAAACCGAAGGGTTACGTCCACGGCGAGTGGGATTTCGTTGGGATGTGCGAGGAGGAGGAACTCGACCTGGTATACAACGCCACCCCGTGGGAGTGGCACGTGCCCATTTGCGTGGCCGCGATGGAGAACGATAAGCATGCGGCGACAGAAGTGCCGGCTGCGTACACCATCGAAGACTGGCGGCTCGCGGAGAACGCCGAAAAGTACGAGAAGCACTGCCTCATGATGGAGAACGTGAACTACGGCCACTGGGAGTCGATGGTCCCGAACATGGTTCGCCAAGGCGTGTTCGGAGAAATCTTGCACGGCGAGGGTGGCTACCTGCACGATCTCCGTGAGATCAACTTCAGTTCCGAAGGCGAGGGCCTGTGGCGGCGCAACCATGCGTGGACCCGCAACGGCAACCTCTATCCGACACATGGACTGGGCCCCATCGCCCAGTGCTTGAACATCAACCGCGGGGATCGGTTCGAGTACCTCGTTTCCATGAGCGGACCGTCCCGCGGATTGCAGCAGTATTCGAAAGAACACTTCCCGGAAGGGGCTCCGCAGCGCTACGAGAAATTCGCCCTTGGAGACGTGAACGTCAGCCTCATTAGAACCGTCTGCGGATTGTCCCAGTGGTCGGTGGCGCATAAGAGCGAGCCGATCGAATTCCCGGATTTCACGCGCGGTCGCTGGAAGACGAATCCGCCGCTGGGAATCGTCGAAGCTTGACCAACACTAAGTGCTCACATTAGTAGTGTTGGCCGCCGGCCTCTCGAGTCGATATGGTACCTCGAAGCAACTCGATGCGATGGGACCGGGTGGCCAAGCTCTGATGGATTACGCCATCTACGACGCGCGCCGAGCCAGCTTCGACAAGGTGGTATTCGTCATCCGACCCGACCTCGAGACCCACTTTCGAGAGCGCATAGAGCAGCTACGGGAGTGGATTCCGTCAGAGTACGCTTTTCAACGGCTCGACGACATCCCACCAGGTGCTACCGCTTCCTCTAGCCGGATCAAGCCATGGGGAACCGGCCACGCCGTACTTTCGGTACGAGATCTAGTCGACGGCCCATTCGCCGTCGTCAACGCCGACGATTTCTACGGACAGTCTTCTTACTCCTCTCTCGTCGCACACTTCGAAGCTAGCGCTTCCACCCTCGCCCTCGACCCATCCGTTCCCGCGTTTGCCTTCGTGGGTTTCGAGTTGCGCAGCACGCTCTCGACCCACGGAGGCGTGTCGCGCGGTGTGTGTGAGTGCGCCGACGATCTTTTCCTGGCGACCATCGCGGAGGTAACGAACCTCCATCACGACGGGGAGCGAATTACCGGTTCCTACTCGAACGGTACGGTAGGCCACTTCACCGGAGCTGAAATCGCCTCCACGAACATGTGGGGATTCACGCCCGCCATCTTCGACATGCTGCAATCACGATTCACCGAGTTTCTCAGCACCAAGGCGGGCGACAAAAACACCGAATTCCTCATTCCCGACGCAGTGAACGACATGGTTGCGACCGGCGAAGCGCGGGTCAAGATTCTGCCTGCGCATGGGTCGTTCTTTGGCGTCACGCATCCCGGAGACAAGACATGGGTTCAGCAAAAGATCCGGGAACTGACTGAGTCGGGTCACTACCCCTCACGGCTCTTCACGGCCTGAGTCGTTATGCAACTGACAAGTTTCGATTGGGTGATCGTGGCTCTCTACGGCATACTCGCACTGGCGGTCGGGCTCGTGTTCGCCAGGCGTGCCGGCCGGGGAACCCACGAGTTCTTTCTCTCTGGTCGCAAGCTTCCGTGGTGGCTCCTCGGCACGTCCATGGTGGCCACGACATTCTCCACCGACACCCCGAACCTAGTTACCGATCTGGTTCGCACCGGTGGAGTGAGCCAGAACTGGCTGTGGTGGGCATTCCTGATCACCGGAATGGCCACGGTGTTCTTCTACGCCAAGCTGTGGCGCAGATCGGGCGCATTCACCGACATCGGGTTCTACGAGCTGCGATACTCGGGAAAACCAGCGGCTTTCTTACGGGGTTTCCGGGCGCTGTATCTCGGCGTGTTCTTCAACGTCGTCATCATGGCCAGCGTAACGTTGGCAGCCATCAAGATAGGGGGGGTACTGCTCGGCATCGACAAGTACACCACGGTCCTGATTGCGGGCACGGTAACCGTCATATACTCCGCCACGTCGGGGTTGTGGGGTGTTGTTGTGACCGACATGCTCCTGTTCGTTTTGGCCATGGTTGGCTCGATCGCCGCTGCCTATTACGCACTCGCACTGCCGGAAGTGGGAGGCCTGGCCGGCATGGTCTCACACCCCGCACTAGCCGGGAAGCTCAGCCTGCTTCCCGATTTCTCCGACTGGACCGCCGTATCCGCAGTGCTGATCGTGCCGCTGGCAGTTCAGTGGTGGAGCACGTGGTACCCCGGTGCGGAGCCGGGTGGCGGCGGCTACGTGGCGCAGCGGATACTCGCCGCTCGCAACGAGCGCGAATCGATGTCGGCGACACTGTGGTTCAATGTCGCCCATTATGCCCTGCGCCCCTGGCCATGGATCATCGTAGCGCTGTGCTCGATCATCGTGTACCCGAATCTCGACGCGATTATCGCGCGTTTCCCCGGCCTGGATCCGTCGATCGTCAGCAACGACCTCGCCTATCCAGCCATGTTGGTCTTTCTTCCCCACGGACTGTTGGGTCTGGCCGTGGCATCGCTGGCGGCCGCATACATGTCGACGATCAGCACCCACCTCAATTGGGGCGCGTCCTACATGGTGGACGATGTTTACCGACGTTTCATCGCCCCCAAAAAAACCGAACAGCATTACGTGGCCGTCGGTCGCCTCTCGACCGTCGCACTCATCGTGCTGGCAATGATTGTGTCGTTGTGGTTGGAAAACGCGCTGCAGGCGTTTCAGATTCTGCTCCAGATCGGCGCCGGCACCGGCTTGATATTCCTGCTACGTTGGTTTTGGTGGAGGATCAACGCCTGGAGTGAGATCGCCGCCATGGTCATCTCCTTCCTCGTCGCTGGCTATTTCCAGTTCGTCCACGAGCCGCTCGGCTTCGCACCGATACATCCGTCACTGAAGCTGATCATTGGCGTGGGGATCACGACATTGGTATGGATAACGGTCACGTTGATGACACCGCCAACCCAAACCTCGACCCTCCAGGCGTTCTACAACAAGATTAGGCCCCTCGGTCCGGGATGGCGCAATGCCGTGCACACCCAGCCCAACGACGGAACGGAGAGCCTACCAGCGGCCTTCCTCTGTTGGTTCCTCGGCTGCGTGGTGGTCTACGCCGCGCTGTTCGGAACCGGCTTCTTCGTGTACGGGCAAGTGCTCGGCGGAGTGCTGTGCCTCTTCTTGGTTGCTGCGTCCGCCATCGGTCTGTTCAAGACCGTGCCGCGGGTCGGATTCTTCGGGTGAGGTACGGTCGACTGACTCATTGAAGGCCGTTGCTGATGGAACTGATCGTGCTGGAGGAAAACGGCGGGTTCGAGGTGGTCCCGATGTCGGAGGCTGAACCACACGACATCCAAAGCCGGAACTGAAGAAGCTACCGGATCACAGCCGTATTACGGACGCACCGCCCGAGGGCTCTGCGACGATCAAGTGCTCGGCCTGTGGATCGCTCACATTTCGCGGGGCGTAGAACTCCCGGCTCAGCGCCTCGACGAGTGCCGTAGTCTGCTCCGCGGCGCACAGAGCCACTATGCATCCCCCCAGACCGGCCCCGGTGAGGCGCGCCCCCCTCGCCCCCGACGACATGGCAATATCCACCAGCTCGTCCAGAGACTCGCAGCTGACCTCGTAATCGTTCCGCAAGCTCTCGTGTGTCTCGCACATGAGTCGCCCGAAGGCTTCGAGATCGCTTGCCACCATCGCCTCTCGTGCCTTCTCAACCCTGTCGGCTTCGGTGATTGCGTGCCGAAAGCGCTGCCGCTGGGATCTTCTAGCACGCTATCGGCGGCCGCCACGAGTGTTTTCAACGGAACCAGAGCCATCAAATCCGCGTAGCGCGACGCTCCTACAGCCTCAGGGAGCCTCTCGGTCATCCTCCTGAGGGCATCCCGACACTCTGCGCCCCGCTGGTTGTACGTATCTCGTGCAGCCCCTGACTTCTCGGCCCGCACCATGCTGTACGCCACAACGAACCGCCAATCAGACGGCACGGGGTTGGGGTGAGCCTCAGGGGCGGGGGCTCGAAATCAATCTTGAGCGCCGTGTTCGGCCGACCACCCAGGCAGATGGCCTGATCCATTCCTCCGCCCTCTGTGCCTACGTATCGCTCGCCTCGGGCCACCAGTTCCATGAGTTCCAGCGGCTCCATGTGAATGTCGTTACGGTGCAGGAATGAGAGCGTGGCGGCGACGGTCAAGGCCGAGGATGAGCTCAACCCAGCAGCCACGGGGAGATCGGACGACACCACCCCATCGAGACCCCGGAGCGAACCGTGACGCCGGCACAGCGCCTGGGCGGCAGCGTTGACATAGTTGGCCCAAGCCCCGGCGGCATCGGGCTCGACGTCGTCTGATAGCTCGAACGAGCACGCCGGGAATTGGCGATCGAGGTTGGCCAACCGAACCGTGGCGTCGTCCCGCTCCGCGAAGAGAATGGTCACGCTCCGCTGGAGCGCCGGCGGGAGACCGCCAAGCTACTGTGGTTCCGAAACCCTTCGTCGATCCAAAGAAAGAGGTTCCCAAGTCGTAGGGTCAGAACCGGTTCACACGGAGCGCATCGATGTTCCTCGACGGCGCACCATCCAGCACCATCTCGGCAACCAGCTTGCCGGTGATGGGACCGAGCGTGAGACCCAACATGGCGTGCCCCGTCGCAATGAACAGCCCTTCACAACCAGGCACCGGCCCGACGATCGGCAAGCCGTCAGGAGTGCACGGCCGCAAACCGCACCACTCCGACCGGGACTCCACATCGCCGACGCCGGTGAGATAGAGATTTGCCGCCCGGGTGAGCTGTTCCGATCGCGACCGGCGAATCTCGTGATTGAGTCCGGAAAACTCCATAGTGCCAGCGTACCGAACAAAACCGTCCATGGGCGTGCAGAAAACGGAATGCTCGCCCAGCATGCACGTGATCTCGAGCGACGGTGTGCCTCCGGAACCAAGGTCGCGGTCCCGGTGGTACCCCTTCCCCGCCTGGATAGGGAGTCGATAGCCAACGCTGGCGGCAAGCTCCAGGCTGTAGGCTCCCGTCGCCAGGACAACTGTGCCGGCAGTGAGAACCTCCCCATCGCGCAGCCGAACACCGGTCACTCGATGCGCTGACGTCAATAGTTCCGACACATCTGCAGCTATACGGACTGCCGCCCCAAGACGACTCATCCGGTCGGCCATCTCCCGCAGAAAGCTGTGCGGGTTCAAGGTGGCCGCCTCGGGGTAAAAGATGCCGCCTTGCACATCCCGCCTCAGGGCGGGTTCGCGCTCCCGCAGTTCCTCGCCGGGGAGCGACATGGGACGGTAACCGTGGGTCCACATGAGCGACGCCTCGTTCGTGGCGTTCGCCAACCCCGACTCCGTCAGGAACACGTCGTAGTACCCCTCGGCGGTGTAGTTGCATTCGAGCGCTTCCTCGTCCACCAACTGGTCGAACAACTCTCGAGTGTCATGCCCGAGGGGCGCCAGCGCCTCCATGCTCGCTTTCAGGTGGGTCTCCGTACAGTGCTTGCGGAAAACCCACAACCACTTCATCAACGCCGGATCCCACCTGGGGGCGATGTACAGCGGGCCGGTCGGATCTAGCATATTCTTGAGAGCCTGCTTCACGCGCCCTGGCTTGGTCATCGGGGCGTGGCCGGGCGCGATGGTCCCGGCGTTGCCGAAAGACGCGCCACTGCCGATTTCGTCTCGCTCCAACACGGTGACGCGGGCCCCACGTTTTGCCAGGTAATAGGCGCAACACACGCCTATCACGCCACCACCGACAACTACTGTATGAGACTTGGACCTTTCCATACGACGCCCGGAAGGTGACGCCCGCCTAACTCATCATCGTGCCTTTCCTCTGATACGAATACTACATCTTACAGCCCTACCACATCCACCCCAGAGGGACCTGCCGACATGCGGAACGACCGTCGGCATACTACGCAGATTGAGATACCTCCACTAGGCTCCATCACGTGATGACCAAACGCTTCACTGGTGGCATTCCCGTCGTTCCAAGCCGCCGCCAAAAGCTATCTGGCGATGGCACGGAGAATGATTCCCTGATCAGTACCGTCACCCCCTCTCTCAGTTCACAGTTATCCGCGCAACGCCTGAAACGCTTCCGGGCCGAACGAATCCACCTGAATCACCTCATCCCGAACCTCGTCGGCATCGAGCACCTGTTGGCGTTCTTCGCGCGTGATCACACCTGCGGCAAGGGCCTGTTGCAGCAGAACGTCGCCCGGCGCCCGGTCGAGAAGTCCGGCGCGAACGGCGTCACGAATCCTAGTCTCGACCTTGAGCGCAGCCACCGCATGGTCCAACGCATGCTCCAAATGTCCCAACCCCGGCTCGTCGGGAGCAGGAATGTAGATATCGGTAGTGAGATGCAATCGCGCTTCGCGATCTTCCAGCAAGCCGCGCGCCACTGAACTTCCGAGCCTGTCGTTGGGAAGCTTGTATCGCGCACCCAGTGGGAACACGATGGGCCGTAACGCCCACGCGGCAAGCCGATTCGGCAGATTATCCAGCACACCGGCCAAAGCCATTTGAACCTTGTAGAGGGCATCGGTGCAAGCGTATTGTACGAAGCAGAAGTCCCGCGCTTGCTGGCCTTCATCGACAAACCGCTTGAGGGCCGCAGACCCCAGATACATCCACGCCAGCGCGTCGGCCAACCGCCCGGTGATTTTCTCCCGTCGCTTGAGGCGGCCGCCCAGCGTTCCCATCGCCACATCGGAAACCAGCGCGAACGCCGCGCTCATGCGCGTGAACTTCCCAAAGAGTGACTTCGCTCTCCCACGCACCGGTGGGCGGACGAGGCGGCCGTTCGTCACGCCAAGGAGGAACGACCTGGCGGCGTTCGCGAACACGTGGCCGACGTGTCCGAAAAACGCACGATCGAACGTGGCAATGTCGCCCTCGGCCGCCGCACGTATCTCATCTTGCACAAACGGATGGCATCGCATAGCGCCCTGGCCATAGATGATCATCGACCGCGTGAGGATGTTCGCCCCTTCGACGGTGATCCCGATCGGCACGGCTTGATACGCCGTGGCGAGCACGTTGCGTGGCCCGCGACAAATGGCAGCGCCGGCCCGAATATCCATCGCGTTGTTCACCACCACACGCATGCACTCGGTGAGGTACGCTTTCACGATGGCCGACGGGACGGCCGGACTCTCTCCCGCATCGACGGAACCCGCGGTCATCGTTCGCGCCGCGTTCATGAGATACGTAAGCCCGCCGATCCGTGCGAGCGGCTCTTCGATGCCCTCGAACCGTCCGATCGGAGTGTCGAACTGTTCCCGGACGGTCCCGTACGCACCCACCAGGCGCGTGGCGAATTTGGCCGACGCCACGGACAACGCGGGGAGAGAAATGGAGCGACCGGCGGAGAGGCTGGCCATGAGCATGCGCCACCCCTCGCCCGCCCGGGCCCGCCCTCCGATGATGAAATCCAGCGGAACGAACACGCCGTAGCCGCAGGTCGGGCCGTTGTGGAACGGAACACCCATGGGATCGTGTCGCTCCCCAATTTCGATTCCCGGAAGGTCGGCCGGGATCAGGGCACATGTGATGCCAAGATCTTCTTTGTCACCCAACAGTCCATCGGGATCGCGCAGCCGGAATGCGAGGCCAACCACGGTCGCCACCGGCGCCAGAGTTATGTACCGCTTGCGCCAGTTGAGACGCATGCCCAACACCTCCTCACCCCGAAACGTTCCCCTGCACACGATGCCCACGCTTTGGGTGGCGGCCGCGTCGCTTCCCGCCTCCGGACCCGTGAGCGCAAAGCACGGGATTTCCTCGCCGGACGCCAAACGCGGCAGGTAATGTTTTTTCTGCTCGTCGGTACCGTAATGCAGAATGAGCTCCGCCGGTCCCAGTGAGTTGGGCACCATCACGGTCACCGACGCGGTAATGCTGCGGCTCGCCAGCTTGACGATCACCGCCGAGTGTGCTGCCGCTGAAAAACCCAACCCGCCGTGTTCCTCCGGGATGATCATGCCGAAGAAGCCGTGCTGCTTGAGGAACTCCCACGCCTCGTCAGGCAGGTCGCCGAGCTGGACCACCTCCCACTCTTTGAGCATGGCGCACAGTTCCTCCACCGGCCCGTCCAAGAAGGCCCGCTCCTTCTCGGACAACTCCTGAATCTTGAAGTCGAGGAGCTTGCGCCAATCCGGATCGCCGGAGAACAAGTCTCCGTCCCACCACACCGTTCCTGCCTCGAGGGTGACGCGCTCCGTTTCTCCCATGCGAGGAAGCAGCGGCTTGATGAGCTTGATCACCCACGAAGTCACCAGGAAGCGCCGCAACGGCCGAAATCCGAGCAGCAACGCCAACACGAGAAAGGCCCCGGCGACCACGCGGTAGACGGGTGGGTCCCAACCCACACTTATCCCCCACCACAGGAAGGCAAGGCCACCGGGAACCGTCCACGCCCAGTAGGAACGGCGGTTATACAGCAGAGTCGCTGCGACTGCAGCAAGAGCGGCGATTATAGCCAAGGTCATGGGAACTCCAATTTCACATACATGAGCAGGGCTCCGTTCGCCGTCGTGACCGCTGTCACCGGTGCATCGCTCCACCCGCGAATGATTCTCATTCTCGGCATTGCCAACCTGCTCGCAGACGGATTCTCGATGGGAGCAAGCAACTTCCTCTCCATTCGATCAGTGGAATCCATACGTCGGGCGGACGGCCTGGCTCTGGCCGAGCCATTTCCAGTGCGGCACGGTGCGGTAACGTTCGCAGCCTTTGTCCTTGCAGGTGCCATCCCTCTGCTAACCTACGTGATCGACCTGGGCACAACTTCGTTCCAGGTGGCAGTGGCGCTCACGCTTGTCGCGTTGTTCGTGGTTGGCGCCTTGCGAGCAACCGTAGCCGACGGCGGCTGGAAGAACGGAGTCGAGATGCTTACGGTCGGCGTGCTCGCAGCGACGGTATCTTACGCGGTCGGGGCACTGGTCGCTCCGTTGACAGGGGGATAATGGCGACGGCTATCAGTGTGACACAACTTCAAGCTACGACCTACGCGTCACGTATTCCAGTGCCTGCTTCGGATCGTCGGTGATGTAGCACAAATCGAGATCCGCTGCGCCGATGGTTCCTCCCCCGACCAGCTCTCGTCGCAGCCACTCGATCAACCCCTCCCAAAACGCGGCGCCCATGAGAACCACCGGGAAGTCATGGATCTTCCCGGTTTGGATCAGAGTCAACGCCTCGAAGAGCTCGTCGAGCGTACCATACCCTCCGGGAAAGAACACGAACGCCGAAGAGTATTTGACGAGCATCGTCTTCCGGACAAAGAAGTACCGGAAGTTGATCCCGCGATTGACGTAGCGGTTATGGGACTCCTCTTCGGGCAGCTCAATGCTCAGGCCGACCGACAAGGCACCTCCGTCAGCCGCTCCTCGGTTGGCAGCTTCCATGATACCCGGACCACCGCCTGTCATGATCGTCCAATCTGCCAGCGCAAATTCGTGAGCCGTCTCTCGGGCCAGATCGTACCACTGGCTGCCTTCGCTCAGGCGGTTGGATCCGAACATCGACACGGCACGGGTCACATCGGAGAGGCCCTCAAACCCCTCAACGAACTCGCCCATGATTCGCATGACGCGCCACGGCTCGCCAAGCATGTAATCTCGCGGCCGCGGCGGTGAAGGAGCTTGAAAGAGATGCTCGTCTTCGGTCCGTGGCGCGCGTTCGGAGCTAGGGGCACCGGGGCGCAAATCTGCTCCGGAAGAGGTTCCGGAGCCCTTGCGAGCCGACTCGTCCCCCGCTCGGCCCTCATCCATGCGACTGCGAGTCATGTTCGGCCGTCTCCTTATCGAGATTCTTGAGCGTCGCCGGACGCACTACGAGGATTGGAACACTCGCAGCCCGCAAAACCTTGTCGGCAATGCTTCCCAACACGAGCCGCGGCAAGCCGCCCCGCCCGTGAGTGGCCACGGCAATCAGGTCCACCGCATGCTCCTCAGCGTAACGCAAAATCGCAGGAGCGGGATGTACCCCCAAGAGCGTTTCCGTCTCGACACCGATGCTTTGCCGCTCCAGACGATCCTTCACCCCGTCCAGGTACTTAACCGAAGCGTTGCGTCCGTCCTCGAGCGCAGCCTGGGTGTCCTGTATAGCGTGAGCGAGATAAGGAGACGAAAAAGGAACCGGTGGCTCGACGGCCTGCAACAGGACCAGCGTCGCGCCCGTAACCTTCGCGATTCGAGTCGTCAGTTCCAAGCTCTTTTCCGCACGCGACGATCCGTCGAGCGCCACGAGAATCCGCTTGAACTCGGCTTCCTGGGCCAGATCTACGGCTGACCCCTCTCCGGCTCGGATCAAGATCACGGGCACATCAACGTGGCGGATCACCCGATCGGCAACACTTCCCATCCACGCTCTGCTCACCGGACCGCGTCCGTGGGTGGACATGGCAATGAGATCAACCCGTTTTCGCTGGGCGTATTCGGTTAGCCGATCGGCTGGCGAACCATCGATGATCGTACGCGACGTTGGCACACCCGACAGTTCTGTGATACGTGCGCCGATCTCCTCCAGATACCCATAGAGCCACTCCTTGAACTGTTGAGCGGTAGGTTCCGATCCTGCGAGGACAGACTCTTCCTCGAACACCGAAATAAGTTCAATCTGAGCTTGCAATTCGCGTGCTACGCTCATTGCCGCAGGAACAGCAAATTCGCCGAACCGAGAACCGTCGAGCGGAACGAGAACCGTCGTTGTTGACATTTTGTCGCCACCTCGCGCTGAGCACCGCCCCTCCACACTGCCGCCAATGCCACCTTTGCGCAACCGGTTTCAGGAGGGGCAAGAAAACTGCAGCGGCGTCACGCCGGGGCCGGAATACTCTCGACGATAGATTGGTTTTTGGTTTATGGAGACATACTCCTACACCGGAAAACGTGACGAGCGAAGTGTAAACCACCCATGAGCGAAGAATGAAGGCTTTTTCATTCTAGACCTATCCGTTATTAGACGGTCATGGCGGTCGAGACCCTGCTCGAATCAACCGAGGGGTCTCAGGTCACCGCTCCGGAATCGCTGCGCTCGCCAGCGGCCCGTGTTAGGAGTTATAATCACGAACACTCACTCATCGTCTTGAGGGTCATCATGAAACGATTCATAGTCTCGGGGGTGCTCGCGGCGGCATTGAGCCTGACTGCCCCGACCAGCGCGGCCGCGCAGGACGAGCAGAACTTCCTCGCGGTCGGCGAAATGGCGCCCGACTTCGAGGTGGCGGGCGCTACGCGCTACGGCGTCCTGGCCGAACCGATCAAGTTGAGCGATTACCGCGGCGAGACCGTCGTGCTGGCGTTCTTCTTCCGAGCAAGGACACGTGGCTGAACGATTCAAATGACAGCGTACCGTGATCAGTACGCAGATTTGTTTCACGACGGCCAAGACGTGGTACTCATCGGCATCTCGGCGGACCAAGCCGAGGAACTCCGCTCATGGGCGTCGGACGCTGATTTTCAGTTCCTGTTCGGGAGTGACCCCGGGAGCGGGACGTACGCGGCGTTCGGTGGAGATCCCCGTGACAACGGGATGGTGGGAAGCCGCGCGGTGATCGTGATCGACCCCGAAGGTCGCATCGCAGGTGTGATTCCCCGGTTCCTTCAGATGGATCCGACGGCCTACGAAGGGCTGGCCGAGATCATCGACGGGGCGATGCCGGAGCCCGGCAACTAAGCCGCCACGGTCTGGCGGTGCGGCTTTGTCCTGCCCCGCACGTTCTCGCGGCTGAGAGCCGCGGCTCGGCTGGTCTATCGCTGAGAGCGACAAGCCGGAGGACATGCCCTCCGGCTTTTGTCGAGTCCCTCCGTGTCGGTCAGGACCAAGGCGGGCAGACGGGCAAGGCGGACAGAAGCGGACGCACCCCGACCCAGTCTCTTCCCAGGCTTCCGGCGAGCGGCTTCCAGCGGCCGACCTTCAGCACGGGCCTTGTAGGGAGCGCCTTCGGCGTGACGGAGCGCTTTGACCGCGACCTCTCTCTCAAGCTTCACATCCCACGCCGCGAAGGGTTCGGCCGCTCTACCCCAAGTCCGCGTCTTTCCGCACCTAATCCGCGCTAATCCACGGCCCTACCTTACTGCCTGCGAAGCAGCATGCCCCCCGCCACGAGTGCCAAGACGATGCCAACGACTGCACCGCCGGTGACCCAAGGCCTTCCGGCTCTGGTGACAGCCAGAGGCTCGGCAGACGGCCCCTCCTTCTCCCCAAGTCCGGACCCATCCGTAGGCTCCGCTTCGGGTTGCCCAAGGAGGTCCACGTTCAGGCTCGCCACCTCATCACCATCCGAGGCGATGGCGACGAGTCGATACGATCCAACTTCCAGGTCCGCGGGTATCTCGAAGGAGCTTTCGAAGCCGCCGACCGAGTCCGCAGTGACCTTACCCAAGGTGAACCGACCGGCAACTCCCACGAGAACCAGGTCCAGGTTCCCGTTTTGGGAGAACTTTTCTCCGCCGATTTGAACCGTACTTCCCTGAACGAGATGGCGATCGCTGAGCCTCAGCACCCCTTCGGGATGCACCGGCGGAGCAGCGGCACCAACCTTCGGCACCGCCGTGACCGTCACGGCAAGGACACTCACGGTGAGCGCGCTGCGAAACCAACCCCTGTGAACCGGCATATAAATATCTCCTCTCGATACTTCACATTCCCAAATGCTGCTGCGTGGGAGCGAGCGCCGCATAGACAATAGCCACCACGAGAAGCGCAAAAACTAACACCCCCAGAAGCCTCGTCACAGTGGCCGACCGACCGTCACTTCTATCGCTGATCGGCACAACGGCCAGGAATCCGAACAAGAGTGCTGGGGCGATCAACATGCCCGGTATGCCAAAGAGGTTTTCCGCCGCATATATCCAGAGAAACGGCCAAAACGGCTTGGTCACCTCAATCCCCCCAATCCCCGGTGCCAGAAGCCCTTGGGGCGCTATGACGGCAGCCATACCGACGAGTGCCACGAGCAACAACACAAAGCCACCCAGCCGTCGCAGATGACTCCTAAACATCGCCTGTTCTGTCCCCCGGGCGCTCACGCCCAAATGCCGTATCAACCAGAGATGCAAACCCATCAGCAGTACTAGGGCCACGAACAAGACCGAAACGTGCAACGCATAGAGGCGGGTGAGCAAGGGGCTCGACGGTGTAAAGCTCTCTTGAAGCGGTGCACCCAGCGGACCAACCAGGTCGGCTCCTGCCACGGCGTGGGCGAGAGCCTCTACGCCTTCTTGATCGGCGCGGAGAACAGTGCCGGTAAACGCCAGACCGAACAACAGAGCCAACAGCAACACACCGCTCCACCACAGGCCTTCACGAGGATTCCTGAAGCCACGGCGCCAAAACACTGCCACGAGATGGGCGAAGACGAGGGCTAACGCCGCCGAAGCGCTCCATATGTGTACATCGCGCAGGAACGCGGCCAGAGGGACATCGGTGATCATGTAGCGAACCGAACCGTAAGCCCCAAGAGGTGTCGGATTATAGTATTGCGTCAACACAATCCCGGTCACCACCAGCACGGTGAGCGCAGCGAGCGTCAGTGCGCCAAGCATGAAGTCCAGACGGCTGGCCCTGGCCGGAACAGGATAATCCAGTGCGTTCAGCGCCAACCGCTGGCTGATGACCTCAGTCGTCCCAGCTCTGTTCTCTGTCGATGTGCCGTTCGTCATTCAAGACTCCTAGCTTCCACGTCGGCGTCGGCCTGAGGTGTGCAAATGGGCAATGATCCACCTGCCGTTCTGCTTCTCGAGAACGGCCGTAGCCCGTCCTTCCAACTCCACGCGCCCGCGTGGAGTGTCAGCCGACAGCTCGTATCGAAAGGCCGCCCAAGCCATGGCGCCGCGCACCTGTGGCTCGATACTATAGAACCGATAGGCGAGGGTGTCGAAGGACTCGAGTTCGCAGCCTCTAGGTGGTTGTCCCGGTAGTCAGGCCAGCCGTGATTCACCCCGGCTCCCTCGATGATGTGCACGCCCCGTCCTGTGGCCCATAGCGTGTCAATCGAAGCCAGGTCCTTCGCCTGCACAAATTCAGCAAAGGCCTCGAGAGTCTGCCGAACTGCTGCCGCGTCATCCATTTGCCCCTGCGCCGGCATGACGCCGCCGGCGACCAAGCCGCTCAGGACCACGCTCAAAAAGAATCTTCTCATGCGCCGCTCCTGTTCATGTTCTCGTGCTAGACAACAAAAAAACCGCACATCGTGCCGTCGGTGAGTCGCGTGCTCTACGACGGAGAGCGTGTATCGGCCTTACCAGAGCTATATTTGCGCTCGCCGCAATCTCAGGGCGTTGCTCAGAACCGAGACCGAGCTGAAGCTCATCGCCGCGGCGGCGATGATCGGGCTCAGGAGCAGACCGAAAACCGGATAAAGGACCCCGGCGGCGATGGGGACGCCCAGGCTATTATAAATGAACGCGAAGAACAGGTTCTGCCTGATGTTTCGCATCGTGGCACGGCTCAACCGCCTGGCCCGCACAATGCCCCGGAGGTCGCCCTTGACCAAAGTCACCCCGGCGCTCTCCATCGCCACGTCCGTCCCGGTTCCCATAGCGATGCCGACCTCGGCCTGAGCCAGGGCCGGGGCGTCGTTGATCCCGTCCCCCGCCATGGCAACCACACGCCCTTCGCTCTGCAACCTCTTGATGACCTCGGCCTTCTGATCGGGAAGCACCTCGGCGACGACCTCGTCGATGTTCAATTTCTTGCTCACAGCTTCGGCCGTGGTGCGGCTGTCACCCGTCAGCATGGTAATCCGGACTCCCTCCTCGTGCAGGCGCTGGATGGCCTGCGGTGTCGTGTCCTTGATGGGATCGGCGACACCAACGAGCCCCGCAGGTCCCCCGTCCACCGCCACGAACATCACCGTCTGCCCGTCTTCGCGCATCTCCTCGGCACGCTCGAACAGCACGCCGAGATCGATTCCTAAGTCATCCATCAATCTGCGGTCGCCCAGCGCCACCACTCGGTTGTCCACCGTTCCTTTCACGCCTTTGCCAGTTACCGACTCGAATGACTTGGTGTCAACAAGCGATACCCCGCGGTCGTTTGCACCCTCCACGATGGCGGCGGCCAAGGGGTGCTCGCTCCCCCGCTCGAGACTCGCCGCCGACCGGAGCAGTTCTTCCTCGCTCCAACCTTCAGCCGGAATCACGCTGACCAACTTCGGCTTGCCGAGCGTGAGAGTCCCGGTCTTATCCACGACGATCGTGTCTACCTTGCGCATCACCTCGATCGCTTCCGCGTTCTTGAACAGCACTCCGACCGTGGCACCTTTGCCAGTGGCAACCATAATGGACATCGGTGTGGCGAGACCCAACGCGCAGGGACACGCTATGATCAACACCGCCACCGCGTTGATCAACCCGATAGCCATGCGCGGTTCCGGACCGATCAATCCCCACACGATGAACGTCGCCACGGCGATCAGCACCACGACCGGAACGAAGTAGCCAGCCACGACGTCGGCCAATTTCTGTATGGGCGCCCGGCTGCGTTGCGCTTCGGCAACCATGCGGACGATCTGCGACAGCAGGGTCTCCGCGCCGACACGCTCCGCCAGCATCACCAGCGATCCCGTACCGTTGATGGTGGCTCCCACCACACGTTCGCCGGGCACCTTTTCTACGGGAATCGGCTCGCCCGTTATGATCGACTCATCCACCGAGCTGTTACCCTCGACCACTACGCCGTCAACCGGGATTTTTTCTCCGGGACGTACCCGGATCCGGTCTCCGGGTTGTACCTGATCCAGAAGAATGTCTTTCTCCGTGCCGTCGTCTCGCAGGAGCCGCGCCGTCTTCGGCGCCAGCCCCAAGAGTGCCCTGATTGCCGCGCTGGTCTGGCTGCGCGCCCTCAGTTCCATTACCTGGCCCAGCAGCACGAGAGTGACAATGACCGCTGCCGCCTCGAAGTACACGCCGACCTCACCCAGTTCATTCCGAAACGACGCGGGGAAGATGCCGGGAAGCAGCGTGCCTATGAGGCTGTACACGAACGCCACTCCTACTCCGAGGGCGATCAGCGTGAACATGTTGAGATTCCGGGTCACCACCGACTGCCACCCGCGGACAAAGAACGGCCACCCGCCCCACAAGATGACGGGAGTCGCCAGGGCCAACTCCACCCATGACAGCCATCCGAGAGAAGCCACCCTTCCCAGCGCTCCCGGGAGAAACTCCCCCATGGCGATCAAGAAGACTGGAACCGACAAACCGGCGCTGACCCAAAACCGGCGCCGCATGTCCACCAGCTCCACGTTCTCCTCCTCCTCCACCGTCACCGTCATCGGCTCTAAGACCATGCCACAGATGGGGCACGACCCGGGTTCAACCTCTACGATCTCCAGGTGCATCGGGCACGTGTATTGAGTGCGGGTCGCAGGGGTCGCCGGGATCTCCGGTTCCAATGCCATCCCGCATTTGGGGCATGAGCCGGGACCATCCTGACGGATTTCGGTATCCATCGGGCAGATATACACGGCCCCCTCCGCGACCCGCTCTACCTCGCCAACGACAGCGCCTGCCTCCGGGGACTCTTCACCCACGTACTGCCCAGGGTTTTCGCGAAACTTCGTTTGACAGTGGACGCTACAAAAAGCGTAGGTCGCTCCTGCATGAACTTCGCGAAGCTCGCTGTCTGCATCCACCGACATGCCGCAAACCGGATCCTTCAACTTGATGGCGGCCGTGTAGCGGTCCGGATCCTCGCGAAATCTTGCCTGGCAGTGGGCGCCGCAGAACAGGTACCTGGCTCCCGCATGAACTTCCCTCAGGTCAGTCTGAGGGTCCACGATCATTCCACAGACGGGATCGTGCACCGGCTCGGAGATCTTGTGGTGGTGCTCCACCTTGTCGCTTTCCAGCCGAGGATTTGAACTCATGCTACTCCTCCCTGTTGATTCTCCGACTCATACACGACCCGCGCAGGGGACACAAGAGATAAGATTCTCATAGAAGGCACCACGAACCGAAAGATAACTACAGCGCCGGCGGCTAACCCAACGCACCAGAAGGCGGGCCCGAGACCGTCGGGCCCATGGCTCGGCCGCCTCGTGTCTAGCTGGTGCCGCTAGCGCGTGAGAGAAATCCGGCGCCTCGAAGGCCGAGGACGGCAACAGTGTGAGCCAGTCACAAAGAGCCGAATACAACGGACAATACGGTCAGCTCGCCGAATCCCACCTCCATGAACCCGATCGTGGTGACGGGTACGCGCCGGCGAAAACCTGAAAGCCCGACGGCAGCCCGAAACAGCAATACGAGAAATGCCGCCATCACCAACACGGGCAACAGCTCGAGCAATACCAACGCCAACACCAAGAGTAGACTGAACACGTGGGCGCCGATGACGAAGGGCACGTTTCGTGGCTTGTCCCGGTCGAGTCTAAGGCGGGCCCGGACGTACAAAACAGAGGGGATCGCACGGGCCACGATGACGCCTGAAAGCGCCAGGGACGCAACGAGCTGCCACCCACCTGCCATTGCAACACTCGCCGCCACCGCCGCGAACCCGCGGTCCCGGCCATTTCGGCCTGCCAACTGCGGTTCTGCTGGGTGAGGTCGTAGACCAGGAACACGACTATGAAAGGAATAGCCGCGACTATGGGAGCCATCGGCGCGAGGCCGACGAGCCCGACGGCTCCCGCCATGCCTACAAGGGCGACCACACCGTAGGCCAGCACGAATCGCAAGCGATCGGCCGCCTAAGCTAGTACTATCGGCTAGGAATAGACCCGGCCCCGAAGAAATCCTCCGTGGTTGCCTGATCCGAACTCGCTGCCACTGGAACCCACACATATGGCCCCATTAAACACGAGCGTGATGCCTTTCAGTGCCGGTACCTCGACGGTTCCGCTCTGATAGGTCTTGTAAACGTCAATCAAGCGTGCTACGGCGGCCATGGTTTTGGTTACCTCCTTCACACCACTCTCTGGCATTCTGGAACATCTTGAGCCAGGGGGAAACGGCCAGGTTGCGTTTCCACTCCTCCGGCATCCAACCCCACTGCCAGGTGAGAAACGTCCGCTCAGGGTGAGGCATCATAGCAAGGTGGCGGCCGTCCGGCGAGCAGAGGGCGGCGATGCCCGAGGGAGACCCGTTTGGGTTGAAGGGGTATTGTTCCGTCACCTCGCCGTCGTCGTCCACAAACCGCACCGGCGCGAGACCCTCTTTCTCTACCTGTTCCAGAATCTTTGCGCTGGGGAACAAGGCCTGCCCCTCGCCGTGCGCCGACCAGATGCCGAGAGTAGCCTCCTCCATGTTCCGTAACATGATCGCGGCGCTCTTCTGGATCCGGACGGTAGCAAACCGCGACTCGAACCGGCCGGATGCGTTTCGTACGAACCTGGGTTGCATCTCGTCGGCGATGCCACACCAGGGCACCCAACCCAACAAGGCCATCAGCTGGCATCCATTGCAGACGCCGAGGCTGAACGTGTCCGGCCGGGCGTAGAATTCCTCGAACTGCCGCCAGAGGTCTTTGTTGAACCGAATCACGCCTGCCCAGCCCTTGGCGGAGTCGAGAACGTCCGCAAAACTGAAACCGCCCACGAACACGGCGCCTCGGAAGTCCCGCAGGTCGACTCTGCCGTTCAACAGGTCGGACATTACCACATCCCAGGGCTCGAATCCCGCAGCGTAGAACGCCGAGGTCATTTCCCGGTCGCCGTTACTCCCTTCCTCACGGATGATGGCAACGCGGGGTTTGTCGTCTCTCTCGAGCAGAGCCGCGGCGGTAGGGACCGGGGCAAACGGAAGTGCGAACGACGGACCGGTTCGTGTCCGCAGACCTACAGACTCTTGCTCCACCAAGTCGGGATTCGCCTGCAACCGATCGAGTCTGAAGCTCGTTTCCTCCCAGAGATCCCGCAGGACAGCAACGTCTTCGTTCACCACGTCACGACCGTTGAACCGGACTTGGACGGCCTTCTCGACAGACGTCGATCCGATGCGATGACAAGGAACTTCCGCAATCTCGAATGCCTCTCGGACCTGCCGTTCATGCTCCGAGCTCACCTCGATTACCAGTCCCAGCTCCTCAGCAAAGAGATACGGGATGGGGTCCGTCCCGTCCATATCACTCAGGTCGACCTCGATGCCGCAGTTTCCTGAGAACGCCATCTCCAACAGTGTCGTGATCAATCCGCCATCGCTGCGATCGTGACCGGCGGAGACCAAGCTCTGCCCGATCAGTTCCTGAACAACGTTGAACGCTCGTTTCAGGACGCGTGCGTCTTCGACGTCAGGGGATTCGTCACCCAGCTGGCCGAACACCTGGGCCAGGGCCGATCCACTAAGCCTGTGTTTGTCACCTGCGAGATCGACGAACAGGAGAGAGCTACGGCCCGGGAGCTTGAAGTCTGGCGTAACGGTGGCTGTGATGTCCGGGCAACCGACGTAGGCCGAGATGACCAGAGACCCGGGCGCCTTGACGGTTTCGTCACCGTCGGATCGGCCTGGAGCGTGGGCCGCCATGGAGAGGCTGTCCTTGCCTCCGTCCACGGCGATACCCAGCTCGAGCATGATATCGTGCATGGCCTTGGCAGTATCGTAGAGCGCAGCCCCCTCACCGGGCAGTTTGGCCGCCCACATCCAGTTGCCGGAACACTTTACATCCTCCAGCCCGGTCGCCAACGCCCAGACGATGTTCGTCAATGCCTCTCCCACACACATGCGGCCCATAGCGGCCGGATCGACCAGACCTTTGATGGGTTGCTCACCTATTGCGGTGGCGGCGCCGGTAGTACTGAAGTGACTCTGGGCGATGACAGCCACGTCGGAGACAGTGAGTTGTAGGGGACCGGCGCACTGCTGCCGCGCGACCAGACCTGTCACGCAGCGATCGACCTTCGTGGTGAGAAACCGCTTCGACCCCACCGACAACAATCGCAGCACACGATCGAGAGCCGCGCGGACCGTGAGCCCATCCGGCAGGCGCAGGTGTTCGAGCTTGGAGCTGAACCGCTCCAACTCGAACACCTTTTGAGGCATGTCACCCAGGACCGCAGCCAACTCGAGGTCTACCGGAGTCGAACCATCGGACTCGTCATGGAGCACGATCTTGCCATCACCTGTCACCCGACCGACGAATGCTACGGGGACTCGTTCTCTCTTGCACAGGTCACAGAACAGCTCGACGTGTTCCGGTCGCAGGAGGAGGGCATCCTGCTCCTGGTACTCCGCACCCCATATCTCGAGTACGGACAGCGTTTCATCACCAAGCAGAATTTCCCGGACCTCGATTCTCGCTCCCGCCGGTTCGACGAGTTCCTTGAGCACGTTGCAGTTGCCGCCCGCCCCCTGGTCGTGGATACTCACGATGGGATTGCGATCGCCAAGTTCCACGCACGCCCGAATAACACGGTTCACCTTCTGCTCCATCTCGGCGTCGCCACGCTGGACCGCATTGAAGTCGAGTTCCGTGACATTCTCGCCTTGAACCATGCTCGACGCGGCACCGCCTCCCATGCCGATCCGATATGCCGGCCCGCCGATTTTGACCACCCACATCCCTTTCTTGGGAGAGTGTTTCTCCACGTGCCGAGCATCGATCTGGCCGATGCCACCACTGAACATGATGGGTTTGATCCACTCGCGACGCTCGCCGTTCGGCAGCCGCATGCCGAAGGATCGTGTATACCCCTGAATGAGTGGCTCGCCAAACTTGTTACCATAGTCAGACGCTCCATTGCTCGCCTCGATCTCGATCTGCAGCGGCGTAGCGAGATTGTCCGGATAAGCAAAGTCTGATGATTCCCAAGGCAGCTCGTAATCAGGAATGCGAAGGTTGCCGACGCAATACGCGGCGGTGCCGGCCACGACCAGCGAGCCCCTACCAGTGGCATGGCCATCTCGAATCCGGCCGCCCGTTCCTGTTTCGGCACCCGGAAAGGGGGCTACACCTGAAGGGAAGTTGTGGGTCTCCGCCGTAAAGATGATGTGATGTACGAGATCCGCCGCCATAAAGGGCGACGGCTCCCCCGTGCGGGTGGGAACGATGGTCTTGATGGGGAAGCCTCGAATACCACTCGAGTTGTCGTGAAAAGCTATGATGCTGTTGCTAGGGCTGGCTTTGAGCGTGTTCTGGATCAACGCCATGAGGTGATGGGGAACCTCCTCCCCATCGACAATCAAGCGGCCCTTGAAGAACCAATGGCGGGAGTGCTCGCTGTTCGACTGGGCGATGTCAAAGCACTCCACGTTGCTGGGATTGCGCCGGATCTTGTTGACAAAGAGATCCGTGTAGTAATCCAAGTCCCAGTCGTCAAACGCGAGCCCCATCTCTCGATTCACACGCTCCAACGCTCGCCTTCCCTCCTCTACGAGCGGTATCTCGAACGTCGGCTCGGGCACCATGCCGGTCTCGAAGCTGCCGAGCGGTTCCGAGTACGGACACTCCGTCATCCGGTCGTGCACCTTCTTCAAAAAAGCCTGCTTCTGTTCCTCAGTGAGCGGTGCCGGCGTTTTGATCAAGTAACGCCTGGATCGTTCGATACGCCGGATGTTGTCGAGACCACACGCATGACAGATGGAGACGGCGCTGGTAGACCAGGCGGTGGAGAAGTTCATTCGCGGCCCGACTTCGAGCACGACACCGTTCCCAGCGAGGAAAGTCTCGCGTCCGAACTGCGCCGGCTCGAATGTTTCACACAGCAGCCATCCGAGAACCGAGAATTCCTCCGCTGTCACCTCGCCGGCGGTGTCGACGTTGAAGCAAAACTCAGTCTCGATATCCTCGATATCAGAAGACACACCTTGCCGCGTGGTATGGAGCAATGCCTTTCTACGAGCGGCAGACAGACCGGGCGTACGATAGAGATGTAGCAAGGTCAAGAGAGTACCGTACGCATTGTGCTCATTGCCTGGTTGACATCGGCTTCCGTAAATATCAGTGGAGGACGAAATCGCACCGTGCGGTCGCCGCACGCAAGCGTGGCGAATCCTGCCTCCCAGCAGTGCCGGCGGAACTCGTCACGGGAGTCCCCATCGGGCAAGTCGAACGCAATGATTAGGCCGCGCCCCCGCATGTTGCTCACCACCCGAAACTCCTCTTGCAGCTTTCCCAATTCGTCCTTGAACATGCCACCCACCCGGGCCGCATTCCCTACGAGATCCTCCTCTTCCATGATTTGCAGGTACCAGGCACAGCGCACCATGTCGACCAGATTGCCTCCCCAGGTGGAATTGATGCGCCCGGATACCTTGAATACATTGTTCTCCACTTCATCAATTCGATCAGTACTCATTATGCCGCACACCTGCGTCTTCTTGCCGAACGCCACGATGTCCGGCACGACACCGAGTTGCTGGAATGCCCACATGGACCCCGTCACGCCCATTCCCGTTTGGACTTCATCGAAGATCAAGAGCGCGTCGTGTTCATCGGCTAGCGCACGCAGACGCAGCAGGAACTCCGGCCGAAAATGGTTTTCACCGCCCTCACACTGAATCGGCTCGATGAGAATCCCGGCGATACCGTGCGGGTCTTTCGCGAAGGCGGCCTCGATCTCCCGCGCCGACCGCTCTTCGCCTGCCGTGATCGCGGAATCGTCTACAGGAAAGTGCATTGCGGGATTGGAGACTCGAGGCCAATCGAACTTCGGGAAATCCCGAATCTTGAGCTGATCGGTGTTGGTGACGGATAGAGTGTAACCGCTGCGTCCGTGAAATGCCTCTCGAAAATGAAGGATCTTGTCGGCGCCTCCGTCGATACCGTCGGCCCGGTTGCGCTGTGCCTTCCAATCGAAGGCTGCCTTCATCGCGTTTTCAACTGCGAGAGCACCCCCCGCAATAAAGAAGAGATGGCAGAACTCATCGGGTACGGCAACCTCACGAAAGGTCTTGACGAAGGCGGCGAACTCCCGGGAGTACACGTCGCTGTTGGCGGGGTTGCTGATTGCCGCCGTCATCAAAGAAGCGATGAAGCTTTCGTCGCGCATCTTCGGATGATTGTGGCCGAGGGGCAACGTTGCGAAGTAGCCGTAGCAATCGAGGTATTCCTTCCCCTCCAAGGCATCCACCATGACGCAGCCGTGGGATTTCTGAAGGTCGATCACAATGTGAAAGCCATCGACCAGGATATTGTTCTTCAGCGTCGGAAAGACAGTATCGGCAGAAACGGTGATCACACCCATTGTAGGCTCCGTTGAGAGAAACTCAGTCGATAGGCGAAAAGCTCTCAAGCTGGCCTACGCACACGCGAGCCGTGTCCTGGCTGGAACGCCGGTACGGTCACCACCCAGCCGTACACCGACAAGGCTTCAGCGCGCGCGGCCTACCGGGTGACTCCGTTGGGCGGAGCAAAAATGCCTGGGCGGGTATCTCTGGGGACGGGCCTAGTTCGTGAGATTCCAAATCGCATGGCGAATATCAGAGTTTCGGGATCGAGGAACTTTGCCTCACGAAATGTAGCCGATTGCTCGGCCGACGGGATATTGCGATGCACCGACGGCTTAGGGGTGGGAATAACTCGCTGAGCTGTAATATCTTACCAATGTCATGCCGGAAGCCCCCCAACCTCCAGAAGCGGGGTTCGGCAGCCAGGCAGTACGTTGAGAGGTGCACCCGGGCAGGAGCTATTTCCCATGCGGGCAATGGTGCTCGATCGATCGGCAAACATCGACGACTCGCCTCTGGTGATGCGGGAGGTGGACGACCCCCATCCGGGGGGCGGTGAGGTACGGGTCAGGGTAAGCGTTTGCGCCGTCTGTAGGACCGACCTTCACATCATTGAAGGGGATCTACCAGAGCGGAAGCGGCCCATCATCCCGGGACACCAGGTGGTGGGCGTCGTGGACGATTTGGGAGAGGGCTGCAGTGCCCTCAAAGAGGGCGACCGAATCGGCATCGCCTGGCTGAGAAGCACGGACGGAACGTGCCAGTTCTGCCGGGCGTCCCGGGAGAATATCTGCCCCAGCTCTCGCTACACCGGATATCACTCGGACGGTGGCTACGCAGAATACACTGTCGTGCCGGAGGAGTTCGCCTACAGGCTGCCCGGGAGATTCGACGACGTGGTGGGCTCACCTCTGCTATGTGCCGGCCTCATCGGCTACCGCGCCCTCAAACGCGCCGGCGTGCCGGATCGAGGAAAGCTGCTGCTCGTGGGGTTCGGCTCTTCGGCCCACGTCGTTCTCCAGATCGCCCTGCATCGAGGCTACGAGACCTTCGTAGTGACCCGCAGCGAGAACCACGTGCAAATGGCTCGGACAATGGGGGCGGCTTGGGCCGGGACGGACACGGCGGATCTCCCAGACAAGATGGACAGCGCCATCCTCTTTGCACCCGTCGGCAGACTGGTGCCTCCCATCATGGAGGCCCTCGAGAGGGGAGGCATCCTGTCGATCGCCGACATTCATCTCACCGACGTACCTTCGCTCAACTACGAGCAGCATCTATTCTACGACAAGGAGATTCGCTCGGTTGCGGCGAACACACGGGAGGATGGACGCGAACTGCTGGCGGAAGCCGCAGAAGCAGGTGTACGCCCCCGCGTGAAGACGTACTCACTAGCCGACGCCAACGCCGCACTCCAGGACATGAAGCACAGCCGCGTAGATGGAACCGGCGTGTTGCTCATCGACAAAGGGTCGGCGTGAGCGTTTCTAGGAATGGAAGGTTCCGCCTAGCGAGTTCGAAATCCGTTCCTCAACGACGTATTTGAAGACGCCCAGTGGCAGATCTTTCTCCTCAGAAACTGATTCGTGCGGGGCCATCGACCCGGCCGTACCCACCCAGTTGCAAAGCAGGGGGATGGACTATCCAGAAAGCGCTTAGGATCCGCGCAGGCTAATTCTCAGCTTCCTCACGACGCTTCCGACGCTCACGAGACCGTCTCAGCATTTCGCGGAACTCGCGGCGACGGTCTTCCACTCCATCCATCGCCTCCTCCATGCTGCTACCTTGCGAGGTGCTGCCTGGGATCCGGGAATCCTCGGCGCGCCAGATCTCGTTGCCGTCTTCATCAACCTCCATCGAGACATCTACGTCCTGCTCTCCGGTTGGGTGCTCCGAGGTGGGAATCTCGTCGAGCTCATCTTCGGACTCGTCGTCGGACTGTTCCGGGTCGTCGAAGTCGGACTCGTCTTCGTAACCATTGTAATCGTAGCGGTCCATCGTGGAAGCCGGTTCGAAAGTGGACTAGTCTCCTCTCTTCTTAAGTAATGAAAGCTGGTCCTGCAAGGTCAAAGGGGGCCGGGGTCGGGATCCTGACGCATCCCGCCGGTCCGGACACCCACCATACGTAGCATCTGTTGCGGATTGATCTCGTGCACCACCATCAGACTCTCGGCTTCGATGGCGCGCCTGATGCGCGACAGGGTCTCATCGAAGTCGTAGGCGGATCGTTGGGTGACGAGAAATTCCGGTGGTGCAGTCATCTCTTGGCCGCACGCCGGTGGGGTGACCGTCATGCAGGCGGCAGCAGCTAACCTCAATGCGCGCATAAAATTCGCTTTCCACCTAGTTGTCGTCATTTATTCCTCCTAAAACTCCAAGTTGCACGGTTGGTCTTGTGCAGAGACCCAAGCTAAACCCTACGCTATGGTACGGAGTCAAGACGATCTACAGACTCGTCTGGAATGGCTTGTTCGTCGGTGGGGAGAAAGAGGAGCAGTGCCCTTGGTTTAGTTCGATGATCTCCTTTCATGTTCGTGCTCCGCCGTGTCGTGCTCGTGCGTGCCGTGATTCTCGTGTTCTGCCCGTTCGACACCAGGGCCACCGGATAGTTCGCCGCCGTCACCATCGACAACTTCCGCGCCGTATCCAGTCATACGCTCCAGCTCGGGAATGAACTCCTCGGGGGAGGTTACCGCGGGATCATAGGTCACCACGGCCTTGCCGGACTCATACGAGACGTCGGCGTCTTCAACACCTTCAATTCGTCGCAAGACCACACGGGCCGTAGCAGCGCAGCCCGTTCAGGTCATGCCGGTGACGTTCAGTATCACCGTAGCCGGTCCGCCGTCCACCGTCATGCCCGCCAAGTCAGCGTCATGCTCGTGGCTGGGCATGTTTCTATGGCTGTGAGTCGGGATCTGGGCGACGACGCCCAGTCCAAGAGCGCCGATGACTCCGGCCCATTGCAGTTTGGTCATCTCAATCTCTCCTCAGAGAACCCACGGTTGCCATCTGGGATAGGTTGCAAACACGATGGCGAGCCCGGTCGCAACCCACAGCATGATCTTCATCCTTCGCCGCACCGCCGGAACGGCGCACCCTTTGTCAGGCTCGCAGGCCTTCTCTTCCTCCCGGTGAAGGAGAAAAAACCCGAGTCCGAGAAACGCCGCCGTTCCACCCAGAAAATACGGGCGGAGCGGCTCGAATGTCGCCGATAGTCCCGCCCCCGACACTCCGACTGCTACCGCCAGCAGCGGTCCGGCGCAGCAGAGCGCGGAGCCAAATGCCGTCGCAACGCCTCCCGCCGCTGTCATTACTGTCTTGATCATCTATCTCTTATCCCCTTCCGCCAAGCCGAGCGCCAAGCGGCTCATGCAAAGAAGGCCTCGGAACACTCCATTTTAAAGCCAGTACCATGGTACGGAGTCAAGATGTATGGCTCGTCAGCAACAGCCCTTGACCCTGTAGTAAAGTACGGGATGCATTAACGCTCCGGAGGGCGACTGCACCAGTGCGCATTCCGTCCGTCGAACCTCGCTCGAAATCGGGGAATTCCGATTCGAAGTTCCGGACGATCTTCGCAACCTCGAATCCCGCGTCCTTCACGGTCTTTTGCAGTAGCTCGTTGGAGACGTCCGCATGTTCTTCCAGCGCGAGCGTCGCAATCCCCGTCTCCAACACCACCTCGAGATCGACCACGCCATCTAGTTTCTTGAGCTTCTGCTCGACCCCATAGGCGCAAAACGGGCAGCTCATCCCGAGGATCGTAACCTCGATCTGGCGTGGATCATCGTTCTGGCCTTGGGCTCGTTCTTGCCCGGACACCGCAGGCGCTGCCAGGCTAAACACAAACGCCAAGGCAACCACTTTCCGAAATGCTTTCATTATTACCTACTCCTCTATCTAACCAGCGTTTCTGTCATCATCATGACCTCGTTGTCATGACGTCTGCCCGAGGGGCTTCCCACCATCACATCCCGGACATCGGCTGGAACCAATGGTGGAACCACGGCACGTCGTTGGGCCGGAGCGTCGAATGGGTAAAGGCTTCGAACAAGTCGCGGACGCCCAACACGCCCGCGAACCAGTCCAGTCCCCACCACCACGCCGTTGCCGCCAGCGCGCCGGCCAGGATCGAAATCACCAGCCAGACCAGCACCTTCTTGCCCAGCTCCGCACCGAGTAGCGCGAAGTACCTATGCAATGTGAATGGCATGACGAGCGTACCGAGATAGAAGGCCGACAACCCGGCGTAGCTCACGAATTGCGCCTTCCACAGCCCGGCGGCAAACAGCGCGTTGCCCACGAGTGGCGCACCAGTCACATAGGCAACCAAGAGTCCTACGCCGCCGTTCCCGAGCTGCACCAGCGGTCCCTTCGTGCCCTGCAACGACAGATATCCGGGGGACAGGCCGAGGGCGAGAAAAAACCCGACGCCGAGTAGGCCAAAGAGCAAAGGCCACCAGAGCGAATACACCTGCCCGCCCAAGGACAAACCCAACCGTGCCCACACCGGTCCCCGCCGTGCGATCGGCGTGGTATCCACAGATTCAGCCAGCTGCTGCGAGGCGGATCGCCGCGCCGACTCCCACAGCCGCTCGGGCGTTCGCCGGAGCCCGTACACCAGAACCGCCAACACGGTGGCTACGGCGACGAATTGGCCGAGCATCGGCTGCGGTCCATTCAGCTCCACGATGAAGAACAACAACCAAATGAACAGTGCCTGTGCCGAGACGAGATACGCCATCACTCCGACCGGGCTGACCCCGTGCGCCAACAATTCCTTGGCCTGCCCGAATATCCGGCTACGGCTCGGCGGGCTCAGCACCCCAAGGAGCGCTGCCAGCACCACTGTCCGCCAGCCGTCGTTGCGGGCCTCGAGCACGCGGCGCCGCCAAATGTCAAAGAAGAACGATTCGCTCAGGGCCGTGAGCGCAACCGCAAGCGCCCAGACCCACCAGAGCATGAAGATGAAGTGGCGGCCGCTGAACGTGGCCCATTGTTGCATGTTTTCTATGAAAGGTGGCACTGTATTCTCTCGCTACATATCGGTCATTGTTTGCGTCATTATCGCAAGAACGAAAACCGGAATCGCGTTCCGAGCTGAAACCGGGTGTCGTACTCCAACTGGGTTCCGTTGAGGTCCTGCACGATGGGAAACTGAACGGATCCCTCGAACAAGAGCCACGGGGTAGGAATCCACTGGATATCCGGACTCAAGAACAGCAAGTGACCACCGGAATCCGGATTGGGCGCGCCGGCGATTTCGCCTCGCCTCGCCACCTCGCCATTCAGTTCGAGGTAGACAATGAGCGATTTGTCTCTGAGGCTCTTGTAGACCCACGGCGCGAGGCAGAGACCCAGCGCCACGTCATAACTGAAGACGTTGCCCGCGTCGATACCGTCGTCGCTGGTGTTGATTCGGTAGCCGGTGTTGGCGAGAAGGCCGAAGCGGTCGCGCGTCATCGTGAACAACGCCTTAAAAGGAAAATCCCAGGAGCCGGAACCCACTTGCAGCGACCGGGGGGCGACGGTCCCGTCAGACATAGTGGCTCCGGTTTCACCTACAGGAATCTTGACTCCGCCCTGAATTCCTATGCGCGTGGTTCCCTTCAACTGGTTCTTGGTGAAGAAGATCCACTTGGTGTCCACGAGCACGTCGCCGACCCCGCTGGTCGTATAATCCCCTGGCGCGCCGCCAAGTGCGGTGAAGTCCATGGACGTGCGCACGAACGGGACGACGACCCGCGTGGTTCACATCGGCGTGATCGCGTAGGGAAGGACGCCGAACGTCTGCACGAACACGTCGATGTCGCGTTGCATCGGATCGGTGATTCCCACACCGTCGCGCCGCAGACCCCCTCGGCCGAAGAACGAAGCGAACGTGCGCGCGGCGGATTCTTCGAAGCCGGTTGTAATTGCGGTCGCGGTGTGGAACGGCAGCACTTGTGCCCGTAGGCTCCCAGGCGCGAATAGTGCCACCGCCGTCAACCAAGCCAGAAGCGGAGTGCACTTCGTGGTCAAGGCGTTTCGTGATCTCATCGTACACCAACCTCACAGCGCGCCTCATGCAAACCGTCAAGCTCTTTGTCGCCCTCGACGTGTTCCGTGCGCTGCACGCGGAAGCCAGCGCTCGCTAGCACTTCGGCGATGCGCTCGCCATCCTCCGCGCCCCCCTCCCAGCGCACCCGAACCTCCTTGGTCCGAGGATCCGCGGCCACGTTGGTCACTTCCTCGAGCGCGCCGAGACGGTCCTGGATTGTGCGGGCGCATCCCGCGCAGTGCATGTCCGGTACCTGGAGCAGGAGCTTGGTGGAAGCCGCTGCGCGCTCCTCCGGTGGGGGAGCCGGAGCTTCCGCCGCACCCTCAGTGGGACCCAAGAGCCTCCCCCAGAAAGAGTTCGCCAGCACGGCGCTGACGCTGGCGACCATCGCCACCATCGCCCAGATGGGGTGCACCACCCCGGTCGCAGCCAGAGGGATGCCGATCCCGTTGAACACGAACGCCAAGGTCAGGTTTTGCACGGTCTTCCGATACGAGTTGCGGCCGATGACAATGGCCTCGCTCACGCCCTCGAGCTGGCTGTGGATGAGCACGACATCGGCGGACTCGATGGCGATGTCCGTCCCCGCGCCGATGGCAATCCCGACGTCGGCCTGGGTGAGGGCCGGGGCGTCATTGATCCCGTCCCCCACCATGGCCACCCGTATGCCGGTCGCCTGGAGTTCCCGGATCTTGGCCGCTTTCTCCTCGGGAAACACCTCGGCGATGACGTTCTCGATCCCGACCTGTTCGGCTACTATGTTCGCCGTTCGCCGGTTGTCGCCGGTCAACATTGTTGGCTCAATACCAGCCTGCTTGAGGCGCGCGATCGCCTCCGCGGCTCCGTTCTTGACCGTGTCGGCAATGGCGATGAGCCCGATGAGGTGCCCGCCGCGCGCCACGGTCACGACGGTCTGCCCTCGGTTTTCCAGCTCGTCGAGCGTGGTAAGGGCATTCGCATCGAATTGGATCCCTCGCTCCTCGAGCAGCGTACGCCGTCCAACCAGGACGCGCTCACCGTCGACCTGGGCCGCTACGCCCCGGCCGGTCTCTGACTCGAACGACTCGGGCGCACGAACGTCGATGCCCCGGTGCTCGGCATGGGCCACAATCGCTTGGCCCAGGAAGTGCTCCGAAAGCAGTTCGGTAGAGGCTGCCACGCCGAGGATGTCGCGTCTCGAGCCATCGCCAACTGTCACCACATCTACCACTGTGGGATCGCCCTGGGTAATGGTGCCGGTCTTATCCAGCACGACCGCGCGAATGTCCTTCATGATCTGGAACGCCTCGGCGCTCCGGATCAGCACGCCCCGCTCGGCGGCCAGCCCGCCGCCGCGAATCAGGGCGAGTGACGTCGCCATCCCCAGGGCGCACGGATAGCCCATGACCAGCACGCTGAGCGCGGCAAAGATCGCCCGCGTCCAGTCCGGCGAGCCGATAAAGATCCACGCGCCGGCGGTCCAGATGAGGAAGCCGGCAGCAGACACTGCCAGCACACCTGGAACGAAATAGGTGAGGATCGCGTCGACGAGCTGAATGATGCCCGGCTTCATCGCGCGCGCTTCCTGGACGTGCTTGGCCACGCGGCGGAGGAAGGTCTCCTCGCCCACGCGGGTGACTTCGATCAGGAGCGAGCCGGCCTTGTTTACTGAACCGCCGATCGTCTCGGCACCCGGTGCCTTCTCCACGGGCAGCGCCTCTCCGGTGACGATCGACTCGTCCACCGCGGAGAAACCGTCCACCACCTTCCCATCCACCGGAATGCGCTCGCCCGGACGCACCCGGACGCGATCACCCACCCGGATCTGGTCGATGGCGACCTCGACCTCGTCACCGTCCCGAACCACGCGCGCCGTGTCCGGCTGGAGGTCCAGCAGCTTGCGCACCGACTCCTGACTCCGGGCCCGGACGGTGGTGGAGACGTAGCCACTCAGAATGTGGTAGGTCATGAGAAAGGTCGCGGCCACGAAGAAGTCCGCGGGAAAGGCGGGAACAACGAATCCCAGCAACCCGGCGAGGTAGGCGCCCAATGCCCCAAAGGACAGCAGGACGTGTTGGTTGAAGATCCGTCGCCTCAGGCCACCCCACCCCATGCGGAGGACGTGCCCGCCTACCCCGAAGATGGCTACCGTCGCAATGGCCGCCTGAACGGCTCGCATCGACGGGTGGCGGATACCGAACCACATCAGCGCCATCAACACAATCGAAACCGTGGCGAGTGCGGCGTTCGCAAAGAGCTTGCGCTTCTCCCGGCGCAACTCATCCTGCTGCTCCTCGTAGGCCCGCACCCGGTTCGGATCTCGGACGGTATAGCCCAGGTCGCGCAACACGTCCTTGACACGTGCTTCGTCGATTCGTTTGGCATCGTACTCGATCAGCGCTTCCTCGTGCGCCACGCTCACGGCCACGGTCTCGACGCCCTCGGTGTTCGCGTACGCGCGGCAGATGCTCTCTTGGCAGAAGGAGTAGTGCATTCCGCCCACATTAATTTGCAGTTTGTTGGTCACCAGACCCTCCGTATCATTTCGACTTCCCGCAATCTAAACCTTGGAGTATACTCCAAAGTCAAGACCCTCCGTTAACCTGTAATTCCTCGTCATCCGGGCCCCGAACTACGGCCCTTGCAGCAAAATAACCTTAGAGTATACTCCAGAGTTCCCCGATGTTGGATGCGGGGTCCAACTCTTGGAGGGCGTGTCATGCGGATCGGCAAGCTGGCGAAAACCGCGGGGGTTACCCCCGACACCATCAGGTACTACGAGCGCGAGGGACTGCTGCCTTCCCCGCAGCGCACGGAGAGCGGATACCGGGACTACGGGCCGGGGGTGATGGAAGACCTCCTGTTCATCAAGAAGGGGCAGGCGCTGGGGCTCAAACTGAGCGACGTGCGCGAGGTCCTGGAGATCTCGTCAGGCGGCAAGCCGCCGTGCGAGCACGTGCGCGCAACCGTTTCGGCACGTCTTGTCGAGGTGGAGGAACGGCTCCGTGAACTTCGCGCGTTGCGCACGACGCTTCGGGAGACGCTGGAGCGGCTCGATCGCGCCCCCGCACCGACAGCAGGATGTAGGTGCGCGGTGATCGAGTCGGCCTAAGGGCAGACGGACGACCGATTGGAAAGCCCCTCCAATGTCGTGCCAGAGGCCAAGAACAGCGAGGAGCTGAGCGACGCTCACCGGCCTTGTTAGGGATATCTACTGGGTGCAGAAGGGGTGGGGGCTGGTCGGGCGGCCTGTTCGGCAGCCTGACGTTGAGACCTAGTGCCGTCACCGTTACTAGGTTTATTTTCAGCCCCCCTCAGCACACACCGCAAATATTTTTTAAAAACAAACGGCCCCCTCGGCGAGGCAGTCGGCGATGAGGCGGCGACGTTCGTGCATGGGTGACGTTTCTTTCCAGGGCGTCGGGCACCTCCAGGGGGCGCCCTAGTTTGGGCCAGAGTGTAACCCATGTCCCTAGACTGTTGCGTAACCCATGTGCCCGGACCATACCCTACCACCTAAGCCCATGTGCCCATCACCTTCGCTGCCACCGAGCCGATACGCGATCGTGACGGAGGGTCCTTCCGGTAGCGGTAGCTGTAATACGTGTACTGCGGATCCGTCTTGGCGCTGACGGCGTTCAACACGGCGCCGGCGATTCGCGCGCGTACCCGCCGCAGTTGATCCATGGCGCGCTGAGCAGCGGTTTCTTCGGTGTCTCCACTCTTCACGACCAGAATGGTTGCGTCGGCGTTGGTGGCCACGACCACGGCATCGGTGACCGGAAGTGTCGGCGGGGTATCCATCACGATATACTCGTAGTCGCGACGCAACTCGGTGATCAACACGTCCATCGCCGTGGAACCGAGCAGTTCCGCAGGGTTCGGCGGTGCGGATCCACTCGGTAACACGTCCAGAGAAGGCGTGACAGTGGGGCAAATCCCTTCGGACGCGCTCACCCAGCCGATCAACACGTCGGTGAGGCCCGGCTCTTGGGCCAGGCCGAAGGCGCGGTGAATCGTCGAGCGTCTGAGGTCTCCATCCACCAGGATGGTGCGCGCGCCACTTTGCGCGAGCGTGAACGCGAGGTTGATGGCCGTGGTCGACTTCCCCTCTTGCGGCCCTGGGCTGGTCACCGCAATGTACTGTAGTGACATCTCCGCGCCCACGAACGTCACGTTGGTGCGGAGCGCGCGATACGATTCCACCGTTGGTTCGTCGGGATCGAGATCATTGATGGTGACGATAGGTCCTCGGCGACCGTTGACGCCCAGGATGAGTTTGGGATCGTGCGGGATCGTCCCCAGCAGCGGGACGCCCAACACACGCTCGATGTCGGCGGAACTCTTTACCGTCTGGTCGAGATATTCGAGGAAGAACGCGCCGGCGACGCCCAAGAGTAACCCCACGAGCACGCCGAGGATGATCCGTTGGCGGAGCCTCGCGCCAATGCGGAAGGCCGGTGACGCGCTGGCGAGGATCTCGATGTAGGGAGCGATCGTCGCTTGCTGCATGCGCGCCTGCTGGTACTGCCCCAGTAAGTAGCGATGCGTTTCGTCGAGAATGGTCGACTCTAGGCTCAGCTGCCCGATGCGCGTCTCCATTCCGGGAAACGCCAACAGGTCGTTGTGTTGGCTGGCGATTTCCACGTTGAGCACATCCAGCCTCGATTGAATGCCTAGAATGGTTGCGTCGACGGCACTCCGCAACGCCGCATGTCCTTGGCGAATCTGTTCGTCGATGCTCCTGAGCTGTGGATTCCTTTCTCGCAAACCCAACGGGCCTGCGGCGAGCGTACGCTGCTCTTCGTAGAGCCGCAGCAAGCCCGTGATCTGAAAGTTCATCGCGGCGTTCCGGGCCACGCCTTCGGTCGCCGCCAATCGGTTCAGCGCCTCGACTCCGATCGTGTCGGATACCGACATGGCGTCCCGGAGGGTGGAGATCCGCATCAACTCCAATTGTTTGTCTTGCTCCAACCGTTGAATCGTCTGGACGATCGCTTCCGCCTGCGACGACAAATTGGTGATTCGCCGACCCTCCCTGAACCGCTGGATTTCGCGCCGGCTCCGCTGTAACGCCGAGTCGGATTGTTCGAGCTGGGCTTCGATATATTGAAGTCTGGCACCCGCCGATGCCAGCGCGCGCTGCACACCCATGTTGCGCAGTTGGACTGCAGCATCGTTCAAGATGAGGGGAACGAGGGTCCGATCGGTGCCGGTAATCGATAGATCAACCACGTTCGTCCCCTCCCGGACCACGTACGACAGACCACCGGTCACACGCGCGGCAGCGATTGGGCGGCTGATGATAGCGAAGTCCACGGGAAATGGCGCGGCCCGTGGCTGGATGGCGAAGGAGAATCCGGGCCCGGGGACGGTGTCCACCACCGAACCGGACGCGATCACGGCTCCGGTCACATCCAACAACTCATACCCTTGGGCGTTCACTACCAGCCGGAACGTTTCGGGGTTCGCCGCGTTCGGATCGATCGCGATGTTGGTGAAGACGTCACCACGGTGAACGGTGGGATCGCTGGGCTGGAGCTGCAAACTCAAATTGTCTACGATCTTCAAAGCCAATGCCTGGGTCGTGAGAACGAGCGCCTCCGAGAGGACCGGGTCGGTGTGGAGAGACAGTTGGCCGAAGTTCATACGGGAGAAGACTTGCTCTTCGGGTTTGATCTGGACCGTGAGTCCCGATCGGTACAGAGGCACCTCCCGCCGACCGGAATAGTACGCGCCTGTCCCCACGAGTCCCGCCAGCAGAACGATCAGGAGCCAATGGCGCAGCACGACAGTCGCCAGATCCCTGAGATGGACCTCGCGGTGCGGCGCTCTACGCGAGGGCTGCATCCCACTCTGCCCCTCGCGGTGCGGCGCCCTACGCGAGGGCTGCATCCCACTCTGCCCCACGCGGTGCGGCGCTCTACGTGAGGGCTGCATCCCACGCTGCGCTAAGGGCTCCTTGGTCGCGTTGAATCGGCTATTCGCTCGCTCGTCGCCTTTTTTTTGCTCAACAAAATGCATCCGGGATGCGTTCGACTCGGCGAGCGAGCGCCTGTCTTGGACAGATGGTGAGCTTTCTCGGCCCGTCCACTCGATTAGGTCGCCCGGTTCCACGTCGAGGGCATCGCACATCGCTTCCAGCTTCCGCGCATCGAATGTTTTGAGCTCGCCCCGCAACTTCACCAATCGGTACGCCGTCGCCTTGCTGATTGCACCACCAGTTAACTTGGCGAACGCATAGGGCGTCAACCCTCTTTCCTCCAACAACTCGCGGAATCGTAGCCGGAACGACAAATCCACCCTCCATAGTCTTAACCTTGATACTAGCTCTTAAACGCTAGGTGGCTGACAGGAACCGCACCGGCGGCGGTCAATGACAATCCACCATCCATAGTCTCAACTTTGATACTAGTCTTACCGCGTATCAATCTCGCTGATCGAGCGGATTCCCTCCGTGAGCTTGAGCACAAAGGCCACCATCCATAGTCTCAACCTTGATACTAGCTCTTAAACGCTAGGTGGCTGACAGGAACCGCACCGGCGGCGGTCAGTGACAATCCACCATCCATAGTCTCAACTTTGATACTAGTCTTACCGCGTATCAATCTCGCTGATCGAGCGGATTCCCTCCGTGAGCTTGAGCACAAAGGCCACCATCCATAGTCTCAACCTTGATACTAGTCTTACCGCTCCCGTGCCGAGCAGCAGGGGGTGTGACCTCGATGAGGGCGGCGGGCGAGAGAGATGGAGGCGGGGGCGGGGGAGAGGCGCGCCAGGCGCCGGCGAGGACCGATGCTACCAGCGTGCCGCGTGGCCCCGCGTCTGATCGTTTCGTAAATGCCAATGTCCCGATTCCACGAGACGCATTTCAGCAACTCAGATTCATTAAATACAAGAGTGCTTCTTACAGCTGGGCGGATCCCCTTCCGGCCCACAACATTGGCTGGGCTGATTACAGATTGGCTGGTTGTGACACTGGGGAGGCACCATTTGTCCTTCGCACTGGCCCACAGTAACACACCCAGATGTTGACGCCGCCGCGCGTGGCGCGACGATCGATTCGATCACCGGCAGGAGAAGCGAGATCCCGGCAACCCGTCGCAGGGTTCGTAGCACTTCCCGCCGCGAATATTGGGCCCTATCTGCCGGCAAGGTGACCTGCTCCTTCAGCAGGTGCGCCTTCCCCAGGCGGTCCAGCGCCATCCACACCACCGCCTCGTCTGCCGGGATTTTCAATTCCCTCTCCAGCAGCGCGCCTACCTCGGCCACGGTCGTTCGCCCATCGCAGCGTCGCCAGACGAGCGCTGAGGTGCGGTTTAGGCAATGTGCCCTACGACGCTTCAAGTCGTAGACCAGAATTTCGTCCGGTAGCTCTTCAACCACCAGCTCGTCTTGCCTCGCGCGGGGCATCGGCACTCCTGTCGTGTCCATAATGACCTCACTCCAAATCGGTGGCGCGTCTTGACACTACCACCCTTGATTCAACAAGCACAAGCAACCCCTCGTCCCGAAGCTACCACTTCACGAACCTCGGCCCGCCTGTTCCGTTAACCGGCGCAAGAGGACTTCGGCGATTTCCTCGGCCTCACCACGTGCCCCCTTTATCACCATCGCCTCGGCCGTCGCCGAACGCAGCGTCGCGAAGACCCGCTCTGGATCGCGTCTGGCAGGGACGGTGTTGGCCAAGAGTTCCATCACCGCCCGCCCAGGCGAAAGTCGGCGCGGGCGCCAGCGCACACCGGGCCAATAGCTGGTCGCGACGACCAGACCTACCGGGAGCGGTCTGACACCGGTTGTCCCGCCCAAAGCTTCCGGGTGGATCTTCTTCGGGTGTCCACCCCCGTTCTGTCGCATCGACAAAGGCTTCGGATAGGGATGCACCCAACCACGCTTATCAAGAACGGCGTATTCATCCGAGTAGTACGTCGCCCCCGCCTCGACCAATGCCTTGACCAGAGTCGACTTGCCGCTCATCGTGCGCCCCGGGATGACGATGGCCCTGCCACGCCAGCCCACGACGCCGGCATGGACAAACACCCTGCGGCGGGCCCGTTCTGCGACGTATAGCTGCAGGTGCCCTTCGAGGGTTTCCAGTGCCTCGTCCGTGTCCTTCGTTCGTGGTAGCGGTACCGCATCCGCATACAGAATGTTGAAACGGCGAATGTTGGAGCCGACCTTGGTTCCACTGGATATCAGCGAATACAGACATCCGACCCGGGGCCGGCGAGCCGGCTTGGCATGCGGTGGAAGCACTCCTTCAATCCGATCCATGATCTCCGGGTTACTCACCCGGATCCCAATCCGTAACCCGTAGGAGACGAACGCGATCCCTGCCGCCCACCCGAGGCGGTCTATCTTCTCCATTCAGGTGGACCCCGGCACCAACACTATCTCGTCGACGTCGCACATCTGCGGTCGAGATCCTCTGTGCTGTTTCATTGGCATTTACCGCTACACCCCGAATCAACCTCGCTGATCGAGCGGATTCCCTCCGTGAGCTTGAGCACAAAGGTGCCTCCTTCCGGTAGGAGCGTTCAACCACCCGCGATTGCCCCGGGCTTTCCTGGAGGCGAGCGGCCCTCGTCTTTCTCGACGGAACGCTCCTGGACGAGTGTGACTATCGGCTCCGCTAACCACCGATGCTCACCTCTCCCCCAATTCCAGAGACAGAACATCTGTCGTTTCAGCGATGTCCTAGCACATCTAACTGTCAGCGATGTCCTGGCATTTGAGACCTACTCCCTATTCCCTACTCCCTTTTTCTTCCCCTGTCGCCACCGGGGCATGTTCCCCGCGCCCAACTGCCCGCAAGGATCGCTGTCGGAACAGGGTCGGTACCTGTGTCAGGAAGTGCGCCGTCCGCAAGACGCACTCCCACAGCTGAAACGGCCAGCGGGGCAGTTCGTTAAACGGCCCGCCGACGCCTACCGTAGCCTGTATTGGATTGGGCCAACGGAGGCGTCCTTCCTGCACCCCGCCCAGCTGCTAAGAGCGCTTCTCGCTGTCTACCTGCCGACGCGAGGCGCGCGGCATGCGTGGATCCGATGGGGGCACTGAAGAGCCAATGAGAGCAAGGGCTGAGTGCGGTTCTTCTCGGCATGCCACACCTTTGCCAATGCAGCTTGCAGATCTCAAAACCCGCGCCTTCGTGGCGTTTTCGGTCGCTGAGGCCCCCCGAACGGCTGGTAGAACTCTGCTAGACTAATCGACATGGCGCCTCAAGCACCGAACACCTCCAAAGAGCTGCTGATCGCTTCAGGCGTTCCCTCCAGGCGGAGCCTGCCGCTCTCCACCGCCTGTTTGACCGAGAAGCTCTCGGTCGCAAGATCCAAGAACGTTTCCTCGTCGGTGACGAGTCGGACGTCCGGGCTGAGAGCCGTCCCTGGCCGCGTCTCGATCGATTGATTCCGGATGCGCGCGTCGAACACGTGACCCCCCACGTCGTATTCGTAGATGGCATCGATCCCCGCTGCCTTGTCGGCCTGGAACCGGGCTGTGAGCGCGAGCGGGTTCCACTGTGCCGACCAGTACCTGCGGCCGTCGCTGCTTCCCCCGATGGGTTGACTTTACCGAACGTGCGGTTTACGGCCGCGGCTGAACGCATTGCGCCCGCAGGGGCCCTGCCGGATCCGCGCGCTTTCTGGCGATCCGGGTCCCCCCGGTAGAACCGGTCGAACCCGGCCGCGTCTCAGTTGATCCTCGGGTTCGGATACGGCGGGACTTTGATGAGCCCCGGGATCCCGAACACACCCGACAGGCCGATGACGACTCCAAAGTTCGCAATGCCGTCGTTCCATTGGTCGACTCGACTCATAACGCCGAGGTCCAGCACCCGGGAATTATTGACTTGAAACCGGGTGCCGAACTCCACCCACACGCGGGCGTCACCACCATCTGCCGGAATCTCGGCGTACACGTCGCCGAGGACGGCCTTGCTGAACAGTCCGATCGGGTAGTCGAACGCTAGCCCACCGCTCCAGAAATCCCCGCCGTCGGCGGCACTCGCCCAGTCGTAGGCTGCATTTACGTGAACTCGAAGACGGCTGTAGCTGCGCGTGAGGATCGTGCGTAATCGAGCGCCGACATCCTCCCGACCCAGGTCCCCGGCGCCCGGGCTGAAGACGTCTGCGCGGACGGCGAGCGCCGGTGTGCGCCTTCCCTCCTGGTTCAGGTTATAAAACAGGGATCCACTGAGTTCTTCGAGGCCGGTCTGCCAAACACTCGCGACGCGCTCCTGGTTCCCGTGTAGCTCCACGCCGAGCTGCCAGTTGCGGGCGATGCCCATCTTGAGCTCAAGGATCTGCGACACAAGGTATTCGCCGCCTCGAGCAATGCTGCCGCGGGTCCCCAGCTCCCACTCCCACTCGTAGAGCTTCACCGGATACGCGTCCTCCACTCTGATTGGGCGGTCGGCGTCGGCCGCTCGAAAATCCTCCTGTCCCTGTAATGTCCCTGTGATCCCGAGTGAGAGCACCGCGACCCAAACCACCGTTCTCGGTGTCATCGATCAGCGCTCCTCATCATGCCGGCGGGGGTCACGCGGCCGCATCGGCATTCGCATGTCCGGGAGCCGGGCTCGGGGGTGCCCCTGGGGCAGCCACCGGCCGTCGGGAAGCTGGGTGGGCACCGTCATTGCTTCCATCGGCATGTGGGCATGTGCCTCGGGAGGCAGCGGTGGGGGGATCACCCATTCTTGATTCACATAAAGCATTTGCTGGAGCATCCGGTCGATTTCTTGGTCCTTTGCCTCTCGAGGAATGCGCTCATCGGCCATGATGTCATTCACCACGTCGTGCATCATGTGCAGGTTGTCGAAGATCTGCGCTCCTGCAGGCCACAACTCGGCGAACTTGGGCGCGAACTGCGCCGCGAGGGGCATGTACTTCGGGGGGTTCACGAGAACCGAGTCCTGGAACACGCGGATTACCCGATCGAGTTCCACACGCCGCGCCGCCGAATCCGGCTCCATCAGGGCTTCGTACACCACCGCGTGATGCCAGTGGTAAGCCCAGAGAATGCCGTTGATCGCGGGATACTTACGCGCGAACGTTTCGGCCCACGACCCTCCGGCCAGCATGAACGCATGGCCGTAGCCTCGGGTGGAGAACGCCGCTCGCAAGTTGGCCAGATAATAAGAGATGGCCCGCTCGCCGGCCCCCTTCTTGTCCCGGATGCCGTCGTCAGTCAGTATGTCATAGAGCTGCGAGTGGAGCATGTGGGTCCAGTCCATCGCCTGACCGGTGGGGTGTGCGATCTTCGACCAATTCGGCGCAATGATCTCCGCCGGGGGCTCGAGGCGCGGCGGATTGGCTACGTAGTACCGGATCTGTTCCTCGAGACGTTGCATCTCGTTTACGGCGTCCGGACCCTCGTTAAGCAACACTTCGTAGGCGCTGAAGTGGGCAAAATGTGCCGCGTAGAAGCTCCGTGCCGCTTCGGGGTATTTGTTGTAGAACTTGAAGTTGTAGCTTGCCGGTAGCCGGAACTGCGCGTTCCGCTGCACGATCTGTGCGTCAACACGGCCGAAACCGGCAACCGCGAATGCGGTGGATGCGATAGCCGCCAGTCTCCAACTTTTCACGCAGAGCCTCCTAGTGCCGTTCCAACTATTTGTGCCAAGAACGAGAGGGTATCTTGACAAGAAAGCTAACCCGGACGAGCCGGAACCAGACAGCGATCCGCGGCCAAACCGGGGATAAACGCCGATCCCCCCACATCAGCCATTTAGCCACAGAGCACACCGAGAGCACAGAGCCCCCAATCCGATCCCGTGTTGCTTTTTCTTTTTTCTCGTTGACAAACACTCCGGTGAACTACAAACTTGCACAAGATTTCTCTCATAAGGGACTACGTACTGCTAATGCCGTTCCAACTTGTTGGGTCAAAACAACGACCGCCGCGGCGGCGGCGACCGGTCGGTTCAAACCAGCTCTTTCGTTAGCTTCAAATAGTTGGAACGGCACTAAGCGATCGGCAAGCGATTCTACACAGGCTGCACGAATGACCGACGGAAACGTGTTTGTGAGCCAAGCGCAGGTCGGGTTCGGTCGACCGCCTGTCGACGACCGCTGAAGCTTATCTACGGGGGAACCCCGGTTTTGTTGGCGATAGCTGGTGGCGGTGTCGCGGAGGGCGGTAGGGGCCTTGTTGCCGCAGTCAGGGAGGTGGTGGCGCTCGGGCCGCGCCGCGTGTAGCATGCTAGAGTCCCCCTCCAGGAGGCTGGTAGCCATGGCTACGGTCAGTGAGATTCTCGCCAGGAAGGGCACGACGGTGGTTTCGATGGACGCGGCTGAATCGGTGGTGAGCGCGGCCCGCCTGATGAACCAGCGCAAAATCGGATGCCTCTTGATCACGGACGGGGGCGAGATGGTGGGCATCTTCACGGAGCGTGACGCCCTCCGACGCCTCATCGCCAAACCCCGCGATCCGGCTCACACGTCCCTCCGCGAAGTCATGACCTCCCCCGTGACAACCTGTCGTTCTCAGACGAGCCTGGAGGAGTGCGTCGGTGTGATGACGCAAGAAGGCATCAGACACCTTCCGATCGTGGATGACGGTAACCTCGGCGGCATCATCACCAGCAGGGACACCCTTGCATTCCAGGTCGAGGAACAGGAAGCCACCATCCGGTACTTGCAGAGCTACACCTTCGACGTGGGGGGGGAGGGCGGTTAGGAGACGACCTTCGTTCCTTCCGGTTGCGCAGAGTTTTGCGGGAGACGATGTTTCCCGGCTGAGGGCGGTTGGTGAATCGGCAGACAAAAAGACTTGACATCCTCTGGGACGTCGCCCCGTGCGGATTCGAGTCCGCCGGGGCATTCTTTCTCCGTTCAAGGCCGAGAACGCAGTGGGGAAGTCGGAGGCACAGATCGCGTGCGCACGGACCCACAACGGATTCGAGCCACTCATGGGGAAGACGCGAGATCTTCTTCCATGGGCCGTGAACTACCCCGGCCGCGGCTGGGCGAACCCAGTCTGCGCTACGCAGTTGCTGTTGGAAGCGTCACGGCAGCGCCGAGAGGATCGACCGGTATTCCTCTTCAGTAAACGCCCGTAACGTCTCGGTCTTGACATTGCCCTGCGATCCGACCGCAAGGCTCGCCTTGGCCGCCGTTTCATCGTCCGGCGCCTCCGTAATGACGACTAGGTCGTACCGGCCCATGACGAGATAGGCCGCTTTGATCTCGGCGCCCAAGGAGCGGAAGACCTGTTTCGCGGCGTCGAGCCGCTGGGGGCTGTCTTTGATCTTGCCAATACCTTGCCGGGTATACCGAAGCAGTGAGATGTACGTCGCCATGGCCAACCTCCTGAACGTTGAGGTGACGTTGCTGCCTGAGCGGTAATGTGTCGCCGGGGACGTATCCAGGCTAGACCGGCCTCACGGCCGAAACTGATGACGGTGGTGGCTATCATGGCGGGTCTTTTGCCCATCATGTGGAGCCATGGCACTGGCGCTTCACTCATGCAGCGGATCGCGGCGCCGAGATCGGAGGCATGATGACCTCGACTCTTGTAGCGATTCCGGTGTTGTACTATCTGTGGCGCCGGCGAAGGACGACCTCCCCCTCCCCCTCCCCCTCCCCCTCCCCCTCCCCCACACCCGCGGCAGGCGCATAGAGTAGGGCTAATCCCGGACTAACGCATCCCGGATTTCCTCCGCAGAAGGCGCACCCCGAATTCGCCCGTCGTGGTCTACGTATACACGACAACAGTTGGCATCGGCTTCCGTGCCCTCACCCACCACATCGCGGCCATCCACCAACACCGTGGGCGACCCGTATTCCCGGGCATAGGCCTGGGCTTCCGTACTCTCCCGGTCCCATTCCTGCCACTGCAACGGGAGTTCCAGATCGGATAGGGCGCGGCGCAACTCGGCGCGGGCCCATTCGACGTTGGGGCAGTCTCGATCGATTATGAGCTCTATGGTCTTCATCTTCCTCGAGCGTTCTGACGTGTTTGCTGATCAAGTAATCCAGCGAGCAACGGCTCAGCTGTCCACATTGGCCGAGCTTCCGGGCCACCGTCCGCATTATAAGCTCCGTACCCTGGTACAGAGTCAAGGGCCGCCGCAGGACTAGACCATGTACCTAGATACAGACCTTATTATCCTTGTAGCAGAACAGACCGATCTCGCGTTCTAGAGTGAGGAAGCAGTATGACCCGACCAACGATCGGGCAGGTTGCCAAACGGGCCGGCGTAGGAGTGGAAACGGTGAGATTCTACGAGCGCCGGGGGCTCATCGAGCAGCCCAAGAAGAGAAGCTCCGGTTACAGGGTGTATCCGGAGAATGTCGTGCACCGGATCCGGTTCATCCGCCACGCCAAGGATCTCGGATTCACGCTCACCGAGATCGGCGAACTGCTTTCCCTCCGGCCGGACCCGCATGGCAACTGTGATGCCGTGAAAGAGCGCGCCGAGGCAAAAGTGGCCGGCATCGAGGAGAAGATCGGCAGCCTCACCAGGATGCAGCATTCACTGGGGAGGTTGATCGACGCCTGTGAGAGCCGCTCGGAGACGGCCGAGTGCCCTATCCTCGAGGCGTTGGAGTAGGAGGATGACCACGCTCCGCCCCTGGGGCACGCAGGATGATGCAGCGGTGACACTCGGGACAAGACACCTCCTGCATTACGGCCCCCCTGATGTCGACGGGGGTCACCCGGGTCAGGGGCGTGTTGCACCGCGGGCAGACCAGCGAGGCGGCCGGCCGGCCATCTCTTTGATCCAGGTAGCCTCTTCGGCCGAGTATGTGGTCGGGGTGTCGCGAGTAGACATGGGGAGCCACCTCCTACCTGCTGAACTGCTCCCCCTCAATCTAACGAACTGGACCGGCTGAGGGTCATGGCCGAGGGCAGGGTAGATCCGGCAACATGGCGTCGGTGGGGCGAAGGCGACTCAGCGGTGCTCGTGGCCCGGCGGACGATCGACCCGGTGGTGGCGCCCCATGGTCCATTCTCGCCTCTCAGGTGTATCTTTGCTGGCTCCTGGCAGCCGGTGAGCTGCCCCACACCCAGCCATGCGGCGTGCAGGACACACAACACTGATAGGCCCCTTACCCGAGGTTTGAATATGAAGAAGCGCGGCTACCATCTGTTTGGCTTCCTTTTGCTTTTCCTGGTGACTGTCACACCGGCACAGGCACAGAGGGGTTACGGCAGGGCCGTGGCCGTAGGCAACGGCGAGGTGTTGGTCGGCGAGTCTGCCAACCAGATGTCGTCAGGCGTGGTTTACGTATACCGTCGCGATGGCGCCGGCAACTGGACTGAATCCACCCAGCTCATGGCGTCTGATGCTACCGCCGGTGACCGGTTCGGTCAGGCTATCGCGCTGCGCGATCGGGTCATGATGGTAGGCGCAGCGCCGCAAGAGAGTGGCATCGGAGTGGTCTACGTGTACCAGAAGGCCGGCTCCGGGACATGGCGTGAGGTCGCCCGCCTCCAGCCGAGTGACGGCGGCAAGGACGGCGGCTTCGGTACGGCGCTAGTCCTGACGGGCCGGGGCGACGTGGCCATGATCGGTTCCCCGACCCAGAACAACCGGGCAGGAGCCGTGTACGTCTTCCACCGTGACACCGGCGGGGGATGGTCTCAGGAGCAGAAGCTCACCGGTAGCGACGTACAGTCAGGCGACCGGTTTGGCGGTGCCATAGCAGTTGACCGCGACAAGGCCCTCATCGGAGCCCCGGGTCAAGACAGCAGCACGGGGGCTGTCTATGCCTTCCGGCGCGACGCAGATGGGAGCTGGCGCCAGCTCTCGAAGGTGACGGGGAACAGGCTCGAACAGCGCAGTGGCTTCGGAGCCACCGTCGCCCTCGAGGGCAACAGCGCATTCATAGGCGCGCCGGGTGCAAACGGCAGCGTCGGCACCGTGTTTGCTTTTGGCTATAACGGTGTCACTGGGGAATGGAGCCAGGATTCGCGGCTGTCGCCATTCGACGGCGGACGGCGCTACCAGTTCGGCTCGTCGATCGCGTTCACCGGATCAGAAACCTGGATCGGCGCTCCAGGCGCTACCGGTGGAGGCCGGCTGTACCGATTCCGCCGTGATCCCGTGTCAGGCGACTGGATGGGATCGATCAAGCTGGCATCGCGTCAGGTAGAAGGGCGCGACAGGTTTTCGGGCGGCCTCGCCGTCCGCGGCCAGATTGCAGTTGCCGGAGCGCCCGGTGATGATTTCGGTGTCGGCACCGCCATCGTGTTCGAGCAGGATGCCGGAGGAGGCACCTGGAGCGAGCAGGCAAAGATCTTTAGTGAGATCAAGGGGATCGAGCCGGTGGTGGGCGATCAGGCCGACTGCGAGGAGGGCAGCGCCCACGTCTTCGACTGCAGCGAGATAAACCTGGTTTCTTTCCTCCCGGTTCACGCGATCGGTGGCGAGCGGGGCGTTCCCACCAACGACATTTGGGGTTGGACGGACCCTCAAACCGGCAAGGAGTACGCGCTAGTGGGTCTGAGCAACGCCGCATCGTTCGTCGATATCAGCGACCCGTTCAACCCCGTGTATGTCGGCAAGCTGCCGTTGCACGAAGGTGCGCGGCCGAGCGCGTGGCGCGACATCAAGGTGTACAACGATCACGCCTTCATCGTCTCCGACGGAGCGGGGAATCACGGTATGCAGGTGTTCGACCTGACCCAGCTGCGTGACATACGTAATCCGCCCGTGGTCTTTGAGGAGACCGCGCACTACGACGGGATACACAGCGCCCACAACATAGTCATCAATGAAGAGACCGGATTCGCCTACTCGGTGGGCAGCAGCGCCGGCGGCGAGACATGCGCCGGCGGCCTCCACATGATCAACATCCAGGATCCGACCAGTCCAACGTTCGCCGGATGCTTCGCCGACCCGGCCACAGGCCGCAGGAACACGGGGTACTCCCACGACGCCCAGTGCGTGATCTACCGCGGCCCGGACCGCGAGCACCGGGGAAAGGAGATCTGCCTCGGTGCCAACGAGACGGCATTGAGCATAGCCGACGTCACGGACAAGGACAACCCGGTTGCTCTCGCGCGGGCGTCCTATCCCAACGTGGGCTACACGCATCAAGGGTGGCTCACCGAAGATCACAAGTATTTCTACATGAATGACGAGCTGGACGAGCTCCAGCGGAATTTCGTCGGCACTAGGACCTTGATCTGGGACGTGACCGATCTGGACGATCCTCTGCTGGTGAAGGAGTATCTCTCGGAAAACCCCGCCAGCGATCACAACCTGTACATCAGGGGCGATTTCATGTACCAGTCGAATTACAACAGCGGTTTCCGGCTGTTCAATATTCGGGATAGGGAAAATCCGGTTCCAGTAGGATTCCTAGACACGGTACCCTACGGTGAAGACGGGCCCGGGATGGGCGGCTCCTGGAGCAATTATCCGTTCTTCGCGAGTGGCGTAATAATCGTTACCAGCAGAAATGAAGGACTGTTCTTGGTGAAAAGCAAACGAACCGAGATCATTCCGTAAGCTCGTTGCCGGATGATTCTCGAACGGCAACGGAGAGAGTTGAGGCAGCGGCGCACCTCTTCCTCGCAACTCTTTGACGGACATTCGGTCATGAAAAAGACTACAAGTTTCGCAGCATTACTATTGTGCGCCGTTTTCGTGCAAGCCTTCGCGCGTTTCGAACCCCGCGGCGCCGGGCAAGCCACACAGCTCCTGCTCGTAGCCAACCAGGACGACGCCTCGGTGTCGGTGATCGACATGGAAAGCAACGTCGTCATCCGCACTATCGATCTCACGGCACTGGGCTTTTCGCCCACGGCGAAGCCCCACCACATAGCGGTGGAGCCCGATGGCTCTTACTTCTACGTGTCGCTCATCGCGGATGGTAAGGTCCTCAAGTTCAACCGAGACTACGAACTCGTGGGACAGGTGGACTTCGAAACTCCCGGGATGATGGCGGTGCACCCCACGGAGGATCTGCTGTACGTCGGCCGCTCGATGGCTGCGGTCAATCCGCCCATGCGGATCGGCGAAATCCGCAGATCCGATATGGCCATCGCGGAAATCGAGGTGTTCTACCCCCGGCCCCATGCCATTGCCGTCGATCGCCGCGGCACATACACATATACCGCCAGCTTGGTTGAGAATCAGATAATCAGCGTCAATCTCGCCTCACAGGACGCTGAGTTCACATTCATAGACGGACCCACCCACACGTTTGTCCAGTTTGCGATTTCGCCCGATGGCGGGACCATGGTAGTCTCGACGCAACTCACTGCCAAGATGTTCGTTCTCGACATCAGTCACCCGTCGGCGGTGAGAATCACGAAAATGATCGACGTCAATGCGGCTCCATGGCACCCTGTGTTTTCGCCCGACGGACAGCTCGTCTACACGGGAAACAAGGACGCCAACACCGTGACCGTCATCGACATGAACACGAAGAGCGTCACCGAAGTCATTGACGGTACGGGGTTGGCACAGCCCCACGGCGCAGCGGTTTCTCCCGACGGACGGTACCTGTACGTCTCCAACAACAACCGCAAAGGCGCTTACCAGCCACGCCAGGATTCTGGTGAGGGCAGCCCCGTCGGCACCGTCGTCGTGATCAACACTGCGACCCGTGAGATCGAGAAGGTGATCGAGGTGGGACATTATCCGGCTGGCGTTGCCACCCTAATTGCCAATTGAGAACCCTGCGCTTCTTTCCGCTGCAACGCAATCGGGTGAGATGGTTGCCGGGCGCTACGGCACTCTTGCTGATAGGATGCGGTTCGTACACCGCGGGGGCGGGAGGTAACCCGCCGCGGGCCGCCGCCTTCACCGGCTTTCCCCCGCCGTTCGTGCGCATTGTCGACGCGTTCGAGGTGGTCGACGACACCGGTGCGCCCTACGACCACCCATTCCTCGGCGGCTTGAACGTTCCCCGGCCCCAATGGATCGACATCGACAACGACGGCGATCTGGATCTGTTCGTCCAGGAGGCATCCGGCCGCATCATGTTCTTCGAGCAGGCAGGCACGCCCCAGCAGCACAATCTGATATGGCGCACCGATGCCTACGAAGACCTCCACGTGGGAGAGTGGTACCGCTTCGTCGACATGGACGCCGACGGGGACTTCGATCTTCTCGCCGAGCGACCGTTCAGTCACATCCAGTACTACCGCAACGACGGCTCGGCGGAGCGTGCGTCTTTCACGCTCGTGGTGGACACGCTCAAGGACGTCAACGGCACCCCCATCTTTTCGGATCGGCAGAACATTCCACAGGTAGCCGACATCGACTGCGACGGGCGATTGGACCTGTTCATCGGTCTTCTGATCGGTACCGTGATGCGGTACGAAGAGGTCGCGAGAGATTCCAGCGGCGTCCCTCTGTTCCAGAAGGTCACCGATCGCTTCGAGGACATCGAGATTGTGGCGCAGATCGGAAGCCTGCACGGAGCCAACACCATGGCGTTCGTGGACATCGATGGCGACGGTGATCAGGACTTCTTCTGGGGCGATTTCTTTGAGCCCGGTTTGCTATTCATTGAAAACGTCGGATCCTGCGGCTCCCCGGTGCTAAGCGGCGAGCCCGTCGCGTTTCCCATCGATAACCCTCTACAGACCAGCGGCTACAACGCCCCGGCTTTCGGCGACGTGGACGGCGACGGCGACGTGGACCTGTTGGTCGGTGTGTTGGGCGGCGCGTTCAATCCGAATCGCACCACGATAGACAACCTGTTGTTCTACGAACGCGAGAGCGAAGGTGGATTTACGCTTCGCACACGGCGGTTTCTCGCCAATATCGACGTGGGAAGCGAGAGCATTCCGGCGTTCGCCGACTTAGACGGTGACGGGGATTTAGACCTCCTGCTGGCCAACAAGATCGACCCCGAACACTTGCAGGCGTCCCGCGTGTACCTCTTCGAGAACACGGGCACACCGCGCCGCCCAGTGTTCGAGCTGGCAGGGCCCATGGCTCTCGACGACACCTATCACCAGGCCCCTGCCCTGGCGGATCTGGACGCGGACGGCGACCTCGACATGCTACTCGGCTCGTGGAGGGCGAACATCGCGTTTCATCGTAACAATGGAACGGCTCTCGAGCCGCGTTTTGTTAGCGTCGACTCAGCCTATGTTACGATCACGCGCGGGAGCAACACCACGCCGGCGCTGGTGGACATCGATGCGGACGGCGACTTCGACTTGTTCATCGGCGAGGCTTCGGGGACCATCAACTTCTATCGCAACACCGGCACACCAGCAGACCCACATTTTGAGTTCGTCACCGACAAGTTCGCCGACATCGACATCGGGCGGCGCAGCTTTCCGACATTCGCCGATCTCGACGGGGATGGCGACCAGGATCTGATCATAGGATCCGAAGCGAATGGCCTAAGCTTCTATCGCAACACCGGCACGCTCCAGGTGGCAGTGTTCGTAGCGGATACCACGTTGGCCATCGACGTTCCGGTCATGGCCGCGCCGGTGTTTGTAGACATCGATGGCGACGGGGACCTGGACTTCTTCTCGGGTGGGATTGGGGGCGGGTTGGTTTTTTACGAGAACCGGCTGGCTAACTACTACCCGGCGGGCCACATGATGCACGCCAAGAAGGCGTAGGGCGGTACCGCCCTACGCCTTCCTTATTGGTTCCGTCTATTGGCTTCCGTCGTCCGAGATGCCCCGCTCCGCCCTGGCCTTTCGCACCATCTCCCGAACGTCTGCCAGAAGCTGCTCGGCATCGTACACGATGCCGTCCTTGATCGTGTACTTGATGCCGCCGACGCGCTCGGGCTCGTTCGTCTCCATGTTCAGCTTCACCGTACCCGTGCCATAGAGAACCTTGAGGTTCTCGAGCGGGTTCTGGTCCACCATCACGAGGTCGGCCTTGAGCCCGGGCCTGATGATGCCGAAGTCGATCGGTACGCCCTTCGGCTTGTGGAGTTGCGTCGCACCGTATAACGTAGCCGAGCGGATCACTTCCACCGGATGGAAACCGGCTTCTCGAAGCAGCTCGAACTCGCGGATGTACGCGAAGCCAAAGAGCTTGTAGATGAATCCGGAATCAGAGCCCGTGGTCACGATACCGCCGCGGTTCTTGTAGTCGTTGAGGAACCGCATCCACCGAATGTAGAAGTTCCTCCAGGCAACTTCCTCCTCGGTGCCCCAGTAATACCAATACGAGCCATGCGCATCCCGGCTGGGCTGGTAGAAATCCATCATGCTGGGCAGTGTGTACTCGTCGTGCCATTCGGCCTCGCGAGCCCGCATCACGTCACGGCTCGCCTCGTAGATGGTCATGGTGGGATCGATGCCGAAACCAAGTTCGAGGAACTCATCCAGCAGTGCGTTCCACTCCTCGCTGCCGGGCTCGTAGATCTGGTTCCACAGACGCGCGACGTTACTGAAGCGATCCTGCTCGTTGTTGTAGTTGTAGTCGAGAGGCCAGTCCTGGATGCTGTATTTGTTCAGCATCGATTCGAAGAGCCCGTAGTAGTGGGTCATCATGTCGAGACCGATGCGGGCGGCGTCGATGGCATGCATGCGGCCGACGCCCATCTGGCCCAGGTGGGCCACAGTGCCCAGACCGTGCCTGTGAGCCTCATCGATCAGGGCTTCCATGATCTCCGGGTCGTACGAACCGAGCTTCAGGCCATCGATCCCCTGACCGTCGATCTCCTGGTTCGCCGCCCAGCGAACCCATTCACGCGCCGTTTCCGCATTCGTTATGGCCCCCCCCTCCCAGCCCCGACCGCTCCCCGGCCGAACGTAGCTGAACATCCGAGGCGCCACGATCTCGTTCCGCGCGCTCAACGCCTTTTCCCGAAGGGACCACTCGAACCCGCCGTGGGACACGCCGCGGGAGGTCGTCACTCCGTGGGCCATCCAGAGTTTGTACACATACTCCGCCTGCGGGGCCTTGCTGGCACCACCGGTGTGGGCGTGCATGTCGACGAACCCGGGCATCACGTACATGCCGGTCCCGTCAATCTCCCGTGTGTTGCCTTGCCGTTCGGCTGGCTGATCGGGCCGTCCGAATCCACCACCGACCCGGACGATTCGATCTCCCTCTATGACGATATTCACCAGACCTTGGGGGGGCGCTCCGGTGCCGTCGATGATGGTCACTCCTCGAATGACCAACCGGTCGTACGGTCCTCCACCTTCGTCCGAGCGCCGGCTGGTGGTCTCTTCCATGGCCCCACCCCTCTGCTGGGCGGCAAGTCCGGCCGGCAGCCCGAGCGCGAGAGCCAATACGGCCTCCAAGACTCCGCGGCGAACTCTTCCTCGCATTCCATACCTCCTCATCGATGAATAGCTCCGGCGGCAGAATATACGCCCCCGCCCCGGCGGTCGCACCCCAATCCAGGCAACGTCATTACCATCAATACGTCACCCCAGCCGCCCCGGTTGAGTGTGGTCAGTTCGTTTCTTCCTCACTCCTCCCCGGGGAGGGGGGAGGAGTGAGGAAACTTTTGCTCTTGCAGGCATATTACACTCATGCATTACCTCGCACAGTATCGATCGGCCAAGGACATGCGACAGAGCCCGCTGTGAGTGCCATCCGTTCGTCAATCATGGCATTGCTCACCGCTCTGATAGCCGCCCCGGCGGTAGCGGCCCAGGAGCGCGCTACCGGCCCGACCGTGGCGGGCGCGGTGTACGATACGGTTTCCGGGAAACCGATCCCTTTCGCCGTCATCAGCGTTGCCGGCACCGGCATCTCGACCCTCACCAACCGAGCAGGACGTTTTCGGGTGGTGGTGGGCGTCGGGGAAGTCGAGCTGGAGTTTCGCAAGATCGGCTTCCGGCGGCAGTCGGTGATCATGACCGTGGCCGACCACACGATCGTGCCGGACGTCTTCCTCACCCCACTGCCTGTCGAGCTGGCAACGATAAGGGTGACGGCGAGGGCGGACGACCCGGCGACCCGGATCATGCGGCAGGCGATCGCACGGAAGAACGATTTACTCTCCCGCATTCATGACTATCGCTACGACGCCTACGTCAAGTTCATCCTTCTCGACCTGAACAAGGACGAAGATTCAACAGAGTCCATCGTGTTGATCACCGAGTCGCAGACGATGGCGTATTGGGAGCAACCGGGAAAGTACCAGGAGACCATCACGGCTCGCCGCCAGTCGAGCAATCTCGATGCCGAGAACAACCTAGTGTCTGTGGGCCAGATCGTAAACTTCAACAAGAATCGGATCGACTTGCAGAAGTACTCTGTTGTATCGCCGACCGCCGATGACGCACTGGAGCACTATCGATATCACATTCTGGATACGCTGGAGGTTCGCGGCCGTACAGTGTTCCGGCTGGCCATCGAGCCAAAATCCGATGTCGCGCCGTTGTTTGTTGGCATGATCGACATCGCCGATTCGACATTCGACATTCTCACCATCGAGGTCGGCGCCAATGACGTCATTCGTTTCCCTTTCATCGAGAACTTGCGTTATCGCCAGCTGATGCACGACGTGGGTGATGACCACTGGATGCCCAGCCAGATCCGCTTCTCCGCCGAAGTGCATTTCGGCATACCGATCCCCGGATTTCCCGAGCATCTATCGTTTGTGCACTCGGCGTCGCTGCGCGATTTTCGATTCGACGAGGGCAGCCCGCCGATCGGCCTCGGGGAATACCTGGTCGTGGTAGACAAACGCGCCGACGACGTGGACAGCGCCGAGTGGACCGAGCGGAGAGCTACGCCGCTCAGCGAGACGGAGAGTGGTGCCTATGCACGCATCGACTCGCTGGAAAGCCTTCCACCGTCGTTGGGAGCCATGCTTCTCACTGGCACGGCGACTACTTTGCTCTTGTTGAACAACGCCGATTTCTTCCATTTCAACCGTGTCGAGGGCGCGTACCTCGGTGCCGGGTGGACTTGGCGTGACCTGTCGCCGGATCTCATACTCCGAGCCAAGACAGGATATGCCTTTGGGAGCGAAGAGTGGCAGGTTCGTCTGGGCGCACAATATCGCCTATCGGAGCGGCGCCGTTTGTGGATCGGAGGGACATACTCCGACCAGGTTGTTGCGCGACCGACGATTGTGTCGAGCGGTTACAACCCGACCTACCTTGCGTTGTTCACGAAGCTGGACCCCCTGAATTACTATCATGAGCGAGGATTCACGCTCTCGCTGAGCACGAAACTCGTGGACTTGACACAATTCCGCCTGCAGTACAACGACTCTTACCACAGGCCGGTCCCCGTGGCAACCGACTACTCGGTGTTCGGCGGCGACAGATTGGTGCGCGGGAATCAACCGTTCGACGATGGCCGGCTCCGCTCCCTGTCGGCGAGTTTGCAGTATGACTCACGCCCTCTACTCAAACGTAAGGGACGCGATTTCTACTTCAACACGCTCACGTACACCAGGATCACGCTTGGTGCTGAGGTAACCAAGCCGTCGCTCATCGACAGTGACTTCGACTTCCGCCGGTATTTCGTGCGACTGCGCCGTCGTCAGCGCACTTTCAATATCGGACTTACGACGATTGACGCGGTGGCCGCCACTTCAGCTGGGAGCCTTCCGGCACACCGGTACTTCACCGTCGATTTTGGCAACGGCATCTTCCTACAGAACGGCGGCTTCAACACGATGAACGAGCGCAATTTCTCAGGAAATCGTGCAGCGATGTTCTTTGTCCATCACGACTTCGACCGGCAGCTCTTCCGCTTGAGCCGCATCCCCCTGATTCGCGATCTGCCGGTCACGCTGACCGTCCACGGCGGGGCGTTCTGGACCGATTTCGTCAACCACACAAGGAAATTGGGCGACGACTTCGTGCTCACAGCCCCGACCGCGTATACGGAACTGGGTTTTACCATTGGCAACCTCACCCCCATGTTGGCTCCGATCAACTTCGCGGCGGGGTTTGCGTGGCAGCTGTCGTCGTATGACACAAGTAAATTCAGGTTCGCGATCGGGGTTCCTAACCCCTTACAGTAACCCTCCACCATGGACAGCCACGTTGTGCCATCTTTGCGGACATGAATGCTGAAGACTCGGCAAGCAGGCCGTCATGAAAATCCTGATGAGCCTCATCTTCTATCCCAGGGGCGGGAGCGCTCAGGTGGCCCGCTATCTCTCGCGCGCCCTGATTGAGCTGGGCCACGAAGTGCGTCTGATCACGGGCACGCTGCACGACGGCGACCCGCAACACGACGCTAACGTGTTTTTCGAGGAAATCCCCCTGACCTTGGTCGACTATACCGACGCGTGGCGCGGATTCGAACAGGGTGAAGATCCGCTATCCGACAAGTGGGAAATCCCCTTTCACCCGAGCTATGAAGACAAATCCAGCGTACCCGACCGTGTTTTCTACAAGCTCACGGACGCCGAGTATACAACATTGTTGCGATGCTGGACCGGAGTATTCGAGGACGTGAGGGAGCGCTTCCAGCCCGACCTTCTCCACCTCCACCATCTCACTCACGCGCATGTCGCCGCGGCGCAACTCTTCCCCTCGGTGCCCAAGCTGACGCAGCTGCATGGGACAGAGATCAAGATGCTGGAGCGTCTCGACGAGCTGAGCAAGGAGTCTGGCAGTCCAAATGAGCTGGGCCACTTTGGACGTGGCATCCTCACCGACGCAGTCGACATAACGAACCATTTTGCCGCTATCAGCCCGGACATTCGTGAGCGGGCGATCGCACGCCTTGCGATCGACAAGAAACACATCACCACGATCCCGAACGGCGTCGACACCTCTCTGTTCCAACCGCTGGATTGGTCCCCAGATGAAAAGTGGAGTTTTCTGCGGAAGATCCTGGTAGAGGGGCCGCAGGGCTGGGACGAAAGCGGTGTCCCGGGGAGCGTGCGGTACGACCAGTCCGACACCGAGAAGTTCAAAGACGAATCAGGCAATTTGAAACCGCTGGCCATATTCGTTGGTCGCTTTCTCGACTTCAAACGCGTTCCGTTGTTGCTCAGAGCCGTCTCGCGAGTCAATCAGTCGTTCGACAGCAGCAATCACCCCCCGTTCAACCTGCTCGTCTGGGGAGGGATGCCCGGTGAATGGGAAGGCGAACATCCTCACACGGTTGCCCGCTCCCTCGACTTGCCGAACGTGTTCTTCTGCGGGTGGCTGCCGCACGATGTTCTTTCCGAAGGACTCAACCTCGCCGATGTTCTGGTTGCACCGTCCTACAACGAACCGTTTGGCCAGGTATACCTCGAGGCGATGGCAACCGGAGTTCCAGTGATCGCAACCCGGAGCGGCGGGCCCCTCGATTTCGTGGTCGACACCGGACCGCGTGCGAACGGCTGGCTTTGTAAAGTCGACGACCTGGATTCCCTGGCGGCGACACTGCACCAGGCGCTAATGAATGAGACAGAACGAAAACGCCGCGGCGCAAACGCACTGGCGCTCGTCCGTGGCGAGTACGACTGGAAGGAGATCGCCCGCCGGTACACCGAGGTCTACAAGCACATCCTAAGCCTTCCCTCGCAGAAGATGCAATGCTGAGAGGCACACCATTCCACTCCAGAACCGGCGCCCTTTGCCAGTCCCAAAACTGGCAGCGCTGGTCTGGATATGTGGTGGCCGGTTCCTACGGGCTGACACACGATCGGGAGTACTACGCCATCCGGAGCGGCGCGGCGCTGATCGACGTCTCACCGCTCCATAAGTACATGATTCGGGGCCCCGACGCGGTCCGCTTCCTCGACCGCGTCGTGACGAGAGATGTATCACGGTGCGCCCTGGGCCAGGTTCTCTACACGCCCTGGTGCGACGAAACAGGTAAGGTCATCGACGACGGCACTCTGGCGCGCCTCGGTGAGGAGACGTTCCGGCTCACGGCGGCGGAGCCCAACCTGCGCTGGCTCCACGACAACGCGGCGGGTCTCCGGATGACCATCGAGGACGTCAGCGATTCCACAGCCGCCTTGGCTATTCAGGGCCCGGCCTCTCGAAAAATCCTGAGCTGCGTCAGCGACACCGGCGTGGACGGCCTGCGGTTTTTCCGCATCACTTCGACCAACGTGAAGGGAATCCCTGTAACCATCTCCCGCACGGGTTACACGGGTGATCTCGGCTACGAGATCTGGGTGGACTCCGAACGCGCCGAGCCTCTCTGGGACGCTTTGGTGGAAGCAGGAAGGCCGTCCAGGATAACCCCGGCTGGGATTCTGGCGCTGGATATTGCGAGGATCGAAGCAGGGCTGATCCTGATAGACGTGGACTACGTCCCCGCTCACCGGGCGCTCGTCGAATCACGGAAGTCGTCGCCCTTCGAGCTGGGGCTCGGATGGACGGTAAAGTTGAACAAGGGAGTCGGCAACTTCGTGGGATCCAAAGCCTTGGAGCAGGAGAAGCGCCGCGGCTCCAAGTGGCAATTTCGGGGCCTGGAAATCGATTGGCAATCGTTGGAGGAACTCTACAGCGAAGTCGGCTTGCCCCCACAACTACCCACGGTTGCGTGGCGAACCAGCGTGCCTGTGTACGCAAGCGGGAAACAAGTGGGGTACGCCACGAGCGGTTGCTGGTCACCGATCCTCAAGAAATACATCGCCCTCGCCCATTTGCAATCGGGCCACGCGGAGCCGGGAACGAGGCTGCAGATGGAAGTCACCGTGGAGCACCATCGGAAGCGGGCCGTTGCAACCGTGACGGAGACGCCTTTCTTCGACCCGGAAAGGAAGCGGGCTTGAGATGAGCAAGGGGGGGGAAGCGGACTACGACGCGATTGTCATAGGCGGAGGCCACAACGGTCTGGTCAACGCCGCCTACCTTGCCCGCGCGGGGAAACGTGTGCTTGTATTGGAGAGGCGTCACTTGGTTGGCGGTGCCACGGTTACCGAGGAAATCTATCCGGGTTTCAAGTACTCGGTTTGCTCTTATGTCGTGAGCCTGTTGCGTCCGGAGATCATCCGAGAGCTGGACACCGGCGCCCACAGGATCGGCTCGCTACACCCCGCCGTGGTTAGAGAGTTGGATTTGGCCCGTCACCGGGTGGACGTCATCGAGACAGATCCGACGGCGTTCACTCCACTCCTCGACGGGCGTCATCTCCTGTTGTGGCGTGACCCCCAACGGTGCGTCGAGTCGATTCGCGAGTTCTCGAAGGCAGACGCCGACCAGTGGGTTCCCTTCACGCAACTCGTGGCGAAGGCTACCAGCCTGCTGGAGGCTGCGTACGCGTCCACGCCGCCCAATGTCGTCGCCGGTGGCGCAAGAGATCTCTGGACGATGCTTCGGCTGGGCGGCAGGTTGCGACGCCTGGGCAAGAGGGACATGACTGAAGTGATGCGCATCCTGCCCATGTCGGTGAAGGAATTGCTGGACGACTGGTTCGAGAGCGACGTGCTGAAGGGGACACTCGGCGCTACCGGCATTACCGGCATGTTTCAAGGACCGATGGCCGCCGGCACCGCGTACACCTTCCTGCACCACCACGTGGGGGTGAACGGCGGCATTCTCAGGCCGACCATGCGCGTGCGCGGCGGGATCGGGAGCCTGACAGCTGCGCTGGCGGCGGCCGCGACGGAGCGCGGCACAATAATCAAGACGAACGCCGCGGTCGAGCAGATCATCGTCGAGAGCGGCCGGGCAACGGGTGTGGTGCTCGAGTGCGGCGAAGAGATACGAGCCAAGTGGATCGTTTCCAACGCCGACCCCAAGCGAACCTTTTCCCGGCTCGTTCACCCAACGGAACTCGATCCGGAATTCTGCAGGAAGATCCGCAACATCAAGTTCAAGGGTGCGTGCGCCAAAGTGCATCTGGCGCTGAGCGAGCTGCCCGACTTCACCTGTCTCCCGGGCAACGGCTCTCACTCGAACGGCGTGATTTCGATCAGTCCCAGCTTGATCTACCTGGAGCGCGCCTACGACGACGCCAAGTACGGCGGTGTCTCGCGAAGGCCGTACCTGGAAGCCGTCATTCCGACCGTCACCGATTCTAGCCTGGCACCACCTGGCAAGCACATCATGTCGATACTGGTGCAGTACGCACCTTACCACTTGAAGGAAGGAACATGGGACGACGGGAGGCGGCAGGCGTTGGGCCAGGCGGTCGTCAAGACACTCGCCGAGTACGCGCCGAATATCGAGTCGGCCGTATTACACCGTCACGTATTGACGCCCCTCGATTTGGAGAATACCTACGGCCTGACCGAAGGAAATATCTACCATGGCGAATTGACTATGGATCAGCTCTTCTTCATGCGGCCGGTGCCGGAGTGTGCTCGTTACCGCACGCCCATCGAGAACTTGTACCTGTGTGGCGCGGGCACGCACCCCGGCGGTGGCGTCACCGGCATTTCTGGTTACAATGCGTCGCGGCAGATCTTGAGAGGCGCCAAGCGTTTAGGTTTCAGGTCTTAGGTTTTGGGTCGATCATCCATCAGCTAGGACTTGAGATCTCTTCTCGCCGCCTCGATTACACCGTCAGTTTGACCCCGCAGACCCTCGGCCAGTGTAGCGAAATTGGCGCTCTGGTTGTCGTTGGCTAGCCTATACAGCTCCCTGACCGACGCGAGAAATTGAGCTACCTCATCGCGAAGCCGCTGGTTGGTTCTCGTACCCGGAAGCACACGACTCGCGATTCTCCAAATTCCTAGTTGAACCAGGAGAAGGCCTAGCAGCACGAGCACCACCTGGGTCAGCGAGGTGTCCACCACCACGATCGCGCTCAGGACGACAGCCACTCCGCCGTAAACTACGATGCGATCAACGACCAGCCGTTTTCTTCGCATGTTCGCTCACCTGATTTCGACAATGGGACTTGGAGGAACCACTACCCCCGAACCGCTCTATCATAAGGACTCTCGCGATTGCGGCCAATGCCGAATCCATGGAGCCCCGCCGGTCTCGTCTTCCGGGGCTGGATCTCGACCGCGTGACAACCCGGTGATTCATAGCTAACATAAAGTAAAATAAGAACTTATGGCACCCCTTGCCCGTGAAACCTCGTGACTCTATCGCTTCAACTTCTCCAGAAACTCCTTTCGCGCCCTGGCGACCTTTGGCGCGATGACGATCTGGCAGTACGGTTGGCTCTGGTTGTTGCGGTAGTAGTCCTGGTGACTGTCCTCGGCCGGATAGAAGGTGCCGAACGCACTCACCTCAGTGACGATGGGATCGCCCCAGATCCGCTGAACCTGCGCAAGCACCTCTTCTGCCGTTGCTTTCTGCTCCGGCGAGTGACAAAAGATAGCCGAGCGGTATTGCGTACCGACGTCGCCACCTTGGCGGTTGAGGGTCGTCGGGTCGTGGATAGTGAAGAAGACCTCGAGCAGTTCGCCGAACGAGATTGCGTCAGGGTCGAATGTAACCTGGACCACCTCGGCATGGCCCGTCGTCCCCGTGCACACGAGTTCGTACGACGGATCGGCCACCTGACCGCCTGTGTATCCCGAAACCACCTGCTGCACACCGCGCAGATCACGCAGCACGGCCTCGAGACACCAAAAGCAGCCGCCACCCAGCGTGGCTATCTCCTGTCGTTGTCCGGTCATGAGGTTTCAATCAATCGAGAAACGGGGATTTCTTTGGGCGCCGCCGGGTAGGTCCACCGGCTACATCCAGCAGCTTCTGCAACTCTTCGTTGCTCAGCTCGAATGGATCGTTGTCATAACCCGGCGGGGAAACCGCGGTTTGTCCTTCCGGATTGCCAGGCAGCGGCGCGAACATCCATTCGGAGCGGGAGTGGTCCTGTATCTCCCAGGAACACCCATCACTATCCGTGAATTTGCGGTACCCCATCGCGTTGTCCCGTCTCGAAGAGTCGCCGATTCGATCTATGTAGATTACTCGTGTGGTGCGGCAGAGTGAAGATGTTGGCCGAACGGATACTCGTCGATTAAGATATCGAACAGCCATGAGCCGAGTCGAACCGATGTCTTAGTCATCGACCTGGGCCGGCTTCCTGCCCATGGCCGGGACATGGGGATCTGGCTGCGACAGCGGAAGGCCACTCGCCTTGTTCCGCGCAGGGATGCCCGCCCTCAAGGGCGCGCTCAGCCTAAGGAAGAATAGGAGTTCCGCCCTGATGAGGGCCGGGCTCGCCGGCGGGCCACAGCCCCAGCTGGCAGCCATACTAGCGTCGCGGCTACCCGAGCGTAATTATTGAAAGGGGACCTGCCTCGGCCTGGTGCAAACTGCCGGCTCCGGGCGAGGCAATGAGTGCATCACCGGCGGGGCCTACGGGAAGGAGGCCCGAGATGCGAGTCGCAGACATCCTCCGGCATAAGGGAAGCGACGTCGTAACGATCGAGGCGCACAAGACGGTCTATGACGCGATCTGCAAGCTGAATCAGCACGGGATTGGCTCTCTAATCGTCACCGGGGCAGGCGGGGAGATCAGTGGGATCATCACAGAGCGAGATGTCCTGAGAGAATGCGGCGAGAGGTGTGCTCGCCCTGCGGGATCTCCGGAATCGGAAGGGAATCTTGGCGCGTCTTTGGTCGAGGACGTCATGACAAAGCAGCTCATCATCGCCGTGCCCGACGATGAGCTTGGTTACGTCATGGGCATCATGACCAAAAACAGGATTCGGCACTTGCCCATTATCGAAGGAGAGCAACTGGTGGGCATCGTCTCGATTGGCGACGTGGTGAACGCCCACGTCGAGGAGACGGAGTTCGAAAATCGCATGCTAAGGGACTACATCCACGGGGTCACCTACTAACCTATACGGTGGCTGGGAAAACCGGAGCGTGACAATCCAAGGTGATCGATGGCGACTGCCGGGAGGCCTATTAACCTGTCGAAGAGGTCAGCCGTGGAAGAAATCCGCTGTCGGCCACCAGAGGGAATCGGGGGTCGATGATGTGGACGTGACTATCAAAGACTTTGTTCATGGTGCACGGACAAGGACCGGCATGATCCATGTCGGAATGAGATTGTCACCCGGCGAATTATCGGATCGTCGCGGTCGGCCAGTGGGGCAAAGGTAACAGCGTCGAGCTAGAGTGCTATCCGCTCTTCTGCTTCCGCCGCCGGCTCTCCCGCTACAGCGACAATGCCGTCACAACGGGCGCAGAGTTGCCCACTCTCGTCGTGAAGATCCGCCGTTGCGAATACCAGCGAGCGTCCGGCTCGGACCAGTCGCCCTAGCACGTCGAAACGGTCGCCGAGTACGGGCCGCACAAAGTGGATGTTCAGCTGCGCAGTGCCAGCTCGCCGGCCGATGGCGCAAAAATGTCCCACGAGTCCAATCGTGAGATCGAACACTCCCGCTATGACCGCTCCATTCACGGCGTCGGTGCCTAGTCCCCCGCGATGATGCGCCTGGACTGGATCGACGTACACACGCACGACTTCCGGCGCCGACAGATCGAGGCGGACGCCCATGTGTCGCATGCCTGGATGCTCGTTCCATCGAGACGCGAGGGCGGCCCGCTCGGCGTCCGAGAGAGGGGAACAGATCGGTGTTGGAGTCATGTTGGCACCTCGCACATAGGGAGCAATGCGTCACGCGTTGTCCTAGCGATGCATGCGTGATCGCTTCACAACGATAAAGACACCGTGCACGTGCCCTCGGTAGGCGCGGTAGTCTCCTCGGCCTGCATCTTTCCACCGACTCAGTAGTTTGTCAATTTCAGGAAAGGTGCGGGCGACTCTCAAAGGCCGGCTAACGCTGGGCCTCCTTGCGCCGGGGACGTCAGCTTCGAGCGTGCCGAGCGACGTAAGAACTCACCGGCTTAGCCACGCTCTGCGCCGCCGCTGCAAACCTCCGCACGATGTCCGTGGCCAGCTCCACAGCATGGATGCCGCCCACGCTCTTGCCGGCCTGCCAGAAATCCCGCCTGCCGCTCTCGTCGAGGGAGGCTCGCTTGATCTGCCAGCCCGACTTGAGGGCGTAGATGATTCGCATGAGGCGTTTGGTTCTGCGGCCGCGGAGCATCCACCGGGCCATGGGGCCGGCCTCGAGCCCCATTCGGTCGATGTAGGGTGTGCGGATCACCGCCAAGGGAACACCCGTGATCCGCTCGCTCAGGACGATGTCGTCTTCCCCGGCCCGGACGATTGCGGCCTTGTACGCCTCGCTCGCACGGCATTCGGGGGTCGCGATGAAGTGGGTCCCCATCTGCACCCCCTGGTAGCCGAGTTTCAGGGCGCGTACGAAATCCTCCGGGGTTCCGATGCCCCCCGCGCAGATCAACGGCACGCCCAGGTCGCCTAGTTCCTCCATCAACACTTCCGCCGACTTGGGTCCGGCATGGCCGCCGGCCCGCCGGTTCACCGCGATCAGCCCGTGCACGCCTGATTCCAGACCCTTGAGCGCCCACTTCCGCTCGGTCACGTCGTGGTACACGACGCCCCCCACCCGGCTCACCCGTTCCACCACCCAGCGCGGCTTGCCCAGTGACGTGACGAAGAACCTGACACCCTCTTCCAGAGCGATGTCGACCCACTTGACCATCCGGTTGTGGTATGTCTTGGACGACGTCTCGATCAAGGCGTTCATGCCGATGGGTTTCCCGTCGCCCAGTCGCTTGATGAGCCGCAAGCCCTCCCGAAAATCGTGGCGGTGAACGAACGTGAGGGATACCGGCTGGACGATCCCGATCCCGCCTGCCTTGGAAACCGCCGCAACCAGTTCCGGATTGCTGCACGGGTACATGGCGCCGCAGATGAGCGGGACGTCGATACCTGCTGTCTCGGTAAACTCGCTCACCCCTGTTCCCTGCTAGGGTAGGGGTGGAGATGCCAGGTGACCGCTACCTTCGCGACAACATCCCCCCCGGCGTCCGAAATCTCGGCGCACACCACATGATCCATCTCCCCGTGCACCGCCGGAATATCCGCGTTGCACTCGGCCATCAGCTTTCCCCGGGCCTTCTTGGTGTACTCCACCTTCAGCCCGGTAACGATACCCCGCACCGTGGGCGGCAATCCCGTGAGCACGGCCAGGCCGCCGGTAAACTCACCGAGGTTCACGAGCGCGACTGCGTGAACGGAATTCAGGTGGTTTCGAATCCCGTGCCGGTCCCTGAACTCGACCCTAGCATATCCCGGACGCAGCTCCCTCACACTGGAGCCGAGCGCGCCAGTGTAGGGCACCATGCGGCCCACCAACCGGGAAAATATCCAGGACCCTGCCGGGACCGATTGGAGTCGCTGCCAGTTGCGAAGGATGAGAGCGCCGGGCGACTCGTAGGTTCGTGGCATCGTCGAGGCGGCTAACTTGCCGATACGCCTGGCGGCTCCCCCTCCCCCACCGGCCGGAACCGGTGCACGGGCTTGCTCGTGCCGCAATCCCCGCACACCTCAACGGTTTGCCCGGTCATGGGTACAGTGTTGAGTTGTAACGGACCTCCGCACCGCGCGCACTTCAGGGCTCGGTTGACGTTTCGTGTGACAAGATCTTCCCCGGCTTTTAGCTCGTGGCCCAGAAGCTCCCTGCGGCGATCACGCTTCTTGGTCATTCGTCCGACGTACCCCGTAGCAAGGACCCCAGGTTGCCCGCGCGGAACGCAATCGCCATGGCCTGGGGAACCTTCGCCTCGGCTTCAACCACCTTCGCCCTCATTTCCTGAACCCGGGCCTTCATCTCCTGCTCGTGTGCCACCGCCATGGCCCGGCGCTGCTCGGCCTTCGCCTGGGCGATGCGCTTGTCGGCCTCGGCCTGGTCGGTTTGCAGCTCGGCACCGATGTTCTTGCCAACATCCACGTCGGCGATGTCGATGGAGAGAATCTCATAGGCCGTACCCGAGTCCAGTCCCTTCGTCAGCACGGTCTTGGAAATCGCCTCGGGACTCTCCAGCACGGCTTTGTGGGTCTCCGACGAACCAATGGTCGAAACAATCCCCTCGCCTACCCGAGCCAGAATCGTCTCCTCTCCGGCCCCACCCACGAGTCGCTGGATGTTGGCCCGCACCGTCACCCGTGCCGTCGCGATGAGCTGGATGCCGTCCTTCGCCATGGCGGCAACCTTGGGCGTTTGGATCACCTTGGGATTGACCGAGACCTGCACCGCCTCACGAACGTCACGACCGGCAAGATCGATGGCCGCTGCCTGCTGAAACCGCAACTCGATTCCGGCCTTGTCGGCAGAGATCAGCGCCTGAACCACGCGATTCACGTTCCCACCGGCCAGGTAATGAGCCTCGAGCTGATCGAGATCGAGGTGCAGGCCCGCCTTCGTCGCGTTGATCTGAGGATCGACGATCACCCGGGGCGGGACCTTTCGGAGCCGCATACCCACCAGAGATCCCAAGCCGATTCGCACCCCTGACGCCCACGCCGCAATCCACAACCGAACCGGGATGTAGCTCAACAACAGCCACACGAGAACCAGGCCGATGAAAAAAAGACCGACCATGACCGGCCCGCCTATCAAGCCGATAAAATCCATGGGTCACCCACTCACGATAGCGAGCACCTTGGATTCCTCGATGATGAGGAATTCCTCCTTGCCCAGGTTACGCTTCTTCCGCGACAGCCGTTTGTAGCTCCACAAGACTGATGATCGTGAACGACAGATTGCCGCGTTGGTCAGGAACTTTCAGGTTCCGTGGACACGTCACGGACAATCAGATTGCGCTTACAGGTCTCACAAAAAACCCATAGAACCTTCGTCCCGGGCACGTCCGTTGCCAGATAAGCATCGATCTTCAACAGCATCCCGCACCGGGGACAGTCCACCATGGTACCCGGAGTCAAAATCGCACTTTTGATTAGCGTGATCTCTTCCTTAGAGAACGGCGCACTGGTGGTGCGCGGATCTTGTCGGGTCACGACGGCCTCGGTGGTGCATATCCCCCGCTCCACGCCCTGGGCGTCATGGGTATGAACGAGCCGTTTGCTTGGTAAAACTCCCGGATGAACCTGTACACCTTCTCCGTCTGGCGCCGAATCCGATAGGCGTGGCGTCATGCCTCGACTGGGACGGCGATTCCGAGGAGTTCACTAGCAGTCGCCGCCAGAAACATCTGTCATCGCCAGCAAGAGCGGGACTGCAACCATCGTCACGTGTCGCTTGCAATAGTACACAACCTCCATCAGGTTCCGCCCGTGCCCGGCCATCTCTCCAGGCAAGATAACCACTCCTTACACAAGTGGGCCGCCTCCACTTGCTCCGCCAGGCGGCCGGCGGTGGGTGGGGCGAGCAAACGCGTTTGGATCATCCCAGCACGCCGACGCCGAGCCGGTATGTCACCGTGGGACAATACGTCACGGTGGTGCCCCGCCCAACGCAGCGTATTGCCAGTCCCACTCATCACGACACCGGGGTTCGCGAGCCCCACACTCCATAGCGGAACCTGTTGCAGAGCTTGAAGTTACCCGGTCGGACCGCGGGATTCCATGCGGCGTGAGGGCGAGCGCCGTAGATACGATCCCAAGACAGATCGCAGCCTACCGTAGGTCTGGCGCCAAACTGCTCGTCGAAGAGTGGGGTGAGACCTTGGGTGGTGTAAGCGAAGAGTACATGGCTTTGCGTCCCACGGTTACCCGTGGTTTGCCTTTGTCAGCGGCACCCGACGCTTTGTCGGTTACCGATGGAGGAGCTGGCAAAAAGCGGAACACCACGGCCCGCGCCGCCACCTTATCTCCACTCTGCTCTAGTGTAATCTTCTTAGACATCCGGCGCGCTCGGTGATCGTGAGCGCACTTTCGGGGCCGAGTGCGATACCGGCGTGAGCTCGGCAAACGGTGCCGGATCGAGATCGCGAGCCCAAAGAGTAGGTGATTGTATCATATTGACCTCGCTCGAAACACATCCCCATGATCGAAGGAGCAACCAATCGTTATGCGGTTTGTGGGAGCGGCCGGAGCGGTGTGGGGCATCGCCGGTGTGTCCCTTATCATCGGCGGCACTGTCTACCGGCTGGGCTCGGTGGCCATCGACGCGTTCGCCTACCCTTTGGATTGGCGCCATTGGGTGTTTCTCGTGGCGTTTTTGGTGTTCATGACAGTGAGCGAAGGTTATCAAGGGTTCCAGCGGGGCTTCTCGCCCCGGGTGGCGGCCCGGGCGAGGTACCTGGCGCGGCACCCGCGTCTTGTGCACGCCCTCTTCGCGCCACTCTTTTGCATGGGCTTTTTCCATGCGACCCGGCGGCGGCAAGTCACCTCGATTCTGGTGACGACGGGCATCGTAGTGATGGTGGTGCTTGCGAGGCAGTTGGCCCAGCCGTGGCGCGGCATTGTTGATCTGGGCGTCGTGGCCGGATTGGTCTGGGGTCTCGTCGCCCTCGGTATCTTCAGCTACTTGGCGTTCACCACGGAAGCGTTCGGCCAACCGACCGACGTTCCAGAGACTTGTGGAGATTCCTGAGCGGTTTCACGACCGCTAACTCCCTGACCACGCTAACGCTTCATCCAGCATCGCGATCAGACTCGCTCGATCGTACGTATATGTGTGGCCTTCGTTCAGCTGGACCAACTCTTCAATCACCTTACTTATCGTGATCTCGGCCTCCCGCTGATTCGGGACGACCATGTACCGCCGCTTGGGATTCTCGTCGAACGACGCGTGCAAGACCGCCTCGGCCACCTCGTCCGATTCTTTGTACTGCGATCGATCGTCCGGTCCACTGAACATCCCTTTCAACTGCTCCTCGAACAGCGATCCCTCGAACGTCTGATTGTTCGCTTCCATTCGACGGCGCAGGCTCGCGAAGATCCGGGATTGATAATTGGTCGGCTCGACCACACTGACGTGAACGTCGAGTTGCGCCATTTCGGTGGCCAGGGCGTCGGTGAACGCTTCCACCGCATGCCTGCTCATGCTGTAGGGACCAGCAAACGCACCGGACAGGAAATGCTCCTACAGGGCACCACGGCACAGAAGCACAAAAAAACGAGCGACCACTCACGGACCGCTTGTTTCATAACTAACTCTGTTTCCTCAACTTACCTCAGTCGGGACGGCCGGATTCGAACCGGCGACCCCCTGAACCCCATTCGGATCAAGGGGAAGGCGAACAACGGCAAAATGTCGGTTTTTCGAGGGAATCCGGGCGTCGGTGCCGGACTTTCACGACATAGATTTCGTACTTTGCTGGGAGAAACGCATCCCAAAACGCACCCCCTTGCGCGACGCCGCATCGCTAACCAAATGGTTCCATCTCAAGCCATTGCGGCGGCGTGATGTGCGATTCCCCTCCGCCTCGGGAATTGGCACCAGCATGTACTTCTTCGTTAGCGGAGGTGTGTTATGAGCAAATTCCCCACGACAGCGCTAGCGGGCGCTCTGCTCACTGCCTGTGGAGGGGACGCCTTCTCGCCGGAGGGTGTCTCAGGCGTCTACAACCTCGAAACCCTCAACGGCAACTCCTTACCCGCCTTGTCAGTGGACGGGACACTCGTTACAGCCGGGTCAATAACCCTCAACGCCGACGGTACCGTGATCATATCATTCACGTTTCAACTTCAATCCGGCAATGTTACGGCGACTGATTCTAGGACCTTTACCCTCGTGGGACCGTCCACCATCCGGATAACAGTGGACGGAGATGTGCTTTCCGCCACTCTTGACGGCGATAGACTGACACTGGTTGGGGAAGACGGATGTCCTGGACTCGATGCAGTTGACCGCCGAGCACAAGGTTGCAACCCCGGCCTACTGGAAGCAGGGCGAGGACATTATCATCGTACCCTCAGTTTCCGATGACGAGGCCAGGGAGAAGTACCCCGAGGGATGGAGGTCCCCCAAGCCGTACTTGCGGATCGTCTCACAGCCGGGGTAGCCCAGCTGATCATTTTCGATCCCAGCAAGCGAGTCGAGGCCCCGCAGCTCATCCGTTCGGGAGCGTGACGGCCTGAGCTTGAAGCGCAGGGGATAGTGGCATCAGAGTCTTTTTCGCTGGCGCGACTGAGGTAATTGCAGCCGCGACTGTCTTCCCGTAAGGAGCGCGTGATGGAACAAACACGGACAATCACCGCCACCGAGCTTCGGCAAATGCTTGAGCAGGGCGACCCCGTTGCGGTCGTGGACGTGCGGCCGTTGAACGAGCGAGGGGAGTGGTTCATTCCCGACAGCATTCATGTGGATGCCTACGACGCCCTGCGGGCAGGCGACATGAGCTCGCTCGCGGCGATCGAACTACCACCACGTGACACGCCAGTCGTGACCGTGTGTGGCGCGGGGCACACAAGCAAGATCGCTGCGCAAGAGTTCAAGCGGCGAGGACACACTGCTTTCTCCCTCGAGGGTGGAATGCGTGCCTGGAGCCTCGCGTGGAACACTGCGGAGGTACACTTGGCGCGAAGCCCCACGCGCATCGTACAGGTCCGTCGGACCGGTAAGGGATGTCTCTCGTACTTGATCATCGGACCGGAGGGCGAAGCAGCCGTCGTCGACCCGGCGCTCGAACCCGACATCTTCCTCAGCCTTGCGGAGCGTCACGGCTGTTCAATCAGCTCGGTGCTGGATACGCACATTCACGCCGATCACCTCTCATGCTCGCGGCAGCTAGCACAGCAGTCCGGAGCCATGCTGTGGCTTCCGACCCAGAATCGAGCGCGATTTCCGTTCTCGGCGCTCGGTGACGGTGATGTCCTCGACGTGGGTGGCACCACTCTTGAGGCGATTCACACGCCGGGCCATACGCCCGAGAGCACGTGCTACCGGGTGGGTGAGGCGCTGCTCACTGGTGACACGCTTTTCCTCTCGTCTGTTGGTCGGCCGGATCTTGAAACGGATGCCGCCGGGGCCCGGAGTAGAGCGCAGGCGCTCTACCGGTCTCTCCAGCACCTGCGGCGATTGTCGGCGGCAACGATCGCGCTCCCCGGACACACGAGCGAGCCGATCCCGTTCGACGGTCGTCCGATCACCGCAACACTGGGAGAGATCGTCCCGCGCCTTGGTATCCTGCACCTTTCGGAGACCGAATTCGTCGAGACGATCCTCTCGCGGATTCCGCCAACGCCGCCGAATCACCATCGCATCGTCGAACTCAACGAAGCTGGGCTGTTGCCAGAGCTGGATCCCACAGAGCTCGAAGCGGGCACTAACCGTTGCGCCGTTTCCTAACGGGGGCGCCTTCCCGTGACTGACCGGCGGCCGGCGGCCGTCCAACTCGGCTTGGGCGAGAACTGGCGGCAGTTTTGGTTACTTGTCCTCGTCAATGCGTTTGTCGGCGCGATGGTGGGCCTTGAGCGTACCGTCCTTCCGCTCATCGCTGAGCGCGATTTCGGTCTCGCATCGAAGAGCGCTGCCTTGGCATTCATCGTCACCTTCGGCGTCGTCAAGGCCGTTACAAACTTATTCGCGGGGCACCTCGGGGATCTCTTCGGTCGCAAGCGGGTCCTGGTCCTCGGTTGGGTCTTTGCTGTTCCGGTGCCGCTGCTAGTGATGTGGGCGCCGAGCTGGTCGTGGATCGTCTTCGCCAACGTTCTGCTCGGTGTGAACCAGGGGCTCGCGTGGTCGATGACGGTCGTGATGAAAATGGACCTCGTGGGTCCTCGGCAGCGCGGGCTGGCGATGGGGTTCAACGAGTTCGCCGGGTATGTTGCGGTAGCGCTGACGACCCTCGCCACGGGCTACATCGCCGAGCGGTTCGGCCTGCGACCCGAACCGTTTTATCTAGGCATCGGCTTCGCCGCTATGGGGCTCGCGCTCTCCGCTCTCTTCGTCAGGGACACTCTCGATCATGTAGGTCTTGAGACTGCGGGACACGTCGGTTCTCAAAAACGGAGCGCCACTGGTGCGGAGGTTTTTGCTAAGACGACCTGGCGCGATCCGGCCCTCAGCAGCAGTTGCCAGGCGGGGCTCGTCAATAACCTCAACGACGGTGTTGCTTGGGGACTCTTTCCGTTGTTCTTCGCAGCGGCTCGTCTGCCGGTGCACCAGATCGGAGTTCTCGCGGCCGTTTATCCGTTTACCTGGGGAGTTATCCAATTGTGGACGGGCGCGCTGAGTGACCGCTGGGGGCGCAAATGGCTGATCGCCGGTGGAATGGCGGTGCAGGCGTTGGCTCTCGTGTCAATCGCCGCGGGGTCGGGGTTCGGTCTGTGGTTCGCTGCCTCGGTGCTTCTTGGGATTGGCACTGGCATGGTGTATCCCACGTTGTTAGCGGCGGTCGGCGACGTGGCGCACCCGGTGTGGCGCGCGTCCGCCCTAGGGGTCTACCGGTTTTGGCGCGACAGCGGCTATGCAGTGGGTGCGATTGCGGCGGGCGTACTCGCCGACGCCTTCAGCATTCCGATCGCTATCGGCGCGGCCGGAGCACTGACGCTCACATCCGGTGCGGTCGTTGCCTGGCGCATGCCCGAAACCCGACGGGTTGCAACCTGACCAGAACTAGGAGACCCCCCGGGCGTCCCAGCAGCGTTCGGGGCTTCGGCGGGCGTTGGAAGGCGCGGCAAAGGCACGCGGTCTCCACACGATCCACCTGGAGCCCCACGCTCATCTGGAGCCATTCTTTCGAGTCTTGGGCTACGAGAGAATAACCGAGCCTGTCACTGTCGGGCCACATCGCCTGCTAGGAATGGTGAAGAGGCTGTAGCGAAATTGAGTCATCGATCGAACCCTGATGCAGCTCCACTGGACGTGAGAGCAGGAGGTCGTCATGTCGTCATCCACACCGGTCGCGACGAGCGAGGTGATGTTTCAGCCCGTTCAGGTTGGACGCTATAAGCTGGCCCACCGAATTGTGATGGCGCCGCTGACCCGCTCGCGCACTCGGCAGCCGGGCAACATTCCATCCTCCCTCAATGCCTGCTATTACGCCCAACGTGCTTCTGCGGCTCTGATCATTTCCGAGGCCACGCAGGTCTCCCAGCAGGGCCAAGGCTACGCCTGGACACCGGGCGTCCACACCCCCGAGCAGATCGCGGGATGGCGGTTCGTTACGGATGCGGTACACAGAGCCGGCGGCCGGATCTTCTTACAGCTCTGGCACGTTGGGCGGATTTCTCACCCTTCGTTGCAGCCCGATGGTATGCCTCCGGTGGCGCCATCGCCGATCGCGCCTTCCGGGGAGGCGTTCATCGAGAACGAAGACGGCGAAGCTGCGTTCGCGCCCTTTGTGACGCCGCGCGCCCTACAGCTTGAGGAGATGCCGTACCTCGTCCAGCAGTTCGTGCGCGGGGCGAAAAACGCCCTTGTCGCCGGTTTCGATGGCGTGGAGGTCCACGCGGCGAACGGGTACCTCCTCGACCAGTTCCTCCAGACAGCGAGTAACCGTCGCACCGATAAATATGGAGGCTCGGTGGCGAACCGCGGCAAGCTCCTGCTGCACGTCCTCGAAGCCGTGAACGAAGTCTGGGATTCCGACCGCGTCGGCGTCCGCCTCTCACCCATCGGAGCCTTCAACGACATGGCCGACGATGATCCCGAGGCCACGTTTGGCTACGTCGTCGAGAGGCTCAACGACTATGACCTCGCATATCTCCACGTTGTACGGCCGCGCATCCCCGAAGCTGAAAACGGATCCTGGGACGATCCTGAAGCGCAATCGATGATGCAATTGATCCGCGATAAATACGAAGGCACGCTGATCGTAGTCGGCGGGTTTGATCTTGACGAAGCCGAGGAATGGGTAGGAGACGGCAAGGCGGATTTGATTGCATTTGGGCGGAAGTTTCTCGCGAATCCTGACCTACCACAGCGGTTTCGACTTGGTGTCGACCTGAACGCTGATGACCCGACGACCTACTACGGTGGCGGTATGAAAGGCTACACTGACTACCCGTCGCTCGAACAAGAGCGTGGCGAGGTGTTCATGCCTTGCGTCGATGAACGGTGGCGGTGACACGGCGATGGTGAAGCGCCTCGCACCGTAGCGTCTGTTTTCCTTCGCGTGACCCTCGGGGTCGGCTTCTTTTCCGCTGTGTTGGATCGCTTCGGCTTCTGGGGTGCGCCGGGCGCGACGAACGTGGCCTGGGGCGATTTCGGTCGCTTTACTGCCTACACGGCGACGCTCAACCCTTGGGCGTCGGACTGGCTCGTTTCGATTCTCGCCTGGCTGGCCGCGGCAGGCGAGGTTGTGCTCGGAACGGCCCTGCTCCTAGGTCTGTTCGTGCGGCCTGCCGCGCTCGCCAGCGGACTCCTACTTCTGCTTTTCGCGCTTGGCATGACGGTGGGAACCGGATTCAAGACAGCTCTAGACGCCTCGGTGCTTACGGCCGCTGCTGGCGCGTTCAGCCTAGCGGTCCTGGGGGGCCGGTCGATGGAGTGTGGACGCGTGGCGTAGCGGACGTGGTGGGGTCTCAAGAGGCAGCGCCAACAGGTAAAGGAAAGTTGGGTCTTAATAAAAATAAGAGCTTTTGGTCTTAACCGGTCAGAGCTATTCACTCGTCAGGGTGATTCTCCGGCAGTGGAGACGCAAATGTGTTTTGGGGTGGTTGGTCTCTTTGCGTCACAACGAACCGGGTTTCGCTGCGTTCAGTTGATGGTCAATACGTCACTTGGGAACGCCGCCGCATTTGTTGCCAGCGCTAGCTAGCGACTGGGAGCCGCTTGGGGACGGTGAGCACCACCTGCCGGTGCGGCACCGGAGCGAGCAGCGTCTCCTCCAGCCAGATCCCCCACAGCGCCAGCCGCTTGGCGTGGCAACTGGGGCAGAAGTAGCGGCACTTGCAGGAGAATGGCACGAGGAATTCGTGCTTACAGCCCCCGCAGCGAACGCGTGCGAATCCGTGCTTCAGAATACCGCAGGCCAGGAACTTCTCAACGACCTCGGCGACGACTGGCCGCCAGTATCCAAAGCGGCGCGCGCATGACACGCGGCTTTCGCGATAGGTCCGCTCCTGGAGCAACCGCCACATTGATAGCGCCCTGGGCGCCGCGGGCTGCGACCCCTCGTCCACGTACGCGTGGCGGCCCCCTGAAATTAACGGTGGCGATTGGCTGGTGAACTATGGAATTACGATTAGCTCGCCCTCTCGAAAGGTCTGCAGTCAGCGCTGCTGAGCTGGCTCGGGAATGGCTCTGGGCAACGATTCCAGTTCAGTAATTTGGTTACGTCCTTCCCCAACTCTTCCACAGATAACCGTGTCTTTTCATCGACGATATTGCCATCTGACCCAAACGCCTTATGAGCCTCGCTAACGGCCACCTGATCCGGAATGACGAGCACGCCGATATTCGAGAGGATGGACCGTAGATGAAATAGGCCCCGCAACCCACCTAGTCGTCCTGGGGAGGCACTCATGATTGCAGCGACTTTTCCTTCATAAGCAGTCAGGGCTTTCTCACCATCACTCGGTCGCGATATCCAGTCGATGGTGTTCTTGAGTAGAGGGGTGATTGAGCTGTTGTACTCAGGCGCAGCAATCAAAAGGCCATCATGCCTGAGCATGATCTCCTTCAACTCGCGAGCCTTATCAGGAAGACCTTCTGCTGCTTCGAGGTCCTGATCGAATAAGGGCAAACGATAATCCCTAAGATCGATTAAAGTCGCTTCGGCTCCAACGGCCCGGGCTCCGTCTGCGGCGACCTTCACCAATCTCTTGTTATAAGAATCGGCCCGCGCACTTCCCGCGAAAGCAAGAATGCGTGGTTTGGGAGCCATCTTGTCCCTCCTTCTTTAAAGGCTAATCAGTGTTATACCTGTCCACTCTCCAGAAAATCCTTGCGCCACGTCTCAATCTCATACACCGATACCTGGATCTCCCGGCTCACTGCCTCCACGCTCTCGCCGCGGAACAACCGCAGGATCACCTCGGTCTTCGCTTTCGCACTCCACCGTTCCGGCGTGGCCTGTTCATCTTGCTCCTTGGACATCGCCGTGACTCCCATCCTCTGAACCCCTCAAAGATGGTCTTATTCACTGTCCAAAGAAATCGGGTGCTCTATAGTAACTCATGGCGCAAATCACCGCAGAATCCAAGACTTGCCAATGGGGACGTGGTTAGTACGCTTTTCGGGTCGTGCTCGGGTGACGGCTCGCCCGGGCTTTTTTAATAAATCACGGTAATTTGAGTGTCCGCTTTCGGTAGAGCCCTGGTGAGGATTGGCTGATAGAGCTTCTTCCTGATGGCGCGGTTGCTAGTGCCTCTTTCGGATGCGAAGCCTTCACGACTTCATCCGTGGATAGCACTGCGTTGGCCATGTACCCAAATAGTTAATCAGCGCCGCCTGATACCCGTCGCCCAGCTCAGGGTGCCGGGCGCCAGCCGTGGCGTCCTTCACCACAGCGACCTCGAAGCCCTGCTCGAGTAACTCGCGCGAGTGGGCCTCGACACAGATCCGAGATGGCAGAGAAGGTACTGTATCGAAACGCTGTCTCGCTGTATAGACCCCCTAATATTTCCTAGATCATGATGCTTACCTCGCGCTGTTGCGCATCCGCCATCAGGTGTGACCGAACGACAGCATTGCGTCTGCCACCTTGATGAAACCTGCGATGTTTGCACCTGCACAGTAATCCACGTGGTCCTTCTGCTCGCCGTACTCGACACACCTATCGTGGATGCCGCGCATCGTATCTCGTAGCAGCTCCTGTAACTCTTCTTCGCTCCAGGAGATGCGAGCACTGTTCTGACTCATCTCCAACCCCGACACTGCTACACCACCCGCGTTGGCCGCCTTGCTGGGTGCGTACAGGATCTTCGCATTCTGGAATACCTCGACGCCGCCGAGCTCGGTGGGCATGTTGGCCCCTTCGGAGACACCTAGACACCCATTCTCAATCAGGGTAGCCGCCTCTTCTTGGTTGATCTCGTTCTGGGTCGCACAGGGAAGCGCGATGTCACAGGGGACCCTCCAGGGCCTGCCTTCGTGGAAGGTGGCGGAATTGTACTCGTCTGCGAACTCCTTGATTCGACCACGACGCACCTGTTTTAGGTCGATGATGTATTCCAGTTTTGCGGCGTCGATACCTTCCGGATCGTGCACAAAACCTGAGGAATCCGACAGCGTCACAACCTTGCCGCCCAGATGATTCACTTTTTCCACGGCATACGTAGCCACGTTGCCCGAGCCCGAGATACAAACGGTCTTACTCTCAATGCTTTGGCTCTTTCGCTCAAGCATGCATTCCATGAAATACACGGTACCGTAGCCGGTGGCCTCAGTTCGGATCTTGCTCCCGCCGAACTCCATGCCTTTGCCCGTGAGTATCCCGACAAAGCGATTTTCGATGCGCTTGTACTGGCCGAACAAATACCCGATTTCGCGAGCACCCACACCGATGTCACCCGCGGGCACATCGGTGTCCTCCCCGATGTGACGGCGTAGCTCCGTCATAAAGGATTGGCAGAACCGCATGACCTCGTTGTCGGTCTTGCCTTTAGGGTTGAAGTCGGCGCCCCCTTTGGCACCGCCCATGGGAAGACCAGTGAGACTGTTCTTGAACGTCTGCTCGAACCCCAGGAACTTGAGCACACTCAGGGTTACCGTTGGGTGAAAACGCAATCCCCCCTTGTAGGGGCCGATCGAGTTGTTGAACTGCACCCGGTAGCCACGTTGATTTCGAATGTTGCCTCTGTCGTCGGTCCAGGGGACCCTGAACATGATGACCCGGTCGGGCTCCGCCATTCGTTCCAGAATCTGCAGCTGATGGTAGATGGGCTTGTCGGCGATGTACGGGAAAACGGTGCCCGCCATCTCGGAGACGGCCTGGTGGAACTCACGCTCTCCCGGGTTGCGCCTCCTGATGCCATTCATGAAGCGTTCGAGATATTCTGCAGTCTTGCTCATGCTTTCTCCCTCTCAGCGCTGTCCTGGGTACTGCGTATCGGGTTGCCTTGGATTATGTGATTCACTCAGCGGTCCCACCTGCCCCTCTTCGGCCCGTGTTTCCCCGCGCGTATGAAAACGACCGGTTCGAAGCCACGAGCCCGGTAAATCATTGTCTGGCTTTTGATTGAGCGCGCATCGACCGCGCACTATGTTGGATAGGGACTATGGTTCCGCCCCTGGTTTTGGCCGCATAAGCGGGTTGACAGTCGACCGCAAACAGTAGCGCCCGCCCCCACACACCAGATCGGCCGTCGGCGGAAGTGCCCCAGGCCACAGCTTGCAGGACTCCGGAGCCAAACTCGTGGGTGGGCGGCCACTCCATCCAGCACCGTTCGCTCCCGTGTCCTTCGGATCGAATCCCTCCCGGCGCACTCTGTGACAAAGCTCCTGTCCCAACCCTGAGGTCAGGGATGCAAATGGACGCTCATCGCGCCTGGTAAGGGCGTTCTGGGTTCCACTCAAAGCCCACTAAGTGATTCCAGTATCTCAGTCGGCTCCAGCCGCTTCGTATAGTCCGGATCGGCGGCCGCAAAGCGAACGATCCCCTCACGGTCCACGACGAACGATTCAGGCATCGGGAGTTCCCAGGAGGCGTCTCCGTTGAACTTCTCAAGGTCGATGTCGAATTTGAGATACAATTCCTTAAAATAGTCGGGCAGCTTGAAGACCAGTCCCCACTCGCGGGCGACCTTGTTACCCTGATCCACTAGCATCTCAAAAGTGAGCCTCTCGGCTTCCACCCCATCCCTTACATTCTCCGCGTCTGAGGGGAGATCGCGATGAGCGTCGCACCCGCGGCCTCGAATTCCGGGAGCATCTTTTGCAGAGCAACCTGCTCTGTGCGGCAGAAAGGTCACCACCGGCCCCGGTAGAAACTGATTATGACCGGTCCGCGCGCTCTTAGATCGGCGAGCGATACTGCGTGGCCCTCGTAACTTGGCAACGTGAATTGCGGGGCGTGATCTCCAACCTTGAGCACCCCGTGCATGATGCCAGAGGCTCGAAGATTCTCTACGAAACGATGAAACGCATCGAGAAACTCTTTTGGAGCGTCCTTCCGAAGAGAGGCGCCCACGGCGTCGAGTTTTTCTTGCAGGAGCATAAAGCCCTCCGGATAATGAACAAGGGCAGAAAACATAGAAGGAATTTGCTTTCCACTATCCCAAGTATCGCCCTTGGTACTGGGGGCGTCCAGCCAGTGGGATGAGGGTACCCGGGCAGCCTCCGTTAGCTCGCATGCCGGGTACGGGACGATTCGTACCACTGCTCGGCTGTTTGCCAGCCTGCGGGTCGGTCATTGGCACCCCCGGGCACCCCCCGTGGCACCCGGTCGCCCTTCTCTCCTTGGGGGATAATTCCGCAATCTGCAATCGCCGATCTGCATTCTGAAATCGCCTCCCTCCTCCCTCCTCCCTAAAAAAACCGACTCAATCTGAGGGTAACGAACCCATCCCGCTTGACGCCACTCGTCGGAGCATCCGCCGCCACATTGGCAAACAGCCTCGCCTCGAGCTCGAAACGCCAATCGTCACCAAGACGGCGCGCGGCTTCGACCAACACCAGCATCTCGGCGGTTTCGTAGTCGATTACCGGCCCGCCGAGGATCGACGTGTCGTGCACGTCGTTGAGGGCCCAACGGAATCCCACGAACACGTCGTTGTCGAACACGGTGGAGGGAGCGTCGGCGTTGCGCCCGTCGACCATGAATTCGGCGAGCAGCCCGAGATCGGAGTTGCCGGAGAGGACCTGGTACAGCGTGTACTCGATTCCCCCTGTCGCAGCGACAAACCGATCACCGTACCCTCCGCGGGTGATCGCTTCCAACTTCAACAACGCGGCGTCTCCCGTCCACTGAACATCGACGCCTACCTGATCGATCACATCGTAGTGTGGCCGCAGGACCGCAACATTTTGCGCATCTGTTCCCAGTCGAAACCGTGGCTCGCGCGACGTACCGCGAAAGAACGACGTACCCAGATCGAATGCCCCGAACGGGCTCGACCACCTGAGGGCAAAGTCCTGATGCCACACCCCGGCGCCAGACTCGAACGTCGCATCGCTGCTGATGGGTACGGGCCCTCGAAGCCGCGCGTCGTCACCCGGGAAGGTGCGCTCGCGAAACCGTGGAAGATAAAACAGGTCGAGCGAACCCCAACCGCCTTCCAGGGTGAAGTTCACCATCGGCTGGCCAAGCTTGTCCTCTCTGTCGATGTCCTCCACCGCGTCGTCCTGATTGATGATGTCGACGAGATGGTTCACCTCGGTCACACCCCAAAACACCTTGCCGATGCCGGCGAACGCCGTCACACCATCTCCCTGGTACAGCAGTCCCAACTCTCGGATGTCCACGTGTGACCGACGCCCGTCGTGCGCGTCAAGACGAAGAAACCCTGTGGTCGTGAACCGCCACGATCCGTCATCCCATTCGTACACGAGTTCGGGTTCGAACCGGATCGATGGCGAGAACCGCGCACTCTGCTGATCCGGGTGGAGCGGCGCCTGGGGGAAGAGCCGAGTCTCGAATCCGATTTCCCCCGTGAACTCGACCCGCTGGGCATGGAGCACGCCGATTGAGCTCGCGACAGCGGCTGCAAGGGCCGCCGCCCATAATCCGGTCCGCATGGTTACCTCGCCCGCCGCAACCGCGACGCGGTGAACTCGTTGTCGGACACGCCCGCTCCAAACGTCCACTCCTCGAACACCAAGTCCGTGCTCTTTCCGTTCTGGTGGTTTACCATCGCCATACGGTCGGGCCGCCAGTACTCGCCCTCGTATTCCTTATAGTCGTGGTACGTGAGCGTCTTGAGCAGAGCGTCCTTGCGGTCGTAGTACTCGATTTTCTGGACGCGGTACTCCTGTTTGTCCCACCAGACGATCTGGCGTGTGTAACCCGAGTTCTCGTATCGTGGATACCGCTCCACCACCGCGCACTCCAAGTCACCGCACTGCTCGTCGCGCAGCCAGCGATACTCGTACTTGTCCACTTCCTGCGATACCAGATCCTCGTACGCGAACTCACTTCCGACGAACGGGCCGGACTTGTTCCCCGATGAAATCCGCTTCACACGCTTGAGCGCCGGCAGGTACAACCATTGATCGTCGGGCTCCAAGATTCGGGTGTGAGACAGCAAGGCGGTACCTTGAATATCCCGTGGCGACTCGAAGACGATGATGCTCTTGTCGCCCCGTTCCCTCTCCGTGCTCTCCAATGTCCGCCGTCGCAACTCGCGGACGCTTTCCTGACCGCTACGGTTCCTGAGCACCATTCTCATGACGCTGGCGTTGTCGTGCCAGCCGAAGTCTTGCCGGTCCGCCTCTTCGGCGACCGCCTTGCCCTTCTGTTCCGGCGTTTGCGCTTCGACCGGGGACGTCGCAATCACCACACCTGCGATGATCGGTGCGACTGTATTCAGCAATGCGCGTTGCATGTTGATTTCTCCTTTAGTGTTCGTGCTAGTTAAGCCAGCGCCGTGGCGCCCGATGCTAGCGGAAGTTGAGGCTCACGTTCCTTCGCGGTGACCGGCCGGCGGTCGAACGCGATCAGCAGTGCCGGCCAACAGCAGGAAGTCGACCGCCAACGCGGCCACGATCGTGAGTGATGTGAGCAAGCCCATGTACGCAGTGACGCGGAACGTGCTGAGGCCGAGCATCGCGAATCCGATGCCAACGATGAGAGTGTTGGCCACGATCGCGGAACCCACACTCTCAAAGGCGTATCGCACTGCCGCTTTCGGATCCAGGTGGTCGCGTACCCGATTGTATTTGGTGAGGAAATGGACCGTGTCGTCGACGATGATGCCGATGGACAATCCGGCCACCACCGAAACCGCAAAACCAACTTCGCCCACCAGGAAAGCCCATATGCCGAATGCCATGGCGGTGGGAACGATGTTTGGGATGAGACTGATCACTCCCATCCGAACGCTCCGGAGGGCGAGCATCAGAATCAACGCGATGGCAGCAAAACCGATTCCGGTACCCAAGATCATCGACGAGATGTTTCGCCTGGTGATCTTACCAAACATTTGAGCGATGCCCGTCGCTTCGGCCGTCTGCATCGCCGCCGTACCGTGCCTGGCTAGCCACGCCTTGGTCGCGTTGGCCTCGCGCTCGAGCTCGGCGGTGTCGATGTCGCCGTACGTGACGTCGATTCGAAGCGCGCTCTTGTCGATGTTGATCTGATCGTTGACGTCCAATCCATACGGAAGGGACAGCTCGTACAGTAGCAAGTACTGTGCTGCGAGCTCCCGTGACTCGGGCAACTTGTGAAATGCCGGATCGTCACCGTGCATGTTCCTGTTGAGGCGCTTCATCGTGTGGCTGAAGCTGTTGACGTGCTGCACGGCCGGCCCGCGCCTCCAACCACTGCGTGAACGCGTGCACCGTCGCGAGATACGCCGGATCGCTCACGCCCTGAGACTTACCGGCTTCGATGGAAAACGTCGCCGAGTAGGGCCCGGTGAGATGGGCGATGCCAAAGTCGGTTCCCTGCCTGATCGGCATTGATTCCGCGAAGTACTCGTGGTACCGGTCGTTCACCTGCAACCGACCCACACTCAGTGACAGCGCTATCACGGCCAGGCTCGTCACAGCAAGAATGGGACGATGCCGCGCGGCGACAAACCGACCCAACGCCCCAACCGTGCGCTCGGTGAACCCTGCACGCCGTACCCGAACGGGATTCTTGAAGACCGACACCAAGGCGGGGAGAACCGTCATCGAGTAGAGCCACGCGACCATCACGCCAAATGCCGTGATGTTGCCGAGCAGCTGGAATGGCGGTGAATCGCTGAAGTTGAGGCTCAAGAACCCGATCGCCGTCGTGATACTCGTGAGAAACACGGGCTGTGCGTTGACGCTCATCGCCTCGACGATGGCATCGTGGTTCGAGAGACCACTGCGTCGCTGCTGCAAGAAGCTTACGAGGATGTGTATCGAGTCGGCGACCGCCAACGTCAAGATGATGGTGGGCGCGGACGCGCTGGTGGGATCGAGAAACGTGCCGAGATGGCCTGCTATGCCAACCGCCGTCACGGTAGACAAACCGATGACCGCCAGCGTCCCGGCCGTACCACCGACCGATCGCAGCACGGCCACGATCGTAACGAGGAAAGCCGCAAACATGAGCGGCATGACGAGCGGGAGATCCTTCATCGGCGCCTCGGCGAACGCCATGTTGAGCATCGTGATGCCCGAGGTCTTGATCTCCAATTCCGGATACCGCTCGGAGTAGTCGGCCGCCAACGACCGTACATATGCCGCCGTCGCCGGCAACTCATCGGTCGTTTCACCCGGCAAGTTGATGCGAACGTTCACGCCCGTGGCGTTGCCGTCCCGCGCAATCAATCGGCCGGCCAGAAGCGGCTCGGACAAGGAAACGGTGCGCACGCGATCGATATCGGCTTGGGTGATCTCACCGTTCCCAAGGAGATCTTCCACGATCAGATTGTCACCGTCGGCCCAGGTGTGTTGGAAATTGGTGATGGCATCGACGCGTGTGGAGTGCGGAATCTGCCAGGCGTCTTCCGTCAGCCCGCGAATCGCCTCCAGCGTGCGCGCCGTGAACACGTCCCCGCCCCGTGGCTTGATGATAAGAAGCACGTTGTCGTTGCGCGTGTAGATATTTTCGATCTCTTCGTATGCAACGAGGTCCGGATTGTCTTCGCTGAAATACGTCCGGTAATCGGTGGAGAGGCCCAGGTTCCGAATGTCGGCCCCCGAGGCGACCGTCACGACGATGGCGGAAGCCAAGACCCACCATCGCCGGCGGATGATCCACCGAGTGTATCTCGAGATGATGCTTTCCTGAGGTTGTGTGGCCATGTTGTGATATCCCTTTCTCAATTTGACTAATCAGTACAAAACTGCGACCAAAAAAACGCCCTACCAGTAGAGGCGCGATTAGGCCGGAGCTTGGCTCATGACGAAGAGCTGCGACGCGGCCGTCTTCAGGTCGTCCTTGGGAACGCCCGCTTCGGCCATCACGTGGATGCCCCAAGCCACCGACATGAACAGCGTCGCCATGCCCTCCGCCGAGACCTCCTCCGGAAGATCACCGTCCCGCTGGGCTGCCTCGATCGATCGCTTCACGATCCCGCGCATGCGATCGATCCCCTTGAGGATGGCCTGCTGAATGACTGGATCATCCCCCCGATGTTCCTTCGAGACGTGCGCGAAGAAACATCCCCGTGGCTCAGCGTCGCCCGTAACGCTGTCGATGTAGGTATCGCACAGCGTGACCAGCGCCCCGAGCCCCGGTTCCTGCTGGACCGCCTGCGCGTAGGGACCACCGTTTGACATGAATTCGGTATACCGGTCGATCGCCCGGAGATATGTCTCCTTCTTGCTACCGAACGTGTTGTAGAAGCTGCCCCGCTGGATGCCCATGGCATCCAGCAAGTCATCCAAGGAGGTCTTCTGGTAGCCCTTCTTCCAGAACACCTCCATCGCCCGGTCGAGGGCCTCCGCTTCGTCGAATTCACGTGGTCTTCCCATGGCGCACAGTATAACTGTTTTGTACTAAATAGTCAAGAACCGATTCATAAATGGCATAACTTATTGTTATTAAACTGTTTATAACTTTACCAGTGGCCCCCGCTCGCGTGGTTGAGTAGTCTTCTGCAACACCACCCTGCCCCCGATCTACACGGAGCTTGCCAGATGCCCTTCTTTCGATGCACCGTCTGCGAGCGTGGAGGAGACCCCATTGCCCAAGGCGTCATGGTCACGCTTGCGGAGACCGAGCGTGACAACTGGTTCGGGACCATAACCTCGGAACACCTGACGAGCCTCACGCGGGGCGGGCGTTACAGCTTGACGCTGGAAGACGGTCGGACGGGTGAGTTCCTCGTGCAGCGGAATACGATGGCGGGGCAAGAGGATCGAGCGATCGCGATTCGGGGAGCGGGGCCGTTGGAGTGAAGATTCGAGATTCTAGATAGCGATTTGCGATTTGCGATTGAGAACAAGTCTAGAATCTGAAATCATTAGTTCCCCACCTTCGCCTCCAACACCTCAAACCAGTTCGTGACGACGTTCAGCGTCGTGGTGGTTAGCTCCCCGACAACTCCGCACGACGAGGATGCGTGAGCCGTCCGGAGACACCGCGTACTCCAATCCCGGCAAGTTCAGGTACTCCCCCTCTAGCGGGCCCCCACGAGTTGGAATGCGGCCCACGCTCGGGGATCCGCGAAGCGCCTTTCCGTCTGTAACTCCTGCTGGGCTCGCCGCAACGCCTCCGTCTTGCTCGGCTGGTCGGGCCCCAACCAGTGCGTGTAAAATCGCTCCATCAGCTCCCGCGTCGCCCGATCATCCACACGCCACAAAGACACCAGCGCACTCCGCGCCAACAGCGCCCGAGCAAACCCCACCATCCCCTCCGCATCCTGCAGATTTCCCAACCCCGTCTGACACGCGCTCAACACCACCAATTCGGCCAACAGCTCCAACCGGGGGCTATCCAGGATGTCGGCCAAGGAGAGAATGCCATCATGCGTCCCCGTGTCCTCATCCGTCGCCAGCATGAGGAACGATCGCCGCACCTGCGCGTCCGACGCAAACGCGCGACCATGGGTGGCCAGGTGCACCAACCGCGCACTCGGCAGCCGCTGCCGCACCGCGCTTTCTGTCGCATCCCGCCCCCCGAGCCACCGAACCCGAAGCTCACCTGCGAGCCACGCTGCCTCCCGCTCCGCTTCGGGGAGGGGCTCGGCCTGCACGAACGCAGGAATCTTCGGATTGCCCACGACGAGCGCCTCCCGCAGCGCCGTCCGGCGATCGACTCCCGCTTCCAGGCCCGGGCGGGCTTCGGTCTCCGCAAGGACTGCAAGCGAAGGGGCATAGCGCAGCGCGTACTGGAGCCCCAGCAATTCGCCATGCTCCAGCGGCAATGCGGCAAACGGCACGAGGCCAAGCGGGCCGTGCGGGACAATCACGAGTTCACGAAAAGCCGTCGACCCTGCCGTCAGCACAGACGGCAGCAGCAACGCCACGAGTCGCTGCGCCGTGGCCGCGGCGCGGCTGCCTGATCGCCCGGCCGGTTGGTCCACCCCCAGCGCGCGCCGCCATTGCCCAACCAGCTGATTGACGGAGTCCCGGGCCACTGCGCGCCGGGTAACGTCCAGCTCACCGGAAGGCCACACGAGCCAGATGATGAGTGTGTCCGCCGTCACCAGATACGACAGCGCGGCCACCCCGCGCTGCGTCACCGTATGGACCACTGCCAGCCCTTCCGCTGCGAGATCCTTACCGGCCACGATCGTATCGGCACTGGTGCGCATCAGGTCCAGCAACGCTTGCGCGCGACCCCGCTCCACCACGGCCAGCGCCGAAAACGCCGCCGCTCGTGCACCTGCTCGTCCCTCCAAGCCCAACCACGCGAGGCTCCACTCGTTAAACAGAGGCACCGACTGCGCAGCGAAGGTAAGCCGATTGGGGTCGGTGCCGGCATGTGCAGCGATGGAGGCCAGCGCCGCCGCCGCCGAGTCGTAATACGCGACGGCCGCGCCGAGTCGAGCAGAGTCAGCGGCACGATGATAGAAGACGCCGATGTTGGTGAGCGTGGTGCCCTCGCCCCGGCGGTCGCCCACCTCACGCCGGATCACCAACGCCTGCCCGAGGTAGGCGAGCGCCGAATCGGGCCGCCCCAGCGCACGGTGGACCTCACCAATGTTATTGAGCGTGGTGCCTTCCCCCGCGCGGTCGCCCACTTCACGCACGATCACTAGCGCCTGCCCGAGGTAGGCGAGCGCCGAGTCGGGCCGCCCCAGCACAGAGTGGACCCCGCCCATGTTATTGAGCGTGGTGCCCGCGCCCCGGCGGTCGCCCATCGCACGCTGGATCGCCAACGCCTGCCCGTAGTAGGCGAGCGCCGAATCGGGCCGCCCCAGCGCACGGTGGACCGCACCAATGTTATTGAGCGTGGTGCCCTCACCCCGGCGGTCGCCCACCTCACGCCGGATCACCAACGCCTGCCCGAGGTAGGCGAGCGCCGAATCGGGCCGCCCCAGCGCACGGTGGACCACACCAATGTTATTGAGCGTGGTGCCCTCCCCCGCGCGGTCGCCCACGGCACGCCGGATCACCAACGCTTGCCCGTAGTAGGCAAGCGCCGAATCGGGCCGCCCCAGCGCACGGTGGACCAGGCCAATGTTATTGAGCGTGGTGCCCTCGCCCGGGCGGTCGCCTACGGCCCGCACGATCACTAGCGCCTGCCCGTAGTAGGCGAGCGCCGAGTCGGGCCGCCCCAGCGCACGGTGGACCAGGCCAATGTTATTGAGCGTGGTGCCCTCACCTGGGCGGTCGCCCACGGCACGCGCGATCACCAACGCCTGCCCGAAGTAGGCGAGCGCCGAATCGGGCCGCCCCAGCGCAGAGTGGACCCCGCCCATGCCGTTGAGCGTGACGCCCTCACCCCGACGGTCGCCCACGGCACGCCGGATCACCAACGCCTGCCCGTAGTAGGCGAGCGCCGAATCGGGCCGCCCCAGCGCGTCGTAGACCAGGCCAATGTTACTGAGCGTGGCGCCCTCACCCCCACGGTCGCCCACGGCACGCCGGATCACCAACGCCTGTCCGTAGTAGGCGAGCGCCGAATCGGGCCGCCCCAGCGCGTCGTAGACCAGGCCAATGTTACTGAGCGTGGCGCCCTCACCCCGGCGGTCGCCCACCTCACGCCGGATCACCAACGCCTGCCCGTAGTAGGCGAGCGCTGAATCGGGCCGCCCCAGCGCGTCGTGAACCAGGCCAATGTTATTGAGCGCGCCGCCCTCACCTGGGCGGTCGCCCAGGGCACGCCGGATCACCAACGCCTGCCCGAGGTAGGCGAGCGCCGAGTCGGGCCGCCCCAGCGCACGGTGGACCTCACCAATGTTATTGAGCGTGGTGCCTGCGGCCGCGCGGTCGCCCACCTCTCGATACAGCGCCGCCGCCTGCGTCCACAAGCCGATCGCTCGCTCGAGACTTTGTTGCGAACCCAAGCGGTACGCCCTGAGGCCTTGATTGTAGAGCGCCTTGGCGCTGTCCGCCGTTTCCGTGGGAACCTGCGCCGCGGACGGGCTCGCCCACACTGCCAAGGTAAGCAGGAGAAGGGACCCGACCCGCAGGCGGTGACGAGGTACCCGAGGACCTCGTACAACTGGACGATGCGAACTCACGGCGAGGGAATCCTCACGGCTTGAGATACCACCGACAAATCCGGGGTCCAAGGCACCTCCCACGGATGGACGGCGTTCGTGAAGAACCCAGGAGCCAAGCAGTCGACGGAGGATCTGCCCGCGCCTGCGCGGCCAACGCCTCGCCCAACGCCGCGGTCAACTTCAGCGCTCCCACCGCCGCCCCGATGGTCAAACATGCGTGAGGGTTATCGAACCCCGTACCTAGCTGTAGTCAGTTTCTAGTCATTGCTTTAACAAAATAAGATCGGGCCCGTCAATCACCAGTCATGTGAAGCCCTATCGCGGTCATGTGAGTCCCCCCCGAGCAGCGGTGCGTAGCGCATCAAGACAGGGGCACGGGCACTGTAATGCTGGTGCCTGCCTATGATATTGTCACCAAGTCCACAAGACAATACCGGGCCTGAGGTAGGTTCAGGGGGGGCGCGGGCTAACGGCTGTCGCATAAAACCGCGAGGTACGAGCAAGACCCGCGGTCACCCCCGCCAGTCACGCGGTTCGCCGTGCTCGGCGAAGGCCTTTGCCAGCACGATGGCCGGGGCCGGTCGGGGCGTCGCTCGACAGTTCCCTTCTTTGTTCTCGTTGTTACTGCGGTACCGATACGGTGTTACCAGCTACGACAACTGGTAACAGCGAATGTGATGGGCTCGGGAAGGCTAGCTCAGCGACGGTTGAGCCGCTGCGCGTTTCTCAGCGCTCGCCCACGAGCTGCGCGATGCGTGCTCTTACGTCCGCCACCACCGGTTGGAGCTCTGGATCCGCATCCTTCCACAGGTCCACGAATCGGCTGTAGTAATCGGCGGCGCGCTCATCGTCTCCGCGCTCCTCATAGAGCTCACCGAGCCGCCGGTAGATGATCGGCAGCTGAACCGCGTCCTCGCTCAAGCGAAACAGGCCTGGCGTAGAGATGTACCGCTCGTAGATCGCCAGCGTCGAGTCGGTTTGGCCTGCGCGATCATACGCCTCTCCCAGTTCGAAGAGCGCACAGATCGATGGAGTTGCGAGCGTTGACCTCGAGAAGCTTGCTACCCACAGTAGGCGACCGAATGATGCCAATGCCGATACCCAAGACATCGCCAGACTCCGGAGGAAGTTTCCATGAAAAGGAAGCCCGCACGGTGCTGGTCGAAGTCGATCGGCGAACGCGGCTACCGGGTCCGCGTATACGAGGCGAGGCCCGGTGGCACAATCATGCGGTTTACATCAACGGAAAGGAGGCTCGCAAGAGCCTGGGGCATCGCGACAAACAGTTGGCCATTCAGCACGCCTACGAGCTGCTTCACGCGCTGTTCGCGAACGAGACAACCATTGAGGACGAGAGCCTCACAGTTGGACTGCTGGAAAACCTCTACAGACGGCCGGATTCGACGCGTCGTGCGCCCGAGAACCGTAGGTTCGAGTGCGCACAGAGCGGACGCGAGCGGCGGAGGAGAGAGGAGCGGGCGTCAACCGGCGACCCCCTGAACCCCATTTCGGGTTGCGGGGAGGACCAGGTACGACAACTTGTAGCATTTACGAGGTGTTACGGGCGTCCTCGTAGTATCTGAAGCGGGAAGATCGGCTAGAAGTAGCATGTTCTTACCCCACTTTTTACCCCACCTTCCGAGCAAGCGTCTATTCCTTATAGTAAAGGTGCGCTGTCGATAGTAAAGGTGCGCTGTCGGCCAGTGTCCCTTACAAGGTGGTGCCCTGCCCTGCGGCTTCCAAGGGATGCTACGCCGGGTCGAGAATGCGTGGTGCGGCGACGCCCGGGGGCGGCGCGGCCGTTACAGGCCCACCGACCCTGCCCTGACGGACGCAGCGGCCGGAGCAGCTGCCCGCGCTCCCATGGACCCGTCGCTCCTGAGTGGGGACCGGACGCACCATGGGGGAGTTTTCCAGCCCCCCAACGCGCACAAGTCCGGACCCCCAAAAGGGGCTAGTCGCGGGCGGCTGGAGGGAGCTGGAGAGTCTCCGTCAGTGCTACCAGCAGGCAGATGAAGCGACTATGTTGGAGGTCGTCTTGAGCGGTGGGAGGCTTAGGGAAAGCAAGGAGTAGTGCGATGCAGAGCGTCTTAATTGCACACTTTCTTGCACACCCTGCCTTTTCTCGAGGCGGCCAAGTAGGGTTAAGTTGTTGTAGTACCTACACAACGGGACGTGGCGCAGTCCGGTAGCGCACCTGAATGGGGTTCAGGGGGTCGCCGGTTCGAATCCGGCCGTCCCGACTTGGTAAGCTCAACTCTCATGGCCACTTAGCCCGTGGGCCTTTCTGTGGACTCCGTGGGGTGTGACAGGTTCTGTGACAGGTCCCCATTCGTTCTCCACAGCACGACCCCATAGTAGCTGCCAAAAACTCGCCGGATCTATGCCGTTCGCCGTCGCGTTATCGATCGCTACCTCGACCTGCCCGGCCGTGAATCCCGCCCGGAGCGCCCGGTAGATCGGAGCCGGGGCGACCGGTGTCCGCTTCGAGATCTCGGCGGCGACGTGGCGATATTCCCACGCGGCAACCGCAGCGCCGAACCGCTGGAACGCTGCCGTTGCCTTTCGGAGAGCGACCACAAGACGTTCCCACTTCTCCGCGGTTTCGCTCTTTCCTTTCCAGGCGTCGGGCTCTTGCTCCCACGGCTGTCTCATTGCACCTCTCGCAGTTGGCGCGGGTTGGCAACGACCCGATACAGCGTCTCCTCGTCGACCTGCTGGTAGATCTTCAACACCGTTTCTTCCTCGATCCCCAAGGCAGCCGCGACTTCCTTCAGCGGTAGATGTTTCCTCTCGGTCGGCCACTTCCGGCGGTAGCCGTGATACCCGAGCCCGGGTACGTGCTCGAGTCCCGCGATGGACTCCGCGCGCCGTATCAGCTCATAGCAGAATCGTTTCGAAGCGGGTTTGGCCGGATCCGTTGGGGAAGGGAACAAACAGGCCGCAGGATCCGTCGACGCGATCGCCTTCAGCCGCCGTTCAATCGCCGACCGCGCGCTCGCGTTCATCGGCTGTATGCGGCGCTTCCTTTTCTTGTCGGTCTCGGCAGGCCACACAATGAGCCCATGGGGCAATTTGTCCGATCGCTTTAGGATGACGTCCCGCAGTCGGAGCTGGCGCGCAGCCGAGATCCGGCGGCCGGTTTCATTCATGACCTCGAGCAGCTCGGGCAGGAACGATTTCACTTTCTGCCGCCACCCAGGCCGGCGGACCTGGACCTCGACCCTCTGGGCCGCAGCCAGAAGTTTCTCGTGGCGGTCCTGCGAGACAATCGGCTGGACCGGTTCGTCCATGGGCGGCAGATCGAAGTATCGGGTCGGGTCGTCGGTCAGGAGCGGTTGACCGGATTCGTCGCGCCAACCCACAGCCCATCGGAGCGCGGTCCGGAGCCACTGAAGGTCAGATCGGACGGTCCGGGGCCGGACGGGTAGCCGATCCGTTGGCCTAGGCCTCTTGCCGTTCGCATTGATCGTACCTCGCGAGCGATCACGGGCGAACCATTCCCAGGTTCCGGAATCGATCGTGTGAAGGTCTCGCCGTGGCCCAAGGACCTGCATCCACATCTTAGCCACCCGGCGGTCATTCGTTTGGCTCGTATCGATCTTCTTGGGCGTCTCGTAGTCCAAATAGAGCGCGAAGAGGCGGGTACAGTAGAGAGCCGGATCGGGGTCCGGCATACCGGCCCGGAGTTCGTCAGAGCGGTGGAGTGCCCAGGTACGTGCCCGAGCCTTGTCACGATGCCCCAGCGAACCCCACACGGAACGTCCTGTGCCGGCCGGATCGGCTGTATCTCGATGTCGCCAGTAGAGGATACCGCCTGGCTCGCGTTCTTGGATTCTAACACGGAATCCGCGCGGCCCGAACCCCTCAGAATAGCAGTCGGTCATGATGCCCTCGGGTGCAGCTCGAAGATGTCGCGGCGTCTCACACGAATAGGACCCTTTTCGGCCACGTTCGCAAGGCGTCCGGCCCGGACGTGTCGGCGGATCTGGCCCGGACTCTTCCGAATCTCGGCCGCAGCGTCTGAAATGAGCAGCGCCTCGAGCTCCCATTCGGTGGTCAGGGCGTCCAGCTCGGCGGCGAACGAATCGATGATCGTCGCCTGGGTCTCGAAGCCGCGTCGGCGCATCCTCTCCGCTTCCTGGCGCCACAACTCTGCAAGTTTGCGAAACCGCTCCGTCATGCTGTTTTCTCTGTCTCATGCCAGATCCAGGGCGCGACGTTCCTGCTCCACCAGTCAGCAAGGCTAATCGCCATACAGGTATGCTCGCTCGAGGCGTGCTCGGGGTAGGCCGTCCGGACCCGTGTGATGAGATTTCTTTTCGACATCATGCGGCCCCGATCCCGCGGGTACCACTGCGCCACGGCAACATCCCGAACGTTGCTGACGGGGAGCCGCCGAACCAGTCCAGACATCGCCGCGCCGTATCCGGCGCCCTTCAGCATGATCGACGTCGGGTGTTGGTTGCGCTTCGTGCCCTTCGTCCACGGGATTGAAGGTTGCTCGATCACACCGTAATCGCATGAGTAGTGATCGACCAAGGACGCAACCCGCTGGGCGATCTGCCCTATCCGATCCGGCATCTCCGCTTGAGACTTGGTGTGGATCGTGACGGTGTCCATAACGCGGAACGACCCAAACCCCTCAACGACGACGACCGCCACACCGACATTTGAGATGGACGGGTCGACCGCAATCAAACAGAGCGGGGTGTTACTGGTCACGACGGTTTTCACCCAGCCCTGGTTCGTTCATTAAAGCCACTCCAGTCTAGCCCTACGCGCCACATCATCCACATATTTTCTCCGGGTGCTATTGCGCGTTGCGCCCCCATAACAGCTAAGAGCCTGTGACAAATCCTCGGCACTTTCGATACAATGACCGAGGATTTGTATCCCATAACAGACGTTCGTATAACGATTTCTTATATTCTCACCACACTCAGGGAACCGCCCGAAATTCACAGGATGAATTTGGAGAAGGCCAATCGCCCCGCTCCGCGGATTCACCGCTGTTGAATCACCAGTCCAGTTCTCCGCGTGTGCTATGCTCAACGCCAGCCACACAGGAACACCCTGCCTTCTCGCCTCTCGAGCGACAAGTGTATCTCGTTGTTCGCTGATACTGAAAAGACTCAGCGGCTTCTTAGAGACCACTATCGGCTCTGCCATAGGCAACGGCGCAGGGGTGTGCGTTGCCAGAGTGAGCAGGACTAGAGGTGCAAGGAGCCAGCGATTCACTGGCTGTCCTTCTCATGGTATTGACCATACTTGGGAGCTAAAGGTAAACAGTGAGTGAACTGCTTAAACGGCGGTTGCTGAACAGAAGCCCGAACCGGACCCTCCTGCAGATACAACAAGTGGTGCAGTATCTCGTGTTTTATAATGCCCTCAAACAATCTGGGCGTTGGATCTATTATTGACACTAGCTCGGGGGTGAGGACAATTACCTCTGGAGGAACCTCGAAGGACAGCCCTAGTAAGAACTCCCCGAATCTGTAGATTGCATCTGCATAAAACCAACCAAGTTTATCGAAGCCATCGTCTTCTGGATAGGCTGCCTTTAGCCCTGTACAAACTTTCATCTCGTCCCACCACAGTAGAAACTCTGCTGGTGGGTTGACTCTCTTTAGACTGTTCAACTGGAATTGTCCAATATAGGTATTGCCATTATCCGTAGCAAAAGATTCTATGCTTTGAATCCTTTGCGCCTGCAGGGGTTGGGCAAAAAGCAGAAGTGACATAAACATTCTAGTCATAATATCACTCTCTGTTATAGGTCGTTGATGAACACTTCGCATGTTCGATGAAACACATCCCAAACTTCCTCCACTTTTATCGTTGGGGCACCATGCTTGTACTGGCTACGCAGCCACTCGTACATCCCATGGAGGGCCATATGAAACTCTGGCGCCTGCTGGTACATTTTGTAATCATCCTGGTCCTCGGGCAGTGAGAACTCAAAGGTGACTTTCATGCTATCGCCGCGAATAGCACGGCCATTGCGATTGCTGTAAACACATGCCAAATGCCGTGACCGAACCGACCCAGCAGGCCACTACGCTTGTCGAGTTGCCACGCGGTCATGGCCAGAGCAAACAGACCAATGCTGTACAGTCCCAGCCTCACGTCACCGCTGGTAAACACACCAGCCCAGGTAAAAGCAAGCAGGGTGCCCATGCGACCGATGAGGTTGCCGTGGACGAAGTACGTCAGCAGCACGGCGGCGGTCGCAGCAGCGGCCAGCATGATCCACGTTTCCCACGAGTGCCCCACAACCATCGCATAGATACCGAGCCCGGCGAACACGGCGTACATGCCAGCGTCGTCCCACTTCCCGGCCCACTGCGTCTTGACGCCATGGTACGCAGCCGAGCCGAAGCCAAGAAAGGTCATCGTTACGAAAAACACGACGGCCGGTCCTCCTCCGACAGATTGCAGTGCCACCCACGCAGCGGCAGGATACATTACACACGAGTATGCGCTGACAGGCTCTACGGGGATGCCGGTGGTGATGTATCCCTTCTCGCAGCCGCGCAGCTTCGGCTCTCTCCATCCACCACCGCATAGATCGGGCGGCCAGCCGTCCTTGTCGATCTGCCAGTCTTTCCGCGTCCAGATGTACTTGAACATCGCAAACATCAGCACGATGGAGACGACTCCAACGATCACACTCCCTGCATAAATCATTTCCGACACTCACACATGGGCGGTACGGGATAGTCTCCATCACCTGGATACGCTGGTTCCACGATATTGCCACCACATTTCGGACACTTTGTGATTTTACTCATCATTTCTCCTTCAGCCATCGGTCTCTCCCTTGGTGGCGAGGCGGTCCCGTCGTGACTTCTCTTCTGTGTAGATCAGCCGTGCCGTTTCCTCGAAGTATGGTCCGTCCCGATGCTTACCAGGGAATCGAACGAACCAACCGTACTCGTCGGCAATGGTGTAATCTCGGAAGTAGCCCGTCGGTTCTGGTGCGTCCTCTGGGTGCGCGAGCTTGGTAAGGTCCCTGGTGCGAGCCGCCTCGAGAGTTCCGAGTAACGCTTCACTGCCCTCCTCGCCCTGCCATTGCGTATCTGTATCGACGAGGGCCGCGTCGATGGTTTCTGCCGCCCGCTTTTGCGATTCGTACGCTGCATGCACTCGATCCGCCACAGCGGCCTGTTCTGCGAGTGGGGGGAGATCCGGCAAAGGGAGTGCTAATAGCGCATCTTCTTCCTCGACGCGAGTTCGGTTCGATGTGCCCGTGGGTAGAGTGAGCCTCCGGGCGCTCGGAGTGCGGAGTAGGATTGCGAGGAACCTGGGATCAACCTCTTCCTTAGCTTCCTTTCTTACGGCCAGCGTGTAAAACTCCTTTGAGACGACGAGGCCATTGACCGAGGCATCCGCATATCCTACGGCACCATTCACGAGGTCGATTCCCGAAACCACGATGTCCCCCTCTCGGATGACGCGAAGATCGGAGGGTGCGTACAGGGTGTCCGTAAGCTCCCTGAAACCCACCTCTCCTGTGTTGCGGTCGATCGTTCCAAACCGATAGAACCGTGTGTCGTCCTCCTCCGGATGCCGCACCACGACCTCGGCGTAGTACCCTAGGGTTCGATGGTCCAGGGGAAGCGATGCCTTGATCTCCTTAGCTGCTACGTAGGCGTAGTCGAGTCGTTCACCATGGTCTTCGTCTTCGTCCAACCAGCGGAATCGAAGTGAGGCGGGCCACTCCATCTTCTTGATCTCATCCCGAACTTTCTGCTCGTCGAGGTCGTGTCCCTGGTAGCTCATGGCGTCCTCGAATCTTCGGTATGCGGTGAGGGCGCCTGGTATCTCACTCTCGCCCGGCTTGCCGGTTCTGGTGAACCCGATGTCCTCCACATGACAATAGAAGATCGGCTCTCTCTGGCCAACATTCGGATCGGACTTCCGAACCAAATATAAAAGAGAAGTCTTGGCGGTTGTGCGGGCCTGATACCAGAAAGCATCACGCCCGATGCTGACCACCGCCTTGATGAAGAAGTGCTGACGGAGAAACCGTCGTGTCGCAGCGTACTCCGGTGTGTTTAGGATGGCTTCGTCAACAATGATCCCGACTCGCCCCCCTCTCCACTCCTCAACCATCGATTCGTCGGCAACCGGGCGTAGATAGTCCTTGATGACGGCTAGGAACAGAGCACCACCCTTGGCGGTTGATCCAGAAGTCTCGTAGGTGGCTCGCCCCTCTCGGACAGCCGCGACGGCCTCAGCCCGCTTCTCTTCGTGGTATCGCTTCCATTTCCGAGCTGCCTTCTTGGCTGATTCATCTCCCTCGCGCAGCGCCCCGGAAAGTCGTTCCTCCCACTCCGCGATCTTCTTCTCGGACTCCTCCGTTATTCGCTCCTCCACGAAGCGGCCCGGAAGGAGTGGGAGTCTTTCCTTTAGCCACTCGGCGGCGTCAGCGTACTTGTCCGAGCGATCCGCGATTTCCAGCGCATACGCCTTGTAGTTGAGGTCCCCGAGCGGGGGATTCGTCAGCACGAGATCCACGCGACCCAACAGGTCGGCGTGACCCGGAAACACCGAGTCGAGATCCGCCAGGAACAAACCGTTCTCCTGCCGGATGTTCGTTTTCCCGTCGCCATGGATATACATGTTCATCTTGGCAATCGTTACGATCCACTCGTCCGCATCAGTCCCAAGGAGGCGTTCGGCTTTGATCGCTTCAGCTATGTCTGCTTCCCGCCTGCCCGGAACCTCTCTGGCCTGCGCCAACATTCGCTCCATGCTGGCGGTCAAGAATCGTCCAGTACCTGCCGCCGGGTCCAAGACAAGCTCGGTAGGTGAGGGCCGGGCTATCTCGATCGCCATTCGTACGATCGGGCCGGGCGTGAAAAACTGCCCAATGCGCGTGTCTTTCTCCGCACGTCGCGCCAACGCCTCGAAGACGGATCCGAGTGCGTCGAGGTGCGTGCCCCGGAAGTGGTATCGATCCAGAACCGGAAGGACGTGCCGGATGAGGAAGTCGTCATCGATCTGAGCCGGGAGGCATACTCCCTCCAGGATCCCCGCCTCTTTGACTTCCTCGTCCTGCGCGATCTCTCGCAACAAGTAGTCGAGCGTGCGCCCGTCGTACTTCTTCCGGACCTGAGCCGGTAGCCTGCCACGGAAGTTCAGGAATCCAACCTCCGTGAACCGACTTGTAACCTCCGTGGTTTCGCGCTTCTCCTCATAAAGTTTCACGAACACGATGTAAACGAGAACCTGCATGGCGCTGTCTCGAAGGATATTCCGATGCCTCAGCACGTCCTCTAGGTGCTGTACAGCCCTCCGAAGGGCCTCCTGCTCCAACTGCGCATGGACATCCACCTGCCGCTGTACTTCGAGCGAGGCTTCATCACACCCGGCTAGGACAATCCCGGCGGCGCGATCGAACGCCACAACATCGTCTCGGATTTCTCGCCACTCATGGAACCACTTGCGCCAGCGGTCGAGGGGAAACCGATCCGCGCTCGATGATGCTAGCTGATCGAGAACGTACGTGAGCGATTCGATCCGGAGGAACGACGAACGCGCCGCACCCACCTCAGCCTCACGTTGATGATTTTCCGACACCATCGCCCGAATGAGCCGATCCGGCGTCGATAGGCAGGTGAACAGAAGGTGCGTGGTCTTCCCCAGCTCCCGCTCCGTCTTCACCCGATGGTCGCGTATCGCCAGGTATTCGCTTGCCGCATCCGCACCGCTTCTCTTGGCAACCTCGACCACGAAAGCGAAGTCATCGGCCTCGACGATAATGTCTGGCTGGCCGGGCTTGCCGTCGTGAGTTACGCAGGCACCGCGCTTTGAGAGGGCGGCTTTCAAGAGGTCCGCTATCGCTTTCTCGAGCTCAAAGGGCGGGAGATCAATAAGGCGGTCGGCGGTCGGCACAAAATCCTCCGTTCCAGAGCAAGGAGTGGTCTTTGTCCATCCTATCCCCTCCCTACCGCAAGGGGATAAGTGCCACGCTTCTTAGATGCCTGCTTGGCATTGTCGTCCGGTTTTGGAGGGAGCGACTTTAGAGCTTCCTCCATTAGGTCGCAGTTAACTGACGGTGATTCAATGACTTCCAACAATCTTCCCCTTCCCTTCCAGCTTTTACGGTTTGAGATCACTGTAAGTTTACGGGAGACAGATAAAAAGCAGTAGCCGCGATCCCTATGGGGACGACGATCGGGTTCATGTTAATTCCGGTTTCTCCTAGGTGGTACTCCGAAACATTTCCAGAAATCGCGTGGGTTCTCCTAGGTGGTTGGTTAGGGACATGACGTCCTGAGGACGCCTGACCGATTGAATTCTCGGCGGGTGTATCCATCGATATGTTTGGCCGCGTATTGAATACTCAACACCGACGCTGCGAGATGCTCCGCTCGCGAGAAAGGGCCATTCCCAACTGTTCACAAAACGTCCCGTGAGGGTCCTGGTCTCGCTGAAGTATGCTCCGACGCCGTCAAGGTTGCTCGCTTCCCGCAGTATATCCCAACTGTATCGGACCGTAGTTGTTGATTTGCATAGCTGGTCCTCTTTGGTGTGGAGCTCGGATGTAAACGTCACAGATTGCCGGCGGACTGGTCTTTACCGAGCCGGTGGCCTGCCTTGCGGAACCAGCCGGCGAGAGTGGTGATCGCACCGATAATGACGACTGCGTGTGGCTTCGCCTCGAGCAACAACGCCACACCACGCTCGGCGACGTCGACGAGTACCCGGATGGACTCGAACACATTGCCGGACTTGAGTCCGGCATAGGCCATTCCGGCAGCCACCGTGGCCACGCCGATGTTGGTCACGTGCCCCTTGAAAATCTTCCCGGCCTTCGGTAGCAGGAAGTCGCCGAGCTTCTTCAGGATGGTGGGGATCATTGCGTTTGCTCCGTGGTTAGAAAATTGTGTTGCGGTGATGCCGCCCCCGGTGGTAAGTGTTTCGTCACCGATAACGACCCCGTCGGTAGAAGCTGCTTCCGAGCATCCACAGGCCCGGTGCGCGGTCCTGCGTAGCCAACGCCCGCCTCGTAATGCACCTGGTGTTCGTGGTGGATCTGCGGCCGGTTGTGGTGGTCGTCCTTTTCGACTTTGGCACCACACACCGGACACGGGTCGTTGGCTAGGTCGCCTCCGCTCTGCCATTCTCCGTATTGCATCCGCAACGAAAGTCCGCTCGTCGCGCGGGGATTCCGGTGCCGTTGTTCATCTACCGCCGTCCGCAGTTTCGATGGGGCTGGCCAGAATCGTTGGCCTTTGGCGAGGTAGTCCTGGATGGCGTGCCGGAACTCGAAGGGCTCCACATCTTCCAAGGCCCGCCGGTACACGCGCGCAAGGCGATCAAGGTCGTCCCGCCCGTTCGGGGGCCGGAACACGACAGCAAGATCACGGAGGCCGGTCAGCACATCGCTTTCAGTGAGCATTGGCCTCCTCCCGTGCCTGGGCGTCCTCCATCGCCTTGTCCCACGCGGTCGCGCCGTCGCGTTCCCGGGAGGTGCTGATACCCTCGGTGAGTTGCCGCATCGCGTCGGCCGTGTAGGTCCGGAGCGAGCGCGCCGTTGGGCGCTGGTTGTTGGTTCGGAGATCAGAGAGGGCAAGGCTCAGACCCTCTGGAGTGGGCTTGGGTTTGATCTGCCGCTCGCCGGCCAGGATCATTGTGCACTCGCCGATCAAGGCATCTGGTTGCGCGCTGGATTTGATCAGCCCGTCAAGGGCATCTTGGCCTTCGGGGGTCAGTTGGTCGCGAAGCCGCGCGCGCGCGGTGGTTGTAGTAGTAGTACTTGGTAGCGTTACGTCTCGTTTACGTGGTAGTGGAAGTTCCGAGGAACTTCCGCGCCTTTTCCGCTCACGATCCGCAGCCGCTCGCTGTGCGAGCTTGCCCTGTCGCTCCATCCATCCTTCGAGGATGTTGTTGCGGATAAAGAGCTTACGCAGTGTTTGGCTGAAGACTGTCGGCATTCCGTTCCACCCCGCCCATTGCTCGAGTGCACTGTCACTCATATGGGACAGGTCTCCATCTGGTCGATGTTCAGCGACCCGACCCCAGAACCGGATCAAAAACCCGAGTCCGGTTTCCACGGAAATTCCGCAGCCCTCGGCCAATGCAATCACCTTGTCATTCTCCGCAACATTCGTCTCCACGCGTATCCAAGTCACGTCGCCTCGAGGCTTGTAATCCTTCTCGCACACTCACGGGAGAACCACGCGCCGAATCGCTTGATGAAACACTCCGCCTCGTTGTCGCATGGGTAGGAACCATAGGCCGCGTCGACGCGACCTTGGCAACGTCTGGTCTTCATCAACAGCGCTTCCGGCAGTAGGAGGGCTTGCGGGGCCGTTTCATTCGCCCGGCGCGGATGATCTCCTCCTCTTCCTGCTCGATCTCGTAGCTGATCTTGCTCTGGACGACCAGGTAGGGCGTCGCGCGTACCCCATCCTTATCGTGCCACCAGTGGAGCCTCGGCTTGCTGAAGCGTTGCGCCGCTTTCTCCATCGCGCGGTAGTGCGTCGGTGCCTCGATCTTGCCGACGATCCTGGTCGACTCCCCATCTTTACTGTTGCGCGAGATTCGTAACACGTACCAACAAATCACAACCCCGCCTCACGGATCCGCTCAAGCGTCGGCTGCCGCCGATAGAGCGCAATCGTGCATATCGTGAATCCGAGTGCAACGAGACCGAAAAGGACTCGACGTCGCATCACACCTTTCCTCTATCAACGGGGTGGGCGGCTGACGGACTCACTCGCGACCGGAGGACTCACGACCTGTGCCCTTACCGGTACCGCCCGACTCCCGTGTTTCGATGAGGTATCCGTCCTCTACTGCGCTGATGCCCTTGACGGTTTTGATCTCTCCGCCGTCTGGATCCTGATAAGGGTTCTTCACGGGTGTGACGCGGTCGCCCGTGGTGTCGCGGAGGAACAGCCCCTGGGCGACAAGAAGGAATTTCTTGACGCGCGTCATCGCTCAAGCACTTCCATGGAGCGAACGGATTCCAGGCTCTCAAGATTGCGTATGGGTTGCCGCGACGCGTTCACCCATCGCCTCTTAGGAATCATCGAGCTCCGCCATCAGCACTGCCTCGTCGAGCTCCGCGCAGTCGGCCTCCTCGAACATCGAGAGCGGAACGAACGGGGAATGGTCTCGGTGGGCGATGGGTTCTATCGGGGTGCGCGGAGGGCGGGTCTCCATTGTCTTGCCCTCGCCAACTGGACCGCCCGCAGTGTGGGCAGGCTTTACACTTAGCCTCCGCGCAATGAAGTGTTGCGTCTTGAGCACATGGTAGCGCCAGCCAACTAGGAAACCGAAGCCGAACCAGAGCGCAATCGAGATCGTGAATTCGGTCGGTGTCATAGGTCGTACTTCACCGCCAACGCATCCGCGTACTGCTGGGCGGCGAGGGCTTCGAAGGTCACACTCTTGAGACGTTGGCGGGCATCACCGACCGTCACCGTGCCCTCGCGCTCCTTGTCATCAAAATCGGCTTGGGTGGAATCTTCGGCGGCTTGGGCGCGGTTGTACGCGACCCATGCGCCCCGGTATTCCGGTGGCGTGGTTTCTGCGGCATGACGAAGGCGCCGCATGATCGTCTCGGCGAGATCGGCACGGCCAGAGGATGCGGCGATCGCCACCATGGCCTCGACCGTGACCACGGGCCCGCAACGCCCCGAGTAGTAGTCCTCAGCCGTGCGCTCCGAGATCCGCTTCAGTGCGGCGTACCGCTGAAACACCAAACGGTTGGTGACACGTTTCCCGTTGGCGCGCCAAAGACGCCGACGTAGCGTGGTGTCCATGAAGAGACCTTTAGGCCGCCTCGACCGCCAACCGCCGGTCGTTGTGATATTGCCAGCGACACCGACCCCCGTTGGAGCAGAACCGCTGGCTGGGTTGGTGAACCCGAAACCGCTTGCGGCAACGTGAATTTTCGCATCTACGGAGGCGCCAGGGCTGGAGCGCGTATGCCTGGTTCAGGAACCGGAGTACACGCCGTGGGGAGGATTTACACGCCTGTTGTGGCGATTTTACCGAGGGGATGGCAAAGGGCATTGGTCAGGCGGACTCGGCAGCTGTGGCTTGCTGCTCGGCGAGGTAGCGATCGACGCTCTCGCGGGTGACATACCACCAGCGGCCGAGGACCTGGCCTCCGTCGAGATAGCCCTGAAGAATCCGGCGCCGAACCGAGTCCTGGGTCATCTCGAGCCGGGCTGCCGCCTCAACGAGGGTCAATCGGTCGGTCTTGCTGGGCTCCACTATGAGTCCTACCTTCTAAGGTTTCCACGCCGCATGATTGTTGCGCGTGTTTCACGTGAAACGGAATATGCCACTCGTGACGCTTAATGTCAAGGGAGGGGAGGACAAATAGACTTTTGGCCGGTGACGCGATCCCGCTAAGCAAGGATCTACGAGCGAGCCTGGCCGAGTGGATTAGGGCCTGTAAGGGATTGCGGGGGTGGAGTCTTTCGGAGCTTGCCCGCCAGAGCAAGGTCTCCAGGGTGACTGTTTCCGGTTTTGCTAACGAGCAGCGCGATGCTAAGGCGGACACCCTCGTCAAGCTCTCTAACACGGCGAAACTGCCGCTGCCCTATGATTTGGCAGAGTTAGTAGGCAGGCCCGGCTACGAGGGCGAGGATTCCGAACTCCGGATCAGGGCGGTGATCGAGATGCTTGAGGACGCCCTGTGCAAAGCTAGGGGGCTACTCGATGGCACCATTCCATCTACGGCTCAAGTCGTAGGTATGAAGGGCGCTGCGGTCGTGGACGCTGCGGCGAAGGCAGCGAAGAACAAGAAGAAGAAACGGAAGGGTCCGTAGTGGAGGGGAGAGCCTCAAGGACGCCGTCTGAGATCCAGGTAGCCACCTGTGAGGCTGTCACCTCCTGGTAGTAAAAATATTCGCATTCGGCTCCTGGCCGAACCAGGAGGAATTGTTGAGCAACCTGGCGAATGGCGTATACGCCAGCTCGTAAGCCTGTGTTGGACCTAGACACGGAGGATATCACTTTTGAGACTTGAACCGGGCAGACACAAGACTGACACAGAGCCCGGACTATATCTATGACGTAGATCACCCCAGGAGAGGCGGGTGGCTGGAGGCGCCTCTGGCTAATTCCATGAATGAAGGGGATTCAGATGTTACGTAATATTCACTCAGAACTGAGCTAATCCAATGAAATCTCTATCGTTCGTGCCGACCCTCGCCACCATAACGAGGGTGTCGGTGGGACTGCTGCCTATCATGTTCCTCATGATTCCAAGTACGCTGTCTGCGCAAACGCGTTGCAAGCCTGGGCCTTGGGGTGTCGTTCGGTACGTCCATCAGAAAGTCAACGTGCGAGCGGTGAGAGACACCACGGCGGCAGTTCGAATTCAACTTGCAGCCAGCCAGTGCGTAATCGCGGATTTTCTTGATGCTGGTTGGTATGCCGTCTTCCCCATCGATGTCACTGAACGGGACGAAACCAGGGCACTTGGGTATGTCTTCGCCCCGCTACTGAAGGAGAACGCCAGTCCAGCACCCACCGTGACACGTCCAGCCCCACAACGACACACTTGTTGCCGTATTTGTCGGCGGGGGAAAGCATGCGGCAACTCGTGTATCGCCAGGAGCCGCACATGCCACCAGCCCCGTGGTTGTGCCTGCAACGGTGAAGAAAATCAGGACGATTTATGTCCAGGTCAGATGTAATCAATCGCTCATTGGGTTACATGGCTTGATAAGAAAGGAGGTATTGGCCTATGGCGATGACCGCGTGCCACGAGTGCGGCAAAGAAGTATCAAACAAAGCTAAGTCGTGCCCACATTGCGGAGTAAAGAGTCCGGGGAAGGAGAAGCAGAAGGGAATCGGCTGGGGACCCGGCTGCCTGATTATCATCGCACTAATCATCGTTGGTAGTCTCTTTATCGAATCTGAGCCTCCCCCTATAACCGGAAGCGCTCAGGGCGGTCTTCGCGTCACAGGGGCTGAATTCGGCGACGCCTGGCCTTTCACGGTGGCCCAGGGGATCGTCGATTGTCCGGAGCCGTCTACAGCCGTCTTCAGGTCCGGCGGGGTCGCCTACGGGTTAAATGGAATTGCCGATTCTCGCGGTTATCCAGATATCGAGCCTATATGGAGAGATGCAGAGATTGCGGGGTTGAAGGTCAACATCGGGCCGATGATTAACTTGGCGTTGCAACAATGCCGTTGAATGCGATCCGAAATAGACGTCCACCTCACCTTTCGCCATGTGGCGCAGTGGTCAGCGGGCGGGACGTGCTACACCGTTCATGCGATCAACTTCCTCGGCCCTGTAGGCGTGATGGTCCATGCAATACACAGAGACGGTCGGGAACGTGAAGGGTGGCTCGACGTCCGTAATGAGAGCGACGTCGTGCTTGAATGGGAAGCGGGAACCGACGAGGATCGCACGCGTCGCGCCGAAGCGCTGCTCAAAACCTAAGTACCGATATTCCAACCGCTTCTATCGCTGGTTTGGCTCTCGAGTTTCTGGACGGCTCGCCATGGCTCGATCGTGAATCGTGGGGCCTTTTTGCGCGGTGGCTCCAACTTCAACTTCCGCATGTCGTTGATGCCCCACTCCTCGTGGAAGTGAAGCAGCCACTGACTGGGTACATCGGCCCTGCCGATGGAGTCGATCCCGAATTCGGTCGCGCCGATTACGGAACCATTCACGATCGTTTCACCGGCAGGGTGAGGGATGACGGTAGCACTGTGAAAGTGCCCCATGAGATGATAGTTAATCGTATTGCCCCGTGCACCTTCTAGGGCCGCCAGTCGCCCGACCTTGCGTTCAAGGCCGTACCACGGGATTCCAGCCCACGACTTCACGTCGTCTCCGTGACCTACCAGCACATTCCACCCACGGATGTTGACCTGTGCGCCCCATGAGTCCGGGAACCAGAATTCTATGTGATTGTTTTCCCTTAGCATTTCCCGCAGCAGCAGATAGATCATGTAGTCCCACGTCCGGGTCGGGTCCTTCATCTGCTTCCGCCGGACATCGGGCAGCCGGCCGTGGTTCCCACCGACACCGTAGACGTAGACTTTCTCGTAATGCCGGGCCAGTTCTGATATTGATTGGGCCAGTAGCCAGGCGCAGCCGTAAACGGACAGCACGATGTTCGGTGCGTCCGAGTGGCGCTCGAGGTCGTGGATCGTGCCCGAAACGTTGTCGCCAAGAAGACCTATCACGAGCTCGGGGAAGACGTAGCCGCCTAGCAGCAGCTTCTCGATAATCGACAGATGGGCTGCCACGAGAGATCCCATACGCCGCGCCATGACCTCGGCAGTGTACTCGTTGTGCCCGCGTGTTCGTTCCGCGGAAACGTATTCGTAAGCGTGCAAGTCGGACAGCATCTGGTACACTGTCTCTACTACGGCATGCTTAGATAGCTTTTCGGGAGTCCAGAGAGGTGGCGGCTTCGGTAAGAGCTGTGCTGTTGCCGTGGCGATCTCTGATAATCCATCCACGATTGAACGTTCCCGCGCCGCCACCCTCAACTCTTGATCAAGGAACTGTATACGGTCCCGGAGTCGTTGTTCGATGGTGCGTCGTTCGAACGCCTCCTCCGGCTTTTCCGGGATAACGACTGTGCCGCCAAGGGCCTGGTGTTTTATTTGTTGCCAATAATCGTCGGCGTCGCGTAGGTAGGCTTTGAGTAAAGGGGTCGTGATGCCGTAGTGGTCGAGCCGTGCCGCAGCTCGTTGCAGGTAGCGATTCTTTCCCTTAATGAATTCTTCGGCGCTGATCCGAAATACCTCTTGGCTAATTGGCTTCCAGTCGATGTTCATCTTACTCCTCGCCTGAACCGAGAACCAACAGGTTGTTGCCTTCGGATGACATGACCCGATAGACCTGCGAATCGCACAAATCCGTTAGCTCGAAGCGGTCAACGTGGATGCCCCACTTCTTCGCGGTGTGGCGAATATTCCGCTGCGCCGCCCTTTGGATTGTTTCGAGGTGACAGTCCCCGAACGCCCGCTTGGCGAGCTGGTCCGCAATTGCGGTCAACGCAAGATTGGCTAGCGCCTCCTCGTGATTGTGAACCGACAACCAGAGTTGACGCAAGTTCCGGACGTGGTAGTAGATGACACCGCCAACGCTCGCGTTCACTCCATCGGTCGTTATCACCGTTTGGTCGGTGAGGTTGGCCGTCTGCAGCGTGGACGGCTCGGTTAAGATGACATCAATGAAGGGCAGAGACATCCGGATGCCCGGCTTTAGTTCCTTCAACCACTTCCCGGCGCGTACCCTAAGCCCCAGCTCCCACTTGTCGATGACGGACCAGGGCCAGAACTCCAGGATGAATCGCCAAACGAAGTTCAGCAGAGCTTCCATCAATCATACTCTAGCGGTAGGCAATGGGTGAATACACCAAAAATATGCTGGTCACGACCGGGTGCTGCTAGGAAGTGGTGCAATGCCTCGTGCTTTACGATGTCCTCAAGTTGTTCGGGCGGCCTGTTTCGTTGAATAATCACCTCGGGTGGTGTCTCAAAATAAATTGCTAGGACGGCCTCCCCCCATTTGTATATGCGGTCGGCAAAGTACCAGCCCATGGCATCGAAGTCACCTTCCATGCCGGTGCAATCTTCCAGCTCAACCCACCAGTCCCGGAACACGGGCGGCGGTTGAACTCGCTTCAGGTTGACAAACATGAACGGCCCAAAGGAGGTAGTGTCCACGGTGGGAAACATCTCCAGGCTCTGCGCTTGCACCGGCTGCGCAAAAAAACAGAAGCAGTGCTAGTACTACCCACTGCATGGAGCGGCAGCCTTTAGGGATAAAACATCCAGCCCCAGTGTGTTGTGAATTGTCACTGTCCACCCGCGGAACGCGAATGGGCGAAAGTTTGGCCCACGCACCGTACTCGTTAGTTGCTGGAATAGGAGGTGGCGGATGGATTCACGTCGCATGGTGAGGCACTCCGACCCGCCGGAATAGATTGTACCGAGGAGTCCGAACCCGTCGTATATCCGTACCACCTCTAGGCTGCGGTTTGTCACCAACAGCGTCGGCTCGGGCCGCCAGTTGGTTGATCTGACGCCTACCCCGGAACAGGCGACCAGCAGTAAAATCGCCAGGACCCATATCCACCCCATGCTCTCGATCCTTAGAATTCTCATGGTGCACCTTCTTGCAGGACTTCTTCGACTATGACATCGCGCCGGAACGTCTCGTCTTTCACGAACCGGTCGAACCAATACCAGAAGCGCGGCCAGTCGAAGAGGGGCCCGGGGTCCACTTTTCGTTTTGGGCTCGCGACGCTGTGTGCGATGACGTGCCGACCGAAGGACGGCACGAGCAGGCTGGCACGGGCGTACCACCAACCCCCGACCTGATATTGTTCCTCGGTAAACGGCGATGCACGCGGCGTCGGAAGCGGCTCGCCTGTCGCGGGATTGATGCCGATCGCGAAGCGGTGCGACATCCAATCATGCGTTCCATGCACAAGGAACTCGGCGCCGATCGAGCGTTTATTCCAACCTTTGGCGTGCCATGCAAGGTCGGCCACCACATCGGCGCATTCGATCACGCCACCTTCGGGCGGGAAGAGCGCGTAGGCTGATATATCGAGCCTGTCCAGCCAGTCCCATGCATCATAGATTTGCCCGGGCGGTCCGCGGTCGCCGTTGGTGTCGCGTATATGTTCACCCATGGAGTGCACGATCGCCGTGTCAACCACCTCATTCTTCCGCCGACCACGACGGTCCGGCAGGAGCCGTTTCGTAAAGGCGATCTCGGGCAGGTCGAGCGTGCTAGGTTTCGGGTCCATATTCTTCTTCGTCCATCGACGCAAAAGCCGACGAAGGCACCGCATGGGTTACTTGAGTTTCGTGACCAGTTGCTTCAACAGTCCGGTATGTGTGGTCAGCACCTCACGGACGTCACGCTGCTCTTCGAGCATTAAGCGGAATAGCTCGGTATGCTGCTCTGAGACTTTCCGCTGCTCCCCACGGAACTCGGCGTCGGCGTCGGATTGACTGCTTCTTGGGCTTCTCCCGTTGACGCTCGTCTTCAACCAGATGCCGATCTTCATGAGCGAGACGGCCGTGATGGCACCCGAGATCAAGTAGGCTGGCACGACGTAATCTGTGGGGAGCTGCATCCGCCCTCGTACTCTCTGGTGTCAAAACGCAAAAAAGCCCCGCCAGGAGGTCTGTCCTCCCGACGGGGCCTATGTCTCTTCGATGCGACTATGGCCCTTCAGGCCCTAATTGTACTCCTCTATCCTACATCATTAGGGCGATTTGCGCAAACGTCTCAAGTGCCGTTTGCGGTCCATGACGCGGCGCTGGTTGCGGCGCGTCATGACTTTCGTCTTAGTCCGGTTCGCCGGCGCGGCGGACAGCCAAGTGGGATCGCGGACTGGCACAGCCGGAACGGCGCCGCCGCGCTAACGCCCGCCGAGGTCGTCACCGTGATCGCGTACTGGCCCGCCACCAGGACGACGCAGCGACGGCCGGCCCCAACGCACTTAGGCAACAAGAACAACAGCATGCTCCCACCGCGCGTGGCGTCCACTCGTAGGGTGGCAGCGGGCCCGACCGTCTTAGCATTCGGCGTGATCATCACGACGTTATCCAGCTTGGCGAAGTGGCGGCCGGTGAGGGTCATGAATATCGGATGGGCAACGCCGGCGACTCCGTGCGCCGGGTCGACGCCCTCCAGTACTGGCGGGGCCGGCCCCGCGGGGTCGGTTGGTGCGGCGCCCGCGCAGCAGAGCAGCGAGGATTGCGTAGCGCATCACGAATCCCCCTCCCGGCGCGCCCGCAGCACCTCGGCCACGATTCCCTTCATGCGCTCGACGACGGCCGGATACTGCGCCACGCTCTCCTGCACCCTCTCAAGCGCAGGGATGGCCTTGTCCAATTGGTAGAGCGCGCCGGCCGAGGGACTGCACCACCTCCTCCATCTGGTTTGAGACCTCCAGGTCCGGCTCGACCGCTCGGCAGTCTTTCGCGTCGTCGCAGCGTTCCAGCAGCGTGCGGCGGTAGGTGCGCAGCATGCGCAGCGTGGCTCCAACGTCGAACGCTTCAGTCGGTTCGTTGGCGACGAAGGCGTCATAGCCCAAGGGTGGTGTCATCTAATTACCTCCATGTTTTTTAATAGCTGTCTGTCACGTCGTCGTCACGATCGTAGACGATCTCCAACCACAGGAAGCGCGCGTCTTGCACGTTGCCGCCGGTAAAGACGTCCAGCTCAAGGAATAGAACATACACGTTGAAAGTCGCCACTATCTCGGAGATGGTGGCCGACTTGGTCTGCCAGCCCGACGTCGAGTGCATGAGCGTCGCGACGGCTACCGTGGTGCCGGTGTTGCTCAAACGATGGAGGGTCGCGACACATTTGTCGAGCGTATCGTTTCGATAACCGCGGAGGCTGACCTGCGTCATCGTGACGCCCTGCGGCATGACGATCGAGGCACGATATATCTGCGTCAGTCCCACCACGCTTTGGTGTAAATAGGTAGGGGACAGGGCCGTGTCCCAGTTCGTGTTGTCGGCCTTCGGTAAGATATCGGCGAACGGAACACGGATCGTGTGCGTGATCGCTCCGCGCTGCGGCCGCCACGCCACCTCCTGCGCCGCTATCGGCCCGTGGTCCGTCGCGCCTCCGGGCCCGACGCCGCCCGTGCTCATGTAGGGCGCCACACGCACGCGCAGCGTCTCGCCGGCCGCTATCGTCGCGGCGGCGAGCGTGACGTCGATCGTCGTCGTACCGTTGACTATCGTGCCGACCTCGACGTTGGCGTCCGTGGGCCAGGCGGGCGTAATGCCGACGGCCGTGGCGTAGCGGATCGAATTGACCTCCTCGTTGATCTCGATCCGCATGATCACGGCGCCATCCGTCTCGTCGATCAGCAGGTCGAGCTGCGTCACCTGCGGCCCGCGCGGCGGAATGACGAGGGAGCGCTCGTAGGTCGGTCCCTGCTTCCCCGTCGTGCCCGTGCTGTCCGTCGGCACCGCCGTGACGAAGACCGTGTCGCCCGGTACGAACCGGATCGTCGTCAGCTCGCGGTGGTTGCCGATGCCGACCGTAATGCTGGTGCCGGCCAGGGCCGTCGCGCGGGATGGTTGCGCCGTCGTGCTGGTATCGAACTTCACCGACTTGACGTTCACGCTGACGTTGAAGACGAGCACCAGCGCACCGTCTCCCTGGCGAATGCTGATCTCGAAGTTGGTGAGCGTCAGCTGCTCCTCCACGTCCTGCGTCACGCGCCGGCGCCGCCGGCGCCGCCGGCGCCGAATGGCCGTCTCCGTGAAGCGGTCGCGCAGCGTGTCGAGCTCCATCTGCACCGGGGCCGGCCGCAGGAGGTCGCGCCGCAGCGACTTCATGCGCGTCGTGACGTCGATCGAGAGGTCCGGGTCGTCTACCTCCACGTTGCCGCCCGCCGTCAGGGCGTCGAAAGGCAGCACGAGGTCGCTCAGGTCGTCCACGCCGAGCGTGTAGCGCTTTACCTCCGTGGACACCAGCTCGCCCAGGAAGCGCTGCGCCGCGCGGTCCCAGAGCTCCACGGCCGGCTGCCCGTCGAAGAAGGGCGTGAGCGCCGCCGTCTGCGTCAGCATCGCGCCGTCCAGGTAGAACTCGGCGGCGTCGCCCTCGGATCGTAGGTTTAGCCTCAAGGTGCCGGCCTCGAACAGGTGCTCCGTGCCCGGTTGAATGATGAGCTCGACCCAGCGACCCGTGACGCTGGACACCGCGAGGTTCGCCCGGCTCTCCTCATCAGGCGGAAATTTGCCCGTGACGGAGTGCGCCAGATGGAAGATTACGCGGCCGCTCACGATCCATAGCTTGACCCAGCCTATGAAGTATGGGTTGTCGGCCGTCGGCGTGATCGTGATGGTGTCCGTCTTGATACCTTCCTTGGCGGCGTCACAGACTACGTGAAGGCTCGCGCTCCCGATGTCGTGGAATGGGAAGGTCGTGTCCTCGGCTACCGTCGTGGGCGTGCCGATAGTGACCCAGTTATCCGGGTTGCCTCCCGTGTAGGCGTCCAGCCGCGGGTTCTTCACGAGGTTACGCGCCGGCGGTAGGTCGTTGTAGACGATCGCCTCCGGCCGGCGGTCGGTGTCGGTCGACGTCTTGGCCTTGTCCTCCAGAAACGCCAGCTTCTTGCTGGCCGTCTCGTAGAACTGCAGCTCGTCGTTCACGGCGTAGAGGCTGGCGTCGGGCACGAAGACGCGACCCGTCGAGGCAGCGCTGTCGCTGATGAGCTGGATCTCCGTGCCGTCCGGGTTGCCGATGCTAAACCCGTTGACCGCGTCATCCTGCCAGACGGCTTTTACCGTACGGCCGCGCTGCGTGATTTCCAGCACGACCCAGTCGGCGACGGTGTCGCGCGACGTGACGATCCAGCGCGCGTCCTGCAGCCGCACCTGGCCGTCTTCGCTCTCCCCGCCTACGGGGTAGATGCGCGTGCGCGTCTCGCGGTCGTCCGTCTCGCGCGCCGACGAGCGTAGGTTCTTGCCCAGCTGGATTACAGGCACGCTGGCCGCGCCGCCGCGCTGGTCGAGCACGTTGATCTGGTAGGCGCCGCCCGCCTGCCGGATGAGGTGGCGCTCTGTGACCGTGGCGTCGAGGAGCGCCTGCAAGGCCCGCAGCGGCGTGAAGCGCTCGTAGGTAAGGTCCACGGGCTCCGTGGGGTCTATGGTGCCTTTTGTGATGAAGCTCGGCCCCGCCGGTAGAATCACGTTGTCGAGGTGCTCGGTTACGGTCATCGACAGCAGGTCGAAGGCCAGGTCCACGTCGCCGCCCGTGTAGACGAGCTCGCAGAGCCCGGGCCCGTTCATCTCCATGATGGCGCCCTCTCCCACGACCTCGCCGTGGTACTGCTTCACGGAGTGGGCTTCGTTGAAGGAGGAGATGCGATACTCGTCGATCGTGCCGTCGTCGAACTCGACGCGCACCACGCGGCGGCGGGCGATGTGGTCCCAGGCGTCGTCGTCGCGCGGCTGTAGCCAGCGCAGCTCCTCGCGGCCGTTGATGATCACGAGGTCCTCCAGCAGGGCGGCGCCGGCGACCGTGTAGAGGTGCGTGCCGCTGAGCCCCTCAAAGTCGGTCCAGATCTGTAGGCCGTCGTCCTTGAGCTTCAAGCCACGCGCCCCGTGTCGCCCAGCGCGCGGTCCTCGCGCGTCTGCAGCTCGCTCAACCGGCGGTCAATGACGACGGCCAGGTCGGAGCCCAGGCGCTCCACGAGCGCCGCGGCGTCGACCTCCTCGGTCACGGCCACCGTGACCGGCACGGTGATGCCGCCGACGTCTATGTTGGCCGCTGATGGTTCCGCCGCTGCGGCCGAGGGCGGCGGCGGCGAGATCCCGGCCATGATCCCGAGTAGGTTGACCATCTCGTGCTGCGCCTTCAACTGCTCCCGCTCAACTACCAGACTCGTCCGCCCTAGCGTCAGTAGCTCGTTGCCCTGCGCCTCGGTAATACGGGTCGAGCGTACGAAGTTCTCCGTCAGCCCCTCGTCCCCGGTGACGCCTTCGCTCTCGATCTCATCCAGTACGCTCTCTATGCCCGCCAGCAGGTTGAGGAACTCGGGAATAGTTAGCCCGAGCATGCCGAAACGTTCGTCGAACGTACCGGCCTCGATCGAATCAAACACGTCCTTGATGAACTGGTCGAGCGCCGCCCGCCCCGCCTCTGTCGAGAGGTCGAAGTCGGGGATATCGAGGCCGCTGAACTCCCTGAGCAGATCGACCCAGGCGTTTAGCCGGTCGATGGGCTTCTCGAACTCCTTGTCGAAGATGGCGAACCGTCGCTGCAGCATATCCGCTGCCCCAATGAACGACTCTGTGATCCGCGATAGATCAAAGTCTCGGATCGCCTCCTCCAGCTGCGCGAAGCTCTCCTCCGTGACGTCCAACGTGAGGCCCAGGCTCTCGGCCACGTCGCGCAGGAACGCCAACTCCGCCTCGGTGATATTGGCCCTGAACAGCTTGCTGCCAAAGGGGCCGCCGAGGTCCGTCGTCGTGCGCCGTCCCAGCAGGTCCTGCGCCTTCCCGAACTCCGCCCCGGTGAACTCGCCAAGGGCTTTCAGGGTGAGCGAGAACTCGTTGCGCAGCCGCTCCAGCGCGATGTTGTTTTGCCGTAGGAGATCCTCGCGCCGTTTTACCTCGGGGCTGTCGCCGGCAAACAGCCCGCCAAGTCCGCCGAGGACACCGAGCCCGCCGCTTACGATGGCAAGTGGGTCACTAGATCCGATCCCTTTTATGAGCGCAGCGATTCCGACCCCGATTTGACTAAGGGCTTGAATTGTGTCCACCATCTCGGCGTTGACCAAGCCCATCGCCCGCGCAAAATCGAGCGCGCCGTCCACGCTCTGCTTGATGAGGGAGAGGGTGGTCAGAAAGTCGCGCAGCCGTTCCTTGGCCAGACGCTTGGCCTTCTCGTCGAGCTCCGCCTGAGTGACCTTCTCCTTCGTTGCCCGACGTAGTAGGACCAGCGTCTCCGCGAGGACCTTCGTAAGTTCTTCTTCTTCATCGGTCGTATTCTCGGTCGCCGCGAGCAGGGCCCTTGCCTCCGCTACCCTGGCCTCGAACAGCTCTACCTGCCGTTCTTGGATGAACAGCGCCCGTTCTTCTTCGTCCGTGATCGCGACCGCCTCGAACTCGATTTGCCCCAATGCCCGGGCTATCTCGGCGCGGAAGTCGGTGCCGAGCTGTCTAGCCTTCTCGATGCTCAAGGCCTCTTGTGCTGCGGCTTCGATGGTCTGGAAATTTGCCTCGGCCTCCGCGCTAATCGCACCAAACTCCTTGATGTACGCCTCGCGCAGCTTGGCGACCAAGTCGATCTGCTGCTGCGCCGTGGTGAGGGTGATCTCGCGCACGCGCTCGGCCAGCTCCTCCTCCAGCTTTAGGCGCGCCGCGACCTGCTCTGGCCTGAGTCCCGGCTTCGTCGGCGGTAGTTCCGGCGGCGGCTTCACTGCTGGTTCCTCGACGCCTAGCTTTCGGCGTTGGATCTCTTTATTGGTCTCAACGAATTGCTTATTGAAGAACGCGAACCGCTCGGCGTCGTCGGCGATCGCCCTGAATCCCTGCTGCAGGGCCAGTAGCTCCGCGTCGCTGATCTCCAGGAGGGTCTCGAGGAAGTGCTGGGGGCGGCCGAGGGCGCCGCCGCCACCCATCAGGTCATCCATGGCCTTGCGAAGCCGACTGATGGCCCGCAGCCGGGGCTCGCCGGTCAAGTTCTCCAGGTTCGCGGCGAGCGTCTGAACCGTGGCCAACGCTGCGGGGCGACGCAGGTCGACCGACCGAAACAGGTCCATAATTCCGACCAGGCCCTTGAGCTCCGCCGTGACAACCGGGAGAATCAGGTCACGCAGCTCGAGCAGGCTCGCGTTGAAGTTGTTGATGGCGATCTTGGCCTGGTTATCCGTCGTCTCTGCCATCGTCCTGAATGCCGTCTCCGCGGCACCCGCGGCACCCGCCATTCCGTCGAGCTGCGTTCTCAACCCCCGTGCGCCATTGGCCGACAGTACGACCGCTGCCCGGAATCCCTCGTCCTCACGCACGACCTTGCGTATCGCCGTGGCGTTGCCGTCGGTGGCTTTGTTTAGGTCCGCGAGCAAGCCGGCAAGCCCGCGAGCTCTCAGGCCCGCCAGGTTCCATTCGATCCCGAGCTTTGCGGCGGCCTTCGTCGTCGCCTCCTCCTCTGCGATGATGCTGCGAAAGAGGCCGGCCAACTCCGTGAACGCCGCCCTCGGTCGCCCCGTGGCTTGCGTTATCGCCGCGATCGAGGCGGCCACTTCCTCGAAGTTGACGCCCATGACGGACGCCTGCTTGGCCACGATACCAACGCCGGCAGACAGTTGATCAAAGGTGATCTTGCCACCCTTCACCGTCTGAAACAGCAGGTCGCTGATCCGCGTAGCCTGTCCTGCCTCCAGGCCGTAGGCATTCAGGATCGTCGTGATCGCGTCTACCGCTACCAGCGTGCTGGTTACCCCACCCACCGCGGCCTTGCTCGCTACGTTGAGAACGTTCATGGCGTCGGCAGCATCCGTGATGCCCGCAGAGAAGATCTGATAGGCGCCCGCTCCCAGCTCATCGGCCGACTGCGGGACCGTGCGACTCAGGTTGAGAACCTCCTTGCTGAATCGTTTCATCTTCCCCGCAGCCAAGCCCGCGATCGTCGATACCTCGGCCATGCGGGTCTCGAACTTGACCAAGACCCGCGTTAACCCGACGAAGACACGCCGGATCACCGCGAAGCTCAACAGCGTCACGAGTAGGTGTTTCGCTGAGGTAACAAGTTTCTTAGTCTCCTTTTGCTGCCCACTCAGCTCTTTCTTGGCCTTCTTGGCAGCCGCGCCGGCCTTCCGAGTCGATCGCTCGACGCGGTCCTGTGCATCGGCGGCTACGCCGGCCACGCGCCCCATCTTCGCCATCTGGGCGTTGAGGCGCTGGGCATTCCGCTCGGCATTAGAGAAGTTTAGGGAAAAATCCACGAACGCTGAATCCACCTTGAATGGCATCAGGACGCCTTCTCTTGTCGGTGTTCGAGCCCGTGGCAGATTGAGCAAAGCCAGATTACTTCTAAGGGCTTTGTGTAATCAGGATGATGGCCGTGGATCTTGAACAGAGGAAATTCACCATTGCACTTTTCGCACTTCGATGGTTTGGCAATTTCCCCGTTCTGCACAGCCTTTTGTAACGCTTGACGGGCTATTCCTTTTAGCGTAGTTGTCTGCTTAGATGCATATTCATTCATTCGTTCTGTGTTGTGCCGATAGTAACGTCGGCCAGCGGCACGCAACGATTCACGATGACGTTCACTGTGGCGATTACATATAGCGCCGTGTGCCCGCCTCGCCCCAGGCGTCGCCGTCCGTTTGTTGATGCAGTCCTTACAACGTTTGAACGACCCCCAAAATTCCGCAGCGTTCTTTCTCTGACCACATTTTCTGCATGTGCGGTCACCGTTCGCCTCGCGATACTTCGCCAACCAGTTACGGCGGACTTCCTCACGGCTCTGCCGATTGCACACGGATCGGAAGCAGATGTTGTCCGTGCGATTGTCGAGACCGTTGCCGTTCAGATGTATGACATGCTGGCGCGGCGCGGCCTCGGTGATGAGTCCATGTATGGTGATTCGACGCCATTTTAGGCCGTTCTTCACGAGAGCAACGGCGTACCAGTGCTCGCTACCAGAACGGCGAAATCGCTCTGCATACCACTTATACGGGCGCACAAGCTCCCAGTCAGCCGCATCGATCAATGCGACCTTTCCCTGCGTCAGTTGGATCTCCATGGCTTCAGGCATGAAACTTGCTTCCTTATATATGCCGGACTCGGGTCCGGCTTAGTTCCTCTTGTTCTTGGCGGCCGCGCGGTGCTCGCGCGAGCGACGTTCCGTCTCTCGCACCTCGGCCATCTGCTGCTGACGCAATTGCGATGCCTCGGTCAGCATAGCCGGCATGGACCGATCCCGCAGGTATTGCTCGGGGATACCGCGGTTCTTGGCCTCGGCCACGATGAAACCACTCCAGCCCCAGTTCGGCGCTGGGCCCGCATTTGGCAACTGCGGCAGGTTCATGATACGCTCGTCATTGGCCTTGAGCTGCGTGCGCACCACCACGATCTCGTCTTCACCTGTAGCGGCGAACATCCACCAGGGCGGTACGCCAAACGCCCGACCCAGCGACGGCACCAGTTGATCAACGATCCGGTAGAGGCGGCCGCACAGGATGCGTGTGCGCCAGAACTCACGTTGCCAGCGGTTCGCCCCATCGAGCCAGGAGAAGGCACCGGCGAGTAGGCGTGTGACGAAGGGCGCGTCGATTGGCAACTCGAGCAGGCTGCCGGGTGGCAGCGTCGCCTCGTACATCATGGCGCACCGCTGCCATAGGCGCTCGCGGTCCATACGGTACAGCATCCAGAACGCCTGCCGTGGTGGCAGCTTGTCGATCTGTTGGCACCGAACCGTCAGCTCGCGCAGCAGCACCATACGCTCGGCCATGCGGTCGGCCCGGAACAGGGTGAGCGGGTAGCACTTCACGACGTAGCCGCTGGACAGCTCGGCGCGCTCGGGCTCCTCGGCATACGTCTTGCGGCGCAGGAAGTCGGCACCGTCCAGGCCGCGCTCCCGGGCGATGATGAATCCGTGGTAGAATCGGCGGAAGCCCTGGAGGTCCATCTGGCGCTGGTGCCAGTCGGCCTCCGTCCAGTCCTTGGCGTCGGGCTCGGGGCCGCCGTGCACCTTCTCGGCGAGCATGGCATCCCATGCCTTCTCGCCGACGGAGCCGCGTGAGGCGCGGCGCGTCATGCGCTCAAGCTCCTCGCATGAGCGGCGCAGCTGTGCGATCGTCATCATGCTACAGACCTTCGGGGGCGGGTGCCTCCTCGACGGGTGGCTCGGCAGGCGGCTCCTCTTCGGGCGCTTCCTCTACGGGCTCCAGCTCGGGCGGCGGCCCCTCTGCCTCGAATCGCAACGCAGCCTCGACCAGGGCCGTGGGTCCAACGACATCATTCACAGTGTCGCCGGCGAACAGGATCCGAACATTACTCGTGAATCGGGTGCGCTCCTGCGACTTGCCCAAGTCCACGCGTACGCCGCCAGCGGCTTTGATGTCCAGCCGCTCCCATACATCGGCCTACAGGTACGCGAACCGCGGCGTGGTGTAGTAGACGATTGTTCCCGGTAGTACGGTATTGCGCTTGGGTACCTTCCAGAGTGAACGCATCAGAAAGCTCTCTGTGCTTCGAGCTCTGTCTGCAAGCCCGGCAGCACCTTGACGGCGATAAGCCCGGCATCGGCCGCGTCCGTGGCACCATAGCGCCCGACGAGGACCTGCGCGGTGGCCCAAGCGGAGAGCGCGGAAGCCTTGGCCGAGAAGGCCGAGAAGCCGGACCCGGCGCCGATCCTCACCTCGCCTCCGGCGAGCACGTTGCGGAACTGCGCCGTAATACGGATCGGGTCGCCGGTGGGAATGGCTACGGTGGCCGTCCTGTCCGTGGTGGCCGTGTCCATCTGAGCCGTGAGCAGCTCCGTGGCCGGGTCGAGGTAGATCGACATGCGGCCATTCGTGTCGCCCACCTGTAGTAGCCCGTTCGTGGCCGCGAGGTCCGAGAGGTCCGCCCAGAACGGCCGGGCCATCTCCACATACAGCGTGAAGTCGTCGAGGTCGGGTGCGAAGACGATCGTGTAGACCAGCGAGTCGAGGTTCGTGGCCAAGCCGCTCGCGGCCGTCGGCATGTGGGTGAACGGATAGCGCGTGCCCTCCACGAAGTCCGCACCCCACAGATACACGCCGCTCGTGCTGTCGCCATCGATCGTGCGGTCGCCATCAGCTTCGGCGAGGTATAGACGCGCCGATGGGGTAGCCTCGGTGCCGTTCACCTTGCCGGCGATCAGGCACCAATACCACCCGTCGCCCTCCGAAACGATCCATGCGCCGTACTTCGTGGCGGCGCCGTTGACGCCGCTGGAGCTGACCACGCCGGTCGTGAGGTTGAAGTACGCGTAGAAATTGTCCGTGTCCGTGCCGTCGTCGACCTCGAGCTGAATAAATGTGTCCTCGCCCGCCTTGACCCGCACGGCCCATGACTGGTCGGCGCCGGCCGCGGTGGCTTGTACCTGCTCGATGAAGTGCGTGTTTGCCGCCGTGCCGTCCTCAATCAGTTTATCTGCCTCCACCACGCCATTCGGCGCAGTGAGCAGGTTATTGCCGATCGTCGTCCGCGTCTTGGTCCAGTCGGCGTGATTGAAGTCAGCCGAGCGCGTCTGCTCGTGCGTCACCTGGCGCTCCAAGCGCATCGTCGCGGTGGAGAAGTCGACGCCGCCGGCCAGGTCCACCACCTCGAGGCGAGGCGTGCCCTGCCCCCACGGCCGCACGCGGCCCAACGCATCGCGCGTGAAGGCCCCGGCTGTTGCGCGCACAAAGGTCGGCGCTTCGCCCGTTAGGGCCTTGAGCACGTTCTCGCTCGGGTCGTGCCCGAGCAGCGCGTCCTGCGCCCGCCAGTGGAACAGCGCCTTGCTGTTGTAGTTGAGCTGGCGCGGTAGCGGTGCGCCCGGTCTCGTTGTCCCCAATGCGGCGATCGTCATCAGTGCCATGCCCTCCGGAACTTGTTAATCACGGCCACGGCCGAGCCGGCCGTGACCTCCACCGTCGGATAGGACGGGATGGCGCGCGCCGCCAGGTCCGGCGCTGGGAAGAAGAAACCGTGATTGGCAACCGCTGTGTCGAGGTTGCTGCTGCGCTGGTTCGTCGACGAGCCCACGGCCGTGAACAGCCGCACGTAGCGCAGATCGTGGCGTATCTCGACCCACTCGCCGGCGCTCACCGCCCCGTCGTATTTCAAGGCCGCCACCGTGGTGCCACGAAAGTCCTTGAATGTGATTGTGATCGGCCCGCTGACGGCCCCATGTATCTCGGTCGTGAGCAGCGTCGTCGCCGTCCCGACTGGAATTCCCGGTAGGCCATCGCCGACGAACCCGGCGTCCTTATCGTGGTAGAACGGGTTGGTGGCGACCAGCACTAGCTCGAACTCACGATCGGGCGACATGAATTCCGGGGCCGGCCCGCCCGGCTGGCCCATACGCTCAAACTGGCAGTAGAGGATCCGGTTGGCCAGCTCGTTGACGTCGGTGAACTGCACCTCGAGTGCGCCGCTCAGCCGATCGGCGATGCTGTCCCGGTTGCTCATAAAGGTCGAGAGGTCATGCCCCTTGATCCGGCAGCGCACCGTGACACGGCGCGGTCGGTCGAACTCCTTTTGCGTGAGCTGCGCGCCGGCCGTGTTAGCAAGCTCTGTGATGATGAGTGAGCCGCTGGCGAACGAGACGCGCCCGTCGCTGGAGACGGGTTCGAGGTCGAAAGTGCTCAGCGGGGAGCCGTTGATTAGCACGGCGCGCCCCCTAGCTGGCCGCGTACCGGAGGAACCGCCTGTTGGCGAACCAGTTGAACCGGAACTGCACCGGCGAGATGTCGTCGACCTTGAGCGGGAAGCTAAAGTCGCCGCCGCCGAGCGCGCAGGACCAGTACTGGATCTCGAATATCTCGCCCGTGTTAAGGTACTCGCCCTTCACGTAAACGCAGGGGATGCGACCCTTGTGGCAAAGCGACGACTGCTGCAGGCCCTTGGCGAACTGCTCTGGATCTGAGTCGAGGATGTACGGGTCCGCATCGGTGCCCGTGCCGCTGCCGGGCGGAGTCCGCCAGGCCGTGCGCGAGTTTCAGGTTCTCCAGTGTGGCGTGCACGACCTGGAACGAGAGCGCCTGCTCGTGGTGACCGGGCGTTGAGTCCCAGGCGCCGTGCTTGGTGCCGACGTTGTGTAGGTTCATCACGATGTTGAGCTCGTCGGCGAAGCCGTCCTCCATCACGTCGCCGAGGACGACATCGACCAGCTCCTTGACGACAACCCCGCTCGCGTGCGCCTTCCACAGCTTGGACTTCGCGTCAAGCTGGCCCGCGGCAACGACCTCAAGATCGAGGATCTCTATCCGGTTGCCCTCGTCCATCATGGCGTACTCGTCGACGGCGAAATTGGTCTCCGACGCGACGCTGACAACCTTCTGCGCTGCGGCGGCAATGGCGTCCGTTGTCGTGTCGCCGGGTGAGGTCGCCTGTAGGAGCTTGAGCCCCACCTCGCTGAACTCGGCGACCTTCTCGGTGATTGCGTTGTCTCTGGTGTCAAGAGTGGTCACGGTCTATCTCCTCTTACGTTGTGCTGCGGAACTCCACCTCGAAATCCGCCGATTTATGAAACGATGCCTCTGGTCCCGGCTCTGGCACGTCTTCCCATTCCGTTACGCGTTTGGCGCTCGCCTTCGCGTTCGTGATTGCAGGCGTCAGGCCCGCCAGCGCTGTGTTGAGGCTGGCAGCCTTCAACGCGTCGTCGATCGCCTTCGTCAGCTTATCCGCGTGCGTCGGCGGGTCGTCACCAGCCGCCGCCTTCTCGTCCACGAACACGTCGATGGCGTACTTCTCGCTGATGGCACCACGCCAGCCCACTCGTCCTTCACCACCAGCCGCGACACGTACGGTCACGACCGCAACAGGGTCCGGCACCGTGTCAATCGCGTTCGCCACCACCACGAAGTACGGAGCAGTCGTGAGGCCCTGGATCGTCGTGTCGTCGCTCAGCGCCTTCATAACGGCTGAGCGCTTACTTGCTTACCAAGTACCGGGGGTGTCTCTGCCAGGTCATGCCCAAAGATCGATTTCATGCGTTCAGCCCGCTCGTCGAGATCCGGGCGGTGAAAGCGGAGGTGGGAACGGCCACCGCCTGCTCGAAGGTGAGGTTTTCCGGCTTCGGCACAAACTTGTCCTCTCGAGCACACGCGTACTCGGCGAATGAGCCGTCGCAGGCGCCGAACACCTCATCACCCGGCTGGAACTGGGTCACATCCTTCCCGACCGCCTCAATGCGTCCTGCGACATCCGTTCCCCGAACACGGGCCTTGGGTTTGCGCAGCCCGTAGCCCACGATGCGCACCAGGTACGGCAGGCCAGTCATGAGATGCCACACACCGGGATCGACGCCAGCCGCGTGAACGCGTACGAGCACGTCGTCATCCCCGACCACGGGCTTGTCGATGTCCCTGAGTTCCAGGACGTCGGGTGAGCCGTAGGTGTCTTGGACAATTGCCTTCATCGTATCTGATGTCGGTCTAACGGATATCGAACTCAGCGGCGCGCCGCCAGGCGCGTCCGCTGCAGTTGAGGTGTTAGAGCAAATCTAGCGGATCAGAGGTGCTTTTCTTCCCCGCGGGCGCGACAGCCGCCGTGGAGACTGGGTGGTTAGTTGTGACCGCGATCGTGGATGGTCGAGGGGGGAGTCTGGGTGGAGTCCCGATCGGCCTGCATGTAGTGGAGCAGATCGCTCACGTACAACGAGTCCGAGGTATCAGCGGGTGGCCACGCATCGGTATCCGATGGTAGAAAGACGCCGGCCACGACCCCCATGCCGCCAGCCATGAGCGTATCCGCGGTGGGGTTGCTGTACGTTACCGTGGCTCGGTAGATGTGGTCGGGGTACACCTTGACCCCGAACGTGCGGTAGAGCCGTCCGACGGGGGCCCGGTCGAGCTTCCCCTCGTCGTTCAAGGTGGGCTTGCCTTCCCACACGAGTTTTCCGATCGTGACATCGGTCAGGCTGATGCTCTCGGCGTACTCGTGGAGATGGCTGCCGATGCCCATGATGCGGCCCGCGATGGCCGGGCTTCCCTCCCAGGACCACACCGAGGCGCCGGGAGGCAGATCGAGCGAACGATTGTTGTCCGGAAATGCCACGTCGATGTGGAACGGGAGGATGTCGAACAGCGGCCACGGACGTCCGGCCTTGACGTACTTGAGGTGCAGTCGAACCGATATGTCTTCCAAGTCTTCCCCGGTGGGGTTGTTTAACGTCACGGATACAACCACTCGTTGCCCTTGCGACACCGGGTACCCGAAGAAGAACCACGGCAGCGATGCTGGCGGGGTCTCGCTGCCGGCGGCCAGCATGCGGCGGGCGATGGGAAGGAAGAGCTCGCGGTAGTCGGGGTCCACCAGGTTGACGTGATGTAGGATGTTCTGAGGGAGGACCCGCCCATCGCCATCCACCAACTCCCAGCTGAACCCGTGGAGCGACGCGTCGATCGGGATGCGTACCGTTCCCACCGGGGGAGAGATGGTCCCATCGTGCCCGTGCCCAGCCACGAGTGAGGCGGGCAGGTCCAACGGGCCCAGGGCGAGGACGAATTCGTCGCGGTCCGCCTCGTTGCTAATAGTGACAGCGTACTCTTGCGCGGCCAGAGGCGGTGCCAGAAGTAGCACCACTAACAGGCCGCGCGATGTCGCACGAAGCCTCATTTATCCCGATGACTCCTCGCCGCCTTGCGGGTGACGACCGATTTCGAAGTGGCTCCGTACGAACTTCGCGGGCTTCGCGGGGCAAAGCAACCGTTCCCAATTGTTCGACAAAAGGCTGATAGCGTCGCCCACGAATGCAGCCGGCGGCCACAATCCGCGGAGGTCGGAAAAGGTTGCGGTCCCGCCGACCGCGCTCACCGTCGTAGTGCCCGAGGGCGTGCCGCCACTTGGGTTTATCCCGATGGCAACCGTCACTGCGTCCGTCGCATCCGCTACGCCGTTGCCGAGTGCACCCTGAATCGACACTTCGACCCCGGGCGTGATCGTCACCCCGGGGCCCGCCGGTCGGTGGCGGGTCTCGTCGTCGGGCGGGCGTCCTACGGGGGCGTCTCAACGGCGGCGGGACCACGAAGGCCACCGTCTAGGGCATGATTATGAAGCTGGGTACCTAGGCCCGCAATACCAACGAGGCAAAGGGCATTATTATAAGGAAGGGCGAATGTTTATTCAGGAGTCGCGACTGCGTGGGCTCGTCCTTTCCCTACCTGGCCTTCTAGGACCCAAGACCCTATTCTAGAACTGTCGCCAGCGGGGCCAAAACAGTTGCACGCCGGGTGCCGGTGTGGCGTGCACGCCGTCACGCGAATCGACAGTGCGGACGAGCACAACTTCATCGACCCGGACCGAACGGCATACTTTGTCACGGAGAAGGACCATCGTTGAGCGCTAGGAAACCCCCACATCCCTCGGCTTCTTCGGCCCCCATGACCGACCTTGCCGACCCCAGCCTCCCGCCCTACGCTTCTGTCCTAGCCAAAGCGCGTTTCTTTTTCCTATCCGTATATAGGTAGGGAGCAGACACCATGACGAGAAGCGTTATGTCTCTGAGCATCGCCCGAACTGGCATCGCCGTCTTCGCGGCGGCGGCGCTGGCCGGACTGAGTGCCTGCCAGACCGGCGGTGCGGTCCGCATTGACGACGACGACATCGGCGGGGTGGTGAGCGGCCCGGGCGGGCCCGAGGCTGGGGTCTGGGTCATCGCGGAAACGACTGACCTGCCCACCAGGTTCAATAAGATCGTGGTCACGGACGATCGCGGATGCTACGTGCTCCCCGACCTGCCGGAAGCGACCTACGAAGTGTGGGTGCGCGGCTACGGGCTGGTCGATTCGCCGAAGGTTGAGGCCACTCCGGGCACGATTCAGAACCTGACGGCGGTGATGGCGCCCAATGCCCGCGCGGCGGCGGACTACTACCCGGGCGGGTACTGGTTCTCCCTGCTCCAGGTGCCGGACAAGAGCGAGTTCCCGGGCACGGGGCCCGAGGGTAATGGCATTTCGCCAAATATGGCAAGCCAGGCTGTGTGGATCAGAACCATGAAGTCGGGCGGCTGCACGGCGTGTCATCAAATGGGCAACAAGGCGACGCGGGAGATCCCCGCCGCGCTCGGCGAGTTCGATTCCGAGGTGGCGGCGTGGGATCGGCGCATCCAGTCCGGACAAGCAGGGCTTAGCATGAGTTTCGGCCTCAATAGGATGGGCCGGCAGCGGGCGTTGGAGATGTTCGCGGACTGGACCGATCGGATTGGGGCCGGCGAACTGCCGGCGGCGCCGCCTCGACCGCAAGGAGTGGAACGCAACGTCGTCATTACCCAGTGGGACTGGGCCGATCCGACAGCGTATCTCCACGACGAGATTTCCACCGACAAGCGAGATCCTACCGTCAACGCCAACGGCCCTATCTACGGAGCGCTCGAGGCCAGCGCGGATTACATGCCGGTGCTGGACCCGGTGGGTCACACCGCGAGCCAGGTGGCGGTTCCCGTTCGCGATCCGGCCACCCCGGTTGCGGCGGGGGCGCCGCTGCAGCCGTCACCGTACTGGGGAGAAGAAGCCATCTGGGACAGTCGGGCCAACGTGCACAATCCGATGCTCGATCATCGCGCGCGGGTCTGGCTCACCTCGAGAGTGCGACCGGCTGAGAATCCGGCCTTCTGCCAAGAGGGATCGGACCATCCGTCGGCGAAGCTCTTCCCGGTCGCGAGATCCGGCCGCCACCTCGCCGTGTACGATCCGGCCACCCAGGAGTTCAAGCTCATCAGCACCTGTTTCAGCACGCACCATTTGGTGTTCGCCGAGGATGACAACCACACCCTGTGGACGAGCGGTGGCGGTCAGGTCATCGGCTGGCTGAACACGAAAATGTTCGACGAGACCGGCGATGAAGAGCGGTCGCAGGGCTGGACCGCGCTCATCCTCGACACCAATGGCAACGGCAGACGGGACGAGTACGTCGAGCCCGACGAGCCGATCGATCCCACCAAGGACAAGCGGATCAGGTCTGGTTACTACGGCGTTGCGGTGAACCCCAACGACGGCACGATCTGGGGCTCCTCGTTGGGCTTTCCCGGCGGGATCCTTCGGCTGGACCCTGGGCCAAACCTGCCGGCGACGGCGCTGACGGAGTTCTACGCGCCGCCGTGGGACAACCCGGAGGCACCCGTACAGGGGTACTCGCCGCGCGGCATGGACATCGACCGCGACGGCGTCGTCTGGACGCCCCTCGCGAGCGGGCACCTCGCCAGCTTCGACCGGCGCAAGTGCACTGGGCCGCTCAACGGACCGACTGCGACCGGACAGCACTGCCCGGAAGGCTGGACCCTCTATCCGGAGCCGCTACCCCAATTCAAAGGCCTGACCGATTCTGGCAGCGCTGAGGCCAGCTACTACACGTGGGTGGATCAGTTCGACACGTTTGGGTTGGGCCGCAACGTGCCCATTAACACCGGCAATGCGTCCGAAGGGCTACTGGCGCTGAAGGACGGAGAGTGGGTCGTCTTGCGCGTGCCCTATCCGCTCGGGTTCTACACCAAGTGGATGGATGGCCGCATCGATGATCCCAACGCCGGCTGGAAGGGCAAGGGGCTGTGGGCGACCTACGGCACCCGAGCGCCTTTTCACCTCGAGACCGGCCAAGGCACGCCGAGTAAGGTCGTGAAGTTCCAGCTGCGACCTGACCCGCTTGCGAGGTAAGCGGAGGGCATGATGCAAAGCTGCAGCTTGTAGCCCTCACCAAGCGACGGCCCAAGGGCTAGCCGGAGCGCCACTCCGAAAACATCCCGCGATCAGGTGCGCACGGACTGCGCCACGTCCCGAGAACCTTCAGTTGTCAATGTCGCCGCTTGGGTCGCCGGAGGCGATCTTCCCGCCTCTCAAGACGACCTCCAACATAGTCGCTTCATCTGCCTACTAGTAGCACTGACGGAGACTCTCCAGCTCCTTCCAGCCACCGGCAGTGGCCACGTCCACGTCCGGCAGGTGCTTCCTCTCGGTGGCCCACTTACGTCGATAACGAACCCGATAAAGACCACGTACAACCGGCAGGGTGGTGGGGAATATGCCCTGAAAGTTCTGGATCTCGAGACGGATTCGGTTCGGGCGATCAAAGACAGTGTTAAGCAGCGGATTAATCTCGACTCGACCAAGCTCACGAGCTTCCGGTGGATGAGGATACGGCACCCACGGTCAACGTGGTCAACTGGAGTCCCGACGGCAGCCACCTCTACATGACCTATTCGGCGAAAGATCGCTGGGAGAGCGGCCTGGCGCGGTACGATCTCTCCTCACGGCAAACGACCGACTTTGTTAAGGACGGCAATCTGTACGGCGACTGGCGCTTCACCCTTATGAGTCCAGGCCTTTTACCGCCTGAAGCACCTCGTCCTCATCGAACGAGTTCTGGGGGTTGGTGTTCCGGGAGACGTGCTGCACGATCCCATCACGGTCGATGAGCACCCATCCGCTCTGCTGAATTACCCACAGCAACTTGGTAAAACCGTACGCCCGGTAGGCCCGCCGGGCGGGATCTGCCAGCACGGGGAACGGGGCCTCGAGCTTCCGCGCCGCGAGAGCCGCCGCGGTCTGGCCCCGCGGGCCAATGACAAGAGTGCTTGTCCCGCTAGCCGCTATCTGATCGTTCAGGCGTCCCAACTGGACGACATGCGAGAAGCACTGGTTTCAAGTGAACTCCCGCATGAAGTAAAGCAGGACCTTGCTCCGGCCGCGAAACTCTGACAAGCGAACCTGTCTGCCCTCGTTGGATTCCAGGCTGAAATCCGGTCCGGCGACCCCCAGTCCAACGCCGTTGTCTTCGGTTCCCATGTTTCCTTGGTTCGACGCAATCACTTCCACGTTTACAGATCCTCTAGGTAACGTTCGGCAGCACGTCACGTTCCCTAGCCGCCACCCTTGATGCGCTTGGTGAGTGCTGGTTCAAGTCCCATCAATCGCGCGTAGGTCGCTAACTGGCCCCGATGATACATCTCTTGGGCAATCCCATGATGCAACCACTGAAACTTGGTGGCCCATGTGCCGTCGAACTGCTCGATCTGCTGCCACAGCTCTAAGTCCCCAGCCTTTCGGAACTTGGCCTGCGCGTCCTTCATCTGCGAACGGAGCAGGCTCAAGAGTTCCCTCTTCGTGTTCGCTTCGTGAGCTACCACTCCGTACTTGCGCAGCATCTTGGGCCACGGGTGGCGCCTGAGATTCGTATCCGACCGGGACAGCTCCGCCGTCATGAACATGGACACTTCCAGAATGTGCTGCACCAGCTCCCGGACGCTGCGGGTCTCCGACACGGGGCGAAAGCCGAACTTGTTCGCCGGAATGTTCCTGACCTCGTCGATGATGCCCAAGCGGACGTCGCGCCAGGCGGTGAGGGATTCTTCCAAATACGAGATATGGAGTTTCGTCATATTACTTCTCACCTCTCACTCGTTCTCCACCCTCGCGTACAGTAATCTCGCATCACTCGGCATTCTGTAGGCAACTTTAGTGTTCACATTGAGTATACTCGGGCCGTCGGCCGAAACAAGCGCGATGTGCCGATTGTCGATCCAGGAACACGGGGCGCGTTCATCGGGCACGGTACCGCGGATCAGCTCCTCCACCACCACGTCTTCGTCATCGCCCGGCACCCGCATGATCACTTTTTGCTTCTGCACATAGTCTCCCGCCTCACCTCTGCGGGAATACACCCTGTCGATTGAGATTCGAGTTCCGTCCGGAGACCAGCACGGGTTGTTGTCCTTTGGCACGCCCAGCAGCCGCTCTTCGGAGTTGAACGTGGCTTGACCGGTGGCGTAGTCGTAAACTGCTACGTGAGTAACGTTGGAGTAGCGCGGAGATTGGATTTTAAACGCGATCTTCCTGCTGTCGGGCGACCATCTCATGTTCTCGGCCCTGGAGCGCGGCTCGGCAATCTGCCGCGAGTTCGCTCCATTGTACTCGGCGATGTACAAGGAGTTAGCACGTTTAAAGAAGATTCGGTCACCGTCGGGCGAGTAAGTGATGTGTGACTTCCCACTCATCGGAAGCGTCGCAAGCGTTCGGCAATCCCGGGCATCCACCGTATAGATGTTGGTCCCGTCCCCTACAACGATCTGTCCTCCGGACCTCCAGGACCTCCAGGAGATGAACCTGTTAGACACGGTGCAGCGTACGTTCCGGACTCTCCCCGCACGATCGGCGATCAACACGGCGCCGCTCCCCGATCCGCCGGCGGGGCGATACGCGGCACCCAGGGCATCGCTGCCGCGAGCCCACACAAAGGTGTATGAACCTCGACCCCGGGCTGAGTGCACCGTGGATACGGCACCGCTCACAGCATCGATCAGCACCAAGCTGGTGGAGTTGCCCTGCCGGTACGACACGGCTACCGCACTCCGGTCGGGGGAAGGCTTGGCCTCGATGTCCGTGGCCCCGGTAATGAGTACGCTGTCGGTCACGCTACCGGTGCTGCGAATTCGAACGCCGGTGGCGTCAGCGTAATACATAAGGTAACCATCACCAGGCTGAGCAATCGGCGGGCCGACGGGCGCCGACGGTACAGGCCCCGGAGCCCCGGACGAGGCACAACCCGCAGCGATCAGCGCAACGGCGACCACCAGAACTTTCTGTCCGAATCCACGCTTCTCCTTCGGTTTCACCGCTCCTCCCACAACCGCCGCTCCCCAGGCGATCACCATCGGGAACGCTAGCGTCAGGACGGCGAAGCCCAGCCCCGGCAGCCCCATGACCCCACCCGCCACCCGGACCAACTCCCCCACCTCACCCACCGCCGCGTTCCAGCCAAGCAGCCACCCCCAACCCAGCCCCGCACCCAACAGCACCACCAGCCCGGGGCGCTCTTCCCTGCGGGCGACGAGCCCCCACAACAACGCCACCGCCGGAACCCCAACCCAACCCAGCGCGACCGTCATGACCGCAAACGCCGCGCTCAAGAGCAACAGCTGTAGTGCAGGGCGCTTCATCTAGTTCCCCCTGTGGAGCATCAACACACCGGCTATTTGGTCGCTCTCCAGATCGCTCCTGCGCCGCGGAAAGAGAACATCAGCCAACTCGCCTTTAACCCACTGACCGATGCGGTCGGCATACCAAGTACTGGCCGGGTTTCCGGACTGGCCGCCCGGATAGGTGGCCCAGGCACGCAGCTCCGGTGCCAGCTCCACCACCATTCGCCAACTCGCCCCGAAGCTACCGTTGCCGGACGATGGATTCAGATTGCCGGATCCACCCTGCACCGAAAGGTCACGCCGCGATAACGACAGAAGACCGAGGATGTGGTTCACGTTGTTGTGGCGCACCTCCGACCAACGCCAGCCTCCGGCGGTCGGATCTCCGTATCGCCGCTTGGCCAATTCCAGCGCCGCCTTCAAGCTTGCGGCAAGAATATCATCACGGCTTTCAATCCGATCCGGGGTACACCGATCGTCCCACCACGGGCTTTCCGGGAAACGCAACAGGCCGACCATCACCGACTGGCCGGGCCGGGCAGCCAAGCGCCGGCCATCGGGAAGGAGCAGCTCGTCGAAGGTTCGGAAGTTGAGTTCGTTCATGGCGAGTTCAAAGAGAATCGCTCGCTCGTTGTCTTTGGTGTAGCGTCTGTCCCACTCCTCCAGCAAGCGCCGAGCCTCAGCGAGATCATCCCTCGTCCTGGCTGCATCGAGGAATACCGGTACGAAGAGGTCGGCCTTGACGTTTCCGGGGTCCGTGTGATAGAGCCGCATGGCCTCCGGTGTGACCCGTGAATCTGCGGCCAGGAGCTGGTTGATGCGCATCGCTCGCCACGGGGAGGGCCAGTTGGCGCCGAGGTAGGGCTTCCCCAATGCCGGATCGAATGGTTGTTGGTTGGCGGACGCGAGAAAACCCTGAGCGGGGTTCACCGCGCTCGGGTAGTCTTCCGGCGACCAATACCCTTGCCAATCATTGGCGCTCGAACTGCCGTCGCGCACCACGCGACCGTCACCGTTGTCGGGACGGATGGGATACAAGCCCGTCGATCGAACGGCTATGTTTCCGTCTCGGTCGGCCACGATCATGTTTTGCGCCGGCCCCGGATACGAAGCCATGGCCGCGAGCCATTCTTCGACGTTGCTCGCATCGAACGCATCGGCAAAAACGGCCGAGGAGATCGGTTGGTCGAGGACTGTCCATCGCATGGAGACGGGACCGTCGTCTGTGGGGCGCACCGGTCCACGATGCGTGTAGTTTACTGTATCCGTCGCGATAACGTGGCCGTCGGGGTCGCGATACGGTTCGACTCGTCTCTCCAACCCTCGCCAATCACCGTCGAGCAGATACCGAGTGGGGGCCTCGTCGTCGTCCAACGTTTCCCGGTAGAAGTCGAGCACGTCCGCACCGGTGTTGCTGAAGCCCCACGCAACGTTTCGGGTGAACCCGATGATCACGCCGGGAAGCCCGGGGATGGTAACCCCATAAACGTCCATCTGTCCGGGGACCGACAAATGAACTTCGTACCAAATCGACGGCAGCGTGAGCTCCAAATGTGGATCGCTGCTCAGCAAGGCGTTGGCGTTCGCCGTGCGCGCCGGTGACACCGCCCAGTTGTTGCTTGCCCTCGCCGCACCGCTCCTCCCAGCGGCATCGGGAGGCAACAAGTGTTCAGCGAGCATCGCAATGTGCGCAGCGTCGGGACTCGCCCCGGCGGGTGGCGGCAGCTCGGCGAAGTCGAAGCGGGGCTCGGGCGATGCGTTGGGGTTGTTCACGGGAAACAGGGCATCGGCAGCAGGCTTGCCCACCAAAGCTTCTACCGTGGGGCGCCACAGCTCCTGCGGATCGTAGGCCAGGGTGTACCCCATGCGTTTGTTGACCAACATGCTGTGGAGCGGCTCCCACCGTCGCGGCGTGGCATGCAAGAGGTGGTACTCGAACGGCAGGTCTGATGCGCCCATCGCATCGATCCATGCGTTGATACCTTCCGAGTATGCGGTGAGGAGCCTCGCCGTTTGCGACTCCGGGTCGAGTTGCCCCAGCTCGCGCTCGGCGCTCCACCGAAAACCCAGCCGCCGTTGCCGGCGGTCGAGACTCAACGCCGCCGGGCCCACCAGCTCGGTAAGCGTGCCCTCCGGCGCCCTACTCTGTATCTCCAACTGAAAGAGACGGTCACGGGCCACAACGAACCCCAGCGCCCGAACGGCATCTTCGGCTGTTGACGCCCAGATGTGGGGCACACCCCGGCGGTCATACACGACCCCCACCTCGCCGGTCAGGCCCGGAATGGAACCCGATAGTTCCTTCGGCAACGTCGCGGATCTGGCAACGGACCACACGCCCGCCGCTGGGTCCAGGAACGGCCCCAGGGGCGGGAGCGGCCCAACACCAACACCGCCCACATAGAGCGTGCCGGCCAAGGCGATCGCTCCGGCGGCGACGCGGATGGGGCCGACCGGCGAATGGGACGTTTGTTCTTGCTCAGGCAATGGTTCTGATCACGAGATGGTGTCTGAGGACGACTTCCGGGTTATGGACCCTAGCCAATGTCGCCAAACACCCTGTGTACTTCCAGCCCCGCGGTCAGCAGAATGGCCTACAAGCCTACACTCCCCGCAGCGCCTCGGCCACCGTCTGCCTCGAGCCGCGCCACGCCGGGAGGAACCCGCCAATCACTCCCATCACGACTGCAAAGATCACACCGTTTAGCAACAACTCGGGCGTGATACGGAAGGCGAACGCAATTTCGCTGAACGAGTTCCAGTTGGTTGTGCTCGTGATGAAACCGTTCAATGGGAGCGCGATGAGGGCCCGAGACGACGACGCGGACGGTCGGTCGCGGTCGATCCGGAGGCGAGAGAGGTCGTGCACTGGCTCCGTCATGAGCCCCCAGTTGCTTTCCCATTATAAAGAAAGAGGACGACCGCAATATCGATCCCACCCCACCCTCAAGCAACCGGCCACCGAGGCTCCTTGGTCGGGCAAAGCCCAGCTGCCTTGTTATCCGGCCCCTCCAAACGCATCTTCCCGACCAAAATGACAATCCATGAGGAAGACATGGCCGAATGCATCGACTGCTGAGATTCACTTCTATTCACGCCACGGTTCTCGTGGCGTTCGTGTTTCAACCTCCGTCGACCGAAGCGCAACGAATGCCGCGGCTGCTGCCCGGCGGCAAGTTGGCGCCGGTAATCCGGGCCGATCCCAGAGAACCGGCAGTCGGTGCAAAACTGCTGGGCGTGCTCGAGGCGGCGAGTCAGTTCGGCACCGGAATCGAGGGCGAAGCTGCCGTCGGACACTCATTACCGTTCCTGCTGCTGTCGGGAGAATCACCCGAACACGCCACCGTGCTGGGACTGCAAGGGGGAGTCTTTGGCCGGTTTGTGATGGAAACCACCGCACGGGAACTCATTTCGACCGACTGGGTATTCGCGATCCCTTTGATCATTTGGCGAGGCGAAAACTGGTATCGACTCCGCTATCGACACTTCAGCTCGCATTTGGGGGACGAGTACATCGAGGAGTTCAACGCAGAGCGGTCTGATTTTTCGCGTGACGCCCTCGAGGTCACCGCCTACCGAAAGCTCACCTCCGGCTTCAGTGCATACGCCGGCGGCGACTTTGCATACCACGTCCACCCGACCGGCAGCAAGCGATTCAGGTTGGTTGGGGGGATCGAATTCGCTGACGTCGCCAACGAGGGACCAGAACAGTTCTTCGGCGGCGTGAACGTGAGTTTGGACCAGGACGCCTCATGGCGTCCTCAGGTGAACGTGCAGACAGGTGTGATTCTCTTCCCGGAGAACGAGAGGCGGCTACGCTTACTGCTGGATGTGGTGTTTGGACCCTCGATTCAGGGAGAATTTCACCGCGAAGACGAGACGGTGGTGATGTTGGGGGTGTTGGTGGAGCTGTAGGCAGTAGCTGCCAGGCTGCAAAGGCGGAAAGTTCGCATTGTCGTCATTCTCCGATGGCACCGGTTCACGAGCGTCTATCAAAAGGTAGCTGTCAAGTGACATCCTTCAACCTTCAGTCCCTCAGTCCTTCCGACCTACCTGCCGCTCGGCCCCACAACGACCGCATTCAGGAACAGCCGTCGTGCACCGCGCCAGAAGCCACGGAAATTCACATCCTCCGCAAACGCGATCACCCTGCCCAAGCCGACACGCTCTTCGTAGACGAACACCGATCCGGCCATGCGGTCGAGTGATTCGTCCCAGGCAAGACCGGAGATCCGCAGACTGTCCCTGCCCGCATACCGGGCCACGACCCTGCGCGTGGAGGACGAGGGCCCTTCCGGCGCAAGGTAGATTCGACTGCCATCGACCAAGACGGGAAACTCCGACGCTCCGTAGCCGGCGGACAGCCAATATTCGCGATCGAGGTTTGCCCGCAGGAAGGTTCCCGGTACATCGAAACGCCGGGCATCCTTGCCGTCCTCGGTGTCGTACCAAGACCTCAGGGCAATGAGATCGAGACCATCGATCGCGAAGTCCGTAGCACCAGCGACGGTCACCAGCGTTCCGCCGTCACGCACCCAATGCCGAAGGCGCATGACGCCATCGTCGCCCAAACTTGCTCGCAGCGAATCAGCCGACGCGGCAGGAACGATCAAAACGTCAAAACGATCGAGTGGCGTGCCGGCCACCGATCTGGTGCGGATCACCGTCGTCGGAATGTCGTACTCTCGATCGAGCGTGAACCACGCCCACCCAAATGAATACCCTTCAATGGGATCTTCGACGAGGATGGCGATCTCCGGCTTCCGGACGGGAATCACGTCCGCCGATCCCAGCGATGGGAACCCCCTGGGAGCGAGCCCGGTGCTTACAGCACGCACGCCCACTGCGAAACGGTTGGCAACCTCTCGCACGGCGTCATGCACAGAAGCATCATTTTGACCGAGGCGTACAACAACGGTCCCACTCGGCACATCTTCTCCCTCGAGGCGCGTAGGCCGTAGCGTCATCGCCATCCGAAGCCCGCGATCGGTCAGGTGATACAGAGCCGCAACGGCTGCCGCGTTGCTGCCATCGAGCAGATAGGCGTACTCGGCGCGGCGGAACGGGCCGTCGGCGGACGGCCGGATCTCCTCGGCAACTGCTCGAGTCGCCAGTGCTCTTCCATCCGTTGTACTGAAACCCTGGACATTGAACAGCAACGGCAACGACCACGCCGTGATATCGTAGATCTCCGCAGGCTCCCCCCGATCGATCCGGGCTCGCGCCTCGGCCACAAAATCCTCCGGGATCGCGGTTTCCGGTTCGAGAAGGGAGCACAGCAGAGGGGAACCGGGTTGCCCGGTCTGGACGACATAGGTACCCGCTGGGAACGTCCTCCGCCCAATGAACGCACCGTTGCGATCGCGAACCCCGTCGAGCACGGCGGCATCAGTAAGCGTCTCGACGTCCAATCGGCCCCGAAGAAGCACGTTCACCAGCTCGGCTCGGTGGCCGGGGTCGCCATCGGGAACCAACAGGTATCGGAGCACCCCCGTGCTGCCCGCCGCGATCGCGTCTACCAATCCGTTGTAGTACTCGCGTAGCAACGTTTCCCGCTCCGTCGCCACGAACCGGGTGGCCGCCCATGCGGCAGTGTACTGGTGCTCCAACGCGTCCACCAGCGTACGCGTAGAACGATCCGGCGGCCGCATCAGTGCGAGCCCCCGGGACGATCCCTGCTCATAGAGCATGCCGAGCGCCCCCTGAAAGACGGGGTAAGCGTCGGTGTATCCCGGGTAGAAATAGTCGTATTGATCCCGAGTGGCGTAATCAACTCTGCTCGAGTCTAAGGCCCCCGCATAGACGCCGGCGAAACGGTCCATCCACTTCAAAGCGAATCGAGGCACATAGGGCGATACCGGGCCCGCCGTCGGATAGAAGAAAAACTCACGATCCGGTCCCATTTCGTGCATGTCAGTGATCATCTGGGGGCGCCAAGCACCCAGCGTCTTTGTCCGCTCGCGCGTCTCGGGCTGCGTCTGGGCGAACCAATCTCGGTTGTTGTCGAAGTAGTAGTGGCCTGTCCGAAACTTGAGCGCCTGCCATGGCGTGAAGTCGTTGGCCCAATCGTCACCGTAAGCACTCGGCACGCGACCGATGTTCTCATGGTTCACGCGGGCGAAGGCGTCTCGGCCATCCGGATTGAGCATCGGATCGATGAGCACGACGACATTCTCCAACACTTCGAGCGTCGCCGAATCGTTTCTGGTGGAAAGGTGCTCCAACAACTTCAGCGCGCCTTCGCTGCCCGAAAGCTCGAAGCCGTGAATCGATCCGCCGAACCAGATGACGGCCGGCTGATTTGCAAGGACGATCTCCGCCTGCGCCGCCGGGGTTGACCTCGGATCCGACAAGCGCCGCGAGTTGGCCTGAATCTGCCCGATTCGTGCGTGATTGTCCGGCGATGTCACCACCGCCATCACGAACCTGCGGCCTTCCCAGGACCAGCCCTGCACCTCGATCGTCACCCGGGGCGACGCTTCCGCCAGCCTCTCGAGGTAGCGTACCATCTGGTGATGCTGGGTGATGCGCTCACCGAAGGAGTGGCCGACGACCTCCTTGAATGTCGGAACCTGGCCAGTGACGGTTGACGGGACAAGCGTCAGGAGCGTGGCGACAAGACGGGACCATGGATGGACGTTCATCGGGCACTCGGCCCGATCACCACTGCATTCAGGAACAACCTGTTCGCGCCCCGCCAGTAGGAGCGCCAATTCACCTCCTCTGCGAATGCGATTACCCGCCCTGCCCCGACGCGCTCTTCATACAGAAACACTTTACCCGGCAGTCTGTCGAGGCTCTCGTCCCAAACATGCCCCGATATCAGAAGTGAATCGCGTGGGACATAGCGCCCCACGACCCGCCGGTCCGCCGACGGAGGTCCCTCGGGCGGGACGTACAACCGCGCGCCGTTCACCAACGCGGGGAACGCTGTTTCACTGTACCCTGCCGCCAGCCAATATTCCGGATCCAGTTCGACACGTACGATCGCCCCGGGAACGTCAAAAGCTCGAGCGTTTTTGCCGACATCCATCTCATACCACGACCCGAGGTGGATCCCGATGGCCGTCGAGTCGCGGGCGAACTCCGTGCCGCTGCCGATCGTAACCAGCGTGCCGCCGTCCCGTACCCAACGTCGGATCCGGTCCACGCCGGCCGAATCGAGTGCGGCAGGGAGCCCGCTGGCTGCGGGGATCACGATCACGTCGAACCGGTCGATCGGCGTACCGCTCACCGACCGCGTGCGCAACACGGTCGTAGGGATCTGGTACTGGCGATCGAGGGTGTGCCACGCATAGCCAAACGAATAGCCCTGGATGCCGTCCTCTGCTAGGATTGCGATTTCGGACTTGCGAACGGGGAGCACATCAGCCGAGCCGAGCGACGGGAACGGACCTGGGTCGGCAAGCCCGGTGGCTACCGTCGTTACGCGCAACCCGAAACGGTCGGCCAGGGTGCGGACCGCTTCGTGTACCGATTCGTCGTTTTGCCCGATACGAACTACGACCGTACCGCTGGGAATGTCTTGGCCCCCAATACGTGTGGCGCGCAACGTAACCGCAGCCCGGTGGCCCGCGTGCGTGAGATGATACAGCGCCGCCACCGAGGCAGCCTGCTCTCCGCCGATGAGATACGCGTACTCCGCCCGGCCCGTGACGCCCACATCCGTCGGACGGACGGGACTTGTGATTCGTTCCGTGGTCCACTCGGTGGGGTCGGTGGAGCTGTATCCCCCAACGTTGAACATGAGCGGCAGCGACCAGGCGGTGATGTCATAAAACCGCGGGTTCTCGTCCCGTTCAACGCGCCGCCGGGCGAGCGTCAGGAATTCCTGCGGCAGTGGCACATCCGGTTCGAGGAGTACCCGGATGAGGCGGTTGCGTGGCTGGGCGGCCTCGATCACGTACGTGCCGGCGGCGAATCTCCGTCGACCCACTTCCCTCCCCACACGGTCCCGCACGCCGGAGGCTTCCGTGTCTTGGGTCAGGACATGGACCTCGATTCCGCCGCGCGTGAGCGAGTTGACGAGTTCGGCGACGAGGCCCGGGTCTCCTTCGGCGGGCAGCAGGTACCGGCGAAACCCCTCGTTCCCGTCGGCGATCGCCGCCACATGCGCGTCGTAGTAGTCCCGGAGCAGCTGTTCCCGGTTGGTTGCCGCATAACGAGCGGCCGTCCACGCCGCCAGATACTGCTGCTCGAGGGCGTCGGCGAGTGTGCGCACCGAGCCGTCGGGGCGGGTCAGCGCCAGACCCCGTGTCGAGCCTTGCTCGTAGAGCATCCCAACGGCGCCCTGGTAGCTCCCCTGCGATGTGGCATAGCCCGGATAGAAGTAGTTGTACCGCTCCCGCGTCATGTATTGGAAGCCGGCGGAATCGAACGCGGCTGTATAGGCCTCATTGAGCCGCTGGAAACCGCGGAAGGCGAAGTCGGGAAAGAACGGGCCGTACGGTGTGTCGGGTGGGTCGAAGTAGAACTCGACGTCGGGACCCATCTCGTGCATGTCAATGACGAACTGAGGACGCCACTCCACAATCGTCTTGATCCGGTGTCGCGCCTCGGGTTGTGTGTGGGCGAACCAATCGCGGTTCGTATCGTGGTAGTAGTGTCCGGTTCGGAACTTGATGGCTTGCCAGGACGTAAAGTCATTGGCCCAATCTTCACGCTGCGGATTGGGAACCCGCCCGAGGTTCTCGTGATTGAGATACGCGTGGGCGTCGCGGCCATCAGGGTTCAACATCGGGTCGATCAGGATCACCGTGTTGTCCAGGACGTCCATCGTGGCCTGGTCGCTCCGCGTGGTGAGGTGCTCCAGCAGCTTCAAGACTCCTTCACTTCCCGACAGCTCGAAGCCGTGAATCGAGCCACCGTACCACACCACGACCGGCTGCGTGGTGATCAGCGCGGCGGCTTCATCGGCCGAGAGCGTGCGCGGATCGCCGAGGCGCCGTGCGTTCTGCTGGATCACTTCCAGCGATGCCTGATTGCCGGGGGAGGTGACGATCGCCAGCAGGAGGCGGCGATCCTCCCATGACGCTCCCTGGTCGACCAGCCTGACCCGATTGGATGTCTCGCCCAGGCGTTCTAGGTACCGGACCATCTCGTGGTGCACGGTGATCCGCTCCCCGAACGCGTGGCCGGCGACGTCCTGAAACGTGGGGGCCTGGCTGTTCGCTGCTGATGGGGCGAGGACCAACAAGGTAATCACGAGGGGGACGGAGGGGGAAACCGGCCGCTGGAGGAGCAGGCGGTTTGACCACCACGATTTTGGGCCGCGCGTGCAAACCAAGGAATCTGGCAACATGGTTCTCCCTCAATGAAGAACGGTTAATCGACTATTCCGAGCGCCACAGAGTACGATACCGGTGGGAGAAACGATAGGTCTCACCAGTAGAGGCTTTGGGTTAACTTGGCTATCTTTTAAAAGGTACCATTCAAGCTCACCTGCCATATCAAGTTTTAGAGGATACCGTGGCTACCAAAACTCGCCTCTCTGGAGAGCGGACCGACGAGGAGAACGTGACCAAGAAGAATTCCTTGAGCATTACTGACAATAGGACTGGAGAGAGTTACGAGCTCCCGATAGAGAACGGAAGCATTCGCGCTCTCGATCTCAGGCAGATCAAGGAAAGCTCCGATGACTTCGGGCTGATGGCGTACGACCCGGGCTTCGCCAATACGGCCTCGGTCAAGAGCAAGGTCAGTCTGGTTGACGGCGAGAAGGGCATCCTCATGTATCGGGGCTACCCCATCGAGCAGCTAGCCGAGCAAAGCACGTTCCTGGAAGTGGCCTATCTGTTGGTTTTCGGAGAGCTTCCCACAAGAGACGAATTCGATCAGTGGAGTCACGAGATCACGATTCACACGTTTCTCCATGAGAACGTGAAGAAACTCATGGAAGGCTTCCGGTACGATGCACATCCGATGGGCGTTTTCGTCAGCACCGTGGCGGCGTTGTCGACCTTCTACCCCGACTCCAAGAACCTTGACGACGCCGAATGCCGCATACACCAAATACGACGGCTAATCGCCAAGACGCCGACCATCGCTGCGTTCGCCCATCGTCGTCGTATCGGGCTCCCGTACGTGTATCCGGACAACGATTTGTCCTATGCCGGGAACTTCTTGAACATGATGTACCGGACGTGGGAGGCGAAGTACGAGCCCGATCCGGTACTCGAGAAAGCTCTCGATGTCCTGTTCATCCTGCACGGTGACCACGGGCAGAACTGTTCGACCACCTCGATGCGGGCCGTGGGGTCGAGCGAGGTCGATCCCTATTGCGCCATGGCCGCCGCGGCCGCGGCGCTGTACGGCCCGTTGCACGGGGGCGCCAACGAGGCCGTCCTCAGGATGCTGCGCGAGATCGGTGACAAGAAGAACATCCCGGCCTACATCAAGCGAGTGTTGAACAAGGAAATTCGCCTGATGGGCTTTGGCCACCGTGTGTACAAGAACTACGATCCACGTGCCAAGTTCATCAAGAAGGTGGCCGACCAGGTGTTCGAGGTCACCGGCAGGAACCCGCTCATAGACATCGCCTTGGAGCTGGAGCGCATCGCGCTCCAAGATGAGTACTTCGTCTCACACAAGCTCTATCCCAACGTCGACTTCTATTCCGGGATCATCTACGAGGCGATGGGCTTCCCGGTCGAGATATTCCCCGTCCTGTTCGCCATCGGGCGCACACCTGGGTGGCTGGCCCAATGGCAGGAAGGCCATCTGGACCAGGAGCAGCGGATCGCCAGGCCGCGCCAGTTGTACATGGGATACGGCAGACGGGATTACGTGCCAATAGGTAAGCGGTAGGGGTAATGACCTCATCACCTTCCCAGCTGCCGCAACCTCGCCTCTAGCTCCGCCTTTACCTCATCCAATCGTTCCTGATGTTGGGTCACGAGGCGTTGAACAGTTGCTGCGACTTCGTTCACGCTCGCTCGGGCGTCGGCGATGGGTTGAGCGACGAGCTTTTCCACCTCATCCCTGACGCGCTGCTCGGCGGCAGCGACTTCGCTTGCCAGTTCCCGCCGGAGACTCCGCGAAATTGCAGACGCGACGTTGGAGCGCACCGCGAGCCGCGGCCCGGCGATGTTGCCGGCAACCTGTACCTCGACCTCCACGTCGCGCAGTGCCGATAGCGTGCGCCACAGAATGTCGTTTACGCGCCCCGATCCGATTGAGCCCCGGTCCCACGAAACCTGAGACGAACTCCACAGCCAACTGCCGGTAAGGCTGTCGCCGCTGCGCGCGAGGGTCAATTCGTTCCCACCATGCCCCAGGTCCATGCGGACCCCGACACCTGGCAACGTGATCGATGGAAGCTGAAAGCCGGCTATCCGCAGGTTCACCGAATCGCGAATGTGGGGCGTCACATGATCGAGCACCGCCACGAAGTGTACTGCGTCCGGGCCGGAACCGGCGTCAGTGCGAGAAGCGGAAATTCGCATCGGCCGGCCGTGAACGGACGGGGCCGAGGAAAAGTCTACGATCTGTACGCGGTAGCGACCCGCCGCGGCGCCTTCCCCACCGAGCTGCAGATCTATTTCTGCGAAGGCCACCGTCCAAGGCGCATAGCCGCGCTCCCTCGGGAATTCGACGCTGGAACCCGCAAGCCGCGCCCGCGAAGGACCAGGCCGGCGGCGGGGATCGAGGCCGGGGGGGACGTACCGCTCCGCCATTTGCGCCCAGTACAACAGCGGCTGGATGCGCGCCAGCGCCACCTGGCCGAACAAAGCCGGCGAGATATCCGGCGCATGGAGAGATGGTATCTGCAAGAGCTTACGTGCATCAGCCAGGTCTTCCGCCCGGGCTCGCGCCAGGCCTTCGACCTCTTGCCTGAGCGTCTGAATGCCCTCGCCGATGCTCTGTCCCAACTGTTCAATCCCGTTGCGCGCCACCGTCACGTCGTCGAGCGTCCCTCGCACGGACTGAACCGACCGGACGACGCCCTGCACGCCGAGGCTCCGTAGGGAAGCTCCCTGCAGCCGCTGGGCGAGGGCCCGGGCGGAGTCGATGACGGGCGCCGGATCGAGCGATTGTAGTTGCCCCAGCCACGACTGCCGCACTGAGTCGGCGGCTGTCCTGATTCGGAGCGCGACTTCCAAGGTCTTGAGATTCTCCGGTCGTATTGCGGCCACATTCACTATTCCCGTGAGTCCTGCGATACTGAACTCCGGTACCGGAACCGAACTGGCCCACTCGCTGATGAGCCGCCGCAACGCACCGCTCTGTGGATCCGGATTCCCGATCGCTCCCGACGTTTTGCGTGCCGTACCAAATCGCACTCCTCGAACGGCAATTGTATCGATGAAGATTTTTTCTGTAACAGAGGACCGAGTTTCAGATCGGCGACGATCTCGTCGATCTGCACCAAGTTGGTCATGGGCGCGTCGGGATTCGTGACCTCCAGTCCACGCAGCACCACCGATCCGTCGGCTAGCCGCACGTGCGCTTCGGCGAGATCCACCTTGGCCCCCACGAGATCCGTGCCCACCACCTCTATGGTGCGGCGCACGGCGGAATCGAGCAGGAAATACCACCCGATTACCATCAAACCCAGAAGCAGGGCGAGTGGTGTAACGGCCTTCCATCGAAAGACTCTCATGCCGTCAATCCGTCTGGAAGAGCTGGTAGAGGTTGTACAGCTTGGACGCCTTCATGAGCTTGAAGACCTTCGTGTCGAGGAGCCGGGGGAGGACCTTGGTCCGGTACAACCCCACACCCCAACGCGCCAGGTAGAAGATCGGCGCAGCGAGGACGATCCAACCGATCAGGCTTCCCAGCACAACAGTGTTGTTGTAGTTGGACAACGGTACGACGGGAACGTTATACAACGCCGTCCACATCGGCACGAGCCCGGGGGTATCGGCTAGGAGCACGCGTCCGAGGGCGTCGAACCACGGATCAAAGAGAAATCCGATGGGGGCAAAGAGTATCCATCCCAACATCGCGGCGGGAAGGGACACATTGAGAAGAAATGCGGCGGCGATGATGAGGACGTTATGAAGGTTGACCAGGGGTGTCAGGCCCAGCGCCGATCCCATCGCGATCCCCACCGCCACCTGGCCGGGCGTTCCGTCCGAATTGAGTGTGCGGACCAGCTTTTGTAACAGCCGGAGAAGAAGCATGACTGGAAAGTGCGATCTTTTTTCTCTCCTGTACAGGTGAGTAACAACCCCGGAGGTTGCGCCTCCCACCTCGGGCTTCGCCTCCATACATTCCTCCCATGACCTCGCCCAATTCGCTGGACGCGATTCTGCGCCCCGCATCCATCGCCGTGATCGGCGCGGCGCGGCGCGAGAACAGCATCGGCTGGCAGATCGTCGACAACCCGCTGCAACACGGATTCGCCGGATCGGTTTATCCCGTCAACCCCGCGGCTTCGTCCGTTCATTCCATAAAGGCGTACCCCTCGATAGGGGCCGTACCGGAACGGGTGGACCCCTGTGGTCGTTCGCGAAAAGGACCGAGGACGGAGCCTTTCCCCAAACGGTGGCCGACGCGGCTAAGGAACTCGGTTTCCCCGTCGCTCTAAAAATCGTGAGCCCCCAGATCAGCCACAAGACCGACGTCGGTGGCGTCGTACTGGGGCTCGAGACAGGTGAAAAGGTGAGCCAGGCCGTCGAGACGATGTTGCAGGCAGTGGCCCGCTCGAACGATGCGACGGTTGAGGGTGTGGTAGTCCAGCGCATGGCTCGCAAAGGCCGAGAAACCATTGTCGGCCTGACGCGCATCCCCAGGGTCGGTCCGATGGTGATGTTCGGTCTCGGCGGGGTGTACGTTGAGGTGGTGCAGGACGTGGTGCGCCGCCTGTGCCCGCTCCACGATTCAGACGCCGCGCAGATGATCGCTCAGGTCAAGATGCACAAACTACTCGAGGGTATTCGCGGCGAGCCGCCACGTGACCTCGACGCCCTCGCCGAAACACTTCTCCGAATCAGCCAGCTCGCCGAGCGTGACCCAAGAATAGTGGAAATGGACATCAACCCGCTAGTGGCGTATGCGCAGAGAGCCGTGGCGATTGATGCGAGGATTCAACTAGGAGGGAGGAGGGAGGAGGGAGGAGGGAGGAGGGAGGAGGGAGGAGGCAGTTGGATAAGCTATTATTCCCCCGTCATTCTTCGTACCGCCTCCACGAGCTGCTCGGCATCGACCGGTTTTTTCAGGAACGGCTGCCCCGTTTGCTCCAGGAAGTCCCGAGTGTCGCTGTCTCCTGCCATGCCCGTCACAAAGAGCACCTTTTTCGTCATAGCCGGGAAATCCGCTTCGAGCTGGCGGAAAAAGCCCTTCCCCTCCAAAAACGGCATCAAGATGTCCAGCAGGATGACGGAGTAGCTTCCCTGTTGCAGCTCCGCGAGTGCAGCCAGGCCGTTGTCCACGGCCTTGACCATGTAACCAGCGCGCTCGAGCACTCTGCCATAGGCGCTGCGCACTTCGGGTGCGTCTTCAACTATCAGGACATCCACGACCTACTCCCTCCCGCCGCTTCGCGTCTCACCCCTAGAGCACCACCGCCCCCGCACCCTCCCCTCGTCGCCTAACAGTGACCAGGTATACGCTGATCCCCACCAACGCCAGACCCCCGAACACCCGCAACCCCAACGGCTCCGAGAGCACCACACTTCCGAAGAACACCCCAACAGCGGTTTCGAAGATCACTCCCATGCTGACGAAGGTCGCATCGAGCCGCTTGAGCAGCCAGAAGAGCCCAAGATAACACCCGACCGTCACGGCGAGGGCTAGATACACGATACTGACGACCGCCGTAGCCGTGAACGCCACCTGGCCACCCCCACCCCTCTCGAGAGTGAGCGCCAGAACCCCGAGGAATACCGCCGCAGAAGAGACCTGGAGTGCAGTGAGCCACAAGGTGGAGGTCGACCGACCGTGCCGGCGGACGAGGACCACACCCAGCGCCGCCGCCATCGACGCAACCAACACGGCGGCTACTGCTCCCGGAGCGGGCACCTCGCCTCGTGACGGCGTCACCAGGAGACCCACTGCCACGAGAGCCAGCAGCGTTCCGGCGACTGTTCCGAGAGACAGCGATTCGTCTCGCAACAGGAAATGCGCCGCAACCGCCGTGAACGCCGGGAACGTCGCGAACAGTATCGCCGTCAGCCCGGATGACAAGGACTGTTCGGCCCAGAAGATCAGCGCATATGGCACCCCGATTTGGAACAACCCGATCACCGCCCAAAACCATGACTCCGACCCCGTTGGCCGCCGGCGACCATCCACCATCCGGGCGACGACCAACAGCGTTGCGGCTGCCAGCGACGTACGCAATGCCGCGAAGGTGAAGGGCGGCATGTCCTGCAATCCCAGCCGAATGACGCCCCACGTGGTGCCCCAGACAAGCCCGGTGCCGAGCCAGACGGCAAGAGGCAAGGCCCGAATGCGTGGCATCAGTCGGTTCCTTGGCTTCGCGAGTTAGTCGTCGTTGACATGGGAAACGCACCCTGCGAAACGTGCAACAAAAAACCCATCTCTCGGAATGGGTTACGGAACGCATCGGAATATAGGACGGCAAGCGCCACAAAGGATCTGAGTCAGAACACCCGTCCGATCGTCACTCCAGCCCCAATGGCCAGCGCGAAGCAGCCGGCCGCCAACAATATGCGCTTCCACCGAAGTCGACGCCGAGTGATCCCATTCACTGGTGGCCAGGCGGGGGTCGGGCGCCCTGCCGACAACGCATCGCGGATCTCGCTCACATTGCCGGCGTCGAAGCTACTGAGCTCATCTTCGCTCAGGATCAGGCAGTCACCTTCCGGCGTGCGAGTGCGGCGACCGGCTTCGCCGTTCGAGAGTTGGGCAAGGAGACGAGGGTGTAATAGCGGGAGTTCGGCCCCGTCGCCGGGCCGACCTTTGGCATTCTCCGTCGTGCTGCCCTGCCGAGTTCGGCGACAGGGAGCACAATCGGCGCTTAGCGCTGATACGACGGCAGCCTGTAGGTCGCCCGCTCCTGTTTCTTCTTGTAGTGCTCTAGGGCCCAACGCTGGTACTGCTCCTGCCCCCGCAGTATGATGACCCTTTCCCTGTCCAGCTTATCGGTCAAGTCGACCCACAGGTCGAGTAGGTTCTTTTGCAACAGAGCCTCTTCGGTCCGGACAGCGCGAAGCGTTGACGCCAGCGTGGAGCAGTAGTTGGCCGCCCGATCGAGGGCGGCGATGTAGTTCTCCAGTGGTGTGAGCTGTTCTTCCTGTTCCATGTTTCCTCGCTGCCGGTACGGCGGGAACCGCTGGGTTAAGGGCCAAATCTAGGCCGCAGATGAAGCCAGAACGGGGGGGCGTGGATGATTCAGTTACGGAGAGCCACCGGTCGGAGTCGAACCGACGACCACTCGATTACGAATCGAGAGCTCTACCCCTGAGCTACGGTGGCGGTGAATGCCCTGGCCCGGATTCGAACCGGGACGGCTCTCGCCACTGCCCCCTCAAGACAGCGTGTCTACCGATTCCACCACCAGGGCAGCTCCGGGCGTCGCCCAGAGGCAACAAGCTAATCGTGGACACGACCACGCGACAACCCCGACGCGAGCAGGGAGCAAGCCTTGCCCCACCTCCAATCTCGCCGGGTGCATGGGTGACCCGCTCACTGCTCCCCGCTCACTCTGATCTCCAGCTTCTCGTGCGCCCGCCTCAACGAGGACTCGACCAGCTCAGGGGTGTCTGCTCTGGCGAAGATGAACCCCAGGTACCGTGACCCCTCCGGCAGGGGAACTAGTTCCTGGCCCCGGTGGGCCGTTATGAGCACCTCCTCAACGCCCGGCTCCGCCTCGGCGGCCTCCACCCCCGTGACCTTCTCCAGGGTTCCCGGAGCCGGTATGGGAATCATCATCACTCCGGCTGCTCGGCCCTCCCTCCGAGGCACTTCACGCATTACCCCCACAGTATGACCCACTATTACGTCTTCCAGTGAATACTCACTCTCTTCGCCAAAGCGTAAGACACGACTACACTTACCACCGATCGGACGCGCGGCCAGCTCGATCAGCCAAGGCCCTCCGTCGCTGCAGCGCAACTCCACGTGTACCGGCCCCGTCACAAGACCCAGCGCCGCGACCGCCCGTCCGGTGGCGTCCACCAAGCTGTTCTGCACCCGTGAGTCAGCCCGCGACGGCGTGACGTAGATGGTCTCTTCGAAGAACGGTCCCTCCAGGGGATACAGTATGACCCACTATTACGTCTTCCAGTGAATACTCACTCTCTTCGCCAAAGCGTAAGACACGACTACACTTACCACCGATCGGACGCGCGGCCAGCTCGATCAGCCAAGGCCCTCCGTCGCTGCAGCGCAACTCCACGTGTACCGGCCCCGTCACAAGACCCAGCGCCGCGACCGCCCGTCCGGTGGCGTCCACCAAGCTGTTCTGCACCCGTGAGTCAGCCCGCGACGGCGTGACGTAGATGGTCTCTTCGAAGAACGGTCCCTCCAGGGGATCGGGCTTGTCGAACACGGCGAGAATATGAAGCCCGCCGTCTACGATGAGACCTTCCACCGCATACTCCGGACCGGGGACGTATCGTTCCACCAGATATTGTGGATCTTTCACCTGGCCCCTCCCGTCCCCTCCCCCGTCTCCCGCCTCCGACTCCAGGATGGCCCGCAGCCTGGCGTGCGCCGCCAAGAACCCGTCCGGGTCGTTTGCGCTGATTACCCCCCGACTGGCGGACAACGAAATCGGCTTCAGGACGCAGGGATACGGCGCCGCGGACGCCGCCGCCCCGGGGTCGGCACCCATTGCGTGAACGCGAAAGTCGGGCACCGGGACCCCCGCGTCGCGAAGCCGCTCCCGCTGCAGGGTCTTGCTCCGGGCGGCCTGCACGGCGTTCACCGGGTTCGCCGCCAACCCAAGCTCACGACTGAGGATTGCGGCCAGCACGGCCGTGTCGTCATCGGGACCGATGACCGCCGAAATCGGGCAACGCTTCGCAAACGCGATGGTCGCGGCGACGGCGGCCTCCGGGTTGTCCAGCTCGAGGGTGAGCAGCTCGGTGGCATGCCCCTCCTCGAGAGCGCTGGGCACCTCCGAGGCAACAGTAAGCTCCACGCCGAGGCGCTTTGTGGCGTCCACGAACTCGTCGGCCCGGTATGTGTGAGTGGGGAGGAGAAGCAACAGCCTGGCGCGGAGGAGTTCCTCCACAAGGCTCAGGTCTTCGCTGAACTGAAGTAGGGATTCGTGCCGGCCGTGTGGTCGGTCACGTCCTGAATCCCCTTGAGCGACGGCAGCGCTCGGCGCAGCGTCCCCTCGATGCCCTGTCGCAGAGTGACGTTCGCCATGCCGCAACCCTGACAACCGCCCTGCATGCGGAGCACGACCGTCCCGTCCTGAACGTCGATCAACTCCACCGCGCCGCCATGGCTGGCTATCTGCGGGTTGATTTCCGCTCGGAAAATCTCGACCACGGTGTCGAACATGGCATCGTCGTCCATGGCCGACGCCACGCCTTTGGGCGTCGCCTGCATCCCCGACATGGCGGTCGTGATGGCGTATTGTACCTGCTCCTCGAGATCGCACCACTCGTGAGAGGATTGTTTCTCGACTGTCACGGCGTCGTCCGAAAGCACGACCGCATCGACGCCCGGAACGGCGAGCACCGCCTCGGCCACCGGTACGCCGGCTGCGTCCGCCGGGGACGCGAAGCGATACGCGCCCGGGGCCAGCGCGTGCACTGGCGCGTCAACCTGAAACCGGTAGCGGCCGTCCCCGACGGCTTCCGCGGTGACGTCTTTTCCTTTGGCCATGACCGTTATCTAACCAGGAATGCAGGGGAAGGGCAATCCCAAGGGAAACGGGAGGAGGGAGGAGGCCCCCAACAACATGGGGTGGGAGGCCCCTCACTCCTTTCCCTGCTCACCGACCGTCAGCCAATCAGCTCCTTGATCTCGATCGGATCCAGGCCTTCCTCCTGCAACAACTCGTTCAGGCGCCGCAGATCCTGTTCGATGATCGTGTTCATCCGAATCAACTCGGTCTGTAGCAGCTCCGACAGGTGATCGAACACACTAAGGGACTGGGCCGTCGGCGCCGTCTCCCCCCGTTCCACCACCCTCATCAATGCGGCCAGCTTGTTGTTTAGCTTGATGGGGAAGTTCAGGGGGTCTTGTCGCGATTCGTTGCGAACCTGATAGATCTCCGACTCGACCGCGCTGAGATTGGATTCGACTTTGCCGCCCTGCTCGTGAATCCGCTGATCGTCGGTTTGCTCGAGCCGGTCGTCGACATCTCCCTTGATTCGACGGATCTCGATCACCGCTTCGTTGGCCTGGGTGACGCGATCTCTGATGCGGAGCGCGAACTCAAACCGCTCGCGCAGTTGGGCCACGGTGACGTGCTCCATCCGCGGATCGATCTTGATCTCGAAGCCCTGGATCTGTGTCTCGCCGTCGGCGGTCAACCGAACTTGATAGCTACCCGGAATGGCCATCGGCCCGTTGTTCCCGGCAGCCCAAAAGATCCGGCCTTCGAAGTCTGTATAGCCGGGATACCGGAGGTTCCAGAAGAAGGTGTTCGAGCCCGTCGAGTCGGACGGTGACTTACCACCGCCACCGAAGAACTCGAATCCACGTTGCTGTTGAGAGTCTTCCTCGTCCGCAACCTCATAGGTCTGGATGACGTTCCCGTCGGCGTCGAGGAACTCCATCTTGACGTCGTCGGCATCTTCCGCGAGGTAATAGAACACCTGCACGCCGCTGTCGACTCCGCGCACCGGGTCGACCGGATCGAACAGTTGCAGCTGCGCACCGGCGACTTGTTCGTTGAGCTGGCGCAGCGGCGCCATGTTGAACATCACCCAGAACGAGCGGCCGTGTGTCGCGATCACCAGGTCGTTGTCCTCTACCATGAGATCGGACACCTGTACAGTCGGCAGGTTGAGCGCAAGGGACTGCCAGTTGGCACCGTCGTCCCACGACACGTACACCGTTCGCTCCGACGCCGCATACAGAATGCCCGGCGCTTGTGGATCCTCGCGCACGGCACGGACGAAGTCATCCCCGGGAATGCCGTTCACGATTTTAGTCCACGTCTTTCCGTAATCTTCCGTCTTCCAGATGTAGGGGCTCCTATCGTCGTCGACCAGGTAACGGATGCCCGCAACGTACGCCTTACCCGGCGTATTGGGCGACGCTTCGATGGTGTTGATGCGAACGAAGTCCGGCGCATCACGCGGCGTCACGTTGTCCCAACTGGCCCCACCGTCTCGCGTCACGTGCACGAGCCCGTCATCGGATCCCACCCAGATCACGTCAGCATCTTGATACGAAGGCGCGATGGCAAAGACAGTGGCGTACGTTTCGACGCCGGTTTGGTCCTTGGTGAGCGGCCCACCCGACGGGCCTATCGTCGACGGATCGGCGCGGGTCAAGTCAGGGCTGATCTGTTCCCAGGACGCACCCTCGTTGGTGGTCTTCCAAACCTTTTGCGTTCCTGTGTAGAGGACGTCGGGAGCGAGGGGAGAGAACACGATGGGGAAGGTCCACTGCACGCGCTCGATGAGATCTTCCGACGACTGACCCATCGGGTTTTCCGGCCACACGTTCACTTGCCGCAATTCGCCGTTCGCGTGATTGTAGCGGCTGAGGCTGCCGCCGTAACTCCCGGCGAAGAAGATGTCGGGATTCACGGCGCTGTTGGCCACGTATCCGCTCTCGCCGCCGCCCACGGAAAACAGGAAACCAGAACCTCCGTACCGACGTCGGTGACTTGCGGACCCTGCGTCGCGCGAGAGGTGGCTCCACCCCTTGCTCGGAATACAAGCCGTACTGTTGTCCTGCTGCCCGCCGCAAATCATGTACGGGAAGTGATTCGTGGTCACCACCCGGTAGAACTGGGCGGTACTGTAATCCTGCGCGGTCCACGTCTGCCCGCCGTTGAACGATACGTTGGCGCCGCCATCGTTCCCGTTGATCATCCGGTTCGGGTCGCTCGGGGCAATCCACAGATCATGGTTGTCACCGTGGGGCACCGAGATCTGGCTGAACGTCTTGCCGCCATCGCGCGAGCGGTAGAGGCCCGTGTTGAGAGCGTACATGACCTCGGGATCCTGGGGATCGGCATACACCCGGGAGTAGTAGAACGCCCGCTGCCGCAGGAACCGTTCATCATTGACCCGGGTCCATGTCGCGCCGGCATCGTCGGAACGGAAGACCCCACCATTCTCATGCTCCACGAGGGCCCACACGCGATGAGGCGCCGCCGGTGACAACACCACACCGATGTTACCGACTACCCCCTCCTGCGGCAGCCCCTCGTTACGGGTTATCTCGGTCCACGCCTCGCCGAAATCGACGCTCTTGAACAACCCGCTGCCCGGCCCGCCCGACGACATGCCCCACGATTTGCGCCACGCCTCCCACAGCGTCGCATACATGATCGCGGGGTTGTTGGGGTCCAAGATGAGATCGCCGGCACCCGATCGCTCGTCGCGATAGAGGACCTTGCGCCAGGTGACGCCGCCGTTCGCTGACTTGAACACGCCTCTTTCGGGGTTCGCCACCGAGTGTTTCCCGAACGCTGCGACCCACACAGTGTTGCAGTCCTGGGGGTGAATCCGGACGCGCGAGATGTTCTGGGTCTCTTCGAGCCCCAGGTGCGTCCATGTCTTGCCGGCGTCCGTGGACTTGTACACACCGTCGCCTTGTTGGATGTTGCCCCGCAGCTGCGTCTCACCGGTGCCGATGTACACGACATCGGGGTCGGCCTCGCACACCTGTACCGCCCCGATCGAAGCGCTGCCGATCTGCCCGTCGGTCACCGGTCCCCAGGTGGTCCCGGCGTCGGTGGTTTTCCAGAGCCCACCACCGGTGGCGCCGAAGTAATACTCCAGCGGCCGGGCGTCGCTGCCGACGACGGCCTGGGAGCGGCCACCGCGAGAGGGTCCGAGGTTGGTCCAGGAAAGGGCGTCGTAGAGCTTCTCGGGATAGGTCTGCGCCGCGGCCGGGGCCGTCCATGTAATGCATAACAGGACGGTCGCCAGTACGGCCACGAGTCGGCGGATCATGCAACGGGGGAGCATCAAAGGTTGCCTCTTTGGGATTGTCCTGTTCCAGTTGATTCTTCAGACAGAATGTAAAATATAACTACGCCAAAGGCAGCCTGCCAGCGGCGGACAAGGGAGCGAGGAGTGGGCAGCGTGTGCATACCCCCAACCACACTATTCCAACGCCGATCCACGCTGACAAGCGCGGCGTGACGTGGATCGAGACAACGCCTAAAAGAGAATTGTCATGGGAAGAGGGTGGCTCAGCATTGATCTGCACTTTTCCGTGGCATCTGTGGCAGGCGCTGGAGAAGCAAGAGACCGAACCACCGCCTCTCGTCTGTAAAGACTTCTCTAACGGAAAAATCGAAGCACCTCACGTACTCTTTCATCCTCTCGAGATCGTACTTCCGGCTGATCTCGGTCATCACCATCGTGTGTTTCGGAACGGCGATGGTTCGATCGAGAGGCTCGAGATACATGTCCTGCCGTGACAGGAACCGGGCGTAGATCTCGACACGCTGCCACTCCGAGTTGTATTGCGCAACGTGCTCCACCGCATCGAGGTCGATGCCTGCGCCGAGTTCTCGGTTGATTCGCGCGAATAGGTTTTTAGTGAACCGCTCCGTTACACCCGCCGCGTCATTGTACGCCGCGTTGAACAGGGATTCATCTTTGACGAGGTCGACGCCCAAGAGGACGAAATCGCTGGGGGAGAGCGCATCCGACACGCCCTGCCAAAAGACATCCGACTCTCGCTGATCGAAATTCCCGATGCTGCTGCCCAAGAACAACATCATCGCCGGCGAAAACTCCTTGAACAGCGGGAATGCGCGCTCGTACGTGTCGGCAACGCCGGTAACCGTCACGGTGGGGTGGCGCACCGAAATGGCATCCTTCGCCTGGTTCAAGATCGCTTCGCTCACGTCGACCGGCACGTAACGCACGGAGGGTTCGGTGGCAGCGTACGCCGCCAGCAAATAGTCGGTCTTGCCGGAATTTCCCGATCCCAACTCGATCAACGTGACCGGTCCTGTGGCTTCGCGGATCCGGGAGGCGCACTGCTCGAGAATGCCCGCTTCAGTGCGGGTGAGGTAGTACTCCGGCTGCTCGCAGATCTCCTCGAACAGCCTGCTGCCGATGTCGTCGTAGAGAAACCGGGAGTGGAGCCACGGCGGTGTGTCGCTCAATCCGAGGGCCACCGACTTCGCGAATTCCAGCGTGGCGGCGCCAGCGCGGCGGGGATCGACGATGACGCTGTCGACGTCTGAGTCCGGCACATCAGGTGAAACTGACGCAACGAGTTCGGCTTGGCTCAGGCGACGACTAGCGACGGGACCACCCTCGAAATGAGTAACATATCAAACGATTTAAGGTAGCTTGGGCCCGTATCATGTCAACGAGAGTAGGAGCGCTGGATGCCCCTGCAACATTTCGCCCTCCGGAGACGGCAGTTGGAAACGTCATATACGTATCGCGTCTCAGGCGGGTTTACCTACCGTTTCGGCTCGATCTTCAACAACGTGGTGAATCCGCGATTCGGAGGCGGCGGCGGAACTTTCATCTTCTTCTAGCCGCCAAGCCGCTGATTGACGCAGAAGAAGGCAGATGAACGCAGAGGCACGGGAATTTCTGCCGGCTCTTTGACTGAGATCAGAGGCCCGGCTACCGCCGCGGTTCCGGACGCCCACCGGGGTGCCACTCGGGCTTCTCACCGTTGGCCAACAGCTCCGCCGCCTGGATCGCAGCTTCGATGACTTTCGTCATGTGTTCGAAATCGACGAGGTCGACTTCGTCGGACGGGCGGTGGTAATCGGTGTGCATGTTGTATGAAGACAACGTGTGGGCAGGGATGCCTTCAACGGCGAAGGGAAAGTTGTCGCTGCGCATGAAGAATGCCTCTTCCGGACGCGGATCGGGAACGATGGGGTTCCCCGCATCGCGCAGCATGTCGCCCATCGTGGACCGTTCGTACCCGGTGAGCCAGGCACGCCCCACACCACCCGCAAGCGAATCGGGCCGGCCGATCATCTCCACCTGCAGATCGGCCACGGTGCGGTCGAGGGGCACAACCGGGTGCCGCAGGTACCACCGCGTGCCCACAAGGCCCATCTCTTCCCCGGTTGAAAAGAGGAAAACAACCGTGCGCCGCGGACCGTCCCCCCGCGCCAGGGAGCGGGCAATCTCCAACACGGCCACGACGCCGGACGCGTCGTCGTCGGCGCCGTTGTAAATCGAGTCCCCGTCGACAGGCCGTCCGACTCCCACATGGTCGTGGTGGGCCCCGATCACGACCGCCTCATCCCGCAAAGCAGGGTCCCGGCCGCGAATCAGGCCAACCACGTTCACGTCACCCAGGCGCCGCTCCGCCGGCACCATGTCCAGATCGCTCCACGACGGCAACAGCTCCACGCGCCGTCGGCCATCTCGCGTCACCCCCACCATGGGCACCCTCTGGAAGTAGCCGCTGTCGCCGGCCGGTTCGATACCAAAGCTTTCCAATTGGGCGGCGATGAATGCGGCGGCCTGGGCGGCTCCGGCCGACGCCGTTCGGCGGCCCATCAGAGAGTCCGCCGAGAGCACCGAGAGGGCGGATCGGACATCCTCCACGCGGGGCCCCCCGCTATCCTGGGCAGAAAAGCGTGCACCGCAGGCGGTCGCAAGAAGCATCAAAACGACAGTGACGGGACACTTGCTTTTCATACGGTCGTCTCGGACAATAGTAAATGAGTCAAGTATAAGCGTTTGTGTCATTTGAACTTAGCCACATGGTCAAAAGAAGTGACCCTTGCGGCTGGAACGATTATCTATTAAATAGATAATATAAACGACCAGGGACCAGAGACACCGATGAGCATAAACCTGACTAAACGCGAGTTGGACGTCATGTCCGTCGTCTGGGAGCTGGGTTCCGCCACCGTCGGCGAGGTGCGGGACCGACTGACCGACGACCTCGCCTATTCCACCGTTCTCACGGTTTTCCGGACCCTCGAAACCAAGGGATACGTGCGACACGAGCAGGAAGGAAAGGCCTTCCGCTACCACCCGCTGATCCAGCCCGACGACGCCGGCGACAGCGTCCTCGACAGGCTGCTGAACAAGGTTTACCAGGGATCCCGGGAAATGCTGGTTACGCGACTCGTCTCCGGCGAGAACGTGTCTCCCCAAGAGTTACGAAACATGCGCAAGATGCTCGATGAGCGCCTCGAGGAGATGGAAAGATGATCGCAGGCATGGATGGTATACCCCATGATGATCTCCGCCCTCATCGGGCTGGCGGCCGTCGCCGGCGAATACCCCCGGCGAAGTGGCCGGCGCGCCGGTGAGGGTGCTGGTGAGCCAGCAGATCGGCTTCACCCTAGCGGCAAAAGTAGCTCAACAGGCGACGTTGCAGAGAATCCGCTGGGTTCGTCAGCACGGGGCACCGGAGCAGCCACTCGTGTACACAGACGGCGTGCGCATTGAGGGAGATGCCAAAGCTACATTGGCTGAGCTGAATCCCGACGCCATCGCGAGGATCGAGGTGATAAAGGGGCGCGCCGCCGACCGGCGTCATCCAGATCTTCACGAAGAACGCCATCCGCATCACGGGGCTCAAACCCGTGCGTGAAAGAAACTAGGTGTCTGCCGTTACCCTCAGTCTCTATATAGCTCCTCATATAGCTCCTCCTCCCTCCTCCCCAGCGAAGGGGGAGGAGGGAGGAGGGAAAGCGCTGGCAATCTTCCCACCGATTAGAGACCTTGAAGCGAATCTCGGAGGGGAGTGTGGTGGTTATGGCCGACAAGGTGACCAAATCCGAAGCTGAGTGGCGGGAGGGACTGAGTCCAGACCAGTACAAAGTCACGCGGGAGAAGGGAACGGAACTGCCGTTTACCGGCAAGTACCACGACTGCAAGGACAAGGGGGTATATCGCTGCGTCTGCTGCGGCAGCGACCTGTTCTCATCAAATGCCAAGTTTGCTTCCGGGTCCGGCTGGCCCAGTTTTCACTCCCCAGTATCGGCCGACAACGTCGCCACCGACGACGACGGCAGCTTGGGGATGAATCGCACGGAGGTGCAGTGCGCCAGATGCGACGCTCATTTGGGCCACGTCTTCCCCGACGGCCCAAGGCCCACAGGCCTGCGGTACTGCATCAATTCGGCGGCGTTGGACCTTCACCCCCCCCTCCTCCCTCCTCCCCCCTCCCTGGGGAGGAGGGAGGAGGGGGGAGGCGAAACCCGACAACCCCGTAATACGTAGGGGTTTTCAGGCGCCTTGGAGGGCCGGCCTCTGACCATATCCGCCTGGAGAGGATCTATGACGACGGACATGACACGCAGGGGAAGCATTCCCGGCGCAATGGCTTGGATGATCGGCCTCTCGATTCTCCTATCCTGGATACCGATCTTCGGTGGCCTCATCGCCGGGTACGTGGGTGGCTCGAAGGCAGGCAGCGTCGGGCGGGCTGTCGCCGCGGTGTTTCTCCCGGGCCTCATCACTCTGGGTGACGATGATCTTCCTGGGCCCGCTCCTGGCCAGCGTCCCGATTCTGGGAGCGATCTTCACCACGATCGCCGGTCTCGGAACCTTCGCTGTATCGACGATGCATACGATTCCCCTCTTGATCGGCGCCATCATAGGCGGGAAAGCGGCGGAACGTTGAGTACTGCCCTATTCGGTTGGCCTTCCTGCGACGGCTACGATGCGAATCCCGCCCCGAATGTTCTGATGCACTTCAACACGCACCGCCTTGGGTTCGATGGCATAGACGATGTCGTCCGCTATGCGGGCCGCCAACGTCTCGCAGAAGGCCCCTTCGTTCCGGTAAGCCCATAGGTAGAACTTGAGCGCCTTCGATTCCAGGCAGCGCTCGTCGGGAACGTACTCGATGGACACCTCACCAAAATCCGGCTGACCAGTCCGCGGGCAGATCGATGTAAACTCTGTGGCGTCCAGCGTGACGACCTGCACGTCGGGCGCGGGGAACGACTCCGCTTTGAGGATCTCCCTAGCCTGTTCGAGACTCTCAGGCTGGGGTAGCGGGCCGGACGCCGGCAATCTTCCTTCCTGACCTGCCATCCACGGCTCCTTCAAAGTCAGTATTGCTCGCCTATATTTCGGACTAATGAAACACCAATCTACAGATAAGCTCAATAGACGTGCGGTGGTGTTGCTGAGCGGCGGCCTCGACTCAGCCACGGCGCTGGCGGAAGCCAGGGCGCGAGGGTTTGAGCTCTACGCACTCACCATCAGGTATGGCCAGCGGCATGAAGTGGAGATCGACGCGGCTCGGCGCGTTGCGGAAGCACTCGGTGTGACACAGCACGTGATAACCGATTTGGATCTGCGCGTGTTCGGTGGATCGGCACTCACCGACGAAATCGACGTGCCGAAAGACACGGCCCCCCGCGACATCGGGAGGGGAATACCGATTACCTACGTGCCCGCCCGCAATACGATTTTCCTATCCCTCGCCATGGCCTGGGCGGAGACGTTGAGGGCAAGCGACATTTTTGTCGGTGTGAATGCGCTCGATTACTCGGGATATCCGGATTGCCGGCCCGAGTTCATTGCGGCGTTCGAACACCTAGCGGCCGTCGCGACTAAGGCCGGTGTTGAAGGCGAGGCACCGCTCGAGATTCACACACCGCTCATCGAGTTGACGAAGAGTGAAATCATCCGACGAGGTATCCAGCTAGGTGTGGATCACGGGATGACCCTGAGCTGCTACGACCCGTCAACCGAGGGAGCGGCTTGCGGTCGGTGTGATGCCTGCGTGCTTCGGCGAAAGGGGTTCGAAGAAGCCGGTGTTCCGGATCCGACGCGGTATCAGGCTGGGGCGGAGGTGATGTGATGGAAAGAGGGAGGAGGCGGCGGGTCGCTTATGCGGCCAAAGAGATCTACTTCACGCTCCAGGGGGAAGGATTCCACACCGGCCGGCCGGCGGTGTTTCTGCGTTTTGCTGGCTGCAACCTGTGGACTGGACGGGAAGAAGATCGCGCCACCGCCGTATGCAATTTCTGCGATACCGATTTTGTCGGGGTAAACGGACCGGGGGGCGGCAAGTTTGCCACGCCCGAGGATTTGGCTGACGCAGTGCTCCAAGAGTGGGACCACAACGCCGCCGTGCATCACGACAGGTTCACCGTGCTAACCGGTGGCGAGCCGCTGCTTCAGCTGGATGCGCCTCTGATCGCCGCATTGCATGCAGCGGATTTCGAGATCGCCATCGAAACCAACGGCACGCTCCCGACACCCGACGGCGTCGACTGGGTGTGCGTCAGCCCCAAGGCCGGCGCCGACTTCCTACAACAATCAGGCGATGAACTGAAGATCGTGTACCCCCAGAATGGCCTGGACCTCGCCGACTTTCTGGATCTGGATTTCACCCATTTCTTTCTCCAGCCGATGGATGGTCCGGACGTCACTCGGAACACCGAATTGGCAGCCCGGTATTGCGATGCGCATCCTCAGTGGAAACTGAGCCTTCAGATCCACAAGATCTTCAACTTGCCCTGACACCTGGTCGTTCTTGGCACCATTGTTATCGACCTTCGTCTCCACTCAGACAGGCAAGGCCCGCTGCGGCAACAGAGTCCCACTGCGAAGGAACGTCTCCGCGTAACGTGCGGCGCCCTAGGGGTCGTGGCGCTGACCACGCTGTGCATCCCAGCGCTTGTGCTAGGGCAAACTCGGGAAGAGAGTCCACGGAGAATCATCGGACCGGGTGATGTCGCGTCGGTAGCCGGTGCTGCAATACTCTTCGCCGTTCCCAAACTCACGGAGATCAACTCCGACTCAGTCCGCTGCGCGCCATGTGATCGTTCTTCCGTGCCGTTCTTCGACCGGTGGGTGATCGCGCCCATTCGGCCGGTGGCAGGCCGGGCCAGCGACGTCCTGCGCGCCAGCCTCTGGGCGGTTACCTGGCTCGAACTCGTCGACGACGGACCGGTTGGCCATGCCGGAATCGTGGCTTCCTTGGAATCGACGCTCTGGGCTGAGGGCACCGTGCACCTAGTCAAGGCACTCACCGGGCGCAAACGCCCCATTCTCTACACGGATTCCGGTATCGAAGTCGCACACGTGGTATCGAACCAGCGGTCCTGGCCGTCGGGACACTCGGCGACCGCCGCCGCCCTTGCGACCAGCTATTGCTTAACCCGCCGAGAGTTGTCTTCCGACAACAGCCCTGGTTGGCGGTGCTGGCTCGCCGTGGCAGGCGCAGTGGGAGTTGGCGTGCTCCGCATGGCCGCCGCCAAGCACTATCCGTCCGATGTGCTTGCCGGTCTTGCCGCCGGCACGGCAGCGGCGTTTGTGGTCCATGCGGTAAAGTTCTAGCCACGGAATGAATGGTAATGTTGCATCTGCTTCAAGACTGTTGCAATGAGCGGTTGACTGCTGAATGTTGTTTTGGGAAAGCTCGCTGGGGGCCTGACTCGAGCACACATCGTCACGGGGGATTGGAGGGCAACGCCACCGCCGGACCTGCCTCAATCCCTCCTCCCTCCTCCCTTACCTAGCTATCTTCCCCTCCTGCCAGCACAAACCGCTGGACGCCCAAACATCCAGGTCTCCACAGAACCGCCCATGACAAAAACTACAGAACGCCACGAATTTCAGGCCGAAGTCAAACTACTGCTCGATCTGCTGGTACACTCGCTCTACTCGCACAAGGACATCTTCCTGCGCGAGGTTATTTCCAACGCGTCAGACGCCTTGGACAAGATCAAGTTCGAAGGCCTGACGAACCCGGATATCCTCCCGAGTGAAGAGCTCCACATCCGCCTCGAGCGGGACCCCGCCGGACGAACACTGACGGTCTCCGACAACGGCATCGGGATGAACCGTGACGAGTTGATCCAGAATATCGGGACGATTGCCCACTCGGGCTCCACGGATTTCATCGAGGCCATCCGGAGGAGCAACGGGGGGGAGCAGGAGCCTTCACTCGACCTCATCGGTCAGTTCGGCGTGGGCTTCTACTCTAGCTTCATGGTGGCGGACAAGGTCACGGTGGTGAGCCGTCGGGCCGGAGAGGAGGCCGCGTGCAGGTGGGAATCGACCGGCCAAGGTGATTACACGCTGGAGGACACGGCTCGCTCCTCCAACGGCACCACGGTGACGCTCCACCTTCGCCCCGTAGACGAGGAGAACGGCATTCAAGATTACACCGCGGAGTGGGTCCTCAAAGACATCGTCGGGCACCACTCCGACTTCGTCGCGTATCCGATCAAGATGGAGGTGGAGCGCAAGGAGGGTAGCAAAGAAGACGAAACTCTCAACTCGATGAAGGCCATTTGGAGCCTTCCGAAGGATGAAGTAACAGAGAAAGAATTCACCGAGTTCTACCGGCACATCACCCATGACAGGTCCGATCCGCTGTGTCACATCTCGGTCCGCATGGAGGGCGGCGTCGAGGCCCGGGCCCTGCTGTACATCCCGTCACGCGCACCGTTCGACCTCTATCACCGTGAGGTGTCCTACCGCGGCTTGCAGCTGTACATCAAGCGCGTGTTCATCATGGACGATTGCGAGGACCTCATGCCGACGTACTTGAGCTTCGTCAAGGGCGTCGTCGACTCCGAAGACCTCCCCTTGAACGTGTCGCGCGAGACCCTACAGCAGGACCGCAAGATTGCTGCGATCCGGAAATTCCTCGTTCGGAAGGTCATGGAGCAGCTGGGCCGCTTGCAACGAACCGACGCCGAGGCGTATCGATCCTTTTGGACGCAGTTCGGACCCGTTCTCAAGGAAGGATTGCTGTCAGAGGACAAGCCGGATCCCATCTTCGAGTTGATGCTCTGCCACACCACCCGGGACGATGCCGAGGTAACCACGCTGGACGAGTACATCACCAGGATACCCGAGAGCCAGGACGCCATCTACTACTTGGCGGGTCCCACCACGGAGGCTGTGCGTAGGTCGCCGCACCTCGAGGTGTTCTTGGAAAAGGGATACGAGGTATTGCTCTTCACCGATCGAGTAGACGATATCTGGCTGCAAGACCCACCAGAGTACAAGAACAAACGCTGGACTTCCGTTGGCCGTGGCAGCGTCGAGTTGGGGAGCGAGGAAGAACGCAAGACCGCTGATGAAGAGTTGCAGTCGAGGACGACGGACTTCAGCGATCTCATGTCGCTCTTCCAGGAGCTGCTGGAGAAGGACATCAAGGAGGTCCGGATAACGAACCGCCTGACATCTTCCCCCGCGTGCCTCGTCAGTGAGGTGCACGACCTCCCACCCCAGATGATCGAAGTACTGCGTCAGGTTGGGCGGGACGTACCCAAGGTCAAACGAATCTTGGAGCTGAACCCGAAACATCCGATCGTGCGAAAACTCCTGGAGCGCTTTCAGCACGACGAGCACGATGCAATCGTGCGGGACTATGCCGAGTTGATCTACGGCCAGGCAATCCTAGCCGAAGGCGGCCAGCCGTCGGATCCCGCCTCGTTCAGTAAGAGATTGGCTGAAGTGATGGAGCAGGGACTGTAAGAGGCGGTACGAAGGGGAAACGGGCAGCAGGAAAGTCATTCCCGCGGCCCGTCGAGTCTGCACTTAACAAGATTTGGTTACGCCGAAGCCTGCGTGGCAGTTTCCTCGGTAGGTTTAGGTTTGTCCCAAATGGAGGTCGAGACCGGCCTCTTGATTTCTCGTACACCGAAGCCGCACGCCTCACAGCCCGTCTTCTCCCCCCAGGGCCCCTGACCGCACTCGGGACACGAAGGGCGACGGGTTTGAACCGGTCGCTTGAAACAGCCATTCTGGCATCGTTCCCACAACATGCCGTTGCCGTCGCTGGCCATGACAAGCGGCGAACCACATTCGCACTTCGGGTCGTATGCGTCTATCATCGGACCTTTGGACCAGTTTCTGGTGCTCACATTCTCCTCCTCAGTCCGGTAGCTGTGAAATCGTCCATCAGGCATGCTGGACAGGCAGAAAGAATCAAAGCCGGCTACCGGCTCAACTGAACTTACCGATTCTTGTCGACGGTGGATTTACACGGACCTTCTGGCGCGGCGCAGCTCAACGCGGCGGCGGCGCCTAGCGGCTACTCGTTTGAGTCGCCGAGCCAGACTCGGCTTTGTATAGTGGCGCTTTTGACGCAACTCTCTGAGGACACCCGAACGCTGGACCTTGCGGCGAAACGCCTTTACGGCCCACTCTATACTGTCGCTTTCTTTGATCTTGATTTCACTCATACTGCGCGCTTGTGTACTTCCAATCGCCGACTGAGAAACCAAAAAAAAAGACCGGCCGAAGGGCCGGGTCCTATCTTCGAGTCCTGCCAGCACCCTTGAGTGGCGCTCGGCGCCCCCCAAATTTTACTCAGACAAGGCCTTTCTGTCAAACGACATAGCCCAGCTGCACGGACCGCCGCCCGCGCCGCCGGTGAGGCGGATCAGCCACCGGCCCCAACCTAAGGCGCCGCAACCGTAACGGACGCAAAGACTTGAGGGAATTGACAGCAGCCCCCTACAAGGCTAACCTAGTGCATCTCGGCTTCCTCGGGAAGGACGGCAAACGCCAATGGCTGTGGGCGCCACTCTCCAGAGCATCCCCCTCTTCGCACACCTCCGTGAAGAAGACGTCAACCGAATCAGCCGATTCGCTCGGGACAGGTTTTATCCGAAAAACAGCGTGATCGTTTTCGAGGAAGACCCCGGTGACTCGCTGTACGTCGTAATGTCGGGCCAGGTGAAAGTCGTCCTCACCTCATAGGAGAGGACGGCCGGGAAGTGATCCTGTCGACTCCCAGCAAGGGCGATTTCTTCGGGGAAATGTCCCTCATCGACGACCAACCCCGCTCAGCCCACGTGATTGCGATGGAGGATTCCCAACTCCTGGTCCTGAGACGCGAGGATTTCCACCAGTGCCTCAACGAGATGCCGGGCATCGCCATTGGTCTGCTGAGGGCCATGTGCAGGCGGCTACGCCAGGCCGACAATAAGATCGGCGGACTCGTTCTGCTCGATGTGCCCGGCCGGGTAGCCCGCTTGCTGCTCGAGTTGGCAGACGAAAACGACGGCGAGCACATCACCAAACGCATTACCCACCACCTGATCGCGCAGATGATAGGGTCGAGCCGCGAAACGGTTTCGCGAACAATGCGGAGCCTGGTCGACCGAGGACTCATCGAGGTTTCCTGATCGAAAATTAGATTGTGCGATCGCGAAGTCCTCGAAACCGCAGCCGGTCGCGACACAATGGGCCCGGCCCAGCGGTTCCACTATGACGGCAAGCATGACCGGCGTCGTCACAGAAATGCTCGGCCTCAGTAGCAAGACCTTCTCTTCCACGCCGTCGACACCATGCACTACACCAGCATGGTACCACTGCCCTTCGATCATGACGAACTAGTCGCCAAGTCCACTGTCCATCAATGTGGACACTCGGCACGGCTGTCAAGCGTCCCTTACGGCCGTAAATGGGTGACGCTGAAACACTTACGAGAAGCTGGAACTCTGGCATCGACCTTGCGTTTTGCATAGTGCGAGCCGCCTTGAAATTACACGGGCCCCGTCCGATACGGAAAGCAGACCGAGAAGGCGGCTCTGGCAAAGATCGGGCGGCCCTGAGGTGATAAAGAAAGGATGCAATCGTGAAGACCAAGAAAATGCTCGCCCCACTCCTCGGCCTCGCCCTCGCCACTTTCGCGCTACCCGTTACGGGCGATGCCACGGTACCAGTCGTCGAGGATTCCGTGCGAACGGACGCTGTACAGGTCCGCGTCGTGAACCACAACTGGCACGACATGCGCATATACGCCGTCGTCAATGGTAGGCCCGTCAGGTTGGGGACGGTTACGGGTCTCACTTCGGAAACGTTGAAGATACGCAGGAGTCTGGTGGGTTTCGCCGCTGATCTGGAGCTCGTGGCCCAGGGTATCGGCAGCTCCGAAGTCTACAGAACCAGCATCCCAGTTTCCCCGGGTGACGTGCTGGAGTTCCACGTCGAGAACTCGATCAGGCTGTCGTTCGTTCGCCGCACCTAACGGGAGGACGATGCGGGGCGGCATGACGACCGCCACAACATAGGCGAGAGACCAGGAGGGAGGGAGGGTTCCCCACCCTCTTCTCCCGCCCTTAATTCTTTATTGCCGTACGGCCACTCCCACGAGTCGACCCTGGGAGTTCGCCGGGTGAGGTCGCGCCGAACGCATCGACGATATCGACACCAGCGTCGCCACACCGATTTCCCATTTGGACCAAACCCAAAAGCGCAAGCTCGGCACCTGGCAGTCGACCGCTATCTACGTAAACGACATCACCAAGGGCGACGACGTTGCATTACTCAACCGCGCCGCGCCCCACTTGCTCAAGAACGAGCAGACGAAGTTAATGAAGGTCGTCCACGTGTACGACCGGGAGGAAGACATCCCGACCGACCTGGCCGAACACCTCAAGACCATCGATCGACTCTATGATCGACTTTCTCGCCGTGCAGGGGGAGTTCTGCCCAGAACTGATCGAGAGTCTTTCACGGCGACTCGGCGTACCCAAGAACTACATGTTCATCGGCACGCCCGGTGACCGGTTCCCTCACCGAAGCGAAGACTTCGGCGGTGTGCGCGTTATCTTGTAGTTTGTGCAACCCACTTCCTACTTCCCACTAAGCGATGTACGCCACGTGCCTGTTTTGCACCACCCATCTCGGCCGGAACGACGCCATCGAGACCTTTCCGGTCGGCCGTCGCCTCGCGTTTGACGCAGCCAAGGGCAGACTGTGGGTGGTGTGCCACAACTGTGAACGGTGGAACCTCACTCCGCTCGAGGAACGCTGGGAGGCGGTTGAGGATTGCGAACGCCGCTTCCGCAGCGCACGAAGACGCGTCAATACCGATAACATCGGCCTGGCACGGCTGGATGAGGGCCTGGAGCTGGTGCGCATCGGCCGGCCCCTACGTCCTGAGTTCGCGGCGTGGCGCTATGGCGACCAATTCGGACGGCGACGCAAACGGGCCATCATCCGGGGTTCGGCCCTCGGTACGGCGGCAGCCGCGTTGGCGGTTGGCAGCATCCCCTTGGGTGCGCTGGCCCTCGGCACCGTGGCGCTCTATCGAATCGCCGATCAGATCGCCAAGCAGATCAAGAGAAACCGTATCATCGCCCACGTCCCCAGAAGCGACGGCACCATATTGACGGTATTGGGTGAACACTTGGCGCTGGCCCATCTGACGACCGACGTCGGCGGGGACGTCGGTTGGAGGCTCGAGCTGGCACACCTACGACGGCGCCGACACGATGCGGGGCGAGAACGCTTTGAACGCCGTCGCCCTGATCATGCCGGCGATCAACGGGACAGGTGCAGCGGCGGCGAAGGTCAACCGGGCAATCAAACGACTGGAAGGACACGCAGACCCGCTGGCCTACCTGCGGGCTGCGGCAGCCGTCAGCACACATGCGTCCCGACCCGGCGACGCCGGCTCCCTCCTGAAGCTCCCAGTCGAGATGCGGATGGCGATCGAGATGGCAGCGAACGAGGAAAACGAACGCTTTGCCCTGGAGGGCGACATGGCTCTCCTCGAAATGGCTTGGGAGGAGGCGGAAGAAATCGCCGCGATCGCAGACAACCTGACACTCCTCCCAGAGGTGGTACGACAACTGGAGGAGTTGCGGCGTGAAACGTCCACCCGGCAGCGGGGTAAACCGTAGTTGACCGACCCCCGGCCCCTCCACACAGAACAGGTTGTGACACGAATGACCGCCGTGATCAACCCCAGCAACGAGGGCTGGACGCGGATTCTGCTCCGGCTCGCGCTGCTCCAAACGCTCGCCATGGCCGTCGCCGGTTCGGCCGATGCGCAACTGATTACCGGCCAGATTGTCAACAGCACTACGGGCGTGCCCGTCGCCGCCGGCTTCGTGGTCCTGCTGGACGAAGACGGCATCGAAATCGCGCGCACCGTGAGCACCAGCCAAGGGCGCTTCACCCTACCGGCCCCGAGAAGTGGTACATACCTGCTGCGTTCCGAGCGCATAGGTTATCGCGTGTCCGTATCGCAACCGCTACGGCTGGAGGAGGGCCGGACACTGGAGTACACGATGCAGGTTGCGTCGCTGCCAGTTCGGCTCTCGGACATCGAGGTCCGGAGAGAAGACGAATGCCGCATCCGCCCCGAAGAGGGACGTCAAACGGCGATTCTCTGGGAAGAGGCGCGAAAGGCGCTGGCCGGCGCCTCTTGGACGGCGTCCCAAACCCGATACCGATACAGCAGGATCCTTTACGAGCGAGACCTGGACCTGGGCCGGCGGAGCATCTCGGCGGAACAGACCCGCAGCCGGTCGGGATATTCCGTCGCTCCGTTCTCGAGCCTCGCGGCCGAGCAACTGGCCAGCGGAGGGTACGCCGTCGTCAACGACGACAACACGTACACCTACTACGCACCCGATGCCAACGTCCTACGGGACGACTCTTTCCTCAGCACTCACTGTTTCCGCGTCGTACGGGACACGCGCGGGCACCCCAGCCTCATCGGTCTCGCATTCGAGCCGGTACTCGGACGTAAACTCACCGATGTGAAGGGCGCACTGTGGATCGACGAGCAATCCTCCGAACTCCGGTCATTAGAATTCAGTTACACCAACCTGCCGTACGGGCTGCGTGACGACCGGATCGGCGGAACAGTTGAGTTCATGCCGCTCCCATCGGGCGAGTGGATCGTGCACCGGTGGCAGATACGGATGCCCTCCGTTGTAATGCACGTCGCGCACAGGACGTGGGGAACCGAACGCAGGCTCCAACTGCAAGGCTTTCGAGACGGCGGGGGAGAGATTCTGGATGTCACCGACCGGCGAGGACGAACCGTTTATTCCGCCCGGCTTGCCACACTCATCGGAACGATCCTCGAGAGCAACCGCTCGGTGGAAGTCGTGGGAGCCACTGTGGCCCTGGACGGCACGAGCTACTCAACGACCACCGACGCCCTGGGGAGGTTTACCATCACGACACCACTCGAGGGAGAGTACCGGGTTGCCTTCTCATTGTCCCGCCTCGACGAAATCGGGTTTCAACCTGCCGCGACAGCCGTCACCCTGGCACGGGGCAGGGTAACGAGGGTGGTTCTCACAGCCCCGGACCCCGATTCCATTCTCGCCGCCGCCTGCCCCGCGGGCCGGGAGCCGTCCGGAGATCGGGCCATCATCGGCGTGATCCGCAACGTGCTGAGCGGTGCGCCGGTGGCGGGGGCGCGGGTGATCGGTTGGTGGCAGACGATAACCGGCGGCAGAAGAACCGGACTGGGCCTGACCGCCCTAGACCACCAGGCCAGCACGGAATCCGACAGCGCGGGGCGCTATGCGCTATGCGGCCTTCCCGGCAACCGGCCGATCATACTCCAAGCAGTTGTGGGGACTACTGAAAGCCCCTTCACCAAGGTGGCCTTCACCGAGGGCGGCGTTTTCGTCGACGAGAGCATGTGTCTCCAGATGTCGGCCAAGCGCGGTAGGGACGGCCAGCAGCTCCCTCCCGGACCGGCGTGTTTCCCCCAATGGGAGCGTCACACCACGCCTCTCTGGGTCTGGAAGCAGGACCTCAAACTGCCGTTCCCCAGTCGCTAAGAGCACCTCACCCCTACAATTAGGGAGTACTGTCAAGCCAGCCTTACACCTGTCATGTACTCCTTCAAAATGTGCCACAAGGAAGTCGGTACTCGATGCCTGCAGGAAGTTGGCTTCTTCGAGCGGCAAAGGTCTGATCGTACCCGAAGATGCTCTAATCCAGCACCAGGATGTCCAGCTTGAGAAGCGTGTGCAACAGGACGTTGGCGCCGTTTGCGATGTCGCTCGGGTGTGACAACTCCTTCGGCGAGTGGCTGATCCCACCCACGCTGGGAATGAATATCATCCCCACCGGCGCGAGTAGCGCAATGCTCTGGGCATCGTGGCCCGCACCGCTCGGCATCCTCGAGGCGCTGAGCCCTAGTTCGGCGGCAGATTGCGCCACGAGACGCCGGAGTCGGTCGTCTGTGGGAGCCGCTCGACTCACGTAGAATTGGTCGAAGGAGAACGTCGTTCCGGATCTCTCACCGATTCGATAGCCTGCGGTGCGGATTTTTCTCGTAGATTGAATCGATCTTTTCCATGTCGAGGTCGCGCAACTCCAGAGTCAACGTTACCCGACCCGGGACGACGTTCGGAGCGCCCGGCTCCACTTCGAGTCTTCCAACCGTTCCGACCTGTTTCCCCGGAACGCTCGTGACGACCTCATTCACCGCGTCGACGAAGCGCGCAGCGGCCAACATGGCATCACGCCGGTCCGCCATTGGCGTTGTGCCGGCGTGGTTTGCAATACCGTCTACGACAACCGTCCACCGTTTGATGCCTACGATTCCCTCGACGACACCGATATCGACATTCTCTCTCTCGAGAATCCCACCCTGCTCGATGTGCAGCTCGAGATAAGCGGCTATGGAGCCGGGGTCGCGACGCACCGTGTCGAAACCTGCTCGAGTCGCCACCGATGATTCCGATACCTTCGCCGATCGTGTGGCCGCTGCGCGTCACCAAGTTGAACTCCCTCTCTGCCACCTCGCCGCTGATCGCCCGACTTCCTGTCTTGCCGCCCTCCTCGTTCTGGAAAATCACGACCCCTAAGGGGTGCCGAGTGACGATGCCGTGCTCAGCCAGGGTCTGCGCGACCTCGATGGCAGCCAACGATCCGACCTGCCCGTCGTAATTGCCGCCGGCGGGAACCGAATCGGTGTGGGAACCGAACATCAGCGGTGCCAGCCCGGCATCACTGCCCGGGCGCCGACCAAGAATGTTGCCCGCGCCATCCACGCTCGTCGCGAGCGGGGCGGCCTCCATGAGCCCGATGACGTACTCTCGCCCGGCGAGGTCGGCGGCGCTGTACGCGACACAGTTGATCCCGCCATCGGGCGTCGCGCCAAACCGGGACAACTCACGGAGATGCCCGTTCAACCGCGAGCCGTTGACGCGAACGACAGGCCGCTGCCGATGGTGCCACCGAGGCCACGCTAGCGCCACCGTCGCCATGGCTCCGGCCGTGGATTGAGCAAACTCCCGTCGGTTCATGGATGCCAGTGGGCAGAAACGTGGCTGAAACTGGCGGGGGTCCCGCGTTGCGGCAAGGGAGGAAAGAGGAGGAAGAGGGAGGGTAGGCCGTGGGGAGTAGGATGCCTACTCCCCACCCAGCAACCTCTCCAACGCCACGCCGAACCAGGGCGAATAGCGCTGGGGATTGGCTGAAACGTCAGCCACAACCTCGTCCGCGTCCACCCACTTCCAATCCGCGACATCGTCCGGTGCGGGCGCCAGGATACCGTCAAAGCGGCCGACGAAAACGTGGTCATACTCATGTTCGATCAAGCCGTTGTCCAGCACACGCCTGTAGATAAAAGTGAACGCACGTTGGAGCGGGCAGTCGAACCCCATCTCCTCACTCAACCTTCTATGCGCGGCACTCTCAGGCGGCTCTCCGGGACGTGGGTGGCTGCAGCACGTATTCGACCATAGACCCGCCGAATGGTATTTGGACGCCGCCCGCTGCTGGAGCAACATCTCCCCGGCCCCGTTGAACACGAACACCGAGATCGCCCGATGCAGCGTCCCGGCGACATGAGCGTTCATCTTGGTTTCTGTTCCAAGCTCCCGGTCGTCCTCGTCGACCAAAACCACCAGGTCTTCCGTGTGGACTGCATTGGCGTCCATAACCCTCCTGCAGGCACCGAGCCAGTGACCTCATACAGTAAAGTACTTTATAGTACAAAGCAAGGACCGGAAGACGTGTGGCCGCCGCAGGGACGCGGACGCCTCCAAGCTGCTATCTTGTACATTGGAATGAAACTTGTCGGCAGCTTGCAGACTTTTTCTCCCGCCTATCGCTCGCTCAGCCACATCGAGTGGCGCCGGCGAGTGAAAGAAGCGCTTGGGTCTCTCGAGGATTGCAGGGTGTGCCCGCGCGATTGTCGTGTCAACCGTCTCCAGAACAAATGGTCGGCATGCAAGACCGGCCGCTACGCGGTGGTGAGCAGTGCGTTCCCCCACTTCGGTGAAGAGGATTGCCTCAGAGGCTGGAACGGATCGGGGACGATTTTCTTCTCGCACTGCAATTTGAGGTGTGTCTTCTGTCAGAACTACGACATCAGCCAAGCGATCTCTGCCAAGCAGGCCCAACCCGGCACGCCACCCGAAGACATAGCCGCGATGATGCTGCGCTTGCAACGGGGCGGCTGCCATAATATCAACTTCGTCACTCCGGAACATGTCGTCCCGCAGGTGTTGGAAGCAGTCGCAGTCGCCGTGGAGCATGGCCTGGATATTCCAATCGTCTACAACACGAGTGGGTACGATGCGCTCGAGAGCATCGAGCTGGTGAACGGCGTCGTGGATATCTACATGCCGGATTTCAAATACTGGTCCGCGGAACGAAGCGCCCAGTACTTGAGAGCCGAAGATTATCCGGACGCGGCGCGAGCTGCGATCAAGGCGATGCATGACCAGGTGGGGCCGTTGATCGTCACCGCCGATGGTCTCGCCAAGCAAGGCCTTCTCCTGCGACATCTCGTGATGCCCGGTGCTCTCGCCGAGACGCGCGCCATACTGGAATGGGTTGCTTCCGAACTCGGCACCGACACATATGTCAACTTGATGGATCAGTACCATCCGGCGGGCAAGGTCAACGCCGAGCGTTATCAGGAGATCAACCGGCCCCTTACATCATCGGAACTCGCCGAAGCGCGGGCGATTGCCAGGGAAGCCGGGTTATATCGATTGGACGAGCGATGAATGTGTGGTGCGAGGGAAGAGAGGCATAGGCGCAAACCCCCTCCTGAACGGATGCGCCTTTCTTATCGTTCGATCGATATTAGCTCCACTTCGAATATCAGCGTGGCGTTGGGCCCGATGTCCTGACCGGCACCCCGCCTCCCGTAGGCCAGGTCCGACGGAACGAAGAATCGGTACTTGCTACCGACCTTCATGAGTTGCACGCCCTCCGTCCAACCGGAAATCACCTCGCTCAAGACGAACTCTGACGGCTCACCACGCTCGTACGAGCTGTCGAACACCTTGCCGTCGAGCAACTTGCCCTCGTAGTGGACCGTGACCCGGTCAGCGGCCGCCGGCGACGGACCTTCCCCTTGCGCAAGGACGATGTACTGCAGCCCGCTGGCGGTCTCCACGACTCCGTCTTTCGGCTTGTTCTCCGCGAGGAACTCCTCTCCTTCCTGCATATTCGTCTCCGCTTGCTCAATGCGACGTCGAGCGTTTTCTTGCTGTGCTTTCGCGAGCAATTCTCGCACGAGTTCATTGACTTCTTCGGGGCTCAACCGCGGCTCCCGCTCGCTGAGCGCATCGAGCAACCCGTCGATCAACGCGTCACGATCGAGGGTCGCTGCGAACTGCTTGACGTCGTTCCCGATGTCCACCCCGAGGGCGTAGCTGGCCTTCTCCTCGGAGGACTCGTCTCCTCCGGAACACGCGACAAAAGGCAACACGGCCCCTGCCGAAAACACCATTCCCCAGGCCAATCTCATCCGATAACTCCTCTCCGAGGCGTAACGGAACCAAATTGCTTTCTTCAACGTAAGGCCGCCGCAGGCCACAATCTACTCAGGTTTCCCGGTGAGTGGGCCTTCTGCGACCGAGAGGGTGGCGGGCCTCGTCCCGCCACTAAGAAACCAGACCCCTTGGGCGGGGCACACACCTCTCGAATACAATTAGTACGATCGATACTACGACCTACCGCAGGACGGTTCAGCGAATGCACGATCGAATCGACGCCATTCTCGCAACCGCGCCGGTCTCACGCGACGACGGGAAGCAAATCGGGCAATCCCAAGAGGGCCGCGCCATTAGGGCGTTCCGTTTCGGCAACGGCCTGAAGCGGGTGAGCCTCATAGGCGGCTGCCATGCCGACGAGCCGGTGGGACCCCGATTCTTGAGGCACCTGGTCGGTTATCTTGCCCACCTGCCCGCCGCTGACCCGCTGCTGGAGCATTACCAGTGGTGGGTGGTGCCCCACGTCAATCCGGACGGTGAGAAGCGGAACCGCCTTTGGCATCGGGACGAGGATCGAGCTTACGACATTGCTGCATACCTCTCGAGCGTCGTTCGAGAGATGCCGGGCGACGACACCGAGTTCGGCTTCCCCCGCAGTGAGAGCGACACCGGGGCTCGACCCGAAAACCGGGCGTTGTACGATTGGTGGCGGTCCAAAGAGGGATCCTTTGCGCTGCATGTGTCGATGCACGGAATGGGGTTCGCGGCCGGGCCGTGGTTCCTCATCGATGAATCCTGGAAAGATCGCTGCCATCGACTGAAGGAACGGTGTAGCGCGAAAGCCACGGAGCTTGGATATGTCCTGCACGATGTGGACCGGCAAGGGGAAAAGGGATTTGTCAGGCTGGGCCGGGGCTTCTGCACACGTCCTGACTCACAATATATGCGCAAGCACTTTCTCGATTTGGGTGACAAGGAAACCGCCGGACTCTTCCGACCCAGCTCGATGGAAACGATCCGCTCCCGGGGAAATGACCCCCTCACCCTCGTAACAGAAATGCCGCTTTTCATCACACCGGGCGTGGGGGAGCAGTTGGGACCACCGGATCCAGCTGCCACCGAATGGAAGCGCCGCATCGATAGCTGGAGAATCCAGCTTCAGAACAAGGCCGCCGCTACCGATGTCGCCGCCGAGGCGGCGGCAAGCGGGCTTCGCGCGATGCCGGTGCGTGATCAGATGGTGCTGCAGTGGACGCTGATTGCAGCCGGGCTGGAACATGTGAGTAGTGTGTTCCCCACATAGTAGCAATGTCAAAACTTCAGGCGACGGCGGTGGGATTTCGTGCGGCATCTCATACCGCAGGAGCCATAGGCGCCACCACCCTCTCAGCATCCTGTGATCGCTTCACCGGATCGACCACCCTTCGATTTCCAACTGTTTCCGGTAGAGCCACCGGGACGGCACTAATAAATGAACTTCGATTGCGCGAAACGGCCATACTGGACTCCCCATTGGCCCCCGTGTAATATCAGAGCACGAAATCTAACCAGCGTGAAAACGCAGAGAGGCAAGCATGACCGAGCAGCACTCATCCACATCCGTTAAAGACAAAGCGAGCACGCTGAATCTCGGCGCCGTGATGCCGGCGATCACCGTGAGTGACCTAGGGGCGAGCATCGAGTGGTACCGAGACGTCATGGGGTTCGTGGTAGCGAACGAAATCGAACACGAGGGGCAGCGTGTGGGGGCCATGATAATTGCCGGCAGCGTGCAGTTCTTGCTGGGCCAAGACGATTTCGCCAAGGGCCGAGATCGCCAGAAGGGTATCGGTTTCCGGCTCTACTGTGTCAGCGAGCAGGATATCGACGAGCTAGCGGCGACGATCAGGGCACGGGGCGGCACCCTGGATCAGGAGCCTACCGACCAGCCGTGGGGGGCTCGGGATTTTTCGGTCGTTGATCCCGATGGGTTCAAGATCTCGATCTCGAGCGGAATCGGCCAGGAGAGCTAAGTCCAGGACATGCTCCCAGCTCGCCGTGCCGGTGGTGCTGTTGTCGGTGGCCGTGGGAGCAGCGTATCTACCGGCGCGCCGGGCGGCGGGGGTGGATCCGGTTCGGGCGTTGCATGCGGATTACAACGAGGGCCCTTTTCTTGGCAAGTTGCTCCTGGGAAATCAGGCCGGGCGATTCGAGGCCGCAACGCCGGTTCTGCCTCGGCCTCGACCGCGGCACCCCACGCCCCGCATGGCTGGTTCGGGAAGGGAGGAGGACTGCTTCACTCTTCCCTTCTCACTCTCTCCACCACCATGTCTCCCATGTCCGACGTCGAAATCCCACTGCGGGCATCAACAGAGGGAACGTCACCACTACGGAGGAGATCGCCCACGGCGTTCTCCACCCGGTTGGCTGCTGCGGTCTCGCCGAGAAAGTCCAACATCATGGCGGCCGCGGATATGGCCCCCAGTGGGCACGCGACGTTCTTCCCGGCATATTTCGGGGCAGATCCGTGAATCGGCTCGAACATGGACGTCGCGCCGGGGTGAATGTTCCCCGAAGCAGCGATCCCCATCCCGCCCTGGAGCATCGCACCGAGATCGGTGATGATATCCCCAAACAGGTTGGTCGTGACGATCACGTCGAACCACTCCGGGTTCTTGATCATCCACATGCAGCATGCATCCACGTACGCGTGATCGGTTTCTATATCAGGAAAGTCTTGCGCCACCTGCGCAAACGCGCGGGTCCAAAGGTCATGCGGCCGAATGGCGTTGGCCTTGTCGACAAGTGTCAACTTGCCACCGGCGCCGTCGCCCCGTTCCGCCGCCCGCCTCTGGGCCAACTCGAACGCGTACCGTGATGCGCGCTCGCAACCCTTCCAAGTGTACACACCGTTCACGATAGAGACCTCGTCCGGTGTGTTCTTCTTGAGGTGGCCGCCGATCTGTGAATACATCCCTTCGGTGTTCTCCCGCACTACTACAAAGTCGATGTCCTCCGGTCCCTTGTCCTTGAGGGGACACAGATTCGCCGAGTACAGCTTGATCGGGCGCAGATTGATGTAGAGGTCGAGACCGAACCGGAGCCCCAGAATCACAGATCGCTCCACGAGGCCCGGCTCGATGTCCGGGTGCCCTATGGCACCCAAAAGCACGGCATCGAGGGTGCGCCACTCGTCGATTGCCGAATCGGGCACCGGCTCCTTCGTTTTGAGGTAGTACTCACTGCTGTACGGGTAATCGACCAGATTGAACTGCAATCCCTCGAGATCCGCGACAGCCTGGAGCACCTTCAACCCCTCGCGGGTAACCTCGGGGCCGATGCCGTCGCCGGGGAGAACACCGACGTTGTATGAAGTCATTGATCCTCGATTTGTAGTGATTTGAGTGTCTGCCCAGAATCGCACACAACGAGTGAGCGAAATCGGTCGACCGCAATCTAATACTGTGGCTGGACTGTCTGGATCCCTGCCCGTGGTCACTGGCTCCTGGCTGCAGCAGCTTCCGCTGGCCGGAATGATCGAGTGGAGTACTGAACTTGGAGTGCACTTGAGACTGGTAATCGCATTCATGGGCTGCCGCATGGCACTCCTACGTCTCACCACAATACTGCTTCCGGCCCTACCGGCGCATGCCGCGTACGCCCAGGACCCGATGCCGTTGACCCGGCTCTCGGGACCCGTCGTCCTGGACGGCTCGAGCGACGAGCTCGCGTGGGAGCTGGTTCCAATCCTCCCACTCGTAGTGTACCAACCCACCTTCGGTATGCCCCCTACTGAGCGCACCGAGATCCGCATCGCGTACGACGACGAATACCTGTACGTCGCGGGCCGCATGTACGACTCGAACCCCGCGGAAGTGCGGGTTTACTCCTTGTACCGGGATGGGGCCTTTTCTGACGACCTTTTCGCCATCGTCCTGGACACATATAACGACCACGAGACAGCATTGTGGTTCACCACCAACCCTGCCGGGGTACGGAGCGATCGCACGATCTCAAACGACGGCGAATTCACCGGCGGGGGCGACCCACGCCGTGTCTTGAACTCCGATTGGAACACGTTCTGGGACGTTGCGACGGAACGAAACGACGAGGGTTGGTTTGCCGAGATGCGGATTCCGTTCTCGAGCCTGGGATTCCAGGATGTCGACGGGCGGGTGGTCATGGGATTGTCCGCCTACCGCTGGATCGCACGTAGGCAAGAGCGCCACCTCTTTCCGGCGATTCCGCCAAACTGGAACTTCGGGTTCGCCAAGCCGTCGCAAACACAACGAGTGTCGCTCGAGGGTGTGCACAGCAGTAGGCCGGTCTACATCACGCCTTACGCGCTCGGCGGATTGACGCGCGCACCGGAGCTGAACGGCGCTCAGTCGGCGTACGACTTCCACAACGACGTCACCAACGAGATCGGCCTCGATGTGAAGTACAACGCCACCAACAACCTCACTCTCGACCTGACGGTCAACACGGATTTCGCGCAAGTGGAGGTGGACGATCAACAGATCAACCTCACCAGGTTCTCACTGTTCTTCCCCGAGAAAAGACAGTTCTTCCAGGAGCGTTCTGCCATCTTCGAATTCGCTACCGGCGGACTGAGTCGCCTGTTCCACAGCCGGCGCATCGGCCTGAATCAAGGGGAACCCATCCGGATCCTCGGTGGCGCCAGATTGGTAGGACGGATTGGCAACACCGATCTCGGTATGCTCAACATGCAGACGGCAAGCGAAAACGGACTTCCCTACGAGAATTTCGGCGTCGTGCGCGTACGCCGGAAGGTGTTCAACTCCTTCTCTAACGTCGGTGCCATGGCCACCACGCGATTTGCCGACGACGGGACTTACAATGTGGCGGTCGGGGCCGACGCGATCCTCCGGCCGTTTGGCAACGAATATTTCACGTTGAGGTGGATTCAGACGTTCGACGACGTGGACGCTCCAGTGACGGGCCTTTTCGATGCGAGCCGTTTTCTCGTGCTGTGGCAGCGTCGCAACGACAACGGCTTCGGTTACACTGGAGAATTTCTCCGATCCGGCATCGCCTACGACGCCGGAGTCGGATTCCAAATTCGGAACGACTTCACGTTCATCAACAACGAGTTCAAGTACCAATGGTTTCTGGGGACCACCTCTCCTTTTCGAACTATTTCGATTGAGAATATGGCGCAGGCCTACGTGCGCAACGGAGACGAATCCGTTGAATCGGGATCCATCAAGCCCTCTTTCGAGATAGAATTCAAGACAGGCGCGCGATTCGAGCTTTCACTGACCAGCAGTTACGAGAGCGTCCTCGTTCCATTTGTGATTCCCGGAGGCCCGAGTATCCCAAGCGGCAACTATTGGTTTCACGAGGGTAACCTGCGGTATAAGCTACCGGGTGGTGGGACCAAGACCGGAGATATCACCCTGGGCGCCGGAAGCTTCTACGACGGTTGGCGCATGAACGTCTCAGCGGCACCCGAATGGAGAATCTCACCACACCTCACGCTGGGAACCGACTACGAACTCGATATCATTCGCTTTTCCGAACGGAATGAGTCGCTCGATGCCCATCTCGTCCGCTTCCGCGTTCGGGCGGCCCTCGACATTCACTTGTCCGCTAGTACGTTCGCTCAATACAACAGCGTTGCTGACGAGCTGAGCATGAATGCCCGTTTGCGGTATCACTTTAGCGAGGGAAACGACCTCTGGCTGGTGTACAACGAGGGATTCAACACGGAGCGTGAAGTATTGATGGGCCCGCGCCTGCCCTTTTCCCAGAACCGCACGTTCATGTTGAAGTACACGTATACTTTTATTCGGTGAGAAGTGAGACTTGAGGTCGTCGCCGCCTGGAAACCGCGGCAAGGATAAGCACGGAGCTCCCTGCTCACCTCTCTGCCGTCATCATGATCTCGACCAACGCCGCCGTCGACATCAAAGCCGATCCCACGATCGTGATCGGGCGATTGGGCGCAGCCTCTCGCACGATTCGCTCAACGGCTTCCGCCTGCCGGATGTCGCTCACCCATAGCACGACGTCCACCACGTCGTCAAAGCTCATCTCCGCGGCTCGCAACGTGCCCAGGATATTGTCCAGTGTCTGGCGTGCCTGCGCCTCGGCGTCGCCGCGGGCGTAGCCGCCCGGACCACGCCCGAGCGTCCCTGCCAGGAACAGGCGATCGCCCACCCGAATCGCCGGCGAAAACGGCCCGGTGGGAGAGGGTCCGCCCCCAGCGACAACCGCCCGGCGACTAGGATCGTTTACCGCAACGCAGTGGCTCGGGTTGGAGGGTCGTTGGGAAAGTGGGTGCGGTACACCTCGTTCATGTCCTGGAAGTTTCTGGTGTCGGAGAGGAATACGTTGGAACTCACCACGTGCGACAGATCCAGTCCTTCCGAACGCAGCACAGCGCGGACGTTCTCGAGGGCCTGCTGCACTTGCGCCTCGATGCCATCGGCAGCTCCTGGGAACCAGGCCGGCGGCCAACCACCCCCGATACGTAGACGAATTCACCGGCCGGCGAGACGGACCAGGAATCCATCACTCCGCGGGCGGAAGCCCGGTGACCCACACGACCACCGAGGACAAACGCGCTTGCCAGCACAAATCCATCGCAAGTAGCTGCAACGGAGCGATGCATGTGATGAACCTCCCTCAAGGTGAGCAAGGCGCCGTGAGCGCTGAGCCGGCCCAACCCTCCACAAATGCGGGGCGGGGGCGCTGGGTCTTGCCGCTCACTGCTTACCGTTCACGGCCATCCCGGCACGATAATAGCAACAAACGGCTGGGCAAGATGCCGGGATACGCCCGGAAACGAGAGCAAAAACGGGTAAGGGCGACGGGAGACGTGAGCCGGAGCACGGGAGATCGGGGTTGCGTGACCAGAAGCAGACCGCCCCGGAGTGGCAAACCTCACGGAGCCCTTGCAAAAGGAAAATGCGCTCGGGGGATGGGCGCTCTCCCCTCTCACTTTTCCCTGCTCCCTGCTCCCCGACATGTGACGGACGTCACATTGGGAACGAGACCTATATCGTTGCCTCACATGTAGTTGACGGTACTATATTGAAGGTTCATACGCTAGCGCAAAGATTCGAGCGGTAGCGCGAAGGAAGGAATCGAATAAGAGGATGCTCTGCCAGCATTGTGGCACCACCACTGAGGGAAACGCCCTGTTCTGCGCCAGTTGTGGGCAGGATCTCGGCGCGACCACGCCCATGCACGCCATCACCGAGCGGACGGACTTGACCGACCTGGAGATCGTCCGGGAAGCGCTCAGGGCCGACTATGACGTCAGGGAGGAGCTGGGTCGTGGGGGCATGGCCATAGTGTTCCGTGCCCGGGAGCGGGAGCTCAAGCGCGACGTGGCGATCAAGGTCCTTCCTTTCTCACATTCGCACGATACGAAGTTAGTCGAGCGCTTCGCGCAGGAGGCGAGGACGGCGGCCAAGCTCGAGCACGCCAACATCATCCCTATCTACCGGGTGGGCCGGTCCGGCGACGTCATCTATTTCGCCATGCGATTCCTCCGCGGGCCTGCACTTTCGGAATTGATACAACACGCGGCACTCGATCCAGGCGACATCCGGAGAATCATCGCGCAGTCGGCAAGCGGACTAGGCCACGCCCACGACAACGGGGTGGTCCATCGCGACGTCAAGCCGGATAACATCATGTTCAAGGAATCCGGCGAGGTCGTGATGTGCGACTTCGGTATCGCGAAGGCCGTCTTCGGCACACAGTTGACTGGGACCGGGATGGCGATCGGTACGCCGTATTACATGAGTCCAGAGCAAGTTCGGGCGCATCCCGTCGACGGCCGGAGTGATCTCTACTCCCTAGGAGTCGTGGCGTACCAATGTCTCACGCGACAAGTTCCGTTTGACGGGGAAGAATCTTTCGCCATCGGCTACAAGCACGTCACGGAAGAGGTCCCTGTTCCCGAACTGAGAACACACGACCACCGCGAGCTTTTCGAGATCATCAGGAAGATGATGGCGAAGGCCCCAGAGGATCGTTATCAAGATGCCGACGAGCTGATCAAAGATCTCTCTGAGGGAATGGACCCAGCCGGGATGCTCAGCGGGCCTACCGCGGCCGCGACGTCGTACCCGGGAACGCTGGCGTCGCGTTCTCCGCGGCCGTCGCAGGCGAGAACGTTCGCGACACAAGGACGGCCACCAACCACGCCCAACACACCCATCCCGAGTCCACCGCATCAGGAAGCGATTGTTGTCGAAGCGAGGAAGAAACGCAGAGGCGGCGTTCTCGTCGGCATGTTTCTGCTTGTGCTCTTCGGCGGCGCCGGCGGAGGTGGGTATCTCTACGTCGAGGGCGCCGGCGGCATCGAGCCGGTCGTGGAACGCCACCCTGCGTTGCGCGCCGTAGTATCTAAACTGGCGGCCCTCGGCATTCCGTTGGAAATAGACGCGGTGGCACCAGACTCCAGGGAAACAGCCGAGCCAACAGACTCGACGCTCCTGGCAACAACGGCGCTTGGAGACTCCACCGTCAACGCCGATTCGACGGTCGCGCTCGATTCAGCAACCGTAGCTGATTCGATTGCCATCGACTCGACTGGCGCGGCCGATTCCGTAGCGGCGCCTGCGGTTCCCGAAGTGGTAGCGCCTACCACCGGCCACCTGATCGTCTCCAATCTCGGACCTGATGCCAGCATGTGGATCAACGGCCGGCCGGTGCGTGGCCTGCGGCACGACCTCGCGCCCGGACGGTACGAGCTACACGTCGTGGCTCCTGGATCCAAACCCTACACGGCCACGGTGACGTTGGCTGTCGGGGACACTCTGAGGCATCGCGTACGCATGGCCTCGGCACTGCCAGAGAGCCAATGCGAGCGCCTCGACGACAGCTACAACCGCAGCGGTGAATGTTTCGACCAAATGCCAAGGGTCCTGGTCGCAACCGTGATCCCGGTGGGCAGCAGTGTTCCTAGGTTCCCGGCGCAGCCTGCTATCCTCGCCATACAGGTGCTCGCTAACGGCAGCCCGGGAGAAGTGCTCATCAAGTCCCCGTCGGACGTGCCGGAATTCACACTCCTGGCCATTCGGTTCGCTAGGGAACTCAGGTATCAGCCGGGAACGAAGAACGGCCTACCGGTGATGGGATGGGTGCAGGTGCCGTTTTATCCGCAGCGGCAGTAGCCCGCTCTCTACAGCCCTGCAAGGACGGTCGAGTCTTCGTAGGCGATGAACGGCTCTTTCTCGAAGACGTAGTCGATCGCTTTCTCGTCTAGAAAGGACTGCGTCATCCGGTCCGGGACCTCCCAATTCGATGCGACATTTCCGGTGCCAACCAAGCCGCGTCCGAACCAAAAAGCGTAGGCACCAAGACGCATACGAACAGTACGAGCACTACCATTGACCGGCGGTGATTACGAATCGCAGCTGAACCGGAACGAATCGTCCAGGTCCAATGGCAAGATGAGCGTGCGGAGGTTCTCCGCACGCGCCGTCGCGCACATACGATCCCGCTCGGCGGCGTCGGAAACGAACCGGCTGTCATATTCTGCGTTGAACACAGGTTTTCCCCCTGTCACAAGAGGCCGTAACAGAGAGCATTCATCGAACTCGTGACACTGCTCGTTGACCGAGAGATCGAAGTAGGCAATCAGGTCGAGGATCTGATCCAGATCGTTCTTCAGCGCCACGGCCAGGCCACGTTCGTGGGCAGCGTTCGCAATTCTGCGGTTGAAGGCGAGCTGATCCGTAGCCGTGAGGTCGAAGCCGCTGTCGTTGACGTACCCATCGACATTATCCGGTTCGACGCCGTCACACCCCTTCTGCACGGCGAGGCCGAGACGATCGCTCATGATGTCCATGACGTTGGACGATCGGATGTCCAACCACCGCTCGTTGGCGAACCCCTCCAGAGTATTTCCGAGAACCTCCTGAGGAAAACGATTAGCATCGGATCGAAAATCCTCGAAGGAACCCGCGGAGAAATAACAGATCACCCGTTTGCCGGTCGCCTGGAGCGACGCGATCGTGGAAGCGGAAACATCGAACAGGTCGATGTCGTACACGTCCACGCTATATGCGGTGTTGACGGTGCCCAGGAGCTGCCACTGCCACGTAGTCGCGACGCCAGGACGGTACCAGTCACCGTCCGTGATCGGAGGGATGTTGGGATCTAGAGTGCCCTGGGGTCCGGAAGAATCGCCGCCACACCCAACCAGTGCCATGGCGAGCACCAAGGCGCAGCATGATTGCATGGCAAATTCCGAGCCTTGGGCAAAACGGGCTGCGTGGAAAGGCATATGATGCTCACTATGATCAATCGTGCAGCATTAAGATGCGCCGCGTGCAGACTCAGCGCTACTCATCCCCCAGGCTCCGCTGCGTGGGTGTCAAGCGGGCGCTTTCCCTTGATTTCGCCCACCATTCGAGACGCTTCGCCAAAGTTTTTTCAAAACCATGGCTCGTCGGTTCGTACCACCGGGCACCGCGCAACACCTCTGGCAAGTACTCCTGCCCTGAGGCATGTCCCTCCTCCGCGTGGTCGTAACGATACCCTTTGCCGTACCCCAGATCCTTCATTAGTCCGGTGGGAGCGTTGCGAATATGAAGCGGTACCTCTTCTGCCGGGTGCTCGCGAGCGGCCTGCTGCGCTCGACTCCACGCCTCGTACACGCGGTTCGACTTGGGCGCGGTGGCCAGATATATCACCGCCTCCACAATGGCCAACTCACCCTCGGGAGAGCCGAGGAAGTGATACGCGTCCTTGGCCGCAAGAGCTATGGAAAGCGCCCGCGGATCGGCCAGCCCGATGTCTTCCGCCGCCATCCGTACCACACGTCGCGCGAGGAACAGCGGATCTTCGCCGCCGTCGATCATTCGCGCCAGCCAATACAACGCTCCCTCCACGTCGCTGCCTCGCACCGCCTTGTGCAGCGCAGAAATGATATTGTAGTGCTCTTCACCCCCCTTGTCGTAGCGGGCCATGCGGCGCTCCAGCACCGACTCCACGACGTCAGCAGAGATGACCTCGGCGGGTGATGCCGGCTCCAGTGACATTACGTAGTCACCCACTGCCTCCGCCGCGTTCAACGCACGGCGGGCGTCACCATCGGCGTGTCGCACCAAGAGTTCCATGGCCTCTTCCGCAAGTGTCAGCCTCGGCGCACCGCCCTCCGCCTTTGTCTCTTCCCGCAGACACTCCATCGCCCCCTCGATGATCGACCGGATGTGGCGTGCCTCGAGGGGCTCGAGCACGAACACCCGCAGGCGCGACAGCAGCGCAGAGTTCAGTTCGAACGACGGGTTCTCTGTCGTGGCACCGATGAGCGTGATGACGCCTTCCTCCACCCACGGGAGAAACGCATCCTGCTGCGCCTTATTGAACCGGTGAATCTCGTCGCAGAACAAGATCGTACCGCGCCCTTCGAGATCGCGGCGCTCTGTCGCCTCTTTGATGATTTGCCGCACCCGCGGTACGCCCTCGGTCACCGCACTGAACGGCTCGAACGCCCGGTCCGTGTAGTTCGCGAGCAAGCGGGCAAGCGTCGTTTTTCCCGAGCCCGGAGGTCCCCAAAAGACCATGCTCCCCACGGCGCCGCGCTCGATGGCGTCGCGGAGGGGCTTGCCGGGACCGAGCAGGTGCTCCTGCCCCAGGAAGTCCTCGAGCCTCTCAGGACGCATGCGATGGGCGAGGGGGACCTTACGGCCTACAACCGATTGGAAGAGCGATGGGTCGGAGGTCATGGGGGAAAGATGTCATGGTCCGGCGCGGCGCGCGAGGTGAAGTCGTGGATATTCAGCGGCCCCACCGGATATTCCAACCGTTGACCGGCCCGCCGTGGAAAAACTTCTCCGGCGTCATGACGCCGATCTGCTTGAAGACAACACCGTCTTTCATCACGAACTGCACGTCGCGCAGCGCGTCGATGTTCTCGAGCGGATTGTCCCCAACCGCGATCAGATCGGCGGCGAGACCAGCCCTGATGGGCCCGCGCGTGTTCTCGGTCTCGCTCACCAGATAACCGTTCGTCGTCATCGCCCTAAGGATGTCGACGTTTGGGAATGCCGGCGGCTTTCCACGTTTCGATGAACTCGATGGCCACTTCACCGCGCGTCATGCAGGGATGTAGTAGTCCGCGTCGGTCGAGAACGTGAGGGGAACGTTGTTCTCGTACGCGTTCCGCAGGCCGGCAACCGTTCGCTCGTAGCGGCCCTCGCTGGTGTGCCCCACCAGCGTCAGCGGCGTATCGGCGTCCTGGCGAATTTATGTCTGGCTGAATCTGCGTTGCTCTGGCTCGACCGCTCTGGGACGTGTGCCAAAGGACATTCGTTGGATACCTCTTTCAACACGCGCCGCGGCGCGTTTACACGCTGCGCGCGAGCGCAGGGAAAGCGTCGGCGAGGCGCTGAAACGGCCGAGGTGGGGGGAATTCCGCGTGTTACCTCGCAATCAGTGGCGGTCGGCGTCAACCCGCACTGGCCCGGCGCCGGAGAGCGCCCAGGGCCTGGTCGATACCGGCGTACCCCTTGCCGACCGCCTCCCGCATGCTCCCCGATCTCGTTTCGAACCTGCCGCTCCGCTTGACTATGAAGGCCAGGTCGTTCGCAGTTTGAGCCAACTGACCTAACGCGTTGTTCGCGAAGAACCTGCCCACAGCGCTTGCATTCCTGTGACACTGACGCATCAATGTGTCACGGGCCCTCTCTTCCGATGCAGCCTTCTCCACCAGCGCATGTATCACGTCAAGAAGGGGCCCTGAAAAGCGACCCTCAAAAAGAGAACTCGTGTCCACGAGCGCTTGAGCCATCGAGGAATTGGCAATGTCCGATCTGAATGCCGGCGACCCCCAAGACGATGAGTTGCTGAAAGATGCAGCGCTCGACTGTGAGATCGAAGTGACCTGCCCGTACTGCGGCGAGACAGTCGTGATCATACTAGACCCCGCGGGTGGCGGTGCGCAGGATTACGTGGAAGATTGCCAGGTTTGCTGCCGACCCTGGCGAGTCAGCGTGCAGTACGACGATATGGGGGCTGCGAAGGTGCAGGTGGAACAGGCACAGTGAACCTCAGCCACCGGAGGTTTGTATGAATCTGCAGGTCGGTGACACGGCCAGTCGGAGTTTGACCCTAACCGCCGACGCCGTGAACGCATTCGCGGAGCTAACCGGCGACTACAACCCTCTGCACTTCGATGAGGACTTCGCCGCTCAAACCAAATTCGGGCGCTTGGTTGTGCAAGGAGGCCTGACTACGGGTTTACTTCACGCTTTGGTAGCAATGGATATGCCCGGTCCAGGCACCGTTTTCTTGAGTCAGAACTGGAAGTTTACTGCACCGGTATTTATCGGTGACACCATAAAGGCAGAAGCCCAGGTCATGAGAGTTCACGCGACCAAGCCGGTTTGCCAGCTTGCCGTCTGCGTGAAGCGACAGGATGACGAGACCGTGCTCGAAGGAGAGGCATGGTGTTACACGTTTTCGGCTGAGATCTCTGGGGCTGACTAGGACGTCAATATCGTGCGTAGCCCTCGGCTCCCCCTGCAAACTGGACACGAAAGAGCCGGTGAGTATGTAGTCGACCCCGGCACGCTCTAGCGCTTCAACTACGCGTCTCAGTAGATCCTGTTGTGACACTTGTCGAGCCGGTCCAAGAGCAGCTTGTGGAACTCGTCTCGCGACAGTGAGGGAAACCGCCGGCGCAAGCCGTGGACGAAGAGATGTTTAGCAAGATCAGACAATTCGAGTGCCTTCCGGAGACGCTGTTCGCTGGACATTCGACGAAGGATCTCCAGATACGCACGGCGGTTTGGGTAAGGTTTTGGATTCATTTCCCCCTCGCCCCTACTTCCTGGTGTCCCGCAGCTCGGCGAGCGCGCGTCGTATCTCAGCTAACGCGTCGCGCTGCGCAACGGTCGGCCCAAAGAACGAACCACCTCGGAAGCCACGACCCGTGACGTTCAAACTCCGCATCTGCTGCCAGATGCGGCGCGCCAGATCCTCGGGCACCCGATCGTCGTTGAGCATCACCTGAACCTGGTTCAGCGCGATGAGGTACCGCTCGCGCGTCCGATACTGACTGTCGGTGATCGGAAGCTCGGGATCTCCCCGAACATGCATCGTTCTTGTCGATGTCGTTCCGCGTGCCTCGAGCGTCACAAGATAGAGACCGGGAGACACCGATGCCGCGCGTGTTCCCAACGTCCGCGGCACTTCCGAGGTGTCCAACGGTTCCCACATCTCTGATTCACCCGAGAAGTCCCACTGGAGATCCCACGTCACCCGATGGAACCCAGATGACGACGGCACCCGCATCTGTTGGACTTCTTTGCCGGCTTCGTTCCTAATTCTGATCGTCGCCGCTCCGCCTCCCTCGCCGAGACTATAGGTCAGGTACACGCCGTCCGGTGGGTTTTCACCGGCGAACTCTGCCTGACCGCGGTACGACGTGTCCTTCCAATAGTTCTTCAGCGTGCCCAACGGAATCGTGAACAGATGGGCGTCGGACCTTCGATTGGCCAGCTCGGCCAGGGGCTGTGTGTCGTCCAAGATGTAAATGCCCCGCCCGTGCGTTCCTGCTACCAAGTCCTTGTCGCGGGGATGGATCACGAGATCGTCGTAATGGGTCGTGGGGAAATTTGGCATCTTCACCCAACCGGCGCCGGCATCGAATGACACAAAGAGCGCGTGCTCCGTTCCCAGGAAGAGCACGTCGGGATTGTCCGGGTGTTCTATGATGACATTCGCCGAACCGGTGGGAAGGTTGTTCGTGATGTTCTCCCAGTTCTCGCCGAAGTCGGTAGTGCGGAAGACGTAAGGATTGAAGTCTCCGTCGCGGTGGGCGTCCAATGTTAGATAGGTGACGCCCTCTCCCCGGAGTGAGCCGAGAACGCGACTCGGGTATGTTCCCCGAAGATTGCGAGGCAGGTTCCTGGAAACTTCGGTCCAACTCCGCCCCTGATCCCGCGAGACTTGAATGTTTCCGTCGTCCATCCCAACCCAGAGAACGGCTGGATTCAGTGGAGACTCCGCCAGGGTGACGGCCTCACCGTAACTGCTGGTGCCGTCGTTGGGAGAGATGTTGATGTCGGCGCCCTTCACGCCCATCAATTTCAACTCGTCACGATCCACCTGCTTGGAGAGATCTTTCGTCCGCTCCCAACTCTCGCCCCGGTCTCGTGAAATAAAGAGTCGGTTACCGGCGACGTACACCACGCGGGGATCGTGTCGTGACACGAGGCTCGGTGAGGTCCAGTCGAAACGGTAATCCTCTCCCGGTGGAGGTTGTGGACTGATCGAGAGCGCGTCTCCCGTCTCGGTGTCCAAGCGCGTGTAGCTGCCGCCACTGGAGCTGCTATAGAGATTCCGATAATTCTCGGGATCGACTTGCTGGTACATCCCATCGCCAAAGCCGATCTGGCGCCAGTCGGCGTTGAGGATCCCCTCCCAGTGGCGAGTTTCAGACGGCCCCATAAAGGAGTGGTTGTCCTGCAACCCTCCGTAGATCCAGTACGGATCTCGCATATCCACCCCGATGGCGTAGAACTGTGCGATGTCGAAGTTGTTGAGCTTCCGGTAGTTCCGGCCGCCATCGTAGGTTTCATGTAGGCCCGCGTCACCAGCCAGATAGAAGTGCGCAGGATCGCCTGGGTCTATCCACATGGCGTGCATGTCGGAATGGACCCCTACGTCATAGGTGGGCTGAGCATTGATCAGCTCCCACGTCCTCCCGCCGTCTTCACTCTTCATGGACGTAGTGGCAGGAGTATAGAGCCGATTCGGATTCGTGGGATCGATGAAGATCTCCGAGTAATACATGGGCCGCTGGTTCCGGTCGCTCACTCGGGTCCACGTCAGGCCTCCGTCCTCGGTCCGGTACGTGCCCTGGTTGGGTTTTCCGGGCGCACCGCGTCCTCTTCTTGTGAAACCTCCACCGTCGCCCCCCTGCCGTGGCGGGCGGCCATACTCGACAAGGGCGTTGAGGATCTGCGGGTTCGAGCGGGAGATGGCGAGACCGATGCGGCCTTTCTCGTCTCCGGGGATTCCGTTCGTCAATTCGGTCCACGTGTCGCCACCGTCGGTCGTCTTGTAGATCCCGCTCCCGGGACCTCCGCCGTTGAAGCCCCACGTCCTCCGTAAGCGCTGATATGTGGCGGCATAGATCACGTTGGGATTCGACGGGTCCATGACCATGTCCACTGCGCCCGTGTTTTCGTCTATATAGAGGACCTTCTCCCAGCTTCGTCCGCCGTTCGTGCTGCGAAAGACGCCTCGCTCTTCATTGGGCGCCCACAGGTTGCCAAGTGCGGCGACGTATACGATGTCGGGATTCGAGGGGTGGATCTCCACCTTCCCGATGTGCCGGGTTTCCACCAGCCCCAAGTGCGTCCAGGTCTCCCCGCCGTCGTCCGACCGATAGACCCCGTTCCCCCACGAGGTGCTCTGGCGATTGTTCTGCTCTCCCGTGCCCGCGTAGAGGATATTCGGATCTGACTCGGAGATGGCCACGTCGCCGAACGTGCTCACCGGCATGTGCTCGAAGACATTCTCCCACGTGTGGCCGCGATTGGTGGTCTTCCACAGGCCGCCGGAGGCCGTGGCGACGAAGATGGTCGATGGATCTCCAGGCAGAGCTTCCACATCGTGGACGCGGCCCCCCGTCACCGCCGGACCGATGCTGCGAGGTCGGAAGGCCTCGAGGTCCGATTGCGAGATGTTCACTGATCGAGCTTGGACCGTTCCCGGCGCAAAGAGCACGACGGTTGCGAGAACGGCCGAGTATTTGACGAACGATTTAGCCATGGGACATCTCCTGAACGCTAAACTCCAGCGGGGTGTCGAGCAGACGGCAATCGTACGGGCTGGGTCAGACGGGAGCAAGACTCACATGGTCTTCACCCCACGGTGCACGTCATGTCGTGGCCGCAGCACATCGGCGACTTGACCTTGCCGTGTCCGTCGGGACACTGGGAGATCGCAACGGTTCCACCGTCGTCCAGAGTCAGTGAGTCGTGCCCGAGCTCTTTGCCGCAGTGACCGCAGGTCATCGATCCAACGCTCATGCCACATTTTTCGCAGGTGTACGCTGTCATGGTTCTCTCTCGGGTTTAGGGGTGTCGGTGAATATAATCTGTCGCGGACCAAACCAGAGAAAACAAAGACCACAACGGGGCAGTGGTGAGGCGGTCGAGGACATAGACCCTTCACCGCCGGACGCGATCGATCTCTTCCAGTGCCCGCTCGATGTCCGACGGCTGGTTATACAGATGTGGTGAGAATAGGACGGTGGATTGTCTGGCAGAAACCACGACGCGTGCTGCGTTCAACCGTTGCGCTATCTCGACCGGGTCGCAGTCGGGAAAACGGGCAGCGACAATGGAGGTACGTTCTTCGTCGGTTCGCGGTCCTAGGATGTCGGCGCGCCGCTCCCGCAACCCGTCGATCAAGAGATCCGCAAGGTGCAGGTTGTGATCGCGTGGAGGTCCCACATGTGTTCATGACTCCGAAACCCCACCACGCCGGGATCCAGCCGGCCCTGCAAGTGCGGCGTTAGGTACATGACGGCTACGCCGAACGGTCCGCAGAGCCACTTATAACCGGACGCAACCAACGCGTCCACGCCCGAAGCAGTGACGTCGGTCGGGATGGCGCCCAGACGTCGGGGGACGTCATACGGCGGCTGGACGCCGCAAGGCCCGAACGCGATACTTGGTAGCGGCATTGCAATCCTATTGCCGACCGAGGCCTTCCCTCAGACAGGAGGGCATGAACCATGAAGTGTACCTTAGACAGGAGGGCATGAACCATGAAGCGTACATCGTGTGTCACCAACCTCTGTGTGGGCCTGCTCGTCGCGCTGGGGGCGTGCGGCGACGACGAAGTCACCGCTCCCACGGGACCCTTTCAGCTGATATTCCAGGGCGACGTGAGCTTCCAGGGTCCTCACGGAGGCGACTCCATCACCGTGGCGGTGGTCCGCACCAGCGACGGCGCCGTGGTGGCGCAGGAGACCGGCACGGTCTCGGCCTCGGCCTTCTTCGTGGACCTCCCCTTCTCCGTCACCTTCACGGGTCTGCTGGTCGTCGGAGTTGCCTACGAGGTCCACTACTGGATCGACTCCAACTTCGGCGGCGGGACTGAGGGGGTCTGCGACCCCAAGGCGATCGATCACCAATGGAACGTGGCCATCGCGGCCGTGGAGGGGAACGTCATCATCACCGAGACTCACGACGCCACTATGACCACGGACGTCTGCTCGACATTCGCGGCGCCCAATCTCGCCTTTGCGGGCGACGCGAGCTTCGAGGCTCGCTACGGGGCCGGATAATCTCCGTGGCGGTGGTCCGCACCGACAACGGCACCGTGCTGGCGCAGCAGACCGGCACGGTCTCGGCCAGTGCGGACCCCGCCTTCTCCTTCTCGGGTCTGCTGGTCGTCGGAGTTGCCGCAACTACGTGGTGCGGTTGCTGCATTCACACTCCGTAGTAACATACGGCGGCTGGACGCCGCAAGGCCCGAAGGCGATACTTCGTAGCGGCATTGCAATCCTATTGCCGACCGATGCCTTCCCTCAGACAGGAGGGCATCTTCACCCAACCGGCGCCGGCATCGAATGACACAAAGAGCGCGTGCTCCGTTCCCAGGAAGAGCACGTCGGGATTGTCCGGGTGTTCTATGATGACATTCGCCGAACCGGTGGGAAGGTTGTTCGTGATGTTCTCCCAGTTCTCGCCGAAGTCGGTAGTGCGGAAGACGTAAGGATTGAAGTCTCCGTCGCGGTGGGCGTCCAATGTTAGATAGGTGACGCCCTCTCCCCGGAGTGAGCCGAGAACGCGACTCGGGTATGTTCCCCGAAGATTGCGAGGCAGGTTCCTGGAAACTTCGGTCCAACTCCGCCCCTGATCCCGCGAGACTTGAATGTTTCCGTCGTCCATCCCAACCCAGAGAACGGCTGGATTCAGTGGAGACTCCGCCAGGGTGACGGCCTCACCGTAACTGCTGGTGCCGTCGTTGGGAGAGATGTTGATGTCGGCACCCTTCACGCCCATCAATTTCAACTCGTCACGATCCACCTGCTTGGAGAGATCTTTCGTCCGCTCCCAACTCTCGCCCCGCAGTCGGGAAAACGGGCAGCGACAATGGAAGTACGTTCTTCGTCGGTTCGCGGTCCTAGGATGTCGGCGCGCCGCTCCCGCAACCCGTCGATCAAGAGATCCGCAAGGTGCAGGTTGTGATCGCGTGGAGGTCCCACATGTCTTCATGACTCCGAAACCCCACCACGCCGGGATCCAGCCGACCCTGCAAGTGCAGCGTTAGGGCCTTGCGGCGTCCAGCGGCCGTATGTTACTATAGCCGATCGATGCCTTTATAGCCGACCGATGCCTTCCCTCAGCCAGGAGGGCATGAACCATGAAGCATACCTTAGACAGGAGGGCATGAACATGAAGCGCCGTACATCGTGTGTCACCGGCCTCTGTGTGGGCCTGCTCGTCACGCTGGGGGCGTGTGGCGACGACGACGACGTCGCTGGCCCCACGGGACCCTTTACGCTGACCTTCCAGGGCGACCTCACCTTCTCGGGTCCTCACGAGGGCCACATTCTCTCCGCGGCGGTGGTCCGCATCTTCGATGGCGTTGTTGTGGCGATGGATACCACCACGATCGAGGCCGACACAGGCCAAGACCTACTCCCGGACGCAAGCTTCTTCATCGGCTTCCCGGTCACGCTGGTCGCCGGAGAGGCCTACGAGGTCCACTACTGGATCGACTCTAACCTCGGCGGCGGGACTGTGGGGGTCTGCGACGCCAAGGCGATCGATCACCAATGGAAGGTGGCCGTCGCGACCGTGGTGGGGCCCGTCACCATCTCCGAGATTCACGACGCCACTATGACCACGGACGTCTGCTCGACATTCTTCGCGGCGCCCAATCTCGCCTTTGCGGGCGACGCGAGCTTCGAGGCTCGCTACGGGGCCGGATAATCTCCGTGGCGGTGGTCCGCACCGACAACGGAATCTCCGTGGCGGTGGTCCGCACCGACAACGGCACCGTGCTGGCGCAGCAGACCGGCACGGTCTCGGCCAGCGCGGATCCCGCCTTCTCCTTCACCTTCTCGGAAACCAACCAGGGGCGGCGGGGTCTGCTGGACCGCGGACCACGTCACACACAAATATGCTGTGCCGGTTGGGACCGCAACCAAGAATCTCCCGCTGCTGCGTCAGCAGTTTGAAACCCTCGTGCCGATCGTGACCCTGCGCGGTGTTCGAGCTGTCAAGGGGTGCATCGGAAGTCTCATCCGGGCGGCTCGACACCACCAAGACCACGGGACATACTTCGCACCGGTCCCGGACGACGGCGTTGGCCGAGCTGGGCCATGCGCGCTACCTGGTCCAGCCCGGATCGGCTACCTCGGCGCCGAGGTAGCCGTGATTCCATGCCGGTGAGCGGTCGTACACGTCCTGGCCCTCCCCTTCGTTGAAGCTCCAATAACCCGCCAACCCGGGCGAGGCCAAGTCGACGCCGTCCTGTTGAAGGTCCTCGATCTCCAACGCGGACAAACTCCGGCTCCACATAGCGGGGTCGTCGATCTCGCCCGGGAAGAACCAGATGGGAGGCTCCTTGCCGCCGGGGGGCGGGCCGATCGTGCCATGCGTGGCACCGAAGCTGAGGAACTGCCGGTTGTTGCTCGACGGAATCCCAGTGCCCTCGCAGCGTGCGCGCTCCTCACCGTCGATGTAAAAGACCAGGGTTCCGCTCGCATCCCGGGTGAGCGCCACGTGGTGCCACGCTCCGTCGGCAACGAAGCGATCGCCCGATACGCAGGTGCCGAAGGGAACGCACTCGTTGTTCGGATAACAGTAGTTGTCCTCGTTGGACGCCTCGAGCATGGCCTCCAATTCGCCCCCGCGCCCCACGTACAGCTGCCAGGTCAGGTTGAAGGAGTTGTCGTCTTCGCCGCGAGCGATGATGGCTGCCCGCCCGGTGGGTGGAGCCGGGAGACGAATCCGCGCGACGGCGGTGAAGACCTCGGTGGGGAACGACTCATCCCACGGCACGAGCACGCGGTCATCGAGACCGTCGAAGGACAAGTGGAAGACCTGGCCCGTCTCCGGAGGCGACGGCAGCGGGTCGTCATCGATGGGGGGATCGGTGGCTCGTTCCGCGGCACGAGCCCCCAGGGTCATCAGGGTCAGTCCGACCAACGCCAGTCGCATCATTCTTCCTCCACAACGAATTGACCCATCATCCCCACGTTTTCGTGCTCGAGGATGTGACAGTGGAACATGTACGGGTTCACGGGATCCCCGTGGTCGTGAAAACGCTTGATGATGCGCACGGTCTCGAACGGGCGGACCAGCACCACGTCCTTCCAGCCGAGCTCGTGTTCCGGCGGGGGAGCGCCGTCCCGCGACAGGACCTGGAACGAGTTGCCGTGCACGTGGAATGGATGGGCCTGAGTGTTGGGGTTCGTGATTTCCCAGACCTCGGTATCGCCAAGGCGGATCCGTTGGTCGATGATGGCCATGTCCATCCGCTTCCCGTTGATTCCGAAGGGGTTGGCGGCTAGCTCAAACGGCCGTGGGCTCCCGGCGTTCAGAGCCTCGGACTCGGGAATCCGGGCCACGGCCACCAGAGCCCCGGGAAGGGTGCCAACGGCGTCGGCACTGGCGGACCCGACCCGGATCTCCAGCAGATCGAAATCCGCGGTGTCCCAGGTGTCCTGGAGCGGGCGCGGAACGAACGTCGTGCCGTTACCACCGTTGAAGCTGCGAAGGGTGAGGGTCTGTCCTTCGTCCGCGCCGAGGTCGACCAGGATCTCGGCCCGCTCGGCTGGCGCCAGGATCAGACGGGACAGAGGCACCGGAGCGCTGGATCCTCTGGTGGGGGCCTCCGTCCATGACCGCAGGGACGTGCATCCCGTGCCAGTGGGTGGTGGTGGTGACCCCGATGTTGTTGGTCACGTTGAGGGTGACGTCGCTCCCGGACCGCACGACCAGCGTCGGGCCTAGGTAGTCGCCGTTATAGCCCTTGGTCTGCGTGCGCAGTCCAGGCAGGAACTCACGCTCGCCGGGTCGCATGTCCAGGTTGAAGACCGAACCCTCCAGCCGTTCCGGAATGGGCAGGACTGGTCGGTCGGCGACGGTCGTGTTGGAGTCGGGAGGGGCGGGGGCGGGGGCGGGGGCGGCCACCCTTTCGTCCGAGCACGCAAGGAACGCCGTCGCTCCCGCAGCGAGCTTCAACATCCGCCGCCGGGAAATCGGTTGTTCTCTCAAGGCTCACTCCATTTATGTCATCACTTCGATCGCGCTCTGTCAGACTTGCTCGATCGTCTGTTAGACAGCCGACGGGGACGGTGTGTTAAACCGCCTCGAGGAGCGGCTCCAGGGGGCTTGGCGTTGAGATGGTCTCGTTGATTCTATGCAAGATCTTGTCCTGCAATGAGTTATGCAAACTTCCCATGCGATGGACCTTTATAGCGTATACGCTGTATTAGCCGATACGAAGAAGACAACTGATCGGTTCGACCGAGGGAAGGCTGACATGCCGCTGGTGCTGTTTGCGTATGCGTTTCTTTCCAACGTGGCATTGGCCGTGGTTCCCCACGAGCCGGTGGTGATTTGGTACGGCGCCAATTGGGGTGTCTGGTCCACCGCAGTCGTGGCGACCGCGGGGACGGCGGTAGCCTCCGTGGTGGACCATCGCGTGTTCGTTCCCCTGGTGGGACGAGTGGCGATGCAGCCCCTGTTTGTCAGCGGCATGGTGGGCAAGATCCGCAGGCTCTTTGCACGTGCGCCCTTCGCGGTGCTCGCGTTATCGGGTTTGACCCCCCTGCCGGCTTTTCCGTTCAAAGCAGTGGCCTTCGCGGAGCGCTACCCTCGTGGCCGCTACGTGGCGGCGGTGGCCGCCGGTCGCTTCCCGCGCTACGTCCTGCTCGCGTGGCTGGGGTTTGTCCTAAGTGTGCCGAATTGGGTCTTCGTCGTTCTCTTCCTCTTGATGCTTCTCCCTTCACTGAGAACGTGGATATGGAAACAGCAAAGCGCGAAATGACCTTTCTACTGGCCAACGTCGAGCGTAGGGTACTGCGGGCTATTGCGGCCAGGCTACCCGATTGGATGCGTCCGAATCACCTCTCAGGGGTTGGTGTCATAGGTGCGGTTGGCGTCGGCGCGGCGTACGCGCTTTCGGTGCTGGATGTGCGGTGGTTAGGGGCGGCGAGTTGCCTGCTCGTGGTGAATTGGTTCGGCGACAGTCTCGATGGCACCCTGGCTCGTGTGCGTGCGATGGAGCGGCCGCGGTACGGCTATTACCTGGATCACATGATCGACGCCTTCAACACGGCGGCGGTCGGCGTCGGGATCGGGCTTTCTCCGTTCGTGGAGATCGACGTGGCCCTCGGACTCGTGGTCGTGTACCTGATGCTCTCGGTCAACGTGTACCTGGAGTCGACCGTCTTTCACAAATTCAAGATGGCGTACGGGAAGGTCGGCCCCAGCGAGGCACGGATTCTACTCATCGCCGGCAATGTCGCACTCTTAGGCGCGTCGGCGTGGGGGATTTTGCAAACGGCCTGGGGCGAGTGGGTGACGAACGCGCCTGCGTTCGCGATTGGTACGGCCATGTTTGTCATGCTCGCGATCCGGGTCGGCAAGAACTTACACCGACTTGCCATTCTCGAGCCGCGACGGGTGTAGGGGCGTCAAGGGCTCAGCGCGATGCCAAGCCGAGGTCTGCCAGGATCGTCTGAAAGCGCCGACTTTCACTTAACGGGATCAGCTCGGGCCGGGTGGCCAGCGCGGTCAGGTGCGGATGACGTTCCCGATGCGCTTGCTCGAGCACCGCGAGGGCCTCGTCTGTGGCGCCTACCATCTGATGAAAGACCGCGAGGCGAACCGGGCTCGCTTGTGCCGTCGCCGCCACGCCGTCGGGCAGACGTGCTGCGACTCCGTCTCGCGCAAACCGCGCGGCGGCCTCGACGAACGTTCGGAACGCCTGCACGTCGACTCCTTCAAGCTCGGCATAGCGCTCGAGCGCATCGGTGGCGTCCCCCGGTCGATCCTCGAGGAGGAACAGGAGCCCGAGAGCCAAAAACCGCCTGCGGGTCGTTCGGGTTGAGCAGGAGGATTTGCTGCCCCGCCTTGCGGGCTTCTGCGTACTGACCATCCGCCCGAAGCACCTTCAAGCGCCTATGCCAGGCGCTCGTCGACAGGGGGTCCCGATCGACGGCAGCCCTTGCATGCCCGAGGGCATCGTTGACTCGACCCACGCTCGCGAGCAGCTCCGCATAACGCTCCAGCACCTCCGGATCCTCGCGATCCACTCCCAGCGCCCGCTCATATTCGGCTTCGGCCCCACTCCAATCGAAGCTGTGGAACTTGACCAGCCCGAGCGACGCTCGCGCTCTGGCGAGTCGGGGGTTCAGTCGCAGCGCCGTTTCGGCTGCTGAGCGGGCAGCTTCGAGGACGGTGGGTTGCGTCGCGTTGGCCGAATGTTCCACGAGAGCCAGCTGCGCATCCGAAAGGCCCGCGTAGGCGTCGGCAAAGACGGAATCGAACCCAATGGCCATGGTGAAGTTGCCGACGGCGTCGGCGGCGCCTTCCTCGTTTCCCCGGCCTAGGTTGAACTGACCCCAAAGGTACTTGTCGTGAGCCATGGGATCTCGGGTGAGCGCCTCGACGGTCAGCTCCTCCCCTCCGTCAGGCAGATCGCCGAGCAACGCCGACGCAATCGACTTGGCGATCTCCTCCTGAACCGCGAAAACGTCATCGACGGTGCGCTCGTATCGCTCTGACCAGTGCTGCGAACCGTCCCGCGTGTTTACGAGTCGCGCGGTGATCATGACCTGATCACCGGATTTGCGCACGCTGCCCTCCAAGATCGCTTGCACGTTCAGCTCCCGGCCGATCGTTTGCGGGTCGGCGATCGTGTTCCTGAATGCCATCGTGGACCGGCGGGCAGCAACCCGTATCCCGTCGATCCTCCCGAGGACATACATCAGCTCGTCGGTCAAACCTGTTGCGAAGTACTCGTTGGCGGCGTCCTCGCTCACGTCATCAAAGGGCAGCACGGCGACGGACGTGACCGGCTCAGCGGCACTCGAACCGTCGCCCACCAACCACCCTCCCAGCGCAGCGGCGACGACGAGCAACCCCAAACCCGCGGCCCCCACTAATCCCCAAAGGAGTGCCGGCCTCATCACCCGGGCCGCGCGCGACCCCCCTCCCGAAGGGAACGGCTGCGGGGCCCGGGCGTGGGTAGTCTCGCTTGCGCGAACGGCCGCCAACGCGCGGCCGAACTCGGTGGCGTTCTCAAACCGATCGGCGGGGTTCTTCGCCAGGGCACGTACGATAACGTCTTCGAGTTCGGGCGAGACCGACGGGCGCATCACGCTGGGTGGGGGCACGGGCTCCATCGTGTGACGGGCCATCATCGCCTGCGCCGTGGGCGCGGTAAACGGAATCTGTCCGGCCAGCATCTCGTACAGCACGCAGGCAAGGCTATAGACATCGCTGCGCGCGTCGACCTTGGGATCGCCCGCCGACTGCTCCGGGCTCATGTACGCGGGTGTGCCGATAGCCATGCCGGTCTGCGTCAGCCTGTTCCCGCCGGCTTTGCTCACCGCGCGCGAAATGCCGAAGTCCGCGACGATGGCGTGCCCGTCCGAGAGGAGGATGTTCTCCGGCTTGATGTCACGGTGGACCAGCCCGTGGCCATGGGCGTGTGCCAACGCTTCCGCCGCCTCACAGGTGATACGAATCGCATCGTCGACGGGAAGCTGCATGTCACGATTCAGCAAGTCGCGCAGCGACTCGCCGATCACGAGCGGCATGACGTAGTACAAAAATCCGTCCGCCTCGCCCGAGTCGTACAGCGGCAACACGTGCGGGTGGCTCATCTTGGCGGTAATGCGGATCTCCTGCAGGAAGCGCTCGTTGCCGAGCGAGGCAGCGAGTTCGGGACGTAGGACCTTGATGGCGACCTCCCGTTCGTGCCTGAGATCGTCGGCAAGATAAACCGTGGCCATGCCGCCGCTGCCGAGTTCCCGTCGGATGGTGTAGCGGTCGGCAAGGGCGGCTTTGAGGCGTTCGAGAAGATCTCCCACTACCGCTGTCCAGCTGATGAACCTCTAGAATAGCGGTCCTTGCTTCAGAAGGCCACCCGGCGAACCTCGCTCGGCTCGGTGATCAAAGTCGTCCGTAGAGGAAACGGCCCCGAGCGGATCTTCGCGCATCTGGACGGCTGGGTCCACCGCCGGTTGAGAGCTCTGCAACTGAAGCAGTGCCTCACAACTCGGTGGCCGCATGACGACCGACCTACGTGATCTCTGACCTGCCTCCGGAGGTTCTTCCGCCGAGGAAAACGCAGGAGTCGGTTTGGGATCGTACCCCTACCCCCCCCTCTCCCGCACGCTGGGGAGAGGTGGTTAGGGGTGAGGTGAGGCCTACCTCGAGCGGCCGAGGTAGCGCAGGAAATCGCTGTCGGTGCTCAACACCAGCACCGTATTCGAGTCCAGGGTCTCCCTTAATACCTGCATCGTCTTGATGAAGCGGTAAAATTCTGCATTCTGGTTGTAGGCCCCGGCGTAGATATCCGCCGCCTCGGCGTCGGCCCGGCCATTGATCTCCTGAGCCAGGCGATAGGCCTCCGAGGTGATCTCTTTGAGTTCCCGCTCCCGCTCGCCGCTGATCCGCGCCGCTTCGCCGGCGCCCTCCGAACGAAACTGTTCGGCGACCCGGTTCCGCTCGGAGATCATCCGGGCGTAAACCTCCTCACGGACCTCCTCAACATAATTCAGCCGCTTGAACTGGAAGTCGAGAATCTCGATTCCCAGATCCTCGGTGCGGGTCTGCGCCGCCCGCAACACCTCTTTAGCGAGCGTCTCCCTTCCCTGCTCGATGGTTTCCATGCTCTCGGGCGCGGCCTCTCCAGCGATCTCTTCGGATACGGCGAACGTGCGGTTGCTGGTGCGCACCACCTCGATCAGGTCGTGATTAGCGATCACGTTGCGAGTCTCGCCATCGAGAATGTCGTCGAGCCGGGACTGCGCCCCCTGCTCGCTGCGCAATCGCTGGAAGTACTTGAGCGGATCGGTAATCCGCCAGCGGGCATATGTGTCGACGTGGATGAACCGCTTGTCCCGGGTGGGCACCTCATTCGGGTCGCCGTCCCACTCCAGGAAGCGGTTGTCAAAGTAGTTGACCTTCTGAACGAAAGGGATCTTGAGCTTCAATCCCGGTGTGGTGACCGCATTGCCTCTCGGCTCACCGAACTGGGTGATCACCACCTGCTGGGTCTCGTCGATGATGTATAATGCGTTGCCAACGACCAACAGCCCCAACAGCACCAGGATGCCGATAATCGGGATCAGGACTTTCCTCATGGTTTCTCCCTCTGGGTTAGCGGCAGAAGCGGCAGGATTCCTTGGAGAGTCTCATCCAGTATGATCTTCTGCTGCACGTTCGGGTACACGGCCAGCATGGTCTCGAGATAGATGCGCCTGCGGGTCACCTCCGGCGCCCTGCTATACGCAGCCAGCAGCGCCTTGAACAGCTCGGCGTCACCCCTTGCTCGGTTGACACGATCGGTGGCGTACCCCTCGGCCTGCTGGATCGTCTGCAGCGCCTCTCCGCGTGCGCGAGGAACGACCGCGTTGTACTCGGCCCTTGCCTCATTGATCATCCGCTCCTTTTCCTGTTGGGACTGGTTGACCTCGTTGAACGCCGGCCGGACCTGATCGGGCGGGTTGACGTCCTGCAGCACGATCTGCTCCACCCTGATTCCCGTCTCGTACTGATCGCTGAGCTCCTGCAGGCGACGTTCCACCTCCGAGGCGATCTCCTGCCGGCCGATGGTCAGAACCTCGTTGACACTGCGGTCCCCGATCACTGCCCGCATTACCGCCTCGTTCATGTCACGAAAGGTGTCAGAGCCGGTCGCCTCCCTGGAGTCGAAGAGGTTTCTCACCTTGAAAAGGTACTTGTAGGGATCGTTGACGCGGAACTGCGTCGTCCATTCGACCACCGCGACGTTCAGATCGCCGGTGAGCATCAGCGACTCGTCGGTGAACGGGCCTCGCGCATACTGGGTGCGCACGTCGGCCGTGGCGGTACGGAAGCCGAATTCCGCCTTGAGTTGACGCTGCACGGGCACCTTCATCACGATCTGAATCGGCCACGGCCATTTGAGACGGAGCCCCGGTTCGGCCTGGCGGGTGAACTTGCCAAACGTCAGCACGACGCCGACCTCCTCAGCCGCCACCGTGAACAGCGCGCTCCAGACCAGAGGGATGCCCAGCAGGACCAGCAACCCGAGGCCGAGGGCTCGGGCGCTCGGGATGTGCAACGGCCGCAACCAGTTGAGGCTGTCCGTGAGAGTTCCTTGAGACTTCATAAACGCCTCCTCTTTTTCGGATTAGCGAGGTGATGTTCGCTTGGAATCTGTAGTCTAGCACAAAGAGAGTCGGACTAGTGATGCTCGGCGGCCGCCTTCACTTTGGGCCCTGCATCGACCTGGTCAAATTCTGAAAACAATCCAGCGTATATCCGGGCCTGAGCCGCAAAAGCTTCTACGTAGTTGGGTCCAACTCGGCGGCCGTCTCGAACATTTGACCGGCCAGTCGATAGTCCTCGATGTGGTAACGTTCCTCAAGTGCCGCAGAGAGTCCCTTCGTTACGTCCGCCATCCCACAAAGATGTGAAAGCGGACCCGCAAGCGCGAGATCTTGGACAGTTGGGGCCCTTTTGGGGTCCCTAAGCGAAAACGGCCGCTCCGGAGAGCGACCGTCGATCTCGAAAACTCGGTGCAGTGCAATTGTTTAGGGTAGTACCCCGCCAGGGCCGCCCGATACTAGATCGGAACGGCCCCATCAGTCAGGTCACTCGAGTCGGCTACGCGCCGACAGCGGTCACGTTCTCGGCCGCCGGGCCTTTCTGACCCTGGACGATGTCGAACTCGACCTGCTCACCTTCGCGCAGCGACTTGAAGCCTTCTCCCTGAATGGCACTGTGGTGGACGAAGCAGTCCTTGCTACCGTCCTCGGGCGTGACAAAGCCAAAGCCCTTGCTGTCGTTGAACCACTTTACTGTTCCTTTGGTACGCATTACGTACTCCCTTGTGTTGACGTGGCCGGGGTGCGGGTAATGCCGTACCAACCGACTACACTTCCGCGGATAATGCCCCCGCGTTGGGCTGTCGCGCTACCGTGCGCGGCGTGAAACCTCACGAAAAAAAACGGGGCACCCGATCGTTGCAGGGTCCCCCGTCGACGTTCGAATGTGGTCGGCCCCCAAACGGGAGCCTGTTTTCAAGCTGACGAACCATAACAGGACCCGGACGCCGGGTCAACCTACGGGTTTGGCGATCGGTGGGTTGCCCTTGTTAAGGCGCCGTTCCCGTGCCCCGCCCGCGCGAGCCCGGAGGGTTCGCGCTGCGGCCGGTTCCGTTTCCGCCTAGAGAACGCTGCTGTACCGGCAGCCCCGGATCGTGGGTTCGGGGCTATCCAGGGTGCCCGGGGGTGCCAATGACCGACCCGCAGGCTGGCAAACAGCCGAGCAGTGGTACGAATCGTCCCGTACCCGGCATTCGAGCTACCGGGTACTGCCCGGGTACCCTCAATCCCACTGGCTGGACGCCTCCAGTACCAAGGGCGATACTTACATGCCTTCGCCTACCGTGACGGCATCCGCTCCGTACATCTTTCAGCGGTTCTCATCCAAGCCACCGGATCGCCATGTCAATGAATTACTCGGGTTACCTGAAGCTCGACCAACTCTTGTCGCTCCAGGCGCCCGTTACCGAGAAACCCGACCACGACGAGATGTTGTTCATCATCGTGCATCAGGTGTACGAGCTGTGGTTCAAGCAAATGCTCCACGAGTTCGACCACATACGCGTGCTCTTGGAGCGGAACGATACCCCACCGACACTGCACAAGCTCAAGCGCGTTCTCACCATCCTGAAAATCCAAGTCGCGCAACTCGACATCCTCGAAACGATGACACCGCTGGAGTTCTTGAGTTTTCGTGAAAGACTCGAATCGGCGAGCGGCCTCGAGTCGTATCAATTTCGCGAACTGGAATTCGCACTCGGCATCAAACGCTCAACGCATCTCGACATCTTCGAAAAAGGCTCGCCCACCCGCGAGCGACTAGAGGCACGTTTTCGGGCGCCGGGATTATGGGACGTTTTTCTGAGCTACTTGGCTCGGGAGGGTTACGAAATCCCACGGGAAGTGTTGGAGCGCGATTATACGCAATCCAATCCGACTTCCCCCGACGTGCAACGAGTCTTGATCGACATTTACCGCAACAACCCGGCGATTGCCCAGCTCAACGAGAGGCTCGTGGACCTCGACGAGGGGTTTCAGGAGTGGCGATACCGCCACGTCAAAATGACTGAACGCACGATCGGGATGAAGGTCGGGACTGGCGGCACCACCGGGGTGACCTACTTAGTGTCGACGTTGTTCAAGCCTGCGTTCCCCGACCTCTGGGCCATCCGCGCCGATCTGTAATAAAGTGATCAAACCCCACGAACTGTACGGCACGCCGAATCGGTTAGCCTCGCGATACAGCAAGTTTCGCGTTGCCGACCGGCTGTTGCTCACCGGACACTCGCATCAGGCTTGGCCGGACCGGGGCTTCGAGGGCCAACAACAGGCTTGGCGCGACGCAGCGGAATACGTCGACGAGAAATGGGACCGTGCTTTTGAAGCTGCCGAGAGAGTGCGCCGAGGTTACCGCAGACTGCTGGGCGACGACGGCGGTGAGCTGGCGCTAGGCCAAAACACGCACGAGCTGGTAGTGAGGTTGCTCTCCGGCCTGCCGCTCAAGGACCGCCCTCGCCTCGTGACGACCGACGGTGAATTCCACACCATCCGCAGGCAGCTCGACCGACTTGCCGAAGAAGGTGTGGAGGTCGTCAAAGTACCGAGCCTACCGGCTGGTACATTGGCGGAACGTGTGATTCAATCGGTGAACGACCGTACCGCAGCCGCCTTGGTATCCTCAGTGTTATTTCACAATGCGCAGATAGTACCGAACCTCGGCGCGGTGTCGACGGCCTGCCGACAAGCGGGCGCCGAGTTATTGGTCGATGCGTACCATGCCCTGAACGTCGTGCCGTTCTCGGTCGAGCAAGAAAGACTGGACGGCGCGTTCATCGTCGGCGGCGGGTACAAATACTGCCAGCTTGGCGAAGGCAACTGTTTCCTGAGAGTGCCGCCGGACACGAAGATGCGGCCGGTTGTAACGGGTTGGTTCGCAGAATTCGCAACCCTGAGCGATGCGGCCGACAGCAAAGTGAAATACGGAATCGGTCATGCGCGGTTCGCCGGCGCTACGTATGATCCCACAAGCCACTACCGCGCCGCGGCGGTGTTTGACTTCTTCGAAGAGCTCAATCTCACCCCCGCCCTCTTACGCGAGGTGAGCCAACATCAGATCGAACTGCTCGCTCGATCGTTCGATGCGCTCGACGCCGACCCGCAGATCATCACCCGCGACAGATCGGTTGACCTCGATGCAATCGGTGGCTTTCTCGCCCTGTACTCAAAGAAGGCCGAGGAAATAAGTCGTCTCTTGCGGGAACGAGGGGTGGCTACCGACTACCGCGGAGACATTCTCCGTCTCGGACCCGCTCCCTATCTCTCGGATAGCCGGCTCTCGGGCGCGATGGCCGTACTGAAGGAAGTTCTTCAAGCAATCTCGTCGCCCACTCGTTCTTCGCCGTAGCTCACGACTTGCGGAGCCGGCCGCGATCGATCACACCAAACGCATCCAGCTTGTCGCTCTTCGGACCACGGCTCTCGCTCACCGCCGTCACTACAATCTCCTCCACATGCGGCGAGAGTACCTCGTACAACCAGCTCGCCAGCGTGCCTTCCTCCAGGCACAGATGCCGAGGTCCCGGAATGCTGCGGAGCACCTCGATGAGCGCCTTCGCGTTCGTCTCCACCACGTGCGACCCCAGTCGTTTCCCAACCCGGCCCGAGCACCCCGAGCGTGCAGCTTGACGCGTGCGCGTCCAGTCCGATATATCTGTCCATTGGCGTTCTCCTCTTTGGAAGTGGAAGCTCTGTACCAGGCAAGACAGAGTGTGTACGCTTCCAGCGGAGAACGCCAACCTCGCTTCAGGCTGACCAAAACCCGGACCGGGCAGTCGTCGATCGCGGACGCCATGCCCCTATGATGCCCGTTGAGCGGGCGGTCTCAATCGGTCAACGAAACAATCTTGGCGAGCACCTCATAGGGATTCATCCAACCGAGCGAATCGCTCAATTTAGGTTCGGATCTCCCGCCGCTCCGGCACAAGCCCGGGCGGTCAGGAAGACGGCAATGAGCAAGAGCAAGCCCCCGGGTGGGACGAGCAATATGCCCACTCCGGGATCGCCACCGTGGATGAATACACCTCCGAGAAAGAAGCCGAGGGGCATCAGGATTAGGGCGCCGATGAGACACCGGGATGCGAGAGTCCGGGTGGACCCGCTCCAGCGGGGTGTGAACCGTGTCGAAAACGCGAACAGCAAGTTGAGAATCGAAAAGAGAGTGCCGTGGGCGTGTGCGAGGGTCCACATGAGGCGTCTTGTGCTGTTCGATACGTTGAGGTAAAAGCCGAACTTGAGCCCGTGCAGGGTCTCAAGAAACAAGCCCAACGTGAGAAAGACAAGAAGCGACCACCAGCCCACCCGGAGATGCAATCTGGAGATGTCCGGAAGAGGGGAAGGATGCCTTCCCGGGGAACTGGACTTTTTACTCATTCTATGATCCTCAACGGCCTGTGGTCCCGCTCCGCAACAATTGGGAACCACTCATCGAGGTCGATTCTACCGTCTTCGTCCAGGAGAAGGTGGGGTTCGGCCCGGTCGGCTCCCCCGACCCTAAGCCACACAGCCATGGCATCATCCGCCTTTGCCTTGAGTTCCGGACGGGAGGCTAGATAGTCGAACTCGAAGCCGGAGAACCCCGGGAGGGTGAGGAGGGATCGATATGCCGTCTGCCGGGTCAGCGCATACGAATCGACGAGGAGTTGCCCCAGATAAGGAGCCAGCCAACTCCGGCCGGACGCCTCCTGGGCAGGGCCCCAGCCCATATGCCAGCCGATGATCGTACGCTGCGCCGCGTCACCCTTGAGGGCCCAGAGGATCGAGGCGGCGACGGACCGCTGCCCCTCGCTCAACTCCACGGGAGGCTGGCCGTACCAGTCGCTGAGGTAGCGGCTCGTCCACTCCAGTGTCTCATCGAGGTGGCAGAGGTTGCATGCATTGGGACGTCCGGTGGTCTGCACCGAGACCTGGGCGCTCGGGTTGTCGATTCGGTGGCTACGTTGCGCCGAGAACAGGCCGTATGTCGTGTGAGGCATGTGGCAATTCATGCATTCGCTGCCCGGGGACTCCGCGGTGTGCCGGGTGTGCTCCGTGATTTGGTCTTGAAAGTACGTATGGCAGCCCAGGCACGACCGGTTTCCGGTGAAATCCGGATCCAGCTGGTCCGCCGGTTGCTCGTACTCGTGCATCGAGTGGCACGACAGGCAGGTCATCTGACCGACCTGAAAGCAGGCGGATTCGAGGAGTCCGTTGTACTCCCGGCCGGCCACCCGAATTGTTCCGTCGGGCCAAAACCTCCCATCGAGGGCGAGGGGATCGATCCTCAGAACCTCCAGCAGTAGAGGATCCGTGGGGTCCTCCGTGTAGCGGAACACCGCCCGGGTCTTGGCGAGCTCGTCTCCGGGGTGGAACGCGACTCCGGTCTTCCAGTAGCGTTCAAGGTCCCGCTCCATGTTGAAGCTGTGGCACTGCCCACACGTCTCGACGGAGCGGCGCTGTTCGAGACGGGCCGGGTGCACGATCGTCGGGTCGCCTCTGTCTTCGCCACTAATGTCGAGGAAGTACCTGATGTAACGCCGTAGAGGCGAGTGGTTGGAGCGCACGTGCTGGGCCGCCGGACCGTGGCAGGCCTCACAGGCGATGCCCAGCTCCACCGACCGGGTGTCGTACCGGTCGTAGCTCTCCGAGGCGGGCTCGGTCGCAACCGAGTGGCACTTGGAGCAATTGCCGTTCCACACGTGGGGCGTCTCGAGCGTGGAGCTCGGCGGGGTGAGGAACGAGTCCTGATTAGGAACCCACCGCTTCTCATCGATGAGCCAAACCCAGGGAAACTGCACCAGGGCTCCGTCGTCGGGCCTCAGGTAGACCTCTTCGGTGTCCGGCCGGCGCACCCAGTAGTTTTGGATGTGATGGGATCCCGTCGTCATCACGACCCGAGCCTCGATGCGCGGGGGGCGGGCGGGCATCCCCTCTGATGGCTCCCTGAACCAGAGGGGGTCGGGCATCTCGACCCAGAACTGGTCGCCGCGTCGCTCGAATCGGTAGGTGAAGCCACGATCCTCGAGAACGACCCCGTCGAAGGATCCCAGGACCGTCGACGGGGTCGCTTCCTGGGTCATGGTCCGGTGAAAGGAGCGGTGCCACCCGTCGTAGCGTCCCGGGTGGCAGGTCTGGCAGGCGTCCGACGTCGTGAAGCCTCGCTGCGTCGCTTCCCCCGGAAGTGCCGCAGCCAACTCTTCGTCGACGTCCGGACTCCAGAGAAACCACCCACCCACGGCGATCACTCCGCAAAGGGCAGCGATGGCCCCGAAACGCCGATCGGCGGAGAGAGTCAACACTCCGCCGGCGAGGATCAGGATCGCAAAAAAGAGTAGGGACTCCATGTTCTCCGCACGAGTTACCTCAACCCTTTTCCAAACATAACGAGGTGATGTCACTTCCTGCTAAGGGGCCCGGGCACACGGCTACGCCACCGACCTGTGGACCACCCGCCGGGTAGCGGACCTGATCCGAAAGCGCTTCGGGGTCCCCTACCATCACGACCACGTGGGCCGAATCCTCCACCGCCTGGGCTGGAGCGTCCAGAAACCGGAACGCCGGGCCCTGGAACGAGACGACGAGGCCATCCGACGATGGAAGCGGTACCGCTGGGCCGCGGATAATAAAAACGCCGCCAGGTTGAGAGCCCACCTGGTGTTCATCGACGAACCCGGCTTCCAGCTCCTTCCCTCGGTCCGGCGCACCTGGGCGCCTCGGGGCGAAACACCCGTCGTCCGCCACTGGTATCGCCGCAACAAACTCTCGGTGATCTCCGCCCACCATCAGCCCCATCCGGCGCCGCCTGGGCCTCTACTACCGACCGCCTGCGGGGATGCCTGCTCCATGCAGATCTACCCTCGGTCATTGACTGAGTCAACTATGCATTCTTGTGCATCGATCAATAGCTGCTGCGAGGCGCCCCAACCACTCTGCGCGGAGATGCCAAGATGGGAGCGCCGGTCCCCTCTTGCCAAGCACCGGGGTTCCTGTTTCGCCCCTCCCGTCCACCGACACCCATGTAAGCAGCTTCATGCGGGCTCCCGAGCGACCCGACACCCGGGAGGCGCGGCTGCGGAGTCCCGTAGCGCGCGGGCGAACTCTTGGACGCTGGGAAGTGATTGAGTCGCGCCCAACATCAGGGTGGTGCAGGAAGTAATCCCCGTCGTTGAGGTTCTTCTGCAAGGAGGTAGCTGTCCTTCGTTCCACCAACGATGTAACGGCGTTGCACCGCTTGGGATGCCAATGGCCCGAGGAGGTTGAGGGCGGTGTCCGTATTCACGACCGTGGCTAATGGCCTCTCATCATCTGGTGACCGTCACCGCACGGTTAACGGGTGTGTCTTTTGCGGCCTTTGAAGTGTAAACACCAGGCGCGCCTCTTCACGCGGCGTGAGCCCGGAGGACGAACGGAGCGGAGCGTTGTCGGGTGTGGAGTGGGGGTGGCGCTCAACCACTCGAGCACCTGTCCGAAAGGGTGCAACGGGCCGAAGGCTACGCGGTCACCATGACATCTGGCAAATCCATCTTTATCGGTTGCGTCGGACTGAATGGGTTTCTGGGGTCGTCGGCCCGCGATCTTGGGCGTCGATTCGGAACGCAAAAGCGTCACGCCTTGGCGGATTGAAACGGCCCATGCAGCCGTCGAATGCGCCCTTCACTAATGACTCTCGTTCGAGATATTCAGATGACGGAGCCATCCCGCCAAGGCGCGTCCCTCCACCGATTCGGCGCAGGAAGGAATGTGTGCGCGCTCCCTACAGAAGCCCCTACACCTGGTCCGTCGAAGTCCTGCAAGTCTATACCCCGCCAGGGACTCGAACCCCGAACCTACTGATTAAGAGGACGTTGCACACCCATGCCCATGGGTGTAACTGGCTGCATAGAAAGGAAATAGGGAAACCTGCCCCGTCTGTGGACGCCACGGAATGCCCTCAAAACGCAGCCCGAAGGCACGACATGAGGCACGACACGTCTCACCCGCTCCCGGGCGGTCACGCAAAGAGGGCGGCGTGAGGCGGGCGCTGGAGGCGAACTCTTACCGAGATGGACCGGATCTCGTCCTCGAGCTGATCCCGTCGAAACCTGGAGCTATTGCCGGAGCCGACACGCTGCGGGTTGTTAATCCGCGGTGGGCTCCGCCGCCACCAGGCACGCAACTCTGGGGCAACGCTTCGGTCATCATGTGGCCCGGACCAAATGGTGACATCCCGGTATACGCGCGCGACGGCTACTCCTACCTGCGCGAGAACGATGACTTTCCGCCACCGTGGGCGCGGCCGTGAGGCGGGCGCTGGAGGGTTTGATACTCGGCCAGCCTCGGCGGAGGGCGTGAGAATGGCAATGATCCGGGAGTTGCGAGACAGGCTAATCTGTTGGCTATTCGGCCACCATTGGGGTGATTGGGGATCGAACGCTGATGGGTCACTCCTTAGTCAGCAACGCCTTTGTGGTCAGTGCATGCTGCTGGAATTGCGACAGACAGATCGCTTTGGAAATGCGGACCCAACGCAGAAAACTTGGACTGTTTCCAGATTGATACGCAGGTGAGGTCGTGAGGCGGGCGCTGGAGGAACAAGCGGCATGAGCAACCCGACATTTGAAACTGCAAAAAACATCGCCAAGCGCCACGGTAAGGAGATGGTGATCATCTTCCACTTTACGGATCAGCAGTATGGCTACGCGAGTTACGGGAAGAATCCGCGGCTCTGGTGATCGAGCCAAAATCATTGCCGATCACATCGCCCACTTTTGCGGCCCGCCAGAGGCGGGCAGGAGTGACGGTATGAAAGCGTTAGTAGCTAAGAATCGCGCCGAGTTGGATCAAGCCCACTCGGCAATCCAGGTATTTATCGGGTCTCGTATGGAGGATCTTGATATTGAGATCGCCGAGGAGGAGGCCAATTACGATCAGGCCAAGCGGCACAAGTGGGCCAGTCGCCCGTTCCGTGCTCGCGTCCTCAAGCTCCAGCATCGTAGGGTCTTTTTTGAGAAGGTCCAGGCAGTGCTGGATGCTGGCTACATGATCATTCCGAACCTGGCAGGGCTCGATGTGTTCATGATCCGCACCGAGGAGGAACTCCCCGTTGGTGATGCAACGCAATTCAGCTATCACGGCCGACCGGATCTTGAGCAAAGTGCTCAATTGTTGTCGCCTGGGGTGGGTGAATATCAGCATCCGCTACCTCACAAGACCAGCTATGAGAGCACGCGAGAGCGGAACGGCGAGGAAGAGACAGTTACTGAGTGGTATGCGACGAATTGGAAAAAGGAGATCGGCTTTCCGCTCGATATCGCAAACCCTGTGACGCTGGAAGTCACCTCACAGGCTGCCGCCCTCAAGTTATTCGACGAGATCGGCGTGGTCCGGGACTGGAATCGTGGGAGAGGTGATCCGATTATCTGCGGCAGGATTTGCCATCCAGATAAAAGCACGAACGCCACTTTTTTCGTCGCGTGGCATTTCGACCCGAGCGTGTGGGGTTAAACACATGAGGGGCGGCGCAGCAAACGTTCTGAAGGGCAAGGCCACTCAGCGGGCAGTAGCGAAGTTCTATCGGACCGTAGGCCGCTGCATCGTCTACGAGAACAGCGATCCGGGACAGCGAAAGGGCAAGAGCGGGCAAAGGGGTACACCGGGCCGGACACCGGGCCTTCCCGATATGATAATTTACCATCTGCCGACGGGCTTGGCTTTTTTCCATGAGGTGAAGGCAGGACGTGGACGGTTGACGCTCGCACAGCGTGAGCACCAGCGTGTTGCCCAATCTTGCGGGCTCCGCGTCGTGGTTGGTGATGTGGAGGTGGCCGGTAACTATCTCATAGTGCAGGGTATCGTGAGGCAAGTCGAGGGTGTGTGGGAGTACATCGGACCGAAATGAGATTCTTCCCCGGCGATCGGCTTCACTGCCCTGCCCGAATCAGCCGAGGCAACGGGTCCGAATCCTGTAGGCGTCCGATCGAGATTGATCTGCCGCCGCAGACCATTGCGACAGTGCGCGTGGTGGCGATTCTCAAGTGCTACCCTGGCGAGGGTCATATGGTCTGCAAACGCCGGAGTTGCCGCGCCCAGCTAGCGATTCGGTTGGAGGGAGTGGCGTAGCGCGCCAGAAGTTCTACATTGTAGGTTGACACACAATCGGGGGCCTGTGGCCCACCTTCTGCCGAAATGGTACGGCGAGAGGTGGGCTTTTGTCTTTTTACAGGGAAGGAAATCGGCACAATGGTCAAGGAAACTTTGGCAAACAGGGTGTTCATCCGAGGGTTCGGTCGAGTCCTGTTGCGGAATCTTAAGACCGGACAACATCATCTCGGGATCGGCCACGATCGCTGGAGCTGTTTGCAGCCAATTAGTCATCGATGGCGTTGACGGTGTCAAATACCTCATCAAGTGTATCGCCACCACGAGTCAAAGCCAGAAGCTCCACGGGTTGGGCTATTTGACGGTCACCAACACGGTCACGCCGAAGTAGATGGCGTTCGAGCTCGGCGTTTCCTCGAATATCGACATTGTCGCCCGAATGTTGGACGGCACCGCCCGTCAATTGCCGTTTGCGATGGCCCGGACGATCAACGCGACAGCAAAGGACGTGAAGAAGGCCCAGACCAATCGCATCCAACAGGTCTTCATAATCCGCCGCCGGTTGTTTGCCACCCGGGCGGCAAAGATTAAACCCTTCGCTCGGAAGGACCGTCTCGAGGCCTATGTCAAGATTGAGCCCCCGGGCGGCAAAGCCCGAGCCGACATCTTCGCCAAGTTCGAGAAGGGCGGGACGAAACGTCCTCGTGGTCAATACCTCGCCATCCCGCGAGGGGCGAAGCGCAGCAAGTCGGGCATCGTCACACGGGCCTATCGACCGAGAGCGCTGGGGCTCGAACGTCAAGGCCGGACAGTTCGAGGACGGAAACGCACGTTCATCATTCCCGACATCGGGATCTTTCAACGGGTGGGACGTGGACGTGGGCGCTCAACCGTGCGCTTGCTGTACTCATTCCATCGTCAAGTGCCCATTGACAGTCGGCTGCGCTTTGTGGCCACCGCAGAGAAGGTTGTCCCTCGGGTCTTCCCTGGTCACTTCAAGACGGAGTTTGCACGCGCCGTGAGAACGGCAAGGAGATAGCATGGGTAAAAACACAACGAAGCTGGTGATCACGCTAGACCCCAACGGTCAAGTGCAAGTCCCATTATAAAACCGAAGCACTGTTCGCGATGCGGACTAGCGCCACCACCTCATCGACTCCACGGCCATCACGACGACTACGAATATCCACTGCGTGTTGAGTGGCTGTGCGCCGATTGCCACACCGAACATCACGGGCGTCCATGCTGAAAAGGAAGTAGGTTCTTCCCAGAGCTTCCCAGAGGGGGTCGCGCAAGTCCGAGCGTCATCTATATACCAGCATTTTGTAACCTGATGTTCTGTTCTCTTTTATGAATGCAACGACGAAGCGGAAAAATACAAAGAAGAGGCCACGAACTCCTAAACAAAAGGAGCCGTGGGTCACGCAGGTAGAACTTGCCGTATTGATGGGGGTCGTGCCTCTGACGATCCGCCGGTGGCGCGACGCTGGAATGCCGTACAACGCGAGGCGGAGGCGTTACGAGGTGCCGGCCTGTGTTGGGTGGCGGGAGGAGCGGGTCCGGGAAGAGGCTCGGGCATCGATGGCTCCGAAGAGCTATGACGAGGCTCGAATGCGAAAGATCGCGGCCGAGGCGGAAATGGTCGAACTCGACCTTATGATCAAACGACGGGAGCTGGGGTCGATCGAGGAGTTCGACGATGTCGTGACGGCCGGTCTTGGGCGGATGCGCGCCTACGGTCTCGGCATCCCCTCGCGGCACGCGCGGGACTTCGTCGGCCTCAAGACCGTGACCGCGGCTCGGAACGGACTGAAGCAGATCATCATCGATTTGTTCGAAGCCTTCCATGAGATGCGGGAAGAGGACGAGGCGGCATGACGGCCGTGGCGATGGAGCATCTCGAGGGACGGGAAACGGCCAGGCGCCGATTCTGGGAGCATGCGCTGGCCGTGTTCTCCCCACCGGAAGACCTGACATGTAGCGAGTGGGCGGACAAGTACCGGATTATCAGCGAAGGGAACCCCGAGCCTGGACCCTGGCGCACCAGCCGTGCGCCATACTTGCGTGAGATCATGGACGCCTGCACGGATCCTCTCGTGGGTGACAAGCGTGTTGTGTTTATGAAATCTGCGCGCGTCGGTGGGACGGAGTGTGGCCTCAACGTTGTCGGCTACTATGCCGATCAGATCCCTTCCCAGATGCTCATCGTCCAGCCCACGAAAGAAGACGCGGAAGGGTTCTCAAAGGAGCAGGTCAAGCCGATGATCGAGGACACCCCGCAACTCCGACACCGGTTCTTTCCGGAGACGGCCCGGCGAGACTCAAGGAACACGATCCTCCAGAAGTCGTTCCCCGGCGGTTTCGTCGTGATGGTGGGGAGCAACAGCGCTTCGGGGTTTCGGCGCCGGAACATCCAGCGCGTGTTTCTCGAGGAGGTCGACGGCTACGCCCTGGTCGCTCGGGGGAGCTCGGCCGCGGCGGAGGGGGATCCGGTTACGCTGGCGATGAAGCGGACGCAGAACTACGACGAGCGCCTGATCTATGAAGACTCGACCCCGACCCTCAAGGGCCGCTCGCGGATCGAGTACGACTACAATCTCTCTGACCAGCGGCGGTTCTTTCTTCCCTGCCCTTACTGTGGGCATATGCAGGCCCTGAAGTGGCGGAACTTGCGATGGGAAAACAACGACGCCTCGACCGTGGCGTACACGTGCGGCGACATCTCGGAGGCCGGAGAGCTCACGGCTGGGTGTGGGAAGTCGATCGATGAGCAGCACAAACGAGAGATGTTGCGACGTGGTGAGTGGCGGGCGGCACGGCCAGGGCGGAAGATCATCGGCTTCCACATCTGGGCGGCCTATTCCCCGTTCACATCGTGGGAGCGGTTGGTCGAGGAATGGCTTAACGCTCAGGGGAAGCCAGAGTTGCTCCAGGTCTTCATCAACACCGTGCTCGGCGAGACTTGGGAAGAAGAGGGCGAACAAGTGGAGCCGGACAACCTCAAAGCGCGTCGGGTGCAGTACGCGAACGAAGTACCAGAGGGGGTGGGAGTGCTCACCGCAGGAGTAGATGTCCAGGGTGACCGTCTCGAGATAAGTGTCTGGGGCTACGGGATCGGGTTCGAGTCCTGGCTCATCAAACACGAAACGCTGTGGGGTGATCCCGCCAAAGAGGCTGTCTGGCAACAACTCGATCTCGTGCGCTCGCGAGCCTATCTCGGCGTCGGGGTGAAACACAAAATCCGGTGCGTCTGCGTTGATTCGGGAGGGCACCACACCGACGAGGTGTACCGGTACACCCGGGCTAGGCAACGAAACCGCGTCTTCTCGATCAAAGGCTCGTCGGTTCCAGGGTCAGCGCCAGTTGGGCGACCCACCAAAGGAAACCGCTACAAAGCTACCTTATTCACGCTCGGCACTGAGGCGCTCAAGGACACGTTGTTATCTCGGATGAAGACAGACGTTGTCGTCCTGGGTATCTCCACTTCCCCCTCGTCGATGATGAGTACTTTCGGCAACTCACGTCGGAAAAGGCCGTGACCCGTTGGGTAAACGGTCGCCCGGTGCGTCGCTATATCAAGAAGACCGACCGGGCGCGCGGTGAGGCCCTGGACTGTGCGGTGTATTCCCTGGCGGCACTCATGATCCTCGGCCCGAGTGTCTTCGAACACCTCGAGTATTGGGTGGCCGAGAAGATGAAGCAGGAAAAGGACGAGCCCGAGCAGCAACCCAAGGAACCACCCAAACGGGAAGGATGGGTCAATCGATGGTGATGACGAAGAAGAAACTCGAGCCCGCACCCTATGTGATGAAGAAGCACATCAAGGAGGTGTTCGACGAGATTGCGATAGGACTGAGCGTTAAGCAGTTCCAGCCGCTGAATCAGCGGTACTGGGCTCAGAGGCTCGGGATGTTGCAGCAGCGGATCTCGCAGATATTCGCCTCGCTCGTGACCGACGGGGTGCTGATGGCCGGCGAGCCCGACGGGAATCTGAAGACGTATAAACTGAACGCCAAGCACCCGTTTGTCGCTGCGCTTGTGACCAGGGCAAGCTAGAACATTTGTACAAATATCCCACCGTTTGCATTGCACGATGACGTGGAAATTTGTTGCGTTGTGCAATGGCACCAGTCACCCCGACAGGGGAACCTAGTGAATTTGTAGCCGGCGACTCCGTTCGTTGGAGAATCTCCGACCACGCGGACTATCCGAATTCGGAGTCGTGGTCGCTCAAGTACGAGCTCGTCGGCGTCAACACGCTTGCCATCGCTCCGATCTTCCAGACCAGTGGTGATGACAAAGATCACTGGCTGATCGACATCCCCACAGCCGATACGGATGACCTGGACGCTGGCCGCTACGAACTGGTCAAGCGTTTTGTTGGGTCTGGCACATTTGTGGGCCGTGAAGAAACGATCGGCCGGTTTGTGCTGTCCGTTCGGCCCGATCCTCGGTCGGCAGTCAATGGGGTGTTCCAGACCCACGCCGAACGGGTGGTGAAGATCCTTAAGCTGGCGCTCGAGGGACGATTGACCAAAGACCTCGAATCCTATCAGATCGCCGGTCGCTCGATCTCCAAGATCCCCATCCGGGATCTACACATGCTCCTGTCTCGCTATCAAGCCGCCGTCCGTCAGGAAGTCACCGGGCAAATTGGCCGAAAGGTCGAAGTCGGGTTCAGCACGGTGGGGACATGATTGCGCGCACCTTGCATCGAGGGTTCGCCGCGATCGGCGAGTGGATCAACGGCAATGACGTGCTGATCGTTGGTGGGTTGCTGGCCTTCGGTATCGGCGCTTGGTCACTCTTCCCGCCCATCGCTCTGATGGTGATCGGTGGGTTCGTGACGCTCGTTGGCATCATCGGTGCCCGTCAGGAACGGCGGAAACCACGGAGGGGTCGATGACCGGCTTCTTCGGTCGGCGGATTGGTCGTGGCCCGCGTGTGGCGTGGGAGGGGGCGGCCTCGAACCGCCTGCTCAACGATTGGGTCTTCATGCGGAGCGCGAGTGCCGACCGGGAGATCCGGCTCGACCTTCCTACTCTTCGAGAGCGTTCCCGCGATCTCGTTAAGAACAACTCCGAGATCGGACGTTTCATCAACCTCATCGCTCACAATGTCGTCGGGCACCAGGGTATTCAACTGAAACCCGATCTCAAGACCCCGCAAGGCGACGCTCGCACCCTCGTCAATCGGCGGCTCAAGCAGGCGTGGAAGCGCTGGGGCAAGAAGAAGAACTGTACCGTTGACGGCAAGCTCTCCTGGGTTGGTGTGCAGCGCATGGTGGCGAAAAGCGTTGCCCAAGATGGTGATATCGGCGTGCACTTCGTTCGGGGCTTCGACAACGAATTCGGGTTCGCCCTCCAGCTCGTCGACGCCGATCAGATCAGCACCACACTAAACCGGGACCCTGAGCCCGGCGTGAACGAGATCCGGATGGGGGTCGAGGTTGATCGGTGGGGTCGTGCCATCGCTTACCATGTGCTGACCCGGCACCCCAGCAACCGACGGGTGTCTCGTGAACCCGACCGCGTCCTGGCGAGTGATTTCCTACTGCCGTTCGTGCCGCATCGGGTTGCCGCATCCCGCGGAATCCCGTGGCCGGCCCGCGAGATGTTCAACACCAAGATGCACAAGGGCTATCGCGAGGCGGAAACCACAGCGGCTCGTGTTGCGGCGGCAAAGATGGGCTTCTTCGTGAGCAAGGATGAGGCCGGAAGTCCGACGACCGACGAAGATGAGAAGAAGCCACTCCGCATGGATGCGGAACCTGGTCTGTTCGAGCAACTCCCGGATGGATGGGAATTCCAAGGCTGGGACCCGAGCCACCCGAACACAAGTTACTCGGAATTCTCCAAAGCGATTCTTCGCTCGATCGCCGCGGGTCTCGATGTCAGCTACATGAGCCTGACCGGCGATCTCTCCGATGTGAACTTCTCCAGCATCCGAGCGGGCCTGATCACTGAGCGCGACGCATGGCGTGCACTTCAGATCTGGTTGGTGGACGATCTCCATGATCCGGTCTATGACGCATGGCTCCCGATGGCGCGACTCACCGGCCACCTCGACGATCGCGTCCGGCCCTCTGAATACCAAACCGTCACCTGGAAGCCGCGTGGGTGGGCATGGGTTGATCCACAGAAAGAGATCAAGGCGGCAAAGGAAGCGGTCGAGGCCGGGTTCGATACCCGGACACGCATCGTCGCGGAGCATGGACGTGATATCGAAGAGGTGTTCGATGAACTTGCCGAGGAACAAGGGCTGGCCGCCGACAAGGGGCTGTCCTTCGAGGAACGAACTCCCGATCAGGGTGATGAGGGCGTTGTCGGTAGTGGGTCGTCGAACGGCAACGGCGCCAGAAACCGCATCCGCGAAGTTCTCCAAGGTATCGACCGATGAGTGAGCGGAAACCAGCCAAGCGCGCGTTGACGGCGCTCTTCACGGCGCGATGGGCGATCACAAAGGACGCCCTCGAGACGATGGTCGCAATCGCGAGTCGGCAAAATCTCGACCCCGACGCGGTGGCCGCAGAGCTCGGCCGGGATCTCGACAATACGCGTACCGTCACCGTTCGCAATGGCGTGGCGACGATTCCCGTCACCGGCCCGCTGTTCCGGTTTGCGAACATGTTTACCGAAGTGAGCGGCGCAACATCAATTGACGCTCTGAGCGCGGATTTTCAGATGGCGCTTGACAGCCCGAGAGTCAACGCCATTGTGCTCGCAATCGACAGTCCAGGCGGTGAGGTGGACGGCGTGTCGGAATTCGCACAGATGGTGTTCGATGCGCGTGGCATGAAACCCATCGTCGCCCATGTCGATGGTCTCGGGGCCTCTGGAGCGTACTGGATCGCGAGCGCGGCTGACCAAATCGTGGCGTCCGACACGTCACTGCTTGGGTCAATCGGCGTGCTCACCACGTTGCTTGATACGAGCGTTGCGGACGAGATGGCAGGCATTCGCTTTATTGACATCGTGTCGAGTCAAAGCCCCAACAAGACCATCGACCCCAACAATAAAGAGGATCTCGCGCGCGTGCAGTCCGTCGTGGACGAACTTGCGGACATCTTCATCATGGCGGTTGCGCGGAATCGCAGCGTCAGTAAAAAAACGGTGTTGAGCGATTTCGGACAGGGTGACGTGCTGGTCGGACGGTCAGCGGTCAAAGCGCGACTTGCCGATCGTGTAGGAAAATTTGAAGACCTCCACGCACAACTGGAAGCCGCCACTGGCTCGCAACCACAACTCTCTCTTGGCCGATCTGCCGCAACCCCAAGCCTCAAACGGTTGGCGTTGGCGGCGACCGCTAGTCCAGCGGCGGCGGCGTGCTACCAAGCCGGCTTGCTGTCCCGGTTTCGAATCGCCACGGGACCCAACGTCGAAGAACTCATGGAAGAAATCATAGTGAAAAGAGGAGATTTAGCGCGCCGGACGGGCGTGCTGTCAACTGCCCCTGACGAGGGCGTAACACTGGAGGACCGCATGAAGGAAGATAAGACCGCGGCGGCCCCGTCAGGAGCCGACCAGACCAAGGCCGTCGAAGAGGCACGGACGGCCGAGCGCGAGCGCGTGAACGGGATTCGGGTAATCCACAAGGATTTCCCTCAGTACCCGGTTGGGCGTATCGACGTAGCCATCGCAGACGGTACACCCGTTGCCGATGTTCGTGCCGATGTCCTGACATTTCTCAAGGATGGTGCCACACCCCTCGAACAACCCGGAGCGGAACGGGTTGCGCGGAACGTCCGGGATCGCGAAGCCGAAAAGCCGTTCAGCACGATGGGCGAGCAGCTCATTGCGGTGGCAAGCGCTGCACGTGACCCACGGGTCACGGACAAGCGCCTGCGGTATCAGGCAGCCGCAACAGGACTTGGTGAAACCGTTCCGGCCGATGGCGGGTTTGCCCTACAGACCGATTTCTCGAGCGATCTGGATGATCGCATCTTCGCGAGCGGCGCCGTGTTATCGCGCGTGCGTCGGACACCGATTGGTCCGGGAGCGAACGGTCTCAAGCGCCTCCTCATCAACGAGACGAGTCGCGTTGATGGCTCGCGGGCTGGTGGTGTGCGTGGATACTGGCAGGATGAAGGTGCTGCCACGACTGCCAGTGCACCGAAGTTCCGCGTGATGGAGCAGACCCTCAACAAGCTGTTCGCGTTGGTGTACGCCACCGACGAGCTGCTCGAGGACTCGGTCGCCATGCAGGCAGTGGTGGACCGCGAGCTGCCCGAGGAACTCCAGTTCAAGGCCGAGGACGCGATCATCAACGGGGACGGTGCCGGAAAACCATTGGGGGTTCTCAGCAGCCCTGCTCTCATCACGCAAACTGCCGAAAGCGGGCAGACGACCAGCGATTTGCGGCCAGAAAACTTCGTGAAGATGTATGCGCGGATGCCGGCGCGATCGGTAAACCGGGCGGTCTGGCTGCACAATCAAGATGTGCTGCCGCAACTGCTGACGGCAGGCATCACGTTCGGCACGGGCGGTCAATCGCTCTTCATGCCGGCTGGGTTCATGGGGAATCCTTTCAACACGATTCTCGGGCGGCCCATGGTGCCTATCGAGTACTGCGCCACACTGGACACGGTCGGCGATATCATCTTCGCCGATCTCGATCGGTTCGAAGTTATCGAGAAGGGCGGGATTCGGGATGCATCCTCGATGCACGTCCGGTTCCTGAACGATGAGATGACGTTCCGGTTCACCTGGCGGTTGGATGGGCAAACAATCGAGAACAGCGCGGTCACGCCGTTCAAGGGTACGGTCACCGTGTCGCCGTTCATCGCCCTGGCCACCCGCACCTGATTGCCTCTGACGGCATGAGAAGGGAGTAGATCAATGAAGGGATTCAACGTAGCCGAGCAGGGGCATGTCGTGAACATCATCGCGCCGGTGGATATCAATGGCGGAGTGGTCAATTCGGACGTGTTCAGTCTCGGAAAATACGCGCGGTGCCAGATCATCGTCACGTTGGGGGTGACGGGCGCAGCTTCAACTGTCACCGTCGAGGAGTGTGACGACTTCGTCCCGACGGCCACTACGGCGATCGCGTTCGCGCGCTACTCGGAGGAAACTGCCGCGGGCGATACGCTCTCGACACGAACCGCCATAGCGGCGGCGGGATTCGCCACATCGACGAACAATTCGATCCTGTACGTGATCGATATTGTGGCGTCCGAGTTGACGGACGGGCGACCGAATCTCCGAATTGTGTTGAGCGATCCGGCGGCGGCAACGCTCGCCAGCGCCATCGCGATTCTGAGCGGTTCGCGGTATCAGCAGGAGCAGACACCAACGGCGATCGTCTGATCGTTGGTGGTGGCTTGGACAGCCGGGGCGTTTGCCCCGGTTCGATAACTTGGAGGTCGAGGGTTCGAGTCCCTCCCCTGCCATCTATTAGCGGAGACATGATATGAAGGTACGGAAAACCAGCGGCAACCAAGCGGGCCTCGTAGTTGATCTCCCTAGTCATGCCGCAGAAGCTGAGCTCGCCTTTGGAACGGCCGAGCGCATCGAGGAAGTGTTGCCTCCCGCGGTGCAAGCCGAACCCGATCTGGAACTCGAACCGGCGGTAGAGGGCAAGGTAACGAAGAAACGGTCGAAGAAGAGCGCCTCGTAAGAGGCGAGATCGCTGTGCAGACAGCGCGATTTCTGATGTAAAGGAGTAGACCATGACCCAGCGGTTCAGATTTAAGAACAACATGGTGGAAGCGTATGACTCCGTCACGTTTGAAACGATCCCGATCATGCAACCCTATTTCTCGATCGACAAAGGCGCCGATGCGGGGCTTGGGAATCTTGATATCGACTACGTGCGGACGTGGTCGAAGCGGACAGTGTAATCGGTGGGCGTGTTCGATGACGATATCGCGAGCGCGATCACGGACCTCGACGGCGTGGATGGTTCTGAGGTGGTCGCTGTCACGATCAGCGGCACGACCGTCGATGGGATTATTGATGTGCTTGAGACGGCCGACGACGCAGGCGGGTTTACGGTCAAGCGGAATCAGAAGTCGGTCGTGATCAAGAAAGGTGGGCTCCCGTCGCTCGCCTCAAAGGTAGCGATAACCGTAGGAGGAAACGCGGGGGTTGTTCACAACTTCGAACCCGAAGGCGAGGACGACCGAATGACGCGGATCCTCTACGTGGAGACATAGATGCGGCTCGCGATGATCCCGATGCGGATCATCAAAGACTGGCTCGACGATGTGACGAATGGCGTGAATGCCGAGCTGGCAGCGATGACCGCCGATGATCTGGACACCAATGACACGGTGCCGGCGGATGTGGCCACGATCATTGACGAGTCGCGGGACGGGAATGCGGCGTTGAAGCTGGTGCCAGATGATCTGACGTTGCCGGCGTTGTTGATTTTCCAATCGGAGGCGTTTGCGATCCCGATCGGATTGAGCCAAGGGAAGATTAAGGCGACGGTGGGGCCTATCGCGATTGCCTACGCCGTCAAGTCATCCAGGGCCGAGGAGGGCAAGGAAGATGCGTTTTACACTATGGATGCGGTTGTTCGCTCACTCAACAACCTGTTTGTCGGGAACGATGCAACCCGCACGCGGGCCGGAATCCAATTGGTGAATCTTCGGCAGATTGAGCTCGCCCCCATGGAGGAGGAACTCGGGAGTGCCATGCTTACGCTGGCACTTATCATACGATTCCAAGTACACGACACGAGGCCGACATGACGAAGAAAACGACCGCCGAGCCCGTCGTCACGCGCCGTCGTGGTGGTGGGGTCTACGTCGACGGCAAACGCGTGGAGTGGACCAAGCCCGCAGAGAACAACGCTCATGTGAAGCGTATCGCTGAACGCGAGGCCAGGAAGGCTGCCCCGATAGTGAAGGAGATGGACGATGGCTGATACCCCTATTCGAATCGAGGGCGTACTTGCGAAGATTGAGTCGACCTATCGCACCGATCCTACACCGGCGGGTGCCAACGATGCGGTTATTCTCAGCGAAGAATTCTTCTCAGCGATGACGATCGAGAATCAGGCACCCAATCTCCGGGAGACCGTTCGAGATGGTACGCTCATGCCCGTTGCACCAGGCGTCCCGCAGGGTCGGGTTGTCCGCGGCACATTGAATTTGGAGCTCCGGGGCTTTGGGGCGGCCTACTCGGCAACTGACAAGCCGGAGTCTGACGCGCTCATTCGCGGTTCGGGCTTCAGTGCCACGGTAGATGTCACGGCCAGCGCCGAGAAGTGGACCTATGCTCAAGAGGATAGCGGCTTCGAGAGCTACACCCTTTGGGCTTACGGGGCCGACAACGTCTACAAGATCAACGGATGCCGCAGTGTGATGGTCTGGCCCATTGTCGCCGGCGAGCTCAATATCTTGCGGTTCGAGTTCATCGGTTTCTTGGACACCGCACCAGCAACGGCAGCTCTACCCGCCCAGACGTTTGGTGCCCAAGTACCGCAGTCGGCGGTCGGGATGGCGTTTACGGTTGGGGGCTGGAGCCCAGATATCATCACTGGAGAATTCACCACCGGCGGGAATCTTGTTGTCAAGCCGAGCGGGAACGACTCAACGGGATTTTCCGAAGTCCAGTTCTCGCAGTTTGATCCCCGCGTGACCTTCTCGGCGCCAACGGTAGCGCTGGCGACATACGACCCATACGCTGACATCAAAGCTGCCACTACCCGCGCCATCGATTGGACGGTTGGCGGCTCACAATACAACCGGGCGGATCTCGCGGTCGTCAGTGGGTATCTGGTGAGCGAGCCGACCCACGAGAACCAGGACGACTTCACGGCCTGGGGGTTGGAGTACCGGCCCATAGATTATTCGGTCGTGTTCGACTGAACCCACGCAGGACCCTCCATCCCTGGTGAGCCTCCCGGCTTGGCGGCGTGACTGAGGGCGCAAGACAGAGCCTACCAGCCCTGCCCCGTGAGCGGCAGGGTCGCCCAACACTCCGAATCGCAATCTCTAGGAGCTTTTGGCGTGCCCGATACCGCCTGCTACGACTCGTACGATGCTGTGGAGATCCGCCTGCCGAATCGGCCGGTGGTCCGGTGCCGTGCGCTCACGATGCGATGGGCCATGCGCTTTCTCCGGTACATGGAGCAAGGTAAGGCGGGTGATGCGTATGCCACTTGGCAGGTCTTCGCGCAACTACCTCGGGCGATCGCCCCGCGTCGTTGGCGTGATCGAAAAGCACGCCGCTTGCTCATGCGTCTCCGCGGGCACGAAGTGCTCAAGGTACTGGATCTCCTCTTCCCCGAGCCGCCACAGTTGGTCAAGCCGACGGAGAGGGAAACGCGACAAGGCCAGAAGCGGACACCGCCCACGATGGACGACATGATCGCCGAGTATGCGGCACTTTGCGGTGGACCGCCGGTCGCCGAACTCCCGTATCCGCTCTTCGTCGCGATCGTGGGTCGGCGCCCGCGGTTTGAGGCCCGTCAATTGCTCCACATGATGACGGCCACGAATTGGGGGTCTGGGTTGAGCAAGGAGACGCCGGAGGTCGCGAGAGACAGGCGATCTATGGCCGAGATGGCCTATCCCGGAGAAAGAGCACCCGTGGAGTTTGCACTGAAGCAATCCGACAGAAAGCCCGACGATGGCTAAAGAAGAAGTCTCGATCATTATCCGGGCGAAAGATCTCGCCTCACGGGTGTTCTCCGGTGTCGCTGGGGGACTCAAACGTGTGCGGGTATCGGCACAAGGTCTCCGGAGGGCCTTCCTGGCCGTCATCGCGAGCGGTGGCGGACTTGTGTTCGTCTTCAAGAAAATATTCGACGCCGGAGCTGGCGTTCTTGAGACACAGTCGAAGTTCAATACGGTGTTCGGTGAATCAGCCGAACGGATGGGCGTCTTCAACAAGGAATTCGCCCGGACGGCCGGCCTCAGCGAGACCATCGGCCAGGGCTTGCTTGCCACTACAGCCTCGATCGTCCAAGGGTTGGGGTTCAGTACAAATGCCAGCGCGGATTTTTCCCAGGCCGTTCTCCGCCTGGCCGGCGATCTCGCCTCGTTCAATAACATTCCAACCGCCGAAACTGCCCGGGCAATCCAGGGGGCACTGACCGGTGAGCGAGAGATGCTCAAGCGGCTCGGCATCGTACTGCGTGAAGTCGATGTGAAACAGCGTGCGCTCGCGCTCAGTGGTGGTAATGCCGCCCGTGCGGCCGACGAGCAAGTCCGGGCGACCGCCTCACTTCAGTTGATCTCCGAACGTGCTGGGAAAGCCGTGGGGGACCTGAACCGGACTCAAGACTCTGCTGAGAACACCGCCAAACGGGTCAAGGCGGCGTTTGCAGACCAGTTCAACCAACTCTCAACCGATCTGCTTCCCGTTCTCAAGCAACTACTCCCGCTGTTCGAAGAGCTGGCGAACAAGGCCGAGGCGGCGACGGCACGGGTGGCGGGATTTATCACAACGCTTTTCGATTTGGCAGGTCTCACCAACGCGACGCTCCGAGAAGAGTTACGGGCCTTCGCAGAACTACCGGAGGCGCAGCTCCAGCCGCGCGCCGATCAGCTCCGTGCGGAGATTGCGGGAAAACGAGCGGAGATCGCCAAGGCAGAAAAATTCGGCGATCTCAGTCAGATTGAGCTTGAGCAGTTTCTCGGCACAGGGATGACCAACAAACGAAGGGCTTTAATAGAAAAAACCGACAACCTTCAGATCGCATTGGGAATCCTCGAGACGAAGATCTCCCGACTCAAGGATACATCTGAAGGCACAGCCGACAGTGTTGAGAAGGTCGTAAACGCATTGCGTGGTGGTGGCCTGGGACCGGTTGACGTGAAGCGGGGTGTTGCCGATACCACTGGTGGCACTACTGTCGGTGGTGTCCGACTCGGATCGGCCAAGGCATTTGAGACCGCGCGCCTCAAGGGAATACAGAAGGCGAACAGACTAAGAGTCCTTGAGCAAAACGCCCAGAACGCCGCCGCCGAAGTCGAAACGCTGGCCGAAACGGTTGAGGACAGTTTCGGCAATATGGCGATCGCGGCGGTATCGGGTGCCGCACAGATGGAACAAGCGGTCACGTCGGCATTTCAGCGGATCTTGAGCGGCATCGGTGGTGGTGGGTTGCTTGGTGGTTTACTCGGGGGCTTTGGTGGATTCCTGCTCGGTAAAATCTTGGGCGGCGGTCGGAAAGAACCGACACCCGTCAAGATCGAAGATATCAGCGACCGCGCCGTTGAGAAACAACGCCGCACCGGCCTTGAGCGCATCGAGATCACGATCATCGACCCCCGCACGAACGTGCGCCGCGTCATCCAAGAGATCCGCAGCCTCGAGGCGCGTGATGGTGTGGCTCGCATCCCGGGGAATTTCGGCTGATGGGTAAGCCGCTCTTTCTTGTCGATAACCTCTTCGACGGTGGGTTTCCGGGCTCGCAGTATCCCGGCCACGTGATCACCGCAGAAGAAGAGGCGACGGACCATGAAGTCTGGCGGCTCGCCAATGGCCGGCGGTCACCGTCGGACTATTGGACTTCAACAACGACCAATTCAGACACCTGGGCAGAAGCGAAGGGTGACCGTGTTCGTGGGGCTGACATGGTTGTGATCGACGCCGGCCATAACCTAGCCGGCAAAACGGTGAAGATCGAAGGCTCCGATGACAACTTCACGACGATCGACACCATCCACGACGACGTGATTCCCTCCGTGAGCTCCCCGGGCAACATCGACAACGTGACCGGCATCGTGACCGAGGAGGGTGTGTGGCTCCGGCGGTTCCCGCTTCGTGGGCACTTGTATTATCGCGTGTTCATTCCTGCGATGGGAGCCGACCTCAAACCACAGATCATCGGTCTCTGGGTGGGCTTGTCATGGGAAACCGAGCTCGCTTGGCCTCCGGTCGCCGAAAATCAAGTCGAGTTGGTGGGCAACGAGTTCGTGACACCTGATCTGTGGCGCGGACGCACGGGACTCGGCATCGGGCGCACAGATGTGATGACGTTGAAGCTGCCGAGTTTCTTTGCATACGACCAGGCACGCTTCAACATCGAGGGCCTGTTTGCCACCAATAATCCGACCTGGATCATCTACAACACCGACCAAGCCGACCGTGCGGTCGTGGCCGTGCCACGTCTGGGCCGCATTGGGTTTCGATTTAGCGGTGGGACTGATTGGGGCTACCAGCAAATCGCGCTGGATTGGGTCGAACACGAGCCGCTGAGGACCTGATGGCGATCCATCCTTCCCAAATCCTGTTCTACGCCGGCGGGCGCTCGCTTGAGTTGTTCGGTCCCCCGTCACGGCGCACGACACCGATCGCCCGGCGTGGTGAAGATATCATCGAAACGTTTAGCCGAGCGTCCATAGGCAGCTACGTCGACGCCAACGGTGAGGTCAAGCTCGCCGAAATCGATGCCCTCCGGATTGACATGCTGGATCTCGACGTAGCCGGGACCTTTGATACCCCGGCGCTTGTGTTGGAGGGCGCGCGGACGAACGCGTTCACGAAGTCTGAAGAATTAGATGATGCCGCGTACACAAAGACCCGCGCCACAGTCAGCGCGAATGCGGTAGCGGCACCAGATGGGAAAACGACGGCCGATAAGCTCGTCGAGGATGGGACGGCATCGAGCACGCACGAGTTCAAACGCAACACACCGACACTGACAGATGATACGCAGCAGTCGTTCAGTGTGTTCGCCAAGGCCGCAGAGCGCAGCGAAATAAGAATAGAGCTAATACAAAAAGACAATACAATTGCCAATGCGTGGTTTGATCTGTCCGCAGGCACGGTAGGGACGACTACAGGCGGCGGCGTCGGACTGATCAGGAGATATGGGGAGGACTGGTATCGTTGTACGCTCGTGGCCGACAGCGCGAACGGTGGTACAACACCAGTCATTTTCGTCGAGCTCGGGTCTGGCTCCGAGACGGCAGTTTATAACGGCGACTCCAGCTCCGGCGCCTATCTCTGGGGAATGCAATTCGAGACTGACAAGCCATTCCCCTCGTCTTATAGAGCCACCGCAGGCAGTACAGTCACACGGAGTAAGGACGCGATGACGTTCCCGTGGGTCACCGCTCCTCGTACGATGATTGGTTATGCCCGCTTCGTGGAGCGAGGGACGGTGTCGGCGGGACCGAACGGGCGCATCTGTCACATCGGTGACAATACGGGGGGAGGGGACCCGAGACTGACGTTCGTTGTTAGCGGTTCGTCAACATGGCAGGCGCTTATCGACGACGGGACGAACATCGCTCAGTCCACGGCTGCTGCAACGCCCGTCTATGGGGATCTGCTCGAGTTGCGACTCATCTTCGACAAGGAGGCGGGTACGGTGCAGCTCGGTCAAAGCATCAACTCGGGAGCTGAAGTGGTCGCAGCGGCTGGCACGGGCCTAGATGCAGCATTACTCAGTGCGTGGGCGGGGACTCTCATCACGATGGCTGCGGACGGCGCTGGCGCCAACAACGGCTTCGTGGATTTACTTGATCTCATGTTCGCCGCCGGTGGCGGACACACTGTCTCCGACTTCCACAAGGCCACACAGCAGTGAGGGCGATTCATCCCGAGCTCGTTCGCATGTTGCGCAAGGCCAGTATCACCGGGCGTGCGCGCGTCATCCCCGAAGCGGTCGTTGTCGTCAACGAAGACGTGCGGGCTTTCAGCACCGATTGGAACAACGCTGACCCCCTGACCGGCCTCGAGGTCGACAGCTTCGGCGACGTGCGGCTCAGTGGTTCCTTCGCTACCAGTGTTGAACACACTGTGAGCGATACGTTCATGACCGATCTCGACCGGGCATCGCCGTGGTCGGTTGCTAAGGTCACGTGGGGTGGCACGTTTGACCGGGACTTGGAGATTTGGCAGATCAAAGCGTGGTTGCATCCCAAGCGCACCGGTGCTGCAAAAGAAGTCGTCACGTGGCGCTTGGAGGTTTGGCGGATATACGCCGTTTGGCCAGCGAGCCACCAGAGCCCGGGTCCGTTCGAGATTCAGGGTCTGGGATCGATGGATGTTGCGGCATCGGGTACGGTGGCGGCGCTATTCACGTTCGACTTCACGGGAGCTTGGCAGGCGCCGCGGCCGATGTTTGAGAACGTAATCAGAAAGCCGGGTGCAAGCGCCCAAGCGCTACCGGTTACCTACATTGTGATCCGGGCGCTGGACGCAAACGGCGCCGCTGCGGGAAATGTGGGATTTGGTGCCGACACCGCAACGCCATTTGTCAACCCAGCAGGTGTCAAACTCGAACAGGTCACCCTGACCCAGAACACGGAAGGCGAAGGACGCGGGCGGTGGGCTGAGACTCTTGTCAACGATTGTCCCCGCATCTCGATCGTTGAGGAAACCTACACCAACGCGACCATCACGATTTCCGTTGCCGGTGGGGGCACGATAATTGATCTAGGTGCTGCGCCCACGAAGGATGTCGAGTGCGTCGGGGTTGGACGGACCCCGAGTGACACGGACATCGTCTATGAGATCCGCAAGGCGTCGCCCGATGCGTGGACAGAGTTCGAGGACGGTGACCTGATCTGTGTGGACAACACCGCAACGGGTGGTAAGGATCTTTCAAGTCTAGCGAAACAGCAAACCTACGAGATCCGCGCCCAGCTCAAGACCAACGCCGCTTCGAACACCACTCCCCGATTGAAACGTCTGGGCGTGCGGGAGGTGACGCGGATCTCATTTGATCGGCTCGCCACGGTAGACGCCGAGTGGAATGTGCATCCCTTCGAGATGCAGAGCGAGATTTCACGGGCTGCGATCACGAGTATCCGCGACGGCCGGGAGGACTTCAACGACGCGATCACGGAATTACTGGTCGATCACGACGTCGCCGACATCGCGTTCCGTATCTATATCGGGCATCCGGATCTCCATCGGAACAAGTGGCTCCACGTCGACACTTTTCCGTTCGCTTACGACTACGATCCCCGGGCGAACGAGATTGAATGTTTGTGGGATTCGGCCCTGACAAAACTCCGTGCCGCATTGCCCGTGGCCTCCGGCTCGCCGACGGTGACCCACAGCATCCTGAACTACAACGCCGCTGTCGGCATCGAAACGCTCAAGGACGTGAGCGATGACCTGATCGATGGGCAGGTCGCACTCGCTGGTCGTTATCGTAGCCAGGGGATTACAGATGCCACCACCACAATCAGCAAGCGTATCGGCGAGCGCGATCCCGATGCGGTAGTAACGGCGTTGTCGGACGCGAAGACCGAGCTCGATGCAGTTGCGTTCATCGCCGGTGGTGCTTGGGGGACGGACGCAGGGCGGGTTCGTTTCTTCGACCTGTACGCGGAGGGTTACGTCGTCATGCTGTTTCACGAGGGCGAGATCACCGTCGAGTCGGTGAGTCCCGGTCTCTCCCTCCGGACCCCGGAAGTCTTCCTCGCCTACGCCTACGACGTGCAGAGCCGGGAGTATACGCTTGAGCACCGCGGATTCGACGGCACAGCCTTGGCCGCTTTGGGTGTCTCGAATCTTGGGCCTCCCAAGCGGTTGTCCGACACCGTCGGTAAATGGGTAGATGATGCGACGCTGGCCGCAAAAATCGTCGAACGCCAATTCAACGCTTTCTCGATGGGGCTTCGGTTGTGGCGCTTTACCTGCACCTATGCCTATCCCGAGCTCCAGTTCGGCGACCGGGTGATCATCCCCACCAAGCAGTTCGTGATGCGAGATCCGATCGGGAACCGTGAGCTACGGGGCCACTTGTGGGCCATCGGGACTATCATCGGCGTACACGACGTACTGGGGACTAGCTTCACGATCTGGGTGCGTAGCCTGTCGGACATTCTCGCGAGTAGCGAGGCGGTGGTAATCGAGCTCCGCAAAGGTCCCATTGTACGGCTCTATCATGGCAGCAACGTAACATACAGTTCGCCGGTGTCGGAGCAATTCCTCGCTTGGGATCAAGAGGTCCTCGACGACGAGGGCTTTCACGACACCGTGACGAACAACAGCCGGATTACGATTGGGTTTACCGGCAAATATCTTATACAAGGCGTGATTCGTTATAGCGCCCTGGCTACCGTTGGGATCGCCAACGGGTGGTTTCGGGTCCGAAAGAGCCCCGGTCCGAGTTATCTCGGGGCGATTGGGCTCCTCAGTAATTTGACCAATGATGCGGAAGGCGACCTACCTTTTGCAATGGTCGCTGATCTCGTGAAGGACGATTGGCTTGAGATTTCCTACCTCTTCACCCAGGTGAGTGCTGGCACGTTGAGTGTACAAGTTGATGGCGGCGCCGTCACCGACAGCACATTCGACGCCATCTACGTGGGGCGATGACAATCCCTCGGTTGAACCACGACGTCCGGATTCCCGGCTGGGCGATTGGGGCCGTATTGCTCATCATCGCTGTGCTCACGACCGGGTTCAGTCTCGGCCGCACCTGGAACGACACCCAGCGTTCAGTCCGGGACCTGAACGCGCGCATGTGCCGGATCGAGCAAGCGTTGGACATCCCACTCTGGCCAAGTTGCACGAAGGAGGGACGATGAGACACGTCGAAGCACAAACGCAGAAGATCCGTGCGATCCCGGTGCGCAAGCAATCGAAGAAGGCGTGGCAAACCCTGAGCGGTGCGGCCGTTGTTGCGATAGGGTTCGCGCTTCCTAAGCTCGTGCCCGAATTTCCGCTTTGGTTTGCGATGGGTGTCGTCGGGTTCGGTTTCTTCGTTATCTCGAAGGAGTACGTCACCAACTACTTGGGCTTCATCCCGGCGGCGATCCGTGACATTCTCTCCGCGATCAAGGGGGATAGTAAGAAGTGAAGAACCTCCGCTCGATCGCCCTTTTCCTTTGGGAAAAGGAATTAGGCAGGCCATATACTTGGGGCGGTGATGATCCGATCGGGGGCTTCGATTGCTCGGGCTTGGTGATCGAGCATCTCAAGTCGGTTGGGATTCTGCCGGCGCGGGGGGACTGGACAGCGGACGGATTAGCGAAGCGGTTCCAGGGCCGTGAGGTGACCAAGCTGGAACCGGGTTGCCTACTCTTCTGGTTTCGTGGCTCGAAGATCGGGCACGTCGAGATCGTATGGCATGTGGTCGGTGAGCGAGTGTTGACGATCGGCGCAGCCGGCGGTGGGTCCCGTACCCAGAGTGAGTCGGACGCCGAGGAACAGAACGCCTACATCAAAGTCCGGCCAGCGCGGCCCGAATGGGTCAAAGCCGTTGACCCGTTCATCTGAGGGTGGGCGGCGTGAGCCACTCGCTGTAGATCCACTGCAATGAACAACCCCCGGCTTGTGAGTCCGGGGGCAATCTACTTGGCGGTGATCAACGGGATGTCAATAGGAATCAGACGCCAGCGGGAATCATGTGTTCTGCCGTATCCCGTGGCCAAACGCGAGACTCAGTCGCCACAGTACGAACTGGCATCGCATCGAATTTCTTGTCCAACCACTGGACTTGTTTTTCTGCTTCCTTTCGCATCTGGGTGATCCCTTTGGGGTTCACTCGTGTTGCTAAGATCATAATTTCCCTGGTCAGATTGGTCAGGGGGTTGGCCAACACCAGGAACTCGGCGAGTTCCTCCCCAAACCGATCAGCCCGTGACATCGTGGGCCATCTCCGCCGTTTTTGGATCTCTCCTTTGATTGCGATCGCCATGAACAGCGGAGAGAAAACCGGATCACGGTAGACCATGAGTCGGAAACCATCATAGATCACTAGAAGGAGCATTGCTCCACTGACGACCATAATTATTCCATAACAGACGAGATAGAGCACGCCTCCGACCCGTACGATGCCATCCATCCAAAGCATAGTGAGGGGCGCTGCCGTGATAACTGCGGCCATCCAGTTCTTCAATGAATTCGCCTCTACCCTAAGGATCAGGCGCCATCTTTTTGAGAGATATTCGTTGTATTCCTGGAGCGGTTCAAGAAGAGGGTCGTCCATTATGCCTCCTCGGCTGTCTCGTCGGCTTCCTCGGGTTCCAATGGCTTCCGCTTTCCGTGACGGACGGCATAAGCTAAATCATGCACCTCGATCACAATGTTCTGCAAGAGGTCGCCCCCACTTCGGACGATTTTCGGGGCAACCATCGTTAGACCGGTCGTCCACTCGCTCACCCATAACAACCGGTAAATCAGGTCGTCCGCTTTAACCTGGTGCCTGGCCAAATCCATGGCAAAAATAATGCCACCGAACACTACCAGAGACCCATGCTCGGTGAGAATGTTCCAGATTTCGAGCCACATCCGGTTCCAGCGCTCACGAAACGGTCCGGTTTTCTTGCGGGTTCTCTTGGCCATTTATGGTGGTCCGATGGTTCCGGTTTCTCTTAGGTGGTGCTCAGCCCGCCATGGATTAGAGTGGCCTCCTACCGAGCTTGATCGCGACTCGCGCAGCCATATCTCGATGCCAGGCGAGTAGAGCGGCGCGGAATGCGGCGAACAGGGCATCTGTCCAATCGATCCGGTTTGATTGCCCTAGCCATTGCATGACACGCGGATCAGTGACTTCGTTCACGTGAAATACAGCATGTCGGAAGTCCTTGAGTTCTTCCACGAACGGACTCTTCAACAGTTCGTCGACAGCGGGCTCGTCAAAATCCCACTTTCTCCACGCTTCCACGACCGCGTAGAGAAGACCCAAGTGTATCATCAGGAAGCTACCAACTCGGATCAGGACATCATTCTCTAGACGGGCTATGCGCTCAGGAATCCCCGCAATCAACTCCTCATCGGTCTTCTGACTGCTGCACAACGCAGCGGCCTCTTCACGGGACTTGGTGTAGACCTTTTCGGCTCGAAGGAAGGCTGCTGAGAGGGCGTAAAGGCGGTCAATGGTGCGCCGCTGTTCCGCCCTTATGGCTTCCGCTCGGCGTTCATCTTTGGTTTTCTTCGACATGGTGGTTTCTCCTAGGTGGTGCTCAGGGACATGGGCTAGCAACTGACGCCCACGCTTCCCTCCTTACCCCAAGTGCCGGCTGAGACAACCCAATTGACGGTGAAGGATCTGTCAATCGCTTGATTCCAAACGACCAATACTGAGTCTCGGAAGGTTCCACCTTCCGCTAAGTTTCGACTGTCGTTTGCCCACACGCTATAGGAAACCTCGATCAGCCGTTTGTTGGCCTTTGCCTTCCACTTAACGAGGCACCCACTGATCGCTGCCAAAGATGCAGTGACCGTGACCGAGACATCGAATGGCGTCTCGGTAACCGGATTCGCTGGTGCCGATGGCTGTTCGGTTGTTCCGCACGCCACCGTGAGAGCAACGATAGTGAGCGTGGAGAAGAACGGGCGTTTATCCATTACAGGCGCATCCTGCCCCGATCTGACACGTTTTGTCGCGGGAGATGCAGCTGTCACCACATGCCTTCCCTGTCGTGCAGGTTCGGCAACAAGCACTGACACTGCTAACGGCATCTGAGCCACAGCCCCTCGCGGTGCCTGTAGTAAGGGAGAGTGGAATGATGACGGCTAAGAGTGGGAGAACGCTGCGGATACGTGTCTTCACCTCCTACCTCCTGTTCTAATCAGGCCATTGGGCCCCGCATGGGAGAATCCCCTATAGTCAAGTCGGGGAATTCCCAATGGCCCCTTCCGGTCGGGTGTCCCGTATCGTAATATCCAATTCGGTTCCTATTCGGGATCGGTTTCCAAGGAAGTAAACCTATGTCAGGCAACGACACAAACTTATGGCCAGGCGTATATCTGGTGAAGGTCGCCATCCCAGAACTAGCCGCCTATCCTGGCGACCACATTACGGTCTGTCCAGATGATCAACCCCTCGGGATGCTCCATCGTGATCTTGATCGCTTCGATATTGCCACCATGCTCCAGGCGGGGTCGGTCGAGCGCATCGGCAATGTCACGCCCGCTTCCGCTTTGCGGTCTTACGGGCGCGTCTCGCGGAAACGTCAGCGCGTCGGCGGTCGGCAGCTTCGCCTCGAATCCTAGCTGCCTGCTCGCTTTGTGCCCAGCCGTCGGGTACAGGCGCTGCTGAGTTCCCTTCCCCAAACGCCAGCCATCCAGGGTCCACCTTAAGGATCTTGGATAGCCGCCCAATGGTTGCCACACTTGGCATGACCCCTTCTTTCCATCGAGACACTGTTGATGGCTCAATGGCTTTTTTCCCCTTCCCCATCCGCTTTGCCACTACGGACTGATTCAAATTTGCCCCACCTGGCTTAAGCCTCACAGCCAGTAGAGCCCACTGAACCCGCGCTCCGAAGGGGGTGTCCAATTTTCGGGCATCCTTCCTCATTGGTCCTTATGGGACAGACCCTTGTACTCCTAGTATTGGTACTCTCCAGAAGCAGTTAACTGACGGTGATTCAATGACTTCCAACAATCTGTCTCCCGTAAACTTACAGTGACCTCATAGGGATCGCGGCTACTGCTTTTTATGGGGACGACGATCGGGTTCATGTTAATTCCGGTTTCTCCTAGGTGGTGCTCCGAAACATTTCCAGAAATCGCGTGGGTTCTCCTAGGTGGTTGGTCAGGAAAGAGGGGCCGCCTCAGCGGCGAAAAGAGTGGCCGTCGCACCTCAGCGCTCGCTTCCATTTTGGCGATCGCCTCATATTTGGCCGGAGTGAAAGCGCGCACCTCTCGATAGGTGACCGAATCACCAGCTGCCACCTGGAGTTGTCCGTTGTCGGTCGCGACCGCGAAGCCGTCCTTGTCGATGAATTTGAAATCAAGCCATATCCGTACGGCGCGATTGCCGCGATTGATTACGTCAATCTTCCACGATACGTCCCAGGTCAGATCGTGGGTTTTACGGAAGGATAGGTTCTTGAGTTCAATCTGCCCACGAGCGGCCGATGGAAGGAAGGACGTTAGGATGAGAAGCAGGAAAAGCTTTTTCATTGGTCACCCGAGGCCCGCCTTTTCGCTTTTACTTCCCGTTCCAGGAGACGGTTGATCTCCTGAAGCTCTTGGTAACACTTGTAGGCCCATTTCTGTGCGGAGTAGACTGAGACGGGCATGACGATGACGAGGAGGAAGAACGCGAATACGCCGAAAAACCCTAGCGCGCCAAAGTAGTTCCCCCATGAGTACCTCCTTTTTTGAGGATTACCACCTACTGTCGAGAGTATCTTCGTTTCACATGAAACACGCGCAATGGTTGCACGCGCCTAGAACCTCACAAGGTAGGACCCATGGCAGAGCCCAGCAAGACCGATCGTTTGACCCTCATCGAGGCAGCAGCCCTCCTTGAGCTCACCCAGGACTCGGTCCGGCGTCGGATTCTCCAGGGCCACCTCAAAGGGGGACAGGAGCTTGGGCGGTGGTGGTACGTCACCAAAGAGAGCGTTGATCGCTACCTCGCCGAGCAGCAAGCCACGGCTGCCGAGTCCGCCTGACCGATGGTCTTCGTCACCCCCTCGGTAAAATCGCCGCAACAGGCGTGTAAATCCTCCCCACGGCGTGTACTCCGGTTCCTGAACCAGGCATACGCGCTCCAGCCCTGGCGCCTCCGTAGATGCGAAAATTCACGTTGCCGCAAGCGGTTTCGGGTTCACCAACCCAGCCAGCGGTTCTGCTCCAACGGGGGTCGGTGTCGCTGGCAATATCACAACGACCGGCGGTTGGCGGTCGAGGCGGCCTAAAGGTCTCTTCATGGACACCACGCTACGTCGGCGTCTTTGGCGCGCATATCATTGATGCCGAACACAGCAAAGGGCAGCAGTATCCATAGGACGGCGAGTAGGACGCCAAACACGACCAACAGGATCCCAAATCCGCCCAAGAGTTCGACCATAACCTCCCAATTTGAGGGTGACATAGCGGCTCCCCTGCTTGGTTAGACTGCCCTGCCCTACCCCTACCCTATCCCCCTCACAGATGTAACCAATCGCCGTGTGGTTACATCTAGCGCATCAACCAGAGGTGCCTCTGGCGGCCGCGTCCCCTTTTTCCTGTTCCCCAGGACTTTGATCAAGCGGGCAGTCCGGGTCCCCTTTTTCCTGTCCCCACAGATACCGCCGACGATCTAGCGGCCGCGTCCCGCCGGAACGGAGCGCCCGTGCTTTCCGTATACTACTTAGCTATTTTTTAGACGCAAACATCGCTCACCTCGCTATGGCTACTGCCACGGTTGGGGTGTGGAGCGGCCTCAGACCTCTGCTTCCACAGGTTCGGTCTGGGGCCGTTCGTGTTGCTCGTCAGCATCGGGATAGATGAAGGTGACAACGGTCGTGCGGAAGCATCAGACGTTGACCAAGCAGGCGGAGGGCATCCACAAGACGCCTGCTGGCGTAGCGGACCATGTGTGGACGATGGAAGAGGTCGTAGAGCTCCTGGAGGAGCGGGCAAACAAGAGGAGCGGGAAAAACTCGACAGCAAATAACTCCTGGTTGCCCGCTACTCTTACCTGGGGGGTCTTGCCATACCTTTGATATGTGCATAATCCCGATTTAAATCGACGAGCGCAAAAAGATCGGCGACTGTTTCCTGCGGCGAGAACCATGTGGATACAGCACAGTCCACGTCGTCTATGGGGACGACGATCGGGTTCATGTTAATTCCCTTCCCTTCCAGTTTCCGGTTTCTCCTAGGTGGTGCTCCGAAACATTTCCAGAAATCGCGTGGGTTCTCCTAGGTGGTTGGTCAGGAAAAGGGGCTAGCCCGCGATGCATTTTCGTATGAGTTCGGGATAGTTCACGAAGACGTTCTCACATCTTTCTGGCCCGAACAACCCACTGAGGTAACGCGTCTGGACCCAGCCAGAAATCCTACGTGGGGGATTATTGTGCACTATCTCGATATAGACGACCTCGCCATTCAAGGCTGACACGTCTCTTACGATTGCAACGTAACGGTCGCGTGCCACCCCGACCCGCTCTGTAAGGCGCGGCGACTGCCAGAGGGTGACCTCGCATGGCTTGCTTTCACATGCGCCCTGTATCCGCAGGCGGTCTCCAACCGCTACTGCCCTGGTGGTTGAGCCCAAAGTTCGCCCTTTGCAGCCCAACCAACTCAGCGCTCGCGCTAGACCGGATAGACTGAACGTGTAGGTGCGAGGTATATCATCGACATCCCAAAACCGGATTACAAGCGTGTCTGCGGGAAGTGCTTGTTCGGTGAATGCCCGCGCCTGAGTGACAGGAAGGAGATTTCTGCCAGTTGGGCCTGTGGACCAACGGTCCTCGAATGGTGTTGTCTTGTCCATTCGCCAAACAACTCGAACATCCCTCTCAGCCCCGAGATAATCAGGGACCCTAATCACCATGTGCTGTTCACCTAGAACACACGACCACGCCATTTGCGCAGGCTCTACGTCACGGGATCGAGTGTAGACGAGGTTTTTTGGCTCATCGGTAATAGGATCTATTTGCCGTACAAGAACGAAACTGCCGAGCAGTTCTATGTCCTGGGCGGCAGCGGGAAGGACCAATATCTGTAAGAGAAGAAGGAGAAGCCGATTCATTGGTCAATCCCTCCGAAAGATCAGGAGGAAAACGTCCTTGTCGCCGAGCCCCATGAACCGGGCGGTGTCCCCGGCGACGATCCGGTCGAGCGTCCAGCCGGCTTTCGCCTCGTGGTTGATGAGGTCTTCGAGGTCCAGGGCGGTGAACCGGCCTGAGATAAACGACTTCTTTTTTTTCTCAACGACTTTGTAGGTCGGCATTGTCCCTCCTGGTGGTTTCTTGAGACCCCTTCCGGGCGGCCGTACCGTGTCTTACTCTTCACTTCGGTCTCTCTTCGGGATCGGTTTCCAAAGGGAGACGCTATGTCCCAGCTCGACAACGAGTTACACGATGACCTATATCTGATCACCAAGCCCGTTCCCGAAGCGGGGGCGCAACCGTTCGACTGTTTGAACGTAAAGGAGGGCGATCCGCACCGGCGGTACATTCTCCAGCGTTTTCTTGATGATCACGACGTAGAAGCCATCCTTGCACGATCGGCTATCCAGGTCGTACCCCGCACGACATGGGTCACGATCCCGTCTCGTCTAGAGATTCGTCGGGTGTGGCGGCGTCGCGTAGCTCATCACCGCTCTCCTCAAGGACTTCGGATGGTGTAGGCCCTCCCTTTTGGGTTGGCGCGTCCCCAGGCGCCGAACCCATCGCCGTCATCTCCCCTTCCCCGAAAGCCAGCCAGCCAGCCGTAACTTCAAGAACCCTGGCTAGCGCTGCAGTGAGGGCAAAGGAGCTAGGTTCGGAGCCCTTGTCATCCTGATACCGCAACCAACGTCCCACGGTTGTACCAGAGAGGGGTTCGCCACCGTATTCAGCGGCGACCGTCTCCGCTAAATCGTTCTGTGTCAACAGCTTACCTCGCCGCTCCTTGAGATCCGAGAACGCATCGTGGGCGCGCCGATTGAATCCTGTGGAATTTCTCACTGGCAATGTTGTCGCAGATATCTGTGTCTGACCTTGACATCTGCGTGCAAAGCAGATGTCATAGTTGCACGTGGAACATGCGTTCAACGCACATATAAACTTTGTAAGGTAGCACGCGATGGATAGAGGCAGCAAGCGGGTTCCCGCAGCGGAAGTAGCCCAGATACTCGGGGTGAGCCGGGACACGGCCATTCGGATGATTCAGCGGGGAGAGCTTGAGGGCGACCAGACGCTGACCCGGTGGTGGGCGACCCGAAAGAGCGTTGATCGCTACCTCGCCGAGCAGCAAGCCACGGCTGCCGAGTCCGCCTGACCGATGGTCTTCGTCACCCCCTCGGTAAAATCGCCGCAACAGGCGTGTAAATCCTCCCCACGGCGTGTACTCCGGTTCCTGAACCAGGCATACGCGCTCCAGCCCTGGCGCCTCCGTAGATGCGAAAATTCACGTTGCCGCAAGCGGTTTCGGGTTCACCAACCCAGCCAGCGGTTCTGCTCCAACGGGGGTCGGTGTCGCTGGCAATATCACAACGACCGGCGGTTGGCGGTCGAGGCGGCCTAAAGGTCTCTTCATGGACACCACGCTACGTCGGCGTCTTTGGCGCGCATATCATTGATGCCGAACACAGCAAAGGGCAGCAGTATCCATAGGACGGCGAGTAGGACGCCAAACACGACCAACAGGATCCCAAATCCGCCCAAGAGTTCGACCATAACCTCCCAATTTGAGGGTGACATAGCGGCTCCCCTGCTTGGTTAGACTGCCCTGCCCTACCCCTACCCTATCCCCCTCACAGATGTAACCAATCGCCGTGTGGTTACATCTAGCGCATCAACCAGAGGTGCCTCTGGCGGCCGCGTCCCCTTTTTCCTGTTCCCCAGGACTTTGATCAAGCGGGCAGTCCGGGTCCCCTTTTTCCTGTCCCCACAGATACCGCCGAAAATCACCTACAAGCCCCTCTAAGGCCTCCAAGAGCCAACGGGCATCCTGACCCTCTGGCACTGCCGATCGTGTCTTCTGGCTGCCATCCTGGCTTGATTTGATGCTTTCTGACACTGGAACGAGATCAACTAATTCTTCGGGCCTGATTCCTAGCACCATAAGCAACCAGCACATGTAAATGCCAGTGGGAATGCGGCCACCGTTCAACCAACGCGAGACAAGCGCAGGTTGTACTCCAGGCATTGCGCGAGCCAAATCAGCCGCCTTCCAACCCTTCGCATCCATGGCCTTCCCGAGTTTCACGTGAAACAACTCTTTTGCCTTCAATAACTTAGGGTTTTTCACACGCTTGGACACCTCTGCTCTCTTGACAACAGTGTCAGTTAGTTGTATTTTGATACTACTTGACAATATTCGTGAACCATTTGGTACAGCAGGAAAACCAAGTTAAACCGCGTGAAAGATGTGTGTCAATGGAATCAGGCCCACCCGAGACCGATCTCCTCACGCCAACCGAGGCGGCTAGCTACCTCCGGAAGCCCATCGGCACGCTCTACAACTTGGTCAACCGCAAGGAGATCCCGTTTCTCAAGGCTGGCGGCTCGCTGCGGTTCCGGAGGTCCGAACTCGACGCATGGCTGCTGGATGGAGCGGGGCGATCGACCCCAGAACCGCGCCGCCGAGGAATCGGCGGCGCGGTTCAACGCCAACCCCTGCCGTGAGACCTACCTACCGTGGCGCCGGGGGATGTTCGAGGAAGTGGCGAAGTTCCAACGGTTGATCGTCGCCGGGGACGCGCGGTTTCTATGACGACAACGCTTCCACGGAAACGGTACGACGAACTCGAACGCACAATCGAGCACGCTCTTCAGACATTCGTCAACGTTGGGAACGCCCTTCGCGAGATTCGAGACGAGGGGTTCTACACCGTTGAGTACGACACTTTTGAGGCATACTGCAAGGCGCGATGGGGTTTTGAACGCCAGCATGCTTATCGCCTAATTGATGCCGCGCTGGTAACCGACAACCTGAGAATGTCACCCAAGGGTGACAAAGCACTTCCCTCAACGGAACGTCAAGCCCGCCCTCTCACCAAACTAAAACCCGAAGAACAACCTGTGGCGTGGGAGCTTGCTGTCGAGAAGGCCGGTGATGGCAATGTCACAGCGGCAATCGTGGAGGAAGCTGTAGCCGAACTCTCTGATGATTCCCCACCTGTCGAAGTCTGCACTAAGAAATCGAAGGACTCTCGCGTAAAAAACCTTCGGGATGCATGCCGTTCAATTCGCGCTGCCCGCAAGATCTCCTCAGGATTCGAGTACAGTGAATTGCGGGTGATCCTGAATTCAATTCGCAAACTGTTACAGAGGATTGAAAATGATGAGCAAGAAGAAGCGGCCTAGTAAATCCCAGCGTCGCGTCGAGAGATTGCGGAAACACAACGGAGTTGCACCAAGCCTCGCAATTTTAGCTGGCGAGCTTGAACAAGGTCCGGTAGCATGACGCCCGATCCGTTCTCCTTGTCCACACGATGCTCTCCCTCACGCCGGATAGACAGATCGATGCCCGGCGCATTGAGACAAAACCCAAACACCACGTTCGCCTAGAGAGGATTCTATGACCGCACCAGAACCCCAGCCGGGGACCGACGTTGCAAGAACGAGCGACGAGAACTCAAAGCTCCTTGATCTGGCCAAGACCCCTGAGGAACGGGCATTCGCATTCGAGCACCTGACGAGGCGAAGGCAGGAACACATGGTGCGGCGTGCCGCACAGGAAATCGCGCTGATGAGTTGGGGGAAGAACTTGAGCCAGGCGGCGCGCGCCGCCGTTGCGTTCTTCGCGTACGAGTGTGGGACGAATCCTGTGACGCACTGGATCGTACTCGGCGGCAACCTCTACGACACTACGCTTTTGTGGTTCGATCTCGCCACCAGCCAGCCCGACTATGCGGGCTACGACGTGCAGCACATCAACGACGACGACCGGCTTGACGATACCGAGCGTAAACACCGTCGTGCGCTTCGAGCCGAACACAATATCCCCGAAGACGTCAAGGGGGCGGCGATCGTGACCATCTGGAAGCGTATGCCAGACGGTCAGGTCCGAGCGTTTTACGGTGCCAACCACGCGGGCAACCGCCAGGGTTACTCGGCCGTCAAGAAGGCCGTGACGACAATCCTTGATCCTATCGGCGAACAGGACCCAGGAAAAACAGCCGAGACGCGAGCGTTCCGCCGTGCCGCGAAACGCTGCTGGCCAATATGGAGGTTCAAGCGCGACATCCCCGAGAATGGTGGGCTGAACGTTGAGGAGTTAGCCCGCGAGGGCGTCAACGAGATGCTCACAGGCGAGAGAGCGGAAGCGAGCAAAGCTCAACCGGGAAAGATGGACAACGTCGCGCACTACGAAACGATCCCAGGCACCTACGGGATGCAGTTACGGACGACTGAGGGCGACCGCCTACCGGCCGAATCACTGAAACCTGTCGAGCACGGCTACCCCGGCGAGGGGAAGCCGGAAGGTTCGGTTGAGGGCGTAGAGTCCATCGCCGATCCCTACGAGCTGATTGAGGACGAGATCCGCAAAGAAGACGAACAACTCGCGCTGGAATAGAAAACGGGAGCACCGCGCCGACGCCAGTGACCAAGCGATCTGGCGGTTCATGAGGGGTCCGGATTGGTCGACAGTCCAGTAATCCAGTAGTTGGCCAATTCGGCGGGCGCGGTGCTCCCAGCGGTCCTTGTGGTAGCAAACCTGAACTGGAGGTGAGGGAAATGCACCTGGTCTTACTGAGTGGAAGCCATGGCCGTCGCGCGGACGGCATGTGTGCGATGGAGGTCTTATAAATGCCGCGTCGGGCAAAACCCTTCTGGTCTTGGGTTGAGAAAGGGCCGCGTTGTTGGCTGTGGACGGGGACGCGGAATCTCGATGGCTATGGCGGTGTTCGGTTTCACGGCCGGATGGAGAAGACGCACCGCGTGGCGTGGATATTAACGCACGGGACAATCCCGCCTGGTCTTCATGTCTGCCACCACTGCGACAACCCTGGCTGCGTTCGACCTGACCACCTGTTTCTCGGGACGAATCGGGACAACATGCGGGACCGCCACCGAAAAGGACGGACGAACAGCGGTACTGGACCACCAAGCTTTCGGCGCAGGACGTTCGGGCCATCCGTACACGACGAGAGTCAGGCGCAACGGTGACCGAATCAGTCGGATAGTCCGACGCATTTATCGCCAGGAGGTAACATGACGATCCATTTATCCAGTGGCTCCCATGAGACTAGGACTCAGGGAATGTGCGCCCTCGAGGCGGCGGCTTACTTAGCAGGAGAGTCACACAGCGACCATCCAGAATGTGTCTCTCCCGTGCTCGCCCAGTTTGTCCGAACATGGAACGACGCGCTCGGTGACGAGGACCGAAACCGGCTCCTTCATCCTGTTCTCTACAAAGTCCTCCACACCCGCACCACGGCCGCTGACGAAGAACGCCGTGTGTGGCTGGCAACCGATTGGCTCGTGCGGGTGCAGGTGCCCGCATGGTTTGACCTGGCAGGATTCACGACACAAGCCGCGGAACTGCGTGCCTTGCCGGAACTAACATCTGCTGAAATCGCTATCGGCGTGCAGTCTGTGTTAGAGGATTGCCGCCAGAACGCGGATGCTGCGTGGGCTGCTGCGTGGGCTGCTGCGTGGGCTGCTGCGCGGGCTGCTGCGGGGGCTGCTGCGCGGGATGCTGCGCGGGATGCTGCGCGGGATGCTGCGGGGGCTGCTGCGCGGGATGCTGCGGGGGATGCTGCGCGGGATGCTGCGGGGGGTGCTGCGTGGGCTGCTGCGCGGGCTGCTGCGTGGGCTGCTGCGTGGGATGCTGCGGCGGATGCTGCGGGGGATGCTGCGTGGGCTGCTGCGGGGGATGCTGCGTGGGCTGCCCTAGACCCCACGGTGACAGAACTACAGCGTAGCGCATTGGACCTACTGGAACGCATGATCGCAGTCGGAACCGTGCGCGGGCTATCTGCCCAAGAACTACAGCGTGGGGAGCCGATAGGATTGCCCGTCATCATCTACGGAGAAGAGGGAGAACGTGAAGCAACGGGCATACGAGAGAGGACGGGGGTGCGATGGTCAAGGTCGACGAATTTCTCGATAGGACCGTGGAAAGTCTGATGTCCATCACCGACGAGTATGTCGAATGGACGGACCAAGAGCGGCGATACCTTGCGAGCCGGTTTCGCATTGTGGTCGGAATGTTCGGTGAAGCAAAGCAATCAAGGCGTCGTGCCCCGTCCTTGTGACAGCAAACGAAGTGACGGGTCGGTAGCGGGCCATGGGCGACTCCCCGTCCTCCGCTGGTAAGGGAATGGAAACCGCCGGCCCCGTCGAACTTGAACTTGGAGATTCGAAGCTGCGTGACCCGTCGCGCCCACAACAGCCGACTCGCCGCCCCGACCAAACCGATTGCGTGCAAGACACGACTCCGCAACCGTGGCGGCTCCATGTTCCCGAAACGTCGGGACCGCAAATACACGGAATGGATCAAAACGCTGCCGTGCGTGTTATTCGCGAAGCTCGCTCATGTATGCCAAGGCCCGATCGATCCCTGTCATGTATTCAAGACGCGCGCTTGCGGCGCCTACGACCGCGGCGAGGTAGTGCCCGGTGGTGACGCCATGACCTTGGAGGAGAAAATGTCAGAGTTGTATGACGGGAGTTACGTCGAAAACCATTGTACGCAGTGCGAGGAGTACGAATCGGAGTGCGTTTGCGAGGACGACCCCACGACCCCGCACACCATTGACACCGCCCGCGAGAAGCATGATGAAGGATGTCTTGGCACACCACGCAACAGGGTGCAGATTGCGCGGGTATTACTGGCCCTAACGCACCTACGCCAAGCCCGCGAGTTGCTGAAAAAGGCCGAGGCCCCGAAAGCAACGGGCAAGGTCCGGCTCGCAATCAGCAGCACCGAGGGGGCGCTACGCCACGCCGAGCTTGCACCCTACCGCGCCACACGCCAGCAGCCCGATGAATCATTGGCAAATCGATAACGTGATGGCCTGGCAGCACCCCACAGCAGCACGCCGGATGCGTGAACTTATTCGCCGGGGCCGCGTGCGAGATACCGGACGCACAAGTCCCACAGAAACTGGACGCAACGCAACTCTCTACGAGGCGACGTGACTTGGATACGTGTAGATGATGACGTGATTGACCATCCGAAGATGTATCGACTTGCGCGCCTACTTGGCTCTGATCGGACAACGGCGTTTGGCCTCCTCGTTGCGGTGTGGGGGTATGCCGCACGGCATCACGTTGACGGAGACCTGTCCGATCTTGAGCTCGCCGCCCTCCATCGGCGCATCGACTGGTTACCCGAAGTGTCCGCAGGACGTCCTGCGGACCGTCCGCAGGACGTCCGCAGCGACGTTCCACAGGACTGTCCGCAGGACGTGCGGACAGTACTTGTAGATGCGGGTTGGGCTGATCGACTCGCCAATGGTCGAGTCATCCTCCACGATTGGGATGAATACAATGGTAGGCTTGTCGATCGACGTGCTAAAGATAAGGAGCGTAAGCGATTACAGCGTGCAGAGGAACGGAATTCTGTCCGCAGGACGTCCGCAGGACAAGCAAATTCTGTCCGCAGGACGTCCGCACCTACGTTACGTAACGATACGGTACGTAATACTACCACAACCACCGCGCGCGCGAGGCTTCGCGACCAACTGACCCCCGAAGGCCAAGACGCACTTGACGCGCTGATCAAATCCAGCGCGCAACCAGATGCCTTGATCGGGGAGTGCACAATGATCCTGGCCGGCGAGCGGCAGATCAAACCGAAGCCTACCCCGGAGGGCCTGAATCTCGCCCTCTGTGACCTCAGAACCAACAACCAACACCCAACGGCACGTTCGCTCCGGACCTACACGGCAGATGCGATGCGGCAACTCACCGAGGGTATCAGCACGTCACGAGAACGCGACGGCGGGACCGCGTGGGACAAGGCGATGGCGGATGCCAAGGAGCGGGACAAGGCCAATGCTCACTGAAAGCGATGTGCTGACCGGGCTCCGTGATCTAGCAGTGGTGTTCCGGCCTCCGAATGGGAGAGACGATCTCGACCGCCTAGCGCACGTGTACCGGCGGGCCTTGGAAGACGTCGAGCCCTTCGAGTTCCGGCACGCCGTCGAGGACTATCTCGCCAACGGCCAACGGTTCTGGCCGGCCCCATCGAAACTCCGGACGGCGGTAGATGAACATCGGCACCGTAATCCCCGCACGACGAGCGGACTCCCGTTGCGGGTGCAATACGGAGAATGGCAGAGCGGCGGCGACCTAGCCAACGATCCGTGCCCGGTGTGTGGCGCGAAACTCGAAAAGGAAGACTACAAAAACCGTCCGCAGATCTACCACGACCACCAGGTGCATTACGAGGCGGGCGTTGGCTACGCAGGACCGCGCACGGGACCGGTGGATGCCCGGAAGCATCTTCTCCCGACGGGGTCGGTATCTGTCACAAAACAATTGCCGGCTGGAACCACATGACCCGCACGACGCTTCTCCTGGTAATCCTCGGCTGCTTGGTCTTCATAGCCTCTGGTGTGTCAAAGTACCTCGACGGCCGGACGATTCAGAACCTTCGGGAACGTGAAACCGTAATGCAGGTCGTGGCTGGCGAGAGCGACAAGCGACAAGCTGTGTTGATGGCCCAGCTCGCAACCGACTCAGTGGTGCGTGATTCCCTCGAGCAGTTGAGTGTGGCGTTGCGCCTCGATCTCCAGCGAGCACGGACACAGAGGGTGCGGATCGTCCGTGTGCGGGACTCTACCCGAGCAACCATCGACCCCGACACGTTGAGCGCTGGCCTTCGCAACCTGCTGACCCTCGAGCGGGAAGTCGCTGAATCGTTCCGGTTCGAGTTGGATCTCGAGCGTACCCTGCGCCAACGAGCCGAGCAGCAGATTACCAACCTCCTTGAGCGTCAGCGTGCGTTGCGGTTCCTACTGCTCGACGTGACGGCGCAGCGGGACAGTGCGTTGAGTTTAGCGGGTGACGCGATCGCCGCAGTGAGTCCCAACTTTTTCGCGAAACTGTTTCAAGACATCCCGCGGAAGGCGGCGTGCGTAGGTGGGGGCGCGATAGTGGCCGAGCTGAACGACGGCAAAGTGCTGACGGGGGCGCTGGTCGGGCTGGGTGTTTGTCTGGCGGTGGAGGCGATCTGGTGAACGGCTTGCGGGAGGCGGCACAAAACCTCATCGACTCAATGGGACCGCACCAAGACCTATCTCCACCGTTAGGTGCAGTGGACAGACTCCGTGCCGCCCTTGCCGACAGCGCCCAGCCTGACAACGCATCGCAGGGGTCTACGGTCTCGGGTGGTGAACGTCCCGAGCAGGCTGACACCGCAGACGCGCCAGAAGGTCCGAGGGAAGTTTTGAAAGCGGCAAGACTTTACATCTCCGCGTTGGAGGAGGCAGTCCAAGATTACCGCGGAAACCCCACGTCGAATCGCTTGGACATGATACATGACATCGTTCGGAATACAGGCGAGGACTTCCGTGATGCCCTCGACTGCCTCAACGCGCAGCAGGAGAGATGATGGACGCTTTTGAAGAACTGCCCAAGATTCGCCGTCCCGACGCTGCGCCCCCAAAGGAGGTGCTGGACGAATGTGCCCGTTGTGGTGCCGCTGTTTGTCGTGGGGTGAAACTCCGGGCGATTTGCGAGGACTGCTTGCCTCTACCTCCTGTGAAATACTGGAAGGATGGTGCTATCTCCCCCGAAGTGGAGCCCCACCCTGTTGCAGACGCCGCACCCGTAGCGTGGCGGGCAAAACTCAAAGGAAATACGGAGTGGGTCTACTACCACGTAAAGCCGCCTACCGTTTTTGATAGCATGACTGGTTCGGCAACCCGACTGACTGACATCGAACCTCTCTACGCCCACCCCGAGGACGCGCCAGAAGGAACGTGGATTGACTTCTGCGACTTAAGCCCTCACCCCGACGGTATGACTATCGGCGTTACGGCTAGCGTGATCGGCGGCTTGTTCGCTGGGCAGAGAGGGAAGATAGTGGACGTAGACTACAGCACACAGAAGGCGCGGTTTGAACTCGCTCTCAACCGCCTCGCCACCAAGGGAGAGAAGGAGTGGAAACGTTAACCCATCCAATAGTACGTATACCAGGATTGAGCGGTCAGTACGTTGAAATTGCTGAGCGGTACGATTATGCGAGTAACCCGTGTCGCTGTCCGGCATGTGGAGGATTAGGTGTACCGTGGGGCGGCTGGTTCTCATGTGAAGAATGCCCGGCGAAAGCGTTGGTTGAGGGTGGTCGGTGCTTCGTTCGGATCATGGAAGAAAAGGGACTGGATGACAATGTTTGACACGCCTTACAACCTCCATCTCAAAACGATATGGCCCACCGCCTGGGTTTCTGGCGAGGGCCCTGCCCTACCGCTGATGATTCTCACCCGCGAACGCTCCAGGTTCACCGTATGGGAGCGTCGGGATTTGTACTACTCCATACGAAATTTTCACTATCGTACACGCTGGTGGCATTTCTTCCGCCCGGACAGATCCACGGCTCCGCGAGAGGCTTTGGACTGGGTTTACTCCTGCGGGATAGATAAAGACATCGCCGTCGTGGAGGAAATCGTAACTGAGCGCGAGGAACGCGAACGAGAACTCGCGGCGATTGACATCCTTTTGAACGAGGCCGGATGACAAGACGCTTTCGCGTCACCGCTTGGGCCTACACGGCGACGGTCATCCTCGTCACCGTCGTAGTGATGGATGGCTACGGGATCTGGAACCAGCGCGTCGGCGCCCTCATGGAACGGGCTGAGCATCGCGAGATTGCAGATTCGCTGCTGATGGTCGAACTCCTGGAGCACACAGATTCGATCGTGGCCGCGATCGCAGTCCAGGTGGCCTTCCTTTTCCTGTACCGCCGGGATTCGATCCTTCGGGCTCAGCGTGCCGCGTGCGGGCCGCTGCGGGTAGTGTGCTGATGGTCACAGACGCCCTGCCGACTGATTCAGACCTGGCGATTCAGCCGATCAAGCCCGTCCTCACACGGGCGGAGGTCTGTGAGGTTCTTGGGGTCTCCTTGCGGACGCTTGACCGATTGCCCATTAAGTCGGTGTCGATTGGGAGGCGGACGCGGCGGTATCTTGCGAAGCACGTCTTGGAGTACCTAGAGAGGTTGGCTGAATGACAGCCTGGCAGAGCAACAAACGCGGCACGCTGATCCTGAAGCGCACCTTCCCTGGTGTGGGGAAGATCCAGCGAGCCAGCGGCACCAAAGACTCTCGGACGTTGAAGGGGCTCAACGAGATGCTGACCAGCCTTTACAACGCCGGTCGGCTCGACGTGCTTGAGTTGATCCGGGAAGGTCATGTGAAGCCGCTCGAGGTGTGGAAGCACTACCGCCTCGGTGATTGGTCTCACCTACCGACCGTTCATCACGTCGCGCCACTGGCCGATGCGCTTGGCGTTTGGATCGCCACGCATGACTGCGGAGAGGATCACCGGAAGTCGCTCATAATGTCCCGCGATTATCTCATGTCGGTGGCTGATGGGCACACCACGGTCTCCGACCTGCCGGACGTGGTGCGGGCACTCCGGGTCGAGCAAGCAGAGATGCCGAACACGTTCAACAAAGCCCGGAGTTGCGCGCGGACCTTCCTTGAATGCACGATCGGGAAATACTCGGCGCTCTGGACAGACGTGTCGGGCGTGCCCCCGATTGCGAAGGTCGCCAAGCGTCGCCGGCACCCGCAACGCCCCAAGGAAGCCTTGAGCGTCCGCTTGCGGCTCAAGCCCAACGCCGCCGACATGTGGTGGACCCTCTGTACGTCGGGGATGCGGGTGCGATCGGAGTACATCGCGGGACACTGGAGAGTTGAAGGACACGGGCTCGTGATTACGAGTGCGAAGAAGGATGGGAATGTTGAGCGTCTGGTCCCCTTGATCTGGCGACCCGTGGAGCCGGACCTCACGTATTGGGGATTCCGGCAGGCGCTTCGAAGGCTTCCCGAGGAGCTGGCCGCGCACGACGCCCGGCGGACCTACACGACGCTGCTCGTGGAGGCAGGGGTGCCGAAGCCGCGGCGCGTGCTCTACTTGGGCCACGGCCCCCAGACGGTTACGGATCTCTACGAGTGGTCGGAGGTGAAGAAGTACCTGGAGGAAGATGCGGGCAGGGTGCGGGCGTTGATCGGTACGGACGAACGGGCGTTGAGGCTGATGACATGAACAAAGCTAACATTGATCGATTATCCAGTCTCTTGAAGCAGACAATGGCGGCCGAGCGCGTCTTCCTTGTGATGCGTGATATCTACAGCGGTGAGTTCCTTGATGACGAAAAGGCGGTGACCAGGATCGCGGAGCTTCTTGCCGACCAGGGTGTGCTTGCGGTGGATAGTGTAACCGACGAACAGACATGGGAGGTCCTTGGGAGTGTACCAAAGATCCGCAACTCACTGCGGGACCTGGCCCCGAGGAGAGGATGTGTGACATGGATGTGGAGCAAATAGAGGCATCCGGGGAGACAGTCTCCACGCGGCTGTGGCACGACATCGGGCACGACAAACGGAGGTCTCGTGATCCCCTGCGCTGTAAGTCGTTGTGTTGCAAGTGCCCCGCCAGGGACTCGAACCCCGAACCTACTGATTAAGAGTCAGTTGCTCTAGCCAGTTGAGCTAGCGGGGCAAACTATTGTAACACAAGAGCTTATACTGTACTGCGGTTGATGTTAGATTTGTTTGTATGACCACCGGTATGAGCGAAGATAGCCCCAAGTATCCTACCTGTCACAGAGCACAGGTGTCAATCTACCGTGTTCTGTTTAACATTGGTTTTGCAACTGGTAGAGTATAACCTTGTGTCTCGGTATTCGACTGGCCAGGGCTGACTATCGAGAATCGTTTCTAAGCGACGATCTCAGGGTACCCAATGATAAGTGTACGGGTAATTCCATCCTTTCTACCGACAAATGGCGTTTATTTTTTGTTGTGCCCAGTTGTTTTTGCAATGCCAAGACCACTACGGGAGGGATTTGGCCTCTGAAACTTACAGGGATATGAGTACAAAACAATCCAACGCGACATCCGTCAGGGCGTGGCGGTGCTGCGTGGCGCGCGCGTGATCACCATGCGGGGTAACGAGGTAATCGAGAACTTGGACATCTTAGTCCGCAACAACCGGATTGCCGGTGTGGGCCGGCGCGGCCAGGTGCCGGTACCGGACGGTGCGGAGGTCATCGATGTGAGCGGCAAGACGATCGTTCCTGGCTTCGTCGACACTCACGCTCACATCCTGCCGGCGTGGGGCATTCACAAGCAGCAGCCATGGGGCTACCTGGCGAATCTCGCCTACGGCGTCACGACCACACGCGATCCGCAAACCTCGAGCACCGACGTGCTGAGCTATCCAGGACACGGTGGACGCCGGCATGATCGTCGGCCCGCGGGTGTACTCCACCGGCCCCGGCGTCTTCGGCGGTTACCAGCGCACGCAGATCCGCGACCTGGATCACGCCCGCAACATCCTGAAGCGGTACAGCGAGTATTACGACACCCAAGCCCCCATCAAGATGTACATGGCGGGCAACCGCCGGCAGCGCCAGCGGGTAATCATGGCCGCCCGTGAGCAGAACATCAAACCCACGACGGAGGGCGGCCTCGATCTCAAATGGAGGAAGAGTTTGTCTTCTCAAAACACGCGATAACTTTGAAGAAGATAGTCGAGGCCGGCGGTCACATCGGCGTGGGGAGTCACGGACAACTCCAAGGACTCGGCTATCACTGGGAGATGTGGATGGTGCAATCCGGTGACATGTCCGAGCACGACGTGCTGCGTGCAGCCACGATCGTCGGCGCCGAGGGCATCGGGCTACAACAGGACGTCGGGTCCATCGAAACCGGCAAGCTCGCGGATATGGTAATCATGGATGCCAACACGCTCGATAACATCCGAAACACGAACACGATCCGCTATGTGATGAAAAACGGTCGCCTCTACGAAGGGGACACTTTGAACGAAGTGTGGCCGCGGCAGAGGAGGATGACGCTTCCCGATTTCTGGAACGACCGCCCGGTGACAGCGGCTGGGATTAGGTAAGGGAGACGGAGATGTCGAGAGCGTTCGTCAACGAAGATGCAGCAGAACGAGAGCCCCGTTACGTGCTGCCAAAGCGGGACGATCCATCATTCGACGAGGCGGCAGCCTGGGCTTTGATCGAAGGCGCCAATGAAGGAAATTCGCGCAGCGCGGAACTCGCCACGGGCTACAAGTGGGGTGAGCCCAAACTCGTTCCACATGTGGAGAACATCTTGGCCCGTGCCCGCGAAGAACACGACGACCGCATGGAAGAGCTTGCCGAGCGGTTCTTGAAGAAAGTGGGCGGGAAGCAGTAAGCAGGCCACCCCGCGCCACCCTCACCCCAAAGGGGACGGGCCCGCTCCCTGCTCCCCGCTCACTCCTCGAACTCCGCAAAGTTCACTATCGTCCCGCACGGCGCACGCACTAGGATCTCCCGAGAACCATAGAACGTCTTCCGTTCCGGCACGACTACCTCGCCAGCTTCCAACGTCGGCTTGATGGCGTCCAGATCATCTACCCGGATGAAGAAGTTCGTGGCTCCGAACTCCATCTCGGCAAGCGCAGGCAGGTCATCGGCTAAACTAGCCCTTGTTTGATACATCACCTCCACCGCTCCGCTCGAAACGACCGCGAAATTCAGTCCGTCGTAGCCCGGAACCTCCATGGTCTTCTTGAACCCAAGCTCCTCCCAGAATCCCAGGCACGGTTCAACACGATCGACAAAAATAACTGGCGTGAGCGTTTTCATTGGTCCATCCTGTCGGTCTGATGCGGCGGCAACAGCAACGACCAGGGCCGTCAGCAGAGCCACCCTGGCTGAAAACCCAGCCGTCGGTCGCCTTCTAATCAAGCCCACTTCATGCTCCTTGCTCCCTGCTCGCTCTTTAGTCCAAACATATACCGAAACTAGACACCCCGAGCTTTTCCCGCTAGACCCCGAACCAACCAGGGGCGGCGGGACCTACACCCCTATCGCCACCCCTACGAAACGTCAACGTAGGACATTGATAAATAGGCGCTTAGATGCGTACGACCTGGCGCCAATGGACTGGTGCACCTGGGAATAACGTCCACCTGGTGGGACATCCCCTTTGCAGTCTCGGCCGAGGAGACCCGTCATCAACGGATTGTTACTATATTTCTAAGTCGCGGTGGGAAACGGGGTTACGGGAAACTCGCTCCCAGGAGGGAAGATGGCCACTGTCCTGGTTATCGACGACGATCAAACCACACGGACGGTGATAGGCGTAGCCGTAGAGGAACTCGGCCACCAGGCCACGTATGCTCTCGACGGCGAAGAAGGCGTGGAGATGGTCAGATCCAACGCGTACGATGTTGTATTCATGGACTTGGCCATGCCCAACAAGAACGGCTTGATCGCCATCCAAGAGATTATCAAGGAATTTCCCGCCACCAAGATTGTTGCGGTTTCGGGCAAGGATACCGAGATGTTGGAGCGGGCGGAGGAGTACGGCGCGCTGAAAGCGTTGACGAAACCGATCACTCCGAAGCAAGTCCAAGACACCGTGGAGGAGCTGCTTCAGGGCAGGCCGACGGGCGGTTGGGACAACGTCAAAGATTAAGAGCCTGCGTCCGCTCGTAGGACCCTTTTGGCACTGACTTCGGTACCATGAGTCAGATGCACAGATGGCATTCCCGGCAAGTTGCTACATTGTGACCCACAACAAGCCTTCACGATGCTCGCCCGCCCCTGCGCGCCGCCGTCGGGGACGGTGTCCATGTCCTATGTGGAGCCGTGCCAAATTACTGGGACAATTAGGAACTCACGAATGACAACTACGCCGAGAGGGTCTTTTCCCCTTCTGATCGCCGCAAGCCTGCTACCGTGGGCGGACGTAAGTGCCACAGCGGCGCAGCAGGACACTACGATTCGGACGGCGGAATTGGGAGAGATCGTGATCGCCGTCGCCGCCGATGCGCCCGCCGCAACCGCATACACGTTCAAGCGCGTAGACCTTGCGAAGATCCTGAAGCTCGACGCCGCCGTTGTGGCGGACTTCGGGCGACTGATTCCCGCGGCTCACATCCGAACCAACTCGCGGGGTGAAACACTGGTGTACCTCCGCAACGCAGGCGAGCGGCAGGTTGGAGTGTTCTTCGAGGGTGCGCTGCTGAACATCCCATGGGACAACCGCGTCGACATGAGTTTGATTCCGGCGAGCGTCATTGGCGGCGTCACGGTGGCCAAAGGTGTTCCACCGGTTGAATACGGCACGAACGTGCTGGGCGGCGCGGTAAACCTCACGGCGCGAAAGCTGAACACACCCTGGTCACAGACCGATTTCTCGAGCCGCGTCGGTACGGAGGGACGAGTGGATGGCAGCGCGACACACCGCGGTCGCTCCGGGCGTGTCACGTTTACCGGATCCGTCGGCTACACGAAGACGGGTGGGTTTTCCATTCCTTCAGACGCGGACTTGCCGTTCAGCCAGGCAAACGGCAGCGACACGCGCACGAATACAGATTCTCGCGTGACGAATCTGTTTGCCAATGGGACATACGATTTCGACCGCTCCCGTGTGGGCGTGTCGATCCTACACATGGACGCCGAAAAGGGTATTGCCCCCGAGAGCCACCTCGATCCCGCAGCGTCACGCGTTCGGTTTTGGCGGTACCCCACCTGGCGCAACACGATGGTCATCCTCAACGGCGAAGGATTTTCGGGCGGAGGTACGAGCTGGAAGGGCGCTGCGTGGGTCGATGCTTTCACCCAAGAAATTGAGTCTTATCAGTCCGCGACGTACCAGACGGTCGATGAGCGCCAGCACGACGACGACTTTACCGTTGGGACACGACTCACGCTCAGTCAATCGCTGGGCGCTGGGTTGGCCAAGTTTTCGTTCAACGGGTTGACGTCCACACACAAGCAACGCGATGTCGAGCTGGACGCTTCGGGCAATCCCGACCCGACACAGACCTTTCCACGGCTCGAGTTCCAACAGCACATAGTCAGTGTTGGGGCGGAGTACGGATTCAATCCCAGCCTGCCTCTCACCGTTACGATCGGCGCCAGCTTCGACGCGATGTTCACGCCGAAGACTGGCGACAAACCCGACCGCGACGCGTTCACCGATTACAGTGCAACGATTGGTGCGATGTACGACGCGGGCGACGGTTGGTTCGTGCGCGGCGCGGTCGGTCGCAAGACCCGGTTCCCGACCATGCGTGAGCTGTTTGACGAAGCGCTCAACCGCTTCCTCCTGAACCCCAACCTCGACACCGAGTCGTCGGTACTCACCGAGATCGCGGTCGGGTTCAGCGGTGAGACATTTAGCGGCGAGATCATCCCGTTTGGGACGTTTACCTCCGGTACCATCGACCAACAGTCGATATTGATCGCCGGTGAAACCCGCCCGCGGCGCGAAAGGGTCAACCTCGAGGGCAGCCGCGTGCTGGGCGTCGAGCTCGTGGGAACGGCGTCGGTGACCGAGGAGATCACGGTCGATGGTCATCTCACTCTCATGGACGTTCACGTGGCCCAGGCCGCGCCAGACGATCCGGACAGGCTGTCCGAGAAACCGGAGGCCTTGGGCCGGCTCGCGTTAACCTATTCGGGTGAGCAGGGTGCGGGACTCACGGTCGAAGGCGTGTACACGGGGCGTGCCTATTCGCTCAACGACCACGACCAATTCGTTCCGCTCAAGACCTCCCTGACTTTCAATGTTCGTGTCAGCCAAAGAATCGATCTGGCGCCGCGCTCGGTCGAGCTATTCGTCCGTGCTGACAACGTGACCGACCAAGTGGTGCTTCCCCAACTCGGCCTGCCTGCAGCGGGGAGGACGGTTTCAGGGGGCATGAAGGTGACGCTCTAGCCCCCGACCCCATCCCCACCGACGCAGCCCCGCCGCAACACCCCACCACCCTGAGGCGGCAGGTCGTCCCCACCCTTGCCATGCCATCCCCACAGCCGACATAATCCCCCATGCATCTCGAACCCGTCCTCGCCACTGTCATCGCCGTCGTTGGGCTGCTGCTCATTGCCGCAGCGGCGTCCATCGGGCTCAAACGCGTTCAATTTCCCTTCACGGTGGGGTTGGTTCTCGTCGGCCTGATCCTTGGGGCCCTACGGCACCGAGTGGAGGCGCTCGATGTCCTCGGCAGCCTAACCTTATCTCCCGATCTCATCCTCTTCGTCTTCCTCCCAACCCTTATCTTTGAATCCGCGTTCAATCTCGACGTTCGGCTGCTTTCCAGAAACATGGCGCCGGTTCTCACGCTCGCCGCACCCGGCCTCTTGCTTTCGACCGCTATTGTCGGCACCCTCGTCAACTTCCTCACGCCGCTGACGTGGGGACCCTCCCTAGTGTTCGGTGCGTTGATCTCAGCTACTGATCCTGTGGCGGTCATCGCGCTGTTCAAGGACGTTGGCGCACCAAAACGACTGGCGATCCTGGTCGAGGGCGAGAGCCTGTTCAACGACGCCACGGCCATCGTGCTCTTTACTATCCTCGTCGCAGTGGCAGCGGCCGGAACATTCACCGGCGGCACCGTGGCAGACGGCGCGGTGGATTTTGCCCGCGTATTCGCCGGAGGGCTCGTGGTCGGCACGATCATCGGGTATCTGATGATCCGGACCATCTCGCTGGCAGAAGATGAGCCGCTGGTGGAGGTGGCGTTCTCAACTGTCGTCGCCTACGCCGCCTTCATCGCGGCCGAGCATTATCTGCACGTCTCGGGCGTGATGGCCACCGTCGGTGCAGGGGTCGTGGTTGGGGCGCTGGGATCGACACGGTTCACGCCCGAGTTGAAAGCCTATCTGCGCCAATTTTGGGAATACGCGGCGTTCGTGGCCAACGCGTTCATTTTCTTGCTCGTGGGGTTGAGCATCGATCTCGGCTCGTTGTCGCGGTTTGTCGGCCCCATCGGTTGGGCTCTCGTCGCGGTGTTGGTCGCGCGGGCGATCACGTGGACCTCGAGCGAGACGCCCTCAAGCGTGGCGAGATCTGCGAGACCCTACCAGTCGCGGAGCCCCTCGAGGTGCGCGTGGCTGAATGGTGGATTCGACTCCTCGAGCGCGTCGCCCCATCGAATAGGGCTGTGCAGCGACACAGGCTCCGCACACTGGCCACGGCGTACGAGAGAGATACGGCCATTCTCTCGGCCAGCGAGCGCGTGACATCCGCCATCCGCGAACTGGCCGAGCTCAGTAACGTCCACGATTCCGTAGCGGAGAAATGTCGCTGCGTGTACGAGACCAGAATGGTCAAGGCAATGGAACGCGTCGACGCCATTGCAGAACATTTCCCCGAATACGCGAATGCCGTCCAGGAACGGACGGCCCGGCGCATCGCATTGGACGCAGAGGCGGATGCTGTGGAGCGGCTCGCCGCCGCGGGTAGTATTCCGGATTCCGTGGCCAAGAAAGCCCGGAGGCGGGTCGAAACGGCACAACGACACCTCGCCCGCAAACCCATCGAACCCATGGAGCCCGATCCCGCCGAGCTGCTTCACAAAGTGCCGCTCTTCCAGGAGCTCTCCCCTCAGGATTTTCAGAGGGTGGCGCAACACCTCATACCGAGGACCGTATTACAAGGAGAAAACGTCATCGTTCAGGGCGAGAGCGGAACTTCCCTGTTCCTCATCGTTCGAGGGGTCGTTGCCGTTCTCGTCGAATCAGGCGACGGGCAGCCGCGCCGCGTGGCGTCGCTCCACGCGGGAGACTTCTTCGGCGAGATGGCGCTGCTGAGCGCCGAACCCCGCAGTGCAACGGTGCAAGCCGCTACCCCGTGCCAGCTCTACGAACTGGCCAAGCAAGACGTGGACCGGCTGAGCGAGGCTTGTACAGGCGTACACGTGGCGCTGACCGACGCCGCTGTGCAACGACGGGAAGGTGGGCGGCGGCCAAGTGGACGGGTGAGCCGGGCAATTGTGCAGCCGGAAGTACCAGGACAGTCTGGCGGAATGACGGCCGCCCCTCCTGCCTCCCCTGCCCCAGCGGCTCCCGTTGTCTTTCTCGACCTGCCTGGCGATATTGTGCCCCTGCGGTGAGGGGTCGGGACGTCTCGGAGCCGAAACGCAATCCCGGCGGTATCGTCTAGGGGACTAGGACACAGCCCTCTCAAGGCTGAAACACGGGTTCGAATCCCGTTACCGCTACTCCTCCCGTCGTGCACCTGCCCTCATCGTCCAGCGGTCAGGACACCACTCTTTCAAGGTGGAGACAGGGGTTCGATTCCCCTTGGGGGCACTCTCCTTGCCCAGTCCCCGGATCACTCGCCGGCGGTAGCCCCTACCACATCTCATCCACTACCGCCATTCCGTCGATGACTCGCCCAAACATCGCGAAGCCCCATCGCCGCCGGTAGTGGTGCTGCACCAGTGTACTGAGGTGGATTTCACCGGCCCTCCAGAACTCTTGTCAACTCGCCGATCCCTGTCTCCCGTCGTTCAAAGATGACACGGCCAAGATGCACCGTCCTAGAGAATGAGCTTCGAGTCCGGCCCACCGCTGCGCCTGGCCAGACAGTTGAGTTTTCTGTATAGTTCACTTGACCCAATCCTTTGCAGTGAACGCGTATGACAGTTTCATCCAATAGGACGAGCAGGAATGAAGAAGATCTTTTGCATCTCGATTGTCGCAGCGGTCGCGGTGAGTCCATCGCCCGCCCACGCCCAGGGAGCCGGCATTGCCTTCCACGTCGGCACGTTGGGCGTTGGCGCGGACATCGCGACCGCATTCGGTTCCCACGTAGGGTTGCGGTCTGGCTTCAACTTCTTCCCCACGGACGTTGACGCCACCGTCTCCGACGTCTCCTACCAGATCGATTTCGCCTCTCCGACATTCACATTGGTGTTGGATCTCTACCTGGTGGGGCCGCTTCGGTTGAGTGGTGGCGGGGTGTTTTCCCCTGATGACATCGTCCTGCGGGGAGAGTTCGCAGGCACCGTGGACATCAATGGCACCTCGTATATCGCCAGCCAAGTCGGAACGCTTACCGGGACGATCGTCACGAATGAGGTATCGCCCTACGCCGGCATCGGTTTCGGCAATCCGGCGCGCAGCAAATTCGGATTCTTCCTCGATCTCGGCGTAGCCTTCCACGGGACTCCTGTCTTCACGCTGGAGGCCGATGGCCCGGCATCGTCGGACCCGTCATTTCAGGCGGATCGCGCCGCCGAGCAGCAAAGCATCCAGAGCGACCTGACGAACATCACCGTCTATCCGGTGGCGACGATTGGATTTTCGATAGGATTCTGACGCAGAGAGCCAGGGGATTCGAGATTCTAGATTTGACGTCGTAACAATCTAAAATCTAGATTCTAGAATCTAGCATCTGAAATCTGTCGCTCGGCCTCTCTCGCCACCTTCTGCCCCTCCTCCACGTTCACGAGCAGCAACAGTAATCCCCCTACCACGAAGAACACGATCACCGACAGAATGGCGTTCCGGCTCGATCCGGTCATCGCGATCATGAGACTGAACAGCGCCGGTCCCATTAGGCCCGCGAATTTTTCAAACACAGCGAATAGACCGAAGAACTCACCCGACTCGTGGCGCGGAATCATGCTGCCGAAGAGCGACCGGCTGAGCGCCTGAGTGCCGCCTTGAACCATTCCCACCAGAATGGCGAGAATGAAGAAGTGTGTCGCAGTCGTCATGAAATAGCCGACCATGGAGATGCCTGCGTACACCGTGAGCCCTAGAAAGATCGCTCGTTTCGTGCCAATCCATCCCGCCAGGCCCCCAAATAGGAAAGCAAAGGGAATGCCGACGAACTGAACCAGAACGATCGCTCCGATGAGCGCTCCCTGTCCGATACCGATTTCGGTTCCGTAGATACCGGCCATCCGGATGATCGTGCCGATACCGTCGTTGTAGATCAGGAACGCCAACAACATCACGAACGCGTTGCGGTACCGACGCAGCTCGCGGAACGTGCGCTGCAGCCGCGACACCGCCGCTCGCAAAGCTCCCTGCCGCCGTTCTTCGTCGCTCAACGCTTTGACGGCAGGTTCGGGAACGTGGCGGAAGAGCGGGATCGCGAACACTATCCACCAAACGGCCACAGCGATAAAAGCCAAGCGTGTCGGCAGCGAACCCATTGACGGCGACAGATCGTCCCCCGCTGGAAGTCCAACCAACCCCGGATTGAGAATCACCGCCAGGCACGCGGCCAGCAGCAGCCCGCCACCGATATAACCCATGGCGTACCCGGCGGTGGACACGCGATCCATCTCTTCGGTGGGAGCAACATGGGGAAGCAGCGCGTCGTAGAACACGAAGCTTCCGTTGGCTCCGACGTTTGCGAGCACGAAGAGAACCGCGGCAAAAAGCCAGTTCCCCTGGCCGATGAAGAACATCATCACGACCGCGGCGACCCCGATGCCCATGAACGTCCCGAGCATCCGCTTCTTCATCGCCGTGTGATCCGCCATTGCACCGAGTATGGGCGCCAGGACAGCGATGATGGCCAATCCAATGGTGGTGGCGATGCCGTGTCGGAAGGTTGCTACCTCTCGGGAGAGACCGTCCGCCGCATACGACGAGAAGAAGATCGGGTACACGGCGGTGACCACGATGGTAACCATGGCCGAGTTGGCCCAATCGTACATGGCCCAGGCGCGCTGCTCTTTGGTCCTGAGACCTAGGCGGGCGAGCAATCCGTTCGCTTGGGTAGGATTACTCACGTCCCTGCTTCATCTCACGGTAATGATGATGTCCGGATCGATCACAACCGTGTAAGTATCGTTTCCGTCCTGGCACTCGAGGGTGATGTTGTACCCAAACCGCCGACCGGCCTGGTTCGGCCGCATGTTGCTGCCCCGGGGCGCGATCGTTGGGGCCCTTGCCGCCCGGGCGCATCGCCTGGAACGGCCGATTCGCCGGACCCGGCCGTTTGGGTGCGATTACGATCGACTGGGAGCCGGAGGTGTTGCTCAACTCCCATTCACCGTCGCTGCCCTGCTGTACCTCTATGGCCCAGGGATTGACGGAAACCTGAACGTTGCCTCCCACACACGTTACATTGACCATAGTCGGACCTGCCTGAGCCGGTGGCCCGGACGGTACGACGTCGGCGAATCCCAACCTGTCCAGCCCACGATTCCCACAAGAAGAACATTGGCGCTGCGCATCAAGCACCTCCTGAACGTTGAGATGACGTTCTGCTGCTGGCGCTTTTCGACACGGCACGCCGATACAACACCGCGGGCCAACTAATAGCGCCTGGATTCGGTCACTGCAAGTTGGGACGCCAAGGTAGGGTCGTTCGTGACTGGTCACCGAGCGCGACGGGGCGGCGACTCCAATGGTGATCGACTTTGGGGTCGCGAAGGCGATGGGATACCAGGTCACCGAACGCACGCTGGTGACGACCCACGGCACGGCGATCGGCACGCCGGGCTACATGAGTCCAGAACAGGCCGAGATGTCCCAGCTGGATGTCGACACCCGCGCCGACATCTACCGTCTAGGGGTCATGCTCTACGAGCTGCTCGTGGGCCGCTTGCCCCTCGATCCCACCGAGACAGGCGTGCCGGCGTTCATAACTCAATTGGGCGCTGGAACGCTACGACCAGGCCGAGCCGCTGTTGCTGCGCGCGCTGGCGATCAAAGAAGCCATCCTCGTTCCCGACCATCCGAGCATCGCGAACACACTCAATGTGCTGGGCGACGTTCAGCGGGATCAAGGACGATATACCGAAGCAGAAGTGAAGTATCAGCGGGCCCTCGGGATACGCGACCGCGGCTGTGGTCGTTCACTCCAGCGAGCGAGGGACGACCATGCAGACCAAGATTTACCGGAGAAGCGTCGAGACCCCAACTGGCAGGCTCTGGTTCGGATCGGAGGGAAGCGGCACCGTTTCAGTTGTCGGACGACGAACAAGACCACCGCGCGCAGATACGCCGAGCAGCGCGCCACGGAACTGGAAGCGCGCTACAACAGGGGGTTAGTCGGTTTACCTCATCCCATCCGGATGTCAGGGTTATTCGACCGATACGAGCAACAGTTCGCCCCAAAGCTCCGCACGTCGGCTCGTGAGCGAATGATGCACGTCGTGACCCAGGCCCGGAGTGGTTCTGTGCGAGCCCTTTAAACGATCCCGAGATCCAGAAGGTGACCCACGCTTGAGTAGGACGGCACGAGGGCACAGATGAGTTTCTAGGCCGCAGGGTAGGAAAACAATCCCTGTAACGATGAGCCTCGACAGGTGTTTGGTGCAGAACATTTGCACCGACTTTGAAACGGAAGTCAGAACCGCTCGATGCTGAACACACCGTATCAACGGGGCCGCCCCACCCCGTGTTGTCTAGCTACGCCTACTTGACAGCGGAGGCCTTACAGGAGTTAGGCTGCGCGCGACGCCGGGACGCACGTCCGCCCCACAGCGCATCGAGACTCCACGGGCCCGCTCCCACGGCGGCGAAGTAAAGCCACAAGAAACAGTATAGCGCCGCCAGCTCGCCGCGGTTGAGGATCGGCCAAAACCCCTCGGGGGCATGCCGCAGAAAGTAGGCGACGGCCATCTCGCCAGCGAGGACAAAAGCCACCGGGCGTGTGAACAGGCCCAGCAGAAGGAGCAGCCCACCAGCAGCCTCGAGCACTCCAGCTAACCCGGAGAGAGAAACCAGGTCCACGGAAGCCCGCGGTGAGGCCACCGGGAACGCGAACAGCTTCTGGCTGCCGTGTGCGGCAAACAGAAAGGCGGCAACTATGCGGAGCAGACTGAGAAAGCGGGAGCTCCAAAGGGTCGAGGCGGGGAAACTCATTCTACGGCACGAACCTCCTCATGAACGTCCCCGCGCAGCCTAACGGATCTGCCCATAAGCCGCGGCGCTGTCATTTGCCATGCGGAAAGATGTTGCACGTTCATAGATCTCGCCAGGCACACAACTCAATGACTTCCTTATCAACGAAAGGCGCCGCCAGCCGCGTGGGCTTTTTAGGTGGCGGGCGGAGCATTATCTAGACGCTGCTGGACCTCCATTCGAACGTCAAAGGGATCGGCGGGGGAAGCCGCAAATCGCTGCTCCAACACGCGGGCGTCCTCCTCCATATGGATTGTCTCATACATGAGGCCGTGATCGGCCCAACCTTCGACATATCGGACTACAAACTCGTCTACACCAAGAATCGAAAACTGCACTACGTGAACCAGCTCATGAAACAGCAAGGAGGGCCACGACGCTCCGACACTCTGGGTGCTCGATATTACAATAGTATCGTCAAACGTGATGCCGGCCATTTGAGTAAAATCTAATGGGATCGGAATGTCCTTCTCACGGAAATCGTCATAGAACCATGGGTTCTGGATCAGCAGTACCTGATCCACCCGGACGGCATCGAGGATTGCACGACGGAAAAAAGGTGACAGATAGGAGGTCTCGTCGGGTGCGAGTTGACGGCCATTTGGTCGATGCTGCTCCCTGGAAGAGCGCGTCCATTGCTGGCCATTTTCGATCAGGAATGGGATGACCCAGGAAAGTGAGCCGGTTATAGCAGATCGCTTTTTTGTAGGTTCGCATCGACTGGCAGAGCAGTTGCCCGCCGCCTAACGACTCTGCCCATCAGCTACGTTGTTGGTCATGCTGGTTCCAGTTTCTAGGTGGAGACTCTGTACCGTCAAGAGCATGTTCAATGTTGCACTTCAAACTTGATATCAAGCGGCTACCGAGGTGAAAGAAGTAGGCCTGCAATCAGGAACGCCCACCCTATAAGCATGAGCCCGTTCATCTGACGACGAAGCCGGGCTCCTGTGCGAGTGAACTGTCCCGGAAGCCAGGGAATCCACAATTGCATCTTGCTCGGCGGCTGGCCAATCCGCTCCTTCCGCAGCGTTGGGATAAGGAAGAAAAAGCGGAGAAACGCCACCGTTCCGGCCACGAAACACGCAAAAGCAAGAGCTGCACGCACCGGATTAACTAACCTCAACACCGACAAGTGATCGTAGCTGCCTTCTATGCAGCCGCATTTGTCAAGCTCCATAGTTGTGGACACACCATGTCCACACGGATCGCAGATTCCGTTTCCATATACGATGTACCTCCCGACCCATAGTCGCTCCATCTCACGGTTGGTGACTCACCATTCGGTGTTCAGGAATTACTGCGTCCACTTGACAGGGCACTTCTTAATGGTGTTAGGCGGCCCACAATATCCGAGATGATTCTCAGGTGATGTCGGTTGTGGATAAGTATGAACCGCAGGGTTTTGTTTCTGTCAAGAACACCAAAGGCGAAGTGTCTAAACCATGTCCTGGGATCGAGGTCATGCACCTCAGTCAGGATCCGCTCGGACTGATCGAGCAGCGTCCAAAGCTCCGCTGGCGAGACGTCTTGCCTCGGCAGCACGACATCAGGCGACCGCCCGCGGCCTCCGGCCGCTTGAGAAAACAAGTGCTGTCATCAAGGAGAATCTAGAACGGGGTGTAGGCGGCGTGGAAGCGATGAGCGATTGACAGATTTCAATCATCGCCAAGCAACAGTGATGAACGTGCATACCGATCGACCATTCGGATACGGCAGGAGCGCGCAAAGCCGCACTCGCCACGGAAGTCCGAAGATCCTCTAGGCCGTAGTCACCGCTCATCGCATTCTAGGTCCGCCTAAGCTACGCTTCAGCCGCCGCAGTACGCGGTCGGCTGCAAGCGCGTGTTGGGGCCGCGCCCTGTTTACAGCCATCGGCGAACGGCCGCCTTGTAGCGCAAGTAGTCCTCACCGAATTTCGTTTCAAGGTGACGTTCTTCTTTACGCACCACCCACAGGTCCATTATCAGTAAGACGGGTACTACCAAGAGCCAAATCTAGCCGTTGTTGACGATAATACCAACTCCTAGGTACAAGAGAGTTAGCGACACATAGGAAGGATTGCGCGAGAACCGATAGGGGCCATCTGTAATCAGAACCGAAGCGGCCCTACGAAAGTCGAAGAACGGCGTACCGGCTCGGCGAAAGCGACGGAGTACAGGAGTAATTAGCAGCCCACTTACACCGATAAGGAGCGATCCGAGGATGTATCTCCACGAGCCGGGCAAAGGCGACATTGCCCATAGAGAGTTGAGCACAATCCCGGTTAAGAGCGCGGCCAGGTAAATAAGCGGTGGAGGCAAACGAATCCCAGGTCCGATATGCGTTTCTGAGTTCATACCTTTACCATGTTGATGTGCGCCCTAACCGTTGCAAATCACCGGCAGCAAAAAGCAGAGCGAAGCGGCGCTTTTTGCTGTCCGTGTGCATTTGCCTTGTTAGGTATTCTGTTTGTCGGCAATAACAGTAACAAGTCCATTCTCGATCTTTGATTCGATATGGTTAAAGCCAACATTTGAAAGCTGCTCATCCGCCCAAGCTTTTGATAAACGAAGTTTTCTATAGAAACTCTTATTAAGTTTCCATTTCCCCTGATTTCTTTGATATACGATGTCGTGCACCTTCACCGTCTCTGACTCATATTCCAGGAAGCACGTAAATATCGTGTTTTCATCACTCCTTACCGGAATAAATCTATCAAGCTCTGTTAGTTCAGATGAGAGGTCACGAAAAGTGATAATAAATCTACCGATTTCGTCCAAGGAATCCGCAACTTTATTGAAAAGCGAAAGTACTTTATCTTTCGACTCTAAATAAAGGAGCGTGTCAGCCATGCAAACAATGAGTTCTATGTTGTTCTTTACATAATTATCAAAATTAATGAGATCATCTTGAATGATATTGATTTCTAAAGATCCTGAGTTCTCTTTCAGTTCTTTTAGCAACTTACCATCGATATCAATGGCAGTTACTGAAAAACCGGCTTTGGCCAGCGGAATAGATTGAAATCCACAACCGGCACCAAGATCAATTGCCATACCAGAACGTAGCGGGGTTATTTTATGCTTTTTGAAAAAGTCGATATTTCTTTCTATTCCGCTATTAAAACCCCCGGCCATCCAAGAGTAGACATCAGATAAAACTTGCTCGTAATGCTCCTTAACAGTAGCCATCTTGTTTCCATTAAAGCTATTTATAAATACCTAACGAATAAATGGATTGACCAGTCTAGTTCCCATCTCAAGCGCCCCCTCGCTCCCTAGTCACCTGCGGGCCGCGCCGGGGCAACCAAGCGCAAGCCCCTGCACCGCAAGCTGTTGAGATTGGCCCAACCGGAGATCGCCTGGCGTCATATCAAGCAAGGCCACGCTACCTAAATATGGGTCCCGCCGGGCGCCCCGCCAGCCCAGGAACCAGTCGCGGCGTTGCATCGATCTCAAGGCCTCACAGGCCCCGCAGGACTCGACGGGAAAGTCCGGGCAAGGTGCGCGTCAGCGGACCGCGGCCTGGACGGCCGCGAGGACGCCGGTACCTGTACGCAAAAGGCCGCGACGATGTCGCGGCCTTTGCGTAACAGGCCCGGCAGGACTCGAACCTGCAACCCCCGGTTTTGGAGACCGGTGCTCTGCCAATTGAGCTACGAGCCTACGAAGGGTGGCTGAGGGGACTTGAACCCCCAACCTCCGGAGCCACAGTCCGGCGCTCTAACCAATTGAGCTACAACCACCACGGCACCGAATAATCGACGGCCTTCCAACGTAGCCAGGGGGATTTCAGGGGTCAACGCCCGGGAACGGCCGGCTCGCGACCGCCAGCGGCGACCTACCGCTCGACCGTCACCCCCCGCCAGAACGCCACGTGATCCTTGATTTGACTCGCGGCCTCCCTGGGCTCCGGATAATACCATGCCGCGTCCCTGTTCTCCTCCTCGTCCACCACCACCGTGTAGTAACTCGCCTTGCCCTTCCACGGGCACGCCGAGGTCTGCGCGCTTTCCGTCAGATACTCCCGATTCACCGCGTCGGGGGGAAAATACACGTTCCCCTCCACCAGCTCGAAGGTCTCAGACTCGGCGAGCACCTTGCCCTTCCAGATGGCCCTGGCCATGTGTCCCTTCCTCCACTCAAATATTTATGATTGAGACAGCTCGCCGATACTAACGCCGGGATTCTGGGATCCGTTCCCCACGGCAGGCTCCTCCCTCCTCCCTCAACACTAGCCAGGAAACACACCATGTCACGACAGACCGTCTACGCACTCGGCGCGATCGCCATGAGCGTGCAGCTGGCGTGCAGCTCGGCGACGGCAACGCCGACCCCATCGCCGCAAGAGGCACGACAAGACACCTCCTCACGTCGCACGGGCAGCGACGGGAACGGTATCAAGCCATACGGAGAGGTCATTACCGAAGCTGCAAGATCCGATTCGGGGCTGTTCATCGTCCACTGGGTGGACGAAAAGCTGTACTTCGAGATCCCCAACGATATGCTGGAGCGGGAAATGCTCCTCGTGTCTCGCATCGCCCGAACGGCCACCAGCATCGGTTTCGGCGGCCAGAAGGTCAACACTCAAACGGTTCGGTGGCAGCGTCACAACGACTACGTGCTGCTTCGCATCGTCTCTTACGTGAACGTCGCCGACGACTCTCTGGCTATCAGTGCTGCGGTGGAGAACGCGAATTTCGAACCGATCGTCAAGTCATTCGACATCGAGGCGTTCAACGAGGATTCGTCGGCGATAGTGATCGAGGTGACTCCGCTATACGCAACCGACGTGCCGGTGCTGGGACTCCAAAGTCAGCGACGCACCCAGTACGGAGTCCGCCGTCTCGACAGGAGCCGGTCGTTCCCTTCCAGCACAAAGAGCTTTGCCAGAAACATCGAAGTGCGCAGCGTCCTCACTTACGAGGCCACGAAGGCTCCGTCGAATGCTTCCACCGGTACGGTCTCGCTCGAGATGAACCACTCGATGATCCTCTTGCCCGATGAACCCATGCAGCCACGCCTGTGGGACGACCGTGTGGGGTAGGTGAACACGCAGTTCGTTGCACGGGAGGTCATCGAACCACACGAGCACTGGAACGTTCAGGTTCGCGTCCGGCACGCTGAGGTTCCCAAAGGGAATCAGGCCTGCAGTGTCTGCGACACACCGCAGCGCCCGCTTTAACTCTGCAACGCTTCCATTGCGGATCTGAAGCCGCAGCGCGCAGCCCTCGAGGCTGGCCAAGTCGCGCTCGTCGCTGATCTCTGCCACCAGGCGCAGACTGTCGACACCGCCGGGGCGGTCGCGGTGCACGACGACCGTCTCCAATTGTCCCAGCCAATCACCTCCCACGAACAGCGGTACGTAGACCGGGAGCTCCATGACCACCGGTTGGGAGGAATGCTCCAGCTGGTAACCCCAATCCTGCACCATGTCCTTGATGCCTTCGGCCTTCTGGACTCCAAGGAATACCACCAGTCCACCGAAAAAGATGATGGGACCGGCGATCACTCCCCGTGGCCGCTTTCTTCTGCTCATGCCCACGCATCCGTTTGAAAGGGATTCCTAACGAGCCATACGGGGCGACCAGGGGGGAAAGTTTCAGCCGGGAGATGACACTGCGTAAGTCGTTATGAGATAGTCAGTTACAGTTCGTCCAGTAGGCTTTGGCTTGCACGAGAAAGTGGGATGTGGGAAAATGAGAAGCGGACGTTTAGGTCGACCCGACTGCTCCTGCTTCCTACCTCCCACTTCCGACTCCCGGTCTGCCCCTCCTCTCGCTATTCCGCCCTGGCACCGTCAGATTCTCTAACAGCCTCTCCGAATGGTTCGACTGGATGCAAGCAAAACTGGTTTTCGTGAGCGGAAGCAAATCGGGGACGAGCGTCGTCTTGGCCCTGGGGCGCAACAGCATCGGTCGGAAGCGGAATCAGCGAGTCATGTTCTCCCGGGACGAGATCATCGTGTCCGCCGAGCACGCGGACATCACCTACCGCGACGGCAAATACGTGCTGCGGGATCACAACAGCCGCAACGGCACCTTCGTCAACTGGGAGCGCATTCTCCAGAAGACCCTCGAGCCCGGAGACATCATCGAGTTCGGGAGAGGGGGACCGTCCGCCCAATTCGTGCTGGACACCGAAGCGGCCATGACCCCGACGCTGGATCTGGCCGACAGGGGGATGCCGGACGCGCTGCGCAAGCTCACAACGTCTCACACCAAGGGTCCCGACTCTACCACAACCGGGGCGCTTCGTCGCTTTCCGAGCACCCGCGACTTCGTGTCCCTGGTGCAGCGAAACAAGCGGCGGGCCCTCGTCAACACCATCGGACTCGTGGCGCTCCTCGCCGTGGTGTCCGCCGTGGCGTTCTGGCAAGTGCGTCAGCGAAGCGGCCTCCAGGACTCCCTCGCCGAGTTCGCCCTGACGCTGGATGCGGAGCGCGGCACCCGCAGCGTCTTGGAGCGCAACCTCACCGACATCCAGGTCCGCTACGACTCTCTCCTCGAGACGGTCGAAGCGGCGCAGCGCGAACGCCGCGCCGCCGAGGCGGCGGCGACGCGCAACGTGTCCACCCGCAACGTAGCCGCCAGGCTGAGCGGGGGGGTCGGCCTCATCGTGTACTCCTACGGCTTCACCCGAAGCGGCACGAAGGAATTGCTGCGGTACCGCACCGACGCGCAGAACATGCCCCTCACGCGGTTCAACAGTCAGGGACAGATCGTTCCGGAGGTCGATTTCGGTGGCGACGGGCCTCCCGTGCAGCGCCAGGGATCCGCCACCGGATTCCTCGTGGACTCGGCGGGGTGGGTCATCACCAACCGGCACGTGGCCCAGCCCTGGAGCCAGGATTCGACGGCACTCCTGAGCCTGCGGATGCAGGGTTGGGACGTGGAACCCCAGTTCATCACCATCCAGATCTACTTTCCCCCCGGCGACCAGTCGTATCCGCTGCGCGTCGAGGCGGTGTCGGATCAGGTGGACCTGGCAGTGATGCGTACGTCGTCGCGTCAGATCGAGGCGCCGATCCTGCCGCTCTCGTCCGAAGACCGTCTCATCCCACCGGGCGAGCACATCGCCTTCATCGGCTACCCCACGGGAGTGCACAACCTCCTCTTTCGTGTCGCCGACGACCGGCGCAACGAGATCCTGAGCCGGGTCAGTGAGGAGCCGGTGGATCTCGCCCAGGAGTTGGCCCGACTCGGGCAGATTCAACCGCTGGTCACCAGCGGGGACATCAGTGACACAACCGACACCGAGATCATTCACACCGCGGCCGCCACGGGCGGGGGCAGCGGCGGGCCGTTGATCGCGACCAGCGGCAGAGTCGTCGCCATCCACTACGCGGCGGTGCGGTCGCCGATTCGGGGGGATCCCTTCCAGACGCAGCGGGGGGTTCGGGCGGGTTTCGCCTGGAAACTCCTGCCGGCGTGGCTTCGCAACAAACTGCGGCAGTGACGGGAAGCGACTACAGGTAGGGCTTCATCAGCCGCGCCAGGCCGTCGCGTAGTTTGACGGGAAAAGCACGGGCGTCCATCTGCTCTTTGGTAACCTCCTGGCATTCACGGATCTTCCCATCGACGAACCGGTCGAGTTCGCTGACGAAATCCGTTCCGTAGCACTCCACGTTGAACTCGAAGTTCAGACGGAGGCTCCTCGGATCCCAATTGGCCGATCCCACAAACGCCCAAGCACCGTCCACCAACATGATCTTGGAATGATCGAACGGACCCGGCGACAGGTACACGCGGCATCCATGGGCGAGGACCTGCCAGAGCTCCGCGTCCGAAGCCCACTTCACGAATCGAAGATTGCTCACTGCCGGCAACACGATCTGCACATCGACTCCCCGCAACGAGGCGACATTCAGGGAGGTAATGAGCGTGGAGTCAGGAAGAAAATACGGTGTCATGATGCGGACACCGTGTTCCGCGCGGGCGAGCGCACCGAGCAGCACCCAGCGCAACTTGCCGATGTCTTCGTCCGGGCCGTCAACAACACCTCGCGCCGCAACTTCGCCCACGGGATTGAGCGGGGGAAACCACTTCGGTCCACCCAAGATTTCACGTGTGGTAAACGCCCAATCTTCGGCGAACATGTGCGTCAGATGAGCCACCACGGGACCTTCGAATCGGAAATGAATATCCCGTACCGGCGACTTGGGGCTGCGCTCTAGAAGGTGTCCCTCCCGAATATTCATTCCGCCTGTGAAGCCAACGCAGCCGTCGGTCACGAGGATCTTGCGGTGGGTTCTCAAATTCAGGAACGGCATCCGCCACGGGAACAGCGAATGCAGGAACCGCGCAACCGGAATATTGCGTTGCTCGAGTTCCTTGGTAATCGAGGGCCTGGAATAGAGCGCCCCCACCCCATCAATGAGCACGCGCACTTCGACTCCTCGTTCCACGGCACGCTCCAGTGCGTCCGCAAACATCATACCCGCGTGGTCGTTGTCGAAGATGTACGTGCTCAACGCCACCGTGTGCTGCGCGCCGTCGATCGCCTCCAGCATGGCGGGATAGGCCGCATCACCGTTCACCAGCAACCGCACCTCGTTTCCCGCCGTTATCGGAATACGGGTAACACGGTCGACCAAGCGGCCGAGCCCGGTGAGGTGTGTATCCTCCGCGGGGAGCACCTGCTGGATGCTGTGGCGCCGCACTTGCAGCTCGGCGGTATTGGCCTCGAGTCGCAGGCGTTCCTGCCGCAATTCGGCCGCCAGCCGCTGGATGCGGTTAATACCGAGCAGGACATACAGCACTGCACCGGCAATTGGGAACACTATCACCATGCCGACCCACGCAACCGCCGCGCGTGCATCCCGCTTATACAACACGATATGCGCCGACGTCCCCAATGCCAGCAACGCGACCAACGTCCCTATGGCATAGGGCCAGACATCGGATACGAGTTCAAACATGGAAGCTAGAAAGCTACAGGGTTGGAGGTCGTAAGGGAGAGGCCCCCTCTTCCCTCCTTCAATCATCCCCACCACGTTTACCCCATGGACCCCGTCAACATCTCTGAATTCGAGGCCCTGGCTCGGGAGCGGATGAGCCAGCAGGCTTTCGATTACGTCGCCGGCGGCGCAGACGACGAAATTACCCTTGCGAAGAACCGCGCTGCCTTCGAACGGCTTACGTTGTACCCTCGCGTCCTCATAGATGTGTCTACGGTGGACACGTCCACCGAGGTGCTGGGACGGCAAATCTCCTTTCCGGTGCTCGTGGCCCCTACGGCCTTCCAAACGCTGGCACATCCAGACGGTGAGCTTGCAACCGCCCGCGCTACATCAGCGGCTGGAACCATCATGATCGCGAGCACGCTGGCGTCATTCTGTTTGGAGGACATAGCGGCGGCGGCACCTGGACCAAAATGGTTTCAACTCTACTGCTGCAAGGAAAGGGCCGCCACACAGCAACTCGTCGAGCGTGCGGAGACGAGCGGTTACGACGCAATCTGCCTGACCGTCGACGTTTCCCGCCTCGGACGTAGGGAGAGGGATCTTCGCAACCAATTCACTCTTCCGCCGGAGGTTGTGCCCAGAAACTTCGAGGACGCAGCAGACTCTTCGGAATTTCCTCAGATAGAACGCCAGTCAGCCCTCACGGCGTACGTCGCAGACTTGTTGAATGATTCCCTTACGTGGGACGATGTTGCCTGGATCAGATCCATCACCAAGCTTCCGGTGGTCCTCAAGGGCATTTTGACACGCGAAGACGCGAGCTTGGCCGCCGACATGGGAGTAGATGGCATTGTCATCAGCAATCACGGTGGCCGGCAGCTCGACGGGGTACCCGCAGGCGTGGACGTTCTCTCTGAGATTGCGGCGGCAGTGGGGGACCAGGTCGAGGTTCTGGTCGACGGCGGGATCCGCAGGGGAACAGATGTCGTGAAAGCCCTGGCACTCGGAGCACGCGGCGTTCTTCTGGGCCGACCGTATGTATGGGGACTGGCCGCCGACGGCCAAGCGGGCGTCACGAAGGTCTTGCAGATGCTGCGCGATGAGGTAGAGTCGGCGTTGGCCCTGTGTGGCTGCCCCAGTGTCGAGGCAGTCTCAGCTGGATTGGTGGGGAGACGATGACGGAAGATGAGAGATGTGTCCCAAGTCACCGACTCAGGCCCGATATTATGGAATTCGTTACAGCAGGCCTCGGGGAGCGTGCTACTGGTCCGCAGCCCCACTGAATCTCCACCACACCAGCGGGGTTATCGATGAGCAGTTTGATCCACGCCTACCGAACAGCGTTACTGTGTAGTGCCCTCGCCTTCGGCACGACCGCCTGCACATCCAAGCAGGACCCCACCAATACCGCGCCACCGACTCCCACCGCTACATCCATGGTGAAAGTCGATGGCGACACGCAGACGGGGACTGTGGGCACCGCTCTGGGGACGTCGGTGGTCGTGCAGGTCAACGACCAGAACGGCCTAGCCATGCAGGGAGTGTCGGTAACCTTCAGCGTCACCAGCGGTGGCGGGTCTTTCTCGCCCGCCAGCTCCAACACCAACGCGAGCGGCCAGGCCTCGACTGACTGGACGCTGGGCACCACTGCCGGCGCGCAAACCGTGCGAGCCAGCGTAACATCGAACGCCGCGATCAACGTGGATTTCAGCGCAACCGCGAATCCCGACGTACCGGCGGCACTCATGCTGGTTGGAGGCGACATGCAAACCGGGCTGGTGAGTCAGCTCCTGGCCAACCCCATCGAAGTGAAGGTGGAAGATCAGTTCGGCAACGGGGTTTCCAATCAGCCAGTGACGTTTGCCCTTCCGACTGGAGTCGGCTCGCTGGGGAGCACCAACGCCAACACCGGTGCCAACGGCCTCGCCATGACCACTTGGACCCTCGGACCGGCCACGGGAACGCAGACCGCCACCGCCACTGCTCTGGGACTCACCGGCTCGCCGATCACGTTCACGGCGAGCGCTACCACTCTCTCGCTCAGCAGCGTGACCCCCGACCCTCTCGTCGAAGGGGGGACGGCGACGCTGACCGGAACCGGGTTTGCTCTGACCCTCGGGAATAACGCGGTAACGGTCGACGGAGTGGCCGCGACCGTGACGATGGCGAGCACCACGTCACTTACCGTCACGCTCCCGACGTTTGACTGCCAACCGGCGCGCAACGTGAACATCACCGTGGGGGTTTCGGGTGAGACATCGGGCGCGATCAATCAACGGCTCAATCCCGCCACGACGATGAACATCGCGGTGGGAGCGCAGCAAGTTCTCGCGACGCCCGCGGATTTCTGTTTGAATTTCCTGCCGGATCTCACGGGCGGTGACAGCTATCTCATCGGGGTCAGCGCCACGGCGGAGATCGACGCCGTGATGCCGTTTTCGCTCACCGCCGTGGCGGGTGCGGCTTCGTCTCCGCCCCCTCTTTTGGCCGCTCCCGATTTGTTGTCGAGCGTGCGCCCGCGTGGCCGCATGCTCACACCGCTCGAGCAAGACGAGTTGGCACGGGAGGAGGCCCGGCTGCAGGTCGAGTCCCGTCTCCGCCAATGGGAGATGGACAACGCCTACCTGCCCCGGCACCCCGCCCTCTTTGACGCCCAGGTGGTGCGGGCGGCAGCGGTGGTCCCCGTAGTGGGAGACAGCATCGACTTCAACGTGCCCAACATTTTGGGGAACCTCTGCACCGACTTCACCACCATCAGGACCGCGGTCAAGGCGGTGGGCACCAACGGCATCGTCGTGGTGGACCGGGACAACCCGACGGACGATCCGTTCAGCGATGCCGAACTCCTGCAGTTCAGCACCGACTTCGACAGCGACATTTACGCGGTGCTCCTCGCCAACTTCGACGCGCCGTCGGACATCGACGCCAACCTACGCGTCTTCATGGTCCTCACGAAGGAGGTCAACAAGGTCCCCAACGCCGCGGGGTTCGTGAGCCCCACCGACCTCAACGATCCCCTGAGCTGCGCGTCCAGCAACGAGGGAGAGATCTTCTACGGCTACGTCCCGGACCCCGCCGACACCTACGCCACCGGTGCCCTATCCCGGAGCAGCGTGGTGGCCAACATGCCCGCCCTCATCGCGCATGAGGTGACGCACACGATTCAGCAGAGCCGTCGCAAGCAGGCCGGCGGCGTGTTGATGGCGAGCTGGGAAGCCGAAGGACAGGCCGATCTCGCCAAAGAGCTACTGGGATTCCGGCAACGCGTTGACATGCCGGAACAGAATTACGGCCAAGCCAAGATCAGCGCGAACGGCATAAACGACGCGTTGTACGCGCAGCGCTTCTCACGCCTGGGACGCTACTTCGGCTGGGATCTCAATAATGCCCCCGCCGGAAAAATCCCCAACGCGCCGCACAACTGCTCGCTCTACAGCTTCAAGGATGCCGTCACCTCGTTGCAGTGTACGTCCGCCTTCTTCTACGGGGCCTCCTGGTCGATGCACCGCTGGATTCTCGATCAATACGGTCCGACGTATCCGGGCGGGGTAGCGCAATTGGAGAAGGACTGGATCGGGAAGAGCCCGTCGCTCAGCGGCCGTGCCAACGTCGAGGCGTTGGTGGGTGTCGATTTCGACGACCTCTTCGTACAGTGGGCCGCCATGTTGTACGTGGACGGGAGATCGATCACGGGCCTAGCCACCGCGTTGCAGATGACGAGTTGGGACCTGTTCGACGTGTTCCAACTGTTTGACCCGGCGTTGAGTCTCGCACCGACTGCACGGAGCTGGGGCGCGTTCAGCGACGCCAACAGTGTCCGCGGGGGGAGCACCTACTACACGGTCGTGACGGCCGCCGGCGCACGCGGCGCGATGGCGCTCAGGCTCCGCGACGGCGCGGGCGCAACCCTGCCAACGACGGTGAGTCCGAGGTACTGGATCGTCAGGCTACAGTGACGGGGCACGACTAGAGAGGGAGGAGGGAGGAGGGAGGAGTACCCGCCCTCCTACTACTACCCGGCTTTCACCCACTCCTCCCATTCCTCTTCCGCCACACCCACGGTCAGTCGGTTCTGACACCGCACGAGAGGGATCTTCAGAAGCAGAGGCTCCTCGGCCAGCTTCTCGACCCACCGATCTTCAGACAGTTGGGCGTGCCGCAGGCCGAGGTCGGCGAAGCGGCGGGAGTCTCGGTCGAGAAGTGCCTCAACACCGAACTTCTGTGCGAAGCGACGCAGCTCCCCAATTGAGGCCGCTCGCACTTTCATGTCTACGAAGTGAACCTGAATGCGGCGTTCGGAGAAGAAACGCTGTGCCTTACGGGTGGCGGAGCTTTTCTTGATACCGAAGATCTGTACTTGCATGGGATTGTGGTGAGCGAGGAGCAAGGAACGCCTCTCCATGCCAAGAGCGGCTCGCCTGGACTTCCCACTCGCCGGCGCGCAGTTGCCCCACCGTGGTGAGCGTGTTGTTGAATACGAGTGTATCGCCGTCCACGGTTCCCCCGGCCGCCAGCTCGGCGAACTCTTGGCGCTGCACGCGCCGGATCGAGTCCCCATCACGAAACATCACCGGGGAATTGTCCACCAGGGTGACGCTGAGTTCTGATTCCAGCGCTTTCATGTCGTTCACCAGAGCGTCGATAGAACAACCCGACACGCCTGCCACCGCCTCGTCCACGCCGATGAAGAGAAAGCGGTCATAGCGCCAATCCCTGGCCGCGGTCAGTGTCACTCCGTGAGCTTTCCACTCCTCTAGAAAGGCATCCACACGTCCTAGCAACCGATCGCGTTCGGCGGCGCTCAACGGCCGGTCGGCGGCGAATATCCACAGACGTGCATCTTCGGGCATTGTGTCGAAATTCACTCGTGGCATTGCTGGCCTCCTCTGGAAGCATCACAAAGGAATAATACTGTCATGGTAGCTCAGGAGAAGTATTTTCACAGGGCAGAGGGGCGGAACCGGCAGTCCACTTCGCAAGGCAACTCCAGCAACCAAGGGTGTTTAGCAGATGACAGACTCGCTCAAGGACAAAGTCGCCATAATCACTGGAGCTTCCAGCGGCATCGGCGAGGCCACGGCTCGCCGGCTCGCCGAGTCGGGCGCTCGAGTGGTCCTCGCTGCTCGTCGGGTTGAGCGACTCAAGGCTTTGGCCGCAGATATCGAGCACCGCGAGGGCGCCGCATTGGTGGCGCCCACCGACGTGGCTGACGAGCGATCGGTGCAACGATTGGCCAGGACGGCGCTCGACGCTTTCGGGCGCATCGACATTCTCATCAACAACGCCGGTATCATGCCGCTCTCTCCCATCAGCGAGCTGAAGGTCGAGGAATGGGACAGCATGATAGATGTCAACATCAAAGGGGTGTTGTACTGCGTAGCAGCAACGCTGCCGACCATGCTGAAGCAGGGATCCGGGCACATCATCAACGTGTCATCGGTGGCAGGCCGGAGACCGTTCCCGTCGGGAACGGTCTACAGCGCTACCAAGTTCGCCGTACGCGCCATCTCCCAGGGATTGCGATTGGAACTATCACCTATTGAAGGGATTCGGGTGACCGACATCGAGCCCGGCGTAGTAGCCACGGAGCTGACACACCACATCACCGACAACGAGACGGCCAATCGCTTCCAGGAAATGTGGGCCGAGAAAACACCGCTGGAGTCAATCGATATCGCCGAAACGATCCTGTTCGTACTGTCGCGGCCGGATCACGTGAACGTGAACGAGATTTTGGTTCGACCTACAGATCAGCCAACCTGACGCTCTACGATCCCCGAGCGGGATTGAATACGTCAAGATTGGACTTGAGCAACTCGAAGCGGTGAACATTCCCGACGGCATCGACGACGTCCGCGTGCGCAAGACTCTCCTGGATCGTGGGATCGAGATCAGAGCTGGGTTCGGCCCATTACATAGGGAAAGCGTGGAGGATTGGGCTGATGGGGCACAACGCAGATCGGAAACGGATTGATGTCTTGCTCGGCGAGTTGGAGGAAGTGTTGGAGGAAGCGAGAAAATAGCACTACCGAACGAGAGGTGCTCTAGCCACTCGGGTCCCCATCCAACATGTTTGCTGGGCAGCGCATCTGCATCAAATCGTCAACCGCCGCTGGAGATATCCATGCTCAAAAGGCCAGCCTTCTGGATCTTCCTGGTCCTGTTGTCGCTCGTCGGCTCCGTTTTCGCCTACCAATACTTCCCACAAGCCTTTCCGATCGTCTCCCTCAACATCACCATGGATCGCGAACGAGCACTCCGCGCGGCGCGAGATCTGGCGGCGCAACATGACCTGAGTCCACCGAACTTCAGACAGGCGGCCTCATTTAGCAGCGATCAACGGGTACAAACGTTCGTGGAGCTCGAAGGCGGCGGCAAAGAAGAGTTCGGCCGGATGCTGAGCGAGGGTTTGTTCGCGGCCTACACATGGCGCGTGCGGCACTTCGCGCTTGGCGAGATCAACGAAACCCTGTTCCGGTTTACTCCCGACGGAAGACCCTACGGGTTCGTGGAAAAGATCGATGAGGATGCACCCGGGGTGCAGCTGTCTTCAGACGACGCCCGGCAGATCGCTGAAGCCGCGGCGTCAGGGCCGTGGCAGATAGAACTCGAGGCCTACGTTTTGGTCGAGCAATCCCAGGAGGTGCGTCCCAGCGAGCGGATCGACCATACGTTCGTGTACGAGCGCCCGGACCGGCAGCTCGGCGAGGGAAGGTACCGCCTGCGGCTCGTCGTGGCCGGCGATAGGCTGACCGAAGTCACCCACTTCATCAGAATTCCCGAGGGTTTCACGCGACGATACGAAGAGATGCGGGCGGCGAACAACGCCATCGGCGTTGCTTCATCGATCGCGATGATTCTGTACCTCGTCGGTGCCGTAATCGGACTCTTTTTCCTGCTCCGGCGGCGCTGGGTCCTCTGGAGGCAGGCCGTGTTCTGGGGCGTGCTGGTGTCCTTCCTCCAGCTGCTCGTCGGCTTGAACCGGTGGCCCCTACTGTGGATGACATATGACACGGCGCTCTCCACACGGGGGTTCGTCGCTCAGCAACTCGCCCTGCTCTTTGGAGTCTTTGTTCTTTTTGCAGGGCTGTTCAGCCTCTCGTTCATAGCCGCTGAGAGCCTCACCCGCCGGGCTTTTCCCCATCACCCGCAACTGTGGCAAATCTGGTCGCGTGGTGCCGCAAGCTCTCGCGCGGTCCTCGGACGGACGGTAGCCGGGTACCTGCTCGTGGGAGTGTTCTTCGCGTACTGGGTCGCCCTCTATTTCTTCTCGACTCGCGTGCTCGGCTGGTGGACCCCGTCGGATACGTTGGTTCAGCCAGATGTGTTGGCAAGCTATTTCCCGTGGCTGACGGCGATCGCCTCGTCGTTCCAAGCGGGTTTCTGGGAGGAATGTCTGTTTCGCGCGGTGCCGCTCGCAGGGGCGGCCTTGATCGGCGACCGCCTCGGTCATCGGCGGGCCTGGATAGTCGGCGCCTTCGTCCTACAAGCTCTAGTATTCGGGGCCGGCCATGCCCCGTACGCTACCCAGCCACCGTATGCACGGCTGGTGGAGCTGATCATTCCGTCAATTGCCTTCGGCCTCTTGTATCTGCGCTTCGGCCTCCTCGTATCGATCGTGTTGCACTTTGCGTTCGATGTAGTGTGGTTCGCGCTGCCGCTGTTTGTATCGACTGCGCCCGGCGTCTGGCTGGATCAGTTGATGGTCGTAGCGCTGACGCTGGTGCCCTTGTGGGTCGTGCTCGGACAACGGTGGCGTGCCGGGCGCTGGAGCGATCTCCCGGTGCAGTCGCTGAACCAATCGTGGGAGCCGGCCGCCGGCACGACCGACATGCCAGCCGAGCCGGCAACACCGCAGGGCGATGTGATCCTTCTCCCCCGCACCGTTCGCGCCGTCCTGGGAGCTGGGATAGCGGGCGTGGTGGTTTGGGGCGTTGCAGGCTCGTGGACGAGCGAGATAGCGTCATTTTCGACCAGCCGCCATGAAGCGGCAGATACTGCAACGGACGCTCTTGCCGAGCAAGGCGTGACGTTACTTGAAGACTGGCTCGTCCTGCCCCAGGTGGAAGCAGGCCGCGACCAAGCGCACCGCTTCATTTGGGAAACCGACGGCGAGGATCGTTACTTCGAGCTGCTCGGCTCGTACCTGAGTGCCCCACACTGGGAAGTACGGGTTGTGACGTTTGAGGGAGATGTGGCCGCTCGAGCGGAGCAATGGGTGGTGCAGGTAACCGGTAATGGGTCGATCCAGGACATACGGCATCAACTTCCCGAATCTGAACCCGGGTCGACGCTTACCGAGGGTCAGGCACGCGAGTTGGCCCACCCGGCGGTGCGCACAAGGCTCGGGGTCGATACGTCTGACCTCGAGGACGTTTCGGCAACACCATCGAAGCTCGACGCCCGCACCGATTGGGTATTCACGTTTGCGGATCGCACCACGCCCGCGCTGACACGGGGGGAGCGACGGATCGAGGTCTCGATCGCCGGCGATGACGTAGTCGGGGTCCACCGCTACATCCATGTTCCCGAAGAGTGGGAACGACAACAGCGCAACCGGCGTCTTGCAGGCGCTATACTTCAGGGGTCGGGGATCCTCTTCCTGGCCGGAATTCTCTTGGTTGGGGGTGTGTCGGGCGTTGTGTCGTGGAGCCGCAAGAATTTTTCCGTGCGGATCTGCTTCGTGACGTTCGCCATCCTGCTGCTGGTGGGTGTTGCTGCACTAGCGAACGATTGGCCGGCTGCGATGGCCAACTTCTCAACAGCCCAACCACTGAACCTCCAGATAATGATGATTGGAGGATTAGGTCTCATAGGACTGATGATAGCCTCTGCGCTCTCTGCGCTGACGTGCGGTGTCGCGCCCCGGTGGTCATGGGGTCAGAGTTGCCTGGATCGCGGAACTGCAATCCAACTGGCGCTGGCCTTGGGAGCGCTTGCCGCGGGCGCGTCGGCCGTGGCCGGGCTCATGCCCTCCGACGTGGCACCAGAATGGCCAGCGTTCTCCGGAGCGGAGAGCTATGTGCCGCTGGCAGCGGCGGCTCTCGGTCCGGTTACCGGCTATATAGCAACTACCGCGGTGTTGATGTTGCTGTTCGGTGCAGCCGACAAACTCACATACCAATGGACACAACGGACGGCGCTATTGGGCGCCCTTGCCATCGTCACGGGCCTTCTGCTGCGCGGTATGAACCCCGGCCCCGAGCCCGCTCTCTGGGCCGTTTCGGGCACCGTGACAGGTTTGCTGATGCTGGCTGCTTACGTATTCGTTCTACGATTCGACATTACACTCACGCCGGTCGCTGTCGCGGTAATGGTGATTCTCGGCCGGGTACCCGAAGGCCTGCACCGCGCATATCCCGGTGCGCTGCCGGGCACGGCACTTGGCATCGTAGTGATCGCCATGATTTCGTGGTGGTGGTTCGATGAGTTGCGACGTGAGCGAGCCGGCACCGACGAAGCCGCACGATTGCCGACTGCGGCCTGAATGAACAAAGGCCTTTTTCTGTCCTGAACGATCACGAGGACGAACCATATACAGTTCGATGCGAGGGATTTTACGAAGGTACGCCTGTCCGTACAACAAGAACTTATAGGAACTCCAATCGCCGTCCGGCAATGACAGTGTGGTCTTCCGCTTCCCAACTTCCCGCTTCCCATTCCTACTTTCCAAAACCTAAGACCTAATCAATCCTCCCCGAACCAGCGCCGCCGGAATTCCCGCATCTCCTCAGTCACCTCCAGCCCGGCTTCCTCGTATCTCACGACCTCCAACTGCGGGTTAACGGCGAACGTCACGGTCACAGTTTTCGTGCGTCCCCGCTGTTCGAATCGAACTTGCACCGTGTCACCCGGGCTGTGGCGACCAACGATCTCGCGCAATACCGCTGCTCCCGTGATCACCTGGCCATCGATGCTCACGATACGATCGCGGCGATCTATGCCCGCCTCGTACAGTGGACTCCTTATCGGAGGAGTGGCGCTCAAAGTGGCACCGCCGCTAGTGTACTGCATGCCTGTTGTTCCGAGCCACGCCTCGGTAGGACGCGCTGGCCGTAACTGAAACCCCGCGTTTGCGAGCAGCGCTTCATAGTCCGGCACCTCACGGCCGCGGACGTAGCGCGCAAAGAAATCAGTGGCAAACCCCTCGTCTCCCGTAAACTCGGACAATCCGTTCTCCAGATCGTCCACCGCGTATGGGATCTCCGCCTTTCCAAAACGCTCCCACACGGCCCGCATGTAGCCATCGAGCGTCAGGTCGAAGCGCGACCTGAGAGTCAGATCCAAATTCAAGCCGATGACCGAACCCCACGTGTAGTGCGATATGAACGTGTTGCCGCGATTGTCAGGATCGACCGCGGTAGCGGCATCCACAAACGGCGCCTGCATGCTCATCTCCACCGGGCTAAAGAAGCGGCGTCCCGCCGCGTTGATCACGAAACTCAGAGCGCCGGAGATAGAGCAAGCGTAGTCAGCCATGGCGGTGAGTCCGGCCCGCCGCAGGATCAGCGGCCCGTAGTAGCTCGTGAACCCCTCTGCAAACCACAGTTCGCCAGACATGTTGACACGCTCAAAGTCGAACGGCTCGAGCGTGCGTGGCCGGATACGCTCTACATTCCACGCGTGGAAGAACTCGTGAGCGACAGTACCGATCAGTCTGCGCGCCGCCCTCTCCAACGATGCCGTGCTACTGAGAATCGTGGAGTTGCGATGCTCCATGCCGTCATCGGAAACCCACGGCAAATAATCTGCCATGAAGGTGTACGTACCACCGTCGAAATCCGGGGCTTCGCCAAACACTGCAATCTCTTGTTCCACCACCTTTTTCACCATCTCGGCGTAATCATCTACCTCCTGCTCCGTGCCGTCGTGGTGTACCGCCAAGCGTATGGTACTGGTACTGCCGTTCGCCGAGACCTCCCATTGCCGAAGTGCGAAATCGCTCACTTCAATGGGACTGTCCATGAAGTAGTAGAGGTCGGGTGCCGTGTAGGTCATTGGATCGTCCGTCGGGAACAGCTGCGTGGCCACGCTCCACTCCGCGCCGTCAGGCGGTTGGAAGGTCACGCGAATTTGCCTGTCGCCGAGACCCCGCGCCCACATGAAGGTGGCAGGCACATTCAAATGGGCATGACTCTCATCCACCTGTGAATAGGTTCCATCGGCCCTATCTGCAAAAAGCGTGTACCTAACCCGAACCGTACCATCGTGAACCGGCACGTCCCACTGGTAAGGATTCGGCCGGGTGATTTGCAGGGGAAACCCGTTCCCGTCCTCGGCCCGAAACGAGTACACGTTCTTGGCAAAGTCGTGGAGCGCGTAGCGCCCCGGGGAGGAACGACTCATTCGCAGCTCGAGCGGCACCGCCGGTAGATCGGTAAACGAAATACTGATCTCCGCCTCGTGGTGCACCACGTTGGGAAAGGATACCTGGTAAATAATTTGAGCACCCGCCGCCCGTACGACAGTGGCGAGGAAGATGCCCGCACAAACCACCGTTCTATGCATAGTCCCTACTCCTGCCCATGAATGTCACCCTACTATCCCCTCTCCCCTCTCCCTTCCCACCTCTCACGCCTCAACCTACAGCGTCTCTCGCAAAACGTCAGATGGGCTAATACCTTTTGGCCGCCTTCATGATCCTCAGTCAAGGAGTGCGAACGTGAATCGCAATTGTGTGACCCTGTCGCTCCTCCTCGGCGCAGCACTTGCCGGAAGTCGAACCAGCCTGGCGGCTCAGGAGTTGAACGCTGGCACATTTGCCAACCTGACGTTCCGGCAGATCGGTCCCATAAACATGAGCGGGCGCCGTGGATATAGCTGTCGTCGAATCCAATCCGTTCACTTTTTATGTCGCGTCCGCCACCGGCGGCGTGTGGAAGACCACGAACAACGGCGTGACGTTCGAGCCGGTCTTCAAGAATGAGGGCACCCACTCGGTAGGTGCGATAGCCGTACACCAACTCGATACCAACATCGTCTGGGTCGGCACTGGGGAACGGGCGCGTGACGTTGCAACAGAGATTGATGAGATCCTGCCGCTACTCACTGAAGTCCGCAGACGACTCACCCAGCTTTACAATCGGATTGACGGCTGGGCGGGACCGCCGACCGCGGACCAACGCCGGCAGCTGGCGTATCTCGCGGAATGGGTGGTGAGGCTTCAGCCGCGGGTGGAGAGGGTTGTTGGTGCGGCATTCACCCCTTCGCCACCGGAACCGGATATTGGCCTGTGGCAAGGTTCGCCGGCAAGCGGCCGGCGAGCAGTTCCGCCACGGGCCGGGTGATCTCCAACCGACCCAACACGATCCGCACCACTGCCGTGATGGGCGCCGCCAAGAGCATACCCACGGGGCCCCACAGCAAGCCCCAGAACACCAGGGCCAACAGAATGGTCACCGGGTGCAGATCCAAACCCTCACCCATGACCAATGGCTCCACGATGGTTCCAATCGTGAATTGAACGGCTCCGGGCAACAAAATGACGAGCGCTATGGCCACGCCGCTGTCGAACTGGATCAGGGCGATGGGGAGCGGCAGCAGTGTCGCGATTACCGAGCCAATGGAGGGGATGAAGTTGAGCAAGAAAGCCATCACGCCGAACACGAGGGCAAGATCCAGCCCGAACAGCGTGAGAATGATCCAGGTCAACAAGCCAGTGGTAGCCGAAGTGATGAACTTGATGACGATGTAGCTGCGGATCTTGCGGTCTATCTGGGCGTAGAAACCCTCACGAAACTGATTCGGGTTTCGGCCAATAAGCAGGTAAATCACGAAGATGAAAACCAACACTCCGGTGACTATGAGGTCCAGCACCGCGCCGACCGTGGTCCGCAACATGTTGACGATCGGCAAGTTCTGGAGGTCGGGATCCTGGAGCGTTGCGATGAGCCGTTCCTGCCCTATGTCGATGTTCCGCGACTCGAATATGTCGAAGAATTTTATTACGACGGCGACTATCCGATCCTGGTAAAGCTGCAAGTTGGCAGGCTGCAGCAGGTTCTGCGTAGAGCTGGTAACGAGCAATCCCATCAACGTGAACAGCCCTGCGCCAACGAGCAAGGCCATAGTCACTGCCGCCGGCCTGGGAATCCTGCACTGGACTCTCAGGAAGTCCACCAGGGGAGAGACGAGGTATGAGATGAAGATGGCGAGCACGAAGGGCACCATGAGTCGGCGGGTGAAATGCAGCGCACCGGCGATCGCCACTGCGGCCAACACCATCATCGACACCGTCGTCAGCAGGGAATAATCAGTTCGAGATTCGCTCATCGCTCTCCATGCCCTCAGTCGCCGGAAGGTAGCGCCGGCTCCCCCGACAACTCACGCTGAACAACCAGGAAGTCCGCTACCACCCGCCCCTCAATCAGATGCTCCTGGATGATGCGCTCCAAGACGGGAGGATCGCACTGCCGATACCACGCCCCTTCCGGATACACAACGGCCATCGGGCCGCCCTCACAAATCCTCAGACAGTTGGCCTTGGTACGGTACACGCCACCCTGCTTCGAGAGACCCAGCTCGTCGAGCCGACGCTTGAGGTACGCCCACGCTTCCAAAGAGCGAGCGCGATCGCAGCACTTCGGGTCAGTCTGGTCGCAACACAGAAAGATGTGTCGCTTGAGGTCGGGGACCGCCAATGCCTCGACCGTACGCCGCTGGCGCTCCACGACCTCGCCCGCCAACCTGGCACGTGCTTCCGTATCTACAACGTTAGAGGATGCTGCGCTGTGATCCGTGAGCCGCATACTCGGCGTCCTTTTGACCCGATGATCATCTTGAGGCTTTGGTACTTCTGACAGGGCCGTTTGTTCCAAAGAGTAACGTTTCTCCGCAGGCCGACAGGTGCGTCCTGATTAAGGGACAATCAGCCACTTCAAGATACATCTTAACGATATATATTACAATAACTTACGTTCTGGCACACAACTCGCTGTGACAGAGAGCAGACGGCGGCTCGACAGGATCAGACTCCACCCGTCCGTCGTGTCTTTCGAGTTGCATGAGTGCGACGCCACACGCCATATTGGCTTATGGAGGTTGGAGGTACCATGCAAACCATCGCTCTCTTCGCACTACTGATGCCGACACTGACGGCGATGGAGACGCCGGCGCCCTCGCTGTCCGTCCAGCAGGATCCACCGCTGCGAGTGTGGCTCAGCCGCCAAGACAATCTCGATTTCGGCGACCGTGTACGCGTGTACGTACGAGCCGAACAGGACGGGCACCTCATGGTACTTCACGCCGATCCGGAGGGACGTATCCGCGTCCTGTTCCCCATCGATCCATACGAGGATGACTTCATTCGCGGTGGCCGGGATTTCGAGATTCGGGATCGGCAGAACCGAGAAGCGATTAGTACCGCGGAGGATGTTGGATACGGAACCGTCTACGTGGCGTTTTCCAAGGATCCCTTCCGTTATGGCGATTTCAGCCGGGGCGACCACTGGGATTACCGCAGCTTCGACGACTACGAGATCGCCGGCGATGCCGAACCCGTGTTGACGCAGATCGCCCAGCGGATGGCTGTCGGTAGTTCGTTCATCTATGAAACGGACTCGTACTACTTGAACCCCCCGGCGGCGTACACGCACGCTTACCGTAGCTACCGGTCGAATTATTACGACCGCTACGACCACAACTATGGCCTGGGGATCAGAATCGGCTTCTCCTTCGGTGGGCCGAGGTACTACGGGTACCCCTACGGCAGGTACTCCTTCGGGCGGGTTGGGTACTGGTACGACCCGTTCTACTACGATCCGTTTTACTACGACCCATTCTATTACGACCCGTTCGGCTTCGGCCACGGCTTCGGCTTCGGCCACGGCTTCGGCTTCGGCTTCGGCCACCGCGGATTCTCCGGCAACTCGGTGGTGAGAGTCAACTACAAATACACGATTAGGAACCGGCCGGTCGTCGCATCGACCTATCGCGACCGCCGTCTGGCTCCGTCCGGAGTTTTGGCCAGTGCCCGGCGCACGACGCGCGTTACCCGTGCCCAGCCGCGAAGAGCGTCCACGGTTATAGCGCGCGGCACCCCGACCAGGGCGACGGGCAGCGCTACAGTGGGGGGCCGCCGCACCACCGGTTCCAGCGTGGACGCTCGCAGACGTGCGGCCGGCCAGGCAGTGACCGGGACGACGCCGAACCCAGGGGAACGCCGTACGGTACCGCAACGCCCGCCAACGACAGGCGGCAACGTACGGCGCGCCACGCCGAAGAGATCGAGTGCAAGTGGGGCCGAGCCCGTGCGCCGGTATCGCGTAGCCCCGCGGCCGTCCGCGCGAGTGACTCAGAGCGGCAGGGTGCAGGCGCCGTCGCGGCCCCCGCCCCAACGCCGTGCCGCGCCTCCGTCCAGCAGAAGCGCGACGTCTCAGGCACGCCCGCAGACCAGCTCGAGCGGACGCCGGGCGACGCCGGCACGTAGTTCCACGTCCCGCTCGCTGATTCAGGCCCGGCCCCAATTGAGCGGCGGACGCCGAGCCACCCCTCGGCGCAGCACCGCGACTCGGTCGGCGACTCGCCGGTCGGCACCGCAGCGGAGTGTCACGCAGCGCAGGTGGCCTTCCCGGTCTTCGGTGAGCCGCCCGCCGCCGTCGAGGAGTAGTGGAAGGTCGGCCGCACGCAGTTCCGGGTCGTCGAGGCGGTCCGGAAGCTCAGTGCGCCGTAGCTCGGGCGGATCGCGCAGATCCGCGCGGCCCGTGCGGACGACGAGCCGCCGCCGGAGGAGCTAGGCATTCCGTACCATGACCTCATGAGAAAACGGCCCCTGCGTGGGCCGTTTTCTTATTCCAGGTGAAAGCAGTAGCGGGAGTGGATGACCGGCCGCTGGCCGGTCGCGGGTAGCTGCACTCTATTTCGGGGATGTCGTCGTTGTGCCCACACGCCAAGTCACCTACCGCCGGATTCTGCTAGCCGACGCCGACGCGTTTTACGTAGCCGTGGCGCGCCTCGTCGATCCTGAGGGTGCCGGCAAGGAGCCGCTGCTCATCGTCGGGGGATCGTCGAAGCGCGGGGTCGTGACGTCGGCGTCCTACGAGACGCGCCGGTACGGTGTGCGTTCGGCCATGCCCACAGCACATGCCCTGCGCCTTTGCCCGAAGGCGGTCATCGTCCCCGTGCCGCGAGAAGCCTGCAGCCAGAAAAGCAGGGAGATACGCAAAGCGCTCGAGCGGTTTTCTCCGGTGGTCGAGCCGGCCAGCATCGACGAGTTCTACGTCGATCTCACAGGCACCGAGCGACTCTACCACGAAAGCCTTGCCGCCACCGCCGCCCGTATTCGGGCTGCGGTGCTCGAGTCCACCAAGCTGAAGGTGTCCATCGGCGGCGACACGTCTCGCTTGATCGCCAAGCTCGCCGCCGAGGAAGCCAAACGACGCCGCGCTGGTGATAGACCCGGCGTCCACATCGTACCGCCGGGAGGGGAGGAGGAGTTCGTCGACCGCCTCGATCTGGCTCAGATCCCGATGATCGGCCCCAAATTTCAGAAACGGCTCGCCCGATACGGAATGCGAACGGTGCGTGCTGCTTTGCGGCATGACGTAGGAGTCCTGGAGGAATGGTTCGGCAAGCGAACCGGCCATTGGTTCTACAACCGCATTCGCGGCATCGACACCGGCCCGGTGGAAGGGCGGATACGTTCCAAGTCAATCAGTCACGAGGAAACGTTCTTCGACGACCTCACCGAAGACGACGATCTCAACCGCGAAGTTCTGCGCCTCGCCGTACGAGTGGCCGCCGACATGCGCCGGAATGGTTTTCTGGCGCGCACCGTAACCGTCAAGATCCGGGACGGCGATTTCACGACCCGCCAGGCGGGACACACGTTTCCCCAGCCTGTCTCTGCCGACCGGCCGATCGTTGAGACCGCACACCGGCTGCTCCGCAAGCTGCGGCGAGCGCGACGCACAAGGGCACGCCTTCTCGGCGTAGCGGTCTCCCAGCTCATAGAGGCCCGCGATCCATCACAGCTGTCGTTGTTTGAGGAAAGCTCCGAGGGAGATCTGGAAACCGGCCACGATCGCACCATCGCTCGCATGGTCGATGGCATCAACGTGAAGTTCGGTCGCGGTGGGCTTCGACGCGCGAGCGAGTTGAGAAGTGGTAAGCGCGTATGAACTTGCTACAGAAGATACACGCGGGAACCGGTTTTATTCGGACCTCAAAGAAACAACCAAGTCCAGGGATGCAGAAGAGGCAGAGGGCTAGATAGGGAACGATTTCAACTGCTCACAGCTCCCTGCTCCCTGCTCCCTGCTCCCTTCGAGGGAAACGGTAGACCCCCACGCCAACGGCAATATTCGGAAGCAGGACGAGGGCGTAGAGCTGCCCGTTGACCTGGTCGAGCCATGGCAACGCCTGGGCCAGGAAGCCCAACACCGAGAGTCCGGCGACGGCGACGGCGAGGACAACAGCCGGCCGCTGGATCCAGCCGACGCCCGCCACAAGGAGCGGCACCGCCACAGCCAAAGCTAACGAAAGGGGATTGAAGAGAAACAGATTCTCGTTCCAATACGCCGCTGCGTGATCGGTGGCAGTCACGATACCGAACAGTACGGTTCCCAACACGCCTACCAGGAGTGTCCAAGAAGTGGCAAGAGCGGCCCAGCTAACTCGAGACCCCTTGCTTCCCGCGGCGTTCCCGCCAAGCCAAAGCAAACCTCCCGCCAGCACCACACCAACGATCAGGTAGCCAAACAACCACGCCGGGGGCGCCTGGCTCGCAGGTAGAGCGGTACTCTCGAACAAGGTGCGCTCCGACGTCACCACCGGCTGCACTGATCCGTCCGCATTCGGAACGGTTACACTACGAAGGTGGTCGCGGAGGCTCATCGGCAAGAACATCTCATCCCAGGCCGTGATCGAGCGATCCACCAACGGACCGAGTGCCATCAACAACCCGGTGTAATACCACACGTTGTTGCTCGTCAGACGCTGCGTGTGAAACCTGAACGTCGCAGCGAGAGGCCGGTGCTCAGTTTGCCGTCGGATCGGTCCCCCCAACACCTGGTCCAACGCATCCCGGATTCGGGTCGAGCAGTTGTCATAGTAGTAGTCGTAGCGGTAATCGCGGTTCTCGGGTAGGTCGTTCCACAAAAGAAAATCGCGCAGCTCTATGCGCTGCGCCGGCGTGAAATTGAGTTCTTGGACCCAAATGCTGCGATTCACCGAGCGATAGTACCGGAACGCCGTATTGGGATCACCACTTGCCAACCGGTAGAGCATCCGGCCGCGCACGAACCTGAGGATGAAGTTCTCTTGACGGAAGTCGTAGGTGCCGTAGTTGTAGAGATAGTCAATGCCTCTTTCCGGATCTTGCACCCAAATGGCGTTGTGTCCGAATCGGTCGTAGATGTTCTTCCCCGGTCCGAGCGTCACCAGCGCTATTCTGATCTGCGAGCCGGGCTCACCACCGTAGACGGCGGGCGGTTGTGCCTCTGCCACCGCCGACAGTGTACATGAGAGAGCAACCGCTGACACCAATCTGATCATTCGCATAGGTCGTAGAATATAGTCCGTTCGGGCGCCGGGGTTCCTTCTGTCCATCAGCTATCGCGTCTTCGCCTATGGATTCCCCATCCCCGGGTGATCACGCTACGCGACCAGCGGGAAAAAGGTTGACGGTTATCTTCAAGCGCAGTGGGAAAGTTTTTTAACTATAACGCGCTATCATTTGCACTCTTCAAACCATTTTCTGAGCTAGCCATCCGTTGACTCTGCTTCTGGCCAGCATCGCAGCCCTTGGCCTAGGCCCGTTGGCATACCGCTTCGCCGATCGCCGAAACATTCTGCTCGGCGTCCTCGACGGCTTCGTATTCGTCGCGATCGGCGGCTTGGTCATCCTGAGCGTTCTGCCGGAAGCGGTGATGCAGGGAGGTTGGCCAGCTATCGGGTTTGTCATCGTCGGCTTCGCCGGTCCCACCCTGGCGGAGCATCTTTTCCATCGGGCTGCCAAGGGGACTCACGTCTTGGCTTTGTTCATGGGCCTGCTGGGTCTCTGCCTCCATGCGCTCATCGACGGCGTTGCCCTCGGCGACGGCGGTGCTGTTCAACTCTGGGGAACACAACTCACGGCTGCAGTTGTGCTCCACAGGCTTCCAGTGGGGCTCGCCATCTGGTGGTTGCTGAGGCCTCACTTCGGAGCGGCGGTACCGGGCCTCGTACTGAGCTTGGTTGCCGCGGCCACGGGAGTGGGTTACTCGGTCGGACCCGCCATAGGCGGAAGCCTGAGCGGACAATCGGTGGCCTGGTTTCAGGCGCTGGTGGGTGGGTCACTCCTACACGTGGTGTTTTTCCGACCACATTTGGACAGCCGTTCCCATCCCGAGGAAACGGCAAACAGGGTGACCCGCAGGCTCGAGGGCGTCGGGGCGTTGCTGGCGGTGGTCCTGCTGGGCGCCATTCTGGCCGGTAGTATCGGAACCGGAGATCATGACCTTGGGAGCCGCATGGCCGGCACCTTCCTGGGGCTTTCCATGGAGAGCGCCCCTGCCCTGCTCCTCGCGTTCGTGGCCGCAGGTTTCATCAGCGTGTTCATGCCGTCCTCCTCAATAGCATGGATGGCACGGGGAGGAGCCGGCGCACAGGCCGTCCGGGGAATGGCGTTTGGGCTTCCGCTGCCAATCTGTTCCTGCGGCGTAGTGCCCTTGTATCGCACGCTCATCGTCAAGGGAGTTCCGCCCCCTGCCGCCATGGCGTTTCTGGTGGCCACACCCGAGCTGGGGCTGGACGCGATCTTCCTCTCCATTCCGCTCCTCGGTCCGCACATGACGATCATTCGGGTGGCCGGAGCCGCTGCGGTCGCCCTCGCGGTGGGCTGGCTGGTGGGAGGAATTACCCGATCGACAGGAACCGGTACCGAGGCAGCGGACGTTGACGCAATGCCAGTCGGGAAATCGTCGGCCGCGCGGGTGCGAAAAGCGCTACGCGTAGGCCTCGGTGATGTCGTGGATGACACGGCGCCATGGATCTTGGCCGGTCTGGGCGTGGCGGCAGTGACGACGCCGTTCTTGGAAGGCACTCCCTCCCCTTTGGCTGCCATTCCGCCCGGCGTCGACGTGATGCTCTTTGCGCTCCTGGGCGTCCCAACCTACGTATGCGCGTCTGCCGCTACGCCGCTCGTTGCCGTACTGCTCATTGGCGGATTGTCGCCGGGGGCCGCCCTCGCGTTCCTCATCACCGGACCCGCCACCAACATCACCACATTCGGTGTGCTCGGCCGCCTGCACGGCCGCGGCACGGCCGCCACCTTCTCCCTTGCGATCATCGGCGCCTCGGTCGTACTGGGCTATCTCGTCAACGGACTCTTCGCCGGGATACCGCGCGTATCGCTCGAGTCACTGACCCTGGAGACCGCATCCACATACAAGATTGTGGCCGTCATCGCGTTGCTCTTGGCATTCAGTGCCTCGCTGTTGCGGAAGGGTCCTCGGGGGTTTGTTGCGGAGCTGACCTTTTTCGGGGTAATGATAAGCGGGGGGGGGGGGGGGCCTGGAACCTGACACTGGGAACCTGAACGCCTCAGCCCCGGGCCTCGCTACCCGATAATAAGGAACGGCCCTTCAGCGTATTCCCTGTAACCGGCGCTAGGTAATCTGATCGGCAGGGATACCTTCGTCGATGAGCATGATGGGAATATCGTCATCGATTCGATAGATCGTTTTCCCGTCCTCTGTTATTAATCCGGCGTCGAGCGGCGTGTCTACCTTGCTTCCATCTACCGTCTTCACCTCGCCACGACCAATACGATCGTTCAGGGCCTTGAGTTTGTCCTCGGAGAGCATCTCCACGGGGACTTTAGTCTTGGGACAGCAGAGGATCTCCAACAGCTCCCGGTCAATCATTTTTCGTTGCCCTATCTATGGATTCGACACTCTTCCAATATATTCATCGTCGAGCGACCATCACAAAAAGCTAATGACGTTCAGCCCGATCGATGGAGCATCGGGCCCAACGGTTTACCGCCGAGAAGGTGCATGTGGAGGTGATACACCTCCTGGCCTGCGTTGGCGCCGCAGTTCACGATCAGCCGGTACCCACCGGCGGCAATGCCCTCCTGCTCGGCGAGCTTCGCCGCGACCGTGAACATCTTCCCCAAGACCATCTCATCGCCGGCCGTCACGTCCGATACGGTTGGTATGACATGGTTTGGCACGATGAGAATGTGCGTGGGGGCCTGTGGGTTCACATCGCGAAACGCAGTAAGCACGTCGTCCTGGTACACAATATCAGATGGGATTTCTCCCCTAATGATCTTGCTGAAAATCGTTTCTTCGGCCATTGGGCATGTGCCTCGACACGGTGATACCGGATCTCGTCCAGTCACGCGGGCCACTCATTATGGAGTGGGGCACTTCACGACGCCAGAACGTGGCTGCCAGACCCGGCCTGGAGACTCCAGGCCGACTCAACAGGCCGTCGATAATCTATTATCATATCCCAGTCAAGTCCCAGTCAAGTCCCAGTCAAGCGAAAAACGCGCCGTGATTCGGCCCGTGAGGAGCGGGTCAGCGGAAACCGGCCCGGCGCCACCGATCTGCCGGGAGACGAGAACGGCAACTTGATAGGAGCGAAGCATGGAACGCGACACTCCTCAGCGTCGAGCGATCCGCCAAGTCTTGACGCGGGCCGGCCGACCGATGAGTCCCGCAGAAGTGCTCGACGCCGGCAAGGCGCTGACCACGGACTGGGCATAGCCACCGTGTATCGGAATCTGAAGCTACTCGCGGAATCCGGCTGGCTGTGTTCCGTCGACCTGCCAGGTGAGACCACGCGATACGAGGTTTCCGGAAAGCCGCACCATCATCATTTCCTGTGTCGGGAGTGTGACAGAGCGTTTGAGGTGGTGGAGCACTGTCCCGGAAACCAGAGGTTCAGTGCCCCGTCCGGTTTTCGCGTGGAGGCTCATGAGGTCGTACTGTACGGCGTGTGCGCCACGTGCACGAACTGATTGCGGGTGCTCCTACGAGCTTTCCGTGCCCCTGTGCCGTACGGTAATCATCGCGATATGCCAGCCTTTGCGGAGACGATTGGTCGATGAATGCCGCGCTCATCACTGGTGCGTTGTTCGGCCTCTTTCCCCTTGCCACGCAGGCACAGAAAACCGAATGGAACGATGCGCGGACGCTCATTGTCGTGCAGCGCGCCGTCGATCGTCGGTCGCGCCAGTTTGCCAACGGACTCACCGACTATACCGCTGCGGCCCGCGGGTATCTCACGTTTCTAGGCCAGTTCGGCGAGGGATTTCCCGAACCACCCAGAGTCGTAAAGGTCGACCAGTTGGCCGTGCAAGTGTTTTGGAAAGCACCGATGCTCAGCAAGCAACGTTTGATCGGCCAGCGCGACACGCTGCTCCTGCCTGCCGAAATCGGCTATTACCGCGATCGGTTCGGAATCGTTCAGAACAACTTTCCCGATCTCATTCGGATGGGCGACGGACGAGACGTTCGGGATGTACCGCACCCACTCTCTGAACGGGGTCTGGCTACATACGACTTCGCCATTCGTGACTCGTTGATCCTCGAGTATCCCGATCGAGTTCTCAGTGTCTACGTAGTACATGTGCGGCCCCGTGACGAGAGCCAGCCCGCCGTGATCGGTGCCGCCTATCTGGACCGGGACAGCGGCGCCGTGGCCCGAATGGCGCTCACGTTCACAAGTCACGCATTCCTGGACAAGCGCATCGAGCGATTATCCGTCGTTCTCGAGAACGCGCTCATCGAAGGCTTCTGGCTCCCGTTTCATCAAGAGGTCGAGGTAGTTCGCCGGAGCACCTGGCTCAATTTTCCGGCCCGCGGAATCATTCGGGCGCGGTGGGAAGTGTGTTGTTACAAACTCAACGTGGGGCTCGACTCGCAAAGTTTTGTGGGAACGGAATTCATTCGTGTACCTCGCGCGCAGCTACGGCAGTATCCTTGGCAAGGTGGCATCGTAGATTCGTTGCCCGACGACGTGCTGTTCGCCAGCGATGAGGACGCGCGGCACGTGTTGCGGCAGGCACAACAGCTCGTCGGGGTAGACGCCCTCAGCCGGCAGCTGCGTGGCGGCGCGTTGTCGGTAGGACGTATCTCCGACTTCATCCGCGTCAACAGGGTGGAGGGCATCGCCATTGGTGCTGGGGGACTGCTGCGCTTGGGTGGCGGCGCAAGCATCGAGTTGACTGGAGGCGTGGGCCTCGCCGACGAGACCGTGAAGGGCCGACTCGCCGTCGACACGCGTCCATCAACACGGCTCAATCTCACATTCTTCGCGGAGCGGGAGCACCGCGATGTGGGCGACCTGGTGGAAACGTCACTGTTCCGCAACAGCATTGCCGCCGGCGCGTTCGGGCGCGACTTCACGAATCCCTACGAAACCCGCGGTGCGGGAGTCACACTCGGTCTCAGCGACGTGGCCGGTGTCCAGCTGGCCGTTACTGCCGCATACGAGCAGCACGAACGTCTGGAGATCAACACTTCCTCTCTTACCGGTACGTTCGACCCTGTGGTACCCGCATGGTCGCTACGCCAAGGACGGATTTCCATCGATCTGGTACGTCCGACGACTCACGCCTTCTGGGGGATGGATGTCGGCTGGCGAGCACAACTGCGTGGCGGATTGTTCAGCGGAGTCGACACGACCATCGCCTCGTCACAGCCGTACTACGGTCGCGTCTTCGTGACCACGACGATGGATAGGCGAGTTGGCTCCCACCGCTTGTTGCTCACGACCACGGCTGCCGCCGTAGCGGCCACGCCCGATGTCCCCGCGCAGGAGTTTGTTTTTCTCGGTGGACCGACTAGCGGGCCCGGCTATGGCTACCATGAGCTGACCGGCACGCTGGGTATGACTCAACATGTGGAATGGCAACTCCCCGTGCCGTTTCCTTCGGTCGGGTTGGGCCGCTTCGGCCGTTCACCGCCTAGAGCGACGCTGGCGCCATTTGCGCACGTGGCGTTTGTCCGCAATCCCGCCCCTTTCGCAGCGCGCCGTAGCGGTTTTTACCCGTCAGTCGGCGTCGCCGCACAATTCATATTCGACCTGCTTCGGATCCAAACGGCGCGCGGCCTGCGGGACGGACGGTGGACCTTCTCAATCGACGTGCATCGGCATTTCTGGGGGATTCTTTGAGATCCCGGCACCGCCGCCGAGCTCCACACGACGATCCTGACCATCGAAACACCCCTTCCCAACTTCGGTCCCGTTTGTTACGTAGTCTGGTTAGGTGCCCGACGCGTTTTCCTTTGCATTTTTTCCGCCGCATCGCGGCTTCTAGCGGAGATCCAACCAATGCAATTCACTCGAATACTGGTTATCGGTTCACTAACAGCGATTTTGGCAGGCCCGGCAAGGGCCCAAACCGACCGCATCGAGGCGGCGGTCTCCAACCTGCAATGGCGTGAGATTGGCCCCACCATCATGGGCGGGCGTGTGGCAGACCTGGCGGTCGTCGAATCCAACCCCGCCATTTTCTACGTCGGCACCGCGACGGGTGGCGTCTGGCGCACCACGAATAACGGCGCCAGCTGGGAGCCGCTGTTCGATGACCAGTCGGCCTCCTCGATCGGCGACGTCACCTTATCCCAGGCGAACCCCAACCTGATTTGGGTAGGGACGGGGGAACCACAAAACCGCCAGAGCTCTCCGTGGGGCAACGGCGTCTATAAGTCCCTGGATGGCGGTCAAACGTGGCAGCACATGGGACTCGAGGCCACACAGCACATCGCACGAATCCGCATTTATCCCCGCAATTCAGACGTCGTTTACGTCGCTGCGGTCGGACACCTGTGGGGTCCCAACGAAGAGCGAGGAGTTTACAGGACCAAGGACGGCGGGCGGACGTGGGAGAAGGTGCTCTACGTGGATGAAGACACCGGTGCCATCGACATAGTAATGGATCCGGATGATCCCCAAACCTTGTTCGCTGCGATGTACCAACGGCGACGCACCGGATTCGGGTTCAACGGTGGCGGTCCGGGCAGCGGCATCTATCGCACGACCGACGGTGGAGATTCCTGGGAAGAACTGACCAACGGGCTGCCAAGCGGCATCAAAGGCCGTATCGGACTCGACATCTATCGCGGCGACGGAAATCTGGTCTTTGCGATCGTAGAGGCCGATCTCCGCCGCGGCGGGTTCGGAGGGCAGGCGGCGCAGCAGCCCCAGGGCGATCAGCAGAATGGCGTTTACCGCTCGACCGATCGTGGCGATACATGGGAGCATCTGAGCACCACCAACAGCCGCCCGATGTACTACAGCCAGATCCGTGTCGATCCCAGCGACCCGAACCAGATCTACCTCGGCGGATCGAGCTTGTACCGCTCGAGCGATGGTGGCCGGACCTTCACGAACGACGCGTCCCGTGGCGTGCACAGCGACCACCACGCGCTTTGGATCGACCCTAACAACTCCAAACATTTGATCCTGGGCGGTGACGGGGGCGTGTCGGAATCTTGGGATCGTTCCAACAGTTGGCGCCAAATGCGCAACCTGCCCATCGCACAGTTTTATCAGATCGGCGTGAACATGGAGTATCCGTACCACGTGTGCGGCGGGTTACAGGACAACGGTTCCTGGTGTGCACCGAGCGCTACCCAATCCAACCAGGGCATTAGAAACCGGGATTGGTACAACGTGGGAGGGGGCGACGGTTTCTATAACGTCATAGATCCCAACGATCCGACGATTATGTTCTCCGAGTCACAGGGTGGAAACATCAATCGGGTAGACTTGAGGTCGATGGAAAAGCAGCGCATTCGTGCACTTCCCCGTCCCGGAGAAGATAGTGAGTCGCGCAGCTACCACTTCAACTGGAACGCGCCGATCGTCATATCGGCGCACAACCCGTCGACCATCTACCACGCCAGCAATCATCTCCTGAAATCCACCGACCGCGGGACAACCTGGCAGGAGATCAGTCCCGACCTCACCAAGAGCATCAATCGGTCGGAACTGGAGATCATGGGTATGCGGGAAAACCGCATGCTCTCCCGGCACGACGGCATCTCTTCTTACGGCAACATCACGACGATCGGCGAGTCCCCGTTCAACGCCGATCTGATCTACGTGGGCACCGATGACGGCAACTTGCAGGTCACTCGAGATGGCGGTGCAACGTGGGACGATATGACAGACCGAATACGCGATCTTCCCGACCGCACTTATGTCAGTCGCGTCGTCGCATCGAGGCACAACGAGGGCACGGTGTACGCGACGTTCGACGGTCATCGAAACGACGATTACGCACCGTACGTGTACGTGAGCGAGGATTACGGTCGGAATTGGCGCGCCATCACCAAGGGGTTGCCTGATGGTTGGTCTGTGAACGTCGTCACTGAGCACCCGCGGACGGGGAATCTCTTGTTCCTGGGAAACGAGATCGGGGTGTACTTCTCCATAGACCGGGGACAGAACTGGGTGCGCCTCAAAAACGACCTCCCGACTGTACCGGTTGACGACATCGTCGTGCATCCGCGAGAGAACGATCTCGTGCTCGGGACGCACGGACGCGGCGTGTGGATCGTGGCGGACATCTCGCCGCTCGAAGAACTGACGCCCCAGGTGTTGGCCTCGTCGGCCCACCTGTTCGCGGTTCGCGCCGCGACGATCTACAACCCCGACAGGAGGCAAGGCTGGACGCCTGGTGTGTTCGCCGCTCCGGAGCCCCAATCGGGTGCGCTGATCCGCTACTACCTGCACGACGATGTCAGTTCTGAGCAAATGGTGTCGGAGGATCCACAGGGGAGCAACGGTGGTAGGCCCAGAGCACGCATGAATCGCAGCGCTCGTGATGGCGGCGTGGTGAAGATCACCATCCTGGACGCAAATGGTGAAACCGTGCGCGAGTTGAAAGGTTCCGGGGCCGCCGGAGGCAACGAGGTGGTGTGGGATCTGCGCATCACGCCACCGTACACGCCCGAGCCCGGACAGGCCCAGGGCAGCGGAGGCCGCGGGTTTTTCCGGGGCGGAGTGAGAGGTCCACGGGTGCTTCCGGGCACCTACACCGTGAGGCTCGAAGCCGCAGGGCGGACACTCACAACCGACGTAGTAGTGCGCGGCGATCCGCGAATTGATGTCTCGCGTGCAGATCTCGAAGCGCGCCAGCGGGCAATGATGAGCGCATACCAACTGGCCAAACCGAATTACGAAGCGCGCCGGGCAATACGGCGCCTCAACCAACAACTCGCCGACATCCGCAGTCTGCTTCGCGAGGCCAATGACGTTCCGGAAGCGATCCAGGAACAGGTCGATTCTCTGCGTTCGGAGCTTCGCGAATTGCAACAGGAACTGCAGCGCGCCGGCGGGGGCGCGGCCTTTGCCATAGAGGCTTCGACCACGCGCCCCACCGCCGATCAACTTTGGCAGATCGAACAATCGTGGGAGAAGTTGCCAGGATTGATCGACGAGTTGAACGAAGTGATCGACAACAAAATGCCGGCGCTGTACGATGCCTTGAACGAACACGGCATCCGGCCGGATCCGGGGAAACCGATCACCGTCCCGACAAGGTCGGGTCGGCAATCGACGAGTGTTAGATTTTGAGGTGTCGGTCGTTTTGTGAGAAGTGAGAGAGGTGAGACATGAGGGGGCCACCCAACACCCTGTTCGGAATTGGGGATAGTGCTGTGGTCCCTGCCGCCGAGACCTGGAGCCCGGCGCACCTAACACAATGACCACAACGAAAAGCGACGGCCCTCTGTCGCCCGAGCAGCAGGAAGAACTGGCCTTGGCGAATGCGCGCGCCCAGAAAATTCTCGCTGCCACCAAGGTTGCGACCTTCAACGGCTGGACGATCGGCGCGTTCGCCGCCATTACCCTTCTCTTTGCGCTGTTCAGCCTGACGGCGCTGGTCATCGGGGTCGGCATGGCTATTGTAGCGCGAAACGAGTTCCGCGGGCGGGGGCTGCTTCGGCGATTCGACGCTCAAGGACCACAACTCTTGGGGCGGAATCAAGTCGGCTTCATGACCCTGATAATCGGGTACTGCGTGTGGAGCATGTACAGCGCCCACACCAATCCGATACCCCAACTCGAGGAACTCGAGGCGATGCTGAGAGCGACCGAAGACCTGGTGACCAACCTGACGGTGGCCGTGTACGCTGTCGTGATCGTCTTGACCTTGCTGTTCCAGGGTTTGAACGCTCGCTATTACTTCGCTCGCATCAAGCTGGTGCAGGGGTACCTGGAGGAAACTCCTGCCTGGATCATCGACCTGCAGCGCGCCACAGCGGCGCTGTAGCGGTGATCTCAGATTAGATAGCCACGGAAACCGCTACCCCACTCCTCGACCTACATCACAGCCTTCTCTCGATTACTACCATACCGTTGGTTGAGCCCTTGACTGTCTAGTTCTGCGACACTTAGAGGTTGCCATGCGCTCAGCCACGCCGGGCACCAACACCGGCATAAAGACGAGACTAGTCAATGCCCTGACCCGCGGAGTAGTCGGGGTCTGGGTTGCCGTGCTGTCCGCATGCACCGCACCCCCGTCGCACGAGCGGATCGAGGTGACAATCCCGCCGGGCTCGTCCCTCGAAGCGATTGCGGAGTCCCTCGCGGTGCACGGTGTGATCAAGTACGCAACAGCGTTTCATCGATACGCGCGCATGAGCCGTGGGACGGATTCCATACGCCCCGGCGTGTATTTCCTAGAGCCCAAACCGCTAGGCGAGCTGCTACAAGTGCTGAAGCGTGGCCCGACACTCGGCAAGCTGGTCGTGCCTGAAGGAGCGATGCTCGTCGAAGTCGCCGAGGCTGTCGAACGTGCGCTCGGGATGCCGCCCGACAGTTTCATTGCCGGGGCCCAAGACGCCACACTCCGGAAACGTGTCGATGCACGTGGTGAGACCCTGGAGGGATATCTCTATCCAACGACCTACTACGCTCCCGTGGAGATCACGCCGGCCGAGCTGGTGAGCCGGATGGTCCGCGAGTTCGAGAGCCGCTGGCGTCTCGAGTGGACCCGTCGCGCAAATGCGATGGGGTTCTCCCGCGACGAGCTTGTGACCTTGGCGTCAATTGTGTCGGGAGAAACCCGCGAAGACGACGATCGGCCCTTAGTGGCTTCAGTCTACCACAATAGGCTGGAACGCGGCATGCGTCTCCAGGCCGATCCAACTGTAGTGTATGCATTGGGCACGCGACGCCGGCTGCAGAATCGCGATTACCGCATCGACTCCCCCTACAACACCTACGTTATCGACGGGCTTCCGCCTCACCCCATCAGCCAGCCGTCAATGGCCAGTATCGAGGCAGTCCTCGATCACCCCCCGACCGACTACCTGTATTTCGTGGCGGGTGCCGGCGGCAAGCACGTATTTTCCGAAACCTACAGGGAACACCTCGCGGCAATTCGGAAGATTCGACGCCCTGCAGTGGCAGCGGAGGAGCTGGTGCAGTAGACAGACCTGGTTGCAGGTCTTCATATTGTGTAGTAATATGTGTGAATACTCGTGTGGAAAGTGATTCAATGGCAACCAACCTCGACCTCGACGACAAGCTGGTGGAGGAGGCAAAACGCCTGGGCAAGCATCGCAGCAAGCGAGCCGCCGTCAACGAGGCGCTCGCCGAATACGTTGCGAGCAGAAAGAGACGCAGGATTCTCGACCTGTTCGGGACGCTCGAGTGGGACCCGAAGTATGACTACAAAGCGGAGCGCAGGCGGCGCGGTTGAGAGTCCTCGTCGACACCTCTGTTTGGTCGCTTTCGTTTCGCAAAGGCGGGCCCGCGAAGCACACCGTGGCGCGCAAGCTGGCTGCTCTCCTAGCCGCAAACGAAAACGTCGTGTTGACCGGACTTATTCTCCAGGAGATACTGCAGGCCTTTCGGCCAGAAGCAACATTCCACAAGGCGGTCGATCGGCTGGAGCCTTTCCCGCTGCTCGAACTCGGGCGTGCCGACTACGTCACGGCGGCCCGTCTACATCGGCGATGCGCATCGAAGGGTCTCGCGGTCACGACTACTGACTGTCAGATCGCAGCAGCGGCCATCCGGCACGACTGCCTCCTGCTCACGGCAGACAAGGATTTCGAGCGGATCGCGAGGGTCGCCAACCTAAAGCTGGCTTGATGACAGATAGCTAGTACGGATTATCGATTCTGCCGCCCCTCCTCAACGGCCGCCATCTCCTTCTCGAGAAACAGCTCCGCCACCTGCCGCCCGTAGTTGGTCGGCACGATCTCACCCATGTTGCACAGCACCCACACAGAGAACCGCTGCTCCGGATAGCGCACATAGGCATGATGAACGTTCTATCGGTTTGCCAAGACGGAGAACTCCACCGAGTTGATCAGCCGCTCGTCCGCCGTAACGAGAGTCAGCTCGTACACCTTCGCCGATGCAGCAAGGAATCGATCTGCGGGATCCTGGTGGGGAAGCTCGATGCTCCTGCTCACGACGGCGACCTCGTGAGTGAGCGCCGCTTCGCGAAACGGAATCCTCTTCAGCACGTCCCGCACCCATACGGTTGAATCACCATCCACGAGAGTACGGGAGCCGGGAAGGGCTAGATCGCCACTACATCCGCCGCCCCTTCCCGCCCGTTCTCGTCGGTGACGACACTGAATTCAACTCGTTTGCCCTCCGGCAACGATCTACCACCCTGGATCGCCGAGCGGTGAACGAAACAGTCTTTCTTCCCGTCGTCCGGCGTGATGAAACCGAACCCTTTGGTATCGTCAAACCACTTCACCTTGCCTGTGACGCGGGCGGACTTCTTTCGGCCGGCTCGTTGCCGGCCTCCTTCGTTCTGACTCCGACCGCGGGATTGGGCGTTGGCCGTCGTGGGGGTGGATTTCACCTTCACAAGCCCCACATTCGGCGACAAACGGCGGACGTTGTCAATCACAGTCTTCCCTGTAACACCGGCGCCAAGGCCAGCAAAAAACAGGACGACAATTCCCACCAACCCCGTCTGCCCGGCCATCGAGACGGCGGTGAGCACACCCAACGCTACCGTGATGACGAACGCCATTGCCATAGTGAGCTGCTTCCAATTCATCGATGCTTCCACCGGTTAGTTCACGAGGGGAGCGGCAAGCCAGCAACATAAGCCTGAGAAGCCCCAACGGAAACCGGGACCGGCCTCATCGGCTCTCATTTTGGGATCCGCGCCCCGATCAGCTCCAGCTTTTCCGCGCGTGACATGCCCTTGATTTCGCGCTCCCGCCGCAGGGCCCCGGACCGCTCTGCATACCGCTCCTCATACACGACCCGCTTCGGGGGCGATGTGCGGAAGAACTTGGCCCCACGGCTCCCCACACGGTGCTCACCCAGGCGCCGTTCGAGATCGACGGTTATTCCCGTGTAGAAATTGCCAGACTCGGTCTGAATTACATACACAGTCCAGCCGCCCTGGTCCGTCACCAGGGTGCTCGTGAGGCTTGGCGTCCCAAGTCACAGCCTATCATGAAGAAATCTTAACAGTAAATCTAATGGGTCTAAATCCCGAGACACAAAGCATAGATTAGCTTCAATAATCTACGAAAAGGGAGCTTCGTATGGCCTCGAGAAATAGTTGGAAAGGCATTGCCGCAGGCGCCGTCGTCGTTTTGATCGCCGGAACTGCCTTCGCCGCTCTCTCGACCAAGGATGCGGGCGCGCTGGAAGTCACCGTTTACAAGAGCCCCACCTGCGGTTGCTGCACCAAGTGGATCGCCCATCTGGAGGCCAACGGCTTCAGGGTCGACGCTCATGACGTCGCCGACCTCACCCAGGTAAAGCTCGAGCACGGAATCCGCCGGGAGTTGACCTCCTGTCATACGGCGTTGGTCGACGGATACGTGATCGAGGGACACGTCCCAGCAGAGGATATCCAGCGCCTGTTGCAGCAACGGCCCGACGTGGTGGGCCTAGCCGTGCCCGGCATGCCTATGGGATCGCCTGGTATGGAGGGCCCGACCTCTGAGCCCTACAATGTTCTGACCTTCGATCGCAACGGCAACACCACGGTCTTCGCGAAGCATTAGGGTGATGAGAAGCGGAGCGAAGAAACCCAGACGAAGCCCAAATCGTACGGGTCACGCACTGCCCGTCACTTTTGAAGTCCCCGGTCGACGCCGGGGCTTGCCATCAGTGACAGGAGTGGCAGGCTTAACTACAGGAGTCGTTCGACAAGTCGTCTCCTCGCCCCGCCAATATTCGTAATAATACTCCCAGGGCCATGGCGGTCAAGCGGAGCCATTTTTCTGGAACGCGACCTCGATCGTGACGATCTCGTGGGGCCGGAACGCCAGCTCGATCCGGTCTGCAACGCTCTTCAGTTCCGTAAAACGCTCTTCCAGCAGGTCGATCAACCACGCCGCCGAAACGAGCCGGCCAAAGGTGAGGGTTTCGTCCACTCTTTCGGACATGAGGTTGTACAGCCGGACTACGAGCGTCTCGCGTGATTCGTGTTTCTTGATGGCGCTCACGCAGGTTCGGTTCGATTCTTTGCGCAGGAGGCTCCTTCCTTTTATGCGATGATCGGCGACGCCTTGAATTGCAGCCACGGGTGTTCGGTACCGCTGGCTGAGACTCTTGAGCCGAGCATCGATGTAGTCACCTGCAAATGGAACCACCGCGTACTGGAAGTGTTGCTCGCCCTGGCATTGCGCCTCCGGGGTCGCCAGTTGAGGACCCGCGTGCTGGTACCCCCGGCTGGGAAAATCGTCACGGGACAACCATCCCACAGCCCGCAGCAAGGTGAGGGCGAGGCCCACGCAGCCGGCGTCCCCGCGCAACGCAGCGATCTCGGGAAGACCGCGGTTGAGCACGGCAAGACCACGAGCACCGTCCTGCACCAACGAGAACTCCTGCTGGGGATACGTTCCCGACGGAGGCTGCACCCAGCCATCACCTGAGGGCTGGTCGATCGGCCGCTGGTTGATATAGAAGTGTCCGTCCGACACGATCGTGTCTGTTCGAATCGGCGTAGGAAACCGGGCGCGCAGGCGGTGATCTTTGGCACGATTCTCGAAGCAGAGGTCTATCTCCACTACAGGACGGTTATATGCCAATCCGATACGGATCCTCACCGGGCAGTCGACACCGGCGGTGCTGCGCGTATTCCGGTGGCGCTCAATGGACGCGGGAAGCCGGAACTGGAAGGTCACTTCCAATGCCCCCCTGAACCCGGTGTTCTCCACAACCCCTATTTCGCCCTCGGCGTCGGCCGGCGAGTACGGTTTCGCCGCTCTCGCAGGACGAGTAATCGTACTCGTCCCCCACGTCCTCGGTGTCCTCCAGCCGGTTCAGCCCTGGATACGCCGTCTCCGTAACCTTGTCGTACAGGTCGAACGTCCCATTCGAGTGAACCGTCACCCTCACGAACTCGTTCTCCATCATGCTGTCCGCAACAGTCACCATTCGAACACGCTCGAAGGACTCACTGTCCGCCTGCCCGTCCGCCCGTCTCTCCGACAGTACGAAAGTCGCATGTCCCAGGGCCGGGAGATCCTCCGCGACGAACTGCACTGTCAGGATACAATCCCGCTCTTCACTCGAAACGTCATCGAGGACACCTTCGAGATGGGCCTCCAAAGCCTCGAGCTGCCGGCTCGCAAAGGACTCTCTGGTGAAATCGAAGCCCCAAGATCGTCTCACGAAGCTTGCGCTCACAATTCGGAGTGGTACCACCCGGCCCGCTTCGTCCGACAACTGCAGGGCATCCACGTCGCCGTCGAAGTCGCGCAACACGACCACTCGCTCAACCACTTCCGTCCGTGTTTCCGGCAGCGGATTCGCGACACAAATCACCGCTCGCTCATCACCCGCAGGATCCCATGCCACCCGAGACACCAGCGATTCGAGTTGCTTGCGGATCACCTGTTCGCCGGTTTGAATCACTCCGTCGAAACGGGAGACCATGTCGCTGTGCACCGCGTCGACGCTACAGCCGCATATCGAGTCGTGGGGATGATTCTGCAACAGCAGTTTCCATGCGTAGTCGATCTCCCCGTGGGGATACGGGCGATCCAAAGCAAAGTGCAAATAGCCGGACAGGGGCTCGACATAGCCGGCAAGCAGGTGTTGGGCGTACTCGTTGCGCTGCTTCAGGTACATGCGAGCCGACCAGACACCCGACAGGATGAACTGCAACCGGCCTCCGAGCAGCTCACCACAGTGGCTTCCCCTAGCAAAGCCGGCGTCGGCCACCGCCTGGACGTATTCGGTCAGACTGGCGTGTTGGAATTCCGTCTCTGGAAAAGCGTCCTGTAACGCGGCGACGATATGTCCCAAATCTCGTTGCGGTGGCAGGTGGTCACATCCGTTGTTCAGTAGATATATGTCACCCCGCGACCACTGCGCCATTTCCGCGAAGAGGTTCCGCACCTGTTCTACTGCATGGTCCACGTCGACGGCGCGCTGGGTGCGGGCATGCCACGATTCGTGAAACCCCAACTCGCCACCGTTGCAATAGCCACGGTATTGGTTGATCGCGAGCACCTCGCTCCCGTCCGGAGCCGACCACCGGTACTCGAGGCCGAGGTCGTCGATCTCCGCACCGTTTCCCCGTGTGTAAACGAAGGAGTCGATTCCGGCAAGTCGAAGAACCTGCGGCAGTTGCGCAATGTGTCCGAAAGAATCGGGCATATATCCAACTTTCTGCACCGGCCCGATCTTGCCCGCAACCCTGTGGCCAAGGATGAGATTGCGAACTATGGCTTCTGCGCTTACCAGAAACTCGTCCGGCAGTACATACCACGGCCCGACTGACAGCGCGCCTCCCTCCACCAACGCTCGTATCCTACTCTCATCGCCGGGAACGATTTCCAGATAGTCTTCGAGAATGATCGACTGTCCGTCGAGGAGGAAATGTTGGAACGCGTCGTCGTTCTCCAACCGTTCCAGAACCGTGCATACCACACCGATCAAGTCCACACGGAATTCGTGGAAGGGACGATACCACTCCCTGTCCCAGTGAGTGTGTGAAACGATGTAGACCTTCTTGGGTGACACTGCAGTCATGACACGAAGGAATCGGGAAACGGTCGATGATGAATAGGTTATTGCCTCATGGCGTGGCGTTCAGCTCGGTCGGCGAGGCCAGGTGTCATGATCCGCCCGCAGATCTCCTCGAAGCCGTCTATCGGTCCGGACCATTTCAACTCATCGACCGATGCGCTGACTGGAGCCCTCACATCAACCGTTGCGATGCGTCGAAACAGAAGAGCCAGATCGCGATTCTGTGCAAGCGTGTTAGCGAGTTTGGCTGCACCGCGAACAGGTACATCCCAGTCCTCGGCGGAGTCGGGGATCTCTTCGATGTGGTGGTAACGCGCCAAAACCGTGGAAGACGACTTCGCGCCCCACCCGGGCAGACCCGGGTAACCATCTGCGGTGTCCCCCATCAACCCCAAGTAATCGGGAATGGACAGCGGGGCCACGCCGAACTTTTGAATCACGCCCTCTTCATTCCTGATCTCTCGTTTGCGACGGTCCAACTGTACCACACGGTCACCGACAACGCATTGTGAAAGATCCTTGTCCGGGGTGCAGAGCAACACCTGCTCGACGCGCTCGTCGGCCGCCGCCATCTCGGCGCCGGCGCCGAGGGCGTCGTCGGCCTCGTGCTCGACCATCGCCCACACTACCACACCGAGACCGCGAAGCGCATCCTCGAGCAACCCGAATTGGGACAGCAACTCGGGTTCGATGCCAGAGCTATCTTTATACTCAGGCCAGAGGTCATTGCGGAACGATTCGATGACGTGATCGGTGGCCACGGCAATGTGGGTCGCACCGTTCTCCAACATCGACAACACCGACCCCACCACTCCTGCGGTAGCAGCCACTTCTTGCCCCTCGTCGTTGATCTCGTTGGGCAGGGCGTAATAATGGCGAAACAGCTCATAGGTGCCGTCAACCAGGTGCACTCTCATGGGGAGATTGTACTGCCCGAGCGATGCAGACGCTACGGGAAGCGGTGAGCAGGGAGCAGGTCCCCTCGAACGCACGCCCCGAGGTGGGCCCCCGGGGGGGGAGGGGGGAGCCGCTCACGGCTCTCTGCTCCCCGGTCACCATTGACGCACAACCGGCTGCTCGCCCAGTTTACACTCCGTTCCTTTCACGGGGCGCAACCAGGCGCTCGGAGGATCGATATGAACCAACGAAGAAGAGGACTGGTGCGGGCTCTGGCGCCTTGGGTCGTGGTCTTCGGAATCGGTGTGGGGGTGGGATTCTACGTCCGCGACCGCCAGCAGCACGAGCGCCTCCAGGACGCTGTAGAATCGGCTCGGGAGCAGATGGAGGAAGCCGGCCTCGAGGCCATCGAGCGAGCTCGGCGGGCCGACGCCGACCTCACCGCAGGGGCTGAAGCCGCTGCCGAAAGCACCAAGGCGGCTTTCCGGCGCCTAGTGGAAGGTCCATCAGAGAACTGAAGCCAGCCAACCATCCGCGCCATACCCACCCCGGCTGTTCCGGATAATCACCCCCGAAAATCCTGGCGTATGGACAAGTCCGGGGCGGCGGAGAAAAAATGGTGGGCTCCAGCGTCGGGCACGCGAACAATTCCCCGATCTGAGGGTACATTACACCAAGGCTCACGGGATGGCATGAGGTAGTGACCGAGCACAGTACGAGGAAGGACCACTTTACGGTAGACAGGCGTTGCCGGCACCGGCTCGCTCTGATCGTCCTGCTCGTCCAGGCCTTCGCGGCGACTCTGGCACCGGTCGTTCATGCCAGTACCGAGGCCCCTGGCAGCGACCCGACGATCGAGGCAAAGCACTCCAGTGAGTGCGCTCCGCTACACGATGAGGCCAGGTGTGTCCTCACCATGCACTCTCAACAAGGGTACCCGGAATCCCGTGCCTTTCCCCCTGCGACGCCGTATCGAGGTCTCGCCGGGTTGGTGGACTCTCCCCGCGCCGGTACCCAGCAAATCAACCCATCCTCCAACGGTGAGCGAGCCCCTCCGATCCAGTAACGCTACACTCATCCATCGGCATTTCGTGGATCTTTGAGGTCCGAGCGGACAACCGAATGGGACGTTACTGGTTTGGAGGTAGGCTTGAGGAAACAACGATTATCATGGTGCTTGCTGGCCATTGCGCTATGCGCTACCCCGGCGGCCGCACGGCAGGTACCAACACGACAGGACTCGATCCTAATACAACTGCGCCAACTCCTGCGCCGAGTTGATTCGCTGGAGCACCTGGTCGCCAACCTTCGGGCAGCCGGCGGCGACACCGCCGGCCCCATAGACGAACTCGCCGGGCTACGGGCGGCGGCGCGTGCTGCCGCCGGAACAGGTACTACCCGCGCCGACACCACAGCGCCACAGGTAAGCCGCACCGGTAATCTTCGGGTACTCAACCCCGAAATCAGCGTCACCGGAGACGTAGTGGGGAGCTACATCGCACCCGGCGGCGCGTCCAACAAAGCGAGCTGGACCCCACGGGAGTTCGAGTTCTCCTTCCAATCGGCGCTCGATCCCTACACCCGCACCAAGATTTTCGTCACGCGCGAAGAGGATTTCGAGATTGCTGGCTTCCCCGAAGAGGAAGGTGCAGAGGAGGAGGGAGGCAGCTTCGAGATCGAGGAAGGCTACATGTATTGGGTGGGCCTGCCGGGAGGATTCGGGGCGAAGATCGGAAAGTTCCGCCAGGAGATTGGCCTGTACAACCGTTGGCACACGCACACGCTCTACGAGATCGAGCGCCCCTTGGCCGCGACAACCTTCCTCGGCGAAGACGGTTTGATCCAAACCGGCCTCAGCGTCACCTTGCCGAGTCTCACGCTCGGCCTCCCCTCCACCTTCATCGCGACGTTGGAGGCGACCAGAGGAAGCAACGACGTGCTGTTCGAGGGCGGGACCGAGATGAGTTATCTGGGACGCTTGCAGGGTTTCTTCGACATGGGAGCGAGTTACATGCAGATCGGGGCCACCGGCGTGCTGGGAGAGAACGATGACGCTGGAGTGGACACCGAGCTGCTGGGAATCGACGTGTTTTTTCGCTGGACCCCTCCGCGCCGTGCTCAGTATCGCGACTTTCAACTCAAAGCCGAGTGGTATTTCGCCGAGAAGACCACTTCCACAGAGACACTCACCGGAAACGGCGGATATCTGCAGGCCAACTTGCGCATGAGTCGCCGTTGGATACTGGGCGCGCGCACAGACTACGTCAACGGGTTCGGTGTCTCGCCCGACATCTTGCAATTCGTTCCGAGTATCTCGTGGTGGCAGAGTGAATGGGTACGATTACGCGTGCAGTACAACTATCTGAGACCGAACGGCGGGCCGAACAACCACACGCTCCTCTTACAAGCAGTGTGGGCCATGGGACCGCACAAACACGAGAGCTATTGAAGAAATGAAATACACCATGATGCTACGGAACGGACGCACCGCACTGCTTCACGGAGGAGTGATCGCCATCGGCTTGTCTGTCAGTCGGGGGGTCGCGGCGCAGGATCGGATTCGTGTGGTGGCCACGTTGCCCACCTACGCAGCCATTGCCACAGAAGTCGTCGGAGACCTTGGGGACGTTCGGTCGATCGCCAGAGGCGATGAGGATCCGCATTTCGTGAACGCGAGGCCCAGCTTCGCGGCCATGATCCAGCGGGCGGATGTCTTCATTGCCACCGGTCTCGATCTCGAACTGTGGGTCCCGGCCCTGCTCGATCGGGCCAACAATCCGAAAGTGGTCGACGGCGGCCCGGGTCGCGTCGTTGCGTATGCGGGCATTGACCTACTCGATGTTCCCGAAAACGTGTCGAGAACCGGTGGTGACGTTCACGTGTTCGGCAACCCACACATACATTCAGATCCGAACAACGGCATCCTCATTGCGCGCAACATCCTGGCGGTCTTGAAGCGAGTGGATCCGGCAAACGCCGCGACATACGAGTCGAACACCAAAGCCTTTGAAGACCGCGTGATACGCAGTCTCTTCGGCGACGAGATGGTGGCCCTCCTGGGAACGGAGACGCTCTTCGATCTGGCACGGAGCGGTCAGTTCTGGGAATTTGTGGAGAACCAGAACTTTCAGGGCCGGCCTCTCTCCGACCGAGTAGGAGGTTGGCTGGCCAAAGCCGCTCCCTTCCGCAGACAGCGCATGGTGTGTTACCACAAGAACTGGGCCTACTTCAGCGCTCGATTCCAGATTCCCTGTGCCATGTACGTCGAGCCCAAGCCGGGAATCCCAGCTTCCCCACGCCACGTGCGTGACGTGATCGACTTCATCCGCGCGGAAAACATCCCCGTTCTCTTCGCCGCGAATTATTTCAGCGAGAGTCAAGTGGAGCGAGTCGCGTCACGGACAGGAGCCGTAGCCGTGATCGTGCCGGAGCACGTGGCCGGCGAGGAAGACATCGACGATTACTTCACTCTCATCGACACTTGGGTGTCCCGGTTGAGCACGGCGTTTGAGGGCTGGGTCTCAGCCACCGTGCGCGGACGCCGATAGGAGCGGCTCGTGCTGGAACTCATGCTACCGGCCCTCGTGGCTTCTCTCATCCTGCTGGGACTCCATGGGTACCTCGGCATCCACATCATCGCCCGGGGCGTCATCTTCGTCGACCTCGCCCTCGCCCAAGTCGCCGCCATGGGATGGGCGGCCGCAAACCTCGGTCTGGCAACCTGGATCGGGAACCTTCTGGGCATTCCGGCATCCACCGCAGCCTATTCGGTCGGGCTGGCAGCCACTCTGGTCGCCGCCGGCCTGTTCAGCGTGAGCCGGATGAAGCACGCTTTCGTACCACAGGAAGCGATCATCGGTATCGTCTTCGTCGTCGCTTCCGCTGGAACGATCCTCCTCGCAGCCCAGGCACCAAGAGGCTCAGAGCATGTGGAGCAACTCCTTACCGGGAGTCTCCTCTGGGTCACCTGGCCCGATATCGTGCGCCTGGCCGTCGTGTATGCCGCTATCGGAGCCGTCCACTGGTTCTTCCGAGACCGATTTCTCACCATCTCGCTGAACCCGGACATGGCCGGCAAGAGGAGTCTTTCCGTCGCCTGGTGGGACTTTCTGTTCTACGCGTTGTTTGGGCTGATGGTGACCATGTCGGTAGCAATCGTAGGCGTGCTCTTGGTCTTCAGTTTCTTGGTAATACCGGCCGTCATTGCTTTTCTCTTCACCACAAGACCGGGATATCTGCTCGCCGTCGCTTGGATGTCCGGCACCATTGCGACTTTCCTCGGGCTCTTCGTTTCATTCCAAGCAGATCTGCCTACGGGCCCTGTGGTGGTGTGCAGCTTTGCCTTGGTATTGATCGCAGCATTCGGCCTGTGGGCTGCCATGGGTCGGCGGGAACCTGTGGCCGCGCCCCGTGAAGTGCCCTGACAGGCGCCGCGGGAGCCTCAGCCGCCTGCTCCGAACAGCTTCACGCGCCGTCCGCCTACGCGGGCCAGGTCGCCCTTGAAGCGCGACAGCACCGTATCTTTGGCAAAGGCGGGATCCTCGCTTGGATAATCGGAGTTGTAATGCAGCCCGCGGCTCTCCTTGCGCAACAGTGCAGAGTGAATGATGAGTGATGCGACAGTCGCTATGTTCCTCAGTTCCAACAAGTCCGACGTCACGAAGTATTTCCAGTAGTATTCCGTAATCTCCTCTTCCATCAGATCATGCCGGCGCAAAGCACGCACTAGCCGCCGGTCGGACCGCACGATCCCTACGTAGTTCCACATGTATCGCCGAAGCTCATCCCAGTCCTGAGAAACCACCACCGATTCGTCGCTCGGTACCGCGTCGCCCACCTCCCAATCGCTGACGTCATCGTAGTCCGGACGAGGTGCGTCCACGGCCGCGATTCCGGCACGATGGGCAAACACGAGACATTCGAGCAGCGAATTCGCTGCAAGGCGGTTCGCTCCGTGCAGCCCGGTGCAGGCCGTCTCGCCCACCGCAAACAATCCCGGCACGCTGATGCGCCCGTTCAGGTCGGTGACGAGACCTCCGCACGTGTAATGCGCGGCCGGCACGACCGGAATCGGCTGCGCAGTTATGTCGATCCCGTACTTGAGACATCCGGAGTGAATATTGGGAAACCGTTCGCGCACGAAAGCGGAGTCCAGATGACTCGCGTCGAGGTGTACGTGGTCCTCACCACTGGCTTTCATCTCGGTGTCTATTGCGCGAGCAACGACATCCCGCGGAGCCAGCTCTTTCGCTTCATGGTAGTTCTCCATGAACGCATGACCGCCAAGGTCGCGCAGAACCCCGCCTTCACCACGCAGCGCCTCCGAGATCAACATACCCTTGGCTTCGGGGTGGTACAGGATGGTGGGGTGAAATTGAAAAAACTCCATGTTGGCCACCCTGGCTCCAACTCTGTGCCCCATCGCGATCCCGTCGCCCGTAGAAACGTCGGGGTTCGACGTGTACAGGTACACCTTGCCCGCGCCTCCCGTCGCCAGGACGGTCACCGGGGCGAGAATCGTGTGTATTTCCCCTGTCGCCGTATCCATGACGTAGGCCCCTTTGCAGACACGGTCATCGTCGTCGGACGGAACGATCAGGTCGACGGCGATGTGGTTCTCCCAAATCTCCACGTCGGGGAGCTGTCTCACTGTTTCGAGCAGCGCTCGAATCATCTCACGGCCGGTGGCATCTTCGGCGTGGACGATGCGCCGTGCTGAATGGCCACCTTCCCTCCCTAGATCTAGCTCGTCGGGTCGACCCTTGTGGGTCGTGAACCGGGCGCCCAGTTCCCGAAGCTCGTTGATTCGTGCAGGGCCGTCGTGCACGCATATCTCGACGGCCTCCCGCCGGCACAGACCACACCCCGCCGCAAGCGTGTCGTTGACGTGAGCATCAAAGCTGTCTTCGCCGCCGGTGACCGACGCGACGCCTCCCTGTGCGTTTTGCGTCGCGGACACATCCACTCCCCGCTTGGACATGAGGATCACTCGACCCCGTCCGGCCACGGTTCGGGCGAAGGTCAACCCCGCGACCCCCGTCCCAATGACGAGGAAGTCACACTCGATGCGCATAGTCACCAAATCAACGCAATGCTACGCCCGCACTCCCTACTTGCCTTTCTCACTCTCTCCCCCTGTTCCGTAGAACCCCGTGGATCGGGATCTCCGGCCCTGACGTTCCCCAGCTAATATACGCAGCGGCACCGGACCCAACTGGCTCAGCCCCCTGCGACACGGTATCCTTTGGGCCTCACACCTGGAGGAGGAACTTGCCCGCTCCCCTCGCCAACTCGAAAGCCCTACCCGTCGTTCGACATACCTGTTCCGGAATGTTGCCTTTGAAGAGGAGACCCGGCGCCTCCGGATGATCAACCGAGCCTTCAAGTTGCTGCGAGATCTTCACGACGGCCTGCGCCGAACCGAGCAGGTCTACATGGTCCTGGTGGCTGTCGTGATCGGCCTTCTCGGCGGATTGTGCGCCGTAGGATTCCGCCAACTCATCCAGATCCTGAATCGGGTCGCATGGCACGAGAGCCAGTCCACTCTCGAGTATCTGTATAGCCTCCCCATTTGATGGAAAATCCTGGCCCCGGCAGCCGGTGGCCTGATCGTGGGCCTCATCACCCATCGGTTCGCCCGCGAGGCCCGGGGACACGGTGTGCCCGAAGTGATGGAGGCCGTGGCTCTCAGGGGTGGACGCATACGGCCCCGCGTGGTGGTCGCCAAGATGCTTGCCTCGGGTGTCAGTATTGCCTCTGGGGGATCGGTCGGACGAGAGGGACCCATCGTGCAGATCGGTTCCGCCCTGGGGTCTACATTGGGACAGTGGCTGAAGATAGACCAACGCCGCCTCCGCACGCTCGTGGGCTGCGGTGCCGCCGCCGGTATCGCGGCCACTTTCAACGCGCCGATGGCCGGCGCCTTGTTCGCGGTGGAGATCATCCTGGGGGACTTCGGCGTGTCCCAGTTCTCGCCGATAGTCATCTCCTCGGTCATGGGAACCGTCGTCAGCCAGTATTTCCTGGGCGATTTCCCCGCATTCGAAGTCCCTCCCTACAGCCTCGTTCACGCTTTCGAGTTGTTCGCCTATGCGGCCCTGGGTTTACTGGCGGGGTTGGCCGCCCTGGCGTTCATGCGAACGCTGTATGCGGCGGAAGACTTTTTCGACAAGGTGTGCATTTATCCGCCGATTAGAACGCTGATCGGCGGTGTCATGATCGGAATCATCGGCGTGTGGCTGCCCCAGGTGTTCGGTGTGGGCTACGAAACCATCAACGATGCACTGCAAGGAGCCATGGTCTGGAAATTCATGCTGCTCCTCGTCGTGTTCAAGATCCTCGCCGTGTCGATCACGATCGGCTCGGGAGGGTCCGGCGGCATCTTCGCCCCGTCGCTCTTCATTGGCGCCATGCTCGGCGGAGCCATTGGAACCGTGGTTCATGCCATTTGGCCGGCGAGCACGGCCGGGGCCGGGGCGTATGCATTGGTGGGAATGGGAGCGGTCGTCGCGGCCGGAACGCACGCACCGATCACGGCAATTCTCATCATTTTCGAGTTGACCGGAGATTACAAAATCATCCTCCCACTGATGATCAGCTGCATCACCGCAACGCTCCTGGCAACCCAAATGCAAACGGCGTCCATCTACACGCTCAAGTTGCTGCGCCGTGGCATCGACATTCACAAGGGGAAAGACATCAACGTTCTCCAGTCGGTGCATGTGCGTGAAGAGATGCGCTCTGACGCGGTAATGGTATCCCCTGAAGCACCGCTGGTTGCTCTGCTTTCCAAGTTCATCGAGCACCCGGGTAGTACGCTGTTCGTCACCGATGACGACAACCACCTGCTGGGAATTGTCACCTCCGATGATATCAGACCGCTGATACGCGATGCCGCATCGCTGGAAACACTGGTCATCGCGGAAGACGTCATGACGGCACAGGATTTCCCCACGGTCTCACCGGACGACTCGCTGGCAAACGTGATGAGGTTTTTGGGTTCGTACAGAGGCGAAGTTGCAGTTCTGCAACGAGGGCGATTGGTGGGCGTCATCTGGCCGGAAGATGTGATTCAGCGGTACAACACGGAGATCTTCAAGCGCGACATGGCCCGAAGCATGGTGTCCGCCGTGAACGGCGAGAGCGCAGTAGTGACGGCGGTGGAAGACACCGCCGTGGCGGAGATTCCCGTTCCCGCCCAATTCATAGGCAGGTCAATTCGAGACTTGGACATTCGAAAGAACTTCGGCGTGAGCGTGTTGATGATCAAACAATCGACCGCCGGCGGCCAGGAAAAACTTCAAACGACCCCAACAGCAGACTACACATTCCGGCGGGGCGACGTGATGTTGGTGATGGGACCGAACGAAGAGCTTCGCCGTTTGAAGAGAGGAAGATGACGCGCGAATCTTGGGAAAGCCGTTTCGGATTCATCATGGCCACGGCGGGGTTCGCCGTCGGCCTCGGCAACATCTGGCGGTTCCCATACATGGTGGGCGAGAACGGCGGCGGCGCGTTCCTGATCGTCTACATAGCGTGCGCCGTTCTCATCGGGATCCCACTCTTCACCGCCGAGATCAGCCTCGGGCGGAAAACCCAACTCACGCCCATCGCCGGGATGGCAAAGCTCACCGGAAGCTCGACCCATCCGTGGAACATCGTCGGATGGTTCGGCACTATCGCGAGCGTGATGATCCTCTCCTACTATACTATGATCTTGGGCTGGGTCGTCTCGTACTTCATCCAGATCGTCACCGGCCGGTTCAGCGGCATTCCAACCCACGAGATCCAGGCAACGTTCGACACCTTCGTTGCCACACCACTACCGGTCTTAGGCTACGTATCGTTGGTCCTCATCGTGGTTGGTGTGATGGTGGCACGCGGCGTTCAGGAGGGCATCGAGCGCGTAGCGAAGATCGCGATGCCACTCCTGTTCGTGATGCTGCTCGTCCTCGTGGGACGTTCTCTGTCGTTCCCAGGGGCAGCCCGTGGCCTCACCTGGTACCTCAAGCCGGACTTCTCGGCCTTGACCGGCCAGGTGGTCCTTGCCGCACTGGGCCAGGCGTTCTTTTCTATCGGCATCGGCATGTCCGCGGCCTTCGGCCTCGGGAGCTATCTCCAGCGAGACAAGAGCGACATCCCCGGCAATGCCGCCATCGTGGTGGCGTGCGACACGTCCGTTGCGTTTCTCGCGGGCCTCATGATCTTTCCGGCGCTGTTCGCGTTCGGCCTCGAGCCCGACTCGGGCCCCGGCCTGCTGTTCGTGACGATGACCAACCTGTTCGACCGGATGCCCGCGGGTCAGTTCTTTGGCGGGGCGTTCTTTTTCTTATTGATTCTTGCCGACCTCACCTCGGCAATGGCGCAAATTGAGGTCCTTGTGGCGACTCTCCTGGACTCACTCCGCATCACCCGAAAGCAAGGAGTGGCAATCGTATGCACGGGGCTTTTCTTGCTGGCCATACCGAACGTGCTTTCCCAAGGGCCGTGGGCACACATTCAGGCGTTCGGCAAAGACATCTTCGTTCTGGTGGATACGTTCTCGGGCAACTTCTTGCTGGTGGCCAGCGGACTGGCATTGGCAGCCTACACGGCCTTTGCATGGGGTTGGGAACGGTTCCGGGACGAGACAAACGTGGGAGCGGGCCGCCTGAAAGTGTTTCCCTCGTGGAAGCCGTTCATCAAGTACATCATCCCGATTGCAGTCGCGGTGATTCTGTTGGGAGGGTTGGGGGTGTTCTGAAAAGCGGTAGGGCGCACGCGCATTGCTTCCCGGCGCGCGTCCGTCACGTCGTTCAAGACTACTAGGATATCGATGTCGCTGTCGCGGGTCATCCGTCCGGTGGCCGCCGAGCCGAACAGGATCACTTGCTCCGGCCGGCAGACACCGAGTATACGCGCGACGATCTCGCCTACGGTCTCGTCGCTGAGCTTGCCGGCGGAGGATTCGCCCGCTCTGCGTTGCTCTGTCATCACCGACTCCAATTACGTTGCTTGGTGGAGGACACACTGTGGTTTGCGTGTCACAGAGCTTCCACTGCCAGACAGGAGATCGCCAATAGACACATGTATCGGACTGGACGCGCACGCGTCAAGCTGCAGACGAACACGAAGGCGCTCATCGAGGTGCTCTGCAGCGTTCCGGGACCTCGGCATCTGTGCCTCGAGGAAGGAACGCTGGCGAGTTGGTTGTACGAGGTCCTCTCGCCGCATCAACCGACACCATAACCGACATCTCACGCCTGTGGGCGCGGTCTATTCCTCTAAAATGTCCGAGTCGAAGAGGGATCGCCCCTCCCCAAGGGCTCCCTGTCGTTATGGATGTTATTGGCGGTCGTGCTTCGGGTCCCGGGCCAGGTAGACCTGGCCATGCCGCCGCTGCCCACTTCCCGCTCGAGGGTGTAGCGGTTGGCGAGGGCGGCCTTGAGGCGGTCGAGGAGGTTTGGCATGCGTTTGGCCCCGCTGGCGACCCTTTAGAATACAGGTTGAGGCTTGCGGCGGCCAGACACTTGGCTGCACGTTGACTCGCGGTTGCTGACGCTGCCTCTTAGGTGTGGGATGTTTCCACGAGGTGGGTCATGCGTGCCGACTTGGAGCGATCAATATGAAAATCACCCGTCGAGAAATGCTGCAGGTCAGCGCCGGGACCGGCGCGGCCCTGTTCCTGAACCGCTTCCCAGCTTTCGCCCAATCACCCGCGATCCTCACCCGCACGATCCCGTCGTCGGGCGAAGTCGTTCCGGCCGTGGGCCTCGGCAGCGCACGGACGTTTAACGTGGGTGAGTCGGCTGCCGAACGCGCGCCCCTGAAGGAAGTGCTGCGCCTCTTCCGTGAGGCTGGCGGGACGGTCTTCGATACGGCTCCTACGTATGGCGAATCGGAACGCGTGGCGGGGGCTCTGGCGCAGGAACTGGGGATTCAGAACGAGTTGTTCTTCGCCACCAAGATCTCGACCCGTGGTGGCCGCGAGGTCGGAGTCCAACAGCAGGAATCCTCGCTGCGCGCCTGGGGCCGCGACATGATCGACCTGAACCAGGTTCACAACCTCAGTGGGGTGGACATCCATCTGCCCACGATCCGCCAGGCCAAAGAGGAGGGCCGGACGCGCTATGTGGGCGTCACCACTTCATCCGCCCGTCAGTTCGAGCGCATGGAGCAGGTGATGCAGAGTGAGTCGCTGGACTTCGTCCAGCTCAACTATTCCCTGGGGGAGCGGCAGGCCGCCGAGCGGCTGCTGCCGCTGGCGCAGGACAAGGGACTCGCGGTCCTGGTCAACGAGCCCTATAACGTCGGCCGACTGTTCCGCGCAGTACAGGGACACGAAGTCCCGGCGTGGGCGGACGAATTCGATTGTAACAGTTGGGGGCGGTTCTTCCTGAAGTACATCCTGGCCCATCCGGCCGTGACGGCGGTCATCCCGGCGACTTCGGACCCCGAGCATCTGGTCGATAACATGGGGGCCGGGCTCGGGCGGCTGCCGGATGAGCGGATGCGAAGGCGCATGGAGCAGCTTTTCGACGGGTTGAATTGACGCCCTACCGAGGCGGCGTCACTCCCCACGCGGTGCCGCTGTCCTCGGGCATCAGCATGTCACATGGAAGAGCCCGATGCTCTTCTTGGGCGCGGGACCGGTCGAGCTCGACTGCTTGAGCGACGAGCCGGCCCGGGAGTCGATCGAGCCTCTGCCTGTAGTCATGCAGCTGCCCGATCATAACCACGGATCAGGCTCCCTGGGAGCCGCCACCTTTTTCTTGGCTCGTCAAGTTTCAACTACGATTGGGACATGCTCGTTGAAGAGGGTGTTTTGCAGCGCCTCGCCCGCTGGATAACAGGCAGGTAACAAATCCCTTCCTCAATCGTGGTCACCGTACTTCTTGCGCAGATAGTTGCGCAGCAACTCAGTGACGACAGATTCACCGCACTCTCGGGCTCCGGTCGTCTTCATTGCATCATTGCAATCACGTTTGCGATGTTCCGCTCCTGCAGCATCCGGTTGAACGCCGCGAGATCAGTCCGGAGCACCTCAGCCAGCTCGGCCTGATACTGCCTTAGCCGCGCCTTCAGCACCTCGTGGACCTCACGCTGCTGCGGCATGGGCGGGAAGTCCGCAACGCCCACCCCGTTGGCCAGGTGCGTGAACTTGAACACGAGCTTGGACGGCCAGCGAAGGAAGTCCTGCCCCCTTCTGGTTAGCTTCATTTGAAAGAGGTTTTCTTCCACTGCGATGAGCTTCTCGTCAAGCTGATCGGCGGCGGCCAGGATCTCGGTAGCGCTTTCGTCGTCCTCGAGTACCGCCTTGAGATCGTAGATCTGCTTCCGGGTCAGCTCGATCTGATTGATCGTTTCCGCGGTCGCATTCATGTCGCTCTGAAGCGCCAGCAGCATCTCCACCTTCGCACGGATGTCGGCTTCGCTCCCGGCCGTGTTGGGATCCTTGAGGACAGCGAGCTGCTGGGTGTGCGTCTCCCCGTCGACGGAGAGGGTGACCGTGTAGGTCCCTGGCGCCACCAGGACCGATATCCGGCCAGAGCCAGAGCCTGGGTAGGCCCGCCACCCCTCGGGCCCGACTCTCAAGTCGGGGGCGTAGAGAGGACTCGTCCGGAGCCGGATCTCCTGCGACCGCTCGGTCCTGAGGTCCCACATGATCCGGTTAATCCCCGTCTCCTTGGTCCCGTTCAGGGTCCTGATCGTCTCCCCATGCTGATCCGAGATGGTGATCGTTACACTATCCTGGGGAGCTGACCCCAGGTAATAGTTGATCGACGCTCCATAGCGCGGATTCTGTCCGATGCCTGGATCGTCGGGCATGAACCTCGCACGGGTGATGGTCCGGAAACGATAGGCCGGTCGCGGCGTGAATAGGTGACTGCTGGCGCTCAGCACATCTGAGGTGAGTTGCTGGAGGGGCGTTATGTCGTCCAGGATCCAAAAACCACGCCCGTAGGTGGCCACGACAAGGTCGTTGAAGTTCTCCTGGATCACCATCCAGTGCACGGGGGCGTGGGGGAGGTTCGTCTGAAGCGGTAGCCAGCTCTCTCCGTCGTCGAAGGAAACGTAGATGGCGTTCTCGGTCCCCAGGTAGAGGAGTCCAGGCCGGACCGGATCCTCCCTGATGCAGTGGGCGTAGCTGAAAACGCTGCTCGGAATCCCGTTGGTGATGCGCTTCCAGCTCTGGCCGTAGTCGGTGGTCCTGTAGATGTATGGGTCCCGGTTGTTCACCTGATGAAAATCAACCGTGATGTATGCCTTCCCGGCCTCATAACGGGACGGTTCGATGTTGCTCACGGTGCCCCACTCGGGCAGATCGGGAATGTTCGGCGTCACGTCGGTCCAGTTTCCCCCTCCGTCCCTAGTGAGCTGCACCAGTCCGTCGTTGGTACCCGCCCAGATCACCCCCCTCTCCACCGGCGATTCGGCGATCGCGAAGAGCACGCCTCCGTACTCGACGCCGACGTTGTCCGGTGTGAGACCGCCGGAGATCTGCTGCCGGCTCTTGTCGTTGGTGCTCAGGTCGGGACTGATGACCTCCCAGCTCCCTCCTCCTCCGGTCATACGGTGGACATGCTGGCTCCCCACGTAGACGGTGTTATGGTCATGGGGTGAGATGCTTAGCGGGAACGTCCAGTTGAACCGGTACTTCAGCTCGGCGGCGGGCCAGCCTATGGTGCTTTCCGGCCAAACCTCCATCCTCTGGATCTCACGCCTCGATTCATCGAACCGATCGACGATGCCTCCCACGCTGCCGTAACCGGAGGAGGTCGCCCAGATGATATTGGGGTCGACCGGATCGGGGATCGCGAAGCCGCTCTCCCCTCCACCCACCGAGTGCCACATCCCTCTGGGAATCCCGCCGCGGGTGACGCGGCTGTTGCTGGGACCCCGCTGCGAGGCGCCGTCCTGCATGTTCCCGTAGACGTAGTAGGGGATCCGGCTGTCCACGGCCACATGGTACATCTGGGCCACGGGAAGCTCGACTTGGTGCCAGCTCAGGCTCCGGTTGACTGAGATGGAGACGCCATGGTCGTGGGCAACAATCATCCGGTCCCCATCCGTGGGGTCGATCCAGATGTCGTGGCTGTCCCCGCCGGGTGACGTGAGACCTCGTGTGGTGACGGTGGCCTGCTTCCCGCCGTCCACCGAGATGGAAAAGTTGTTGGAGAGGAAGTAGGCCGTCTCCTCGTCGTCGGGAGCCACCGCGCAGCGGGAGTAGTAGTGGGTCCGCCCGGCCAGGTTGCGGTCGCGGCTCACGAGCGCCCAGTTATCGCCCCCGTCGTCGGAGCGCCAGAGCTCGCCGCTCTCGGTCTCCTGACCGTGCCACGGCACTCCGTCGCCTGTCTCGATCAGGGCGTAGACTCTGTTCGAGTTGCTGGGTGTCATGCAGACTGCGACCTTCCCCACGGGCAGCCTCGGCAGTCCGTTGCCGATGAGCCTGGTCCACGTGTCCCCGCCGTCCCTGGACATGAAGAGACCGCTCCCCGGTCCTCCGCTCTCTCTTCCCCAGGTGTGTATCTCCAGCTGCCACATGCCGGCAAAGAGGATCCGCGGGTTGTTCGGATCCATCGCGATGTCGGAGGCGCCGGTGTTCTCGTCCACGAAGAGCACCCTCTCCCACGTCTTTCCGCCGTCCGTAGTGCGGAAGACCCCGCGCTCCTCTTGGGGTCCATAGCTGTGCCCCATGGCCGCCGCAAAGACGATGTCGGGGTCGCGAGGGTCGATGACGATCCGACCGATCCGGCCCGTTTTCTCCAACCCCATGTGGGTCCAGATCTTCCCACCATCAGTGGATCTGTAGATCCCGTTGCCGAGCGAGACGTTGGCACGGATGAACGTCTCGCCGGTCCCCGCCCAGACGACGTTCGGGTCCGAGGGGGCGATGGCCAGGGCCCCGATCGAGGAGACGGGCTGATCATCGAAGATGGGCTCCCAATGGATGCCGCCGTCGGTCGTCTTGAAGATCCCTCCCGAGGCACCACCAGCGTAGTAGACCCAGGGGTCCCCCGGCACTCCCACAACCGAGATCAACCGATTCCCCGCCGGTCCGATGTGGCGGTACTCGAGCGTCTGGTAAAGGTCCGGTCTGATCTCCTGGGCAGGGACCTGGGCGGGATGGGTGGCGGGGAGGGAAACCGCCGCGATCATCAGCGAGATGTGCCTTGCTCTGGACATGGTGACGTCTCCTGGCATGCGGGTGGGAAACTGCTCGTGGTGTTGCCTGCTCAAGCCCCGCTCCGGCGTGCGACGAAATATGTAAGTCTAGGATCCTCTGGGACCGGGTGGCAAGAAACTGGGTCGCCGGTGGCTCCACCACGGCAGTCATCTCTTCACGGGAAGAGAGGGCCAAATCGGCCTCCTGACCCCCCCGAGGACCCGCATAGGGTTTTGTGTTTCGTGCTCGTAAAAGTGTAGTGACAATATATATAGCGTTCGCGCTGTCCGTCCTCAAGGGCGCTGCGCGCCGCTCCGGATGGCATGACCCGGACCGACATCCGCGACTACTTCGGCCGTCATGTGAAGGCCCGAGAGATCGAGGCTGCCTCAGGGTCCTCGAGGAGGAGGGACTCGCGGAATGCCAGAAACAGAATACTGGCGGCCGTCCCGTGGAGCTGTGGCGAGCGCGACATAAGCGACAAAAGCGCGAAAAGGGCGCTGACAATGGGTATCAGTCGCGTATGTCGGTTTCGTCGCACCCGACCGATAGCCACGGGATACATCTATCGAGAGGACTACGTGTTCGCCATGCTCCAGGCGGGCTCCCAAGCGCCCGCGCGAACTCCGCCGCCGTGGCGAACCGGTCGCCGGGCTGAAGGGCCAGCGCCGTGACCAACACCCGCTCCACTTTTTCGGGGAGCGCATCCAGCTGCCGGCGATGCTCGGTCGAGGCCTCGGTGAAGCGTCCGCGCGAGACGGCTGGCTGCTCAAGCCATTGCTCCGGCAACTCGCCTACCAGCATCTCGTAGCAGACCCGCCCAAGGCTATAGATGTCCGCTCGACCATCCAATGTGCCGATTCCTATCGCCTGCTCGGGACTCATGTACAGCGGCGTTCCAACCGCCATGCCGGCCTGCGTCAAGGTATCTCCACCAGCGGCGGTGATCGCCCGGGCGATCCCGAAGTCCGCGACCACCGCGTTACCCTCTGGCAGGAGGATGTTTTCCGGCTTGATGTCGCGGTGCACCAAGCCCTGGCGGTGGGCGTAGTCCAGTGCGTTCGCTACCTCCCGCACGATTTGGAGGGCGTCTTCAGGCGGTAGCCTTCTCTCACGGAGGAGTCGGCGGCGGAGCGACTCACCATCCGCATAGGGCATGACGTAGTACAGGAAGCCACCTGTCTCGCCTGAGTCGTGTACCGGAAGGATGTGGGGGTGGGTCAGCCCCGCCGCCATCTCGATCTCTCGAAGGAAACGCGTCGCTCCGAGCGTGGCGGCGAACTCCGGCCGCATCACCTTCACCGCGACCTTGCGGTGATGCTTCAGGTCCTCAGCGAGATACACCGTCGCCATCCCACCGGCACCAAGCTCGCGCTCGATGGCGTATCGGTCGGCGAGGGCGGCTTTGAGACGGTCAGGTTCGGCACTGCTGTTTGGCCCCGCTGGCGACAGGCCTAGAATAGGGTTTGGGCTTCAGGTGGCCAGACGGTGCGGGGGCCGGGCTCGCTCTCTTGTGGGGTCGGGGCAATGATGTCAATGTGGTGTCAACCTAGTCCCAGCAGGACAGATGGCCGCATCCAATCGTACGTGTCGCTCTTGCGAAACCTCCCTACGGGCCAAGGCACCACATGTCCACAGTTAAGCACATTCTTGCCGAGAAAAGACCTGGCGCTGTCACGATGAATGCCGACGAGACGGTGCTCAACGCAGCGCTCATGATGGACAGGCTTGAGCTTGGCGCCCTCCTGGTTACTGACGTTGACGGATTTGGCATCTTCACGGAACGGGACCTCCTGCGACGGGTCGTTGCCAAGCAGCGCGATCCGGCTATGACCCTCCTCCGTGATGTGATGACCACGCCCGTAGCCACATGTCGGCCCGAAACGAGCCTCCTCGAGTGCCGAGCCACCTTGGAGGGGAGAAACATCCGTCACCTTCCGGTAGTGGATAACGAGGGAATTTGTGGCCTGATCACCAACCGCGACATCACCGCCTTTATCAAAGAACACGGTTCCTAGGTCGGAACGGGGCGGCGAAAATGCTTGCTAGAGGTCTCCTCAGGCGCCCGTACGAAGTCTCTGAGACCGCCCGCTGCCCAACTACTACCATCTCTCCACCCCTTAGAGGAGAGAGTGGGGGTAAGGGTGGAGGTTGGTAGTTGACCTGGGCTAGTACTGCTCTTGCGACCCCGTGTACCTCGCTTCATAATCACCTCCTAGACGGTGGCCGATGCTGGCCCCGCCGCCGTAGTAGACGCCCCGTAGGACGCCCGCACGACGACGAGACCGCTAGACCACCGACGGGAAGTTGGCCACAGTTCCCGATTTCGGAGGTGGCACCGTGCCGAACCTCGCAGGTAGCAACCGCATCGCCTTCGCTTTGCTGGCGGCGTGTACACACCCATAGACGTGACCTCAAACTACGCTTATCAGAATGGGAGCTGCATGATGAAAAACCTTGCCACGCGTTTCTTCGTTCTTGCCTTTCCCGTGATGCTCAGCGGCTGCGTAAGCACGGGCGTATTTAACGCCGTGAACGTGACAAACATTGAGCTGTCTACGGGCAACTTCCGTGTTATCGCCACGAATGTGCACGGGGAGGCCTCAGCGGGGTATTTATTCGGTTTCAGCGTGGCTGCGGGTTCGGAGATGCGAACTTTCGCATTCATACGAGTCGAGGGGGACGGATTGCTTTACAAAGCAGCGTTGGAAAACTTATGGCGCAACTTCGAGCAGCAATACGGGAGCGTCGAGGGGCGAAGTCTTGCACTAGTGAATGTTCGCTACGATTCTGACGCGATGAATGTGTTTTTCGTGTACACGAGGCCAAAGATCTCAGTTCGTGCAGACGTAATTGAGTTTGAGAGCAGCTAGCAGTCGCAGTAGGGAGTGTAACTGCTCACTCCAGCCACTTGCCGCCTGCGGGGCAGAACCAGCGGCGTCACGGGAATACACATTGGGGGTCAAGCGCATAGTGCCCGAGCGTCCCAGCGGCGTTCGGGGCTTTGCTCCGCGAGCGGAGTCTGCCATCAGGTCCCCACCCCTCTGCCTATCAAGCGCTAAGTCCGTCCGAGCCGGACCACAATAATCTACACCCACGTATTAAACCGTGGCGGCTTGGCTTGTGCGAGTCCGGCAGACACGCTCTGGGCAAGGGCGCGACGCCGATCCTAGGGCTGGCGGTGCAGATTGGGGCGCTCATATTAAGTAGCGTGGCCTTGCTTCATATGCCGCCAGGCGATCTCCGGTTGAGCCAATCTCAACAGCTTGCGGTGCAGGGGCTTGAGCTCGGTTGCCTGGGCGCGGCCGCAGGTGACTAGGGAGCAAGGGGGCACTTGAGATGGGAACTAGACTGGTCAATCCATTTATTAGTTAGGTCTTGCAAGCTTGCAGGATGTATTGTCGTAAACGATTCTGAAAATGACCGAATCAAAGTAATCTTGGGGGAATACTTATGAAAGCAATTGTCTATTACAACTATGGTTCACCCGATGTTCTCAAACTTGAAGAGGTAGAAAAAACGACTCCCAAGGACGATGAAGCCTTGATAAAAGTTCATGCGGCATCCGCAAATCCACTTGACTGGCATATTATGAGAGGTGAACCGTTCTTGGCGCGCCTAGAGGCCGGGCTTCTAAAACCAAAAAACAAGATACTCGGAGCTGACATAGCGGGGCGGGTTGAAGCGGTTGGCAGAAACGTAAAGGAGTTTCAGCCAGGTGATGACGTATTCGGGGAGGTATTCGAGAATGGGTTGGGCGGCTTTGCCGAGTATGTATCTGTTCTTGAAAGTGCATTGGCGTTGAAACCGGCCAATATATCGTTTGAGGCAGCAGCAGCCGTCCCTATAGCGGCTCTCACCGCTTTGCAAGCCGCCGCGTGCGAGCGCTTCGGGGTTCGAGTCCCCGACGACGCGCTAGCAGCCGGCATCAAAGACCCCAAGGCGCCTAGCGACGGTGCCAATGCCCGTGGGCCGCCGACCAGACCAGGCTGTCGTCCGGATCCCTGCCCCCGGTTCCGAAGATCAGCGCGGTCGCGAGCACCAGCAGGGCGCCCACGACGAGCATTGCCAGGATCAGCGGACCTTGGCGCCGACGGTCCTGCCTCTCTTTCTCGCGTTCGGCCCGCCGCGTGCGGGCCGCCTTCTTGGTGGACATTCGCTACCTCGCCTGAGCCGCATGAGCGCTGCGCGAAACGGGCGCTTCGAGAGTTGCGATCACGAGTCGCAATCGCTCCAATGGCCTGCCGAACGGCCGTCCCACTTCGACGGTAAAGCCGCCGTCTTCCAGGAGTGCTTTGACTTCCGGGAGGAGAAACGTGAGGTAGTACATGATGAAGGGCGGCTTTACGAGCCAATTTCGCAGGCGCATCGCTGCATTGAACGCACGGCTGAACCAATAGACTTTCGACCACTGGGACGGCATTGCGCTGGTCGTAAAGATGAATCTCCCGCCAGGCTTCAACGACCCGGCGATTTGACGGACCAGTTGCGGTTCATCTTCCGGCAAGATATGGCCAAACGCGCTGAAACACACGGCAAGATCAAAGTCGGAACCGAGCGGCATATCCAATGCGTTGCCTCGCACAAACTCAAGACGAGCATCGCCCGGCGCCGACTGGGTCGTAGAACGTGCGACCTCGAGCATGCCTCCACTCATATCGATTCCTACCATGCGGTCGCAGCAAAGCGGCCTCAGCCACTGCATCGCAGCGCCCGTGCCGCAGCAAACGTCAAGCAAAGAACCGATCGGCGCAAAACGCCGGATTTGCTCGGTGACCACAGAAAGAACCGGCGCCGGCGTACGAAACGGTGTATAGTCAAATTTCGCCGCCAGTAGGTCGTAGCCTCGTTCGGTTGAGGAAAGACACTGCTTGGCCAGTTCAACAAACGACGGACCCTTGGGATGAAACATTCCCTTTGCACGGGAAACCGTGTCGGCCGAAAAAAATGGATTGACTCTCTCAACCTAACTCCTTTTGGAGGTGCGCACCCACCGAACGTATTAGGCGCGCAGCAAAGCGCCATCGAAATCGAGGAATTCCTACCGGGGCCGGCAAGCGCCGAGGAACCTCTCATCATGGTCGTGCCGCCGCGTCGGACCTGACTCTCAACAGATTCGGCAGGGATGCGTGCAGTTCGGTTCGGGATTCGACACCGAGTATGAAGTAAAGACCGCAGCCGTCGTTCAGGAGAACATTCCAGAAGCGTCTTAAGGCCGCTTTTTCTTTTCTTCTTTTTCAGGGCTTAACCATCAAGATATGCTCGTACTCGCCAAAGTGGTAACCGCCATGAACCTCGCGACGCGAGCCGGGGTAGTACGCAAGTTTGTAACCCTGTGCTAAAAGACTGTCTTTGTTGGCCCTCAGTTGCAAAGATGCCTCCACACCTTGGTCACGCAGAAGCTGAGTAACTCGCGAAAGCTCAGGATCGTCTAGGCGGTTTACGCAAAACGGCACAGGTGCCGTGAACATTTCCTTCAGATCATCGTGCCCGGCCACGTCATTCTGACTCCCTCGACGAAACCACACCTGGCCTTTGCACAGTGCCGCGCCTACGTCTTGGGTGGCGACGTGAGGGAAGGCCGACGATCGTTGTATCTCGAAGACGCCAATGATTTTGTCGTCGTCCCACTGGATCTTGGCATAAGAGAACTTGATCGGCGGATCGAAAGTGTTGGTTACCCATTGCTGGAAAGTGGCGTCATCCCATTGCTTTGAAATCCCAAAGACAACGCGCTCAGTTCCGGTGTCCTTAACTCCGTAGACCAGGTGCCCGTTTCCGGGTGTCATCGTGTTGGCGATCGCCGCCATGTCCTTCAGGAGCGTACCCCTTCCAGTGTTCCACTCCGGGTCGGAATTGCCGCTGAGCAGCGGCTGGGGAAAGTCGCGCTTCCAGTCGAGCGATTCGTCCTCGCCTTGCTGCATCAATTCCTCCAGAAAGGCCTGGTCCATTTTCCTAGTCCTTTTGTGGTCAATTACCCTTACCCAATTCAAATCATCACTGAAGAATAGAAAAATACTTAAGAAGCCACCTTCCGTGTTGCCAGCTCGCCGGCCGCCTGTACCTTCTCGACGTATGGCTCGATGCCACCTGACGAGTCACGACGCGCAAACGTGGCGGAGCGACCACGAGACGCGCACATCGGCCATATTTCTCTGCCCAACGATACCGTGGGAGATACGATGGAACTCAAGGACGCGATCGCGCTAGTTACCGGTGGCGGCGAAGGCATCGGCCGTGGCATCTCCGAGGCACTGAAAGCCGAAGGGAGCAATGTCACCATCACCGGACGGCGCGAGGATGCGCTGCGCGCCGCCGCCGAGGAGATGGGCGTGGACTTCATCGCCGGCGACGTTGGCAGCGAAGCCGACGCTGTGCGGACCGTGGCCGCCGTGATCGAGAAGCACGGCCGCCTCGACATCCTTGTCAACAACGCCGGTTATGGGATCTTCAAGCCGCTCGTCGACATGGAGCTGGCGGAGTTGGAGGGTGTCTTTCGCACCAACGTGTTCGGGGCTTTTCTGATGGCGCGTGAGGCGGCGCGACAGTTCGTCAAGCAGGGAAGCGGCGAGCTGATCAACATATCATCCACGTCGGGTCTCAGGGGTGGGCGGGGGAGTACGGCGTACGGCTCGTCCAAGTTCGCCCTGAGAGGCATGACAGAGTGCTGGCGCGACGAGCTACGACGGCACGACGTGCGTGTTATGCTCGTCAACCCCAGCGAAGTGATGACCCAATTCGCATCAAAGGCTGGCCGTGAGCAACAGGCTTCCGCCAAGAAGCTGCGGCCCGAGGAGATAGCCGACGCAATCGTGGGCGCCCTCAAGGTGGACAGCCGTGGGTTCATCCCCGAGTTCTCCGTTTTCGCGACGAATCCGTTCTAGCTCATCGGGCTAGAGCGACGTTCGCCGAGCGGGCTGCTACGGTGGGCCGACCTAGCTGACCGGGAACATGTGCGACGTGCCCCGAGCTGGTAGTCGAACCTCGTAGCTCCCACCATTTACCACAATCGTGATATGACCGTCAGAGTCGTCGGTGTCGGGGTCGTCGATGTTCGCACCGGCCACATTGCCACCCACGATCACACCCGTGCGACACTGATCCAAGTGCTCATCCTTGCGAGACCTCGCCTAGACAGCCCAAGCCCGGAACTCGTCAATCGGTCACGGGTCTACCTGATGATTTTCTTAGGACCTGATCTCGGAATCCCTCCCCCCGGCTGGATGCCACCCGGAAGATCCAGAAGCACCTCCCATGCGTCCATAGCCTGACGTGCGGGCGCTCGGAGACACGCACCAAAGCAGGCTGGCAGGGAGTAGGCGTCTGCTGCGCCTAGATTGACACTCCAACCAACATCGAACAGGCTCCTGATCGTCATCCGGCTGATGGGGTTCGCTACGCCGAAGTCGAGAAAGCCCGTCATGATTTCTGTGTCGAAGAGAATTTCACGCCAGTGCGTATCCCGTGTCCCCGCCCCCCCCTGATTCTCCACTGGAACGGACACTGCCGCGACGCCAAGCAGCGTCGAATATTCAGCCATGGCACCTCCTGTACCGAAATACTGGGGGTTCGCGGTTCCAGCCCCTACCAGGTAACTGAAAAAAATCCCAGTGAGTTTTGCCGATCCCCATCGCATGAGCCAGTTCGTGCCAGATCAAAGCGAAGAGGTCAGCGTCAGCCATGGTTACGACATCGGAACTATCTAGGGCGAGCTTTCCGATGATCGCGAAAGGGGCCGACGTAGCGAACCCGCATGTGTTGGCGCCACCGAGGATGCCGCCCGGACCATCCTTTGGAGTTATGTCGATCAACATCAGCACCTCGTCCACGAGTTGACCATCGATGAGTGGCGTAGCCAGATCGCACACGGCGCTGGCACCAGACGGCAGGACCAGACTCCCCAGGTTGGATATGACCGCCTGTTCCCATCGCGCCAGCGCGGCGTCTGAGCTGCAGCAGGATTCCACATGGATTGGCGTCGAAGATTACGCCGCACTCCGTGACGTCACCCCGCAGACGGTCCGCAACTGGATCCGACGCGGAGAACTCAAGGCCCATGATTCGGGTCATGGGTACATGATCAACCGGAACGCGAAGCGTCAACGCGAGGTGCACCGATGAAAGACAGCCTTTGGCATTTCGAGGTCGGGGAGATCCCACACAAAGTCACCGTGTTTGAGAATGTGGCGAAAGGCGGCGTACTGTATCTCCGTTGGCGTGCCGGTGGGAATTGGAAGCACAAGAGTCTGAAGCGGACACTCCGTTCGTCCAACGGACGGATCGTGAAAACGACGCGTGATTGGGCACGCCAACAGGCGAAGCAGCATCACGAAGAGATTATCCAACGGGGACGGACGCCCGAAGCACGCGCTGCGCGCTTAACGATCGGCGACACGATCGCGCTGCTCGTCGATCAGGAAACCGGTAAGTACCCGATCGACACACCACACCGACGGGAAGTCGTTCGGGCCATAAAGTTTGCCGAGGCTGTCTGGAACGCGGACACGCCGTGGGAGACGATACGGCGGTCCCATCTTCGCCAACTCTGGCGTCGACGGATTAAGACACTGTCGACCCAAGGGCACGTTGGCGCGCGCGGAGCTGAGGTAACGGTCGCGCGCATTCTTGCCGTGGCGCAGTGGCTCCGGGACGAGGACGAGGGGTTAATTCCCACCCATGCGTGCATTCCATCGAAACATTGGAAACAAGAACTTCGCGACGACTGGATGATGCTACGCCGTGAAGAGCGTCAACCCGAGCCAAACCGACCGCGACATACCGCGGATGAGATGCGCAGTATCATTGCCGCAGCAGATCGCGTTGACCCACGATTCGCGCTGCTCATGGCGTTGGGCGCCGAGCTGCGTCTCGGCCAAGTGTGTCGTGCTTGGCACAGCGATTTAATGCTCGAGGATGGCACCTTCACTGTGCGCTCACACGGCACCAAGCGCGGTACGGTCGTCAACCTTACGGAAGGTCAGATCGTTGCGTGTTACTCGGCGCTCTCGGGATACCTCGCCGAACTCGAAAGTGCGGGCGGCGACTACCGACTATTCCCCGCCGGTCAGTTGCCTGGCGGTCGTTCCGGATCAGCACATGCGGTCGAGCGTCATCGTCACGCGAAACCGATCGGTCGGCGCCGAATCCTCGAGTGGTTTCACGGGGCTGAGAGCCTGACTGGAATCGACAGCATCCCGGGACGCGGGGCCTACGGTCTCCGAAGGGCAGCAGTGGACGCCGCAAAGGTTATCGGTATTAGCCGCGGCTCTGGGCCTTGAGCTCAAGGTGACGACTCGCGTACGCACGAAGGTTGGTGTCTACTGGCGTCTTGCGGCTGAGTCTGAGGTTCTCGAGTTCCTCCAGTCGGTCACTCATGACGCGAGCGGCGATGCTGTGGCTGGTCGTGGCGAGCCTACGACCGTGGACGTTGTGCGGGTCCAAGAGGGCCTCGCGTTTTCCGCCCACGTCACCGTAGTCCCGGAAGTCGGCATACCAGCGGCCGTTCTTCTGGTACATCCGATCTTGAGTGTGGAGAGTCACGCGACCCCCCACAAGCGTCGGAGACTGGTCGCAGAACCGGTGTCGAGCAGATTCGGTAACTCAGAAAGCGGAATCCTCCACTCCCCATGAGGACTGGTCTTGCGTGCCCCACGAATGCGACCGTCGCGGCAACGCTGGCGGATCGTTTTCGGTGCCAGTCTTGCCCGGCAGGCCGCTTCAGTGGTGGATACCATGACCGCTTGGTTGCCGTCGTCGAGCTCCCGCAGGTCGGCGACAACGGATGTCAAGAGTCGGGCGACAGGGGCTGTCGAGCCATCGCGTTCGCTGTCGATAATTCGTTGCTGATACTTCTCGATGAGGTCGGTGAGGTGCATAACACCTCCATGGGCTACATCACTACCACTCTCCTTGTTGAAGGACGTATTGGTGTGATCGGTGGAGCGCCGACCGCTCCGATGACGGACGTTGGCCGGCGAAGATTTGTGAGAGCATGGCAGGGCGAAATGTGTGTGGGTGGCGTAGGCGTATCGTTTGCGCCAGGACATTAGAACGCCTCGTAGTATGTTTTCAGGGTTCGCCTCTTATCGATGCGATCCCAGTAGACCTGCAATTGGGAGAGGTCACGATGCCGTGTGTACTGACGAACCTCTAGCAAGTTCAGACCACTCTCAATCAACTTCGACGTGAAGACCTTGCGGTAAGCGTGGACGTTTTTGCGAATCCCCAACCGTTTGTGAACGTCCATTACCAATCGCCAGAGCATGTTAGAATGACGGCAGGTGGCCGGTCTCGACCGGCGGCGGGCTCCTGCCCCTGCATTACGACGCGCAACACGCCGGTGTCGATGTCGACGTACCAACGCGCGATGCGTGGCTGTACGAACCTGGACATATCGGCGGCGGTGAGTGTCGCAGCCGTCGTATCGAGAAACTCCAACACCTCGAGGCGGGCTGCCTCGTATGTCTTGCCGGAATGCTGGGCCTGGAGGCGAAGCCCCACGCGGTCGGCCAAGGACCGCCGCACCTCCCGTCGCGCCACGTCGAGCACACGTTGGATGAAACCGACGAGTTCGGCCGGTCCGTGCTTCGCACGACGCGCTTCCAACTGCTGGGCTGTCTTCGGATCGCACAGGTCGAGCAAGATGCGCCGGATCGCGGGCTTCGGCGCTCGTGGTTTCAACGCGGATGGATCACCGCGCTCGAACGTTGCACAGGCCTCGAGGTCGCTCAGCGCGACCTTGAGAAAGGACGCCATGCGGTCGTAGAGGTCCGAGCGTCCGGGCATTGGCGGCGGGCGATTGCTGGCGAGGAGATCGTCGATGTATTCGGTAGGAACCTCGGCGGCCTCGGCCAGCGCCTGCGACGTCTTCTCGAGCTTCGCGAGGCGCTGGGTCAACAGGCGTCGAACCTCGATGGGCTTCTCCAAGGAGGGGACGGCCTTCTGCCACGCACTCATGTGCAGATCTCCTCTCGATCCGAAGTCGCGGCTCAGCGGCGAGGTGGGGCATGACGGATGACGCGGCGACAAGTAAAACGGCGGACACGCCTCGTGTGACGGGCCCACCGCCCCTCGAAAGCTAGCCGGACAACGTGGGTGGGTCAAACGACCCGGGTTGGCTTTTTCGGCACCGTCCATTACGTTTGGGTCTGCAGAACGAACCGCAAGCTGGCATCATCCTACCTCCGTAGATTGGTCTCCGCTTAGGCGTGGATACCGGCGCTTCGCAGACCGTCGCATCACTCCTCAGGTTCAGACAATTCGATCTCAGCGTTCCGGTGCCGCAATGCGTCCGGACACGTCTGCGCGTTTATCTATTTGAGGAGTACGTAGTGCAATCGACTTTTGAAACGCTCGGCCTCGGCCCTGAGATCCTCCGGGCCCTCGAGCAGCGTGGTTATCGCGAGCCGACCCCGATTCAACGACAGGCCATCCCGGCCGTCCTGGCCGGGAACGACGTCGTCGGTTCGGCCCAAACCGGGACCGGCAAGACGGCGGCGTTCCTCTTGCCCATTCTCCAGCGACTCGCCGGCGGGCGGCGCGGGACGCTTCGGGCCTTGGTGCTCGTGCCGACGCGCGAGCTGGCGCAGCAGGTGCTGCAGAACGCCGAGGTGTACGGGCGGCATCTCGATCTCACCTCCACTGCTATCTACGGCGGGGTGGGCATGGAGCCGCAGACGCGCGCCCTCGCCCGCGGCGTCGACGTGGTGATCGCCACCCCCGGCCGGTTGATCGACCACATCGAGCGCGGCCATGTCGCGACCGACGCCCTCGAGGTGCTCGTTCTCGATGAAGCCGATCGCATGTTGGACATGGGCTTCGCGCCCGCGGTCAATCGGATTATCGAGACATTGCCCGCACGGTACCAGACGCTGTTTTTCTCGGCGACGGTTACTGGAGATGTGGATCGGCTCGCCGCGCGTCTACTGAACGATCCGGTGGCCGTTGATATCGGTCAGCGGGCAGTCGCCGCCGACGGCGTCGAACACGTCCTGGTGGCCGTGGATCGCGAGCAAAAGAGCTCCGTGTTGGCGAAGATGCTGGCCGAGGTGCCGGAAGTCCGGGCGCTCGTGTTCACGCGGACGAAGTACGGCGCCGACAAAGTCGGGCGCCACCTCCGCCGAGAAGGTAACAACGTCGCGGTGTTGCACGGCGGCAAGACGCAGGCGGTGCGTACCAGGACGCTGGACCGATTCCGTCGCGGCGAGACCAGGGTCCTGGTCGCGACGGACGTGGCGGCCCGGGGCATCGACGTGATCGATATCGCCATGGTCGTCAACTATGACGTTCCCACCAACCCCGAGGTCTATGTGCATCGGGTGGGCCGGACCGCGCGTGCCGGGGCGCGGGGCTTGGCGTTGACCCTCATGGCCCTACACGAGTGCATCGCGATGCGCGACGTGGAAAGGTACATGGGCCGCACGCTGGTCCGCGAGACCGTCCCCGGATTCGAGCCGGCGATCCCGCCGATCCAGCGCAAGGAGCGACCGGCGGGGCGGCCGTCCGGCCGATCGGTGGGACCCAGGCGGGGCGGCGCGCGGCGGAGGCGGTAGAGGCCCCCCCCCCCCGCACACCCCGCCCTTCCCCAGGGAGGAGGGAGGAGGGGGATCCGTGTCCCCAAAGCTTTAGCGTCATCCGTGGCCGCTACGCCAGGCACCGATGCCTTCTCGCGCTGCCTAGCGTCAGTCCGTATCTTAGGCCCCCGTGAATGATGCTTTAGACCGCCATGGGGATGAGTATTGAATATCGAATATCCAATACCGAATATCGAATATCGAAGTGTCCACCCGTAGTGCTGCAACACTCGGCGGGACGGACACTTGCGTTTGATGGGCCAGGGAGGAGTTGAACCTCCGACCTCACGCTTATCAGGCGTGCGCTCTAACCACCTGAGCTACTGGCCCGCAGGGTTTCACAATGTAGATGGCCAAGGTGTCTCGGCCAAGTGCCCCGCCTGACGACCTGTCAGTCCTGATCCTCACGGCGCGGATGGAAGGGACGGCGGCGGGGCTCGCCTTCCTCGACGAACTCCTCGTACTCCTCCTCCCAGTCCTCATCCTCCAACTCCATCTCGTCGCCCTCGAGTTCGTCGTCCTCCTCGAATGCCGCTTCGTCGAATGTGTCGTCGTCGGCCGAACCAGCTATGGACGAGATTTCCCACGCCAACATGGTGAGCTTCTCCTGGGCTCGTACAGGGTCTCGTTAAAGTGCAGCGCGGCCCACAGCACGCGCAACCTTGCGACGCTCCACCGCCGTGAGCGAGCGCTTCCGCAGTCGGATCGCAGCGGGGGTTATCTCTATTAATTCGTCATCCTCGATGTATTCAAGGGCCAGCTCCAATGTGATCTCCCGGGGCGGCTCGAGACGGATCATCTCGTCCGCCGCCGTGGTACGCATGTTGGTGAGCTTCTTCTCCCTAGTAATGTTCACCTCCATGTCACCAGGCCGGGCACTCTCACCCACGATCATGCCCTCGTACACCGCCACGCCCGGGGTAACGAACATCGTCGCCCGTTCCTGCAGGTTGAAGATGGCGTACCCCACCGACACACCGGGCCGGTCCGCCACCAGCACCCCGCGAGTCCGGCCGGCGAGTGGGCCGGCCCACGGACCATAATCCAAGAACCGGTGATGCATCACTCCCTCGCCACGAGTGTCAGTCAGAAACTCTCCGCGCAACCCGAATAGCCCGCGAGCAGGAATACGCGAGCGCATCTTCACCCGTCCGTCGCCGGTATTCTTCATGTCCACCATCTCGCCCCGACGAACGGCAATCTTCTCGATCACGGTTCCGAGCATGTCTTCCGGAACATCTACCGTCAAGTCTTCGTAAGGCTCCAGCCGCTCTCCGTCCACCCTCGTGATCACGCGGGGCCGGCTCACCTGAAACTCGTAGCCCTCCCGTCGCATGGTTTCCATCAGGATCCCAAGATGCAGTTCGCCCCGGCCCGACACCGTGAGCACATCGGGCTTCTCGGTCTCCTCCACCCGCAGGGCGACGTTCCGCTCCAGCTCCAGGAACAGTCGCTCCCGCACCTGCCGCGAGGTGACGAACCGCCCGTCCCGGCCGGCGAACGGGGAGTTGTTGACCATGAAGTCCACCGAAATGGTGGGTTCCTCCACGGCAATCCCAGCGAGTCGCTCCAGGCACCCGGGATCCACAAGGGTCTTCCCAATCTCTACCGCCCCGAGCCCCGCCAGAGCCACGATGTCACCCGCATCCGCCTGCTCCACCTCGATGCGCTGCAACCCCTCGAAACCATACAGATTCGTAACACGCGCCGTTTCGCCCTCGGATGCGGCCACGACCCCAGGTTCCCCCAACGGCAGCAGCAACACCGACTGCCCGACGGATACGCTTCCCCGCTCGATACGCCCGATGGCCAGACGTCCCACGTACGGTGAGTGATCCACCGTGGATACCAGCATCTGAAACGGTCCGCCTGTATCGCAGGCAGGTGGGGGAACGTGGCCGACAATCGCCTCGAACAACGGGGTTAGGTCGGTTCCCCGGTGGTTCAGATCGGTCGACGCCACTCCCTCCTTGGCCGATGCATAGATGAAGGGCGCATCCAGCTGACGCGATGACGCCTCCAGATCCATGAACAGCTCCAGCACCTCGTCGCGCACCTCGGCGGGACGGGCGTCCCACCGGTCCACCTTATTGATGACGACGACGGGCTGAAGACCAAGTGCCAACGCCTTGCGCGTGACAAACCGGGTTTGGGGCATCGGCCCCTCCGCCGCGTCGACGAGCAAAAGAACACCGTCCACCATGCGAAGGATGCGCTCGACCTCGCCGCCGAAATCGGCATGTCCGGGCGTGTCCACCAGATTGACCTTGGTATCGCGCCACCGCAACGAGGCATTCTTGCTGACTATGGTGATGCCCCGCTCCCGCTCGAGTGGGTTGGAGTCCATCACGCGCTCCTCCACTCGTTCGTTGGACCGGAACACGCCTGCCTGCCGGAGCATCTTATCCACCAGCGTGGTCTTGCCGTGATCCACGTGCGCGATAATCGCAATATTACGAACTGACAATACTACAACGCCTTGTGTTCCAATGAGTTACACTTGACTGCGACATCCTTACCCGCCCGCTCATACCCTCTCAGGATCCTCACAGGTGTGTTGTTGCTCGATTTGCATGGTGACGTGTTGAATGCCCAACGCGGCCAGCCGACCGTGCGCCGTCTCCAAGATGCCCTGGTTGAGCCCCGAATCCTCCACTACCACGTGCCCGCTCATCGCTACAACACCGCTGGTAACCGTCCAGACGTGGAGATCGTGCACACCGTGCACACCTGGGATCTCGGCGAGTTGGGTTTGCACCTCGCTTAGCGAAATGTGGGCCGGTGTTCCCTCGAGCAACACGTCTACGCTCTCCCGCACCAAGCGCCATGCGCTCACCAGGATCAGAAGGGCGATGATCACAGAGATAATCGCGTCCACCACATTCCACGCTGTAAGGAAGATAACGACGCCTGCCAGTATCGCGCCGATCGATCCCAGCAGGTCGCTGGCGATATGTAGGTATGCTCCCCGGACGTTGAGGGAGTCACTGTGGCCTTCGTGGAGAAGGCGCATCGCGATGACATTGGCAATGAGGCCCGCCGTGGCGACGCCCAACAGGATGCCCGGCTGCACCTCGGGCGGTTGACCCATGCGGCGTATCGCCTCCACCACGATTGCTCCGGCGATGACGAAGAGGGCCGTCCCATTGATCAGCGCCGCGAGAATCTCGATGCGGAGGTAGCCATAGGTCTTCTCAGGAGTCGCGGGACGCCGCGCGATGCGCGCCGCGAACAACGACAGCCCGATCGCCGCCACGTCCGTCAACATGTGCCCCGCATCTGCCAGCAGAGCGAGCGAGTTGGCCAGCACCCCGCCAACCAGCTCCGCCAGCATGAACACGGCGGTGATCAGCAACACGGCCTTCAACGCGCGCGTGTGCGACTCGGAGAGCGCCGAGCGGTGAACGCACCCGATGTCCGACACAGGCCGGGGGGAGGATTTCACGCTCTGACGGCCCTCTTACCCCGTTGGGTGACGGGCAGGCGGACTTGATGTAGCTTTCCTGCAAGGTTCATGGACGAAGTACCCTTATCCTCCATACTGCTGCGTGGGTTCGCGGTCATCGGGTTGATCGCCGCCAACGCTTTCTTTGTTTCCGCCGAGTTTTCTCTCTCGGCGGCACGTCGTGCACGCATCGACGAGCGTGCCGAGTCGGGCGATAGAAAAGCTAAGCTGGCCCGGAGAGCGATACAATCGCTCGACCGTCACATAGCCGCCACGCAACTCGGGATCACACTCGCCAGCATAGGCCTCGTCTGGCTCGGGGAACCCGCCGTGGCCGCCTTACTGCGGCGGGCGTTCGGCGAGTTGCCTGGCCCTACCGATCTCGTCACTACACATGCGTTCGCCATAGTGGTCACGTTCGTTGCCGTTGCCGTGCTGCAGATCGTGTGCGGCGTTTTCATCCCCAAGGCGGTGGCTCTGAACCATCCAGTGGACACCGGTCGCTGGGTAGCCGGACCGCTCATCGGCTTCACGGTGGTGGCCAACCCATTCCTCTGGCTGCTGAAGGGGACCGCAAACAGGATATTGCGACTCTTCGGGCTACGGCCGTCGTCAGAAGCCGTACGCTCACGCCACCCTGAGGAGATCCTCAGCCTCGCCAAACAGAGCCAGGAATCGGGGCATCTCGACACCCAGGACGTTCAGTTCATCAAAGGCGTCCTGGAATTCACGGAGAAGACGGCGCGGGAGGTGATGACTCCTCGTACGGAGATCGTCGCCTTGGACGCCACGCTCACGGTAGAGGAAGCCGCCGCTCGCGTTGCGGAGGAGGGGCGCTCTCGTTATCCGGTGATTCGCGGATCACTGGACGACATCGCCGGCATCGTGCACTCCAAGCAGATCCTCACGAGCCTCCTCGACGCCAAAGATCACAGGATCGAGAGCATCATGCGGAAACCGCTTTTCGTCCCCAGCTCGAGGGAGATCGAAGACCTTCTGGGCGACATGCAGCGGCTGAAGCGCCACATGGCCATAGTCCTAGACGAATACGGAGGCACTGCGGGCATAGTGACGATGGAGGATCTGCTCGAGGAAATCGTAGGTGAGATTCATGATGAGTACGACGATGCCTATGCGCAACTCGAGCCCGAAGAAGGTGCCACCACTCTGCCCGGCAACATGGAGATCGACGAAGCGAACGAAAGGTTCGGCTTTCGCATCGACAGCGATCATTACACCACGGTGGGCGGCTACGTGTTTGGCGTGTTGGAGCGGTTGCCGAAGGTGGGAGACAGGGTTTCGGTGACAAACTCCGTGCTCGAAGTGATTGAGATGGACGGGAGAAGAGTCGGCGTTCTTCGTATCAGGCCGGATCCGGATGGGGCCGGTGACGCATTGGGGAAATAGCAATCATGAATGGGCTGGCCTCCTGCCGATGCGCGGGTTAGATCGCCTACGCCTCCGTAACGATTGTCCTAACCTCTCCGGCGGCGGGCCAACTCTATAGCCAACTCCACCGCTTTGCGCATGGAGCCGGGATCGGCAATACCCTTGCCCGCTATGTCAAACGCGGTTCCGTGATCCGGCGACGTCCGAACAAAAGGAAGCCCCAGCGTTACGTTCACCGCGTTTCCGAACCCAGCCATCTTGATGGCGGTCATGCCGACGTCGTGATACGGAGCGAGTACCGCATCGAACTTGCCGCGTGACGCTTTGACGAAAACCGTGTCCGCAGGAAGCGGCCCGGCGGCCCGCAGTTGCCGGGCCGCGGGAACGAGTACGGCGGTGTCTTCGTCACCAAACAATCCACCTTCACCCGCATGGGGGTTCACCGCACACACCGCCAACCGCGGCTCCGCTATGCCAAACCCATCCCGCAAAGCGCGTGACGTTATTCTCCCGATACGCACCACCAGCTGCGTGGTAAGGAGCTGCGTGACCCGACTCAACGGAACGTGGGTCGTAACCAGCACAACCCGCAACGCTTCCGCCGCGAGCATCATAGCCACGTCCACACCGCCGGCGAGCGCGGCCAGCCACTCGGTGTGTCCCGGATACCGGTAGCCGGCGAGGTGGAGGGCGTGCTTTTCCGCCGGCCCCGTCACGATGGCATCGACGTCGCCGGCACGGACGAGCTGGACGGCCTTTTCCACCGCCAGGCCGGTCAGTCGACCGGCGGTTTCAGGGAGGAGGGAGGAGTCCCCCACCCCTCCTATGCCCCCCACACCTATTCCCGCCGTTGCGTATCCACTCACCAGTTCGTTTGGGCCTACAACGACGAGATCCGCCCCGGGAGGCGGATCTGCTACAACCCGCTCGACGATTTCTGGCCCTATCCCTCGCGGATCGCCGAGGGTAATGGCAACACGGATGGGCACGAGCCTAATCGCGGATGTCGATGTATGTCGCGCTCCTCAGGGTCGCGACGTATTGCAATATGCCATTCCGATCCGCAATCGTGTTACGCAGGTTATCGCGCATTTCCTCGAACGTATACTCACCCGCCTCGAGCTTCTGTTGGAATATGATCACGCCATATTTCTCACCGCCGGGCGACGGGATGGTGATCGGCCCGATCACGTCACCCTCCTCAGCGTCGGCGAGAGCTTCTTTATACAATTGGGGAAGATTGGCAACCTCTAGGCGGTCGGCGAAGCTCTCCTCATCCCTGTCGTGATAGGTGCGGAGGATGGAATCGAGCGATACCCCGTCCCGCAGGGCTTGCGCGACGGTATCGGCGCGCGCCCGCGCAGCCTGGCGGTTCGCCTCGGTGATCTCCGGAGAGATGAGAATATGCCGGGCCTGCACCTCGGCCGGCTCGGCTCGTCGTACCTGGATGATGTGAAAGCCAAACGACGTTCGCACCAAGTTGGAGATCTGCCCGGGCCGCAGAAAAAAGGCCGCCCGCTCGAACTCACGAGCCATCTGACTCCCCCGCCTGAACCAGCCCACGTCTCCACCTCGCTGAGCCGAGGCGGAGTCGTCTGAGAATTCGGCGGCGAGCGCCGCGAAATCCTCACCGGCGCGCGCGCGCACCAAGACCGATTCGGCTAGTGCGCGGGCTTTTTCCAGCAGCGCCGAGTCCGGCTCCGGCCTCACCACGATTCGGCGGAACGTCACTAACGGCGGCCGGAGTTGCCCTCCCTGACGTTCCTGTTCCACCGTCATCTCGAAGACCTCCCTAAGTTCGTTCTCGGTCGGTGGAATCGGTCGGATGGTGCCGTCCTGCTGCATGGTTCGCAACAACTGGTCCTGCAGCATCTGTCGGCGAATGCCACGGACCATCCAAAGTCGATACTCGTCGGCCGTCGCAAACCCTGTCCTGCGGATTTCGCGCTGAAAATCGAGTTCCGAAACAAAGGATTCGCGGATGGAGCGAAGCTGGCCGTCCGCGCGGCTCTGCACGTCTTCTTCGATGACGAAGATAGAGGTGTCGCGCTCCGCGGCTTGCACCAGCATCTCCTCCACGATCAGCGTATCGAGAATGACCCGTCGCAGCATGTCTAAGCTCGCGGAATCCGTGGGAATACTCTGGTTCTGCAATCGCAACATCTGCAGTTGCTCCTCAACACGCGACATCGGAATGGGGGTGGTACCCACGACTGCTACGATGCGCTCTACTAGCTTGTATTGTGCTTCCTGCCCCTGCAGTGAAGAAGCAGAGGCCATCATTACCAGGGCCATCAGCCCCGTGTTCAGACAACGGTGGCGAGTCGCATAGTTCACGGCAGGTTCGACTCCGTTGGAGGTTCCGGTCGTGCCGTTGCCGCACGCAACCGGAGGGCACGCTGTAACGCCGCGTTAACGCCAGCCGGTACGATCTCCCAGTCCACCCCCTGGCGCAGCCGTATGGCCAAGAACGGCGGCACAGGGCGGAGCGGGACCTCCCGTGCGGCAATCGCTTCGAAGTATCTATCTACCCGCTGGCGCGCTATCTGTTCTCGGTCAGCCGGTGTTGCACCGGCGGCAGCGAGCGAATCCGGCCACACGCCAACGACTTCCCACACCGACTCCAGGCCACGCCGATATTGGTCTTCGAGGCGATCGTACGCGCTGTCACTCATTTGGATTCCAGCACTGTCCACCTGCTGCCACAGCAGGTCTTGCAACACCAGTTGTCGCGTGAAGTTCGCGATTTGATCGTCGGGCGCGACCAGTAACTGTTCGTAGGTTTCGAGTGGAATGTAAAGCAACCATCGCGCGAACTGTCCCGTGGTGAACCGCCCGTCATTGTACGTCGCCAACACCCGTGACGACCCCAACGCGCGAATCGGATCAGCCGAGATCTCTCGAACCGTGGCTGGTGCTTTGGGCCGCACCTTGACGCCCTTTTCCTCGAGCAGCCGCTCACCGTACAGGGAATCCAGCCGTGCAGCAACCTCCTGCTCGATGAATGCAGTGAACACGTTACGGACTTCCTCGAGCAACGGCCGATAGATGATGTGGTAGCCGAACTGTGTCTCGGTCACTTCAGAGAGCTCACCCGGGGCCAGTGCAAACGCCACGTTCTCGAATCGCGGCACCGTTCCCCCGCGCTTCACCAGACCCAAGCTTCCGTTGTTGGCCCGCGCGGTTTCGTCTTCGTTTTGCTCGTTGGCTTCTTGCCAAGGCGCGCCGGTCATGAGTCTGTCGCGCAGTCGCAGGGCCAGGGCGAGCTGCTGGCCCTTCTCTTCAGGCGTGGTTTCCGGCGTTAGCCGGCGCAACACGTGTGCCAACACGCGCATCTCCCCGACTCGATACGCGCTATCGACCGCCTCGGGACTCAGCTCCACCTGATCGGCGAACAGTTGCTCGCGGAACAGCGAGAGAAGGAATTGTCGCCTCTCGAGCCACATCGTTTCGAGCACGGTGGCCCTGTCCAGTAGCGAATCCCCCACAGCCGCTCGTCGAGAAAGAGCGGTGACGTCTACCCAGTGCCGCGCGAGTTCCTCGGCGATGCCCAGCCGCAGCGGTAACTGCTGTCCAAGAACGAGTAATTGCGCCAATCTCTCCACCGTGAGTTCCTCGTCGTCCACCCGCACGACAACCTCAGCATGTGCCGTGAACGCGTCACTCAGCACGCGACAGCCGGAAAGCAAGACCAGACCAACCACCCACGGAAGTTTCCGCATCCCTTCTCCTATTCTCTACGTCCTTTATTCTCTACGTCTCTGCCGGTACGCTTGCGGATTCCGGCGCCGATGCCGCCAGTACCGAATGGAAGGCCCGTATCAGACCGGCAGTCATGGGCAAGCCACCCAACCGGGTGAGTCGCAGCGTCAACGGTTGAACGCGCCGCACGTCCGCAGCGAACTGCACTTCGTCCAGTGCGAGGTTGAGCCCGGCCATCCGCGGCTTTGCATCAACCCGGAACTTCAACCTTGCTTGGTCGCCTTGCACCACAACCGACTGGAGCGCAAGGCGCGCCCCCAGGACGCGAAGCTCGAACACGGTCAGGAGCCTCACGGCCTCCTCCGGCAAAGGCCCGAATCGGTCCCGAAGCTCCTCCCTGAGATTCGAAATGTCATCGACTTGCGAAGCCCGCGCCAGCCGGCGATAGAAGTCCAGCTTCGCATCTTCGTCGGGGACGAACTCATCGGGGAGATGCGCCGGGCCGTCCAGAATCACTTCCGGCGGCGGAATATCTCGCGGGATACCATCGCCTTTGAGGGCCGCCACGGTGTCACCCAGCCAGCGCATGTACAGATCGAAGCCGACCGCATGAGCGTGCCCTGACTGCGCCACCCCCAGGAAATTACCCGCGCCCCGCAGCTCCAGATCCCGCAGCGCCAGCAGATACCCCGATCCCAGCTCGGTATGATGCTGCAACAGCTTCACGCGCCGCTCGGCTTCCGGATCCATGTTCTCGGGCGCGACAAGATAGCAATACGCGCGCCGATGCCCTCGCCCGACCCGACCCCGCAATTGGTACAACTGAGCCAAACCGAACTGGTCGGCCTGGTGGATGATCATTGTGTTGGCGTTCGGGACGTCCAACCCCGACTCTACGATCATAGTGGAGACCAAGATCTGGACCTCTCCCCCACCGAACGCCCGCATCAGATTGTCCAGATCGCGTTCTTTGGTCTGGCCGTGCCCCACCTCCACTCGGGCCCGCGGTGCCAGCCGGCGTACGCGCTCCGCTATAGTCTCTATTGTCTCAATCCGGTTGTGCACGAAGAACACTTGCCCGCCTCGGTCCAACTCTCGGGAAATGGCCTCCATAAACAGTTCATCATCCCACGGCTCCACGAAGGTCAGCACCGGCGACCGATCGCGTGGCGGAGTCTGAATCAGAGCCAGGTCGCGCAACCCGGACAGCGCAAGATGCAGCGTGCGTGGAATGGGTGTGGCGGTGAGCGTCAGGACGTCAACTTCGAGACGCAACGCTTTCAGCCGTTCCTTGTGTCTCACACCGAAACGATGTTCTTCATCCACCACCAGCAAGCCGAGGTCGTGGAACTTCACGTCCTTCGACAGCAAACGGTGTGTGCCGATAACGATATCGGTGGTGCCGTTCTTCAACCCCGCCAACACATCGCGTTGCTCGGACGGCGATCGAAAGCGCGAGAGGACTTCGATCTTCACGGGAAAATCCGCCATCCTGTCACCGAACGTGCGGGCATGCTGTTCGGCGAGAATGGTAGTCGGAACGAGAACGGCTGTTTGTTTCCCGGCCACGGCGGCCTTGAACGCTGCGCGTACGGCGATTTCCGTCTTGCCGTATCCCACGTCCCCCACCACCAATATGTCCATCGGTGTGGGTCGTTCCATCGCCAGCTTCACCTGCTCGATGGCCGTGCGTTGATCGGGAGTGTCCTCATACAAGAACGAAGATTCCAGCTCCATCTGCCAGCGTGTGTCCGGCGGAAATCCGAACCCCGACGCGATAGACCGCCGGGCATACAGCTCCAGCAGTTCAGCCGCCATCTTCCGAATGGCAGACTCGGTTTTCTTGCGTTGGCGCTTCCAACGAGTGCCGCCAAGCCGGTGCAACTTGGGAGGACCCTGAGATGCTGCTTCGCTCGACGTTCGATACCGCTCGAGCTGATCCAGCTTGTACAGCGGCACGTTGAGACGATCGCCACCTTCGTACTCCACCACCACGACTTCCAGAGTCCCGGCGTCCGTGGTCAGGGTTTCTGTTCCCCGGTAGATGCCTATGCCGTAATCGAGGTGTACCACATAGTCGCCTGAAGCGAGCGATCCCGTCGCCGCCGTAGACATCGCTTGCTTGTAGCGGCGCGGACGCCGAATGCGCCGCGCGCGACGGAAGATCTCGTGGTCGGTCAATACCGCGAGGCCCGGCATGACAAAACCGGCGTGGAGCGCCCCGATGGCCAGCGTCAGATTCCGGGGCAACCGACCATCGCGTGAATCGGACAGCAACTCTTCGAGCCGCTCAAGTTGCCCCTCGTTGTCGCACAAGATCAGCGTGGGCCCCGCAGAGATGATCGCCGTGAGCCGCTTCATCTCTCGCTCCACTCCCTCGGGCGGCCTCATACGAAAGTCGAATTCGTAAGGCTGGTGCTCGATCCTCAGTCGTGCAAACCCGCCGAGTTGACTCTCCCACCGGTCGGGTGGAACGAAGATGTCAGCGCGCTCCGGGGCATCTTCGCCCAACCGCCGCGCCACATCCAAGTGATGCTCCGCTTCCGACCACATTAGATCGATTTCAGCCCGGTTGGCGCCCGGTTCGATGAGCACGATGGTGTCGGGGGGCAGCAAATCGAGAAGGGATTCACGGTCGTCAAGGGGGGTAGGGCGGTAGGGCGGCAAGGCGGTAGGAGTGTCGGACACGTCGGATCCCCGAACCGAGGCAGCCTTCGCAGCCACCGGAAGCACCGTAACTGACTCGGTCTCACCCTCCGACCGCTGGCTGTCCAGATCGAACGCCCGAACGGAAACGATTTCGTCACCCCACCATTCGATCCTAGTCGGAGCCGCCATGCCGAACCCGTACACGTCCAGGATGCCGCCCCGAACCGCAAACTGTGCCACGTCCAGTACCGTAGGCCGGCGCTCGTACCCCATCCCCTCGAGCACCTCGATCGCGTGGGCGGGTTTGCGGTCGTCGCTCACCGCGAGGGTAAGCCGCATCGACCGCACCGCGAGGGGCATCGCGGTGAGTTCCGCAGTGGCCCGGGTCGTTGTCACTACGACGGACACCTCGCCCCTCAGCAGAGCCTCGACTGTCTCGACACGCTCGCCGGCTATCTCGCAGTGCGGTTCTTCCTCGCCGAGTGCTTCACGCTGCGGGTACAGACGCACCCGAGCGTCCATCAGCACGGACAGGTCCGCCAACCATCGCTCCGCCTCTGCCGGCCCGGACGCCACGACGAGAAACGTGCGCTGGGGAAGCTGCTCGGCGAGGGACGTGAGCATCACCGCTACACCACCGCCTGGCAGTCCCCCCACACGAACCGACGCCCCCCGCGAGGGAAGCTCTCTTACAAAGCCGCGAAAGCGTGGCAGCTCCTGAAACGTCCGGATCAAGTGAGGAAGCATTACGATTCTCGATGTGCCGTCCCCGCCCCACCGGCAGAGCTGAGCCCGAACTCCACAAACGCCACTGCGAGCGCGAGGAGGAGCAACCCACCGGCCAGATCGGCGCGGCGGGCACCGCGGAACAGCTCCCGATCGAGCCCCTGGGCATTCAGCACCTGCACATCACCTCCCAACACGGTGGCAACGACCCGTGACTCCGCCCGCCGCAACACCGTCTCCCGTGGATCGTGGTTTACCTCTAGTGCTCCAATCGTGTCCGCGTTTGCATCCTCCAGGAAGTATACGCCGCGTTCGATCGGGGCCACGATACGACGGTTTCCGGGAATGGGGACGGATGTGCCATCAACCAGCAGAGCACGTGCAGCGGCCGGTACCTCCTTCACCTCGCCGGGAAACGCGGGGACTATCAACGACGGCGCCGCCCCGATGCGGTTCACCACGAAGTCAATGAACGGGACGAACGCGGCGCTCACAGGCAGCGACGACCAACCGCTCTCCATGCGGCTTCCCACGAGAATCACGTTCCCGTCTCGCACTAACCAGGGCTCGCCCCCAGCCCTTCCGAGGACATCAGCGCCGCCCTCCAAGCGACGCCGCTGGTAAACAGTACTTCCTGCGGCCGGTCCCACGTCTCCCGACACCTGCCACTCCCCGTCCACCACCGGGCCAAACTGCCAGGAAATTCCTCTTCCGCTCAAGCGACGGTTGAGCGCGCCGATCAGAGCAGGATCTTCCGGGGGGAACACGACGCTCAGTCCCGCACTCATGCGGTCAGAAAACAGCATGTCGGTCCCGTCGCGGACGCGGCCGGACCCGTGCAGCACCGCCAGCGCCTGGACCACGAACTCGCCGACAGCCGAGTCGGCGGACGCCACCCCCGGAGGTGCGACGCGAATCGCAAGCGTGCGAACATCGTCCGCACGCAACTCGTCTGAGTCCAGCCGAATGCTCGCCACGAACCATCCGTTTTGCGCTACGGAGCCTGCTAGGACTACTCGATCGTCGCGGCCGCCTACCGACCGGGCAACGTCACGGCCGGTCATCCTCAGCCGTACGGCGACCGCGCTGGGATCCGAACCGCCAATTGACGCTATGACTTCTCCCCTCGGAGACCACACTGTCGGCTCGGTGCGCACCGAGTCGATACCCCGGTTCAACTCCAGCGTAGACGGAGTCCACACGAGCACCCTCCGCACGGGTTCCGCACCTTCATCCACGGCGGCAGGAGTGAATGCGGTGGCCTGCAGGTCGCTCAGCACCACCACCTCGTGGGCAGGCGATGGGTCGTCGGCCATCGCCTGGGATACCGCCCGAACGACCTTCGACAGGTCGAGTCGCACCAGCCAAGGGGAGAGCGTATCCAATACCGCCCGCGCCTCGAGGAGTGAGACGCGCCGCGGAAGTCCGTCAGCAAGAACCAGCCATAGCCGGTCGTCGTCCCCGGCCCGGTCGAATACGCGTCGCGCTTGATCCGCCAGTGCGTCGAGCACCAACCGCCCCTCCACCACCGCGCCGGAGGAGAGCGAGTTGTCGATCACCACGGCGATTGCCGAGGGCTCATGCGATTCGCCGAACGGAACACGAGCTACCGGTCGTGACGCAGCCAGCGCAATGAGTATGATGAGAAGGGTCCGCAACAGCAGGAGCAGCAGATTGCGCAGCTTCAGTCGCCGGGAATGCCTGCGCTCGGTCTCGCTGAGATATCTCACCGCCGGAAACGGCACAACCGGTGGCAGTCGCCGCGCCACTAGATGAAGAATCGGTGGAATCGACGCAGCCAGCAGACCCAATAGCGCCAATGGCTGGAGAAAGCCTATCACCCCAACCTTGCCCGCCGCGCGGTCGCCCGGCGCAGGACGTAGCCGAACGGCGTATCCGTCAAGACGTGATAGTACGCGATCCCACCGCGGCGGCACTGCGTTCGCCACGCCTCGATGGCGCGACGAACGGTTTCGTTATAGGCAACCCGTAGTTCACGCGGCCTGACCGACACCGAATCACCCGTCTCGAGATCCTCGAACCGGGCCTCGGGTGGCCCTTCTAGAAAGAGTTCCGCGGGATCCATGATGTGGAACACGAGCACTTGGTGCCGTCTGTGCCGCAAATATTGCAATGCGAGTAATGCGAGATCGCGGTCAAACAGGAGATCCGAGATGAATACCACGAGCCCGCGCCGGCGTAGCAGTCCGGTCACCCGCCGCAGTGCATCCTCCGCCGCCGTGCCACGTCCCGCCGGAAGGTTGTGAACCGCACTCAATAGCCTCCACCATTGCTGGCGGCGTGCCCGGGCGGGAACCAACGACCGCACAGCTTCGTCAAAGCCGATGAAACCGGTCGCATCGCGCTGCCTCAGAAACACCAACGCCAACGCCGCCGTCAAACGCTTGGCATAATCCAATTTCGACAGCCGTCTCTCCGATCCCGACCAATTCATCGACGCGCTCGCATCGAGCACGATCATGCTCCGAAGGTTGGTCTCTTGCTCGTACTGCTTGACGAAGAGCTTGTCCGATCGGGCCAGCATGCGCCAATCCACGTAGCGCAATTCGTCACCCGGCTCGTACGGTCGATGCTCGGCGAACTCTACCGAAAAACCCCTGAACGGAGACCGGTGAAGGCCCGCGAGAAACCCCTCTACGACACCTTCCACCACGATCTCGAGGCCTCCCAATTGGGCGACATCGTACGGGTCGAGCAGATCGATCCGGCTAGCGCTGACCATAGGGTGGGGAACGTAGTGGGCCTGTTGAGGCCTTGCAAACTGTCACCGCCGCGAGACACTCCTCCCTGCGTAAGAAACGTGATAAGCTTATTTGTACCAAAAATTTAACTGCTTCATTCCATTGCCGGCACTTGGTGTGCGCCATCTCGAGGGGGCGCAAAACGCCCAGGGACACCACCCCTCGACCCGAACGGGCATTTCCCACTCCCCACTCCCCTATTTCACTGCCTTACAGTCCGCCGGGGGCGTATTATCTTCTCTGCTTTCGCAGAGATTGGGAGTTGCCATGCGTAAGACCACCATCCTTGGTGTATTGCTCATCGCCCCCCATGCGCTAGTCGCGCAAAACGGGGTGGCAGATGCCGTTAGCTCGATCACCGCCGAGGACTTCGTTCGGCGGGTCGGTATCATCGCCCACGATTCCATGCGGGGTCGGAACACGCCGAGCCGCGAACTCGACCAGACCGCCGAGTACCTCGCCGACGAGTTTCGCAAGATGGGGCTCTTGCCCGGCGCCGGAGGCGGATCGTTCATCCAGCGATATCCGCTGCGACGGGAGCGAGTCGACATCGTGGCGTCAGGCGTTTCGATACCGGGCGGGCGCACGCTGCGTTTGGGCACCGACGTGATCCTCCTTGCTGGAGGCGCGACGGGGCCGCGAGGAATCTCGGGGCCTGTGGTGGTGGTCAGCGGAACCCCGGGCAATGCTCAGTCTTTCGAAGACCTCGACATCCGAGGGGCGGTGGTATTGGTGGTGGCATCTGGTTCGGACGGTTGGTCGCGGCGGGAGCTGCGGGGGCTACAGCAGCAAGGGCCGGCGGCGGTGGTGATCCTGACCCGGCGGTTCGACAGTGATTGGCGCAGCGTTCAGCGGGGGCTGGATCGGGTCTTCCTTCGCAAGATCTGGGGCCGGAGACCGGGCGGAATACCCGTGGTCGAGGTGCGCCAGGAGGCAATCGAAGGTCCACTCGAGGCGAGCGGCTTCGATATGGTAGCGGCCCGATTGCGAGGGGACGAGCCCCTCGAGGCACAGCGGATGTCGGGTTTCAACATCACGATCAATCTCGAATATCAGATGGTCGAGGAACTGACCGCTCCGAACGTCGTGGCTATCCTCGAAGGGAGCGACCCCATGCTCCGCGACGAGTACGTGACATTCAGCGGCCACATGGATCATGTAGGCGTGGGGAACCCCGTGAACGGCGACAGTATATACAACGGGGCCGACGACGACGCTTCGGGAACCATTGCCGTGGTCGAGGCAGCCGAAGCCTTTGCCACTTTGCACCCCCGGCCCCGCCGGTCTTTGATGTTCATTCTCGTGAGCGGGGAGGAGAAGGGTCTTTGGGGTAGCGAGTACTTTGCCGACAACCCGCCAGCGCCGATTGAGAGCATCGTGGCCAACCTGAACACGGACATGGTGGGTCGAAACTGGAAAGACACGATCGTGGCGATCGGAAAGGAACATTCCAACCTCGGCGAGACGCTAAATCGCGTGAACGCTCGCCACCCCGAGCTCGGGATGACCGCCATCGGTGACATCTGGCCCAATCAGCGGTTCTATTTCAGATCCGACCATTACAATTTCGCGCGAAAAGGCGTCCCGATTCTCTTTTTTTTCAACGGTACGCACGAGGACTACCACCGGCCCAGTGACCATGTCGAGAAGATCGATGGGGAAAAGGCAGCCCGAATCGTGAAGCTGGTGTTCTTCCTCGGCCTTGATATAGCGAACGCGGACCAACGGCCGCAGTGGTATCCGGAGAGTTACCGGCGAATTGTCGAGGGGAACTAGGTGGGAGGGGCAAGGGGGCGGTTATATTCTCCCTCATGCATCAGCAGCTCATACGCAATTTTTGTATCATCGCACACATCGACCACGGGAAATCGACTCTTGCTGATCGTCTGATCGAGGCCACCGGCACGCTCGAACAGCGCCGCATGCGCTCTCAGGTGTTGGATACGATGGATCTCGAGCGGGAACGCGGCATCACCATCAAGCTCAATGCAGTGCGCATGAATTTCACGGCGCAGAGCGGCGACATATATGAGTTGAACCTCATCGATACGCCGGGACACGTGGATTTCACGTACGAGGTGTCCCGGTCGCTGGCGGCATGCGAGGGCGCCGTGCTGGTGGTGGATGCGAGCCAAGGCGTTCAAGCTCAAACCATCAGCAACCTCTTTCTTGCTATGGACGCCGGCCTCGAAATCATTCCCGTGATCAATAAAATCGACCTGCCGGCCGCGGAACCCGAACGCCGTGCCAAGGAACTCGAGGATCTCATCGGCATGACGCAAGATGAGATCTTGCATGTATCGGCCAAGAACGGAACCGGCATCGATGCGTTGCTCAACGCGCTCGTAGAGCGCGTACCGCCGCCGAACGGAAACAGTCACGGGCCACTCCGTGCGTTGATCTTCGACTCGTATTACGATCGCTACCGCGGTGCGGTTCCCAGCATCCGTCTGGTGGACGGTACACTCGAGGCCGGAATGGATATCGCATTCGCGTCGCACGCGGACGACCGATATGAGGTGGCGGAAGTCGGCTACTTACAGCTCGGGCGCCACGAGAGCACCGCGCTCCACGCCGGTGAGGTCGGATATGTGGTCGCCAATGTTCGCGGCGTCCAGGAGACGAGGGTCGGCGATACGGTACTGGATGCCAACAATCCGGCCACAGAGATGCTTCCGGGATATCGCGAGGTCCATTCGATGGTTTTCGCAGGGTTGTACCCAACCCAAAGCGGGAAGTACGAAGACCTGCGGGATTCCCTCGAGAAGCTGCAGTTGAACGATGCCGCACTTCACTACGAGCCGGAAACCTCGGCTGCACTGGGATTTGGATTCCGTTGTGGGTTCCTCGGTCTGTTACATATGGACATTGTGCGCGAGCGTCTCGAGCGCGAGTTCAGTTTGGAACTCATCACCACTGTGCCCAACGTGGAATACAAGGTGTATTTCACAAACGGCAAGGTGGAAGGGATCGAGAACCCGACCAAGATGCCGACTGGCGCCCACGTAGATCGAGTGGAAGAACCCTATGTGAATGCCCGCATCACTACGCCGACGGACTACATCGGGGGCATCATGGAACTCGGGCGCGAACGGCGCGGCTCTTACATTGGGATGGAATACATCGACACCGAGCGGGTTCAATTTGAGTGGGAATTTCCGCTGGCGGAGATCATCCTCGATTTCTACGACCGCCTGAAGACCATAACTCGCGGATATGCAAGCATAGATTACGAGTTCGACGGATACAGACCCAGCGACCTCGTCAAGCTCGACATGCTCATCAACGGTGAAGCGGTTGACGCCTTTAGCGTTATCATCCATCGCGACAAAGCACACGAGTGGGGACGCAAAGTGGCGGGAAAGCTCCGCGAGTTGATCCCGCGCCAGCTGTTCGAGGTAGCCATTCAAGCAGCGATAGGGAACAAGGTGGTATCGCGTGAGACCATCAAACCGTTACGCAAGAACGTCACCGCCAAATGCTACGGAGGCGACATCACCCGAAAGCGCAAGCTGTTGGAAAAGCAAAAAGAAGGAAAGCGGCGGATGAAGCAGGTGGGAACGGTCGAGATTCCCCAGGAGGCGTTCCTTGCAGTATTGAAGATTGATTCGTGAGGTGGCCACCATGCGCGTAATCGTGGGCGTAGACGTGGGCGGCACGAACATAGTCGTAGGAACGGTGACCCAGGACGGCGAGAATGTAGCGGGAGTGCAGCGCCGAGCAACGTCTGCTGCGCAGGGCCCCGACGTGGTGGTGAAACACATTGTAGGAGCAGTGCGGGAGTCCGTCGCCCAAGCTCAATGTGTGTGGGGCAAAGACATCGACGTAATCGGGATCGGGATCGGCTCACCGGGCCCGATCGACACGAAGAATGGTATCGTGGTGACCAGCCCGAATCTACGCTGGACCGACGTGCCGCTACGCAAATTGGTGAGCGAGATTGTCGATCTCCCCGCCACGCTCGAGAACGACGCCAACTGCGCCGTGCTGGGCGAATGGTGGCGAGGAGCAGCCCGAGGCGCTCAGATTGTGGTCGGCGTGACTATCGGCACCGGCGTCGGCGGCGGGTTCGTGCTCGATGGGAAAATCTTTCACGGTGCGTCCGACGTGGCCGGCGAATTCGGCCACATGACCATCGATTCCACCGGCCGTCGCTGCGCGTGCGGCAACTACGGGTGCCTCGAAGCGTACGCCTCGGGTCCGGCCATTGCGAAACGGGCCATCGAAAGCATCGAGGCCGGCGCCACTTCCTCGCTCGCCCAGTACGTCGATGGTGACTTGTCGCGTATCACGGCGGAGGAAGTCTACTTGGCTGCGAAGGACGGCGACTATTTGGCTGAAGAAGTGGTCCGCGACACGGCGCGTCTCCTAGGGGCAGGGATCGCCAACCTGGTCAACATCTGCAATCCGGAAGTGGTGGTGGTGTGCGGCGGCGTGACCTCCGCGGGGGAGAAGTTGTTCCGACCGCTTCGAGAGGAAGTCGTCCGTCGTGCGTTTCGTCCGGCGGCTGAAGCGTGCCGCATCGTCCCCGGTACTCTCCCTGGAACCGCGGGAGTGATTGGCGCGGTGGCTTCCTTCAACCTCCAAACGACGGGCTCCACATGAATCGGCTCGGGGTGGTGGGCACGATGGTGTGGGACACCATACACGGCCGCGAGCCCCAGCCGGAGCCAGTAGAGGAATGGGGAGGAATCGCGTACGCGCTGGCGGCTTTGGAGGCTTCCTTACCCGATACGTGGGAGTTCATTCCCCTAATAAAGGTAGGGAAAGACCTCGCAGCAAATGCCAACGAGTTTCTCAACAGGCTCACACGCCGCGCCGCTGCGGATCGTTTCGTGGAAGTCCCCGAGTCCAACAATCGTGTGTCGCTGCTCTATGAATCCAACAACCGCCGCGCCGAACGGCTGACCGGCGGCGTTCCGCCGTGGACCTGGGCTCAGCTGGGACCGATGGTGAGCGATCTCGATGCCATCTACGTGAATTTCATCTCTGGCTTCGAGATGGACCTAGAGACCACCCAATTCCTGCGTCACGCTTTCAAGGGCCCGATCTACGCCGATTTGCACAGTCTCTTCCTGGGCATCGCCAGCGACGGACTGCGCATCCCCCAGACCATTCCGCAAGCGGATCTTTGGATGTCCTGCTTTGACGTCGTGCAAATCAACGAAGACGAGCTAGCTTTACTCGGGCCGGATCCGATGGGGGTGGCGGCTCGGGCCCTGGCTGTCGGCGTTCGCACGCTCGTGGTGACACTCGGGGCGGAAGGCGCGGTGCACTTTTCGACTCCATCGTTCGATTTGTTCAAAAGAACGGAATCGCCCCCCACCAGCGGTCCGATCCGAACGAGCCGCATCCCGGTCGAGCGGGCCCTCGAAGGGGGCGATCCCACCGGATGCGGAGACGTTTTCGGCGGCACACTGGTGGGGCAGCTGCTTTCGGGAGTAGACATCGAGGCCGCCGTCAGAAAAGCCAACGCTCTTGCGCGTCGCAATCTCACCCTGCGAGGAGCCACGAACTTGCACTACCATCTGCGTGGAGAGATAGCCCCGATATGACCCGGGTCGTGGAGGTCCCGGTCCATTTCGACCACGACACGTTCGACCAGTTCGCACGAGCCTTCGGAACACCCGAGGACGAGCGGCTACTCTTCGACGCGCACGGGACGAAGTGGGGGTCGCCCTACGGACTGATCGGACTGCTCGCCACGGGCCAGTGGCTGCTGGAACGGCAGCAGGCCAAACCCCTCCTCACGATCCCGAACGACCGGGAGGTTGCGCACTACTGGGCCCGCACGGGATTCTTTCGCCACGCCGACGATCTGTTCGAGCTGCACGGGAAGGTCCCCTACGTTGGCACGACGGGGAGTTCTGACGTGCTCTTAGAGGTGACGCCGGTGCGCGGTGCCGACGACGTCCATAGAGTGGTAGATCGAATTCAGGATCGGGCGGCTGCGATTCTGCGCGAACTGGGGCTCGAACCCCAGGCAACAATGGGGTTTGCCATGGCGCTTTCCGAAGCTTGTCAGAATATTGTAGAGCATGCCGGCACCGGGGGATGGGTTGCGGTGCAGGCCTATCACTGGCGCCGCCGGCTGGGTCGCCGTGTGGCCGTCATTGCCGTAGCGGACGCAGGCGTAGGGATTCGTACTTCGCTCGCGCCGACACAAGCACAGCGGGTGGGTGACAGGTGGAGCGACGCGACGGCGTTAGAGGCGGCGATCTTTCAAGGCGTAAGCCGGTTTCGCGATCCGGGGCGAGGCCAAGGACTCACGGGAATGCGGCGCTACGTTGGGCGATGGGAGGGCAAGTTGAGCCTCCGCAGCGGCACCGCACGACTATCGATCGTTCCCGCGTGGGACGACGACGTCCCCATGGCCGAGGGGCTTCCTCCGTTTCCCGGCAGCCAAGTGCAGTTGATCATTCCTGCGCAACAGAGTAATTGATGCGGTATGCCAACCATTGACCTACGAAGTATTCTCCAAGAGACCGTGTCCGGCTGGTACGGCGACCTAGTCACTCGGCCAACGGGCCACGCCGTGCGGCGTGGTGTCGAGGAGGTGCTCGCCGAATACGACGGCGAGCAGGTAGCCGTGATCGACTTCAGTAGCGTTCGACTACTCGACCTGTCGTGCGCCGATGAAGTCGTAGCCAAACTGTTCCTGCAATACGGTCGCACCCGCCCATTCCTGTTGCGCGGCATCAGCGAAGACCATCAAGAAGCCCTGGAACCGGTGCTCCGAAGACACGGGCTTGCCGCCGTAGCTCGAGACCGCATGGGCCGTGCGCACTTCCTGGGAGTCATCACCGAGCGCGTACGCGTGGCCCTCATCATGCTCGCGGAACGCCGATCCGCCGAAGTGGAAGACGTGGCCGATCACCTGGCCGTCCCGACTTCCGCGGCGCGTGAGGTTCTCGACGAGCTGCTCGAGCGGCGCCTTGCCTTGACGAACGCCACGGGAAGCCAGGTCATCTCAATCGCATGAAACAGCGCGAGCTTGGTCTCTCGACGCGGGCCGTACACGGCCCGTTAGCCCGGCGCGCATCACATTCACCCATCACAACGCCGGTCTTCCAAAGCAGCACCTTTTTGAATCAAGTTGGCTCGTCGGACGAGGTGCTGTACACGCGCCACGGCAATAATCCCAACCAGCTCGAGATCGGAAAGCGCCTAGCCGCACTCGAGGGAGCGGAAGGCGCCATTTTTCTCGCGAGCGGGATGGGTGCGACGGCCCTGGCTCACCTCGCGGTGCTGCAACCCGATGACCATCTCTTGGCCAGCAATTGGGTCTACGGCGGGACGAGAACCTTGTTCACGCGTGAACTGAGTCGGCTTGGCATCGACGTGACCTATGTGGACCCCTCATCGCCGCGCGAATGGCGCAGCCGTATGCGCAAGAGCACGCGGGCCATCTTCGTCGAAACGCCCACCAACCCGTTGGCACGAGTGCTGGACCTGGAACCCTTGGCCAAGCTATGCCAAGGGCAAGGCATGGTACTGATCGTTGACTCCACGTTCGCAACGCCGGTGAACTTCCGCCCTCTGGAACACGGGGCGGACATCGTCATTCACAGCGCAACGAAATATCTGAACGGCCATTCGGACGTGATCGCAGGAGCCGTTGTATCCAACAGCGACGTGGTTGAGGAAGTACGAAACCTGCTCAAGACATGGGGGCAGGCGCTCGATCCGCACGCCGCCTGGCTCATCGATCGGGGCATGAAAACGCTGGCGGTTCGCATGGACCGGCACAACAGCAACGCCCTAGCGTTCGCGAGTTGGGCAGCTGAGCATCCCCGGGTCAGCACGGTACATTATCCAGGACTCGAGAGTCATCCCGACCACGAGCTGGCCGGCCGAATTCTCGACGGCTACGGAGGTATCGTAGGACTGCAGGTCGAGGGAGGCGCGCCAGCTGCGGAGCGGGTCCTGCGCCGTTTACGAGTGGCCAGCCACGCGCCGAGCCTTGGGGGTGTGGAGACGTTGGTGTCCGAGCCACGACTCACCTCCCATGCCGCTCTGACCGCCAAGGAACGGCGGGCACAGGGAATTCCGGATGGTTTCATCCGAGTCAGCGTTGGCATCGAGGACGCTCGCGACCTGATCGCCGACTTCAAACGCGCCCTATCAGGAATCTAGGATTCGGCCTTGATCAAATTCGTCCGAGTCTATAAGGCCTTTCCCAGCGGCCAGCTGGCCCTTCGTGACATGTCATTTCACGTCGCCAAGGGCGAGTTCGTGTTTCTCACCGGTCACTCCGGCGCCGGCAAGTCCACCGCCTTGCGATTGATTTATGCGGAGCACCTACCCACTCAGGGAGAAGTCCGCATATCCGGATTCAACACCGCAAAACTGAACCATCGTGAAGTGTCCCGGCTGCGGCGGCGACTGGGAATCGTATTCCAAGATTTTCGGCTGCTCGAAGACCGCACCGCAGAAGATAACGTCGCGTTCGCCCTCGAAGTCACTGGAGCGAAGCGAAACGTCATCGCGCCCAAAGTGATGCGCGTGCTCGCACAGGTGGGTTTGACGGCAAAGGCGCACCAGTACTCCAACGAACTTTCCGGAGGAGAACAACAACGTGTGGCCATCGCGCGCGCTCTCGTCAACGACCCGTTCGTACTGCTCGCTGACGAGCCGACGGGAAACCTCGACGAGCGGGCGACGCGCGGCGTCTTCCGGCTGCTGCGCGACATCAACGCCAACGGCACCGCAGTCCTGATGGCCACGCACGACCTGGACCTCGTGCGTCACGCCAACTACCGCACGCTGGAACTGCAAGACGGGGCCCTCGTATTTGACTCCAAGGTCGACCAGCAAGCCATGAAAAAGGGAACAGCATGAGCCTCGCCTTTCGAGAAGCATTCCTTGCGTTCCGCCGATGGCCTGCGCTGTCGATGCTATCGGTAACCACCATAGCCTTTGCCCTTTTCGTTGCCAGCTTGTACGGACTCGTGGCGCTCAACCTCCGCCGCACCCTGCAAAACCTCGAGGAACGCGTCGAGATCGTCGTGTACATCACACGCGGCACACCAGTGGAGGTCATCACACTAGCACTCGATGACATCGAGGCGTTTCCCGAGGTTGCACAGACCACCTACGTCACGGCAGACGAAGCGTTACAGCGAGCACAGAGGGAACTCGTGGAATTCCAGGGGATCTTCAGCGAATTCGACACGAATCCACTTCCGGCTTCCATCGAGGTTCGCCTGCTACCAGGGTTCCGCACGAGTGAGAGGGTCGGCGCCGTGGCAGAGCGCCTGGGCGGCTTCAACTTCGCCGACGACGTGCAATACGGTGACGATTGGCTGGCGAAGCTCGACCGCCTGAGAAACATTGGCGCTGTGGTCGGGTTGATGATCGGCGGCGCCTTTGCCGTCGCGTCGATTATCATCATTGGAACAACAATCCGCATGGCAGTCATGCAACGCAGCAGAGAGATAGCTATCATGCGGCTGGTAGGTGCCACCGACAGCTTCATTCGCCGCCCCTTCCTCGTGGAAGGTTGCATCAAGGGTGCGTTGGGTGGCTTGGCGGCGCTCGGCCTCTGCTACGCTGCATATGCCGCAGTGCACCGTCTCCTGTTTCAGGCCGAGTTCTTCAGCACACAGCAGATGATCCTGGTTGTGGCAATCGGAACCGCGCTCGGGCTCTTGGCGAGCGTAACGAGCGTCGCGAAACACCTACGGCAAATATGAAAACCGTCCTCGCATTGGCGATCGTCCTGTTGGCACTTCCCCAAAACGCCGCTGCTCAGCGTCGCAACATAGACCGCCAGATCAGCGAACAGCGTAGCAGGCTCGATTCGATCCGTCAGGAACGTGAAGATCTAGAGGCGCAGCTGCGACGCCTTCGCGGTAGAGCACGGGACATCGACACGGAGATCGCCAACCTGAACCGCCAGCACACATCCACAAGCCACATCGTCAACGAGTTGGACCGGCAACTCGGAACGCTCAACTCGCAAACGGACACGATGACGGCTGAGCTTGTCCTGGTAGAGGATGCGCTGGCGGAAAAACGGGCCATCCTCGAGCGGCGGATCGTAGCCATTCACAAACGGGGGGCCCTGTGGGCGTTCCAAGTCCTCCTAGCCGCCGAGAGCTTTGCAGATCTCCTGAGCCGCTACAAATATCTGCACGTGGCAAGCCGCCAGGACCGCGGGCTGGTGAACGAAATCACCACACTGCGCAACCGGATCTCGAACAATCGACGCGACTTGTTGATAATCAAAGACCAAGTCGCGTCCCAGCGCACCGAGCGCAATCGCGAAATCGATCGGTACGCCTCCCTGGAGCGCGAGCGGCAACGCGCCTTGTCTACCACGCGACGGAGAGAACAGCTCGCCACTGCCCGAATCTCCGAGTTGGCGAGAGATGACGAACGCCTCAACGAGCTGATCACCGCCTTGGTCCGCTCGCGGGGCACCGCCACCCTACCTGTCCCAACCCTCGACACCGACGACATCGGGAGGCTCGCTTGGCCGGTGGAAGGGCAACTAGTGTACAGCTTCGGACAACAGCCCTTTCGGGACGGGACCACCATTACACGGGAGGGAATCGGCATCCGAGCAGCGGAAGGAACCGAAGTGAGGGCCGTTAGGGCGGGGATAGTTGCCCAAACCGGACCGTTCGGCACCTTCGGTCGACTCGTGATCCTCAATCACGGGGCGGGATACTGGACGCTCTATTTCCACCTCTCCGACGTCAACCTCGCCGAGGGCGACGTGGCCGCCGAAGGGCAGGTCATCGGCCGGACCGGCGGCGGCAACACGGAGGAAGGCCCACACCTCGGCTTCCAGATTCGTCAGGTGCCACCCGACAGCCCTAGCACCGTGCGCACCGTACCCCTCGACCCGTTGAACTGGCTCAGGCGCCGGTAGCTACGGCGGTATGGCGGTATACCCGCCCCCAACTCACAACCCCATAATCGGTGTATTACTGCTGCTGATGTGTCTGCTGCTCACGGCGCTGGCGGTGGTGCGCGAGCGAGAGCTCGGCACTCTGGATCAGCTCATGGTCAGTCCACTCGAGCCCTTGGAGCTGATGTTGGGCAAAACCATTCCAGTTGCCGTCATTGGCGTGATTGACCTTGCCCTGATCACCATCGTTGCGGTGTTCTGGTTCGATATCCCGCTTCGCGGTTCACTGTTCGAACTGCTAGCCACGGCCCTCATCTACATCGTAGCCGGACTCTCGGTTGGGTTGCTCATATCCACCGTCTCGCGAACGCAACAAGAGGCGTTCATGACGATGTTTCTGTTCATCCTACCAGCCATTATACTCTCGAGATTCTTCTACCCCATCAGCAGTATGCCGCTGCCCTTCCAGTGGCTTACGCTCGCCAACCCGGTGCGACACTTTCTCGAGATCGTGCGGGGCGTATTCTTGAAGGGAACGGGGATAGTGGAAATGTGGCCGCACTATCTAGCTCTCCTGGCGATGGCGTCTGGCGGGTTGTGGCTCGCAGTACGGCGGTTCCAGCGTTCGGTGGCATAGCGAAAGCGCGGCCACTCCCGCACTCCGATACTATGCCATACATTTTGTAGCTTAGGGTGCCACGCGGCCTACCTACTGTGGTCAGATCTACAACATGACGTCACCGCAACCGCTGCCAAGCGAATGCGGGGCTCGTACGTCGTGGACCCGTAAGCGTCATCCCGGCAAGAGCAGGGGCATATGCTAGTCATAGTGAAATGCTACGGATGCGACACCCGCTTTCGGATCGACGACTCAAAGGTCCCCCCCAAGGGGTTCCGGACGACCTGTTCCGTTTGTGGGGCAGTCATTGCGGTAGAGCCCCTGACCAAAGACGCCACGGCCACATCACCCTCGGGCGACCGGCCTCCTGCACCCGAGCCCCGGCCGCAACCAACCGGCGAAGGCGCGTCACCAAGTCCAGGCCCACAACCAGCCGACCCACCACCCCAGGCCACAACGCCCCCCGACGAACCGCCGGAGGTCCCAGATCAGATCGTGCACCACGGCAGTCGCGAGGAGCTTCAAGAAGAGCCCCTGCCCCAAGACGCCACGGCCACATCACCCTCGGGCGACCGGCCTCCTGCACCCGAGCCCCGGCCGCAACCAACCGACGCAGGCGCGTCAGCGAGTCCAGGCCCACAACCAGCCGACCCACCACCCCAGGCCACGACGCCCCCCGACGAACCGCCGGAGTTCCAAGATCAGATCGTGCACCACGGCAGTCGCGAGGAGCTTATCAAAATGGTGCTCGACGCCGAGGGTGAGCGCCGCGAGATGGCCTCGAAGATGACGAGGGAGCTCTTTCGATTGCGGCAAGTGGTCGAACGGGAGCAGATGGTCGTATCCCGGCTGGTGGACGCCGTCTCCAACCTGGCGAATGGCGACCCGTCACCTACGGCCCCGACCCAACAGGCGGAGGGCAACGAAAAGCTGCTCGCACGTCAGGAGCAGCTTATCAGAAAGCTGCTCGACGCCGAGCGTGAGCGCCGCCAGATGGCCTCGAAGATGACGAGCGAGCTCTTTCGATTGCGGGAAGTGGTCGAACGGCAGCAGATGGTCGCATCCCGGCTGGTGGACGCCGTCTCCAACCTGGCGAATGGCGACCCGTCACCTACGGCCCCGACCGAACAGGCGGAGCGCAACGAGAAGCTCCTCGCGCGTCAGGAGGAGCTTCTCGAAAAGATGCTCGACGCCGAGCGTGAGCGCAGCCAGATGGCCTCGAAGATGACGAGCGAGCTCTTTCAATTGCGGGAAGTGGTCGAACAGCAGCAGATGGTCGCGTCCCGGCTGGTGGACGCCGTCTCCAAGCAAATTACCGCGCCACTCGATGCTCCGACCGAACAGGCGGAGGGCAACGAAAAACTGCTCGCGCGTCAGGAGGAGCTTATCAAAAAGCTGCTCAACGCCGAGCGCGAGCGCCGCGAGATGGCCTCGAAGATGACGAGCGAGCTCTTTCGACTGCGGGAAGTGGTCGAACAGCAGCAGATGGTCGTATCCGGGCTGGGGGACGCCGTCTCCAACCTGGCGAATGGCGACCCGTCACCTACGGCCCCGACCGAACAGGTGGAGCGCAACGAAAAGCTCCTCGCGCGTCAGGAGGAGCTTCTCGAAAAGATGCTCGACGCCGAGCGTGAGCGCCGCGAGACGGCCGCGGAGATGACGAAGAAGCTCTTTGGATTCCGGGAAGTGGTCCAACAGCAGCAGATGGTCGTATCCCGGCTGGTGGACGCCGTCTCCACGGAAATTCCCGCGCCACTCGATACCGACCTGGCGAATGGCGACCCGTCACCTACGGCCCCGACCGAACAGGCGGAGGGCGACGAAGAGCTGCTCGCGCGTCAGGAGGAGTTGGAAGAGGAATTGCAGCGACTGAGAACGCTACTCGATCGCGAGCCGGTGGGCGACGAAGAGCTACTCGCGCGTCAGGAGGAGTTGGAAGAGGAATTGCAGCGACTGAAAACGGCACTCGATCGCGAGAAGGAAGTGGTCGAGCGATTGCGCCACGGCAAGCTTGATCTCGAACGCCGTGCCACGAAGGCAGAGGCAACCATCGAGGCTTCGGACAAACCCGGATTCCTCCGACGACTACTGAACCGTGGCGGTGATTAGACTCAAATCACCCAATTGGCGCGCCAGACGTCACCGCATGGTGCGGCACGACTTGCGGCGACGCGGAATAACAAACGCACGCGTACTGGCCGCCATGGCGTCCGTACCACGGGAGGCATTCGTCCCCACCACCCTCCTGCGACGGGCTTATTCCGACCGGCCGCTGCCCATCGGAGACGGTCAGACCATCTCGCAACCGTATATGGTTGCACTGATGACTGGAGAGACCGGAATAACACGCAAGAGCCGAGTTCTGGAAATCGGGACAGGTAGCGGGTACCAGACTGCGGTTCTGGCAAGAATCGCCTTGCATGTATGGACGAAGGAGCGCGTCTCCCAACTTCTAGCCGAAGCGGCCGACCGACTCAGGAAGCTTGGCATCACGAACGTAACGTTCATGCACGGTGACGGCGCTCTGGGTCATCCATCTTGTGCGCCGTTCGACGCCATTGTGGTAACGGCCGCTGCGCCGTTCCCCCCCCCCCCTTTACTGGAACAGTTGTCATGCGATGGTCGTCTCGTCATCCCCATCGGCGATCTCGCGGCACAACATCTCATGATCTATCAACGCACCAATTCCGGCTTCACAGAGCGCGCGATGACTCCGTGCCGTTTCGTCCCCCTAGTTTCACCGCAAGCATTCGACGTATAGCAACGGCGCCGGTCCGAACTTCAAGGGAGCACGGTTAGTGCAACGGCGGGAGTTGTTGGGCGCCCATGTGTCGACAGCGGGGGGCGTGCACCGGGCGCCGGGGCGTGGTGCGGCAATCGGCGCAACCGCCATCCAGATCTTCACCAAGACACCTAGCCAATGGAGGGAGCCAATTATCACGGATGCGGTGGCCGCCGCCTTCGACCAGGAGTTGCTGTCATCACAGATTCTGGCCGTCCTCACTCACGACTCATATCTCATCAATCTCGCCTCGCCCGATTCTGAACTTCGCTTGCACTCGATTGCTTGCTTCGAGGGCGAGCTGCAACGCTGCGCCCAATTGGGCATCCCCTACGTCGTCACACATCCCGGCAACCACATGAGCGACAGGCTGGAGGGACTTCGACGAAATGCCGCGGCCTACACCGAATGCCTCGACCATATAGAGGGTCCCATGATTCTGATCGAGACGACCGCCGGCGGCGGGACCGCGCTCGGTTGGCGGTTAGAGGAACTGTCGGAGCTACGCCAAGCTGTGCCCCGCGAATTCCGCCACCGCGTGGGGTTCTGTGCCGACACTTGTCACCTGTTCGCGGCGGGATATGATTTGCGTAACACTTGGGATGCGGTGTGGGATGAGTGGGATGAGACAATAGGGCTGCAGCACCTGAAATGCTTGCATCTGAATGATTCGAAAACGCCGTTCGCCTCGAGACGTGATCGCCACGAGCTGATCGGCGATGGCACGCTGGGTGTGGAACCCTTCCGTAGAATCATGGAGGATCCGCGATTCGCAAACACCATCAAGATCATCGAAACTCCAAAGGGAGCCGATCCCGTCGCGGACGATCGGCGAATGCTGCAACTCCTGCGCAGCTTGAGCGACACCGATCGAGGTTCGAGCAGCGTGAAATAGCTTTCAGAGCACTCCTCACGCTTGCTTACTTCTCCCAGCTGCATCGAGTAGTTAATTTGGGGCGTTGAGCCGTCTTCAGCGGCGATTTACGAGTGCACCATGGCTGCAAACGCATATACAGAAACCCGATCTGAACTAGCTCCGGGACTGGAAAGCCCCGACACCGCCCGCCGAAACCTGCAACCGGCCGCCCTGTACGAGGCGGCCATCCGCACCGGCGAGGGCCAAGTTGCCCGTGGCGGGCCATTCTGTGCCATCACCACACCCCACACCGGCCGGTCTCCGAATGATAAGTTCGTTGTCCGCGAGCCCAGCACGCAGGCGGATATCTGGTGGGGCAAGGTCAACCAACCGCTCACGCCCGAGCACTGGGGAGCTCTACGAGCGGACGTAGTGGCCTACCTCGGCGACCAACAGCTGTACGTGATGGATGTGTTGGCCGGCGCCGATCCTGCCTGGCGCGTTCCGGTCCGGTTCGTTACCACGAGCGCATGGAGCGCCATCTTCGTCCACAACATGTTCATCCATCCCCAACCCGAAGACCTGGCGAACTTCGAGCCAGGGTTCACCGTGCTTCACGCCCCGGAACTTCAGGCCGATCCGGAACGGCATGGCACCGACAGCGGAACCGCCATCGTCATCAATTTCGCCGAACACACGGCGCTCATCGCAGGCTCACGCTACGCGGGCGAGATGAAGAAGTCGATGTTCACGGTCTTGAACTACATCTACCCGAAACAGGGCGTTTTCTCGATGCACTGTTCGGCAAACGTCGGGCCCAGCGGCGACGCCGCGATCTTTTTCGGTCTCTCGGGCACCGGAAAGACCACGTTGTCGGCCGACCCGGCGCGGGGGCTGATCGGCGACGATGAGCATGGGTGGAGCGACGAAGGAGTGTTCAACTTCGAAGGCGGGTGCTATGCCAAAGTCATCCGCCTGTCCCGTGAGGGGGAACCGGAGATATATGCAACCACCGAACGCTTTGGTACGATCCTGGAAAACGTCGTGGTCGATCCGCACAGCCGCGTCATCGATCTGGACGACGACTCAATCACCGAGAACACGCGGGCATCGTACCCCATTGACTTCATTTCCAACCACGTGCCGAGCGGGCGAGGTGGTCATCCGAGGAACGTCATCTTTCTGACTGCAGATGCGTTCGGCGTATTACCGCCGATCAGCAAGCTCACACTCGACCAGGCAATGTATCACTTCCTGTCGGGGTATACAGCCAAGGTGGCGGGAACTGAGCGCGGTGTCACCGAGCCGCAGGCCACGTTCAGCGCATGCTTCGGCGCTCCGTTCCTCCCGCTCCCGCCCGGGGTCTACGCCAAGATGCTGGGCGAGCGGTTGGCGAAACACAAGGCCCAATGTTGGCTGGTCAACACGGGCTGGACCGGCGGGCCCTTCGGCGAAGGTGAGCGGATGTCGCTCCGCCACACTCGCACTTTGTTGCGGGCAGCACTAGACGGAAGCCTGCTGAACGTTGCGACCCGCACTGATCCTGTGTTCGGTTTCGAAGTTCCGACCGAAGTCAAAGACGTCCCAGCCGAGTTGCTGACACCACGCAACACCTGGGCGAACCCCGAGGCATACGACACCCAGGCTCAGAAGCTTGCCACGATGTTCCGGGAAAACTTCGTCAAGTTCGAAGAGCAGGTATCGGAAGAAGTGCGCGAGGCCGGACCCAACGCCTAACAAAATGGTACACCCGAACGGATTCAAGGTCATCCGAGATCCGCTCTGGAACAACATCCAAATAGATTCGCAGGCACTCCCGGTGCTCGACAGCGAGCCAATGCAGCGTCTGCGCTACATCAAGCAGCTAGGACACGCGTTCCTCGTTTACCCCGCAGCCAATCATACTCGTTTCGAGCACGCCGTCGGAACGTACCACCTTGCGAGGCGCGCGTTGTCCCTCCTCAACGAGCGGGGTGAGCTGGAGAGAATCGAGGCGGAGGAAATTGCACTCATCCGACTCGCCGGGTTGGTGCACGACGTTGGGCACTATCCCTTCTCGCACGCTCTCGAAGAGGCCGACCTACCTTCCCACGAAAGTCTCGCGAAAGAACACTTCGCCCAACCCTCGCTTCGTGCCGCCCTCGAGAAAACCGGGTTTGCGAATGTAGCGGAACGCTTATTTGCTCTCATCGCCGGAAGCAGCCCCAGCCCACTGCAAGGACTCATATCCGGATCGCTGGATCTCGACAAACTCGAGTACTTGACGCGGGACGCCCGCATGTGCGGGGTACCGTATGGAGCGGTGGACGTTGACCGCCTGCTGCACGCCCTCGCCGTCGTCCAGACTCCCGACGGACGGACGGCTGTCGGCATCAGAGAAAAGGGCATCAGTGCCCTCGAGTCTCTCCTGTTTGCCCGATATCAGATGTATCGCAACGTGTATTGGCATCACGCTGTCCGCAGCGCCACTGCCATGTTCAAGCGAACCGTCCGGGAAGCCATTGCGGGGGAGCAGCTCACCATTGACGCCGTGGCTCACAGCACAGACGAGGAATTGATGGAACACCTCCGAACAATCGAGAACAATGCCATCGCCCTTCGACTACGGCGGCGGCAACTCTACAAGCGTGTGGTGGACATCGCAGGTGAAGAAGTTCCTGATCGCGCGGGTGACTGGGTTGCGGAGAGCCCCGATCTCGTGGAACGAGTCGAAAACCAATTGGCTGCAGACCTGAATCTGCAACCCGGAGACTTGCTGCTCGACTTCCCGGCCAAGGCCAAGCTGATCGAAGTAGATATGCCTCTGCTCAAAAAGGACGGATCCATCGAACCTCTCCGAGCACAGGACGGCGTTGCACAAATGGGAATCCAACGCGTGGCCGATGAGCTGCATGCCAGAGCCCGGCGGCTGCGAGTCTTTGCGGCCTCACCCTGCCACGTCGATCCTCGCAGCATCCTCCGTCTGGTCGAGCGCACAAAAAATGAGGTCGAAGGCGACCTCGTCGGCAATCCGCTGCTGCCGGACCGGTCCTGAATCTACCCCTCCGTTGCAGGCCTCTTCTGAGTACCGCCCGCGTCGGCCAACAGTCTGGCGAGCGCCCGGTAGTAGCTCGAGTCTTCACTGCGCTGAGCATTGTCCATCGCCGTGGCACAGACTTCCAGCGCGTACAACAACGGGCCAAGATGCTCAGCAACTACCCTGCCGAGGGCTTCCGGATTCGGTCCCTCGCTCATGCCTGCATCCGACCCGGTCACTCTCCGTGAGTGGTGCCCAATGTCCCGTCGATCCGAATGACGATCACCGTGACGTTGTCCAACCCACCCCGACGATTCGCCTCGTTGACCAGCTCATCCGCAAGCTGCTGAGGTTCCCGCACTCTCTCCATCAACCCCATGAGATCTTCGTCTTCGATCATTCCCGTGAGCCCGTCGGATGCGAGCAAGTACACATCACCGACCTGCAACGTACCCGAGTACACGTCCGGCGTGACATCCACGTTGGCGCCGACACAACGCGTAATCACGTTGCTGTAGGGGTGTGTGCGCGCCTTTTCCGGACTGAGGTAGCCGGCGTCCACCTGCTCCTGAACGTAGGAGTGATCCTTGGTGAGCTGCAACAACGTACCATCGCGCAACACATAAGCCCTGCTGTCTCCCACCTGACCGATCAGATACTCGTCACCTATGATCACCATCGCCGTAGCGGTGGTGCCCATACCCCTCTTGTCCTGTTCGCTCAAGGTGCGTTGAAAGATCGTTGAGTTGGCTCTTATGATCGAACGTCGGATCAAATCCGAAGCTTCGGTGTTGGTAACGCGAGAGATGTCGCCCAACTCCCGGGCGATGATCCTCACCGCCATTTCGCTGGCCACCTCGCCCGCGGCATGACCACCCATACCGTCGGCAACGATGAAAACGCCTCGATCCGGCACCATGAGGTAGTTGTCCTCATTGCCGGATCGGATGACACCGACATCGGTGCGGCCAGCACAGGTAATGTGTAGTTTGCGGGACAAGTTACCGAGCGATGGGTTGAGATTGGGAAATGAAGGACGCGGTCATGCTACTCCTCCGGCGGCTTGATCGCGCCGAGAACCTGCGTGCCACCGCCCTGCTTGACGGAATCATCCTTCGTGGATTCGAACACCACACTGATTTCTCCAAAGCGAAGCACTGCTCCGGGAGCAATGGGAGCATCTCCGGATACCCGGTCCCCATCGACAAACGTCCCATTCGTCGAGTCGAGATCGACCACCATCCAAATCCCTTCACGAAGCTGAATCTTGGCGTGAGCAGAGGAAACGCTCGGGTCCGGCACGACAATGTCATTGTATTCGGCGCACCCAACGTTAACGATCGGAACGCGAATCGGGAACCGATGCCCTTTGAGTTGTCCCTTTCGGACGATGAGGTTTGCCAGCGTCCCCCCAGCTGCCGGGGCCGGCGGCGGCGGCGGCTCCGGCCGTGGCGGACTGGGGTCAGGGGCCGGGACTGGCTCAGTGCGCAGCGCTGAATCAGCCGCCGGCGAGATCGGAGATGGAGACGGCACCCCGGGCGCAGCGGCTGGTGGAGCGGCAGGCGCCCCCGCCCCGAACCCTGGCGGACTGGGAGTGGCAGGTACCCCGTGAAGGGTGTCGCTGAGGCGGTACTCGGCACCCGCCGCCGCCGCCGACCTAGCAGCCGGTTGCGGAGCCGCCGGCTCAGGCTGCACGGCCGCATCCGCATAAAACCGAAATTCATGGTCACCCACCCGCACCACGTCGGCTCGAGAGAGGAGGCGCTGGCCTACGACTCGCTCGCCGTTTACGAACGTGCCGTTGGAACTCATGTCCGTGACCACGTAGCCCTTGGGGGTGACGACGATCTCAGCGTGGCGGCGCGAAACCCGCTTCTGCGGAATGACAACGTCACAGACGGCTTCCCGCCCGAACACCAACGACGAGCCCTCTATCGCGTACTCCCGGCCGTCCGTCAAACTCACCAAACGGCCACCGGTTCCCGCAGTAGCTTTCCGCTTCGCACCCGGTCCCGAGCTCAACTGCTGTAACTTGGCAATGTCCGCGGCACTCACGAACTGGGCACTCCCGCTGCGCCGTTCGTCGACGAACGTCAGCTCCCGCCCACCGATCTCGATCTTGTCACCATGGAGCAACGGGGCCGGCTGGGGCCCGAGTCTAACTCCGTTTATGAAGATCGGCGATTCCTCACTCACCCGCCTAACCGACACCTGGCCGTCGGGTGTCATGACGAGGATCGCGTGTCGCGCTGCCAAGGCGGCCCCCGTTAGAACGAGGAACGACGATGCGTCACTTCCAATCACCGCCTCGCCCGGCGGGATCTTGTGTCGGTCACCGTCGAATTCTAGGTAAGACATGAAGTATCGCTGATGAAGTCGGCGTATGTAGAACCCCAAATTTAGCGGCGCCACTCTCTCGGTGCAACTGATGCGATGCGGGGACGAATCCCATAACTGCAATCGAGACAATCACTTAGCTAGCCGGTAGCCGGTCCACCAGTTTCCGATACGAGGGCGGCTGTTTCCATCCGCCCTTCAGCCCCTTTCCAACCAGCGCCAGAATATCATCGACCCGAAGCCTACCGTCAGGTACGACAACACCAATCTCCACAACAGGATGTAAGACGGAATGAGCTCCCGGGGCACGTAGATCGACATGACTGCGACGGAGAGAATTTCAGCCAGTCCGGACCCTCCCGGCGTCGGCGCAAAATACAGCAGGAAGGTTATGAGGGTTTGGAGCAACAAGACATCTATGAAGTTAACCTGAATATCGAGCATCCTGAGCACCACATAGCCGGCGAGCAGTTTGTTCGCATGGGCCAAGGCCGAAGCTGGCACCGCGGCTGCCAGCGCCAACCATCCTCTGCCCTGAAAGAACGCCACCATGCAATCGTGCGAGCGATCCACCCCCTGCCGTATATCCTCGATTCGTTGGGCCATCCGCTGGCTGCCGTGGGCCTCGAACCACGCCACAAGCACGCGTCCCAACCGCTTGGCCACGGACGGGAAAACGAAGAAGAACAACATCAACAGACCGATACCGATGAAGCCGCCCAGGCTCAGCCTGAACAAATCGTAGAGGGTGAAGGTCTGTCCTAGGATGCCGTGTTGTTCGAGGGAGCGGCCGGCGCCCATGAAAATCGCAAAGGGCCCGGCGATAGAGAAAAAGACCACGGTGGCGACGAAGGTCATCAGGCTCGATATCATCGCCTCCGGTATGGGCGTGCCGTACCGCTTCAGCGTGTAGATCATCATCGGCCCCCCGCCCGTCTGGGAGGGAGTGAGAAAACTCGCCCAGGCCGTCAGCCCTCCCGCCAGCAATGATCCTTTCAGGGAGGCGGTGGGATGTACGTGGCGGGTCAAGATCCACAGGCGGATGCCACCCCCAAACCAATCCATCGACGCCAGCGCAACGCCCACCAACACCCACCCCCACTTGAGCGACGTCATCGTCGAGAGGAAGATGTCGAGGTTGTTTCCGTAGAACAGGAGTCCACCGAAAACTACGACTGAGAGCGCTGCGAAAATCTCGAGCCCGCGCCTCAGGACGCGTGTTGAAATCAAGTTTCCCATCTCAGAGGCAAGCTAGGGCCGGTTGACTGGGCCAGTCAACGACCACCGCGCCTGACGCGGCCATGCTCTTTCTCCGTGAGTTAGCTTTCACTCCATGCCCGCCGAATCCATCGTCCTCCACAACGTCCAACAAAACAACCTGAAAGGCGTCACGGTAGAGTTCCCCCGTAGAAAGCTAACCGTGATTACGGGGCCTTCTGGCTCGGGGAAGAGTTCTTTGGCTTTTGACACGCTTTACGCAGAGGGACAACGGCGCTACGTAGAGTCCCTCTCCACCTATGCCAAACAGTTCTTGGACAGGATGCCCAGGCCAAATGTCGGGAGACTCGAGGGCATCTCACCGGCCGTGGCCATCGAGCAGAAGAACCCCACCACGTCGAGCCGCTCCACCGTCGGCACCGCGACCGAGGTTTACGACTACTTGCGGCTCCTCTGGGCCCGGATCGGCCTACCTCACTGCACCTCGTGCGGAGGCCGTATCGCCAGCGAATCTCCCAGTGCGGTCACCGAACGACTGATTGCCGAGTTGGGAGGTCGACAAGTGTCGATCTCCTTCCCCCTCCCTCGATCCCAACATCCGGAACACGATCTCCTGGTGGAGAACCTCCTGGCCATGGGATTCGTGCGGATCATGACCGGCGGCGCTGTTCACCGTCTCGATGGGCTTCCTCCGAGCGTACGCCTGGATTCGGCCGACGTTTCAGTGGTCGTAGACAGGGTCAAGGCGACACCGGCGATGCGCAGTCGCTTGGCTGACTCCCTGGCGCAGGCATTCACCGAGGGTGACGGCATCGCAGAGGTGCAAGTCGACAACGAGGCAACCCGTTTTTCCGAGCGCCCCTGCTGCGAATCGTGTGGCAAACCGGGCGTTTCGCTCTCACCAAACCTCTTTTCATTCAACAACCCCCGCGGGGCGTGTCCAACGTGCAACGGCTTCGGCGCTGTGCTGGAGTATGACGAAGCGCTCGTTGTTCCCGATGAATCCCGGGCCCTGGCAGATGGAGCGATCGACCCCTGGACCAAACCGCGCTACGTGGGTAGACGCCGTCTGCTGAGAGAGATGGCAGAGAGGCGACGCATCCCGTTCGACGTATCGTGGAGGCAATTGAGCGCGACCCACAAGCAACTGCTGCTGGATGGCAAGTCGGGCCGATTCCAGGGCATTTTCCCGTTTCTGCGAGCGCTCGAGCGGAAGCGCTACAAGCAGTACATCAGGGTCTTTCTCCGCCAGTACCAAAGGGCGCGTACCTGCCCAGCCTGCCTCGGACACCGCCTGCACCCCGAAGCTCGAGCGGTACACGTGGGAGGACTGTCGATCGGAGAGATCTCACTTCGAACACCGGGGGAGGTGCTCGTTTGGCTGGAGTGCCTCGAGTTGACGCCGTTCGAGCGCGACGTAGCGGAATCTATTCTCAAGGAGTTGGTCGCACGCCTGACGTTCCTGCAGGATGTGGGTTTGGGCTATCTCACACTGGCGCGCCAGACCCGGACACTCTCCGGGGGCGAGGCCCAGCGCATCGCTCTAGCCAACGCGCTCGGCGCCCGGCTGGTGGACACGCTCTACGTGCTGGACGAGCCGTCTATCGGCTTGCACCCGAAGGACATCGATCGCCTCGTCGGATTGCTCGAGCGCCTGCGCGACTCGGGCAATACGGTCGTGGTCGTGGAGCACGATCCCGCCACCATGATTGCCGCGGATTACATGGTTGAGCTGGGACCCGGGAGCGGCGCTCGCGGAGGTGAGCTGGTGTTTTCCGGCCCCATGTCGGAGGCGGCATCCGCTCCCACACTCACCGGCGCGTATCTGTCCGGTGAAAAATCGATTCCGGTCCCCAGCGCGAGACGACACGCAGGACCGAGATGGCTCACGGTGAAGGGAGCGACCCTCCACAACCTCAAGGAGGTCGAAGCGGCATTCCCCCTCGGTACCATTACCGCCGTGACCGGGGTGTCCGGGTCCGGCAAATCGACGCTGGTTCACGACGTCCTCTACCGCCAGCTCTCCCTGCGCCTCAAGGGAGCGCACGGTGCCAAGGAGCACCTCGGAGAACCCGTGGGCTACGTGAGCAACCTGATCGGCGTCGAAGCGTTGAATGATGTCGTACTGGTGGATCAGTCCCCCATAGGGCGGTCGCCCCGCTCGAATCCCATCACATACGTCAAAGCCTTCGACGAGATCCGCCAACTCTTTGCCGCTCAGCCGCTCTCACGAGCTCGAGGCTACTCGCCAACCACGTTCAGCTTCAACGCTGTCCGGGGTGGGCGTTGCACCTCGTGCGAGGGGTCGGGCCACGTGCAGATCGAGATGGTATTCCTCGCCGATGTGTTCGTTCCGTGCGAAGCGTGCGGCGGCACACGCTACGAGCGCGAGGTGCTCGACGTCCGAATCAAGGGACTCTCTATTCACGATGTCTCGCAGCTCACGGTCGACGAAACCATTCAGCGTTTCCGGCACCAAGACAAATTGGGGCGGATGCTGTGGCACCTTCAGCAGGTGGGCCTGGGGTATCTGCGTCTCGGCCAACCCGCCACCACGCTCTCCGGTGGCGAGGCCCAACGACTCAAGATCGCGCGGCAGCTGGCCAACGTAACGCGCAAGACCGAGCGAAGACTCTACATTCTCGACGAGCCAACGACCGGCCTGCACCTGGATGATATTCGCACCCTGCTGCGCGTGCTCGACCGTCTCGTCGATGCCGGGCACACGGTCGTGGTGATCGAGCACCACATGGACGTCATCAAACGGGCCGACTGGATCATCAATTTAGGGCCGGACGGCGGGGAGAACGGGGGTCGAATCGTGGCCCAGGGAACACCCGAAGAAGTTGCCCAAAGCGACACGCACACGGGCCGCTACCTGCGAAACGTGCTCGAAAAATCCTCCGAGTGCTCCAGACTATCCGCGCTCAGGTCGTGAGTCGCCAGAGGCTTCTTGCCCTGGCTCATTGACCGCTGCTGCAGTCGTCGCAATCTTAGCAGTTATGCGCAACCTACTATGCCTCTTGTTTTTCGCCGTCACGACCGTCCCCGCCACCGCCCAAGATCAGAACACTGCCGGATCCGGCGCGTCCTACATACTCCGCCCGGGAGACGTGCTCCAGATAGTGGTATGGGGCCAGGCAGAGTACTCTGGAGAGTTCAAGGTGGACGAGACGGGCAGGATTCTATACCCGATTCTCGGAGAAATCGACACCGGCGGCAAGACGATGGCGCAGATCCGCGATGAGATTCGGGCCGCCTTGGTCCGGATCTTCAATGACCCCTTCGTCACGGTCACCCCACAGTTCAAGATCGCGGTGCTCGGCGAAGTCAGGAATCCGGGGCTCTTCCCCGTCGATCCCACGCAGACGGTCCTTGATATCGTCGCCATGGCCGGCGGGCCGAATCCCAACGGCAACATCAACAAGATCCGGCTGCTGCGGGGCGGGCGAACCTTGACTTGAGACTCGAACGGGACCGGATGGGCGCGCTCACTCTTCAGGAAGTAGGCTTGCGGTCCGGCGATCAGATTATGGTAGCCCGCCGAGGTTTCACCGGCGACGACCTGCGGATGCTGCTGGCCGTTCTACAACTCGGGCTCTCGGTGGTTATCCTGATAACTATTCAGTAATCACTCGTTTGAATGTCGCGGGTGCGGTGATTAGACTCGATTCCCGCGCTCCTGCCGAAGTGTCGCCGCGAGCCGATCCCGAGTAGCTCAGTTGGTAGAGCAGACGGCTGTTAACCGTCGGGTCGGGGGTTCGAGTCCCTCCTCGGGAGCCATATTTTCGAGAGCGAACTACAGCGCCTCGATAGTTAACGCGAAGCCCCGGAGGGCGACCCCTTCGGGGCTTCGTCGTATCTAGCCGACTTCCAGGCCTCGGGCGAGGTGCGCTTCGAGCCGGTCACCGGCGTCGAGTTCAGTGAGCTCAACCTCGACGAGTACTCGGCCATCCCGGAAGGTACGGGCATCGCCTGGGAATACTCGACCGACGAGGGGTCCACCTGGGACGCCATCGTGCCGGCCGAGGAGGAGAACCTGCCGAACCTCGCCGCCGGCGTCCTGGTACGGGCCCTGCTCGCCGGCAGCGAAGCCAACGACTCGCCCGCGCTCAACTTCAAGGACGTAAACCTGATCGGCTACCTCAACGGCACGTCCGGCGCCTACGTCACCCGCGAGAACGAGCTGACCCAGGGCGTTGCCTCGACCAAGGTCTACACCCAGATGCACGTCCCGAGCGGCACCTCAGTCGACTGGTACGCCTCCAACGACGGCGGCGACACCTGGGAGTCCGTGACCCTCGACTCGACGCGGGAGATCGATCAGGAGTGGACCGAATACACGTTAAGCCACACCTTCGCCGACTCGACCGGGGACAAGGTCCGCTACAAGGCGGAGCTCACCGGCAACCGCCTCGTCTACCCGCGCATCCACACCCTGGGCGTGACGCTCAGCTGAGGGCCGCGATGATCACGAGACGCCAGGGCGGGCTGACCGAACTCATCCCCTCGCCGCAGGAAAAGCGCGAGGGTGTGCTCCGCGATCACGCGCTGGACCTGCTCGCCAACCTGGACGCGCGCCTCGGCCGGATCGAAGCACACCTCGGGCTATCCGCCGAGGAGGCTGCGAAGTTCCGAGTTCTCATGGATCGCATCCGGCACGAGGAATCCGAGGCCCGGCGCATCCACGCCGAGCAGCTCGCGGCGGACGTCGGCGAGCGCTGAGCGAACACCGTCGCTTCCCTCCCGGACGGTAAGTCCCGGTTCTTCCGCGATTTACGGCCGAACCTACATAAATCCTTTGATATCAACGTGTTAAGTCCGAAGTTCGCCTTGCTTTCTGTTCAGGAAGAAGCGTTCATGTGGGTGAACGTGAACACCCGATCCCCTTGTCGAACAAGGGTTTACGGGCCGGAAGCAAGGAGAACCGATGGACCTGCGCGAACTGCACTTCGGGGTCGAGATCGAGACGGTCCGGCGAACGCGCAAACGCGTGGCCGAGGCCATCCAGTCGGTGGTGGGCGGCAGCGTCACTCATCCGGGACGACCGGGGGTTTTCGACCCCTGGGAGGTCGCGGACGAGCAGGGGCGCACCTGGAAGGTCGTATCCGACGCCTCGCTCAGCCACGTCCCGAGCCACCTGCGGGCCGAGGTCGTCACCCCGGTCCTGGCCTACACCGACATCCCGACCCTCCAGGAGGTCATCCGGGCGGTCCGCAAGTGTGGTGCCAAGGTCGACCGGCACTGCGGCATCCACGTCCACGTGGACGCGAGCCGCTTCGACGGACGCACCCTCGGGAACCTCGCCAAGATCGTCTACAAGCAGGAGCCGCTCATCCTCGCGGCACTCGGCGTCAGCGAGAACCGGCAGCAGAGCTACACCCGGCCGGTGCGCGATGACCTGATCCGTGACATCGAGCGCCATCGGCTGCGCACCACGGACGAGCTCAACCGCATCTGGTACGGCTATCACAACCGGCACCCGCAGCACTTTGACAGCACCCGCTACCACGGGGTGAACCTGCACAACGTCTGGTACCGGGGCACCGTCGAGTTTCGCTGGTTCGAGGCGACGCTCCATGCCGGCAAGGTCAAGGCCTACATCCAGCTGGTGCTGGCCGTGGCCACCAAGGCGCTCAACGGTCGCGCCGCATCCAGCCGCAAGCGCCGCTTCGATCCCCGAAGCGCCCGCTACGACTTCCGGGTTTTCCTGCTCCACCTCGAGTTGATCGGCGACGAATTCAAGACCGCGCGCAGACACCTGCTGGCGCGCCTGCCCGGGGACTCGGCGTTCCGGCTCGGGAGACCGGCGCCCGAGGCGCCACCCGCCATTGAGGCGGAAACCATCACCACGGAGGCCGGGCCGCAAACCCGGCCTCCGGCTTTTGAGGAGGAGATCATCACTCAAACCGAAGGAGAAAACACGGCATGAGAGTGCGCATCAAGAACACCGACCTGGAGGGCAAGCCGCTGCCGGACGAAGGAGAAATCTTCACCGGCAAGACCGAGCTCGAGATCGTCCGGGCCATGCAGGGGGCGACGCTTTTCTCCGATCAGACGACGCTCGAGGATTACATCGACATGGTCCTGCGCAACGCCAAGATGCTGGCGGGCATCGACCTCATCATCAAAGGCGACACGCCCAAGGAGAAGGCTGACGCCCTCCTCGCCTGCCTGGTCGACCACGGACTGGCGGAACATCTCGAAGACGAGCCGCCGGTGCCGATCACGGTGCCCGCCGCCGTCTGGCGGGGCCTCGAGGCGGTGAAGGACTCCGGAACCACCAACATGCTCGACCGGCCCGCGGTCCTCAAGATCGCCGAATTCCTCGGCTTCCACGAGACGGCGCGCTGGATCGAAGCACACCACGGCCCGTATGCCGAAGGGCTGTTCAAGGGATTCGTGGTCGAGCCCGAGGAAGGGAAACGCTGATGTGTGGTCAGGCCGGAATCATCCTGGGACAGAAGCGGCGCCGCGCCGAGGAACGTGACCATCTCACCTGGCTGTTCACTCAGCTCCTTGTGTTGAACGAGCCCCGGGGGCCACATGCCACCGGCATCGCGTGGCTCAACCGCGACGGCGAGCACCGGCTCTTCAAGCGGCCGGTGCGGGCCAGCCGGTTTGTGAGCGACAAGGCGTTCCACGAGGTCCTGGGCGGGGTCGACAACCGCGCCACGCTGCTGCTCGGCCACACGCGGTGGCGCACGCGCGGCGACGAGAATGTCAACGAGAACAACCACCCGATCCGGGCTGGGGACATCCTCGGCACCCACAACGGCACGATCTACAACGCCAACTACCTGTTCCGGCGGTTCAAGCTGCGGTGCTTCGCCGAGGTGGACAGCGAGCTGCTCTGCCGGCTGGCCAGCCGGGCCGCCAGAGGTGGCCCGATTGATATCGAGCGCTTCAAGGACCGTCTCAAGCTCTGCCGCGGGCAGATGGCCGCGGTGTTGGCCTCCCGGCTCGATCCCGAAACCATCCTCGTGCTCAAGGGCAACAAGCCGCTCGAGTTGCGCTTTCATACCCGGCATCGGGCTGTCCTCTACGCATCCGATCCTGCGTACCTGGACGCGGTCCTGGACGAGGAGCGCGGCTGGTGCGAGCTGAGCATTCCCCCGATGAGCCTGCTGGTGTTCCGGCACCGGATTCTGGCGGACTTCTCAATCGATCCGTTCGAGTTCATCGCCCAGACCAGGCGGCGCAAGAACGCCCTGACCGAGGAGGCGCCATGACGCCGCGAGGACAGCCGACAGAACCCAGAGACTCTCCGAAGGTGAATACATCCGGCATGCTGAAGCTCTTTGTCTACGGCACCCTCAAGCGTGGATACTGGAACCACGACGCCTTCTGTCAGGGCGTGCAGGAGATCCGGGAGGCGCAGGTTCGGGGCCGCCTCTACGAGGGTCCCGGTTTCCCGGTCCTCGAGGTCCCTGATGAGGACGTCCTGGCTCACGGAACCGCCGACCCGTTGGCCGACGTGGCCACACAAGCGCGCCTGTCCGGCCAGATGGGATCATCCCCCGGACCTGACCCGAAAAGCGTGACAGTGGGCGCCTGGGGCGCCGTGTACGGGGAGCTGCTTTCCTTCGACGACCCCGAATCCCGCCTGCCCGCCATTGATCGCCTGGAGGGGTTCCGTCCGGGCGGTTCCTGCCTCTATCGCCGCGTGCTGATCCCCGCAACGGTGAACGGCGCCCGCAAACTCGGCTGGGTCTACACGGTCGAGATGACCGACATCAAACGGCGCCGGATCGTGTGCGGCTGCTGGCCGGAGTAGGGGTCCACCGCCGTGTCGCCACCTGTCAGAAACGCTGGTCCTTGGCGTAGTGATGAATCGCTGGAAGCGGAGAGTCGGTCGCGTCTGTCTCGGCGCATCGGGGAGGGGGTTCCGTACATGATTCGACAACAACGAGCTATTGCCAATCTGCACCGATGAGGAAGGTCAATGGGCCCTACAACAAGTGGTAAACGAGCTACCGGGAGAAATCTGGATAGGATCGTGAGATGCGATCCCGAGCTCCTGCAAGCGGTTCGTGCCGCTCTGATTGAGAAGCTGCAAGAGCGATTGAAGCCTACGTGGGGCGAGATGGAGCTCCCCGGTGCCAGTACGTCCTCGTCACTCACCACAGTGAACGGCTTCGCTGATCCCGAGTTCGTAGCCGCGTTTGGGCCAGGACTATCGAATGTTGCGGACTCGACTCTGGTGAACGAGGCCTTGGCCCAGATGCTCGCGGCAGGTGACCGAGGCGCCCGACCAGAAGACGGGGTTACCGCTCTTTGACGACTGCAGGCCCTGACGGAGACACCCGATGAATACTGGGTGGCGCTTGCGTCTGGGAGTGGGTTTGGCCGCGCCACACGGCGCCCGCGAGCTCGCGTGGGTCTACACGGTCGAGACGACCGGCATCAAACGGTGCCGGATCGTGTCCGGCCGCTGGCCGGAGTAAGGCCCGACGACCGGAAATCCATCCTCCTCCACGAGGGGATGGTGTAGTCCATCGCAACGGTTACCTGCCGTCGCATTTTAGGCGGGGCCAGGAATCTGATTGACATCCCGGCACAATCTGACCTATTTTAAGCTTGTTTTTCCCAACATATGCCAGTCAACCATAGCCAGCGCGGACTCCTTCATCGGAACGGCTCGGCTGGGTTCACGAGGATGCCCAGAGCAATGATGGAAGATCGGTGGTTCTCCGTAGACGAGATCGCAGCCTATCTCGGGATCAAGCGGGACACGGTCTACAAGTGGATCGCAGAAAAGCAGATGCCCGCACACCGGATGGGGCGCCTCTGGAAATTTCGCAAGGAGGAAGTCGACGAATGGGTGAGATCAGGAGGAGCCGACGAGACCAGGGATCAAGGACATGAGTGATAGCAGAACCCCTGCTGGCCCCATCGCGCGAACGAACCGAGCGGACCGGGACGCCGGTTCTTGTCCGAGGTCAGTTTCTCGCTGCGCACTGAGTTTGAGAATCTGAGGCGGAGGAAACACACCGTTGGAACACATTGGAGAGATCGAGAGACGGCTCTGGTCCAGCGCGGACAACCTGCGGGCCAATTCCAACTTCGCCAGCAACGAGTACTTCCTCCCTGTCATGGGGTTGATCTTCCTTCGGCACGCGTACAGTCGTTTCCTCAAAGTCAAGGACGAGGTCGAATCGGGGCTGCCGCAGCGAGGCGGAAAGGCCCGCCCGCTCACCAAGGAAGACTTCTCCCAGAAGGGGGCGATCTTCCTCCATCCAGAGGCACAGTTCGACCATCTCGTCTCCCTGCCGGACAGTGCCGACCGGGCTCAGGCGATCATCGACGCCATGGAAGGGATCGAAAAGGACTACGAGACCCTGCGCGGCGCCCTGCCCAAGGCGGAGTACCAGGAACTCGATAACGACGTTCTCGGGCAGATCCTGCGCGCCTTCAACGATCCCGCTCTCAAGCGGGCCGATGGAGACATCTTCGGGCGTATCTACGAGTACTTCCTGACCCAATTTGCCGATCAAAAGGCGCACGACGGCGGGGAGTTCTTCACGCCCGTGTCCATCGTCCAGATGATCGTCAACGTGATCGAGCCGGACAATGGCAGGGTGCTAGACCCCGCCTGCGGTTCGGGCGGTATGTTCGTGCAGAGCGCGCACTTCATCGAACGGATGCATAGGAACCCCACGGAACGGGCCACGTTCTACGGCATGGAAAAGAACCCGACGACGATCCGCCTCGCCAATATGAACCTCGCCGTGCACGGTCTGGAAGGCAACATCCAGAAGGCCATCACCTACTACGAAGACCCCCACGAGCTCCACGGAAAGTGCGATTTCGTGATGGCTAATCCGCCCTTCAACGTCGACGAGGTGGATGCTGAGAAGGTGAAGAACGACCCGCGTCTCCCCTATGCCCTCCCGGGCGTGAACAAGAAGGGCAAGGTCTCGAACGGCAACTATCTCTGCATTTCATATTTCGACAGCTACTTGAACACCAAGGGCCGGGCGGGATTCGTCATGTCCTCCCAGGCTTCGTCCGCGGGCGGCGAAGAAGCAAAGGTCCGAAAGAAGCTGATCGAAGCCGGCCATGTGGACATGATGATGGCGATCCGCCCCGGCTTTTTCTACACGCGTACGGTGCCGTGCGAACTCTGGTTCCTCGACAAGAACAAGCCCGAAGAATGGCGCGACAAGGTGCTGATGATCGACGCGCGCAACGTCTACCGGAAGGTGACGCGCAAGATCTACGACTTCACACCTGAACAACAGAAGAATCTGTCGGCAATCGTCTGGCTCTATCGGGGTCAAGCTGATCGCTTCGTCGAGCTGGTGGCCGACCACCTTGAGCGCATGATCGAAGCGGCGGACGAAGCAGTAGAACGGCTCAGCAAATTCGCTGGGGCGCTCGCTGAAGCGACTGCGTCCCATACGCGTTACGGGCGGTCGGACGACTTAGCTGAGCGCATCAATGAACTCAAGACGGCGGAGGCGACTTTTGGGGATGACGTGGAGCGCTTCGTAGCCACGGTTCAGGAGGTTTCCGAAGCTTGGGAATCATTGAGCCGCGACAATGACTCGCTCAACGCATTCGCCGAGCGGGCGGAGCCGCTGGCAGACGGGAGCCGGGACCTGATTCGGCAAGCGGACCATCTCTACAAACTACTGTCACGCCTTGCCGAAGAGACCAAGAAGAACGGCCGCGGGAGTCCACTAAAGCCGCTCGACGAAGCGCGGAAAGAAGCGGTCGAGCATCTGAGATCCCCGCGCTACTTCCGGCGGCAGGCACGCTGGCTACAGGAGCGATTTCCGGAAGCAGAGCTGCGTGATGTCGAAGGGCTCGTGAAGCTGGTGGACCTCAAAGAACTCGAGGACAACGACTGGAGCCTGACACCGGGCCGCTACGTCGGCGTCGCTCCGGAGGAAGAAGACGAGGATTTCGACTTCGAAGAGACGATTCGCGAAATTCATGTCGAGCTTCAAGGGCTCAACGAGGAGGCCGCAGAACTAGCGGCTACGATTGCCCGGAACTTCGAAGGACTGGGTGTATGAATCTGACTCCTAGAACTCTTGATGAACTGGGGTACGTGAGCCGAGGTAGATCGCGCCACAGGCCACGGGATGCTGACCATCTTTACGGCGGGCCCTATCCATTCGTCCAGACGGGAGACGTCAAACACTCCACGCTGCATTTGAGCACTTTCACAAAGACTTACAGTGAGGCCGGACTCGCGCAAAGTCGTCTTTGGAAAGCAGGAACGCTGTGCATTACGATTGCGGCAAACATTGCCGACACGGCGATCCTCGGCATTGACGCATGCTTTCCTGATAGTGTGATCGGCTTTGTCCCAGACGATAGCAAAGCTGATGCGCGATTCATCAAATATCTGTTTGATGCGACGTTGCAGAATCGATTCAAACAGTTCACACAAGGTGTTGCCCAGGACAACCTGAGTCAATCTAAGCTACTTTCGCTTGAATTCCCCGTTCCAGATGTGACGGAGCAACGTCGGATCGCTGACGTCCTCTCGGCCTACGACGACCTGATCGAAAATAACCGGCAACGCATCGCGTTGCTGGAGCAGGCGGCTCGGGAGCTCTACCGCGAGTGGTTTGTGCGCCTGCGGTTCCCCGGCCATGAGCACACCAAGATCGTCGATGGCGTTCCGGAGGGATGGGAGAGCACTGCGCTCGGCAATATCGGCCAGCTCAAGTACGGGAAGGCACTGAAGGCTGAGGACAGAATTGAGGGCGAATACCCGGTCTTTGGATCGAGCGGAATAGTCGGAACACACGACGAATCACACGTGCAGGGTCCGGGCATTATCGTCGGTCGAAAAGGAAACGTCGGCAGTGTGTACTGGTCGGACGATGACTTTTGCGCGATTGACACCGTCTACTTCTTAGAACCATCAGCGGTGAACCTTTACATCTTTTATGCACTGCAAAACATCGATTTCATCAACACCGATGTCGCGGTGCCTGGGCTGAATAGGAATTTTGCCCACAGCCGGAAAATTCTTGTACCGAGCAATCAAGCGCGTGACGCATTTGACGATGTCGCAGCGCCCCTACACAAACAGATCTCGCTACTTGAGAAGGAGAACGAAAGCCTCGTACAGGCCCGCGACTTACTGGTCCCACGCCTGATGTCCGGGGAGGTGACGGTGTGAACCAGAGCGCACTCTCCGACATCGTCGCCCTCGGCGAAGGCTTCACGACGGACTTCAAGCGGTCCGGCACCACCGGGCTCAGACGTGAGATATGCGCCTTTGCCAACGCCACCGGCGGGACGATCCTGCTGGGGGTGGCGGATGACGGAGCAGTATGCGGGGTTGGCAACCACAACCGCTTGAAATCCGAGGTCCAGTCAATCGCCCGTTCGGCCGATCCGCCTATCGCGGTGGAGATCGAGAGTGCCGGCCAGGTGCTCTGTGTGCGAGTACCCGCTCAGCAGAGCAAGCCCTACTCGTTCGGGGGCAAGTTCTTCATCCGGGAGGGCGCCAGCAGCCAGCAGATGTCGCGGGAGGAGATTCGCGAGTTCTTCTTCGAAGAAGGGCTCATCAGATTCGACGAAACACCATGCCGAAGCTTCGATTTGGAGCGAGATCTGACGGAGGAGAACTGGGAGCGGTTCGGTCAACGAGCAGGGCTTCCCGAAGGCCTGGAGCCGGTTGCGACGCTGGAGAACCTGCATTTGGCCAAGGGCGGAGAAATGACTCACGCCGGTGCATGGCTGCTGGCAGACGACATCACGCGCTACACCCTGCGGGCTGGGGGTGACCTGCGCGGTCCTTCGGGGCGTGACCAAAACCCACATTCTCGACCGGAAGGAGTTTACCGGCGACCTCTATTCCATCTTCGAGGATTGCATGGCCTACCTTCAGGCCAAGCTCAACACGGCTTTGATACCCCATGCGCGGGGAAGGGACGAACGGCTCGAGCTCCCTGAAGATGCCTTGCGGGAAGCGCTGGTCAACGCCATCGCCCATCGGGACTATCGATCCACAGCGAATGTACAGGTCCACGTCTTCCGTGACCGTTTGGAGATCGTGACGCCGGGCGGCCTGTCGGCGGGGATGCGCGAAGAGGACTTGGGCACGAAGAGCGTCCCTCGGAATCCCCTCCTCTTTGGGATGTTCTACCGCATGGGGTTGGTCGAGCAGATCGGCAGCGGCATCCGGCGTATCCGCCAGTTGTGCCGCGACTACGAGGTCGCTGAGCCGCTGATCGATGTCTCCGAGAATTGGGTGACGACGACGTTCGCACGACAGGTCGAGCATGCCGCCCCCCAAGTACCAGACATGTCCCCGTCAAGTACCACACAAGTCACCCTGCAAGTCAGAAGCCTCATCCGAAGCCTCGACGGTGAGCGGACACGAGCGGAAATCCTTCAGAGCCTGGGACTGAAGGATCGAACGAACCTGGCCAAGGAATACGTGCAACCCGCTCTTGCCGAAGGCCTCATCGAGATGACCATCCCGGATAGACCCCGCAGCAGCAAACAGAAATATCGGCTGACCGACAGGGGGCGGGAGTTGCAGAATCGCCTGAGGCAGACGCAATGAGCGCTTCGCCCTATACCGAAGACAACCTCGTCCAGCTGACCACCGCCGACTACCTCGAACGGCGACTGGGCTGGCAATCGGTCTATGCCTACAACACCGAGACCTTCGGCCCGGACGGGACGCTCGGGCGGACGAATGATGGCGAGGTTGTGCTCACCCGCTATCTCCGCAGGGCGCTCGAAAACTACAACCCCGGCCTACCCGGCGGAGCCTACGAGAACGCGATCCGCGAAATTGTCCAGGTGAGCACGGCGCAATCGACGCTGCAAACCAATCTCGAAAAGTATGGCCCTGAGGTGCGGGCAAGGGCGGATGTGCGTTCGGTGGAGCACGTCGCCACGGAAGTCACCCCGGAAGTTCGGCTACTACAAGTGATCTCGGGCGAAATGACCAGGCACGGCCTCCGGAGCGCGCTTGGGTTGAAGAATGACGAGCACTTTCGCAAGGCGTATCTCGTGCCCGCCCTACAGGCCGGGCTGATCGAGATGACCGTCCCGGACAAACCACGCAGCAGGAACCAGCGCTATCGCCTGACACCGGAGGGGCACGAATTCCTGAGGCAAACCCAGGAGTCGCAATAAGTGGCGGCAATCGAGATCAAACAGGACCGAGCTGGCATGGCTCGGCAGGTACAACGACGACGGCACACTCAAGGAAGTGCGGGCGGCAACCTTCCTTTTCAGGTCACAGAGATCGTCATTTGGCTCTCCAGTTGGACGCCGTTGGAGTCGATGCGCTGGAGTTCGCCCCGGAATGGGAATGCACGCGTGCGATCAAATGCACTCGGTTACAACGTCGAACGGATCGTGGCAGCAATTTCAACGGAGACTGGGACTAGCATCGGCAACGCTGCTTGATGAGGAGAAAGGGCATGGCACGAGGACAAAAGGCGAAATCAGGCGGCGGCGCAAAGACAGGCACCCATAGCGCCACGACCGGATATGAGGCCGAGCTCTGGCGCATGGCCGACACCCTGCGAGGGAGCATGGACGCGGCCGAATACAAGCATGTCGTCCTCGGTCTCGTCTTCCTGAAGTACATCTCCGACGCGTTCGACGAGATGCACGTCCGCCTCGAAGCCGAGCGGACTGAGGGTGCCGATCCGGAAGACACAGACGAGTACCGCGCCGCGAACATCTTCTGGGTACCACCGGAGGCCCGTTGGACCCATCTGAAAGCTCAAAGCGATGCTCATGGTCTCGGACGGGGTCGAGGCGCGGATAGGCACGTTGACCGCCGGTCAGGAATGGTTCAAGCCCTGGCGCGACCTTATGAGGTTGTGTCAAGTGCATAAGCCCGAAAGTATCGCTTGCGTACCGGACCTTCTGGCGCCGGACGAATGACCCCGAGAACATCACCGGTATTCCATACTGAGGGGGTGACTGGTTCGGTTTCTCGCGGGGGAAGAGTGATTGGTCACGCCCCCCCCCCCGACGAAAATCTCCCTATCGCCGGACCGAGCAGGTTCGGCACGTGGAGTGACGAAAGGATGCCAACTGTAGAAAATATTAGGCAGGCCCGAGCCGAAGGCTGCTGGCACAGCCCGACTGGCGAGCAGTAGAGTCTAAAACTCGGCGAGAGGGGAACATGGTTGACGGCACGTCCCACTCGGCACGGTCCACACCAATAACATCCAAAGCTCCAAATACTCGGCGCCATGTCGAGCCGGCACAGGCGGAAAGGCGATTGCCATGAGAACTATTTCACGGCCGAAAATCATCGGCGCAATCTCGCCGCCTCCATACGCTCAATCGAGCCCGCCTAAGCCTGATGTCGAAGGAGCGCAGTCCCCTCCAGCAGCGCACAGGGACGATTCTCTCGCTACCAATCCATCGGCGGGGCTGATTACCGAAGACCACCCCCCCAAGCGCCGCCGTGGCGGCTCGGGGCGTGCAGGCGTCTTCGCCGTCGCCGCCTGTCTGGGCCTGGCCGACCGCAGCCTTCGCGCAGGCTCTAGGCGTGTATTCCATTGCGAGCAATGACGTGGTCGACGCCTCGGAGAAGTGGGTCGGCTTCACCATCACCGGCGGCACGGGTACGGAAAGCGGCGTGACTGTCACGGTGAACGTCAACGGCACACAGGTGGGGACCGCAACCTCGGACGCCAGTGGAATTTGGGTGGTGAACGTGGAGGGCGATGATACGGGCGATGCGAGCTTCGTTACCACGGCCGTAAGCGGCCAATACGCCGAAGCGACGCGCGGGACTCCTGGCAGCCTTGATTTCCTATCGCATCAGAGGTCCTTTACCCCGAATCTGAAGCTGCCGCTGGTGGTGAACGCCGTTACGGGCGACGACATCGTCAACAACGGCACTTTCGACATCAAAGGCAACACAGGCACGATCGGCCTGGTGCCCGTCAGTTTGAACCTCGGCGGTCTTCTTTTGACCACCACCTCGGAGCAGGGCGACGGTACTTGGGTGAGGATCGTGCAGGAGAGCGATACCGACTACAGCCATGAACTGAGCGTGTCGCTTTCGGTGACGGCGACAAAGACCGGCTATACTGATAGTGATGCGGTCAGCCGGACGCTGACGGTGGATATGGAGGCCCCGACGGTGAGCTACACGGCGCCGTCGAGTCTGAAGGTGGGCGTGGAGATCGACCCGCTGTCCCCGACCACGAGCGATACGGACATTGCTTCCTACGTGGCTTCCAGTCTGCTGACGGGACTGATGATAGATCAGAGCACGGGTGACATCAGCGGCACCCCGACGACCGTCAACAGCAGCAAGCAGACGTCGAAGGTGACGGTCACCGACGACGGCGGCAACACCGCCGAGGAGAACATCGAATTTCCGGAGGTGGTGGCGGGCACGCTGACGCTGAACGTGGACGACGTTACGGGCGACAACACGATTAACCGGTCGGAGCACACGAACAACTTCGCCGTCACGGGCAACACGGGTACCGACAGCGGCGTGACTGTCACGGTGACCATCGGCGGCACAGCGTTGACGAGCGTGACCTCCGCAATCGCGGTCGGGGCGACGGAAGCGACCTGGTCGGTGACCGTGTCGGCCAATGCGGACTACATTACCGAAACGAGCGTGGAGCTTTCGGTGACGGCCACCAAGCCCAATTATACCGACGCCCCGTCGGTCAGCCGGACGCTGACGGTGGATTTGACGGCGCCAACGGTGAGTTACATGGAGCCATCGAATCTGGAGGTGGGCAAGGCGATCATGGCGATGGTTCCGACCAAGAGCGAGGATATCTTCTCCTACGCGATTAGCGGCGGTTCCCTGCCGCGGGGATTGTCGTTGAATGGCACGACAGGCGTGATCAGCGGCGTGCCGACGACGGGCACCCCCAAGATGCAGACGGTGGGGGTGCTGGCCACCGACGGCGCCGGCAACGTGGATCGGCCGCAGATTACCTTCCCGGCGGTGGACGGGCCCGAACCCGATGTGACGGTCTTGCCGTCGGCCCTGGAAGTACCGGAGGGCCGCTCGGCCGGCTACACGGTGGTGCTCGACACCCAGCCGACGGACGATGTCATGATCGAAGTGACGTGGTTGACCGGGTCCGGGAGCGAGACGGATCTGACGGTGAGTCCGGTGACGTTGACCTTCACGGACTCGAACTGGAACACCCCGCAGACGGTGACGGTCTCGGCGGCCGAGGACGCCGACGGCGCGCACGGCATCCTCAATTTGTTACACGACGCGAACAGCGCCGACAGCGTCTATCACGCCGGAAGAAACAGGTGAGGTCAGGGTGGAGGTGGGATCGAACGTGGCCCGGGATGGCGTCGGCAACCGCAACCGGGCGGCGGAGCCTCTGGTGATCGAGGCGTATCTGGAGCGGCCGGAGGTAACGATCGAAGGGCCGACGGAGCTGGTGGGAATGGCGGGGTTCGAAGTGACGATCGCCTTCTCGGAGCCGGTGGAAGGCTTTGAGCTTGAAGATATTCGAGTCACTAATGGAACGGCTTCGAACTTTATCAAAATCTCGCCGCAGGAGTACACGGCGACGATCACGCCCGAAGGGATCGGTGAAGTGAGGGTGGAGGTCCCCGAGGAGGTGGCCGAGAACGGGGTCGGCAACGGCAACCAGGCGGCGGAGGCCTTCGAATTGTGGACGAAGCTGGCGGTGAGCTACCAGGAGGAGAGCTACACGGCCAGGGAAGGTGGAGAGACGGTGACGGTGAAGCTGAGCCAGGGCTGGGACGAGGAGTTGGTGATCCCGATCCGGGTGACGCGGCCGGAGACGACAGAAGTCGCCAACTATACCCTAGATGGTTTGGAGGAGTGGGATGCTCAGGAGGGCACCGGCCTGCTGACCTTCCCAGCCGAGGAAACGGAACAGACGTTCACGATAGAGGCCAACCATGACGGGGACGACGAGACGGTGGAGCTGGGATTTGGGGAACTGCCGGAGATAGTACTGGCAGGGAAGCCGGCCGTGGCAACAGTGACGCTGGCGGACAAAGGACTGGTGGAGCTGAAGGTGAGCTTTGGGCAGGCGGAGTACCAGATTAGGGAAGGCCAGCAGGCCGACATCGAGGTGACGGTCTCACCGGCGACGGACCGGCGGGTGGAAGTACCGCTGGTGGTGGGCGCTCCAAGGCGGGACGACGCCCGAGGACTATAGCGGCTTGCCGGCGTTGGTGGTGTTTGAGGAAGGCGAGAGTGAGGGGACGATTTCCGTGGAGGTGCTGGCGGATAAAGTGAACGATCCTGGGGAGGGGATTGTGCTGAGCTTTGGAGAGTTGCCGGAGGCGGTCAGTGGAGGAGAGATCTCGCAGACAACAGTGAACTTCAGGCAGCAGCGGACGGCGGAGCAGTTCTCGCAAACGCTGGAGGTGGCGCTGGCGGTGGTGGCGCGGTCGATGGGGGAGAGTGCGCAGATGGCCATTGAGGGTCGATTTGAGCGGCATCGGCAGTGGAGTCGGCTGGGGGCAGCCGGAGCAGCGGTGCCGACAGCGCAGCCGGGAAGCGACAATAGCGCCACGGGTCTGGGTGAGGGAGAATCGGAGCGGATAGGCAGCGAGAGCCTCGAGGGCGCCGGCAGGAGAAGAGCCGAAGGCCCGGTAGTGCCGAGCGCTGGGGGCGCGGCCGGAGTCCGCGCAGTGATGGGATCGAGTGGGGAGTCGGGAGACTGGGAAAGTGGCGTGCAGGGAGCGTGGCTGCGGAACGTCTCGCTGGGTGGATTGGCGGGCCTGTTCGGCTACGGCCAGGGCGATGCGGGCGTCTCGACCGGCTCCGGCATGGGGCCGAGTGGGACCGGCCCGACTGTCGGGTTGGGAGGGCAGCCAGGTTACGGTCAGAATCGATTCCAGGGGACGGGGACCAGGAACTCGTCTCTGAGATCGGGATCGGCTCCGTTCTCGGGGAGGAGGAATCGAGAACTCAACCTTGCGGGAGTGTCCTTCGAGCTGCCCTTGGCAGGACCGCAGAAGGAGACGAGCAGGAGCTGGGTACCGGCGTTGTGGGGGCAGGGGGACCTGCAGCACTTCAACGGGAACCTGGCGCGGTACGAGATGAACTATCGAGGAGGTCTCGAGGCCGCCCATGTAGGTCTAGACCTCTATGCCAACGACAAGGTGCTGGCCGGGCTGTCGTTCATGCGCAGCTGGGGGAATATGGATTACAGCGACGATGGGATCGATGGGGTGTTGGGGAGTCGCATGAACACCGTTCATCCCTATCTGTACTGGCAGTCGGCGGAACGGGTGAGCGTGTGGGGCATGGGCGGCTTGGGGCGGGGGCAAGTGCACGTCAACGAGCCGGGGAGGAGTCACGACTTCGATGCCGACTTCCGGATGTTCTCGGGAGGAGTGAGGACGGTGCTATCCAGGCGGGGCAGCAATGAGTTGGGGCTGCGGGCGGACGCCTTCTGGGCGCAACTGGGGACCGAAGCCTCCGAAGACATCACGAAGGTGCAAGGCGAGGCCCACCGGGCGCGGTTGATGCTGGAGTGGGTGCACACCAAGCAGCTGTCAGTGGGGCGATCCCTGAGCCTGAAGGTGGAGGCCGGCGGGCGTTTCGACGGGGGCGATGCGGAACGTGGCAGCGGCGCGGAAACAGGATTCCGTCTGGGGTATCTGGATGCGAGCAGTGGACTGGACGTGGCCATGTATGGCCGGGTGCTGGTGGTGCACGCAAGCGACTACCGGGACTGGGGATTGGGGGTACAGGCGAGCTGGGATCCGGGCGAGAAGCAGCGCGGGCTCCGGGTGTCGGTGACCTCCACGCGGGGCCAGGATGGAGGCGGACGAACGACGCTATGGAACAACGCTAATACGGTCACGCGCCCGCCGGGGATGGGAGCAATGGGAATGAGCTCCCGGAGCCGGATGGAAAGCGAGGGTGGCCTACGCCAGCATGAGGGTGTTGGGCTTACCGGGTCTGCTGACGTTCTATAGCCGACTGCGATGGGCCGGACAGGGCCGGGAGCTGGCCTGGGGGACCGCTTGGAGCCTGCCTCCACGCTCGCAGCTGGCGCTGCCATTGATGTTGGAAATGGAAGCCATGAGGCGGGAGAACAGCATGGGTCCGGCTGATCTAGCGGTGCTGGTGCGAATGTCGATCCCCTTCTGAGAGCTGACCCCGAGCAGCGGGTGAAGCCCGTGCCAGTCCCTACGAGCGCCGCGCCGTCAGCACCAGGGTGAACGACGACCCGGATATCCTGGCCCCGACGTTGGAGAGGGGGCATTCTTGACCGGAAGGACGGAAACCCTCTTAACGCTTCCACCTCGAATTTGCTGGATCGGAAAAAAGGAAATCGGTGACAATTGGGTTTCCGCTTTTTCGGCACGACCTGAATTCCGTAACTCCTTCAAATATAATTGCTTGTTCTCCTGATCCGAACGGTGAGTGGTTATGAAGAGGGTTGCGCAAGGGGAGTGATGAACAAACACCTTCTTCGTCGGCCGGCGGAGAAGCGTTTTCTTGCGGGTTGGTCCCCTCCACAGCCGCTCAGGAACGTCTTTGTCCTCACGGAGACATTGGTTCCCCGGGAGCTGGGGCCAACGCCAAGCGTACGGGCGGCCCGGCAGGAAGCCCAAGGCTCAGCAGTCGGGGTTTAGCTGTCCCCGGTAGGTGCACGGTTGTCATCCACAGGGCCAGGCGACGGTACAGCACCCTAGTGGCGTGTCCAGCTGCGGACTTGAACCTGCGGAGCGAAGCCTGTACCGCAACGGGCGAGCCTCCGCCAGAGGCCCTGCGGCATGGGACACGGCGAGTCGTGAATCGCACTAGGTCTCGAATACCGGGTCCCCAGTCCCACTACTCTTGTCGCCGAACAGCCAAAACAGCGCGGGCAACACCACCATGTTGAGAGCGGTCGACGAAAGGAGCCCTCCAAGGACGACGATGGCCATCGGGGTTTGCAGCTCGTTGCCGGGCTCCCCGCCCCCGAGTGCGAGCGGCACAAGAGCCAGCCCGGCGACGAGGGCGGTCATCAGGATTGGTGACAGCCGTTCCATCGAACCGCGCACGACCACCTCGCGAACCGGGACGCCGTCGGCGAGCAGGTGGCGGTAGTGGGCAAGCAACAGAATCCCGTTCCGGGTGGCGATCCCGAAGAGTGCGATGAACCCGACGAGTGAGGCGATGCTCACGGTGGCCCCTGTGAGGAGCACGGCCGCCACGCCGCCGATCAGGGCAAGAGGAAGGTTGACCATCACCAGCGTGGCGTTCCGAACGGACCGGAACTCGCCGAAGAGGATCAGGAATACGACGGCGATCGAGACAAGTGAGAGCAGCGCGATGTTGCGCGCCGCCTCTTCCTGGCTCTCGAACTGACCACCGTATTCGACGTGGTAGCCCGCCGGTAGCGCCACCGCCGCGGCGACGGTACGCCGGATTTCGTCCACCGTACTTCCCAGGTCACGCCCCGCGACATTCGCCTGGACCACAATCTTCCGCTGGACGTTCTCCCGCGAGATCGTGTTTGGACCGCGGTCCACGATGACTGCCGCGAGCTGTCCGAGTGGGACTCGGGCGCCGACGGCCGTGCCGAACATGACGCCGCGGATAGCATCAGCACTGCCGCGGAGATCCGGTGGGAGTCGAACTACAAGGTCGAAGCTCTTCCCGTCCTCGAGCACCTGCGAGACGACCTCGCCGTTGAACGCAACGTCGATGGCCTCGGCGAGATCACCGACCGTCATGCCGAAGCGTGCCATCGCCTGGCGGTCCGCCGCGATCCGGACCTGTGGTACGTCCATTTGCTGCTCGAGCTGGAGGTCGGCCACGCCGGCGACATCCTGGATCGCATCGCGCACCCGCGCACCGAGCTGACGCAGCTCGTAGAGGTCGGGGCCGAATATCTTGACTGCGATGTTCGCCCGTGTGCCGGAGAGCATGTGGTCGATACGGTGCCCGATGGGTTGACCGATCGTAACGTTGGTGCCGGGAATCGTCGAGAAATCGCGGCGCAGTTCCTCGAGCAGCGCTTCCTTGTCGATGTCGTCGTGCAGCGTGACGTCGATCTCCGCCGCGTTCACGCCCTGGGCGTGCTCGTCCAGCTCGGCCCGCCCCTGTCGCCGGTCGGTGGTGCGCACCGCACCGTGCGCCAGCAGGATCTCCTCCACCCGCAAGCCGATCGCGTTCGCCTCATCGAGTGATGTTCCGGGGACGGTAACCATCGACACGGTGAGGGCGCCTTCGTTGAACTCCGGCAGGAACGACGTGCCGAGGAACGGGACGACAGCGATGGCCGCGATGAGCGCTACGGTCGCCCCGACAACGACCATCCTCGGGCGGTCGAGCACCCGGTCCAGCGTCGGCCGGTATCGCGCCTTGAGCCAGGTCACCAGAAGGCTCTCCTTGTTCTCACGTACTGCACGCGCTGTCGGCAGCAGATAGGCGCACAGGACCGGCGTCACCGTCAGGGCAACGATCATCGACGCCAAGAGTGAGACAACGTACGCCAAGCCCAACGGACGGAGGAGGCGCCCCTCAACCCCGCCTAGGAAGAACAGCGGCAGGAAGACGACGGTGATGATGAATGTGGCGTTGACGATCGCCGCACGGATCTCCAAAGACGCCTGGTAGATGACGCGCAGCACCGGCGCACGGGAGGCCTCCGGGCGTTGGGCATTTTCCCGGAGGCGCCGGAACGCGTTCTCCACGTAGATGATCGCGTCGTCTACCAGCACCCCGATGGCAATCGCCATTCCACCCAGCGTCATCGTGTTGATGGTGACGCCGAGCAGCTTCATGGTGGAGATGGCGACCACGAGAGACAGCGGGATCGCCAAGAGGGAGATGCCAGTAGCGCGCACGTTCCACAGAAAGAGAAACAGGATAATCACGACGAAGATCGCCCCGTCCCGCAACGCCTCGAGCACATTGCTGATCGCGACCTCGATGAAGTCCGCCTGGCGGAACAGATCGACGACGATCGTCATGCCCGCGGGGAGCGTGCGCTGTATGTCGGCCAGCTCGCGCTCGATCCACGCCGTCAATTCCAGCGTGTTCGCGCCGGGCTGCTTCTGCACGGCGAGCACCACACCGGGCTGTGCGTTCACCGAGCCGTCGCCGTACTTGGGAGCCGGGCCCACGACAACGTCGGCGACCTGGTGGATCAGGACCGGAACGCCCTGTCTCACCGCGACCACGGTGTTGGCGATGTCCTCGGCGCTCTGGATGCGGCCGATCCCCCGGATCACGTACTCCTGGCCGCGGTGCATGAACACGCCGCCCGAGGCGTTCCGGTTGGAGCCCTCGGCGGCGCGCATCACCTCCTGGAGCGTGACGTCGGTCGCCAGCATCCGAGCGGGGTCCACGAGCACTTGGTACTGCCTCACGTCTCCGCCAATGGGGACCACCTGGGCCACGCCCGGCACCGCCATCAGACGGCGGCGGATGGTCCAATCGGCCACCGTGCGGAGTTCCATTGGCGACTGGGGGCCGACGACCCCGATCATCATGATCTCGCCCATCACCGATGTGATCGGCGCCAACACGGGGGCGGGGATGTTCGACGGGAGCGCGCTGGCCGCGGTCTGCAGTTTCTCGGACACGAGCTGGCGCGCGCGGAAGATGTCGGTGCCCCAGTCGAACTCCACCCACACCACTGCGATGCCTTGGGCGATGGACGACCGTACGCGGCGGACCCCGGTCGCGCCGTTGACGGCGGTCTCAATCGGAAAGGCAACCAGCGCTTCGATCTCCTCAGGCGCCATGCCGTGGGCTTCGGCGAGGATCGTGACGGTGGGCGCCGTCAGGTCCGGGAAGACGTCCACCGGCATGCGATAGGCGGTCCACGCTCCGCCCGCCAGCATCAGGCCGGTGACAGCCAGCACCAGAACGCGATTCCGGAGGGACCACACGATCAGTTGGTTGAGCATGGTCTTTCTCCTAGTGCTCGTGGCCGTGCTCAGGCACGGCCGTCGAGAGCGAGGCCAAGCGGACCTGATACGCTGCGCCGCTCACCACGCGTTCGCCTTCCGCGATGCCGGAGAGCACGACCGTGCGTCCACCTTCGCTGCCCCCGACTGTCAGCAGACGTTTCTCGAACCGTTCGCCCTCGCCCTGCACATAGGCGATCGGCCGGCCATCCTCGTCGAGGACCGCGCTGGTCGGGATTACGACCCCACTCACGCGCTCACCGGTATGCACCGCCGCGCGGGCGATGGCGCCCACCTTGATCAAGGCATCCCGGTTGCCGACCTCGTAGAGGACCGGTACCGTGCGGGATGCCGGATCGATTACGGCACCGACCGAGATCACGCGTCGCGTACGGTATTCCCGCGTCCCCCCCTCCAGTACGAACGTCGCGCCCGACGTGCGCTGCACCTGCGGCGCCAACGCCGCCGACACGCGCACCTCGAGCCACACGACCGACGCGTCGATAATTGTGAACAGGTGCTCCCCGGCCGCCACGCGGCTCCCCGGCACGATGCGGCGTTCCGTGACGACACCGGCGATCGGTGCACGGATGGCGAGCTTCCCGCCGACGAGGTCCCCGGTATCACCGCCGAGTCCGCCGAGCGCCTCCTGGGCTGCCTGGAGCTTGCTCTCCGCCTCCTCGACGCGACGCCGCGGGACAGCTCCGACGTCGTACAATCGCGCGGCCCGCTCGTGCTCCGCCCGGGCATCGCGAAGCGCGCGACGCGCTTCCGCGTATGCACCGCCCGCGTCACCGAGCGCCGGTGTGATCGCGGCCAGGACGTCGCCCTGGCGCACCCGCGTCCCCGGCGCCGGGGAAGGCCGGACGCCACTCGCGTCCACGAAGCCGTCGATCGGGGCGGCCACTTCCGCCAGCCGACCGCCGGCTGCACGGACCTCCCCACCCACGTCGAATGACACGGCGATGTCCCCGTGGGTCGCGAACTCGGAGCGGAAGCCCGGCGTCTTCCACTGCTGCTCCTTCAGAAACACGATGCCGTCGTTGGCATCAGGCGCTAGCGCCGGGGTGTCGTCGGCACGCGCATAGACCTGGAGACCCGTGACGCGAATGACGTCCCGGATCTGAGGGCTTTCGATCTGGATGGTGAGATCGTACACGTCGGCCCGCGTGAACGCCGGCGCAGGGCCGTAGATCCCAGGGGACCGCAGCTCGTCCTGCGTGAGCACGACGGGCTCCCCACCGTCGGCCGGCTCGAAGCGGTACGTGACCCGGCCTGAGCCGAGCGGCTCGAAGTCGGTGAGGTCGGTCAGGTGAACGGCAAACGTCTCGCGTTGGCCGACGATCAGCGGTGGGTACTCCATGAACAGCTCGGTCGAGTCCGTCCAGAGTGTCACGGCTCCGCCCCCGCCGAGCGCGGTCTCCTCGTCGAGGTTCGGTTCCGAGCAGCCAACAGCCGCTACCAGGGCCACCGCCGCAACCGCGATGGGCAATCGGATGAAGGAAAGGCGAATCGACATCAGCGCGCCTCCTCGGTCGACAGCGCGTCGAGCGGCGCTCCAACGGCGCGCTCCAGGTCATAGTAACCCACCCATGAGCCGACGATCGCCTCCGTCGCGATAACGTGGGCGACCCGAAAGGCATCCACCGCGTCAAACAGCTCCACGAGCGTCATCTCGCCCTCCTCATAGGCGACACGCGCGATGCCCAGCAGCGCGCCCGTGTCACCAACGAGGTCGGTCCGCATCAGGTTGGCACGCTCGCGTGCCGCAACGTACGCGTCGTGCGCCCGGCGAACGTCGTCGTGAATCTGCCGTGCGACCAGTAGCTGCCGCGCTTCGGCGCTACGGACGGCGGCGTCGCGGGCGCCAACGGCGGCGCCATTCCGGTCGAACAGTGGGAGGGGCAACGCGACCCCCAGAAAGGCACCGGTGAGACCGTCCGACTGGTCCTTGTAGCCGGCGGTCAGTGTCGGCACCGGCAGTCGCTCGGCCCGGGCAGCGCGTCGGGCGCCCTGTGCCGCCGCCGTCCAGTTAGCGGCGGCCACCAGCTCCGGTCGATTGACTCGGGCCGCGCTGAGCACGTCCTCCAGCGCGATGCCAAGCGGCTCCGCGTCAGGAAGCTTGAGCGGGGCCAACTCGCGCGCGCCGTCGGGGAGGATCAGCGACGTGAGCGTTCGGCGCGTTGCGCGTAGCGCGAGCGTGGCGGCCGCGAGGTCGATCTCATAGCGAGCCCGCTCGACCCGCAAGCGCAGCAACTCATACTCCGAGAGGTCGCCGTCGGCCGCGCGGGCGGTCGCTTGCCCCTCCGCGCGACGCACGAGTGCCGTCGCCTCTTCCAAGGCGTCGTGCGTACGTTCAGCGGCGGCCGCCTCGATGAAAGCGCGCTTCACCTCAAAAACCAGCCGCACGCTGTCCGCGGCGACGCGCGCTCCTAGAGCGTCTCCCATGCGCGATGCCGCGGTCCGTCGCGCCGCAGCCAGCCACGGCCACTCGAACGTTTGGCTCACGTTTAAGTACATCTCGGAGTAATCGGCGGCGCCACCGCCCAGGGTCTCGTGGGTTACGGAGACCGTCGGGTTCGGGTAGGCAGCCGATTGCCGGGCGATACCGACCGCCTCCCGGGCATCGGCGCGGGCGATGCGAAGCTCTAGATTGTGCTGCGCGAACAGGCTCAGCGCCTCTTCGAGCGTCACGCGCCCGACGGTCTCCTGCGCCCACGCGGAGCGAGCAGGGATGAGGCCCATCAGCGCACCGATCGCCATGGCGACCACAGCTCGTTGCTGCACGTCTTCCTCCTGTGAATCCAATGCTGCGTCACCCGGCCGAGTGCCGGTTGACACCGGTTTCGAATGTGTGTGGAAACGCGCGGGCCCGCGTTTTCAGCGGTCGCCGCGGTCTGCTAGGTGAGAGCCGGAGGAGCGCGTGGGGGTGAGCGGTAATCCGGAGGACGGGCGGGCGGATTCTTGGCGGCGTTGTTGGGTGCGCCAGCGTTGAAGCGCGGCACCGCCAGACAGAGGCATGCGGCCGACGCGGGACGGAGAACGATCTTGCCGCCCACGGCCCGATCGTCCGTGTCCTGGACTAGGATCCCGTCGTGTCCGCCGTGCCCCTCGTCGACATGAGGCTCCTCCGCCGTATGGTCCGCATCAGAATGCAGCGGGATCGCGCTCGTTGTGCCGAGCAGGGCGAGTGCCACCACGAGACTGGCGAGGCGACAGAGGATTGACAAGCGCATGACCACGCATCGTAACCGTCAGGGCGGAGATCTGTCAAGAGGATCTCCCATAGATTGAAGGGCGAAGCCGAGCAGACGCACAATGCGCCGGACGACGCCAAGTCGCATGCGCAAATGTTTGAGAAGATGCTCAAGTATGCGGGACTCTGGCGTGAGTAGGAGCACGGTCCTTGCCACTCGATGGCCTTGCGGAGGAGCTCCACGACCCGGCGCGTCAGGGTGCCGATGTTGCCGCTTTCGAAGGCACCCTTGGGCCCGAGGGTGATCTCGACCGTCTGTTCGCGGTAGGCGGCCACGGGGGCGCCGTTGCCTCGGCCTCGACCGCAAGCAGGGCGTTCTCGTTACCGAGGGCAAGCCGAGCCGTCGCTGGCCTTTGAGCTGGTCGAGACGCAAACGGACAACTAGCTCACGTCCGGCTGAAGCCTTCCCCGCCGTCACCACGCCGACGCCGGGGAGCGCTCGGGGTCGCCAAGAACCTCCATAACAAGAACCTCTATAAACGGAGAAGGTCTCGAGGTCGACCTGGGCGCCTACGTCACCCGGGACTACTCGGAACTGTTCCGGGGCCGGTTCGACCCCGCCCTGGGCGGTCATGACCATTCGCCGACCAAACGATTATGTTCCATGCAATGGCCTGACGCGGGCCGAGCCTCGTGGAATCGGGTGTCACCGGAAAGGTGGCACCCACAGCCACGCTCGCGGACATGGCCATTGAACGGTCCGACCAACCGTCCGCCGTTGGTGCCCGCCAACCTGGACTTGTACCGCTTGGCACATCACCGGTTGTCGTCAGCAACCGAACGGGAAAACTCGCAGAGCGGGGAATCTCCCTTTCCAACGTTTGCTTGGTCACGTTACTCGCCGGACCTGTCGAGTGCGTTGCTGGAGCGTGAGTGAGACGTCGCCCTGCTTCCGGTAGGGCCGAGCCTGGATGTGGCGGGGAGGCGGCGGTCGCGAGTTGACGAATGTTCCCGGTGGCGACTGTCATTGGTTCCCTGAAGCTGTCGCCCCAGTCAAGGCATTACAGTACTCCTGCTGGAGGCGACGCCAGATCAGGCACGCGGCGGACTTGATCCGTGTCGTCGCTGTGGGGCGGGTCGTTGCCGCAGGGGCGAGCGTGTCCCGATGAAGGTGTGCAGCGGTCAGACGGCCCTGTACGAGGGTACGGAGGCAACGAAGTAACCCTGGGCAAGGAGGAATTCCTCATCATCGAGGAATCCAAGGTGCTCGCTATCGTGAGTGGGTGACCCATGGATTTTATCGGCTTGATGGGCGGGCCGGTCATGGTCGGTCTTTTTTTCATCGGCCTGGTTCTCGTGTGGCTGTTGTTGAGCTACATCCCGGTTCGGTTGTGGATTGCGGCGTGGGCGTCAGGGGTGCGAATTGGCTTGGGATCTCTGGTGGGTATGCGGCTCCGAAAGGTCCCGCCCCGTGTGATCGTCGATCCTCAGATCAACGCGACGAAGGCGGGCCTGCACCTCGATCTCGATCAGCTCGAGGCTCATTACCTGGCCGGTGGGAACGTGAATCGCGTGGTTCAGGCGCTGATCTCTGCCGACAAGGCCGGAATCGAGTTGCGGTTTCAGCAGGCAGCGGCCATCGATCTTGCCGGTCGTGACGTTCGTGAGGCGGTGCAGGTCTCGGTCAATCCCAAGGTGATCCAAACGCCCAAGGTTGCCGCCATGGCGAAGGACGGCATCCAGCTCATCGCGACGGCACGGGTGACGGTGCGGGCCAACATCCAGCGACTCGTGGGTGGGGCCGGAGAGGAGACGATTCTGGCTCGGGTAGGCGAGGGGATTGTTTCGACCATTGGTTCGTCGGAGACCCACAAAGCCGTGCTGGAGAGTCCCGAGGCGATTTCCAAGACCGTGCTGGCGAGGGGACTGGACTCGGGTACGGCCTATGAGATTCTCTCCATCGACATCGCCGACGTGGATGTTGGCAAGAACATCGGTGCCGAGCTGCAAACCGACCAGGCCGAGGCCGACAAGCGCATCGCCCAGGCGAAGGCCGAGCAGCGCCGGGCCATGGCGGTGGCACACGAGCAGGAGATGAAGGCCCGGGTTCAGGAAATGAGGGCGAAGGTGGTTGAAGCCGAGGCGAAGGTTCCCCAGGCCATGGCGATTGCGTTCCGCGCGGGCAACCTGAACATGGTGTTACCAGGAACCAGGAGGTCGGGCGATGGCGGAGGGTGATCGGGTGGAGATCCCATACAATAAGCAAGACATGACACTATCTTCTGAACCGGTGGGCGCGATGCTGACGGAGCTCCACACCGCAGTACGGGCGGCGCTGGCGGCACCCCAGTCGGCAAACACCGCTCCGCTGCGGCGCAATCCCAAGGGCGACGTGTCGCAGTCGTTCGATCTGACTGCAGAGCTGTGCGCACAAGGATTCCTGCGGCGCCAGGAGCCACAGGGCTTGCTTCTCTCTGAAGAATCCGGCGCGCTTTTCCCAGGGTCACTCCCGTGGATCACCGGAATGGTCGCGGCAACCGGTTTCATTCTGGTCAGCTATGTCACCAAGGAGTTCGCCCTGCGGCACCGCACTGATTACCCCCACGATTTTCTCGACCGCGTCAAACATCGCGATCTCCGCATGCTGAGCCTCGCGGCAGGAGCGGTGATCGGATTCGCCTTCGAAGCCCTGATGCTCGTCGGAGTGCTATCTCACGCGGTCGTCGCAGGCATCATGGTGCGGGGCTGGCGCCTCAGCTCCATACCAACCGGCGCACCGGATGAGGCCAAGACTGGCCACCGTTACACTAGAGTCGTCTCGGCGCAAGACCGTTTGATTGCGCGAGGCAAGAGGTAGGCTCATCGACCTCACGATTCGATCTTGATCTGACGCGGCTTGGCCGCGGCCACCTTCGGCAGCGTGATCGTCAGAATGCCATCGGAAAACTCGGCCTCTACCTTGTCGGCGTCTATGCCGCGAGGCAGGCTGAAGTTCCGCTGAAACCGCCCGTACCGCCGCTCCACAACGTAGCGGCCCGATTCCGCGCTTACCTCCTCGAACTCCTCTTTCTTCTCACCACTGAGCGACAAGACACCGTTCTCAACGGTGATCTCTACATCGGCCTTCCTGAGACCGGGCAACTCGGCGCTCACCAGGAACTCGTTCTTAGTTCCCGGACGTCGATGGCCGGCGTCCACGCGGACAAAGAAGGAGCACCGAACGTGCTGCCAAGCAAACGGTCGAATTCGCGACCGACGTCGAAAACGTCCCAGCCGACCGGAGCCAGCCTGTTGCGCTTCAAGACGGGGAACATGTGTTACCTCCAGATTCTCTGAAATTATGGATTTTACAGGCGGCGAACCCGCCATTCGAACTCGCTTCACCACTTGTGCAACAGCTGTGCCAGTCAATAAACGCCATATTGACAGGATTATAGATCCAATTACAGCAGCGACTGTTATTATGGCAGTAAACAAGCAGAACGTAATGTCAAGAGGCCCTCAATCACCCCCGAGCACGCGGATGACCGCGCAGAGGTGCAGCCCTCAGCAATGCACTGTATCTAGGTCAGTTCCTCGGCAGAGTCTCGAATGTCGGCCAGACACTGTTCCATGCGGTCGCGATGTGTGCGGAACGACAGCACACAGATGCGGAGGGCGAACCTACCGCGGAGAGAGGTGCCCGTGAGGTAGACGTTCTTCCGGGCGTTGATGCGGTCAAGCATCTCGCGGTTCAGAGCGTTCAGCTGGTGTTCGGAGCGCCCCGGAGGAGCCAGCCGGAAGGCCGCGAGCGAGAGTCGGGGCTCGGCTAGGATCTCGACGTCCGATATCGTCCGCAGCTGATCCACCGCCCAGAGAGCGAGATCGAGCTTTTCGTTCAGACTCCTGCGAAACGCGTCGATACCATAGAGCTTGATGGGTAGCCAGGCGCGAAGCCCCCTGAAGTCCCGTGAAAGTTCCGGAGATACCTCACAGAAGTCGACGAAGTCTGCGTCGTCCTGCATGGCCGGCATGTAGTCGGCAAAGGTCGTATGAGCCCGTCGCAGAGCGCCGGCGTCGCGCACGAGCAGCGACCCGTTCCCGTAGGGGAGGAACAGCCCTTTGTGCGGATCGAGAGCGATGGAATCTGCTCGCTCGATGCCTTGTAGCACCTCACGCCCCCGTTGCGTGAGCATGAAAAACCCTCCGTACGCAGCGTCCACGTGGAGCCAGAGGCCCTCTTGCTCCGCCGTGTCAGCGACGCCGTCCAAGTCGTCGACGGCACCGGTATTGGTGGTCCCGGCACTAGCCACCACCAAGAACGGTTGCAGCCCTGCCTTACGGTCTTCGGCGATTCGTTGCTGCAAGACATCCAGGCGCAGCTCGTAACGGCCATCGGTGGGTATCTCGCGAACGGTTTTTTCCGGGAAGCCCGCCAGGACGGCCGCTTTACGCACCGAGTGATGCGTTTGGTCCGACGTATAGATCGTCCCCGACGAGAAGTCGTCGGGAAGCCGTTCCCTCCGTGCCGTTACGACCGCGGTGAAATTGGCCAACGATCCACCGCTGGTGAGGATGCCGCCTGCGTCTGGCGGATAACGGACAATGTCGCAAAACCACCGAATGACGTTCATCTCGAGCTGCACCAGCCCCGGTGCGGCAATCCACACACCGACGTATCGATTCACGGCATTGGCAATGAGATCGGCAACGGCGGACGGAAACAGGCCGCCGCCCGGGATGTACGCGAGGTAACCCGGTCCGGCGGTGTTGTAGGAGAGTGGGACGGCCTGCTCGAACAAGAGGTCCAACAGTAGGTCGAGATTGGTTCCCTGCTCCGGGAGCGATTCCGCCAGCGTGCGTGCTCCCGCCCGGCCGTCTTCGGTGTAGGAGGCCGGCTGGCTCGGCAGCGACGCTATGTGATCGATCACCCGCTCGGCTACCCGATCGACCATCGTTCGCATTTCGTCTACCGACGGCTCTAACGGATACCCTTTATCTCTCATTCCCACTCAGCCTTTCCAATGCTGCCGTTTCTACGATCCGCAGGCGGTAAGATAGTCAGTGACATCACAGAGACGACCTCGGTGGTAAAAATCAGAACGATCCTGCATCATTTGGTCCAGGCACCACACTTCACGCGGAGAACCAACCGTATGCGCCGTCATCTTCTTGCACTCGTATTTCTCGTCGCCTGGAGTTCGCCCGCAGACGGAGCTGCATCTCATTAGGTGAGCCGTGAGCGGCGAGCGGGACGTGTGTGTTGGCTATTACCGCTTACCGCTTGCTGCTCACCGCTCACTCTGGACCACGCATGCCATCGAAGACAATACAGGAGCTTCCAACGCCGGCCCTGCTTCTGGATCTCGACCGCCTGGACGCCAACCTCAGTTGGATGGCCGATAGCGCGCGCGAACTGGGAGTGTCACTGCGCCCGCACATCAAGACCCACAAATGCCTCGAGATCGCCGAGCGGCAACGCGCTTTGGGAGCGGCAGGGATTACGGTTTCCACCCTCTACGAGGCGCGGGTGTTTGCGGATCACGGGTTCGAAGACATCACGTGGGCGTTTCCCGTAATTCTCAACCGGATTCCCGACGTCGTCGAGCTGGCCGGCCGTGTGTGCCTCCGTGTCGTCGTTGACTCGAAAGAGGCCGTCGACGCGCTGCAGCGCGCGAAGCAACCGTTGCACGTACTCCTGAAAGTGGACTGCGGCTACCACCGGGCAGGAGTCGATCCACGAGGCGACGAGGCGGTTCTCGTAGCCCGAGCCATCACAGATTCCTCGTTCCTGCGGCTCGATGGTATCCTGTCCCACTCCGGTCATGCGTACTACGTCGCGTCTGCCGACGCAGCGGCTGACGTTGCCGAGAAGGAACGGGCCGTGATGGTGCGCTTCGCCGAACGCCTGCGGAGCACCGGTATCGACGTCACTACCGTGAGCGTGGGTTCCACGCCGGCGATGCGCGCAGTGCGAGAGCTCACGGGCGTCACCGAGGCCCGGCCCGGGAACTATGCGTTGTTCGATTACATGCAGGTCGCGCTGGGATCTTGCACTCCGGCTGCGTGCGCCGCCACAGTGCTTTCGAGCGTAGTGTCGTCACCAGCGGATGCGAAGCACTGCATCGTCGATGCCGGTGCCCTGGCGCTGTCTAAAGACCCCGGGCCCGGTCCACCGCATCACACCACTATGGGTGAGATTTACCGGGACTACGGAGCGGGAGAATTGGATCCGGACGCGAGGGTCGTGGCAGTGAGTCAGGAACACGGCCAGATAAACCAGGCCCTTCCCGTGGGCACGTTCGTACGCATTCTGCCGAATCATTCATGCCTGGCGGTGGCACAATTCGACGAGATGTACGCCGTGCGTGCAGCGGAGGTCGTGGATCGCTGGAAAATCTGGAGGGGGCGAGATTGAATACAGGGACGAGGAGAGTGTCCCTCTCATCATCAAATAAGCACGTGAGTAACCACTATCGCGCCACCAATAGGGCCGTGACCTGTCCGAATGTACTTAAGCCATTGCAGCACAATGACTTGACCATCAGTTGACCCCTACTGGATACCGTTTCTTCAGGGCAATCCTTACATTTCACGCCGATGAGCTTACCACCTCTCTACGGTCACGAGTCGTTAATGAACCGGCTGGAAGGCGCCATTGCCTCTGGCCGGTTCCCACAAGCGGTCCTGTTGACCGGTCCTGTCGGCGTAGGTAAGCAACGCATTGCACTTCGGCTCGCCGAGGTGCTTTTCTGCCGGGACGAAGGCTGCGAACCGGACTCCGACTGCCGCTCTGCTCGCCAGGTTAGAGACCTGACCCATCCTGACCTCCATTGGTTCATTCCCCTTCCCCCGGGCGGCCGGGCGGGAGGCAAGGACAAGCAGATCCAAGAGGCACAGGAGGCCTTGGCGGAGACGATCGAGGAACGACGGCGCAGCCCCATCTATTCTCCACCGGACGGCCAAGCCAGCCACCGTCTGGCGTCTGCCCGTCTCCTGCAGCGCATTGCCGGCCTGACGCCGTTTCAGGCCAAGCGCAAGGTGATTATCCTCGGAGACGCCGATAGCCTCATCGTCCAGGAGGCTAGCCAGGAAGCGGCGAATGCCCTCCTCAAAGTGCTCGAGGAGCCCACGGCGACCACTACGTTATTGCTGACTTCCTCAAGCCCTGACGCCCTCCTGCCAACAATCCGTTCACGCCTGGTGGCGATCCGAGTGGGGCGCCTGAGGGACCTGGAGGTCCGAAATTTGCTGGTGAACGAACTCGGGAAAGAACCCGAGGACGCCGAACGGATCGCCCAGCTGGCAGAGGGATCTGTGGCACGTGCTCTCACGGCAGCGGAGGGTGCCAGCCGGGGTGGCCGAGCCGCCGAGCGGTTCCTCAACGCTGTTCGCAGGGGCCCTGAATATTGGGCTGGTGAGGCCCTGCTCCAGCCGCCTTGGGGCGCCCGGGGCGAGTTCAGCACCATGCTGGACGCCCTGGCAATGCAACTCAGGGCCGAGCTACGAACCTACGCTGATAAGGATAAATCGAGTATTGATAAATACTTAAGGGCTATGAACCTAGTCGAGAGCCACCGGACCAAGACGCAAAAGAACGTGAATCCTCAGCTCGCCATGGCCGTATTGGCTGCTGACGTGGCGGAAATCCTGTGAAGCTCTCCCACGTGGACGCTTCGGGGCGCCCCAAAATGGTGGATGTGGGGCCCAAGGCCGAAACCGCCAGGCGGGCGGTTGCCGAGGGCAGAATCCGCATGTCCAGTGAGGCCTTCGAAGCGGTAGTCCGGAACATCAACCCCAAGGGGGATGTTCTAGCCACTGCAGAACTTGCCGGGACTACGGGGGCGAAGCGGACGGCTGATCTCATACCGCTGTGCCACCCCATTGTCCTGGACCACGTGGACGTGACGGCCACGGCTGATCCGGACCTACCCGGCATTCACGTGGTTGCCTCGGCCAGCGGTGTGGGACGGACTGGCGTGGAAATGGAAGCTCTGACGGCCGTCACGGTGGCGTTACTCACTGTGTACGACATGGTAAAGGCCGCCGGGCACGACATGGAGCTTTACGACATCCGCCTTCTCGAGAAGTACGGTGGACGGAGTGGAGTATGGAAGCGAACCGAATAGAAAACCCAGCAGCGGGGAGACTGCATTTAGATGACTGACCTAAACCCTAGGACTCACGATAGGCCTTCGGGCCGATTATCGGCCACACAGCGCCTCGCCGCCCGCGGAGCGGCCATACTGGCCGGCACGGTGTTGCTAGCCGGGCTCCTGGGCTCCGCCCGGGGCGGCGACCAGACGGCGAGCGCATTATTCGCCGGCACCGTCACCTTGGGCGGACTTCAGGTTTCCAGTGAAGTTCTGGATTCAGTGGAGGGCGAAGTTCCTGCCCGGGAGTTCCTGCGCGCGCAGGCCTTGCTCGACTACGCAGCCCGGTTCAACCTGGACCCGGCTCTGACAGCGTCGATCTACGACATCGCACTGGAGGAAGGGCTCGATCCTGAGCTTGGATTCCGAGTAGTCTATGCTGAGAGCCGCTTCAACCGGAAGGCCAAAAGCTCAGCCGGTGCGCTGGGGCTGGCTCAGGTCATGCCCAACACAGCGACAATATTCGACCCAGGTCTCACCGACGAGGATCTGTTCGACGCGGAAGTTAATCTGCGGATTGGCTTTCGATTCCTGCGGCAGCTGTTGGACGGGTATCGGGGTGATCTGTCGCTCGCGCTCTTGGCGTACAACCGCGGTCCTACCAGGTTGAAGGAACTCTTGGAAGAAGGATTGGATCCGCGCAACGGGTACGCGACTTCCGTTTTGGAGGGATACCGTCCGTCCGACTCGGGCCAGCTTCAGTAGGAATCCCGCAGCACGGGAACCGCTACGGCTTGACGCGCAGGCGTTGGCCGGTTCGGAGGAGGGTTTCACCCTCCAGGATGCTGTTCCAGGCTCTCAGATCACCGACCGTCACGCCGTAGCGCTGCGACACGATCCACAGGGTGTCGCCCCATTTGACGGTGTGGTAACCGCTGGGCGGCACCGCAGCACGGGTCACGGTCCTCGCCTTGCCCTTGCTGGCGGCCCTCTTGCGGGCTGCCTGGCTCAAGGGAATGACGAGACGCTGGCCTATGCGCATCCTGCGCGGTCGCACTCTGGGATTCGCCGCACGAACCGCGCTCAGCCCAACTCCATACCGCTCCGCTATTTCACCCAGCGTTTCGCCGCGCCGGACTACGTGCTCGAGGAAATTAACGCGCTCTGACGGATCTAATCGGGCGTATTCTTGTGCCACGAGATTGCCGGATCCGCGCGGAACCCGCACCGCCGCCGGCTCGCCTGGCGGGGTGGCCCCGCGGTAATACTGGGGATTCAGCTCCCGGATCGCCCGGATCGTCGTGTCGGCGAGGTTGGCGATGACATCGAGGCCGGTCTGATCCGCGACCGTCACTTCATCGAACACCAGCGGCTCCAACAGCGGTATGCTGTCAAATCCGTAGGCAGCCGGGTCCTTGGCCACGATCGTTGCCGCGATGAGCTTGGGAACATAATCTCGCGTCTCTCGACGGAGCCAGCGGTACAGCTCGAAGAAGGTAGAATCAGATACCTCGTCGTCGTTCAGGCTCCGGAGGCCTCGGGACACGCGGGTTGCGCCACCGTTGTACGCCGCGGCCGCGAGGTACCACGACCCAAACTCTTCAATGAGATCCGAGAGATGGCGGGCCGCGGCATCCGTCGCCTTGAACGGATCCCTGCGTTCGTCCACCCAGCCATCGATGCGCAGCCCGTAAATGCGGCCCGTGCTCCGAATGAACTGCCACATCCCAATGGCCCTCGCACGAGAGACCGCCGTGTTGGAGTATCCGCTCTCGATCAGAGCCAGGTAGACCAGGTCCTCCGCGAGGCCGTACTTCCGGAGCACGTTCTGGATCATTCCCTCATACCGCGCCAGCCGGCCCAGCCAAATGTTGAATCGGGCGCGTGACGCCACCAAGAAGAAATCCACGTAATATTGCACCCGGTCGTGGCTCGCAAACGACTCTACGTCCAGGGAGTAGGAGGGTGCGGTCGCGGTACCGCCGCGGGGACTGCCCACCCGGCGAGGGGCAGACTTGTAGCTCGTCGAATCGAGAGCCGGGACGACCCCGCGAACGTGGTTGGCGCCCTTTCCCAGGCTTTGGAACTCCAATTCATGGAGGGCTTGCAGGGCCCGCTCATCGGCCGCGGAGCCGTCCACCATCACGAGGGCCGCCAATCGCTCCATGACGACAGTGTCAGGCACTGCTTTCGGTACCAACGCCATCTCCGCCTGCCCGGCGCACGCCGACAACGCCAGCACCGCGAGGAGCGGAGCCAGTCCAGGGATCGATCCCCGGTACACATTAGTTGAAGATTCGTGTATCACTTTAAGACAGTTGCCGCTAGCTGGTTCTTCACAACGTAACAATATGGGGATCGTACGTTCCCGGTAGGTGACCGAGCGCACACTCACCCCGAGAACATCATCATGCCAAACAGCCGGTTTGTGGCGTTGAGGACTGCTATTGCCGCCCCTCGCGCCAGGTCGTTTTCGGCGAAGAACGATCCCACCAGGCGGCGCGTTCCCCCGTTCGCGTTAACCGACAAGGCGACAATCACCACGTGGGCATCGAACGCTTTCACGGCCCGGGCACCGACGAGCTCAAGAGAATTATCGGCATCACCCATCACCCTATGTAGCGCGTCCACGGTTGCGAGGGCCGCACACCGCAGATCTCCGGGTGAAGCTTCCAAGCAATCGGCGGTCCCCACGAACGTGCGGTCGGGGGGGATCTCCAGCGTCACCTCCGCTCGACGATGTCCCTCCGGAGTGCTTGCCGTCTCGTGGCTTATGAACTTGACGCGTTGCTGTGGTCGGTACGGCATGACCTTTCCTACGGTGCCAAGATTCACCGCTCAATTCATGCCAGGGTGACGAGAATCGAGACGAACGTCCCTTACGTTCCTGTCTCGAAGTGGACTTCGAGCTGGGCGCGTGAACGCTTCTCGGGCGCGTGAACGCTTCTCGGGCGCGTGCAGTACGTCCACATCCAAGCGGGGCACTCCGTCTTTGTCTGTGAGCACGGAGACCAACAGGCTCCTACCATCGTCGAGCTTGATGCGAAGTTGTCGGCAGTCTGAGCGAATACTCACATCGTCCACCGACCGCCCACGCAATTGGTCGACGGCTTCCGTGATTCGACGGAGATCATGTATCGAGGTAACCGTGATGGAATTCATGAACGTAATAAACCTAGCCGGAGTGCTTGGCAAGAACCTCTCGAAGTTCGTCGTCCTGGATCCTATCAGCAAGGGCAAACAGGGAGGATTTCGATCCCGATTCGAGGGGGTAGCTGGCCCAGAACGCCTTCGATTTGCGATTGCCGTCATAGCAACGGAAAGAAAGCGCGAGCTGCCACAGTTTCTCGTCGGCGTGACGCTCGGCTGCGGCCTGCACATGCCACAATTCGTCTTCGGTGTCGATGACTCTCCAAGCCATGTATCGCGCCTCGGTTCGGGGACGAGGTACGGGGGCGCGAATATTGCCCGTATGGAGGACGGGGTCAAGAGGGCCAGAGACCGAGTGCCTTCAAGTCGTCCAACCGGTCTACATCTCTGAGTTCCGGCAAGATGGCCGGCACAATCCCCAGCGAGTCACAGGCCGCACGCGTAGCGTCGAACACGTCGCCTCCACCCCAGGAAATCACTTCGAACAGCTCCGGGAGAGGGCGCGCGAGCCCAATTAGGTAATATCCGCCGTCATCGGTCGGCCCGATGACCACGTCGTCGGTGTCTAGGGCTTCCCGGGCTTGGACGATCACGCTCGCGTCAACGTCCGGCGCGTCTGCCCCGATGGCGATTGCCGGCTCAGTCACACATTGGCTGAAGTGGGATTCAAACGCGAATGCGAGCCGCACCCCCAGGTCGCCGCCGGGTTGCGGTCGATAGCGTAGATCGCCCAACCAAGCCCGCATCTCCTCGGCCGCATCCGCCGGTTCGAACCACACGGTGATGGATGATACCGGCGCGATTTGTCGCACGACCTGCGACCCCATCGCACGGTAGATATCCAGGGCCGCCCTCCGCCCAACCTCCGCAGCGAGCCGCGTTTTCACCTTACCATGGAGGGGTGCCCGAGCAAACAAGAGAACGTGATTCATGCGTTCCGCCGGGGATACCATCTGGCCAGGCGATGAGGCGACGCCCCTAGGAGGTAGGCGATGAGGAGTGCCGAATTACGCAACCAGGTTCTATACGGGCCTTCTGTTTTCCATCTCCGTGCGGAGACGACGACCGGCGACCGGAGCCTCCGAATGGACGTCGCGCGCCGCACGGCCCGGACAAAGGCCACGTCCTCCAGCATCGGGACGTCCGGGAAGCCACCGAGACGCTCGAAGAGCGCCCGCCGCACCAGGAGCCCCTGGTCGCCATACGGGAGCCCACCGAGGCGATCCCGAACCAGCGCTCCGTATTCAACCGTTCTCAGCCACCAACCGGGGCCGTCGATCGCCAGCCGCCACACTGCCACCTCGGCGCGGGGAAAGCTGACGGCTCGCACGAAATCGTCACGCGCCCCCGGCGGAAGCCGGATGTCTGCGTGTAGAAAGCACAACCACTCAGTGTCCGCATCCCGGGCCCCGGCGTTCATTTGTATCGCGCGTCCGGCGGGCGTCGTGACTACTCGGGCCCCACCCGCCCGGGCCAACAGGACCGTATCGTCATGCGATCCGCCATCCACCACCGTCACATCCAACGGAAGCGCGACTTGTCCCAAGTCTTCCAGCAGGCCAGGTAAATAATGCGCTTCGTTGAGCGCCGGGATCACGACGCCAACGGTAGACACGTCTATCGGTGGCTTCCGAACACGGCCGTGTCGTTCAAAGTCCAATCGTAATGCTCGAACTCGATCTGAGCCGACCCGTTGCTCTCGATAAATTCACGATCTCCCTCCGGCAGGTAGGGGAGCAGGAAAGAAAGTACTCCCTCTTCGCCACCAAAGTCGTCTTTGTACCAGTCGAGCACCTTGTTGAGGTGAACTACCGGACGGCTACCGCGTTCCAGACGGTAATGCGCTGAATTCGCCACCAGCGCGGCAACAGATGCATCCAACTGCTCGTCCAATGCGTCGCCTGTGTACGGCTCTGCGGCAAGCGTCGGGCACGATCGGGCTGCACAGTTTACAGCAAAGTGAATGCGCGGCTCTCCCATGGGCCGGATGATTTCATGCTCGATCTCGTCGAGGGACCGCTCCTTACCGGCCACCGTACAAAACGCGCCGTCGAACGTATTGGGAATCTGCCGAATGGAGTTTGCCGGCATGCCGCGAACTCGGTTCACGATGGACGCTAGCCCGGCGCGGCGCACGATTGGGTAATGATCGACTACTCGCCGCAACGTGCAGGCGTTGTAGGCATTGATCCAAAAGGCCAGTTGAGCGCTGCGAGGAGCGGCGTTCAGCACCTCCGGCGACGTCGAGCCGAATTCCTGGATGTACTTGTCCAACCCTGTCCTATCCGCGCTGATCGCCTCGTAGTCCACGAAACCGTGATGGTTGTGGGCACTCAACACGGCGGCGAACGTAGAGTGATCCGGGAGTTCTTGGGCGACTGTCGGCGCGTGCGCGATGGCAAGTGTCATAGCTACGAGTGTTGGTAATCTCATTGGGATCCTTCGACCGACTAATGTGACGGTAGCTTAAAACCTAATTTACGAGCGATCAGCGGAATCGAACTGAGCGCCAGCATCATGCCCGCTGCAATCCACAATCGCGTGCGAGCTTCGCCGCCGGCCTCGGTAGACCCGAGAACCAGCGCATCTGCAAAGAACGTATACACCAGAGTTCCCGGGAGGATGCCGACAACAGTGGCGAAAGCGTAATCGTGCCAGCGGAGTCGGGTAAACCCGGAACCAAAATTGAGGGCGTTGAACGGTACCAACGGAACCAGCCGCAACACCAGAAGACCCATAAACCCGTGTTTCTCCGTGCCTCGTCCCAGCTTCTCCCCCCATGCCACTCCCTCAGCCCCCAGCCAGCGAGAGAGCCATGACGTCCCGACCATAACCGCCCCGTCGCGCCCCAATGTGCGAGCGAGCCAGAAAGCTGCGTTGGCCCCGATATTGGCACCTACTGAGTTGAACAACGCACCCCACCAAAACCCGAAAATGGCGCCACCCGCTATCGTGAGCACGGACCCCGGCAGCGCAAACGCTGTTGCCGAGGCGTAGATAACCACGAAGAGCAGCGGCGCCCACGCCGAGTTGCTCAAGGCGTTACGACTTTCCATGAGCGCGTCGAGCGACACGTAGGTTCCCACCGGCGTACCGCGTGCGATGAGCCACCCTGCAGCGAGAATCACGCCCAAGGATGCGAGCTTCACCACGGAACCCCATCGGCTTACTTGAGCCATCGCACCACTTTCTTGAGCCACTCCCCCGTTCTCCCGGCAAACTGCTCGCGGTAATAACTGTCCGCGGCCCGTTTCACGCCTTCCACCATGGTGGGATAGGGATACACGATATTCGACAGCCTCGAGATCTTCATACGGGCGTTCATCGCCATGACCACGGGCAAGATCAGATCGCCGGCACCAGACCCGAGGACCGTTGCTCCGACGATCCGTCCGTTCTTGCGCGTCACGATCTTGATGAACCCCTCCTTGCTCGGCACACACCCGGTCCACAGACAATCACCGCCCAATGCCTCCCCCTCGACCAGCGCGGCTCGCAGACCGAGGCTCGCCGCTCCCGCAGCGGTGACGACACCGGCGGTCTCTCCACCGATGGCAATCAGGTTGAACGGCGTCATTGTGGTCAATGAAACATATCGTTTGTCGAGGCGGTTCCCGGACAAGGTAAGGCGCTAGGACGGCCGGACGGTAGGACGGGCAGACGGGTGGCGGGCGGACGGGCGGACCGCGGTGCCGTACTGTCGGGTGGGTCAGCAGCGCGTGTAGGGAGCCTGCCGGCGCGTCACGGGTTGCGGGAGTGCGTCGCCACCGGAGCATGGCCCCCGCGTCGTTTCGATAGGTAGCTAACTCCACATCGGTGTCGCGTCTTGACACTACCGCCATTCATGCGATGCGCATCCGCTGACTGGCGCGTCGTGGGTCACTCTTTGCAAGCCTGCTCAATCGTCTGTTCTCAATAAGATGTAAAGCCGGCCCAGTTCTGCCATCAGGGCCAGACCGATGCGGATATGGGGCAAACCCCTACGGCACACGAGCAGCTCAACGGCGTTCTTCAATTGCAAGTTCTTCTTGAGATGCTCACGGTAGTCAGGCGGGTACGGTTTCTCGAGGAAGGTCCTGCCGATCCCAAGCAATTCAGCCGCACGCTTGGTGTTCCCCGCCGTGGCGCCCGTCGCCACCGGGGCATGTTCCTCACGCCCTACCGATTTACCGGCTTACCGCCAGTGGAGACCGGGGCATGTTCCCCGCGCCCAACTGCCCGCAAGGATCTCTGTCGGAACAGGGTCGGTACTTGTGTCAGGAAGTGCGCCGTCCGCAAGACGCACTCCCACAGCTGAAACGGCCAGCGGGGCAGTTCGTTAAACGGCCCTCCGACGCCCACCGTAGCCTGTATCGGATTGGGCCAACGGAGGCGAAGCGCTCTTAGCAACTGGGCAGGGTGCAGGAAGGAGTACGCCATCGACGGGCTATCCATATAATGCACCCCTGTCGACCATTGGCTGAGCACTGAAGGAAGGAGCCATCGGGGCAGGTGTCTGGTCCTCTCAGCCACGGGAATGCCGTCCAGACGGGCCCCGAGAAGCCGGTGTGCCAGACACACGGTGGATGCCACCCAACCCGCGCGCCGCCGGTCTCCCCGCAGCAAATACTCCCAATCAAAATCCCTGGGCAGAGATTCCAGCACGACGGCGATGTCGCACAACCACAAGGCACGATACGCGCCATGGCGCAGCATGTGTATGCACATGTATCGGAGATGATCTTCGGGTCCCAACATCCGCACGTCGACGTCGCCCAGCGGTACCAGCTGGGAACGCTGGTAGACATCATCCAGCGAAAGGCGGTGGAGCTCCGGCAGACCCTTGTGTAAATCGACCACCACCGTCTCGGCCGCCGGAGCGACAAGTGCAGCCACGGCGGCCGCATACTGTTCCGGCCGCACACACAGGTCGATGTCTCCATAAGGCCGCAGCCCCCTTTCGGCGTACAGTCGAGCGACTGCCCAGCCCTTGACCAGCAGCGGCTCCACACCAGCCGACCGAAGTAGCGTGATGGCCTGGACGATTTGGCGCTCCTGGCGGCCAGCCTGGAGAGTGTACATGCGGTACGCCTGCCGAAGTTCGTGGGCGGCCGCGGAGGTGCGTAACTCGGACAACCGCACCTTCCACCACCCGAGGCTCGCCGCTCCCGTGCCGAGCAGCAGGGGTGTGACCTCGAGGAGGGCGGCGGGCGAGAGAGACGGGGGCGGGGGTGGGGGCGGGGGGGAAGCGCGCCACGCGCCGGCCAGGACCGATGCTACCAGCTTGCCGAGTCGTCGGGGGTCGGTGACGTTCACCTGATCGAGGTTAACAACCGCATATCCATAGATACCGGGATCCTAATCGGTGGCGCGTGTTGACAGTACCACGATTCACCCTTCATGCGATGCGCACAAGCCAAAACTCGTCCCGAGCTACCGCTTCACGACCCTCGGCCCGACCGGTCCGCTAACCGGCCTTTTTCACTTTGGTTTTGCGTGCGATACACCCCATCCGACCGGGCGAACAGCATCCGGACTATGATCCACAGGTTGACGGGGTTATGTTTCTCGTGCAGAATACCTAATGGAGATGGGCGTTTTGCAGATGAACGAAGACAAGCCCCTCAAGACCCTCGGGCCCCAGGCGGCGCTTCTCGTCGCCGAGCTGCACGAGCGCGGAAAGACTCTGTTTTCCCACGCCGACGTCCAGGAGATCACTTCGCTCCAAGCGAAGTCGGCGCGGAACTTCGTCGCATCCCTGGTTCAGCGCGGCGTGGTGAGTCGGCTGAAGCCGGGGTTGTTCATCCTCGTTCCCTTCGAGCTCGGGCGCGAGCGGGACTATCTCGGCAGCCCGTACGTTGCAGCGCGGGAGCTTGCGGGCGGCGCCGATTACTTCTTGTCGCACGCCTCGGCGATGGACCTTCACCAGATGGTCACGCAGCCCCAGCTCGTGGTGTATACGACGACGACGCGGGCGATTCGGCCGCGCGTCGTGCTCGGCACCGAGTTCCGTTTCGTGCGCTGTAAGCCCGAGCACCTCTTCGGCGTCACCGAGCACTGGGTCACCAAGACCGAGAAGGTGCAGGTCGGCGATCTGGAGCGGACGATCATCGACGGCCTCAAGCAGTCCGAGTACTGCGGTGGCTTCACGGAGGTCGCCAAGGGGTTCTGGATGCGAAGGGACGACATCGATCACGGCCAGCTCGTCGACTATGCCTTGCGGCTCGATGTCGGCTCCGTGATCCGCCGGTTGGGGTTTCTGCTCGAGGCGTTTGAGGTGGATGCGCCTCGTGAGCTAGAGCGCCTGCAACAGAAGCTCACGGCGACCTACGCGACTCTGGATCCCCTCCTGCCGGACGAGGGGAAGTTCGCGGCGCGATGGCGGCTCCGGCTCAACGTGGATCCCGACGAGATCGTCTCGGTCGTCAGGACCTGACCCGTGATCCCACAGCGCAACCTCTCCCTCCTGTCCAATCGTCTCGCTCGCGCGGGAGGACGGCGCATCCCCGAGGCCGTGCTCGAGCGCGACTATTGCCTGGCGTGGTTCCTTGTCGGGCTATCCGGGTCCTCGTTGCGCGAGCACCTGGTGTTCAAGGGCGGCACGGCGCTCAAGCGCTGCTACTTCGGCGATTACCGATTCTCAGAGGACCTCGACTTCACGCTCGCTAGCGAGATGCCCCTGGAGTCAATCCTGATGGGGCTCGAGCACGTCTACGCGGAAGTGCGGAGCGCTTCAGGCATTCCGTTCCGTTACTCACGAGGGGACCGCAAGAAGCATCAGAACAGCCACACGTTCTACCTCGCCTACGAAGGGCCGCTCCCCACCGCCTCACCGAAAGAGGTCAAGGTGGACATCACGATCAGCGAGCGCTTCGTCCTGCCCATCGAGGACCGTGCGGTTCTGCGGGGCTACGACGAGTACGCCGACCTGACCGAGGACAGCCAGATCCGCGTCTACGCTCTCGACGAGATCGGCGTCGAGAAGGTCGTGGCGCTCACCGACCGTGCTCGCAACGAGCCGCGCGATCTCTACGACGTCTGGTACTTGACCTCGGAGGATCACGTCGATTTTGCCATGCTCACTTCCGAGATCGACAACAAGCTCGAGTTCCGCGGCCGCGGCCGAGACACGATGGGTGAGGAGTTCCAGAAGAAGGAAGCGCGGTACAAGAAGCTCTGGAGCACCCGGCTCGGCTCACAGATGGCTGAGCTGCCGCCCTTCGACGACGTCTTCCGGTCGATGCGCAGGAGCCTGCGTGCGGCCGAACTAATCCCGAGAACATGAACATTCCGCCGATGCTACTGCTGAACTCCTCGGGCGGGACGTCGATGTCGTGATCTCGCAGCCCAGGAACCACCAAAGCACGGCAAAGCGGCGGCGCGGAGGTCGAGGCAAGGCTACTGTATGACTGCCCGGGGCTAAGGCTTCCAGCAGGGGGGAAGCGCGCCAGGCACCGGCGAGGACCAAGGCTACCAGCTTGCCGAGTTGTCGGGGGTCGTTGTCAGGACGCGGATCCGGATGCGACGATCTCACTACACGTATTTCACCACCCTAAGCTCAATCAAGTAACGGCTAGCTCGACCAGCCCATTCCTGAACCGAGGGGTCCCCAGCGGTCAAGAGAAAAAAACATCCACGCATTCATCGAGTTGGACCGTTCAGCCTGACGGCTCACCCGATCGGTCCTAGCAACTGGTGCAAATGGATTCTGCTAGTGCCTCAGACATACATACGCCACCGCAACACAAATCGTCCACAGCAGGAGCCATACATGCGTCCCCGCACCTAGTGCAATCCGGCTGCCCTTCACAACTCGTATTGCACGATGCCGCGTGTGCCGCCGTTGGCGCGACGATCGACTCGATCACCGGCAGCAAGAGCGAGATCCCCGCAACCCGCCGCAGGGTTCGTAGCACCTCCCGCCGCGAGTATTGGGCCCTTTCTGCCGGCAATGTCACCGGCTCACCCAGCAAGTGCGCCCTGCCCAAGCGGTCCAAGGCCATCCACACCACCGCCTCGTCCGTCGGGGTTGCCAATTGCTCCTCCAGCAGCGCGGCCACATCGGCCACGCTCGTTTGTCCATCGCAGTGCCGCCAGACCAGGGCCGCCGTGCGATTCAGGCAACGAGCCTTGTGACGCTTCAGGTCGTAGACCAGGGTTTCGTCCGGCAGCTCTTCAACCACCAGCTCGTCTTGCCTCGCGCAGGGCATCAGCGCTCTTGTCGTTTTCATAGCTACCTCACTCCAAATCGGTGGCGCGTCTTGACACTACCACCATTGATTCAACAACCACAAGGCACAACTCGTCCCGAGCTACCGCTTCACGACCCTCGGCCCGGCTGTTCCGTTAACCGGCCCAAGAGGACTTCGGCGATTTCGACAGCCTCACCGCGCGCCCCTTTTATCACCAGCGCCTCGGCCGTGGCCGAACGCAGCGTCGCGAAGGCCCGCTCCGGATCGCGTCTGGCGGAGACGGTGTGGGCCAAGAGTTCCATCACCGCCCGCCCCGGCGAAAGCGGGCGCGGTCGCCACCGCGCACACTCCCGGTAGCTCGTCGCGACGACCAGACCCAATGGGAGGGGTTTGACACCCGTTGTCCCACCCAGAGCCTCCGGCAGGATCTTCTTCGGGCGTCCACCACCGTTCTGCCGCATCGACATAGGCTTCGGATAGGGATGCACCCGACCACGTTCATCCAAAACCGCATACTCATCTGAGTAATACGTCGCCCCCGCCTCTACCAATGCCTTGATCAGGGTCGACTTGCCGCTCATGGTGCGCCCCGGGATGACGATTGCCCTGCCACGCCAGCCTACGACGCCGGCATGGACGAACACCCTGCGGCGGGCCTGTTCCGCGACGTATAGCTGCAGGTCCCTCTCGAGGGCTTCGAGTACCTGGTCCGTGTCCTTCGTTCGTACCAGCTGTACCGCGTCCGCGTACAAAATGTTGAAACGGCGAACGTTGGAGCCGACCTTGGTGCCGCTGGCTATCAGCGAATACAGACATCCGACACGGGGCCCCCGAGCCGGCTTGGCATGCGGTGGAAGCACTCCTTCAATCCGATCCATGATCTCCAGGCTACTCGCCCGGATCCCAATGCGTAGCCCGTACGAGACGAACGCGATCCCTGCCGCCCACCCGAGGCGGTCGATCTTCTTCATTCAGGTGGACCCCGGCACCAACACCATTTTGTCGACGTCGCACATCTACGGTCGAGATCCTCTGTGCTGTTTCATTGGCAATTACCGATACGCCCCCGAATCAATCTCGCTGATCGAGCGGATTCCCTCCGTGAGCTTGAGCACAAAGGTGCCTACTCCTGCTGGGAGAAACTGTAAGTCAATGCATTATAACAAGTTAAGTGCTGGATGCAACGGTCGACGGTAGTCATGCGTCTTATTCACTAGACCAGTTGGTGGCTGGAACCTCCCGGCGGGCGGCAGTGTTCTCATGCCGTACGCGGGGGAGGGGGAGGGGGAGGAACCCCGTTCTTGACCGGACGGCATACGCGCTGTCCTCATAACTTAGGAAATACGCGGCGATTTGGCACTCTGCCGCCTGGTAGGGGCCTCGCCGGAGGGGACGAGGCGGGACCACGCTAGCCCGGCCCAACTCGCTGCGCTTCAAAGAAACTGGTTGTCGAGTCACGGCGGCGCCCGAAAGGGTCAGCCGCCTTTCGTGTGGTGCTGAGAGACTCGTCCCCCCGTCAACATTGGCTCGGCGAAATCGATACGCCCGAACCTCCAGTTCCTTCTTAGTTGAATGATAGCTTCCTCGAAGACCGCGAGTGGGAAATGGCTAGCAGGGGAGTGCGACCGCATCCTCGATCACTTCCGTCGTACCGCAGCGGCGAGGCGCCGTTCCCGTGCCCCGCCCGCGCGAGCCCGGATGGTTCGCGCTGCGGTCGGTTCCGGTTCCGCCTAGAGAACGCTGCTGTACCGGCAGCCCCGGATCGTGGGTTCGGGGCTATTCGGGGTGCCCGAGGGTGCCAATGAGCGACCCGCAGGCGGGCAAACAGCCGAGCAGTGGTGCAAGTTCTCCCTTTGAACGGCGTGCACGGCGTTCCAGCAAACATCAAGGGCCTCGGAAATCGCCTCACAGGCCATGGACACATCGAGTCGGGTGCGACATACTTGGGAAACGCAAAAGGAAATTCCTATGGCGAACGCGCGTCGTCTGGGCAGAGGCAATGACCTGGGCACCATCGAGGAGGGCAAGCTCGCCGACATCATCGTGGTGGAAGGCAACCCTCTGTTCGACCTCCCGAAGGCGCTGTCGCACGTGGAGATCGTGATCAAGGACGGCGTCATCTACAACGGCGACCCGGATGTCCCCACACAAGCCACGTGGAGCTGGTAGCGGGGGGCGGCGGTGGACCCAATCCCGCCGTGACTTCCTGAAGCTGGCCGCGGTGGCCGGGCTGACGCCGCCGGCCGCCGCTCGGGCCCGTCGGCTCGGTGCCCCGCTGGCGGCCCGGCTCAGAGAGTTGCGGCCGGACGAGATCGGCCTCGCGCTGGTGGGGGACCTCTTCCTCCTGAACGCGTTTCCGGCCAAGCTGGCGCTTGCGACGGAAGGGGTGTACGACTTGCTGCGCAGGTCGGACGGCGGCGCTGGCCAACCTGGAGAACGGGCTCTCCACGACCGGCTCGCCCGAACTCGGAGGGTTCCGGTACGGCGGCGCGCTGCGGGGGGCACCCTCCCTCGTGGGCGAGCTCTCGCGGGCCGACATCACAGCGGTGTCGCTGGCCAACAACCACACCGGCAACTACGGTCCCGAAGCCCTGCTGGAGACGATGGTCACCCTGGACCGGGCCGGCATCCACCACGCCGGCGCGGGCGAGGATATCGAGCGCGCGTTCTCGCCCACCTATTTCGAGGCCGGCGGGCAGCGTATCGCGCTGCTCTCACTCTACAGCTACTACTACAACTTCGGCGCGACGGACAACGCCAGCGCCACCGCGCCCGGCGTCGCCGGGTCCCGCGCGTACGACGTCGTCCTGGGGATGGCGGGCGGGTTCGACACGGCGGCGCGCGACATCGAGCCGTACCTCTTGGAACCGGACCCGGGCGGTGCACAGGCCGTGTTGGGGCCGCTCAAGGAGGACCTCGACCGCATGGTGCGTGCGATCGAGTCGGCCCGCGAGCGGGCGGACCTGACGGTCCTCTCCGTCCACATCCACTGGGGGCGCCATACCAGGCAAGACCTGCCGTACCAGCAGCGGCTGCTCGCTCGGGCCGCCGTAGACGCGGGCGCCGACATCTTCGTCGGCCACGGGCCCCATACGCTGCGCGGGATCGAGGTCTACCGGGGCAAGCCCATCTTCTACAGCCTGGGGAACTTCGTCCTCAGGCCCGGGCGCGAGGCGGCCGCCCCCGCTCCCGACATCGGCTCGCGCGCGGGCGGCAAGGAGACGCTGGTGGCGAGGGTCGCCGCGTCGGACGGGAGGATCACCGCTGTGGAGCTGGTGCCCATCGTGATCGGGGGAAACGGCCAACCGAGGCTAGCCCGGGGCGCGATCGGGGAGCGGATCGTCGCCAACGTGGCCGGCCTTTCGGCGAACCTCGGCACCCGCGTGGAACAGGACGAATGGATCGGTACCATAGTGCTCTCGTAGCGGCGGCCCTCGCCGCGACCTGTTGCACCGGCTGCGCGGGCGACGAGCGCCCCCCGGCCGATGAAGAGGCCCAGGCCCGCTTCTGGGCCAGGGACCGCGGTCGGCCTACTGGTGTTCCGAGAGCGATGGCAAGAGGTGCCGCTCGACCAACTCCGCGTGAGCTTTGCGCCGCAGCGTAACGGACGGTTTGGGCTCGGCTTGTCTTTCGCCTTCTGAAGATTAGATCATGCGGCACGGTTCGATAGAACGCGCTGTCTATCGCCACTCTTGCGCCGTCCCATTTGCCGAGCAGCTGGGCTCACTTCCTAACCCGGGCGCGTGCCTCCCCCAACATCTCCGTTAACCTCTCGACCGCCCCCGCCACCTGGTCCATCTGTTCCGCCACCTCATCCCAGCGCCGCTGCTCGATCCCTTCGCGCACGCCCGGCAACGTCTTGACCCCGTACCCGGTGTACAACCCCGGCGCGTAGATCGTATGCCGGAACCACGGTCGCCGTGGGAGACCCGCCTCGTCCCACAGCATACGCTCGGTGCTGATGAGGATTAGGTTGAGCTCCCTGACCTCCTGCGCCGAGAGGCCGCCGGACGCCAGCCGCGTGATCAGCGCTTCGTCGTATCTGTCCGCGGCCTTTGCTAAATCCGCGGCTGCGTTCTCGAGCGGCGTGAAGTTGATGTAGGGAACAGGATCCTTTGCTTTGGGCGGGACGTATGTCTTCGTGGGATCCGCGGCGAGCTTGAATGCATCGCCGTTGACCATACTGTTGTGTCGCTCCGTCTCCTCGCGCATCTCGTCCGCGAGCTCGACGACCTGATCCAGATATTCTCGCACCGTGGTTGCGAAGTTGCCGAAGCGTAGCGGAACCACATCGGCGTTCGCGAACCGCAGCGTCATACGTCCTGTGGTTTTCGCAAGCAGCTCGCCATAGACCTGGCCCGGATCCCGGAACCGCGTGAAGTGATCGAACGAGTCGAAGACCGAGTGGTATGACCCTCCCCCCCCCTCCCCCCTATACGACACACTGAGTGACGCAATACCCAAATGTTGCAAGAACGGCGTGTAATCCGAGCCAGAACCAAGCGCTCCGATTCGGAGATCGCTGTCTCCTACCTTCGTATCGCCGTCTACAAGCCGTCTTGCCCGTAGGCGCTCCCACACACTGACGTTCGTCTGAGGATCAATGAGGTCCTTCGCAACTTCATTGACCATCCTCTCCAACGAGTGCGACCCACCCACGCCCAAGAATCCGCGACTATTCCCATCCGTGTTGATGTAAACCACCGTCTTCTCGCGCAACTCGTCCGCATGATGCTCGGCCCATTCCGTCGATCCCAAGAGGCCCGGCTCCTCGGCGTCCCACACGGCGTACACGATCGTACGCTTGGGCCTCCAGCCGCTCTTGACCAGCTCGCCCACCACCCGCGCCTCTTCTAGCATCGACACCGTTCCGCTCAACGGATCTCCCGCCCCGAACACCCATGCGTCGTGATGATTGCCGCGGATCACCCACTGGTCGGGATATTCGGCTCCCCGGATCCTGGCGATGACGTCATAAGCCGGCTTGAGACTCCAATCGAACTCGAGCCGGATGTGCACCTTGGCCGGCCCCGGACCGATGTGATACGTCAGCGGCAACGCGCCACGCCAGTTGGACGGTGCCACAGGTCCGCCGAGCGCTTCCATCAACGGCTGGGCATCGGCGTACGAGAGTGGGAGCACCGGGATCTTCATGATCGTCGGCGACTCCTCGACTGTCATCCGCTCGGCGTCTTCAGTGGCTCCCACAAACGGGGTGAGTGGGTCGCCCGGATAGGTGGGCATGTCCTCGACCGATCCGCGTTGGGCGCCGTACTCCATCCGGTACGGTCCCTCAGGGTAGACGTCACCTTGGTAGTACCCGTCGTCCCGGGGGTCCGAGTAGAGGAGGGTCCCGATCGCCCCGTGCTCGGCCGCAACCTTGACCTTGATGCCGCGCCACGAGCCGCCGTAGCGTGCGATCACGATCTTCCCCTCCACACTGATCCCGCGGCGCTCAAGCTCCTCGTAGTCCCTGGGGATTCCCTGGTTCACGTAGACAAGCTCGGCGGTCACATCCCCGTCGGCAGAGTACGCATTGTATGGCGGCAACCGCCCGTCGGTGATCCCGGACGTCGCATCTTCCACGAGCGTCGGCTCGCCGAGCTTCGCCGTGAACCGCATGGGTTCCAGGAGCTCCACCACGCGTACCTTGGGCGTCGGGAAGAGGACGTGGAACACCTCGATCTCCACCTCGTAGCCCCACGAGCGGAGCTGCCGTGCCATCCATTCGGCATTCTCCTTGGTGTGCGGCGCGCCCACGTGGTTGGGCTGCGATGACATCCGCTTGAGCCACAGCATCAGATTGTCGCGGTTGATGTGGGAGTCGAATCGCGCCTCGAGTTCGCGTTGCTGCGCGCTGGACTCTGGGGTGAAGCCGAGCAGCGGTCCGTGGTCTGTGGTCTGTGGTGTTATCGCGATAGCGGTGAAGGCGAGGACAGTGGCGGACAGACGGTGTCGCATTGGGGCTCCGTATGACTGGACGAGTCTAAGATGCCCGGGAGGAACACCCCCCAAGGGCTGATCCAGAAGGCTACCGCCGAGCGCTAAGCGAATCTAGTGGTGGGACGCGGGCGATGGCGTTGCAGTCGTGTTGCGTCAGCCGAGCCATGCGCTGGCCCTTGGGAAGATACGTCCTCCGTCCGTCAGCCATGATCGCGGACTTAAAGTCGATTGACTGGGCTCTCCTTCACCGCAACTGGCCGGCCGGTTCGGCAGACTGGAACCGGCTCAGAAGCGCCGTGAGCCGGTTCCTGACCATGACGTTGGGCGACAAATATCATCCGTTCCGCCGAGCTGTGATGGCGCAATATCCACGAGCTGCGGAGTCATCGGGTCGAGTCCCTGACCTAAGCCCTGCGCTCTTCTGGCGAATCGTGAACGCCGCTCCCCAGCGCCTGCGGCCGGCTTACGTGACCCTGGCTGCGACGGGTCTCCAAGCGTGACCGTGGCGAAGTTGCCAACGGCATAGACTCAATCCTTTTCCCCCAGGCCTCACAACTGGAGGCTCGGGGTGCGTGATTTGATGCCTGTTCCACGGTATGTCCCACGGTGGGAAAACGTCGAGGCTGTAACTCCATGACCGGGGTGGGTTTCGAACCCACGACCTACGGATTAAAAGTCCGTTGCTCTACCAGCTGAGCTACCCGGTCGTAGGGGGAAAACATCGCTAGTGCCAAGGACTTAGACAAGCGAGTACGTCTTCGGGGTAGTGGTCTCGTTTCATTTAGGTCAAGCTAAGCACCAGGTCGGTCATCTTGTAGACCCGATCCGCCAGTCCTGCCTCCATCGCCGGGGTGGTGTGGATGCCCTTGTTCCGCTTGGTGAGCGTCCCGTGGATCGGCAGAAGTTGTAGTGGACCATATGGAGGGCCACGGCGTAGGCGTGGTTCTCGGCCTTCATTGGAGAAGCCGTTGGTCAGGCGGGTGAATCGCCGCATCTGCATCCGCATGGTGAGGTTCTGCCTTTCCACGATGGACGTACTTACGAACTCCTTGACGGGCTCCCCCATGACCCATCGTGCCTTGGCTCCGATGCAGATCCCAGGACTATACCGCCGCTCGGGACTACGGGGATCGGCGGCACTGGCGTACTGCTTCTCTAGCTGGGCATAGTCGGCCCCGTTCCAACCGAACGCCCGCTCGATAGCCGGCGCGTACATGTTGTAGCCGTCGGTCGAAATCTGCACCCGGTTTGCGAGCCGCCCGGCCAAGTCCTCGGCAATGATCTCCCCGGCTTCGGCAGACCGTGGCCCGACCAACCAAGAAAGCACCAGCTTGGTCTCAGGGTCCATCGCCACCCAGGTCCACAGGTCGCCACGACTATAGCCCCGCTTCTCGGGCGGGACGTTGCGACTCTTGGCACCACAAAAAGACCAGATTTCATCCATCTGAATAGTCTTGGCGGGCACGTTTCGCACGATCTTATCGTGGTGCTCCGCGCAGGCGTCCCCAACCTGTTCCAGCAACCGCAAGACGGTGGACTTGGCTGTGCCCGTCATCCGGCAGGTGGAGCGGATCGAGGCCCCTTCCACCAGAGCGGTGAGGATTTGGGTTCGTTTCGTGGTCGAAAGCTTGTTCATGGTACATAAGTTTATGCTTGAGCGATCAAGTTGTCAATGGGCAAATGACCCGCAAATGACCATTGACCAATGGTCACCCTCTGGAGCATGGGTCACCATGACCCCGACAGTATGGTCAACGCTAGTTGCATTCTGTGTTGACTGCGCTATTATGTGGGATAACCAACGCGGCGACTCGGGCCAAACACTCTTGGCAGAGAAAACCCAAGTCGCCGCAGTCAGGAGGGCCGAATGTTATTAGCCTAGCCCCTAAAAAGGGCTCGGGGGGTGGGAAACCGCCCCCCAATGGGGCCTCCTGTGGGCGGGAATGTACTTGTTTAATCAGGGGATTTCAATGTCTGATGAGTCAACACCACTGAATCTGACAGAATATCTGACCGAACTCAAAGCCGAACGTGCAAGGTTGGACCTTCTCATCGCAAGCATTCGACAACGGCTCACGCTACCGCAAGACGCCGGTTCTCATCCATCGCCTAGGTTCAATCCCGATCTCACCAAGGTCGTCGCATTCCCACCTACCGCCGGCGGCTCGACTGGCATTCGGGAAGATGAGTTCTTCCAGATGACCATTCCAGCGGCGATTAAAAAACTCCTGAAAGCTAAGAGGAAACCGCAGACTCCCAAAGAGATAGAGAGGGGATTGCTAAGCGGTGGGCTGATCACTTCGGCAAAGAACTTCTACACGACCATGAGCACCGCATTGAAACGACTCAAGCAGAAAGGCGAGATCGTTAACACGGGCAGTGGGTGGGGTCTTGCGGAGTGGTATCCCTCGAAACCGAAAAACTCGGATTCTCAGAAGAAGAAGAAGAAAGCAAAGCGCAAGGCGCGCAAGAAAGTGAAATCCGCCAAGTCAGCGCCTCGGAAGAAGCAAAACCCCTGGAACGTGTTTCTTGGTAAGCGGTTGAAGGCAGGAAAAACCATGGCCGAAGCCGCACAGGAATGGAAGGACCGTAAGGCCGTTGAGTGAGGTTATTCGCCTGCGGTCTCCTGGGCTTTCTGCCATCGAGCGGACGCAGCCCTCTCGGCAATCTCCTTTCGCCGCTCAGGAGACAGTTTGGCGGCTCTAGCGGGCCCTCCCTTCTTGCCTCCTAACCGCCCCAGGGCGACCGCATGGGGGTTCTTCTCTGGCGAGGCTTCGTCCTCGGATTCCTCAGCGATCTGATCCACTAATCGCCTAGCAGCCTCGTTGGGATCGTCTGGTGGGGGTTTCCTGCTTGAGCGGTTAGGCATGACCACAATATAGGGAGCCAGGTCATCACCCACAATGGCGCCTCCTCAAAAACGTCTCCCTGAGCGGACTAGCGAATCACTGTACCTGACTGCATACTAACGTCCTATGAAATACGCCTTCCCGCTGCTCCTGCTCACCCTGACGGGATGCCTCTTCGGAGGCGACCCCAAGATCGACGGGGTGTGGAGCGGCTCAAGTACCGGTGTTAGCTACTCGATGACGGTCGTCGAGAACGACAAGACGGTGACGGGATCTGCGACGATAATTGGCACGGGTGGCCCTTACGGTCACCGGGACCCACGCGCATCCCTCTGTGGCGCTCACGCTGAACGCCGCAGGATTCCAGCCGTTCAGCTTCAATGGCTCCTTCGAGACCGACGACCTAATCACCGGCCTCCTGAACGGATCGGGCTTCGACAACGAACAGATTTCTCTTTTGCGGTCTGGCAGCTAAAGCTGAATAGGGTCACTACGGCTTAGTCCCACCTAATCGAAACTGGCCCATTACCCGTCTTCGGTCGCTGCGTCTGTTGAACAGTGCAGTCATTTTTGCAGGCACTTTTACGCTCCTTTCAGCCCTTGGCGGGCCGCGGTGGTTCGTGCGGCAGCTTCGCGATCGGTGGATCCGCTCATGTGTTGCTCGATCGTGGCGACGTTGGTATCAACATACGCCTCCGGCGCGTGCTTCATGTACCGGAGCGTCATGTGGGCGCTCGCGTGCCCCATCAGCTGCTGTAACCTGACCAGCGGTACGGCCCCGCCTGGGCGGCGTGAACGCCGAAGGTGCGTCGTGCGGGATGGCACCGGCGATCGCCGCCACCTTGCAGGTGTGATCGCACACCGTACGCATACGGGACCCCTGGTAGTCGCCTGGGAACACGAGATCCTCCGGCCCCGGAGCGACACGCGCCAGATGAGCAGCCAACGCCTCCTCGAGCGTGGAAGAAATCGGCACTGCGTGCGCCGACTTCACGCGGCTTGAAGAGCCGCACGACGGCCCCGTCCAGCGGCCCGCCCCAGCACTCCACCGAACGATTGAGCGGGTGGTGAGCCTTGCACGACAGCTCTCCGCGGAGTGCCCACGCGCGGCAGGGGTGGCCGTTCCGCCTCACGGCAACACAGCGGCGGGACCGAGCCTCAGAACGGGATGGCATGTTCGACCTCCGGCTCCCATGCATCCCCGGCACACTGAGCTGACCGGCGCGTACGTTTTCAAGGGACTCATTGGTTTGTGCTCCAGGCGAGTTCGGAGTACGTTGGGCCGTATGTCGCCGGCAGCTCGTTTGCCGATCCGTTAGACGGCCAAGCCGAATATCAGTCGCTGAGGCAATCCAAATGAAACCCGCCGCGTTGGTAGCAACACTGTTTCTGTCCGTCGTTGCAGCGCTCCACCTGCTGCGACTCCTTTTCCAGGTGCAGTTCACCGTGGCCAGCACCGCGATCCCGATGTGGGCCAGCGTACTCGCCGTTCTAGGACCGGGCGCGCTCGCAGGCTGGCTCTGGCGGGAACAACGGGGATAGCCGACTACTCACTTGTGAGCAGTCGGCGGGGAGATATTGTCAAATGTGTGTGGATCGCGGTTTGATCAAGCGGCAACCTTTCGAGCCTTTTTCTCTCGGTCAGTTTCCTGCATGCCATCTCTGAACCGTGCTCCTGCCAACACCAGGGGGAGAAGCTCTGGGGCGTTTGAATTTTCGCCAGCGTTGCTGTGCCATCTCCAAAAGCTTGAACGCCATCGTCAGCCCTTTGCTCCGCGAGCCCGCTCCCTTGGTCACGCGCCGACGTAACCGTAGCGTCGCGAAGGCGGACCCTCGCGCCGCCGACCCCGAAGAGAGCGTTTAGCCAGCAAGGTCCGCCATGGACATCGGAAAGCCCTACCTGCTCTTTCTCGCTGACGCGCGCGACGATCTCGCGGCGAAGACGGCTCAGGGAATAGTCGACTGGCGTCCCGAGTGGTGCGTCGGTCAGCTGCGGTTGTCGGCCTGCAAGGCCGACGTCGGTCTCCCGGACCTGACCGCGCGCGAGGCCGTCGAGCGGGGAGCCAGGAGCATGATCGTCGGCGTCGCAGCCGCGGGCGGGGTCCTCCAGGGCGCCTGGAGCGAGAGCATCGTCACGGCCCTCGAAGCGGGTCTGGACGTCGCGAGCGGTCTCCACACGCGTCTGAGCTCGCTTCCTGCGGTGCGCAAGGCCGCGGAGCGGTGTGGGCGCAGGCTGTTCGATGCCCGCTACACCGATGCCGAGTTCCACGTGGGCACCGGCGCCAAGCGCCCTGGACGGCGGCTGCTCACCGTCGGCACCGATTGCTCGTGCGGCAAGAAGTACACGGCGCTGGCCATCGAGCGGGAGCTGCGCGACCGCGGGGTCAGAGCGGACTTCCGCGCGACGGGGCAGACGGGGATCCTAATCTCCGGTCGGGGAGTGGCCGTCGACGCCGTGGTCTCCGACTTCGTCTCGGGGGCAGCCGAATGGCTGACCCCGGCCAACGACCAAGACCACTGGGATGTCGTCGAGGGGCAGGGCTCCCTCCTGCATCCGTCGTACGCGGGCGTCACGCTCGGACTGCTGCACGGCACCCAGCCCGACGCGTTCGTCGTCTGCCACGAGCCGACCCGCAGGTTGATGCGCGGCATCTCCTACCCCATGCCGACTCCGAGGCAGTGCATCGATGTGACCCTCTCCGCGGGCCGCCTCACGAATCCGGAGATCCGCTGCGTGGGGATCGCCATCGATACGTCGAGGCTCGACGGCGCAGCCGCGCGCGAGCTGCTCGAGCGCACCGCCGGCGAGCTGGAGCTGCCCTGTGTCGATGCGATGCGGACCGGTGTAGATCCGATCGTCGACCTCCTGCTGCTGTCCTGAGGCAGGGCGTTGCGTAATCTCTCCGCTCGAGCGGAGTCGTGGCCCATCGCAGGGACGTTCGCGATCTCGCGCGGCTCGAAGACGGAGGCGCGCGTGGTCGTCGCCGAGCTGCGCGAGGGCAGTGTGCGCGGACGCGGCGAGTGCGTGCCGTACGCGCGCTACGGCGAGACGATCGAAGGCGTGCTGGAGGCGATCGAGGACCTGCGGACCGAGCTCGAGTGCGGCCTCGACCGAAACGGGTTGGCCAAGCGTCTGTCGGCGGGGGCCGCCCGCAACGCCGTCGACTGCGCCCTATGGGATCTCGAGGCGAAGCGGACGGGCCGTCGGGTCTGGGAGCTGGCGGGCGTGCCCGAGCCGGGCCCGCTCGTCACGGCATACACCATTAGCCTCGACACTCCCGAGGCGATGTCCGAGGCGGCACGCTCGGCGTCCGACCGCCCCCTCCTCAAGCTCAAGCTGGGCGGCGACACAGATCTGGAACGGGTGGGTGCCGTGCGCGCCGCAGCCCCGAACGCGCGTCTGGTCGTGGACGCGAACGAGGCCTGGTCGCTCGCCCGGCTCCGCGAGCTGGGTCCCGCCCTGGCGGAGCTCGGCGTCGAGCTCATCGAGCAGCCCCTGCCGGCCTCGGAAGACACTTCGCTCGCGCAGCTCTCCTGCCCCGTCCCCCTGTGTGCGGACGAATCGGTTCACGACAGCGCCACCTTGGAGCCGCTCCGAAGCCGCTACGACCTCATCAACGTCAAGCTCGACAAGACAGGCGGCCTGACGGAAGCCCTCGAGCTTGCCGCCGCCGCGCGACGGGCCGGGATGGGCATCGTCGTGGGCTGCATGGTGGGGACCTCGCTGGGCATAGCGCCCGCGGCCCTCCTGGGCGCGCAAGCGCGCGTCGTCGACCTGGACGGCCCCCTCCTCCTCGAGCGCGACCGCCACCCAGGCATCCGCTACGACACGAGCGTGATGCACCCCCCTCCGTCTGAGCTCTGGGGTTGAGCGGGCGACCCCGGCTTTGGCGGGCATGTCCGTCAAGGAACGCAGGCGAGCAACCAATTCCAGTCTGCAGGAGTGGGAATTGGCGCTCTGCCCTCGAGGAGCACACGATGCGCCGTCGGGCAATGCTGGTACTTGTCTTCGGTGGCCTTTGCCTGCTCGCTGCGAGTGCCCACGGCCAGTTCTACCAGTGGACCGACGAGCGGGGCCGCGTCCACATGAGGCTGATCATGCTCGACTCAGGTTTTCTCGCCAGCGTGCCTGAGCAGATGACTCCTACGGTGTTTCGGGAGTTTGCGGGCGGCGGCGCCATGGAAGATCTTCGAATCTACGAACGGCTGTCGTCTGAGATTGATGTGTCGCGTCACACGATTCACGCAGTGGTCGGTTCACCGCCGGGATCGCGCATTCTTCCAGAAGTATTCGTTGTAGAATGTCGATACAAGTGATTCGCACGCTGTCTAACACCATTAAGAAGTGCCCTGTCAAGTGGACGTAGTAATCCCTGAACACCGAATGATGTTCACCTCCTTGTGCGTGCTGAGGGCACAGCCGGGTACGCGTGGCGAATGCGGGGAGTATCGACGTGGCTCGTCACCAGCAGTGACGTCCAGACACCATTATGGGCTCCGTTGATCGCGGCGGTTGTGCACGATCAGTCGCGTCGACGTCTCCAGGACGCTCCGGGCGAGTACCCGCCCGCTGTCATCCCGTACCGAGGCGACCGTGGTTGCCTGATGGACGTCAAACGCTACATACTTAGTCGTTCGCTTCATGAGAGCCGCTCCTTGCCGTGGTCTCTGGGTCTTCGTCGACTCCATCGTAGCAGCAAAGGGCGTGCTTTCAATATGCGTTAGGCTGCCCGGTCAGCTTCTGAGACATGCCAAGCCCATCTGGTAAAGAAGTCCACGCGGTTACCGGCGCGTTTGGGTATTCGGGTCGCTACATCGCCCACCGACTGCTGGACGCCGGACACCGAGTCGTAACGCTCACGAACTCGCGCGGGCCGGATCCGTTCGGCGGGCGCGTTTCGAGCTTCCCGTTGCAGTTCCAGGATCCCGTCGCCCTGGCCAACGCCCTCCGTGGTGTAGCAGTTCTCTACAACACCTACTGGGTTCGATTTGACCACAAGACCTTCAATCACCGCGAGGCCGTCACAAACACGCTGATGCTCTTCGAGGCGGCGCGCGAAGCCGGCGTACGGCGAGTCGTCCACGTAAGCATCACGAACCCGTCGGTTGAGTCGGATCTCCCCTATTTCAGCGGCAAGGCCGAGCTCGAGGCAGCGCTCAAGTCGTCCGACCTATCCTATGCGATCCTCCGGCCTACTGTACTGTTCGGGAAGGAGGACATCCTCATCAACAACATCGCGTGGGTGCTACTGCGGTTCCCGGTCTTCGGCGTCTTTGGCGATGGGCAGTATCGTCTGCAGCCCATTTATGTGGATGATCTGGCGGCGCTTGCAGTAAGGGAAGGCGCACGGACTGACGACGTGATTGTTCAAGCGATCGGTCCCGAGACCTTCACCTATCGAGAACTGGTCCAGACGATTGGCGAAGTTATCGGTCGTCCTCGCCCAGTGGTGTCCGTCCCTCCGAGCGTCGGGTACTGGGTAGGTCGGGTCTTTGGCGCGGTGAAGGGCGACGTCGTTATCACTCGGGAGGAGATACGCGGGCTGATGGAGGGACGGCTCTACGTTGACGCCCCACCCGCGGGCTCGACACCCCTCACTGAGTGGGCTCGACGGCATTCTCACACCCTGGGCGCACACTATGCCAATGAGCTGGCTCGCCGGGGTCGAAACAGGCAGCCTAACACGCCGAGGTGATGGCAGCGTGTGAACAAGCGGTCGCACTGGCGCCCGACCGTGGAAACATCAGGGACAGCCGGGGGCTCGCCAGGGCACTCACTGGCGATGTCGCAGGAGCGATTGACGACTTTGAAGCGTTTGTGGCCTGGACTGGGCGCGACCGCTCCCGCGCACAGCGTCAGGACTGGATCGTCGCGCTCCGGTCGGGGGAGAACACGTTCACGGTCGAGGTACTTCGCGCACTCAGAGAGCAGTGAGGAATCCGCTGATATCGCCAAGGGGACGAAGCTGATCCTGGTCGTGAACTTCTTCGAGGAGTTGAGGGCGAAGGTGGGGAACTGACGCGACCGAAGGACTAGCCCGACGCCCGATACTTATACGCCCGCACGGGCCACGCGTGTGGATCCCAACCGGGCGTTGAGAGCCGACTAGGACTCCCCACCTCCGTCGGGACTTGACACGTGGGTGTAACACATACATACTGGTTGGTATGAATATCGACAGTCGGACCAAACGCGACCCAGACAAAACCCGGGAGGCCCTCCTCCGGGCCGCATTCGGCGAGATCCACCGGTCCGGCTTCCAGGCGGCCAGCCTCGAGAGAATCCTCTCAACGGCCGGCGTCACCAAGGGCGCCCTCTACCACCATTTTCCCAACAAGGCGGCCTTGGGGTATGCCGTGGTCGACGAACTCATCAAACCCTTCATCATTGAGCGCTGGGTCCGACCCGTGGAGGGGGCCGACGACCCCATCCAGACGATAGTCGACTGCCTGGCCGATGTGGCGTGCCATATGACCTACGCCGACATCGAGCTCGGGTGCCCGCTGAACAACCTCATGCAGGAAATGTCCCCGGTCGACGAGGGATTCCGGCAGCGCCTGAACGCCGTGAGCGAGGCGTGGCGGGCTGGCATCGCTAGGGCCCTGGCCCGCGGGCAGGGAAGCGGCACCGTGCGGGAAGATATCGACCCCGAGAAGACCGCCGCCTTCCTGTTCGCCGCCTACGAGGGAATCGTCGGGACGGCCAAGAACGCCCAGAGCACCGAGCTCCTCGGGTCCAATCTGGAAGTGCTGGCAACCTACCTGGACGGACTGCGCTCACCGCGGGACGCCTCTGTAGCAGCACCCTCCCCCGGCGTCGAGCCGATCCCGGCTTAATCGTCCATCCGGAGCCCAACTCGTGAGCCATCCATGAGACCCACAGCCCTTCTCTATCATACCAACCGGTATGTATGGTTCGGCGTCATCCCCAGGACGGGGCAGCTCGACGGGGGACACACAGTTCTTACGGTATCGGACTACTTGAAATCGGCAGACAACCCCGGAGCTCGGAGCTCTTGGCCGGCACGTTCATCGACCCGGCGAACGGTCGACGCTCCTCCGGCTCGATGCCGCGCGACGGTTGGGCAGCCAGCTGGCGGCTCGAAGTCGAGGGGACGGCGTTCGTGGAAATCGAGGACGACGATCCGCTGTTCGGCCTCCGGCGGGACCATACCTCTGTTTGATACTGGAGAAGCACTTTTGATCGGGAGTTTGGCGGAGACCACGGCTGCGCGCCTGGTTCCGCCTGCTCCGGCTTGGAAGCGATGATGTTCAAACGATTCGATAGACAGGTGAAACGGGCATTGAAGGACCGCTACGCGATCGAGGGCGAACTCGGCAGCGGCGGCATGGCCACCGTCTACCTCGCCCGCGAAAAGCGTCTGCCGCGGCAGGTGGCCATCAAGGTGCTGAAGCCCCAGGGCGCAAGCCGCGTTGCGCGGCAGCGGTTCTTGCGGGAAGTCGAATTCGCCTCGCAGCTCACCCACCCCCACATCGTGCCGATCTTCGCGACCGGCGAGGTGGTGGACGGGCTGCCGTATTACGTCATGCCACACATCACCGGGCCGACGGTGCGAGATCGGCTGCGCGAAGAGGGCGCCCTGCCGCTGGCCGATGCCCTGCGGATCACCACCGAGATCGGTGAGGCGTTGCACTACGCGCACGAACGGGGCGTCGTACATCGTGACGTAAAGCCCGAAAACATCCTGCTGTCGAACGGCCATGCCATGATCGCCGACTTCGGCATCGCCCTCGCGCCAGCCACGCCAGTGGACGATCGCCTTACCATCGAGGGCCACGCCATCGGCACCCCGGGCTACATGAGTCCGGAACAGGCGCTAGGGTTCGACATCGATCGGCGGTCGGATCTCTACAGCTTGGGGCTCGTGACGTTCGAGATGCTGAGCGGCCGCCATCCGTTCGATACCGAGGCCCGGGCCGTGCCGCCGAACGAGCGGTCCGGACGCGAGACACCGTCACTGCGGTCGGTGGGCTGGACCGCGTCCGACACCATCGATGCCGCGGTCCTGCAATCCATGGCCGCCGATCGCACCCAACGTTTCGCCACGGTGCGGGACTTCGTCCGCATGTTCAAGCCGCGGGTGGGGTCCGAGACCGACACCCCCGCGCCACACAGCGCGGCGGCAAACGCGGTTTCGATTGCCGTGTTGCCGTTCGCTACCATTGGCGCGGACCGCGAAGACGAGTTCTTCGCCCACGGCATCACCGACGACATCCTCTCGCGGGTATCACAAGGTGATACACTCCAGGTCACGTCCAAGACGACGTCAATGCAGTACCGGAATACGCCAAAAGCGGTGCGGGAAATATCGGCGGAACTCGGTGCTGCCTACGTGCTGGAAGGAAGCGTGCGGAGCGCCGGCGCCAAGGTTCGGGTGGTGGCACAGCTGATCGACGCCAGAGAAGACAAGCACATCTGGGCGGAGAGCTACGACCGTACGGCTGGAAGATCCGCTCGGCGCGCAAGAGGAGATCGCCGATCGAATCGCCCTGGCCGTCGTCGAGATGCTAGAGACGCGGCGGACCGTTCCTTTCAACTCGCGAACGTCTTCCATGGTTTGATCCCGCTGTTATTCTGACTCGACACCAACTGGAAGAACTGGGGGCTCGGCGAGTCGGTCGTCGCAGGGCTTGCGTCGCCGGACCACTTCGTCGTGGACAAGGTCAGTCGGCAGGTCGTGGACAAGAAGCTGGGCGCCAAGCAGGTCTCGATCTGGTACCCGGAGTTTGTCCAGAAGGTGACCCGAGTTGGTCGCGAGTGAGCGTCACCGCCGCGTGAACCCGTCAAAGGCACGTCCCTCTCGAACCGCCTGGTCTCGCGCCGCCGCTCGCCTCTGCTTGACCGTCAACACGACGAACCCTATCAGCCACACGCCGACCAAGCCGCCGAAAACGTGAAACGGGTACCGCACGAACACCCGAAACAGGAGAATCACCAGGACGACGAAGACGACCCAGGCACCACCTGCGAGCACGACCGGCACGATGCGGTCGCGGCGACTTGTTGGTGTAGCGCTGTAGCGTCGAAGCCACGGGCCGACACGACGCTTGTGGTCAGGCTTGCTCAAACTCACTCCACGCGTGCTTCCTTCTCACGCATGTATCGAGAGCGCAACTTGCGCCGCACAGGTTTGTTGGAGGCAGTGCGTGGAAGCTGATCGGTGATGACGAGGTCGTAGATCTTGAACAACGGGTTGAGCTCTCGGCCAGCATCTTGCCAAGCTCCGCCGCCAGGCGCCCTGTGTCGACCTCCCGGGCGGGGATCACGTAGACGACCAACTTATCCGCTCCCTCTCCCTCCGGCTGGACACCCACCGCGGCACTCTCGTAAACCGCCTCGTGGGCGTCCACGACCCGCTCAAGCTCCAGCGAGCTCACCTTGATGCCGCCGAGGTTCATCGTGTCGTCCAGGATCAGGATAGCATTTGCTTTCCCCTATCCCAAGTATCGCCCTTGGTGCTGGAGGCGTCCAGCCAGTGGGGTGAGGGTGCCCTGGCAGTCTACCGCCAGCCAAATGCGGCAGGATCTCATATTCCCCAAAATGCGCCCACATCGGCGACGTGACCCCGCGTGACGCGCCGTGACGGCCGTGACGCGCCGTGACAGCCCGTGACACATCACGGCTCCCTGTCTTCCTGGGCCGGCAGGAGCGCCGGGGTCGGCCCGTCCGGCGTGCCCAGGACAAACCAGGGAGGCTCGCCCGCACTGATCCAGGCGAGCTGCTCGTCCGTCGAGCGGTTGAGGTCGATCGAGGCCAACGTACCGCGGACCTCGACCCGCTCCCGGTACTTCTCCGGCCTCACCCCTTTGAGGAGAAACATGAGGAGAACGTCCGAATACCGCCGCACGTAGCCACCAGGTTTGCCCATATACCAGCCGGTGGGTTCTTCAACCCCTTCGACGGCCACTGCTTGCGGGCGTGTGTATCTCGCCGCATGATGGGGCTTGACTCCGCCGTCGGTGGCCAGCGCCACGCCGCCGTCTAGACGCCCCGTAGGACGCCCGCCCGACGACGAGACCGCAGACCCGTTTGTCAGGAGGACTCAGGAATGAACCCGCGTGTACTGTTACTCATGCGCGGGGGCGTATTTGATGCGCTATGCGCGATCCCATGGCGTTGAGATTGCCGATGCGTTGATTGCTGCTGCTGCGACGACTTCGGATCTCCGTCCTAGACCGTCTCTGACGGTCTTTCTCCGTCTTCCACCGTCACCGACTCAACCGTCACCTGAGTCGGGTCCACCCACAGGGTCACCTTCGATCCAGTCTTGATGTCGGGTATGTGACTGGCGAGAACCTCGACGATCGACGGTTCTTGGAAATGATCGGTTCTCGTCTCCTCATGAGGGTAATAAATGACCGCGCGATGCCGCGCGTCCCCGTACTCCACGGCGCAGGTCGAGAAGGAAAAGCTCTCGGGGGGCCAATCCTCAAACCACTGCACATCGGAGAACACATGCCACGGCCGGGTAATGCGAAGTTGTTTAGGGGTCACCGAGATGTTCAGCGTGGCGGGATACGCCCAGCTCAGGTCGAGTCCGAGCCGCTGGAACACGGGGATCTGCATTTCGATGGTGCCCTTCGGAAACGGCGACCCGGGGCTCTTGCCGGACGCCACACCGTGCCCGTCTGCAATGACGCCGGCGATGCCGACGAGCTTGACCGTCGAAGAATCGGATGTTCTCACGGACAAGATTCTAGCCACGTGTCCCGCACCTCGCAATCGACAATTATCCTCTGCGGCCCAACTCGTCTACCGTGTTCGTCTCGACCGTCTTGGTCAACCGTCCTCTCTAGTCCTTCCTCGGTCGCAACGATATCTTAGCCCTCGATGACGACTCCGGGTTCGTGACATCCTAGAGGAGGCAGACGAACGACGACACTCACGCACCGCACCACGACCTTTGTGCCGACGTTGGCGCTGCTGGCGACCGTCCTGTCGTGTTCCGGTGAACGCGGTGACGACACCGATGCGCAGGCTGCCGCCTTGGTGGCCCGCGCCGCCGAGTTCGAGTTGGACACCGAATGGGAGACGCCGCCGGGCGACCCCCACGAGCACTCGATGGCCGGATTCGCCAGATCCTGTGTCTTGGCGAGTTCGGGCGGCGCAGAGAGATCGACGTGCAAGGAACGCCGGTCGCCGTGGTTGCGCCGGAGGACCTGATCCTGTCCAAGCTCGACTGGGCTCGGCAGTCCGGATCGGAGCTGCAGCGCCGGGACGTGCAAAATATCATAGCCGCGGTCGGCGATCTCGACTGGGATTATCTCGAGCAGTGGGCCGGTCAGCTCCAGCTCGGGGAAATGCTCGAACAGGTGAGCAGGAATGAAGGACGTGTTGTCGGCCGTGATGACACCGACGAATAGACGGGAATTCCTCGCCCAGCTCTCGAGCCTCGGCGTGTTGCTGTCACGTCCTTTCCCAACGAGCGCGCAGGACGCAATCCCCCTGAGGGTGATACCGGCAACCGGTGAGTCGATACCGGTAATCGGGTTCGGATCGACCAAAGCCGTGGTGCAGATACCAGAGGCCGGCACCGATCCGCTCAGATCCGTCATGCGGATGCTGGTGGAGTACGGCGGCCGCGTTGTCGATACCGGACCGCGCAGCGAGGAGATCGACAGTCAATTTGGCCGGCTGCTAAGCGGACCCGAGTTGCGCGACAAACTCTTCCTGGCGACGAAGATCAACACTTGGGGCAGGGAAGCCGGTATTGAACAGATGCGGCAAGCGCAGCTTAACTTTGGCCGGCGCACCATGGATTTGATCCAAATCCAAAGCCTCACCGATCTCGAGGTTCACTGGCCCAGTCTGCGCGAATGGAAGGACACGGGTGAAGCGCGCTACATCGGCGTCACGGTCTCCAGCTACAGCGATTACGAGCGCCTCGAGGCGTTCATGAGAAGCGAACCGCTGGACTTCGTGCACCTGAATTATTCTGTCGTCGAGACACGCGCCGAGGCGCGGTTGTTACCGTTGGCTCAGGATCGTGGCATGGCCGTCCTGATCAACCGACCCTTCATGAACGGCAGCTTTTTTCAGCGGGTCAGCGGACGGGAGTTGCCGGAATGGGCAGCGGACTTCGACTGCGCGACCTGGGCGCAGTTCTCACTCAAGTATATTCTCGCGCATCCTACGGTCACGTGTGTGCTGACCGAGACGACGAATCCCGAGCACATGGAAGAGAACATCCAGGCTGCTTTTGGGCGCCTGCCCGACGAGTCGACAAAGTTACGGATGCGAGAGGTGGTTTAGGTATCTGAGTGGAAGTGTGCGATCGAGGTCTTGTTTGTACGCCTCGATCACTGGATCGTTTCGAGCCGGTCGTGGGGGCACTCCACCCCTTCGTTGGTGAGTTGCCCTCGTCGAAGCACCATACCATCTGCGTCCGTCACGTGAAAGATGTCCGACAGCGCCCCGGCCGAGTAGGCATTTCAATCGCCGCGCTGAGGGCATGAAGCACCCAACAGGCCAAGATGTATCGGTGTGAACCACCGGCGCTGCTCATCCCAGGATCAGGAAAAACAGCCTCACCCCTATAACCACGGATACCAGCAGCAGCACAGATAACACCGCGGCGACCACTCCCGCCTCGGCCCATCTCCGAACCGGGTCGCGTACCGAACGCCGTGGCGGAAAATCGGGTAGATCGAGCAGGGCCTCATATCCTGGATAGTACCGTAACCGGACCTCTTCCATGGTGCATGGTGTCTTCATGTCCCTGCCAAGCCACCACGACGGTGGCTGATCATCTACTGCGCACCGGGCGCGGATCTGCCGTGTGAACTCACGACCATCGAAACGGAGCGGAATCATCTTGAGAAACACCTCGCTGACATCGTGTTGAACGTGCAAGCGCTTGGCAGCTCCGTTCGGATCGTTGAAGTCGAACTCCCAGTGGTCGATGTACGTCAAGCCGCGATCGTTCTCGACCGTCTCGCGTCGATGTGTGGCGGCGGCTTCGACGACGACTCCCCGCCGCTCGAGCAATTCCCGTGTGTCGTCGATAGCGGACACGAGTACGCCCGACCCGGTTGCCACCCACCAGACATCCATCCGAAGGTGGCGAGCGCGAATGCGGTCCTCAGTAGCGTGCGCGGGAGGGATCGGATACTGAAACCGGGCACCCGCTTCCGCGGAAGGGGCGTGCGGTGTGCAGCATCCTTCATCGGAACGCGAAGCGGTCGAATCGGTTTCAGCCCATCTAGGCCGTCATGAAGTGCGTGTCGAGCCTCCAAGCTCAGCCAATAGTCGGCGTGGCCGACGGTTCGGCGGGCGGTCCAGCCGGTTGACAGGTCGCGCCCCTTAAACCGCTTCAGGCCGAGATTGGCGCCCATGTAGTCCCCAGGGCGGTAGACGTTGATCCACCGAAACTCATCGAGGCGCCTCACGATCGAATCGATCAAGTCTTCCATAGACTCGGGGAAGAGGGTGCGTGGATACAGACGCAGAAAATATCGGCGCAGCGGCGAGGCCATCGTCACCAGCAGAACGCGATCTGTATCTCTCCACTCGCGCGAGTGCAAGATGGAATCGAGTGCGATCACCGTACCCATTCCTTGCCCGGCCAGAACGAATTCCCGGTCCTCGCCGGCGCGTTTTCGAGACTGCACAATGGCCTTGTCAAGCGCTTGTTGAATTCTTCCGCGGTAACCCGGCTCGCCCAGATATCGGAACGCGTCGAGCATGACCTTGATCGGTCCTCCGATTGATCCGCGCGCCCAGAATGCGCGCAGCCCCAGGATCGCACCCAGCGTCAAGACCCAAGGGACGAGAGCGCCTGCGCCGGAAAGGAGAAACGCCGACAATCCGAGTACCGCGAAGAACGTCCACAGCAGGACCGAGTCTGCGGCGAGCGCACCGATCGTCACGATCATTACAGGCTGCAAGAACAAGAAGACGGTACTGCGGAACGTGACAATGGCGGGACGTGGCGACAGGGTGAGGAGCAATCGCAAACCGCCAAGTCCGATGAGCAGGGTAGCTCCGGCGGCGATTCCGACCTCCAACCATCCAGCGGCTGCGGCGAGCCACTGCATCGGAGTGAACGCGACCGTAGGAAGACCGTACCACGCAGCCGGCCCCAACACCACGAATCCGGCCACCGACCTGACAAACAGCACTGCCACGAGGCCGGACACCACCCATTGGAGAAGCCGATGCAGACGCACCTGCCACGCACCCACTACCGCATCGAATGTGTGGATCCCGAACTCCAAACCCATGCGCGACGCGGCACTGATATTGGCGGCGTTCTGCTTCAGAAACCGGTACAGATTCCGCGGTCCCTTGTAACCAACACGAGGAACCACATCGTCCCAGCCGAACCCCCGGGTCACCACCCGATCATACTGTGTCGAGTCCGTGAAGTTGGCGTCCATCGCCCGCGCGATGTCAGCGCTCCGACCCGATTCGTGAATGGCGATTGCTGGTACTGGCACGACCGCTCCATGCCGGCCAAGGATCCGGCGTGTGGAAGTCGGGGAAACGTCCTGTCCTCGGTGTCCATGAAAGATCGGCACCAGGGGGCGTTGCGGGCGTGATGTCCATCACCCTGTGGCCGTTTTCTTGCGCCCTTGCCCTGTTGGATTCGCTCCAAACTGATCTTTACGCCATCGCCCGCTTGCTCCTCCAAACTTCCGCGGTCTTCGGTATCGCCGAGGGCGTGGTAACGAGGGATTTCGGACTACAGACTGCATTGATAAGCGCGCCAATTGTTCCCGGTTACGCGGTTCGTCTCAAAAGACGTGTCCCACGTCATGTCCTTCAGGACACGTCCCGGCAGGGGGCCGAGCCCGGGCTTCAGCCCACCGGGAAACGCGGTAGCTCTCCTCGCCTCGCCGGGCGCGGGCTCGTCAGCCCGGGACTCCCCAAAGAGCGTATCGGGCCCCATCTTGAGGTTGATCACGGCCTCCAGCGCCGCGCGCGTCAAACCGGTTTGGCCAGCGGCGACGTAACGCCCGAGTTAGGCGGACATTAGTAACGGAGTCGTCGAACAATGAATCGAGAGTCATCCGAGTGTTCGACGCTCAGAACAACACTGCCGCTAACCTAAGTGCGACATTCACGGTGAATTGAACTGTTCATCAGGCCGGTCAGGGCAGTCAGAGCAAGGTGCCTTGCCTCGGCCAAGGGACGTTGAAGAGACAAGAGCTGGGAGGACGGTGCGTGTGTTGATGGAGGCTGGATGGCGGTGAAGTTAGCGGCTATCTGAACTATCCCGCCCCGTTATCAATTGTGCGTCTGCCGATGGGCTTTGGGAAGGTTGGGCGATGCCTGGTGCGCCGGGTGCTCAGCATCTTCCACGATGAGACTCTGATGGCAGATGTCGCAGTGGAGGGCCCAAACATCATGTCTGCTGCATCTGCCACCCGGAAGGCTCGAGGTCAAAGCCTGGCCGCAACGGGGACAGACGAGCGGAGCGCGCGCCGCCGCGATTGCTTGGTGAATCTGCGCGGCCTCCTCCGGTGAGAAGTGTCCCTTGACCGCCCGCCCGTCCGACATCGTAATCGCGGCCTCCTTGCTCACATCATGCGCTTGATGACTTGCTCCCCTTGCTCGCATGTCAGCCCCAGTGATCGGCGACCTAGAGCACCACCTTCGTCCAGAACCGGTTCCAGTTTGTGCAGGGTTGGGGTTTCGCTGGTCTGGAAAAAGAGTCCGGTGTAAATCGTATCACCCCAGATCATTGCCTTTTCGCATGCAGCCTTCCAGTCAGCCGGGTCGTGTCCCTCGTCTTCCAAACGCTTGACCCGCTCCTTGAAGAACTGAAAGTCGTTGTCGTGATTGTAGGTCACACAGGGGCTGAAGACGTCGATCAACGCGAATCCCCCGTGCTGGATGCTCCGCTTGATCAGCTCGGTCAACTGCTTCGGATCACCCGCGAATCCTCGTGCTACGAACGTCGCCCCGTTCATGATTGCCGTAGTGATCGGATTGCTCGGTGGCTCCACGCTGCCGAAGGGAGTGCTCTTGGTCTTCATGCCGACCCTGCTGGTCGGCGATACCTGGCCTGTCGTGAGCCCGTAGATCTGATTGTTCATGACCAGGTAGGTCAGATCGACGTTGCGGCGTGCCGTGTGTGCGAAATGATTTCCGCCGATGCCGTAACCGTCTCCATCACCACCAGTTGCAATAACCGTTAGTTCATGATTGCCCAGTTTTGCACCTGTGGCCACTGCCAGTGCCCGTCCGTGAAGGGTGTGCATACCGTAGGAATTGAAATAACCGGGAAGATTGGAAGAACAGCCGATCCCGCTCACGGTCAAGATTTCGTGTGGCTTGAGGCCCAGCTCGGCACACGCCTTTTGTAGGCTGCGCAACACGCCGAAATCGCCGCAGCCCACGCACCAGTCCGGATCGACGTTCCCTTTGAAGTCCTTGGGGGAGAGCTGAGCGGCGCCTCGCCGGTCGGTTACAACTACGCCCATGATATGCTCCTCGTCAGACCGTGAGTTCGTGGACGGGAACGTACCGGTCCGTCTTGCCTGCGATGATTTCTTGCACGCCGTCAACGATGTGGTGCGGCATGAAAGGCTCGCCGTCGAACTTCCTTATGTGGCCGTCGACATCGAGCCCGGTCTCACTCCGCAAGTACCGATAGAACTGGCCCGAGTAGTTGTTCTCCACCATCATCGTTCGCTTGGACCGGGATAGGATGTCGACAATGACGTCGGCATGCAGAGGAACGATCCACTTCACGTTCAGGTGGTTAGCGGTGATTCCCGCTTGCCGCAGGAGCTCGAGGGCTTCCGTAATCGGTCCCCACGTTGAGCCGAATCCGATCAGCGTGACCTCCGCTTCCGGCGGGCCCTCCAATTGCGGCGCGGCGATCAGCCCGGCCGCCTGCCCGAACTTGCGCGCCCGCTTCTCCACCATCTGGCGACGCTTATGCGGGTTGGTGAACTCGTCACTGATCAAACGCCCGTCCTCGTCTTGTTCGTCCGTGGCTACGACGTGCACGTATCCCTCGAGGCCCGGCAACGCACGGGGGGAAATACCGGTTTCGGTGTCAAGGAACCGCTTGTAGCCGTTCGTCGTCGACGGTTCCGTGATCAACTCACCGCGATCGATTTTCGGACCCATGTCGATGTCATCGGGATCGACAGAGAACGTGCCTTCGGAAATCAGCAGGTCGGACAGCACTATACCCGGGCACTGGTATTTCTCGCACAGGTTGAACAACTCCGGGATGGTGTTGAATGCGTCGAGCCCGTCCCGCGGCGCCACGATAAAACGCTCGAAATCCCCCTGGCTCGCACCGAGCACTTGCCAGAGGTCTCCCTGCTCGGTCTTGGTGGGAACGCCGGTGGACGGTCCGGCCCGCTGAACGTTGATAAACACTGCGGGAATCTCCATCATTGCCGCACTCCCAATGGCCTCGGTCATCAGCGCGAATCCACCACCCGACGTGGCACACATCGCACGGCACCCCGTGTAGGCGGCGCCGATGGTCATGTTGGCCACGGCGATCTCGTCCTCCACCTGGCGGACCATGATGCCGAGTTCGCGACCGTTCTGGGCCATCCAGTGGAGCACTCCCGTCGCAGGACTCATAGGGTAGGCAGAGTAGAACTTGACGCCGGCTGCCGCGCCGCCCATGGCCAAGGCCTCGTTGCCGCTCCACACCGCAAGCGGTTTCGGCCCCATGGGCATCGCGCTAGCGAAGGGTTCAAACCGGTCCCGAGCATATTCGAACCCGCTGCGGGCCACGCCCAGGTTTTCGTCCACCACCGCCTGGCCCTTCCGCTGCAGCGCCAACGTGAGGGCATCCTCGAGTACGGCGAAGTCCAACCCAAGCAGGCCGGTCATAGCGCCGAGGGCAACTGTGTTCTGGATCAGCTTGTTGCGGTTGTTTTCGGTGAGATCGGAGACGGGGAGGGGACACAGCTGGACTCCGTCCCCGGCGTCGCCGACCTTGATCGTGTCGCTGTTGAAGACCACCCGGGTCCCGGAGCCCATTACTCGGAGGTGGCGGTCCATCGTGTCTTGATTGAGGCACACGAGGAGGTCGATCTTGTCGCCGTGGGTGTGAACCGGCCGGTCGCTCACCCGGATGGTGAGAAAGATGTGGCCGCCCCGGATGATCGATTGGAAGGCGTTGTAGGCGCGGAAGTGGAGGCCGCGGCGCACAATGATTCGTGCTAGTATGTTGCCGGGCGTGGCGATTCCCTGACCGGCGGCACCGCCGATGCTCAGCGCGAGATCAAAACCGTCCCGGGACATCCAATGGCTCCCTTTCGGAACTGGCGCATGACTCATATGTGCGTGCACGCGATGCCGTCGGCCCCAGAGGTCGTCTCCCTACAGCGTAACCTATTGTCAACAAATTGGTTACGCACATCAGGCCATCCGATGCGGCGTTCGTCGTGCATAAGCGATTCTTTAAGATGTGCAGCAATGGCTGCATGCGCGAGGGGGAGGGGCCAAACTTCGATCGGGTCGGTATGTTAGCAGATGGCGCCCAAGCGTTCCTCATGAGGCGGTTTGGGTGAACAATGGCGTCCCCTAACGTTTCAGGAGATTGGTTGGATGCCGTCCGAGGAAAGTCTCGGCCGCATGCGCACCTTCGTCGAGAAGTATCTCGACAAGACCGGCACCTCCCGCCACCAGCATGCCGACGTCACCGAGGCCGTGATCAATGGACTCGCGTCCAACCTCGACGAGCTGGGGCGGCCGCTCTGCCCCTGCAAGTTCTTTCCCGACAAGAAAGCGGAGGTGGAGCGAAGCCGGGAGTGGATCTGCGCTTGCGACGATATGAAGCGCTACAAGTACTGCCACTGCCTGCTGTTCGTGACACCGGAGGGACTTCCGATCACCGAGTACTTAGGGGAGGATCACGAGGGTCGTGTGGCGTACGGCCTGGTGAGGGATCCGACCCCCGATCGGGGACTTGAGGGGAGTCGGTCCGCGAAGCGTGACTGAGCGGTCTCCGGGGCCGGAGCGCGTTGCAAACCACACGCACCCGCACGTCGTGGTAGATGGAGAGAACGCGATTAGGAGAGTGAGATGGCCACTGTAACCGCTCAGCTTGGCGAACGTACCGTCGTAGACATTCAGGCTCGTCAGTTTTCCTGGCGGGGAGACGAACCAATCAGTGTGGGCGGGACCGACACAGGAGCGACGCCCTACGAGCTGCTGTTGGGGGGGCTCGCCGCCTGCATCGCCGTTACCCTCAGACTCTATGCCAACCATAAGGGGATCGCCCTCGACGGTGTTGACGTGAAGCTCGAATTCGACCGAGTCCACGCAGATGATTGCGTGGACTGCGATGAGAGGGCGGACGGGTGGATCGAACGCATTCAGTCGCACGTGACGATCCGTGGATCGTTCGATGATGCTCAGCGAAAGCGACTCACGCAGGTGGCACAGCGCTGTCCGGTGCACAAGACGCTTGCCAACGGCGTGCATTTCGTCGATGCCGTCGCCTTCGAGTAGTCAACGTCGGCTCTGCCGCTTTCGGGCGACGAGAGCAAGCTCAGCGGACCTTCCTTCCGGGTGCGTTCTGGCCGGCCTGGTGGAGGATTAGCTGCGTCACGTCGCCCGATTCGTCTCGAACGAATGTGACTTGGGCGTCCACACCTTCAGGAAAAACTTGGTCTCGGATTCGGCGAACACAGGGAACTTCGGCTGCCCCGTCGCCTGCACGTGGAGTTGGCCGTCCTCCGGGGCTACCGTGATCTCGAAGCCGGGCATCAGCTCATACACAGCCACATAGTCGGCCATGATCTCGGGCTTCACCTCTACTTCCGTCCGCTCCTCGACAGGTTCGGGTGGAGCCGCCAGGGGTACCGACCGGTTGATCAGTGGAAACCGATATCGTCCGCACCGTGAGCGGAATTGGTGAGGACGACAGCTCCGACTCGCCTCGCGGGGTCGAAACCCGCGAACGTGCGGTAGCCCCCGGTCCCACCGTTGTGCCATACCAACACGTCGTCCCCTGGGTGCCGGATGTGCCAGCCGAGGCCGATGGTCATGTTGGGGCCTGCCTGTTCACGGGACTGGTGGCTCACCCGCATGGCCCGCTGGAGATCGGTGGTGGGTTCTCCCATGTTTGCTTCCAGGAAGGTGAGCATGTCTTCGACGTTGGAGAGAGGGCTGCTGCGGGCCGCGCGGAAGCTACTACTCGGGGCGTGGCCGTTCGAGCCCCATTTTCTTGACACGTGAGGTCAGGGTCGTCGGCTTCACGCCGAGCAGATCGGCCGCGCCACCGGGACCGTAGATCCGCCAGTTCGTCTGGCGCAACGCGGCCAGCAGATTCTCGCGCTCGCGACGGCGCATCTCGAACTCCGGAATCACGTCATCGCTCGAGTCCACACTTGGGCCGTTGCTCTTGCCTCGGCGTTGGCTAAGCGAGCCAGCGCCGGGCAGATCGAAATGGAGCCGCCTCCCTGGTTGTTGCGTGATCAACGCGCGCTCGATGACGTTCTGAAGCTCCCGCACGTTTCCCGGCCAATCGTATTCCTGTAGGCGGCGCAATTCGGCCGTCGTGAAGTGGGGCATCGGCCGGTTGAGCTTGCGGGCGGCTTGCTCGACGTAGCGTGTGGCGAGAAGCGGAATGTCTTCCCTCCGGTGACGGAGTGGCGCAACCTCGATGGGAAAGACGTTGAATCGGTAATACAGATCCTGACGAAACCGGCCGGCCTCGACCTCCTGTTTCAGGTCACGATTGGTGGCGGTGATGATCCGCACGTCGACCGTCCGCGTCTTGCCGTCACCCACCCGCTCGTATTCGCCGTCTTGAATCACGCGGAGGAGCTTGCTCTGCATCTCGAGCGGGATCTCCCCCACCTCGTCGAGAAATAACGTGCCACCGTCGGCGAGTTGAAAGCGACCGACGCGGTCTCGGATGGCGCCGGTGAAGGCGCCACGCACGTGGCCGAAGAATTCACTCTCGAATAGTTCCCTCGGGATCGACGCGCAATTGACCTTGATCAACGGCTTGTTCTTTCTCGGACTCAGCGCGTGTACCGCCCGTGCGACGAGTTCCTTGCCGGTTCCCGTCTCTCCGGTGATCACGACGTTCGCCTCGGTTGGCGCCACCGTCTCAACGGCCTCGAGCACGTTCTGGATCGCGATGGACCGGCCAACGATCTCTGCGAAGTTGTGATGGGTCTTGATCTCTTCCTGGAGATAGAGGTTCTCGGCTTGGAGGCGGTCCTTCAGTGTTTCGACCTCGGCCAGCGCCCGGCGCCGTTCGTCCTCCGCCGTCTTGAGGTCCGTGATTTCTTGACCGTACGCGAGAACATGCGTGACGTTGCCGACGGCATCCAGGACGGGACTGAACGTGCGCACGTAGTTCCGATGCCGCCCCCGCCCCTGCTTGTCCGTCCACACTTCTTCGAAGGTGATGGCCTCTTTGCCGGTGACGCAGTCCTCGATCACCCCCTGCCGCTTGTCCGCGATGGTCATGGGGTAGTTGCGCTTGCGACAGTAGTCGTGGTGGGTCTTGCCCAAAACCCATTCCCGCATCTCGGGATCGGGGATCCCCGACGGCGTGTTGAACAGGAACCGGCCTTCCGGATCGAACACCCCGATCTCGGCCGGGATGTTATTAAATAGGCGCCGGTACTGCTCGAACTCGGTGATCAGGTCCGACGTCAGCTTTTCGCCAGGTCGCATGGGCCAGGTTCTCCCCTCCGCAGCAGCCTATCTCAGAGCCAGCATAACGAAAATTCGTCAATTGTCCAATGGTATTTCGTTGACAACGAAATATCGTTGAAGCTCGCATTATAGTAAAGTACTGTGTCACAACAGTTTACGGCGTTACAAAGATTGGCATGTTGGTTGCTTTACATCGGGCGAGCTGAGCCAAAGGCTCTCAATTCCAACCGACACAGGAGAGGAAAGATGCCGAGAACAGACACCCTCGAGCCCGCGAGCACCGAAAGAGCGTCCAGTGCCGCGACCACGATGAAGGCCGCCGTCATCCGGGAGTTCGGAGGCATCGACGTGTTGCAGTACGACGACGTGCCGATCCCGCAGCCCAAGGCCGGTCACCTGTTGATCAAGGTGCTGGCAGCCGGGGTGAACCGTTTGGACGATTACATCCGGGCGGGGTCGATCGCCCCCGAGCTGCCCTTTCCACACATCCTAGGGGCGGATGCCGCCGGCGAGGTCGCCGCAATCGGCGAAGGTGTTACCGGCTTTGAAATCGGTGAGCGCGTGGTCCCTGCGCCGGGGTTCGCCGTTGACGATGCGGAGGCCAACATACATCCCACCGCCACCGCGCCGAGCTTTGCCCTGCCCGGATTGCACATAGCGGGCACCTATGCCCAGTACATCGAGGTGCCGACCCGGGCCACGGTGAAGGACGATACGGGTCTGGATCCTGAGCTGGTGGCGACGTTGCCGGTGGTGCTGGCGACCGCGGTGCGCGCGGTCAAGAACGTTGGAGAAGTAAAGGCGGGCGACCATGTGCTCGTCCACGCGGGCGCGTCGGGCTCCGGCAGCATGCTGATCCAGGTGGCGAAGGCGTTGGGAGCCAAGGTGGCCACCACCATCCGCAACGAAGACAAGCGTGAGTTTGCGGAGCACACCGGCGCCGACCTCGTGATCAACATGAAGACCGAGGACTTCGTCGAGCGCGTCAAGGAATGGACGAACGGTTCCGGCGCCGACGTCGTAATCGACAACCTGGGCGGCGACGTCTTTTCCAAGAGCATTGACGCAGCAAGGCCGTTGGGTGTTGTTGTGGCGTTCGGCTTTGCGGCGGGCACGGAGGTCACCTTCAACGTACAGAGCCTGTTCTTCCCCCAGAAACAGCTGCGGGGAACGATGGCCAGCGACATCGAGGATCTCCAATGGGGCCTCGAACAGATCAAAGCGGGTAGGATCAAGCCGCTGCTCGACCGCGCGCTGCCGCTCAGCCAAGCGGCCGAGGCGCACCGCTTGATCGCAAACAACGAGATCAGCGGCAACATCGTGTTGTTGCCGTGGGTTGAATAGAAACAGGAACCAGACGACCGGTCGTTGCGTTTGGCAAACCAACTAAGTCCTTACAGGAGACCTACCATGCCAAAGATCGTTCGCTTTCATGAAACGGGCGGCCCCGAGGTGCTCAAGATCGAGGACTTGCCTCTTGTCCAACCTAGCGAGGGCGAAGTCCGCCTGAACGTGGAGGCCATCGGCCTCAACCGTGCCGAGGTCTTGTTCCGGCAGGGACGATACCTGGATGCCCCCGAATTCCCCTCACGACTCGGCTATGAGGCAGCCGGGATCGTAGACGCGGTGGGGCCCGGTCCCAGCCACGTCCAAATCGGCGACCGCGTAAGCACCATACCCGCCTTTTCGATGGGCAAGTATGGTGTGTACGGCGAAAGCGCTACCGTCCCGAGCTACGCTGTGGCCCGTTACCCCGACGATCTATCGCCCGCCGAAGGCGCGGCGATCTGGATGCAATACCTAACCGCTTTTGGAGCACTGATCGATATCGGTCAATTGAAAGAAGGTGACGCTGTTGTGATTACCGCGGCGAGCAGCAGCGTGGGGCTGGCCGCGATTCAGATCACGAAGGCTGCCGGGGCATTGGCCATAGCAACAACGCGCGGCGCAGATAAGAAACAGTTCCTCCTCGATGCAGGCGCCGATCACGTCATAGTCACCAACGAAGAGGACCTGGCCAAAACCGTAACGGCCATCACTGTCGGGAAAGGAGCCAATCTCATTTTTGACGCTGTCGGTGGGCCCGTGCTGGAGATGCTCGCCGATGCAGCTGCTCCCGGTGCGCTTATCGTCGAGTACGGTGCGCTGTCCCCAGCACCGACAATCTTTCCTCTGTTCTTTTCGCTCAAGAAGGGCTTGACGGTGCGGGGTTATACCCTGTTTGAAATTGTAAAGGATGCCGAGAGGCTTGCCCGCGGCAAACGATATACCTACGAAGGCCTCGAGTCCGGCGCGCTAAAACCATTCATCGATCGCACCTTTACGTTGAACGCAATTGTCGATGCCCACCGGTACATGGAATCCAACCAACAGAAGGGCAAGATCGTAGTGACGGTCTGATCCCCGCAACCCTCGCCACACGGAGAATTACAATGACGGACTTTACGATCCACACGAAAGACTCGGCCCCCGCGTCCAGCGCCACGAGGTAGTAGCCCGGCGTGATCAGGTAAACGACTCCCCGGCCGTCCACGTCGGCGTAGGCCACGGACTTCCCGTAATTCTTCCGGGTGGACGCTTCCCAGCGCGGATTGGTCTTCATCCGCCACATCCACAGGGTCTCCCCCGTGGCCGGATCGATGGCCACTACCGCCCGTCGCTGGCCCGCCACTGTGAAGAGCTTGTCGCCCACCTTCAGGGGCGTTGCTCGGTAGATGAAGTCGGGTGCCGGGCCGTAATTGGCCGCCTTCCACCGCCACACCACCTCTAGGTTCGCCACGTTTTCGGCGTTGACCTGATCCAGCGGTGAATAGCGGCTGCTTCCCTCGTCTCCGCCCCAATAGCGCCACTCTCCGTTCTCGGTGCCTTTCCGCTGGGACTGAGCCGGGTGGGACCAGCCGAGCAGTAGCACGCCGGCCATAGCGAGAACTGCGCCGCTTCGTACCGTCGGTGCCATTACTCTCTCCGTTCGATGAGGATCCTTGCGAGCGCTTCTTTCCTTGCGCTGAGCTCTTCTTGCCCGGCTGGGAGCCCGTTCAGCTCGAAGATGTAGGCCATGACGTCGGCGTACTGTTGGCGCTCGAGGGAGGCGGGCCGGTCTTCGGGCATCGTAGTGCTGATCAGTTCGTAGAGCATTTCAACGGTGGCTCCGGCCCAGGACTCCAGCAAGGAACCGGTGAACCAGTCCTCCATATGGCAGGTGCCGCAGACGTCGTTGGTGATCTTTTCTCCCCGGCGAGCCTGCTCTTCGGTGTATACACCTTCGAGAACCGACTTGGTCGCAGCTGGGTGGGCTTGTGCCGCCGCCGTCCGTGCCAACGTAAGCACGAGGGTGCCGACGAAGAGCATCCTGAGGTGTGGCGAGGTCGTAACCATATAGAGGATAATCATCCGACTCAGAACCCGGCTTGTCCAATGCTGGTTTTGCCCAGGGTCTTCGACCTGAGATTGCCGAGCCGGGCCTTGGCCCGGTCAGCCCTCCGCTGCGTCGGCGTTCGTTCCTTCCCGTTCGTCTCGGAGGGAGGCGGTGAGGTTGGCGCCGGCACCGGTCAATCCCAGGATGTTGGGGAGATTGAGCGAGTCAGCCAACCCGGACGGCACAACCATGAGCGACCCGCGCTTCACGATGCTCTCATAGAGCATGTTCATGGCCCGGAGATTGAGAGCGACCGGGTTTTCGCTGTAGCTCTCCGCCGCCTCGACGAACTTGTTGGCGATTTGGGTTTCTGCCGTTGCGAGGAGGATGCGCGCTTGGCGTTCGCGCTCGGCCTGCGCCTGGCGTGACATGGCCTCTTCCAGTGCCTTGGGAATGATCACGTCGCGGATCTCAACGGACTGCACTTGGATTCCCCAGTCGTGCATTTTCTTGTCGAGGGTTTGTTGCAAGTTGCGACCCAACTCCTTACGCGACTGGATCAACTCGCCGAGGTCGTGTTTCCCTATGGCATCACGCAGGGCAGTCTGGGCGGCCAGGACGACTGCCTGATAGTAATGCTGCACTTCGAGAGCGGCGCGTTCGGCGTCGTATACGATCCAGAACGCGATGGCATCGACGTTCACCGGGACGGTGTCTTTGGTGAGGCAAGATTCTGCGCCGAAGTCGGTGGTGCGGAGGCGCTGATCGATGTGGTAGGTGATGCGGTCGACTACCGGAATGATGAAGAACAGGCCGGGCCCCCGGAGTCCGCGGTATTTGCCCAAGCGCAACACTACCGCTTTTTCCCACTGATCCGCAAACTTGATCGACGAACCGACCGTTACTCCGATGAGCCCGGCAATCGCCGGCACTACCCAGCCTCCCAACGCCGCGACGGGGGTCAACAGTAGGCCTGCGGCTACGACGACACCTGCAACGACGCCCGAAAGGACCGCCGGCAGCGGATAGCGGGTGTCGTTGGGTGAGCTGTAAGTCATACGGACCTCCCTATGAGCAACCGGCACGAGCGGGAATTGCGAGCCGGGTGAATAGCCCTCTGTCATACCGACCTCCTGGTGGATTTCGAGTCTCCCCGAGACTGTAACTCGGTAAGCGACTCGAGGAGCTGGTCAACGGTGAACCCCAAGGCCTGGGCTTGAGACAGCACTTTGAGACAGAGCCGCTCGAGTTCTGCATGACGCTCGATCTCGTGTCGATCGGCTTGCTTCAAGCCCACGAACGTACCTTCGCCAGCTCGTCGCACCACCACGCCTAGCAGCTCGAGTTCCTTGTACGCACGGGCTACGGTGTTGGGGTGAACGCCGAGGTCGACGGCCCACTGGCGAACTGTGGGCAGTTTCTCTCCTGGATCCAACACTCCCTCTGCCACCTTGACCCACACGTGGTCGACGATCTGTCGATAGAGCGGCAAATCGCTGCCTGGGTCGAGGGAGATCGCGAGCTGCGGGACGGCTCCTGCTCCCGGCTTGTCGGGCACGTGTCAACCTCTGGGTTATGAATCGAACAATACAGGCCGAGCTTCTGGGCGGCCAGCCGTCAACGGACGCGACGTTCTACAGCTACCGGTAAATGCGTTCTCGGGGTGGGCGAATCGTGAACTGAGGGTTGAGGAAACGCGCTCTGCCGGGGGAGCTTATTGGTTCGGCGCTTGGTTTCCGGTCGGACGGCGTGGCCGTTGGCGCCACTCAGTGACAAGAACAGCATGAGTCCCCTCCCTACCCTGTTGGCAAACGACGGACGGGAAGAGTGGGTGGGACTTCATGGCCTCGGCGAGCTCCGGCTGGACCCGCCGCCGGGCGATCCCAGGACGACGGTTCTTCCACTCCCCTTGACTCTGGACCGCTCATTCGGTTTACTCAGAGCGTTATGAGAACCTCGACTCGGCATCACCGGTATCATCATCACCATCCGCTCACGGGCGACTGGCTTGAGATGTGCACCTGAGTTGAGGATCACCTGACGATCTGAGTGCATCTGACGCCGGCCCTCCGAGGTCGGCATTTTTTCGTTCGCCCACCTCGGAGCTCCGGCACCGTCCAACGGAGCTCCACATGAGCCAAGACAACAGCGACAACGGCGACACGCTTCGCCTCGGCCTCCCCAAGGGTCGCATGCAGGAAGCGGTCATGAGGCTGCTGGGCGACGCCGGCATCCGAGTGACACCGAGCGCGCGGGGGTACCGGCCCACGGTTTCGCTGCGTGCGTGCGAAGCGAAGATCCTCAAGCCACAGAACATCATCGAGATGCTCGAGCTGGGTAGTCGTGACGTCGGATTCGCCGGCGCCGACTGGGTCGAGGAGATGCGCGCCGACGTGGTGGAGCTCCTCGACACCGAGCTGGATCCCGTCCAGGTGGTTGCGGCGGCACCGAGGGTGCTTCTCGACTCCAACGAGCTCCCCGCTCGGCGCCTCGTCGTCGCGTCGGAGTACGAACGGCTCACCCGGGACTGGATCGGAAGCAGGGGCCTCGACGCCGAGTTCGTCCGCTCCTACGGAGCCACCGAAGTGTTCCCGCCCGAGGACGCCGACGTCATCGTCGACAACACGGCCACCGGAAGCACCCTACGCGCCAACGATCTCGTCGTCGTGGACACCCTGGTCTCCTCGTCCACTCGCCTCTATGCGAGTCCGGCGGCCATGGCCGATCCCGGAAAGAAGATCCGAATCGAAGACCTCAGGCTACTCCTGGAGAGCGTCCTCGATGCGAGAAAGCGAGTCATGATCGAGGTGAACGCCCCGGCCGACCGCCTCGACGCGGTGGTTGCGCTCCTCCCTTGCATGCGGGAGGCCACCGTGGCCCCCCTCTTCGGGAACAGTGGATACGCGGTCAGGGCGGCTGTCCCGAAAGACCGCCTGCCCGAGCTCATCCCGGCCGTGAAGGCTGCCGGTGGCTCCGACGTGGTCGTCACCTCGCTGTCCCAGATCGTCCCATGAGCGGCTGGCCCTCACTTCCGTCGACCTGGATCCCCAAGGATCCGTATCGGGCTCCCGGGCCCCGCGATCCCGGCGAGCTCAAGCTGGACGGCAACGAGGGTAGCGCGCCCTCTCCGGATGTCCTGCTCCGGCTCTCTCAGGAGGACCCCTCCGTTCTGCGGGATTACCCCGACCCACGGGGGCTCGAGGCAGACATCGCCGATTGGATCGGTGTAGATCCGGGACGTGTGGTGGTGACGGCCGGAGCGGACGACGCCCTGGACCGGGTCTGCCGTGCGTACCTCAGGCCCGGGCGACGAATGATCCTCCCCGTCCCCGCCTTCGAGATGATGTACCGCTTCGTCGCCGCAACCGGAGGTGAGACCAAAACGGTGTCGTGGAAGGGCGACTTCCCCACGGACGCGGTCATCGCCGCGTTGGACGAAGACGTTGCCGTGGTCGCCGTGATCTCCCCCAACAACCCGACGGGCCGGGTGGCGACGGCAGAGGACCTGAAGCGAGTGGCCGAAGCCGCCTCCGGAGCCATCGTTCTGCTGGACCACGTCTACGTCGACTACGCCGACGAGGATCTCACGGAGTTGGCTACCGAGATCGAGAACGTGGTCACCGTCCGCTCCTTCTCCAAGGCCTGGGGCCTGGCGGGATGCCGGGTAGGGTACGCCATCGCCTCGGAAGAGGTCGCCAACGTGCTCCGGAACGCTGGCAACCCTTTCCCCGTGGCCGGGCTCTCGATCGCCGCGGTGCGTGCACAGCTCCAGGGAGGCCGAACGTTGCTGGATGAGCACGTGAGGCGGATCCGTGGGGGGCGAGACGAGCTCGTGGACACCCTCGCCCGCCTCGACGCCACGCCTGCCCTGTCTCAGGGGAACTTCGTCTTCGCCGACTTCGGAGAGCGGGCCACCCTCGTGCACGACGGGTTGGCCTCTCTGGGGATTCGGGTGCGACGCTTTCCGCATCGGCCGGAGCTCGCCACGGGGATCCGCATGACGGTACCGGAGGGCGTAGAGGAGATGGAGAGGCTTCGAGTCGGCCTGGACACGGTCCTGGCTCCCGAGGCGCTGCTCTTCGACCTGGACGGGGTGCTGGCCGATGTCGAGGACTCGTATCGACGCTGCGTCCTGGAGACGGCCGGAAGCTTCGGGGTCCCGATCACCCGTGCCGACCTGGAGACGGCCATGCTGGCTGGCGACGCGAACAACGACTGGGTGCTCACACAGCGCATTCTGGAGGCCCGGGCCGTCGAGGTCCCCCTGGACGACGTTACCGAGCGCTTTCAGGAGATCTACCTGGGCACGCCGCAGAAACCTGGGCTCCGTGAGTCCGAGCGACTTCTCGTCGGTCGAGACGTGCTGGAGCGGCTGGCGGCCCGCTTACCCATGGGCATCGTCACCGGTCGTCCGCGGGCAGAGGCCACCTGGTTCCTGGACAGGACCGGGATATCGGACTTCTTCGCTGTCGTCGTGTGCCTGGAGGACGGTCCCCTCAAGCCCGATCCGGAGCCCGTGCGGGTGGCCCTGGCACGGTTGGGCGTCGAGCGAGCGTGGATGGTGGGTGACACGCCTGATGACCTCCGGGCCGCCAAGGCCGCCGGAGTCCTTTCGGTGGGGATCGTGGCTCCCGGCGACGACCCCACCAACACCGTTCCGGCCCTCCGCGACGCCGGAGCGGCCACCGTACTGGACGACGTGACCAATCTCGAGGAGCTACTCCCATGACCCTGCGAGAGGCCGTAATCGAGCGCCGCACCAAGGAGACCGAGATCAGCGTCCGGCTGAATCTGGACGGAACCGGAGCCACCAAGGTCGCCACGGGCATCGGGTTCCTGGATCACCTCCTGGACACGCTGGCGAAGCACGCCCGCTTCGACCTCGAGTTGAGCTGCAAAGGGGATCTCCTCATCGACGATCACCACACGGCGGAGGACTGTGGGCTCACGCTCGGCACGTCGCTGCAGCAGGCCCTCGGCCCGCGCGTGGGCATCCGTCGCTTCGGGTACGCCTACGCTCCGCTGGACGAGGCCCTGGCACGGGCGGTGGTGGACATCTCGGGACGCCCGTTCGCAGACGTGAACCTGGGCCTCACCCGGGAGCGGCTGGGTGAACTCTCGTGCGAGAGCATCCCTCATGTCCTGAGCTCCCTTGCGTCCACGGCGGGTCTGACTCTCCACGTCGACGTGCTCAAGGGCGAGAACGACCACCACCGGGCGGAGGCGGCCTTCAAGGCGGTGGCCTTGGCCCTCCGGGCAGCCGTGGAGGCTTCGAGCTTCGACGATGTGCCCTCCACCAAGGGGAGCCTGGGGGGCGTGGAGCCGTGAGCCGGGTCGCCATCGTCGACTCCGGGGTCGCCAACCTCGCGTCGGTGAGAAGCGCCCTCGCCGCCCTGGGCACGGACGGCGTCGTGACCCGGGAGCCCGACATCGTTCGGGAGGCGAGCCACGTCGTGCTGCCCGGCGTGGGGCGGTTCGAAGCCGGAATCGAGAGCCTGCGCGACCACGCGCTGGATCGGGCGGTTCTGGACATCCACGAGGCAGGCACGCCCCTCCTCGCCATCTGTCTGGGAATGCAGATGCTAGGAGAGGGCAGCGACGAGAGCCCCGGCATACCCGGCTTGGGCATCTTTCCGGGGCGATTCGTCCGCTTGCCCTCCTCGGTGCGGGTCCCGCATCTGGGCTGGAACCGTGTGGAGGCGGACGCCTCGTCGATTCTGCCACCCGGCATGGCGGCCTTCGCGAACTCGTACTGTCTCACCGAAGCTCCGGAAGGATGGAGGGCGGCTTGGACGACTCACGGGCTGCGCTTCGTCTCGGCCCTCACCAGGGGTCGGACACTGGCGTGCCAGTTCCACCCCGAGCTCTCGGGTAACTTCGGCATGGGGCTCTTGCGGGCGTGGCTCTCAGGGGAGCCGCTGGGCCGCGACGCCCGGGTGCCGGGCCGGAGGGCGACGGGCGGAGCACCCGAGCCCCCAGGCGACGTGTCCGCGTCCGCGGCCCCACGGGAGGCACCCGCCTCCGGGGCGGCACAGCCGACTCTCAACGAAGTGGCACGCCGCATCGTCCCCTGTCTTGACGTGAAGGACGGGCGGGTGGTGAAGGGCGTGCGCTTCCAGAACCTCCGCGACTCTGGGGACCCGGCCGAACAGGCCAGCCTCTACGAGCAACAAGGAGCCGACGAGATCGTCGTCCTCGACGTGGCGGCCTCACCCGAGGCGCAGGGGACCCAGCTCGACACGGTCCGCTCCGTGCGAGAGTGCCTCCACATCCCGCTTACCGTCGGCGGAGGGGTTCGCACGGTCGACGACGCGCGCAAGCTCCTGTCGGCCGGTGCCGACAAGGTGAGCGTGAACACGGCCGCTGTCCGGGACCCATCCCTCATCGAGCGTCTGGCTCAGGCGTTCGGGTCGCAGTGCATCGTCCTGGCCATCGACGCCCGCCGGGAGGAGGACAGCTGGGACACGCTCGTGATGGGTGGTCGCGAGCCCACCGGGATGGACGCCATCGAGTGGGCCCGGGAGGGGACCCGTCTGGGCGCAGGCGAGATCCTGCTGACGAGCTGGGATCGGGACGGGACCAGGAGCGGCTGCGACCTCGAATTGCTCCGGACCATGCACGATGCCGTGCCCGTACCCGTAATCGCCTCGGGCGGCATCGGCACGAGGAGCGACGTGGCCGCCGCCTTCCACTCCGGGGCGGACGCCGTCCTCGCAGCGTCGGTCTTCCACGACGGTGACCTCACCGTGGCGAGCATCAAGGAGTTCCTGAGCACCGAAGGGGTGGTGGTACGGAGATGATCATTCCGAGTATCGACCTCATGGACGGACGGGCGGTCCAACTCCGCCGCGGGCGGGAGCTCGTCCTGGAGGGAGGCGACCCCTTCGAGCGTCTCGAGGAGTTCTCGGTCGCCGGTGAGGTGGCCGTCGTGGACCTGGACGCGGCGCTTGGCAAGGGATCCAACGCCAATGTGATCCGGGAGATGGTGCGGCGCAGACCCTGCCGGGTTGGTGGCGGCATCCGCGATCACGAGACGGCCCTCGATTGGCTGGACGCCGGAGCCACCCGCGTCGTCATCGGCACGGCGGCATCCGTGGACTTCTGCTCCCAGCTTCCCCGGGAGCGCGTGGTGGCGGCCGTGGACGCGGAGAAGGGCACCGTGGTGGTAGAGGGATGGACGACCGAGACGACGTTCCAGGTCATCGATCGCATCAGGGAGCTCGCCCAGGTCGTGGGCGGGTTTCTCCTCACACAGGTGGAGCACGAAGGAGGGATGTCCGGCTTCAGCATGGAACTCGTGGAGGAAGCGGTGGAGGCAGCGGGAGACGCCCGCGTGACCGCGGCGGGCGGCATCACCACCGCGGAGGACGTGGCAGCTCTGGACCGCCTGGGTGTCGACGCTCAGGTGGGGATGGCGCTGTACTCGGGCCACCTGAGCCTGGGCGCCGCCGTGGCCGCCCCTCTGACCAAGGGCATCGCGGACCGACTCTGGCCGACCGTCGTGTGCGAGGAGTCCGGCGCAGCCTTGGGTCTGGTGTGGAGCACGCGAGAGAGCCTGGAGGCTGCGGTGTCACGGAGGCGGGGCATCTATTGGTCCCGCTCCCGCGGCGAGCTCTGGATCAAGGGTGCGACGTCGGGGGCTACCCAGGAGCTCGTTCGGGTGGACCTGGACTGCGACCGGGACGCCCTCCGCTTCACGGTTCGCCAGCACGGCTCCGGATTCTGTCACACGGGAGAGCGGGCATGCTGGCCCACCTCGTTCACGCTTTCCACGCTCGAAAGGGTGATCCAACGGCGCCGGGACGAGGCGTTCGACGGCGCCGGAGGTGGACCCCAATGGAGGGGTGCCGGCGGCTCAGGCACCGCCCGGGTCCTGGCCGATCCGGCACTCCTGAAGGCCAAGCTGCTGGAAGAGGCAGAGGAGCTGTCCGAAGCCGCCGACAGAGAGAGCGCGACCCACGAGGCGGCCGACCTCATCTACTTCGCCCTCGTCGCGGCCGCACGACACGGCGTTAACCTGGAGAACATCCAACATGAGTTGGAGAGCCGACATCAGAGGGTACGACGCCGTCCCATGACGGCCAAGCCGGGGGGAGACACACCATGAGCGAGAGTCTACTCCCCCGTCGAGACCCAACGGACTTTGTCGAGGGGAGCCCGAGCGTCATCCCTTCTGAGATTCGCGAGGAGGCGGAAGTAATCGTGGAGCGGGTCCGAGCCGTCGGTGAAGCGGCCATCCGCCAGTACGCGACCAGATTCAACGAGCGCAGCCCCGACCAGTCCCTGTACATCACCCGTGACGAGCTGGGGCTCCAGCTGGAAGCGCTGGCGCCATCCGATGGCGAGCGGCTGGAGCGCATCGGAAAGCGCATCCGTGATTTCGCCCGAGCCCAGCGAAATGCGCTCACGCCCCTCGACGTGGATGTCCCCGGGGGGACCGTGGGGCATCGCATCGATCCCGTGGATGCGGCGGGATGCTACGCCCCCGGGGGTCGCTATCCACTTCCCTCCTCGGTGCTCATGACCGCCGTCACGGCGCGGGCCGCCGGGGTGGCCTCGGTCTGGGTCGCCAGCCCGCGACCCGCTCCCATCACCCTCGCAGCCGCCGCCGTAGCCGATGTGGACGGAGTCCTGGCGGCGGGAGGAGCCCACGCCATCGCGGGCCTGGCCTTCGGGGTCGGGCCGGTGCCGCCCAGTGACGTGGTGGTCGGTCCGGGGAACCTGTACGTGACTGCGGCCAAGCAGCTCCTGGCTGGCACCGTTGCCATCGACATGCTGGCCGGCCCATCGGAGCTGGTGGTCATCGCGGACGGATCGGCGGATCCGGCCTGGATCGCCGCCGACCTCCTCGCCCAGGCGGAGCACGACCCCGAGGCCGTGCCGATCCTGATCGCGATGGACCCGGCTCTCATTCCTGCGGTCGAAGGAGAGTTACGCACCCAGCTCGGTGATCTCCCCACCGCCGACACTGTCCGTGCCGCACTGTCGAAGGGGGGCGTGATCGCCTGTCGCAACCCCCTCGAGGCCGCCCGCGTGAGCGACGCCATCGCGCCCGAGCACCTGCAGCTGTCCGTGGCCGATGCCGGTGACCTGGTGCCCCGCCTCAACCACTACGGCGCGCTCTTCATCGGGGAAAGGAGCGCCGAGGTGTTCGGGGACTACGGGGTCGGCCCCAACCACGTCCTCCCCACGTTGGGAACGGCCCGGGCCCGGGGAGGTCTTTCGGTCATGGACTTCCTGCGAGTGCGCACCTGGATCCGCTTGGACGGACCGGGGCCCTCTCGCGAGCTGGTGGAGGACTCCGCGTGGCTCGCCAGACAGGAGGGGCTGGAGGCCCATGCGCGAGCCGCGGAGCTTCGGTAGGCCTCGCCCTGTACGCTATGATTGTTGGATCCTCAAAGGAGACATCATGAAGCGATCGGTGGCGGCGCTCCCGCCCAACTTTCTCGGCTCCGGTCTTCGCGACTGCCGAGGTGGAATCGTGGTGCCAGGCGCCAAGCTCCACGCACCTCTCGAGGCTGGGCGGGGTGGCCGCGTAACGCGGGCGTGGGTGAAGGGGAACCAATTCGCCTATAGCTTGTCCAAGAACTCCTTGTGAGGGATGCAGTCTCTCCTGAACTGCGCAAGGTGTTCCTGCAGCCTTCTTACATCCCGTCCCACGGCCGCCACCGCCTTCTCAACGGAATCGAACTCCTGTAAGAAGTCGGCCTCCGCGCTCTCCTTATTCAGAAGCCCTAACGCCTGCATCACATAGATGTGACTGAGCTCGCCGAACGCCTTCCCTCTGACCTGCTGAGACTGCACCCGATTGTGACCGAAGGTTCGATACCTGGCAGTCTCGATCTTGTCCCGGAGCGTGTCAGGGTAGTTGAGGGTGGTGTTGTTGTTACTGATATATCGCCAGAACGGCGTATCACTCCTCTCGGTCACGTAGTGAAGAATGATGAAATCCCGGATGTCATCGGTTTCCAACTTGATCGACTTATTGTAAGCCTCGATCACCTTTTCATTGTAGCTGAAGGGGTCGCGTAGGACGTCGACGACTCCGATGATCTGGGTGAGGGCGATTTGGATCGCGGTAGATTCCAGGGGCTCTATGAACCCTGATGAGAGTCCCACAGCAACACAGTTCTTGATCCAAGTCTCACGCAGGGTCCCCGTCTCGAACCGGATCGTGCGGCCGAAGGGCCCTGACTCGTTTGGATCGACGTTCTGTCCGATCTCCTCGAGTGCGCCCTCCTCGGAAGCGAACTCATCACAGTACACGTAGCCCGCCCCGTATCGGTCCCGTAGCGGAATCTTCCAAAGCCACCCGGCACTGAGACCCCTGGCCAAGGTATAGGGCGGGACGGCCTCGCCCTCTCGATCACCGGGGGTCCCGTACTTGACGTTGAAAGGGATCGCGCGATTGACGGGCAGCCACTGCGAATACGACTCCCACTCGGGAGCCATCGTGGAAATCAGAACTCGTTTGAATCCGGTACAGTCGATGAAGAAGTCCCCCTCGACTGTCCTGCCATCCTCCAGTGAGAGGCTTTCGATAAAACCCGTCTCCGCGTTCTTGTTGACGGCTACGACGTTCCCCTTTACGTGGTCCACCGCTTTCCGCACGGCGAGGGAGCGAAACGTCTCGGAGAACGCGTGGGTGTCCATGTGGTACGCGTAGGATCCGTAGCCGTAGTACTGACCCCCGTCTTTTTTAAAGTTTCTGAACCAGGGGACCTTGTTATGTTCGCACAGGAGAGCGTAAGAGGTCGCGAGGTTGTGGAAGGGGATACCCTCAACTAGAGCATAACTCACCAACCGATTGTATCCGGGCGAGACGCCGAACTCCGGCTTCACCGCGTACCCGCCTCCGTCCTGGAACGGATGGTAGTATGTGTCGTTTTCTCCCATCCAGTTCTCGAATCGCACCGCCAGCTTGACGCTTCCCCGGACGTCTTTGATGAACGCCACGGGATCGTAACCGATGGTGGTCAGAAACATGAAGAAGAAAGGGGTCAGCGCCTCGCCCACGCCCACCGGCGAGATGGTAGGCGACTCGACGACGACGATCTCGGATCGCTTTCGAGCTTTCAGGACGTTGGCGCACATCCAGCCAGCTGTCCCGCCGCCGACAACGACGATTCTCCGGACTTGTCTCGCTTCGATCACTGTTGAGAGAGGAAACGTGCTTGCCTAGGCTGCACGGTATAGGAATTTCAATCCGCCCCTGCCAAGTATCGCCGGTGGTGCGGGCGGTGTCCAGCCACTCGGATGACGCTTCTCATGCACCCGTTGCCAGCTCGAACGTAGCGGTTGGAGACGATTCGCACCGCTGCTTGGCTGATTGCCAGCCTTCGGGTCGGTCATTGGCAGTAACGCCCTGAATCGGGCTACGACTACGCTCGCGTTGCCTGTCTGTCATGAGAGTTCGATCCGGCCGAGCCCGAGTCCGTTCCCGACTTCGAGTTCGAGTTCGACCAAACCGTCTCCTGGTAGCCGCTCTCTCAACCCCCGTCGAGAGGTCCGACCCACCCCCTTAAGTCCTGAAGCCCGCATCTTCCCCCTTCCGACTCCTCCCACAGCCCCGCTGGCACGCTTCAGCTACCCGTCACCCCGCTCACCGGCCACCGCCAGCCCCAAGAGCAAGCCTCCCATGACCCCCAGCACCCTTCCCAGGGTCCTCGGATTTCCTATTCTTAGGAATCAGTTCCTTCCTTGCCATTACGCTGGCGGTACCGCATGTTTTGAATGGGATTGCGCTGTTGACCGGCAACAGATGCCGCGGCGCTCCACGGCCTTCGCCAACAATTTCCATCGAGGAGACGGAACGATGAACAACATGGACAGGAGAGACTTCGCTAAGTCCCTAACCGTGAAGGCTGGAGCCCTTTCAGCCCTGGCGGCAGCACCGGCGGGCTTCCTGGCTACGCCCCTCCGGGCGGAAGCCAAGACCGGTGACCCTGGACTTCTGAGCCTCTTGGGAGCGATCCTCAAACAGAACAAACTTACGGTCGGCGAGAAGATGGTTGTCGCCACGGGATACCTTTACGACGAGGACTACGTGAAGGCGCTGTTGGAGGCGGGAGCCAAAATGGGGGCTGCGGTCATGCACGTGCCCGTCTTCCCCAAGTTTGAGGGAGAGAGGATGGTGAGCGGGGTCACCGCGACCCACGCGCAAATCTACGCGGATGCGGATCTACTCATTGCCTGTGGGATGGGTAGGCCGCCCCGTATTCCTGGCGCCGGAGTCGGTAGTGGCAAGCACCTCGACCACGAGTTTCGGACGGACCGCCAGTACCTCATGTCGCCGCGCTCCAAGACGCGCTGGCTGTCTCTAGGGGGTGGCATGTCTGGCACCGTTGAGTTACAGCGGTACCTCTTCCCCACCCAGGAGATCCGGGCTAGAACCCTACACAGTGTTAAGATTTTCCAGGAGGGAAGAGAAATTCACATCACGTGTCCGCACGGCACGGATTTCCGCTGTAGCATCGAAGGCCGTGTGGGCCACTGCCAGTACGGCATCGCGGACGTGGCCGGTCGCTGGGACAACTTCGCGACCGCCACCGTGGCGTGTGCGCCGGTGAAGACCAGTGCGGAGGGAGTCATCGTGTTGGTGGGCGGTGACGATATCAGCGATGTCCTTCCCACCGTCCTGCCCCCGGGCGAAACGGTCAAGCTCACCTATGGTGCTGGAGGCCAGGCCACGAAGATCGAGGGGGGGCGGCTGGCGAGGGAGTTCGAGCAGTACTTTGCGAGGACCGACCACCCGGACATCACGAGGATGGCCCATGTGGGCTACGGAACCGACCATAGGATCAAGCACCTACGGAATAATATCATGAGCCGCCACCTCACCGATGGCGAATATCATCAGATACACCACAACGCCTGGGGGAGCGTCATGATTACGATGGGGCGGAACAACCAATACCATGGCGGGCCCCACAACAACTATTCAGGCCTGGGCCTTGCCGCTGATAACAGCGCGCCCTTCCACCCCCACACGTCCTTGATCCAGGGTGCGAGCTTGTCCATCGACGGCGTGCTGCTGGTCGACAAGGGGGAACTCACGAGGGAGGCCACCGGGGGAAGGTAGTATCCCTAAATTTGTGTAGAAGCTGAAACCGTCGGCCCGGCTGGGCATCAGCACCTGCTCGGCGTCTCCTTGGCGGCGGAGGAGTCGGAGGCGAGTTGGTTGGAGTTGTTGCAGCAGCTGACGGACCGCGGCCTCACGGGAGTGCAGCTCGTGATTGCGGATGAGCACGGCGGCCGCCAGGCCCGCGTGCGACGGTGGATTCCGGAGGCCAAGCGGCAACGCTGTACGGTGCACCTGCAGCGGAACGTGCTGACGAAAGCTCCTCAGCGGCTGCGGAAACGCCTCGCCCGCGAGGTGGCCGGCGTCTTTCGGGCTTCGAGTCTGGGCGATGCGCGGAAGCAGCTGGCTCGGCTGCAGACCCGGTGGAGCAAGGAGCTCCCCGAAGCAATGGCCTGTCTGACGAGTGGCTTTGCCGCTGCGACCACGTTCTATGCGTTTCCGCCGTCGCACTGGAAGAAGATCCGCACGACGAATGGGCTCGAGCGGTTGCACGGCGAAATCAAACGGCGCACGAAAGCCGTCGGCGCATTTCCCGATCGGGCGAGCGCGTTGCGCTTGATCACGGTGGTGGCGTTGAAGGTGACGGCGATCTGGGGTGATCGGCGGTATGTCGATGTGTCGCTACTCGAGAATCAGGGAGAAATGCCATGGAGCTAGGCCGAAAAGAATTTTTGAAACTCTCGGGTACGGCCGCACTGGCGGCTGAAGCTTCACGTTGGGGGCTAGGAACGTTCTTAGAGGCCCAAACCACTGCTGGTATCCGCGACGTTCTCGAGTCGGCGACGGTCAAGAAAATCCACAAGTATATTGCCGACCACCAAGTATATTGCCGACCACAAGGAAAAGCACATCGAAAAGATCCAGGAACACCTGCGTCAGCCCAGCGTATCCAGCTGGAACATGGGGATTGAGGAATGCGCCGAGCAGATGGTGCAGTATTTCAAAGACATCGGCTGCAAGCGGGTGGAGAAAGTGAAGACGGATGGTAATCCGGGAGTGTTTGCGCACTACAGCGCGGGGAACCCCAAGAGCATCTCCCGTTACATGATGTACGACACCCAACCTTTCAACGAAGACGAGTGGTCCTCTCCCCCTCTGGCAGCCAATCGGGTTCGGATGGATCCTTTCCCGGAAGTGATCATTGCCCGCGGCGCCAACAACAGCAAGGGAAAAAATCGGGCTTTCCTGAATGCTTGCGAGGCGATTCTAGAAGTCGAGGGGAAGCTCCCGGTCGACATCGTTTTCACCTGCGACGGAGAAGAAGAACAGGGAAGTCCCCATTTTCACCAGGTCCTGGAACCCTATCACGGCATTCTCAGAAAGTGTGATGCCCATCTAAATCCTCAGCCTTCTCAGAACCGGGCCGGCGAGGTCAGTGTGACTTTAGGGAACAAGGGAATCTGTTATGTGGAATTGGAATGCTCGGGGAAAAGCTGGGGTCGCGGACCTCAAAAGATGCCCATACACTCCAGTCGCAAAGCCATCCTGGACAGCCCCGTATGGCGGCTCGTCAAAGCGCTCTCGAGCATGGTCAGCGAAGATGGGAATAAGATCTTAATCGACGGCTTTTACGATGCGATCCTTCCGCCCTCAGAAGAGGAACTCGCGCTGGTTGAGAGGGCAGTGGCTAAGTTTGGAGACAAGTTATTCGCCTCGGAATCCGAAAACGTGAAGGCTTACATGAATGATTGGACGCCCCGAGATCTGGCCTATCATCTTGTGTTCGACACCACCCTAAATATCGATGGTCTCTGGGGTGGTTATACGGGTCCCGGAATTATGACCATCTTGCCTGAGAAAGCCGCAGTGAAGATGGATTGTCGCTGCGTGCCTGATCAGCTGACCGATCAGCAGGCCGACTTGATACAAAAGCATCTGGACAAGCACGGATTTAGCGACATAAAGATGACCCGACTGGCGGGTGGCGACGAATGGTCGCGGACGAGCGTCGAAGAGCCGGTCGTGCAGTCAGTTCTGGCGGTGTATGAGCACTACGGGGTTGAACCCATCATTTGGCCTCGATCGGCGGGCTCCAGTCCCCAAGCCCAGTACACTCGTCCTCCGCTCAATCTACCAGCTGCTCGAGGGGGCTTAGGCCACGGGGGCCGTTCCCATGCGATAGACGAGTACCTGGTCATGGAAGGTACCGACAAAGTGGCTGGACTGGTCGGAGCGGAGCAGTCCATTGTGGACATTCTGTACGCTTTCGCCCACTGGTCCTAAATCTATTTTCGCCACGCCAAAACACATGAGCGCAGAAATGTGGCGGCTCGGGTAGTTTCCAAATAAGCAGATCAGGCAGACGGTGCGCGTTCTTTTCTTGGCTCAGCCGGTCTGTTGTCCGCCCTCAGGTTGAAGGCTTGAGAAATAAAGGAAACAGTGTGGAGCCCCAAACTCTCAACCCCCGCCGAGAGGTCGGACCCACCCCCCTACTGTCCTGAAGCCCGCATCTCCCCCCCTTCCGACCCCTCCTACAGGCCCCCCGCTGGCACGCTTCAGCTACCCGTCACCCCGCTCACCGGCCACCGCCAGCCCCAAGAGCAAGCCTCCCATGACCCCCAGCACCCTTCCCAGGGTCCTTGGATTTCCTATCCTTAGGAATCAAGTTCCTCCTTGCCATCAGCCTGCCGGTACCACACGTTGAATAGGATTGCGCTGTTGACCAGCAACGGATGCCGCGCCACGCCACGGCCTTCGCCAAATTTCCATCGAGGAGACGGAACGATGAACAACATGAACAGGAGAGACTTCGCCAAGGAACTCGCCCTCAAGTCCGGGGCCTTTTCCGCCCTTGTGGCGGTTCCCGCAGCAGCCAACGCGGCTTCGGCGGCGCCTGCAGAGACCGGAAAGATTCGAGCAGCAAAGATCGAAATATCGTTTAAACATGGCGGACGATTTGTAGCACAACTCCACCAAGACGAAACACCTGAAACTTGCAAATACTTTTTGAAAAGACTTCCTTTTACGGTGCCGACCAGACGTGCTTCAATGTCCGGGGGCATTATAGCAGTACCTCTTGAAGGGTGGGACTTCAATAAGCTGGAATACGTTAATACCGTGCTCCCTGAGGGAGAGATAGGTTTTCTAACGACATTCCTTCCTCATCGTCCCGCGAATAGGCCTTACTGTCAAATGTTAATCCCCTTGGGTGGTAGATCACAGGTTCATCAAATGTGGGGAATCGCGTCACCAACGAATAGAATGGCAAAAATAATTGAAGGCTCACTGGATGAGTTGAGAGCGATCGGAAGCAGAATGGCCAATCAGGGCGCTGAGGGAAACGAAATTACAGTAAGATTACTGTAAGCAAGGATACCTTCCTAACGCGACATAGCCGGGACTGAATCAGGATTTACAAAAGGAGGGTTTCGACTGCGCCAGCAGGGTTCGCGCCACAGGCATTTCAGCTTAGAGCCTACAGCGCCCACCCCGGGTCACCACTTCGGGGCTTCGTGGGGTGCGCGGGTGTGGCAGCGCTCGGCGGAGGTGACGTGGCAACGGCCGAGCAGTGGCGTGAACGGGCTCTCGTCGCGACGCTTGAGGCGCCGCGACGCTTGAGGCGCCGGGCGGCGGCCCGAGGAGTTCATGCGGGCCGGGGCACACCTCGAATGCACCGCAACTCCCGGGGTGATACTTGGGGCGGGGCGATTGAAATTCCTAGCTGGACTTGACGAGGCCACGAATCTGTAGCAGAATCCACACATCCAGAAGTTGACCAGAGACAGTAGCGTCATGTGGCGGCGGTTATCTTGACAACTCCGAATACTTGACAACTCCGAATAGATACGTACGTTCACCGTTTCTCCAACTTGGGATGGTTGATAATGGATAGGAGAGACTTCGCTAAGTCCCTAACCGTGAAGGCTGGAGCCCTTTCGGCCCTGGCGGCAGCACCAGCGGGCTTCCTGGCTTCGTCCCTCCGGGCGGAAGCCAAGACCCGTGACCCTGGACTTCTGCACCTCTGTCGAGCGATCCTCAAACAGAACCTGCTCAAGGCTGGGGAGCTGATGGTCGTGGCCACGGGATACATCTTTCCCGAGGACTACGTGGCCGCCATGATCCAGGCGGGATCCGAGATGGGTGCCCTCGCGGTGCATGTGCCCGTTTACCCCAAGGGAAGGGATGAGGGACGCCTGAGAGCAGGGCTCACCGGGGAGCACTGGAAGTTCTACGCCCAGGCGGACCTGTTGATAGACGTGAGCTTCGGTAGGCCGGCGGGAGTCCCCGCTGGAACCTCCGGCTACGGGGGCAAGATTGGGGGTAACTTCAGCCACGAGTACCCGACGGATCGGGCCTACATCAACCGGGAGGGATCGAAAACGAGGTGGCTTCTGGTTCACTTCGACGTCCCGATGCAGAGGACCCTCTTCTCCAATCAGGCTCGGCGTGCGCGGGCAATTCGCGGAGCCGAGTTGATGCACAACGCGAACGAGGTCCGGATCGAGAGCTCGGCGGGCTCGAAGGTTACGTTCGGCAAACGGGGCCGACAGGGTCACTCCCAGTACGGGATCGCGGACGTCCCGGGTCGGTGGGACCCGTACGGGACGGGTTGCGTCGCCTGCGCCCCGGTCAAGACCGAGGCGGAAGGGGTGCTGGTCTTCGAGCCGGGTGACGTCCTCCTGCAAATGACCCCCCAGATGCTCACGGAGGGGGAAAAGATCAAGCTGACGTTCCGAGGCGGGGAGATCGTGCAGGTGGATGGGACCCGGGCGGCACGGCTCTGGGACGAGCTCATCCAGTCCTACGGCCATCCGGATTCCCTCAGGGTCGCCCATGTTGGCTTCGGGATTCACGAAGCCACCCGACAATTTCGTATTACGCAAGGCGCGACGAACCCAAGGGCGCTCTACGCCTATCACCACAATGACGCGGGCAGCTTTCTCTTCGCGCTGGGAAACAACTGCGGCCATGGCGGAGGCGGCAGATCGCTGAACTACTCGGGGCTGGGCATGAATGCAGACGCCTGCGGCCCGAACCACACCCACTTCTCCTTCCACGGCAAGGGGAGAAACATGTGGTTGGACGACGTACAGGTCGTTGAGGATGGGGAGCTGGTGGCGGATATCGCCCGACGCACGGTTTACCCGTAAGCCGCTTTATCGGCTGGTCCTGAGTTTCCGCGCCCGGCTCCCCTAGGCAGGACGAGGCCTCCCGTGGGTTTGCCCACGGGAGGCCTTTCCCTGTTTGGGCAAACTTATTGCATTGGAGAATACGGCGTGGCGCTGAGAGCCCAGTGAAGACGGTCGCCGAGCTGGAGGAAGCTGGTCTCCTCGACGGCGGGATGGGAGTTCGCATCTTCGGTGCGCAGGCGGCAGGCTGCGCACCGATCGTCGAGGCGCTTCACCGCGGCGACGCTCGGGTCGATCCCGTGCGCCCTGACACCATAGCCCTGTCGCTGGCGATCGGGAACCCCGCCGACGGTCCGTTCGCACTTGAGACCGTAGCTGTAGCCCGGAAGCTCGCGGCTCAGGGAAGGTTCAACCCCCGGCGAGCTATCCCTCGTGCAGTGCTATCCGAACCAGATCGACCAGGTCTTCATGAACCTCCTGCTCAACACCTGTCAGGCAATACAGGGGACCGGGACGATCACGATCGGGACGGCCCGAACGGGGGGGGGGAGGTGGTCGTCGAGATCACTGGCACCGGCGTCGGGATTCCCGAAAAGCACCTGCCGCGAATCTTCGAGCCGGGCTTCACGACCAAAGGGGCGCGGATGGGGGCTTGGCCGAGAGGAGGTAATTGTGAAAAAGGACTTATTCAACTCAGAATCCACTCACTTTTTCTTGGTGGGTGTCTTTCTGAGCTTACTTCTTGTCGGTTGCTCGCTAACCCGGCTTGAGCCAAATCCCGAGCTCTCACCAGACCAGGTGGTCAAAATCCAGATGGGGGCCTTGCAAAACAACGACAGTACAGATCAGGGGATCGAGATAAGTTTCAGGTTTGCTTCTCCGGCGAACAAAAGACACACCGGACCATTGGACCGATTCACACGAATGATCAAGAACCCGCTCTACAGCCCGATGCTCAATCACCAGACTGCCAGGTATGGACCGATTGAAATATCCAGGAACGTGGCCAAGCAGCGCGTGACGATCACTGACGCCAACGGCAAAGCCTGGATCTATATTTTCACCCTGTCAAAGCAACCCGGCCCACCTTGCATAGGCTGCTGGATGACTGATAGCGTCATCCTACCACCAGTAAAACGAGCAGATCAGTAACAGGTGAAGGACTTTTAGGCGGGCGCAGTAGCGCAGCAGGAGTTATTATCGAAAGTTGTGGATTGGAGGAGTGAGAAAGGCGGCGTATCCTTTCGTGTAGTCAGTTGAAACTCACACGCGACCCGGTTGTGACGACCGGAGAAAGGACACGCCACCGATGTTGAGGATAATTGAAGAGACATCTGAGGGCAAAGGTTTTGCGTTGGGTAGCAGTCTGGACGACCTGGCCCACGAAGGCGCGCGGCGGATGCTGGTGAGCGCGTTGGAGGCGGAAGTGGGGGAGTATGTCGAGCGTTACCGAAGCGAGCGTGACGAAGCGGGCCGTTTCGCGTGCCCCCACCCCGGTGCGCCAGCAGGGTTCGCGCCGCAGGCATTTCAGCTTAGAGCCTACAGCGCCCACCCCGGATCACCACTTCGGGGCTCCTTGGGATGCGCGGGTGTGGCAGCGCTCGGCGGCGGTTATCTTGACAACTCCGAATAGATGCGTACGTTCACCGTTTCTCCAATTTTGGGAGGGTTGATAATGGATAGGAGAGACTTCGCTAAGTCCCTAACCGTGAAGGCTGGAGCCCTTTCGGCCATGGCAGCAGCACCGGCGGGCTTCCTGGCTTCGTCCCTCCGGGCGGAAGCCAAGACCCGTGACCCTGGACTTCTGCACCTCTGTCGAGCGATCCTCGAACAGAACCTGCTCAAGGCTGGGGAGATGATGGTCGTGGCCACGGGATACATGTTTCCCGAGGACTACGTGGCCGCCATGCTCCAGGCGGGATCCGAGATGGGTGCCCTCGCGGTGCATGTGCCCGTTTACCCCAAGGAAGGGGAGGACGGACGCCTGAGAGCAGGGCTCACCGGGGAGCACTGGAAGCTCTACGCCCAGGCGGACCTGTTGCTGAGCCCGGGCTTCGGTAAGCCGGCGGGAGTCCCCGCTGGAACCTCCGGCTACGGGGGCAAGATTGGGGGTAACTTCAGCCACGAGTACCCGACGGACCGGGCCTATATCAACCGGGAGGGATCGAAAACGAGGTGGCTTTCGTGTGGCTTCGACGTCCCGCTGCAGAGGACCCTCTTCTCCAATCAGGCTCGGCGTGCGCGGGCAATTCGCGGAGCCGAGTTGATGCACAACGCGAACGAGGTCCGGATCGAGAGCTCGGCGGGCTCGAAGTGTACGTTCGGCAAACGGGGCCGACAGGGTCACTCCCAGTACGGGATCGCGGACCTCCCAGGTCGGTGGGACGTGTACGGGACGGGTTGCGTCGCCTGCGCCCCGGTCAAGACCGAGGCGGAAGGGGTGCTGGTCTTCGAGCCGGGAGACGTCCTCCTGCAAATGACCCCCCAGATGCTCACGGAGGGGGAAAAGATCAAGCTGACGTTCCGAGGCGGGGAGATCGTGCAGGTGGATGGGACCCGGGCGGCACGGCTCTGGGACGAGCTCATCCAGTCCTACGGCCATCCGGATTCCCTCAGGGTCGCCCATGTTGGCTTCGGGATTCACGAAGCCACCCGACAATTTCGTATTACGCAAGGCGCGACGAACCCAAGGGCGCTCTACGCCTATCACCACAATGACGCGGGCAGCTTTCTCTTCGCGCTGGGAAACAACTGCGGCCATGGCGGAGGCGGCAAATCGCTGAACTACTCGGGGCTGGGCATGAATGCAGACGCGTGCGGCCCGAACCACACCCACTTCTCCTTCCACGGCAAGGGGAGAAACATGTGGTTGGACGACATACAGGTCGTTGAGGATGGGGAGCTGGTGGCGGATATCGCCCGACGCACGGTTTACCCGTAAGCCGCTTTATCGGCTGGTCCTGAGTTTCCGCGCCCGGCTCCCCTAGGCAGGGAAAGGCCTCCCGTGGGTTTGCCCACGGGAGGCCTTTCCCTGTTTGGGCAAACTTATTGCATTGGAGAATACGGCGTGGCGCTGAGGGCCCAGTGAAGACGGTCGCCTTCGAGATCGCCGAGCAGCTCGGTTGGTCGGCGCCTCGAATGCACCGCAACTCCCGGGGTGATACTTGGGGCGGGGCGATTGAAATTCCTACTGAACTTGAGGAGGCCACGAATCTGTAGCAGAATCCACGCATCCAGAGGTTGACCAGAGACAGTGGCGTCATGTGGCGGCGGTTATCTGGACAACTCCGAATAGATGCGTACGTTCATCGTTTCTCCAACTTGGGAGGGTTGATAATGGACAGGAGAGACTTCGCTAAGTCCCTAACCGTGAAGGCTGGAGCCCTTTCGGCCCTGGCGGCAGCACCGGCGGGCTTCCTGGCTTCGTCCCTCCCGGCGGAAGCCAAGACCCGTGACCCTGGACTTCTGTACCTCTGTCGAGCGATCCTCAAACAGAACCTGCTCAAGGCTGGGGAGATGATGATCGTGGCCACGGGATACATCTTTCCCGAGGACTACGTGGCCGCCATGCTCCAGGCGGGATCCGAGATGGGTGCCCTCGTGCTGCATGTGCCCGTTTACCCCAAGGAAGGGGAGAACGGACGCGTGAGATCCGGGCTCACCTTTGATCACTGGAAGCTCTACGCCCAGGCGGACCTGTTGCTGGACGTGAGCTTCGGCAGGCCGCCGGGAGTCCCCGGTGGAACCTCCGGCCAAGGGGGCGTGGTGTATGCCGAGAAGATCGGGGACCACGAGTACCCGACGGACCGGGCCTACATCAACCGGGTGGGATCGAAAACGAGGTGGCTTCTGATTCACTTCGACGTCCCGATGCAGAGGACCCTCTTCGCCAATCAGGCTCGGCGTGCGCGGGCAATTCGCGGAGCCGAGTTGCTGCACAACGCGAACGAGATCCGGATCGAGAGCTCGGCGGGCTCGGAGTGTACGTTCGGCAAACGGGGCCGACAGGGTCACTCCCAGTACGGGATCGCGGACGTCCCGGGTCGGTGGGACCCGTACGGGACGGGTTGCGTCGCCTGCGCCCCGGTCAAGACCGAGGCGGAAGGGGTGCTGGTCTTTGAGCCGGGTGACGTCCTCATGCAAATGACCCCCCAGATGCTCCCGGAGGGGGAAAAGATCAAGCTGACGTTCCGAGGCGGGGAGATCGTGCAGGTGGATGGGACCCGGGCGGCACGGCTCTGGGACGAGCTCATCCAGTCCTACAACCACCATCCGGATTTCGGCAGGGTCGCCCATATTGGCTTCGGGATTCACGAAGCCACCCGACGGATTCGTCTGCAGACGAACCCAAAGGCGCTCTACGCCTATCACCACAATGACCAGGGCAGCTTTCTCTTCGCGCTGGGAAACAACTGCGGCCATGGCGGAGGCGGCGCTGAGCTGAACTACTCGGGGCTGGGCATGAATGCAGACGCCTGCGGCCCGAACCACACCCACTTCTCCTTCCACGGCAAAGGGAGAAACATGTGGTTGGACGACGTACAGGTCGTTGAGGATGGGGAGCTGGTGGCGGATATCGCCCGGCGCACGGTTTACCCGTAAGCCGCTTTCACATGAAGGTCGTCCGCGCCCGGCTCCCCTAGGCAGGATCACTGCCTACCAAACTGAGGAAGCTGGTCTCCTCGACGGCGGGATGGGAGTTCGCATCTTCGTGCGCAGGCGGCAGGCTGCGCACCGATCGTCGAGGCTCCCATCCGCTCCCGGGCCTCCTCGAGCGTGCGGAAATCCTGGACGTTGGTCCCCTTTCTTCGCCACGTGCCAGCCTACCACGTCCGCCACGCAGTCGTCGATCGCCCCGAAGAACCAACCCTCCTCCCGGGTGAAGAACTTTGTGGCGTCCGTGCCCCGGAGCTCATTGGGTTCGTCTGTCGACATCCACCCCTCGCGTCACCCCTCTCCTGCCCCTATCTTGGCCCGGAGTTGGACTTCCTATCCTTCGATCCGGCCATGGATTCCGTCAGCAGCGCGCACAAGAACCTGCGTCTGGGCTACTACCAGGCCCTTGCGCGCATTCTGGAATCGCTCCTGGAGCTCGACCGGGTGGGCCGTGTGGTGGAGGTGGGGTGCGGCTCCGGTACGCTCTCCATCTGGTTCGCCCGGAGGCTGGGCCCGCGAGGCAGCGTTACGGCCTTGGACATCGACCCGGGGTCCTTGCGGCAGGCGGTCGGCGACGCCCGGCTGATGGGCGTCTCCAATGTTCGCTTCGAGCGCGGGGATGTGTACGAGCTTTCGCTCCCGGTCGAGTCCGCGGATGTCGTGGTGTGCAAGAGCCTGCTCTGCGTCCTCAAGGACCCGAAGGCCGCTGTGGAAGCCATGGCGCGCGTCGTTCGGCCGGCCGGGCACCTCGTGGCCATCGAGCCCGCCTCGCCGCAGGCTTTCTATGATCCCGACGACACCCGGTTCACCTACCTTTCCGAGCGACTGCACGGCTCCTTCCACCGAGGATGGCGCCGACAGGGAGCGGATCCGACCATCGGCTTGAAGGTCCCGCACCTCTTTCTGTCACACGGCTTCAGGGATGTCGCGGCGGAGGCGGTGAGCGCGATCCATCTTCTCTCGGACCACCGGAGGGATTTCGAGGAAGCGGTGGACCAGCTCGAGACGGAAGCCTTCGATCTGCCGGAGGCCACGAAAGCGCTGCTGGCCAAGGGCGGTTTGGCGAAGAAGGAGCTGCAGGAACTGCACCGACGGGCCAGGGTCCGAGTCGAGCGCGTCCGGTCAGCTCCGTCCAGTGCCAGCCGGAGCGCCTACGTGAGGCTCATGTCCACGCTGATCGTGACGGTCGGAAGGAGATCCTGAGAGCAGGGCCACGGCGAAGCTCTTCCTCGTGGCCGGCTACGAGCGCGTTGATGATTGCCTCCTGCCTCGACCGTCGCCCGGAAAAGGGGTCCGAGCCGCTCGTTGGGGAGCATCGTCAGGTCGATCACGCCCTGGGTCCTACCGGCGTCCGGGTTCGTCGTGGAGAAGGCGATGAAGATGTCTCCAGAGCCGTTGCCCGATGTACTCCCCGTCCGCGCAAGGCCGAGGGAGACCTGCCGCGTGAGCCGCTTCAGCTGAGGGGGCAGGAGGGGGGCGTCAGTCGCCACGACGACGATGATCGAACCCGTCGTTCGGCCCTCCGGATCGTCATGCGTTGACGTCGCCAAGCTGGCGAGCCGGACCTCCGGACGGGCGCATGCAAGTGAGGACGCAAGGGAGCCACGGTCGAGTCACCCTCCACGATGAGGGTGGGCTCGCCCCCGGCGGCAGATACGCGGCAGATACCATGTACAAGCTGCCGCTTCTGAAAAACACGATCGTGTCGTCGACACCCCAGTGGGGATGGACTCCGTCGGCGATGGGAAGCGCCGGTCCACCCAACAGGCTCACTTTCTTGATGGTCCCTTGGGCTCTAAACGCCACCCACTCCCCATCGGGCGAGAACGCCGGGTCGGTGGCACCCTCGGTCCCGGAGAGTTCGCGGAACTCGAGTGCGTCGGAGCGACGGGCGTAGAGCTTGAATACCCCACCTTCATCTATATCACCGACCACGATCCACGAGCCGTCCTGGGAGATCGCCAGACGCCAGCCGCTAGTGACCACGATGTCGCGACCCGTAAGCTGGGTGCGCGTGGTGACCTCGGGAACTTCGAGAACCGGACGCAGAGTGGTGACCGCCCACAGGATTGCGATGAGGGCCACTACAGCCCCGGGGAGAACGCGAGACAGCGAAAGGCAGGCATCCCGCCGTGCACCAACGTCGGGCATAGGCGCCGCGGCGGACGCGGTTGCCCGTCGGCCGGAGGACAACTCCGCAGACGTCAGCGGATCGGCAGAGTCAATTCCGAACAAGAGACTGGCCTGGAATCACGTGAGCGTGGCGGCAATCAAGATGCCGACAACGATGCCGCCGAGGGCCTGCGCCATACCCTGGCCGATCACCAATCGCAGGATCTTGCGCGGCTCCGCCCCCCAAGCCATGCGCACGCCGATCTCCTGTTTGCGCTGTCCGACCGAATACTAGATGACGCTATAGATCCCCACGAGCGCGAGCGCCAACGCGACGCCGGCGAAGGTCCCCAGCAGGATCATCGCGAAGCGAGAGCGGGCTACGATTGCACCATCCGCTGCTCCATAGGGAGAACGTCGTTGATGGTTACGGCGTTGCCCACCCTGCGTACGGTGCTTCTCGTGCGGGAAACGAGCGCGACCGGATTGCCCGCAGTGCTCAGTGTCAGGGGGTCGAATCCGAATACAGCCATTGATGGCGCGGCGGCGGGTAGGAGCTCGGCAGGGTGGACCACCGGGGGGGTCGTGCCGGGGTGATACGCGGCGCGGTCTTGCCTGTTGACGGTTTGTTGAACGACCTGTCGTAGCCTCGCTACGTCCTTCACGGAAGGCGTCCGTCTCGTTGTATCATGGTGAAAAAGTTTGTGGCGTTCGTATTCCTAGCGGCCGTCGCGCTCGTCGGGAGTTGGGTGGCGGCGGCGGCCTCGCGGCGGGAGGTGTTACCGCTTGGTTCCGCCCCAGCCCGCGGGGCCGCACGCTGCTCATTCTCTTTCACAGCCAGTGCGCGCACTGCACCTACGAGTTCGACACGCTCGACCCACACCTCGACCGGCTGGCGGGCACGGAGTTGTTACTGGTCACGACGGAGGACTCGTTGAACATGGCCGCGACTGAGAAGCGGTGGCCGCGTCTCGCGCGCTCGCAGCAGGTGACGTGGGGGACGGATCGGCGTGCGCGACGCCCCAGGCGGCAACGTGTGGGGCCGAACAGCCGGTGCTGCGTCCGACGGGCTCCTCGGTCGGCGCACAATCACACAACATCAATAATGTCGAATAGGAGGTGCTGATGCATACGCTCAGCTCTGACCAGATGACGGATATCGAGGGAGGAGGTCTTCTTTGGTGTGGCATGGCGATGGAAGTGACGCTTGGCCTCGGGGCCTTCTTCAGTCGCATACTGGCGAGATATCTCACAGGTCTACCATTGGGGTGTGTCTGATCGAGTCCGCCCTGGCTTAAGAGGAGTCGTTGGCTCCTCGGCACAGTCTGGCGCCGTGCCGCCGGCACGGCGTCACAATATTGAGATCATGGAGGAATAACTGATGCAGGTCTGCATCAATAATGTTGAATAGGAGGTAGTAATGCATACGCTCAGCTCTGATCAGATGACGGATATCGAGGGAGGAGGCCTTTTTTGGTGTGGCATGGCAATGGGAGCAACGCTTGGCGTCGGGGTCTTCTTCAGTCGCATGCTGGCGGCATATCTCTTCAGCAAGGCCGTTGGGGTGTGTCTAATCGAGGCCGCCGTGTCTTGAGAGGAGTCGTTGGCTCCTCGGCACAGTCCGACGCCGTGCCGCCGGCACGGCATCACAATATTGAGATCATGGAGGAATAACTGATGCAGGTTTTGACGCTCGAGCAGGCGCAGCAACTCGAAGGCGGAGGCTTCTGGCACGGATTTGTCTGTGGGCTCACCGCCGTAGGCACCATAGCAGCCATCGTGAGCCCCGATCCAATCTCCAAGTTGGCCTTCTACAGCTTGGCGACGGGTTGGGGCGCTTGCTTCGCCTGACCCAACGGAGGAGCATAGGATAGCCGGTGCGCGGGTGCCTGAACTCGACCGTTCAGTCGGTCAAGTGAGGCTCCTCAGGTTCGTCGATTCGGATTCGAGGGGTCCCGCTTATACCCGCAAAGACTGTGGCACCTGCGACCGGTTGCTTTCCGTGCCGCCATCACACCCTGGCGAGGAGGTCTGTTCGACGCGATGGGAAACGCGCGTGACGATATGCTCATGTTGCTGACCCTTGCATGGTGGAAATGGAAGATGTCCCGCCGGGCGGTCTATCACGAAGCGGTACACACGCTCTCGGGTAAACTGTGGATCGTCTTGATCATCGTGGCCCTTCCGTCGCTGATATCACTAGTGACCCGGGGCGCTGCGGCTCGGCTACTACCCAGCTCCGGCGTGTTGGACGGGATGCTCGTGGCTGCGCATCTTGCGCTGGCACTCGCGTTCGTCGCCTTTGTACCGCCGATCCTCTCGAAGGTGTTCGTGGTACGGCGTAAGCCAGAGCCGCTGATGTCGCATCCGAGTGTCATGCCGCTCTTGGCGCTCGACCGGATGCTCGTTTCTGTACTACTCATGGGCGTGGCATACCTCGTGCCATTCTTCTATCTCTTTTACGGTCGCGCCCTCATCGGTCGACTCGAGTCTCCGTGGATCGGAATTCCCGTCCACTTGGCGACAACCTCGGTGTATCTGCTGGTGCTTGGCATCGCGGTAGCTTCTGTGTGTCGAAGCTGGACTCGTCGGCCCGACATCGCCCGTCGTGCGAAGACTGTCCTGAGAGGCGGCGCCGCCATCTTTTTCGGCGCCTATTTTCTCCTCACTGGGGGCGTCACTAGCATGGTGGAACGCGCTCCTGAGCAGCTCGAAGCGCTTGGTGAAATGGCGCAACGCGCGCTCTATTTTGGCCTGGCACCTCTCGGAGCGACTCTCGCGATCGACGAGGGACGGTGGCTTACCCTACTCGGTTGGATTCTCGCTCTGGGCCTGGCGACGCGGTTGGCGCTGCGGGCTGTGACTGCCTGGGCAGCGGTGGCGCACCTCGAGGTCCCGATCGATCTAGATGCGTCTACCCATCGACGCTACTCGAGCCTATTCGACGGATTGCGCGCCGGGCAGGGGTCGGTGGCCAGCCGTGAGGCCGTTTTGGCGCAAGGACGTGGTAGCGCCGTATGCTAGAGAGCCGCGTAGTTACTTCAGTGAGCAGTGGTTTGTGTTCTCCACAGAAGTTGGCGCGGTGGTGTTGATTGCCGTGCTGCGTCACCGCAGCGCGCTGCAACCGGTGCACTCGGCCGCCCTACTAGTCGTCGTGCTCCTCGGAGTGGTCGCCGGACTCGCCATGCTGCGCGGCCTCAATTGCCTCGGCCTCGAGGGTTCGCAGCTTGGAGTCCTGCGCCCGGTGCTGACGGGAGGGCAGCTCTTTGTGCGAAAGGGGCTCGCAAACGGCATCTACGTCCTGACGCATGCGGTTGCGCACGCGCTGGTGCTGTTCGCCGCGGCTCAGATCGCCGGCCTCCGCCAAATTACCCTAGTCGAGGTGCTGGGGTACGCCATCGGCGGTGCCTTGATATGGACCTTTGCGGCTTTGGCGCTGGGGTTCCTGCTACCGGACCTCCAACGTCGGGCCACATTCCTGTCCGGCGCCACAGCCGTGGCGAAGTACCTGTACGTGGGCACATGCGCCGTGTCGCTGGGGCTCGTGGGCGTCGCGCACGTGCAATACGGCCTGGGAAGAATGGATGGCGGAAGCTACGCCGGTCTCATCACCTTTGTTGTCCTTACGCTGGCCACCGCGTTCTCCGCCGTCATGTGGTGGGCGCTCCACCGGTTCCCACGGATTGAATTATGACGCATATGGCCCCACGCGTCCAGATCGACCGCCTGACGAAATCCTACGGGGACAAGGTCGCTGTGCGCGAGCTGAGCCTCACGGTGCGTTCGGGCGAGGTGTTCTGCTTCCTCGGGCCAAACGGCGCGGGGAAGACGACGACCATTCACACGATCGTGGGCCACAAGAACCCGACGGCGGGGGACGTCCGCATCAACGGCGTACACGTGAGCTCACCGGAGATTCACGAGGTCCGTCGAGCAGTCGGCTATCTGGCCGAGCAACCGGTGCTGTACGACTATCTTACGGGGCGCGAGTTTCTCCTCTTCATCGCGGAATTGTACGGCGTGGACGCGTCACGCCGTGATTGGATCAACGAACAGCTGGAGCGCCTGGAGCTAAGCGGCGACGCCGACACGCTCATCAAGAGCTACTCTCTGGGCATGAAGAAGAAGATCGCGTTTCTCGCTGCGCTGGTGCCCGACCCCGACATTCTGCTGTTTGATGAGCCAACGGGGGCCCTCGATGCCGCCAGCGCGCGCCTCGTCAAGGACCGCATGCTCGAGGCGCGGGATGCCGGCAAACTAGTGTTCTTCACGACTCACATCATGGAGATCGCCGAGCGCCTCGCGGATCGGTTGGCGGTGATTCACCACGGCCGGCTCATCACCCAGGGGACGTTGGACGACCTCCGTCAACAGTTCGGCCGCACGCCCGGCGATAGCCTGGAGGACATCTTCTTACGCATCACACGCGGCGACGCGTGGCTGGCTTCCGGCAACCCAATCGAGTCGGCGGCGCCGGTCGGGCGTAATGGAACGTCGTGGCCGGACTTACGCTGAACACCGTGCTGCGCAGCTTGCTCAGGCGCCGCTACCCGGTCGTGCGGCAATACGATCGGACCGACTGCGGGCCCGCCGCGCTCTTGAGCGTGCTCAAGTTTTGGGGCGGGGATGCGAGTCTCGTCGCGGTTCGAGAGCTCGCCCTTACGGATACGAACGGGACGACATTGCTTGCGTTGCTCCGCGCGGCGGAGCGGCTCGGGTTTCGGGCGAGCGGAGGCAGCGGCGAGTACGACGATCTGGGGACGGTCGCGTTGCCGTGTGTCGCTCACGTGGTCATGGACGGGATCCTGCCGCACTACGTGGTTGTGTATCGAGTCGGCGAGAAGGCGGTGCTGCTGGGCGATCCGGCGCGGGGCATCGTCCGGATGTGCCGAAGCGACTTCCTCGCCATCTGGGTCACGCGATCGGTGCTGCTACTGTCACCAACCAAGAAGCTACACCGCTCGCCGACGCCACACTGGGTGCGATGGATCGTCTCATATTTTCGCCGCCAGGAGGCGTGGGTTGCGCAGTCCATCTTTCTCGGAGTCGCATACACCGTACTTGGGCTGCTGACCGCGGTCTTCGTTCAGCTATTGATCGACCGCTTCATCCCGGCGCGCCGCGCCTCGGCGGTCGTCGCCACCGGCATCTTCTTGCTCGGTGTACAGGTCCTTAGGGCTGGTGTCGGCTACATCCGCCGGCGGGTGCTCGTTGAGCTGAATCGGCGGGTCAGCACGGCGGTGGCGGTCGACTCGCTTGGCCATCTGTTCAAGCTGCCGACTCGATTCTTCGAGTCGCGCCGGACAGGGGATATCACGGCGCGACTGAACGACTCCGTGAGGATTCAAGCCGCGGTGCTTGGGATCGTCGGTTCGACGGCGGTTGACGTCTTGGTCGTTGTCGGCTCGATGACCTTCCTCTTCGTGTTGACTCCAGCGCTCGGCTGGATTGCGCTGGCCACGGTCCCGCTCTACGTGACGATGCTTGGCCTCGTGACCCGACGCATTCAGTCCGAGCAGCATGAGGCCATGCAGAGCTATGCGCAGGTCGAGGCATCGTACATCGACGGCTTGACCGGTATCGAAGCTATTCGAAGTTTCAACTCGAGCGGCGTCTTCGCGGCACTCACAGGTAAGCTCTACGGCCGCTTCCAGGAACGCGTGGCGCGGCTGGGCAAGACGCAGGCCCGGGTGTCTCTGTACGCCGAGCTGGCCGGCGGGTTACTCGTCATGACGGCGCTGACGGCGGGAGCCATGCTCGTCATTGGTGGATCCATCACCCTAGGACAAATGATGGCCGCGTACTCGCTTTTTGCGGGAATGATGCCGGCGACCGTACGGATGGTGGAGGCGCACTTGACGGTGCAGGAAGCTTCTGTGGCGGCGCGGCGGCTCATGGACCTGCTCCTCGTCGAGCCGGAGGGCGCGCCTGGCACGAAGCCGTTCCGGCTGCGGCAGGCGCTCACGGTGCGGGACGGACGGTTCGAGTGGCCGAAGGGCGGCCGGCTATTCGATAGTCTCACCCTCTCAATAGAGCGCGGGCGCCTCACGGCGCTGTGTGGCGCTACAGGAGTGGGCAAGAGCACGCTCGTGAAAATCCTGGAGCGCAAGTACGCCCTTGCGGCGGGGGAGGTGCGCGTGGACGAGGTGATGGTGAGTGAAATCGATCTCGAGAGCTATCGGCGTCACGTCACCGCGCTTCCCGAGAGTGTGAAGCTCATCACTGGCACGATCGCCGACAACGTGCTGCTGGGCCGAAGGGTTGGCGGGCCCGATGACCTCACGCGGCGCATCGACGAACTCGATCTTACATCGTTTCTCGCCCGGTTTCCGTCAGGACTGCTCACCCTCGTCGGGGAGGGGGGTCGCAAGCTTTCGTCGGGAGAGCGCCAGGTGATCGGATTAATGCGAGCGCTCCTCGAGGCGCCGACCGTTCTCCTCGTGGATGAAGGAATAAACACGACCGATGTCGAGACTGCGAGGGCGATGATGAGAACGCTGACGGCGTACGCGCGAGACCACGCCGTGCTGGTGGTGTCGCACCAACTCCGCACCTTGCTCCACGCGGATTATCTCTACGTCATGGGTCGGGGTGGTGTGATCGAGGAAGGCGTCCCCCGCGACCTGCTCGTCGGGCCGACGGAGTTCAGACGGTTGGTGGGTGTGTATGACGATCTTGCTGTTTCGGCATAGATTGTGTATTCCGCTTACCTAGTGTGATGAGATCGCGGCAATGGAGAAATCACTGAACGGCACGGTTTCACAGCTCTCCGGCTCCACGGGAGACACGACTCGGGGCCTCAGGACCTGGCAGCTCTTTGGGCTTCTCGTCGTCGCCAGCGCGGTGCTTGCTTGGGCGGAAAACGAGTTCGTCATGACCCCAGAGGTGTATCGCAACATCCTCGGGTCGCAGCTCGAGGCGGAGCGCATCGACGCCCAGATCGATATGCTGAGCCGGTTTCGCGGCTGGGGTTACCTGACGATTCCCGTAATGCTCTGGTTGCGCGTCGCATTTATCGCCCTGCTCGTCCAGATGTTCTGCCTCTTGGGCACGATTGAAATCCGGTTTGGGCGACTCTTTCGCATCGCGGCCATCGCGTTCATCGCCGATCTAGTGGGTTCTGCCAATCATCTGGTCTGGCTCGTGCGGCAGGGGCCGTTGGCAATCGATGCGGCTACACTCGGTGTGATGCCGGGGTCGATCGCTGGGTTCTTCTTGGAGCGCCCGCAAGGCGCGTCGGGGTTCTATACGGTGCTCAGTCAGGTCAACATGTTCGAGCTGGGCTGGGTCGGGCTGATGGTCCTAGGCCTCACGGGAACGCGACGGGTTGGGACTGCGGGCGCCGTCCTCGTCACCGGCGGCGTGTGGGCACTGGTGACGTTCTTGCAGTTCGCGGTCGCCATGTACATGCAGCACGTGGGTGCGTGACGGTCTGCGCGGAGCGTACGCAGCCGACGACTCATAGCGCGAATGCGGCGCCGACTCTGACAGTCCGACTTGACAGAGCCGGCTGAATCCGTTGCTCGCTGCACCCGGCGCCGCTATGGCTGACTCAGTGCCGGCCGCTCACGCCCGTCACCCCACCGCCAGCCTCCCGCAGCATCCGCTGCACCTCGAATAACGACAGCTCGCGTGCGTCTATGGATCTACGATCGCTAGCAGCAACAATCGACGGGCGGCGGCGACCGGCTAATTCCCTGCACCGCGATCCGCCGTCCGTCGGGTGATCAGGAGGGGTTCCAGTAGTGGTAACCGTCGTCTGTCAGGCGTCGAGCGCCGCCGTCCAAATCTACCACCCAGAGATCGGCGCGCTCGTACGTGTGTTCGCTAGCTGATGGGAGTCGGCGGTGAATGCAAGTGAGCGGCCATCGGGACTCCACGCCACTCCCCGGGCGTCGACGCCGAGGTGTGTGACCTGGCGAGGTGTGCCGCCTTCACGTGGCACGACATAAATCTCTTGAGGCGGGGTTGCCTGCCGGTCTCTGGGATCGTCGAGATATCCTCGGCGATCGAATCGGTAGTTCATCCAGTCATACATCCGCCCTTCGAACCGTTCGTCGATTTTCCGCTCGCCGACCGGTGGCAGCGTGGGCTTGGTGAACGCGATCCAACAGTTGTCTGGACTGAAAATCGGCGAGCTGTCCACTCCTTCGATCTGAAACGCCTCGCCGGCGGGCCGATCCATGCGGAGGAACAAGATCGATCCGCCGGGGCGGGAGGACGAGAATGTCAAGATCTTCCCGTCAGGCGACCAGCGGGGGCTCGATGCGCCGAACGCCGGCGTGGTCAACCGAACAGGGACCGGTTCGCCGTCCGTCGAGACTAACCAGACCTCGCTGTGGCGTCGATTCTCGTCTTCCATTGTTCGAGTCCGAACGAAGGCCACTCTGTCGCCGCTGGGAGAGATGGCGGGGAAGCCGACGGTCTCCATGCGATAGTAGTCGCTCAGCGTGGGAAATCTTACATCCTGCGAGATCTGAGCCAGTGCCGAACTCGCGCCCTAGCGGCACCAGGTACAACACGGACACGGTGGAGCACGTCCACGGCGAACTGATATAGGATATGCCTGGGTCGGGCCCCCCACTAGACTGGTGTTCTAGCAGAACGTCGGCTGGAAGCCTATTTTCGCTGGCCGCCACGGCGGGTACAACGAGAAGGTCAACTCGAACCGATGAGAGTTCGGATATGCCAAGCGAGAGGAGCCGAGAGCAGAAGTCCCGTGATCCAAGCGGTGACTACCCCGAGTACCGCTCCCACTACCGGCCGCGCACCCGGGACGGGTGGATTGCCGTGGTGCTGTTCCTTGCACTATTTGCACTCACGCAACCGCCGTTCGTGCATGTGCTTGCCAATCGGATAACGCCGTGGGTGTTGGGACTCCCGTTCCTCTATGCCTATCTGCTGGTGATTTACTTCGCCCTGATAGCAGTGCTCATCTGGGCGCAGCGGCGCGGCGTATAGATGGAAGCCAATGTTGAGAAGGCGGTGCCATTGGTTCCCGCAGAGCTACGCCTTGGAGTTCTCGAGCGGGTTGATCCGCAGGGCCTGGTGCTCGAGCCGTTGAGCGAGGAGTCCGTGCGCGAGTTGGTAGATCAGGTGCGAGGGCTCAACCCGGATTCGGTGGCCATCTGCTTGCTGCACTCGTACGCGAATCCCGATCATGAACGTGCTCTGCTGATGGCGCTCGAGGACCAACTCGACGCGTTCGTAACGGCGTCTCACTTAGTGCTCCCGGAGTTTCGCGAATACGAACGGTGTAGCACCACTGTGGTGAACGCCTATGTCGGTCCGGTGATGTCGCGCTATCTGGCCTATCTGGCTGGGGCGCTGGAGTCGGATCGCGTGCGGATCATGCAATCGAATGGCGGGATCGTTTCATTGGAGGCCGCATGGCAGCGCGCGGTGCAGACGGTGCTTTCCAGTCCTGCGGGTGGTGCGGTGGGCGGTTTCGAAATCGGTAGGCGCTCCGGCTGCGACAACGTGATCACGTTCGACATGGGCGGCACGAGCACAGATGTCTGTCTGTGCCCCGGTGAACTGAGTCGAACGACTGAGGCGATTATCGCTGAGGCGCCGATACGAGTTCCTGTGATCGATATTCACACGGTGGGCGCGGGCAGCGGATCGATTGCATACCGTGATCCCGGCGGCTCACTGCGGGTGGGCCCGCTTAGTGCCGGCGCCGAGCCCGGTCCGATCTGTTACCAGCGGGGGGGAACGGAGCTGACGGTGACCGATGCCAATCTGTTTTTGGGACGTCTTTCGGCGACGCACTTCCTGGGCGGCGACCAAGAGCTTCCGGTGAAACCGGTGAACGATGCGATGGAAGTGTTTGCACGGGAGATGAACCTGTCGCCCGTAGAGACGGCGGAGGGAATCCTGCGCGTTGCCAATGCCACGATGGAGCGGGCGATCCGTGTGATATCACTGGAGCGCGGGCACGATCCGCGGGATTTCACCTTGGTGTGTTTCGGCGGTGCCGGCGCAATGCATGCAGCGGATCTGGCGAAAAGCCTCAACATCCCGCGCGTGCTGGTACCGCAGGCAGCCGGCATCCTGTCGGCGCTGGGCATGCTGCTGGCCGACTTCGTGCGGGACTACTCGCAAACGCTGCTAGTGCGCAGCGCGGAACTCGACTCTGGTGAGTTGGAACGAGCCTTCGTGGAACTGGAGACACAGGCGCGCACCGAGTACGAGGCAGAGGGCTTCGTGGCGAAGCGTTTGGTTATGGAGCGCTCGCTGGACATGCGGTACGTGGGTCAAGGCTACGAACTTGCCGTCTCGATGACTCATGACTTCGAGGCGGCGTTCCACGAATTGCACGAGACGCGTTACGGCTATGCCGATCCCACCCGACAAACGGAAGTGGTCAACGTGCGGCTGCGATCGGTGGGGCGTACGGAGAAGCCGCCCGTTCCGGAACACGAGTTGGAGAACGAGGACGCCTCGGCAGCCATGATCGGCGAGTGGCGAATGGTGTTCGACGGGAAAGCGCGGGCGTCGCAACTGGTAGACCGAGCCAAGCTGCGGCCGGGGAACGCGTTCAAGGGCCCGGCGTTGGTCGTTGAATACAGCACGACGACGGTGGTGCCGCCCGACTTTCGCTGCAGGGTGGATAAGGGCGAGAACCTGATTTTGGAGCCTGCGTCGTTGTGAAAATGGCCACTGTAACGGATTCCGTGACTCAATCGACATGGAAGGTGTATGCGAAGCGAAGCTAGTTGGGACCCCGTAACGCTCGAGGTTTTTCGTAACCTGTTCTACTCAGCATCGGAGGAGATGGGGGTGACCCTGTGCCGTACCTCGTTCTCGCCGAACATCAAAGAGCGAAGAGACTACTCCTGCGCTGTGTTCGATGGCGATGGTCACATGGTGGCGCAAGGTGAGCACATGCCCGTGCACCTTGGCTCGATGCCGTTGTCGGTCGAGGCTGCCATCGCGCACGTCCCGATGGAGCCGGAAGACGTAGTGATCGTCAACGATCCGTTTTGCGGTGGCACCCACCTCCCGGATATCACGTTGGTTCAACCGGTCTACATGGAAGGAGATGATGCGCCGACGTTCTACGTGGCGAATAGGGCACATCATTCCGATGTGGGCGGTATCACCCCCGGATCGATGCCTCTGTCGAACTCCATCTATCAAGAGGGAATCCGGATTCCACCGCTGCGCCTCGTCCGTAACGGTGAGGTGGTCAAGGACATCCTGGACCTGATTCTCGCCAATGTGCGCACGCCCGTGGAGCGGGAGGGAGATCTGACGGCGCAAATCGCGTCGAACCGTACCGGCGAGAGACGACTCGTTGCCATCGCAGGCAAGTACGGCATCGATACGGTGAAGTCCTACATGAGTCACTTGCAGGATTACGCTGAACGGATGATCCGGGAAGCGATCAAACGAATTCCGGACGGCGCTTACAAATTCGAGGACTGCATGGACGACGACGGTCAGGGAAACGGGCCGCTGCCCATCGTCGTTGCGATCACGATAGACGGCGACAACGCGCGAATCGACTTTTCGGGAACGTGCGAGCAGGTGCCCGGAAGCGTGAACGCCATTTATGCCATCACATTGTCGGCCGTGATGTACTGCTTTCGAGTTATCGTGCCGTTTTCGATCCCGTCGAACTACGGCACCATTCGTCCGCTGGACGTGGTTGCGCCGGAGGGGTCGCTCGTGAACGCCCGAATTCCCGCAGCCGTTGCCGGCGGGAACGTCGAAACCTCGCAGCGCATAGTGGACGTGGTGCTCGGGGCGCTCTCGCAGGCAATGCCCGGCAAGATCCCGGCGGCGAGCTACGGAACCATGAGCAATCTGACTCTTGGAGGCACCGATCCTAGAACGGGAAGACATTTCGCGTATTACGAGACGATCGCTGGCGGGATGGGCGCGCGTCCCGGTGCGGATGGTTTGGATGCCACCCATTGTCACATGACGAATAGCCTCAACACGCCCATCGAGGCGTTCGAACACACATATCCCTTTCGTGTGCGTCGCTACGCTGTGCGGCGTGGTTCTGGTGGTATGGGCCGGTTTCGGGGCGGCAACGGCATCGTTCGCGAGCTCGAAGCGTTGTGCCCGGCCGAGGTCACGATCCTGAGCGATCGTCGGAGCCACGCACCGTATGGCCTCGAGGGCGGCGAGCCGGGCAAGGTGGGCCGCAACGTGCTCCTCATGCCTGATGGAACCGAGCGCGAGTTGGGAGGCAAGGCGAGCGCGTTGGTGGAGGCAGGGACAGTGGTGCGGGTGGAGACGCCAGGTGGTGGTGGGTACGGGAGTCCCAGGAGCCGCTAGCGGACGGTTTCCTTGGTCGCTCGCTGACCGTTGGGCCCGTCCCGGTGGCCTCAGCCAGAGTCGCTAACTCTATGTATACAACTGATATGGTGTAGGGATCCGGTGGCTGGCACGGCCATTGCACCCCATCGAGTCATTCGCCGACCTGGCGGCGGTATCTCGCTGCCATGACCACGTCCACCGTCGGCAAGTGGGCCATATATCACAGCAAGATTCAGGTGGAGTCCCCTTATTACGGCCCCCGGTTGAATGGGAGGCTTTTCAGGATGCAGTGTCCCCGCTGTACCTCCGGACAAATTTCAGAGATCGACAACAGGTGTCCCGAGTGCGGGTTCTCACTGACCGGCGGGTCGCAGCGTCGCGTCGAGGTCTCCCCCGAAGTCGAGAGGAGCATTCGCAGGGCTTTCCGTCCGGAGTTTCGGATCGAGGGTCTCCTGGGGCGGGGGGGGATGTCCCTCGTCTACTTGGCTCACGAAGTGGAGTTGAACCGATTTGTCGCCTTGAAAGTGTTGCCGCTCGAGCTGGCACTCGGTACGGAGTCAGCCGAGCGGTTCAAACGAGAGGCCAAGATCGCCGCGTCGCTCGACCATCCCCACATTGTGCCGATTCACCAGATTGGCAGCCGTTCTACCTTCCTCTGGTTTACCATGAAATTTGTCAGAGGCCACTCGTTGGCGGAGCTGATCGCCGATCGCGGACCCCTCGACCTGGTGAAGTGCTTGAGATTCGTGGAGCAGGTAGCCAGTGCCCTGCACTATGCCCATGACCGAGGGGTCGTCCACCGTGACGTGAAGCCGGCAAATGTGATGATTGACGAGAACGGTTGGGCGGTAGTTTGCGACTTCGGAGTGGCGAAGGCGTTCGGATCGGTGCAACTGACGCAAACGGGCGCGACGATGGGCACACCAGGTACGGTAGGAGCTGGGCAACGGTCGGAGCTCCTGGAAAGCACGGCTCGGGTGAGCACGTGGCGGTTCGGCCGTCGGAGCCGCTTGCGTCCGGCGCATCTTCCGCTTGTAGCGGCGTTCGGAGGGCTTCTCTTTGCGGTATCTGTTGCCTTGGCGTCGCTGGATACGCCGCTGTCTGTGGCAGGCGACACTACGGCGGTCAAGAACTCCACGGATTCGGTTGACCCCGCTTCGGTTCAACCGTTGTCGAAGCTGGTGCAAGATCCCTCAGCGTCCCTACCGGTGCCGCGGCGCACAGCGACACGCTCACGGACTACACCGCAGGCGACGCCGAGCGGGTCAGTGAGCCAACCGCGTGTCCAAATCGCACAAGTCGTCCAGCGTCTTGCCCGAGCAATAGAGTCGCAAAGCGTAGATCGCCTGGCGCAAGTCCATGTGAACCTGACGCGCCAGGACCGGGCTAGTTGGGCGGAATTCTTCAGGTCCGTGCAGACTCTCAAGGTAAGTTTGACGGCCGATCGGATTGACGTCGAAGGGGATTCGGCGTCCGCATCGCTGATTGGGCGGTACGAGTACCGGACAAATGACGGAAGTCAGGGCCGGCACTCCCCAAAAATGCGTGTCACGTTCGAAAAAGGTTCCACTGGTTGGTTTCTGACCTCGATCAAGAACCAGTAGGTGTCCGGCGATCCTACACGACCTGCCCAAATCATAGTCTGAGCAGACTCCAGGCGTTACCGCCCAGTATTTGTGCACGTGCGTCTTCAGTGATATCCAATTGGTTGATGCTTTCAACCATTTTGGAGGCTGCCAATCTGATGCGGGTAATCGCTGCCCGGCGGTCGGAGCTCGAATCTCAAAACGGTGCGGTCGTGCGGATCGGTTGGGAAGCAGGCGTGGCAACGCCGGTTCATCGCTTCATCTACAATGCGTTGCTTCCGATGGAGACGCTGGCCCGGGGTTGACACGCGGGGCGTTGCTTTTCCCCTGAGTCTGTAATTTCCTCATTGTTGCAGAATTGATGCGCCGGTTTCATCGTGTGGCGCAGAGATAAGGCCGGGATTTCTCCCGGCATCTACCTGCTGCATCATGGAGGTGTGCCGTGCTATAGCACCCGGGTGCGCACTCGGAAGTCGATGTTGTCTTGCACCCACTTCCAAAGGTTGTCCTCGGCGCCACCGCCGTTGATGTCGGACTCGAGTTGCTCGCGCCATCCTCCCATGACCTCGTGATCCACCGTCCACATCCGGACCCGTCTCCTGTCGACCTCTCGCTCCCAAGCAACGGAAACGGTGGGTGTGGCATAGAGAAGACGCACGGTGACGCTTCGTGAGAGGTATTCCAAGGGGCCTAGATCGATCGTTGCGAACCGACTCTCGATGTTGGAACTGGTGGCCGTGAGGTCTTGAATACCGTCGGTGAGCAACACGATGTTCAGCGGAGCCAAGATCAGTCCCTGCCGTTTGACCAAGGTCGCCACACGGTCGAAGAAGGTGTTGAAGTCCGTGAACCCGTCCCGCGAGGGGAATTGCTCCCGCAGAACGGCAGCGATCTCCTCCGGGCTCTTTCCTCGGAACGCGTGAATCGGCTGGAACGATTTCATTTCGCCCGGGTTTTCTCCACCCACCGAGCCGACGAACACCGCCGACGGCACCGCCAACTCACCGAGTCCGCCGAGGTGCCCGTACAGGTAATGCGACGCGAACTCTATTGCGTCGTTGTAGTTTCCGGTCGCCTCGAACGATCCACTCACGTCGATGCCGAGAACGAGGGTGGATCTGGCCCGACGGGGACTGTCCTCCACCGGCGTGCAAGCGCCAAGGATGGCGACGATGATCGCGCCGGCTGCGAACCGTCGTACCCTCACCGCCGCTGTCATCGTGCCTCCCGCTGGAGCTGGACCGCTGGCTCACTCCTGGGGGCTCTCGACTTCTTCGAACTGCCGAGCAGCGGTGTAGTAGCCATTACCTCGTCCAGATTGCTGAACGGTAAGCTGAACATTGGCCGCGACGTGATGGCGACTACGGCGAAGTTCACTGCCGCGGCGAGGAGCTGAAGCACGGGCAGTGACAGCAACTCGAACACCTTGCGTGCTTCTCGGTTGAACCACGCGGTCTCTGCCTTGAGGGCGGTGATCGGTCCCTCCATTGCATTCGCAACCGGCTCTAGGCCGCTTGCGCCAATAGCTGCATCATGTTTGAGGGTCTCCCGACCTAGAATGGCCAGCAGTGCCGGTGTGCCGAACCGCCCGAACAGGAACCAGGTCATTCCCCGGACACCGACCCAGCCGAACACCGCGAGAGACAAGGTCGCCACCAGGCCGAGTTGAAGCCGTCCGTTGGTCTGCTGAGCGATCCAGGGGGTGAGGGCGTCGATCATTTCGCGATACAAGAACATGACTTCGAAGAAAACCACCGACAGCTCGACTAGCACCATCTGCAAGATTTGCCCATAGTCCTTTTTATTCATCGCGTCACCGAGTACCTGGATGCACGCGAAGCTGCCTAGGATCAAGAAATAGAGGAAAATCCACAGGATGGGGGTCAGGAACCGGGCATCGGGCTCGAAGCCGGTAATGCCCGCCAGAACCTCTGTCATCGTCGGACGCAGCGTGTAGGTGAAGATCAACGCCTCGATGACACCCCAAACCATGAGGCCGAGGAATGCAACCCACGGAACACCTGGCTTGAAGTAATTGCGCGACGTCCAGTCCAGAAGGTTCAGAGGGGACTGGAAGGCGCTCTTGAGCATGGCGAATGCGAGGCGGATCAAATTCTTGATCCAGCCCACCAAGACCACGCCGACGCGAACCGCTCCGGCCCAGAAAAACCAGATAGTGCGTCCCGCATCCCACCACGCACTGAGCAGGGTGGTGAGAAAGCTGCCGCGGGCCGATCGGAACGGTAGCGTGTATAGCGAAACCATCGTGGACCACATTGCCGCGATGAGTAATAGCATTGGCAGCATCACCAACACACGCTTGACTAGGATCTCCGTGGGAGAGCTGCCATACCACGCGAAGTTGATCATCGCGGTATGCCAGGCCGGAATCCACGAAATGGGAGCGGACAGCAATTCGAACGTCCCGCTCCATTCCTCAGGGATGAGGCTTTGCGCTTGCTGTAACATGGACTACTCCTCAGAGGGAACAAGGACCGTAAAACCCGATACGCGCCCGGCTGCGGCTAGGCCGCTGCCGGTGCGAACGCAGCCAACGGTGCCATGTAGCTTGGTTAGGCGCGATGACCTATGTCACATGTGAGAGGTCACCCACGAGCAGAAATCTCGGACGGGCTGGCCAGGAACAATACAGTGCCTTACGTAACTCCCAGTGCCATGGGCACTTACGTCAAGGTGAGCTGGACCGAGGACGTTGTCTAGGTGCTTGGCAATGGGTATGAGTGGCTCGTTGTTGGTGGAAACTCGATCTCATCAAAGAGCAAGCGCATGAGGTCTATCTGGCCGAGAGCTTGCCAAGGCGGTTGGGATGGGGATACTCTGTCTCGACCCACCCCTTGCCGGTGGAGTCGAACAAACTGAGACCAGACCGGCCGGAAACTGCGCTGGCTGAAAGGTTCAGCGATGGACCCACTTTCCAATGACAACCGCCAGGGCTCGCGACGGCGCGTGGCTGATCGGCGCTCGGTGGCGCCACTTCGTTCGGGTCATGAGCGGAGGGTCATGAGCCGCCGAGAGATTTACCTTCCAGTAGAGGCGGGTCGGCGCTTCTTGGCGGACCGCCGAACGGGTGTGGAGCGCCGCAAGCTGGAGAGGCGCGCAGGTCTCACTCGCAGGTTCAGTAAGCGACGCCGAAACACCGACTCTAAGCGCGTTCTGGTGGTGGATGGGGAGGAAGCAGTGCACGGAGGATTGCGACGGGTTATCACCGGCGCCGGCCACGAAGTGATCGAAGCACACGAGGGCCATGCTGGTCTGGTTTCTTGCAGTGAGACGCCCGCGGATGTCGTCGTGGTGAACCTGAGACTCCCCGACATGGACGGGGTCGAGTTCATCCGGCGACTCCGCCATGAATGTCCCAGGGCGAAAGTGGTCGCCATAGCAGGCCGCCGGCCTTACGGGGCGCCCGATCCGCTTGCTATCGCGACGCGGCTCGCCGACGTACGCGGACTTAGATGGCCGTTCGCGCCCGACCGATTGCTCAGTGCGGTCCGCGAGGTGCTGGAAGCCAGGAACTGATGTGCAACCGCGGGGCGGCGTTAGCCCCGCAGTTGCTGCCATGCCCTGAGTTGTTTACTCGAACTTCAAGAGGACCGGGACGCCACGCCGCGCTGCCAGCACCGCAGCATCGTGGAAGGCGTGCTGCTTCTCCTCTATGTTTGCGTCGAGCCTGATCGAGACTGCATTTTGATCGGCTTCCTCCATCGGCGTGTCAGGGCCTGCGCAGGTGACCACGATGGTCATCGGTGTGTAAATGGCAAAGGTGATCAAGGCCACGAGCCCGTTCAGGAAGCTGATTTGCGTTTCGACTTTTGCAACGCCATTGGGGCACCGAGAGGCCGTCTCGACAGTCTGTGGCGGTACCAAACCGTACACCCACGAGGAGGCCCATGGTTTCTCGAGTGTTTGGGTGCTGGGTGGAAGCCCGGTCTCGATAGTTGTGTGATAACAGCCTGAGAGCGCCACGATCGCAGCGAGTAGGGTGCCCAAACGGAACCGTGTCATGAAGAACCTCCGTTCCAGGAATCGGGTAATGTGGTTCAGCTGATTAAAGACGCACCAAGATGTCACTCCCGAGCGATACTGTCACTCTTTTTCAGCTGCTGAGAATCGTCATATCCCACCCGGTGCCGCTTGACCTGTGGTCGTACCGACCCGCAGCCTATGCCTGGCGGTCCACATCAGGCGGTTGTGAGCGCAGATGAGATCTTTGGCAGAGCGACTTCGGGAAGCGTTGGCGCCCGACTACGAGGTTCACCACGAGTTGGCGGCAGGGGGCATGGGAACGGTGTTCCTCGCGCGGGACGTTGCCCTCGACCGGAGGGTAGCCGTTAAGGTCTTGCTGCCCGAAATTGCCACTGAAGTCGCTGCGCAGCGCTTCCTCCGGGAAGCTCGCATTCTCGCGAGCCTGAGTCACTCCCACATCATTCCGGTTCACCACGTCGGAGAGGCAAACGGCCTGTTCTACTACGTGATGGATTACATGGAAGGAGCTACGCTTGCGGACGCGCTGCGGCGCGGGCCGATGAGTGTTGGCGCGGCCGTCAAACTGGGACGCGATCTCCTCGACGCACTGGAAGAAGTACACAAGCGGGGCATCGTCCATCGCGACATCAAACCGGCCAACGTGTTCTTGCTGGGCAGACGGGCCCTGCTTGGAGATTTCGGTATTGCGAAACCCCAGGGTGGGACGGAGGAGACCCTGACTCAGACCGGCGACGTGATTGGCACCCCGGATTACATGCCCCCCGAGCAGATATCCGGCCATAAGGTGAGTGCTCAGACGGATGTCTACACCGTGGCGATGGTGTTGTACGAGGCGATTACCGGCCGACGGTGTAATCCCGGCGAGGAGCCGAGCAGCGCCGACTGGTCTGGGGTGCCGGGTAAGATCGCTCGGGTCCTGCGGGGTGCGCTGGTGTTCGACCCCAAGAACCGCTGGCCAGATGCTGCGACGTTCAGACGAAAGCTCTGGCGCACTCGGGTGCAGCGCTATCAGTGGCGCGCGGCCGCGCTGACTGCCGGTGGGATCGTGGCGGGTGGGTTGCTCGTGTGGGTGATTCTCACGTTGCTGACCCCTTCGCCGGTTCCTGGAGCGCTCGTAGTGAGGGTTGAGCCGTTTCAGCAAGTCGGTGCCGACCCTCTTCGGCTGACGGCATCGGTTACTGCGCTCGTCGCCCGCAGCCTCGGCCAGAGTACGGATTTTCACGTGTGTGAGCCGGACAAGTCGTGCAAGAACGCCACCGTAACCCTGCACGGGACAGTGAGTGTGTCGGATTCGTTGCTGTCGGTGACTGTCCAGACCGAAGACCTGTTTGGGTTGCGTCCGCAGAGGTACGCCGGTTGGGTAGGACGTACTAGCCAGTGGCGGGCTGGCGCCGATTCGGTTGCCTACGACGTCCTCCGCACTTTGTGGAGTCAGAGTAGTCCGCTTGCCGAGTGGTTGCCGCTCAAGGCATTGCCGACGTCGACGGCGGGCTTTAATAGTTGGCTCGAGGCGGAGCGCCTCTTTAACGACGGTCTGTGGGGCGACGCGGAGAAGGAATACACCACTGCCGCAAGGGACAGTACGTGTCTGCTGTGTATTTGGCGATTGCGCGAGATCGGTCGTCAGCACCCGGGTGCCGGAGCCAGCGACACACTGGTGCAGCACTTAATCGCGAACAAGGACTCGTTTCCCGAGCACTACCAGGCATTGATCGAGCTGGAATCGGTCGCACCATTATCCGAACGTATTGCGCACCTCAAGCGTGCCGCTGAGCGGTGGCCGGACTTTTTTTACCTGCGGTTTCGTTGGGGTGAGGAGATCTTCAATCGTGGGCCGCTCGCTGGACAACGACGTGCGGAAGCCTTGTTACGCCTGCAGGAGGCGTTGGCGCTCCGCCCCGGCTTCGCTCCGGCATTAGAGCACCTCGCGTGGGGCGCCATTGCTGAGGGGGAACAGGAGAATGCCGAGCGCGCCTTCGCCGGTCTCAAGGCTCTCCCAACACCCACCGATCTCTTTTCGGGTGCCTACAGACTCCTCATCCCAATAGGATTTGCCTACAGATTCCTCGGAGACGAAGCCGGCCACGACATGGCCGAGTTTGCACTCGGAATTGAAGGAATCGAGTTGCTCCCCGAGGTAGTTGTCGCGGCACGGCTCATGCCGAGCTTTGATGCTCCCAACGGTGCGATTGATTTCGGCAGATTGTTCGAGGCCAAAGCTGAGGGAGACGTGCGTTGGAAATTGGCCGGGTTGATGGGACAAATGTTCGGATACTTGGCGATGGGCCAGCTGGATACAGCCCGGGCGCGGGCGCGGGCCATTCGTGGGTTGGAATTGCTCGACGATTTTGATCTCTTTGCCGCTCAGCTCGATGCCTTCGTGCTGATGTTTGACGAGGAAGGAGCTGGTCTCGAGCGAAGCGAGGTGATGAACGCACTTTGGCAGCATGTCAAAGGGGCGGCGGCGCCGATGGAACAGAAACGTGCAGCGTGGACACTCTCGTTGCTCCAGCGCCAGGCCGGCGCAGATTCGGCGGCGGACAGTATGAGGGAGCTGGCGGGTGGCCAATCCGACCCGCTGGTCATACTACTCGACGCCCACCGCTTGGCCGTGGACAGCGATCTCGCGGGCGCGCTACAACTCGCGGACACTCTCAAGCATGGGGAGCGAGCAAGGTCCGTATCGGACGGGTATGTAGGACCGTTCTTCCGCACGGTGGTGCACCTGCTGCGGGCGGATTGGTACGCCAACAGCAACAACCTCTTGGCCGCTCGCCAGCAACTGCTGTGGCACCAAGGTTGGGATCAAGATGGGGTCCCGGTGGCAGAGCCGAGGGTCGAAGAGGTCGACTGGGGGTTTGGCACGCTGGCCCGGTGGCGACGCTCGATGGTTCTCGAACGTCTGGGAGACGAGGGGGAGCTGTGTGAGATGTACGACGATATCGTGCGGTTCTGGTCGAAGGGAGACTCCGTGTACGCCGTTCGGGCGAAGGAGGCGCGGCGAAAGTTCGCTGAGCTTGGCTGCGAAGCGACAAGCGGCTGATGATCGAGTGTCGCGTCCTGGGTCCGGTCGAGCTGACCGTAAACGGCAAGGCGCCGCACCGCGACCTGCTGCACAAGAAGAACCTCGCCTTACTGTTGTACCTTGCCCGCTCGCCGGCCCAATCGTGCGGACGAGAGCAATTGATGGCGCTCTTGTGGCCGGACCGAGACGAACAAACGGCGCGCCATTCACTGCGGGAGGCGATCCGCGTAATAAAGCGGCATGCCGGAGAAGACGCAATCACGACCGAGTCGGATCAAGTGCGCCTTGTGGAGAGGGCGGTGCAGCTGGATACAGACGAGCTAGAGGATTTGAGGGCACAGGGCTCGTGGCAGGCAGCGGCCCGACTGGTCAGGGGTGAATTTCTGGAGGGTTTCAGCGTGCCCGGCGCGGTGGACTTCGATCACTGGCTCGCCGGCGAGCGAATGGCCTGGGGGCATGCGTCGCTGAGAATCCGTGTGGCCGCCGCGAATGAATTGATGCATGCCGGCGAAATAATCAAGGCCGTCGAGATGGCCAGCAGCGCCTCGCGATCGGAGCCCGGTGCGGACGCTGCAGTTCAAGTCGTGATGTCGAGCATGGCCCTCGTCGGCGATCGGGCCGGTGCTCTGGCGCAGTTCGAGGCCTTTGCACAGAGGTTGACCGCACTCGATGCGGAGCCGGATGGCGTGACTCTGGAGCTTGCCGATCGAATCCGCAAAGAGCGCCAATGGCAGTTGGCAGAGAGTGGGGGCGAGAAAACCGGTGCGGAGACGCGCCGCGCACCGCTGGTGGGGCGGGGTGCGCAACTGCAGCGGCTCACCAAAGCATGGTCTTCCTGTCGCCGTAACAGCACGCCGAGCCTGGTGCTCATTGAGGGCGATCCCGGCGTCGGCCGGAGCCGGCTGGCCGAGGAATTTCTTGCCCGGGCGCGGCTGGATGGGGCCATAACCGTCACGGCCAGAGCTGTGGCCGCCGACCTCGCAGCGCCATGGAGTGGGGTCATCCAGCTGTCCGGATGCGGGCTGGCCGGCACGCCGGGTGCCGCCGGCACCGACCCCAGGGCCGTGGCTACATTGGCGGCCCACAGCGATGAGTGGGCGGAGCGATTCCCAGGGGCTCGGGCCGAGGCGTCTTTCACCGCGGATATAGGCAAGGCGTTCCGTGATGCCATACGGGCCATTTGTGGCGAGCAAGATGTGGTGCTCCTCGTCGACGATGCTCACTGGCTGGATGCGGAATCGTTACGAGCGCTTCACGCGGTGCTCCGCGACCTTTCGGAGTCGCCACTGTTCCTGCTGGTGAGTGCGGTCCAAAGGTCGGAACGCACGGAACTCGATGAGATGAGGTCTCGGATCGGCCGCGATTTTGGCGGCGATTGCATTCGATTGGCTCCGCTGAGCATTGATGACATCCGGACGCTGGCCGAATGGGCCATGCCGGATTACGGGCCCGAGCAGTGTGACCGGCTGGCTCGCCGAGTGGCGATCGACTCCGGCGGGCTTCCGTTGCTCGCCGTGGAGCTGCTCCATGCGGTGGCTAGCGGGCTCGACCTGGGGCGCCTGAGTCCCGACTGGCCCCAGCCGCTTCGGACGCTCGACCAGATGCTGCCTGCCGACCTTCCGGAGGCCGCGGTGGGTGCCATCCGGGTTGGTTTTCGACGGTTGAGCAAGCCCGCCCAAGAAGTCCTCCTGGCGGCGGCGGTGCTCGGCGACCGGGTTCCAGCCAGCCGCCTCGGCGCAGCACCGGACGTAAATGATGCATTGTTGGGCCCCCCCCTGGAGGAGTTGGAATGGGAGCGGTGGCTCATGGCCGAGCCGCGCGGCTATTCGCTGCTGGCCAGGATAGTGCGGGACGTGATTTTGCGGGACATGGTCACCCCAGGCAAGCGGGCCCGTATCGAGCAGGCTGCCGAGGCATCATCCGAATAACGCGAACCTTCCGCGCGGTGGCGGGTATCGATGGCGGCACAGCAGGCATTTAAGGTAGTGCGCCCAGCGGACGTTGGGGCTACATTTATTTCGTCGTCTGTCAGCCAGCCGAGTCACTTGGTTCTCCCCGACCGGCTGAGCCTTGATCGACCGATGCCGCGAGGGGCGGCGCATTTTGAGAGGCGCCCGGCGACACAACCGCTCGACACCTTTATAGCACGTCTATAGCACGTCGAACGTCTACCGTCTTTGACAGCGGAGGGGCTTGCCTCGGCTCCGCAGTCCTTCCGTGATTTACCGGAGTGGTGATTAGGTGAGCAACAACGATTGTCTTGGGGTTCTGGAAGTTCTCGGCAACGGCGCGGCGTTTATCCGCCGGAAGGAAGCGTGCTATACGCCCGGAAAGCGAGACGTCTACGTAGGGCCGAAATTGGTGCGCAAATACGGCCTCCGAACGGGAGATGAAATATCCGGCGTGGTGGGTAAGCGGCCCCGCAACGGTAAGAGCGCGCCGCTTGCGAAACTGGACGCCGTAAACGGCCGACCCCCCGAGTCTCTCAGCTTCCGTCCGGAGTTCGAAAAACTCGGCGCGCAGCATCCGGACGAGCAGCTCTCCCTCGAGTGCGCACGGACCATCCGTGGCCAACCCGACTACACCAACCGAATCATCGACTTACTCTGCCCGTTCGGGAAGGGCCAGCGAGCACTCATAGTGTCACCACCGAAAGCCGGCAAGACCACGATTCTCCAGGCCGTGGCACAAGGCATATCCACGAACTACCCCGAGTGTGCACTGTTCATTGTTCTAGTGGACGAGCGACCGGAGGAGGTGACGGAGATGGAAATTGCGGGATTTGGAGAGGTCCTTGCGTCGAGCTTCGATCATCCTCCATCCCGGCATGTGGCTGTGGCTGAGATGTGCGTGCAACGGGCGAGACGGCGGGTGGAAATGGGTGAAGACGTGGCAATCATCTTGGATTCCATCACGAGATTGGCGCGAACGTACAACACGGTGGAGGAGGGTAGTGGACGAACCCTGTCGGGAGGGCTCGACGCGACGTCCATGGAAAAGCCAAAGCGTTTCCTCGGGAGCGCCCGTAAAATCAGCGCGGCCAAGGGAGGCGGCTCGCTTAGTATCGTGGCGACGGCCTTGGTGGATACGGGCTCGAAAATGGACCAGGTGATCTTCGAAGAGTTCAAGGGCACTGGGAACAGCGAATTGCTCTTGAGCCGCGAATTGGCGGATCGCCGCATTTATCCGGCCATCGATCTTATGGGCAGCGCGACCCGACGCGAGGAACTTCTCTTGGCCGACGACGCGCTGGCGGCGTCCCGAGCAATGCGACGCGAACTCAGCAACGCCACTCCTATCGATGCCATGACCAGGCTGTTGAGCGACATGAAGTCGACCGAATCAAACGAGGAACTCGTGAGCATGGTGGTCGCCCGGAGCCGGTAATCCCCCCCCCCCCCCCCGCCAGGAGGGTGGTATTAGGAGATTAGTCCAAGAGGGTTTAGCTTCTGACCGCGCCCTAAATCAACGGGCGTCTTGGCTGGCTTGATCGCGGCCGGGAGCGGAGCGAACTCGAGGCCTGGCCGCTTGCCAGGCCTCGCCTATTTCCTGCGCTCGTCAGAAGTGTAGGAAGCTCTGGAACTTGAATGACCACTCGGAGTCTCCCGCCGCCGGTGACCACACATCGACATTGGCCACCAGCATGTTCCGGCCCGCCATGCGTAACGCGATCCCCGGAGTAAACAGCCAGCCACCGGCGTTGGCAGCGTCCGTGTTCGGATCCGCCCAACTCAGCCGGGCCAGCGGCTCCACCGCGGTAAAGTGGCTGGATCCGGTGATCGGGAGGCGGTAACTCACCACACCCTGTGCCGTTAGGAACGTGGACGGGTCGCCGGTTGCATCCAGATTGAGCCAGTTCTGGCCGGCGAGAAAGCCGGCTTGCAGGTGAATCTCCTCTCCGTACCGCCCGATCTCGATATCTCCCCCGTATGCCACCGCGTACTCGTTGGCGGTGGTGGAGCCGAAGTAATCGTGGACTCCGACGTTGGCCCCGAGCCGCACGTGGGAAGCGGCCTGTACTACCACCCGAGCGGTGTAAGACTTGGTGCCGTTCTTGTCACGCTTATCGGCTCCGGTACCGTTTGTGATGGAGAATCGATACTCCAACTTGTCGGTGGCTCGACCGTCGACGAGAATTCCGATGTCGCGGTCGGAATACTCGAGCTTTTCCGTCAACCGGCTCCAGGAGCACACGCCGCCGGGCCCGGCACATGCGTCCACGCCGTCGATCTCCCCGGTTCGTTCGATCGTCAGGATTTGCGTGGAACTGTACAGCTCAAAGATGTCGAACGGTCGCTTGAACTGGCCAAACGACAAGCGAAAAGCGGGATCGAAGTTAAGCCGGAGATAGGCGTCCTTGAGGCTGAGTTTGCCTTCGCCGAAATCCGGCTGGATACGTCCTTCGATCAAGTCGTCGACTTTTACATGGGCCGTAAATCGCGCTCGACGTAGGAGGAACTCCGACGAGCGGGGGCCATCGACCGAGGTTGTCCGGTACTGCATGTGGACCCGCCCGGTAAGGGTGATCTCTACGGCGCGAGAGTCGAGCTGAACCTGGGCGCCCGCCGCGTTCGGCGCCAGCAGGGCGACCAGCGCCGGGCCGCCCAACCGGTGAACTGCCTTTAGCACGGTTTTCATCGGCATCCTGGCAAATGTTCGAAAGCGTGCTTTGGAAGGAAACCGCTCGGACATCAATCCTGCGACGGGGCCGGGGGTGGGGGTGGGGGTGGGGAAGGTTTTTCCTCGGTTAGCGGTTCCGGTATATCGCCACCGTCGCTTGCCGGTGACGCCTCAGCCGTGAGCTCCACGATATTGGGCTCGAAGAACACCTCCCGGAGTGCAGGAAGACCGAGTGATTGATCGAACGCGGACACTGGGAGGTCGGCCCCGGTCCCTGAAGGGGGTTGTGCGGCAAAGGGCCGGAAAAATGTATCGCCGAACACGTTGAGTCTGCCTTTCTCGATGATGAAAACAAAGACGGCGCACAGCAAGATCGTGAAGAAGATCACTGCGAAGACCGTACCCCGCACGATTTCACCGTTGGAGAGGCCCATCTGTAGCGGCAGCGCTGCCAGCACCGCGGCGGCCAAGCCTTTGGGGATTAGCGCCGTCATGAGCATGGCATCCCGGCGCGTCACGGAGCGAGGGGCGAGCAGGCGTACCATGATGGATCGCCCGCCGATTGCGATCACTGCGACGATCAAACCGACCGCGAACGTGCGTGGGTCGTCGAATGTGATTGAGATCCCCAGGAAGACAAAGAAAAACGTCTTCACCAGGAAGACGGCTTCCGCAAAGAACGTCCGCTCCACGTCGGAGAATCCTGCCAATCGGAATGTGATGAATTTCCCTAGGATGCGCTGCGGGATGTTGGGAAAATTCGCCACGCCGATGCCGAACGAAAGGGCGGCGATGGCACCGCTGTATCCCCAGATCTCCGTCAGGCCGAAGAGTATCAAGACGTACGCGATGGTCGTGAATACCGTGTTTGGGATCTGGCGGATTTTCGGCAGGATCGCGGACCAGATGAATGCCCCGCCGCCGCCGATCAATGCGGCGACGAGAAACGACGCGGAAACGTCACCCAGCATCACTCCCGCTGATATACCCTGCCCCGACTGGAGGCCTCGAATCAAGCCGAGAGTCAGAACTACGGCGAGCACGTCTGTCAGAGCCGATTCCAGGAGGAGGATCGTGCTCGTCCGATCGCTGACGCGGAGGATGCGGATGAGAGGCACCACAACGGCGGACGAAGTGCCGCCGAGAATCATTCCGATGAGAAGAGCGGTGAGCGGATCGATCGGCAAGAGAAAATCGGCAATGTACATGACCAGCAGAACGGTCAGTGCGAAAGTCGCAATCGAAATGACCAACGTGTCACGCGCCGATCTCTTGAGGTCCTTCATGTTGAGGTGGATACCGCCTTCGAAGAGAATCACGACTAGAGCGAGGGTCGTGAACACCGGTCCCACCTTGCCGAAATCCGCAGGCGTCACGATTCCGAAGACGGGGCCGATGACGATGCCGGCGAGCATGAGAACGAGCACATCGGGGACTTTGGTTCGCTCGAAGAAGCCGGTCAGGAAATGGCCCGCGAAGACCAAGAGGCCGATGCTGAGGATGGTGATTTCCACAGGCCAAGGTTACTACCGAGCCTGAGGGGTGGGAAGTGTTGGCAGGGGAGTGGGGAGTGGGGAGTGGGCCCTTCCTTATCCCAAGGGCACTGCTTACCGCTCACTGCTCACCGTATCTGCGCGCTCGCGCCAAACACGAACTGCACGCCTGCGGGGAACTCCTGTCCCGATAGGGGCACGCGGACGCCGAATTCGGGCCACACGGGCCCGGTCTGTACGGCCCCGGTGAACTGAAGTATTGCAATGCGCCGCTGCGAGCTCGTGAGGATGCCGTCCCGTCTGATTTTCTCACCCCTGAATCCGTCGAACATCGCCTTGAGAAAGGTTCCTGGTGTGGGGTTGACGCCTGCCTCGCCCAGGAACACGAACTCGTTCCCCGGGTCGTTGAATTGCCCTTCGTTCTCCAGCCGGAGTCGGTAGCCAAGCCAAAGGATGGCGTAGACCGGCGCCGGCCAAAACGAGTGGCCTACCTCCGCGAATCCCTCGAAGTCCCACTGGCCCTCGCCGAGGGGGATGAGCTGGGCGTCGATGGGAGACTCGCCGATCGGCGCCTTCGCGCCCGCCCTGATGGAGATGGGTGTGCTCCCGCCGTTGAGCCTTGTGATGTTCCAGCGCAGCCAGGCGCGGACGTCGCCGACGCCGGTCTTGCTGAGGGTCTGCACGTCGTCCCGAAATGTGAGGTCGAAATACGGGACCTGAACCCAGAGGTCCACGTTGGGGTGAAGCCCCAGAATGAAATCTGTGAATACTGCTTTTGAGTCGGCTTCGCCGTTCGTGAAATAGGGTTGTCGATCCCCAATGGCGGTGAATCTCTCGTCGGTCTTCTGCACAAACAGCACGCTCTTGACCCAGAGCTTGCCGGTGGCACCCTGTGTCCATTGGGCGGCGGTCGTGACCGGAAGCGCCAGCAGCCCTGCGAGGGCCAGACTCGTCGGAAGTCTCATTGATAGCAGTTCCTTGAAAGCCTGGCGTCCAACGGCTGTGTGGAGCACCCCTGTTCCGAAATGATGCTGGACCCCGGTTGATCAACGGCTGTGGGAAAAGTCGGTCAAATGCCATGATGGCGAAGACAAGGCTGCTTGACCACGCCGAGATCGAGCAAAGGCCTTGATTCCGCCAAAATGAACCACGGAAGGTCGGGAATTGTTCCCCTGGAAACACCGGCGGGAACCCTTGGTGAGCGCGGGCTGTTGCCGAGACGCTAGCATACCCCATTTCCGGGGATAACGGGGGAGGAGCTGTACTTGGCCGACCGACCGACAACGCTGGAGGCCGTGCCCGGCAACGTGAATGCGGCCGAAGGCGGGTTCGAAAAAGAAACGCTGGACGCGCTGGACAGCGTATACCGGTTTGCGCTCCAACTGACGAAGGATCCGTGCGACTGCGACGACTTGGTGCAGGACACGTTCCTGAGGGCGTACCGCAGCCGGCACCAATACCGGTTGGGAACAAACTGCGCGGCGTGGCTCTTTACGATTTGCCACAACCTATGGATCCAAAAACGACGGCGGGAGAGACGGATAACGACCTGGGAGGAGGCAGACCTCGATGAAATTGCCTCGACTCGGAGATTCCAAAACGGGGCGGTCGATCTGTCGCTCCGGCGGGTTCTGGAGCTGCCAGAATTCGATGATGTCTTGAGACGCGCATTGGCGGTGCTTCCGGAGATTTACCGAACACCCGTTGTCATCGTCGACGTGGAAGATCAGACCTATGAATCGGCCGCCGCCATTCTGGACGTTCCCATCGGGACGGTCCGTTCGCGTTTGTTTCGCGGGCGGCTGCTGCTTCAGCGACAGCTGGTCGCCTACGCCGAAGATGCCGGTCTTGCTTCAGGACGTCGCAGGGCGTACGCACGACCTGCTTCGTAATCACTCGATTATCAATCAACAGAGGAGAAATGTATGAAACGGTTGGTCTCTAGCCTTGGGGCTTGGGCTTTGGTGGCTGTGCTTACTTCGGCTGCTGCCAGCGCTCAGATGGGCAACCATGCCGGAGCTCACGTAGCGCACAACTGATCTTCTCTTGCCAGATCAGTTGCGTTCGGTTACACCGGGCGGCGTGGCGCCGCCGGCGTGGCCGATTCTTCCCGAAACGATGAACATTCGGCCCGAGCGGGCTACTTGACGATCCGCGTCTCCGGCTTGAAGACGCCCCAAGCGAACCAGAAGTGGTTGCCGTGGACGATCGGAATCAACTGCTTGCCGGTGAGCGGTCCGTCGATCGCGCGACCGAGGATGTTCCATGTGGATCTGGTCTCGCGATCGGTGAATCGCCCGTCGCCGTCGGGCGTGAACCGAAGCGTCCGCCCCCCCCCCCAGGCGGCGGTCGAAGACGCCGGTGGATCCGACGTCGCGCCCCTTAGCCACGGTGGAATTGTCCACGGCACTGGCCGTTCCCGGCGCCCAGAACACAACCAGCGGTGTCTCACCCACGTGCTCTGTGACGACGCGCTTCTTCCTCAACTTGGAAAACGCGAACGCGACGCTCTCTCCGTCGATTTCCACTGCGGCGACCCGTTCCATCGCCGGCAGGCGCCCGTCGCGCCGGCCGGAGAAGAACTGAGGCCAGGGACCCCGACCTCGGTCGTAGAACTCGTAGGGGTTCCTGCCGTAGTCACGCCGGAATCCGGTGTCCCGCGACAACACCTTGCCGTTGGGGTAGTTCTCCTTGAACGTGCTCCAGCTGATGAGGGGGGAGGGAATGAACGTCAGCCTCCGGCCGGCGTACTCTCCGACGATTCCCTCACCTATGGCTTGCTGCCACCATGTTTCCGTCTGGCGATCGTACATGATGAGATCGGAGTGGCGTAATCTCCCAGTGGTTCCGAAGTCGAGCAGCAGCCCGTCAAATCGACGGTCGAACGATATGGCCGTATTGCAGAGCGGACAGTAAGTCACCGTAACGGGCGTTTGACCTACCACATCGTTCACGATCTCGTGCTGTATGAGAATCTGGAGTGGGTATGCCTTGGCGACGCCATCCAGCGCTACCAACACGACAGGCTCGCGGTCCTCGAGCCACCGGTCTGCATCCTCCACGCCGATGAATTTTGGACGGTCGATGGCCGGGATACCGTCCTTGGGCGGTCCGCCAGAAACGATTTCGTCAAATGATACGGTGTGCTTGCCAAAGTCGGTTTTGAATTCCTGTCGGTCGCTGCGCGATTGAGCGAAAAGCTTCCCGCCGACCGTCATCATCAAGAACGCCGTCAGGGCTAGGATAGGAGCGAATCTGTAAAAGCGTTTCATAGTAATTAGCTAACGGCTCCGCCCCTCACCGAGTTCCGCTGGAAGGTTAGGCGGCCTGGTTCTTTCGCTTTGCGAGAAGGGCATCGATGCTGAAATCGCCCCCGCCGCGGGTGGCGATAACCAGGAACAGGAAAGCGTACACCAACGGCAACTCGCCACGATTCGCCCACCACCACAGTTCTCCCCGGCCCGCTACGTGCATCCACCAATACGTAACCGCCATCTCGCCTGATATTAGGAACGCTGCGGGGCGGTGAAAAAGGCCGAGCACCACCAAGGGAGCCACGAAGAACTCGATGATACCGGCGATGCCGAATCGGCTCGTGAGCGCGACCGTTCCGTTCCCGCCAAACCATCCGAACAGCTTCTGGGCGCCGTGGGACCAGAAGGCAAGCCCCACCATGATGCGCATGGCGTTTTGTGGCTAGGGGTTCGAGCTTCGAAAAGAAATCGTTCATGTGAGTAGTCTCCTTGCTTCTTGGCTTTGCGCTGCAAGAGAACAACCTACTGGCTCGGTCTGCTCCGCGCTTGCATGAGAGAAACACCACTGACGAAAATAAAGCCCACGCCGAACAGCAGCGCCAAGCCACTCGGGGGCAAGTCGCTACGCGCGGCCACGAGAGCGCCGGCAGCTAGAAATGCGAGACCGGCCAGGAATTCCACCACGGCCGGCCCCGCCACGGGAAGACGGTACGCAGCCCTGCGCCAGGATTGGTGGTTGGCGGCGGCGATGTCGTACTTTGGTGTGCGTAGGAATGGGGTGCGTCGTCCGCTCAACCCGCGTATGACGGCCAAGGTCTGGCTCAACGCGATGCCTGCACCAATGACCATGATCAGCGGTACGAGGAGGAGCCGTCTGCGCCAGCGACCACCCCGTGCCTCAGCGGTGACACCGTAGAAGTATGCAAGAGACCCCATCGCGAACGTGAGCAAGCTTCCGTCCACGGCGAGCACCCACCGTGCGGCTAGCGACTCGGCCGTCAGACCGGCCGCCAATCCCGCGAACGTCACGAGGGCCAGAAGCGGGTACGCGAAGTGAGTCAACAAGTGCCAAGCCGCTTCGCGCTTGACCGCCCGGGGAAGCTGAGCGCGCATGATGGCCGGGAGCAATTTGCGGGCCGACTGCGCTCCGCCCTGTGCCCAGCGTTGTTGCTGCTGGCGGTACGCCGCGATTTCAATCGGCAGTTCTGCAGGGACGGCGACGTCGTCGCGATACACGAAACGCCAACCCCTCAGCTGCGCGCGATAGGAAAGATCGAGATCTTCAGTGAGCGTATCGGCCTGCCAGCCGCCGGCGTCTCGAATGGCCTGCTTGCGCCAGATGCCCGCGGTCCCGTTGAAATTGAAGAAGAAGCCCTTGCCCGCCCGCACCCCGTGCTCCAAGGTGAAGTGGGCGTCGAGCTGGAGCGCCTGGGCCCTCGTGAGCAGTGAATGGTCCTCGTTGATGTGGCTCCACCGTGCCTGGACCAGTCCCACTCCGGCGTTGTCGAATTCGCCTACCACACGCAGCAGGAAATCGGCGTGTGGGATGAAATCTGCATCGAAGATCGCAATCAATTCACCCAACGCACTCGACAAACCCTCCGCGAGAGCACCCGCCTTGAAACCGGTCCGTGCTTCTCGTCGGATGTGGTGTATGCGAATCCCCCGGTCATTAAGCTCCCCAACGACTCGTGCCACCAATTCGGACGTTTCATCCGTCGAATCGTCCAACACCTGGACCTCGAGGAGATCCCGAGGATACTCGAGCGCTGCCACCGCGCGGATCGCACGCTCCGCCACGTATCGCTCGTTGTAAAGCGGCAATTGGACTGTGACGGACGGCCACCGTTGCGGCGCACTTGGTGCCTTGCGCTCGACACGCCGATTGATACGCCGGTATTCCCGCGCTAAGTACAAGCGGTGCAGACCGAACGCCGACAGCAAGATCGACGCTCCGATATGCAGGGCGATGAGTATTAGAACAACAACCTCCTCAGTCGAGGGAAGTAGTGAGCAAACTACCCTAGCCAACGACCATTGACGAGCCGGCTACCCGAGATCCAGAGGCATTGGCGAGACAACAGCTAAACCAGTGGATGGGGCCTGGAAGTTCCCGGCGATGCCGCTGTCTCGCATCGCCAGTTGGCGGCGTCGGCGCTCTTGTCGATCGCGGAAGAACATCTCCGCCAGATCGTCGGTCGTGAGATTCAGGATATCGAGGTCGGCCAACGCGGAATCCAGCCGAGGGTCCGGGGTGGCCTGTGGGTGGAGCTGTTGCTCGATCCACCGGTCTACACCCGTTGCCAGAACCCGTTCCACGTCTCAGGGCCGGGGCCCGAACGTAAGACGGTTGAGGGCGTGCAGAGCCCTCGCCCGCTCTAGGGAGTCGCCGGCAACCGCGGCTGCCATGCCCGGATCTGGCGACCCGGCCCAGGGCGTGGGGGGGGGCCAGGGCCCAAAAGGCCAGAGTGAATCCCATGAGTGTCTGCACAGTGTTCCTCCGACTTGCGGTAGGAAATTCGACGAGAAAAACCGGCCATTGTTAAGCTAACAGTAGACCGGCGGTACCACCCTCCACCACGCTTCCCCCGGCTGAGGGCGGCAGGGCGGAACGCCGGCAGACCGCTCCCTCCCCCCCCTCCCCGCTGCCGATCCGGGGCAATCCGCCCCATCTGCGCTCCTCCCCTGCCTCTCTGCCTCCTATGCCTCACCATGCAGTCCGACTCCGCCAATTGACAATCCCCGCACCGCGCCAGCATCTTGCTGACCCCCTAAAAAGGAGGTGGTTCGCGTGCGCGTTTACACAGGAGATGCCATCCGAAACGTGGCCGTGGTGGGCCACGGTGGAAGTGGCAAGACCTCTCTCGTCGCCGCCCTCACCTTCGTGTCAGGCAGCAGCAAGCGACACGGTTCAGTCTTAGACGGCACATCCCTCACAGACTACACCCAAGACGAAATCGAGCGAAAATATTCCATCAACCTTGCCTTGGCCCATGCCGAATGGCGGGACACGAAAATCAATCTGATCGACACCCCTGGCTATCTCGACTTCATTGGGGACGCCGCGGCCGGCGTGTATGCAGCCGATGCCGCGCTGATCGTGTTGGGTGCCAATGCCGGCGTCGAAGTCGGGACGGAGAAGGTGTGGGAGTTCGCCGCAGAGCGCGGCATTCCCCGGCTGTTTTTCGTGTCACTGATGGACAAGGAACATGCCGATTTCGAGAAGGTCTTCGAGGACATTCGGGATCACATCACACCGAAAGTAATCCCCATCGAGATCCCGATCGGCGAGAGGTCCGATTTCCACGGGATCATCAACCTGTTCTCGAGGAAGTGCCACATGTACAAGAAGGGGACGAAGACCGGAGAGTACGACGAGGTCGACATCCCATCGGAATACCAGGCGAAGTTCGACAAATACTCCGAGGTGCTCACAGAGCACGTGGCTGAGATTGATGACGAACTGATAGAGCGATATCTCGAAGGTGAGGAGATCAGCACCGAAGAGGCGTTGGCTGCTACCAAGAAAGGGATGGCCGAAGGGAGGATATTCCCTCTGCTGTGCGGCTCGGCGACCCTCACATACGGCATGCGCGCCGTGCTCACGAAGTTGAAAGAGCTCGTTCCGGCGCCGACTGAAATTGCTCCACGCAGTGGGGCGATTTGGGGTTCCGCGGAAAAAGTGGAGCTGCAAGCCAACGACGACGGCCCGTTCGTAGGCCAGGTGTTCAAGACGGTTTCCGAACCTCACGTTGGCGATGTGACTTTTTTCCGTGTGTGGTCGGGGTCGGTGACAAACGGTGCCGAAGCGTGGAACGCACCGCGTGAAGCAGCCGAGAAGCTGAATCACCTCTCGGTGGCACAGGGCAAGGACCGGGATGAGGTTGCGCGGTTGCACGCCGGCGACATCGGAGTTGTTGCCAAGCTGAAGAACACGCACACCAACGACACGCTTTCCAAGCTTGATTCACCCATCGTCTTACCGAAGATACCGTTTCCCGATCCTCTGATCGTCATGGCGATCACCATTAAGAAACGCGGCGAAGAAGACAAACTCGGAATGGGACTTCACAAGTTGCATGAGGAGGATCCCACTTTTCATCACGAATTCAACGCTGAGTTGCGACAAACGATCGTGCGCGGCCGCGGCGAGCGTCACCTCCAGGTGATTATCGACCGCCTGGCTCGCAAGTTCGGAGTAAAGGCGGAACTGACCAAACCTGGAATCGCGTACCGGGAGACCTTCAAAGGCAAGGCCGAGGGGCAGGGCAAGCACAGGAAGCAAAGCGGGGGCCGTGGGCAGTACGGCGACTGCTGGATTCGCATCGCACCACAGCACTCCGGGGAGGGATACGAATTCATCAATAAGGTTGTGGGCGGCGTGATTCCCGGGAAGTACGTCCCGGCGGTGAATAAGGGAATCCAGGAGGCCGCGGCACGCGGTGTTGTGGCCGGATACCCGGTGGTGGATTTCAGGGTCGAGTGTTACGACGGCAGTCACCACTCTGTGGATAGCAGCGAGCAGGCGTTCAAAATGGCCGGCGTCCTTGCGTTCCGAAATGTAGCCCCCAAGTGCAGGCCGATCCTGTTGGAGCCGCTCGTGGAGGTGGAAGTGTGGACTCCGGACGACGCCCTGGGAGACGTCATGGGCGACCTGTCAGGACGTCGAGGAAAGATTCTCGGATCTGAGCCAGACGGCCGTCTGACGAAGATCAAGGCCCACGTACCGGAAGCGGAGCTGTTCAAGTATTCCACGCAATTGCACTCGCTGACCAGCGGGCGCGGCACGTTCAGCTGGAAATTTCACAGCTACGAACAGGTTCCGGCGGAGATCGCAAAACAGATTGCGTCGGAGAAGGAGAAGGAGAAAGCAGAAGCGAAGTAGACATGCCATAGGGGTTAGGCAGCCTAACCCCCGGCATGCTGTTTGCCCGCTGCCTACTACTGCCCAGCGCCCACTAACACTCCCACTAATCTTTCCAGGTCCTCTGGCGTGCGCGGCAGCGACGCCGTCGACACTTCGCTCCCCGTTGCCGTCACGAGCACGCAGTCTTCGACAAACACCCGAGATATCTCGGTCGTGGTTGTAGTACCAGGGCTCCACCGTGAAGATCATTCCGGGTCGGAGCATCGCATCGGGCAGGTTGGGATCGCTTACCGACAGCCCGATGTGGTGGCCGAAGAAGAAACCCGCTTGCATGTACGGGCGCTGGTCTTTGGGAATCGCCTGTTCTGCTATCGCCTGCAACTCTCCAAAAGTGATTCCCGGTCGTACGGCGGCGAGAAGTCGTGATACAGATCGAAGCTGGGATCGCGCCGGCGGCGATACGCCGACTGGAAGACATGGGCCACGTCTTCCAGCGCATCTCGCTCCCCGGTGAACTGCGGATGGGCTATGGTGCGGTGGTGTTGATAGACGGTGGGCGGGTCAGGGCTGGCGCGGATTCGAGGAGGTCGGGAGCGGCGGCGGCGGTGCGGTGAGGAAGGAAGCATGGAGCGGGCCACCCTGCTCCCCGCTCGCTGCTCCCTTCCGTTCCCACACCTCGAACGTGTAGTCGTGGGGATTTTTCTCATCGGCGGCGTGTCGCTCACTGCTCCGCAGTTCCCACTCCTCTTCCGTGAATTCCGGAAAGCGTACGTTGCCATCGACCACGGTGTGCACACGGGTGAGATACATCCGCCCGGCAAGTGGTAGAGCCTGTTTGTATATCTCCCCACCGCCCACTACGAATACTTCCACTCGACCATCGGTCTCGAACGGATCTTGTTCCGCCGTGCGAAGGGCTTCGTCGAGCGACGATACTACGGTTACGTCCTCGGCCCCAAAATCGGGATTGCGCGTGATGACTACGGTGCGACGGCCGGGTAGCGGGCTGCCGATGGACTGGAACGTCTTGCGGCCCGTCACGATGGTGTGGCCGGTTGTCAGGCGCTTGAAGTGCTGGAGGTCCGCGGGGAGGTGCCAGGGAATGCCTCCGTCCTGTCCGATGACGTCGTTTTCGGAACGCGCCGCAATGAGGGATACGGTCATACTGCGATCGGTGCCGCTATTCTCGGGTGGGGGTCGTAACTGTCCAGCGCAAAATCCTCGTACTTGAAATCGACAAGCGTCTTGACGGCCGGGTTGAGTACCATGGTCGGTAGGGGCCGGGGCTCGCGGCTCAACTGGAGCCGAACCTGCTCTTGATGGTTCGTGTAGATGTGCGCGTCACCGAAGGTGTGGATGAACTCGCCCGGTCGGAGCCCCGTAACCTGGGCGATCATCATCGTCAGTAGCGCATATGAGGCGATGTTGAAGGGCACGCCGAGGAAGAGATCGGCGCTTCGCTGGTATAGCTGACAGGAAAGCTTGCTTTCGCTGACGTAGAACTGAAACAAGAGGTGGCAGGGGGGGAGTGCCATTCGAGGAATATCCGCCACGTTCCACGCCGAGACGATCAGCCGCCGCGAAGTCGGATTGTCCTGAATCTCCCGTACGATACGATCGATTTGGTCGATGTGCCCTCCGTTGGGTGAGGGCCAAGAGCGCCACTGGTATCCGTAAATCGGGCCTAGATCGCCCCGTTCATCGGCCCATTCATCCCAGATCCTGACACCGTGATCGTTGAGGTATTGGATATTGGTGTCGCCTCTGAGGAACCAAAGCAATTCGTAGATGATGGACTTGAGGTGCAGCTTTTTAGTGGTAACGACTGGGAATCCGGCTGCGAGATCGAAACGCATCTGGTGGCCAAAGACGCTCAACGTTCCGGTACCTGTTCGGTCCTCCTTGGGAGTTCCATGGTCCATCACATGCCGGAGCAGATCGAGATACTGTTTCATGGTCAACCACCACTCGTTGTAACGGACCGGTCGCGGTCGGCGGCGGAATGGTTGTCACGGAGATCTAGCTTCGGCCGTGCCCACTGCGCTCTCCGCTCGATGGACAAGAGCCCGTCTCCGATGCGCGTCGGGATGTCTGCGGCGTTGGGACCCACCTTGAGGTTGGCCATCGGTTGGGCGACCGGCTCGGGCACGATCACGCCTGGATTCAAGATACCAGCAGGGTCGAACGCTCCCTTCACGAGCTTGAACAGGGCAGTGACCTCGGAACCGTAGGTACGCTCCAGCAGTGACGCACGGAGGCGACCGTCTCCATGTTCGCCGCTCACGGTGCCGCGTAAGTCGACAACGAGATCGGTCACCATGCGCAGGAGGCTGTCGAGGCGGTTCTCGAAGCTGGGGTCCGTCGTGTTCACGAGGGCGTTCACGTGCAAGTGTCCGTCGCCGGCGTGGCCGAACGCCACGATCTCCACGCCTGTCATGCGCGCTGCTTCCCTCACGCCTTTCAGGTAACGGCTCAGATTTTCCAGCGGCACGCAGCCGTCTTCGATGATCTGAAGCGAGCGGCGGTTCGCCGGGAGCTCCGCCAGTCGGGGACTGGCGGCGTGCCGCAGAGCCCAAATGCGCGTCTGCTCTTCGGCGGTCAGGGCCGTTTTCACGTCTACGCACCATGAGGAGGTCTGCCGTACGGCATCGTCCACTAGGTCGCGGACGGCATCGCCGTTCGCTCGCTCGAACTCCACCAGTAGGACGGCGTCGACCCCACCACTCAGTAAGTTAGACTCGCCGGCGATTTGCAGGAACGTTCGATCGAGCAACTCGACGACGGACGGCTGGAGTGAAAGGAGCACTCCAACGATATCACCGAGCACCTCGACATCGGCCAGTGCGAGAAGCATTGATCCGGTCGCCGCTAGTTCGGAATCCAGACGCGTCTCTATACGTGTTATGAAACCCAGCGTGCCCTCGGAACCAATGACGAGGTCGAGCAAGTCGCCGGACTCGAGGTACTCATCCAGCGCATAGCCGGATGAGTTCTTTGTAGTTGCTGGAAACCGCTTGGCGATAGTGCCCTTGCGATCGACCAATACCTTCTTGACCTGAGCGTCGAATCTATCTTGAGCCCGGAGACGTTCCTCGAGGCGGCGGCGTTGGCCTCGCTTGGGACGGCGGTTGCTGCGCCCCTCTCGGGCTAGCCAACCCACCTCGCCATCTGCAGTGACGAATTCCACTCCCTCGACCCACTTTCGCATGCTCCCGTATCGCAGGCTGCGCGCTCCAGCAGCGTTGGTGGCGGTCATCCCACCGATGGTGCAATACGCCCCGCTGGATGGATCCGGCGGAAGCCGGTGTCCGATGCGCCGTGCGGCGCGATCGAGTACGGCCCAAGTGACGGCTGCACCGGCATTGGCCAGCTTCTGCGGTGACACTCGAAGTGGAAGTTCAAAACGCTGTAGGTCGACTAGAATGCCGGTCCCCACGTTGCCACCGGGAATGCCGCTGCCCGCCGCGCGAGGCACGAGGTGAAGTCCTTCCCCGCCGGCAAATCGAACTAGCAGCGACAAGTCTTCCACGTCTTTGGGAATGGCAACGGCGTCGGGAACGATGCGGTAGGGGCCGGCGCCTTCGCTGTAAGCCGCCCGGGCTGCCAGATCGGTATGGAATTCGCCGGTGAAGCCCGGCGGGGGGTTGAGGGTAGGCATGTCTCAATCTAAGGGAGGAGGGAGGGCAGAACCCTACCCGCCCCCTACTCCTCTCTGTTCCCCTCTCCCTTGCCCGCCAGCACCTTGAAGTACGCCTTCACCAACGTGTTGCTCGGTGCAATGATGGCCGCCATGGCCACCGTCCGATAAACCTCCCGGCGAGTGATCTTGACCTTGTGCGCGGGATCCAGCAAGCGGGCGTCGCGTGCTGCGAGCCGGAGGGTTCGCACTGCGAAGTAGAGTGAAGTCAGACAAAACAGTCTCACCCTATACTCGCGGCGCGGCAGCCGCGTGCAATACTCCAAGGCATCCTTCAGGTGCCCTTGGGCCTTGCCAATCAACACGTCCATTGCCTGGCGCGCCTGGCGGTCGCGATCCGAATCGTGCATCTGGCCGGGCTGAATTCCAAACTGGTCGCAAACCTCTCGCGGGACGAAGCTCCAACCACGGCGACGGTCGTCGGCAACGTCCTTGATGATGTTGGTGAGTTGCAGTCCCAGTCCAAAGCTGGTAGCCAGTGGCTTGAGCCGGGCATAATGACGCGGGGTGACGGCGATTCGAACTGAAGCAAACAAATCCGTCAAGAGGTGTCCCACGGTCCCCGCCACATAATAGCAATAGCGCTCTAGGTCGCTGACGGTCGTCAGCGCGCGTGGCGTTTCAGAGTCTCCGTCTACGTAGCGCGATGCGAACCCAGCCATGCCCGTGCACATCTCCTGCATCCAGGGCGTGATTGCTGAGCGTTGGGAAGCAGGCAGGCGGCGGAACTCATTTAGTACAACGTCGGCCCAGTTGGCCAGCTCCTCTTCGTCGGTGCGGGGGTTCTCGAACCGCGCAGTGATCGGCCCGGCATCCGGTCGCTCATCTTCGAGGCACAGCCGAAGCTGGGATAGCAGGGCGTCCTTGGCGGAGCCAGGGAGATCGGCAGTATCCTCGATGGTATCCGCTATGCGACACAAGAGGTAGGCGAGCAAAACAGGGTGTTCGAGATCCGGCGGTAGGAGCCGAATAGTCAGTGCAAAGGTGCGGGACACCTTCGGTAGTATTTCGTTGCAATACGCGCGGCCGGACACGAAGTCCGACCCAGACTTTGGTTTGCTTCGCCGGATCTCGGGAGTTCGGTCTACCGGGAGTTCGCGCGTCGCGGGCGGGCCGACTTTGGCGTCACCCACCAAACCGCTCCCTGACACCATTGAGGATGCGCAGCAAGATCGCCTCTCCGTCGTGGCCCGGCGGAACCATCACCTCCCGTTGCCGTGAAGGTAGAGAGGGGTCGGACACCCGGCGAAAGACCGCCTCCGCCGTCAATTCGTATCCGAGTGGCCCCAGCGGATCGACCCAGAACCGCAAGAGAATCTCCCGTTCAGGATGTGCCACGTCACCGTCGCCCGAGCGGCCCGTTACCACGTTGAACCAGCGCGTCTCCACATAGGCGTCCAGCACGCTGGAGATGCGGATCTCGAGTCCTTCCGCGATAATGCGCTCCTCCAAGGCTCCAATCAATGCCGCCGTATCTGCGCTTACAGTGTCCACAAACGCCTGATACAGCGGCGGGAACGGCGGACGAACCGTCCCCGCCGACGCACAGGCGGCAACTGCGACCGATGCGAGGAGGATGATTCTCAACGCCGCGCTAGACTCCGAGATTCGACTCACTCGGCGGGTCTGTCGAGTAATCGTAGAACCCCTTCCCGGTTTTCTTGCCGTACCAGCCTGCGAGCACCATCCGCTTCAACAGCGGCGGTGGAGCATACCGCTTCTCGCGGTACTCATCGAACATGATCTCCGCGATCTTGTACGTCGTATCGAGGCCGACGAAATCCAAGAGCGTGAAAGGACCCATCGGGTAACCGGTTCCCAACATCATTCCCTTGTCGATGTCTCCTATGGTCCCCACGCCTTGCTCCACCGCGCGAATGGCGTCGATGAGATAGGGGACCAAGAGCAGGTTCACGATGAAGCCGGAGTTGTCCTTCGCCGCAATAGGCTCCTTGCGCAAGCTCCGGGCAAACTCCATCGCCTTGTCGAATGACTCGGCACTGGTGGTCACCGTCCGCACGACCTCCACCAGCTTCATCAGCGGAACCGGGTTGAAAAAGTGCAGGCCCACGAAGCGGTCCGGGCGGCTCGTGGCGGCCGCCATGGCCGCGATGGTGAGACTCGATGTGTTGGAGGCAAAAATCGTGTGATCCGGACAGAGTTCGTCGAGTTCCTTCCACAACGTGTTCTTCAGCTCGAGATCCTCTGTGATCGCTTCGATGATAATGTCGCTGTCTTTCAAGTCGCTGACATCGGTGGTGAAGGTGAGCCGGCCCAGCGTCGCGTCGCGATCTTCGGCCGACATTTTTTCCTTCTCAACGAACTTGTCGAGCGACTTCGTGATAGTGGCCTTGCCCTTCTTGTTGAACTCGTCCGCCACATCTCTGACAATCGTCGTGTGTCCGGTGCTGGCTGCCACCTGGGCAATGCCTCTGCCCATCAAGCCGCAACCCAGGACGCCTACTTTCTCAATCTCTGACATTGTTTTGCCTGGCTATTTGATGTGAATGTGACCTTTGGCTTCTCCCCTGCCTCTCCTCCCCTATTTACTCAGATTCTTCCCTATCTCCCGGATCTCCGCGGTCAACATCCTGACAAGACCACCTGTCTGCCCATCCGGCAAATCCGTGGGCACGGTGATCTCGTCTCGCTCTAGTCCATCGAGCACTTGTTCCATCGCGACCTGGACGCGCTCGACTTGAGACCTGTGACTTCGGGCGATCGCCAGGCCTCCCGCGACCCCAGCCACGGCGGGAAGGACAGCAACAGCCGCGGTCACACCGAGAACGACGGCAATGGTTGTGAGCATCGCACCTGAGGTGAGAAACGCGGCTCCACCTGCAACCCGTTCCGTCCGCGTGTTCGAAAGGTCGGCGATGAGCGTCACATGACACCATTGGTCCTCCAACTGCTCGACCCTTCCCAAGATTTCCTTCGCCCGCGCGAGAGCGTATCGGCGGCCGCCAACGCCCAGACTTCGCTTGAGGGCCGCCAAAAAGTCCTTGCGAGCCTCCCACGATCTGCCTTGCGGGTATCTCCGCTTGACAGTCAGCAGCTCTTCCGCCGTCATCCAATGGGAGAGCGCGGTCTCCACTTCGGCCGCCTGTCCTGGGACTGTGCGTGCTGCCGACAGCCGTTTCGGTCCCGCCAGCTTGACCAGCATCCCTTGGTCCCCAGCCGTCACCCCCCTCGCACGCTCCTCGAGCAGTGCCTGTTGAAGATGCCGCGTGGGAATCCCGACCTCTTTCCCGAGTTCCAGCACCTCATCCGAGGTCAGCTGGTCCCCAATGTCACGCGCCTTGGTATGAAGCTCCGCCGCACGATGAATGATCCGCTCCAGCGCCTCACGGCTGATCCGCTCGTCGGGTGGTACGAGATCCTGGGCCATGGGATTCTGCTAGAAAGCCTCCACGATTACCGCCGCCCCCTGACCACCGCCGATGCACGCCGTACCGAGGCTGTATTTCTTGCCGGCGAGTCGCAATGCGTGCAGCAAGTGCACTGTGATGCGCGCTCCGGTGGAAGCGAGTGGGTGGCCGATGGCTATGGCTCCCCCGTGCACGTTGGTTTTCTCCGGATCGAGTCCGAGTTCCCGTTCGACGGCGAGGTACTGAGCTGCGAAGGCTTCGTTGACTTCGATCAAGTCCATATCGTCGAGCGCCATGCCTGCCTTCTCGAGAGCCTTGCGCGAGGCCGGCGCCGGTCCGATACCCATGTACTTCGGTTCCACGCCCACTACAGCCCAGGCCACGAGTCGGCCCAACGGTTTCAATCCGTGGTCTGCTGCGAAGTCCTCGCCGGCGATTATCGTTGCGGCCGCACCGTCGCAAATGCCGGATGCGTTACCCGCCGTAACCACGCCGTCTTTTTTGAAATAAGGCGGCAGCTTCCCGAGCACTTCCAGTGTAGTGTCGGGCCGCATGTGCTCATCCCACCGCCAATCTTCCATTTCTTTCGTCTTGCGGTTCTTGATCGGAACCGGAACGACCTCGTTCTCGAAAACGCAATCTTCCCACGCCTTGGCGGCCCGCTGCTGGCTGCGAAGCGCCACTTCGTCCACGGCCGTCCTGTCCAGCTCGTACTTGTCGGCGAGATTTTCGGCGGTCTCGGCCATGGAGAACCCGCACTGGGGATCGGACAGCGATTCCCATAGCGAATCTTCAAACTGGGCCGTGGGGCCCAAACGCAAGCCCCACCGCGCACCCCGTACAACGTGGGGCGCCTGGCTCATCGACTCTGCACCGCCGGCGAGTACGACAGAAGACTCGTCGAGCAAGATCTGTTGAGCACCCTGTATGATCGCCTCGAACCCCGACCCACAGAGCCGGTTTATCGTGACCGCCGGAGTTTCGATCGGCAGGCCTGCCTGAAGACCGATGTGCCGCGCTAGGTAGATCGCGTCGGCCGAGGTCTGCTGCGCATTGCCAAACACGACGTGATCGATCGCTTCGGGCTTGACGCCCGAACGGTCAACCGCATGCTTGGCCGCAACGACTCCCAGCTGTGTAGCTGAAAGGTTCTTTAACATGCCTCCAAAATCACCGTAACCCGTCCGGACGCCGGACAAGAACACCACATCTTTATTTTTACCCTGGGTCTTCATGCGAATCTCCTCTGGTGCGAATCAGCCGCAGGCGGCACGCCGTGCCGGCCTCCGTTGAACCTTGAAACCTAATGACTAAGCGCTGATTGCTGCTGGAGATTGGCGCGTCGCCTCCGATGACGGCGATCGAGATCTGGCGGCCCAACGAACTATGTTCCTATCGAGTCGCCGCATGTGATGCAGTAACGCCAACCCGCTTCGAGATCGGCGCCGCAGGCGGGGCAGGAGACCATTTGAAGGTCACGGCCGCAGAACGGACAAAACTTGACCACGCGCCCGACGGGAAGGTCTTCACCGCAGTAGAGGCACGATGTTCCCGCAAAAGGGACCCCTTCGGTGACCTGGTGTGCCTCATCCGGGGCATCATCGAGCGCCGTCATCTCGGCCGTCGTGAGATCCAGTACGTCCGGATCCGGCACAAACGGATCTCTCTCTTCGCTGGAGAATTCCAGGGCTGGATCCTCTTCTTCGGCTTGGGGCGAAGGCGGAGGGGCGTACGCCTCTCGAGCCTCGGTGACGGTTCGCACCGCTCCGGAGTTGAGGTAGACTCTGGCAGCGGCGTATTCGCGGAAGGCGCCCGGATTGGGATTGATGGACTGGGCCTCTTGGGCAAGCGCCTCTTGCACCTCGGGTGGGTCGATGGTCGCGAATCCACCGTCCCCGGCCAGGAAGCGCAACACCGCCATCTCGTAATCCTCGTTGGTGTCGAATCCTAACGCCGAACGATGGTGCCTGTATGGAACAACGCTCTGATAGATCTCGGAAATCTGGATGGGGCTCTTGAGCCGGTCGGGGTCCGACTGAGAGAGGACGTCGACCAGATGCCTGAACAAACGCTCGACTTCGTCTATCGCCGCCACATTACCTCCACTCCTCTTTCCACCGGTCGTAGAGCACGGGTGTCAGGTCGGCGCTTGCCAGCAACTCTATACCGCTCGGATCTCGATATGCCAACCGATAGAATACGTGGGTCACTCCCGAATTGATCATCAGTTTGGCGCACATGACGCAAGGACTGTTTGTTACGAAAACCACTTTGTCCTTGGCCGTGCCGGGCGCCTTCACGAGCGCATTGACCTCGGAGTGAATGCACCCGCAGTTGCCGGGAACCGTAGAGTCGCACCGGTTGGGCAAGCCCCTCGCGTTGCCGTTGTAGCCGATCGCAACCACGTTTTCCAGTCTCGCATCGGTGACGACCGTACCGACTTGCAGCCGCGCGCAAGTGGACCGTTTCGCTAGTTCTTCGGCCATCCGCATGTAAACCTCGTAGAGTGGAATCCGAGAGACATCTGGCGCGGCGCCGTCATCGGCCAAGTTCAGCGGGTGGGTGTTCTCCAGTACCTGATCTTTCGGGATCGTCATGCTGTTGTCGTAAAGCCTTTGGCGAGTTGCTCGAACTCCAAGTCAGGATCGTATCCGCAGAACTTGCCCTTGGATTGCTGGTGCGCAAGCCACCGGTGAAACTCTGATGCACCTAGCCCCCCGCTGAACGATTGGTGCTCCGCCGCGCTCACTGCGAGGTGGTCCGCGTATTCGTTCTTTACCCGGCCCACGTGGCCTCGCACCCACCGCCAGGCGACGCTTAGAGGCCGAGATACCTGTAGCAACTCCTGCCACAACTCGAGGTTCTCGACTGCTCCGCCTTTGCGCCGCCACCCGCGGCGCTCCCAGTTGTATACCCAATCGGTGATGCCCTTGACCAGATACTGCGAGTCGGAATGGTACGCCACGGTTGCACCGTGGTGTGATGCATCCAGCAACTTAAGCAGTTCGATGGCGCCCGAGAGGGCCATCCGGTTGTTGGTCGTTACCGAGGAGGAGAGATAGAAGTCGCGGCGGGTCACGGATCCGTTTGCGGCTGACTCGACCAGTGCGCCCGCGCCCCCAGGGTTGGGACCCTCGTTTTGGTTGCCAAGGCAGCTCTCGTCTGCATGAACGACCACCAGCTGCAACTCTGGCGGAAGCTTGCCTTTCATGGTTCGGATCGCCGGACGGGGTAAACGGTCAAGGTCGTTGAGCGGCTACCCTTGCCACTCCCGTGCCGCCGTTCGGTGTAGCTTCTTGAACAGCTGGGGTGCGGACCTGGTGACCGCCTGCGTGCGAAGGGTGCGGAGAGCGATGAGGGCGAGCTCCTCGTCTTCGGACTCATCGAAGGCGCCACTCGGTCGCTGCATTTGGAGGAGTCGGGGCATGGCACGTCCGATCACTTCGCGTGCCGCCGAGCTTCGTAACGTGAGCATGCCGTCCAAGCGGGTCTTGCTGCGGCGTTCTCGAACGAGATGTTCCACCAGACGGTCGTCATCGCGATGGGCGATATCGAGGAGCGGGCGGGCCACGACTCCCGCCCGGGTCTGGCAATCCGCGAAGAAGCTAGCGAGGCCATCGACGGCCTCATCGATGCGCACGTCTGTCACAGAGTATTCTTGACCTTTGGGTACGCCGAAATCCAATGGTCATTGGCCGAAATCTCCCGGGTAATACCGCTCTCCTTTGAACACGATAAACTCTATCGCCTTCGTGTTGGAGATGTCAGCCAGCGGGTCGGCCGACAACACGATAAAATCCGCTACTGCTCCGGGTTTGATGGTGCCGAGTGAATCGGCCGCGAGCAGCCTGCCGGCGTCCCTGGTGGCGGCAAGCAAGGCTTCCTTGGTCGACAGCCCGGCTTTGACGAGCTGCTCGAGCTCGGCATGCAACCCCGGGCCCGGCGCGATCAGCGTCTGCGGCGCATCGCTGCCGGCGGCCACGATCCCCCCTGCGGCACGGAAGCGGCGGACGAACAGATTCTGTCTCGGCCGCGCTCGCCGGAACGTCGTGAAGTCCCGCCCGGTCAATCGCGCTTCACGCACCAGGCCGGGGATGTTCCACCAACGACGGACCTCCTCCGGCACCGTCGAGAGGTCGAGGGAGGCGATGTATCGTTGATCCCGGAGGCGCGAGAACGTTTCGTAGTAATGGAGGGTCGGGACTATTACCACACCGGCTTCGGCCAGGATCCTGGCCGTGCGATCGATACGTGCGGAGTCGAGACGGATCCAGCCTTGAAGGGCCATCTTCCAGCCGGCGTAGAAGTTGCTGTGAGCGCGGAAGTATGCGCTGGGATTGGTAATGGACGCTTCAACGATACCGCTCAGGTGCTCGATCGCCTTCAAGCCGGCACCGGCAGCCGCGATGGCATCGATTTTTCCCAGGTGTCCGGCCACCGGCAACATGAGCGAGTTGGCCTCGTCCATCAGGGGCCTCAGCAGCGCCAGCGTGATCTTGGGTGAGATCATGGCTTGGGTCGCGTCCACCAGCACGAGTTGGTCGATAGCGCGGCGGGCCTCGGTGGCATTGGCAACGCCCACCTCTTCGGGCCCTGCCGGAGTTCCATTGATGGCAGCACCGGAAATGAAGAGCCTCGGTGCCAAGATCGACCCCAACAAGGCGTCATCCCGGAGCGCCGCGACGCTGTCTATTTGTCCACCCGCATCCCGAACTGTGGTCACGCCGTTTGCGAGTAAGGCGGGCATCATCCACCGCTCGACGTGGGCGTGAGCGTCAATGAGCCCGGGGATGATCCAGCGGCCGTCGACTCGGCGCACATCGGCGTTCCGGGGAATGCTCACCACGTCCCGTGGGCCCGCCTCCTCGATGTGTCCGTCCGAAACGATGATGACGGCATCCAGGATTGGAGGCGTCCCGGTGCCCGTCCATAGCGTGCCACCCGCATACACCGTCCTCCCGGCACCCGCATCGCAGGCGGCCGTTGTGACTGACAACACATACGCGACCGCTCGGATGCGCTTATGAATTGGAGAAAGCAAAGTCATTATCTCGCCCAGCCGTTTTCGGGGGGTGGCGTGTGGGTTCTGAGTGAGTGGAGGCCGTGCACTTCCGCATCCTGGCGGGCCACCATCAGCGAGCATTGAACCCTCCGGGGTGCTAAAGGATGCTGCGGCGAGAGCAAGGCGCAAGAGGTTTTCCCTTCGGCTTGACAGCGTCTGACCAAGGACTTTAGGTTGACCTGTTATCCCAAAGTGGCACTTGAATTTACGCATTTTTGACTCCCGATAGACACATCAGTATCATGGTGAACCGCATCGCGGCTCCGGCTGCGCTCCTCACGCTTCTCAACCTACTGCCTTCTGCCACCTTGGCGCAGACGGTTGCCTCTCTTCAGGTCGCTCCCCAAACCGTGGAAGTCGGCGTCGAGGAACGGAAGAGTCTGTTGGTCACGGCCTATGATTCGAGGGGCAATGTGGTCCCGGCGGCCCGGTTTTCTTGGACTTCGATGCAGCCCGGCGTAGCTCGGGTCGAGTCCACCCCCGCGACGCCCAACATCGGCTATGTAATCGGCGTGAGCGCGGGAGTTGTTCGGATCCTCGTGCAGGTGGGCGCAATTTCCGAGTCCGTCACGGTGAGCGTGACGGGGGGCTGTGGAATCCAAGGGACAGGTGATGCGGCACAACTTCAGGTCGTGCCCAACCCGGTTCTCCTGCTCCTGACCGAAGAGCGTGTGCTGGAGGCCCGCTTCATTCAGGTGGACGGCGGCCCTGCGTCCTGCGGCAGGGTGTCGTGGCGCTCGCTCCGGCCCGAGGTGGCGGCCGTGGACCAGCAGGGTCACGTGATTGGTATCACCCAAGGTAACGGCGTCATTGAGGCGAACGGCGGAGCCGGCCTGGTGGACCGAGTGGTGGTGCGGGTGACAACCGACAGCTTCCGTTTTCGCCGTGACATGCTGTCGCTTTCGCCGGCGGAAGATGATACGGTCGTCGTCGTCGTGCCGGCAGAGAGCAATCGGCCGATCGCGAACCGTGAGCTTCAGTGGGCCATCACGAACCCCGACGTGGCATTGGTGTCGACCAATGGTGTGGTGACAGGATTGACAGAGGGCTCCACCGAGGTGATCGCCCGGGCGTTTGCGAAGACGGCCCGGATGTCTGTCGTGGTGCACCGGCCGATTAGGTTCTTGGAGGTCCTACCTCGTCCGGATGAGGGCACCGTCTTCATCCCGCTGAACGGCTCTGTCACGTTTGATGTTCGGATGCTGGACGCCAGCGATGTCTTGATCGAGGAAGCGTGCCCGAGTTGGGTGATCGAAGATCGATCCATCATTACGATCGACCAGGCAACAGCTAGGGTAACCGGTCGCAAGATGGGTACTACCCGACTGATCGCCCGCGCCCGGGGCGTAGAGGCGACTTGGGATGTCGAGGTGGTGGGTCCGAACATCACGATCGATCGGCGGCGCGTAGGGCTGAGCAAGGGCGAACGGGTGTCTTTGCGCGCGGCGTTCGTGGATGACGACGGCAATCGCTTGGCTGACGCCAATGATCTGACGTGGACAAGCCTGGCATCGGACGTGGCTATCGTCGACGGGCGCGGCAATGTGACCGGCGTCGGATTCGGCGGGACGCGAATCGTTGCCAGTAGCGATTGGGGAGAGGCCGACACCATCGAGGTGTTCGTTCAGGGCCAGGTGTTGGTCGCCGGGTACGACGCAGAGGGCGTGTCCGACTTGTATACCTTCGACCCCGATTCGATGATGGTGATGGCAAGAATCACCGACGACATGGCAACAGAAGTCGCCGCGCGCTATTCGCCCGACGGCACTCGCATCGCGTACGTGTCGAACGCCAGCGGCAGTATAAAGATTCTGGTGATGGACGCCGACGGGTCGGACCAGCGGCGGCTGACGTCCACGCCAGACTCAATCGTCGAGGACTCGCCGGTGTGGACTCCGGACGGGAGCCGGATCGTGTACAGCTCCGCCAGCAGTATCTGGATTATCAATGCGGACGGTTCCGACCCACGGCAGCTGACGTCTGGAGACACGCGGGACAACCAACCCGCCGTCTCACCCGACGGCACCATGATCGCCTACCAGCCGACCGGTCGGAGAGGTGCCGACATCTATCTCATGTCGATCGACGGTCAACAGCAGCGCCCGCTGCGAGAGACTCGGGAGCTAGAGATGGCTCCGGCATGGTTCCCGGACGGTCAGTTGGCGTATCTGAGTCAGCAGGGAAGCCGGCGCAACCAGATCCAGGTCGTGCGTGTCAACTTGACTACCGCAGGGACGCCCACTCAGGTGACCCCCTTGCGGATCTCCGTGCAGGGCTACGCCATTTCCGCCGACGGGAACACCGTGGCCTTTACCGTACAGGAGCAAGAAAACCGCAGGCCCATGCGGAAGTTGTTTATCATGCCGCTCACCGGCGCCGGCGCCGGAATTCCGGTGGAAGTACCGCGTGTTCCTCCCCTGATGCAGTTTTTCTTCCCCGCTTTTAGACGGTAGCGAACAATCATTTCATGAGGGCCTTGGTGCTGCGCGGGCACGGCGATCTGTCGATGCTCGAGGTGGCCGACGTGCCGGTTCCCGAAATCTCGAGACCCGGTGATGTGCGCATAGCCTTGCAGGCAGGGGCGTTGAACCACCTGGACATCTTCACGTTGGAAGGGCTCCCGGGGTTGACCCTCGACTTTCCCCACATATTGGGTGGTGACGGTACAGGCGTGGTGGAATCTGTCGGCGATGACGTGCAAGGACTGCAGCCCGGTGACTGCGTGCTGTTCAATCCCGGAGTTTCGTGCTACGCGTGCGACCAGTGTCTGGCCGGAGAGCACTCACTGTGCATTCGGTATCAGCTGCTCGGCGAACATCTTCCGGGCACTATCGCGGAGTACATCGTGGTTCCGCAACAGAACGTGGCGAGCATTCCGACACCACCCGCTCCCCATCCTCCGATATCGTGGGCCGAGGCGGCCAGTTATTCCTTGGCCGCGTTGACCGCTTGGCGCATGCTGAGCACCCGGGCCAAGGTGCGGCCGGGAGAGGTCGTGCTGATCTGGGGGATCGGAGGAGGCGTGGCGAGTGTAGCGCTCGCCGTTGCCAAATTGCTGGGCGCGTTCGTCATCGTCACGTCCTCGAGTGATGAGAAGCTGGCCATCGCTGGCGCGATGGGGGCAGACGTCACGTTGAATCACAACGCAGTGGATGTGGCGCAAGAGGTACGAAAGGTGACGGAGAAGCGGGGTGCTGACGTGATTGTGGACAATGTCGGTGAGGCAACATGGGAGAAGTCCCTTCGTGCACTGGGCAAGGCCGGACGGCTTGTCACGTGTGGCGCCACGACTGGTACGATGGTCGTGTCGGATGTGCGTCGGGTGTTTTGGAATCAGTACACCATCATGGGCTCCACCATGGGCAACGCCGCCGAGTACGCAGAGATCATCCGTCTCCTGGGCGAGGGGAAGCTGCGCGCGAGGGTCGACTCGACGTTTCCGTTGGAGCGGGGGATCGCGGCGGTGGAGCGGCTGAGAGAAGGGAAGCAGATGGGGAAGATCGTGGTGGAAATAGGGGAGCAGTGAGCCGTAGTGGATCACCATAGTCGTGGCCATGGGTGCGTTCTATGGCTCGTGGCATCTGTTCGACAAATACGTCAACCGAGGCGTGCTTTGGGGCGGTCTCTTCCGCAGCGATTCGTATATCGACATCCGCATTTCGCTGCCACGGGGTGAGGAGCTGGAGCGCACCGACGAGCTGGCCTGGTTTTTCGAGGAGAAGCTGCTCCGGACACCGGAGGTCGAGAGGTTCACGACAGCCGTCTGGGCGCAGCGCGCTTTTATTCGTGCGGAATTCCCCGAGGAGATCGAGCAGACGCAGATCCCGGTCGCGATCAAAGAAGAAATGGTTGCGTTCAGCTACCAGTTCGGCGGCGCCGACGTGCGGGTCTACGGCTACGGCCCTTCGTTTTACGGCGGCGGCGGGAGCCCGCCCAACTACACGATCAGAATTTTCGGTTACAACTACGAGCGGGTTCGTGACATCGCCGAAGACATGAAGCGGCGGCTCGAGCGGTTTTCCCGTGTGCGGGAGGTGGACACCAACGGCGGGGGCAGGTGGTGGGGTAGCGAGAAGTCGAGTGAGGTGGTGCTGGTGCTCGACCGAGAACGTTTGGCTATGGATACCCGCCAGTGCGGCTCCGGCGGTGAAATGAGGGAGGAGGGCAGAGGGAGGAATTTCCCTAGTCGCGAGCCGACGAGATCCAGCCGACAGCTAGTACCTCCGCACCATCGGGCGCCGCGGCCCCCGAGCACGTAGGGCGGTAGGGCAGTAAGGCAGTAGGGCGGCAAGGTGGTAGTCCAGCCTTTTCCGTGCCTCCCGTTGCGCCCTGCTGCCTCCCCTGCCTCCTCTGCCTCGTCCACCCATCTGTCCGCCCCTAGCGCCTTACCTAACCTCTTATTTCCCAACAAATTACGAACTCAATCGTCGTTGATTTTAGGTTGTCAATAAGGTAATTTTTGGAGACCACCTTTCGGGGTCCCAGGCCCAGTTTTTAAGGTTCTCGATCCTCAGGAAAGCATGGCCACTCCGATCCAGCGCGAGCGCATTCTGCCCCGGCTCATCGAAGACGAGATGAGAGAGTCTTTCATCGACTACTCGATGAGCGTCATCGTTTCTCGTGCGTTACCAGACGTCCGTGACGGATTGAAACCGGTCCACCGGCGGATTCTCTACGCGATGAACGAGTTGGGGCTCATTCCCGGGCGTCCGTACAAGAAATCGGCCACGGTGGTCGGCGACGTGCTGGGGAAGTACCACCCCCACGGTGACTCGGCAGTGTACGACTCCATGGTACGGATGGTTCAGGTGTTTTCCCTCCGTTATCCGTTGGTCGACGGGCAAGGGAATTTCGGGTCGGTGGACGGTGACAGCGCTGCGGCCTACCGGTACACCGAGGCCCGGCTCACTCCTATTGCCGTGCAGCTGCTGGATGACATCGAGAAGAACACGGTTGCTTTCGCCGCGAACTTCGACGATCGCTTGGAGGAGCCGACCGTCCTGCCGTCCAAGCTTCCCAACCTCCTCATCAACGGGTCTTCCGGTATTGCGGTGGGCATGGCGACCAACATCCCTCCGCACAACCTCTGTGAGGTGGCCGACGCCGTCACCCACCTCGTCGACAACCCGGAGTGCAAGGTCTCGGACTTGCGGAAGTTCATCTTGGGCCCGGATTTTCCTACCGGCGGCATCATCTACGGTAGCCAGGGCATCACCGAGTGCTACGACACCGGTCGCGGCCGGATCGCTGTGCGGGCACGGCCAGTCGTGGAAGAGAAGCAGGGTGGCAGAGAACAGATCGTGATTACGGAGATTCCGTTTCAGGTGAACAAGGCGCGCCTGATCGAGCAAATTGCCGACTTGGTGCGCGCCAAGAAGATCACCGACATATCGGATCTTCGCGACGAGTCGGATCGGGATGGAATGCGGATGGTCATCGAGCTGAAGCGCGACGCCAATCCTTCCGTCGTGCTGAACCAGCTGTACAAGCGAACGCAGATGCAGGTCACGTTCGGCGTCATCATGCTCGCTCTCGTGGACGGACAGCCGAGGACTTTGAATCTAAAGGAGGTGCTGCAGCCCTATATCGACCACCGCCACGAGGTCATAACACGGCGTACCCAGTTCGATCTCGATCAGGCGGAAGCTCGGGAGCACCTGCTCGAAGGTTTGACGATCGCGGTCGACAACATCGACGAAGTCATAAAGATCATCCGCAAATCGAAGGATGCGGAGTCGGCGGATACAGCATTGCGGAAACGCTTTGATCTCACCGAGAAGCAGAGCGAAGCGATCCTCAACTTGCGCTTGGCGCGACTCACGGCTCTCGAGATCGACAAGCTGGAAGCCGAGCTTAAGGAGGTCCGTGCAATCATCAAGAAGCTGAAAGGCATCCTCGCGTCAAAGCCGAAGCGCATGGCGATTCTCAAGGAAGAGCTCGGGGAGATGGTGAAGAAGTTCGGTGATGGCCGCCGCACTGAAATCGTTGCTGATCAGGGTGACTTCACCGTGGAAGATCTCATTGCCGAAGAAGATATGGTGATCACCATTTCTCGCACGGGCTATATCAAGCGTATTCCCGTAACCACCTATCGCAGGCAGCGGCGTGGCGGGCGGGGCCTGAACGGCATGGGCACCAAGGAAGACGACTGGGTGGAACACCTCTTTGTCGCATCGACGCACGACTACGTCCTGTTCTTTACCGCGGACGGTCGTGTGTATTGGCTCAAGGTCTATGACATTCCACAGGCGGGAAGAGCGGCGCGAGGGCGTCCGATAGTGAACCTGATCGGGCTTCGTTCCGATGAGCGGATCGCAGGGTTTCAGCCAGTTCGCGGGTTTTCCGATTCTGAATACCTGGTCTTCGCCACCAGGAACGGGATCGTGAAGAAGACCGTGCTCTCTGCGTACGGGAACCCTCGTTCGACGGGCATCAACGCGATCAACATCGAAGAGAGGGATGAGCTCATCGACGTTCTGGTCAGCGACGGCAGCAATGACGTCGTGCTGGCGACCAAGAACGGGATGAGCATTCGTTTCAATGAGAATGACGTGCGCGAGATGGGCCGCACGGCCGGCGGTGTGCGAGGCGTTCAACTGGAGGGGGACGATCGCGTAATCGGCATGGTCGTTCTTCGTCGCGACGCGACGTTGCTGGTCGTCAGCGAGAAAGGCATGGGCAAGCGATCCAAGGTCTCCGACTATCGCGTGCAAAGGCGCGGCGGCAAGGGCATCATCACACTGAAGCGCACCAAGAAGACCGGGTCGATCGTCGCCTTGAAAGAAGTACTGCCGGAGGACGAGCTCATGATGATCACCCGGCACGGCGTGATCATCCGCGTTCCGGTCGACGGGATACGGGTGATCGGCCGTAACACGCAAGGCGTCAAGGTCATGAACCTCGATACGGGAGACACTGTGGTCGACGTGGCACGTGTGGTGAACGAAGACGCGGAGACCGCACAGGTCACAGTAGTCTCCGAAGGCCGGGATCAGCGCGAAATGGATGTCTGAGGTCGGTGCGCCGCCTCACGGTGGGCGGCGCACTATCCGCTTGCGGGCCCGCGTGGTCTGGTCTACTTTCGCCGTCCCTTGAACACGTTTGCGTTCCCATGAACAGCGCTACGTTCCCTTGAGCCCCGCGCCACAACAGGCCGTCGCCCGCGTTTCAATCCACGACATTCGCGAGGCCGCGCGAGGATTGGAAGGGGTGGCCGTGCGCACCTCTCTCGTGGAAGTGGAGGCCCTGTCGGATTCGGTCGGTCATCCGGTTTACCTGAAGCTCGAAAACCAGCAGCCGTCGGGCGCATTCAAGCTCCGCGGTGCTTGGACCGCCCTCCGCAGGCTCCCCGAGGACCGCCGCCGGGTGGGTGTGATCACGTATTCCAGCGGCAACCACGGGCAGGCCGTAGCTTTTGCGGCCAACCGCCTGGGCGTGAGGGCCGTCATCGTCATGCCCGAGACGGCGCCCCGGGCCAAGGTGGAGGGGGTTGAGCGCTGGGGTGGGGAGATCGTGCTGGCGGGAACGACGTCGAAGGATCGCCTCGCCAGGGCCAATGAGATCATGGCTGCCGAGGGTCTTGCCGTCATCCCACCCTTCGACCACCCCGACGTCATCGCAGGGCAAGGAACGGTTGGGCTCGAGATCGTGGAAGATCTTCCGGACGTAGCCCACGTGGCCGTTCCGGTGGGCGGGGGCGGCCTCTGCGCCGGTATATCTACGGCTCTCGAGGCCCTAAGGCCCGAAGCGGCAGTGACCGCGGTGGAGCCCGAAGGTGCCGCAGCATATGGGGCGGCACTCATCCGGGGTGAACCGGTGCGGCTCGAGAGCACCAGGAGCGTGGCCGACGGGTTGTTGCCCTTGTCAGTAGGCCGCCTCACGTTTGAGCACATGAGAACGCGAGCCCGGTCCCTCACCGTTCCCGACGACGCCATTATCGAAGCGACCCAATGGCTCTACAGAGAGGCGGATTTGGTGGTAGAGCCCTCGGGAGCCGCTACCACTGCCGCTCTGCGGTGCGGCGCCCTGCGTCCGGAGGGACACCCACCGTGCTGGTCGTCAGTGGCGGCAATATCGACCCTGCGGTGATTCCTACCCTTCAGGCCATGTCGTAGCGGTCCCGTGACGATCTCCGCCGCCAAGATTTTCGTCGTCGATGACGATGAAGCGTTGCTGCAGACCCTCGGCTGGATCTTGAAGGACAATGGTTACGACGTCGTCTCATCGCCAAATGGCGATGACCTGTTGGGGAGGATGGAGCTGGAGTTCCCCGACCTCGTTCTGCTGGACATCATGATGCCGAGGGTGGACGGCCTGGAGATCCTGGAGCGGGTCAAATCTGACGACAGGTGGAAGGATGTCCCCATCCTGATGCTTTCGTCGATGCCGCCCGAGGAAGCTACGGTGCGTGCCCTGGGCTTGGGAGCCACCGATTACATCGCCAAGCCGTTCAGGGTTCGGGAGCTGTTGGCGCGGATCGATGCGCGGCTCAAGGAAGCCCGAGAGCTCAAGCGTGCCCGTGAGGAAGCACGGTCGCGGGCCGAGATGGTCGACATCCTGTACGAAGTCACGGACTCCCTGAAGCCGGACGAGATCTACCATATTTTGACACGGCGTGTCGCACGGGCGCTGCAAGTGTCGAAGTGCTCGATGGTGTCGGCGCAGCCGGGCTCGGACGCCGGGGTAGTCGTGGCCGCCGCTGAGAATCCGATGCTTCGCAATCTGGAAATCTCCCTTGCAAAGTATCCCGAACTCCGTGAGGCGCTGGACGCTCAGCGGACGGTTCTCGTCACGGACGTGCATACCGATCCACTGTATGAGGAGGTGCGCAAGGAATGGGAGCGTGACGGCGTCAGGGTGTCCACCCGGTCGTCGATCGTGTTACCATTCTCTCTCCGCGGAAAGGCGGCCGGCGTATTCTTCCTACGGTCGAGGGACGACCATGCTCCACTAACGGCGGAGAACGTTTCGTTCGCGGAAACCGTAATAAATTCTGCGCTCAATGCGATCGAACGCGCCTACGATCTCGAAGCGGCCGAGTCAGACCGGGAACGGTTCCAATTCCTGGCTAACACCGACCCGTTGACGGGCTGCGTAAACCGCCGGGTCATGTTGGACCGGCTGGAACAGGAACTCGCCGGGGGGCGCAGGTACCGGCATCCATTGACGGTGCTGATGATCGACATCGACTGGTTTAAGAAAATCAATGACGCGCACGGCCACCTGGTAGGAGACACGGTGCTCAGAAAATTGGGCGACATACTCCGTCAGGAGGCTCGGTCAGTGGATATCGTTGCGCGCTACGGTGGTGAGGAGTTTACGGTCATTTTGCCGGATACAGATCTCGAGGGTGGAACAGCGTCTGCCGAGCGGTTCCGTGAGCGTGCCGCGAAGACCGATTTCACTGAAGTCGGCGATCCTCTCCATGCGACGATATCGATCGGGGTGGCAACAGTTAACAGCAATGAAGAGATCTCAACCGAGGCGATGATTGAACGATCGGATGCAGCGCTGTATCGTGCTAAACACGCGGGACGCAACAAGGTGCATCAATGAGACGCCGCTGTACGCGGTGCCAGACCGTTTATTCGGGTGACGCTCGGTTCTGCCCGCGCGACGGGAGTCCACTCGTAGACATTGCTGGTGAAGGGTCGGCGAAAAAGTCGGGCACCGATGACCCCAAGGTTTCGGGAACGCTGGTGAGAGCCCAGGTGAAGCGGAAGAGCGGCCCAGGATCGAATGAAGCGGCCACGCTCCAAAATCAGATCATCGATGGACGCTACCAGGTGCTGCGTCGAGTGGGCGAAGGCGGGATGGCCTACGTCTATGAGGCCCGAGAGCTGAACACGGGCAATTCGGTGGCGGTAAAGGTGCTGACACCCAAGCTGCTCACCGACGAAACGGCCATGCAGCGGCTTCGCCGTGAGGCGGGTCTCGCCATGCGACTGAACCATCCCAACGTGTGCAACATCCTGCGGCTCGGAGAGACGGAGAGCGGCCTCATTTATCTGGTTATGCCATACCTCAAGGGCGAGTTGCTGTCCGATCGCAAGGCGAAGGATGGCCCCATGTCGCTGGAAGTGTCCATTCCTTTCCTCACACAAATGTGCGACGGGCTGCACCATGCACACGGGCTCCAAATCGTGCACCGCGACCTCAAGCCGGAAAACGTCATGATCGTCAAGGAGGGCGGTTCTGAGCGTGCCGTCGTCATGGATTTCGGTCTCGCGAAAGTGCGTGGCTCGGCGGCTATGAAGAAGCTCACTGCGACGGGAATCGTTCTGGGCACGCCTGAGTTCATGAGCCCGGAGCAAGTCCGAGGCAAGGACATCGACGCGCGCAGCGACGTGTATTCCCTCGGCATCCTAGCGTTTGAGATGTTCACCGGCAAGCTGCCCTTTGAGGGCCGCTCGGCGCAGGAGATGATGATTGCGCGGCTGCGCGGTTCCGCCACACCGCTCCGCAAGCACCGCCCCGATCTCCCCGCCCCATTGGAAAAGGTGCTGGGCAAGTCGATGGAGGCGAACCCAGACAACCGCTACGCCAGCGCCAAGGAGTTTGGCACCGCGTTAGCTGACCTGCTCTAGATCGCAATCCCCAGTGCTGAAAGCCTGAGGGTCCGCGGATGCGGTGGTGGTGTTCATCAGAGAACGTCGCGTGGGATTGGACCTGGCGACCGTACGTCGGTGTCTGGCTGTTCATTCTCGTGATGGCCATCGCTTACTTCCTGCACCTGAGGCGTCTCGACGGTTTGGATCGCGGCCGTCACGCCGCTTTCTTTTCGAGTGGGTTGCTGGTGTTGTGGGCGGCACTGGATTGGCCGCTGGGACCACTGGGGGCGTCGTACCTCGCGAGTGTCCACGTCTTGCAGTTCCTGCTCATTGCCCTGGTGGCGCCACCGCTGCTACTCGCCGGCCTTCGCCGCGCTACCTTTGCCGCTCTGCAGAGGCGGCCGCGCGTTTTGGGGCTTCTGGAAAAGGTCACTCAGCCGCTTGTGGCGTTCTTCGTATTCAACATTGTGATGACGGTGGGCCACTGGCCCTCGGTCGTCGATGTGCTCATGACCTCGCAGCTCGGTTCGTTTGCCCTCGATATTGCGTGGCTGGCAGGCGGGGTGGTCTTCTGGTGGCCGATAGTAGCTCCCGTTCCCGCAAGACCGAGATTCTCGTTCCTACTCAAGATCGGCTATCTCGCCTTGAACGGTCTCTTGATACGTCCGCCTACCCTCATAATGCTCTATGCGAAGTTTCCAGTGTACGCCCTGTATGAGCTGGCGCCGCCGATCCCGGGAACCTCCGCCATCGACGACCAACAGCTGGCTGGCGCGGTGATGAAGGTGGGCAGCGCGTGGGTCATGATGGTCGGCATTGCCGTGTTGTTCTATCTGTGGTACCGGAGTCATGTGGAAGGTGAGCGGTAAGCGGTGAGCCGTGAGCGCGTGCGAGGCTTCAATCCTGCTCACTGCCCACCACTCACGACGATGCCGCCTTTTTCGAACATCGACTGAGCGACGTCCGGATTGACGACAAAGTCCGACACGACGAGTGCCTTGGTGCGCTTCCCGGAAGGTGTTATCCAGTCTCGCCGGACGACGACCGGATAGCGAAGGTCCCCCACCCGTTTCGTTTCCCCCCAAAATACGCGACTGATGTTCTCGCGACCCTCCTCGACGTAGGTGACCTCCGTGGGAAACGCTTCACCGGGCTCGAAGTAATAGTGCCAGGTGTCCTGGTGATCGCCGACGTCTTCTCCAAACGTGACGCCGACGGTGTGATACTTCACCACTCCTGTGGAGGGAACGGCCTCCGTCGGATCGGCGCGAAGCACGGTGCCTGGGCGGTCAGACATTCCACGGTAGTGCAGGAAAACGCCGTCGTCGCGCAGCTTGTATGGCAGGCCGGGCCAATAGAAGAGGTCTCCCGCGACGTAGCGCGTTTCGCGCCAATCCTTCGCAGTATCGGGCAGAAACTCGCCGTTGAGAGTGGCCCACTCGTCTCTTCCGTTGAATCCCTGAACGATGAAGTCGTCGCCTTCCCAGCGCTCCACGCGCGTCTCCTGGCCATAGGGGCCTTTCTTGATCCACACGTATCTGGGCCGCGTTCGCTTGACCCGTCCCGAAAGGGTGTCGTAGATGACGGTAGTGACTGTGTATGACGCCGACTCGAAGTTGCGGTAGGTTTCCATGCCACCAAGAGAGTCTACCCAGAGACTGATCACGGAGTCGGCGATGACCTCCGGGGGCGAGTCGGATGCGAATTCGCCTGCGGGGTCTTCCGCGGCCGGCCGGCACGCCGTCGCGGCTCCCACCAGGATCGCCCCCACGGCAATACCTCTCAGACTCTTGGCGGCCTGGCGAGCTAGTATCATCGTCTTGCTCCTGCAAAAGTGCTCTTGGATATTGAGACAGAAATCTAAAGGTGATGAAACTTCGAGACCATGAAAAGGTTCCCTGCTTTCGATCCTCCCGAATACGTCGACTGGCAACCTGATCCGGATCTCGTCCGGCGATTTGCAGAGACGTGGGCAAGGGATTCCGACAGGAAGGCTGTCGTAGAGAGCCTGAGCCACGAGAAGCAGCTCGATCTGTATCGGGGCATGGTGCGGACCCGGCTACACGATGTCATGCTCAAGCGGTGGGTCAAGCAGGGCGTGATATCCAAGGCGTGGTTGGGTACTGGGGAGGAGGCGGCGACGGTCGGCCCGGTACATGCATTAGACCGGGGAATAGACGTCGTGGCCCCGATGATCCGCAATGCCGGGGCGTGTTGTGAGATGGGTATGTCCGTTGCGGACATGCTGCGCGGCTACCTGGCCACGGCCGATTCTCCCTCCGCGGGTCGAGACGGGCACGTGGGATCCCTCGGCCAAAGGGTGCTACAGCCGATTTCCAACATCGGCAACATCCCGCCGGTGACGGTCGGGTTGGCGCTGTCGTTCCGCATGCACGGCATCGACGGTGTCGCGCTGACTTGGGTTGGCGACGGATCGGTGAAGTCGGGACCTACCCACGAGGCCTTCAACTTTGCGGCGGTCAAGCGCCTGCCGGTGATTTTCGTGATTCAGAACAACCAGGTTGCACTGGGCACGGTGGTTGGTGTCCACCACCTCCCCGGGACGTTCGAGGAGCTTGGCGAGGCGTACGGCATGGCCGGGTGGTCCTTCGACGGCAACAACGTGCTGGACGCTTACGCAGCCACGAAGCTCGCTGCGGATCGGTGCCGGCGTGGGGACGGCCCTGTGATGCTGGCGGCCGAGACGTTCCGCATGGGGGGTCACGCGACCCACGACGAGCGTGAGGCGCGGGAGGTCATTCCACCCGAGATGTTTGTCGCATGGGGAAGACGGGATCCCATCGGTCAATATGAGGAACACCTCAAACAGAGCGGCACGACTGGGGAAGAACTGGAGCAGATAGAGGCCGAGGTTGCCGAGGAGGTGCAGCGAGCGGCGGACGAAGCGTTGCGCAGCCGCGAGGGCAACATGCCGGAGCCGGCGTCGGCTGTGGAGGGGGTTGTATGCGGGTGAACCGTGAGCCGTGAGCTAGTGAATGGAATCATTGAGTATTCACCCCGCCACCGGCCGCGTAGCCGCTCACTGCTCACCAGTGTACCGCTTGCCGCTCCCTGTTCCCTGCTCGCCAAGGCACTCTACCCTCCCAGCAGCGCGTACGGCTCCCTGCTAGTGTAGTGTGGCTGAAATATCTTGCATAATGACCCCAAGGTCAAAGCGTGGTTAGCACGCAACAACCGGGTCCACTTCCATTTCACGCCGACCTCGGCCTCCTGGCTCAATCTGGTCGAGCGGTCTTCAGTGAATTGACCGAACGCCAACTGCACCGGTTGGCCGTCACCAGTGTGGGCGAACTCATCGAGCACATCACGCGCTACATCGACCGCCGCAACATCAATCCCAAGCCTTTGTCTGGACTGCCAGTGTCCGGCAGATCCTGAAAAAGGTGAATAAAGCTAATAAAACTTTGGCGACACTACACTAGCTAGAAGTAGTTCTGCGTCGCGATGATGTACACGAGGATCGTGGTGATGCCCACTGGCGCCAAAAATCGGAGCAGGAAGCCCCAAGCGTGCTTGAGACCAAACGTCACCCCCTCCGACTCGATCTCTGCAGCCGCGGCCTGCACGCCCCACCGGTACCCGACGAAGATCGCTAAGCCCAGCGATCCGATCGTGAGAGCGTAATTCCCGAAGATGATGCTCATCAGCGAGAGAAAATCGGGTAAGGCGCCCGGCAGGTCCGAGAAGAACGGTACAGCGCCCGACGCCAGCGCCGACGGGACGCCGATCAGGAACGTCGCGATCGCGGTTGCCGCCACTGCTATGCCACGGGACCATCCCCACTCGTCAATCACATACGATACCGGAACCTCGAGCAAGGCGATCGTCGAGGTCAGGGCGGCGATCGTGAGAAGTAGGAAGAAGGCGGCACCGAACAGCTGGCCCGCCGGCAACTCTGCGAACAGGGTCGGGAGAACTTGGAACACGAGGCCCACGCCCCCCGAGGGACTCAGCCCTGCGTGGAAGAGTGCGGGAAAGATGATGAGGCCCGCTAGCAGTGCGATGAGCGTGTCGAAGAAGCAAATGATTCCTGTGGAAGTCACGAGGTTGATTTTCTTCGAGACGTAACTCCCGTAGGTAATCATTGCGCCCATCCCGAGGCTGAGCGAGAAAAATGCCTGCCCCAGAGCTGCCGGGAAGGTTCCCGCCGAGATCCGCGAGAAATCCGGCGCCAGGTAGAATTCGAGTCCGGCGCCGGCCCCGGACAGCGTCACCGACCGGATCGCCAGGAGAATCAACAAGGCTAGGAGAACGGGCATCAATGTCTTGGAAACACGCTCGATGCCGCCGGACACGCCGCGCCACACCACTATCGAGGTGACGGCGAGGAACACGAAGAGCAACCCGACGTTCGCGGTGGGACTGGAGGCAAAACTCTCAAAGATCGCCTGAGATTCCTGTGCCGTAATAGTTTGGGAAAAACTGCCGGTGACCGTCTTGAAGAGGTAGCCTACTGTCCATCCCGCGATGACGGCGTAGAACGACAAAATGGCGACACCGGTGATAACGCCGATCACGCCGACGAGCTTCCACAGCGTTCCCGGTGCGGTTGCCTCGAAAGCGCCGACGGGATTCCGGTCGGTGTGGCGCCCGAGGGCGAGTTCCGCCAACATCACGGCCGCACCGAGGAGGAACACGAAACCTAGATAGATGACGACAAATGCCGCGCCGCCACCTTCGCCTACCATGTATGGAAACCGCCAAATGTTCCCAAGCCCGATAGCTGAACCGGATGCAGCGAGGATGAATCCCGTCTTCGAACTCCACACGCCCCGCCCGGCTGCCGACGGATTCGTCATATGAGGGTGCTCCTGGGAAAAATGGTGCAGGAAGGTCGTGTGATCGACTGACGTTGTCTAGAGGCTCCGCGCTGCGGAAAGCCTGCCTGATGGGCTGCTGAGGACGGTGACGACTCGGATTTCGGGGGTCGGGTGGCAACTGCACCGCGAGGCTATCGTCCTAGACGCAAGCCTGCGGGTGATGCTTGAGGGGATGGCTGAGAGACCTTTGCCGGCGCCGCGATTGCGTCCCAGGCCGAGTTGATAACCTGCCTGGGGGCGGAGTGCTCGGTAGCCCATTCATGAGTTGCCACGCGCTCCATCATGAGCCGCACCAATTGCAACCACACGTCCGTCCAGAGGTAAGCGGGGCCGGGCCGGATCTCGTTTGATGCCTTCCCCGACGCCACCACTTTCTCCAGCTCGAGGCGCATCTGTTCGTAAACCTCGCGGCTCTTCTCGTCCAGCAAGGACAATGGGGGAGACACGAACACGAGCTTCGCCAACGGTGGGTCCTGGGCTGCAACCTCGCCCCATCGGTCGGCAACGTCCTTCATTTGATCCCGACACGAGGTTCGGGCGGGTGTCTGCGCCACGATCTGCATGAACATCCGTACCGCACCGCGATAGATCTCGTTGAGCAACTGCTCTTTGCTGGTGAAGTGACGATAGATCGTTCCTTCGGCAACGCCCGCCTTACGGGCCACCTGAGGCGTCGTGCTCGCGTGATAGCCCTGGGTCGTGAACAGCTCCAAGGCCGCCCGGACGAGTCGCTCGCGAGTGTTCCTCGGATCGCGCCGTCGCGGCCTGGCAGTCGTTTCGGCGAGTCCGAAATCATCTGAGGTGTGAGGCATGACTCGGCAAGTATAACCCAGCCGTGTGACGCGGTGTCAATCCCTCCCGCCATACCGTCCTACCGCCTGGTCTTCGCGTCGTCTATGTTTCGCCTCCGGTGCCAACCTCAGCATGCGACGGAGAAACGCCAATTGACGGCTTCGGATTTTCGCTCCATTTGGGAGAACGACGCGATTCCCTACGAGGAATTCGTCGAGAGTGTCGAGAAAAACGAATCCCTGTGGAAGAGCGTGTATAGGACGGCCCATATCCCTGATTGGGCGTACGAAATGGCGTGCCGGCTTGGTCCGGGCGTGAAGTTACTGGGCATCGTGGAGGACTGGTGCGGTGATGCCAGCAGCACGATCCCCGTGCTGGCGAGGCTCGGTCACGAAGCGGAGTGCCTGGACATGAAGGTGATTCGTCGCGACGAGCATCCCGACGTCATGGATCGGTATCTCACGAATGGATCATGCTCCATCCCCATCGTGATCGCCTTGGACCAGCAGTTCAACGAATTGGGTCACTGGGGCCCGCGGCCCAGCGAAATCCAGCAGTGGGTGATGGAGAACAAGGACAAGCTGCCGGCCAAGGAACGTTACCCCATGGTCCGCCGGTGGTATGCGAAGGACAGGGGAGTAGCGACCTTGAAGGAGGTGTTGGGGATGCTGGGTGGGGCAGTAAGGCCTAGTGGGCAGTAGGCATGCCCACTGCTACTCAGAACGTCCACCTCGAGTGAAAATCCGTCTGCACGCCGTCGGGTCCGAGTCCCACCGTAATACCGGCGATGCCGGCCCGCCCAACTTGGAAGATCAGGCCGCCGCCTGCCCCCACTTTCAGGTCGTCGGTGGTGATGCGGAAGTCCTCGGTCTGGAAGACTCGACCCGCATCGAGGAATCCGAGTAGGCTTATGCGGTACAGCGTTGGGATGGCAGACAGCGTGTATCGCGCCTCCAGGTTGCCAAAGAGATGGTCACGACCCAGGAAACGGTTGCCGGGCAACGCTCGGTGCGTGGCGCTGCCTCCCAGGCTATTGTAAAAACGCGTCCCTCCCTCGATGAGATAAAACGTTCCTAACCGGGGTGTCCCCTCCATCTGCTGAGCTACGACGCGGGCTGCGAGTATGAGCAAAGGTGATGGCGACCAATACCCCTGTGCGTTCACAGTGGTGCGGGTATACGTCAGGTCGCCTGCGACATCCGCATCTGCCACTCCCAGCCCCACACCTATCACGACACCGCTGTTGGGAGCCACTTGGTCGTCGCGGGTGTCGAAGACCAAGCCTATGCGCAGGGAGACGTCATCTGTCGCCACGTCGATCGTGGGGTCCACTCGATTCGCCAGATCCTTTGCGATGACGCTGGGTTCGTCGCGTGGTGAGATTTTCCAGCGTTCCGCCTTCAGCCCTCCCAGCGCGCGAAGTGGACCGACGAGTTGACGTTGCACCTCTCCGCGAAGGGTGTATCGGGTCCTGATCGCCCGGTAGAAATTCGGCTGGGCGTCGGTGACACTGTCCCGTTCGAAGACTGTTGAATTGCCGAGTCCGAAGTAATTGTCCTTTGCCCGCCGACGTGCGGTCAATCGTGCACTGAAACGCCAACCGTTGGCCAGACCTGGCGCGTTGGCCTGGAGCTTGAGAAACCGACTGCCCGATGTAGCGATCTGCCCGTCTAGAGAGAAGGAGATCCTGTAAGGGGCTGGACTGTCGAAGTCGTAGCTTCGCACCGGCTGGATCAGGGCATAGTAGGCCCCGACGGAAAGGCCTTCTATGGGGGTGTAAAAAATTTTGGGATAGAAAACGTCGAACCAATAGTCGATATCGAGATCGAAGCCGCCTGCGGTGTCAACCTGAGCCGAGACGCGAGTTCCAACAGGAAGCAGCAGTGCTAGTGCTGTAAGGAGAATCGTCCGCAACTAGTCTCGCTCGTACAGATAGGGGATGTCCCGCAGCCACGCGGTTTCTCCCTCGAATGTCGCGTACCGCCGGCCGGACCAAAGGGTCCCGGCGCCGAATTCACCGTTCTTGTTCACGGCGTAGAAACTGAGGCCGAATCTAGGTCGTCCCCGCTCGTCGAGGAGACGCGGCTCGGTTGTCGCCACCACCCGCCGGAGCGTTTCCAGAGCTGCATCTGTGGGACTCATCCATCGCCGCATGTTGTCCACGGTCAAGAACGCTCCGCACACCTTGATGTTTGCTTCACCACGACCGGTGGATCCCGCCGCACCGATGTCGTTGTCGGTGTACTGGCCGACACCGATGAGGGCGGAATCGCCAACCCGTCCCGGGATCTTCCACGAAAGACCGCTCGTAGTCGTCACCGAGGAGATGTCTCCGCTGGCGTTCGCCACGTTCAGGTTGATCGTGCCGGTCTCCCGGCGAACCATCATTTCGCCGTCCGGCACATTGATCCAGTCGTCGTCGGGTCCTCGGTTGGCACGCCAGCGAAGCCAGATCTCTCGGGCCTTGTCCGTGAGGAGAGCTTCCTCTTTGAACCCGTAGGACAACGCAAACCGCTTGGCGCCTTCCCCAACCAGCATGATGTGGTCGGTGTACAGCAGTACGTACTTCGCAACCACGCTCGGCGTTTTGATCCCCTCAAGAGCACCTACCGCCCCAGCCCGTCGGGTCGGCCCGTGCATGCAGGACGCGTCCAACTGGACCACGCCCTCTTCGTTGGGCAGGCCCCCGTATCCCACCGAGGTGTCCTCTGCATCGAGTTTTTGCGTCTTGACACCCTCAATGGCGGCGTCGAGCGTATCCATGCCCTGGACCAACAGTCGGCCGGCCAGCTCCACACCCCGCAGACCGTTGGCCGACGCGACGGCCACAGGGCCCGCGGCGGGGCGTATATGCACGGCGGGGAAACCCGTTCCCTCGGTGAACGCCGCGCTCAGGCTCGCTCCGGCGGCCACACCCGTGGCTGCGCCGAGAAACTCGCGGCGAGAGAGTGAATCCGACACGACATACCTCCTCGATCTGGGGCTAAATTGCTGGGACTCGGGATTTAACCGGACACACTGTGAGCGTCAACTTGCTTGGGACTCCCGGGCCGGCCTACGTTCAGCCTGGTCTTCTGCTCAAGTTCCTTGCCGTGCCGTCGGCCAACACGTTGTTGGGATTCCTCGGTGCCCAGTCGGGCTCGTCAACGCCGCCGATCAAGGGGCATTCGGCGATCGAGGCCCTGGTGGCCCAGGGGCGCTACCAGGACGCGGCAGTCGCGTACCGCCGGGAAATCGCCGCGAATCCGTCTGACATCGAGGCGCGGTCCCGCCTGGCCCAACCTCTCATAGATTGCCTCGAGGATTTTACGGCCCCGGCCCGGTATCTGAAGGAGGCTCGCGAGGTGACCACGAACGACCGCCAGAAGATGGGCTATTCCCTGAGACTGGTCGACCTGTACCGAAACCGACTGGAAGATAGGGACAAGGCGATGGTGGAGTTGCGGCGCTTCATCGACACGTTTCCCAATTCTCGGCATATCGACGCTGTCCGTCGCGAGCTCTCGGAGTTACTGGTGGAGATGAAGGCCGAGCCGGAAGCAGATTGACGGTGAAAGGGGAAACTCCGGTCGTCTCGATCGTACTTCCCGTCTTCAACGAGCACGAAAACCTCGCGCCGTTAATCGCGGAGATCGATTCCGTGTTTGGGCGATTGTCCTACGAGATCGTGGCCGTAGACGATGGGTCGACGGACGGCTCGCTGCGAGAGCTGAATCGCCTGAGCAACGATTGCCAAGCACTTCGCGTAGTGAGCTTGGAAGTGCATGCGGGCCAGAGTGCGGCTTTCGTGGCGGGGTTCGAAACGGCACGCGGCCAATACGTGATGACGATGGACGCGGACGGGCAGAACGCCCCCGCCGATGGTCTCAAGCTACTGGACGTCGTGCGCGGCCCCGGCCCCGCGACGGCTGCGGTGGGCTACCGGATGCGGCGAGTGGACACTCGGTGGAAACAGATCCAAAGCCACATCGCCAATCGAGTGCGTGATGTCATTACCGGTGATGCCGTGCGCGACACGGGATGTTCCTTGAAGGTGATGCGTCGCGCAGTGCTGCGGCAGATTCCGAGGTTTCAGGGGATGCACCGCTTCTTGCCGACGCTCTTGCGGTGGGTCGGCGAGGAGGTGATCGAGGTCGACGTGGGGCATCGGTCGCGCTGGCACGGTCGCACCAAGTATGGGATGTGGGGGCGGCTTTGGGTCGGGTTGCGGGACGCCTTTGGCGTCAGGTGGCTTCTCAGGCGGCAGCTGGTATATCGGATCCTGGAAGACCACGAGAGGGAGTAGGGGTTTCCCTTTTTTCTAGTCCCTAGATAAATTGTCGGCTTGGCTTTGGTTTGATTTATGTGCAATTTTCTAAATTGGTTTCATGACGACATCCTTCGGCCGTTTCTTCTTTTCTGGCCCTACAGAGGTTCACCCAGACGTTCTGGCCGCGCTGACCCGGCCAATGATTGCCCACCGAGGGCGGGCGATGACCGATCTCCTCGTCGGCATTGAGTACCGGCTGCGGAGACTCTTCCGGACGAATGGCCGGCCGATCATCGGGACATGCGCGGCTACGGCATTCATGGAGATGGCGATCCGATCGGGAGTGCGACACCGCGTGCTCTCTCTCGTGAGCGGCGCGTTTGGTAAGCGATTCGCAGCGATCGCCCAGGCCTGTGGCCGTGACGTGGTGACGCTCGAAGTGGCGCCCGGACAGACGATCGAGCCCGACATGCTCCGCGATGCACTGACACGTAGCGAAGTTGACGCCGTCACGCTAGTTCATTCCGAGACATCCACGGGGGCTCTGGCGCCACTCGAGCAACTCGCCGAGGTCGTCCACGAATATGACGACGTCATGCTTCTTGTCGACGCCGTGACGTCATTGGCCGGCTCTCCGGTCGAAACCGACGAATGGAAGCTCGATTTCGTGCTGACGGGTGCACAAAAGGCGCTGGCCCTGCCTCCGGGGTTGGCTCTGGCGGCCCACTCTGAGCGGATGCTCGAACGCGCGACCACGGTGCCGGAGCGGGGCGGGTACTTGGATCTCGTGGCTTATGCAGATGCGGCGGAGAACCACCAGCCCACCAACACGCCGGCCATCTCTTTCCTGTACGCTCTCGACGTACAGTTGCAGCGCATCGAAGCCGAAGGCGGAGTGGAGGCGCGATGGCAACGTCACCAGCAGATGCTCCAGGCTATGGAGAAATGGGTGGATGATCGTGGCAGGGCCTTGGGCCTGAGCTATTTGCCTGCGAAAGGCCGGCGCAGTTGGACGGTATCTTGCATCCGTGTTCCTCACGGGAAGAACGGACGTGAAATTCAACACACCTTGAGCGACCGCGGTTGGACGATCGCATCGGGGTACGGCGAGTTCAAGAAGTCCACCATTCGGGTCGGTCATATGGGAGACCACACCGTCGACGAGTTGCTAGACTTGTTGGTGCAGCTGGAAGAGATCGTAGCGTGACGTTTGTTGTTGTGGTGGCCGACAATATCGACGAGCAGGGGCTGGATCTGCTCCGCCAGGAGAAAGACTTCAGGATCGTGTCCACGGTGGGCGCTCCGGATCGGCTTCCCGAGGAGTTGTCTCGAGCACACGCCTTGTTGGTCCGGTCGGCTACACGTGTTACCGAAGATCTCCTCAGCCGCGCTCCTTTGCTGCGAGTAGTGGGGCGCGCCGGTATCGGGGTTGACAACATCGACGTGCGGGCGGCGACGCACCGCGGCATCGCGGTGATCAATGCGCCCGGCGCCAACACCGTGAGCGCCGCCGAACACGCATTCGCCCTGCTGTTGGCGCTGGTGCGGCGAGTGCCGTGGGCGTCGGCCAGCATGCGGCGTGGGGAGTGGGACAGAAAACGGTTTGGTGGGAGCGAGCTTCGTGGGAAAGTGCTTGGTCTGGTCGGCCTGGGACGCATCGGTGCGCACGTCGCGGGGATCGCCCAGGCGTTCGGCATGGACGTCGTAGCATATGATCCGATGCTCGCGAGTGCACGGGCCAGGCAAATCGGTGTGCAGCTCGTATCGCTCGAGAAGCTGCTGAGTTGGGCTGACGTCATTTCTCTGCACGCTCCGATCAACGATCAGACGCGTGGCCTGCTCAACGCCGAGCGGCTGGCGTTGATGAAGCCGAGTGCGGTTCTCATCAACACGGCGCGTGGCGGCTTGATCGACAACCAGGCGCTGGTCGACGCGGTGGAGACGGGCAAGCTTGCGGGGGCCGCCCTCGACGTGTTCGATCCCGAGCCGCTGGCGGAAGATTCGCCGCTCCGGTGTTCGGACAAAATCATTCTGACTCCGCACCTAGCGGCATCCACTCAAGAAGCCCAGGTGCGGGTGTCGGTAGAAATCAATCGATCGGTGCGCGACGCGTTGCGCACCGGCGACGTGGGTGGAGCCGTTAACGTTCCCGGCGTCTCCAGCGAGGTGCTGACACGATCCCGCCAGGCGCTCGACCTCGCCAAGCAAGTCGGTCGGGTCGCTGCCGTACTGGCCGATGGACCCATCCAAGCGGTCGAAGTCGATTACGGCGGTCGCGACGACGGTGCACCGAAACCAGTGATGCTCGCAGCGCTCGAAGGAGTGCTACGCTCCAGTGGCATCCACGCCGTGAGCCTGATCAACGCGGCAATGATTGCCGAGGAGCGAGAAATCTCCGTCCACCGGCGCATCGGCAAACCCGCTGCCGGTTATGAAACGACCGTCGGTGTGAAGGTGGAGACTCCGGACCGTACAGCCACTGTTGTCGGAGCCCTGGCCGGTGATCAGCAGAGCCTCATTCGGATTGACGATTACACCGTCGACATACCCTCCGTTGGAGATATGCTGATTCTCAAGAACCGTGATGTGCCCGGTGTGATTGGGCGGGTGGGCACGGTGCTTGGCTGGGGTGATGTGAACATCGGGTTCTATTACCAGGCGCGCGACGAGCGCGCCAGTGGCAACGCCCTCGCGGCGGTGGGCGTGGATCAACTGCCATCGGCGGCGCTGCTGTCAAAATTGAAGGCGTTGCCGAACGTGCTCGAGGTGTGGCTCGTGAGGTTGGGGAACGGGGGTTAGGCTGGAGGCGCGCTCGTCGCATCAGAAACCGCCGGTGGGGCGGCTCGGCGTAGACGGAAAGAACTCACATCTCCGGTAAGGCGTTCGGCCACTTCGGCGAGTCGCGCCGCCGAACTGGCAATCTCCTCGGTAGACGCGGTCTGCTGCTCAGCCGAAGCCGCGATCTCCTCGGCGGCTGCAAGAAACGATTCTGTGCGTCCGGAAATCTCGTGCAACTGTTTCGAGATATCCTCGACCAGCCGTTGGGCTTGATCGGCTGCTTCCGACGTTTCGGCCGTCCACGCCTTGTTGCCATCGGCAGCCTCGGCCACCTCCTTCAGTCCGGTGGCCGCTGACTGGGCTATTTCCTGAACGGATACGCTTCCAGCGGCGATTCCTTCCAATCGTGTCCGGGTTCGCTCCACATTAGCCAAAACCTTGGCAACGGTGTCGGAGGTCATGGTGGCCGCTCGGGCCGCCTGGGTGGCAAGCTTGCGCACCTCGTCGGCAACCACCGCAAAACCACGCCCTTCCCCACCCGACGCACCGGCCCGAGCCGCTTCAATCGACGCGTTGAGCGCCAGCATATTAGTCTGCGTCGCGATGGACTTCGCCTGGCCGACAAAGGTTTGGATTTCCTGCGACATTTCGGAGAGCGCCTGTGCATCCTCCAAACCCTTCGCGATGTCCGCCGTCAAAGTCGTAAGTTCGTCGCTGCTCTCGATGAGCAACGACCGGTGGTGCTCCGCCACTGTTTGCAGGGCAGCATTGCGGCCAGCGGCCGTTCGGGTCCCCTGTGCGAGCCGTGAGGCGATATCGAGGATTCGCTGCACGTCAGAAGTCGCGTTTTGGATCATGCTCGCCTGATCCGCCGCCTGAGCAGACAGGTGCTGACACGTTTTCGACATTTCGTGTGTCGAGGCGGACATCTGCTGGGTACTCGCAGAGATCTCCTGCGCCATCGCGGCAGATTCGTTCGCTGAGGAATGAATTGCTCCTACGAGCGTCGTTAGTGTCCCAACCATTTCATTCACGGAACTGATTAGATCATGGACCTCGTCATCGCGACTTCCTTCGGTCACCGTGTCCATGGTGAGGTCTCCCTCGGCGATGCGTTGGGCCACAGTTCCTACTGCTTGCAGTGGTTTCGTGATACGGGTCTCCAGCCAGCTCGCGGCGGCGAGGATGATGATGAGTGACAGGACGATCATCACACCGCCGGTGACGTAGCCGGAGCTTCGCACGGCGGCGACCGGGGCTCGAGCGGTAGCAGTGAGTTCACGGGCAAGGATCCACCACCGACCGTTTTCGGCCGGAACGGAGGCCACGATCTCCGCGAACACGTCGGCGGCTCTCGCCTCCACCACCTCCGGTTGTTCGGTCCTGGGAATGGCGTCGGCGTCGTCCGCGGCCTGGAGCAAGCGCTCGTTATCGCTGGATACTACCAGCCGTCCGAGGGAGTCGACGACCTCTATGCACAGTGCGAGGTCTTCTTCGTCTCCATTGAGGAGTCTCGCCAATGACGAGAGTTCGATTACGCCCTTGAGGACGCCGAGTCGTGCGCCGTCCTCGGGATCGGTGATGGCCACAGAGTAATCCAGAGCCACGGCTCCAGCCGACACGTCTGCTGCGGGATCTCCTTGGAACGACCCGTCAACCATGGCGCGCTGCCACCACACCTCATCAGACTGCACGAAGCCAGAGGTTCGGTTGGTGGCCTCAACGTTGAATCCGTTGCGCTCGGTGAAGAAGACTTCGGCGAGGTCGGTCTGGTCCCGAAACCGACGGAGATAATCACCCAACTCGGTGCCGGCACTGAGGGTGCGGTTGATCTCAAAGCGACGCTCCAGTTCCTGGAGGGAGAACCGGACGAGTCCCCTCTGGTCGACTTCGTCACCTGCCCTACGGGCGGCGGACACAATCTGCGGTATTTGGGCCAGAAACTCCACGTCTGAGCGGCGTTCGTTCAGGTACTGAGCGACGACATTGGAGGCACGGATGGCATCGGCGATGAGACCGTCTGCAATGCTCCTTTCCATCTCGACCGTCGTGCTCCGCGTCGTGAGGACGGTGATCGATCCGATGACCACCACGGCTACGGGTGCACTGATCAGGATGACGGTTCTACGGAGTTTCGATGCTGATCCAGGCATGAGCGGCTAAGCTACGGAAGGCTTTCATGGTGAGCAAGCTGTTATAGATTACCGCCACAATGAATAAAGCGGTGCAAACGCCAGAAGCATACGATCCGGGAGCCGTCGAGGCCAAGTGGCGCGCCCGTTGGACTGAGAGGCGCACCAACGCCACCGATCTCGGCCATGCGGCGAATCCCTATTTCAACCTAATGATGTTCCCCTACCCGTCCGCCGAGGGACTTCATGTGGGAAACCTGTTCGCGTTTGTCGGGAGTGACATCCACGGCCGAACCCGCCGGCTACAGGGATTCAACGTGTTCGAGCCCCTCGGCTTCGACGCGTTCGGCATCCACTCGGAGAACTACGCCCTCAAGGTGAACACGCACCCTAGGAAGCTCATTCCGCGAAATATCGGACGGTTTCGCGAGCAACTGAAGCGGGTGGGGTTGATGATCGATTGGAAACACGAGCTCTCGACTATCGATCCAGCGTACTACAAATGGACCCAATGGATTTTCCTCCAGCTGTTCAAGGCCGGGCTCGCCGTGAAGAAGGCGGCTCCCGTGAACTGGTGTCCGGAGTGCAAGACCGTGCTGGCCAACGAGCAGGTGATCGATGGTTTTTGCGAGCGGCATCCGGACACCAATGTGCACCAGCGGTTTCTCAAACAATGGTTCTTCACGATCACCAAGTACGCGGCGCGACTCCTCGAAAATCTCGAGAAGCTCGACTGGTCCGATTCTACGCGTTTGATGCAGGCCAACTGGATCGGGTGCTCCAAAGGAGCGGAATTGGAGTTTCAGACCCCTACGGGCGACTCGATTCGAGTTTTCACAACACGACCCGACACGGTCTTCGGATCGACGTGGGTGGTGCTCGCCCCCGAACACCCGATGGTCGAGTCTCTCACGGAAGCCGAGAAGCGGAACGATGTAGAGAAATACCGCCGTCGAGCGGCGGCGATGGATATCGTCAGCCGCAAGGTGGGCGACAAGGAGAAGACCGGAGTGTTCACCGGGTCGTACGCTCGCAATCCGGCCACGGGTGAGGACGTTCCCGTTTGGGTGGCGGACTACGTGCTCATGGAGTACGGCACCGGCGCCATCATGGCCGTCCCCGCTCACGACGAGCGGGATTTTGATTTTGCGAAAAAGTTTGAACTTGCAATAGTAAAGGTCATCGAGCCAACCCAAACCGGTCCTGACGGCCATGCACCGGAGCTGCCGACCACGACGTGGGAGGGCAAGCTCGTCAACAGTGGCCAGTTCGACGGCATGTCGTGTGCCGCAGCGGTAGGGGCGATCACGGAGTGGTTGGAAAAAAAAGAAAAGGCAACCTCTCGGACCGAGTACCGGCTCCACGACTGGTGCATCTCGCGGCAGCGGTACTGGGGGCCCCCGATTCCGATCATCTATTGTGACAAGTGTGGAACGGTTCCCGTCCCAGAAAAAGACCTTCCTGTCATACTACCGGACATGAAGGATTTCCGGCCGGACGAAAGCGGAGTGTCTCCACTGGCCCGTTTGGAAGAGTGGTATCACGTGCCATGCCCGAAATGCGGCACCAGCGCCAGACGGGAAACGGACGTATCCGACACGTTCCTCGACTCGGCGTGGTATTTCCTGCGGTATCCCTCTACTGACTATCCGGATCGTGCCTTCGATCCGGAACTAACGAAGCGCTGGCTTCCGGTAGCGCAATACATCGGTGGCAACGAGCACGCCGTGCTCCACCTGATGTACTCTCGGTTCATCACGATGGCCCTGTACGACTTGGGGTGGCTTCCCTTCGAGGAGCCCTATAGACGGTTCCGCGCACACGGTACCATAATACGCGACGGCGCCAAGATGTCGAAGTCGCGTGGCAACGTAGTGACTCCCGACGAGTACATCGAGCGCTGGGGCGCCGACACGTTCAGGATGTATCTCATGTTCCTCGGCCCTTACCAGGAGGGTGGGGATTTCCGGGATGAGGGAATCGCCGGCATCCGCCGATTCCTCGAGAAGGTCTGGAGCGCCGTGGACGAGGCCCGCTCGGCGAATGGCTCCTCTCACCCCCTGGACGCCGTGGTACAGCGCAAGCTGCACCAAACGATCCGGAAGGTCACAGACGACGTCGAGGGCCTCCGCTACAACACGGCGATCTCGGGCCTCATGGAGTACCTCAACACCGTGAGGAGCAGGGCCGAGTGCGATGGCCGGCATACAGCCCTAAATGCCCAAGCCTTGAATCCCCTGTTGATCATGCTGGCGCCGTTCGCCCCACACATGGCAGAAGAATGCTGGGAGAGCATGGGACATTCTCAAAGCGTCTTCGATGCTGATTGGCCCAAGTTCGACGAGGCCCTCGCTCTGGAAGACCAGATCCAGCTCGTGGTTCAGGTCAGGGGAAGGGTCCGGGGACGCGTGACCGCCGTGCGAGACATCTCCCAGGACGACGCCCTGGCACTCGCGCTGAAAGATGAAGGGGTGAAGAAGCACGTCGGCGGCATGGAGATCAAGAGGGTGATCTTCGTGCCGGGACGCCTGATTAATATCGTAGTTTGACGGGGAGTAACGACTCCCCGCTCCCTACTCCCAGTTCTTATCATGCGAACACTTCTCTCGATTCTCTCGGTACTCCTGCCAGCGAGTTCGCTGACAGCCCAGCAAGGGCTCAGAGTCTACATCTCCGCCGACATGGAGGGCGTGGCCGGGTTGAGCGCCACGAACGACCCGCTCGGCCGCCGGCTCATGACCGCCGAGGTGAATGCGGCGATCGCCGGGGCATTCGACGCGGGAGCGACGCGGGTGGCGGTGAACGACGCCCACGGCGGTCACAACAACCTGCTGCAGGATCAACTCGATCCCCGAGCCACACTGCTGCGTGGCGACCTCAAGCCGTACGGCATGATGCAAGGACTCGACTCTTCGTTTTCTGCCGTGGTGTTCGTCGGTTACCACGCGAAGGCCGGCAGCCGAAATGGGTTTCTCGCACACACCGGTTCGGGACGGACGGCCGATCTGCGAGTGAACGGGGTGTCCGTTGGAGAGGGAGGTATGAACGCCCTCTTTGCCGCGTGGTACGGAGTCCCCGTTGTGTTCGTGAGCGGCGGCAGCCTGGCGGTCGAGCAAATGCGTGACCTGATCCCAGACATCGGTGGCGCTTCCGTCAAGACTGGTATCTGGAACCGGGCGGTGTGGACCCTGTCGCCGGACTCCGCCCAGGCCGCCATTCGGCGGGGCGTGACCGCCGCACTGCGTGGGCACCCGGGACGGCAGCCGACGGCCATCCCGCCCTTCCGCGTCGAACTGCGTTACACCAGCGACCTGTACGCCGACATAGCGGAGGGGATTCCGAGCGTTGACCGGGTTGATGCCACAACGGTGGGATTCACCGTCGACCGTTACCCGGCGGCATATCGAATGATTCGGGTGCTCTACAAACACCTCAGCCAATGAGTTAGGGAGTAGGCGTGCCTACTCCCTAACTATGATCCCCTGCGACCCTCGCACGCTACCGGGCATCTATACTTCTGACATGACCAACGCCGTGATTGCCGCTATCGGCGACATAGCGATTCAGCGAGCTAAAGCCGGTGATATCAACGCTTTAGAGCGTGTCTACCGGGCCTATGAGGGGATGGTGTACAGCATGGCTCGGCGGATTTGCCCATCACCCGAGGACGCCGAAGACGTGCTTCAGGAAACCTTCCTAGAGGTGTGCCGGAGCATGGGAGGGTTCCGGGGCTCGGGCGACGGCAGCCTGACGGCCTGGATCAAGCGGCTAGCGGCGAGTAAGGCGCTGATGAAGATCCGTAGAGGCAAGTACCGGCACACCGAGGAGTTGCTCGAGGACGCGGCTCCGGCCGCGAACCAGGGTGACGCGAGCCTTCGCATGGATTTGGAGACGGTAATGCAACGCCTGTCGAGCACGGCGCGGGCTGTGGTGTGGCTGCATGACGTAGAGGGTTACACGCACGATGACATAGCTGAGTTGATGGGAAAGAGTGTGAGTTTTTCGAAATCTCAGCTGTCGCGGGCACACGCACGGCTTCGGAAATGGCTAGGTGAGGAGGCGGTATGCTGATTCACTGCACGATGGATGAGCTTCTGGCTATTAGGGATGGCCAGGGCTCGCAGGGGGCTCTGCGCCACCTGGACGAGTGTGATGAGTGCTGCCACGAACTCGAGCTTTTGCATCAGCGCGTAGCGGCGTTGAGGGCGCTCCCCGGCCTCAGGCCGCCCCGGGACCGGTGGTCCGTGGTGCGCGACGAGGTGCTGGCACAGCGTGCCCGTACGCGACGACGCTTTGGCGGATGGTTGACGGCGGCGGCGGCTGCCTCGGTGGCGCTGGCGATCGGGTTGGGGGGTCTGGTGACGCCCGCGGCACAGGAGCCGGATCCGCTCGCCGAGCTCGTGTCGGAAGCTCAGATGCTGGAGCGAGCGCTTCGCACGATGCGACCGGAGACCCGCGTGCTCACCGGCCGGATAGCGGGCGCGGTGGCGGCGTTGGAGGATCGGCTGGAGTTGTTGGACGTGCGGTTTGAGCAAGCCAGGATGCAACGGCTGTCGAGAGAGAAAGTGATTGTGCTGTGGCAGGAGCGCGTAGGCCTGATGGATGCCTTGGTGAACGTCCACGCCCGACCCGTGATACTGATTGGATTTTGACTGGTTGGCTGTGGCAACAGGAGTTGAGTGCAATGAAGAAGACGAGATTTTTGCTGACGATCGCGGCGATGGCAATTGGACTTGGCATCGTGCCGATGGCTGCGCAGGAGCGAGAACAGCGCCGCGAGCTGGAGAGCCGTCTGCGCGAGCTTAGGGAGCAGTTGCGCGACGTCGAACGACAACTTCGCGACGTGCGAGGCTCCGCCAGCTTTTTGGGAGGCGTGCTCACGTGGTCGACCAACCGGGCGCAGCTCGGTGTGTTCGTGCAATTGGAAGTTGATTCGGAAACCGACCGCATCGGCGCGCTCCTCCAGTCCGTGACCGAGGGCGGTGCCGCGAAGGAAGCGGGATTGCAGGAGGGAGACATCATCATTTCCTTCGACGGCGAGCGTCTGGCGGGGCGCTATCCGGCGGCCGATCCCGACGAGTCGGAACCGGCCAAGAAGCTGATCGACCTGATCGGAGACAAGGACCCCGGTGACGAAGTCACGATCGAATATCAACGCGACCGTGAGACGCACAGCACCGTGGTGACACTGGACGAGCGCGATTCCTGGCTCCAGGCATATTCCGGACCCGATCGTGAGATCGTGAGACCTCCACGGATAGGTGTTCCGCGTGTGCCGGAATTGCGTTTCTTCAGCGATGGCGACCGGCTTGGCGTCACCGTGTTATCGCTGTGGGGCGATAGGTGGGCCGATATCGAGTTGGTCCGTCTCAATGAGGACCTGGGCCGGTACTTCGGAACTTCCGAGGGGCTGCTCGTCATCAGTCCGCCGGACAACGACGAATTGGATCTCCAGGCCGGCGACGTGATATTGGGCATCGATGGCCGAGAGCCGCACTCGCCGTCGAGGGCGTTGCGGATTCTCCGGTCTTACGAAGAGGGCGAGACGGTCAATATCGAGATCATGCGCGACCGGAACCGCATGACGATCTCGTATGTGGTGCCGGAGCGGGAAAATAACTGGTTCCGGTTCGACAGCCGCAGGGAGCGGCGAGAGCCCGAGTTGGAGGTGCCACATCTGGAGCCGGAGCACGTCGAACTCCTCCACGTGCCCCATGTGGAGCTGATCAGCCCGCATTCGGAGGGTGCCCCACCTGGAGCTGGTCCACCCACGTCGAATCAGCCGGATCGACTAGGAAGCCCTACCTCCTGCCGTCCAAAAGGAGGATCCACCGCCGGCTGAGAGCTCTGCAACTCAAGCAGTGGAAGCGGGGCCGGACGACCTTCCGTGAGTTACACGCTCGGGGCTTGCCTGAGTGGCTGATCGCGAAGGAGCCGGACATGGCCGCCGCTGGTGGTGAGCGGCCGCTCTCGGCGCGATGCAGACTGCTCTGCCGGGGAGCTACTTCGATCGGCTCGGAGTGCCCCGGCTGACCGCGCCCACCTCAACTCACTGAACCGCCGGATGCGGACCCGCATGTCCGGTGGTGTGGGAGGGGAGTAGCCGGGATCCCCGGCTACCCCCTATCCCGATTTTAGATCACTACCTCTTCCGCCGGCTCCCGCAGGTTGTAACGCGAGCTCATCGTGTACCCGTACGCCCCGGTGTTCGCGATCAAGAGCACATCACCCTCCTCCGTTGGCGGGAGGAGATGATCTATCCCGAGTCGGTCACCGGTCTCGCAGATCGGCCCCACGACGCTCACGACCTCCGTCGCCTCCTGGTCGAGGCGCGACAGGTTGACGATCCGATGATAGGCACCGTACAGGGCGGGTCGTATCAAGGAGTTCATCCCGGTGTTCACTCCGACATAGCGAACATCTCCCTTGCCTTTGATCTGCGTCACTCTGGTCAACAACACACCGCTTCGTGCTACTAGGAACCGGCCGGGCTCGAGCCAAATGGAAAGCGACGGATTCGCAGCCTTCAGCGGGGCCAGACTGGCGTCGATAGCCTGGAGATCGAGGGCCGACTGGTCGGGCCGCTCGGGAACCCCAAGACCACCACCAAGATTCAAAGTCGCTACATCCGGGAACTGCTCCGCGACCCGGGCCAGCAAAGCTCCAGTGTTGCTCCAATGAGTCAGCGACAGAATTCCGCTTCCCGAATGAGCGTGTAACCCCACGATTCGCGCACCCGCCGCCTCGGTGAGTCGGCGAAACTCTCCAAGCTCCGTCAACGGCACCCCGAACTTCGACTGCGATCCCGCCGTCTGGACCTTTTCGTGGTGGCCGTGCCCCTGCCCCGGATCTATCCGCAAGAAGATCTCTCGGTCGCGAAACAAGTCGGGCCAGCAGAGGAGGGGATGGAGATTGTCCAAACTGACCCAAACGCCGAGTCGGAGTGCGAAAGCATACTCGTCCTGCGGAGCGAAGTTGGGGTTGAAGAGAATGTCACGTGGATCGATGTCGGGAAACAGCGATAACACCAGCTCGACCTCACCGCGCGAGACGCACTCCAAGCCGACAGCTGAGCTACGGATACACTCGAGTATCCGCGGATTGGCGTTGGCTTTCACCGCATAAAACACACGGTCCACAGCCTCCATCCGTTTCACCTGAGCGACAGCCTCGTAGACGGTTGCGACGTCGTAGACATATGCCGAGGGCCGATCGTCGACAATGGCTAGCAGGGAATCCCGCTTGCCGTGCCACCAGGGCACATCGGTGATCTCGTCAGTAGCCAGTGGTCCTCCCTGCAATTGTTCCCAGGTAGGACCAAATGCCGCATGGGGCGCCCGAGTTCGCACCATGAGAGCGTGCAGCCGCTCGACGAGACGGTTTGCGCTCGCTTCCTCAACCACGAACGTGATGTTGAGGTCGCTGGCCGCCTGGGAAACGAGATGGACTTGCTGCTCTTGAAAGACCTCCAAGGCGGGACCGAGCTGATGCAGAATGGCGCGAATGTGGCGACCTACGAGGCTCACGGCGGCGCACGGCGTGATCACCCGAGCCTTGCATATGGCGTTGAGATCTTCGAGGAGTCCGCTGAGGGAAGTGGAGCCGAGACTGTTGGCGTCGGCGTCCAACGAGACCGTGACGGTGGTCTCCGATGTCGCGACCAGGTCGATGGAAAGTCCGTGGTTTGCAAAGCACCGGAACGCTTCGGCCAGGAACCCCACTTGTTGCCACATGCCAAGAGTCTCCATGGAAACCAGCACCGTTTCACGCTTAACCGAGATCGCCTTCACGCTAGGCGTGCCCTCGTCGGCCAAAGCGCAAATCACGGTACCCACTTGCTGAGGGCAAGAAGTGCTGCGGATATGGATCGGGATGCCGTGCGCGCGTACGGTGGGGATGCAGCGGGCATGCAGCACGGCGCTTCCGGTGGTCGCGATTTCTTGAGCTTCAGCGTAGTCGAGGGTGCGCAGGAGGCGGGCCGATGGGACGATTCGCGGGTCCGCGCTGAACATCCCCGGGACGTCGGTCCAGATCTCCAGCAGCCGCGCCTGGAGTTTGACGGCGAAGTACGCGGCAGACGTGTCGGAGCCTCCCCGGCCCAAGAGCACGGTTTCACCACTCGAGTCGTAGGCGATGAACCCTTGCGTGATGATCGTACCGTGTGCCTCCGAGAAGAGCTCGCAGAGCTTCGGATCCGGCTCGCTGGCACACTCTGCCGAGAGAATAGATGAACCGGACGGCGCATCCCTTCTGTCCTGGGTCGTCAGCACTGTTCGCGCATCAACCCATGTGACTTGCTGGCCTTGGGCTCTCAGGTAAGCCGCCCCAAGCAACGTCGCCACGAGCTCACCGGTGGCCAGGACCCTGGCCTGTAATCGAGGAGAATACTCTCCCACCAGCGAGATGCCGGCAGTCAATCTGCCGAGTTCGCTCAGGAGGTGGTCGAGTGACCCGGCGAAGGGTATGTCCAAGTCGGCGGCGAGCACCTCGTGTTGGTCTCGAATCGCTCGAGCGATTGGCTCGTGGCTACCGCCGGTGGCTGCCTTCAGCAGGGCTTCGAGTTGATCAGACACTCCGCTGAGAGCGGAGCATACCACGACGGGGCGTGCACCTTCGTCGATTCGGCTCCCAACCACGTCGGCGATGGTGCGCCACGTGGGCGCGGACGATACGCTGGTACCACCGAACTTCATGACCACCCACGGGGATTTTTCTGGAAGGTGCATAGTGCAGGAAGATATCGTGGGTGAGCATTCGCCGCGAGACGCCTGGATCTCTATGGTAAAACGCGGGAGGGTGTCGCAGAAGCGGCTCTTGCCGTTTCGCTCACCGCTCACTGCTCATTCCCTACCCCCCACTCCCCACTCTTAAAGCCCCAACCAATAACTCACCTTTACGATGAACATGTTGCCCGGCGTCGCATCGCCGAACAGCGAGTTAAAGTCCCGTGTGACATCGAAACTCCCGTTTCTAATCTGACACAGTTCCGGCGAGGGCGCGGCCCTTCGGCACTCGTTACTGCGGCTCTGCTGCCAGACCAAAAAGATGGTGGAGCCGGGTCTGTACTCCCACCTAAGAACGGCATTGAGTCTCAATGACTCGGATCGTGAAGCTCCGGTCGGTGAAAGACAAATCGCTTGCCCCGTCGCCATCGAAGTCTACATAACGACTTCCGTCAAGCACGCACGTCCGTCCGCCCGTACAACTCACGCAGTCTGCTACCGGGACCGCCGCACCCTCGTTGAACACATCGAAATCGAAGGTGCGGGCCTCCCGCAGCTGCTTGTAACTCAGGTAGTCGCCGGACGACAACAATGGCTGCGCAAAGAGTTGTAGGGTGGGGTGTGGCGTGAACGCCATGTTCAACCGCGTTTGCAGCGAGAACGACCTGCGCTCGAGTTCCGCAAAGATGTACCGTCGTGGGCGCGCTCCTAAGGATACGTGGCCACAATTGGCCGTGTTGAAACCCTCGGACGGGGCGAGGCGAAGGCAATATGCCCGCACGCTGACCCGTAGGATCCTCTTTCTCGCGCTACCGGCAATGGCGGCATGCCAGGATAGCGGCCACCTACTGTTGCGTTTTGCGAGAGTGGTGCCAATACTAAGGCTATGACAGCCCGACATACTCTTGCAAAGGGCCAGAGCGGAGCGGCGGGATCGGGGCCCAAGATCCCCACCTCGGCGGCGCTGTTGAAATGGGTGTATGTGGGACGGCTCAGCGTGGCCACGGCGATTTTCGTCGCGTTTTCTTTCTACTTCACCGAACACCCGTCGGCCCAGTTTTTCACCATCACGTTAGCCCTGGTCCTGAGCCTGGTGTTCACGGGGGCTTCATTCTATCACACGCATGTCCGGGGTGCGGTACCGACTCCCACCTTCCTCTACATGCAGACGCTGTTCGATCTGGGTTTGGTCACAGCAGTGGTCCATGTGACCGGAGGAGCGAACAGCGACTTTGCGTCCCTCTACATCCTGGTCATAGCGGTGAGTGCGGTAACCATGCCCATCGCCTCCGGCTTGCTGGTGGCGATTCTCGCCGCCGTCCTATACGTCGCGGATGTTTTGTTCGGCCTGTACTTCGCGGATGGGGTGGGGCCGGTACAGCTTTCGGTGTCGCTCTGGTTCCAGGTGGGTGTTTTTGTCTTGGTGGCGCTCGCTGTCAGCTATCTCGCGAGCCGGGTCCGCGTGGTTGGTGCGGCCAGGAGTGTGCTGGAGCAGGAGGTGAAGCGGCTCCGCCTCGAGGCGCCGGACATCCTGCGCCAACTCGTCACCGGGGTGGTCACCGTTGACGGAGACGGGAGCCTGGCGTTCGCGAACCCGGCGGCGGAGCAGTTGCTTGGGTTTCAGAGTGAACAATATCTGGGCCGGCCGTTCCTCAATTTCCTCGAAGACGTGTCGGAGGAGCTGGCCAAGGGGATGGTGACGGCACGGCGCGATCGCCGCCGCCGTATGCGTGTGACCGGATCCGTGGCCTCCGGCGGGCGGACGTTTCCCATAGGCGTCACCACGACGTTACACGAAACGGAGGGTGAGGAGCCCGGATCGGTCACGGCGGTTTTTGCGGACATTTCGGATCAGGTTCGCCTCCAGGAGTTGAATCGGCGCACGGAACGGTTGGAGGCGGTGGCAGAGCTGTCTGCATCGCTGGCGCACGAGATCAAGAATCCACTGGCGTCTATACGTTCCTCGGTGGAGCAGTTGGGACAGTCAGCATATGCGGACGAAGACGATCGATTCCTCGCGCAGCTGATAGTTCGCGAAAGCGATCGCCTGAGCAGGCTGCTGACCGATTTCTTGGATTTTTCGCGGCTCCAGGTGGGGGAGCCGCAGCCCGTGGATATGGCAGCCGTTGCCGAAGCGGCGGTAGCCGTGGTGCGCGAACACCCCGATTGTCCTCCGGACGCGGATGTTACGATCAACGGGCATTGTGCTCCGATTGTAGGCGACGAGGACTTGCTGCACCGCGTCGTAGTGAATCTGCTGTTGAACGCGATGCAGGCCTCGAAAGGAAAGGCGTCAGTCACGCTGGTGTTGCGAGATGTGGAGGCCTCCGATGTGCCGGGTGGGGCGTTGCGAGAGCCCTACATTCTCCTCGAGGTGTCGGACACAGGACCGGGGATTCCTCCGGAGTTGCGCGACAACCTCTTCGATCCGTTTGTGACGGGTCGCGACGGGGGCACGGGCCTTGGCCTTTCCATTGTGCAACGTGCGGTGGTGGCGCACAGGGGATTGGTGTTTGTGGATACGGAAACCAGCAAAGGAACCACGTTCAGCATCTACTTGCCCCGGACTAGGCGGACGGAGGTTGCGGCATGAACGAACGCCGACCGTCAATTCTCGTCATTGACGACGAGTCGGGCATCCTCGAGGCCCTACGCATCCTGCTCATGAAATCGGGATTTGACGTGCGCACGGCCCAAGGGGGGAACAGCGCCCTCGAGGCAATCAAGGCGGGATCTGCGGACGTCGTGTTGACAGATGTGCGGATGCCTCAAATCGGCGGCTTGGACATTCTTCACGCGGCGCACGGGCAGGATCCTGAGACGCCGGTCATCTTGATGACTGCGCAAGCGTCCCTGCAAACGGCGATTCAGGCTGTAAACGACGGCGCCTTCTATTACATCCAGAAGCCGTTTTCCAATGACGACATGGTGGCGATCTGCCGGCGTGCTGCGGAATACCGCGAGTTGCGGTCCGAGAACAAGCATCTCAAGAGCGAGATTCGCCGCCGCGACCGCTCCGTGGCCGTGAAGCCGCTCGGCAAGGCGCCCTGTTTCGTGGAGGTGATGCAACTCGCCGAACAAGTCGCACCGACGGATTCGACGGTGTTGATCCAGGGTGAGAGCGGAACCGGGAAGGAGGTCATAGCCAGGTACATCCACGAGCTATCGCACCGCAGTGAGGGGCCGTTCTTGTCGATCAACTGCGGCGCACTGCCCGAGAGCCTATTGGAGTCAGAGCTGTTTGGTCACGTCAAGGGTTCGTTTACCGGAGCCGTCAGAGACAAAGAGGGGCTGTTCACGGCGGCCCGGGGCGGGAGTTTCTTCTTGGATGAAATCGGCGAGACCACCCCTGCGACACAAGTCAAGCTGCTTCGTGTACTGCAAGAACGCGAGGTTCTTCCGGTAGGCGGTACGGAGCCGATTCGGGTTGAAGTAAGGATGGTAGCGGCGACGAACCGCGACCTCGATGAAGAGATCCGGAGAGGACGATTTCGGTCTGACTTGTTTTACCGCCTCAATGTTTTCTCCCTTTACCTTCCCAAGCTGAGCGAGCGGCGCGAGGACATACTACTCCTTGCGGAGGCGTTCCTCGAGCGAATCGGTAGAGAGCGGGATCATGGGGCTCCGGTCCTGTCGCAGGACGTGCTCGACGCGATCATGGTGTACGAGTGGCCCGGTAACGTGCGAGAGTTGGAGAACGCCTTGGAGCACGCCGCCATCCTGACACGTGGCCGGGAGATCGACTTGGACGCTCTTCCCAAGCGGATCACGGCACCCAAGGCTCAACCGCTGGTGGACAATCGTCCAGTAGCCAATCCGACCCTCGAAGTGATCGAGCGGGCGTATATCATGTGGGTGCTGCAGGCAGAGGGTGGCAACAAGACCCGCACTGCTGAGGTGTTGGGCATCGATCCTTCTACGTTGTACCGCAAGCTCGCACGGTATGACTCAACCGAGGGATAGCTCGCCGGTCCCTCAGGACGCCGTCGGAGCTGCCACGCTCGAGCGGATGGCAGAGGTTCCGGCGTTCAATCGTTGGATGTTCGATCGTCTCGCGGGCTGGATCGGGTCTCGAGTTCTCGAGATAGGCTCTGGGATCGGCAACATGTCACAGTTCTTCATCGACCGGGATCAGGTGGTTCTGACGGATACAGAATCGGCGTACCGGCTCGTGTTGCAGGAAAAGTTCGGCACCCGCGGAAACGTCGCCGTCGTCGCTCTTTCCTTGCCTCATGTGCCCCGCGAGTTGTCCGACCGGCGTTTCGACACGATCGTCTGTTTGAACGTTCTGGAGCATATCGATGACGACATCGGGTCGCTCGAGGCGATGTATAGCCTCCTGGAGCCTGCTGGCAAGTTGGTGTTGCTGGTGCCGGCGTTTCCGGGGCTCTACGGTTCGCTGGACCGAGCGCTCGGTCACTATCGTCGCTATACCCGAAAGCTGCTGCGCGCCCGGTACGCGAAAGTCGGCTTTGCCATGCGCCGTCTCGAGTACTTCAACTTGGCCGGCATACCCGGATGGTGGATCACTGGACGCCTTCTGCGGCGTGATCTTATTCCCGCTGGATCGCTCGCGCTGTATGACAGCTTGGTGCCGTTGTTCCGATGGGAGAGGTTCCTGCCGCTCCGTGTTGGTCAATCCCTGATTGCGATCGGAGAACGCCCGTCATGAGCATACCGTCCGACTGGAATTACATCGTCGTCTCCGCCATCGTGCCGGTATACAACGAAGCGACTACTGTGAAGGCGGTCGTCGAGCGCTTGCAGGAGGTTCCGCTCCGCGTAGAGATCGTTGCGATCAACGACGGTTCGAGCGACGGTACCGGCAAGGTGCTCGACGAGCTGCATGAGACCGGTAGCATACAGAAGGTCATTCACCACACGAAAAACCGTGGCAAGGGAGCGGCTGTGCGCGCCGGAATACAGGCAGCAACGGGACACGTGGTCGTGATCCAAGATGCAGATCTGGAATACGATCCGTCCGAGTTCCCTGCGCTGCTCGAGCCGATCCGGTTGGGTAAAGCCGATGCTGTGTACGGATCACGTTTCCATGGGGGGCCACGAAGGGTCCTGTTCTTCTGGCACGCGATTGGAAACCGGCTTCTCACACTGCTGTCGAACATGCTGACGGACCTCAACCTGAGCGACATGGAAACGTGCTACAAGATGGTGCGTGCCGACCTGCTGAAGTCGCTCCCGCTCGTGTCGAACCGATTTGGCATCGAGGTGGAGGTGACAGCTCGGCTCGCCCAGGCGGGGGCGAGAATCTGGGAGCTACCCATCAGTTATTCGGGGCGCACTTACGCCGAAGGCAAGAAGATCGACTGGCGCGACGGCGTGGCGGCGTTCTGGCATATTCTCCGCTTCAACCTCCTTTCTTCCAATCGTAGACGTAATAGGTGAAGTCGGCGCTCACGACTGGGTTCTGGCGCGCCACAGGGGTGTCGGTCGTGTTGTTGTCGCTACTCCCGATTGGGCGCTGGGTTAACGCCGTCGATCAGGGACCGGCTTGGGCTCTACACGTTGGCGTGTGGGCCATCGGCGGTCTAGTGGTCGTTGTCGTGGCGGTGATCGCTGGTCGGCTGGCAGCCGATCTTCAGGCCTCGATTCCGTCGATGCCAGCCGCGGTGTGGCGGGTCGTGCCCGCAGCCCTGGCCGTGGCGGTCGCCGCACTTGCAGCCGTTGCGATGCACGACGCCTTCTCGGGTAACCCCCATCTCATCGACGAAGTCGCCCAGCTATTTCAAGGGAGAATATTCGCGTCCGGGAGGCTGGCAGCTCCCGATCCCGTCCCAGTCGAGTCTTTTCTCGTGAGTCAAACGTTCGTCACGGATGCGGGTTGGGTCTCGCAGTATCCGCCCGGCCAGGCGGTGCTTCTCGCCCTCGGCTTTTGGGTGCGGGCTGAGTGGTTGGTGAATCCGATACTCGGTGGCATCAGCGTCATCTTGCTGTTTGCCGTAGCTCGCGGCCTGTACGATCTCAAGACCGCCACGGTGGCGGCCTTGTTGTGGTCCACGTCCGCCTGGGTGCTGTTCATGTCAGCCACGTACATGAACCATGTGGGTGCGACAACGCTTGCTCTGGGAGCGTGGGCGGTGATCTGGGCACCACGACAAACCAACCGTTGGCATTACGTCGGCGCGGGGTTCTTTCTGGCTGCCGCGGCGGCGACACGCCCGTTGGATGCTGTTGCGGCGGCGGTGCCGATCGGTGTATGGCTCGTACGGCACCGCGCCGCCGCCAATGTCCCGTGGATTGCTCTCGGTACGTTGCCGGTCGCCGGTGCGTGGGGGGTTCTGAACTGGCGGCTGTTCGGCAGTCCCTTCACGCTCGGGTACACCGCACTCTACGGGCCGGATGTTGGACTCGGATTCCGGACCGATCCGTTCGGCCACGCTTATACGCCGCTCGTCGCCTTGAGCAACATGGCCGCCGCGGTGCGGAGGCTGAACATCTACTTGTTTGAGTGGCCGATTCCCGCTTTGTTGCCGCTGACGGCTTGGGCGTTGTTTGGTCGGCGCCGTGGAAACGACATCGTGGTTGGAATCGGCGCGCTGGCCGCACCTCTGCTGTACTTCTTCTACTGGCACTCCGGCTTTTATCCGGGGCCTCGATTCTACTACATCAGTGCGCCTTTTCTGGTGATTGCGACGGCCCGCGCTTGGGATTGGGTGTGGACGCACGCGAGCAGGAAAAAGAGCTGGGGTGTTCGGTGGGATGTCTCCGCCGGGGTGGCGGCTGCCGTGGTCCTGCTCTGGGGAGCGCTGAGTTTCTTGCCAGCACGCTGGGATTTCTATCGAACACAACTGGTCTCGCTCAAGTATCACCCTGAGCGTGAACTAGCCGAACGTGGGGTCCATCAGGCACTGGTAATCGTACCCGAAAGCTGGGGCAGCCGCGTCGTCGTCCGTCTGTGGGGACTTGGAGCGCCAGCCCTGCTCGTCGAGCGCGCAATCAACCAGGTCGACACCTGCGAACTGCACGAACTCGGCCGCCGCGCTCGGGCGGCCGGGCAACAACCCAGCGCGATCGCGCAGAGTCTGGCCGGTTTTCTCGCTGCAAGTGAATCGCCGGTGGCGCCGATCCGCGATTGGCCGGATCCGTCGCTGAGACTCCGCCAATGGGATTCCATCCCTGCCGATTGTAACCGGGAGATGCAACGCGACCTCGGGGGTTTCACGATTTACGGACACTTGGCTTGGCGCAACGCCGTCGGCCTCGACTCAGGTGTCGTGTTCGCGCGAGACCTGTACGAGGACAACGCTGAGTTGTTTGCACGGTTCGAGGGTTGGCAAGTTTGGCGCTACGCGCCGCCGGTAGCCGATCCGACCGGTGAACCGGTGCTGACACTCGTAGGCGGCGAACCGGAGGCGCGGTACCAGGGCCGGCAGGTCTGGCGATACGCCCTATCAGCAGGCCAGCCCGACGCCGCACCGGTGGTCACACCGGTGCGGGGGGACTCGCCCTCGACTCCGGACCAACAGTGATCACACGGGATCGGTGGTTCATGCCTTCGCGGCGCACGGTCATGGCGACACTCGCGGCTGCGGCGACCGCCGTGCTCGTTGCTCTTCCTTCGATCCTCAACGGATTCGTGTACGACGACGTGTGGATAGTTCAGGACAGAGAGGTCGTGCATTCCCTGCACCCCCTGGGCAAGCTGCTGGCGGCGCCGTTCTGGCCCGAGGCGCGCGGTGGCTCCATGTGGCGCCCAACGACACTTTTTGCGTTTGCCGGTCAGTGGGTCGTAGGTGGAGGGAGCCCGGGGGTATTCCATGCGGTCAGTGTAGTACTCTACGGAATGGTATCCGGGTTGGTCGCCCTCCTGGGTGCGCGGCTGTTCGCGCCGATAGTTGGGTTGCTCGCCGGGATACTCTTCGCCGTCCACCCCGTCCACGTGGAGGTAACGGCCAATGTCGTGGGTCAGGCGGAACTCCTGGCAGCGCTGGGCTACCTATTAGCGCTGGTGGCGGCGTGGGAGCGGAGCGGATCCTCCGACGGGAGAAGGCGATCGCTATTGCTGGTGGCCGTCGTCGCTAGCGTGGCGTTCGGATTGGGGGCCAAGGAACACGTCGTTACGATTCCTGCGGCTCTGCTCGTAGTCTGGTGGCGGCGCGGTACCCGCGATGGCAAAGGGTTCGCGGCCGTCGCTCGACGCGAGTGGCCCGCGTTGATCGCAATGACGGCCGTGATCGTGGTGTATCTCGCGCTTCGCGCGCGGTTCGCGCATTCTGTGATGGCCGCGGGAGGCCCAGGGCCTGGATTGGACCACACCTCCATGTTCGAACGGGCAGTGATCATGCTTCCGGTGTCGCTCGAGTGGCTACGACTGCTGTTTCTACCGCTCCAACTCTCGGCAGACTACTCCCCGCAACATCTGGTGACCGACCGATCGTTCGGGCCGATACACGCCGCGGCCGCCATGACGTGGCTTGCCGTGGCCGTAGGGACGTGGAGGCGGCGGGACCGATGGCCCGCCGCCTTTGTCGGCGTGGCTATGTTCGCTGCGACTATCTCCGTCGTCTCCAACATCGTGGTCCCGTTGGAAGTGTTGCTGGCCGAACGGTTGTTGTTTCTTCCGTCCGTGGGCTGGGCGTTGGCCCTCGGTGGCTTCTTCCGCGCCGCTCGATTCCGCGACGCATCCCTCCGGAGGCTCATCACAATCGTGGCTGCCGCGACGGTTGTGCTCGCGTTTGCGGCACGGAGCGTGGGACGCGCTGGTGTTTGGCGCACCAACGATGTGTTCTTTCGTCAGCTCCTCCACGACGCGCCCGACTCGTTTCGGGCTCACTGGGCCATTGGCGGCATGGCGTTCGAACGCGGGGACAGCACCATCGGCGAGCGCGAAATGCTTACCGCTGTAAGGCTGTATCCGAACAATGCGGAATTGCTGCGTGAACTCGGCATGCTGTACGCGTCTACCGACCGATACCGACCCGCGATTCCACTCCTCGAGCGTGCGGTCGCGATCGACTCCACCGCCGTCTCGACCGCGCTGTCGCTCGCGCTGGCATTGGGGCGAACCGAACGGTATCCGGACGCCCTGGTTGTCCTCGATGCCATGACACGGCTTCACGGAGAGACAGACGCGACATTGGTCGTTCGGGGCGATGTGTTGTCGCGGTCCGGCGATGCGGCAGGGGCGCTCGCGCGATTCGAAGAACTCATCAGGCGGGCGCCCGACTCCTGGCGATATCGAATCCTGGCCGCGCAAGCTTCCGCTCGGGCTGGGCGCTGCGACGCGGCAAGAGCCCAAGCGGACACCGCACGCCAATTGGCCCTAGCGACGGGGCAGAGCCTGCCCACCCTGGACGATCCCGGGCTTTGCCCGTAACCGCGTGTCGAGTGAGGGCGTGAGGTGAGCCAGGATCGCGGCCATCACGAGCTCTGGCCAGGACTGCTAGCGCTCGGCGTATTCGCGGTGTCACTGTGGGCGCAGCCTAGCGCTCTCGTGGGAGTGTTCTACGACGACGGGATATATGTCGTCCTCGCGAAGGCGCTCGCCGAAGGCGAAGGGTATCGCTATCTGCACCTACCCGGCGCGCCACCGGGGGTGCACTTCCCCATACTCTACCCGGCCGTACTGAGCCTCCTGTGGCGTATGTGGCCGGCGTTTCCGCAAAATGTTGCGCTGTTCCAATTGTTCGATTCGGCGGCCCTCGCCGTGGCAGCCGGATTGATCGCGAAACACGCCCGTCGTTGGAATGTTCCTCCCGTCGTACAATACGTATCGCTCCCCCTCGCGTTCGTCGCGTTTCCCCTTCTTACCATCGTGGGCGTCCGGTTTTCCGAGCCACTGTTTCTGGCGCTGTTGGCGGGCGCCCTGGTCTTGGCCGACCGGGAAGAGGTGAGTGGGGCGAGGGGGGCCGCCGCCGGCCTGCTCGCGGGACTGGCCGCCCTCACTCGAAGCATCGGTATCGCCGCGGTTGCAAGCATACCGGTGGCACTATGGTTGGGCGGAAACCGAAAACCGGCAGTCGCCGCGCTCATTGGCTCCGTGGCGCTACTCGGGCCGTGGGTGATTTGGCTTTTCTTGCACGGCGATGCCGTCGATTCGCGGATCGCCTCGAATTACGGGACGTATCTGGCTGCGGCCGGCCAAACGGGCCTGCTCGGGATTCTGGGGGGAATCGACTTCCGCGTGTTCGCGCCATTGGCCAGGCTCACCCTGCCGGCGGCGCCGCCGGTGATTTGGCTCACTCTGGCGGGGCTTCTGGCCGCCGCTGTTGTCTGGGGAGGCGTTGCGGTAGCGTCACGGGTGCCCGTCTTCCTGACTACCCTGGGCTTTTACGTGGCCATCGTGACGGTCTGGCCCTTTGCCCCGGATCGGTTTGTGTGGATCGTCTTGCCGTGGTTGGCCATGCTCGCGGTCGCAGGATCGATGGCTGCCTGGCACAAAGGTGCGTGGACGCGCTGGCCGGTTGTGGTGCTCGCCGTGGCCGTAGTCGTTGGATACCCCCGCAGGGAGATCGCTTCCCTCATTGACCGGCAGTTCGCCGCCGCGGCGGAGGGAATCACCGCCCCGTTCAACGTGTTGGTTCCCGCCATCATTGCGGAGTTGGAGCCGAGCGCCGTCGTGGCGAGCGAGGATGAAGCGCTCGTCTATTTGTACACCGGCCGCCATTCAGTGCCGAGCTACCTGTTCCGCTGGAGCGGCCGCTCTGCCACGGTGTTACCGCGAGACAGCGCCGTAGGGTTCATGTGTGACACGGGTGTGACCCATCTCGCCCTCTCCGGCCCGCGAGCCCCGGCGGCCCCCCTCGTCGACGAGCTCGCCCAGGGTTCGGATTCCACCCTCAGTCTGTTGTTCCGAGTCACCAACGGTCCCGCACTCTACGAATTCCGATGTCCGGACTGAGCCATCGTCGAGCGGCATTCGCCGCCGGAGTCGTCGCGTGCCTAGTGTTTGCCAATGCCTCGTGCAACGGATGGGCGGTTGACGACATCCCGGTAGTGCGGGACAACCCTGCGGCGCACTCGATGGGGGCGGCCTTGGATGCCACCTTTTCCCCCTACTGGCCCGCGACTCCCGACGCGCCCTCGTCGGGTCTCTACCGGCCGGCGGCAGTCGTCTCGTACGCCGTGGATTGGACGGTGTCCGGCGGGCGACCGTGGTGGTTTCACGTCGTAAACGTGTTGCTGCACGGACTCGTGACTGCCTTGGTTGTGGTGGTCGCCGGGGCGTGGCTCCTGCCGGTGGGGGCCTTGGGGGCGGGATTGCTGTTCGCCATACATCCGGTTCATGTCGAGGCCGTGGCAAACGTTGTGGGCCGGGCCGAGATCCTGGCAGCGTTGGGGTTGCTCACGGCGGTGCTGACGGCACGTCGGTATCGCCGGGCCGCTCACAGAGGAATGGCTCGCTTGTGGTTTTTGACGACGATGGCGGCGGTCGCGTTTGCCCTGCTTTCAAAAGAAAACGCCGTAGTTGCCGTGGTTTTCCTCGCGCTGGACCACTTGCTGGATGAGGAGCCTTCGCACCGGCCCATGGCAGAGTTGTACATCGCCGTGGTCGGTCTGACGGTGGGGTGGTTCTTCCTGTGGCGCGCCGTCGCCGGTGCGTACGCCACGGCAACCGTCGCCGCTAACTTCCATGGCCTCTCGGCTGGCGGACGTATCGCCACGATGTTGCCGGTACAATTGGATGTCGTCCGTCTGCTGACCTGGCCGCTGCAACTCTCCCACGATTACAACCCTCAGGTCGTTCCCCAGCGCACGGCGTTTGGTGTGCTGGCCCTGCTGGGGTTGATAACGTCGGGGGCTGTGCTGGTGCTTGGCGCCGCATGCGTGAGGCGGGCGCCGGTTATTGCCTTCGGGATTCTCGCCGCTGTGGCGACATATGCACCCACTTCGAACCTGGTGTTCGGTTCCGGCATCGCGTTGGCCGAGCGGAATCTGTATTTGGCTGTCCTAGCCCCGGCGCTCGTGGCGGGTTGGTTGACCGTATGGTCTCTACGTCTCCGGCACAGACGAGTGATGATCTTGGCGGCAGCCGCATTGGCGATGGTGTATGTGGGACGCACCGTAACGCGGACGCCGCTTTGGAGGGACACACGAACAACCGTTATCGAGGGAGTGATTCAGCATCCCGAAAGCTTCCGCAACCGAGTTCGGGTTGGCCGCATCAGCGAGTTGACGGGCGATTCCGCGCTCGCGCTCGCGGAATACTCGGTAGCACGCGAGTTGTTCGACCACGAGCCGCTCATCGCCAACCTCAGTGTTCCTCTGGCGCTCGCGATGGGTCGCTACCGGGTTGCCATCGGTGAGGCGCGACGGGCCCACGATCTGTGGCCGGACCATCCGGCATTCGTCGGCCTGCTGATCGACGCCTACAGAGCGAGGGGCGACAGTGACTCCGCAAGGGCCGTGGCGCGCACCATGATAGCGGCGGCACCGCGGTCGCGGACCCACGCGCAGATCTATTTGGATTTTCTCGAGGCCTACGGTGCCCCGCCATGGCGGGTGAGTTTGGCGGAATTGCGTCTTGACTGGCTCAACTTCCGGCTCCAGGCGGCGTCCCGCAGCATCAACTCGCTGCCCAACTTGATGGCGAGCCAAGTTTTGGATCAGGAATGGTGTCTCGAGTTGGAGACCTTGTGGCCGGGTATCCGGGCCCTGCGTCCATCTGTGGCCGACAGCCTGGCGGAATTGGTCGAATCGGCCGGCCTTCTGTGCGACCTGCCTGGAGATCCCGTCGATGGCTGGGTGGTCCCCATGGGCCGGCACCCGACAGATAGAGATTAGAGAATCTCCGAAGGAAAGTCGAAACCACGGCTGTGGCCGGTAGGGGTTGTATTGCGAGTGTCCGCACGCCTTGCAAAATGAGTGCGGAGGATCACATGGCGAGGGCGACTCCGCTCCGTTTGAGGCAGGTTAACCCCTTGTGGCAAAAGCGATTGCGCAGTTTTCGCTGAGCTGGGCACGGAGATTGCAAATCAGGCCTTCATCGTTTCTGTTGTGTGCCAGCAGATAATTTGGTTTCGAGGTTTTGCCCCAAGGAGGAAGTTCATGTTGAACCGTAAGGGTTTCACCCTGATCGAGCTGCTGATCGTGGTTGTGATTATCGGCATCTTGGCGGCCATCGCCATTCCGAAGTTCTCCAACACGAAGGAAAAGGCGTACATGGCGGCCATGAAGTCGGATTTGCGCAACCTCATCACGGCTGAGGAATCGTATTTCGCCGACTTCACGACGTACACCACCGCCCAGGCCGCTATGAACTACAACACGTCCGCTGGCGTGGCGATAGTCGTAGCAGTGACCGCCGGCCCCCCGGTGGGGTACAGCGCTACCACGACCCATACCGGTACGGCGAAGACGTGCGCGATCTACATTATCGTGGCCGCAGTCGCTCCGGCGACCCAGGAGGGTGAGCCTAAGTGCACCACCTGACCTTCTGATGCATCGAAGGTCAACCTCCTCTCTGGGGTGAGGGCAGGCGGGCTCTGCCCGCCGCCTCGCCCAGGTCGGCCCCGGCTAAGTGCGCGATCTTCGTGGGATCGCCTCCACCACTACCGCCCGCGAAAGTCGGTGGCGAGGCCGGCTGCAGCCGAGTTTGGCAAGCTGCTCTTCTCGTCCTGAGCGAGCGATAATTCCTATTTTGGACCATCTGCTGATCGGCTAGACGCCCGGCCTGGGGGTGTTATGCATACCGAGGACCGAGGCTTTACACTCATTGAATTGCTGATCGTCGTGGTGATCATTGGGATTCTGGCGGCCATCGCCATTCCCAAGTTCTCCAACACCAAGGAGAAGGCCTACACCGCCACGATGAAGGGTGACCTTCGCAGTCTGGCGGTCGCGCAAGAACCCTACTACTACGACAGCGCCACGTACTATGCCGGCGCGATTCCGTCGGCCACTCTCACGCACGGTCCGTCGACCGGTGTGACGCTCACATTGCAGGATGTTTCAGCCATGGGTTGGGCCGCGACCGCGACGCACGTGGGTACGGACAAGAAATGCACCATCTTCATCGGTGCTGCACCGCCCTTGCCGCCCGCCGCGGTGGATGGAGAGACGACCTGTAACTAGAATCGCCCGCGGTTCGCCGTCGTATCGTCAGCAGTCAAAAAGAAATGCTACTGAGCGCGTCATCTTGATGATGGTGGTGCTGCGGTGTCCCCATACGTTGCGGTGGTTGACGTATCGGAGGGCTCATGGCCGGGTCGGAAAGAACCGAGAGGTGCGGTTTCACGCTTGTCGAGACAATGGTGGCGGTGACGCTGCTGGCAGTCGGTGTGCTGGCGCTGGCCTCGACGTCGGCGTTCATCACGCGCATGATCGGTGAGGGTGCCAGGTATGGTCTGGTGGCGGCGGTTGGGAGGGGAACTCTGGAATCGCTGTTGCCCATCGCCTGCGATGGCTGGGCGCACGGCGACACTGCGGTCGGCGCGCTCGCGGTGGTGTGGACGGTGAATCCAGTCGCCGACATGTCTGAGCTGAGGGTGTCGGTTGCGGTACCAGCCGCGACCTCCCGCATTGACAGCTTCGCCACCGCCCGTGCGTGCGCCAGGTGAGGCGCTGCGGTTTTACGCTGACTGAGCTTCTGGTTGCCCTCGCTCTCGGGGCGACGGTCGCGGCAGCGGCCCTGAGTGTCTTGGTGGCGAGTCAGCGGGTGTACGGTCGTCAGGTAGATCTGGCGGACGCCAGTGCCACCACCAGGGCGGCCACGGTAATCTTGACCTCTGAGCTTCGCGGCCTCGACGCGTCGGCGGCGTCGGGGAGCGACCTGCTTCGCGTCACCCCCGGCTCGCTGACCTACCGAGCCCTACGCAGCCTCTACACAACGTGCATGGTACCGGACCTCGCTCGGTCGACCATCGTGCTCCATGCAGACTTCTTGGGCGTGCGGCCGCTGGACCCGGGAGTCGATTCGCTGCTCCTCTTTGCCGACGGCGATCCAATGGTGTCGGAGGACGATCGCTGGATCCACGCCGATATCCGGGAGATCATCCCCGGCCCGATCTGTCCGGACGGTCGTCCCGGGGTCACCGTCCGTCTCGCCGGCGTACCGAGGCGGAATCTGGATAGAGTGGGCATCGGGGCTCCCGCCCGAGGAGCGGCCCTCTGGGAGATGAAGGGCTACCGGGCCGCCAACGGGCAGTGGTGGGTGGGTATGCGTCGGTATCGCAAATCTACGCGTCGCTGGCCTTCCATCCAGCCGGTTCTCGGACCTATCGCGCCGGGCGGCCTGCGGTTTGGGTATTACGACGCCGGCGGGGTTCCCACCCAAGTCGCCAGCCGGATTGCCAGTATAGTTCTCGAGCTGGCCATGCCCACGGGCGACCGGTTGGCTCCCCATTGGGCCGTCGCCCCCGAGAGATCGCTGACGCTCCCGTGTGGCCTTGCGGAGTTCCCTCGCACGGTAATGTCTGGTGCCTCTTGGGCCCCGTTGGGGCACTCCCGGGACCCCCGATGCAAAGGGGTTGCCCTGCCCATGGTGGTCTTCGTGCTGATGGTGCTGGGAGGCCTGGTGACCGCTGCGTTTTATCTGGGTGTGAGGGAGCGTCGAGCCGGCCTGGCAGGCTTGGCGCTGCAAGAGGCATTGGGGACGGCCGAGACTGAAGTCCTGGCTCACCTGGCCGGATGGGACGTGGTGCGGTACAACTCCATGCCCGTTGGGAGTTCGGTTGGCGACACCGTCAGGAGGCCATCCGGCGAGGTCGAGTCTACGACCCGAGTCGAGCGCCTGAGCGAGGCCCTTTTCCTCGTCGCGTCCACCGGCTGGAGCAGGAGGGGTGCAACGAAGCAGGTAGGGCTCTTGGTCCGCCTCCAGGCCCCTCCCATGGCCCCGTCTGTGCCGCTCATGGCTAGCGGCCCGGTGTTGGTCGGACCTCTGGCCGAGGTGTGGTGGTCTCACGCCGACTGGACCAAAGGGGGGTGTACGTCACTGCGCTGGCCAGGGGTCGGCACCAAATTCGGCGGTGGTATTCAGCCGACCGGCGAGCTTGAGGACTTCGCTTCCTGGGCCAGGCGAGCCACGAAGGTGGTGGCGCCCGGGCACCATGGGAGCATGGGACCGGTCGGCGGCAAGGCTGGTTGTAGTACCGAAGACCCGGAGAATTGGGGTGACCCAACCGGTGGGTCTGCCTGCCGGGACTACCGGCCGCTCGTTCTTGTGCCTGGCGACTTGACGGTGGTCGGTGGCTTTGGACAGGGGGTGCTTCTCGTCGAGGGGGACCTGACGGTGCGTGGCAGCTTCGCGTTCGAGGGGCTCGTCCTGGTTGGCGGGAACTTTCGTTGGACCGGCGGGGCCGGCCGGATTGTCGGGTCCGTTCAGGCGGGCCTCCTCGGCGAAGGAGACATTTGGCTCGGTGGCAGGGCGAGGGTGGTGCACTCCCGATGCACTCTGGATCGGGCGGCCCTGGCTACAGCCCGGGCGGCTCCCCTCGGCTCACGAAGTTGGCTGTACGGGATCCAGTGACGTAAGTCACTGCCCAAAAGGCACTTGTGGCGATGGTTTAAAGTAGCTTGGAGCTTGACAAAAAATCCGGGTCCTAATACTGTAGGAGCCCCGCACCGCCACTTATCTCCTTACGCTGTGGGAACATATGGCACTTTTCGGGCTTGGACGGAGTAAATCGACGGTAGGGCTGGACATTGGCAGCGGGCTCATCAAGGTCGTGGTCATGGACCACAGCGGCGGTGAGCCTGAGTTGACCCGTGTTGCGACGACGCCTGTTTTGGCCGACGCCATCGTGGAGGGGGAGGTGATGGACCATGCGGTGGTGTCCGAAGCGATCAAGGGTTTGTTCACCGGCATCAAGCAAAAGCGTGTGGTGGCTGCCGTGGGCGGTCGAGACGTGATCGTCAAGAAGATTCAGGTCGACCGCATGAAGGAAAGCGATGCTGCGGAGGTGGTGCGGTGGGAAGCGCAGCAGCACGTTCCCTTCGACATTGAGGGCGTGGAGCTGGACTTCCAGGTGCTCGATCCCGACGGCGACGGGCTTCAGATGGATGTACTGCTCGTAGCGGCGAAGCGCGAGCTGGTGGAGACCAAGGTTACGCTGCTGGCGGATGCTGGTCTGCAAGCGGAAAAGGTGGATGTGGACGCGTTCGCTCTGCACAATGCGTTTGAATTGAGCTATCCGGAGGCGATGGAGGGCGTTGCCGCGCTGGTCAACATCGGCCACGAGGTCAGCAACATAAACATCCTTCAGGATGGCATACCCCTCCTGAGCAGAGATCTGAGCGTGGGGACTCGAAAGTTCAGGGAGGATTTGCAGCGCGATTTGGGAATTTCGTCGGAGGATGCGGAAGTGATCCTGAGTGCTGGAGAGCCTCGCCCCGAACTGTCCCAGTACGTAACCACCCGCGGCGACGAGATTGCCGTGGGGGTGGAGCGAGCGGCGGCGTTTCTTCAGGCGGCCTCTAGGGAAGCGCCGGGGATTCAGCACATGTACATCTCGGGCGGCGGCGCGCGAATTCACGGAATGGCCGATGCGTTGAACAGCCGTTTGGGAATACCTGTCGAAGTCGCCAACCCGTTGCAGCGGCTGCGGGTGAGGAAAGGCGTGTTCGATACGATGGAAGTGGATCGGGTTGCTCCTCTGCTGATGCAGAGCATCGGCCTGGCCCTCCGCACGTGAGTCGAGAGGCACGGCGGTTATGAAAATCGAGATCAATCTCCTTCCCGGTGCAAGGAAGAAGCCCGGTGGCGCCGGGCTGTCGCTGCCCGATTTTAGCGAGATCGTAGCGCGGGTCAAAGATCCGCTGCTTGTCGGTGCCCTCGCTGCGTGGGTTGTTGGGCTCTCCGTGATCGGGTGGATGTGGTACATCCAAACGAGCGCGCTCAGTGCCATGGAGCCTCGACTTATGGACGTGCAAAATGCGGCGCGCCGGTTTGGGCAGATAATCGCCCAAAAGGAGCTGCAGACAGTCTTGCGGGACTCTCTCGTTATCGAACTGGATGCCATCCGGAAAATTGATGGCGACCGATTCGTGTGGCCGCACATTATGGAGGAAGTAAGCAAGGCGCTTCCGGAATTCACCTGGATTGTGGCCCTGGATGCCGTCACGGTTCAGGACGACGTGCTCGAAGACGGAACGATCATTCCGGCACCCGTGGAGTTCACCGTCGACGGTCGCACATCCAACATTCAGTCGTATACGCGGTTTATGACGCGGTTGGAGGATTCGCCGTGGTTTCGGAATGTCGGCAGCACCGGCACCAATACGGTTATCGAGAACGAGCGGACCGTGAGGGCGTTTCAGATCACGGGAACCTATCAGGTGGCGGACTCGGCGTTCATACGCACGATGCCGGTCACCGAGATGTTCATCGAGGGGCGCTGAGATGGCGATGGCACAGAAGGAGAGGACCCAGCTCCTCGGGCTTTTGATTGCGGTGGGGGTGGTCGTGCCGGTCCTGTCTTGGGTGTATTGGCGCAATCCCAAAGTAGAGGAAGTGCGGCAGATCCAGTTCCAGATCGACTCGCTGCAGGCCAGGATCGATACGGCGCGGGCGGACCTGGCACAGGGCACGATGGAGTCGCTCAGAGCAACGGTCGCGCAGTACGGGGAGGCTCTCAGCGTGATGCGCGAGCTTGTTCCAGTCCAACACGAAGTGGTGGGTCTCATCGACAGCGTGGCGAGCCGGGCTCAGCTCCGTGGTGTGGCGCTCATCAGTATCAACGCGTTGCCCAATGAGATCGAGCCTCCGTTTCAGGTGTTTCGCAATCAGGTCACCGTGTTGGGTCCATATGACGAGATCGGCGAGTTTTTAACCGACATAGCTTCTCTTCGGCGAGTGATGGTACCCTACGACGTGTCGCTGCAGGTAGCTAATGCCACCGACCTTCAGGGCCTGTTGGTCGAGGAGGGGCGTACCTACCTGCGGTCCACATTCAATATCAGAACTTTTGTGAAGGCCTCGCCTGACACACGCGGAGACGGTAGCGGTGGGACGACCTAATATGTTTGGTTTGCCTGGCTTGATTGCCCTTGTCGTCGCGTGCGGCGGTGGCGATATGGCGCCCCCGCCGGGCGGGGGCGAGATTCCCGAGCCCCTAGCCGAGGATACGATACAGGCTGTCGCAGCCGCGCGGATCGAGCTCTCCCGTGAAGTGTTTGCCTATCGTGGAGGCAGTCGCGATCCGTTTCGCTCGCTCGTGGAGAGCGGGCTCGAGCTCCGCCCGTTTATCGAAGACCTCCGTTTGACCTCGATCATTTACGATGGACGGTACCCCGAAAGAAGTGTGGCCGTTCTCCAGGACATGAGCCAGGCACGACGGTACAACGTCCGCGTGGACGATGAATTCGGCCGGCTCCGGGTGGCCGCAATACGCGAATACGAAGTGGTGCTCACAATTGAAGAGTTTGGCGTACCGCGTCAGGTAGTGATATCGCTCCGGCGTCGCCAGGAGGGTAATCCATGAAGCACTCTTGGGTATTAGCTGCAGTTGGACTGGGCATGGCGACACCGCCGCCCGTAGCCAACGGTCCTGGTGATGTGACCGCGATCAGTGTCTTGCCGAGTTTGGGAAGCGTGGTTGTAGTGGTGGACGTGCAGGGAGCCGTCAACGTGAAAGATTTCACGCTCAGCAATCCCGCGCGGGTGGTGGTGGACGTCGAGGGGGCGAGACTCAAAATACCGGGCGTGTTGTACGACGGCGCGATTCGGGGCGGGATAGTGCACATTCGTTATTCGCAGTTCCGACCGGACGTGGTGCGCATCGTCCTCGAGTTGGAATCTCTGAGGGATTATCAGCTCGAGTATGTGGACCACACGATCCGCATCGCCTTCAGCACCGATCACCAATTTGCCGCATGGTCGTCTGGAACGTTGCCACGGACGTCGGTTGAGACCGCCAGTGCGTTACCGGTGAGCAATAGCTTCGCTGAAGCACGTGCGGTGTTGCAGCAATCCGTCCAAGATCGGATCACGGTCACGTGGGACTCAGCCAGTATTGCGGACGTCATGGCCGCGTTCGCCGAGTTCAGCGGGCGTACGATTCTCCTGGGCCGTAACGTGGAAGCGGTGATTTGGGCGGAGATCAGGGATCAGCCGTGGGATATTGCCCTCAGGCAGATTCTCGACGTCAACGGTCTCCAGGTTGAAGAGGACGAACAAACGGGCATCATCCGTATTGTAAACCCCCTTGAAGTGGCGGCACGGGATTCGCTCGAGCAAAGGCAAACCGTGATCATGTCGCTGAACTTCAAGCGTGCGTCGGGCATCGTTGATGTACTTACACAGACAATTGGAGCGCGCGGAACGGTCGTCGCTGACTCGTTGACGAACCAGATTATCATCACGGACACGCAAAGCCGGCTCGCAGAAGACACGATACTGGTTCGGCAGCTGGATATTCCAACGCCGCAAGTTACGATTCAGGCCAAGCTGATCTTTGTCGACCGAACGGACATCGAACAGTTAGGGGTACGCTATGACCTCGGGAACGACCGACAGTTCTTCAACAGGTTGGTGCAGCGGCCGGATCCCAGCACGTTGGTTGGCGTAGACACCGACGGCGACGGCATAAACGACGCTCTCATTGCCGAAGAGAATTTCGCCGAGAATATCAACATCATCGATCTCGGTGGGAATTCGCTCGCCGCCATAGGGAATGCAGGAGCCGAGCTCCCGAGTTCTGCACTCGAGCTGATTTTCTCGACTGCGATTGGGAATTTCAATCTCACCGCGTTCGTTGAAGCGTTGCAGGAAGTGCAGTTGGCCGACTTGCAGGCGGAGCCTCTCATCACGACGGCGGATAACACCGAAGCGCAGATTCTCGTTGGTGAGCGCACGCCGATCCGCGTAATCGACGCGGGTACGGCACTCGCGGGTGCGGCTGGAGGCGCCGCTTCCGGACCCGTTTCGACGATCCGATTTGAAGAAACCGGTATTCGACTCCGTGTCACACCGCACGTCACCAATAGCGGGCAGGTGTTGATGCGGATCCATGCCGAAAACTCCTCGATTCGCGAAGCGCCGTCTGACATCGGCTTCACCCTGCAAACACAAGAGACCAACAACGAAATTCTGGTCAACGACGGCGAAACCATGGTCATTGCCGGACTTACTGTGACTCAGGTCACGGTGGCCAAGAGCGGAATCCCTTTTCTTGTAGACCTGCCGATACTGGGACGGATCTTTGGGTTCACGTCGCGACGTGAGCAACGGCGCGATCTGCTGATTCTGGTGACGCCCACTATCGTGTATAACCAAGCTGCCGAACCAGTTGGCCGGTAGCCGGCGAAAGCACGACACCACTGGACTTTTTGGGGAACCGCTATGCAGCAACGCCACATAATGCGAGTGCTACTCGCTTGTCTTATTACGGTCGTCTGGTTGGGCTGTAACGAAAACACCGGTGTGGCAACCGTAGACCCAAACCCGCCCACGGTTAGCATCTCGCTGGCGGATACCCTCGTCAATGTCAACCAGGGCCTCCAATTCACCGTCAGTGCAAGCGACAACATCTCGCTCTTGACCGTTGGATGGAGCGTGACGGGCGCCGCAACTTTCGACACCGTCGTCACCTTTACCGAAACTACAACGAGTTTTTCCACCGACGTTACGATTACCGGGTTCACCATTGGTTCCTTTGAGATCACGGCCACCGCCACGGACGACTCGGGCAACGAGGCCACGCCCGACACCGCAACCGCGAGAGTCTTCGACCTTCAATTAGCCGCGTTCGTCTTGCCCGATCCGGCCGGACCGATCCAAGTTGTGCGTGTGGGCGACAGCGTGCGCGTGCAACTGCAGGCAACCAACTCCGACGGCTTGGGCAACATCAGGATCGATGGCGTTGCGTTCCGCGGTAGCGCGGTGCTCGGTACCGACACGGTGGTCCAGCGATTCGAACCAAAAGTCGTGGACGACATCATTGGCGTGACGGATACGTTGATCATCCGCGACCTGCTTGCGACGCCGGGAGACCTCACCTCCGAGCTTGCGACGCTGCGGGCGATGGTGGAGGACGCGCGAGGGAACGTCGATACGGCGTTCGTCCAAATCCAGCTGACCGCCGGCCCGCTCTTGACCGTGACGAGTCCGGCCGACAGCGCACAGGTCGCCCCGGGGTTCAACGTGGGCGTTGAGATCCTCGCCGAAGGCAGTATCACCGAAGGCAGTTCGCTCACCCAGGTAGGTTACGTGACGACGGGCGCCTTGACTGCCGGCGACACGACCTTCTTCGCCATCGGATCGCAACCCGACACGACCTCCGAGAGCTTTACCCTATCGATACCCGCCGGGACCGCCCCGGGGTTCTTGACGTTGTTCCCCGTGGGTCGGGACTCTGCTGGCAACCCGGGAACGGGCACACCGATCACGATTGAGATCGTGGCCGCCGGTGGGCCCAGCGATACGGAGCCACCGCTGATTCTCGGCAGCGTCGAGCTTCGCGTCGAGGTGGACGACGACGTCCTGGTCAAGGGTACGGACCTCGGCGGCGTCACCCGTCTCGGATACATCGTCACCAACCTGTCCGGCACGGTGGTGGGTGGTGACTCGACGAACTTCGGTGGAACCAATACCAACGAGCAGGTGACGTTCGCCATGCAGCTCGGTACCGTAGTGTCGACGTTCCCGACGCAGCTCATCGTCACTAGGTTCGGGATAGACCTATCGGGTAATCGAGGCGCCAATTCGTTCGACGGCACCACGGCGATAGCGGCGCCGGGTCAGGCCGACACAAGCACCGTGGTGGCCGGCATTACGAAGGAGCTGCCCACCGGCGGGTTGGTGGCCGACGCCATTGTGAACCGCAACCTGGGCGCGGTGGGGGAGGTCTACCTCACGAACTGGGAGCGGGATCAACTCGAAGTCTTCGACATCGCCACGCGGTCCTTCGGGACTCCGATTCCCATCGGTGCGAGGCCCTGGGGTATTGCCCTCTGGCCGGTGGATACCCTCGGAGCCAACGCCAACATGGTAATGGTCGCCAACTCGGGCGGCACAAACATCTCCATCGTGGACATGGTTGGCCGGATCGAGACCCGCCGGCACGCGCTTCCCAACTTCGTCATTCAAACGGTGGAGTCGGAAATCAATCCCGAAACGGGTGCGATCGAGGAGAAGATCGAGGAATTCGACCTCTCCGATCGTCCGCAGTTCATAGGCGCAACGTGCCGGCCCACGACCGGGCTCACCACCTGCGCGGCGGACAGTATCTACGCGGTGTACTCCACCACGCCGACGCCCGGCCAGACGCCCCCGTTCCAAGACCTTGGGACGCTGAGGTGGGAGAACCTCACGGCTGGAACGCCGCAATCCCATTTCTTCTGGGAGCACGCGACGATTCCGCCTTCGCCCGACGCCGACACCTTGCGGGTGTTCGCCGAGCGGGCGGGCGTGTTCGAAACGCTGCTGTATGCCGAGGAAGGCTTCACCGTCGACCTGCCATCGCTGGCCTTCCAGGACACGACCTTCGTGCGGAATTCCGGCAACTTCACACACACGTTCATCGGTGAAGGCGGCGGGGAGTTTCTTGCCCGGGTCATGTCTTACGACGGCAACGTTCCCATCAGACAGGTTTTCACCACGTTGCTGCAGATCGACACCACGATCACGGCAATCGGGCCCCCGACGACGTTTACGATTGATACTGTGGCGACCGTCTTCGGGCCTACCATTATCGACGATGGCATCTCGCCAGGATTCCAAGTTCGAGACTTCATCGCCAACACGGCGATTCCAGTACGGTCGATCGGGACCAACTTCAACGGACAGACGAATCTCGTCCGCGCGGACGGCCATCTACGTGCTCAACAGCTCGTTGCGCCTGACCGGAATAGTGCAAACACCGAGTGGTTCGAATTACGGGATGGATCTGAACTTCGACCACAACTTCAACGCCGACGCTCGAGGCACCTCCGTCCCGGGTGACTCGGACAATCGACTCGTGTTCGTCGCGACCGACAATCCAGAAGTCGTCGCCTACGACACCTGGAACTTCGGTGAGGTCGCCAGCATCCCCATTAGGGACCCGATCATCGGGCCGCTGCGTGTGGCCAGACTGCCGAGCGGCGAGCAGTTCCTGGTGGGTGTAACTGAGCGCGGTGTCGTCACCGTGATATTGCCGAGCATCTCGAACTTCTTCCTGGAGCCCTCTCGCTAGTGTTCCGAGATCACCAGCAGGACGCGATGACGCTACAGCAAAGCCCGGTATTCGCCGGGCTTTGTCGTGATAGGTGTACTCGGTCTTGATTCCTTGCACTTGTCATCCATTGCGTCTTACTTCCCACGACAACTGTTGACGTGAGGGAAGTGTGATTCGATTTACCACAGCCGGTGAGTCTCACGGCAAAGGACTCGTCGCGATCCTCGAGGGGATCCCGGCGGGACTGCCGCTCGTCAAGGAAGACGTGAACCGCGATCTGCGCCGGCGCATGCAGGGGTACGGACGCGGCGCCCGGATGAAGATCGAGGCCGATGCGGTGGAGTTCATCAGCGGTGTGCGCGCCGGCGAAACACTCGGATCACCGATCGCATTGCACATCGCGAACAAAGACTGGGACAACTGGGTCGACGTCATGGCCTCCGAACCCGACACGGACCAGGACGCCCGGCGCCGCCGCCGACTCGTGCGGCCCCGGCCCGGACATGCAGACCTGGTGGGTGTCCTCAAATACGACAGGGCCGACGCCCGCGACATCCTCGAGCGGGCGAGCGCTCGCGAAACCGCTGCCCGGGTGGCGTGCGGCGCGGTGTGCCGGAAGCTTCTGTCGCAATTCGACGTCGAGATTGGGAGCCATGTAGTCGCGTTGGGTTCGGTGAGCGCAAACGTGCCTGACCCGCTGCCCACACCGCTCAACGACGACGCCGACCAGTCACCAACACGCTGCCTCGACCAGCAGGCTACCGAGGCGATGATACGGGAAATCGATGCCGCAAAGAAGGACGGCGATACGCTCGGCGGAATAGTGGAAGTGATCGCCCGGGGCGTGGTAGTCGGTTTGGGATCGCACGTGTCGTGGGATCGGAAGCTGGATGGCCGCCTCGCTGCGGCCCTCATGTCGATCCCAGCCGCCAAGGGTGTTGAGATCGGGCTCGGCTTCGAGGTGGCTCGACGTCGCGGATCGGAAGCCCACGACGAGATGGGATGGGATGGCCCGGCGAGCAGCGGCGGCGTGCTCCGCTCCTCCAACCGGGCCGGCGGAGTCGAGGGCGGAATCACCACCGGGCAGCCCCTGGTGATGCGAGTCGCGAAGAAGCCCATCTCGACGCTCATGCGCCCCCTCGACACGATCAATATCGAGACGGGGGACCCTGCCAAGGCCCAGTCCGAGCGGTCGGACGTGACGGCGGTGCCGGCGATCGGCGTGATAGCCGAAGCCATGGTGGCGGTGGTCTTGGCGGATGCGATGCTGGAGAAACTCGGCGGCGACACACTCGACGACCTGCGCCAGGCCTACGACGCCTACCTCCGGCGCCTGAAGAAACGCTGGGACGAGCTACGGGGCGGGGGCGGGGGCGGCGCAGCGGAGTGAAGGGCGGACACGTGATCTTGGTGGGCTTGCCGGGGGCTGGTAAGACGACGGTGGGCCGTCTCGTGGCCGAGCACCTGGGAGTACGCTTCGCGGATGTGGACGCTCTTATAGAGGAAAGGATTGGCATCCCGATTCCGAGGATCTTCTCGGACAGAGGGGAAGAGTCGTTTCGGGAGTATGAGCGCGAGATAGTGGCAGAGCTGGTGGCGAGCGATCGTCCCCGGGTGATCGCTCCAGGCGGTGGGTGGGCGGCTCAGCCTCAGAGCCTCGATTCGGTGGCAGGCCGGGCCCTGACGGTCTACCTCGAGACTACGCCCGCCACAGCAGCCGTACGGGCCCGGAACGGTGTCCTGAGGCCACTTCTGGGGACGGATGCGCGAGGTTATGAGGGTCGGATCACGGAACTGCACCAGACGCGGCAGCGCTACTATTCGGGGTGCGACGTCTCGGTGAGCACGGATGGCCGCACTCCAGTGGAGGTAGCCCAGGAGGTGGTCGAACTTGCGCGAAGCCACAGAGGGTGATAATAATGCGCGCCCGGGTGGACGGATGACGCCCCGGCTTGTTGGAGATAAGATGTTGCAGTTAAAAGACTTACAAGAGCGGCCTAGACGGGAGTTCGGTTCCCTCTAGGCCGTCGGGCCTTGAGAAGGCTACGACCGCCACGTAGGACTCAGCCTCCGTTGACGGCGTGTTGAGGACGGTATGTCATGGATGGCTCGAGCCTCCTCAGGCCTCTCGGAGCTGGAGACGCGAAGTAGGTATGGCCAAAACAAAGGGCTCGCTGGTGGTGGTGGAATCGCCGGCAAAGGCAAGAACGATCGGGAAATATCTCGGGAAGGATTACACGGTGAGGGCGACCGTGGGTCACCTGAGGGATTTGCCCCAGCGCCAGCTCGGTGTCGACATCGAGAACGGCTTTGCGCCCAAGTACGTCACGATTCGGGGCAAGGGGAAGACGCTCGCCGAGTTGAAGAAAGTGGCCAAGCGCTCGACCCATGTCTTCCTGGCGACAGACCCCGACAGAGAGGGTGAGGCGATTGCCTGGCACGTCGCCGACCAGCTAGGCGATGGATCGAAGATTCATCGGGTGCTGTTCCACGAGATCACGAAGGAAGCGGTGGGGCAGGCGATGAAGAACCCGATTCCGATCGACAGGCGAAAGGTCGACGCCCAGGTGGCGCGGCGGATCTTGGACAGGCTCGTTGGATACAAGGCGAGTCCGCTGTTGTGGAAATCGGTGAAGACCGGACTGTCGGCGGGCCGGGTTCAGACGGTTGCTCTGCGGCTGCTGGTGGAGCGGGAAAGCGAAGTAGAGAAGTTCAAGCCGAAGGAGTATTGGTCGATCGAGGCGGAGCTGAAAGCCAGGAGGAAGAAATTCATCGCCAAGCTCCACAAGATCAACGGTGCCAATCCGGAGCTCAAGTCGGCGAAGTCAGCGAAAGAGGTTGTGGATGCGGTGAGTGGGGCGCGGTTCGTCGTGTCGCAGGTTCTGAGGCGCGAGCGCCGCAAGCGGCCGGCCGCGCCGTTCACCACGAGCACCATGCAGCAGGAGGCGTCAAAACGCCTCGGGTTTTCAGCCCAACGGACTATGCGTACGGCCCAGCAGCTCTACGAGGGCATTGAAGTGGTGGCTGAAGGGGCTGTCGGTCTCATCACGTACATGCGGACGGACTCGACCCGAGTGGCGAACGTGGCCATCGACCACGTGCGAGGGTTCATCGCGAAGACCTACGACGCTCCGTACCTGCCGGCAAAGCCCAACACGTACAAGTCGAAGAACGTCCGCGCGCAGGATGCACACGAGGCGATCCGTCCTACCGATGTCCAGCGCAGGCCGGATGTCATCAAAGGAGCGCTCACGAGTGATCAATACAAGCTGTACCGTCTCATCTGGCAGCGGTTCGTAGCCTCACAGATGACTCCTCTGGTGTACGACACCACGACGATCGATTTCGAGATCGACAAGTACTTGTTCCGTGCCACCGGATCGCTGGTGAAATTCGACGGCTTTCGGGTGCTCTATCGGGAGTCAAAGGAGGTGGAGGAGGGGCAGGACCCCGAGGATATCGCTCCAGTGCCCGCTCTCGAGAAGGGCGAAAGTGTGGACCTGCTTGGCGTAACGCCACACCAGCATTTCACCGAACCTCCGCCGCGTTTCAGCGAGGCGAGCCTGGTCAAGGAGCTCGAGCGCCTGGGGATCGGGAGGCCGAGTACGTACAGCACCATCATCTCGACGTTGCGTAACCGTGCCTATGTCGACGTCACCGACCGCCGCTTTACTCCAACCGCACTCGGCAAGACGGTCGCGAAGGTCATGGTGAGCCGGTTTCCGGACATATTCAACGTTCAGTTCACCTCCGGAATGGAGCAGGAACTGGACAAGATCGAGGAAGGGAAGCTTGGATGGCAGGAGGTGCTGAGGGATTTCTACGAACCGTTCTCCAAGGATCTCGAGAACATCGACATGGAGGCGATGATCCGAGAGGCGCACGACCTGGAGGGCTTGGAGGATGAGCGCTGCGAAAAGTGCGGCAGCAAGTTGACCGTGAAGAGCGGTCGCTTCGGCCCGTTCATAGCGTGCACCAACTATCCCGACTGCAAGTACACGCGCCCCATCAAGAAGGACCGTCCGCCGGATCGCCCGACGGACGAGAAGTGCCAGGAATGTGGGTCGGCAATGGTCATCAAAACCGGTCGTTACGGTGAGTTCCTGGCGTGCACGACGTACCCGGATTGCCAGCACACGCGGCCCGTGCCGCTGGGAGTAAAATGTCCGGTCTGTGAGGTAGGTGACCTTACGCAGCGTCGCACGAGACGGGGAAGGGTGTTCTACGGTTGCGTCCGCTATCCGGATTGCGAGTATTCGACTTGGTACGAGCCCCTGCCGGAAACGTGTCAGAAGTGCGAGAAAGTGGGTGTCGAGAGGCGCTCAACGAAAGCGCGCGGTGAGTATCGCCGATGCATGCACTGTGAATACGAATTCGACGTGGAGGAGCCAGCAGCGGCCGGCGCAGAATCGTGAATGCCGCAGTAGTGGGTGGCGGCCTCGCAGGGTGTGAGGCGGCATGGGTGCTCGCCGAGTTGGGCGTCAAGGTCACGTTGTACGAGATGCGACCGAAGGTCAAGACTCCCGCTCATCAGACCGATAGTCTCGCCGAATTGGTCTGCACCAACTCCTTTAAGTCAATCGATACGAGCAACGCTCATGGGTTGTTGAAGGCGGAGCTTCGGCTTCTGGGCAGCTTGCTGTTGAGGACCGCGGATGAGGTGCGGGTCCCGGCAGGATCGGCCCTCGCGGTGGACCGAGTCTTGTTCGCCCGGTTGGTCACCGAGCGGGTCAAATCACATCGCAACATCGAAGTGGTGTGCGAGGAGGTCACGTCCCTGCCCTCTCCCGGCATCGTCGCTACGGGCCCGCTCACCTCCAATCGCCTTGCCGCCGTCGTTCAGGAGCGACTCGGCGTGACCCATCTGGCGTTCTTCGATGCGATTGCCCCGATCGTGGCGGCAGATTCCCTCAACCACGACGTGCTCTACCGCATGTCTCGGTACGGGAAGGGGGGAGGTGAGGACTACCTCAACGCACCCTTCGACCGAGAACGCTATTATGGGTTTGTGGAGGCTTTGGCAGCTGCGGAGCAGTACCAAGGGCACGATTTCGACAAAGTTCCGTATTTCGAAGGCTGCCTGCCCATCGAGGAGATGGCCCGGCGAGGACCTGACACGCTGAGGTTCGGGCCGATGAAGCCGGTTGGCCTCCCGGATCCCCACACGGGAAGGGAACCCTACGCGGTGGTCCAGCTTCGGTCCGAGGATTGGGCGGGCCAGATGTGGAACCTGGTCGGCTTTCAAACGCGATTGAAGACGGGCGCACAGGGGAAAGTGTTCCGCATGATCCCGGGGTTGGAGAGGGCGGAAATGCTTCGCTGGGGCAGTATCCACCGAAACACGTATCTGAACTCGCCGGCGGTGCTCTCGGCGCATCTGTCAGCGCTCGACGATCCACGGCTGATGTTTGCCGGGCAGCTCGTTGGGGTCGAGGGATACACCGAGTCACTCGGCACCGGCATCCTGTGTGGAATCAACCTAGGGCGTATCCTTGGAGGCGATGATCCGGTCTTGCCTCCGGAGGAGACCATGCTGGGGAGTCTGCTGCGGTACGTCCATGGCGCGGATCCGAAGAGTTTTCAGCCTATGAATGCCAATTTCGGTCTGTTGCCGCCGTTGCCGCACCGGGTTCGTGATAAGAAAAAGAGGCGGGAGGCGCTGGCCTCGCGCGCTCTCGATGCGATGTCGGGATTTGTGGCGCGGTTGAGCCGCGTACCGGCATGACCGGCGGGCGGTCGCACGCGAGCACGATGCGGTGCCCCGAGCGTGAGAGCTTTCTGTCGTACCTCACCCACGAGCGGAACGACTCGCCGCACACCGTCAAGGCATATCAGCATGACCTCGACGTATTTCAAGCGTTTTGCGACGAGTACTTCGGCGGCGCTTCCGAGTGGACCTGGCAGGCAGTCGATCGGCTGACCGTACGAAGCTTCATGGGAGAGTTGGGCCGCCGCGGTCTCACGAAACGATCCGTTTCGCGTGCGGTATCGGCGCTGCGGACGTTTTACCGGTTCCTCAACGAGCGGTGCGACGTGGCCGGCAATCCCGTTGCGGCCATACGGCTGCCGAAGACGGAAAAACGGCTGCCGGCAGTGCTCGATCGCCGCCAGGTCGAGGAGGTATTCCTCCTGGCGGAGCTACGGGCGTCTGAGAACGACTTCGCCGGCGTGCGAGATCTCGCCATACTGGAGTTTTTCTATAGCACCGGGATGCGCCTTTCCGAGCTGGCCGGCGTCAACCTTGCCGACGTCGACATCGTGAGCGAGCAGGTGAAGGTGCGCGGCAAGGGTCGCAAGGAACGATTGCTTCCCCTGGGAAGCTTTGCCGTCGATGCGCTGCGGAGATACCTGCCGGTGCGCGAGGAGCGGCTGGCGGGCCGCAGGGAAGGTGGGCGCGGTGAGCAGGCTGTGTTTCTCGCGGTACGCGGTACGCGGCTGTCGCCCCGCGGCGTGCAGTATGTGGTGCGGAGATTCTTCGACGCCCTCGGTGGGAATGCCGGCCTCAAGGTGCACAGCCTACGGCACAGCTTCGCCACGCATCTGCTCGACGCCGGTGCCGACCTCCGGACGGTCCAGGAATTACTCGGACATGCCTCGCTCAGCACGACACAGGTGTATACTCATACTAGTGTGGAGCGGTTGAAAAAAGTGTACGACCAGGCGCATCCGAGAGCGTGAAAGGGGGCGGGGAGCAGTAGGCGGGCCCCACCCATCATCCCTGATGGGCGGAGGAGGTGGGGGCTGCTCCCTGCTTACCGCTCCCTGCTCACGAACCTGAAAGCTGGAACTTGAAACCTGGTGACATGATTCCCGGACAAATCAGTCACGCCACGACGATCCTCTGCGTCCGCCGCGACGGAAAGACCTCCATGGGCGGTGACGGGCAGGTGACAGTCGGCGAGACGGTCATGAAAGGCAAGGCCAACAAGATCCGGTCCGTCGCTGACGGCAAAGTCTTGGCGGGTTTCGCCGGTGCCGCTGCCGACGCCTTTACGCTCTTCGAGCGGTTCGAGGAGAAGCTGAAGCGATATCCCGAGAACCTGCCCCGGGCCGCCGTGGAGTTGGCCAAGGACTGGCGCAGCGACCGGGTATTGCGGCGGCTCGAGGCCTTGCTGGCGCTGGCGGACCGGGACCATAGCTTCCTGGTCAGTGGCAGTGGAGAACTGATCGAACCGGATGATGGACTCTTGGCGATCGGCTCGGGGGGGAATTATGCCCTGGCGGCGGCCAGAGCGCTCCTGCGGCACTCTCATTTCTCGGCCCACGAAATCGTGGAGAAGAGCTTGCACGTCGCAGGCGAGATTTGCGTTTATACGAATGACAACCTGACGATCATGGATATCTGACCGGGGCGCGGACTCGGTAGGTTGGTGGAGCAAGTTCATATATGACCGATTCGACGAAACAGACTCAACCTGTGGTTTCCGCGGCCGAACAGAGTTCGCCGGAGTCGCCACAGCCATGGCTCGAGGAGCTTACTCCGCCGCAGATCGTTGCGGAGTTGGACCGATACATCGTGGGCCAGGATGAGGCAAAGAAGGCCGTTGCCATCGCGGTGCGTAACCGTTGGCGTCGAGCCCAGGCGCCGGAGGACATCCGCGACGAGATCCTCCCGAACAACATCATCTTGATCGGGCCAACCGGTGTCGGGAAAACGGAAATCGCCCGGCGGCTGGCACGTCTGTCTGGTGCTCCGTTCATCAAAGTGGAGGCGTCGAAATTCACCGAAGTCGGCTACGTCGGTCGAGATGTCGAGTCGATGGTCCGTGATCTCGTGGATAACGCCATCAACATGGTACGCAGTGAGCGGGAGGACGAAGTGTTCCCCACCGCAGAGGACCGCGTGGAGGAGCGAATACTGGATCTGTTGTTACCTCCCCCGCTTCCCCCGCCTTCCCCACCTCCGGCGGCAGAGCCGGCGACGACCGGCACTCCAACCGAACCTGTAGAGGATGGTGGCCCCTCCGACGTGAGACCCCTGTTTGTGGTTTCATCCGGTGGGCAAATCGAGGCGCGAGAGCACCGAGAGCGAAAGGAAGAGGTAGGCGGCGCCGAGATGGCCAGGTACAAGCGAACGCGCGAGAAGCTCAGGCAGCTGCTTCGGGACAGAAAGCTGGAAGACCGGGAGATCGAAGTGGAAGTCACACAACCACAGTTCCAGATACTCGACTTCATGCAGCCGCCCCAGGGAATGGAGGGACCCGATATCAACCTCGGCGAGATGCTGCAGGACATGTTGCCCAAGAGGACCAAGACCCGTGTGGTGAGTATCTCAGAGGCTCGACGTATTCTGCTGGACGATGAACTCAAGAAACTCGTCGAGATGGAGGATGTGATCAACGAAGCACTCGACCGAGTAGAGAATCATGGCATGATTTTCATCGATGAGCTCGACAAGGTGGTGGGTGAGCGCTCCCAGACGGGACCGGACATTTCACGGGAGGGGGTCCAGCGGGATCTCCTGCCGATCGTCGAGGGTTCGACCGTCCAGACTCGACACGGCTACGTCCGTACGGATCACATTCTCTTTATCGCCGCCGGTGCCTTCCACGTCTCAAAGATCTCAGATCTGATTCCGGAGATGCAAGGACGGTTTCCCATACGCGTCGAACTGAAGACGCTGACGCAGGCCGACTTCGTCCGTATCATGACTGAACCGGAGAACGCCCTGACCAAACAATATCAGGCGCTCTGTTCCTCGGAGGGTGCGGAGTTGGAGTTCACCGATACCGGCATCGAAGAGATCGCGCGGATCGCAACCGAGGTCAACGATCGCCTCGAGAATATCGGGGCGCGCCGCCTCCACACCGTCATGACTACACTGCTGGACGACGTGTTGTTCAATTTGCCTAACGTTCCGGACAAGAAGATAGTTTTCGACGCGCCAGAGGTTCGTGAGCGGCTCATGAAAATCGTCGAAGACCAGGACCTCAGGAACTACATCCTCTGATCCCACCCATCAAGGTCTGATTCGGGGGAGCATAGCCTTTACACGCCCCTCTTCCGCTGCTAGACTCTTTCCTCCGAACCTGTCATTTTGACTCTCCACGACAGCGGGGTATGCCGAAACGGGACTTTCTGGCGGTCACCGATCTCTCAAAAGCAGAAATCCTGGAACTGTTTCGGGTTGCGCGGGAGCTGAAGTCAGACGAGAAAGCGGTGAAGCCACTCGCTGGCAAGACGCTGGCGATGATCTTTGCCAAGAGCAGCACGCGGACCCGTGTTTCTTTCGAGTCGGGGATGTACCAGCTCGGCGGGCACGCGCTGTTCCTGTCGAGCCGTGACCTCCAGCTGGGCAGAGGCGAGCCGATCAAGGATACCGCCCGGGTCATGTCGCGCTACGTCGACGGTATCATGATCCGGACCTTCGCGCACAGAGACGTGGAGGAGCTGGCGGAGCACGCCACCGTTCCGGTCATCAACGGCCTCACGGACCTGCTGCACCCCTGCCAGGTCCTCGCGGATATGTTCACGATCGAAGAGGCGCTGGGTGGTTTGGAAGATCGCGTCGTCGCGTGGGTGGGCGATGGGAACAACATGGCCAACTCTTGGCTGAACGCGGCGGCAACGGTGGAGTTTGAGTTACGGCTGGCGTGTCCAAAGGGATACGAACCGAACCACGAAATCCTCGAGGCCGCCAAGGGAAAAACCCGGATACGGATCACGGAAGATCCGGAAGAAGCCGTCAAGGGAGCCCACGTCGTGAACACCGACGTATGGGCGTCGATGGGTCAGGAAGGCGAGTCGGAGGTTCGGGCTGAAGCGTTCGAGGGCTACGTGATCGACCGGGAGTTGATGCGATTGGCCGATGAGGACGCCATTTTCCTCCATTGTCTTCCCGCCCACCGTGGTGAGGAAGTCGAAGCGGAGGTGTTTGAGGGTCCGCAATCACGGGTCTTCGATCAGGCCGAGAATCGGCTCCATGTCCAGAAGGCGTTACTGGCAAAACTCTTGGGGTGAAAGGGAGCGACCAATGAGCGAGAAACGGACACCGTTCTACGATCTTCACGTCTCGTTGAACGCGAAGATGACAGACTTCGTCGGCTTCGCAATGCCGATTCAGTATCCCACCGGTATTACGAAAGAACACGAGATCGTGCGCACCGGTGTCGGCGTGTTCGATCTCTCGCATATGGGAGAGTTCGAGATCACTGGTCCGGACCGTAACGCGTTTGCCAACCGGCTAACGTGCAATGATGTCGGCGCGCTGGTGGACGGACAGGCGCAGTACTCCGCCTTGCTCGCCAAAGACGGAACTTTCATTGATGACTGCCTCGTCTATCGGTTCGATGACAAGATCATGATGGTCGTGAACGCAGCCAATATCGAAAAGGATTGGAAATTGCTCGTTGCGAAAAAGTCTGGCATCAACGTTCGACTGCGCAACATCAGCGATGACGTTGCGTTGCTTGCCGTCCAAGGTCCCAAGAGTGAAGAGCTGGTTCAATCTCTGACCAAGACCAACCTCTCGCAAATCAAGTACTACCACTTTGAAACAGGCAAGGTTGGTGGTGTGGACTGCTTTATCTCCCGCACCGGCTACACGGGTGAAGACGGCTTCGAGCTGTACTTTCGACCCGCAGATGCCGAGGTGATGGGGAATACGCTGATCGGCCACGGCCGGGGGGAGCCGATAGGGCTTGGCGCCAGAGATTCCCTGCGACTGGAAGCCGGCTATCCGCTCTACGGGAACGACATCGACGATACGGTCAACCCCTATGAGGCCGGCCTCGGCTGGATCGTGAAGCTGGATAAGGGCGCTCCGTTTACGGGCCGCACCGCCCTCGAAGCGGTGAAACGCGGAGACGTGAAGCGCAAGCTCGTCGGATTCAGGATGACCGAGAAAGGCTCCATCCCTCGCCATGGCTACGACGTGTACCTCAAGGATACCAAGGTCGATACGGTCCGTAGCGGTGGCTTCGGACCTTCGGTGGGTGGAGCCATCGGTACGGCGTACTTACCGACCCATTCCGTCGATCCCGGAACCGAGATCGAAATCGATTGCCGCGGCAACAAGGTCAAAGCCGAGGTGGTGAAGATGCCGTTCTACAAGGGCGGGAGTGTCAAGAAAGCCTGACTCGGCGCGAAGAGTGGGGAAGTAATGGCGGTGCGACTTGCGGTACTCACCGTCTCCGACCTCGGTGCGGCCGGGAAACGGGCAGATACATCGGGAGATTCGATCGTTGCGTGGGCCGGCGAGCACGGTTTTGAGGTAGCCGCAAGGGAGCTGGTTCCTGACGAAAGCGACCGCATCGCCGGACATCTGTGCCGCTGGGCGGACGAGCGAACCGCCGATCTCATAATCACAACCGGCGGCACCGGGTTTGGCCCCAGGGATGTCACGCCTGAGGCCACTCGGGCCGTGATAGATCGAGACGCGCCCGGAATTTCCGAAGCCATCCGGGCCGCCGGCTACACCAAGAACCCGCGCGCCGCCTTGTCGCGCGGCGTCGCCGGTACGAGATGCTCCGCACTCATCGTCAACTTGCCGGGCAGCCCGGCCGGAGTGAGAGACGGTCTTACGGTTCTCGGTCCCCTCGTCGAGCACGCAGTGAAACTGCTCACCAACCAGCCAACGGACCACTGATGGCGGATACGATTCTCCTCACGATGGACGATCTCGAAACAGCGGTGCGTGTCAACGCCACCTTCGAGGCAGACGGCGAGAAGACCGTGCTGGTCTCGGCCATGGACGACATACTCGCCGCCGTGAAGGGCGCAAATCCCGACATCATCATCCTGACGGGCGCGCTGCACGAACGGCCGGCGCGGGCATTGATCCGATTGGCCAGAGTCCGCTCCGTACCCACACTCGGCCTGCTCGAGGAGACGGAGCCCGATGCTCGCAAGATAGCGTTGGAACTGGACCTCACCGGTTGGCTCGTCAAGCCGGTGGACGGGCAACACGTTATGGCAACCGCCCGGCGCCTGATGGAGCGACGGCGCCTTCAGGAACGCACCGGCATCTTGGGAGAGAGTCCCGCCGTGCAGGAAATGCTCGTCAAGATCGAGCAAATGGCACCCGTGTCATCCACCGTGCTCATCGAGGGAGAATCGGGTACGGGCAAAGAACTCGCCGCGCACGCGCTCCACGAACTCTCTAATAGAAGGGACCAGCCCTTCATCGCCGTGAACTGCTCTGCGTTGCCGGAGACCTTGCTCGAATCCGAGCTTTTCGGACATGAGAAAGGCGCGTTCACGGGTGCGGCGGAACGCAGGCTCGGACGTTTCGAGCTTGCCCATCGGGGTACGCTCTTCCTCGATGAAGTGGGCGACATGTCTCCCGCGACGCAGGTGAAGCTGCTGCGCGTGTTGGAGAACCATTCCTTCTTCCGTGTGGGAGGGTCTGAGGCGATCCGCGCCGATGTCCGCGTGGTGGTAGCGACGAACCGCAGACTCAAAGAAGTGGTTGCGATGGGTGAGTTTCGCGAAGACCTGTTTTTCCGCATCAACGTGCTCTCAATCTATCTGCCCCCGCTACGGGAGCGTCGGGGCGACATCCCCCTCCTGGTGCGTCACTTCGTCAAAGAGTTCAGCGAAGAGCATAACAGGCCCTTCCGTGGCATCACTCCCGAGGCAATGCAATTGCTCGTCACTGCGCACTGGCCCGGTAACGTGCGTCAGTTGCGCAATCTGATCGAGTCGATGGTCGTGCTTGCGCCCGGACAAGAGATCCGCGCCACGGACATCCCGTCGGACATACGTGAAGAAGGCACCAGATTGCTACCGATGCGCATGCCGGGCGTGACACCGAAGACGGCGGGTAGGGAGTTAGAGTTCATCTTTCGCAGCCTCATGGACCTGAAGTTGAAGATGGAGGAACTCAGTCGCCGAATGGACGAGCATACGTCGCGCGGCGTCGAGGCGATCGAGGTGGGAGCCGGCAGCCCGTTTCGGTCGGCAGAGCCCGTCGCCGCCATCGACCTCTCAGGCTTTCCCCAAGCCGACGAAACAGACCTGGTCGAACCGGTGCTGTATCAACCCGGAATGACGATGGCAGATGCGGAAAAGGCCGCCATTGAGGGAGCCCTGCGTGAGAACGCCGGAAACCGCCGCCAAGCCGCCGAAGCGTTGGGGATAGGTGAACGAACCCTTTACAGGAAAATCAAGGAGTACGGGTTGGCGTGAGAGGCGAAGAAACCCGGCCGGTCTGAAATGTCTGTAAGTAACAGTCAGTCATTGAGTTGAAAAGGCTTTGCCCATTGACACTCGGGGTGGGTCGCCCCATGATTGGCGCAGCCCTTGCGCAGTGGTGATCGCCGCTAAAGCCAGCCGAATAATCGCGTGCAGTTCGAAATCAACTCGGATAAATGTGTGGCCTGCCTCGCGTGTGTCCGGGCGTGTCCGGCCGGGGCGGTGGGGGTGGAGGAAACGGACGTCGAGATCATCGACGACGCGTGCATTCAATGCGGGGCGTGCGTGTCCGCACGACGCCATCGACGTTCGGGGAGACTCTAGGCGAGCGCTGGAGTTGGCCGTCGCTGGCGACGCCATACTGATTCTGAGCGTCGAGGCCGAGGTCCACTTCTACCCCCACACGCCGGAACAAATAGTGAACGCGTGCTATCGCACGGGTTTCGATATTGTCTACCGCGGTGTCTTGGGCGACGAGCTGGTGGCGGAAAGCTATCAGAGGCTTTGGAAAAAGGGTGCTTGGGGAACGATGATCCGGTCCACTTGTCCGATCGTTGTCGAAACCGTGCGGCGCGAATATCCTGACCTCGTTCCCTATTTGGCTCCTGTTCAAACCCCCGTGCAGGCAGAGGCCGGTTACATTCGGGCCAAACACGGGTCCGATGTGAAGGTGGTCTACGCCGGCGTCTGCCTCACCGGGGGGGGGGGGGGGGTGAGGCGGTGGATGCGGCCATTACGCTGCATGAACTCGATGAACTGCTTCGCACCCGCCGGGTGGACGTGGCGAAGGAAGCACCATTCTTCGACCGGATCCCCGAAGAGCGGAGGCGCCACGTCAGCGCGGCGGGTGGGTTGCCCCTGCCGGTGTTGCAGGAGGAGCGCCACTCCAGCCGCCGATTCCGGAAACTGCGGGGGCTGGGCCATCTGCCCATGATCGCTCGGGCGGTCACGGTGGACGAGATCGACTTGGGGTTTGTGGACCTGCTGCCTTGCGAGGGGTGTCTGGACCACCCCCTCCTGGGGCCCGCCAAGGAGCTGTACTACCGGAGGAAGGTGCAGGCGGCTCTGGAGCCGCCCAGGAGCCCGGAGCCGGTGCTGGAGCCCAACATCGAGGTGGACGTACGGGCCAAGTTCGAAGCGGCGGTCAACGGGGGGGAAAGCGTTAGTGAGGAGCAGATCGCCGGTGTCATCCAGCGGATCGGGACTGCTCCGGGGGGGCACCATTGGGACTGTGGCGCCTGTGGATTCGGCACCTGCCGCGAGTTTGCCGTGTCTCAGGTCAAGGGGCGGGCCGACCTCCGGCAATGCCCGCCATATCAGGAGCGAAGGGCTCGGCAAGCCCAGGAGGAGGCCGCAGTGGACGAGCTGACGGGGCTCGCCACTTTCCGGGTGTTGCGGGACAGTCTGCAGCAGGAGGTGGCGCGAGCGCGCCGGACTGGGGTCTCGTTTGCCGTATTGTTCGTTGATCTGGACAACTTCAAAGAGGTCAACGACCGGTACGGCCACGAGGAGGGCAACGAGGTGCTGCAGTTGGCGGCGGGTGTCATGGGGAGGACGGTACGGAGTACTGATATGGCGGCCCGCTACGGCGGTGATGAGTTCGTAGTCTTACTCATCGGGACCGACCTGCATGGCGCCCAGAAGGTGGGGGAGGAGATCCGCCATGCGGTCGAGATGGCTGGCACGCAAGCCGGATATCCAGCGGGGATGGTGACGGTGTCGATCGGGGCTGCCCAATTCGACCTCGAGGACGACGACCCAGAGGTTTTGCAGCTTGCGGACAGGTCTTTGTACGAAGCCAAGGGTTCGGGCGGCAACCGGGTTTTGTAACCAATTGAACGAGGGAAGCATCTAGCTAAATGGGAAGAGACGTGAAAGCTAAGAAAGACGATCCCGGGCAGGCGTCGGCGAGCGAAGCACAGACTCCCCTTCGCAAGGCTCAGAGTGAGGCTCAGGCCGATCCTTGGGGGATAAGGCGGGCAGAGGTGTTGCTGGCCAGTCTCAAGGGGGTGCTTTCGGCCCGGGTCGTGACGACACCGACCGGAGAGATCACGGAGGTCCACATACTGACCGAGGCCGGCCTCACGCCGAAGCGGACGGTGCGCAACGTCGAGAGCGCTCTGCTGGCGCAGCTCGGGATCAAGCTCGATCACCGGAAGATCAGCGTGGCTCAGACTGCCGAGGTCCTGCCCCTCGAGGCGATGGAGGACCGCGCGGTTCTGGAGAGGGCTAGAAGGCGGGGAGTGGTGTTCCGGAGGGTGGAGGTGACTCCGACGAGCACTCAGCATCGGGTAACCGTCACCGTGACCATGGAGCGGGATGGGCAAGAGCTGGTGGCCCAGGAGGAGGCCGGGGACGCCGACAAGATGCGCTTGGTGGCGGCCGCCCGGGCGGCTGTATCGATCTTGGACATCATGGTTGCCAGCGGTACGATCGACCTGGCCGGGGCTCAGCTCGTCGAGGCCTTCGACACCCGCTTGGCGTTCGTTGGGATCCACGTGCTGCAAGGCCGTGATGCCAGGCTACATGTGGGGACGTGTGAGGTGAAGGGGAGTCTGGAGCAGGCGGGGGGGCCTGGCCGTCCTGGACGCGACTAACCGCTGGCTCACCTCGATGCTGTAACGAAGCTCGACGGCGGTTTGACAAGAATGTCTGAAGTCCCCACATTGGTGACCCCTTTACGCGAGGGGTGTTTTCTAACTATAAGAGTCGCAGCGTCTTAGCCATTCTTCAGGAATGGTTGCCGCGCCTTGACACTTCTTTGAAGAAGAATTTCAGCGTCTTTGCCCTTCTTGAGAACAGAGAAATACAAGGAAAAAGGGGGTGCCCCGGTTCGGAGTTACCAGTAGCGTAGCGAATCCAGCTGTAAGAGCGAAGCGTCAGGGTGTGTCGTAGCGAGGCATGCCACTTCTCAAAACGCCTAGAGGCATGAGAGGGGGTGACGCTCGTGGATTCGATCCTTGAGTTTTTGTACCGTTTGTTTTTCGGCGGTTCCGTTGCCTGGTAAAGCTTCACCGGGGTTTTCTCCCTCTCCCAAAACGTGAAAATCTGGCCGCCGAGCATCGATTTCTACGTCTTCGCGATGTGTGGTATTGCAGCATTCCTGTTGCTGCAAGCCGAATGGATAGTGTCGGGAGAACTATTAAGCGCAGCTGCAGCGGTATTGCTTATTGCGGTGGTCTCTGTAGCGGGATCAGTTCGACTTGGCGTTAGCACCGCAACGAGCTCAATCGCTTTCATTCCCTATCTCGCCGCTATAGTGTTGGTGGGCCCGGCCTTGGCGATGGCTGTTGGTGGTTTGACGCTATTCATTTTTAGTTTCCTGTTCAAACGAAAGCCCCTCGTGAAGGTGGCGTTCAATACTGCCAAGCAAGTTATCGCAGTTGGTGCTAGCGGGAGCATCTACGTATTGCTCGGGGGTGTTCCGTCGCTGGATGAATTCGCGCCAGCGATCCCTGCGTTCGCTGCAGCGGCGTTGATCTTCTTCCCGCTCGACCAAGGCCTCACGGCTATTGCAATTGCCCTCAGTACGAAAACGCGACTGCGAGAAGCTTGGGGTCGACTGGCTGCTGGTCATCAACTTTTGGATCTGGGTGCGAGCGCTGTGGCGTTGCTGCTCGCGTTCCTATATGTACAGCTACACCTTTGGGGTCCCCTCCTGGTAGTGATGCCGTTGCTGTTGCTGCGTCATAACTATGGCCTGGCCCTACGATTTGAACAAGCCAATCGTGAGTTGCTCGTCTTGACGGTGAAGGGAATCGAAGCCCGTGACCCGTATACGTCTGGCCATTCGGCTAGGGTCTCCCGTTTTGCCCGCATCATTGCGGAGGAACTGGGACTCTCCGCCAGGCACATCGATCAGATCGCCACCGCGGCCTTACTGCACGATCTCGGCAAGATTTACCAGGAGTTTGCCCCGCTCCTTCGCAAGGAGGGCAAGCTCGAGTCCAGGGAAGTGCGTCTCATGCAGTCGCACCCTGTGAAAGGTGCTGACCTCATCGGGAATGTTAGGAGTCTCCGGGGATATGTGCAGGAGGGGGTACTGCACCACCACGAAGCGTTTGGTGGGCGTGGCTACCCAGACCGTCTGAGCGGCCAGGAGATCCCGCTGGCAGCGAGAATCATTGCAGTCGTCGACACATTTGACGCAATGACCACGACACGGCCATACCGATCCGCGCTTTCACGCGAGGCGGCATTTGCCGAACTACAGTCGATGGTGGGCCGTCAGTTCGATCCAACGTTGGTGGACCTTTTCTGTACCAACGAGCGTATCGCAGACGTAATCGACGAGGCCTTGCGAGAGCGTCCATCACCTGATCGCGAAGTTGAAGTCGCTACTGGGGCGTTGATTGAGGATGATTACGGAGTAGAACCCAAGGGCGATGCGCCCCGTCCGCGCAGGTGGTTGTTGCCCGCGCAGGTGGTTGTTGCCCGCCAGGATGGAGTCATCGACAAAGGATTTGTCACGGGAAGGCGACAAGCATATAGCGTGAACTGTTAGCGCACCACCCGCCCTCGATGGCATCCGGACGAAAGCATACCCACCATCTCCAACAAGGTTCTCAAACCTTCCAGCCCCGTGGCTCTTATCAAGTCCTCCGAGTTTGGTCTGTCCAGGATGGGCTCACCGCTCTGCTCCGAGGTCCACTCACGGAAAGCGGTGACTTCAACGAACGCCGGAAGGGAAAGATGGACTTCATCCTTTTCAGGAAGGGGTGGAACCTCATCTCCTTGGCCGAGAACCCAGTCCCGGTACATGTTCAAACGGAGAATGTTTCCTTGAAAACCGGGCGCTACCCGAGCTGCTCTTCGGAATACGGCCTTGCCTTCGGCAATCGCTTTGAGTGCCTCTTCCGGCATACGTGTTGCCAAGTAGTAGTCAGCTCGAGAATACAGTGAACACGCGAGATGATTCGAAAGCCCTGTCTGTTGTGCGCTCTGTTGCGCGCGCTGAAGCGCCGCTGCCGCAGATGTGAAGTCTTGCTGCACGATGCAGAGTGTAGCAAGAGTATTGAAGACTGTTGAGGAGTAGCGATTGTGTGGCACTCTCTTGTCGAAGGCTAACGCTCGCTCCATTACACGCGTTGCCTCCTCAAACTCCGCGAGGTCCATGAATATGGTTGCAGTGTTGTTCGCAATATTGCTGGCGACAGGATAGTCTCCGGCGCGCTCGGCAAAGAACAACGCACGGTCGAACGAGTCGATAGTGATGGCCATCTCGCCGACGCCCCATGCGCATAGGGCACGACCGTTCAACGCCCTTACGAGGTCACCGTGACCTATCCGCTCAAAAACCTCAGCACTCTTGGTGAGAAACCGGTAAGCTTCTGCGAACCGGCCGCGCGCCCAGAGGCTGAAGCCTGTTGTTAGGTGGCCGTAACCGGCCGCCTCTGTGTTTGTCTCATCCCTGGCAATGGCCTGTGCTTCCTCTTCCGCTTCCAAGAGGCGTTCCAGGTCGCCAGAGTCCCCGGCCAACTCGGCCGCCGTCTGCAAAGCCTTGACCATCTGAAGTGTGTTTTCTGCACCCCGTGCCGCATCGAGTCCGCACTGAACGGCTGATGAAATCTCATCTGTGTCACCCAACCGACCCCTTACCATCGCCTCCGCGTGGAGCGAAGCCTTGGTGGCCAGAAGCGACTTCGCGGTGCGGACCGGTCGAACCTGGCGTAGCCATTCCACAGCCTCTGGATAACGACCCTGCTGGTTCAACGACTCGGCCAGCAAGAGCAGTGCTTCATCCGGCGGCCCCTCGACAATCTCCACAGCCTCGCGCAACGCACGCTCCGCCTCGCGCGGCGCACCATGACTCACGGCATCCCGGGCTCCCGCCACTGCAGAGTCGATCGCCTCTTTCCCCATACCCGCCTGTACGAAATGGTGCGAAGCCTCGAGGTAGCTGGATGGGTTAGAAGCTGTCGCGTCCGCCACGAGCACCCGGGCGAGTCTCCCGTGATGGTAGCGGCGCGCTTCGTCAGCCATCGCATAGTACACGAACGCTCGGTGCAGCTCGTTCTTGAACGACACCGCGTCGCCGTCGAGACGAAGCACCCCCCGCTCGATGATCTCCAGCACGATCCGGCTCGCCTTGCCTCTGGCGATGCCGAGCAGCTCTTCCAACTCGGACGCGTTCATCGCCCGCCCGGCAACGGCCAGCAACTCGAGCGTCTGACGCGCCCTGAAGCGGAGCCCTTCGTAATGACGCGAGAACGTGAGTCGCAGAGTGTCTGGCGGTCGCCATTTGGTGCCCGTCAGACCTCCGTGAGCCTCGGACGCCGCCAGAGACGCACCACGGTGAGCACGCCAATCGGAAATCAGCATTTCGAGGAAATAGGGATTGCCGTCGGCAAGCCTCGTAATTCGCTCCCGGATTCGTGTGCAACCCAGCTCGCTCTCGAGGTCCTGAGTCAGCTTGGCTACCAGAGTACGGCCCTCCTCCAACGACAACGGCGGAAGCTCCAACCTCGAGTGCCACTTCCCAAGGTCGGACGACGGTCGCTCGGACAAGGTGGCGAAATCGAATCCCTCGATCCGAGCCGCTCCGAGAATGATCGCAGGGTGTTCCGATAAGCGCCGCGCAACGATGTGAAGCACGTCCCGACTAGCCTGATCGAGATGCTGAATGTCGTCTATGGCGATGAGGAGCGGCGAGCCTTCCGCCACCGTCTCCAACATGCGGTACAGCGCCTCCGCCACCCGGAGGCGAACCGACTCTCCGGGGGCCTGATCGGGGCTCGGGAGTCCCGGGTATTTTGCTCTGAGCGCCGGCGCGATTCGGCTCGCCTCCGCCAGCCAGTATGGGTCAGTTCCGCCGAGAGACGGATCTTTGCTCAACTCGCCGATGAGATCGGCGAGCGCAGCAAACGGCACCGCCTTGCCTATTTCCTCGCACCGGATGACGAGAACGAGATTGCCACGCGCCGCAATCGAGGTCGCGAAACGCCTCATGAGAGAGGTCTTCCCGATACCGGCGACGCCGCTCATGAGGCACGTGTGAAGCGATCCGGTCTTTGCCTGCTCCCACATCTCCTCTAACCTGCCGAGTTCTTTCGCTCTCCCAACAAGGAACTCGGAAGCGTCTCTCGATTCTTCCTGGCGAGGCCCCGGTTGGGTGTCCGTCGCCGGATGGGCGCCGGATTCGATTCGCTCGATGAGACGGCGGATGTTGGCGTGGTGGCTTTCATCTCCAGCCTGCTCAGCCCGAGTGAGGAAATCTCGCAGCAACAGACTTGCTCCTCCCACGTCGCCGTCCAGCAGGAAGCGTTCGGCGAGCGCCTGAGCGGCCACCTCGTTGATGGGATCTACGCAGTACAACCGTGTCGCAAGGTGGTGGACCAGTTTCGTTTCACCACGGCTCCGAGCCTCGCGAAAGGCACGCAACAGAGTTGCACGCACAGAAGCGAGTATCCGCTGCCGAGCAGCATCCACCCAGTGGGCGAAGTCTGCGCCGGCGCAACCCTCGAAGTCCCGCAGTGGATGCCCGAGATCGATACCGGTGTCACCGTTCCGGCAGACAATATCCACGTCGCTCCGGAGCGAAGCGGACAACGATAGGTGGTTCCCCACGGCCACGACGGCGTCGGCGCCGAGGATCCGTCGGATGACGGAGAGACCCTGGGAGAGGGAGTGACGCCCGCGCTTTTCCTCAACGTCGGGCCAGAGCAGATCGACCAGTCGGTCCCGCGACACACCCGGCGAATCTCGGTGGATCGAGAGGTACACCAACAGCGCCAGCTGCTTTTTCGTGCGGAATCTGTGAACCCTGCTCTCAGGGTCCAGGAGCGCCGGCGGTCCGAACACTCGCAGGTGGAACGCACGCTGCATTGTTGCTCACCGATGGACGGACCTTAACGTATACGGCGTCGGTCAACGAAATGTCAACATGATGAGTGACAATGAGATAGCCCCGATTTACGAAAGAATCCGGGGTTGGATTTCAGGACTCTCAACCGGCGGGGCCTTAGTTGCCCTTACGCACCACCCTGGGCTTGGTCCAACAGCTCCCGCACCCGCGTGAGAAACTCCGTCGGCGTCCATGGCTTCTGCATGAACGGAACAGTGGGATCCATGTCGACGGTCTTCGTCAACTCGTCCGCGTTGTAGCCGCTTATGAAGAGGAACTTGCTGCCGGGATCGTTCTCGCAGACGGCGTGGTGGAGTTGGGCCCCGTTCATCTTGGGCATCATGACGTCAGAAATCACGAGCCCCACATTCTCGTTGTCCCGGTACAACTGCAATCCCTCTCGGCCATCGGGAGCCAGCAGCACTCGGTAGCCGAAGCGCTCCAGGACCCGCTTCGCCACCCGCCGGACGGGCTCCTCGTCTTCCACCACGAGAATGGTCTCCGTCCCGCCGGTGACATCTTCCCTCTGCTCGGCCGGCATGGGGAGCGTTACCCTCTCGGTCGTGGCGGGGAAGTAAACCTGCACTGTGGTTCCCTTGCCCCGTTCGCTCCGCACGTCAACGAAGCCTCCGTGTTGCTTGATCAGGCCGTAGATCATCGGCATGCCGAGGCCCGTCCCGTGCCCCGCCTCCTTGGTGGTGAAAAACGGCTCGAAGATCTTCGCCATCACCTCCTCATCCATTCCGGTGCCGGAGTCAGTCGCCGAGAGGCGAACGTATTGACCGGGATTGCCCCAGCCGTGCTGTGCCCGGTGAGACGCATCCAACCGCGCGTGCCTCGCCTCCAGACGCAGTATGCCACCGTTCGGCATGGCGTCTCGCGCATTGGTCGCCAGATTGATCACAATCTGTTCCACAGCCCCGGGATCGGCTTGAACCTGGGGGAGCGCCAAGTCGTTCTCCACCTGGATTTCGATCGTTTCCGGAAGGAGCCTCCTCAGGGTGGTCACGAGATCCTGCAGCAGTTCGCCGATGTCCACCGGCTGGGGCGGGAACTGAACCCGGCGGCTGAAGCTCAGGAGACGCTTGATCATCGCACCGCCGCGCCGCGCCGCCGCCTCCAGTTCCTTCAGATCGGAGCGCGTGCCCGCCGCATCTGGAGGCAGCGCGGCCTCGATGAGAGCTGTGTTCGCCAATATCACCGTGAGCAGGTTGTTGAAGTCGTGCGCCATGCCGCCGGTGAGCTGACCGACCAAATCCATCTTCTGTGCATGCCGGAGTTGCTCTTCGAGTGCGCGCTGCTCGCTCACGTCCTTGACGAACATCTCATAGCACTCGGGCCGGCCCAAGGAATCGCGAACCAGACGCCCGCTGATAGTGACTGTAATGAGCTTGCCCGGCTGCGTCTTCCACTTGGTCTCGAATTCCTCGACGCGGTCGGCGTTCCGGTGTTGCTCGACGAGAAGCTCCTGCGCCTCGTCGGCGGCGTAAACTGCCGTAGCCATGTTCACAGTCATGAGTTCTTCTGCAGACCGGTACTCCAGCATGTCCACGAGAGCCGGGTTGACCATGAGAAAGTCGCCGTCCATCGTGGCGCGGTAAATACCGTAGCCTGCATGTTCGACGAGCGCGCGGTAATCGGATGCAGCCTGGCGCTCGGATTGGATCGTCTGGCGCAGAGCTGTGACGTCCTGCGCATATCCCAGCACGTATGGAACGCTGTTCTGCTCGTCTACCATGGTGTTGCGGAAGAGCCACAGCAGCTCTTCACCGCTCTTGGTGAGCATTCGCAGCAGGCCGGTCGCCCTGTCTTCAGACCTCAAACGTTCGAGATACTGTGGGAAGAAATGGCGCACGCTCGGCGCGAGGAAGCGCTCGAAGGGTTGGCCCGCCATCTCGCTCGGCTCGTACCCCAGTGCGTCGGCCGCCGCCGGGTTCACCGTGAGCAGCATCCCGTCGAGCGTGTGTGTGCAGAGGTACCCGAGGCCGTGTTCGAACAGCTCGCGGTACCACGCCTCGTTGGATGTGTAGCAGCCCTCGATGGCCACTCGGCGAATGTAATCCACCACATTAAGTGTGCCATGCTAACGTGCTGAATACTGTGACGTTTGGCACAATGCCCCGCCTCCGCCGGCAGGACCCACAAATAGAAGATGCTTCCAACTGCCAAAAGGTTAACGGGGAGTTGCTACTATATTTATAGTAGCAGGCTGCTTCTCAGTGGCTAGACCCACTGTCCCATGAGGTCGGCCTCATCGACCCGGGGGCTGGTCACCAGAGCCGTCCGGCAGAGGGCGGATTCGCCAAGGGCAAGCCTCTTGGGCGGTGGTGAAGTGCCCAGGGTCTGGTGAAGTGGCTTTTTGCGTTTGCAAGAGCGCCTCTTTGGTTGACGAGCGTCACGACTTTCCCTACAATGGCAGGGGGACGCGGGGTGGAATCATCCATATTGGAAGGAGGCCCGCCATGGCCGATCGAGTCAGAAAGGCGAGTTACTGCTACGTGAAAGTCCCCAGTAGGGCGGGGCAAGGAGTGAAGATCCTGAGCGAGCTTAGCGACGCAGGGGTCAACCTCCTCGCCTTCTCCGGTTTTCCGGTGAAGGGCGGAAAGTCGCAGCTCGATTTGGTGCCGGAAAACATGGCTGCGCTTCGCCGAATGGCAAAGAAGAACGGCTGGCGGTTGAGTAAGGTAAAGCGAGGGTTTCTCATTACCGGCTCTGACGCGATTGGGGTGGTGCAGCGACACATGGCCAAGCTCGCGACGGAGCGCATCAACGTCACCGCAGCCGACGCGGTGGCGGCTGGCAAGGGACGCTACGGAATGATCCTCTGGGTCAGGCCCAAGGATTACAATCGGGCCGCGAGAGCGTTGAGAGCGAAGTAAACAGGGTTAGCGATCGACCGGCAGAACCTTCTTCGCGAAGCATGACACCTGGGCGACGTGGCTCTACGACCTCAAGTCGGCCGGTGTCCTCGATCGTCTGCTTCCTACGCGCCACCGCCCGCGAACAAGTCGGATGACAACGTCCTCGCCCTCGGTTCGCGTGAAGGTATCGGGATCGAAGGTGACCTTCTGTACACGGATCTCGGTTGGACTGATCCATCGCAGGTTCTTTGGTCCCCAGGCGCCCGGCGTTATCACCACCGGCTTTCCCGCCGGTTCAAGGCTCCACTCCAAGACGATGGCGTTCTCGCTGATCCGCCAAATCTGGATTTCGTTGGGGTTGTAGCGCGACTCCAGGTCTTCCGACGCAGTGGCAAATCGATTGCCGTCCGGTGAGAAAATCGGTGGGGCCTGGATGCGCACCATGTCGCCCGTCCTGTGGCTGACCAGCAGATACCCCGTGCCCTCGTAGAGGTGTGTGTGGACGAGATGATACCCGATCTCTGGAATGAATTCCCGATACGTGTACCACACGCCGCTCTCGTGCTCCAGGTCCTTGTCGACGAAGGTTTTGAGCCGACTCCTGCCGAGACCGCACGGTTAGCGCGTCACCGTCTCTGGAAACGAAATGGGGTGCCCGCCGTATCTGGTAACGCTCGATCGCCCGGCCGCAGGCGTACGTATCGGGAATGCCCCGGCAGAGTGGAGTGAGATCCACGCGTGGCGGGGGAGCGGTGGGAGGTGGGGTCGGCTGGGGTGGGGCACCGCCTCCGCAAGCGGCGAGCATGGCGCAAAAGACCAACGGGGGAGCGAGAGGTCGTAGCTTCACCAGTTCAGCTCCCGCCCCGGTCCGCAACATACGCCCGCTCGATGACGATCGGATCGATAGGGGCCGGAAAAGTTCCTTGTATTCTCGTGGGCACTGCTGTGATCGCGTCAAGAACGTCCAGTCCCTCGGTGACATGTCCGAACACGGCATAGCCCCAGCCTCTGGCAGTTTTTTCCTTGAAGTCATATCCCGGGTTGTCCAACACGTTGATGAAGAACTGACTCGTGGCGCTGTGAGGATCAGCGGTGCGGGCCATGGCTATTGAGCCACGCACGTTCTTCAGGCCGTTGTCCGCTTCGTTGATGACAGGAAACGCGTTGGCGGCCGAGCGTGCCCTCCGGTCGGCCGTGTAGACGCCGGTCTGGATCACGTTTGGCTGGACCCGGTGGAAGGACAGACCGGCGTAGAACCCTCCCCTGACATACCGCAGGAAATTATCCACGCTTTCCGGGGCTCTTTCCCGGTTGAGCTCCACGACGATCCGGCCCTTCGTGGTCTCGATGACGACGGTGGGTGTCATGTCGGTGTCCGCAGCCGGTCGCTCCGCTCCGGAGTCGCCGTCGTCGCTCGGTGCGCACCCCGGGGCAGCCAGCGCGGACATCAGGATCAGGGTGAGAAGGCGGCCAGACATCATGTGCGATCACTCCTTCCAAGCGGTTGGGCTCGAACCGAAAATAAGGCCGTGCTGCCCTGGCAACCAGTAGTTCGGTCGGGTCCCGAACACGCTCATGGTTGGCCCTCAAGGGAGGGGAACTGTGAGTGGGGTTCTTGCCCTATAACAAGGGGGGGAAGGGTGAGAAGAAGAGGGGCAGGTTGTCACCCCTCTGACCTGGAAATAGCTTCCGGTTTCCGCCATCCAAGCCGCAACCTGTGATCCTTACCCAAAACCGGACAAGATCAGTCATGCGTCATTCACGGTCCCGCCTAAGTGCTCTTTGGCTTCTGGGATGTTTCATTTCAGGTGGTGGGACGGTACAGGGGCAGACCGAGCCCCCGAAGCTGGTGGTTGTCATTTCCGTCGACCAGATGCGGGCCGATTACCTGACGCGGTTTGCTTCGTTCTTCAAAGGCGGGCTAGCCCGGCTGGCCGGCGAGGGGGAGGGAGGGGGAGCGGTGTATACGGAGGCGCACCAAGACCATTTCTTCACGTCCACATCCGCGGGCCATGCCACAATCTCGACAGGCGTGTATCCCAGCCGCAGCGGTATCGTGGCCAACAGCTGGTGGGCCCGGAAGGAACGGAGGAACGTCTATGCCGTTGCCGATCCGAAGGCTCCCATTGTCGGCCGGACCGGTCTTTCGGGACGGTCGCCGGCCAACATGACGCGCGACGCGGTGGGCGATTGGCTCAAGCGGCACTCTCCCGGGAGCAAGGTCTACGCGGTGGCGCTGAAGGACCGGTCGGCGATCACCATGGGCGGGCGGCGCCCCGACGGCGTGTACTGGTACGACGCCGAGACCGGCAGGTTCGTTACATCCACGTACTATCGGGATTCGGTGCCGGGGTGGGTTCGCGCCTTCAATGATTCCGCGTTGGTGGATTCCTATTTCACCAAAAAATGGACGCGATTGCTGCCGGAGGAAGCATACTCGGCTTCGCGGGAAGACGGCTTCCCGGAGGAGAGTGACGGCGTTCACATCACGTTTCCCCACCGGCTCGATGTTCTGATCGATAGCTCTGCGGAGCGGGACCGGGAGGCGGAAGGGTCGACTCCCCGGCCCCGATATCCGGTGGCTTATTACGACGAAGTCAAGTGGACGCCGTTCGGGGACGAGTTAACCTTAGCGTTCATCGAGCGGATGATCGTGACCGAAGAGATCGGCAAGGACGACGTGCCCGACCTGCTCTTTGTCGGCGCCTCATCCGCCGATTACATCGGCCATCGCTACGGTCCGTTCAGTCAGGAAGTGCAAGATTATTACCTGCGGCTGGATCGCATGCTGGATGGATTCCTCGACTTTCTGAACGAGACGGTGGGAGAGGGGCGCTATGCTGTGGTGGTGACGTCGGACCACGGTGTCCTGCCCTTGCCGGAGTACCTGGCCCGCCAGGGTGTAGATGCGCGGCGAATCGGCCGGTTGGAGCGACAGGAAATCATCGTCGCATCGTTGACCGATGTCTTGGAGGAGCTGGGAATTCTCGAGCAGCTCCGTGGTGTCTCCACCTCGCCGTATGGCTTGGTGATGCGATTTCGCGAGGGAGTGCCGAGGGACATCGAGGTGAGGGCGCGCCGGGCCGCTGCGGGCAGACTTCGTGAATCAGAGTATGTAGCCGACGCGTTCGCGTACGACGACGTTCTCGAGCCCAGTGACAATCCGTTTCGCCGTCAGTACCTGCGAAGTTTTCATCCGAATCGGGCGCCAGACATCATCATCAGGTATAAAGAACACTACCTGTACCTCATGGCAAGCGGGGGAACCACTCACGAAACGCCGTACCGCTACGATACCCATGTTCCTCTGGTGTTCTGGGGGCCGGGCATTCCTGCAGGCCGGTATGATCGGCGGGTTCGGACGGTTGACATTGCGCCTACGGTTGCCGCGCTTCTCGGCGTCGAAACGCCGGACGACTTGGACGGCGTGTTGCTGCAGGAGGTCGTGCAATGATTGTCGCGCCGGTCAACCGAAGAACGCTGCGAACAGGTCGTCGAGTCCGAGCGCCAGGATGATGACGATCCCCACGGGAATGACATACTTGATCCAGTAATACCACAGCGTACCGACGGGGGCCGTCCTTCGTTGACGGCGTCGAGCGTCTTGCCCAATCCGATCACCCACGCGAGCCCGGCGAGCGTCAAGGCGCTTCCCAGCGGTTGCATCGTAGAACCCCAAAACAGATCGCTCGTCAACATGTAGTCGAGACTCATCATCGCCAACGTCCCGGCCAGCAGCGAAGCCGTGCAGAACACCACGACGGCTTTGCTGCGGCGCCACCCGGGTTGTCGACGGCGGTCGTCACCAGCACCTCGAAGGCCGCGACGGCGGAGAGGAACGCCGCGAAGAACAATAAACCGAAGAACAACGCTGCAAAGATCGAACCGCCCTTCATCTGTCCGAAGATGCTCGGCACGGTGATAAACGTGAGCGACGGTCCGCTTTCGAGTCCGAGTCCAAAGACCACAGCGGCTGCACGATGACGAATCCTGCCAACACGGCTGCCAGTGTCTCACCGAGTCCGATGGACACTGCCGTAGTCTTGAGGTTGGTACTGGCGGGGAGGTAGCTGGCGTAGGTCACGAGGAACGTTCCGCCCAGGCTCAGCGAGAAGAAGACTTGTCCGAGCGCGGCAGTAACAACCCCGAGATCGATCCGGGAGAAATCAGGGAACAGGTAAAACTTCAATCCCGCTCCGCCACCGGGGAGAGTCAACGATCGAGCGATCAACACGAGCAGCAACACAAACAGGAGTGGCATACCGATCTTGCTGATGCGTTCGACGCCCAGATTGACGTCCGACCAGGTTCCCGAGGAGAATGTCGTCGATGGCTCCTTCCTTTTTGGGGAACAGAAAATCTCCTGCTTCGTTGAGAGTGGATTCCCTCCTGTCCACGAACAGCCGCGACCGAACCACCGCCGCCGTGTCGAGTTCCCGGGCGAAGTGCACGCTCGATCCCACCGCGTTGACGTGACAAATTCGGTTCCATGGTTGCCCGGAAAGACAGCCACGACCTTGAGCCCCAGCGCCTTTGGTCGCTCCATATAACCCAGCATCATGCCAAGGATGCCAAGGTTATTGGGAAGCCGGATTCCCGTACGCAATGGGTTTATCGCGTCGCCGCCTGAGAGGGTCGCGAGCGCCTCTGCCATCAAGTCGACGCAAGCATCCATTGGCAGGAGCTTGCGTACCTCGGTTTGTGAGACTACGAGAGCAGTCATGGCACGTCCGGTGATGACGGGAGAGAGTATGGTCCTAGTTTGGGGGGAGTGTCAAACGGTCCGCCGGATTATGTTAAAGGATCTCACAGACGTTGTTCGCGTATCGACCACCGGAGGGTTCGATGAATAGGCGTGTCTCGGCGCGGTTAACTACGGCGTTGGTCCTTGTGGCGCTCCTCGGCCCGGCACCCCGAGCGACGCCACAGACGGAGGAAAAGGCAATCGTGCAGGTGGTCCACGATCTGTTCGACGGAATGCGCGACAAGGACGCCGAGAAGATTCGCGGCGTGTTTGCCGAAGGCGCTCGGCTCGGACAGTTGGGGAGAGAGGGATCGGTGAGGTATACCACGGCCGATGGTTTTGGGATGAACATTTCGCGTATGACACCGAGCATCGATGAGCGAATATGGGATTGGGAGGTGCGGATAGACGGCAATCTCGCTCAGCTGTGGACCAAGTACGATGTCTTGATCGACGACGACTTCAGCCACTGCGGGGTTGACGCTTTCCAACTCCTCAACGTGGACCGCGAGTGGAAGATCATCCACGTGGCGGACAGCCGGCGCACCGGGCCGGATTGCTGGAGGTATCCGGGGAACGAGTAATAGGAAGAAAAAGGGAGGGGGGAGGGGGGTCTTACGGGGAACGTGGATTGCGAATGATCAACTCCTCCCTCCTCCGTCCTTCCTCTTCACCAATCGTTGGTATACCTCGAAGTCCCCGCCACCAAAACACACAAACCTCACCAGCTCGATCGGGCCCGGATCCTCCAGCCATTTTCTAACGGTTGTCACGGCAATCTTGGAGGCCTTCCCGATGGGGTATCCATAAACCCCCGTGCTGATAGACGGAAATGCGATTGATCGCACACCGTGCTCGGCGGCAAGATCGAGGGAATTACGGTAACAGTTGGCGAGGCACTCCGGCTCTTTCCTCGTCCCGCCGTGCCCATACGGGCCCTACCGTGTGAATTACGTGCTTCGCCCGGAGATCGTACCCGTGCGTGATTCGGGCTTCTCCTGTGGGACACCCACCCAGCGTACGACACTCCTCGAGCAACGCAGGTCCTGCGGATCGGTGGACGGCGCCGTCCACGCCCCCACCGCCGAGGAGCGTGTTGTTGGCGGCGTTCACAATGGCGTCGACATCTTGCCGGGTGATATCGCCCTGTATGATTTCGATCATGGGAACGTCGGGTGTCGGTTGCTTGAAGTTAGTGGCAGAGGGTGGGTGGCAGTAATGGTAGAGGAGTGGTGAAACAACCTGGGGTCAGTTGGGTGTCGGGTTGGCATTCGGATTGTTGCTGGGAACGGTGCTGGGAAGGGAGTGGGACCGCCTGGAGCTGGGTGAGGGGATGGGGTGGTGGTTATCCGATGCTCACCATGCGGTCGATGGCGGTCTTGGCCCTGGTGCGGATATCTTCAGGCACCGTGATGACGTGACGGTCGTACAGTAGGGAATCCCGCAAGCCTTCCAGCGTGATGGTCTTCATGTACTGGCACACCGCCCCGGGATCGGCCGGGAAGAACTCCTTGTCAGGTAGCTGCTTCTTTAAACGGTGCAGGATGCCGACCTCGGTGGCCACGATGAACGTGCTGGCGGTGCTCGACTCCGCGAACCGGATCATACCCTCCGTTGACGTGATGTGCACCAGCTTGGCGTTCATGTCACCGAGTCCGGCCTCGTAGATGAGCTGTCCTGCGCAACCGCACTCGGGATGCACGAGAACCTCGCCTCCCGGATGCTTGTAGCGCTGCGCGTTCACAGTGCGAGCGTTGATCTCCTTGTGTACGTGGCATTCACCCATCCACACCTCCACCTCCCGGTGGGGCCGCAGGCGCTTGATGTGGGCACCGAGGAAGAAGTCCGGCAGGAAGAGGATACCGCGATCCTCGGGAATGGCGTCGATGATCGCCACCGCATTCCCGCTGGTGCAGCAATAGTCCAATTCGGCCTTGACGTCGGCCGTCGTATTGACGTATCCCACCGCCACGTGGTCTGGGAACTCGGCCCTCCAGCGCCTCACGTCCTCGGCGGTGATGCTTGCTGCCAAGGAGCAGCCCGCCCGCAGGTCTGGGAGGAGCACGCGCCGCTCAGGGGAGAGGATGGAGGCCGTCTCGGCCATGAAGTGGACGCCGCAGAACGCAATGACGTCAGCCTCAGTCGCCACTGCCTGGCGCGAGAGACCCAGGGAGTCACCCACGTAGTCGGCGATGTCCTGGATCTCGGGGCGCTGGTAGTTGTGGGCGAGTATCACCGCATTCCGGGTACGGGCCAGCTTCCGGATCTCGTCGTACAGCTCGCTGACCCGGTCGGCGCTGAGTTCGCCCTCCTCGAGGACGGGCATAGCTACGGTCATGAACGGAAATCTAGCCGAACTGCCGCCCGAGTACAGGGCTTCGGGACTCCCAGCCGCTGGTGTGGCGTGAAGAGAGAGCGTTGGCCGGCCCGCCGGAGAGGGGGACGAGGAGCCCCACCGGCTGCGCCGGTCGTGATCCCCCTCACGCCTTTCATGATGCGATAATGATAGCTTGCCACGCAGGTTACGAATCACATGGCGGGTGTGAGAGGTCAGGCGGATCCCGCATCGCTCTCGCCGGAGGTGTCTCATGACCGGTCCCGAGCGGCCGAGCCAGTCACAATCGATTCGCTGTCCGAAACATGGGTACTTCTACAGACCGGATCGGGCCCGGGGTTGCCCAAAGTGCCTCGAGGGGCCGGTTGCTGGGGAGCCGGTCCGCGCCGAGAGTGATGTAGCACAGCCCGCCCGGCGTTTCTCGCCGGTCACAGCCCTTATCGGGCTTGTGGTGGTCTCCGGGATCGGCTGGGGCGGATACGAGGTGCTCCGGGGGATGGGCGACAAGGGCGAGGAGTTGTACGCCGACACGCAGGAGATCGAGGGCCGGATCAACCCTGACTTGGTGCGGGCCCAGCTTGTGGCCTTGGAAGGACTGGTGTACGCCAACGACGTGGAACCCTATTCACAGGGCTCCCGCATTCAACGGGCGACTATGGTGTTGTACAGCGCCGTGATGCGGAGATCGTCGCGGCTGTTGGCGACGCACCACGGCAACAAGATAGTGGGGTTCGGAAACTTTGCCTCCCGGTCGGAGGCCGTGGGTTATTCCACGATCAACATGGAATCGGTCCGCCGGGAATGGGAATCGGTTCGATCCGAGGTGTTCCACGACGCCGACTGGTTCCGATCGGCAAGGCGTTAGGCGTCATTCTTCATCCAGGCGCCTTCTTGGATTAGCTCACTGCATACGTCCTGGGCTGAGCGGCCCGCGGCTTCCGCGGCGAAGTTCACCATCACCCGGTGGCGCAGGACGGCAAGGACGACGCCCTGGAGGTCGTCGAGATCGGCCATCGGGCGGCCGTCCAGGGCCGCCCGGGCCTTTGCGCCGAGCACCATGTATTGGGAGGCGCGGGGTCCGGCTCCCCAGTCCACGTATTCCTTTACCAGCGACGGCGCATCGCCTGAATGCGGCCGTGTCATGCGGGCCAAGCGGACTGCAGCTCGGACAACGGTCTTTGGGGCGGGAATACGACGCACCAAATTCTGCATCGCGATGAGGTCCGGCCCGTTGAGTACCGGTGTCACGTATGGCAAGTCCTGGCCGGTCGTCTCTTCGACGATCTCCTCTTCTTCGTCCCTGCTCGGGTAATCGACTCTGAGTTCGAACATGAACCGGTCGAGCTGGGCTTCCGGGAGTGGATACGTTCCCTCCTGCTCAATGGGATTCTGAGTGGAGAGCACAAAGAACGGCTCAGGCAGGTGGTAGGTGGTGCCGGCCGCGGTCACCTCGTGTTCCTGCATGGCCTGGAGCAGGGCCGCCTGGGTCTTGGGGGGCGTGCGGTTGATTTCGTCCGCCAGCACGACGTTGGCGAAGACGGGCCCGTGCACGAAGCGGAAGCCTCGCTTGCCGGTCGTGAGGTCCTCCTCGATGATCTCAGTGCCCGTGATGTCCCCCGGCATGAGGTCGGGCGTGAACTGGATCCGGGAGAATTTGAGATCGAGGGTGTCGGCCAGGGTCGAGACCATGAGGGTCTTGGCGAGGCCCGGCACCCCAACCAAGAGCGTGTGGCCCCGGGAGAGGATGGCGGTGAGGATCCCTTCGAGCACTTCGTGTTGGCCGACGATGCGCCGGGCCATTTGCTGCAGAAGTTTGGTTCTGGCGTCGGTGAGGCGATTGAGCAGTTCGACGTCGGTGCCGTGAATTGCCGGTTCTGCGGTCAAGATCTTTCCTCTGAAGTGGGCTCAGAACAACAACTGTCCTACGTCGAATCTCGTTGCAATGTTGCTGCTTGGGAAGATTTGGAAGTAGGCGTCAATCGTGCCCGGCCGGCAGGCATTCGGCCAGCCCGCTTGCTTGCGAAATTTTTCACAAGCGGTAGATTTCCGGCCGACTCATGGAGAATAAGCGCTCTCAACGTGGTCGCATTGGTGAAGGATACAAGCTCGTCGGCCTGGGTGGGACGTTGGCAGGGGCGATCATCCTGTTTATGCTTGGCGGGTTCGCGCTCGATCGGTGGCTGCGGCTGACGCCGTTATTCACGTTGGTGGGGACCGGCGTCGGAGCGGTCCTGGGGTTCCTGAACGTGTACTGGAAGATTCAGGCTGAGATCGACAGGGGAAAGAAGAGCGCCAAGAAGAAGAGTTCCAACTGAAACTCGCGTTGTTTGGCGCCGCTCTGACGGCCGGTGTGACGGCGATTCTGTCGGCGTTCTGGGGTCCGTCGGCGATCGTTCCAGGCGTGGTGTTCGGGACTCTGGCCGCGATGATACAATATGGGGCGGTAGCGGCTGTGAGGCCTGCGCGGGACGCTCCGTTTAGCGAATTCGTGAGCCGTTGGGGCTGGGGCATGGCCCTGCGCTTCGGGGGTGTAGTGGTGTTCCTGGTAGCTGTGCTGGTCGATCGGGATCTGTTTCCCCCTGCGCCAACGGCGTTTGCGTACCTAGGGGTGTTGATCCCCTTGCTTTTCATGGAGATGCGTTTCCTCAAGTGATGCAACGGCAGGTAGACATCGGCGAAGTCGTCCTTCATCATGCGGCCGATGCGTATTCCTTCGGCATCGAAGCGTATTTCATGTTGGAGTGGCATAAGCTGGACGCGCTGCAGTTCGGGCCGTTCAACCTCACGCCTTCCCGACACGTCATTTTCATGGTCATCGCCGCGCTTTTGGTATTCCTCACCATGCGCGTTGCGGGGCAGAAACTCCAAAAGCAACGTGCGAGCGAGAACGCGCCGAAAGGTTTCGCGAACGCCATCGAAGCGATGGTGTTGTTTGTGCGGAACGACATAGCGATCGCGAACATCGGTCATGACGGGGCCAAGTTCGCCCCGCTCATCATGACGCTGTTCTTCTTCATTCTCTACATGAACTTGCTGGGCCTGGTCCCGCACGGAGCGACGGCGACCGGTAACCTCGCGGTCACCGCCGGCCTGGCCGTTATATCGGTACTGGTCATCGAGATCAGCGGTTTCTTGAAACTGGGCCCGGCGGGGTACATGCGGACTATTTTCCCCAAGGTTCCGGGGCTCTCGGGAGCGGGGGCAGTCGCCATGTCGATTTTCATGGCTCCTATCGAGATCCTCGGCAAACTGGTCAAGCCCTTTGCCCTGTGTGTCCGTTTGTTCGGCAACATGACCGCTGGACACTTTGTGATTTTGTCCCTCTTGGGGATCATCTTTCTATTCGGACACCTTCCGTTTTGGAATTGGGGCATTGGTATTATCACGGCGGCTCTCGTGTTGGGAATCATGATGCTGGAGCTGTTCGTGGGTTTGTTGCAGGCCTATGTATTCGCCCTTTTGACGGCGGTGTTTATCGGGTTGATGCAGCATGAGCACTAGGGAGCAGTGAGCAGGGAGCCGGCGCCGCCGCCCCGCCCCAGGTGGGGTGGGATGGGCCCGCTCCTCGGTCTCCACTCCCGAGTACCAGGCGGTGTCGCGTCTCACCCCGCTTGGTCAGTACCCGGCTGAATGGCCGGCGAAGCCCGCTGGTCCGAGACCGTTGGCGGGTCGCCACGGAGACGCCGTTTTCGGGAGAAACGGCGCTCGAGGTGGGAGCGCAGACAACCTGACATCTCCCAGAGACGACTGAGGAGGATTCTGACATGATCGACATCATGATGCTGCTTCAGGAAGCCTTGACAGAGCAGGACATGGTGGAGGTGGCCAGGAACACTAATGCACTCCTGGGTGCAGGAATCGGCCTGGGTTTGGCGGTCATCGGCGCGGGCATCGGCCTGGGTCGGATCGGTGGACAGACGGCGGAGGCGATTGCGCGGCAGCCTGAAGCGGGTGCAGAGATCCGTGGTGCGGCGATTCTGTTTGCGGTGCTCCTCGAGGGCGTGACCATCATCGCGCTCGTGTTTGCGCTGCTTTTCAAATTGATTTAGTCTGCACCTATCATGCACGTGACGTTGCTCGCTCTGCTCCAGGAGGCGGAACAGCGCGGGCCCGCTTCGCCGTTTGACCCCGAGTTCGGGCTCATCTTCTGGACCTGGCTGGTCTTTATTGCGTTGTTTTTCGTGCTCAAGAAATACGCCTGGCCAGCCATCGTCGGGGCCACGGAAGAGCGGGAGCGCAAGATCGCACGTCAGCTGGAAGAGGCGGGGAGAATGAACGCCGAGTCCCAAACTGCCCTGGACGAGCACAAACGGTTGTTGGCCGGCGCAAAGGAAGATGCCCGCGCCCTCATCAATGAAGCCAAGACGGTGGCCGAGAAGGAACGCGAGGGGTTGCTCGCCAAGACGCGACAGGAACAAGAGCAGATCTTGGAGCGGGCCAAGCGCGAACTCGAGGCCGAGCGTGAGAAAGCCATTGCCGAATTGCGTCGCCAAGCGGTGGATCTCTCCCTCGCCGCGGCTTCGCGTCTGATCGATGCCAACCTGGATGACGCGGCGAACCGCAAACTCGTAGTGGAATATCTCGACTCTCTGGAGCACAGTCCGTGAGAGATCCCACGATCGCGCGGAATTATGCGGAAGCCCTTTTTCAACTCGGCGAGCGGACAGGCGAGTCGGAACTGTTCGGAGACTTGATCGAGGGCGTGGGCGGTGCTATCGAAGGTGACGAGACGATTCGAGTGGTGCTGGCGTCGCCTCGTGTCACCAAAGACACAAAGCGAGACCTGCTGGCTCGGGCGCTGAAGGACATCGCGCCCGATTCGTTCGTTCGTTTCCTGTTCGCGGTGATCAAGCGCGGCAGGCAGGGCCTCATTCCGGTCATCGCCCGTGAATACCTGGGACTGCTGGATATGAAGTTCGCTCGCGTGCACGCGAGCGTCGCCACGGCGAGAACACCGGAAGCGCTGCAAGACGTGATCAGGAAGAGCCTCTCGGAGGTCCTTGGCAAGGAAGTCATCACTCATTTCCGTGAAGACGCCGGCATCCTCGGCGGTGTCATAGTTCGAATCGGAGACCGGGTGATGGACGGGTCGTTGCGTAGACGGCTCAAAATCTTGAGAAAGCAAATGCTGTCGGCCTGACAACATTGACCTGGCGGGAATGAAGCGGCGATCTGGGGTTAGCTGGGTCGCCGCTTTTTCCGTGAGAAGGGAGGAGGGAGGAGGATTGGTGGCGAGAGTCAGGATACACGCTGGCATTCGGCGATAGGTTGTTGCAAGATGCTCACTGCGCATTCCTGAAAGGACTCGATAGAAACGCCATGACAAAGCGCGTTGGATTCATCGGACTGGGAGCGATCGGACGGCCGATGGCCAAGCATATTGCGGATGCGTTCCCCACGGTCGTGTGGAATCGGACTCGGGAACGGGCGGAGTCATTTGTAGCGGAGAAGGGCGCCCGGGACGTCGGTTCGCCGAGGGCCGTGGTGGAAGAAACCGATGTCGTCGTGATGTGTCTTCCTACGTCGGCGATTGTGCTGGAGGTCATCGAGAGCATAGGCAAGGTATGGCGAGAGGGGCAATTGCTCATCGATGCGACCTCGGGAGATCCATCCGGGTCGCGGGAGGCGGCCGCGCAGTTGTCGAAGTTTGGAGTGGGTTTCGTGGACGCCCCGGTGAGCGGGGGCACGTCAGGTGCACAAGCCGGCAATCTCACGGTCATGCTTGGAGGTGAAGAGCCCTGGGTCGGTCAGGCGAGAGAGATCGTGGCTCCATACTCGAGTAAGGTGGAGCACGTCGGCCCCATCGGGGCCGCACATGCCCTCAAGGCGGTCAACAACGCCCTACTGGCGGTGAACATTCAGGCAGCCGGTGAGGGGCTGGCGGCCCTGGTGAAGTTGGGTGTGAAGGCTGACGTGGCCCTGGACGTGATCAACTCCTCCAGCGGCCGCTCCAACGTCACCGAGAACCTCTTTCCCGAGCGGGTGTTGAGCCGCGTCTGGCCGCGAACGTTCCGCCTGGCGCTGTTGGATAAAGATCTGGGTGTGGCGTTGAAGGTGCTGGAAGACAACGGCGTGCCGAGTGGAGCGATTCGGACGGCGAAGGAAGCGTTTGCGGCGGGTCGCAAGGCGCTGGGCGAAGAGGCGGATCACGTGGAACTTGTGAAGGAGATAGAGAAGGCTGCGGGGGTGGAGATTAGGTAGTGGGTTCCCCAGCTCCTCCTACCCTCCTGATCGCCCCCGTGGAGGTCAAATGGGTGTTCCAGCTTACGGCTCGCCGCCTATCCGATACGCCTCCTTCGTCGGCTCGAGCGGCCGCTGCAACCACTCGGGCCGCCGCAGCCCGCCGGGACCGGGCGCGGGACGCGTGCGCGCCATCCACTCCTTGTAAACCTCGTGCGACTTTGCCGTATCGACTTAGATATCGCCTTCCCGAGCGTCCGGCCTGGCCGGTTCCAACCGCACGCGTTGGTGCCATGCGTGGGCCTGTTGAATCGTGACCTTGGCGGATGACCACGTGTGTTGCCTTCGGTGTCATGGGTGCGCCAGCGGCCCATGTGGTGGGAGCAGGCGACGACGCCGGGTCGAATACCCTCGGTGACCCACGCACACAGCACGTAATAGCCGATCCGCGTATTCACCCGCACGAGATCGCTGGTTTCCAACGCAAAGTGGCGTCGCACGTTGGGGAATTGACCCACTTCGACGGCCTTCACCCACGTGCGGTGCACGCCGAGGGGGACGTCGTTCTCAGACTTACAGGCGGTGCTGCACGCATGACAGCCGATGCACTTCGTCTGGTCGATGACCCAGGCGTAATTCATGGGCGGGATAGTGCTGCTTATTGGAGGGATTGTCTAGGCGTGGGTGGAGGCAGAGGAGGCAGGAGAGCTAGGTCTGTCTATGCCGTTTCCTCTGCCATCTCTTGCCTCTTCTGCGTCTTCTGCGTTCAGAACTTGACCTTGGGCACCTCCTGCGCAGACTCGTCGGCCTCGAAGTAGGCGTGCGCCTTCGAGCCGATAGCTCTTGCCGTCAGCACCGCCGGGAACCGGCGGATATACCCGTTGTGAGCCCCCACCGCGTTATTGTAGTCCTGCCTGGCCGTAGCAATCCGGTTCTCCGTCCCTTCGAGTTGGTCCTGTAGGGTGCGAAAGTTTTCGTTGGATCTCAGTTCGGGGTAATTCTCGGAGATCGCCAGCAACCTTCCCAACGCCGACTGCATTCCCTGGTTCGCACGGGCCATCTCTTGGATGTCGCCGCCCTGAATGGCTCCGCCCAGCTTCGATCGGGCGTCTGCTATGGCGGTGAACACTTCCTGTTCCTGCGTGGCGAACGCCTTGACCGTTTCCACCAGATTCGGGATTAGATCGTGCCGACGCTGAAGCTGTACCTCGATCTGGCTCTTGAACGCCTCGACTTGCTCGTCGAGCGTCTGAATTCGGTTGTAGCCGCAACCTGTCAAGGACAGCAGCGCGATTCCAATCACCAATCTCTTCATCTTCAGACTCCTATTTCTCACCGGTCGTGTCCTCACCGGCGGCAGCAGCTTGCGCCGGGCTTGCCGCCGTCCACTCGTCGTATCTATCGACGAAGTGGGCCAGCTTCTCGAGTTCGTCCACGTAACGTGCGCCAATGTCGTCATACGGCTTGAGGGCTCGAACCGTGCGGCCGGCGATCTTGTCGACGACCCAGTCGAACGCCGACGCATCGAGCCCCGCGGCCTCGGAGGCCAGCCTCACGAGCGCCAAAGGATTCTCCGCCGGTGTTCCTCCAGTCAGCCTCACCGTGCCCCGCATCAGAACGAAAAACGTACCCGCCGAATCGATGAGAAGCCTGGTGAGGGCCTTCCCGTCCGTCGCCACCGCGGCGTACTCAGCCCGCAATTGCAGCAGCTTGCCTCTGATTTCGCGTTCCAACTCGTGCCGCAGCTGCACTCTGCTCGTGTCGAGACCGTCGAACGGATCGGTGCCGTACAATAACTCGTGCGCATCCCGCATGTCTTCGATCTCCATCGGGAACACGTCGGTTGACGCACGCCACTCACGTTCGGTGAAAATGAGCGGCGTGGGGAATCGTCGCTTCACCCAGTCGGTGATTGCCCGTCCGATAGGCCGCAGTGCACTCATTGAGGCGTCGTCCACGATGAGCAATAGGTTGACTTCGGCATGCCCGGGGCCGAAGCCACCCCGTACGGCTGACCCGAACATGATCAGAGAGCGCAAATTGTCTCCCAGGACATTCGCAATCTGATCTGCAAACATCTGTGCCTGCTCACGCTTTGTTGTCTTTGCCATCTAGAAGCTCCCTCCTGCTCCTCCGCCGCCGAAACCACCGCCGCCGCCGAAGCCTCCGAAACCGCCACCGCCGAACCCGCCGCCGCCCCAGCCACCGTGCCGATGTCGCCCACCGCTCATGAGCATAGACAAGAGCAACCAGTGCCCCATCCCTCCACCCCTGAGACCGTAGCGCCCCCGCCCCCGCCCAGCCGCCATGATCACTATCAGAAACAGCAGCAAGAATATCGTCCCTATGGGAGACCGCCGGCCGGGGCGTGATCGAGAGCGCTGCGGCGGCGCGATCCGGCCGGTGAGCGCGAACTCGTATTCCCGAGCGTAGGCCTCGGCCAGCATTTGTACCCCCACCAGCAGACCGGAAGAGAAGCTCCCCGCTTGCACCGCCGCGCTCCCGATGGCGTCCCTGATCCGCCCGGCCAGTGCATCTGTGATGAATCCCCCAGCGCCGGTTCCCGTGGCGATGAAGATGTCCGACCGGCCGTCTCCGGGCCGTCGCCCGGGTTTCAGCAGCAGCACCACGCCGGCGTTCCGGGCCCGGTCTCCCGCCTCCCCCATCGCTCCTACCCCCCACTCCCTGCCAATGTCCCGGGCCACCTGCATGGCCGCCCGGCCGTTGAGATCCGGGAGGGTGACCACCACGATCTCTCCTCGGGATTTCTGCCGCACCTCCGCGATCAGAATCTCCATGACCTGCTCCTCGCGGGGGCTGATCACGTTGGCGAAGTCGTTGACAAGACCGACGGGCTCGGGAATCTGAAGTTGGAGCACCGCCAGAATTGGTAGCAAACTCATGCCTATCAAGGTAATCGGACTTCATGGTGGGTGTTTTATCCCGCAGCGAACGGGGAATTGGGACGGGCGACCGGTCGAGTTTGCACCATCGACGGCGTGAGCCGGGAGGCGCGAGGTGTTGGGAGTTCCCTTGGGAGGCGCGGTTAGCTCACCTCGTACGTAGCGGAGGTCTGAAAGCTGGTGGTGCGGGGAAGTGGGTCTGCATACCTTTCGCGCGATCATCCAACTCTGTGAGGTTGCATTTGCCACTTTTCGTGGGAGCCCTTCTCGCCGGCTTGGCGGTCGTGCCGCGGGGGGCGGTGTCGGATGACACGTCTGGATACTGGCAGCAGGAGGTGCACTACCTGGTTGATGCGCGGTTGGATGAATCGACGGCGACATTGTCGGCGCGGGAGACGATCACTTACATCAATCGGTCTCCCAACACGCTCACCGAGTTCTACCTGCATCTCTACCTGAATGCCTTTCGACCGGGGTCGCGGTGGGCGGATCGCGACAGCACAGAGGGCCGGCGTCGATTCAACGATTTGCGTGAGCCGGACTACGCCTTTGAGCGGATCGCGAGCAGCACCGTGAACGGCATCGCCGTGACCCCGGAGTATCCCTACGCACCAGACTCAACCATCGTACGGTTGCAGCTGCCGCAGCCGCTGCCGCCCGGCGACAGTATCGCAGTCGCGGTGCGGTGGGACGCTCGCCTCAGCACCGTTGCCAGGCGACAGGGAAGGCTCGGCCGGCGGTACGATTTCGCGCAGTGGTATCCGCGCGTGGTGGTGTACGACCGCTCCGGGTGGCAAGACCATCCTCTCTTTCCGGCGGGTGAGTTCTACGGGGAGTTCGCCACCTACGATGTGACGCTGGACCTGCCGGAGGATCAGGTTGTGGGTGCGACGGGCATACCGGTCGAAGGCGATCCCGGATGGGAAGGTGCAAGAGCAGGTCCCAATGTTAGAGTCGATCACCAACGGAACTGGTACGGATCCCGAACCCCAAAGCCGGGTCGCTGCGGAGCGGTGGACCCCGAGAGGAAGTGCGTTCGTTTCTATGCAGAGGGAGTGCACCATTTCGCTTGGTCGGTGAATCCCGGCTATGTCTACGAGCAAGGTCGGTTCAAAGACATCATCGTGCGGGTGCTCTATCTGAGGGGTGAACAGGATACGTGGGGGAGCGGTGTGGCCGTGGACCGCACGGTCGAGTCGTTGCGGTGGCTGGACGAGTTGTTCGGTCCATACCCATGGCCCCAGCTCACGAACCTCCACCGCATCGACGGAGGAGGAACGGAATTCCCCATGGTTATCATGAACGGCGGGGCGAGCATGGGACTCATCCTGCATGAGACTGGTCATCAGTATCTCATGGGAATTCTCGCCAATAACGAATGGAAGCACGGGTTCCTCGACGAAGGATTTACGAGTTTTCAAGCGTCGTGGTACAACGAAACGCTGGGTGGCTTTGATGCGTACCCGCGTGTTGCGGCATCGATACTCCAGCTCGATCTGGACGGGTGGTCGCAGCCGATCAACACAGCGGGCGAGGATTTTCGCGATTTTGCCACTTACAACAGGATGACCTACTCCAAGGCGCAGCTGATGTACATCCAACTGCGCTACGTGGTAGGTTACGACACGATGCGTGGCATTCTGCGGGAGTATTACCGACGTTGGCGGTTGAAGCACGTGACCCCGGAGGCGTTTCGAGACGTGGCCGAGGACGTGAGCGGGACGGACCTCGGCTGGTTCTTCGACCAGTGGTTGAACGGCGTTGCCGAATATGATTACGCGATCGGTGAGGTGGAGCGACGTCGCTTGCCAGACGGGTCGTGGGAAACCAGCGTCGTGGTGAAGCGCAAAGCAGACGGCCAAATGCCTGTGGAGATCGGCGAGAGACACCGTCCGGTGATCTACGCCCGCGCATCGGGAAAGGAATCCGAAGAGGTCGTGACGTTCCGCACGAACAGGGTGCCGGGCCGTTTGATGCTCGATCCACGTGTGATGAGTCACGATTGGAACTTCACCAACAATCGCGAAACAGGCTTCCTCGACTTTGGTGACCCGAAGCTACGCTGGGACACTTTTTTCAGCGAGCCGGCGGCACGGGATCGGAAGGTCATCTCCATAGCACCGACGTTCTGGTGGAACGACGCCTCGGACGCAACGGTCGGTATTCGTCTTCGCAGCAACTATATGGGTCGCTACGATCGCACCACGTTATGGTTGATTCGTGGCGTCTCCGGTTTCGAGCAGGCGACGAGCGGCGATGTCCTTGACATACACTTCAAACTGGAAAATCCGCTGTTCCTTCGCCACCCTCGAGCTTCACAGTCCCTCGAGCTGTGGTCTCAAGAGGGGACGGTCGGGGCGCGGCTGGAATTTTCCAAGGCTCACGGCCGCTCGATGTCGTCTCCCAATGTGCGGAACAGCGGATGGACCGCCCAGTGGGTCGCCACCCGACAGACCAACTTCCTCGACGGTGCGCTGTGGGAGAATGGGGGGACAGTGGAGATCGGTCGGTTCGACGATTGGCGGTTTACCGTGTGGGGGAGCCGCTCGAGGGTGCGGCTCGATTATCGCGCCGGGCTCACTTATTCGAAGCCAGGGGCGAACACGACGGATCCGGAGCCTTTTGCCCGCATCATCGGCAGCGCCTCGATTCGCAAGCCGATCGCCGGATTTGTCGTCGGCGTACGGGCCTTTGCGGGTGGATACATCGCCGATGATCCTCCCATCCTGCAACGCCGCATTCCGCTGAACGGAGCAGATCCGTACGAAACCCTCCGCAATCCTTTCGTTCGCACGCAAGGCTCCTTGCTCGGCGGATCATCGGGGCCACGACGTCTATTCCCCGGTCTAATGCGGACGAATATCATCTACCACTCACCCGGAAACGGGAACCTGCGCGGATTCCGACCGGGGATCGGCGGTCGGTGGATGGTCGGCGGCAGCGTCGAGGTGGAAAAGACCGTCATTCGACGTGACCGCGGCATCTTCAGGAGTGCCGCGGTCACGGTCTTTGGTGACGGGGCGCTCGTCGACACCCTTGCGGTGCGTTCGACATTCGGGAATCGGGCGACACCCGTGTCTGATGCAGGTGTTGGCGCCCGGTTCGGTCTGCGAATCGGAGACATAAGCTTTCCAGTGCGAATCGAGTTTCCATTCTTTGTGTCGGAACCGAACTTGGCACATGAGCGAATTCCGGGTGGCGAGAGGTTGAGTTTCCGGTGGCTGATCAGCTTCCAACCGACTTTCTGAGCGGCGATCGACGGTCGTTCTTTCGAACGACCGTAGGACGGCTGATGAGCGAGATCGGCCGGCGCGCCGAGCGGCGTGTCGTGCGAAACCGCTACATGCGTCCGCCCGGAGCGCTCCAAGAGATTGCGTTTCTCACCTCGTGCACGCGGTGTGGTGACTGCTTGGAAGTTTGTCCTGTGCAGGCGATAATCAAAGTGCCGACCGCGGGTGGGCTGGCGGCCGGAACACCGATGATCGACCCGAAGCTGCAGCCTTGCATTGTTTGCGACGACATACCGTGCGCGGTGGCTTGCCCCACGGAGGCGCTCACGCTGCCCGCTGACGGTTGGAAGGGCTACAGCATGGCTAGCCTCGAGCTCATTACCGAAACATGCATCGCGTTGGACGGGACGGAATGCGGCGCCTGCGCCGAAGCGTGCCCCGTTGGGGTGGCCGCGCTCGGGCTCGACGACGAAGGTCGGCCCGTCATTCGCCCGGAGGGTTGTGTGGGATGTGGGGTGTGCGTGAGGGCCTGCGTCACTAGTCCCTCGTCCCTGGAGCTACATTACTGAGCCGCGGATGGATGCAGGGCCGCGGATGAACGTAGATTCGCAGCGCCGATGGGCGTAGATAACAAAGTCTCACTAACACCGGCACAATGGAACTTCCACAGCGCGTCGAGAAACCGTGGGGCTATGAGTTGATCTGGGCCAAGACCGACCGTTACGTCGGCAAGATTCTACACATCGATCCCGGGCACCTACTGAGCCTGCAATACCATGAGCAGAAGGACGAGACGATCTACGTCTTGAAGGGGGAAATTATCTTCCGCGTGCAAATAGACGGCGAGTTGACCGAACTACGGATGTGTGAAGGGGAGCGCTATCACGTCACGCCGCAAACCATTCACCAGATGGAGGCGATCGTGTCGAGCGACTTGTTGGAAGTCTCGACACCGGAGCTGGACGACGTCGTGCGTATCGAAGACCGCTATGGGAGAGTGTAGGTGAAGGTCGTTATTCCTGTCGCCGGAAAAGGTACTCGCTTACTGCCCCTGACCAAGGATGTACCCAAGCCTTTGCTGCGGGTTGCCGGACGACCTGTGATGGACTACGTGATCGACAAGCTCGACGGCCTCGATATCGAAGAGCTCATCTTCATCACCGGTCACCTGAAGGAACAGGTAGAAGCACACGTGAAGGAGCACTATCGGCTGCGCTCACGTTTCGTAGAGCAAGTCGTTCAGAACGGTACGGCAGGCGCGATCAATCTGGCCAGGCCTTATGTGAACGGCCCGGTCTTGATCGTCTTTGTCGATACGCTCTTTGACGCCAATCTGACTCTGGTCAAGCAGGTAGATGCCGATGGTGTCATGTGGGTCAAGGAGGTTGAGGATTATCGGCGGTTCGGCGTCGTGGTTACCGACGATCAGGGAAACATGACCAGGATCGTCGAGAAACCATCCGAGCCCGTTTCGAGACTGGCAAATATCGGCCTCTATTACGTTCGAGACTGGAAACTTCTGTTCAACGGAATCGATAACACGTTGGCGCGGCCGCAAAACAAGGGCGAGTGGTATCTCACTGATGCGTTTCAATACATGATCGATCGTGGCAGCAAGATCAAAACCGCTGAGGTGGCCGGGTGGTACGATTGCGGGAAGATTGAAACGCTGCTGCAGACTAACATGCATCTATTGCAACAAGGCCGGGCGACACGACGCGACTACCACAGAGGAGTGACAATCGTGGATCCTGTTAGGATCGCGGAGGCCGTCGAGCTCGAAGCGTGTACCATCGGTCCCAACGTGAGCATGGAAACGGGCACCATCGTGCGGGACAGCGTGCTCAGTCATGCAATCGTTGGTCGCGAGGCTCGAATTGTGGATTCCACCCTTGAACACGTCCTGATCGGAGACCGCACCGAAGTGGCAGGTCGTGCCGGCTCCGGATTAGTTGCGGCCGGCGGGGAAATCAGCGAAGCGCATTAAAACGTGCTTGACGCCTTCAGACCCTCCGATCATCCTAGTGGTGATGGAAGATACTGATCTCATCTACGACTGGAACGCACTCGGCGCCATCGATTGGTCTGCGGTCGAGGTAGATCTCAACGACGAGACGCTGCGGGATGGTCTCCAGTCACCTTCAGCGATCGATCCCGCCACCGAGGCGAAGTGCCGGCTTTTGCACCTCATGGCGGACCTGGGGATCGTGGCTGCGGACATTGGTTTGCCCGGCGCGGGACACCGAGCTGTGGAGGCGGTGCGAGTGCTGGCGAGGGAGATAGTGCAGCAGAACCTCCCGATCGCTCCCAACTGCGCCGCCAGGACTGTGATCGCCGATGTGGAGCCGATAGCGAAAATCTCCCAGGAAACCGGGATAGCGATCGAAGCCGCTACGTTCATCGGCTCTTCGCCCATACGCCAGTACGCCGAAGACTGGACACTCGATCGCATGTTGAAGGTTAGTGAAGAGGCTGTAACCTTCGCCGTTCGCGAAGGCCTTCCCGTCATGTACGTCACCGAAGACACGACGCGTGCGAGGCCTGAAACGCTGAAGGCGTTGTACGGCAATGCGATTCGTTGGGGGGCCCGGCGACTTTGTCTGGCAGACACGGTGGGTCACGCAACGCCAACCGGTGTTCGCAATCTGGTGAAATTCGTCAAGGAGGAGGTCGTCATACCTTCGGGCGAAGATGTCAAACTCGACTGGCATGGACACCGAGATCGTGGCTTGGGAGTGATCAACTGCTTGGCTGCAATCGAAGCCGGCGTGGATCGCGTACACGCCACAGCCCTTGGCGTGGGCGAGCGGGTGGGCAACGCGGAGATGGACCTCTTGATCGTCAACCTTCACCTGCTTGGGGCTCACACCCACGACGTGTCGGCCTTGCGTGAGTATTGCGAGCTTGCGGCGGCAACGATCGGGGTGCCGCTTCCCGCAAATTATCCCGTCATGGGTGACGATGCATTCCGGACAGGCACGGGAGTGCATGCCGCCGCGATCATCAAGGCCCGCCGAAAAGGGGACACCTGGCTCGCCGATCGCGTGTACTCGAGCGTTCCGGCCGCCTCATTCGGTGCCCAGCAGCGTATCGAAGTTTCGCCAGTATCCGGTCTCTCTAATGTGAAATGCTGGCTTGCCGAACACGGCTACGACGCGTCCGATGACGGGCTGTGCGAACGCTTGTTCGGAGCGGCAAAGCTCGCGGATCGAGTGCTGAGTGATGAGGACTGTCACCAAATCCTGTCGCAGGCGCCCGACAAAAAATCGGGACGTGCGGTTTGACGACACCACAAGCGTTCGACGACCTCGTACACTCTTACCTGGATCTCCGGTGGCAGTTCGATCCGGTTCAGGCAACGGGAGCCGGGCTCTCGGAGCACGACGGACGCCTCGGAGATTTCAGAGCGGAGAGCGTCGAAAGAAGCATCGCTGCACTTCGTTCGATCTCTCATGCGATCGAGGAGTTGTCGCTCGAGACAACAGATGACGAACTCGACCGAACGGCGCTGCTCAACGAAATACGGGTAACCGTTCATCGATTCACACGCGAACGCCCTCACGTCAAGAATCCGGAGTTTTGGCTGTCGCACCTGCTCCAGGGTTTGTATTTCCTGCTGGTTCGGGACGATCGACCCCCGGTGCACCGCGCTCGCGCGGTCGCAAGTAGGCTTGAGGCAGTGCCACGGTACTTGGAGCAGGCGAAGGGAACGCTGCAAGATTGTCCCTGGGTGTATACCGAAACGTGCTTGGGCGTCATCGACGGCGGGCTCGCCTTGATACGCAAGATCGGTGAGCACCTTCGGCCCGAGGGGGATCATCAGTTTGACGATGTAAGAGACCAGGCCGTTGCGGCCCTCGATTCGTTTGCGCGCGACCTGCCGGGAATGGCGTTGTTGCCGGAGGAAGGTGGATTCGCCATCGGTCAGGAAGCGTTCGACTTCCGGCTCCGGGTCGAACACGCACTTGGTAGCTCCGCCAACGATCTCCGCGAATACGGGAAGGCGCTGGTCGAGCAAGTGGGGCGAGCCCTGGCCGAACTCGCCGGGAAAATCGACAGCGAGGTGTCGTGGCAGGATCTCGCCGAACGTCTCCGGAACAACCACCCTCCGGATGGGAAAGTGGTGGAGGCCTACGCGCTGGAGATGGAGCGGGCCCGCCAGTTCGTGGAAGAGCGGGGCATCGTCCCCCTGTATCAGGGCACCCTAGAGGTGGTGGAAACCCCATCTTTCCTGCTTCCGGTGATCCCGGTTGCCGCGTACCAGCCTCCGGGAGCGTTCGCCGAAGATCGAACGGGGCTCTTCTACGTGACCCTTCCCGCCGCCGGGTTGGACAGTACTTCCCGAGAGCGAGTGCTTCGTAACCACTGCCAGTACGTGATTCCCCCTACGGTGCTGCACGAGGGATACCCCGGCCACCATTTGCAATTCCTGGCCGCTCAGACCCAGCCCCGCGTCGTGCGAAGACTCATGGGGTCGGCCCTGGTGTATGAGGGCTGGGCGCTGTATTGCGAAGAGATGATGGGTGAAGAGGGTTTTTATCGACAGCAGGAGGAGCGGTTCTTTCAGCTCGTCGCACTGCTGCTGCGGGGCATCAGGATTCTGGTCGATGTAGGGCTCCACACCGGTGGGATGGGCTATGATGAGGCAGTGCAGCTATTGGTGGATCGGGCGATCATTGGGCGGTATACCGCCGAAGCCGAGGTCCGCCGCTACTGTGCCACTCCAGCCTACCAACTGTGCTACGCAGTCGGTCGCCGCGAAATAAAGGCCCTCCATGAGGACTTTCGGAAAGCTGCCGGAGCTGACTATGCGCTGCGCGATTTCCACAAAGCCCTCCTCGGGTACGGCGGACTCCCGGTGAGCCTCATGCGCTGGGGAATGGGGCTGAACCGCTGACGCGGCGTATGTTGCCGACCCTTTCCCAAACCCGATTCCATCACTACGTTCGAAACGCCCTTAACAGCATGAGATAGCTATTCCCTACGGATCTGACCGGAGTACCTGGAGCACGTCGGCGAGGCAACGCGCCTCGGGCTCGATGCTGGTTGAGCAACCGGAGAAGACATCGTCGGAGCCCGAGCCAATGAACGGCAAAGTGGCCATGATCTCGGGTGGGGCAACCGGCCTCGGCCGGGCCATCGGTCTCGAATTCGCCCGCCGCGGGGTCCACGTGGCGTTCAACTACGTGGAGCTGCCGGGCCGCGATATTCTCGAACAGGCGCTCCTCACCGAAACGGCGCTGCGAGCCCAGGGCGTGTGTGTGTTCAGCGACCGCTGTGACGTACGACAACGAGACGACATCGAGGCGTTTGTCGAGACCGTCCAAGCCGAGCTGGGCGCTGTGCACTTTCTGGTCAACAACGCGGGGATCGCCCACGACGGCGCGCTGTGGCGCCTCTCTGATGACGCGTGGCATGAGGTGCTCGAGACGAACGTCACCGGCGCGTTCAACTGCACCCGTGCCGTGGCCCCGGCCATGCGAGCCCAACGATACGGCAAGATCGTGAACATCGCCTCGCATCTCGCACTGCGTCCCGGGTTCGGCATCAGCAATTACGCCACGAGCAAGGCAGCCCTCATCGGGTTGACGAGATCTACCGCAGTGGAGCTTGGGGCATCCAACGTCAACGTCAATGCTGTGGCTCCCGGCTTTGTCCGCACCGAAGCGCTGACCAAACTCCCACCTGAAGTTCTGGAAAGGGCCGAAAAGAGCGCAATCCTCGGGCGGGTAGCCGAGCCGGAAGACGTGGCTCGAGTCGTCGTCTTCCTCTGTTCTGACGAGGCCCGCCATGTGACCGGACAGGTTATCTTGGTAGACGGAGGCCTCACCCTCGGCAGCTAATCCGCCGTTTTCGCCCCGCTGGTGGAGTCCGCTATCGAACGTCAACAACGTTGCCATTCATTGAACACGATTCTCGGGGGAGAAGCTGCGTGCCGGAACGGTTTGTGGAGTCTACATACGAAGCGGATGTCGCCACGCTGACGCTCGATTGTCAGCCGCACAATATTCGACACCTCATGGCGCTGGAGGATGCCCGCGAAGGCGTCGAGAGCAAGTTGCAAGGGCACGCCCGAGTGGCGCAACACCTGATACCCCTTGTCGCCGCGATAGCGGCAACCGGTTGCGCCTCAACTTCGTCCGGAGACGGGTCGCCGGCGCCTGGCTTACCGCTCCCCGTGAATGCGATGATCGGGGTTGAGGTGGTGGTGTACCCCCTGACCATGATTCTGGCCGAGGCCACGCTGGAATGGGACGATGCGCTGTCCCCCCGGGATTCGGCGCTCGAAGTTGCCGACAGTCTCATTGCAATAGCCCTGACGGAACGGACACCCGAGGTGATGTGGGTAATGCCCGAAGAGTTGCGTCGCGTGGCCCGGCTAGCGCCGGGTCTCTTGGTGGATCCCGATCGAATGGCCACGGCGACGCTGCGGCACAAACTCAGCAAACTACCCGACCCGTTGTTCAGCCAGATGCGATCCCTTACCGGCGCTGTTGGTGATCGCCTCTCCTTGGTGCCCGCCAGCCTTTTTTTCTTCCGCGAGTCCGACGGGACAGGGCGGGCGGAGTTGACGATAGTGCTGGTCGACGTGCGGTTGGGTGATTTCTGGTGGCGGACCGTTGTGAAGGGCACCGGCCCGGACCCGTGGACGGCCTTCCGTGAAGCGCTGGAAACGCTGGCTCCAGGATTGTAGTGAGCATACCCGCCACTCTAATACGGGGCGACGGCATCGGTCCGGAGATCACAGAGGCAACCTTGCGGGTCCTCGAGGCGGTGGGCGCGTTGTTTGATTGGGACGAACAGACCGGAGGCCTTGCGGCCCTCGAGTCGGAAGGCACGCCGCTTCCGGACTGCACGGTCGAGAGCTTCCGACACACGCGCCTTGCTCTCAAGGGTCCGCTGACGACCCCCGTCGGAACCGGCTTTCGGTCGGTCAATGTGTTGCTTCGTCGAGAGTTTGAACTGTACGCCAATGTCCGGCCCGTGAAGTCCATGATTCCCCACCAGCGCTACGACAACCTCGATCTCGTGCTGGTGCGGGAGAACACGGAGGGACTCTATGTAGGGTTCGAGACTACCATACCCGTGGGTGGCGATCCCAAGGCCGTGGCGCAGTCGACGGCGACCGTCACGCGGCAGGGCTGTGAGAGGGCGGTTCGGTTCGCCTTTGAGTACGCGCTGGCCAACGGGCGTAAGAAGGTCACGATCTGTCACAAGGCCAATATTCTGAGGGCGGTAAGCGGGCTCTTTCTCGACGTCGGCCGGGAAGTCGCCAACGATTTCAAGGGGAAAGTTGAAGTCGACGACGTGATCATCGATGCGTGTGCCATGAAGCTCGTTCTCGACCCGTGGCAGTTCGACGTCATCGTAACCACCAACATGTTCGGGGATATTCTGAGCGATCTGATGGCGGGCCTGGTTGGTGGGCTCGGCATGGCACCGGGCGCCAACATCGGATACGATGCCGCACTCTTCGAGGCCGTACACGGCTCCGCGCCGGACATAGCGGGGAAGGGTATCGCCAATCCGACGGCACTCATCCTTGCCGCGTGCATGATGCTGGACCACGTTGACGAACAGGAGAACGCCAATCGTATCCGGCGGGCGCTGAAGGAAACGATGCGCGAAGGAACCCACACGACGAGAGATCTTGGAGGGAATGCTTCGACATTGGAATTTGCGGACACCGTTAGTCACCGGCTTGGTTGAGCACGAGTGCCCTCGGTGCCATCATGAAGTCGAGCTGCCACTCGGACAGTTGTGCGGCACTTGCGCCACGGAGATCGAGAAGCGCGCTCGAAGAACGGCGCGGATCGTCGCGGGGTTGTCCACGGTCGCAGTGGGTCTCTACATTTTCATTCCGTATCCGACGGACCAGCGCGCTCGACTCGTCGGCATGGCTGGCGTGGCGATCTGGTATGTGTTGAGCAACATGGCAATGCTCCGGGTTATGAGGCAATGGCAGCGATGAGGAGAGAGCGTGAGTTTTAGCATCGTTCACCTGTCGGATATTCACTTCGGCGACGTTGCCGACCTGCAGAAAGTCGCGGCCGTCCAAAACCTCATACCCGACCTCGAGCCGGACGTTACCGTACTTTCCGGCGACCTCACATTGCGGTCCCGACACGGTGAATTCCAGGCGGCCAAGCTTCTGGTGCAGGAACTCGAAAGGACGGCGCCGGTGTTCGTGATTCCCGGCAACCATGACGTGCAATGGTGGTGGCGCCCGTTCATTCCATTTGGCTCGCAGGTCAAATACCGCAAGTTCCGGTACCATTTTGGGCCGGTCCTCACCCCCACATTGGACCTAACCGAAGCCATCGTTGCCAGCGCGCAAACGGCGCACGGCATCGCATGGGGCTCCCTCACACTCCGACTGCGAGACCTCGCTGTGAAAGGGCACCTTCCGCGTCGGGAAGCTCGCCGAGTGAAATCGTTGTTCGACAAGGCCCGGCCGGACCAAGCCCGTGTGTTGGTGCTGCACCACAACGTGCTTCGTGGGGAGCTTTCCAAGCGGATGGGGCTGGCCCATTGGAAGCGCGCCCATCGCCGCATAGTCGACACGGGAGCCGAGGTTGTCTTATGCGGCCACGACCACCAGGAGAACGTGGACGTGTTGGACGGGGTTGTCGTTTCATGTGCGGGCACGATCTCGCAATCGTCACGCAGCGGCAGGGCCTCGGCGTTCCATCGCATCTGTATCGAGGACGACTCGATTCAAGTGGGGGTTTACCTCTGGGAGCAGGAGCATAGAACGTTCAAGCGTTCGGATGTTGCGGTATTTGCCCGGCGGCGCACGGTTAATGAACCAGAAGTCACAGCCGGAGCTGTTTAACGACGCGTTCTTGGTGCAGAGGTTGTCCGCGCTGGGCCTCCGCGGGGTGCGGTGCGTTGAGTCGCACCAAAACCGCGCCGTAATGGTTAGCGTAACTCCCCGGGGCGTCCTACGAATACATCGGGGGTACGCCTACGCGCCGGATTCCGTGCTCGCCGCCATCGTGACGTTCGTGAAGCCGGGAACGCGGCTCCAGCGACGGCGAGCGGCGCGGGATGTAATTCTCGGGTTTCCGGTAGACCAGTTCGCCCCGCCACAGCGGGTTCGCCGCCGCCGGAAGCCGGGCGCGAGGCCCGAAGATCGCCCGCTGCTCCAAAAATTGACCGCCATGCACAAGCAATTCAACGAACAGCTCTTCGACGGGCAACTGTCTCGAATCTCATTGCGTATATCGCGACGTATGCGACGCAGGCTCGGCGAGTTGATGTTGGACGCCAACGACGCACCTGTAGAGATCGCAATAAGCAGCCGCCACGTTGTGCGTGACGGTTGGCACGAAGTAGAGCGAACGATGCTCCACGAAATGATTCACCAGTGGCAGGCTGAAAGCGGCCGGCCGGTCGACCACGGTGCTATCTTCAGAAAGAAGGCCCGTGAGGTCGGTGTTACACCGCGTGCGATGCGGGATGTCGGCCACACATCCTCCACCTCATAAGGACTGACGAGAATGCCTTTTCAGGGCGTGGATTTCTTGGACGTGGATTCGCTCTTTAGCGAAGAGGAGAAATCCGTTCGCGACACGGTTCGCCGGTGGGTTGACGACGCCGTTATGCCCATCATCGCAGAGCATTACATCGACGGAAATTTCCCCATGGGCTTGGTGCCGCAAATGGCGGAACTCGGCCTATTCGGTGCCAACCTGCCGGAAGAATACGGATGTGCAGGACTCAACAACGTTGCCTACGGCCTCATCATGCAAGAGCTGGAACGTGGGGATAGTGGGGTGCGGTCGTTCGCCTCGGTTCAAAGCGCTCTGGTCATGTACCCCATCCATGCATTCGGCGGCGAGGAGCAGAAGAGGGCGTGGTTGCCGCGGCTGGCCAGCGGTGAAGCCGTTGGGTGTTTCGGCCTCACAGAGCCGGACTATGGCTCCGATCCTGGAGGGATGCTAACGACGGCTCGAGAGACCGACGATGGCTGGGTGCTGAACGGCACGAAGATGTGGATCACCAACGGCTCAACCGCACAGGTGGCAGTGGTGTGGGCGAAGACGGGTGACATCGGCGATCAAGCGAGCATCAGGGGCTTCATAGTTCCCACCGACACGAAGGGGTTTTCGGCGAAGGACCAGAAAGGCAAGCTCTCGCTGCGAGCCAGCGACACGAGCGAGTTGGTGTTGCAAGACGTTCACCTCCCAGCCGATGCCATTCTTCCGAAAAGCAAGGACTTGAAAAGCCCGTTGATGTGCTTGACCCAGGCGCGCTACGGGATCGCATGGGGGGCGGTGGGGTCTGCTATGGCGTGTTACGAAGAAGCGGTCAGCTACGCCAAGAGCCGCGTCGTGTTCAAGCGACCGATCGGGGCGACATAGCTACAGCAAGCACGCCTGGCCGAGATGGTCACGGAGATCACCAAGGCGCAGTTGTTGTGCGTGCAGCTCGGCCGTTTGAAGGACGCCGGCACCATGCGGCCCGAACAAGTGTCGCTGGCGAAACGCAACAACGTAAACATTGCCACCGAAGTCGCTCGGGAGACGCGACGCCTGCTTGGCACCAACGGGATCCTTGCCGAATATCAAGCCATGCGCCATTTGGCGAATCTCGAAAGCGTGTATACCTACGAAGGCACGCACGACATCCACACGTTGGTCCTCGGGCAGGCAGTGACCGGCCTCAGCGCATTCTAATCCCACCGTACCTGCCTTTCTGACTCAACAGCGGGTTGCTACAGCTATGTCCCACAGGACACCAGTCCGGAGATTATCACGAGGGTTGATCTGCTTAATGGCAGCCGGTTGCGGAGGCGCCGGCGACACCGGGCCGACCAGCCCCGGGGAAAGTAACGGCCCCGGCGGATTGATGTTGCAGGAGGTGGTGAGCGGGTTGAACTCGCCGGTATTTCTCACTCATCCGCCAGGCGACAACCGCCTCTTCGTCGTCGAGCAGAGCGGCCGCATCCGGATCGTGGACAACGGCGGGCTACTTGGCACTCCGTTCCTGGACATCCAAAGCATCGTGTTGCATCAAGAGGAGCAGGGTCTGCTGAGCATGGCGTTCCATCCGGACTTTGCGACTAACGGTTACATCTACGTCTACCACACTGACCTGGGTGGATCGTCGCGCGTGACGTGGTACACGGCGAGCGGCAACGCCGCCGATCCGAGCAGCGGCCTCGCGATCATGACGATTGCCCAGCCGTTCTCGAATCACAACGGCGGGCAAATCACTTTCGGTGCCGACGGCATGTTGTATGTGGCACTGGGTGACGGTGGCAGCGCCGGGGATCCGCTCGGGAATGGCCAGAACACGGCAACCCTGCTCGGCTCGCTGCTTCGCATCGACGTGGACAATCCGGACCCGGGCATGAATTACGGGATCCCGGCCGACAACCCGTTTGCCGGGAGTACATCGGCTCGCGGTGAGATATGGATATACGGGTTGCGCAACCCGTGGCGCTTTGCCTTCGACGACATGGATGGATTGCTGTACGTAGCGGACGTAGGGCAGAACAGGTTCGAGGAGGTAACGTTCGTCCGTGCGGACGAAGGCGGGCTCAACTTCGGGTGGAATATCATGGAGGGGATGAACTGCTTCAACTCCGGCACCTGCGACACGTCCGGATTGGTCATGCCGGTCCTGCAGTACGACAACACGGGTTTTGCAGGAAACTGCTCGATCACCGGGGGCTATGTCTATCGCGGTTCTGACATCACCATGTTGCAGGGTCATTACTTCTACTCGGACTTTTGTGGCGGTTTCCTGCGGAGCTTTCGGTTCGACGTCGGTGCTGTTGCAGACGAGCGGGACTGGGGACTCGTTGCTGGAAGTGTGACCTCCTTTGGTGAAGATGTCGCCGGCGAGCTTTACATGTTGGTGGCGGAGGGCAGCGTGTTCAAGATCGTGGCCGCTCAATGAAGGCTTTGGCGTAGTCGCGGGACCGCTCGTTCAACTCCTCAGCGAGTGCCTCCGTCCGCTCTCCGACTTCTTCGCCTATGCTCTCGATCATCTCCTCCAGCGCATCCAGGTCGAGTTTGATGTCGATGGCGTCGGCGAGTTGATCTCCAGACCCCACGTGCTTTCGGGTGCCAAGGGTTGGTGCGATTGTGTCCTTTTGAGTACCTTCCGCAAGCGCTTTTTCGCCAGTTTTCAGGTTTATAACCTTAAGTACTACATGGAGTTACGGTGAAGATAGCGGTGTGCATAAAACGAGTCCCGGACACGGCGACTCGTATAAAAATCGGCGCCGACGGAAAGTCGATTGTGGAGGACGGCGTCAAGTTCGTTTTGAATCCCTACGATGAGTACGCCATCGAGGAAGCCCTCCAGTTAAAGGAGAAATCGGGGGACGGAGAGGTCGTGGCGATCGCGATGGGGAGCGATGCTTCCCGGGAAACGATTCGCGGGGCGTTGGCCATGGGGGCGGACAGAGGCATTCTGCTCCAGACCGACGCGGTGTCACTGAATCCAGTAACCGTGGCGAAGGTGCTGGCCGCTGAACTCGCTGGCGCCGACTACGATTTGATTCTCTTCGGCAAGCTCGCAGTCGACGATTACAACCAAGCAGTGGGGACCATTGTTTCCGAGTTGCTCTCCATGCCCAGTGTCAGTGCGGTTGGCCGTCTGGAAGTGGCGGACGGGAAGGGAACGGCGGAACGGGAGATCGAGGGCGGTGTGGAGGTAGTGGAGTTCTCGCTCCCGGCGGTTGTGACCGCCGACAAGGGGCTGAACGAGCCGCGTTATCCCGCCCTGCGGGACATCATGATGGCGAAGAAGAAACCCCTCGAGGTCAAGCCCGTAGAGTTGAGCGACGGTGGGATGGCGGTCATCCAACTGGCGCTGCCTCCCGAGCGCCCTGAGGGCCGGATCGTGGGAGAAGGTCCCGATGCGGTTCCGGCGCTGATAGAAGCCCTGCGAACGGAAGCGAAGGTGCTGTGATGGCAAACGTACTCGCGGTGCTCGAACAGCGCGCCGGCGCGCTGAAGCAAGTTTCGCAGGAAGTGCTGACGGCCGCCCGAAGTCTAGCCGATGCATCAGGAGGGTCGGTGGACGCGCTGGTGCTTGGGGCGGGTGCTATCGATGTATCGGAGTTGGGTACCCATGGGGCGGACTGGGTGATAGTCGTGGAAGGTGACGACCTGAGTTTGTACCAGCCGGAAATCTATGCAGCTGCCGTCGTTGGGCAGACCCAATCGGGTGATTATGTGGCTGTCATGATGTCTGCCACGGCAATGGGTAAGGATCTTGGCCCGCGGGTGGCGGCCCGGCTGGACTGTCCGCTTGCCGTCGACGTGACCGGTGTTGAATGGAGTGATGGTATCACGGTCAGCCGACCCGTGTATTCCGGGAAGGCCGTATGCCGGATCAGTATCACGGCATCTCCATGCGTTGTCTCTCTTCGGCCGAACGTCTTCACGCCGCGCGAAAATCCCCGCAACCCATCTACGGAGAAGGTTGCACCTCCCAAGGCGGAGGTTCGGGCCCGGACCCTGGAAATCAAGGAGCCGGAAAAAGCTCACCTCGATGTGGCAGAGGCGTCCGTCATCGTGAGTGGTGGCCGGGGGCTCAGGGAAGCCGAAAACTTCGCGTTAGTGGAAGATCTTGCCGAGGCTCTTGGCAATGCCGCCGTCGGGGCGTCTCGGGCGGTTGTGGACGCCGGTTGGCGCTCCCATGCGGACCAGGTTGGCCAAACGGGCAAGACGGTGAGCCCGCAGTTGTACGTCGCCATCGGCATATCCGGAGCGATCCAGCATCTCGCAGGTATGCGCACCTCGAAGGTGATCGTAGCGATCAACAAAGACAGGGATGCCCCGATCTTCAAGATCGCGGATTATGGCATCGTGGGGGATCTCTTTGAGATTGTTCCCCGGCTGACGCAGGAGATCAAGAACCTTCGGGGAGTGTAGGGCATGGCCCGCGTTCGTCCTTCCGACAGCCAACCGAAGCTACCGATCGATCAACTCATCATTGACGAAGCGCTCCCAGAGGAGAGCCTGGAGGTGGACGTTCTCTTCGTGGGGGGTGGGCCGAGTGGGTTGGCGGGCGCTATTGAACTGGCCCGACTCGTCAAAGCGGACAACGGATCTGGCGGTGGCATTGGAGAAATCACCATCGGCGTGCTGGAAAAAGCTGCGGCGCTTGGCGAGCACTGCTTGTCGGGCGCCGTCGTGGACCCCTCGGCGTTTCACAACCTCTTTCCCGATCTCAGCGACGACGACTTTCCGTTCCGGCAGCCGGTGAAAAAGGAAGCTGTATACGTGCTCACGGGCACTCGTTCGATACGGATTCCCACGCCCGCGCCGATGCACAATGAGGGCAACTATGTCGCCTCGCTCTGCGAGATGGTGCGCTGGTTGGGCAAGAAGGCCGAGGATTTGGGCGTCGACATCTTTGCGGGATACCCGGCGGAAAAACTCTTGGTCGAGGGCGATCGAGTCATCGGTGTGCGCACCGCCCCCACGGGCTTGGATCGGGATGGGAACGAGACGTCCGGCTACGTGCCGGGAACGGACATCGTCGCGAAGATCACCGCGCTGGCGGAGGGAAGCCGTGGGACCTTGGCCCAGGCGTACCAAGAGTGGCAACACATCGGTGCGCAGAATCCGCAGATATATGCACTCGGAGTCAAGGAAATTTGGGAAACCAAGACTCCTCTAGATACCGTGATTCACACACTGGGCTGGCCGCTTCCCAACGATGCCTTCGGCGGAAGCTTCATGTATCCTCTGGAGTCGAATGTGGTGTCGATCGGTTTGGTGGTGGGCCTCGATTACCGTCAGACCGGGCTCGACGTGCACGCCCTGTTTCAGAACATGAAGCTCCATCCCCTGTTCCGGCGCTACCTCGAAGGCGGTGAGATGGTGGAGTGGGGGGCCAAGACTATTCCCGAGGGGGGGTTCTACTCGGTGCCCGACCGTCGGTACGGCCACGGCATCGTACTGCTGGGCGATTCGGCTGGTCTTTTGAATGTGCCGTCGCTCAAGGGGATTCATTACGCGATGCAGTCAGGCATCTTTGCGGCCCGCGCCATCTTCGACGCGCTGAAGAAGGAGGAGAGCGCCGCGCCCTACCTGGCGGCGTACGACGAGCTGGTGAACGACTCGTTCATTCTCGACGATCTCTATCGCACACGCAACATGCGTCTGGCGTTCAAGAACGGTTTCTTCCGGGGCGGCGCCAAGGCGAGCTTGATGACGCTGAGCGGAGGACGGTTGTTCGGCAAGCGGATCCGTGTGGAGCCGGACGCGGATGTACCGAAGCTGGCGGACCTGCCGAAGCCGTTCACGCCCGATGGGAAGCTGACGTTCAGCAAGGTCGATGCCGTGTTCAAGTCCGGCAACGCAACGCGCGACACGGTTCCTTCTCATCTCATCGCGAACGAAGGCGTCGGGGAAGAAGTCGCGAGGATGTACGCGAGTATGTGTCCGGCAGGAGTGTACGAAGTGGTGGACGGGCAGCTGCGCGTGAATGCGCCGAACTGTGTCGACTGCAAAGCCACGGATGTGTTAGGGCCGCGATGGACCCCGAGAGAGGGAGGGAGCGGGCCGGCGTACAAACGAATGTGATGCCCTCTCCTCCCTGCTCCCTACCAAGGACACTCCTCAACGTGCCGGTGATCGTCCAGCACGATGGCGTTCAGCACGTCGCCCGGCTGGACTTCCGGCTTGTCTTCCGGAACGATCAGGAGAGCGTGGGCGTGCACCATGGACTTGAGGATGCCGGACCCCTGGGCTCCTGTTAGCCGCGCCGCCGGATTGCCAGACCCTCCCGTCAACTCGACCCGCAAGAAGTGGCGCAACGGTGCTCCTAGCGTGATCGGTTCTGCGGCGACAACCGGCGTGACACTCCTGAACACGGCCGTGTGCCCAAGCATCTTGCGAATGGCCGGTCGCACGAACAGTTCAAACGTCACCATCGCGCTCACGGGGTTGCCGGGCAGGCCGATCCACGGCAGGCCATCGAGGTCGCCGACCAAGCCGAAGCCCACCGGTGCCCCGGGCCGCATGCGAATACGCCAGAATCTCTTCTTGAGATTGAGTTCCTCCAGGACCAGATGGAGGAAATCATGTTCGCCGACGCTGATACCCGCCGTCGTCACGGCCAGGTCGGCGGGCGCGGCCTCGAGCAGGCGGGAGCGCAGGTCGGCCGGGTCGTCCTTTGCAATGCCGAGGTTTACAGTCTCAGCGTCGGCGCGCTGGATGAGTGCGGTTAGGGTGTACGTGTTGGACGACGCGATCTTTCGCCCGCCGACGATCTCGTCGCGCTCATCGGCGTCTGCGATCTCGTCGCCCGAGCCGAGAACAGCGACGAGTGGCTTCCGATGCACGGTCACATCGAAGTGTGCGACGGATGCCAGCATCCCGAGTTGAGCCGGGCCGAGGGGAGTTCCGGCGCGCAGCACCGTTTCACCTTCTCGCACATCTTCACCCAAAGGGCGGATGTTCCGGCCCGCGTCGCGAGTGTCATCGATGCGGACACGCTTGTCGCTCAGCCGGGTGGTGTCCTCCTGGCGAACTACGGTGTCGACCCCCCGGGGAGTCGGCGCCCCCGTGAAAATTCTCGCGCATTGTCCGGCTCCCACGTCTTTGCTGGGGAACGTCCCGGCAGGAATCTCCTCGATTATCTCGAGTTCGTGTGGTGGATTTCCCGCAATGTCGGTTGAGCGTACGGCATACCCGTCCATGGCGGAGTTGTCCCAATGGGGCAGGTTGACCGGGCTCACGACATCGGCGGCAAGCACACGGTCGAGCGCGTCGGGCAATTGAACGTCCTGGCTCGGCAACGCTGAAATTTGACTGAGAATGTCGGTCGCCGCCGAGGCCGGTGTGTGCACCAGTTACCCTTCGATGATCATGGCCTTGTTCCAGGCCATCTTCGACAAGTTCACCAACCAGGAAGTGTCGCTGAACTGAAAGGTGGGAAACGGGTAGTCCACGGCGACGTGATCGGTCACCATAGCGAACCAGTGCTCGGCGTTGGGGTGCGAGGGACTATAGTGCGGTTCGTCGTGCTCTTCGCGGCGGAACACCTCGATCTTGGGAACGGAATGCGTGGTGAACCCTTCGGCGATGACGATGTCGGTGCCGGACATGTACTGTCGCGTCAGCGTCACGGGGTCGGCTTCCTCGTCCAACTGTTGGAACAGCACGCGCTGTCCCGCAGACTCGAGGAGCACGCGCTGAGCCGACCCTTCGTGCATGTGACGCCACGTATCGGTGCCCCCGTGATCGAGTGTGGCTGGATGCGTGCCGTGCTTGAGAGTGCCGACGATCTTACCCCGCCTAGCATACTCGGCTGCGAGCGCGACGAGGAGCGTGGTCTTGCCGGAGTTCTTCTTCCCAACGACGGATACTAACCGGATTGGTCTTTCCACAGTTGCTCAGCCTTTGCTACATCGTCAGGGGCGTTGACGTTGAAGAACAACACGTCCGGATCTCCGAACGTTTTCACCTCTTTCAACGCCAGCGTACCGACGCGGACGTGTTCGTGGAAGCTCGACGTCCTCAGGTCCTCTTGCTCCAATGCCGCCTTGATCGGCTCGGCACACTCGGGGCTGTAGACGCCGCAGAGCGGCTCGAACCCTAGCGGCCCGTTACTCTCCGGGAGATATACGTCGAAACCGGACGCGCCAGCGATGAGGGCTTTGAGAAGCTCGACTTTTAGAAAGGGCATGTCCCAGGCCACTATGAGCGCGGGGTCGGGGCCTCTGGCAACAACAGAGTAAATACCCCCCAGGCTGCCGCGATGCGGCATGAGGTCCTTCACGACGACCAGCCGCTTGACCCACGACTGAGCTTCATCGGCGTTGGCAACCAACAACGGGGGTTCCTCCACTGCACTCTCGAGCACGCGAATTACTCGATCGAGAATGCGTTCGCCGCCGACTTTTTCGAGGCCCTTGGACTTACCGCTGAAGCGACTGGCGGCGCCTCCGGCCAAGATGGCGCTTCTCACCAATCCGCTGGTTGAATCTCCGTCCACCATGCACTTCCTACTCTGGGCCGAAGTATTCGGCGTAAAAATGAGGATTCTCCTGAACACGAACCCTGTAGAGTTGCACTCCGCCGGGTAGCCGGGATGCCATTCTTCGCCAGAGAAAGACGGCGAGCGCCTCGGCCGTCGGGACGGTGTTGCCGTAGGCGAACTCCGGTTCGGCGTCGTTGATATGTTGGTGATCCAGTCGCCGTACGATCTCCTCGTGCAAAATGCGGTCGAACAGTTCCAAGTCCAGCACTATGGCCGTGTCTTCGGAGAGGGGTCCGGTGACCGTTACAGAGCATTCGTAATTGTGGCCGTGACCGGGTGCATTAGTGCACGAGCCGAAGGCTTCGCGATTTCGCTCCTCGCTCCACTCAGGACGAAAATAGCGGTGCGACGCGCTGAACCGGACTGAACGGGTGAGATGCACTCTGGTCACGGTACGTAAACTAGCCATGGTTCAAAACACGCGCACGGCCATGGCTTTGATGGAGAGGATGACGGGAGATCCCACCGACAGAGCGAGGTCCGCGAGCGCCGAGGGCGTAATGCGTGCCACCAGCTCCACACCGGCGTCAATCCTGAGCGTGACACGGCCCCGGCCGTCCTCGCTGATCCGCTGAATGCGGCCCTGGAACTGATTGCGTGCGCTCGACGAAAAGCCGCCGGTACTCACGATCAGATCATCGGGGGGTAGAGCAATCGTTGCCGGTCCGGTCGTGTCGGTCACGACGTGAATGACGAGGTCGCCCAGCCGGACCTCTTTGGAGCCGGTGCCTGCAGGGATCTCCACGCGAAAGATGTTCTCCGGTGACACTGGGCTCGTCCGACCTCCATCGAGCGAGACAAAGTTCTCGGACCATCGGTAGACTTCTTCGAGCTGATGCGAGGCGATAACGACGGTCACGCCGCGGTCTCGAGCCTCTGCCACTATCTGATAGAGACGGTTGGTTGAAGATCTGTCTGCTGCGCTGGTCGGCTCGTCCAGGAGCAATACCTTGGGATCGAGGGAGAGCGCCCGGGCCACGGCTATCTTCTGGACTTCACCCTCACTCAATGCCCGGGCGTCTCGATCGGCCAGATCCGCCACGCCGGCGAGTTGCAGCGTCTCTGCGACGCGTCGTTTGGCTTCGGATCCGCGGCATCCTCGAGCCCTGAGTCCGGAGAGCATGTTGGCCGTAACGGTTCCGGAGAACAGGAAAGGTCGCTGTTCGACCAGAGTGACGATTCGGCGTGCCGCGAGCCGGTCGGCACGGGTACGAATCGGATTGCCGTCGAGGACGAGCGACCCCTTAGTGGGTGTCTCGAGGAAGGCGAGAATGCGCAACAGTGTGCTCTTACCGCTGCCGTTGGCACCCACGACGGCCGTAGCCGACCCGGTATCGAAGTCCAGCGAGTCGATGTCCAGCACCCGGCGTGCACCGTAGTGGTGTTCGATGCCGCGCACTCTAAGCATGACCCCGGCCCTGAAATAGTTGCAACAGCACGTTCACCGTGAGTGCCAGTCCCAGCAGAACGAGTCCCAGGGCTATGGCGAGCGCGAAATCCCCCTGGGACGATGCCAGTGCTACCGCCGTCGTGAGCGTCCGCGTGTGATGTCGAACGTTACCGCCCACGATCATTGCGGCCCCCACTTCGGCCAGCACACGCCCAAACGCCACCACCACCGCCGCCAGGAGCGCGAACCGAGCCTCGCCTGCCACCGCCCAGTGGGCCCGCCAAGGTCCTGCCCCGAGAGTGAGGGCAGTTCGCCTCACACGAGGGTCGATGCTCTGTACGGCGGCTGCCGTAAGTGCCGCAGCTATGGGAACGGCCAGTACGACTTCGGCGGCGACGATGGCCCACCACGTGTACAGCAGGCCAAGCCCGCCGAAGGGGCCGTTGCGTGTGAGGAGCCCCCAGATCACGACCCCCACCACTACGGTGGGGAACGCCAGCATCGTATTCAACACGGTGAGGGCGGCCCGCCGTCCCGAAAACCGGGTGGTGCCCACCACAAATCCAATGGGGATTCCCACCAGGCATGCCAGGACCGTAGATGAGAGTGCGATCTTGAGGGAGAGGGCGGTGATTCCGAACACGTCGGCATCCCCGCTCAGTATCAGCTGGACGGCGCGCCGGAAACCCTCAACTAAGAAATCCAAGGATCGCTAACGTCTCAGTGTGTAACCGATGCCGAATAGCAGGGTTGGGTGTACCGTCCAATCGCTGTCGGTTTGGATCAGCGCGTTCAACAGGGGGTCGGTATCAAGGGCGTTCTTCGGGTCGTCGAAGAATCGCAGTGGATAGCTGAGGCGCCAGAATACGGCACGTCCCTCGATCCGGAAGTGAAAGCGGGGCGACGGATGAAATCGAATACCGATGGTCGGATCGATGTGAAACTTGGTTTTGAACGTGTACCCCGAGGAATCCTCCGGCACCGATCCGCCAAACGCCAATCCGAATCCAACACCCAGGTAAGGGGCCAACCCGCGCCATGTCTTTCGTCCGGTCAGCACGAAATTCAGGCCGGCGTCCAACATGACGATTCGCTGATTGGCGAGTCCGAAAAACCGTGTATCGGGCGGGTCGTCTGGGTTGACGAGCGGCCGCTCCAGGTTCGCCAAGGATAACCCGAGAAAAAGGATGCTGGGCGCCCCCACGGTAAGTTCCCACCTCGCCCCCCCAACAGAGCCGTCGGTGGGACCCACGCCGGCGTTGCCCTCGCCGCCGGACATCAAGCCGCCGTAAAACACCAGCACTTGTTTGATCCGCATGTCCTTGTAGGGCGAGTTCTCCGGCAAGTGACCGACCTGAGCCAATGCCGTGGTCGTCTGAAAGACGGCTAGGCACGCAGCCGCACCAGCGAGCAAACGTCTCACCATTTATCCCGTTCCTTCCCGGAGATCCTGCCCCGTCATATCGGAGGGCTTTTCCAGTCCCAGCAATCCCAGCACCGTAGGCCCCACGTCACTCAGGGCGCCTCCGCTTCGCAACTGCCGCGTTTTCGCGTCACCCAGCAAGACGAACGGCACTGGATTCGTTGTGTGCGCCGTGTGCGGTCCACCGGTTTCCAGGTCGATCATGATTTCGCAATTTCCGTGGTCGGCCGTGATCAGGACCGTGCCACCGACCTTCTCGGCGGAGCACAGGGCCCGCTCGACACACGTGTCGACCGTCTCGACTGCCGCAACCGCCGCCTCTAGTACACCGGTATGCCCCACCATGTCCCCGTTCGCGTAGTTGCACAGCACGAAATCGTAGTGCCGGCTTTCGATGGCCTTGCAGAGCACATCGGTGATACCGGGAGCGCTCATCTCCGGTTTGAGGTCGTACGTTGCAACGTGCTGGGAATCGACTAGTTGGCGCTCTTCCCCTTTGAAAGGAACTTCGACACCCGAGTTGAAGAAATAGGTGACATGGGCGTACTTCTCAGTCTCAGCCGTCCGGAACTGGGTCCGGCCAGCATCGGATACCACTTCGGCGATGATGCGCGACATCCTTTCCGGCGGAAATGCCGCGGGTATGGGGAACGTCTCGTCATACACGGTCATCGTCACGAGAGAAACCGAGGGCTGGCGGTTCGCATCGAAGCCGTCAAATCCTTCGATGGCCAAGGCACGTACGATTTGACGCATGCGGTCTGCTCGGAAATTGAAACAGAACACACCGTCTCCGTCGCGAATCAACGCCGCGGGGGTGCCCGCCGATTGAACTACGAGGGGTTTGATGAATTCGTCGGTTTCGCCGCTTTCGTACGCTTGGACGATTCCGATCACGGGATCGTCGATCGCATGACCTCTTCCGTGCACCATCGCATCGTAGGCCAACTTGATCCGGTCCCAGCGACGGTCCCGGTCCATGGCGTGATAACGTCCCGTGACCGTGGCGATGAAACATCGCGTACGGTTGTCGGAGTGGTCCGCAGCGGCCGCGACGACGTCTCTCATGAAGTCTACCCCGGACTTCGGCGGCGTATCGCGGCCGTCGAGGAATCCGTGGACGGCGACTCGGCGAACGCCATGGCGCCGCGCCAACTCCATAGCCGCAGCCAGGTGCTCGTGGGTCGCGTGGACGCCGCCTTTCCCGATGAGGCCCAACAGGTGCAACGTTCCGTCCCGCTCTCGAACGCCCCTGCAGAGTTCGGTCAGCTCGGGGATACTGTAGAAATCGCCGGAGCGGATTGCTGCGGATATGCGGACGATGTCTTGCGGCACCGCTCGACCTGCGCCAAGGTTCAAGTGGCCCACTTCGCTGTTCCCCATTTGGCCGCCGGGAAGCCCCACCGCCTCGCCGGATGCTTCGAGCAGAATGAAGGGGGCTCTATGGACGAGGCGGTCCCATACAGGGGTTCGGCCGAGGGCAATTGCGTTGCCGTCCGACTGGGTTCGGTAGCCCCATCCGTCCAACACGATCAAGACGACCGGGCCGGACCGCCTTGCCGCACGCTTTGACATGCGTAAGCTCGTCTCATAGAATGGTCTAAGGCGATACGATGCAGCAATCTAGTCACCTCATTGCAGAGCTTCCAGCTTGCCTCCTGGCGGCTGTGTCACTGGCGATTCTTCCCAACCAGGCGGCCGAAGCTCAGAATCAATACCGTGTCACTCGGCGCGAGAATTTCCGTCGCGAGCCCCGCCCGGACGGGCGGCTTCTTGCTTCGGTCAACGAGGGTGCGGAACTCATGGGCAGCGAGTCCCGCTCCGGCTGGGTCGAGGTCGCCCTCGAGGGCTGGATCTGGCACCAGTCGCTACGGTCCATAAACGGCACACAATACGATTATGAGGTCACCGCCGGGTCCGGCGAGAACCTTCGTGTCCGGCCGAACGGTCCTATCTTGGCCAGGTTGAGCACGGGTTTCCGGCTGCAGGAGGTCGAAACCAGCGGCGAGTGGGTCAGAGTGAAGCGAGTCGGGTGGATGTGGGGTCGCTCGCTCGAGCGCGCAGCGGTGGGGCTGGAGCTAGCCCGGGAACCCCCGGTGGGGGAGGGCGGCGGCCCCACTTCGGCTAGTCAGGAGACGGAGACTTCCGGCGACAGCCGCCCGACGATTGATCGGGCGGTGACATTGGGTCGTTCAGCGATGCGAGCCGTTCCGAGCGGCGATACCACGGCCGTGCTTGCGGGAGGCGCACCGTTGACGATCTTGGCTCGGTCGGGCCCGTGGGTGCGCGTACGTACCGAAGGATGGGTTCACGAGAGCAATCTCCGGCCGGTATCGACCGACGTTTTGGTGGGTGTCAGTGGAGCGGAGGTCTGGGCACAGCCGGAGCATTTCGAAGGCCGGGTGTTGCAGTGGACCGTGCAGTTGCTTGCGGTACGGACCAGTGATGGTTTACGTCAGGAGATTCCCACGGGGCAACGTTACATTTTGGCACGCGGGCCCCTTCCGGAAGCGGGATTCGTTTACGTGTTGCTCGACGACGAGCAGAGAGAGGAAATTGAACGGTTGTCACCCCTGGCGCAGCTCGTGGTGTTGGTTCGGGTCAAGGTGGGGCGCGATAGGTACTTGGGCAACCCGGTAGTCGATTTGATTGAGATGTCGGTACGTGAGCGGTGAGGTATTGAATGGATCAGCTGTTGAAGGAAAGAATCATCCGTCGGTTGGACAACCTGTCGAACGACAAGGCCTATCAGGTCCTGGACTATGTGGAGTTTCTCGAGTCGAAATTCGGAAGTCGCTCAGGTCAGGCATCGACGCTCGAGAAGCTCGCCGATCGGGTTGAGGACACGTTGCGCGCGGGCAGCGTTTCGGCGTCCGCCATCAAAGGAACGCGTGATGTGTTGGATGCTGCCGGCCGCGTCATGCAGGGCTTGGCGGAAGCCGGGAGGACGGTTGTTAATGAGCTGCAAGTCCCGGTTCAGAGCGTTAAGAGGGAGGGGATGGATGTGAAGAATGCGGGCACCGGGAAGGAGGACGGCGGGCAGCGCAAAGAAACTTCCGGCAAAGACGAAGAGAAGGAAACCGCTTGACCCCTGATTATGCCCATGGTACTTTCTGCCATGGAAAGACCAACGCAGAGACACCGAACCCGCCTGGCACGTCGCACGGCGGGTTTTTGTGCATGAGGACGGTAAGATGAGCAATTTTCGATCAGGCCAGGCGTTGACGTTCGATGATGTAGTTCTCGTACCGCGCCATGCGACGGTTCACCCGCGCGAGGTCGACCTATCGAGTCGGTTCACTCGATCCGTCCCGCTGAATACACCTGTGGTTTCCGCTGCCATGGACACGGTCACCGAGTCGCAGATGGCGATCGCCGTGGCTCGTGCGGGCGGCATTGGGGTGATTCACAAGAACATGCCGATCGACCGGCAAGCCGCGGAAATCGACAGGGTGAAGAGATCTGAGAGCGGCATGATCCTGGACCCCATAACTCTCGGACCGGATCGTCCCGTCCATGAGGCGAACGCGCTCATGGCGCGATTCAAGATCTCGGGGGTACCGATCATCGACGATGAGGGTCGGTTGGTGGGTATTATCACGAACCGAGATCTGCAGTTCGAAAAGAATCTCGATCGACCGATTTCCCAGGCGATGACCAAGGACGCGCTCATTACGGCTCCCGTGGGAACCACACTCGACGAAGCCGAGAAAATTCTCGGCGACAATCGAATAGAAAAACTCCCGGTGCTGGATGAGAACGGCAAGCTTCGCGGCTTGATCACCGTGAAGGATATCTTCAAGCGTCGGCAGTATCCGAACGCCAACAAAGATCAACATGGGCGCCTCGTGGTCGCGGCTGCGGTCGCTGTGGGCGGCGATACGAACGACAGGGCACGAGCCCTCGTCGATGCGGGAGTCGATGTTCTGGTGATGGATTCGGCTCACGGCCATTCGGAGGGAGTATTACGCACGGTCGACCGGCTGCGCCAAGCGTTTCCCGACACCCAACTGGTGGGTGGCAACGTGGCAACCCTTAGTGGCACGAAGGCGCTGGTCGAGCGCGGGGTGGATGCAGTGAAGGTCGGCGTCGGTCCCGGATCCATCTGCACCACCCGCGTCGTGACCGGCGTCGGTATTCCGCAAATCAGCGCCATAGTGGAAGCCGTTCGGGCAGCGGGGGATGTTCCTGTCATTGCCGATGGCGGCGTCAAGTATTCCGGCGACGCAGTGAAAGCTCTCGCCGCCGGGGCCTCGTCCGTCATGTTGGGTTCGATGTTTGCAGGCACCGAGGAGAGCCCGGGTGAGAGTTTCTTATTGGAAGGACGACGGTTCAAGACGATTCGCGGCATGGGGTCGCTCGCAGCCATGCAGGAAGGCTCGGCGGACCGCTATTTCCAGGAGGAAAGCGCGGACTTCCAGAAGTTGGTGCCGGAGGGTATTGAGGGACGGGTGCCCTACAGGGGGCCTGTGGGCGACGTGATCTTCCAGATTGCCGGTGGAATCAGGAGCGGTATGGGCTACTGCGGCGCCTCCACGATCGACCAGCTACGGTGCGAGAGCGAGTTTGTACAGATCACGACGGCAGGTCTGCGCGAATCCCACCCCCACGATGTGGTGCTCACCAAGGAGGCACCGAATTATTCGGTGTAGGAGAGGTAGGCGGTAGGCATGCCTACCGCCTAACGCGTGCCCGCTGTCTACCTCTGTTGTTCCTTCCACCGCCGGCGCGCTTCTGCGGCCTCGATCCACGGCTTCCGCTCGAAGTAGCCGTCCATCATCTCCCGCACCTCACCCGACAAGAGAAGCAGAGCCAACAGGTTCGGAAGGATCACGACGCTGAGGAAGATGTCTCCCAGGTCCCACGCGACGTTGGCTGCAACCAACGCTCCTGCGATGTGCATCAGGATGTAGACCACTTTGTATGGCAACACCGCCTGCGGTCCCAACAGATACATGGCGCAGCGGTCGCCATAATAACTCCATGAAATAGCGGTGGAGATTCCGAACAACAACACGGAGATCAGCACTATATAGTGGCCGAAGTCGCCGATCTTCGACAGGCCGCGACGGAACCCGAGCATCGTAAGAGGAGCACCGCCCTCGGGCGCGTCGGCGTAGAGGATGGAATATGTCGTTCCGTCGTCCGCTACGGCATTGACACCCGGGTTGATGACACCACTGAACGATCTTGTCTGGTCCTTGTCGGTGAAGAACTTATCGACGATCACGTCGTGCCATGCAAAGGCGGGCTCGCCGGCGGTGATCGGCTGTGCCCCGTCGGCCACATTGATCTGGCTCGGTGCCGGGGCCTCTTCGTAGACCTGGTTGCCGTGATCGATGATGTACGTGATGTCCCCACCGTCCATGGTAAGCTCCGACGGGATCCTCTCGTCCCAGACTCCCGTCATGACGATCACGAGGGCGGTCATCGTCACGATGACGATGGTGTCGATGAAGGGCTCTACGAGCCCCACCACTCCCTCGGACACCGGTTCGTCCGTTTTCGCTGCCGCGTGTGCGATCGGCGCCGATCCCTGACCTGCCTCGTTGGAAAAGAGGCCCCTGTCCACTCCCCAGTTCATCGTCACGAGGATGGCGCCGATGCCCGTGCCGGCCACCCCGGCGGATGGGCTGAACGCCTCTCGGAAGATCAATGCGAAGCTGGGAAGCAAATGATCATAGTTCAGCAGAATAATCGTCATGGCGCCGACTACGTAGATGACCGCCATGATCGGCGCCAAAAACCCCGTGACCTTTCCGATTCTGGTAATGCCACCGATGATTACCGCGGCGATGATCGCAGCCGCCACCAGGCCGGTGACCAGGTTCGGGATGCCGAAGCTCGATCGCATCGTGTCGGCGAGGGTGTTGGCCTGAACCGCATTCCCTGTGAGGAAGGCGGTGGTGCCCAGCATGATGGCGAAGAAAACCGCTAACGGTCTCCACTTGGGGCCCAGTCCCCGCTCGATGTAATACATGGGGCCACCCGACACCGTGCCAGCCCACTTGGGAGCACCCGCCGGTTTCTCCACGTTGCGATAACGCTGGGCCAAGGTGACCTCGGAGAACTTCGTCGCCATTCCCAGCAGTGCAGTCATCCACATCCAGAAGAGCGCGCCAGGCCCGCCCCAATGGATGGCCCATGCAGCGCCTGCGATGTTGCCGATTCCCACGGTGGCCGACAGCGCGGTGGTGAGGGCCTGGAAGTGCGAAACGTCTCCCGGATCGCTAGGATCGTCGTACCGCCCGCTCGTCACGGCGAAACCGTGGCCCAATTGCCGTAGCTGGACGAAGCCGAGTCGAACAGTGAGGAAGATGCCGGTTCCCAGCAGGGCGATCACCTTGAGCGGTATCGTTTCCCCCCTCACCGGAATACCGAAGCTGTTGAAAAAGTCCTTTACGGCACTGACGATTTGTTCGAGTGCTTCCATTGGCTCTTCGAAGGACCGGAATCAGAAATGCAGGAAAATGGACGGTTGGGGGCCCTACAGCAAGGGCGAGGCTTGGTGAACGCCCACCTGCCATACCTGCATGCCACGGAAGCTCGGTGCACTCGCAATCCAACCGAAGCTTGTATCTTGCCTCGATGGCCAAAGCCCGATCGAAGAAGCCCCCCGGGGTTGCCCCTGTCCCCGAGCGCGCGAAGGCGGCTCGCAAGATAGCCGAGCTGTTCCAGCCTGGAGTCCGGATTGCCCTCACGACCCACGTGAATGCGGATGGAGACGGAGCCGGGAGCGAGGTTGGGCTGTGGCGCCTCCTGAGCGAGTACGGGGTCCGCGCGGTCATCACCAATCCCACCCCTTTCCCGCAGCGGTACCGGTTCCTGCTCGATGGCATCGGCGGTGCGGACAAGACGGCCCAAGCCGTACGGCACCTCGAGAAGGCCGATGCCGTTGTGGTGCTGGATATCTCGGACCTCGGGAGATTGGGGCACTTGGGACGACGGATCGCAGAGCGGGGCATACCCGTGGCGTGCATCGATCATCACTTGAGCAACGGTGATTTGCCTCCGGGCCCCCGACTCGTGGACGCAAACGCGTGCGCCACCGGAGAGTTGGTCTACGACTTCGCCAAGGCCGTTGGGTGGGACTTGACACCCGACGTGGCCCGAGCCCTCTACGTGGCGATCCTCACCGACACAGGCGGGTTTCGCTTCAGCAATACCACGCCGCGGACATTGCGTGTGGCCGCCGATCTGCTCGACCGGGGCCTGGAACCCGAGGACATTTACCGCGAGGTTTATGCCAGCGATCCGGAGGGGCGGGTGCGATTGGTGGGGGAGGTGACAAATACCCTGGTGGTTGAACCGGAATTGGGGCTGGCCTGGGTGACCGTACCCCCTGGCGCGCTCGAGAGGCACGGCTTGGATGCGGAACAGCTCGAGGGCGTCGTCGAGCTGCCCCGATCCATTAAGGGCGTGCGTCTGGCGCTGCTGTTTCGGGGGCTGGCCAACGGGCGAATCAAGGTTTCCTTCCGGTCCATGGGAAGCGTCGACGTAGCGGCGCTCGCCGAACAGTTCGGGGGTGGCGGCCACAAAAGAGCTGCCGGCGCGTCTCTGGAGGGTTCTCTGCACGAGGTCCAGGAGCGAGTACTGGAGATTGCGCGAACCACGCTCGAGGAAACCAGTTAAGGTTCTCTGTGATCTTTGACTCAGAACATTTACCACCGACATCTCACGTCGAAACGATAAAAGCGCATGCCGAATAACCTAGAAGCTCGAGTCGCAGGCGCGCTCACCAACGTCCGGAACCCCCGGGTAGACAACGACGTGATCTCCGCCGGGATGATTCAGGACCTGACGATGGGTGACGATGGGCGTGTGTCGTTCACCTTTCTCTTGGGTCGTGACGATCCGGCGACCCTCATTCGAGAGGCCCGTGCGGCTGTCCGGGAAGTGGAGGGGGTCTCGGAGGTGAAGGTCAAGGTCATGGAACCAGGGGGACCGGCCGGAAGCCAGCAGAGCCACGCCAAGGCGCAACCCGGGTCCGTGCCTGCTCCGCCGCAGCCCGTAGAGCTTCCCAACCTCGGCCACGTCGTGGCCGTTTCGAGTGGAAAGGGGGGCGTGGGCAAGTCGACCGTCGCCGCCAACCTCGCCGTCTCGCTGGCGCAACAGGGGCTCGCGGTGGGGATCATGGACGCTGACGTCTATGGCCCCAACATCCCGCGGATGTTGGGCGCGGCCGAGCAGCCCCAGGTGCGCGACCAGAAAATTGTCCCCCTCGAGGCACATGGAGTGAAGATCATCTCGCTGGGGCTCATGATCGAACGCGACGCGCCTGCCATCTGGCGCGGACCGATCATTATGAAGATCCTGCAACAATTCCTGCGGGATGTGGATTGGGGCCAGCTCGATTACTTGCTCGTCGATCTGCCGCCGGGAACCGGTGATGCGCAGCTCTCCCTGGTGCAGACCGTGCAAGTACGAGGTGCACTCATCGTAACCACACCGCAGGAGGTGGCGATTGGTGACGGGTTGCGAGGCGCCAAGATGTTCGAAAAAGTCGGCGTCCCGGTTCTCGGCATCATCGAGAACATGAGCTTCTTCCTGGCACCGTCGGGTGAGCGTATCCCGATTTTTTCCTCGGGAGGAGGCCAGAGACTCGCCGATGAACTACAGGTGCCCCTTTTGGGCCAGATTCCACTCCAAGCGGGCATGACGGATCTGGCGGACGAAGGACAGCCCATTGTGATAGGCGAACCGGAATCCCCAGCCGCCAAAGCCTTTCAAGAGATGGTGCGGGAGGTGCGGAAAACGGTCCGGGGAAAGAGCGTGAAGCTGCCGGTTGTTGGGTGAGAAGTGGGAGGTGAGCCGTGAGGTGTGCTCTCCTTGATCCTCGTCGCTTGAATCATCTCTTACCGCCTACTGCTCACTACCTCGGCACCCACTCCACGTTGATATCGCCGAATGCCGCATTGATATCCAGGCGCAACTTGGCAGCCGCGGCGTTGTAGTTGCTCGAGTAGTAGACGTTGCCGCGCTTGGTGAATCCCGATCTATCGAACGTTGCCAAGAAGCGGTCTAGCGAGATGGCCACACCCAGGTGTGATGGGAATCGTAGAGTCAATGCGCCGACGCCGAGCTTGATTCTTGCCGTCGTTTCTCCCTGATTCTGCTACTCACCGGTGAAGTCGAGTGTGAACGTACCGGCGGCGCCCTCGAACTGCATCTCGCCGCAATTGGAATTCCCAAGACCCTCGATTTCGAATTCCGCTGCGCCCATGGCAACTTGCAGCCGCTCGCATGGTGCAGTGGTGGGGCTACTGAACTGCAGCACGCTCTGGCTGGCTCCGGTCTTGATGTCCGCCGCGATGAGGGAAATGCCGCCAAGGTCTATGTCGGCGCGAACGACTCCAAGCTCCAGGTCGATCCGGGCGGGAACTGAGGGGGAAAGTGCCATCTCGAGTCGCTGCCGCAAGTCGCGCAGATCGCCTATCTTGACATCCCGCCCCTTCGATCCCTCGCCTCTCCGAGCCAAGATCTCCAGCGTTCGGTTGTCGCGATCGTAGCGCTGAACCGGATCGAACAGATCTTCGTCATACACCAATTTACTGCGGTAGAGCGCCGCTCCCTGGTCGCGACCGAGGCTGAAGTGCCCCAAGGCGAAGCGGACCAGGATGGTGATGTCTTCTTCTTGGATTACCTGGCGCACGGTGGAGAGAGTGCGGTAAGCTCGCTCTGTCTGTGCCTCCGCATGTGGTGCGCTTGTGGCCAGAGCGAGGGCCAATGGCAGAACACACCGCCGTGAGAAAGAGATCATTTCCTAAGAACGACCGCGCCGCGCCGGCGTGAAATTCGAGGCGTCCATCGGCCAATAATGCTCGTCAGTAAGCGCCTGTTGGCGCTGGGAACCAGCGAAGGTGGCGCGCAGGCCGGCCCGCGACAGGATGGCGGCTCCTACTCCCGCCGTGGCCATCACCCAGGTGGCTGCCAGCGCGAGCAGGAAGAAGAGTTGTCCGACGAGCGGAATCCAGCTCAGGGTTGCCGCAGGGATCCAGACGGCGAGCAAGCCGACCAGGCCGTAGGCCGTGGAGCGGTATGGCGTCACGACTACCGCGTGCCCCTCGGCCATTCTCCTTGTCGAATACGAGCTGCCGACAGATTTCGCCGCCGCGAGGTAACCCAGGACGGCCACCCCGGGGACGGCCAGCAGGAGCGCGAGAGCAACGATGAAGGCCACCGGAATTCCAATCACCGTAATAGCCAGCCCGACGATCAGCATGGCGCTCAGCGGAGGTAGCAGGGGTTGGGCAAACAAGTCGGCCAGGAATGACTTGCCAAATGAATCCGACACTGTCTCCGACACGACCTCGAGTTGCCGAGGCATGAAGAAGTTCAGGCCGAAGCCGATGCAGGCCAGTGCAACGAAGAAGCCGACAAGTGTGGCGATGTTCTGCCCGACCGCGTCGAAGCCAGAGGCCTGGCCCAGGCCGGTCCGGGTTGGCCTGCCGGGCGCACGGGGCGCCGCCCTGGGGCGGGGGTGACGTGGCGTCAGGCCGAAGGCTGCCGACGGAACGGACTTCACCGCCTACGTATCCCCCCGCCTGAATCACTCTGCCGTTCAGCGAGACGACATCTCCCTCCACCCGACCGGCGGCGTGGAGGATGACATCTCCGTTCAGGGCCGCGAGGTTTCCATCCACCGTCCCGTATACCGAAACGTCTCCCGAAAGCACCGCGAGGTTCCCGCTGAAGACTTGCCCTCGACGAATGGTGAGGTCGCCAACGTGCACCCGGCCGTTCTCGACCCGTATTCCGATGTCGCCAAGATCGTCGCCGTAGCTCTCACGCAGTTCATCGACACGCTCGAGAACGCTCCGGTCGCCCGTGAGGCGATTGAGATCGATCACGAGCCCCTGGGATCTGCCTCGAGCCGCTCGAACGGCCCCTCTAGCTTGGGCTACCGCAGCGGCCTGGGCGGCGCCTACGGCACTCGCGATCACTACGTCCAGGTTGCTGAGGCTCGCCTCCAGCGCCGTGCGCAGCTCTTGCTCCCGTTCCGGAAGTCCCTCGACCTGCCATCCCTCCAGGGCTTCGAGTAGCTCGGCGGAACTCAACGAGCCGCCATGAGAGAGGAGATTTCTCCAGGATGATTCGAGTCCGCTCCCAGGCGCATATGATCCTGCGGTCTCACCATTGATCTGCACCTTGCCGTCGGCCCACTCTATGATGATTCGTCGCCCGTCCGTCAGCTCCAGCGACGAGCCATCCTGCGAAACGGATACGGAATGGGCGACGACGGCCTGCTGTTGCGCCACGACAACCGGCGCCGTGCCTAGTCCGGTGGCGGCGAGAGCCAGCACGGGCGTCCATCTAGCGACTCGCATGGAACGAAATCCTCTCAGCATTAAAGCCCATCAGTATGCTGTATAGTCCCCACGCGCTGGATGCGCTCACCGCCGCACCCGCGAGACCCGCGAGACCCGCGAATAATGTCATTGTGCCGGTCACTCCCCCCGCCTCTCGGAGCGCGATGGCAGTCGCGAGGGTCTGGCCGATCAGCGCGACGCCTAGTCGCCACGCTTCCAGGAGGAAGCTGCCGGCTAGCAGTGACCAAGCAGTTTCAACCTGAACCCAATGGGAGACCATCAGCGTAACGATGACAGCCATTGACGCCGCGGACGAAGCAGCCAAGCCCCCGGCCCACACCCACACGCGTTTCCGATTGAGTAACGCCCGGGTCGTGCTCTGAACTGACCGAACCCAGTGGGGAACGGGCACCCACACCCGAGCCATCACCGCATCTTCGAAACCGTCGCCCGGCGACAGCTCCGGAAGCGAGGCGAGCCACCGATCGACGATCGGGTCCTCCTCCGCGGGAGTGAGCTGGGTCACGTTGGGAGTCATCTGCATCCCGTTGTTGTCAGTCATCTCGATTTCCTCACAGCCCCCTACGAAATTTCTCACCGAGAGTTTCATTCATGTACTTGTTCCAGCAGGTCACGCAACTCGGAACGCGCGCGGTGAATGTATGTTTTCACAGTGCCGAGTGGCAGGTTTGGTATCTCCGCGATCTCTTCGTACGCGCACCCTTCCACGTGGCGGAGCATGATGCACGAACGGTATTCGGGTCGCAGTTGTGAGATCGCTCTTTCGATCTGGCTCCCCAGCTCGCGGGCCTCGAGTTCCTGCAGCGGGCTCTCCCCACTGTGTGCGATCTGGAGATAGGAGCCCTCCTGGCGCTCGGCGGTAACGCCATCCGGCGCGCCGTCCAATGAGAGCGTGTCCAGCTCCCTGCGGCGCAGCTGATCGATGGCGGCGTTGTTGGCGATCTTGAATATCCAAGAGGAGAACTTGTATTGGGGTCGGTAACTGTCGAGGGCGTTCAGCACCTTGACGAACGTCTCCTGCGCCAGATCTTCGGTCCGCTCGCGGTCGCGCACCATTCGATAGATCAGCGAGAAGACGGGTCGCTGGTAGCGACGCACGAGTTCTCGGTAGGCGCGCTCGTGTCCTTGGCGTGCCCACGCCACCACCTCCTGGTCGGTGGCCGTTGAGATCTCGTCGGGAAGCCGCATACGGTCAGGTCTTGTGTTTACCCCCGCCATCTCTGGGGTGTCTCAGTTTGCACCCTGTTGTGAGTTTAAGCGCATCAGTATCTTTCGCGCCTATGGCGCCGGCGCAAATCCGGTATAGCGCTCCTACCGGCAGCGAAAAGCGATCGTACGTGAGGGAGATGTTTACAGCCATCGCGCCTCGCTACGATCTCCTCAACCGAGTTCTCAGCCTGAGCGTTGATCGGAGGTGGAGGCGCCGTGCCGTGTCACGGCTTGGCTGGGAACACACACCGGACGGCACATTTTTGGATCTTTGCGCCGGTACCCTCGACCTTGCCGCCGACATCACACGCCAGTCGAAATTCCGGGGCCGCGTGGTAGGGGCCGATTTCGTTGTCCCGATGTTGAAGCTTGGACGTGATAAGGCCGTCGGCGTGATGCCTGTGGGGGCAGACGCTCTGGAATTGCCGTTTACGGACGCCCAATTCGACGGATGCACGGTCGGTTTCGGTGTTCGAAACCTGGCAAGTCTCGACAGCGGCTTGAAGGAAATGGCTCGAGTACTCAAGCCCGGCTCGAGGTTGGTAGTGCTCGAGTTCTCAACGCCACGACGTTGGCCCGTCAGGCCGCTGTACTTGTTCTATTTTCAGCACCTTCTCCCGCGTATCGGGCGGATGGTGTCCAAACATACGACCGCCTATAGCTATCTACCGAGCTCGGTGCTCGATTTTCCCGATGCCGACCAGCTGGCCGCGGGGTTCCGGAGGGCGGGATTCCGCGATGTCGGTTACGAACCGGTGAGCTTTGGGATTGCCATGATCCATTGGGGTGTGCGCAGGTGATTGCGGAAAATCTTCGCGAATTCGTAACACAGCTCGAGGCCGCTGGCGAGTTGACCAGAGTCCGGCATCACATATCCGTCGACCGGGCGATGGCGGAAGTCGCCGATCGTTGCATGAAGAGCCCGGGTGGCGGACCCGCCTTGCTGTTCGAGCAACCAGTCTTGCACGACGGATCGCCGTGTGCCATGCCGGTTGGGATCAACCTCTTCGGATCGATGCGGCGAATGAGCATCGCGCTTGGTGTGGACGATCTCGATTCTATTGGAGCGCGCATTTCCGAACTGTTGAAAATGAAGGTGCCGGAAGGGTGGCGTGAGAAGATCGCCATGTTCCCGACGATAGCGGAGGTGGCGAAGTTTCCGCCTCGGATGGTGCGGGGGACCCCCGCTTGCCAAGAAGTGGTGGTGCAGGGCTCCGACGTCGATGTCACGCGGCTTCCGATCATGACGTGCTGGCCGGGCGACGGTGGACCGTACATCACTCTGCCGCAGGTGATAACCAATGATCCGAAGACCGGCGTTCGCAACGCGGGCATGTACCGCGTACAGGTGTTGGAAAGGACACTCTTAGCCATGCATTGGCAACGCCACAAGGTTGGCGCGGCCCATTGGCGGGAGATGGCGGACCGGGGAGATCGGATGCCCGTGGCTATCGCGCTGGGAGGGGACCCGGCATCCATCTACTCGGCGTCAGCACCGCTTCCGCCGAACATCGACGAATACATCTTCGCCGGTTTCCTGCGTCGCAAGCCGGTGCTGCTCGCAAAGGCGGTGACTAGTGATCTCGTGGTGCCGGCCGAGGCTGAATTAGTCATCGAGGGGTACATCGACCCCGCCGAGCCATTGGTTGTGGAGGGACCGTTCGGGGATCACACCGGATTCTACTCGTTGGCCGACCGCTACCCCGCCGTGCATGTCACGGCGATCACAATGCGAGAACGCCCGGTGTATCCGTCCACCATCGTCGGCCGTCCGCCCATGGAGGATTTCTACCTTGGGCACGCCACCGAACGCATCTTTCTCCCGTTGTTGCAGCTCACCGTTCCGGAAATCGTTGATTACCACATGCCGGCTTCGGGAATCTTTCACAACCTCGTTTTTGTGAGTATCGACAAGCAATACCCGGGCCAAGCGTGGAAGGTGATGAACGCGCTGTGGGGAATGGGGCTCATGTCGCTGGCGAAGGTGATAGTCATAGTAGACAAGGACGTCAACGTTCGCGATCCGGATGAGGCGTGGTGGGTGGCGTTGAACAACATCGATCCCGAACGAGACACCCGATTCACCATGGGCCCGATCGACGTACTGGATCACTCGTCGCGGGCATTTACCTATGGATCGAAGATGGGAATAGACGCGACCGCCAAGTGGAAAGAGGAGGGCTTTGATCGCGAGTGGCCGGCGAAAATCGTCATGGATGATGAAACCCAAGCCCTGGTGGACACCATATGGTCTGATCTGGGAATCTCGTTGACGTCTCGTCGTGAGTAATCAACAAAGGGCTCGTCTGAAGACGCAGGACTGGCGCGTATCGCTACTCCTTCGTTACGCCAATCTCGTAAAGCTCCCGCACACTGTGTTTGCGTTGCCGTTCGCCTTGCTGGGTGTGGTCTACGGGTCGTGGCACGCATCTGTGACATGGGGCCGATTGTTGCTGGTGATCGTAGCGTTCACTGCTGCGCGGTTTGCTGCCATGGCATTCAATCGCGTCGTCGACCGGAAGATGGATTCACTCAACCCACGAACCAGGCGCCGCGAACTTCCCGATCGCAATCTGACGGTCGTGCAAGTGGTGGTTTCGGTGATAGCCGCCGGCGCCGTGTTTATCGGAGCTGCAGCCTTGCTGAACCCGCTCTGTTTCCGGTTGGCTCCCTTCGCCCTGGTGTGGATTCTGACCTATAGTTACACCAAGCGTTTCACGAGTTGGTCACATCTTTGGCTTGGCGCCTCACTCGCCATCGCACCGGCCGGCGGCTACATAGCTGTGACCGGTGCCTGGAGCGAGCCGTGGTGGACGCTTCCAGTCCTGGCGATCGCGGTGATCACATGGGTGGGCGGCTTCGACATGTTCTACGCGCTCCAAGATGAGCGCTTTGACCGCGAGCAGGGCCTCAAGAGCGCGGTGGTCTTGCTGGGCAAGGCCCGCAGCATCATGTTGGCGAAAGCGCTCCACGGGGTCACCATTGTTGCGCTCGTGGCGTTTGGTCTGTGGACGGGTTTTGGCCCTGTGTATCTTGTTGGTGTGGGAATCGCGGCTGCCGTTCTGGTCTGGGAACACCAACTCGTCCGGCCGAACGATCTGAGCAGGCTCGCTGCGGCATTCTTTACGATGAACGGTGTCATGAGCATTATTGTCTTTCTTGGAGCTCTAGGAGATAGGCTGTTATGAGCGCGTTCTTGGTTCCAGGCGGGAAGAGTCCGTTTCCGCGAAAGAAGGTGGACAAGGGGCTGCCGAAGCCTCCCTCCCACATCCCATGGCCGGTTCGTAAGCCGAACTCGGAAGGGGGCTGTTTTCCGAGCGGTGGCATACCTGGCAAGCCTGCGCCGGAGATACCGGTGCGTCACCCCAGGAAGTCGCCGACCCCGAATCGGAGAGGTCGTTGACACGACCTTGGGTTCTGGCAATTACAGGTGCGTCTGGTGCGCCATATGCGGTTCGTCTGCTTGACGTTCTCGTCGTTCATCAAATTCCGGTTCAACTCATCGTGTCGCAGCACGGGTGGCGGCTGCTCGATGTCGAGGCAGGCATCGGCTCAGAAGCGGAACTCAAAGCTGCCACAGGAGGGAAGTGGCCCAACGTCGTCCTGTTCGCAGACGATGAGCGCGGCGCGACTCCAGCTTCTGGTTCCGCAAAGAGTGCGGGCATGGTCATTTGCCCGTGCTCGATGGGGACTGTAGCAGCAGTCGCCGGTGGAACCAGCCGTTCGCTTGTCGAACGCGCGGCTGACGTAGCCCTCAAGGAACGCCGGCCGCTGATTCTCGTGCCTCGCGAGACTCCCCTTTCCTTGATACACCTCCGCAACCTCACGGCCGTCGCCGAAGCCGGAGCTACCGTGCTCCCGGCTGCCCCTGGTTTTTATCACCGGCCGACTGAAGTGGGCCAACTGGTGGATTTCGTGGTTCAGCGTGTCGTCGACCACATGAAGCTCGACTTGACATTCGTGACCCGCTGGCAAAGCGGTCAATAGATGCGCCTCGGCATCATCTCCGACACGCACGGCAGGCTTCCCAACGCGGTGTTCGAGATCTTCAGCCAGGTAGACCACATCCTTCACGGGGGCGATGTAGGGAAGGCCGACGTCTTGACGGAACTGGAAACGTTGGCGCCGGTTACGGCCGTGTATGGGAACATTGACGGGTTCGAGATTCGGGAGCGCTGCCAGCAAGTGGCGAAGCTAGAGTTGGACGGGTTCTACGTTACCGTGACGCACGGCGATCAGTTCGGCACGCCGAACCCACAATCGCTACACGAGTCGTTTCTGGAAGCCGAGATAATAGTGTTCGGGCACACGCACCAACCGCTGTTGGAGCTCGTGGACATGACAGTAACGGTGATGAACCCGGGTTCCGCAGGTGCACCGAGGAAGGGAATCCCAGCCTCCGTCGGTATCATGGAACTGGAGCCGGGAATACCTCCGAGGGCGAGGTTGGTGTCTCTGGAGGGAGTAGGGAGTAGGATCGACTCCGGATGATCAGCTAGACCTCCTGCCTCCTCCATCCTCCCTCCTCCATCCTCCCTTTCTTCACGCACCCACCAACACAACGACGAAATACACCCCGAACGCCGCCAGCAGTAATACGCCATGCACCCTCGTGACGTGCTTGCTCAGCCACAGGATCGGGAAGAGAGCGGCGCCGAATCCCAGCATGACCCAGTTGTCGAGGCTGATGGCCCGGGGATCCACCGGAACTGCGAACACGAAGCTGGTGAGGCCGAGCACTGCTAGAACGTTGAAGAGGTTGGAACCCATCAAGTTGCTCAGTGCGATTTCATGCTCACCGCGCCGGGCGGCTACGACGGAAGTGACCAGCTCCGGCAAGCTCGTTCCCATGGCGACGATAGTGAGGCCGATGACGCGTTCGGAGATTCCCATCGATTGCGCGATGGTCACCGCACCGGCTACCAGGAATTCAGCACCGGTCCACAACCCGACGATCCCGGCGACCACGTATGCGATGCCGAGACCCCAAGCGCGACCGCGGTTGCCACCGTCGAGATGCAGCCTCTCGACCTCTGCCTCGCGGGAGGAGTGGTCCGCCGGCCCGGCCGCCCGGGTGTGCAGGACGGTTAGCACGATGAACAATACGACCCCGAAGAGGAGCATTGCCCCGTCGATCCGGCTCATCAATCCGTCCCGGGCCATGAACAGGCACAGCACCAACACCGCGAACATGCCGGGATGCTCCAGCAGCCGCGCATTGCGGGGGATCAAGATCGGCCTCACCAGGGCGGTCCCCGCGAGAATGACGGCGATGTTGAAGATGTTGGAACCCACGACATTGGCGTACGCTATGGCAGTCGATCCTGCCGCCGCGGCGTTGACGCTCACGGCAAGCTCTGGAAGGCTCGTGCCGAAGGCGACTACGGTAAGGCCCACTACTGCCGTGGAGATCTTGGCCAACAAGGCGATAGACACAGCGCCGCGCACGATGTAATGCCCGCCGATTGCCAGGATAACGAAACCGGCACCGAGTTGGACGAACGCTGTCAGCATCGTGCCTTGAGGTGCAGCAACACTCTGGAGTTCGGGGTCATGTGTTTAGGGCTGCTGTGGTCACTTGGCTGACCATTCGGAAAGAGGTACGGTCCGGCGCATCGCGCTCGGGTGAGTCTTGAACCACCGCAACAAGAGGAGCATCTCGTCCATGTCCGACACGGGCAAAGGAACATCGCTGGGTTCCCGGATCCGATGTTCCGCAACCACTGCGCGGAACGCCTCACGCTCGATCGGTGTGGTGGGGGCGGGAGCCACAGCGCGCACCGTCGCGCGTCGAATAAGGTAGACGCGGTCGTCGCCATGCGACCCTGGGTCGTGGTACACGAAGCTCAGCGATTCTATGGCGTTGCGTGCCTGAGTGGATGCTCGTAGCAGCCACTCGAGGGCGTCGAAACGGTCTCGCCACCACGCAGCACGTTCGAACTGCCGTGCTTCGCTGGCCGCCTGCATCTCTGCGACCACACGGTCCAAGGGAGTGAGACAGCGGCCCTCCAGAAAGTCGATCGTGGTCGCCATCCGCCTGCGGTACTCGCTCTCGCTGACCAGCCCGGCACATGGTCCGCTGCAGGTTCCGAAATCGAATCGCATGCACGCCGCACGCTGTTGCAGCCGAAACAAATCCCCCTGCTCGGCGAAATTGATCGGCATCGAGAGAGTGCAGTCGCGCAAACCGAGAAGATCGTTGAGGACCTTGACGCCGGCGCGCACTCGTTCGGTGCCGGTGAAGGGCCCGTAATGACGAACGTCTCCCGCACCCGGCCGGGACCCCACGAGTAGTTTGGGCGCCGGCCCGCCGCTCACTTTGATCAACACGGCCCGGCGCGTGCGGTTCATGCGCACGTTGAAAACCGGTCGGTACCGCCTGATGTCCCGCAACTCAGCGAGATACGCTCCGAATTCTGACGACACATATTTCCACTGAATATCCGATGCCGCATGCAAGATTCTGGCGGCTTTGTCCTCGGGGTACCGAGCGCGAAAATACGAGAGGAGGCGCGTCCGCACGGCTTTGGCCTTCCCCACATAAATCACCCGTCCACCAGGGCTCAACATGCGATACACACCTGGTCGATCCTCGGCGAAGTTGTGCACGCGCCGCCGCAACCAGTCGAGATCGACGTTGGGAAGCGCTAGCGCAGGCATTGATGTAGGGATCGACGACTCGACGGATGAACGTGCATTCATGTTACCGAGACATGGCCTGGCAGCGCCAGCAAAAGGTGGTGGCGCGCCCGTCAATCGCGTGCGTGGTTGCGAGAGTGGTGCGGCAACGAGGGCAGGGCTTGCCGCCGCGCCCGTACACAAGGAGGGTGTGCTGGTACGATCCGCTGCCGCCCATGCCGTTGCGGTAGTCGCGGATCGTCGTGCCGCCGGCGCGAACTGCCTGGCGCAGCACATGTCTGACTGTTCGGTACAGCCTGCGGAAATCATCATTCGAGAGGCGATCGGCCGGCCGGGAGGGGTCGATCCCGGCGCGGAACAGCACTTCGTTGGCGTAGATATTCCCGACGCCGGCAAGTCGGCGCTGATCCATGAGAGCCTTCTTGATCGCCTGTTTGGTGCCCGACAGTCGCTGGATGAAATGACGGCCGTCGAATTCGACGGCCAGGGGTTCGGGACCGATACCGGCAGTATAGGTCTGCCAGGCTCCTTCGTCCAACAACGAGATCGTGCCCAGCCGACGCACGTCGCTATATACCAACACCTGTCCGTTCCCGAGGCCGGCCCGCAGCACCACGTAGCGCTGCTCATCAGCGCGCAAGCGACGGCCGTAAACGATCAACGATCCGGTCATGCGCGGTTGGATGACCATGCGCTCACCACTGGCGAGGAGGATCACCACATGCTTGGCCCGCCGGGTCACATCGGCTATGCGGTTGTTGCGAAGAATCCGCAGCAGTTTCCGCGCAGACACGCCGCGGAGCACGTCGTTCTTGAACAGCCTAGGGTCTCTGAGAGGCCGCCCGCATAGCAGCGGGGAGAGATCCCTGACGATCGTCTCGACTTCAGGAAGCTCCGGCACGTGCTATCTCCCGCCATCCGATATCACGCCGGAACACCTTTCCCTCGAACTCGACCGCGTCCACGAGCCGGTGGCTCGCCTCTATGGCGGTGGGGACGTCGGGGCCGATTCCCGTCGCACACAATACGCGTCCTCCGGAGACACGCAGTGTACCGTCCGCGTCATCGGTTCCAGCTTGGAAGAGCACGGTGTCTGATGGGAACTCTGACGGGAGAGTGATTGGGGCTCCCTTCTGTGGCGCTTCGGGATATCCGGGGGCAGCCATGACCGTCGTGACGGCTGCCCGGCGCGGTTGTGCTGCCGTTGGCCGTGGGGGTGACCAGCGCTCACCGGAGGCTATGCTCCAGAGGTGGTCGGCCAGCCCCTGACTCGCGATAGGAAGCACCACCTGAGCCTCCGGATCCCCGAACCGGCAATTGAATTCCACGACCGACGGGTCTCCTTCTTTCGATACCATGAGACCGGCGTAGAGTACGCCTCGATAAGGCGTTCCCCGATCCGCGAGCTCCCGCAGGGTGGGTCTGATGACCTCCTTGTCGATTCGCTCGAGCAGGATCTCGGTGGCGATGCTCACAGGAGCATAAGCTCCCATGCCGCCGGTGTTAGGGCCTAAGTCGTTTTCTTTGAGTCGTTTATGATCCTGTGAAGCCGGAAGCGTGAAGGTGTGCTCACCGTCGGTCAGGGCGAAGACGGAAAGCTCTTCGCCTTCCAGGAACTGTTCCACCAGCACTTCCTTACCCGCATCCCCAAAACGTCCGGCGAACATGGCAGATAGTGCCAGGCACGCCTCTTCACGGGACGAGCATACGACCGCTCCCTTCCCGGCGGCCAATCCCGACGCCTTCACTACCAGCGGTTCGTCGTGTGTGGCGACGTAGCCGAGGGCCTCTTGCTGGTCCGTGAAGATCCCGGCGGCGGCGGTGGGCACGCCGGCCTTGGCCATGACGTCCTTGGCAAAGGCCTTTGATGCCTCGATCTGCGCGGCGGCTTGGGTGGGGCCAAAAGCGTGGTGTCCAGCGGTGTTGAGGTCGTCGACCAGGCCGGCGGCCAACGGAGCCTCCGGGCCGATCACCGTAAGATCGATGTTCTCCCGCCGGACAGCCTCCAGGATGCCGGAGTGATCGCTCGGTTTGACCCAGAGGTTGGTGGCACAATTACGGGTGCCGGGGTTCCCCGGGGCACAGAAAACGGTGGCGGTCGGGAAGAAGGCCCAACAGAGGGCATGCTCCCGGCCGCCACCGCCGACGACGAGTATTCTCACTTCTTCGTTGCGTCTTTGAACGCCTTGGTGAACGCCTGTCCAGCCTTCCTAGCGGCTTCAAATACCTGCCCCACCGTTTCCCTGGCCTCACGTCCATAATACTCCGCCGCCTCACCGATGTCCGCGGTCAAGGGACGATCCTCTTCCTCGGTGCCGCGGTGAGCGTACTGACCATCCACGACGATCTTGTCGTATTCTCCTTCGTCGATCCACTTCTGTAGCTCGGCGGCTCTCATCGAGCTGAAGGGGTGATCGAGGTCGAGAGTGTTCAATATCTTGTAGATCGTATCCAAGGGGCCGCCGCCCTCTGCATACTCCTTGGCCTGCTCCATGTAAACATCCAGATCCATCGCACTCGTCTCTCCGCCACCCGCGAACTTCATGTTGAGGCGGAGAGAGTCTTCGCGACTCTGACACGCCAGCAAACCGGCGCGATCCGCAGACAGCTCACTCTTGCGGTACCACTCCATGAGAGCGAGGCGGATCGGAAGCAGTGCGATCCCCGCCAGGAACGGCAGGTTGGCGAAACCGAACAGCACAATGAGGAATAGGATCGTGTGGTAGAGAGCATGGCCGCTCATCACATGCCCGAGCTCATGTCCGAGAACGACACGCTGTTCATCGTCGTTGAGTAGGCTCATGGTGCCCGAATGGATGACGATGAAGGGCTCGTCGAAGCCCACCGCCATCGCGTTCGCGATGGGTGTCTGGGAAACGTAGAGCTCCACGTCTTTTTCCCAATCGAGCGTGGTTTTCACCTCGGCCAGCATGCTGTGAAGCCTGGGGAACTGCTTGGGGCCCACCTTCACGGCGTTTGCCTGGAAGATCAAGCGGACTCCCTGTTCGCCGCCGATGAAAGCGAGAATCTTCTTGACGGCCGTGTCGAACCCGGGGACGGCCCGGAGGCCCTGAAGCGCTGCCCGGTCCGCCGGGTGCTCCCAGCTCACGGGGGCGATGCCTGTCAAGATCTTGCGCAGTCGGTCGGTCGGAACGCCGGTCATGTGTGCCTCCAAGTCGAGAATGCGGGCCGATAGCTGAAAATACTGCTGTGCTTCATCGTACGCGCTGTCTACGTCGCGGTTTCAGATTGTGACGTCCTCCTACCCTGCACCCTCCATGGCCTGTTCCAGGTCAGCCAGCAGGTCGTCTGCGTTCTCGATGCCCACCGAGATCCGCACCAGGCCGAGGGTCAATCCCATGGACTCACGCAAGCTGGCTGGGACGGACGCGTGGGTCATAGTCGCGGGATGCCCTATCAGGCTCTCGACCCCTCCCAGCGACTCCGCCAAGGCGAAGAGCCTGGTGCCCTCAGCCACGGCTCGGGCCGCGTCGAAAGATCCCATGTCGAAGGATATCATCCCGCCAAACCCATGCATCTGATTGCACGCCAACTCGTGTTGAGGGTGATCGAGCAGTCCGGGGTAGTACACGCGCCTCACTCGAGGATTTTCCACCAGCCACTGTGCCATGCGCCGCCCGTTTTCGTCGTGCCTCTTCATGCGAAGCGCCAGCGTCTTGGTGCCGCGCAGGGTGAGCCAGCAGTCGAACGGTCCGGGGACGGCGCCAGCCGCGTTCTGTAGGAACGCCAGCCGTTCGGCCACGTCATCGAGCGATGTGAGCACAGCGCCGCCGACGATGTCGCTGTGACCGTTGAGAAACTTAGTCGTGGAGTGAACGACGATGTCGGCGCCGTGCTCCAGAGGACGCTGAAAGATCGGTGTTGCGAACGTGTTGTCGACGACGAGGAGCAGATCCCGGGCGGCGGCGAGTTCCGCGATGGTCCTGAGATCTACCAGTCGCATCATGGGGTTCGTGGGGGTCTCGACGTAGATGATTTTGGTGGCCGACGTGATCGCGCGCTCGAAATTCTTGGGGTCGCGCTCGTCGACGAACGTGAAACTCATACCAAAGCGCTCGAGTACCTGAACCATGAGGCGGTGCGATCCCCCATAGAGGTTCTCGCCCGAGACGACGTGATCTCCCGAGGACAACAGCTTCAGGACCGCCTCGGTCGCCGCCATCCCCGACGAAAACGCAAACCCGTGCCGTGCCCCTTCGAGGGATGCCAAGTTTCTCTCCAGTGCGTCGCGCGTGGGATTGCGGGTACGGGCGTAATCGAAGCCCTTGTGCTCACCGAGCTTCTGTTGGACGTAGGTCGAGGTCTGGAAGATCGGCATCATGATGGCGCCGGTGGCGGGATCGGGCTCTTGGCCAGCGTGGACGGCGCGCGTCGCGATGTCGAATCGGAGATCGTCGTCAGAAATGCGGGTCATGGCTGTCGTGTGAAGGTTCAACGCAAACTAACTACCCCACCACCTCTCCACCCCCCCTTCTCCGGGCGGCAAGGCGGTGGGGTGGGCAACCTCCCACCTCCCACCTCCTCCTCCCTCCTCCCCCCTCCCCTTACCTTACGCCGACGTATCTAATGGCAACCGACACCACATGACCGACACTCTCATCGTAAGTGTTTCCGGAGTCCGAGGCATCGTCGGCAAGGATCTCACGCCCGAGCTCGTGAGTCGCTTTGCGTCGGCGATGGGAATCTTGGTGTTGCAGTCAGAATGGAAGAACGTCGTGCTCGCCCGGGACTCGCGAACGTCGGGGCCGATGTTCGCGGCGGCGGCGGCGTGGGGCTTGGAGTCTGTGGGGTGTGGCGTCATCGATTGCGGTATGATTCCCACGCCGACCGCCCAGTTAGCCGTAGAGCACCACGGGGCCGGGGGGGGGATCGTAATAACCGCAAGCCACAATCCGATCGAATGGAACGCGCTGAAGTTCGTGGGCGCCGACGGCATTTTCCTGAACAGCGAGACGGGCGGAAAACTGCGCTTGCTGGCGGAAGGCGCCTCGCCGGAGCGCGTGGACCGTGGCGCCGGAGCAGAGAGCGAGACGGATGGGGAGGCCGTTGCGCGGCATTTGGACGGCGTGCTCGGGCTGTCGATCCTCGACTTGGAGCGCATCCGCAAGCGGCGATTCGTTGTGGCGCTGGATTGCGTCAGGGGAGTCGGCGGAACGATCATGCCGGGTTTGCTGGAAGCCCTGGGTTGCCGAGTCGTTGGAATGGAGCTGGAGACCGACGGTTGCTTCACTCGTCCGCCCGAGCCGGTGCCAGAGAACCTGAGTGGTCTGGGCGCATTGGTGCGGGACAGCGGGGCCGATCTGGGTATGGCGATCGACCCGGATGGTGACCGGATGGCGCTCACAGACGAGAGTGGTCGTCCGATCGGTGAGGACTACACCTTGGCGTTCGGGGTGCGGGCGGTGCTGGCGCAGGCGCCGGGGTCCGTGGTTGTGAACCTCTCGACATCGCTTATTGTAGACGACGCAGCCCGGGAATTCGGCAGCGACGTTTTCCGGGCGTCCGTTGGGGAGGCGCATGTGGCCCGGGCGATGCTGGGCCAGGGAGCGATAGTTGGTGGGGAAGGCAACGGGGGCGTCATCTTGCCCGAGCTTCACTCCGGCCGAGACGCCCCGGTGGCTGCGGCGCTCGTGCTGCAGCTGCTGGCGGTGACGGGGCGTACCGTGTCGCAGGTGGTGGACGCGGCGCCGCGTTATACGATCGTGAAGGCCAAGGCCCCTCGCGGCGGAGGCTTGCAGGCGACGTACACAGCACTACAGGACAGATTCGGGGATGCCTTGGTGGACCGGACGGACGGTATCAGACTCGCGTGGGGCGACAGCTGGCTCCACGTTCGGCCTTCGGGTACCGAACCGATTGTTCGGCTGATCGGGGAGGCGCCATCCGCCGGGCGTGCCGAGGAGTTGGTAGCCGAGGCCCGGAACATTTTCGAGAGGTCGTGAGGGCTTCGTAACCGTTGGCCTTCGTTGGTATTTTGCTTGTGATGTAATCGGATTCGAGAAACCTATGTGTGGAATCGTTGGGTACACCGGTTGTCGAGCAGGGGCACCGCTCATCATGGAGGGGCTCAAGAGGCTCGAATACCGCGGGTATGACTCGGCCGGGCTAGCCGTTGTCCGAGACGGCCGGCTCGAGATCGACAAGGCGGCGGGCAAGCTGGGGGTGCTGGCGAGCAGGCTGCCCGCCGACGGCCACACCGGCACACTAGCGCTGGGGCACACCCGTTGGGCTACGCACGGCGCGCCCAACAATGTGAACGCGCATCCGCACACCGATACCGATGGGACCATCGCGGTTGTTCACAACGGCATCATCGAGAATGCTGCGGCGCTGCGGGTCTGGCTCTCGGAGCGCGGTTGTCGGTTTCGCTCCGAAACCGATACCGAGGTGTTGGCGCATCTCATTCGCGATCTGTACACCGACTCGCTCGAGGCAGCGGTCGCCGAGGCCCTGCGAAGGGTGGAAGGCACGTACGGTTTGGGGGTCATTTCGACGTATGAGCCAAACACCCTTGTCGCGGCGAGGTTGGGTTCTCCGTTGTTGCTGGCCTTGGGCGACGGTGAGAACTTCATAGCGTCCGATGCCGCCGCCGTCGTGCAGCACACGCGGTCGGTCGTTTATTTGGACGATGGGGAAGTGGCAGTCCTCACGCCGGACCACTACCACATTGTCGACCTCGATAAGACGCGCGTGGAGAAAACCGTGTCACTGGTGGACTGGGACCTCGAGATGATCGAACGTGGCGGGCATGCCCACTTCATGATCAAAGAAATCTTCGAGCAGCCGGAAGCCATTACGAACACGATGCGTGGTCGGCTCCTCGAGGAGGAGGGGTCCGCCAGGCTCGGTGGCATCGACATGACGGACGAACAGCTTCTCGAGATCGACCGTGTGGTGCTCACTGCGTGTGGTACCTCGTGGCATGCCGCGCTGATCGGTGAATACATGCTCGAGGAGCTTGCTCGAATCCCGGCGGAGGTTGAATACGCCTCCGAATTCCGCTACAGGGCGCCGCTAGTACACAACCGCACGTTGGTGATAGGCATCTCCCAGAGTGGCGAGACGGCGGATACGCTGGCCGCGCTGCGGGAAGCCAAGAAGCGCGGAGCTAGAACGCTCGGAATCGTGAACTCGGTGGGCAGTACGATCGCCCGTGAGGTGGACGGGGGAACCTACATCCATGCGGGTCCCGAGATCGGCGTGGCAAGCACCAAGGCGTTCACGTGCCAGGTCGTCGCACTAGCACTGCTTACGCTGCGGCTCGGCAGGCCGCGCTCGATGTCGGTGTTGCAGGGCCGCAAGATGGTCAAGGCGCTGTGTCGCCTGCCGCAGCAAGTTCGGCAAGTGTTGGGGCACACGAAAGAAATTGAAAAGCTCGCGGACACATACGCGCTGGCGCAGAACGCATTGTTCCTCGGGCGTGGGTACAACTTTCCTGTTGCGCTGGAAGGAGCGTTGAAGCTCAAGGAGATCTCCTACATTCATGCGGAGGGCTACCCCGCCGCCGAGATGAAGCACGGGCCCATCGCACTCATCGATGAAATGATGCCGGTGATCTGTGTCGCTCCGAGTGACGCGGTGTATCAAAAGATCGTGTCGAACGTGCAAGAGGTTAAGGCGCGTCGTGCCCGCATCTTTGCCGTCGTCACTGAGGGTGAAGAGGAGATCACCAGACTCGCCGATCAAACGGTCACCATCCCGAAAACCATCAACTGCCTCACGCCGGTCCTGAGCGTGATACCGCTTCAGCTGCTGGCCTACCACGTCGCGGTGCGGCGCGGATGCGACGTCGACCAGCCCCGCAATCTCGCCAAGTCTGTAACGGTCGAGTAACACGTCAGGGAAAGGTGGAGAGCGTGAGGGTCGTGGTCCAGAGGGTCGCTCGCGCTTCCGTCACGATCGACGGCAAGGTTCTCGGCTCCATCGGCCGGGGTCTTCTCGCCTTGGTGGGTTTTGCGCCGGGTGACGGTCAGGCAAGCATCGATTGGATGGCCAACAAGCTCGTTGGACTCCGCGTTTTTGAAGATGACGAAGGCAAGATGAATCGATCGGTCGACGACGTGGGCGGCGGGGTGTTGGTCGTCTCGCAGTTCACTTTGTACGGGGACGTCTCCCGGGGGCGCCGGCCGTCGTTTGTACACGCTGCTGGACCGGACGAAGCGATTCCGTTGTACGAAGCGTTCGTGAGAGCGCTGCGGAGTCGGAACGTGCCCGTGGAGACAGGGGAATTCGGTGCCATGATGGGCGTAGAACTGGTGAACGACGGACCAGTGACGTTGGTGATCGAGCGATGAATACCGCAACCTTGGTGTTGGCGTCGCGCTCTCCCCGGAGGCGTCAACTGCTGGAGATGCTTGGCATCTCGCATGTGGTCGATCCCGTAGAAGTCGACGAACTGCCGCGGCCCGGCGAAGACCCGGAGCACTATGCCACACGGCTGGCCCGGGAGAAGGCGCGAGCCGGCAGCGAAAGACACCCTGACATCTGGGTGCTCGGGGCCGACACGGTGGTGGTTCTCGACGGAAGGGTTCTGGGGAAGCCGGAATCGCCCATCGCCGCTGAGGATATGCTGTTGGAGCTGGCTGGCAATCGCCATCGAGTAGTCAGCGCGGTCGCATTGGCTCGCGGAGACGACGTGCGTGACGCATGCGACGTCACCTCCGTTTGGATCCGACAGATGACTCGCGAAAGGGCGCGAGCTTACGTCCAAACAGGCGAGCCGTTGGACAAGGCAGGCTCCTACGGTATCCAAGGGCTGGGCGCCGTATTGGTGGATCGCATAGAGGGAGATTACTTCTCCGTGATGGGCTTGCCGTTGCGACTGGTAGTGGATTTGATGAACGCGGCCGGGATTCCCTACAACTTCACCTGATACACCGGAACAGTCTCGGACTTGCCTTTCAACTCCAGAGGCTCCAACGCTTCGACCGCGGGCGGCGCCTTGAGAACGTTGTAGAACGGTTCGGAGATGATAACCTGCCCGCCGCCGGCCTTCGAGCACAACCGTGAAGCAACGTTTACGGGGTCGCCAATCACGGTGTACTCCATCCGCTGGTCGCTGCCGATGTTGCCTGCGAACACCTCGCCGAAGTTGATCCCGATTCCGATCTCAACGTGCGGCTTACCCTCGGAACTCCACTTCTCGTTCAGTTCGCGCAAAACGCCCATCATATCGATCGCTGCCTGCATGGCGTGGTCGGCGGCGTCGTCGCTCGCCACCGGTGCTCCCCACAGAGCCATGAGGGCATCACCCATGAACTTGTCGAGCGTTCCGCCGTGGTCGAATACGATCCCCACCATTTCGGTGAAGTACTCGGTAAGCAGCGATGCGATGTCGTCCGGGCTCATTTTCTCTGACATCGGCGTGAATCCGCGGATGTCCGAAAAGAACACCACCACCGGTCGCTTGGCGCCGCCGAGCTGAACTATTCCCTCCTGGCTCGCGATCTGCTCGACGAGGTTGGGAGCGAAATAGCGCTGGAAGTTGGACAAAACGACCGCCTCCCGGGCCAATTGGTCGAAAAGCTGACTGTTCTCGACGGCCACCGCAGCGATGCCGGAAAACGCCATGAGGAATTCCAGGTCCTCATCTCCGAACGAGTTCGTCGCGGTCATGTTGTCTACGTAAATGAGCCCGAGTACGCTCCCCTCGCTTGCCATGAGTGGTGCCGACATCGCGCTCCTCACGCTCTGCGTCAATATCGACTGACCCGTGAAGCGCTCGTCTGCGGCAGCGTTGTCCGTGAGGATCGCCAGCCGTTCGTCTACGCAGCGCTGCGCAATCGACCGCGGAACGTGCCGGCCACCGGATTGGTCACCCAGACGGTTACGCGAAGTTCTCGGAATCAGCTCTCCAGAACCCGTCTCGACCATGAGGATGGATACCCGGTCTACGTTCATCACCTGGAAAGTGATGTCGACGATTTTCTCGAGGAGCCTGTCGACATCCTGTTGCTTCGCCAGCTCCTTTGAAATGTCTAGCAGGAGGCTCAGCTTGGTCACCTCCTTGATCTCCGAGGAAGCCTGATCTGTCTCCCCGCTCAGTCTCGCGACCTGCTGCTCGAGGCTGTCCACCTCCGGCACCGGAACCTGCCGTATGATCGTCGCTTCGAGAGCACTCTGGGGAGAAGTGAACCCCTCCGCATGAGGCGGAGGCTCGGCTTCGAGAATTTCTATCAGTTTGAACGCAACCTTGCCGAAGGTCACCACGTCACCGTCTTTGACACGCATCTCGGAGACCCGGATCCCGTTCACGAACGTTCCGTTGCTCGAGCCCAGGTCCCGTACGGTCAAACCCTGGGCGGTATGGACCAGCTCGGCATGACGCCGCGACACGGTGGGATCGTACACAGGCAAATCCGTCGTGACCGCCCGGCCCACAACAATCGTCTGGCCGGAGGCAACATCGACCGAGTGTTCCCCGCGGGTGCTTCGGAGATTGAAGGTTGCCAACAGATCTGCTCCTGAGGCGGACAATATGGTTGGGGAATGGCAGGAAGGGAAACGGGAGTGCCGTGCGATGCTGGCCGACTACCTCGGGGCTGCCAGTAGATACGAGCCGCTGCCCGCCACGGCACCCTCAACGGAATCATTCCCGGAAGGCCCCGATTCCTGAACGACTTCCCATCTGTCGGGACCCGTCTCCCGCCACAGGTCCAGGGCGGCGGCATAGGCCGCGCGGTCCAGATATGTTGAGGACCCGTCGGCGACGCTCAGGTCCCCGTAGCGGCCGAAGGACAGCTCCGCCGTGGCGCCACAGCCGTTCGTCAGGGTCAGGCCGAGGGGCGACAACGTGAACCCGTACTGCCCTGCCGCCGGGCGTATGGTGACCAATACGGAATCTCCCTGCCCCAGCGTCCGACCGTCGATCGATGCCAGGCACGAGGTCGGAAACTCGATGGTGAGAAAGGGTGTGTTGAACTCATCGTCATGAACGATCGAGCGGGCGGTGATCTTGGAGTTGAACACGTGGAACGTGGCCGTTGGCGGAGGGGGAGCGGTGGCCTGCTGGGCCAGAATCAGGAGTTCGGAGACCGCCAGAACCTGAGCCTCGGGGTCTAGGACATCACCGGATCCAGCCGTCAGGGCGGCGGCCATGGTTGCCGCCAGGGCCTGCCACCGCAATATTCGGAGGGTTGGAGAACCGCACGCGCCCCACCGGCATTCGGTTTGGTGTAACCGGGACGCTTGTATCATGGGCTTGGTGGAAATCCTCCTCTCTGGGTCGTCGGCAACCGTGCACAGGACACGGGGCGTCCCATCGCTCGGCGCGTCACCGGCAGAGAGTGGTACCCCGGACCTGCAGGTCTTGGTTCCCAGGGCAGGCTGCGGTGACTCCGGGCTACGTGTCCCGTGGTCTGGTAGGGGGGCGGTTGTCGGGTTTTCCGGCTGATTTACCTTGAATGTGCGAGGGGCGATCCCGCCGCGCATGTGGAGAAGTTAGCGAGTGGCCAAGTTTCTGGATGAATGGCTTGCCGGCACCATGAGGCAACTCCTCGGCGAAGATAAGCTGGAGGAGCTCCGGACGAGCAAGCAGGCCGCAGCGTCGCTGTGGGAGACGGCCGTGCTGTGCAAAATGGCCACGGACTCCCAGATCTTAAGTGCCCTCGCCACGCGGTTTCGGGTAAAAATCGTGGATTGGTCGCAGATGGAGCCTGCAGCCAAGGCCCTGGTCACGGAAGCGCAGGCCCGCAAGTATCACATCCTTCCCGTTCGGGGCACGGACTCCTATTTGGAGATCGCGACGGCGAACCCCTTCGAACCTCGACTGTGAAAAGACCCTCGCCTTCGCTACGGGACGGGAGGTGCGCCTCCTCCTCGCCAGCCCGGCGGTGATCACAGAGCATCTCGACGAGTTGTACCGCGCAGAGAACGTGATGGAGAAGATCCTCGAAGGCATGGGCGACTCCGACGCCGAGATCACCGTGGTCAAAGAACAGGAAGAGCTGGTCATATCGGAGGCGGAGGCGTCGCAGCGGCCGGTCGTGCGGATGGTGGATCTCATCATGTCCGAGGGAATCCTATCGCGGGCCAGCGACATCCACATCGAGCCGGAGGAGGGTGGTGTCGCCGTCCGCTACCGCATCGATGGCGTGTTGCGGCAGATCATGAAGATCCCGAGAGCGGCGGGGCTCCCATTGATTTCACGTCTGAAGATCATAGCATCGCTGGACATCGCCGACCGGCTCCGGCCCCAGGACGGGCGTGCCCGCGTGGTCGTAAACGCCGTCGCCGTCGATCTTCGGGTGTCGACACTGCCTGTTTCCCAAGGGGAAAAAGTCGTCATTCGAATCCTCGATTCGAGTCGGACGGTTCTCAGCCTGGACGCCCTCGGGTTCGGCGATGCAGAGGCGGCGTCCATTGAAGAACTGCTGGAGTTCCGGGACGGCATCATCCTGGTAACGGGGCCGACGGGGTCCGGAAAGACCACCACCCTGTACTCGGCCATCAGGCACGTTCAGTCCGAGGGTGTCAACATCGTCACGGTGGAGGATCCCGTCGAGTACCGGCTGCCCGGCATCGTCCAGGTCCAGGTGCACGAAAAGGCCGGTCTCACCTTCGCAGCCGCCTTGCGATCGATCCTCAGACAGGACCCCGACGTGGTGTTGGTGGGTGAGATTCGCGATCTGGAAACCGCGGAAATCGCCGTCCAGGCCTCCTTGACCGGTCACCTCGTGTTGTCGACGCTTCACACCAATGACGCCGCAAACGCGGTCACCCGATTGGCCGACATCGGGGTGGCGGGGTTCAAGATCGGGACCTCGCTTCGTGGCGTGGTGGCGCAGCGGCTAATGCGCACCCTATGCACGACGTGTCGAGAGGAACGGTCCGAGCCTGTTGCGTCGAAACTCAACAAATGGATTCCCGATGGCTCCAGTCTCCAGAGAGCGGTGGGGTGCCCCGAGTGTGCCATGACCGGATATCGGGGCCGCTTTTCCATCGTCGAGATCCTGAAAATAACTCCCAAAATCGAGCGGCTGATTACCAGTGGTGCGACCGCCGACAAGATTGCGGATGCGGCCTCGGCAGAAGGCATGCGGTCGATGTGGCATAGTGGCCTGGCACATGTGATTAGGGGCGAATCCACCATCGAAGAGCTGCTCCGGGTAGTCGACATGCCGCTGGACGACGAAACGAAGAGCGGCGAGGTTCTGGCCCGGCCGTCGGCCCGAGCCGGGCCGACGACGGAGTCATCCGGCAGGGAGGGTGCGCCAGTCGGCGTGGTGTCGCCTGCGGTGGCAACGACTCTTCCGGATCCAGTGACCGACCGGTTCGAACTGGTCGACGGAGTCTCGAGCGTCGCAGCGGCGGGCGACGGCTCCGCCGGCATTCGAGTGCTCCTCGTCGACGACGAAAACCAACTGCGCCGGGTCATGCGAGACTTGCTGGAGCGGGATGGCTACACGGTGTTCGAAGCTAGCGATGGCGCGCAGGCGCTGGAGCAGGTGGACACGCATGCCCCTGACATTCTGGTTCTCGATCTCAATCTGCCGGGGTTGGACGGTTACGGCGTGATTACTCAACTACGGTCGCGCCAGGCCACCGAGGACCTTCCCATCATCGTCCTGACGGCCAAGGGCGACGAAGACAACGAGGTAAGGGTTTTCGAGCTTGGTGCCGATGATTTTTTGAGCAAGCCGTTCCGGGCCCGGGCCCTCTCCGCCAGGATTCAGGCCGTCTTAGCGCGGACCCGCCGCTAAGGCTTTCACGAGTCTTTCACCTCCCTCCTGCGGGCGCTGTCCAGCGTCACGTGATCTTCCGTGGGCGCATTCGGCTTCACCCGAACGGACTTGGCGGGAATTCCCAAGTTGACGTGATAGGGCCGCACGTCGCGTGTGGCGACCGCTGCCGCACCCACCATCGATTCTTCCCCGACCTTCACGCCTGCCAGGACGGTGGCGTGATACGTGATTCGCACGCCGTCTTCGAGAATGGTCGTCGCGTTTGTAACGTCCAGTTGATCGATGATGCTGTGGGTATGGCTGTAGATGTTCGCGTAATCGGCGATCGACACCCGATTGCCCAGCACGATGCCCCCCCGGTCGTCGAGCAGAACATGTCGGTGTACGGCGACGTCGTCGCCGACCTCCATCTGATAACCGAACGAGAACTCTACGTACTGGAAGCATTTGAAGTTCTTGCCGCAGTGTTTGAAGATGTGCGATGCCAAGATACGGCGGAGCCGGACACCGACGGCAACGTTTCCTCCGCCGAACGGCGAGCGGTCGAAGCCCTGCCACAGCCACAGGAGCGGTTTGACGCGGGCGTATCGCTCGGTGTCGATCTCCTGGTAGTACTCAGGCTCCAGGGTGACGTTGTGGGGATTGAGACCCAGCAGCGCGGCGCGAGTTGTGTGTGAGGTGGCCGGGTCTGCGACCAAGTCGTTGTAATTCCCCAGATCGGGGTAGTAGAGGTCGAGGAGAGTACGACGGCAAAGCTCGTAACGATCACAGACGGGGTCCTGCAACTGCTCCTCGATGTCCCCCAACCATCGATCGATGATCCCAGCGAAGGGCTCTGGATGGGTGAGGGACCGCAACGGACGCAGCACCATGATTTACTCCCAGGGTAGGTAAAAATACGGATTTGCATAACCGGATGCTGGGTTGTTAGCTTTCAATGTGATAAAGTTGAAAATGATTCTCATTTGCAACTAGTGCCACAATTAACCTAGCGAAAAGTCGCTGGACTACATGTTCAAGACAACCAATGGCCAACGTACTCGCCACGGCGCTACGCTTCTCCTCGCCCTGCCCTTCCTCTCAGCCGGTTTCGTACCTGCGGCATCGGGTCAAGCACCTCCCACCACGGCCAAGTTGGTCGGGGCCGTCATGGAGGCCGATTCACGGGAGCCACTGTCGGGCGCCTCCATCGAGGTCGTGCCACTCGATGTTCGGGCTCGCACCGACCGGCAGGGCCGCTACGAGTTGAGCGGGCTGCCGGCCGGCAAGTACACCGTCGTCGTTCGGATGACCGGACGCGTCGTGAGGCGGGAATCGATCGAACTGCGTGCCGGGGCAGAAACAGTTCTAGACGTCGCTCTGGAGACAGGGGTCGTTCGCCTGCCGGCGATAGAGGTGCTGCGCAGCCGGACGGAACTGGGCCGCAACCTCGACGACATTCCCGGCTCGGTTCACGTCGTGGTCGGCGAGGAGATCACTCAACGGAACCCCTTCCACGATGTGCACCAGACCCTTCGTCGAGTTCCCGGTGTCAACATCCAAGAGGAAGAAGGCTTCGGCCTACGACCCAACATCGGCCTGCGCGGGTCCGGATCACAACGCTCCTCCAAGATCACCCTCATGGAGGATGGAATACTCATTGCACCCGCTCCCTATGCCGCGCCTTCGGCCTATTACTTCCCGGTCATCGGCCGGATGCACGGCGTAGAGGTGCGCAAGGGGTCGAGTCAGATCAAGTACGGGCCGCGCACGGTTGGCGGAGCGATCAACCTGGTCTCCACACCTATTCCCGACGAGTTCCAGGCCCGTGCGGAGCTGGCGGGGGGGGCCCACGCCACCAGGCGTCTCAACGCCATGGTCGGAGGCTCCCAGTCCAACTTCGGTTGGATGGTTCAGGGGTACCGGATGGTGACGGACGGGTTCAAGAAGCTCTTGGAAGGGGGAACGGGCTTCGACATCGGAGACTACAACGCCAAGTTTCGGGTTAATACCGACCCTCGCAAGTCGACCTATCAGGAACTCGAGGTGAAGCTCGGCTACAACAGACAGCGCTCGGACGAGACATACCTGGGATTGACCGAGGCCGACTTCGCCCTTAGCCCCAATCTCCGGTATCCGGCTTCCCGACAGGACGTCATGAACGTCAAACATAGGCAGCTTCACGTCCGCTATTTCGTTCGCCCGGGTGGACATTTCGACCTCACAACTACCCTGTATCGCAACGAGACGGAAAGAAACTGGTATAAGCTCCAGAGCGTTGGGGGAACCAACATCAGCCGGATACTGGAGCGGCCCGGCGATTTCCCTGTGGAGATGGCGGTGCTCCGCGGTGGCGATTCCGGCCCCGGCGACCTCAGAGTGCGCGCCAACAATCGCGCCTATTTCGCTCATGGCATTCAATCGGTCGTCGGTGTGCAATTTGCCGGAGGGTCGGTCAGCCACGAGATCGAGATCGGCGCTCGGTACCACGAAGACCAGGAAGACCGGTTCCAGCATGAGGACGCCTTTCGGTTTGTGGCGAACCAGATGCAGCTTACGGCGGGTGGCGCACCAGGAAGCCAGTCCAATCGCGTCAGCGATGCTAGGGCTCTAGCCCTCTTTGTCCAGGACCAGATCAGCTTCGGGTCGTGGAAAGTCACTCCTGGTGTTCGGTTCGAGACGACCGATTTTACGCGCACCGATTATCGGACGGATGATCCCGATCGCACCGCTCCCGATCGCGTGCGTGAGATGAACGTGAAGGTGTTGATACCGGGAATCGGTGTGAGCTACGCGCTGCGCGACGATCTGCGGCTCTTCGGCGGTGTCCACAGTGGGTTCAGTCCACCAGGTCCCGGCGCGGATCAGGAAACTGAGGTCGAGTCGAGCGTAAACTACGAACTCGGCGCCCGGTACAATACCGGTGAGATGAATGCCCAGATCGTGGGTTTCTTCAGCAACTATAGCAACATCCTCGGGGCCGCCACACTGGCCACGGGCGGGAGCGGTGCAGGGAACCAGTTCAATGGCGGGGCAGTGGACGCCTTCGGCATAGAAGCATCGTTGCAATATGCCCCGCTCGCCTTGAGGGGAGCGAATTTCACGGTACCGTGGGGTCTGACGTTCACTTACACGAAAGCGGAGTTCCAGAGCTCATTCGACAGCGATTTCGAGTCGTGGGGATCGGTTCAGAAGGGTGACCGGGTGCCATACATACCCACCACGCAACTCGGCGCTTGGATCGGAGTTGAGCATCGGCGCTGGTCGGCCACGGCGGGTGCGAACTATGCGGCGGCGATGCGTACCGTTGCCGGTCAGGGGGCGGTGCGGGAAGACAAGATGACGGATGCCTTTGCTGTGTTGGATGTGTCGGCGGAATACCGGCTTCGCCCGTGGACTTCCCTGTACCTGACGGTGCAGAACCTCACCGGCGAGTCATATGTCGTGGCTAGGCAGCCTGCGGGCGCCAGGCCCGGACTGCCGCGGACAATTCTTGGCGGGATGAGAATTCGACGATAGCCGCCGCGGGAGAACGCGCAAGTCGCCACTTGCTACGCTGTTGCTGTCACGGCCCACGTTGCCGGTTGGCGATTCTTGCGCGTTCTCTTTCGATCCGCCGGAGCGACCGTTCCCATTGGTCCGACCGCACGCCGTCGGACTCCACCGTGAACGGTTCCAACATCGCGATGCCGTTTTCAAACAGGTAAATGGCCGCGGCCGTTTCCCGTTGGGATACTCTGTGTTGATTCCACAGGGGGGTGAGGGGAAGGATGGCGATCGGCCGGAAAAGCCGGTTGCGGCTGATGATGACCAACCGCTCGGGATCGAACTCGGCTTGGTCCTGCTTTCCGAAGACGGTGACGAGGAACGCTACAGGCTCGGTCACACCAAAACGGTCGACGGATTGTCGTATCTCGTCGCCGCTGGCTTCCCGCAGCGAGTGCAGGGCAGTGTATGAGTCCGGCGCGAGTAAGCGGAGAATCAGCTCGTCGAGGGGCATGACGCGGAACTGCACGTTCCCCCAGTCCATGCGCACCGCAATGTCTTCCTGACGCAGTGAGCCCAAGCCGGCCGGCGGCAAACGTTCGTCCGGCGATGTGGTATCCTGGGCGCGTGCATGGCGGGCCGCAAAGGGCAGCGCACCGGCGGCAAATGCGATCAGGCACGCCCACTTCAGGGGGCTCACCGTCGACTCCGCACCTCGGCCGCGAGGGCCAGTATCGCTTCCTGCAAGTCCTCGATGCCCTCCTTGGTCACGGCGCTGGTCATCACGGCTTGGTCTTCCGGAAGTCCGATCTCCCCGAGGATGCTGCGCATCCGCTCCGAGCGCTTGGCACGACCGAGCTTGTCGCCCTTAGTGATCGCCACCAGCACAGGAATTTCCCACCCTGCCAGCTTGTCGCCCAACGCGAGATCCGCGGCAGAGGGGTTACGTCTGACGTCGAGCAGCCACACCACTCCGGCAAGCGATTCTCGGCTTCGCAAGTACGTCTCTATCAGCTTGGCAAATCGGCTTCGCTCCGACTTCGAGGCCCGAGCGTACCCATATCCTGGAAGGTCCACCAAATATAGCCGGTCGGCGATCTGGTACACGTTGCATTCCCGTGTCTTGCCGGGACTCTTACTGATTCGAGCGATGGCCTTTCGTCCTACGATGGCGTTGATCAGCGAGGACTTGCCGACGTTCGATCGGCCCAGAAACCCGACTTCCGGGAGGGATGGCTCGACTTGAAAATCGGCGGTTGGAAAGCTGCCGACAAAGGCGACTGGGTTCAGGCTTCCTTCTTGGTCGGCCGTGCCGTCACGACCAACGGTGGCCGCTCCTCGGTTATGCATTCCTTCGTAATCACGACTTCCCGAACATCATCGCGAGTCGGGAGGTCGAACATGATGTTGGTCATCGTTTCCTCGAGGATGGCACGGAGTCCGCGAGCGCCGGTACCGCGCTTCACGGCCCGCTCGGCGACGGCGTGCAGCGCCTCGGGGTCGAACGTGAGGCCGACTCCCTCCAGCGCGAACAGTTTCTTGTACTGCTTCGTCAAAGCGTTCTTCGGCTCCAGCAGGATCTTGATGAGGCATGATTGGTCGAGTTGCTCGAGCGGAACGGTGACTGGGAGACGTCCTACCAGCTCCGGAATGAGCCCGTAACGCAGCAAGTCGTCAGGCTCCACCTCTTGGTATGGGTTGGCCTTCAGTTGCTCGACCTTGCCGCTGTCGATGTCCTCTTTGCCGAAGCCGATTTGTCGCCGGCCCGTACGCGCCTCGATGATTTTCTCGAGACCGTCGAACGCCCCGCCGCAGACGAACAAGATGTTCTTCGTGTCGATTTGGATATACTCTTGCTGCGGGTGTTTGCGCCCGCCCTGGGGGGGAACCGACGCAATAGTTCCTTCCAAGATCTTCAGAAGGGCCTGCTGCACACCTTCGCCGGATACGTCGCGCGTGATGCTGGGATTTTCGCTCTTCCGTGCGACCTTGTCGATCTCGTCTATGTAGATGATCCCGTGTTCGCAGTCGCTGACGTTGAAGTCACCGGCCTGCAACAACCGGACCAGAATGTTCTCCACGTCTTCGCCCACGTATCCTGCCTCGGTGAGCGTCGTCGCATCGGCAATCGTGAAAGGAACATCGAGGATTCGCGCAAGCGTCTGTGCGAGAAGGGTCTTCCCGACTCCGGTTGGACCGATGAGGAGGATGTTGGACTTCTCCAACTCGACATCGTCTTCACGGTTCGATTGGGAATTGATGCGCTTGTAGTGGCTGTACACGGCGACCGCCAGTGTTCGCTTTGCCAGCTCCTGGCCGATGACATACTGGTCCAGGACCTCCTTGATCTCCGCCGGCGTCGGAACGTGCGTTACCGCCTCGGCAACCTCCCGTTCCTCGTCCTCCGCTAGGATTTCGTTGCAGAGTGCGATACACTCGTTGCAGATATACACCGACGGTCCGGAGATGAACTTCCGGACGGCATCCTTGGATTTGCCGCAGAAGGAACAGCGCAGGTGCTTGTCATTTGCCATGCGTTAAAACCAGTGGTTGGACTCGTCTAGTATGCCTCTCACCAGGCCGACCGTCAACCCGAGTCAACGGCGCCATTGGGCATCTTGACTATGACGTCGTCGATCAGGCCGTATTCCTTGGCCTCATCGGCAGACATGAACCGGTCACGATCGATGTCCTTCTCAATCTGCTCTACCGTCTTGCCGGTGTGTTCAGCGAACAAGCGGTTGAGCTGGTCGCGGAGGTAGATGACCTCCTTCGCCTGAATCTCGATATCCGCCGCCGTGCCTTGGTATCCCGCCGACGGTTGGTGAATCATGATCCGTGAATGAGGCAGCGCCCGACGCTTGCCGCTGGAGCCCGCCGATAGGAGAAAGGAGCCCATCGACGCCGCCATCCCCATGCAGATGGTATTCACCGGCGCCCGCAGGAACTGCATAGTGTCGTAGATGGCCATCCCGCTAGAGATGACGCCTCCAGGCGAATTGATGTAAAGGAAGATGTCGCGGTCCGGATTGTCCGCATCGAGAAACAGCAGTTGTGCGATCACGATGTTGGCTACATCGTCGTTGATGGGCGCACCGAGGAACACGATGCGGTCCATGAGAAGACGGGAAAAGACGTCGTAGCTCTTTTCACCCCGGCTCGACCGCTCGATGATGTACGGCGGATATATGGTGGCCGAACTGGGCTTGTAAATTGTCATGGTGTCTGTCAACTCTCAATAACGGGTGATTGCTTGAGAAGGTATGCAAATATCTTCTCCTCCGTGATGCTTCGCTCGAGTTCCTTGATGCGATTTTCTCTCTGAAGACTCACGAAAACCTTCCCAGGTTCCATGTCGCGGGCCTTGGCAATCTTCTCCACCCGCTCGTCAATGTCTTTCTCTGTGGCCTTCAAGTCGTGGCGTTCTGCGACGTGCTCCAACAATAGATCGCGCTTGACCTGTGCCTCCGCCATGGAAACGAACTCAGCGGCGAACTTGTCAGCCTGGTCGTCCGGAATGCGATACGCTTCCCGATATGCCGCGAGTAACCGGTTGACCAGTGACTGAGGGGCCGGAATGTCGTTGGCTGCGGCAAGCTGCTCCACCAGCTGCCGCCGAACGTCTGCGTCCGCTTCCCGTTTCGCGTTCTCTTCCAGATCCCTGCGCACCGCCTCCCGCAGCTCATCCACGGAATCGAAGTCCCCTATCTCGGCAGCGAAAGCGCCGTCGAGTTCGGGAAGTTGCTGCTCCTTCACTTCGTACAACGTAATGCGAGCCGAGATCGTCTGTCCGTGTTTTGACTGGTCCGCAGTGTCGCTCGGGAACGTGATCGTCGTATCCGTCGTCTCGCCGGGAGTGAGCTGCATGATCTTGTCCTCGACCTCGGGAAGTGCTTGGTCTTGGCCGATCACCAGCTCATAGGGACGATCCTCGGCCTCCTCCTCCTCCTCCTCCTCACCGTCTTTCTCGGTGTCGATGGTGATACGAACCATCTGGCCGGGTTGGGGTTTCTCACCCTCCACCGGAACCCAGCGGGCCTTCTGACGCCGCAACTCATCGAGCTGGTCCTCAACCACCTCGTCCGAGACCGGGGCAACTCTGCGTTGCAGGGAAAAGCCCCCTAACCTCTCCACGTTGACTTCAGGCTTGACCTCGACCAAAATCTCGAACGTTACCGGGGAATTCTCCTCGATCTTCAGACCGCGAATCCGCGGCTCCGCTATGGGTTCCAGACCCTCCTTCTCGAGTGCCAGCTTCCAGCTCTCCTGCAATAGCTCCTGGACCACCGCCTCCTTGATAGCGTCGCCAAACCGACGGCGGATGACGTTGAGGGGAACCTTCCCCTTGCGAAATCCGGGCAACCGGACCCGCTTCGCGTACCGCGAAGCCGCTTTCCTCTCGGCTGCCTGCACCCGCTCCACGGGAGCCTCCACGCTCAGCGTGGTCTCGCCGGACTCGTCCTTGGTTCGGGTAATCTGTATATCGGTGGTCATGGCCGTTGCTCTGGTGTCATCTAGCAGCCGTGTAATCTAGCACACTTCCACCCTTTCCTCCCTACCTCTCCAGGCGGTACCGCCGTCCGCCGCCCCGCCCAGGCGATCGGGCGCTCCGTCCTTCCGTCTCGTTGCCCGCTCCCGGTCAGCCCCACCGACTGGTAGTTTACGGGCGCCTCTCAAGACTGGAGTTGTTGAGACAATGACCATCCGGGCCGCCGTGATGACGCAACCCGACGCCCCATTGGAAGTCTGGGACATCGATGAGCCGGTTCTCGAGGATGGCGGGGTGCTGTTGGAAACCGTCGCCAGCGAGGTGTGCGGCACCGACGTGCTCCTCCACCACCGACGGCTGGCAGGCGTGCCGTATCCCATCATCCCCGGTCATGTGAGCGTGGGCCGGGTGCTCGAAGCGAGAGGTACGGATCGCGACGCCGTCGGTGCCAAGGCCGGTCCTGGAGATGTCGTGACGTTCTATGACGTCCACGAAGTCTGTAACAGCTGCTATTTCTGCACGGTGGCGCGGCAACCGAATCGCTGTCCCAGCCGGCGGGTGTACCGGATCACGTATTCCGCCCACGACGGCCCCGTCGGCGGCTGGGCCGAGCAGATCTACCTCAAGCCCGGCGTGCGCATCGTCAAACTTCCGGACGGGATCGATGCCGACGATGTATTGGGGGCAGCTGCGGAATGTTCACGCGGTTTGCGGCGGTCGAGCGCAGCGATACTCGGCAGCGTTCATCGCCTGCAGCAGGGTAAGCACCACCGCCAGCCCGCGGGTGCCATCACCGATCCCCGGGGCGAGGAGGGTGTCGCCTCGCCTGCGAACCGACACATCGGTCCCTCGGGGAACACGGTGTCGAGGTGGGCGTCCACTGCCACGGTTCGGTGCCCCAGCCGACCGCGGCGCAACGCGATGACGTTTCCCTCTGCGGCGATCTCGGTCAGCATCACGTGGTTGGCGATCGTGGTGGCCTCCGATTCATCGATCGCACGAAACGCCCGCTGCACGGCGGTTCGCCCGGCGAGTGTAACGCAAGACCTACATTCCATGGAGCGCTCCTCCGGATTCAAGTGTGCGGTGTATCTCGTGGAGGACTGCTAATCTAAGGTCCGTCCGGCATTTCCGGGCAAGGTGTCGATAGTTTCGCCTAGCAGGGCTTCCGACTTGTTTCGGCTTTCGATTGTGGCAGTCGCCGGCACCGCTCCCCGGTTTTCTCTACTGAGGCCCCGTGCCCGGTTGGGCCGGCCGACTTCGGGAATGGAGCGGTGTGTTCTTCCGTCCTACCACCTTCTTACCGTCTTACCGCCCTTCGCGCGGGAGGCAGGGGGCAGGGGCGGCAGTGCGACCGGGGAGACTCGAACTCCCACGGGTTTCCCCACAGGATCCTAAATCCTGCGCGTATACCAATTCCGCCACGGTCGCAAAGAGTGGTAAGCCATTGGATACCCGAAGGATACACGATCACGTCGTGTGCGTCGATCTGTGACGCATACCGGGTATTGTGGCGTAGATGTGGCACTAGCTTTGGCATCATCGGCAGCGTCGTCACCGCGGGCGACAACAGGAAGAACAGGGCGACAACACCGACGCTCAATGCTATCTCGCCCTGGAGATTGAGCTGACCGACGTCGTCGAAATACTTGTCGTAGTAGGCTGGGGAGAGCAGGCTAAGCGAGAAGAACGCATGCATCGCCGCCAGAAAGAATCCCGTCAACCCACCTGCTCGATCTCTGCGAGGAGCTTGAGCAATCCGCTGGCGTCGCCGAGGTGCTGTGACATGGTGGCCCCGTCGAAGTCAGATCCCAAGGCCACATGATCGATCCCGATCCGGGCCGTCACATATTCGATGTGCCGTACCAAATCCGTGAGCGGCGTATCGGGGTTGGTCTCGCCGTCGGCGACGCCTCAAGGTCGTGCTCGGTGAGGCGTGTAACTACCAACTAAGTTCCTGCCATTTATACCTATTCATACCTAACTTCAGCTTTCCCCCTCTCTTAGATACACTTTTTCCACATATGGCGATGTCATCGCCGCAAGCAATGCCCCGTAGCTCAGACGGAAACTCACTTCCTCACCAATTTGGAGGCGCCTCTCGTGGGAAACTACAACGACATGGTCGCTGCTGGCGCCGAAAACCTCGAGCCCCTTTGACAGAGGGGTGAGCCCCGACACTAGGACATCCTGTCGCCCGATTCCCAAAATGGCGTGATTGATCAATCCGCGGTCCGGAAATTCAGGTTTCGTCCCAAAAGCACTCTGATAAATCTCTCCCGATGGGGCCGATGGTTTGACCTTCGACTCAATGACTTCAGTGACGAGGGCAATGGCATCCGTATCAAGGCCTTCTATGGGGTTCCGGTTCAAGGTCTCACAGCCGAGAAAAATCGATTCGCCCAATCTCAAGTTATTGATTCTGGCGGTGTCAGCCGCGCTAAAAAACCAATCGAAATTGGCCGAGTTCCCGCCAGAAACCGTTTCTAATTTCATGTCAAACTTGACTTCGAGGGATTGTGCAAGATCGGAAAGCTGCGTCATCTTTTGAAGGTCCGGCTTCACGCCACCTAGACAGGCCAGATTGGTTCCAATTCCGGAAAGGTGAATACCCGGTAGTCCGACAGATTGGCGGACTATCTCATCCAAATCCCTGGGGAGAATTCCTTCTCTTAGGTCTCCCAGTTCAACCATCAGCACGATCTGATGGGTTTTACTCTGCTCTTGAGCAGCCTTGGAAAGCTTCTCTATGACCTCGAGTTCGGTGTTATGGCTGATGTCCGCGTACTCGACCACCTGACCGGCTCGGCTGATCCGAGGCCGTGCGAAGCAGGATAAATTGGGCGCTGATGCCTGCTTCACGCATCTTTTGGATGTTTTCGATTCGTGAATCGCCAATGGATTCCACCCCAGCCCTAAGCATGGCCCTGGCAATGTCGGGGCTTCCAAGTGCTACTTTCGTCACACCTGTTACGGTGATTCCCTTTGAGCCCAGATGTTCAACGAGCCGACGTGTATTGTGATGAATTTTTTTCAGGTCAATTTGGAGCCTGGGCGTTGCCATCAAAGTTCGTCCTGATCTTTCCTTTGAGTTCAGGAAACGTGGAAAGGATTTTCTCGACCAGTTTACTAGATCCCTTGGTCAACACGTCTGTGGCAGCGACTCCGAACTTGCTCTCATAGTGCCCCACGACATCGCTGACATCATCGTCGGTAAGGTTTTCGTGATTGATCGCAATCCCAATGATCTTTGACTCTGAGAAGGATTCGACCAATTTGATTTCACTTTCGATGCTGGGCATCGGGAGTTTGGGATAGTCACCAAGCATTTCCCTGCCCGGGGCATGCTGTAAAATGATCGCGTCAGGGCGACTTCCACGGATAATGAAGCAAGAACTCAGGTAAGCGGGGTGACTCAAAGCCCCCTGTCCTTCGATGATAAGAACATCCGGTTGTTCTAATTCATAGGCTTCCACCACAGCGGCTTCCATTTCCCCCGATACGTACTGCTCAGGTATGGCGTCCAAAGCGACTCCATACCTTGCCCCCTGAATGAGCGCTGTCTGGCCGGTTGCCACCATGATTGCCTTTAGCCCGGCGTTGCTCAAGGCTCGGGTCAGCATGGTCGCCGTGGTTCTCTTGCCAATTGCACCATCGGTCCCAAGAATCGCGATTTTGGGACACTTGACATCAAAGATACGTCCACTAAAGAGGCTAAGGTCTTTTTTCTGCTTGGGCTTTCGAATATCAACAATTCTAACGTCACAAGTCTGGGCTTTTCGGACAAAACTTTCATCATCGGTCAGAAACTCGTGCAGACCATTAACGATATCCATCCCCTTTTCCATGGCGTGGAAAATGACCTGCCCTTCCAGTTTGGAAAGCAAGCCATCAAGAGGAGCCATTCCGTAGATGAAGTATTTGGGCGGAACGTTCTGTTGCTCCAGAGCTTGGGAGAGATCCCGATAGATCGGGATACCGTTTTTCTTGCCGTCTAAGACTTCCCCGGCATCCTGACCGGCCTTGTCGCCATCGATCACACCGACAATGCTATATCTCAGGGAAAAACGCACCAAGCCATTGGCGGTCTTTCCATCCATTTTTCCGAATTGCTTCTCACAATAGACGATGGCTGATTCAGTCTGAATATTGCTCACTGCACAATCATTGCAGATGTGGCTCTCATTATCGATTCCCTGAGCTATTTCGCCAATATGGGGGCTAGAGGCTCGAATGCCTCAGTTTCGGCTATTTCTTCTTCCCTAAATTCGTCATTTTTCCAATAGACGCGATAAGCTTTGCGCCCTTTTACAGAAGACAGGATACGGTACTTTCCATCGACCACTTCAATCGCGCAACACTCATCCAAAGCAATGGCGACACCCTTGGTGGTTTTCATCATTTGCTTGAGGGACGACCTGCGATGTTTTTCAGTGTCATAGTGGGCGCACACCAACGCATCAATGAAACCCAATCCCCTGACACGGATCAGTTTCGTGGGATGCTCTTCAGATTTCTGGGAATCGCTGTTACCGGATTCGAACCACGCAATTGAGCCGGCGCTCGATCCGCTCAAGACAACCCCTCTTTTCATAGCCGCCCTGATAGCGTTGTCCACACTATATTGGCGCCAGGTCTTCATCATTTTTAGCGTATTACCTTCTCCAACGTAAATGATATCAGCCCTTGCCAGCGTCTCTTTAATCGCCTTGTGCTCGGGATCGGTGTGTACCAAAAGAAGGATATCAACCTTGCATCCCAACTTCTTACTGAATTGTCTGTAAATAGCCTCGTTATATTTATCGTGTCCAGAACTGGCCGTTGGTAAGAAAAGGAGGCGTGGCACTTTTTTGCCGGCCAATCTTACGATTTCCCGGTCAATCGCGGTTGTTCTGACAATGGGCTCGTACCGGCCTGTTTCCCCGCCCCCAATCGCAACAATTTTCATAACAGGCTTGAGCCTCCGAGATAAAAATATAAGCTCCCGCGGCCTGGGCTGAGACACTTTTGCGACAATATTAGGGAACTGCCGTCAGCCTAGAACTTCTACAAAGCGGCGCTTCACCGTTGCCAGAACTTGTTGAGGCCGATCTTCAGCGCGACCCCGAGTCTGGGGCCTTCATCGATCCGACGAACTGCGGGCAGACGTCGCAGCGCGGACCGAAGTAGCCTCGACGGCCCGCGTATTTGCAGTCTATCTCCAATTCGAGTCAGCGACCAAGCTCCGAGCGAGTCAAGTCAACGATCAGCGGTGCACCAAGCTTTGGACGCGGATCTTGGGACCTGGACGGGATCTCCATGCACTGGATTCCGCAGTGTGGGAGCGTTTCAAGCGTGACCGAGCCACCGGGGCTATCAATGCGTATGGACACCGTGTTCCGCCACCCGAGCGCCGCAAAGTCCGATCTCGCACTGTACGCGCCGATTTGCAATGGCTGCGAACCGTCATCCGTTGGGCAAGACGCTGGCGTGAGGCCAGCGGGCAACCGCTGATGGCGAGTGATCGGTAATCCTGTACGGTTTTGGGCGGTCGCGAGAGGAGGATTGGGCGTTGATAACGGGGCAACGCTGCAGATTCACCCCGGATCAGACCGGAAGCAGCGGGTGGACCGCCACATCAGGTTCCCTGGACCGCCCACTCACTCAACGCTACTTTGGGAGGGCCGATTGAAATTCCTATATTGACGACCCTCGCTTCCAAGACCTGCTGCGGCGGATGAACCTGGAGCCCTAGACCACTCGAGGAGACATTTCACAAAGGTACCTCCGTTGCCTCTCCTTGACCTCGACTACTTTCATAAATATTTAGATAGGTATTCCGCAAAGGAACAAATGCGGAAGGGCCTCAAGGGTTGTGCCTGAAGTGTGTCCGCGATAAACCAACTCTAACTCACTCCAGCCAACTCCAGCCAACTCCAGCCAACTCCAGCCAACTCCAGCCAACTCCAGCCAACTCCAGCCAAAACAGAAAGTAATTTGGATTGCTTTCAAAGGCGCTCAAGATTTACCATCGACATCACGAAAAAGAGAGCAGTTGGAAAGATCCATGATCGGAACGACCATGGGCCATTACAAAGTCCTGGAAAAGATCGGTCAAGGCGGCATGGGCGAGGTCTACCGTGCCACCGATACCAACCTCAACCGGGGCGTGGCTATTCAGATACTGGCGGAGCACCTCTCCAAGAGAGGCTCACAATTGTCCCAACGGAGGATACTATGCTGAAAACTCTGCGTGATAAACAGATGTGGTTGGTCAGCCAGCCAGACCATGCTGAGCTGGCAGGGCTTCTTGCTGCCAATTGGGGAAACGACGAGTTTGCTCGTCCTGGACAGTTCGCCAGCGCAGATGATCCCGAGCAGTTGCGGGCCGAGATCGTGTTGGCCATTGCCCAGCACGACAACGGCTGGTGGGAATGGGAAGCTACTCCTGAACTTTCAGAGGTCGATGGGCTTCCGTTGGATCTTACGGACTTGCTGAAGAACCGGCAGGAAGCCATGAATCGGTGGCGACTCGGAATTCCTCGTTTCAGTCGAGACCATCCCTATGCGAGTCTGCTCATCAGTTTTCATGGGTATTGGCTCTATGCCCATGGAATTCAAACCGACCCGGACCCTGCTTTTGCTCATCCGTTGTTCTGGAAAGGTTCGTCAACGAGCCTTATGGGGGAGGGACTCGATATTGCTCGTGGTTTTGTTGACGAGATCAAAGAGATGCAGGACGCATTTATTGCACGGCTTCGTAAGGACCAAACTTAGGCAGCCTGGATCGATAGGGAACATTTGAACCCGCATGCTCGATTGCTCCAACTCCTAGATGGGCTGTCGCTGTCACTCTGCTCACCACTCATTCCCCCTCGCACAGGTACCGCCAAGGGATTTGGAGATGACGAGTTCGACCTGCTCGACGTTCCCCGGAGGAGCTGGGAGGATCGAGTGACAATTAAGGTGAAACCGGCAAGTGAAGGACGTATCATTTGCGAACCGTACCCGTTTGGTGTTGACCCTTTACCGGTTGTTGTGCCCGCTCGAATTCTTGATTGGCCTGCAGACCCCTCAGCGCACTTCCAGTCCTGGTGGTACTCAGAGCCCAAACAACTGATCCGGTTTCAGTACTGCTCGGGGTAGGACTCCGAGTGAACGTCAATATATGGCAACTTGACGTCTACAAGACAAAGTCCGAGCTAACTGTAGTTGGAGTATCAGTCAGACGACGCCACGGTCACCTGCCACTCCGACAAGCCGACGGGTCCCACCGCGGGCTGGGTAGAACTGTGGCGGAATTGTGGCGTAGCCAAACGTAGAACGTCGTGTTTGACCCGAATACAGCGTGCCCGTTGTGTGTGGGGTGTGTCGGTGTAACTCGCCGTCTGTGCTACGGTTGGATACGCTTGACTACGTGTCGAGAGTGGCGCTGGTAGAATCCTAAATCCTGCGCGTATACCAATTCCGCCACGGTCGCAAGCGTCGAAAAAGTAACAGATCGGAGGGCGCCGGGTAGATAGACTCCGATTTCGGCCGGGCCAGAACCAGAACGCTGCCACTGTGGTGACAACAGCAGCGTTTCTTGGGAGGATGAGCTTTGGTCTACGGCCAGATACCCCGCTCCAACGTGACGTCCGCAACGCGCTTGACCGCAAGCACGTACGCGGCCGTACGAAGATCCACTGGCTCGAGAGCCTTGCCTGAGATGCCGCGTTTCTTGCGCGCACCGTTCAGTGCGTCGAGCGAACCATCGATTTCCTGCCGCTTGTTGAGGACCGCGTCCGTCGCCCGTTCCATCTTTGTCAGCAGCTTCTCGTTCACGACATCGAGATCCCACTGTTCGTTCTCGATGTTTTGAATCCACTCGAAATAGCTCACCGTCACCCCGCCCGCATTTGCCAGGATGTCCGGGAGGACGGGAATGCCACGCTTGAAAAGGATGCGGTCCGCCGAAGGGGTGGTAGGCCCGTTCGCTGTCTCCACCAGAAATCGGGTCTGTATGGAATCGACGTTGTCGCTCCGGATCTGGTTCTCCAGGGCCGCCGGAATCAGAATGTCGCACGGGATCGTCAGCAGTTCCTCGTTCGTGACCTGCTTAGTGCCCGCGAGGCCCACTACTGATTTCGTCTTCCGCTTGTGCTCCACGGCGGCCGCAGGATCGACCCCCTCGGTGCACACTATGCCCCCGCGAGAATCGCTCACCGCGATTATCCTGGCTCCGGCTTCCGCAAACAGCTCGGCCGCTACGGAGCCTGCATTGCCGAATCCCTGGATCACCACAGTGGCTCCCTCTACGGAGTCCAGGCCCTCTACCAGCCCCTGGGCCAGTGCTCGCTGCACTGCAAAGAGACAACCGCGGGCCGTTGCCTCGCGCCGACCGAACGACCCGCCCAGGTCGACCGGCTTGCCCGTGACCACGCCCCGGTTGTTCCGGCCCGGGTGCATCATGTCGTAGGTGTCGAAGATGCGGGCCATCGTACCCTGGTTGGTGTTGACGTCGGGCGCAGGGATGTCGGTATGCGGGCCGATGTTGTCCCCCAAGGCGGTGATGAAGCGCCGCGTGATCTTCCGGACATCGCTCGTGGTGAGCTCCTTCGGGTTGCACACCACGCCCCCCTTGGCACCACCGAACGGCACGTCAACCACGGCACACTTCCACGTCATCCACGAGGCCAGGGCTCGGACTTCGTCCACGGTGACGAGTGGGTGGTAGCGACCCCCCCCCCCCCTTCCGGGGCCGCGCGCTCGGTTGTGCAACACCCGGTAGCCCACGAAGTTGCGCACCGTGCCGTCATGCGTCTCAATGGGAAACTCGACGACGATCACCCTGTCGGGCAGCTTCAGGTAATCCCTGAGGCCGGCCTTGAGGTCCGGGATGTACCGCACAGCGTTATCGAACTGGTGCTGCGCTATGTGAAAGGGGTTGAGGTCCTCGGCCTTCGTCTTTGCCACGCTGGAAACCTCCTGGTCACCGGTTGGGGGCCGAAGCGGATCTGGGCCAGTGTGTATCGCAGTCATTGGATGCGGCCTGCCATCTGCGAGTGAATGCTAGCGCTAATTTCCACTGTGGCAACGTCCGGCAGTGTATCATGTCGAGCAGCGCGTTGGCCGTCAATCGAGCATGAAGGGAAGCTCAAGATATGCGCCTCTCCAACAAGATTACCGCCGTCGATGCGCACGCCTGTGGCGAACCGGGTCGGGTCATCACCGGTGGGGTCTCGGACGTGCCGGGCAACACGATGTTCGAGAAAAAAGCTTACCTCCAGCGGCACGCAGATGGCCTGCGCAAGCTCATGCTGCGGGAACCGCGCGGCTATCCCGCGATGTGCTGCAACGTGATATTGCCGCCCACGAATCCGGAGGCAGACGCCGGTTTTGTCATCATGGAACAGACGGAGTACCCCGCCATGTCCGGCACCAATACGATCTGTGTAACGACAGTGCTGATTGAAACGGGGATGGTGCCGGTCCGCGAGCCGGTGACGGAGTTGAAGCTGGAGACGCCCGCAGGCCTGATTGGTGTTCGTGCGGAGGTGTCGGGCGGCAAGGTCACCAACGTCACCCTTGAGAACGTCCCGGCGTTCGCCACCCACCTCGATGCCGTCGTCGAAGTGCCCACACTAGGTTCGGTGTCGGTAGACGTTGCGTGGGGCGGCATGTTCTACGTCATCGCCGACGCGGAGGAGCTCGACGTGCGATTGGTGCCGGACGAAGGAAGAGAAATAGCACGACTCGGTGAGATGATCCGGGCGGCGGCGGTGGAGCAACTCCCGGTGGTCCATCCCGAGAACCCCGCCATTTCCGGGATCTCCATCAGCCAGCTCTCGGGCCCGCCGACGCATCCAGAGGCTCATCGAAAGAACGCCGTGGTGGTTTCCACCGGAACCGGTGATTGGGACAAGCCGCACACGTGGGGCGGGGCGTTGGATCGCTCTCCGTGCGGGACAGGGACCTGCGCCAAGATGGCGGTGCTTCATGCCAAGGGTCGGCTCGGTCTCGAGGAAGACTTCTGTCATGAGAGCGTTCTGGGGACGCTCTTCACCGGGCGTCTCCTGCGTGAGACGAAGGTTGGGCATTATGACGCCGTCGTGCCCACGCTGAGTGGGCGGGCGTGGATCACAGGCTTTGCCGACTATGTCGTCGACGCCGGAGACCCCTTTCCGGAAGGCTTCACCGTCGGCGACATTTGGGGCCGCGTTTCTTGATGGGCTGAATCTCCGTCGCGGCCATCCGTTACGCTTCCGCCCCATCCCGGAATGTCCACCGGGCGGCCTTCCCGGAAATGCCGGATGAGTCTTTTCTTCGTGACTCAGAGTCGTGTCAGTTACCAGCCCCCAACTGACCGGTACATAGGTAGTCGTTGGTTTGCACCTACATGGCAGCTTCGACAGCCGGGTAGACCTTCCAACTGCATGCCGTTTGGCGCCTTGTCGAGCTCACCGCTGGGAAGGTGTTTGGTAAAGAACCAGTCTTTATGTTCGGCGTTGTAGCCCGCCAGCCTCGGCGGCTGCGGTCTCTGCCGCCTCTTCTCCGTCGCCCGGTCGGCAGGCGGTCGTAACGACAGCCAGCCCAACAGCCACGGCCACCGATCTCGACAGTGGGTGAATCATCTGTCCTCCTCAAAGAAACTGTCGTATAACTCGCAGAAGTAACCGCCCCGCCATACGGCGAGCTCCATCCTTTCGGCCAGAAGGATCTCGACGTGTGTGGTGCGGCGGCGGTACGGGCCAAGCTGCCACGCCACTGGACCTCCGTCAAGGTGAGTTCCGGCGATCGCCTCTCACTTGGTAGCCTCCCTCCGCAAACGCCTGCGGTTCCTCATGCCACCCGTGACCGGGATCACGTGAAATAGGCTATGCCCGCCACAGAGTGAATCTTCCCGCCGGTGCAGATTGGGGTAGTGTTGCCGCCGAATCATTCTCGGCAATTGTTTGGGGGATTTGATGTCAAGGGATCGTGACGTGCGTGCTGTCGCTCTACTCGCTTTGGCCGTTTGCTGCATGCCTCGTGCAGCCTCGGGGCAGGGTCCCCAGGCCGCAGGTCGTATGGTCCCCTTTCCCGTGCGTCTGGAGGTACCGAGGTTCTCGGACATCTCCTTCGTACAGCCGGTGGATATCCAGCTTGTCATGCAACAACCAAACCGGGGCAAGCCCACGCCGTTGAGCCAGGCGGCGGGAGGAGGTCGGATCGGGACGGTTGCCGGATGGCTGGTGGGCTTGGCCATCGGGCCGACGCTCTTCAGCGGTCAGGACATGGGCTGTGACGACATTGAGTGCTACGGCGCCCTCAGTTCGACGGAGGCTCTGGTAGCTGGCGCCGTGGTTGGAGGCGGCGTGGGCTATCTGCTGGGGAGTGCGCTGGCGCTGCTCACCGATCTCGACGACAATCTCCTCAGTGCGGTTCAGATCAATGTGTCTCCCAAAGGCAAGCCGGGGTTGAAGGTCAAGGCGTCGATTCGTTTCTGATTCCCGTTGATCCTTTCCAGGTCCGTCTTCGCCCGTTAGGTTGGCGGCCTCGAGGGATTACCAAGGCAACGAGGGCAGACAGCTTGATCCCACTGCACGCGATCCGACGGGTGCTCGCTCCAGTCGTTGCACTGGCGTTCACGGCGGGTGCCTGCAACGGCCGGGCCGCCGAGCGGCCGGCCCATCCGCGAGCGGCGGCCGTTGCCACGGTTGCGCAGACGGGCTTCGCGCGGCTCATCGAGCGCCTCTCCGAGCCCGGTGGGTACTTCGATACCGACAATCTGATCTCGAACGAGACGTCCTACCTTCACGTGATGGGCAAGCTGCGGGAGATGGGTGTCACGGGTGGGGTGTACCTTGGCGTCGGACCCGGCCAGAATTTCTCGTACATCGCGCAGATCCGTCCCAACATTGCGTTCCTCGTAGACATCCGCCGCGACAACCTGCTGCAGCATCTGCTGTACAAGGCGCTGTTCGAGTTATCGGACAGCCGGATCGAGTACCTTGCCATGCTTTTCGGCCGCCGGGGTCCCGACGACGCGGCGGATTGGAGCGGGCGCGGCATTCACTCACTCGTCGCCTACATCGACGGACAGCCAGCGGCAAGCGAGGTCGTGAATGCAAGCCGCATGAGAATCGAAGAGCGCATTCAAGGCTATGGGCTCCCGCTGACCCACGTAGACCTGGCGACCATCCGACGGTTCCACGATGCGTTTATCGATGCTGGGTTGGGGCTCCGCTTCAATTCTTTCCGCAGAGCACCACAGCCGTATTATCCCACATTGCGCCAGCTCATATTGGAGACGGACCTCACGGGCAACCAGGCCAACTATCTCGCCAACGAAGGTGACTACCGGTTTGTGAAGTCGATGCAGGAGCGGAATCTCATCGTACCGGTCGTTGGAGATCTTGCGGGAGACCACGCGGTAAACGCGATCGGGGAATACTTGAGGGAGATCAGCGAGCAGGTTTCTGCGTTCTATACGTCCAACGTCGAGTTCTATGTCATGCGGGATGGTGGCTTCAGACGATTTGCGGAGAATGTGGCAGACTTACCGCGTGGCAAACGGAGTGTCATCATCCGCAGTTTTTTCGGTGGCATGTTCCGTTCCCGCCACCCTCAGGCTGTCCCGGGATACTACAGCACCCAGCTCCTGCAAACGATCGACAGTTTTGCAGAGGAGCACGAGTCCGGTGGCTTCCCCAACTATTTGGATGTGGTTACCAAGCACTCCCTGAGACTACGGTAGCCAAGAAAAAAGCGGGCGACTGACGCCGCCCCCTCCATCACTCAACGCTTTTTCTTCAATCGCCTCACGGCCTTGCGTGCGCGCTTCGCCGTCTCGGTCACCCGCTTCTGAGCAGCCCTCAGGGCTCGCTTGGTGCGCTTCGCGGTTCTGGACGCCTTCTTCTTGGCTCGAGTTGCCGCTTTCTTGGCCCGCTGTGCGGTTCGCTTGGCTTTGGTGGCTCCGCTCTTTACCGCCTTGCGGGCGCGTTTCGCGGCCTTCCTGGCGCGACCGACGGCCTTCTTGGCGCTTCGCGTAGTCTTGGCCGCCTTTGTTTTGGCGCGCCCGGCCGCCTTGCGAGCCCGCTTCGCCGTCTTCTTTACCTTACGTGCCGCGCGCTTGGCAGATCTTCGAACGCGTTTGACTTGCATCAATCGTCTCCTCTTGCTGGAAGGTCTGTGCGACGGCGCCATCCCCACCAGTAACACCAGTCGCGTACTACTGCTGTTGGTCACTCCATGCTTGCTGCCGGCCGGCGCCCACACGACCATCCCCACTCCGGCGCCACGTGTTTCTTCGCCGACCACGAACTCGCCATGACCTTCGATGACGTAGTAAAACTTGTCCTGCCCGTCGTGCGTGTGCTCGGGCTGGGATTGTCCGGGTTCCAGGCAACTTATACCCAGCCGCAGACTGGTGCCCTCGAAGACCGTGGATTTGAAGAACCCTTCAGGGTCGGCGCCGACGTGTGTGCGGAAGTGGGAAAAATTCGTCATGGTTCCGGATGACCTGTTTGGAGTGTTAGGTGCGAAAAGGATGATAGAGTTGCCTCTCACTTCCCACTCCCTATCTCAGACAGAACCTCCCCGGATTAGATTCGTGGGAGAGGAGCTTAACCGCCACCGCGCGGTTCTCCGGCGAGGCGCGCGCGCTCCCGGCTAACCCCGGCGGTCATGTCTGGCGGCAGGACTTTGATGACGACTCGCCGGTCCAATTCTACTTCCAGCGCGAGAAATACACGGCTCATGCCGCCACCACCCATTTCTTCGGTGAGGCGGTAGTTGTCGCCCGACGGCTGCTTGAAGGCGATCTAAGAGCCCGGCCAAGAGGTGCTCGGAGCTTGAGGTTGTATAACAATACCGGTTGAAGGGGGAGGCGGCCAGCGAACGCCGCCATTGTGGATGGCCCGCTTTAGGGATCCGCCGGACGGTTGATGTGTGTTGATTTGACGGACCGGTGATTCGGGCCCAACATTACCCAGCCCTGTTACGTGCTCGGGTATCGGATTGGCCCCACGGCGTCCGGTGTCGGCACGCCATCCCGTTTACGGAGGAAGTCCAATGAGCACCATTGCATCACTTCTGACGGCTGCCGCCGGAGGCATGGTGCTGGGTCTGGTGGGATTCGCCTGGGCACGGAAACGCCGGCGATCCTCCGGGGATCTCGCATCCCTTCCGGCAGAAACAAGGCACGTGGTCGATCTGATCCGCAGAGCTCACGACGCGGAGGCGGTGTGCGTGACGGCGCAGGACGGCGACCCCGTCTTTTCGAGAGCCGCGCCGCCCCCGCCGCCCGAATTGATCGAACGCACGGTCATGCTTGCATCACTGGCGCTTGCAGAGCGTCGCGAGCACGTCGTCAAGGAGGACAACGTGATCGTTGCTTTCGGTGACGGCCGCGTGGGCGCTGCAGCCCTGTTTGCCACGCCTGTGGAGGCCGATGTGGTGCGAGCGGCTTCCACCGACCTGCGCCGCATGTTGGCAGAGTTCGCGGGAGCCTGGACGAGTGGAGATGTGGAGTCGCAAGAGCCTCGGCCCACGCCGGGATGGCTCACCCCAGACACTATCGAGGGTATCGGCGGCGCCCTGTGTGAGGCGGCGCGTAGGATCACGACACACCCTACCGCCGTCGTGACCAGGGATCCCCTAACGCAGGAGGCATCTGTGACCGCGGTGTCTGCGGGAGCCGACCGTCGGTTGATTAGGATAGGTATCGCTCCGAACTCCGTCGTGGGCCGCGCTTGTATGGGTGGCATAACCTCTGCCGGGGAGGGTAGAGAGATCTTCGGCACGCCGAGCCGCAACCGTCGCCAGCGAGAGGTGCGTGGAGCGGTTTTTTCGTTGAGCGACGGCAGCCAGGGCATTGGGGCGCTGGTCGTGTTCAACGGGGTAGAGGCCCTCGACCCCCGGGTGAGCGTGCAGGTGAAGAAGTTGGCGGACGATGCGGCGCTGATCCTGGGTCGCACGATGGATCTGTATGCGGCCAGGCACCGCTCGATGACGGATGAATTGACCGGGCAACCGAACAAGCGGGCGCTGGTGCAAGCCATGCGAGACCACGCCACCAGGCCGTGTTCTCTCTTGCGTGTGAATGTCGACCAGCTCGATGACCTGGCCCCACCCGCGGCCACGGCAGCCCTCAGACATGTGGCTCGGATCTTACGAAGGAGCCTTAGGGATTACGACGTTCCGGCGCGTGTGGGTGACGAGGATTTCGCATTGTTCTTGCCGGACACGCCGTTCCATCACGCGTTCGAGGTCGCCGACCGCGTCAGGATTGCCGTTAGCGAGCAGATCTTTGATTGGGCTGGGGGCGAACACCTCCTGACCTGCTCGTTTGGTGTCGCCTCCGTGCCCGAAGCCTCCGCTACTCCCGAGGGTTTGCTAGAGGCGGCGAGCCTAGCCCTCGGATACGCGAGACGAGAAGGTCGCAATCGCATCTCCGCGGCCCACTCCCAGTTGAATTGACGTACTCGCTTGAGGTGATGCCTGGCGCCGGCGGTCAGCTGCCCTGATGGAAGGGCCTGACGGTAGCGTGTCTTCGTGAAACCTGTGATAATTCGGCATGCAAATTAAGCCTCTCCTCGTGCTGCTGCCGCTCCTCGTCGGCTGCGTGATTTTCTCCAGCACCAAGGGAGACGTCCAGGGGGAGCTCGATATCAATCGGGCCCTGTGGGATGGTGCTGCGATCGACGATTACAGTATGAACTTTCAGCGTCTCTGCGTGTTCTGTAGCGTCGAGTTCCTGATCCCCGTACGCATCACTGTCCGGGGGGACACCATTCACGAGGTGACGGACTTGGATACGGAGGCACCTTTGGAAGAGCCTGCCCCGGGAGCTTTCTTGACCATCGACGGGGTGTTCAAGGACATTCAGGACGCCATCGACCAAGATGCGGCTAAGATCGACGTCCGCTACAACAGCACGTTTGGGTACCCCACCGACGTCACCATCGATATCACTCGTAGCCGGTTCATCGACGATCGTCAGTTCCAAATTCGTGAGTTTGTGGAGCTGAAATAGGGCGGTGCCGCCCCCCTCACCCCTTCCATACGGTAACCAGCGCGCTTCGACCCTTAGCCGGGGCTAAGGCGGTAGGGATTTGACAGTGTGAAAGTTTCGTCTCTTTCGTGAACGGAGTTCTGTCATGAAACGCCTCTGGTTGTCTTTCTTTCTGGGATTGATTGGTGCTGCTAGTCCCCCGAGTCTATGGGCGGAGGTGGTACGGGTCGTAGTCGATCGGCGAACCGACGTTCTGGAGGGAAGGGCCTTTGGAACGGTAGGGGCGTACGAAAAACTCGTCGGCCGGATCTTCTTTGTGTTTGACCCCTCGAACACGATGAACGCACGCATCGTGGACCTCGACAAGGCCCCGCGCAACGCCGACGGGTTGGTTGAGGCGTGGGCAAACTTCATGGTGTTGCAGCCGAAGAATCTCGGGCGCAGTGCGCGTACGGCGTTGCTAGAGGTGAGCAACAGGGGCGGCAAGGCAATCATCTCCTATTTCACCGGGGCCCGGGGCTCTCGCAACCCTGAACTGGAGGAGCATTTTGGCGACGGCCTGCTGATGCGGCAGGGCCTCACATTGATCTGGATAGGCTGGCAACATGACGTGCCCGTCCAAGAAGGCATCATGCGCGCGCACCTTCCCGTGGCGTCGGAAAACGGCCAAGCCATTCGAGGGCTGGTTCGCAGCGACTGGACCGTCGATCGCGCGACGAACACGCTGGGCCTGGGTCACCGCGCCCACATCGCATACCGGGTAGCCGACCCCGCTCACTCCGACAACGTGCTCACTGTGCGTGACGGTCGTATGGCCGAGCGTCGTATCGTTCCAAGAAACGAGTGGCGTTTCGCTCGTGAAGAGAACGGCCGGGTAGGGGACGATCCTACTCATATTTACATGGAGAAAGGATTTGAGGCGGGAAAGATCTACGAAATGGTGTACGTTGCAGAGGAACCGACGGTGGTCGGTCTCGGCCTGGCAATCGTCCGCGACGTGATGTCGTACGCCAAGTACGGTAACGGTGTGGAATTTCATGTCGATCGGGGTATCGCCATTGGTATTTCCCAAACCGGCCGGTTCCTACGTCACTTCCTTTATCTGGGGTTCAATACCGACGAGCACGGTCGCAAAGTCTACGACGGAATCATGGTGCACACCGCTGGGTGCGGGCCGCGGCAGCTTCAACCATCGGTTCGCTCAGCCGTCACGCGATGCGCATAGGTACTCCGCGTTTTTCTATCCGACCGACATCTTTCCATTCACGAGCCGTGTCCAGACAGACCCCGAGACAGGGCGGACTGACGGCTTGTTCGCGCACCAACACAACGACGCTCAGCTACCGAAGGTTTTCTACACGAACTCCGGGTACGAATATTGGGGCCGCGCAGCGTCGCTGATCCATACCACGGTGGACGGGCGGGCGGACATCGACCCATATCCCAACGAGCGGATCTACCATTTGGCGAGCGGGCAGCACTTCGTTGGCCGGTTCCCGCCGCCTGAGAGCAGCCGGCTGCCGAACTCGGCTGCGTACAGTGGAAACCCGCTCAACTTTCAGTACACGCTGCGGGCGCTTCTCGTGCGAATGATCGATTGGGTGTGGGACGTCAACAATCCACCACCCAGCATATACCCGAGTATTGATACAGGCACACTCATTCCTATCAACGAGGTGAAGTTTCCCAACCTGGCCGGATTGAAATTTCCCAAGGTAACGCACGATGCGTATCGTGTGAACTATGGATCCAGGTGGAGCCAGGGGATCGTAGACATCCAACCCCCCGAGATAGGAGAGCGCTTCCCGGTCACGGTTGCACAGGTGGATCAGTTCGGGAACGAGCGCGGTGGGATGCCCTCCGTGGAGATCCTGGCACCTCTTGCCACCTACGCACCGTGGAATCTCCGGACCGAGTTCGCAGGGGGCACCGATGAGCTGACCGATTTCGTCGGGACGTACGTGCCGCTGTCGAAGACGGAGGAGGAACGCCGAGGCAGCGGCGACCCGCGGCCGAGCATCGAGTCGCTCTACCACGGCAAGACAGACTACTCCAGGGCCGCCCAAGAGGCCGCACGATCGCTCGCAGAGCGCGGGTTGTTGCTCGACGAGCACATAGACGCCGTCGTCGCCCGGGCGGAGGCGCATTGGGATTGGGTGATGAATAGGTAGGCAGCATGCATGCCTGCCACCTCCGCATGCCTACTGCCTAAAAGGGAACAGGTAAATGAATCGGCACCATTCAAAGGGCTCCGGTGAGCCGGCAAAACCACCTCCCACCGGTGTGGATCTCCTGTACGATCCCCGGTGGAACAAGGGCACAGGGTTCACGGAACGCGAGCGAGACGAGCTGCACATCCGGGGGCTCATCCCGCCCCGCATATTTTCCCAGGAGGAGCAGGCGCGCCGCATTCTGGGCAATTTCCATCGCAAGAGCTCAGACCTCGACAAGTACATCTTCATGATCGGCCTGCAGGACCGGAATCAGACGCTGTTCTATCGCATCGTCATCGACAACATCGAGAAGATGTTGCCCATCATTTACACCCCAACAGTGGGAGAGGCGTGCCAGAATTTCGCCCACATCTTTCGCCGTGCGAAAGGACTGTACGTGACGGCCCAAGACAGGGACCGGGTTGCAGACGTGTTGCGCAATTGGCCTGAGCGCGACGTGGCCGTAATCGTAGTGTCCGACGGCGAGCGCATTCTCGGTCTCGGAGATCTCGGGGCTAGCGGGATGGGCATCCCCAACGGCAAGCTGTCACTCTACACTGCGTGCGCCGGAATTCATCCGTGGCGTTGTCTGCCGGTCCTGCTCGACGTCGGTACGGACAACGAAGCCATTCGAGACGACCCTCTTTATTTGGGCATCAATCAACCCCGGCTTCGAGGGCAGGAGTATGATGACTTGGTCGAGGAGTTCATGGTGGGAGTGCGGGAGGTTTTCCCGGGAGCCTTGATCCAATTCGAAGATTTCGCGACGCAAAAGGCTGTTCGTTTGTTGGACAGATACCGAAACCGCGTGTGCACCTTCAACGACGACATCCAAGGTACCGCCGCCGTCACTCTCGCCGGCTTGTTCTCCGCGGCCAGAATCACCCAACAGGGTTTGCTTGACCAGATGATCGTCTTTCTGGGTGCGGGAAGTGCGGCTACCGGCATCGGCCACCTCATCGTTTCCGCCATGCAGCGGGAGGGACTCTCCCGAGAAGAAGCCCTAGTGCGTGTCTGGTTCGTCGATTCCAAGGGATTAGTCGTAAAGGGCCGGGACGATCTCGCGGAACACAAACGCCCCTTCGCACACGAGTGCGAGTTTTTGCCGGACCTACTCTCAGTGGTTCGGGAACTTCACCCCATGACATTGATCGGCGTTTCAGGGCAACCCGGCACCTTTGCCGAACCGGTGGTGAAAGCGATGGCGGATGCGAATGAGCGGCCGGTCGTCTTTGCGCTGTCCAACCCCACCTCCAGGGCGGAGTGCACGGCAGAGCAGGCGTACCGTTGGACCGGCGGCCGTGCGGTGTTTGCCAGCGGTAGTCCGTTCGGCCCGGTAGAGGTGGACGGCAAGACCTACGTTCCCGGGCAGGGCAACAATGTCTACATCTTCCCGGGCCTCGGACTGGGTGTGGTGGCATCGGGTGCGAGATTCATCACTGACGACATGTTTCTCACTGCGGCGAGGGTCCTTGCACAGCTCGTCACAGAGGAGTCGCTGGCACAGGGATCGATCTACCCGCCGCTGACCCAGATCCGGGAAGTGTCGGCGGAGATCGCTGCTGCGGTGGCTCGCCTAGCCCAAGAGCAGGGCCTGGCGACGCGGGAAGTACCACGAGACGCCCTGGCGTTCGTGAAAGCACAGATGTATGAGGCGGTGTACGAGAGCTACGTTTGACAGGGAGTAGGGATATTGGGTGATGCGTCGATCCACTCTGTCCGACTACCGCCCGTCGGACTATCCGACTCCTATCCTAACGCCGTGACAAATCCTAACGACCTCCGCCACCTGTTCGGCAACATGAACATCTATCTCTTCGACCAGTTGTTGAAGGGCCGGCTCACACCCGACATGACGATCCTGGATGCAGGTTGCGGCGACGGTCGCAATTTGGTGTACCTCATGCGGTGCGGCTGTCGGGCTTTTGGAACTGACGAGACTGCGGATGCCGTTGAGGAGATTCGCCTGTTGGCAACGCGAATCGCACCCGATCTTCCAGTCGAAAATTTTCAGGTTGGCAAAGTCGATGCACTGCCACTCGACGGCCGACGTTATCGCCTGCCGGACGGTACGGATCGTTTTCTAGTGAACGAAGAGATGCTGCTGTCGTTGACGAGTCAACTGGGCGGCGAACTCGTCGATCCGATCAAGACGACCAACCTCCTCGGTCCTCCCTTCCTAACCTCCTGCCTTTAACCTCTCCCTCTCCTTCTGCTGCTGAACCAGTCGCTCGGTGTATTCGAGCCGCTCCTCGAGGTCCATCACCCGGTCTTCCAGTTGGTGGACGAGATCGATGTCCTCGTCCGACAAGCCGCGGGAGTCGGGGACTCGACCGGCCAGCCGGTCAGCCATGGCCCTGCCCAACGGACTCTTGATCAGCACAATAACCATGATGAGAAGGAGGATGGACGACATACAAGAAAGCTAACGCGTGGTCGGGCGCGTGCCTACCGGTCGCCACTCACTGCGCACAGGGTTCCGCTCACCTTGCGCATCGCACCGCTCGCGGAGCAGGCGATGTTCTTCTGGGACGGGGTCGAACTGCTTTTATCTGCAAGCCTCCGCGCTCACCTGCGGTCGCTACTCCAACATTGGCTCGAAATCATCCTCCGGCTTCGGCCGAATGTGCTCCTCTTCCATGATGAAACGCGCGCACGTGTTCCATCGCAGAATCGCATCGTCGTTCCCGGAAGGCCGTGTCTTCTCGGCCCGCTCGTACCAATCCATTGCCTCGCGGAGGAGGTCGTGTGCGACGAAACCGGAGCCCGGGTTGCAGCGGACGAGTTGGGCGCTGGCCCGGCGCTCGCAAATGATGCCGGCGTAGTACGCCTCCTCATACTCGTCTTGGAGGCGGGGGAGCAGGGCACGTGCCTTATGGGCGCACCGGGCGCCTTTGGTAGCGAGTTGGTCCGTTAGTGCGAGGATCAACGTGACTAGTGCCTCGTGATTTGCGGCATCGACCCGAATGATGTCACGGCAGATGCTTTCGGCTTCGCGCGGTTCGTTGAGGAGCCGGTACCGCAGAGCCTTTTCCAAAGCGGCATCGACCCCTTCGGGGGACAGTGATTTCAATTCGAACATGCTCCCTCCTACGCCGTGCTACGATTCCAAGCCCACCGCCGATGCCTTGCGTCGGTATCTCGCCAGAAACCTGCGGATCGGATCGTACGAGACGTCCACTACCCGCTCCTTGAGCGGGATGATGGCGTTGTCGGTAATGGTGATGTCCTCCGGACACACCTTCGTGCAACACTTCGTGATGTTGCAGTATCCTATGCCGTGCTCCCTTCGCAAGTCCTCGAGGCGGTTCTCGGTGTCGAGCGGGTGCATATCCAAAGCCGCAGTGTGAACCAAGAAGCGCGGACCGATGAACTCATCGAGAAGCTTATGCTCCCGCAGCACGTGCCCGTGGTGATAATGCACGCCCTGAAAGGCTGCCCAGGTCGCATAGACGATGAACGCTCTCAGACCAAAGAGAACCACGGCCGGTTGGAGGCCACCATGCATCGGTACGGGTGGTATGGCCGAAGCCGCTGGGATTCAGCGCATTGGTCGCGTGAGTCATGAGCCAAGGGGTTGAAGGATAGGACTCGCTGGTTGCCCTTAGAATACGGCTTGTCAGGATCCGGAGCCAGAGGCCCTCAGGACATGGACCAAATCGGGTGACGGGCGAGCCCTCGGCCTTTCGTCGGCTACGTGCCTGGACACCGCCGGTGGTCTTGAGTCGGTAAGGTTGTTGACCGGTGACCCTCTCACTTCTCGCTACTCACTTCCTCCCATCGTCCACCGACGCATGTCCCCGAGATCGCCTCGTTCCCGCTTCCGAACACGAAGCTGTCCAGTAAGGTGGTCTCGTCGCACCCCCGGAGGGTGGGGGCGGCGAGATCTATCGCTACGAAGTCGGCCCATGCTCCCGGAACGATGCGTCCCGTATCGACGCCCAGTGAGGCCGCGCCGTTTTCCGTTGCGATCTGCAGCAACGCTCGGCCGCTTCGGCCATTGGCGTCGACGTAGATTCCCCGAGCCTCGTTGGCCAGGCGCTGACCGTACTCGAGCCAACGCATCTCCTCGGTCATGCAGATGCGGACGTTCGAGTCGGTACCGAGCGTGATTCGTTTGTCGACTGCATGGCGTCCGGGCAAGGCGGGAATGCCATCGGCGAGGCTGCCTTCGGTGAGTGGACAAACGCAGACGGTGCCGCCGGACTCGAGGAATCTCTCCATGTCTCGCGGGTCGGTGTGTGTGCAATGGACGGCCGTGACGTTGGAGCAAGGGCTCAGCACACGTTGGAGCACGGCCATCGGGGGCCCACCGTAGGACGTTATCGAGTCTTCAATTTCTTTTCTCTGCTCTTCCACGTGGATATGGAATGGTAGCGAACGCCTCATCGATTCGCTGTGCAAGGCAGCGATGTCGTCCAGCTTGGATGCACGGATGCTGTGCACTACGGCGCCTAGAGTTTGTGTGTGCGGATCGAGTTGGTCTCGCAGTGCGTCCATTTGTTCCCAATAGGCTTCGCACGAATCAGTCCGGAAGCGCTGTTGCGTTGCATCGAGCGGCTGGCCGATGCCTCCGGTCTTGTAGAACACGTTGAGCAATACGATCCGTATGCCGATGGCCGTAGCAGCCCGCAGGGTAAGCGCGTCGAACGCGTAATCGGCCGCATCACTGGAATGATGGAAGTAGTGGAACTCGCCCACAGTCGTGATGCCTGCGGCGCGCATCTCACGAAACGTTTGGAGACACAATCTGTAGAACGCGTCCCCGTCGAGATCCTGGACGAGACGGTACATCGCTTCCCTCCATGTCCAGAAACTTCCCGCACCCTCGGGAAACTCTTCGCTGCGACCTCGGAGCCCCCGTTGGAACGCATGTGAGTGCGCGTTGACGAAGCCGGGCAGCAAGGCTCGCTGGGACAGCCGTTTCGTGGGTTTGAGGCCCAACCGACCAACATCCATGATCCGCCCCTTGTCGTCGACGGCAATCTGGACGTCGGGCTCGAAACGCTCTCCCGTCCATGTCCAATCGCCTTGGAGTACGTGGTGCGGATTCACAGGGGCATCAATCCGTCTGGAGGCAGTATTGTTGAATGAACTTGGCCACGAACTCTGCTCCTTCCTCGAATTGGGCCATCGGCATTGCTTCATTCGGTTTGTGAGCTACTTCGATCGAACCCGGTCCCCAAATGACGCATTCCAACCCCATGGTCTGTAGCCAGCCGGCGTCCGTGGCGTACGAAACACTGTGGGTTTCCCGCTGTCCCATGTGATCACACAGCGACTGGTAGATGTGTGCGTCTTCGGCGAGCAGCATCGGCGGACTTTCATAGTTCACCTGCAACTCATACGATGTGTCACCTAGCGCTGCATCCAACGTTTCATAGATGCGCGCCAGCAGCGGTTCGCTATCCATGTCCGGCAAGAGACGAAAACCGACGTTCAACTCGCAGAAGTCTGGCACCACATTGATGGCCGCGCCGCCGGACACTAGTCCAATGTTGAGGGGTACAAAGGGGACTTCCGGGAAATGGTCGCTGTGAGGGGGATGCTCTGCCGCAAGTTGCCGACGGAGATCGGCCAACGCGACGATCATCTTACCCACGGGCTCGATGGCGCTATCTCCGAGATGTGGATACCCGCTGTGAGCCGGCGTTCCCTCAACGATGAGCCGGAATGCCAGGTGCCCTTTGTGCATCCGAATCACGCGCAGCGAGGTCGGCTCGCCGATGATGGTACTCTTCGGCAGCGCCTCGGCGTCGGGCCAGCTGGCCGCAAGATGCCGGGCACCGAGGGTGCCAACCTCCTCGTCGTAGGTGAAGATGAACACGAGTGGCTGAGCGAGTTTCGCCGGGTCGAGTCGGGCGGCGGCGTTGGTGGCTATCGCCAGAAAACCCTTCATGTCCGTTGCTCCACGGCCCACGTAGGTCTGGCTGGATTCCGTCAACTGGAACGGATCCGAACGCCAATCGTCCTCATCAGCGGGAACGACGTCCAGGTGCCCGGACAGCACCAGTCCTTTCCTATGCTCGTTTCCTTCCGGTCCAATCGAGATCACGAGGTTGGTTTTGCCACCGTCGGGGGACGGGTTGCGTTGCACTCGCACGCCGGGTCGGTCCAGGTAGTCGCAGATGAAGTCCGCAAAGGGAAGGTTGCTGTTGCAGCTAACGGAGTCGAAGGCTACTAGGCGCTCCAAGAGCTCGTGATCGCCGAGTAGGTGGGCCAATTGTTGATCTCTGGGCAGAGAGTAGGAGTTGGGAAGTAGGATGTGCGAAGTAGCTAGAGTTCCTCAGCTAGCATCTCAGGTTCGATAGGTGGAACATCGTCCACGTAGCACGGATATTCCCGTTTGGCGTGAGCGGCAACCGACCGGTAGATGTCGGCGGCTACCACGGGGTCGTCAGCCGACGTCTCGGCAATTACCACGCCTGAAGGGTCAACGATCCACCCCAGGCCTCCGAACGTCATATCTCCTTCCTCGCCTGCCCGGTTGGAGCTGGCGACGTAACAGCCGGACACAACCGCTGCCATCTGCACGGCCGTCTTCCAGCGGTGGAGGGTCGCCACGGGAGTGGCTCGAGGCACGACTATGAGGTCCGCTCCCTCTTTTCCATAGTGGCGAGCCCACTCGTTGAACATGATGTCCGTGCAGATCAGGAAAGCCACATTGAGCCCGCCTACCTCCACGATCTGAAACGCCTGGTTGCCACGCTCGAACCACAGCGTTTCGTACCACCCTTCCTCGTTTGGGAAGTACTGCTTGGTGTGAGCGGTGGTGACGGCGCCTCCCCGCTCCCAGACAAAGCCTTCGATGATGCTGTTGCCTTCGTCGAATACAGGATGGTTGCCCAACACAATCGGTATGTTGAGTTCGCCGTAGTGCTTGAGGGCCTGCTCGTGTAAGCGTTGAACCGCAATGAGATCTTCGAATTGCGGTTCGCTGCTTGCTGCTATCCACGGACCGAACGGCATTTCGTTCAGGAGAAACATGTCGGCCTTGGCGTCCTGCGCGTCGGCCGTGAGCGAGTGCCAATCGTTGTCACCGGGGGTCATGCATGCGGTGGCCTCGCAAACTGCGAGTCGAATAGGTCCGTCTGCGTTCACAGTTGCAATACCTCACGAACAGCGTTGAGATCGGCTGTGGCTACGGCCGGTTGAGGATACGCATCTGTGGCAACAGATGGGTCCTTGAGGCCGTGTCCCGTAAGTGTACAAACAATAACAGATGAGGACGGCAGACGCTTAGCGGCGTTGATCTTCTTGAGGCCTGCGACCGCCGCCGCCGAGGCCGGCTCCGCAAAGATGCCCTCGGTGGACGACAATGTAGTGTAGGCCTCGAGGATTTCTTCGTCGCTCACCGCGTCGATCACACCACCGGACTCGTCTCGAGCTGCCAGGGCCGCCTTCCAGTTCGCCGGGTTGCCGATGCGGATGGCCGTTGCCACAGTTTGGGGTGACTGGACCGGACACCCCAACACGATTGGTGCCGCGCCGGACGCCTGGAAGCCCATCATCTTCGGCCTGGTGTCGATCACTCCGGCGTCGCAGTACTCCCGATACCCCATCCAGTAAGCGGTGATGTTGCCGGCGTTTCCGACCGGCAAGAAATGATAATCGGGAGCCGCCCCCAGGGTATCGCAGACCTCGAATGCCGCCGTCTTCTGTCCGTGCAGCCTGTACGGGTTGATGGAGTTGACGATGGTCACCGGGTGGGTCTGAGCGAGTTCAGAGACCAGCGTGAGCGCCTGATCGAAATTGCCTTCGATCGCCGCAATCTTGGCGCCGTGGACGAGGGCTTGGGACAGCTTTCCCAAAGAGACTTCGCCCCGGGGAAGGAGCACGTATGCGTCCAACCCGGCCCGCGCGGCGTACGCAGCGGCGGACGCAGACGTGTTGCCCGTGGATGCACAGATGACTGCGGTGGATCCTTCCGCGGCCGCCTGTGAGACGGCAACCGTCATGCCCCGATCCTTGAAGGAGCCGGTCGGGTTTAGGCCTTCGAATTTGAGCAATAGCCGGCCGCGAAAGCCGAGGGCGCCGGCGAGTCGAGGAGCTTCCAGGAGGGGGGTGTCACCCTCGTTGAGCGTGACGGCGCGAACGCTGTTATCGAGCGGGAGATGGGTGCGGTATCTCTCGATGACGCCGCCCACCATCATGTACGACCGGCCGGCGGATTCCGTGTTCGCATGTGTCGGGGCATGTGGCAAGATACCGTGACACCATGGCGGGGCGGGAGCCGGTATCGAACAAAGTCCGTGGCAGGACGGTTTCTCTCCCATAATGAAATCCGGGTTGGCGTGTGCGGGGTGGGCTGGCACCGCCGAGGCCCAGCAGAGCTTGGCCCAAACCGGTGCCATCCGGTGGTGGCACGGCGCCGTAGTAGTAGGCGGAGTGCTGGACCTCTGAGCCTCGGGGTTCTGGCTAACAGGCTTGGTGTCGTCCAGCCCGAGCTTGAGCCGCTTAGGCGCCCGGCTCGCGGCGGCACCGACGTTGGTTGGAGCGCCGAATTTTAATCAGGGTTGAGCCGGTCGGATCCCGGACTACGACCTCACCTCGTGAGCCGTTCCACTCCCTCTTGCACCAATTCCTCCAGCAAGCCTTTCTGTTTTCGGACCTGATCACATACGACGCGAAGTATTACAAGTCCACGGATGCCCACGCCTATTATAGAGGAATACGGAGACATCGTCGGTGGGATCGGTTCATACCCGGTGTTGGGGAACCCTCATTACCACCAGCCCACCGATGAACTGGAAACGATCAATCAGGACCTCGTAAGAGAGACCGCCAAAACCAACATTGCGTCCATTGCACTACTGGCTTCGAGTCCCTCGCGCTTGACGGGACTCGAGGCCCAGCGCGGCCGCCGGTGGGACCGTCGCGGGCCGGTGACCCACTCGAGACGACTATTTGTCGGTCAGGTAGGCCAGTCTTGAGGCGAGGTCGAACTGGTTGATGGCCTTCAGGTCCGGGGAGAGGGATTCGAGTAACTGTGAGAGCGCGGCCGTCGCGAAGGAGAAGCCCTTCCGTTCGCCCGTAATGGGACTTCGCTTGCTCACCATGGCTCTCGAGCGGCGTTGCATACCCACTAGTCTCGCCGGTCCACACGAGCCTCCGAGAATCTATCCTCAAGTTCGGCGACGAACATCACCATGTTGTCGGCCGCCCGTGGTAGCTCCAAATCCCCCAAACCGGAAAAATCCACCTGATCTTGCACCAGGGCCAGCCGCAGAGGGCGGGCGCTGGACGATTCTCCAGGAACATAGATGTCGAGGAAGGGGCTCTCGGCGTTCTCTGCCTCCCCACCGGCCAAGCTGGCCCTGGAGCCGGTCCCGAACCCCATCAGGCTGTCACGCGCCATGAACACGCCGCTGCTGCGCTGGCGCAAGCCCTCCGTCAACGGATTCGCGGCGACGCCGCTGGATTCTCCAGTCCCCGGGCGGGGCTGGCAGAATACTGCAATAAGCTTCTCGTCATGTGACAGGTCGACCTGGGAATCCTCGAGATTCAGCGTCAGACCCGCGTCTGTAAACGCAAAAGATTCGACCCTGGTCTGTTGGAGAATCTCGGCCAGGTCCTGCCCTGACACCGCGACTATATTCAGGCCCGCAGTGCGGAGGATATCCGCCGTAGGACCCACCTCGGCCCCCTCGCCGTACGTGAGCCAGACCTCCGGGATGGGATAGTTGGCCTTCATCCTCACTTCGGCCGGGGAGAGTCCGAAACAGGGCGCTGCGAGGGTCGGCTCGAGCTCCTCGTGCGGTGGGTTCGATATGATGAGCGTTGGATTTTCCATCTGACCGGCCAAGCTATGGTGCTCCACGAGATCTGTCCATGTCTGTTGACCCGAATGCGTGGCTCGCTGGCGTGAGTGTGACGGCCGACACCGTAGAATTGGACCCGATATCACAGTTTCCGACGGTCGTCATGTCTACCTTTGCTGGTGTACATTAAGGCGCGCCAGGTCACCTGACGACTTGGCGCGCAAGTCTTTTTTGCGGAGGAAGCTTGAATCGCGGATTCACGCTCCTTGAGATCCTCACCGCCCTGGTCCTCATGGGCATCATCATGGCTCTTGCCGCCCCCAGGTTTCGGGAATTGATGACCCATGAGAACGTCCGGCAGGCGCGGGCCAACGTCACGACGCGCCTGGCCGGTGCCCGCTCCATAGCGGTCCAGCGCGGCTGCGAAGCTGTGCTGCACTTCGATCAGACGTCGTCGCGTGTGTGGGTTACAACGTGCCGTGCACAGGGCGGTGACAAAGACACTTTGGGCTTGATAGAAAACCTGTCGAGCAGGTTCGGTGTGGTGTTTCAATCCACCGGCGACTCGATCTTTTTCACGCCCCAGGGAATCGCCTTCAGCGCCTCGTGGATCACCTTGACCTTCTCCAAAGACGGCTACGAAGCCGTCCTGGAGATCTCGCCTCTGGGGAGGGCGCAATGGTGAGCGGTGAGCGAGGCTTCACCCTCATCGAACTCACTGTGGCGGTGACCATTTTCACCGTGGGAGTCCTCGGGATGCTGAAAGTCACCGCAGGCATCACGCGGATGTTGGGTATGAGCCGCCGGGTGGCAACGGCGAGCTTCTTCGCCCAGGAACGCTTGGAGACGCTCCGTGCCACCAGCTGTGCTGCCATGGCATCGGGCACGGAGACGCGCGCCGGAATTTACGACCTGGAGTGGGGGGTGGAGCCGATCTTCGGTGGAAACGCCCGCCGAGTCCAAATCCTGGTAACCTATACTTCCCGCCCCGGCGCGATCCGCGTTGACACGCTGGGCACGTCTATGTCATGCGTCCTTTAAGTAGCCGCGGTTTCACCCTGGTAGAGATGGTGGTCGTGCTGGGACTGATGGGAATCATCATCGGGGCGCTCTACCAATCGATCATCGCCACCCAGCGCACGACCAGCGCCCAGTTCCAACGCATAGACGTGCAACAGAGCACTCGAGCGGCCGTCATGTACATGAGCAACATGTTGCACGAACTCGATGCCGCAGATGGCGACATACTGGTCTCGCAGGCGACCTCCTTGCGGTTCCGGGCGATGCGGTGGACGGGAGTGCTGTGCACTGTGCCCTTCGAAGCTGCAGGCCAAGTGCAATTTACCGTTCGCGGGCAGCTCCTGTTCGGGGTTCGCGGCCCAGATGCGGGACTCGATTCCATTCTGTTGTGGCGAGAAGGCGATCCGTCGATCCGAACCGACGACGTCTGGTTGTATGGCGGACTTCAATCGTCGGCGGCCGGAGTCTGTCCCGATGACGGTAGTGCCGGCACTACTCTTCGCGTCGTCATCAGCGCCGACTCAGGAGGCAACGGCGCGGCTGCGGCAGGAATGACACTGGGGGCTCCGGTGCGAGGGTTTCAAATCGAGGAGATCTCGCTGTATCCGCAAGGGGCCGAGTATTGGCTGGGACGCCGCACGGCGAACCGTGCCGGCGCGTGGGAGGTCGTCCGGCCGCTGGTCGGTCCCCTCACGGCCAACGGTCTGGCTTTTTCCTACTTCGATATCAACGGCGCCCCCCCCGCCTTGACCACTCAGATAGGTTCCGTCGGCGTGATGGTGCGTGGCCGGTCTGCCAATCAAGTGAGCGGGACGGGGTTTTTGCAGGATTCCATCGTCACTCGCGTGACGCTGCGCAACAATGCACGCTTCTAACCGCGGAGGTCTAGCGACAATGACCAAACATATGCACAACGAGAGAGGGCTCGCGCTGTTGGTGTCGATCTTGGCCATCGTCGTGGTGGGTGGCCTGTTGGTCGGCATCGCCACCGCCGCAAGATTGGAGAACAGACAGGCTCACAACACCGGGGAAATGGCGCAAGCTTTCGCCGTCACCGAACTCGGACTCGGTGAGACGATGGCGAATTGGTATGCCGGGGGCTGGAACTCGATGGGTGTCATGGAGCAGCTTCCGATATCGGGAAGCGCCCCCCAGGGCGCGGGCAGCTACTCCGGCAACATCCAGCGCCTGAGCCAGGAGCTGTTTTTTGTCGACGTGACCGGTGTCAGCGGGCGTGGTGGGGCGCGCCAGCGGCTCGGTACCTTCGTCAAGCTGCGAGCCTTGAATGTCGAGATCGAGGCCTCGCTTACCACTCGCGGTCCTGTTCGACGGGACGGTAACGGGGCGATAAGCGGGATTGATGTCCCACCGGCGGGGTGGGGCGCGTGCACCGCCACGGGAAACAAAGCCGGAATACGTGTCCCGAACCCCGGGTTGGTCAACGATGGTGGCTGTCCATCGTGCATCGACGGAAACCCGCCGATCCAGGGCGATCCGTCCATTGACGACGACACATTCTTCAGCTTTGGTGATCTCGACTGGGCCACTCTCACGTCCATGGCGACGAAGACGGGCTTCACCCTCAACAACCCGCAGGCCGAACCGTCGTTCAACGGGGACGGTTCCTGCAACACTGGAGATGTGGAGAACTGGGGTGATCCGCTGAACCCCGGTTCCACCTGCGGCAGCTATTTTCCGATCATCTACGCACCGGGGAACCTGAACCTCAATTCCGGAGTGGGGCAGGTGGTTCTCTTGGTGGAAGGGGACCTCTTCGTCCAGAGCCGGTTTGAGTTCTACGGCATCGTAATCGTACGGGGCTCGCTGAAGACGCAGGGCGGCGGTGCCGGCGCCATCCACTTCCGCGGCGCCGTGATGGCTGCCAACGTGGACCTGGACGACAACCGGATCGGCGGGAATGCCCAGATTCAATACTCGAGTTGCGTGGTCCAACGCGTCGAAACGTCTGCGGGAATCGGAGCGCAACTGCGGTCGCGGGGATGGTTGCAGTTGTTCTCGACTTCCTAAACGATCGGTCCTAAACAGAGCCAGGGTACCGGCCGCCGTTCTCCAAGGGCGGCCGGGTCGTTCCCAACCCCTCCCCTAGCCCCGCCCAACCCTGTTGTTTGCCCCAGAGAACCCGGAGTAGAGCGGAGCACCCAGAGTCATGATCCTCAGATCCGGTAGCGGCCGGCCGGCGTTGGCGCTATGGTAGGCCGTTAACGTAGTCGGCCGCAGGCTGCCCTTTGATTCATTTCCGTGAGGTGGCTTTATGAAGATTTTTTCGCGAACTGTATTTGCGCTGCTGAGCGCCTCCGTCGCGATCTCACTCGAAGCGGCGCCGATCCAAGCCCAGCGAATCACGACTCCCAGGCAACAATTCGGCTTCAACATCGGAGATGACTATCACCTGGCGACCTACACGCAGCTCGCAGGGTATTGGAGAAAGCTTGCGCAAGAGTCGCCCCTGATGGTGCTGGAGGAGATCGGTCGTACCGCCGAAGGGCGGCCGCAGCTCATGGCGATCATTACGTCCGCCAAGAACCACGCCAATCTCAGACGCTACCAAGACATCGCCAGAAGGCTCGCGCAGGCCGAAGGCGCCTCCGAGGAGGAGGCCCGGGCGCTGGCGCGGGAAGGGAAGGCGGTGGTTTGGATCGACGGCGGGTTGCACGCTACGGAGGTTCTGGGCGCGCATCAGCTCATGGAGTGGGTGTACCAGATGGTCAGCCGGACTGACGAGGAGACTCTGCGGTTTCTCGACGATGTCGTTCTCCTCGCCGTGCACGCCAATCCGGACGGCATGGAGTTGGTGTCAAACTGGTACATGCGCAACCCCGCTCCGCAAGAGAGGTCCACCTCGGGCATCCCTCGCCTCTATCAGAAGTATGTAGGCCACGATAACAATCGGGATTTTTACATGTCGACCCAGCCCGAGACGGAGAACATGAACCGGGTGGCCTACAGGGAGTGGTTCCCGCAGATCGTATACAACTACCATCAGACGGGACCTGCGGGGACGGTCATGTTCGCACCGCCGTTTCGGGATCCGTTCAATTACAACTACGACCCGCTGGTTCCGTTGGGGATCGAAACGGTGGGCGCGGCGATGCACAGCCGGTTCGTCGCCGAGGGGAAACCAGGCACCACCATGCGCTCGGGGGCGAGTTACTCCACGTGGTGGAACGGAGGCCTCCGAACGACGCCGTACTTCCACAACATGATCGGGCTGCTCACAGAGACGATTGGCAACCCGACGCCCGTGGAAATTCCACTCATCATCAGACAACAGCTGCCGAGAAACGATCTCCCCTCTCCCATCGAGCCGCAGGAGTGGCACTTCCGCCAATCCATCGAGTACTCCATCACGGCCAATCGCGCGGTGATGGATTACGCCTCACGGAATCGTGAAACGCTGCTGTACAACATCTACCGCATGGGACGCAACTCGATTGAACGCGGCAGCAGAGATCACTGGACCATTCACCCGAAAATGCTCGATGCGGTTGAAGCTGCCGCGCAAAGCGATCCAGACGTCGAATCCCAGAATGTTCGCGGCAGTCGCCTGCCCAAACGATACGCAACCATGTTGCGAGATCCGGCACTGCGCGACGCCAGGGGATACATCATTACATCGGAGCAGGCGGACTTCCCCACCGCGACGAAATTCATGAATGTCTTGATCAAGAACGGGGTCTCCGTACACCGTGCTACGCGCCCGTTCGAAGTCGGCGGGAAGCATTATCCGGCGGAATCGTACGTCGTCAAGGCCGCACAAGCCTTCCGTCCGTTCGTCCGCGACATGTTTGAACCCCAGGATCACCCCAACGACTTTGCCTACCCGGGAGGTCCGCCGTTTGCACCGTACGACAACACGGGCTGGACGCTGGCGTTTCAGATGGGTGTGGAGTTCGACGGAGTGCTGGAGGGATTCGATGGCCCGTTCGAGCGGATCGCGGGGCTCGCCGGCGTGAAGCCCGGTGAGGTGGCGTCGGCGAATGGAGCTGCCGGATTCCTCTTGAGTCATCATCCCAATGACGGTTTTGTGGCGACCAACAGGTTGCTCGCCGCCGGTCGTGAGGTGTATTGGCTGGCGACGCCGATCACCACCGGTGGTGAAACGTGGCCCGCGGGCACGATTTACATCCCGAACGCGTCGAGGCTGACGGATGAGCTTCGGACGTTTGCGTCGGAATTGGGCTTGAACTTCCAAGGAGTGGAAACGGCGCCGGCGCGCGAGATGCTGCAAATGCGGCAGGTGCGTGTTGGACTTTGGGATCAATACGGCGGTTCCATGCCATCCGGCTGGGCGCGATGGATCTTGGAGCAGTTCGAGTTCCCGTTCGAAGTGGTCTATCCACAGACGTTGGACGAAGAGAAGCTGCGCGATCGCTTCGACGTATTGGTGTTTCCGTCAGGTGGGATTCCGGGAATCGGTGACGGAGGTGGTAGGAGGGGATCCCTCGGCCCCATCGATCCGTCTTCGATTCCGGCGGAATATCGGGACCGGCTCGGCCGGGTGAGCGTGGACACCACTGTGCCTCAGTTGCGGAAATTTCTGCAACAAGGCGGAACAATCGTTACGATCGGCACCTCGACGAGTCTGGGCTACCATATGGGACTGCCGCTGAGTGATCACAAGGTTGACGACAGCGGCCGGGCTCTCTCGAGAGACGTACACTTCGTTCCGGGTTCCATACTAGAGATTCGCATCGACAACACTCGTCCCGTGGCGTGGGGCATGACCGAGGAAGTTGACGTCCACTTCAACAACAGTCCGGTATTCGATCTCGACGCCGGGGCGGCGGCCGAAGGAGTCATACGTCTCGGATGGTTCGACAATGCCACCCCGCTCAGGAGCGGGTGGGCCTGGGGACAGGAATACCTGGAGAACGGTGTGACGATGGTAGAGGCGCAGGTCGGCAGCGGCCACCTCTACGTGTTTGGCCCGGAAATCATTAGGCGGGGGCAGCCGCACGGTACCTTCAAGTTCCTGTTCAACGCCATCTATCTTGCCGGAGCGGAGCAGCCCATTTCGTAAATTTGCGACGTTGGGTGCAGCAACGTCAGGTGCCAGGGTCAGGTTTCAACGTTTCGTTTTGACAGGAGCTAGAGACCTGATCCCTGACACCCGAAACGCTAGACCTGAAACCTATCCCCCGTGTCCACTCTCGATCGCTTCTTCTGCCTCACGGAAAACAACACGTCGGTTCGCACGGAGCTGGTAGCCGGGGCCACGACGTTTCTCACGATGGTGTACATCATCTTCGTGCAGCCCGCCGTGCTGTCCGGCTCTATGCTCGGTTCGCCGACCGGGATGGATTTCGGCGCCGTCACCACCGCCACGTGCCTCGCCGCGGCGTTGGCCACAACGATCATGGGACTCGCCGCTCGGTATCCCATAGCGCTTGCACCCGGTATGGGTCAGAACTTCTTTTTTGTCCTGACCGCCATCCCCGTGGCAGCTGCGGCTGGCGCCTCCGAACCGTGGGCGGCTGCACTCGGCGCGGTGTTCGTGGCCGGTGTGATCTTTGTCGTCATTTCGCTGGTGGGCGTGCGGAAAAAGCTGCTGGATGCCGTCAGTCCTAACCTGAAGCACGGGATTGCCGTGGGGATCGGGTTATTCATTGCGTTCATCGGACTGCGAAACGCGCAACTAGTGGTGGTCAATCCTGGAACGGCCGTCGCAATGAATCCCCATCTCGGCTCCCCCGACGTGATCGTGTTTATGGTCGGATTCCTGGTCGCCACCGTTCTGCACGCCCGTCGAATCACCGGATCGATCATGGGTGGTATCGGGAGCGCGCTCGCCGTGGCGGTGCTGCTGAAATCCCTGCTCCCCCTCCTCCCGGAAGGAATTGCCGGTTCAGCCCTCGTTGCCGAATCGCTGCTCGTAAAGCAGTTCACCACTGCCCAGGGAGTGCTGGCGATGCCCCCGACTATTGGACCTACCTTCCTCCACTTTGACCTCGCCACGGCAATCTCGGCGACCATGATTCCGATCGTCATCATTTTCGTGTTCATGGACGTGTTCGACACGATGGGCACGTTGATTGGCGTGGGAGAACAGGCCGGGCTCATGAAGGACGGCAAGCTGCCTCGAGTGGAGCGCGCGATGCTGGCCGATGCGTTTGGGACGGTGGCCGGCGCCGCCCTCGGGACCAGCACGGTGACCAGCTATATCGAAAGTGCTGCAGGTGTGGAGCACGGCGGGAGAACGGGGCTGACGGCTCTGACCGTGGCTGTTCTGTTTGTGGTTGCCCTGTTCTTCTATCCCATTGTGGCCATGGTAGGAAGCTATCCGCCCATCACCGCCCCGGCATTGGTGCTGGTGGGCGCCATGATGGCGCGTAACGTCACGAGAATCGAGTGGGGAGATTACACCGAAGGCGTTCCGGCCTTTCTCACGATGATCGGTATTCCGTTCTTTTATTCAATTGCCGATGGGATTGCCTTGGGACTGATTACCTATCCAGTCATCAAGTCCCTTGGCGGCAAGGCTGGCGAGGTGCGGTTGGAAATGTGGCTGCTGGGGATCGTGCTTCTGCTGTACTTCCTTTTCGTTCGGTCTAGGATTTGATCTGATCGGTTGCTTTTTGTCCAGTAGCAATCTCCAGGAGCGTCTCCCTGTCCAACCGATGACCACCCTCAAATACCATTTCCCGGGCCGTTACACCGTGAAGTTCGAGATGCGTGCGCTGCTCGGCGAAATGCTCCGCGGAAACAGAAGCGTCGCGTATTCCGCGGACGAGAGTCAACTGCAGCCCACGCAGACGGCGGAAACCTTCACGCGACTGAAACTCCGGCGGCACCATTTGGGCCCACAGGACCAAATGGTCGGCGTAAACCGTACCGTGCGCAATCCACCGGGCAGCCGTCGCTACGCCCTGGGAAAAGCCGAGCACGAACAGCTCGACAGTGTCGCGATCGACGCGCTCGAAGACGTGAGTGTACAGGGCTTCTAAGTACCTGACATAGTCGTCGATCTCGCTGGACCGGTCTTCGCGCGTCATCCACGACGCGCCGATCTCGTTTTGCATCCCGTCCCGGTAGAATCGTGAGAGCCCCTCCGGCGCGACGATGAGGCGGGAGCCGTCGTCTAAGATCTCGAAGTTTCGGATGAATTCCCGGGCGAGTTGCCCGTAACCGTGGCAGACGAACCAAACCTGCGTGACGCCTTTGCGACCGTCCCCCAAAGTGGCGTATCGGGCAGAGCGCCCGACCTTGAGCTGGTGCTCCTCCAGGGCCATGGGCGAATCGTAACTCTAGGTCCCAGCGTAGCCAAGGAGTCCCGGAGCGATGGTAAGAGCGGGGAATTGTAAGCGTTGGGCCCGCCTTCATGTGACCTAGATCGCCGCGCAGGGCGGGCCCGAAAGCGAACAATCATGGAGTTGGAACGGGCCCGGTGCCGGCGCCGCCGGCCCCGGGGCTTAGTGATCGTGTAAGTTAATGTACTGCAATAGGTTAGGTTCATCTATGTGGATGCCTAGATTGGGCGGGACCCTCGGTCTTGGATTGGCCATCGGCGTGGGGGCCACGTTGTCCTGTGTGTACCCCACTGAGCGGAGCGAGCAGCTCAGGGTCGTGATCGATTCGATCCCGGAGCTGTTGCGGGGTGAGCTCTGGATGCTCAGCGCCCAACTGGTCGATGCAAACGGGACGCCCCTCGAGAACGCAGAAATCTCGTTCTCTTCGAGTGTCCCCCTCGTGGCTACGATCAACCAGGAGGGGGACATGGTGGCGGTCAGCGTAGGTACGGCCGAGATCATGGCGGTGGCCATTGAGTTTGCCGAGGCTGAAGTGGCCGCCCAGCCGGTGAGAGTCCACGATCTCATCGAAATCGACAGCGTGCGACCGCGTCTCGTCCGATTCGGTGACACGGTATCCATCTACGGCACGGGCTTGAATCCGGAGCCGTTCTTACTCGTGTCACTGGCCGGGGCAGAGGTGCCGGTAAGGAACTATGTCCCAATCGAGCCCGCCGCGCCGAATCGCTTCGGACGACTCACCGTGTGGGTGCAACCGCCGGCCCCGTTCTTGACACAGGCTCTAGTGCTCGGTATCGAGGGGCTGGCCACGAGTAGTGACACGATGAGGGTGCTCCAGCGGGACATCTACGAGCCCAACGACACGATTCCTTGGGATTTTGGGGCCTTGGACCGGCAGATACGGAATCCGGCACTGGCGTTCGAGCATCGGCCGCGCGAGGACAAATTGCTCTTCGACTGGTACCGGTTCACACAGGTTGTGCCTGAGGATCGGACGATCATCATCCGGTCCGAGCAGGTGGGACCGGAAACGTATCAGGTGTTCTTCACCGATTCGTTGTTCTGGGACTCCGCCGCGGGCGATTTCGGTGTAGGGCCCCAGGCCTGGACCATCGGGCCGAGCATATACGCGTGCCAGGGCATTCCGTTCGAGCACCCGCAGCTCTTGGCGGACTCCGTGGTCGTGGCTCTCAAGGACTTCTCCCCGGGTCAGTACGACCTGCTGGTCTCGTACGCCAAGCCCGGCGCTTACGAGCTTGCGATCCTGCGCCAATACCGGTCTGCTCTTCCGCCGGACGCATTCGAGGAAAACGACTTTTGCGACCTCGCGCCGCCGCTGCCGCTCGACGTGAGCCGCAGCCTGACGATCGACAACCCGCACGACATCGACTGGTACCGGTTCACCGTGGGGGCAGACGGGCGAAAAGTCACGTTCGATGTCGATGCAACGGAACAGGGCGCCGATCTCGACATTTATGTCTTGCGCGATGACTTGCCGACAACGCTCACACTCATGGGCTTGAGCAACATCGGCGGCGCCACCGACGAGGTCGTCGTACTGCTGGATGCCGGCGATTACTTCTTGGTAGTGGTCGATTTTGCCGGCGTCCCGACAGAGTATACTTTGACATCGGTAGACGTCGTCGCCGTGGCCGATATGGCGCCAGCACCGCTCCCGGAGATGCCGCTTGCAAAGCCGCAGCAGTCCGTTCCGGTTCTGTTCAAGGGCAACAGATAGCGGATTGATGAACTGCGCGAGCTGCAATAGTCCGGTCCCCGAGGATAGCAAGTTCTGTCTGGAATGCGGTGCCGACCTGTCCGATCCGGGAAGCGGGCCTCGGACGGTTGAGAAACCCGATGAGCTGATCACCAGCCTGACCCAAACCCTCGAGGGGCGCTACCGAGTCGACAAGATGGTAGGTTGCGGGGGGATGGGTGCGGTGTTTCTTGCTCAAGACCTCACGCTCGAGCGACCTGTTGCCATCAAAGTGCTGCCGCCCGAAGTGTCGCATGACAATAAGCTCGTAGGGCGCTTCGAGAGGGAAGCTCGCACGGCAGCCAAGCTGGACCATCCCAACATCATCCCGATCTTTGCGGTCGAGAGTTCCGGCGACCTGCACTATTTCGTCATGAAGTTCGTCGATGGAGAGTCTTTGGAGCAGGTGTTGGCGAGCGGCGCGCTGTCCATCGAACAGAGTCAGGAGTGTCTCTGGGAGGCTGCCCGCGCGTTAGGCCACGCCCACAGGCGCAACGTAGTGCACCGCGACATCAAGCCGGGCAACATCATGTTCGATCACGACGGCCGGGTGATGCTGGCGGACTTCGGCATTTCCAAGGCGATGCAATCGTCCACCCAGTACACTCAAACCGGCCAGGTTATTGGGACGCCCTTCTACATGAGTCCGGAACAGGCCAAGGGGCAGGAGGTCGATGGCCGGTCTGATCAGTATTCACTGGCCGTGGTCGGGTTTCAAATGATCACCGGGCGATTGCCGTTCCAGGACCAAGCGGTTCACACGATCATCTACAAGCACATCTTCGAAGAGCCACCCTCGATACGGGAGCTGTGTCCCGATTGTTCCGCCTATGTGGCAGCGGCGCTGCACAAGGCCCTCGCGAAAGAGCCAGACAGCCGTTTCCCCACGATGGACGCATTTGCAGCGGCGGTGATGCCCCATCGTCACATTTCATCCGCGTTGGGAGTGGGGAGCGGGGGGCGTCGAGCGGGCGTCGCCTGATGCCCCAACCACCATCACGCCCACCACCGGCCCTACGATAGTCACCCCGCAGAAGGAGCCGAAGAAGCGACGCGTTGGCGTAGCGACAGCGCTAGTGTCGGCCTTGTTGGTGATGACCGGTGGGACCGGATACTGGGCGTGGCAGGAAGGCATGCTGGAACGCTTTGGTCTGCCAGTTGGCGAAGAGCCGACCCTCGAGGCCGGGCAAGGGCAAGCGCAAGGGCAGGAGCAGCTGGCGGCGGTCGTCGACAGCGCTGGCAGGCCGGCTGTTATCGATTCCACGGCGACGCAAGCCCCAGACACGAGCCAGGCTGCACCGTCGGAAGATGAGGAAGCGCCGCCTCCCGAACCCAAGCCGACGCCCCCGCCCCGCACGACGACGAGCCAGACTACGCAGCGGCCGCCGCCGGTCCGTGAGTCGGCACCGCGGCCACGGTTTGGGGCGATTTCCATCAATGTGCTGGGTAATTATGGGACCGTGTATGTCGATGACGCGCGCATCAAAGGTACCCCGCTGATCGACCACCGGGTCCTGGCGGGAACGCATGTCGTTCGTATCACCAACCCCCGGTGTCGGGATTGGGTGGACACCGTGCGGGTTGCTGTGAATGAGACTTATCGCGCCACTGTCACTCTCAATTGTGGAGGCTGAGAATGCTGAGGAAGCTCGCGCTCTTGGCTGTGTTGTTGGGATTCCATCCCTGGCAAGCAGTAGCACAGGAAAACGCGGCTCTCCTGCGGGCGCGGGAAGCTTACGAAGCACTCGACTATCGTGCCGCGATCGCTGCGGCTCGGCGCGCCTTGGACCAGCGGCTCTCTGGCGGCGAGCTGGTTGAAGTCTACGAACTGCTAGGCTTCATGTACGGGGCACTGGATTCGACAAGCCTTGCCGTCGATGCATTCCGCAACCTGATCATCCTCGATCCGGAACGGGAGCCCGATCCAGGACGGGTGTCTCCGACGATTACTTCGCTGTACGCCTCGGCATTGGGACAGGTCCTCGTCGTTCGCAAGGTAGGCATAGACAGCGTATCATTTGTTGAGGGCAATGGCCGAGTTCCGTTGCGGTTCGACGTGAGTCAGCTGGCGGCGGTTCGGGTCCGAGCGGTTGGCAACGGCCTCGATCTCCTCATCGACTCACTGTCCGCCGCAGGTGCGGCTGGCGTTTTTTGGTCCCCTGTTCTGGAGGACGGCACGCCCGTCCCGGCAGGTCGGTATCAACTGGTCGTCGAGGCATTCGCCCGTCCTGAGCAATACGCTTCTCAGGTCGTGGTAGAAGTGCGCCACGGAACGGTCGACACGCTCGAGCACATTTCCAGCCTTCCCGGATACGATTTCCAGGACGAAATAGAGTTCCCGAGCCGCAACTGGCGACCTCTTGGCCTTGCAGCGCTCTACACCGCCGTGGCGTCTGCTGCGTCCCTGGCACTGGAGAACTCGGGGCTCGGCAGCCCACCCCGGGAGGAGATCGCCGGCGTGGGGGCTGCCGTGTTGCTGACGGGGTTCATCATGAGCATCAAGAAGCCCGATGCACGGGCAGTGCCGGCGAATATTCGGTACAACGAGCTGCTGCAGGAACAGATCGCCCAACGAAACGCGGATATCGCGCAACAAAACGCGATCCGGCGGCGGCAAGTGGAGCTTACGGTGGTGCCGGTGACGGGAGGCTCTCAATGAGGCGCAGCGGTCTCGCGATCGTCGCCGTGGCGCTGTGTACTCCCCAGGGGATTCTCGCGCAAACCATACGCTTCAATTTCGACGCCGTGAGCCTCACCTACCAGGAGGTGCGGGAGGGACTCTCGTCCACTGGTCAAGGTGGTGGGGGTGGCATCGAGTTGCGTGTGGGCCGATTCCGTCTCGATGCGCGCGCCTACACCGCTCGGCTAGAACCGGATTCAGGCGGCTCGAAGTACGATTTCAAGCAGGTCGATGTTCGAGTGAGCTACGCCGTGAACGAGCTGCTTGCGCTCGAAGTTGGCGGTGGACGACGATACGTCGACCCGGAGAATGCGACTCAAGAAGTGGGCCTTATTCGCATTGGCGTGTTGTCGGAGAATCAGATTACGCGTCTCGCCGATGTGTGGGTGCGGGGAGCCTACTTGGCGAATCCTCGCTTCTCCGGAGGGGGCAGTACCGACCTGGCCTTCGAGTTCCAGCTCGGCGTCGGTATCGGTACCGCAAACAAGCGATTCCGGTTTCATGCCGAATACGAATTTCAGAGGATCGACCGTGAGGTAGGCACCAACGACGTCCCGATTCAGTTGAGCCTGGCCCGGGTTGGCATTTCGTTCGGATTCTAGCGGTCCTTACCTGTTCTCTTACTGCCGTGAATCCCCGGCGGCCAGATCATGTAGCGTCTGGAGCTTGAGGATCTTGAGTTTGCGCGTCCCGATTGGCAATCGTGCCTCTGCTATTTGGCCGACTTTCTTTTCCACTAGCGAGCTTCCCAGCGGCGAGGCCACAGAGACGTGGCCTAGGTCGACGTCCATAGCGTCAGGAATCACGAGTTCGAAGGTCTCTTCCTCTTTGGTATCCATGTCGCGCACCAGGACTTTGGACCCCAAGCCAACCCGATCGGCAGGAATCTTACTGGTGTCGATCTGAGACAGCTTGGTCAAGCGGGATGTCAAGTGTGCGAGGCGAGCCTGGACGAACTGCTGGCGCTCGAGGGCGGCGTGATAATCGCCGTTTTCCTTCAAGTCGCCCATGGCGATGGCTTTTCCCAGCGCTTCCGGCAGTGTGACGTTCAACTCGTGGTGCAGCGTCTCCACTTCCGCCTGAAGCTTCTGCATGACCTCTTCAATCATAAATGAATCATATCAGTTGGCATGGATGTTGACCAGATCTTGCATTCCCGGCTTCGGCCGTCACAATTATTTGATGAACATGCTTCGCAATACAAATCCGACGTTGGCGGGCCGCTCCGCCAAGCGCCGCATGTACCACGCGAACCATGCTTCACCGTAGCTGACGAGCACTCGCATCGGTACTCCGGCATCTACCAAGCGGAGCTGGTCCAGCCGGTGGATGCCGTAGAGCATCAGGACCTCGTACGCTTTGCAGTTCCACTGTCTCTCAGCGCCGAGTCGGCTGAGTTCGCTGATGATCTTCATGTCGTGCGTTGCTATCCCGTGTCTGATACCGGGCCCTTTCGGGGGTTGCTCCGCGAGCCGCGTGGAGAGCTTGAGGAATGCCGCGTCGACATCCTGCTTTCGTGGGATCGCGATCCTCGCTGGCTCCTGATACGCGCCCTTCACGAGCCGAATGGCCGATCGCATCGACAGGAGCTCTTCCAGGTCGTCCGGTGTGCGGTGGAGGTACGCTTGCAGACACAGGCCCACGTTGTCGTGCTTGGCACGTACTGTACGAAACGTGTCAATCGTGGCATCTACGTAGTTGGACCCCTCCATGTCCACCCACACGATATTGGCCACCGAAGCCGCGTGCTCGGCTAGGGCTTCGAGATTCCGTACAGTTTCACCTACATCGACATCGAGACCGAGCTGCGTGAGCTTGACGGAGATGTGCGAGTCGATTTGCAGGGAGTGAGTCTTGTCCAGCAGCTCCTCGTACTGCCGTGTTGCCGCCCGCGTCTCATCTATCGAGGAAACGTTCTCTCCCAGGTAGGTGAGAACCGTTGTGATATCTTGGTCGTTGAGTCGCTTCGATTCGGCAAGTGCAGAGTCGGCGTCTTCTCCCGGGATGAATCGGGCAACTGCTGTCTTGGCAAACCGCCGCCGACGAAACTGATTCTCGATCCAGCGATTTCGTGAGCCCCACAAGAGTACATTTCGTCCTATGCCCATGTCCTCTCAGCCAGTCAATTACACTTCAAAAAACCCAAAATAGCTGAAAGCCTCCAACGGTGCCAGCGATGTATTGCCTTGGACCACCGTTGTTCAGTAGCTTAACGTCGCCGCGGTTCACGGTTCGAGAGTATGAGGGCTGGCGGACGAGACGGACCTAGACGAGAGAATCCGACAGATGTTGCAGATCCAAGCACCCGTTGACACAACCGGCGTTGGCGCGCTAGACGGGGCGCTGAATTGGCTGGGGGCCCATCCGGTAACCGGAACGATGTTAGGTGCCGTTGCTGTGCTGCTCGTTGCCTACCTCGCAGATGTCGTCACCAGACGGCGCATCCTGAAGCTGGTGTCGTTGTTCATCAAACGCAGTCAATACCATTGGGATGACGTCCTGCACGAGCACCGGATGTTCGAGCGACTCTCGCGCGTAATCCCTGGAATCGTCGTGTATTTCGGCGTGCAGCTCGTACCTGGGTTAACGGCTGATGTAGAGACGTTCATTCAGCGCTTGGCTACGGCATTCATCGTGGCCGTGGTGGCACTGACGATTGGGGCTTTCCTCTCCGCGACCAACGACATCTACCGGCAGTTCGAGATTTCCAAGACCCGCCCGATCAAAGGCTACCTCCAGGTCATCAAGATTGTCGTGTATGTGTTGGGCACCGTCGTAGTCGTTGCCACGCTCATGGATCAGAACCCTTTGATTTTCGTGAGCGGTATCGGCGCCATGGCGGCGGTCCTGATGTTGGTCTTCAAGGACACGATACTGTCTCTCGTTGCCAGTGTACAGATAGCCAGCAACGACATGGTTCGACTGGGCGACTGGGTGGAAATGCCGAAGTTCAATGCCGACGGCGACGTGATCGACGTCGCCTTGCATACGGTGAAGATCAGGAACTTCGATAACACGATCACTACGGTACCCACATCGAAATTCATTGACGAGTCGTTCAAGAACTGGCGCGGCATGTCGGAATCCGGTGCGCGACGCATCAAGCGCTCTATTTACATCGACAAGAGCAGCATTCGTTTCCTGACAGAGGAGGAAGTGAACCGGTTCAAGCGTTTCATGCTGCTCAAGGATTACGTCGAGAAGAAACAAGAAGAACTTCGGGCATTCAACGAGTCGGTGGGTGGAAGCGGTGAGGAGGTGAATTGGCGGCGGATGACGAATATGGGAACGCTGCGGGCGTACATCGTCAATTACCTGCGCAATCATCCGAAGATCGATCAGAGCCGTACGTTGTTGGTGCGACAACTGGCGCCTACGCCACAGGGGCTGCCGATCGAGCTTTACGTCTTCAGCAACGACACGAAGTGGGTGGCGTACGAGGGCATCCAGGCCGACATCTTCGACCACATCATCGCGCTGCTGCCGGAGTTTGGCCTGCGGCTGTTCCAGCATCCAACTGGGGCAGATTTCATGAGGTTTGATGGTGGCGGCAAAGCGGGTGAGCGGTAAGCGCATGGGGTAGGCATGCCTACCATCGACTGCTCGCTTCTGCGTCATCTGTGGCTCCATCTGCGCCGTTGACCCAGCCGGGGACCAATGCTACCATTTGCGAGGCGCTCCGGGGCCGATGCGGACTCGGAGCGCTGTTCGATATCGAATTTCTTCATAATCAGGACCGCACCACACGCATGAACCTGGATCGGCGCAGCTACCGACGGGCAAAGCAGCTTGCTGTGTTGGCCTCGGCAGCCCTGCTCCTCGGCCTTGCAGGCTGCCAGGGTCCGTTCCCACAATCCACGTTTACCGCCACCACCGAATTGGGCGAAGACCTCAGCGGCCTCTTCTGGATGATATTCTGGTGGGGGGTTGCCGTATTTGCAGTGGTTCAGGTTAGCCTCATCTACGTCATGATCCGGTTTCGAGCCCGTCCGGATCAACCGGATCCTGCCCCGATTCACGGCCATACGGCGTTGGAGATCGCTTGGACGCTCGCCCCGGCGATGATCATCGTCTTCATTGCAGTGCCCACGATCCAGGTGATCTGGAAGGATGCCGGAGCCGATACTGAAAACGCCCTGCAAGTGCAGGTCATCGGTCATCAATGGTGGTGGGAGTATCGCTATCCCGAATACGGCATCGTAACGGCGAACGACCTCCACCTCCCCCAGGGCCGTACGGTAGAGCTCCAGCTCACCTCCGTGGACGTCATTCACAGCTTTTGGCTTCCGCGACTCGCAGGCAAGCGAGACATGATCCTCGGGCGAACCAACCGCCTGGTATTCACGCCCGACTCAGTCGGTGAGTTTTGGGGTCAGTGCGCAGAGTACTGCGGGACGTCTCACGCCAACATGCGGTTTCGGGCTTTCGTCCACACGGCGGCTGATTTCGATTCCTGGGTCGCCGAGCAAACGAGTGCCCCGGCGGCGGCAGAGACCCTCACCGATTTGGAGCAGCAGGGGCTTGCCGTCTTCCGAGCCGTGCGTACGCCGGCATCCAACTCGTGCATCGCATGCCACGCGATCCAAGGAGTCTCCGCGGGCGTGCTGGGTCCCAATCTGAACCACATCGGGAGCCGGTCTACGGTCGCGGGCGGAACGCTCGAGAATACTGCTGAGAACCTCGCCACTTGGCTGCGCGATCCGGCTGCGGTGAAGCCAGGCAGCCTCATGCCGAACACCGGATTGACGGAAAACGAAATCACCGCGCTCGTGGCGTATCTCCAGAGCTTGAGATAGCAATAGATGGAAACAACCGCTGCAACGCCCGATTCTTTGGGGCCCTCATCCCGGCTCTGGAGTTGGATCATCACAACGGACCATAAGCGCATCGGCATCCTGTACGGAGCGACGGCGTTTGTGTTCTTGCTGATAGGTGGTCTCGAGGCGATGCTGATTCGCTGGCAGCTCATGAAGCCTGACAACGATTTCGTCAGTGCAGAGACGTTCAACGAGCTGTTCACGATGCACGGTACCACAATGATCTTCCTGGCCTTGATGCCGTTGTCGGCTGCCTTCTTCAATTTCATTATCCCGCTTCAAATTGGTGCTCGAGATGTGGCGTTCCCACGGCTGAACGCGTTCAGCTATTGGGTGTTCTTGTTGGGCGGCCTCTTCCTCAACGCGAGTTTCCTCGTTGGGGCGGTCCCCAGTGGCGGGTGGTTCGGATACGCGAACCTGACCTCCATACAATACTCGCCCGGCGTGAACATAGACTTTTGGGCGATGGGGCTTCAGATCCTGGGGATCGCCTCGCTCGCCGCGGCGTTCAACTTCATCGCAACCATCATCAACATGCGGGCGCCGGGCATGAAGCTCATGCGCATGCCTGTGTTCACGTGGATGGCGTTCATCACGCAGTTCATCATCGTGACGGCCTTCCCCGTCATTACCGTCGCCTTGGTGTTCTTGGTGTTCGACCGGATGTTCGGGACCACCTTTTACAATGTCGCCGCCGGCGGCGACCTCCTGTTGTGGCAGCACCTCTTTTGGCTTTTCGGCCATCCGGAGGTCTACATCCTCATCCTCCCCACGATGGGCATGGTATCGGAGATTCTCCCGACGTTTTCACGAAAGCCGCTATTCGGGTATCCGGTGATCGTTTATTCGGGCGTGATGATCGGCACGATTGGGTGGGGCGTGTGGAGCCACCACATGTTCGCCACCGGCATGGGTGCGGCGGCAGACACATACTTCGGTGCGGCGTCGATGCTCATCGCAATCCCTACGGGCGTAAAAATCTTCAACTGGATAGCCACGATGTGGGGTGGCAAGATCCGCTTCACCACACCGATGCTATTTTCCATCGCGTTCATCATGTTGTTTACCATCGGTGGCATTTCAGGGGTGATGCATGCGTCCCCGCCTACGGATCTACAGCAGACAGACACCTATTTCGTCGTTGCCCACTTACACTATGTGTTGTTTGGCGGCGGCTTCATGGGGATTTTCGGCGCCATCTATTATTGGTGGCCAAAGGTGTTCGGAAGATTATTGAACGAGCGCCTTGGCAAGCTGCACTTCTGGTTGGCCTTCATCGGTCTCAACCTGACCTTTTTCCCGATGCATCTCATCGGGATGCTGGGAATGCCGCGGCGGGTGTACACGTACTCCGCCGAGCTGGGTATAGGCGGCATGAACCTCACTGCTACCATCGGCGCGCTCACTCTCGGCTTTTCGACACTGGTTCTGGTTTACAACATCTGGCATACGGCGGCAAAAGGGGAAAGGGCCGACAAGAACCCTTGGGGCGCAGCGACACTGGAATGGGCTATGTCCTCGCCACCTCCGGTGTACAACTTCTCCGTCATCCCCGAGGTGACAAGCCGACTGCCGCTGTGGACGGTAGGGGGAATGAATGAGATTCCGGACGTGCCGCCGAAACCTATTCACGTTCCGGGTGGATCCTATTGGCCGGCCTTGGCGGCGCTGGGGCTCGTAGGGTTCTTCACTGGGGCGCTAATGCATTCGTTGTGGGTGGCCATTGCCGCCGCAGTCGTTCTTGGGGTTAGCGTGTTCAAATGGGCCTTCGAGCCCTTTGAGATGTGATATGAGTACCGCTGCCACCGCTCACTACACCAGCACCGAACAGGATACACGGAAAATAGCGTTCTGGACGTTCATAGGGTCTGAATGCATGCTGTTCGGTTCGCTGATAGCGACATATCTCTCATACGAAGGCAAGAGCGTCGTAGGTCCGACGCCGCAAGAGATCCTCAATATCCCGCTCACGTCGGTCAGCACCTTTGTGCTGCTGATGTCGAGCTTGGCCATGGTGCTGGCACTTGCGGCTGTGATGCGTGGCGACGCGCGGTACTCTAAAGTGTGGCTTGCCACGACCGCCGGCTTGGGTGCAGTTTTTCTCGGCTTTCAGGCGTTCGAGTTTACGCAGTTCGTAGATGAAGGGCTCAAGATCTCAACCAACTTGTTCGGGTCGACGTTCTTCGTCCTGACAGGGTGCCACGGCCTTCACGTGCTCGTGGGCGTGATTTGGCTTGCGACGCTGCTGAGTCTGTCCGCTCGCGGCAAACTCGGCCCCGAGAAGGCGATGAACGTGGAGATCGCCGGTCTATATTGGCATTTCGTCGACGTGGTGTGGATCGTGATTTTCACGGTCGTCTACCTGATTCAGAGAGGGCCGGCCGCATGAGCCAAGAGGCTCTAGAGAAACCCCGCCCCCATCCGAGTGCTAGGGTTTACCTCTCGATTGCCGCGATTTTGACGGCGATCACTGTGGTCGAAGTGGCGATCTTCTACATACCGGCCATGCGGGGAACGATGGCCCTCGCCCCTGTGTTGCTTCTCCTATCGGCCGGCAAGTTCGCGCTCGTGGTGATGTTCTACATGCACCTCAAGCCGGACTCGAAGTTGTTCACTGCGATCTTCACCGCGCCGTTGGTTCTCGCGGCAGCGGTCATTCTCGCACTGATGACGTTGCTGGGAGCGTGGGTGCTCTAGAAAAGTGGGAAGTGGGAAGTAATAAGCTTCTGCTTACCGTCATTCCCACTTCCCACTCCATCAGTTCGGCCCAACGCGGAGCCGCACGGTTCTCCTGCGAACGGCCCCGGATCCACTGAAGAAAGCCGTACGGACGGAAACGATCTGACCCGGCCGGACGGTTTGGAGCACCGCTTCCAGGTCGTCCCTCGTCCGAACGCGTTCGCCTTCGACGTGTGTGATGATCTCGCCACGGATCAAGAAATCACGCGCCGGGCCCTCCGGGTCGATCCGCTCGATCTGGAGGCCAGCGTACTGCCGCGGGACTCCGTCTCTAGCCAACTGTTCGGCGGTCATTTCTTCGACGGTGATGCCGAGCCTCTCGTCGAACAGCGCTTCGTATCGCCTCGCCGGTTCTTCGCTCCTCACCACTTGGACCGGGCTGGCGGATTCTTCCGCTTCGCCCAATGTGACCGTTACCGTGTCACGCACGCCGCCCCGCCGGGCCACAGTTATCAGAACTTGCTCGCCTGGCTTCCTGAAGCCGATGTTCTGCTGTAACTGGGCCACGTAGCTCACGTGCTCCCCGTCCAGTTCGATGATGACATCCCCGGGCTGTAGACCGGCCCGCTCGGCCGGGCTATCGGTATCGGAGGAATAGTCCTGAATCGTGACACCGAAAATGGAATCGAGGCCAACGTATTCGGCGTCCTCGGCGGTCACCTCTCTGATCTGGATCCCCAACTTGGCTCGAGTCACCTTGCCGGTGGCGATGAGTTGCTCGCTCACTATCCGGGCGAGATTGATGGGAATGGCGAAGCCGTAGCCCGCGTAGGTTCCGGTGGGGCTGGCGATAGCCGAGTTGACGCCGATAACTTGCCCTTGAATGTTCACCAGCGGACCGCCGGAGTTGCCGGGGTTGATTGCCGCGTCGGTCTGAATGAAGTCATGGATGTACCATCGCTCCTGTTGCAGCCCCTGGAGTCCGCGGCCGGTAGCGCTCACGATACCGGCTGTGACGGTAAAGGAAAACGCCTCGCCGAGCGGATTCCCGATGGCTAATACCCATTCTCCAATGCGCACGTCGTCCGAGTTGCCGAGCGACACGGCGGGAAGGTCGTCCGCGTCGATCTTGATGACGGCGACGTCGGTGTTGGGATCGCGACCGATGATCTCTGCTTCGAACGACCGCCGATCGAGGAGACGCACCGTGAGTCGCGTGGCGTCCTCTACAACGTGGTTGTTCGTGATGATGTAACCGTCTTCCGAAACGATGAAGCCGCTTCCCTGACCGCGGCGCGGTCGGGGGTCGGGGTTGAGCGAGTCCCCGAAGAAGTTGTCAAACGGCGTAATGCGACGAGTTGCTTGAGGCGCCGATTCGGACCGGATGAATACCACGGACGGCCTGACGGCTTCCACCACGGCAACAAACGCATCTCCCAGGTCCGCCGCTGGCTTGGCTGCCGGGATCGACGGCGGGGCCACTGTGTTCAGAAGCACGGGGCGAAGCTGCTGCGCTTCGCTCACCCCTGGAGCGTTGACCGCCACCGCAAACGCTCCGGCAAAGACTACGGTGATGGCGACGAGGAAAGCGAACTTCAACCAGTCTCTTGTGCGCGTCATATGTAACTCGAACTCAGAAAAGGGTTACTGCCCGTTAGTTCACTACCATTAACCTAAATTATAACCCCGGAAGGGGGGGGCAGTGTTCCGACCGAATTCGCCTGTCCCCACCTTCCGGCTCCGCTCCAGAATGCGATTAGGATTTCGAGTCGTCGACGATCTCGTAATCCGCTTCCACCACGTTCTCCTCTGAACTCTGGGGCGGCGCTGTAGCACCTGCCGCTTCTCCCACGCCCTCGTCCGCCGTCTCACTTTGAGACTCGTACATGGAAGCACCGGCCGCCGAGTAGGCCTGAGAAAGCTCTTCCAGGGCCTTCTCGATGGCAGCATCATCGCCCGACCGGAGAGCCTGCTTCGCTCCGTCAACACCACCGGTCAACCGATCTTTCGCGGCTTGATCCAGGCGATCGCCCCACTCTTTGCTGTTTTTCTCTACCTCGTAGACCAGGGCGTCGAGCCGGTTGCGGTTCTCGATGCTGGTACGCCGCTTCTTGTCCTCTTCGGCGTGACCCTCGGCATCCTTCACCATTCGGTCGATCTCGCTGTCAGAGAGACCGCTGGAAGCCTCGATCCGGATCTTCTGTTCCTTGCCGGTCGCCTTGTCCTTCGCCGACACGTGCAAGATGCCGTTGGCGTCGATGTCAAAAGCGACCTCGATTTGCGGTACACCTCGCGGCGCGGGGGGAATGCCGGTCAATTGGAACCGCCCAAGGGTGCGGTTGTCGACGGCCATCTCGCGCTCACCCTGCAGGACATGGATCTCCACGATGGTCTGAGTGTCCTCGGCCGTCGAAAAGACTTCCGTTTTCTTCGTAGGAATCGTCGTGTTGCGTTGAATCAGAACGGTGGTCACACCGCCGAGTGTCTCAATACCCAGAGACAGCGGAGTCACGTCGAGCAACAGCACGTCCTTGACCTCTCCGGCAAGCACGCCACCCTGAATCGCGGCGCCAATGCCTACGACCTCGTCCGGGTTCACTCCCTTGTTTGGCTCCTGGCCGAAGAAATCCTTGACGATGTCCTGAATCTTCGGGATACGGGTCGAACCACCCACCAGGATCACCTCGTCGATTTCAGACGTCTTGAGCTTGGCGTCGGACAACGCCTTCTCCATGGGTGCCATAGTCCGCTGCACGAGATCGTCGACCAGCTGCTCGAACTTCGCCCGGGTCAACGTCATGTTGAGGTGTTTGGGCCCCGATTGATCCGCCGTCACAAATGGGAGATTGATCTCCGTCTGTTGAGTGGTCGAAAGCTCCATCTTGGCTTTCTCGGCCGCTTCCTTGAGGCGCTGCAACGCCATAGGATCCTGTGAGAGGTCTATTCCCTGATCCTTCTTGAACTCGTCCACCAGCCAGCCGATGACCTTCTGGTCAAAATCGTCACCGCCCAGATGGGTATCGCCGTTCGTGCTCTTGACCTCGAACACCCCTTCGGCCAGCTCGAGAATCGAGATGTCGTACGTCCCACCACCTAGATCGAAAACGGCGATCTTTTCCTCCTTCTTCTTTTCCATGCCGTATGCCAGCGCCGCCGCCGTCGGCTCGTTGATGATCCGAAGAACCTCGAGCCCAGCGATCTTGCCGGCATCCTTCGTGGCCTGACGCTGGGAGTCGTTGAAGTACGCCGGAACCGTAATCACTGCCTTTTCCACTGAATGGCCGAGGTAGTCCTCCGCCGTCTGTCTCATCTTCTGAAGCACCATGGCAGAGATTTCAGGAGGGGTGTGCTTCTTGCCCTGAATCTCGACCACGGCCAAATCGTGTTGCCCGGACATTACCGGATACGGCACCCGGCCGACCTCCTCCGGAATTTCGTCCCCCCGGCGGCCCATGAACCGCTTGATGGAAAAGACCGTGTTCTTCGGATTGGTGACGGCCTGCCGCTTCGCCACCTGCCCTACCAGACGCTCGCCATCTTTGGTGAAGGCCACTACAGACGGCGTGGTCCGACCTCCCTCGGAGTTAGGGATCACCACCGGGTCCCCACCCTCCATGACCGCCACGACCGAGTTGGTGGTTCCTAAATCGATCCCGATCACCTTCTGTGACATCAGTCCGACTCCTTCACAAATTGTTAGATGCGCAAAGTGACTCACACGTCGCAGGAGCAAGCTGCATACCATAAAATACCGCCAAATTGGCAGTACGACGGCAGCGTCCGGATGGTGTAGAATCGGCCATTTTCATAATTGACTTGCACTTACGCGAGCTCTAGGTTGCCCTTGTGTTCCCCTACAAAGACGATAATCCGACGGTTCTGACACCGGTGGTCACGCTGGGAATCATCGCCGTGACCTCTCTCGTCTGGCTGTTCGTCCAAGGAGGGGGCTCCGAACCTCGACTCACGGAGTCGGTGTGTCAGCTCGGGGCCATCCCGGCCCGCCTGTTCGGGAACCCGCTCCAACCTGCCCTCACTCCGCGCGGTCCGCTGATGGTCTGCGCGGATTCGGCCGATGCGGCGTGGCATACACTGGTTTCGTCGGTGTTCCTTCACGCCGGTTGGTTCCACCTCATCGGCAACATGTGGTTCCTCTGGATTTTCGGAAATAACATCGAGGACGCCATGGGTCATGGCCGATTCGTTGCTTTTTATCTCGTGTGTGGAGTGCTCGCCGCGTTGGGTCACATCCTCACCGACCAAGCCTCGCCGCTGCCCCTCGTCGGTGCCTCCGGCGCCGTCAGCGGCATCATGGGGGCCTACCTCGTTCTATATCCCAAGGTTCGCGTTCATACGCTCATCTTCTTGGGCTTTTTTGTCACCACGGTCACGTTGCCCGCTTATTTCATGTTGGTCCTTTGGGCGGTGTTGCAGCTTGCCGGGTCGTTGCCGGCCCTCGCGGGAGTGGAATCGGGTGGCGGTGTTGCGTTCATGGCGCACGTTGCCGGGTTTGTGATCGGCGCCCTGCTGATCAAGCTCTTTGCGAGGCCCGATCTGCTGGCGGCCACACGGCGGTATAGTGCGGTGTTCTCGTCGCGTCAACCGTGGCGATACTAGTGGTTCCATTCGATGGTTCGCCGACAGGGCAGCCGACCGGAGCGTCCCCTTGTTCCCGGTGGTTGGCAGACTCGAGGGAGGATAGCGGAGGAAGGGGGTGTGAGGGTGCTGCCAGGTGAACGAGTACGAGATCGATGATATCGCCCGCGCCGTGGTGGCAGATTTCCGGAAGCGCTCCAGGACCGGGGTGGGCTGGGTGGCGGGGCCGACTCACGGCACGCTCACCGCTCACGCGCGCTTCTCGCGCTGTATCGACCACACGTTGCTCCGGCCCGATGCGACACGAACTGACATCGAGCAGCTATGCGAGCAGGCCCTGGAGCACGAGTTTGCCGCTGTCTGTGTGAACGGTACCTGGGTGTCGCTCTGCAAGGAACGGTTATGTGACACCAAGGTGAGCGTAGCAGCAGTCGTCGCGTTTCCTCTTGGCGCCGCCACCTCGTCTGCCAAGGCTCGTGAAGCCGAAGAGTTGGTCGATGCCGGAGCGGATGAGCTCGACGTGGTGGCTGCCATAGGGCATGTGCGGGAAGGGAGCTGGAATTACGTCGAAGACGATGTGCGATCGGTTGTGGAATCCGCTGCGGGACGGGTCGTAAAGGTGATCTTGGAGACCGCGGCGCTCGAACCGTTTCAAATCGTGAAGGGAGCGTTGCTGGCGAAGCGTGCCGGAGCGAGGTTCGTCAAGACATCCACCGGCTTTCATCCGTCGGGCGGAGCATCGGCAGAGGCTGTGGCATTGCTGCGGTTGGCGGTGGGTGACGATGTGGGAGTCAAAGCTTCCGGAGGCATTCGCGACTGCACATCCGCGTTGAGGATGCTGGCAGCCGGAGCCACCCGCATTGGGACGTCGTCGGCGATAGGGTTGGTGAGGTGCCTTGGCCTGAGCACCACACCATTGAGGGAGCTAGTCTCGGATCCGGAGCGACACGCTGCCGAGTGTGAGACTGTTGGACGCGAGTATGGTTGATCAGGTTAGAATCTTCATCAATGAGAAGACAGTGTTTGTCGCTTCCGGAACCACGGCCCAGGCGGCCGTCCAGGCGTTTGATGAATCCCTGGGCGCAGCACTCTCTAAAGGAGCCGGTTACCTCACCGACGGTGTCGGGCGGCGATTACTTCCTGAAGCGGTCGTAGAAGAAGGGATGATTGTCCGCGCCATCCCGAGCTGCCCACCCGCTGATTGACAAACTTCGGATTTCATCCTCACCCAACACGCCGTAGGGCGATAGCCCAAAGGCCAAACTCCAAGGAGCTTCAGAAAGTTCGATGACTGGATTCTGGCTCGTCCAACAGGCAGCCGCTCCCCTTGCGGCCGCGCAAGAAGGGCTCAACACACCGCTCGTTCAGAGAACCATGGGAGTGGTGGGCATGGCCGTGATGGTTGGGATTGCCTGGATGCTTTCTGCCGACCGCCGTAACGTCAATTGGAGGCTCGTGGGTTTCGGCATCGGCCTGCAATTGGTGTTCGGCTTCTTCGTACTCAAGACAGGCATGGGGCAAGTGTTGTTCGATGGTGCCAATAGAGTCTTCGCTCAGTTGCTCGCATTCACCGAGGATGGAGCGCGTTTCATCTTCGGTAATCTGGTTCGCAACAATGTACCTGTCGGCGAGCCGGCTGGAGGTCCCTCCGATATGGCCGTGTTGCAGACCGGAGGAACCTGGGCGAACACGGGCGCATATTTTGCGTTCTATGTCTTGCCGACAATCATCTTCTTCTCGGCGCTCACGTCGGTGCTCTATTACCTCGGCATCATGCAGCGCCTGGTCCGTGGCATCGCCTGGATCATGCAACGCACAATGCGCACGTCGGGCGCCGAAACCCTCTCGGTGGCGGGGAATATCTTCGTAGGTATGACGGAGGCGCCGCTCATGATCAAGCCGTTCATCGGTCGACTCACAAATTCCGAGTTGAACACGGTGATGGTCGGAGGCTTCGCGACGATTGCGGGTGGCGTTATGGCGGCGTACATAGGCATACTGTCGCCCTACTTTCCCGACATCGCCGGCCATCTTCTCACAGCGAGTGTAATGAATGCGCCGGCGGCCTTGGTGATTTCCAAGCTGCTCGTCCCGGAATCGGCAGTGCCAGAGACGGGGGGCAACGTCACGGTGGACGTGCAACGCAACGAAATCAATGTGATTGATGCGGCTGCGACGGGCGCGTCACAAGGAATGCAACTGGCACTCAACGTGGGCGCGATGTTGCTCGCGTTCATCGCCCTGCTGGCGCTCGTCAACTTCGGGGTCGGAGCGCTGGGTAACGTGATCGGAATGGATGGCCTCACCCTGGAGAAGATCTTCGGCTGGTTTCTCGCGCCGTTGGTCTGGCTCATGGGTCTGTCGTGGAGCGACGCAGGGATAGTCGGGAGTCTGGTAGGCGTGAAGATCGTCGCCACCGAATTCGTGGCATATCTGCAACTGGCCGGCATCCTCGAAACCGCCGGCACGCTGTCTCCTCGTGGTGCGGTCATTGCGACATATGCGCTGCTCGGCTTCGCGAACATTCCTTCCATCGCCATCCAAATCGGCGGCATTGGCGGGATCGCGCCCCAGCGCCGCGGCGATCTGTCACGACTCGGCTTCAAAGCGATGGTGGGCGGCAACCTTGCGGCATTCATGTCGGCAAGCTTGGCGGGAATGCTGCTGTGAGAGCAGGCAGTGAGCCGTAGGTGGTGAAGAAGTGAAAGGGAAGTCAAGTTCGATGATTGCTGCGGAACTGTTGCAGTCGAAAATTGGGAATGATGCGCCCAAGGTTGCTGTGGTCCTGGGGTCGGGGTTACAGGGTCTTGCTGCGGCCGTGGACGACGCGGTACGGGTACCCTACGCCGACATCCCTGGTTTTCCCCAACCGACGGTTTCTGGGCACGGTGGCGAGTTGGTCTTCGGGTTGCTGGAGCACGTGCCAGTCCTGATGCAAAGTGGACGCTTTCACTCATACGAAGGTCATGCGCTGCAAACCGTAGCGTTGCCGGTGCGAACCTTCGCCGACATGGGTGTGGAAACTCTGATCGTCACCAATGCGGCCGGGGGCATTCGTCCCACGTTCACACCTCCACTGCTGATGCTCATCGCGGACCATGTCAACTACATGTGGCGCAATCCATTGCTTGGGCCGAAGTTGGAGGGCGAGGAGAGATTTCCCGACATGTCTGAGCCGTACGACGCAAAACTGCGTGAGCTGGCGCGTGACGTCGCGCTTGAAGAAGGCGTCGCCCTCGAGGAAGGCGTGTATGCTGGAGTGCTCGGGCCCAGTTACGAAACGCCGGCGGAGATCCGCATGCTGGCGATTATCGGAGCAGATGCCGTGGGCATGTCGACGGTGCCAGAGGTAGTTGTCGCCCGCGCCCGGGGCATGCGCGTCCTCGGCGTTTCCACGATCACCAACGTCGCGGCGGGGATTGCCAATGTGAGATTGAACCATGAAGAAGTTCTGGCGGCGGGCGCGGGAATGAGCGAGAGTCTGGAGGTGCTGGTGCGGGGAGTGGTGAGAGAGCTGTAGGTTTCTCAGGGTAGGCATCAGGAAGCATCGGGGGACATGATCCGGAAATCGCAATGTCTGAATTGTTCAAGCTAATCGTCTCGTCTCGCTTTGTCCGCGTCGCGGCGATCACCACAATTGCGGCTGGTTGTCATGCAATTACGCCCCCGTCGGGGGTGAAGTTGAATTCGCCCCCGTCGTTTCGCGGTCGCCGGTTCGCGCCGAGCACGGCATGGTCGTGCCGACGGAGAGGCGCGCGAGCCAGGTTGGTCGCACCCGATCCTCGTAATCCGCGGCAGTCTACGGATCGTGGGGCAAACTCCCCTTCGGCGACCGGAAGTAGGCAAACGGCGTGCTGCTCATCATGTTTGAGACGCGTGACATGTAGATATCGGCGTGGCGCTCCACTTGGCGCGCCATATGGCTCTTGTCGTTGCCGGCGCGCATCAACAGGCCCCACCGATTGTTGCTCACCTCCCCGGACGCCTCGGCTAGGGGTGATATCTCTTGGTCCAACGCCGTCAACCGCGACCGCAGGCCCGCGAGCCTTGATTCCATCTCCTTGACGGTCTCTTTTGGCTGCGGGCCGTAGCTAAGGCGCTTGCGCTGCAAGATGAGCCGGACCTCGGAATGCTCTTGCTCGAGCCGCTCCTTCTCATCCATGAGTCTTGTCAAACGATGCTGTTGCTCGGCAAACCCTTCCGTCGCCGAGATTTCACTTTCCAGTTCCCGAACGATCAGCCCTGTTCTCCACCGCAGGAGGTTCTTCGTGACGTGCACGTCGCTGAACAAGTGGTCGCCCATGTAGAGAATGCCGTCTCCCGAAACACCCAGGTGCTTTTCTACGGCGGTTGCGTTGCCGCCCAAGTAGGTGCGACCGGCGATGGGTCCGCCTACAACGGGCCGCAGTAAACCCTCGTCGTTGGTGACCTCGAAGAAAGGGTGTGCGGAGGAAAAAAGTCCGGCTTGCGTGCCGACACGATGATGAGGTCAAAGAGGTCGCTCCACACCATGTCGCCCGGCAGGTACCGATCGAAGGCGTACTCCATCATGGCCTGCGTATATGCCCACTCTGAGTTGGTGATGAGCAGAAGTTTTTTGCCGGCGTGTCGTTGGTCCAGCAATGTCCAAGGCACGTCGGGATCGAGTTCGACAAAGCGTTCCGGATCAGCGATGATCTCGGTCTTGAGGATTCCATCCACGTGGGTCTCGTCCAACGACGTGCGGATCACGTCATAGAGGTCGTCGTAATCCAGTACCGTGGCGAGCTTGCCCGAGTCGACCAGCTGACCGTACATGCACGCTTCCGACAACGAGAAGAGCGTATTGAGGAAAACCCACCGGCTCTCGCTTAGATCGATGATGATCCGGCCGTAAAGCTCGCGCTGAACGGCGAAATCCATCGGGACGGTGCCGTGACGCGCTCGCTTCACGTAGCCGAACCGGTTGGCCTTGAGAAGGTTGCCCAGTTCGATGTCGATAATCAATCCACGCACGACCGCAGTGGGATCGAATTTGAGGTCGGATAAAGGCCATCCCTGGCCGACCAGTTTTTGTTGCAGATATTCGTATGCGCGTTGCTCCCACTGATGTACGTCGTAGTGCACCAACGTGTAATCCATATCGTATCCGATGGCGGCGATGGATCGCAGGTTCAGCGTGCGGTTGCAGAAAATGCCACGGTGAGATATGGACTCCGTTCTGGTAGATTCTCCTCTCAATCGAGACGCGGATCTCGGGTGAGTCCTCTTGCCACGCTCCATAAGACTATCCTAGGGGGAATGTGAGCGGGTCGGAACAAAGTGATTGACGGGTCCGCGGCCGCTTCCAATGCCAGGTGCTTGTTCAATTGCCCGGTGCACAAAATCAATTGCGCACTCGACTGCCGCGACAAGATCGGCGCCGCGAGCGAGTCTGGCAGTAATCGCCGCACTCAAGGTACAGCCCGTTCCGTGTGTAGAATGAGTCACGAGCCTCGGGTGAGTGAAATGTCGTAGTGTAGAATGAGTCACGAGCCTCGGGTGAGTGAAATGTCGTATCTCGCTTGGCGTGACCAGTACGTCGACAATCTCGTCGGCGGCATCCAGATCACCCCCCTTGATGAGTGCTGCCCCCGCGCCAATCTGGATCAGCTTGCGTGCGGCTCGTTCCATGTCGTTCACACAAGCCACCTGTTCGCCCACAAGCGATCGAGCTTCATGGATATTGGGTGTTACCAGTGTCGCGAGTGGTATGAGGTGCTCCGCCACCGACCGCTCCGCCTCTTCTGACAAGAGCCGGTCTCCCGATGTCGCGACGATAACGGGATCTACCACCAGATTGGGAAAACCGAATCTCCTGATTCCCTCCGCCACGGTCTCCACTAGTTCCGGGCTGGACAACATCCCCGTCTTCGACGCGTGGGGTGGAAGATCTTCGGCCAGTGCCGCCATTTGACTTTTCACGATGTCGGCCGGAACGTCGTGCACGGCAGACACGTAGCGAGTATTTTGCGCCGTCACCGCGACCACAACGCTCGTGCCAAACACACAGAATTGGTGAAATGTCTTGAGATCGGCTTGGATTCCGGCTCCCCCCCCGGAATCGGATCCGGCGATGGTCAACGCTATTGGAAAAGCATTACTTTCGCTCCGACGGGCGGCTGTGAGACTTGAAATCGTCAAAGGTTCGATGCCCATGGCTCAGACTCTAGCGAAGTTGATTAGGAATCTACAGCGACGCAACGCCCGGCGCCGCCTGCCGCTTGCGGTGGTGGAAGGAGTGCGGCTCGTGGAGGAAGCCCTTGGGGCAGACCTCGCTTTCGAGGGGGCGGTTGTCAGCTCTGCTCTCCAAAGGGCGGAGCGCGGAGCACGGTTGAGCGAGTGCTTGCAGAAAGCCGGAGTTGGGATCCAACAGGTATCTGATCGTGAGCTGGCGGACCTTGCCGATACCGACACGCCGCAGGGTATAGTGGCAGTCGTCCAACACCCGCACTGGTCGGTGGCAGATCTCTGTGTGGAGCACGGCAGGCCGATTCTCGTGCTGGATGGCGTTCAGGATCCCGGAAACGTCGGAACGTTGCTTCGGACGGGATACGCGCTGGGCGCCGGCGGCGTGATTCTCCTCCCGGGTAATGCCCGGCTGACACACCCGAAGGTGCTGCGGGCAGCGATGGGGACCAGCTTTCGTCTGCCCGCGGTGCAGTTGGGGACGCAAGAGTTCCGGGCCTGGCTGGAAAATGAAGGCGTCACACTTTGGGCTACGGCGACTTCTGGTAGAGACGTATCCGGGCTCCCACGGCCGGCGCGGTTGGCCCTGTTGGTGGGGAATGAAGGCGCAGGAGTCGGTTTCGAGCTGGAGGAGCTCGCCGAGGTCACGGTGGGTGTGCCCATTGCGCGCGACGTGGATTCGCTGAACGTTGCGGTGGCTGCCGGCATCATTCTTCACGAGGTCGTCCGTAATGGCTAATGCTTTTTTTGGGGTCGTCGCGGGAGTGTTCGGGCTCATGTTCGGCAGCTTCCTCAACGTCTGTATCATTCGGCTCCCTGCCGATGAGTCACTGCTTCGGCCGCGGTCGAAGTGCCCGAAGTGCGGCCACGCGGTCGGCTGGCGTGACAATGTTCCGGTCGTTTCCTGGATACTACTGCGTGGAAAATGTCGTCATTGCGGAGACGCGATCTCGTTGCAATACCCCGTGGTCGAAGTGCTGGTTGGTTTGGTATGGGCGGCCCCGTTCTGGTATTACGGCCTCACGGATACCGCACTGAGAGCTGCCCTCTTCGGCACGATCCTCCTTGGAATTGGGATCACCGACGCTCGGCACTACATCATTCCCGATGAATACACCTGGGGAGGGTTGGTCATCGGGCTCCTCCTGGGCTTCCTGGACGGACTATCCGGCTTCCTGACGGCGCTTGTAGGGGCAGCCGCAGGCTTTGGCCTCCTGCTGTTCGTGGCGTGGGCGGGGAAGAAAGCATTTGGGAAAGAGGCAATGGGTGGTGGCGATATCAAGATGATGGCGATGGTCGGCGCGTTTGTCGGATGGAAGGGTGTGCTACTCACGATCTTCGGCGGTGCGTTGTTGGGCACGCTGATATTCGTACCGCTCAACCTTGGGAAAAAGGACCGTCTCGTTCCCTTCGGTGTGTTCCTCGCCGGGGCCGCCGGCATCACCCTCATCTTCGGTCACGCCATAGTCGACTGGTATGTGCGGTACATTCACGGTCTTTGAGGAGCGGCCCTCCCGCCTCCCTCCCCCTCCCTCCTCCTCCGTTTCTACTCGCGACGTTCCCGGCCATCCGGTGTATCTTCACCGCATGAGAGCTCTTGCCATGACGCTGATTGCCTCGTTCACTCTGGGGTGCGGCACCCGACGTGACCAGTGGCAGGATCGGGTACAGAGCCTGACGGTGGAGCTGACGCCGGGAGTGGAGTCTGCTGTCGGCTTGAAGTTCAAGTATCCGCCCAAGGTGGCCGTGCGCACTCGGGAGCAGGTGTACGAGTACCTGATTCACAAGCTGGAGGTGGAGCTTCCCCCCGAAGAGCTGGAACGCACAACGCTGGCATACCGCTTGTTCGGATTGATCCCCGATACGCTCGATCTTGGCAAGCTGTTTCTCGATCTCTACACGGAGCAGATCGTCGGGTTCTACGACCCGCTCACCGATTCGTTGTACGTGGTTGGCAGCGCGGCAGAACTCGAAGTCCGACTGATCGTTGCCCACGAGCTGGTTCACGCACTGCAGGCCCAATATGTGCCGCTCGACTCCCTTCTCACGACGCGGGGAGACAACGACCGGCAGGTCGCGGCTCAAGCAGTCATGGAAGGGCAGGGTATCTTGGCGTCACTCGTGACCTTGATGCCGGACCAGAATTTCGATGCCGTGCCGGACTTCTGGAAGCAATACCGCCGGTCGGTGAGAGACCAACAGGCGCGGATGCCCATCTTCAACTCGGCTCCGTTGCTGCTGAGAGAGACGCTGATTTTCCCTTACCTGGGTGGGGCTGACTTCGTTCGATGGTTTCAGAGTCAATATCCGGACACGATGCCTTACGGTTCCCGCCTGCCGCGCTCCACCGAGCACATTCTTCAGCCCGAGCGGTATCAGGCGGGCGATGAGCCGGTGATGCTCCGCTTTGTCGCAGAGGAGGGATTGGTGCACGATGATGGCTTGGGACAGTTCGAGACTCAGGTTCTCATCACCGAGGTGACCGGGAGCGAATCGACGGCGAAGGCAGCAGCACGCGGCTGGGGGGGCGACCGTTACGGTGTCTTTGCCGTGGAGGGAGACCATGCCTTGGTGTGGTGGTCGGTATGGGATTCGCCCGAGGCATCTCGCCGATTCGTAAAGGTCATTGAACGCGAGTGGACCAACCTCGCAAAACCCGGACGCCGCCGCGCGGTGAGGAGCACCAAGTTGGGCGAACGGCCCGCGGTCTTGATCCTCGATGCTCCGGACGGATGGCAGCTGTGGGACGATCCGCCGAGGGTTGTGGAACGCTCCCCGCTCCCCACCTCACGGTAGCAGGACAGAGACCACATACGCCGTCGCTCCCACCACGGCTCCGAGGACATATCCCAGGCGCACGATGACGTCGAGTTCTCGCTGGGTGGTGGCGCGCACGATCTGCTCGATGCGTTCCAGAGAAAACCCGGCCACTTTTTCCTCGACAATGGTCTGGATGTCGACCTGGGCGACCAGCTCCGGGATCTGCTCCTGAATCCAATTCCAGAGGATGGGCGTCAGCGCGGCGTTGATCCGGTCGATGCTTCCGTCGGGAAGTAGGTCTGCGGGGCGCCCGATGGGTTTCTCCAGCAGGGCGTTCAGCGCGGCCGTGGCACCTTCTTCGATCCACTCGCGGACGCGGTCGGATGCGATCGCCGCCGCCGTCCACTCGGCCGCGTCTTCCGGCGGAATACGCTTCAGCACTTCCCCCACGGTCTGTTTCTCGGCCCGTTGCAGGGCTTCGTCCACCTTCTCGATGGCGTATGCACGGGTTGCCGAGTCCCGCAGGGCGGCCGTGATGTGGTGCGCAGCGGTCTCCTTGAGGCCCTTGAGGCGTTCAGGCCCAAGAGCGGCGAAGTGCTCGGCCAACGGCCGACGCAAAAACTTGACCACGGCGTCGTTCACGCTCTTGGACACTTGAGATCGCATTTCCGGCTCGTCTAGCAGGCGGCTGACCTGCTCGGCGCCGTCCCGCTCGAAATTGTCGAGCAATCGGGCGATGGTTTTTTCGGTCACCACTATCCGAGCCACTATGCGCTCGTGAATCAGCAGGTTCTTCACGAACCGCTCGAAGAGATCGTGCAGAGATCGCTGAATGTTCGTGCGCGTATTCGGGTCGCGTAGGGCCACGCTGATTCGATCCAACGCCACGGGGAGATAGCCGGCGATCTCCTGTTCCACGATGGAGACCAGGGGCGTTGGCAGTCGATCGAGCAGCGGGGTCTGGTCGCCTGAGAGTCGCACGAGCTGTCGATCCAGCCATTGGTCGATCGTGTCTTCCAGCTTTGGATTCATCACCGCCTCGGCGACCCACTCCTCGACGCGCTTGCGAATGGAGGCGCGACGCTCCTCGGTCAGGAACTCGCTTATGGGCCGGTCGCCGAGGTCGTCGCCGACGCGAGTGAGGAACGCAGCCACCGCCGCGTTGAACTCGTCAGTCTTGGCGAAGGTGGTCAACTGATCGGCAATGGCCGGGGCGATCCGGCCCAGCGCCGATTGAATCTCGGACAAGAGGGCCGGCGGTACCTCCTCCTTGAGGGACCCCCGCTCGTTGTCCAACAGTGTCTGGACGAACCCCCGAATCGCGCTGCGGAACGCGGCCTGCAGTTCCGGGGCCGCTAGCTGGTCTGCCAGATCGCCAGCGGTGAGTAGTCGTTGGCCCACCGTCCGGCCGATGGTTTTTGCCAGCCGGGCCTTGTTTTTGGGGATCGCTCCTTGAAGCTTCAAGCGCCCCGGTCCGCGTGGGGTGTAGGGGTGGAAGAGCATCCAGATCGCGACCGCGTTGGTCAGGCCCCCAGCCAGGGCTCCGAAAAAGATTGTTACGAGGGCATTGAGCGGGGATAGTTCGGAACTCACGCCCGGGGCCTCCGGTTCACGTGGTCCACGGGCGGCTACCATATGGATACTGCATGAAACTGTATACCAAGATCTCCATTGGGCTCATTTCCGGCGCGGTGGTCGGTATCGGGGTGAATCTCACGGACTGGGCGGTGCTCACCGAATCGTCCCGTACCCGGCATGCGAGCTACCGGGGCCCGGGTATCCTCATCCCACTGGCTGGACGCCTCCAGTACCAAGGGCGATACTTGGGATAGGGGAAAGCAAATTCCTTCTATGTCTATGACCCTCCTTGATCGCTGCTTCCGTTAACACGCCGCGGCCGGTCAGCTTGTTCAGGGCTGCAGTGAGACTCTGAGACAGGGCTCCAAACATAACCGTCTAATATAGATAGGCTTGGGGGTCAAGCCAATTGGACGGGTCGGGAGGGCTGAACGCGTGAACGACACATGGCGCCCGACGGTCCCTTGGGCCCACGTAGCGTCCTGCCGCCGTACCGCCTTACCGACCGGGTACGGCCGGGGGTGTGGCGCGTGACAGGCCGCCGGTTACATTGTGACCTCGTCCCGGGCTGCCAGAGCGGTTCGTCGCTGAAACTCCCGGTCCCCTCGCTCTACAGCAGGGCCCGCACGGTCACGAAGCACGAGCGAACTTCGGGGCCATGGGGGTGATCTGGAATGCCAAGGAACATAGGCGGCAAAGGGGTAGCCCGTGAAACGTTTCAAGCTCCACTGGTGGATCATCCTGGGCATGGTCAGCGGGGCAGCGCTGGGCGCCCTCGTCTACAACACCTACCCCCCACAGATTGTGGAGACGACTGCGGTCTACCATGCCTTCGACGGTATCGCGGTCATCTTCCTCAACCTTCTGAAGATGGTCGTCATCCCTCTCGTCTTCTTCTCGCTCATCAGCGGGATGCTGGGGATGGGTACGCTGGCGCGGCTTGGGCGCATCGGTGTCAAAACCTTCGCCCTCTACATCACGACCAGCCTGCTGGCCATCGTGACGGGCCTAATCCTCGTGAACGCCATCCGTCCGGGAGTCGGTTTGCGCTTGGCCATCCCTGTAGAGGCCGTCGAGAGAGAAGTGCCCAGTTCGTTCTGGGAAGTGATCGCCAACATGATTCCCGAGAATGTGGTCCGGGCGGCGGCCGAGTTCGATCTGTTCGGCGTCATCATCTTCGCTCTCCTGTTTGGCGCCTTCGTGCTGGCCTTGGAGGATGAGAAGAAGACGACTCTGGTGAGCTTCATCGAGGGCGCCTTCGAGGTCATGATGAAAATGACCGGGTTCATCATCGCCCTCGCGCCGGTCGGCATCGCGGCGCTCATCGCACGTCTCGTCGCCTCCACCGGGCTCACCGTGTTTTTGGACTTGAAATGGTACGTGGTGACCGTATTCAGTGCCCTGGCCGTTCACCTATTCCTCACATTGCCCCTCATAGTGTTCCTGATGACGCGTCGCAATCCCTACCGCTACCTCCAGGCCATGAGCCCCGCTCTCCTGACGGGCTTCTCGACAGCCAGCAGCAGCGGCACGCTCCCCATCACTCTCGAGCGGGCTGAACACGGTGCCGGTATTTCGAACCGGGTCGCGAGCTTCGTCCTACCGCTCGGTGCCACCATCAACATGGACGGCACGGCACTCTACGAAATCGTCAGCGTCCTTTTCATTGCCCAGATTCACGCCGGCATCGACCCGAACTTCGCCCTGACCTTCGGGCAGCAGCTCCTGATCGTATTCCTGGGCCTAACGGTAAGCATTGGAGCGGCTGGGATACCGCACGCTGGTCTGGTGATGATGGTGATCATCCTCCAGGCGGTGGGATTGCCACTGGAATACACGGCGCTCATCTGGGCCGTCGACAGAGTCCTCGACATGTGCCGGACCGCCGTCAACATCGCGAGCGATTCCAGCATCACGCTCGTAGTGGCCCACATCGAAGATCAAGTGGACGAGTCGGTCCTGTGGAGACGTTCCTCAGCGTAGACGGCTCGACGCGGCCGGTAACGGTTCCGCCAGGACAGCTCGACACCATCGCATCTGCCTTCCACCGTTCACACCATGACTGAAGCGTCGTTGCTGACGGCTGCCGCGATGGTCTTCTTCGGCGCCCTCGCCGGCGGTCTCACCAACCGCGGAGTCGGCGGTAGAGGGTAGAGGGACGTTCCGTCCTCAATCCCGTGGCGCCAACCCGGGCCGCTATGTACACTTACAGGCTATATGTTTTCGGCCCTGTCGGAGAGGCTTACCGGGGTTCTGAAGAACCTCTCGAGCCGAGGCGTCCTGACCGATGACCAGGTCAAAGAGGGCCTCCGGGAAATCCGGCTGGTTCTTCTGGAGGCCGACGTCAGCTATGAGCTCACCCGCGAGTTCGTTAGACGCCTCCGAGAGAGAGCGGTCGGGATCGAACTCGGCAAGACGGTGAGCCCGGGCCAGCAACTTGTGAAATTCGTTCACGACGAGCTGGTGACGCTGTTGGGGAAAGACCCCGCTCCGTTAGCATTCGCGACCGTTTCGCCGACCGTGATCCTCATGGTGGGGTTGCAGGGGTCGGGCAAGACCACGACGGCTGCAAAGCTTGCGGCGCGGCTGAAGCGGGAACAGAAAGCCCCGTTTCTGGTGGCGGCAGATGTGTACCGCCCTGCCGCCGAGAACCAGCTCCGCCAGCTTGGCGAGGAGGTCGGGGTCGCTGTTTTCGGCCCCCGGGAGCACGGAAGCGCCCAGGGAGACGATGTCGTCTCCCTGGTGCAGGGGGGCATCGCGGCTGCCGAGAAGGCCCATGCCCGCACCGTGATCGTCGATACAGCTGGCCGGTTGCAGATCGACGAGGAGATGATGAGGGAGTTGGAACGGTTGAAGTCGGCTGTGACTCCGCTCGAGGTTCTTCTCGTGGCTGATGGAATGACGGGGCAGGACGCGGTCCGTATCGCCAAGGGGTTCAACGAAGCGCTCGGGATCACCGGCGTGATCCTGACCAAGCTGGACGGTGACGCCCGGGGCGGTGCCGCGCTGTCGATCCACGGTGTCACCGGTGCCCCGATCAAGTTCGTGGGTGTCGGTGAGCGGCTCGATGCGCTGGAGCAGTTCGACCCGGTTCGCATGGCGGGACGCATCCTCCAGAAGGGGGATCTGGTGGGGTTGGTGGAGCGGGTCCGGGGAGCGGTGGATCCCGAAGACTCGGAGCGGCTTGCCAAGAAGGCGTTCTCAAAACGAGGGCTCAATCTCGAGGATTTCTTGACCGCTATGCGGCAGATCCAGAAGATGGGGCCTCTGAAGGGTGTGTTGGGGATGCTACCGGGCGTGAACTCGAAGATGCTCAAGGCCGCCAAGGTGGATGACAAAGGGCTGAAGCACTTCGAGGCGATCGTGCTCTCGATGACGCCGGCGGAACGCCGCCGGCCGGAGATTTTGAACGGATCGCGTCGCGCTCGAATTGCCCGGGGTTCCGGGCGCTCGGTTCAGGAAGTGAACCAGCTCGTCAAGCAGTTCGGGCAGATGAAGAAAATGATGAACGCAATGGGAAAGCTCAGTTAGCGGCAATCGCAAGGAAGTCGAAATGGCAACACGAATTCGTTTGCGCCGTACCGGTCGGCGGCATCAACCGGCATACCGGATTGTGGTAACCGACAGTCGTGCACCACGGGACGGGCGTTTTATCGAAACGCTCGGCCACTACAATCCCCGTACCGACCCTGCGACGATCGAGGTCAATGCGGAGAAGGCCCGGGATTGGCTATCGCGCGGCGCGACGCCGTCAGATACCGTACGATCGTTGTTCAAGAAAGCGGGTGTGTTCGCCGCCGCCGTTTCGGTTCCTGCCGCGGCTCCCGCCGAGGTCGAGGCGACGGAGGAATAGCGCTGCGATGGAGGCGGCCTACCTGGCGGTAGCGCGCTTCCGTAAGCCACACGGGCTCAAGGGAGAGGCGTTGATCTATCCGCTGACGGACGAGCCCGATGCAGTCTTCGTCCCCGGTCGGGTGTTGGTGCCGGTGGATGAGGAGGGGCGGCCGATGGGTGTGGAGGTAGTGATACACAAGGCGCGGCCCTATCAGCGCCATTGGCTCGTCTCATTCGAGGGGATCACCGAGCGAGCAGTGCTGGAATCGTGGGGCTCGGTGATGCTCGGGGTGGTGCAGAGCGAGCTCAGCCCTCCGGAGGAAGGAGAGATGTATCTCCACGAGATCCCCGGGTCGATAGTTGTTGAGGCCGGTGTCGAGATCGGCATCGCCAAGGAGATCGTTGGAGTACCGGGTGGAAGTGTGTTGGTGGTCGAGCGGGACGGGAGGGAGCACCTGATTCCTTTCCGTGATCCGATCGTCAAACGCCTCGATCGCAAAAACCGACGCATCGAAGTCGTGTTGCCTCCCGGGTTATTGGAGGTCTGAATGTTGCGGGTGAATGTGGTCACATTGTTTCCGGACTTCTTCCTGAACCCGCTCCAGACCAGCATCCTGGGTAGGGCCGCTTCATCCGGGTTATATGACGTTCGCTTGGTGAATCTGCGAGATTACACCCACGATCGTCACAGAACGGTCGATGACGCGCCGTATGGCGGTGGCGCGGGCATGGTGCTCAAGCCGGAGCCCTTCTACGAGGCGTTGGACGACTTGATGCCGAAGCCACCAGTAGTGTTGCTGTCCGCGCGGGGCAAGCTGTTCACGCACCACGATGCGGTGCGATATAGCGTCGCTGAAGAGCTGACACTGCTTTGCGGCCATTACAAGGACGTGGACGAGCGCGTCGCCCGCCGTGCGGATGAGGAAGTGGCGATCGGAGAGTTCGTGCTTTCCGGTGGCGAGATGGCGGCGCTGTGTATCATTGACGCGGTCGTCAGACTGTTGCCGGGTGCGTTGGGAGATCACGACTCGGCAGCGACTGACTCATATTATGACGGACTCGTGAGTCCGCCGAGTTACACACGGCCGGCCGAGTATCGGGGGCAGCGGGTTCCTGAAGTCCTGCAGAGGGGTGATCACGCAAAGATCGAAGCCTGGCGACGAGCCGAGGCCGAACGTGTGACTGAGAGGCGGCGCCCGGGATTGTGGGCGCGCTATTTGGATGACCACCGGCCGGATGGGGCCGAGCGCAGAGGGTAGAATCATGAAGAAATTGGCAGCTATAGAACGCGAGGGGTTGCGGACGGACGTTCCCGATTTCGGTCCGGGCGATACGGTCCGCGTGCAGGTTCGCGTTCGCGAGGGCGAGAAGGAAAGGCTGCAAGTGTTCGAGGGCGTGTGCATCGGGCGTCGGGGCGGCGGGATGAGCGAAACATTTACGTTGCGGAAGGTGTCTTCCGGAATTGGGGTAGAGCGTATTTTCCCGTTGCATTCGCCCGGCCTGGCGGAAATCAAAGTCGTTCGTCGCGGCCGTGTGCGGCGCGCGAAACTCTATTACCTGCGCAAGCTCTCCGGCAAAGCAGCACGTATTCGGGAGCGTCGAGATTCGTAGGTGATGACCCCGACGCTGGCGCGAGAGAGCGCGCTGTGGGCGAAGGGGTGTCGATATGTAGCGGGCCTGGACGAGGTGGGGCGAGGTCCGCTCGCCGGCCCGGTAGTAGCTGCCGCAGTGGTGCTACCGCAGAACGCAACGATCATAGCAGGCCTGCGCGATTCCAAACAAATGACCGCCCATCAACGCGACCGCGTGGCTGGCGTTATTCGTGATACCGCCTCGGCCTGGGCCGTTGGCTCTGCCTCCCCGCGCGAGATCGACCGTCTAAATATCCTCGGAGCGACGGCGCTGGCGATGCGCAGGGCCCTATCGCTGCTATCCCAGGCGCCTGACCATGTGTTGGTTGATGGCAAGCCCTTTCCCGAACTCCGTTGCGAGCACGAGGCGATCATCAAGGGAGATGCTACGTGTCTTTCGATCGCTGCCGCGTCGGTGCTTGCCAAGCAAGCCCGTGACCGGCTCATGGTTTTGCTGGCTAGCCGCTTTCCGGCGTTTGGGTGGGAACAGAATATGGGGTATGGTACGGCGGAGCATTTGGCCGCGATCGAGGCGAACGGCCTCACCCCCCATCACAGGCGCTCGTTCTCGCCCGTGTCCCAGTTGAGGCTGTTCTCCTAAGAGCCGCAGAGCGGCGGTGGTCAGCCCGAAGCCACGAGCTTACCGATACGTTGGTGCAGCCGGTCCGCACGGCTCTGAGCACCCATGTCCGCGTAGGCTTCAATGGCGGCCGACAGCTCAGCGCGAGCCTCGCCGGGCTGGCCGGCAGTAACCAGCGATTCGCCTAACTCCTCCCGTGCCTGCCCCTGAAGCGTGGACGCGCGGGGACGTGGACGCATGATTACAAACGGCATGGGACGACGACCCTCTTCGCGGCCTTGGAGGTGGCCACCCGCCGCATCATCCAAGCGTCTCTGCTGCGGCACCGGCACCAAGAGTTCCTCAAGTTCATGCGCCAGGTGGTGCGGACAGTGCCGAAGGGCTTGGCCATTCATGTCATCCTCGACAACTAGCAAACGCACAAACACCCCAAGGTCAAAGCGTAGTTAGCGCGCAACAACCGGGTCCATTTCCATTTCACGCCGACCTCGGCCTCCTGGCTCAATCTGGTCGAGCGGTTCTTCAGTGAATTGACCGAACGCCAACTGCACCGGTTGGCCGTCACCAGTGTGGGCGAACTCATCGAGCACATCACGCGCTACATCGACCGCCGCAACATCAATCCCAAGCCCTTTGTCTGGACTGCCAGGTCCGGCACATCCTGACAAAGGTGAAAAAAGCCAATAAAACTTTGGCGACACTACACTAGATGATAGTTCGTTTTGGATTTGGCAGGGGCCGTTGGGGGCCGACGAGCGCGCCGTGCCCCCTCACGGTTCCGGGGCTGGTACTACTGATACTGCCGTGCAACAGTGAAGCCCGACCCGCCTACTTCAAATGGTCGGCCACGTGCTTCGTCATTTCGAACATGCTGACCTGAGATCTGCCGTCGAAGACGGCCCTCAGCTTGTCGTCCGCATTGATCATACGGCGGTCAACGCTGTCCTGTAGGCCGTTCTTACGAATGTAGACCCACAGCTGTTTGGTAACTTCGGTCCGCGGAATAGGGTTGCTGCCGACCACCGCGCTCAGGGCTGCATCCGGCTGCAACGGCCTCATGAACGCCGGGTTGGGCTTCCGCTTGGTCTTTGTCTTGGCCTTCTTCTTGGCCGGTTTCTTCTTCTTCTTGGTCACCTTGCGCTTTGCGGCTTTGCGCTTCGTGGCCTTCTTCTTCTTGGCCTTGCGCTTGGTGGCCTTGCGCTTCGCGGCCTTACGCTTGGTCGCTTTCTTCTTCTTCTTGGCAACCCTGCGCTTTGTGCCCTTGCGCTTGGTAGCCTTGCGCTTGGTAGCCTTGCGCTTCGTCACCTTGCGCTTCGCGGCCTTGCGTCTGGTCGCCTTCTTCTTGGCTTTCTTCTTTCGTTTGACAGCCATTTTCCCCTCGAGGAAAGAGTGATTTCGGTCGATGAAAGCCAGCCCCAATCGCACACCAAAGTAAGTGTTTCTTCGGGGAGAACAAGCTTTTGTTGTTAATTTCCCCTATGAAAATCAGAATGACCAGAGGCGCCACATGAACCCTGGAATGCCAGAGGCGCCGGGCAGATTCGAACTGCCGAATAGAGGTTTTGCAGACCTCCGCCTTACCACTTGGCTACGGCGCCAGCAGGAAAAAAAGATCGCCATTCACCGCCCCATTCTCAAGCCGCCGCCGGAGTTTTGCCGGGTTGACGCCGGCCGGCATCCGCCCACACCCACGCCGTCTTCCTCGGGTTCGTGATGTTCATGATACTCGGCGTCGCGCTGTGGATCTTCCCCAGGCTCGCCAAAGACGATAACAGATACAAGCCAGGCGTTGCCCAGGCGGTCTACTGGCTGCTCCTGGCGGGAACTCTGGCCCGGTTCGCTTCCGAGGTGGCGAAGGCGTGGAGCAGCGAGGCCTGGTTGGGCTGGGTCATCCTGCTGAGTGGATTGGCACAGGCCCTCGGTTTGATCCTCTTCTTCTGGAACATGCGATCCCGCATCCGACCGGTCGGAAGCCAGGCGCGGGAAGCAAAGGGCGAACGGTTCTAACCCGTAGTCTACAGCTTGGCCATCTCTTCGTCCCGCAACTCCCGGCGCAGGATCTTCAGCACTGTGCTCTTGGGCAGGCTGTCTCGAAACTCCACCGAGCGAGGGATCTTGTAGGCCGCCAAGTGCTCACGACAGTACACAATCAGGTCCTCAGCGGTCACCCCGGCGCCAGGCTTCAATACGATAAATGACTTGACGGTCTCGCCGCGCCGCTCATCGGGAAGGCCGATGGTCGCTGCTTCGAGCACATCGGGATGCGCCATGAGCGTACGGTCCACCTCGTCGGGGTACACGTTGTATCCGCTGCAGAGAATCATGTCTTTCTTGCGGCCGACTATGCGAAAGTATCCGTCCTCGTCCATGGTTGCCAGATCGCCGGTGTAGAGCCATCCGTCTTTGATCACTTCATCCGTAGCCTCGGGCCGGTTCCAATACCCCTTCATGACTTGGGGGCCGCGGATCAGAAGCTCCCCCTCGACCCCGATCGGCATCTCGGTAACACCATCCTGAATGTCGACGAGCTTGGCGTCGGTGTCGGAAACGGGAACGCCGATGCTTCCCTTCTTCCGCATCCCGTAAAAAGGATTGCAGTGCGTGAGAGGCGATGTTTCGGTGAGGCCGAACCCCTCGGAGATCTTCGCCCCCGTGAGATCCTCGAAGCGCTGCAACACCTCCACCGGTAGCGGCGCCGAGCCCGAGTTGCAGACTTTGATGCTGGAGAGGTCGAGCTTATCCACGCCCGGATGTTGATTGATCGAGTTGTACATCGCCGGTACGGCCGGCATGAGGGTCACTTGATGCTTCAGGATATTCTTGATCATCGCGCCGACGTCCCGGGGGTTCGGTATCAAAACGATGTGCCCGCCCATGTACACCGGGGTCAACAGGGAGATGGTCACCCCATATATGTGGAAATAGGGCAGACACCCCAGCCAGGTGTCCTTCCCTTCCTCGACCCCGGTCGCCCAACGAGCAGTCTGCTGCGTGTTGAAGGACATGTTTCGATGGGTGAGCATCGTACCCTTCGACACTCCCGTCGTGCCGCCGGTGTACTGCAACATGGCCACGTCATCCATACCCATCTCCAACTTCGGAGGATTGGGTGACGTACGGCGAATCAATTTCCGGAAGTGATGCACGTTGGGGGCCTCCGGCACCTTTGCCATCATCGGAGGGCTAGTCTTCTTGAGCTTCAACGGCGCCAAGATATTCAACGGGAAACCGAGGTACTCCGGAATCGATGCGACGATGTAGTGCTCGATGCCAACCTTGCCGCGGATCTGTTTCACGCGTCCCGCATAGAGGAAATCCATGAGGATGGCCACGGTGGCCCCGGCGTCATTCCACTGATGCTCGATCTCGGGTCCCGTGTACAGCGGATTTGTCAACACGGTGATGCCGCCCGCCCGGAGCGTGGCAAAGATGGCGATGACGGTCTGGGGCAGGTTCGGAGCCTGGATGGCGACTCGCGTTCCCTTGGCGACGCCGAGTGCGGCGAGGGCGGTGGCCAAGCGGTCCACCTCATTCTTGAACCGACTGTAGGTCAGCGTGGCATTCTGAAATGTGATGGCCGGCCGGTGCCCGAAGCGAGCTGCGGCGCTCTCGAGCATCTCCGGTAGTGTCAGCTCTTCGTACGTAAGAGATGGAGGAACTCCCTCGTCGTACGCCTTGTGCCAACGCCGCTCTTCCATCACGCACCTTGCTTAGTGAAGTGGGGCAACATGCCGCGGGACAATGTTCCGTCGATGGTACGGCGGTGAGAGGTCACAGCGCCTTCAAAAGCGCAACCATCTCATCATGTCCCTCCGCCTCTGCCAGATCCAACGCACCTTGCCCATCGTCGGCCCGCCGCGCAACGTCAGCCCCGGCGGCAAGGAGGACGCGGGCCATCTCGAGGTTGTTGTGCTTCGCGGCAGCCTGAAGCGCGGTCCACCCCCGTGCGGCGCGGCGTTTACGTTTGCTCCTCCTTTCAACAGCGCCTGGACGGTTTCGGTCGACCCACTAGCGGCTGCACTGTGGAGCGGATGCACCATGTAGGGGTTCTTTGCCGCCACGCTTGCCTCTGCTCCCTGTTGAAGGAGCAGCGTGACCGCCTCCGCGTGGCCGAAGAACGCCGCCAGATGAAGCGCCGTAAAACCGTCGGGCGACCACGCGCCAACCAGTGTGGCATCCTCTGCAATCAGCTCGGATATCGTTTCCGTGCGCCCCAGGGCGGCCGCTTCAAACACATCGACACCAGATGCGGCGTCCAGAACGACGTCCGCCTTGTCGCTGCGGCGATTGTACAGCGCCCACATCAACGCCGAGATCCCCTGCTCGTTCCTAGCGCCCGCGCACGAAGCGTCTTGCGCTACCAGGTCGTGCACACGTTTCATCTCTCCCGCAGCTATCGCTCCAAAGATCTCTTCGGAACTCACGCCTCCGCCTGCTGCTCCAACATCGCCAATCGTTTCTCGATCTCCATCAGTTTGTGCAGAATAATTACGTGCGTCTTCTTCGCATCGATTCCCACCGGACTGGTGTCGCTGGAGATGAGGGCGGCAATCCTGTCGTAGTCTTCCCGGGGAACATCCACAGTAAATCCTCCGCGATTAGAAGTAAAGAACCATCTGCATACTTCATACTTGCGGGCGAGATCGAAAGCAAATGCTGGATGGGACTCTGAGGCCGGCTTCCAGTCAGGTTCTTGAATGCGACCAACCCCAAGAAGGCCCGCCGAACGACGGGCCTTTCCCAGGATCTATTAAACCGCCGGCTGGGAGCCGACACCTTTGGCTAGTGCTTGTCCTGGCTGCCCTGGGGTCCACGCCCGGCGTCCAAGGATCCATGCGCCCGTTGCGGCCAGCCGGCGGCCCCGGACTTCCCCGACGAGGGGGATCGGCTCCCGCTCCGCCGCCGAGCAGTTGCCGGCCCGGACTGCCTCGCGGTTTGTCCCAGCGATGGAAGGTTTACAGCATAAATCGTCGGCCGCAGTCGGTTTAATTCGCTGCACATGCTCCCTCCAAGACCACCTGTTTCCGTCTCGGCTGCTCCAAAGTGTCCTCGATGACCCGTCGGTGAATCGATTGATGTGCAGAAACGGTGCCACAACTCCCAAAGTCCGCAACATGCTCTACCACAATGGGTTGCGAAGTGACGCCAGCCACCTGCTAACCTGGGATGCTCTCCTGTGGAGTACACCGACATGGCAGGAGAGGCAGAAGAGGCAGGAAAGGCAGCTATCGCGGCACGGCTATCGCCGGCCCTTTCTCCCAGCTATTGTCGCGGCATGCAGCCGCAAGCCGACGACCGGCCGGAAGATCTCGAGCGGCGGGGACACGCTTTGCGGTGGGTCAAGTCGTTCGCTCCTTCTCACGAGCGGGCGGCCCGCAGTCGGCGTCTCACACTCGAGCTGTTGCGGGACTCACCCGCTCCGTTCGACCGCTCGCGTTACGACCCTGGCCACATCACGGCCAGCGGATTGGTGCTCTCGCCCACCGGCGAGCGGGTGCTGCTGGTGTTCCACAAACGCCTTCAGCTGTGGCTTCAGCCAGGCGGCCACGTGGAGCCGTCCGACAACGACGTCCTGACGACGGCGGTTCGAGAAGTGCGGGAAGAGACGGGAATCAGCGTACTCACCGGCGTCACACCGATCCTGGTGGGGGTGGATGTCCACCAGATCCCGGCGACCGATCGGGAGCCGGCGCATTTCCACCACGACCTGATGTTTCGCCTGGCCGCGGCGGGCGATGCCATCGACGCATCGGCGGAGGCCCGGGAGGCCGTATGGTGTCCCATCGAGCAGCTTCCCGAGTACCATGTGGACGAGGTGTTGCTGAGCGGTGTTGAGCGGGCGATCCCGGCAGGTCCGCAATAGAGGGCGTCGGCCACACCCAGTCCGCTGGTAGCCGACAGAGTACATTGGCTGGAAGCCCGACCGATCACGGGTCTCACAACTCAAGTCAGATAGGTGAAGGCATGGCTGTTTTGGATCGTTTTTTGAATGTGATGTTCGACAAGGATGCGCGAGCCGTCGTACTCGAAACCGGGAAGCAGGTTCTACTGCAGATCGACGACGACCCGCACCCGGTAACGAAAGATCCGGTGAACACACCCAAGATTCTGCACCTCGTGAAAGAGATCATGCCGGCAGGCAGGCAGCCCGAGCTGGACGGTGGCGAGGGCCGTCTCAGGTTTGACTATCTCCTCAACGATCACCGCGTAGATGCACAGATCGACCGGGTGGGAGAGAACGTCACGGTAGTGTTGTCGCCGGCAAAGCCCCGCAGGTCGACGGCGGCGATTTCCGTGCCCGCCAAAGCCCTTCTCATGGAGTCGCCCGCTGCCGCCGTCGCACCATCGGGCGCCGAAGCCGGAGCGCGCGGCTCAACTGCCCGTACCACCGACGTATCGGCTCGTGCAGAGGAACGCATACAGGATTTGCTGCGGTATCTAGTCGAGTCGGACTCGTCCGACTTACACCTTCGTGTAGACCTGCCGCCGACGGTGCGTACGCACGGGGAGCTGCTACCGGTTCCCGATCAGGGCAATCTGAATCGGGAGGACATCGAGGATATGGTCCTGGCGATCATGCCTGATCGCAACAAGCAGGAGTATGCCGAGAGCAGCGACTCTGATTTCGCATATGAAATGATCGATCTGGCGCGTTTCCGTGTGAATGCCCTGCGCGATCGCAAAGGGCCTGCCGCCGTGTTCCGGGTTATTCCCAATGAGATCCTGACGGTAGAGCAACTTGGGATCACGCCGGAAGTGCAGGCGTTGTGCTACCTGACCAAGGGTCTCGTACTCGTCACCGGTCCAACGGGTAGCGGCAAGTCGGCGACGCTGGCGGGTATGATCGATCTGATCAACAGCACGCGCGCCGATCACATTATCACGATCGAAGAACCCGATCGAGTTCGTTCACAAGAACAAGAAGTGTATCGTCACGCAGCGGCAAGTTGGCTCTCACACACAGTCGTTCAAGCGGGCACTGCGTGCTGCATTGCGTGAAGACCCTGACATTATTCTGATCGGCGAGATGCGTGATCTCGAAACCATAGCCATCGCCATCGAGACTGCGGAAACCGGTCACCTCGTGCTCGGGACATTACACACCACTACCGCCGTCAGCACGGTTGACCGCATCATCGATCAGTTCCCGGCCGACCGGCAAGACCAGATTCGCGTCATGCTGTCTGAATCGCTAAAAGGGGTGATCGCGCAGGTTCTAGTCAAGAAGATCGGCGGGGGGCGGGTACCGGCGCGGGAGATCCTCATCTCGAACGCCGCCGTGTCCAACCTCATCCGCGAAGGCAAGACTCACCAACTCATGTCCACCATTCAGACCAACAAGAAACTCGGCATGATCAGTTTGAATGAGTCACTGTGTGAATTGGTGGACAAGAAGCTCGTCGAGCCTGAAGAAGAGTATATGAAGGCGGCGGACAAGGCCTCGATGCATACGATGTTGAAGCAGCGGGGCATTACGTTGGATGGCAAACAGTAGAAGGCAGTAAGCATGCCTACTGTTTGCTACTAGAACAAAAACCCCCGTCCGATGCTAAACGCCCACCGATTACCACTCCATCCGTCTCCGAAGCGATACCCGAGATCGAACCGCCCCACGTTGATGCCCGTGGCGCGGGTAGCGCCGATGCGAAGTCCGAACCCGACGTTGCCACCGTATTGCGGCTTCAGGCCCTCGAACCACGCGCCGCCATAGTCGACGAATCCTGCTGCGCCGATACCCAGCAGCTCCAAGAACTCGTCCACTAGAAAAACGCGATGCTCGAAGGTTCCCCAAACGGCACGATCTCCCGTGAGCGAGTGGGGACCGAACGATCGCGGGCCGATTCCGTGACCCAAATCAAACTCTCTACCCGGAGCCGGTCGCTCCAATATGCCAGCCTGAACGTTCAAGAAGGTCGCCTGACGGTCGAAAAACTGTGAACCCAGTGTCATCGACGCTACGACACGTCCCGAGTCCAATCCCGCGGAAGTGAACAGCCCACCGGCAAGCAAGCTCGCCCGGAGGAACCCGAACGGAAGTGACACCCCCGTACGGGCGGTTACGAGCGGCCCGATACCGGTCCGCTCGTATCCAAAGGCAGAGGGAGCAATCCAGCCGGAGACGCGCACCGTCGTGCTAAGATCTAGATCTTCTTCTTGCGCAAACCCATTGTAGTGGGTAACGACCTTGAAGTTTGCCCGCCCGTATTCAACAAAGGGACCGACTGCGGCCGTCACGGTATCGGGAACGGCCAACCCGGTGTCGCGCTGTAGGAGAAATTCCTCTCGCTTGATCTGTGCCGAGATACCGGTTCGGACATACTGACCCGTCGTCGCAATCGGTGCCACGGCTGCATCAACCCGGTTGAGGAACGCACGCCGCTGGTAGGGGATGGTGTCCTGATCCAACACTCTCCGCGTCACGAACTGGAGAACGCGCTGATCTGCACGCTCGCCGATCAACTCGAGCGAGCGGCGGTCGCTAAACGACCTGAATGGGGAACCAACCGCCCATCCACCGCGCCGTCCGTCCGACAGGGTCTCGTAGAAACCATTGGCCGCAATCCGAGACCCGAACGCGCGACGAAAGCGGGTGCCGATTCTGATAGCCGTTCGATCGACATCTTTGCGGTAGCTCACGTCCACCAGCGTTGCGCTGCCGAGAAAATTTTGCTCCGCCAACCCAGCAGCCCACGTAAAGGTACCTCCCGTGAACCGCCCGTTGAGATTGAGTTGTGTACTCCAGCCATCAGCCGTTCGAACAACGACCGTCAATGGCCCCTCCATGGACGAAGAGTCTATGACCACGTAGCGGAAGATTCCCAGCGCCCGGAGATTGCGCTCAGACTCGGCCACCTTTGCTGAATCGTACCGTTCGCCGACGCGGAACAACAGTTCGCGACGCACAACACTCGCATGCGTGGTGAACCTGACAGCATTCGCGATGCGGAAGAGGACGTTTCCACCGGTCTCGTCACTGCCGAACACGTTTTCGGTAATGACGATGATAGTGTCGATCACGGACCGCCCGGAATCAGGTAACTCCTGAGAGCGAGCCGATCCTCCGATAGCGGCCATCATCACAGCTACTATGGTCAACGTGCGTCGCATGCGTTCAAAAAAGGAGAGCCTACCCGAAAAAAGAAAGGACCCAGATCACGAGGATCCAGCAGCAAGAAGGTACCAACCGCATCGTGCGGGGCAATCGGAGAAGACTCGTGCAAAAAAGGGAAACGAGCCTTCCGGTGAGGTTCGATTAGTACTGACCGAGGAATCTATCTATCTCCCACTCGCTAACGCTCGCGGAGTACTCCAACCACTCCTGGCGCTTGGCTTCCATGAACCGCTCGTAAATGTGCTCACCCAACGCATCCCGAATCACCTGGTCCCTCTCGAGACAGTCGAGCGCCTCATGCAAGTCACGTGGCAACTCCTCGATGCGATGCTTGCGCCGCTCACGGTGACTCATCGTGAACATGTTCTTGTTGACCGGGTCGGGTGGGGTCAACTCTTGCTTGATGCCGTCTAGCCCGGCCGCCAGCTGAACCGTCAGCGCCAGGTATGGGTTGGCTGCCGGATCCGGAATGCGAAGCTCGCAGCGCGTGCTGTGCCCCCGCTTCTCCGGAATGCGGATCAAAGGCGATCGGTTGCGCATGCTCCAAGCCACATTCGTCGGCGCCTCGTACCCCGAAACCAAGCGCTTGTAACTGTTGACCAGCGGATTCGTGACCGCCACGAAACCGCGAGCATGCTTCAGCAAACCGGCAATGTAGCTCAACCCGACCCTCGATAGCTGCCATTCGGTGTTTTGCGCGAAAAACGCATTCGTGTCGCCTCGGAACAGCGATTGATGCGTGTGCATCCCGGAGCCGTTCGCCCCTTGAATGGGCTTCGGCATGAACGTAGCGAGGAAGCCGTGGCGATAGGCCACGTTACGAACGACGAACTTGAACGTGGCCAAGTTGTCCGCCGTCTTTACGGCATCTGCGTACTTGAAATCAATCTCGTGTTGCCCCTGCGCAACCTCGTGGTGACCGGCCTCGACTTCGAATCCGAGCATCTCGAGATCGTTGATGATCAGGCGTCGCAACGGCTCCGCCTTATCGACCGGCGCCAAATCGAAATAGCCACCCTCGTCGTGCGCATCCAGCGACGGTCTGCCCTCTTGGTCTACCTGAAAGAGGAAGAACTCCGCTTCGCAACCGGCCATCATCGAGTAGCCAAGTTGGGCCGTTTGCTCAACCTGGCGCTTCAGGACGAGACGCGGACAGCCCGCGAACGGCGTGTTGTCCGCGTTGTAGATGTCGCAGATCAAGCGAGCGACACGGCCACCCTCATCGTCGTAGGGAAGAATCCGAAAGGTTTCGAGATCCGGCTTGAGGAGCATGTCGCTCTCTTCGATGCGTACGAAACCCTCAATGGACGAACCGTCAAAGAGGATGTCCCCTGCGAGAGCCTTGGCGAACTGACTCTGGGGAACCTCCACGTTCTTGTTGATACCCGTGATATCGGTGAATTGCAGTCTCAGGGAATCCACCTCAAACCTCTCGGCAAGCCGGAGGATGTCCTCGGCTGTGGCACCTTCCGTGGCTAGGGCTTCGGACGACAACTTGGGCTTCTCCATGGATTCCAACGTGAGGGGGATTGGTTTGAACGGCACGGTGTCCTCCTTCATGTAGAGGGATCGTCGTGGCAACAAGGCGCTAGATGGAGGCATCGCACCACCCCGGTCGCACGGATAAGGGACGCCGGCTCCTCTGCGTTCACGCCAACGCGAATTGTAGGGGACGTACAGCCTGGCGTCAACGATTTTGGCCTTTTCTGCACGATTTGCGGTATTTACAGCCATTCTTAGCCCAAAATTTGCATTGCTAAACGGTTTTTCAGGCATTTCATGCACTTTTTGTGTCTTCTTGCTATTAGAGGCAGGGGAGAGGCAGAGGAGGCACGGCCGGGTGGGGCCGAGTGGGCGGGTGGCAGCGAGTCACCCCAGCGAGTCCAGCAGGCTCCAGAGTTCCTGGGCGGAAAACTCACCGAACCTAGTCTCGACGTCTCGCTCTGCCCACTCGAGGAATATCCAGCCGGATAGCCGGTGTGTGTTGCCGGATACGAAATGAATACGGCCCCGGAGACAGTTCATTTCATCGTCGCGAACCGATTCCAGCAGCACATCCCACAGGTCGTCCCCCCGAGCCAGCTCTCCCATCTGACGAGCCTTGATCGAGGCAAGAGGCGGATCGAAGCCTTTGGGCGGTGGAGTCCCGGACTTGTCCGACGAGCGCAAAGTCATAGTCGCTACAGTAATGCAGCGCCATTGGGCACGCTAGCGCGTTGCTTCCAGGCAGCCGCTGGAACCGATCAGAATCCCGAATCGATCCCGAAAACGAAAGCAACCAGCGTTGGTGAGGAAGGCTGCACTGGCTACTCGGTATGACGTTTTTCCCCAGGCGTCGACGAGTTTACATTCCGGACCGCACAACTAAAGGGCTCATGTCAGAGTACACACAGGAATGCCCCCGGTGTGGCAAAGCGGCCCGAGGAAAATTCTGCGGCAGTTGTGGAGCGGCGTTGTCCCAAGCCACATGCCCCTCATGCCGCACCACACTGAGTGCCGGCACGCGGTTCTGCCATGTCTGCGGCACACCGTTGGGGCGCAAGCAAAGGCCGGCGGCGAGATCTGCCACGGCCGCATGGATAGCCGCTACGGCTGGAGCTCTGATCGTCGTGGTGCTCGTCGCCGTCCGATTCAGCGGTGGGCCGCGATCAGCGGATCGGGTGCCCACCGGCCCCGCGTCGGCCCCTGCCACCGTGCCGGATATCAGCCGGATGACGCCTCGTGAGCGGGCGGATCGCCTCTTCGACCGCATCGTGAGAGCCGCCGAAGCAGGGGATACGGCGCAGGTAATGCAATTCCAGCCGATGGCTCTGAGTGCGTACGCCATGTTGGGACAGCAAGACAGCGACTCCCGCTACCACGTGGGATTGATTCACTCGCTCGCCGGCAACTTCGCGGCAGCGCGAGCCCAATTGGATTCCCTGAGGACCGTAGAGCCCGACCACCTCCTCGGTGCAATGCTCGCCTTTACCCTCGCGGAACTGACTGAGGACGCCGACGTGCGCGAGCAGGTGTACCGCGCGTTCTTGGAAGCCTACGACGCCGAGATCGCATCACAGAAGGCCGAATACCTGGCACACGAGCCCGCGATACAGTCCTTTCTCACCGCAGCACGTCGGGAACTGGGAGCAAACAACTAGATGCCTACAATACGTGTAGCCCACAGTCCGGATTCTGACGACGCGTTCATGTTCTGGGCGTTGGCCACGGACCAAATTGACACCGGCGACAGGAAATACGTTCACGAACTCGCTGACATTGAAACACTTAACCAACGGGCGTTGAAGGCTGAGCTCGAGGTGACCGCCGTTTCAGTCCATGCCTACGCGCACTTGTCGGACACGTACACCATCCTCCCCCATGGTGCATCGATGGGGGATCGTGAATACGGACCTCGCCTTGTGGCACGGGCCGCGAAACCCGACGACGTGCGTGCAGCAATCAAAGGGAAACGGATAGCCGTACCGGGAGAACTCACCACCGCCTTCCTGGTATTGCGCTTGTTTCAGCCGGATTTCAAAGCGGTGATCGTGCCCTTCGATCGGATCGAAGCCGCAGTGGAGAGTGAAGAGGTCGATGCCGGGCTGTTGATCCACGAAGGTCAGCTGACATACCAGGACCGGAGCTTGCAACTCTGGCTCGACGAGGGCGCATGGTGGTATGAGGAAACCGGGGGACTTCCATTGCCCCTGGGCTGCAATGTCGTTCGTAGCGATCTGGGTGACGACCTGATTCGCGCCGTGTCTCGGGATCTACGGGCCAGCATCACTGCCGGGTTGGAACACCGCGATGAAGCGCTCACATACGCATTGCAGTTCTCCCGCGGTTTGGACGACGGTCAAGCCGACAGGTTCGTGGGAATGTACGTCAACGATCTCACGGTGGATTACGGCGAGCGAGGAAGGAAAGCAATGACCGAACTGCTGAACCGAGCGGCCGAGGCGGGGTTGATTCCGGCCAGAGTGTCGGTGGAATTTGTTGACGAGTGAGAGGGGAGAGCACAAGCCCCCATCCTCTCCTATAGAAATTGTCGTCTCACCTCTCTCATGATAAAGAAGAAACCCGGGGGCCGAAGCACCCCGGGCTCGAGTGGCCGGACGACGACGCCGTCAAACGCCACACACGGCCACAATCTATGTCAACAAGTTTTGGGGCGTCTGCTTCATCAGAATACCCGCGACTACCATCATTTGATCCTTTCCTGACCAGCCAATCTTTGTTTCACCTCTTCCACTGGTGTTAGATGCACCTGACCGAAAAAGGGTTGCAGGCTCCAGGAGTCCTATCTAATTCGTCGGATCCTCCCGAGTCGCGACGTGGCCAACGAGTCGGTCGCTGCGCCCCTCCGCAAAACCAGTTTGGTGTTGGCGCCTCCCAGTCCCAGGCCCGTTGCCTGAAAGCGAATGACCGGACGAGAAACCCTCAGCGAAACACCGTGGGTGGCCGACCCAGACGCAACGAGAAACGTCGAATCCGAAGACCCTTCAAACACCGCTCGGAGATCGTCCGGCAAAAACTCTATCCGGACCCGCCTCCCATTTAGAACGGCTGCGAGCCGTGCGGTGCGATAAAAGGCGATAGTTTCGTTCATCGCTCTGCCAACCGCCAATCTGTCCAACGTTTTAACAGCCCTCGGAGTTCCAACGGCTGCCAGGATGCCGATGATCACCACGACGGTGAGCACTTCAATCAGGGTAAAGCCTCGTGCCATGCCGTAAAGTGTGTTTGCCACTAGGGGATTGTTGTACCCGATGGACGCGGCATGCGGTGAGAAATTGCGGGGGGGGGCTGGGCTGGGTAGGGGGAAACGGGGGTGGTGCGTTTAGACGGGCAACTTATACTGAGTCATGCCCGACGCCGCACCCAAAGATCCACTCCTCGTCCTTCGTCAGTACAGTCAATTCGCCCCTTGGAACCTCCGCGACCTGGCGGCGGTGGCTGGGGCGCTCCTCGAAGCCTCCGGCGTGCGTCCCACGAACGCGGCGGCGAGAGCACGCCCCAGTGACCGCACGATCCGGTACTATGTGGCCCGGGGACTCATGGGTCCGCCGGAAGGACGAGGGACGGCTGCCACGTACTCCTACCGACACCTGCTTCAGATTCTGCTGATCAAGCTGCGACAGATGGAGGGCGCCCAGCTATCGCAGATCGCCCGAGAACTCGAGGAGCAGACCGGTGACGTCATCGAGCGGCGGGTGGCGTCAGCGCTGGGGCCGAGCGTGCCGTTTCCAAGTCGGCTGTCGATCGCGAACCCAGAAGCTGCGCGGGGCAAGGTCGGCAGGGCGATTCACTCGTGGTCCGCCCTGGGCGAGGGAACAGGGCACGGTGGCGCCGAGAGCGGCAAGCGGTTCGCCCCGACGAAGTGGCATCGAATCCCCATCGTTCGCGGCTTGGAGCTTCACGTTCATGAGGGCCACCCCCTCGCCAAGCATATCCCGGAAAGCGAAGACATCGCGGACGCCGTCCGGTTGGCGGTTAACCGCGTTCTGATGAGCGACGAATAGGGCCGAGCGCCGAACTGGTGATCTACATCATGTACGAACTTCTCAGACCTCAATAGTTTTGCCTAATCCACCTGCCTGCAGCGCGGGCGCGGGCGTCCTATTCGCGAGACCATCCATCAACTGCACCGGGAGCTTCAGATGACCATCGTCTTCGTCATCATCCTCGCCGCGATGGTCGTCTGGGCCATATCGGCCTTCAACCGTCTGATCGCGTTGAAGGGACAAACGCTGAACGGATGGAAGCAGATCGACGTTCAGCTCAAGCGCAGACACGACCTCATCCCGAATCTCGTGAATGCCGTCAGGGGTGCGATGGAGTTCGAGAAAGAAACTCTGGACGCGGTGATCTCCGCCCGGAACCAGGCAGTGAAGATTCAAGCTGACACACTCCCCACGGGTGGTGTGCAGGCACTCGCTCAAGCCGAGGCGGCTCTCACCAGCGCGCTGTCGAGATTGAACGTTGTGGTAGAGCGATATCCCAATCTAAAAGCCACAGCAAACGTCGCACAGCTCCAAGAGGAACTCACGTCAACCGAAAACTGGATTGCGTTCTCGCGTCAGCACTACAACGACACGGCAACGTCCTACAACGTGCTGCAACAACAATTTCCCTGGAGTCTCTTGACCGGGTTTGCCAAGGCGATTCCCGTAGAGCTTTGGGAGATCACAAACGAAAGGGACCGGGAAGTTCCCAGTGTTGATCTCTCGATGAAGTAGAACCGTGAGCGACGCAAACCTCTTCGAGCAACAACGCCTCAATCGTCGCAGGTCGGCGATTGTCGTCACGATCTTCCTACTGTTCTTCGCATGGGTGGGATTCGGCGGGGATCTGGCGTTCTACCTCTTGACCGCTGAGACCGAACCGGAACAATACCACCATGCAATCCCCTGGATCGGCATCGTCGCCACCCTCCTCGGCGTGGGCATCGCCTGGTACGCACGGCGCACAGGACCAAAAAAATTCTGTGGGCGACCGGCGCTAGGGAACTGGTGACACCCGAGCGACAGGAAGAACAAGTGTTGGTCAATGTCGTCGAGGAGATGGCGATCGCATCGGGGCTGCCGGCTCCCAAAATCTGGATCGTCCCCGACAAAGACCCCAACGCGTTCGCCACCGGAAACGAACAGGCGGCGGCACATATAGCCGTCACCGAAGGACTTCTCGACATGCTCAACCGAGACGAACTGCAGGGTGTGATCGCGCACGAGCTGGCACACATTCAAAACCACGACGTGAAATTGATGACGCTCCTTGCGGCGCTGATCGGTGTAATAGTACTCATGTCGGACGCCGCCTGGCGATCGATGAGAGTCGGAGGGCGAGGCGGGCGCATCAAAACCGGCGGTCGGGGCGGCGGGAAGAAGGGCGGCCTCGGCGCGATCATCCTGGTCGCCTGGTTGATTACGCTCCTCGTTGCCCCCCTCTTGTCTCGACTGATGGCACTGGGCGTGAGTCGCAAACGGGAGTTGCTCGCCGATGCTACGGGAGCACAGTTCACCAGAAATCCCAGAGCACTCGCGGCGGCGCTGCGCAAAATCGAAGATTCAGACGCGCCAACTACCGCCATCGGGCGCGGTAGCGCACATCTCTGTATCGCCGATCCCTTGGGCCGCCGCTTGACGCACAAGGAAGGGTTTCTTGCAGACCTGCTTGCGACCCATCCTCCTATGGGACTCCGCGTCGCACGACTCAAGGCGATGGCGTTTCAGCACGAGCGCACCGGAGTGTTGCCGGAGTCGGTGTAGAGGTGAGAGGAAAGGACGTCGAGATCCCGTTGACGCGTTGCTTTGCCCGACCATCTCGCCTTTCACTTCTCCTCTCTCCCCACTGGCACCTCCTCCACCTGTTCCAGTTGCTTGCAGATCACCTTGCCGAGTGCCCGATCCAGCTCTCGGGTACCGATCCGCCCGATCAGGCTTGCGGCGCAGCGTATGGCGGCCATGCGGTTTCGCACGGCGGTTACCTTCGCCTCACTGACAGCATCTCGCCCCATCGGCATTCGATACCACATGTAGTGGATTCTACAATTCAAGTTTTCTCTGCTTGCACCGTTTCAACGCATTATGCCTCAGAACATTGCCGGACAGGAGGAGCACGAGAGCACAAAAAAAAGGACGGTCGACAACCCCCTAAGGGATTATCGACCGTCCTACGCGCGAGCTACCCGGAGTCAGGGGATTCACTCCCTCTGTTCTTCTTCCTGACGCCGCCGAGATTGATGCATCGCGGTAGGGCTGTCAGGAGCTCCGGCTTCCATCCCCAAGCGGCCCGGCCAGGGCCACAAGGTTCACTCGTGCGGGCGCTACGATCAGGTCGTGTCGCGGACCGACCATTCGCACTGCACACCGAGGCACCATTTCGGTGTGGGTGAGGCAACGCGACTGGCCCCACCTGTCCAGCCGAAAGTGATCACCCGGATCTTTGGCCGCCTAAGCCCTTAGTTAGTAGACGTCCTCCCCGGAATTCTTCGGTCTGGACTCGTCACCCAGGGCGTCTTCGGGACCGGGTCCCGCCCTTCTCCTGAGTGCCGTCGGAATCCAAATATAGGAGGGTCTCAAAATCGCGCAAGCGCCGATGTATCTTCGGTTTACACGATTGCAATATGCAAAAAATGTGGACAGGGAACCCCCAAAAAGACACCGAGTTAAACACTTTATCCACCCAATGTGGAGGCTGTGGAATGTCGAAAATCCATCTTGTACCACATGGTGCAAGGGGGGAACTCACTCAGAGGATATCTCCTCATACACGTAGGGCTCACCTTCACCTGCAGGCGATACCAACACCCCGGCGGCGCTCGTGGCGAACCAGCCCGACAGGAGGTTGTTCGACCCCGCTCTGTCGGGCTCCTGCAGCAAAGCACCGAGCCAGCGTTTCACATGTCGCAACTCGGGCGCGCGCCTCGAGAGCATCGAGATGACAGCTCCAGCTCCGTGAGTTGCACGAATAAAGTGGGCCAACGCGTGGGCCCGCTGGGCAAATTCATACGCCCGCACTCCCGGCTCGTCATATAACAGAGAGCCCTCATATGGATCCGCAGGGGGCGCGTCCATTCTGGGCCCCATGTAGACGAACACGCGGCGGCCGCCCCTCCGCCGCTCCACCATGGCGGCGGCCGTTTCTCCGCTCAGCCGGGCTGCGTGTATGAGGTCATCGTCCGCCAAGATTCCCACGGCCCCGGTCCACTCAAGCGTGGCTAGGGCGCTTTCTAGGGGACACCCGACTTCCTCGTCGTAGGCAACGAAAAGTGGAGCTTCACCGGCTCGGGAGAAGAAATGTCCCAGCGCTTCTCCCCGGTTGGTGAACGGATGAGTTACTCGAGGCGTCACGGGTACGGTTGCCATTGCAACATGAAAGTTAGCTTCATTTCTCCAACACGTAGTCCCGACCGGTACGGACCTTGCGGACTGAGGACACGGTCAACCTCCGTGAGGGCCTCAAGTGAAGAAATTGGTGTTGCTAGTGCTGGTCGGCTGGGTGGTCCCTCAATCTCTCGTCGCCCAGGGTTTACGTGAAGTACCACATAGGTTTGTGTTCGTCCAGCCCTTGGGATTGATCCTCGGCGTCGGTACAGTTGGCATGGAGTTCAGGCTCGGGAGGACGACCACGCTGGAGATCGGTGGCGTTGGTGTGTACTCCCGAGAGGACGGTGTCAGGATCTACGGTGGTGGGCCGGGCATCGGCCTGCGCAAGTACTTCGGCGAGGCCGAAGCTGCCGGATTCGTGGTTGGCGGTCGGGTGGACGGCGTTTGGCTGGAAGCGGACAACTCCAGCGCCACGCGAAGGTTCCTGGCCACAGACCCGCTGCGGGACCGTCGAGATCACGTCTACCTGGGTCTCGGTTTGCTGTTGGGATACCGTTGGGTCTCGACCGGCGGATGGTTCGCCGAACCCGCGTTGAGCTACGAGTATTTTGCGGGCCCACGACCGCTCGTGCCTGGCTCGCAGGAGGTGCAGGATGGGCTCGGGTTGTCCGTCGGCGTCGCTCTCGGCCTGGCCTGGTGAGCCCCGGAGCTTCTCACTTGCCGGGAGCACCGGTCGCGCCCATGCTTCAATCATGAAGCCGATTCCGAGACTCTTCGCCCACGCCGCTCTAGCCACCATGCTACTGTCTGCCACTCCCTTTGCTTCGGCGGCTCAACGGCGTTTCTTCGACCAACGGGCCGACAGCGTGCAGAACCGCATCCTCAAGCGTTGGGTCGGCGCGAAGGTGAACGGTTTGCCACTGTGGCTGGATTTCTTCGGTGATACAATGCTGGTCGTGAGCGACAACGTCTTACAGTACCCGGTGGATTACGCGCTCACTCCCCGCAATCTGACCGTCTACGGAGACACGGGATTGAGCCACATGCTCTATCACGCGTTTCACAGGCGACATACCGAGACCGAGGCTTTCTTTCCGGAATCCCAGTTCGTTCTCCGCTACCGGTTTTCCCTCGACAAGCTCCTCGTGGAAGCAGACAAAATCACGATCACGATGACGGAGCAGAACCCTCTCGCACGCCCCATCGAGGCGAGTTGGATCGCCGATCTGCCGGATGGCACCCAGATGGAGCTCTTTCTTTCGAGAAGCGGCACGGCTTCCCACCGGATACGACCTGGAGGATCGCGAGTGTTTGGGCTGTGGGAGCGCGCCGCTCGGAATATCGAATTCGACTGGACGCCCGCCTCCTTGGAAGTCTCTGATTCAACGTTGATCTGGACTGGCTTTTTCGACGCCCCGGGTCAGAAGATCCTGTTGGACAGCATTGGACCTGGAACAAGCGTCACCATATTCCGCCGCATCATACGGTGAGGCTAGATCACCTTCACCGGGTGTAGGGTTTCGCGTCGCTGCTCGAACACTTGTGCCGCTCGGTCCAAAAACGTGTGCACTTCGGAGTCTTCCCGATCGGAGAACTTCACGTTGGGCTCGACCCGCCCGGTGAAACGGCGCACCATCACCAACGCCCGCGTCACCTCACAAAATTCCGGATGCCTGTAGGTGTAACCCGAGGTCAATAGTCCCCGCAGGAACGGCAATGTGCCCTGGTCGTTCAAGACGTACAACGACTCGAGTATGCGGGGGCTCAGAAAACTGCGGAGGTGGAGGTCGGCCCTCGTCGTGTCGAACAACGCCACGAGCTTCTGGGCGGCGGCCTCCTCAGGATAGAATCGGGCCGTCTCGGCTGCGGCGCCCATAAACGCGTGGTGCGCACCGGGGACCAGAAAGGTCGCGAACAAGGGCCACTGTCTCCGGGGATGTCGCTCCGCAAGTGAGAAGAACGAGAAGTACCGTCGCGCCAGCGGCGCAGTCTCGTCCTCCAACACGGTCCGCAGGCCTGCTTCGCCAAATCGCTGCGCCACGAGGGCTGCCGCCGCCGCATGTTGAAGTCGTTCGAGTTCGGACGAACGAAAGGTTCTCAATCGGAGCGCGGCATTGGTGCCCTTCTCCGCCAATGCCGGCAACCGATCCAGTAATCGGAGGAGCAAGCCATCGACTTCATGCACCCCTCTCTCGCCGTAGAACTCATCCCGGCGCCACGCCCCGTGGAGGGCCTGCCAACCCAGATCGCTCAGTTCCGCGGCATGCCAGGTTCGCTCGAAAGCCTCCGGCGTAGATGCTTCGAGCAACGCCCTGAGAGCCTCGGCGAAATGGAAGATCCGATTCGACATCTGCCGGAAATCTACACCGCAATCGGCGCACGACGACCCCCTCCACGTTCTGCATCATCCTCGTTCGCCCCGGTAGCATTGTCGATCAAGCGATGGTCGAGCAAATTGCGTTGGGCTGAGAAGCCAACTAACGTTGCCGGTGCACAGCCTCAACCCGGATAGCACAGTGTCGACATTGTCGTTCAGACGCGTTTATGCGTTGGCCACAGCGGTGGCAACAGTTGTCGGGTGCTCGCGCGACGGCCCGATTCTGGTCGGTTTGGCGGGCCCTTTTTCCCAGGATCGCGCCACTTCCATGTTACAGGCAGCCGAACTCGCGGTTCGGGAGATCAATGGTCGTGGTGGGATCCGCGGGCGGCCCCTCCAGCTGGTCGTCTTGGATGACAGCGCCAACGCCGATGTCACGTTACGCGTGGCGCGGGAATTGTACGACAACAGCAACGTGATCGCCGTAGTGGGACATTTGATCAGTAGCTCTACTCTGGCTGCCGCCCCGGTGTATGGCAGCGGTACCAACCCAATCGTGCAAATCTCGCCCTCGGCATCTAGCCCCCTCATTACCGACGCCGGGCCACACACTTTCCGAGTATGTCCATCGGACCTCGTCCACGGATCCCGGCTGGCTGAATGGGCCCGAGCACAACTCGGAGCAGAACGGGCAGCCATTCTTTATCAGAACGATGATTACGGTCGGGGTGTCCGCGCGACATTCGCATCGAGCTTTCTGGAACTGGGTGGTTCAATCGTATCCGAAGACCCTTACGTCGACGAGATTCCAAGCTTCGGTCCCTTCCTGCAGCGGGTACGCCAACGAGGCGGTGCGGATGTGCTGTTGGTTGCCGGCACACGGGCGAGCGGCAGCAGAATCGCTGCCACTTTGGACACTGTTGGAATGAGCGTACGGATCCTCGGCGGGGACGGCCTGGTCGGAATGGAGCAAACTACGATGGCCGAGGGCGTAACGATCTCTACTGCGTACCTGCCGGATCGTCCAGGTGACCGTAACAGTGATTTCGTGAGAGCGTATCGCGCCTCCTATCGAAACGAGCTTCCCGATTACCGTGGGGCCGGCACCTATGACATCCTTTATCTTCTCGCCCAAGCCATGGAAACTGTGGGTCCCGATCGTGGACGCATCCGCGACTACTTGGCACGAGTTGGCCGGGACATCGAGCCGTTCGAAGGAGTCACCGGACCTATCGCGTTCGATGGGAACGGCGATGTCCCCGAGAAGGATGTCGTCATTGGAGTCATCTCCGATGGTCGTCTAATAACGGCGGTCGGGCAATGAAGTGGTATGGTCGATTCAATACGCTGCGGCTCCGAGTCATTGTTGGTGAAGGCGCGCTGGTCTTGGGAATAGTGGTCATCGCGGTTTCGGGCATCGCTGCACTCCGGCGTGTGAGCAGGACAGTATCGGACGAGCTACAGATCAACACGCAGCTGGCACAAGAAAGCGGCGCGATGGCCACGGCGTTGTTCGACCAGATCCGTGCCGCAGAGCAATACCTCTCCGACCGCTCCGTTGACGCACAGGCACAGTTTAGCAACGCCGGCGAATTCGCCCACGAAAGTCAGCGACGGTTGCGCTCAATAACCGAGCTCGCTCAGGAGGACCGGGTCACGGTCAATCGCATTGCCGACGTCCATGCCCGGGTGGAGGCGTGGTACAGCTATGTCCACGCACTCCACGACCTCGGACGCGGCCAACTCACAACAACGAAGCAAGCGGCGGATTCGGCCAGGACGCTGGCCACCGCTCTGATCAGCAATCTGCAGCAACTCTCGGCCCGACAGGCATCGGCATCGGAAACGACAGCCGAGGTACTCGTCAACATGACGCGCGAGCGCGAGATCATCATGTGGCTGGTGACGGCCCTCGCGGTAATGATCGGAACCACCATCCTTCTAACCACCGTGCAATCCATGGCTCGGCCGCTGGCGAGGCTGGCGAACTTCGCGCGGCATCTGGGACAGGGCAATCTCCGACCGGTAGAGTTGGGGTCAATGCCGCGGGAGCTGGAAGAACTTGGGACCGCCATGACACAGATTGGCACGCACCTGCGATCGCTGGTCATAGAAGTCGCCGGCCAGAGCGATCGCATCCTCGCCGCGGCCGACGATCTCTCTGCGATGAGCGAACAACTCGCGGCATCAGGAGGTCTCATTTCGACGGCGATGGTCGAAATATCACAGGACGCCAAGGCGCAGATCAGCTCCCTTAGGGAAAGCGAGGCCGCCACAGACGCTTTGCAACATTCCTCCAAGAAAAACGTGCAGGTCGCCGACAGGGTGGCAGACCTGGGGAGTCGAATCCACCGACTCGCGGTCAGGCACCGCGAAGACGTGAGCGCCGCTGGTACAACACTGCTCGATCTGGGTGACGTGATTCAGAAAAGCGCGCAACAGGCCGAGCAATTGGCCCAGCTTTCAGCATCAATCGACGAGTTCGTCGAATTGATCAAACTGGTCTCCTCTCAGACCAACCTCTTGGCGCTGAACGCCGCCATAGAAGCCGCGCGCGCCGGCGAAGGCGGGTTGGGATTCGCAGTGGTTGCCGACGAAGTGCGCCAGCTAGCCGATTCCAGCGCCGAAGCCGCCGATGCGGCCACCAACACAATTAAAGATGTCCTCCAGCAGGTTTCCCACGTGACCGCAACAATGGAAGCCGGGCAGCGCCAGGTCGGAGGCATCGAATCGGTTGCCAAGGGCGCGGCCGAAGCATTAGCAGAAATCACGAAAGCCGTGTCCGAAATACAACGGGAGGCACAGGTGGTAGAACAGGCCGCCCGGACCAATTTGAAAACCGTAGAGCAAATCAAGGTGCTGTTGCGAGGCGTGTTCGACACTGCGCAATCACAAGCGGCGTCGAGTGAAGAAGTCTCGGCATCGACGCAAGAGCAGAGCGCGTCGACCGAAGAAATCGCCGCTCAGGCGAACGAGTTGACCCGCGCCGCACAGCAGCTACAGACGCTAATCCGCGGACTGCGAACCTAACGCTTCTTCTTCGCCCTTTTCGCCCTGGGCTTGGTGGTCTTGGTCTTCTCGGCGGTGGTCTTCCTGGCCACCTTTGCCTTGGGGGTCTTTACCTTCGCCTTTTTCTTGACGCCCCGCTTGGCCTTTGCCGTCGCGGTAGCCTTCTTCTTTGTCTTCTTCGGCCTGGCCTTCGCCCTGGCGTTCTTGCAGGCATCTTTAACTTCCGCCAGCAGCTGCTCGCCCTCCTCCGACCCCAGCAGACCACGGCGCACAGCGAATTGGACGAGTTCGTTAGCGTCGCCTTCACGAAAATCCCCCAGGCCAACCCCCGCCCGGATCGTGTTCACGATAGCATCGGCCACTGGGCTCCTGAGAACGCTGGCGATCCCTGGCAGGCTCTCTAAAAGGGCTGAGATCTGCTGACCACCCAGTTGTGCTGCCATCGGTACTCCTTGACTCGGTTTGGATTTGGGAGCGCCAACCTAAGAAATACGACCCTCCACGTCAAGCTTGGGCCTGTACGGCAGAGATTTTCTAAATGATTGTAAATAAATATGTTATGGCATCCCAAAGAACTGTGCGCCGAACCATTGCCCGTCTATCTCACGGGTGCCTAGAGAGCATGGGCTCACTGGGACGTGTAGCGAGCTGGCTTGCTCCAGATCTGGGCCTTAGTTCGGTTTTGACTCCGACCGGGCTGGCTTGCGCCGAAGGGTTGCCCTGAGCGGTTCTTGGACACGCCGGTATACTACCCATTCTGACTGGGAGAGTATCTCACCCAAGACCGCGCGCGTGCGCTGGTCTATCGGCATGTCCAAGTGCATTTCCAACAGGTAATCGGCACCGTCGGCCCCGAGTCCCTGCAACCGGAACCCGGCCGGCTGGGGAACGACCGCAGTCACCTCGAGGTTGGCGACGGGGACGTATCCGTCATGAGGATTCGCCATCAAAGCCTCCACAGCGGGGGTCTCATAAGGACAGTGAACCCTGGAACCGCTCTGGTCAAGTAGTTTCAACCTAGATAACTTAAAATCTCCTAAATCCGAGAGAGCCAGTGGGACGTCGCGGCATCAAGGAATTCCGGGCCGACGAAGCCTTACAGCTGATTTTGGCGGACCGAGATCACGAAGAGCTTCTGTGCCCGAGCTGCGGCAGTGGCGAGATCCAGCGGACCCCGAGGCGGCGCGTTTCGAGCGCCCGGTGGGACCGTCATCGCCAGATCACAGTGCGATGTGTGCAGTGCAGTCGGCGGGCCGTATACGTACCCCGCAACGTGACCCAGCCCTCCCATCCTGAGTTGACGGTTTAGGAGAAGGCGATGACGCGTGGCTGGTGACGCCATTCAGATGATGGGCACGGTGAAGGAAGTTCTCCCCAACACCACCTTCAGAGTCGAACTCGAAAACGGTCATGAGGTCCTCGCGTATGTTTCCGGCAAGATGCGGAAACACTATATCCGGATCTTAAGGGGCGATCGAGTGTCGGTTGACCTCTCGCCATACGACCTGACTCGCGGCCGAATTACGTACCGGTACAAGTCCTAGCCGAACTACGGGCAATGAGAAATCCCCAACCAGAATGGACGCCGCCGGGGATTGTTTCGTTTCCCGATCGACTCTGAGTCGCGACCTATTGCCCACTGCCAGCTATTTGAGAATCGTAAACAACCGCCTCCAGCGAATGGCGGTTAGGAATGGCAGCGGAAGAATACCGTTCTTGTCATAGCTATAATAGACCACCATCGCCCGTCCGTGGATGCGGTCCCGGCCCAGAAATCCCCAATATCGGCTATCGTAGGAGTAGTCGCGGTTGTCGCCCATTGCGAGAAACGAATCCGGCGGGACCACGAGTGGGCCCCAATTTCTGAGGGTCGGACGATACTGCTCGGCGTTTTCCCCCACGAGGTAGCGGCGCTGCCAGAGACGCATTTTCGCGTCGGCCGGGTCGCTGGATTCGTCGTACCGCAAGACATACGGCTCATCCACCGCCTCGCCATTCACAAACACGAAGTTGTCGCGCATCTCGATCGTGTCCCCAGGCGTGCCTATGAGACGCTTGACAATCATGAGTCCCGGTTCTTCCGCCGATTCGAACACCACGACATCGGACCGCCGCGGCCGTCGAAAACCTGGAAGGTGTTTGTTGGCCAACGGGATCTGGGCACCATAGAGGGCCTTGTTCACGAACAGCACGTCGCCAACCAGCAACGTGTCTTCCATACTGCCCGAGGTAATGTGAAACGCCCCAACTAGGAGAGTCCGCAGCACGAACCAAAGAACCAGGGCAACGGCAATGGAGCGAATCCAACTCATCGTACGCTCGCCCGCGCTTTCCGGCTTCTTCTCCTTTCCCATCAATCAGGACGCGAAAAGAATCGGCTCCAGCGAATCGCCGTCAAGAACGGAAGGGGAAACAATCCCCGCTTATCATAGCTGTAGTACACAAACAGAGGCTTGCCTCTGATACGGTCACGTCCGAGGAATCCCCAAAAGCGACCATCGTAGGAATTGTCACGATTGTCACCCATCACAAAGAACGAGTCCGGAGGTACGACCAGGGGACCCCAGTTCTTGAGCGTCGGGCGGTAGGACTGCCTGTCTTGGCCGCCAACAAGATATTTCAGCTGCCACGACCGCATGCGCGGATCCCACGGATCGCCGCCGTTACCTCGCACAACATAATCCTCATCAACTGGTATTCCGTTGAGGAGGAAGACATTGTCTTTCATGCCTATGGTATCACCGGACACACCAACGATTCGCTTCACCACACTGATACCAGGGTCTTCAACCGAATCGAACACCACGATCTCTGACCGCTTCGGCTCACTAAACGCCGGCAAGCGCTTGTGCACGATCGGAAACTCGGCTCCATACAGCGCCTTGTTGACGAACAGGAAGTCTCCAACGAGCAGCGTGTTTTCCATGCTGCCCGAGGGAATCCGAAATGCCTGCACCAGTAAACTGGTCAGCATGTACCAGATCACCAACGCTACAGCCAGGGACTTTAGCCACTCCCACACCGTCTGCGTCGTGGATTTCGGCTCAACCCGAGCCACCGGCCGTTCTTTCTCTGTGTCTTGCAGTTCCGTCACTGGCACTCAATCTCACTTCGCATCACTCTTCTACCCAGTCGGCGATGAATATGTTCGTCTCTCCCTCCACACTCCCATAACGATTTGAAGCGAACACGAGTTTCGTACCGTCGGGGTAGAACATCGGGAAGCCGTCGAATTCGCCGCTCGTAGTAACCTGCGTGAGACCCGACCCGTCGACGTTTATCAGGTACAGATCAAAGTTCCGCAAACGCGGATCGCGATGGTTCGAAGCGAACATGATGCGTTCTCCGTCAGGGTGGAAGAAAGGGGCGAAGTTGGCGCCGCCCAAATGCGTCACCTGCCGCTGCTCAGAGCCATCGGCGTTCATTACCCATATCTCCATCTGACTCGGCTGCACCGTATTCTGACCGAGTAGACGCGCATACTCCGCCCGCTCTTCGGGCGTGCTCGGATGCCAGGTCCGATACACGATCCTCGAACCATCCGGCGAGAAAAACGGTCCACCATCGTACCCGAGGGTGGTCGTGAGCCTCCTCAGGTTCGAGCCGTCCACGTTCATCGTGTAAATGTCGAGATCGCCGTCGCGCACAGACGTGAAGACGATCGTCTTGCCATCCCGCGATAGCGTCGCCTCTGCGTCGTAGCCTTCCTCGGTCGTCAACCGCCTTAGATCGCTGCCGTCGGGAAGCGCCGTGTAAATGTCAAAGTCGCTCAGCGGCCACACGTATCCCTGGGAATAATCCGGCAGCGGTGGACACGCCTCGCCGGCGTGGAACGTGCTCGAGTACAGTATACGATCGTCACTCTCATAGTAGTAGCCACACGTCGTGCGGCCCAATCCGTTCGACACACGCCGCAGACCACTGCCATCGACGTTGACCGTGTATTGCTGGTCGCAGCTCTCGGCCTCACCAGTGCGTTGGAAGATCAGTCCAGTGCCGTCCGACGAAAAGTAGGCTTCCGCATTCTGCCCGTCGAACGTGAGTTGCCGAAGGTTTGCAAGAAACCGCTCGCCGACCTCCAGCTCGCGGGAGACAGCAGGCGATGCGGCCTCCAAACGCTCACCTCCTCCACAGCCGACCATCACCAGGGTCATGCCCACCGCGGCGCGCGTGAGAGATGTCGCTCGGTGTCTTATCACACCCCAACCATCGTTTTGGAGTTCGGACGAGAATCGGCCCCTGACCGGCTGGGCCGATGCAGGGGCCTAAGAATTATAGAGAGGGGCGGCCGCGTTCCCAAGGGCCTCGCCGTCTCGAGGGGCTGGGGTCAGAAGAAAATCCCGAAATCGACCCGTGCCCCGGCGCCCTTCGCATTACGGAGGAGACCACCCAACGACTGCCCCGCCACTTGGAGGAACACGTTGCGCCCCTCGATCGCAAAACCGCCGGAATAACCCAATCCCTGATGCCCGCCCAGAATCAAACCGGCTCGAAGCGGTAGGGTCCGTACGAACCGCCAGGTGGTTCCGAGGTCAATCGTGAGCGGTGTCTCGAAGTCTCCGTTCACGGGCAAGGTCGCGGCCACGTCGAGCTGCAAAATGGCGTTTGCCCATGCGCCTGCGCTGAACCGAATGATCTGCGGTAGCTTGACGTTCACATCGACAACAGCGGCCTCCACAAATTGCATCGCGTCCAGGGAATCGGCCAACTCAGTCGAGAAAAGCGGGTCCGGGGTCGTCACGATCAAGCTGGCGGTATCACGCACCACGTTGGGAACGGTCACGCTGCCGAGGTTGGCGAACATCGCCTCGAATGAAAAGCCGTTGGTGGGCCACTCCATCCGGATCAAGAAATCGCCAATCACGCTACTCGGTGCGCTATTAAAACGGTCGATAAAATCGGCCCCGGTGGTGAGTGGTGTTTCGAACGTCTCGAACGCAAGGTCGGCCACAATGCTGTCCGCGCCGGCTCGAAAAACCGTGCTGCTGCCTACCTGGGGCCGCGCCTGGCTGTAGTACCCGGCGCGCACCAGCCGCCCACCTATCCCCAGCGACAGATGCATACCGTCTTCGGTGCCCAGCGGGCCAAACCGCAATACGGTATGGGCGCCAAGCTCGGCCGTGGCCAATCCGATGCCGCCGGAACCCGCGATATCGAATTGACCCTGCGTCAAATTGCCGTCGCGGACGAGGCTCGCCACTCCATCGGAAATCAAGCCCGAACCATACCCCCTCGCCTGGGCCGAAAAGCCCAGCGAGAAGTGTCGGCCAAACGGCCCACCGAGATAAAAACCACCCTCTGCCTGGGCGGCGACGCGGACACCCTTGCCGGCCGGAATGAGCCCGACGACGTCGATGATGTCACCCGGGAGGATCTTGCTGCCGTTGAGGGTGTCATTCAGAAACGTGAGCGCGCCGATATCGGCGAAATTCAACACCGAGTTCTCGCCGGTTCCGCCAAAGGAGAACACAAATCCCCAATGCGGGATCATGACGTGGCGGAACGGATCGACCCGGAACGACGATGCACGCCGGTATCCGATATCCACACGCGCCGCCTGCGAATTCTCCGGCACCAACTGAGCCGACGTGCCCGTCGTCGAAACTGAGAAGATCACGACGGCTAGTATTATGCGACGCATCATTGGCCCCCCCGCTCGATCGAAATGTTGACGGCCGCGCTCACAGCAATTCGATCGCCCGGTCGGATCGCGCCGCGTCCGTTCCCACCCGTACCGGGGAGAAGTCGTAATCGAATTCCCGCGGTGATCTTGCCGCCGAGCAGCACCCGTGCCTCTTGGGGTGTGATGCTGACCCCCACCGAGTCGATGGCCGACCCCTGCGGAATCCCCGCGGCGTCAACCGCTGGGGCACTCACGGTGATCGGCGTGAGCTGGAGGCCGCCGGGTTGCGTGAACACGTCAACCGCCGGATCCAGCGAATCCGGAGCAAACGCCGCGGTGACCTCGACGCCGAAGGCCGTGAAATTCTCCACGCGGGCAACGCCACCAATGCTCACGATACGGTCTACGCTGTCGTCGATCTCGGCGGTATCGAGTCCCACACCGTTTGTAACGGTGTTGTCGACGTTGAATTGGATTCCAGTGAGCGGGATCGTGAAATCGAGACCAACGATCACGTCGTACTGCACGTCCACCATGTCACCCAACACGATCCGCCCCGACGACCCATCGCTCGCTTCGGCCGTGCCCGACGCCACGAACGCCACACTATCACCAGCCAGGAGTATGTGAGTGATACGATCGACCAGCGGCGCGGCCTGCACGCTCACGCTCGCGGTGCCGGGGGTGGTGCCTTGCGCCCGAGGAACGGCCAATCTCGTCTGGCCCGGGGCCGCGATGGTGATCAGAATCGGATTGCCGCCCGGAACATCTGTTTCGAACATTAAGTTTCCGCTCAGGGTGGTATCGAGGATACCGCCGTGCAATCGCACGGCTCCGATAGTCATGTTATCCAGCACGAGCGGTATGTCGGCACTGTTGACCACGGTCAAAGCAATGGTCGCGGAGTTCAGCGTGGACTGGTCGATCGCGTCTTCCAGCTCGTCGAATTCGAAATCCGTGCGGTTTAGTGCCTCCGCCTCTTCAACCGTGAAGCTCTCACTCAGGTTGTCGAGATCCACCGATGCCAGGGTCATCGGTGTGAAGCTCACATTCACGGAAATTCCCGCGGGGGCGCACGCACCGGCTGAAGCTGATGGGATGATCTCGACAAACTGGACAAACGAGGCGCCGTTGAGGCTCAGGGGGGGGTCCACCACCGAGTTTCCAGCCGTCACCAGCACGTTCGCGGGGAACACCACCACCGGATTGGCCAGCGAGTCGACCATCGAAACGTTCACAGTGGCGTCGCACGCCGTGCTGTTGGTGATCGTTCGGGTTACCGAACCCGAGCTAACCGTTGCGCCAACTACCTGCGACCCGGCAGGCATGGCAGGCGTGGTAAACCGGATGATAGCAGCGGTGGGTGCGCCCACAAAGGTACCGAGCGCCACGGCCGCGGACTGCAACACGTCGGCAAAGTCGAATTGAACGGCCTCGGTCTGCACCCTGAGGCTCAAGAGCCCGTCTGGAGTGCTCACGGTGTCGGCGCCATCCAGGAACTCGCTGATCAGGAAGGTGTCGGCGACGAGCGGCACCACATAGCCGATCGTGTCCAGCGCTCCTCGGGCAAGCTGTTCGCGGGCGGCCGTAAGGCTGTCCGGTTCGCATCCGAGGATCGCCCCTCCGATGGCCGCCGCGCCCAGCAACGGGCTCAGTATCCTTCGCTTCATAGGTGCTTCCAAGCTTTCGGTGAGTGTGTGTTCGCGCCAACGCGCTGGACGCCCCGTGGGATCAGGCCGTTAGACCCAACTGCCACAGCGACTTACAGGCCCAGGAACGCAGCAAGTTTCGGTATTCGGGGCCGTGAGTCAAGTGCCCACGTCACAATTTTCGTGGTCTTCGAGCAGGAGGAGCCAGGATAGCTCAGACCGCAGCTCCTGTGGGAAGGCTATGCCTCTCCCATGAAGGCGTATCGGTAGTCCCGCGGCGGGACGGAGAGCTCTTTGATGGTGCGAGCAGAGACCCACCGCACCAGGTTCAACATCGAACCTGCCTTATCATTTGTTCCGCTCGCCCGCCCGCCACCGAACGGCTGCTGTCCTACCACCGCGCCGGTTGGTTTGTCGTTGACGTAGAAATTGCCGGCCGCATACCGTAAGGCTCGGCGGGCCTGCAGCACGGCCGCGCGGTCGTCCGCGAAAACCGCTCCGGTGAGCGCATAGGGTGACGTGCTATCCAGCAGCTCGAGAGTCTGTTCCCACTGGGTGTCGTCGTACACGTACACCGTTACAACCGGCCCAAATATCTCCTCACACATGGTGCGGAAATCCGGGCCATGGGCCAAGATGACAGTGGGACGAATATAGAACCCCTCAGAATCGTCAGCATCCCCGCCCACCAGGATCTCCGCTTCCCCGGACTCTCGAGCATGCTCGATATAGTTGGTGATGGTGGTGTACGCAGCCCGATCGATGACAGCACCCATGAAGTTTCGGAAATCCACAGGATCACCCATCGCAAGACTCTCTACAGATGCTACCAGCCGATCCTTGAGGGTGGTCCAGATGCTCTTCGGGATGTACACGCGGGACACGGCGCTGCATTTCTGCCCCTGATACTCGAAACCGCCTCGGATGATGGCGGTAAGCAGCGCGTCTTCATCCGCGCTGGGGTGTGCAATGATGAAGTTCTTACCCCCCGTCTCCCCCACCACACGTGGATACGATCGATAGTTAGCAATGTTGGCCCCCACCGTCCGCCACATCGTCTGGAACACCTCTGTCGATCCGGTAAAGTGAATTCCCGCCAAACCAGGGTCTTGCACCGCCACCTCACTGATCGTCGAACCGCTGGCTGGGACGAAGTTGACGACGCCCGGAGGCAATCCGGCTGCTTCCAACAACCGCATCAAGTAGTAGCCGGAAAACACGGTTGAAGAGGCGGGTTTCCACAGCACCGTGTTGCCCATGATGGCCGGCGCCGTCGGTAGGTTGCCGGCGATAGACGTGAAGTTGAACGGCGTGACGGCCAACACGAAGCCTTCGAGCGGCCGGAATTCAACCCTGTTCCACATGCCCGCAGGCGAGAGCGGCTGCTCTTCGTACAACCGCTCCGCGAAATGCGGGTTGAACCGGTAGAAGTCGATGAGTTCTGCGGCCGCGTCTATTTCGGCCTGATGGACCGTCTTGCTCTGGCAGAGCATCGTGGCCGCGTTGAGCGTGGAACGCCAAGTGGTGGCAAGCAAATCCGCCGCCTTCAAAAAGATGGCCGCCCGGTCGACCCAGTCCCACTGAGACCACTCCTTGTGAGCGTCGGCGGAAGCCCGGATTGCGGCTTCTACGTGTTCCCGGCCAGCTCGATGCCAGCGGCCCAGCCTGTGGCCATGACGATGAGGCATTACCGCATCCACTAGGTCTCCGGTGCGAATTTCCTCACCGCCGATGACTACCGGTATCTCGATCTCCTCCGACGCCATCGCTCCGAGCTTTGCTTTCAATTCCTTCTTCTCGGTACTACCCGCCGTGTACGGAAGAACCGGCTCATTGACGGGGATCGGCACCTGGATGTCACCGCTCATTAACCAATGCACTCCCATCTCACGGTGTAGAGATAGTTCCCCTCACCGTGCAAATCGTGGAATCTGACAAAAAAGATCACGCCTGGTGAAGCAGGCAACCCAAAATGCATCGCTGCACCGCCGCGGTCCACTCCCAGGATTATCGACCCCGTTCAGAACAGCAGATGCAGTTCGATGAAGACCTCATCGCGTTGTGGGAGGGGGCCAGCGAAAGGCCTTCCGGAATATCGTCTCGAATGACGTAGAACCCAGATACCTGAAGGTATGGAAACGGAAACAGCTCGAGACCGAACCGGGCGCGAATCCGCTCGTCTTCGGGACGATCGACGTCGCGGTCGTGGAAGCCGTAGGTGACCTTGGCATTCACCCCTTTGCGAATCAAGAGGTCTGCTTCTCCGTAGGCTGCGAGCTGATCCACGTCGGGCCCCTCGCCACTGGCGCCCCGGACGTAGTCCACTTCACCCAGTAGTGACAGCTTCCCCACATTCAAACCGCCGAATCCGCCCAACACGTCGGTGTGCAAACCGCCCTGTGTGTTGCGTGACGCCGAAGCCCCAAGGCGGAATCGTCGGCTGATCCAGGCCGCCGTGCCCGTCACCTGCTTTCCGCTGTTGTTCTCGGTCGCCCCTCGGCTTCCATTCGTTACCGACGCCAAGATGGAAAACGGCCCCGGCTCAATTCCAACCTCGATGCCCTGGTCTGGGGCAAGCATGGTAAACCCCGTCACGTCACGAATGAATTCTTGATCGTCGAGAATCCGCAGTCCGGACGGCAAGAAGAACGTGCCGACTTTGGCATAGCCGTTGACCTCCGCTATGTCCAAGAGTGCGAAAAATTCCCGCGAGGTTGCTCCACCGGGTGCCAGCGTCTCATCGAAGTAAAGCGTCAACTTGTCCGCGATGAGCTTGGCCTCTATGTACAAGTTGGCCCGTTTGATGTTCAGCGATGTTCGCGGTGCGGCATCCCGCGCTGTCGCCTCAGAAAGGAGCGCGGATCCCGACAGACGAAAGTCCGCACCCATCTTGATGAAATCGTTGAGCGCGCGGTTCTGAAACTGAAATCCCTTGGTTGTCATCGGCAGCGTGGCGCTCGCATAGACCGCCCCAAAATCATTGCGCATGCCACCGCCGGTGCGGTTAACATGACACGCCGAACACTTTAGGCCGGTGCGCACCGCAAGATACGGCTCCTTCTCAGCCAGGAGACGGGGTGGGCTCAGCAGAACCAATGCAAGTGCCGCACAGGCTGCAAACTCACGTTTCTGGACCATGCAATCTCCTTCTGTCAATTGGGCTGGGCGCCCGCCTGAATCCATGCCCGAATGAGATCGATGTCGCTCTGCGACAGCTGCCTCTGACCGAACGGCATCTGAATTCCGCTGCCGTTGACGTCCAAGTGTGTGCCTTGAACCTTGTGCACCAAATAACTGTCGTCTGGTTGATTGGGCGTCACACGACACATGCTGGGCAATTGTCTGGCTGCTACGTTCACCACGCTACTGAAGGCTTGGCCTTCAGCCAAGCTCATCCCTTCCCTGGGGCTGGATCCAGCATGGCACCCGGAAATGGCGCAATTGCCGGTGAAGATCGGCTGCACGTCTCGAGAAAGCGTGACTTCGTCGCCACCATCATTTCCATCCAGGCCCGTCCCGTCTCCGGCACAGGCAACACTAGCCAACAAGAACCCTCCGATAGCTACGCGCAGACTAAAAACCCCATTTGCTCCCGCCTTTCTGCCAAGGGAACCCGCCCGCCTCATCCCGGCAACTCGTCGGTCTTCTAAGATTGCCTCCCCGAGCCCAATGTTCCAGCCCCTGCGCCGTTCACTGATGCCGCTTGAAGTATGGACTCGGTCCCGGCACCGATATTGAGGGCCAATCACGCCGCGGCCCCGTGCTTTGGCGGGGGGCCAACACACAGGGCCGCGAGAGGGGCAAAGAAGCCGCCAAAGGTGGGCAGCGGCTCGTTGCCTGCATCGGACGAGATCTATCAATTCTCACCGTTCGGCTGTCTGAGCCGCAGGCGTTTCGATAGTTTTGGTACGCAATCCGGGTGCCACGGCAACCGATTTCGTAAGCCCCGACAGCAAAACGACTTAAAGGCCAGCAAGCCAACGCCACGCCGTCGCTTGCCGTCATCTGTAGAGGACGTCGTCCTAATGGCTTCCAAACACCCCGTTCACCCTGTAACCTCGAGGACGAGGAAATCCTGGGGAAGGTTTTCAGGAAGACAGAAATGCAAATGAGACCGCTGGGGCCCGGGGGCCCTGAGGTGACCGCCATCGGCTTCGGTGGAATGCCGCTCTCGATTCAGGGACTTCCCGATGAAGACACCGGCATTCGGGTAATTCATGAAGTCTTGGACGCGGGCGTGACGCTGCTCGATACAGCAAACGTGTATTGCCTGGACGACGACGATATCGGACACAACGAGCGACTCTTCGCCAAGGCCCTCAAGAGCTGGTCGGGAGTTCGAGACGACATCGTATTGGCCACCAAAGGCGGCATGACCCGCCCGCAGGGACGCTGGGATCGGAATGGGCGCCCCGAACACTTGAGGCAGGCGTGCGAGCTGTCTCTGCAAGCGTTGGACGCGGAGCGCATCGATCTATACCAGTTTCACGCACCCGATCCGACCGTTCCGTTCGCCGACAGCGTCGGCGTACTCGCCCGATTGCACGAGGAGGGGAAGATCCGATGGGTCGGCCTGTCGAATGTTACGGTAGAGCAGATCGAAGAGGCCAACACGATGGTCAGAGTCGTCACAGTACAGAACCGGCTCAATCCGTTTTTCCGCGAAGCAATCGACACCGGCGTCGTGCGCCATTGTGCCGATCGGGGAATGGGCTTCCTAGCGTACAGCCCCGTGGGCGGCGGGCGACTCAACAAGAAACTGCCTGCGCATCCGGTTGTCGTCCCGATCGCCGAGAGGCTCGAGGCATCGACCCATTCCGTAGTGCTCGCGTGGGTCATGGCTCAGGGGCCCAATGTCATTCCAATCCCCGGCGCCCGCACCCTCGAGCACGCCTGGGATTCGATCAAGAGTGGGAGCCTCGAACTGAGCGACGAAGATCTCGCGGCTATCGATGCGGCGGAGTTCTCCAGGAAGTGAGGCAGGGAACTCACTGCTTACCTTATGCCGCATGAAAGTCGCCACCTGGAACGTCAACTCCATACGGGCTCGCGAAGAGCGACTTCTGAGTTGGCTCGACAAGGAGAGGCCGGACGTGGTGTGTCTTCAGGAGCTGAAGGTTAGAGACGAGGATTTTCCCTTCGAATCCATAGAGGCGGCCGGTTACCACGCTCAGGTCTACGGCCAGAAAACGTACAACGGTGTCGCAATATTGAGCCGGCTTGAAGCAACCAACGTCGCTCGTGGCATGGCCGATGACGCCGACGACCCGCAGGCCCGGTTGATCCAGGGAGATATCGAAGGCGTCCGCTTCATGAACGGGTACTTTCCCAACGGGCAAGAGGTGGGGTCGGAGAAGTATGAGTACAAGCTCGAGTGGATGGCACGTCTCTGCGCAATGCTCACGCGCGACGCATCTCCCTCAGAGAACGTCATCTTATGTGGCGACTTCAACGTCGCGCCGGATGACGAAGACGCTGCGAACCCGGAGAAGTGGCGTGACAGCGTGCTGTGCCATTCCGAAACACGGGAAGGATTAGAGCGTATTCGCACTTGGGGCTTCGAGGACGTGTTCCGCAAACACCACCCTGATGGCGGCGTGTACTCGTGGTGGGATTACCGGATGCTGGCGTTTCCCAAGGGCAACGGATTGCGCATCGATCATATCTTCGCCACAAAGCCGCTGGCCGGTCGGTGTACCGCCGCACGGGTCGACCGCGACGAGCGCAAAGGCAAAAAGCCATCGGATCACGCCCCGGTGATCGCAGAGTTCGATTGACCGCTACTCCAACGTTTTCTACAGCTAGCCCGATGCGGGAACCGTCAGCTCGAGCGACGGCGACAGGCGGCTCCTGTGGCAGTGGCCAGGGGCAGAATTGAACTGCCCACACGCGGATTTTCAGTTGCGTCAGGTACGTCGGACTCGTCCACATCCAACGACACGGAGGCGGACCCATCCCGGGACAGATCCGGCACACCCACTCGCGAGATGATGGTCCCACCCCAAAAAGTGAAAGCAGTTGTTTATCCCACTGTCCAGCGCAGGTGCTCACCTAGCCTGCACAAAGCGTGGTAGTGGGGTCATTTTAGATTCGGGTTTTCTGCCGGATTTTCTGAGGTTTTGCAGGAGTCTGCGAACTACTAGCTAAATACTAACCTGCTTGGAAATTAGTAGTTAGATTGGGAACTACCAGACGTGGTGCGTCCTGGTATTTGACTAGTAGTTCACTGAGAACCCCATGAAGATCCCAATGCGTCCGCCAAACCCTAAGGACTTGATCCTGAAGATCCTCGCCGGCCCATCGGGCCACGATCGGTTTCTAAAGGTCGCGGGTACGCAGATCGGACCAGCGCCCGACGGAAAATATCGACACTGGAACATAGTACGCCACCTAACACCACCATCTGATCTAACGATCGAAGAATGGTGGCTAGGAATCAAGCTCGCTCGTAGGCAGGTCTATCAGCAGCTCCCGTGCAAGGACAAGCGTGGTAATCCATTCCAACTAGCCACCCCGGAACTCATCTGGAGGATGCTTCACCAAATCGACCGAGACGCCGCTGGAGCGATAAAGGGATCTGAGCAAATCACCAGCCCAGACACGAGGGAAACGTATCTGATGAAGTCACTCTTTGAGGAAGCCATCACGTCAAGCCAGCTGGAAGGTGCGGCAACCACTCGTGAGGTTGCACGCGAGATGCTGCGTCAACGCCGTTCACCGAGGAACCGTAGCGAGCAAATGATCTACAACAACTACGACGCGATGCGGTTCATTCGCCAACTCGGTTCCGAACCGCTGACGGTCGAGGCGATCCTCGAACTTCAGCGCATTCTGACAAGTGATACTCTAGACGACCCCGGAGCCGCCGGTCGCCTTCGAAAGAGCGACGAGGTAATCCACGTGGTCGATCAATTCACTGGGGATGTGCTTCACATACCTCCTGATGCGAGTGAGCTAGAGGAACATCTGGCTGGGATTTGCCGTATGGCTAACGACACAGACGATGACCCGTTCATCCACCCGGTTATTCGCTCCATTCTCCTTCACTTCCAAATGGGCTACGATCACCCGTTTGTCGACGGAAACGGGAGGACAGCCCGGGCACTGTTCTACTGGTCAATGCGGCGGCATGGGTATTGGCTGACAGAGTTCGTTTCGATCTCAAGTATCCTAACCCGGGCACCGGCCCAGTATGTCGAATCGTACCTCTACACGGAGACCGATGATAACGACGCTACGTACTTCGTCATTTATCAGTTGCGCGTCCTGCTCCGAGCCATCGACCGTCTGCACATCTATCTGGCGCGCAAGGAGGAGGAACTCAGACAAACGCGAGAGCAGCTACAGCGGTCTGCCGTTCTCCGAGCGGCCTTGAACCACCGACAACTTGCGGTGGTGAACCATGCCTTGAAGAACCCGCTGTTCACCTACACGATCCAATCCCATCGGGGGTCGCACAACGTGAGCTACGAAACGGCGCGGTCAGACTTGACTGGGTTGGCCGAGCTGCGCTTGCTGGATAAGGGCAAGGTGGGACGGGCATTTGTCTTCACAGCGCCCCGAGAGCTGCATGACCGCATTCAACAAACGTCGGGCGTGTAGGTACGGCTCCCCCAAGCCCGCGCCCCGCCTTGCGCGGCGTGGGTGATCCGCTTGCCCGGTTGGGTCATCAGCGCACGGGCGCAAAAACCGGCACAGCATCACAGACCAACGGTTGGGTGCACAGAGCGGAATCGACGGTGGCTGTAGGACCTCCGCAGTGGCCAGGGGCAGAATTGAACTGCCGACACGCGGATTTTCAGTCCGCTGCTCTACCAACTGAGCTACCTGGCCGAAGGACGAGAATTATAAGCCCCTTCACACCTCGCGCAATTCCTCGGTGTACTGCATCTTTGACCCCTGCCCGCCGGTCAGCGCCCGGCTCAGTTCATCAACCACAGTCTGCGGGAGGAACGGACATGTCCACCATGCTGCGTCGAGTCCCCGGAAACCTTCTCTCACTAATCCTGAGCGTTCTGCTGGCTGTTGCTCTGGCCACTCCCTCAACCGCCCAGCAAATAGGACGTGTCGAGGGCACCGTGGTCCAGGCCGGCAACGGCGAACCCGTTGGCAGTGTGCGAGTCACCGTGGTCGGCACGAACATCGCGACCCTCACGGGCACAGACGGCTCCTTCGTGCTCCAGCGGGTTCCGGCTGGCCAGCACACGCTGCTGTTCCGCTGGCTCGGCTTCCAGGCGCACCAAGAAGCGGTCACCGTCACTGCTGGCGCGACCCAGCGCTTGGACGTTCGGCTCCAGCCGCAACCCATCATGCTCAGCGAGATCATCGTGTCAACGGCGTCCCGCGCGCCGGAGCGGGTGGTGGAGGCTCCGGCCGCCATCGCGGTCGTGGACCCCATCACGCTGCGGGACCAGGCGGTGACAGGACAAGTCCCCAGAGCACTCCATCGCATCCCGGGTGTGGACGTGGTGCAGAGCGGGGTCAACGACTTCAACGTCAATGCCCGAGGTTTCAACTCCTCGCTCAACCGCCGGATCCTCGTGATACAGGACGGGCGGGACCTGTCCATCGCCTTCCTAGGCTCGCAAGAGTGGAACGCCCTTTCCCAGCCGCTCGATGACTTCTCGAGGATGGAAGTGGTTCGTGGCCCAGGATCCGCCCTCTATGGAGCGAACGCGTTCTCCGGCGTCATCGACATCACGACACCACCCGCACGCGACGTCATCGGCACGAAGGTCACGTTGGACGGCGGCGAGCTCTCCGCCGTCCGCGGCGACCTGCGCCACGCCGGAGTGAGCCCCGACGGTCGCATCGGTTACCGCTTCAACTTCGGTTACAACCGCAGCAATTCCTGGTCGAGATTGCGCACCGCGGTCGATGGCTCGGATGCCCTAGCCGAGTATTGTCCAGCCAGCGCAAAGGCCACGCTGAACTGCGATGAGGTGGCCGATGTGGACGTCGTCGTGGGCGTACCATCGTGTCAGACGTTTGATGTCGACTGCTTGTCCGTCGAGTTGCGACCCCTCAGCGGACAAACCATCGATCCCACAACAGGCGTCGCCTCCGGAGATATCGATGAGCTGCAGAACATTATTGGTCGGCGAGGTTCGATGTTTACCAGGACAACGGATCCATATTCACGGTGGAGGGCGGTGCCAGCCGAGTGGAGAACGAGCTGTTCGTCACCGGCATAGGTCGCGTGCAAGTGACAAAGGCGCTGAGGCCGTGGAGCCGGATTGCGTGGGCCAGCGACAACTACAACATCTTCGGCTGGTACAGCGGCCGGGAGTCGCTCGACCCCCAGTTCTCACTTGGCACCGGTGCTCCGTTGGAGGAAAGCTCCGCCATCTTTCATGTCGAAGGACAGTACAACCGGTCCTTTGCGGACAACAAGGCGCGTGTGGTCCTCGGCGGGTCGTACCGGAATTACAACGTCGACACCGAAGAAACGCTAATGGCCGCGCTCAACGACGACCGGAGCGACGATTACTTCTCCGGCTACGGCCAGCTCGAAATCCGCCCAGTGCCCCAACTGCGTCTCGTCGGTGCAGCGCGCGTCGACGACGGCACGCTGTTCGACACCCAGTTCTCGCCCAAGGCCGCCATCGTCTACTCACCCACGGAGGACCACTCGTTCCGCGTGTCGGTGAACCGGGCGTTCCAGACGCCGAACTATTCGGAGTTCTTCCTTCAGGTCCAGGCCTTGGCAACGCCAGAGCCGGCACAACTCGAAGGCGGCTTGTTGCAGTACTACGCCGCACTCCAGGACCCAGCAGTGGTTGGAGCGGGGTTGGCAGCGCTGATGGGGACCCTCGGTTTGCCGAGCACCTTACCATGGGGCTTCGCCGCACAGACAGCGGTCATGGCCCTCGGCAACGCGAACCTCGATGTGGAGAAAGTGGTCGGGTGGGAGGTAGGCTACAAAGGGAACCTGGCCGACAACGCCTACGTGAGCATCGATCTCTATCTTAACAAGCTGGAGAACTTCGTCACCGATCTCTTGTTCGGCGTAAACCCGGCGCAGTTTCCACAATTCGATCTGTCGGTGGGGACCGACATTCCGGCTCAATTGGCGACCATCGATGGGATCCTCGCCACCATTGCAATGCTCCCGGCCGACAATGCGCTCCGGGTGTCGAACGCGGCGTTACTGGCCGGTTACAACTCTCTCGCCGGCAATCCCGCGCTCACCGACCTCGCCGGTGTGGGCCGCGTGATTTACCTGTCGTATGCCCAGGCGGGCGAAGTAGAAGAGAAAGGCGTCGAGATCGGATTTGGCTACGGCTTCACGCCTGAGTTCCGAGTGGATGCGACTTACACCTACTTCAATTTCGACATCGAAGATCCGGGGCTGACCGCCGCCGGGCAGAATATCGTGCCGAACACACCACGGCACAAAGGAACCATCGCGTTCACGTACACGGGCTTCCAAGGGTTCGACGCAGCGGTCAGCGCCAAGTTCGTCGAGAAACACGAATGGAATGCAGGCGTGTTCGCGGGTCGCATTCCCGCCAATCAGATGGTCGACGTCAACGTGGGATACCGCATCAACAACAACCTGCGCCCGTTTGCTGCCGTGTCGAACCTGCTGGATAAGCGGCTCTTTCAACTCTACGGCGGATCGGTGATCGGACGTCGCATTCTGACCGGCGTGACGGCCACGTTCTAAGCCTTCCACTCGCCGGAAGGCGCTCCAACTCGGGCGCGTGGGTATGTCGAGCCTCGATTACCCCACGCGCCCGTTGTGCATCTTTTTCTGACCTTCCAGACCCAGGGAACCGCACCATGGCCGATCCCTCAGAGGGCACTCGAATCGCCACACGAGAGGCATACGCCGGCCGCCTCCTGAAGGTGGATGTCGAGACCGTTCGCAACCCTGCCGGACAAACCGTAGAACTCGAAGTGGTACGGCACCCCGGGGCAGCCGCCATTGTCCCTTTTCTGTCCGAACTGGACGCCCCGGACCCGCACATCCTGTTGCTCCGGCAATACCGGTACGCTGTAGCCGGTGTCCTCTGGGAGATCCCCGCCGGCGTTCTCGAACCGGGAGAGGACCCCCAAGACTGCGCACGGCGCGAACTGCGCGAGGAGACCGGTGCCACCGCGCAGGAGATACGCTTCCTCACCAGCGTTTTTACCACCCCAGGGTTCACCGACGAGCGTATCCACCTGTTCCTCGCCACCGGCCTCTCAGTTGCGGACCAACACCTCGAAGCCGACGAGCTCATCGAGGTCGCTACCCGCCCGCTCTCGGCGGTTCTCGAGATGATCAAAGACGGGGAGATAGTGGACTCCAAGACCATCGTGGCTGTGCTCTACGTCGCCGGATTCGTCCTGGGCCGGTAGGCTACGTCCCATTCAAAGGACACCAAATCCCCAATGCGGGACGCCCATAGATAAGAGCCACTAGGCGTATTTTATTGCGCAACAACAACTTAGGCTGTGTGAGGTGACCTGCCTCCACGGTACGGTTCCTGCATGATAGTGTGCCCGAACGTATCTTGAACACACCAGGCGACGGGCTACGGAGACGACCGCCACTAGGGCTTGGTGCTTCTGGACGGATGCACCGGGAGGCGACATGACAGCTGCACTCCAACCCACAGAGCGGAGCCAACCGCGATCCACACCATCGCGCTTCAGCGGCCTGACCGATTCCGAGGTGGTCGCTGCACACCTCGCGGAAGACCCGCTGGCGTTCGACCAATTGGTCGGCCGATACCAGCGCCGCCTCCTGAACTTCGTCTACCGCACCATCGGAGACCGGGAACGAGGAGAGGACCTGGTGCAGGAGGTCTTCATTCGGGTCCACCGTCACCTGCACCGCTTCGACCAGACCAAGAAATTCTCGACGTGGATTTACACCATAGCGTCGAATCTGGCCAAGAACGAGCTTCGCAACCGGAGCCGAAACCCACTCGTCCTATTCCAAACCATCAAGAAAAACTGGGAGGCCGACCACCGCCCACTGCAGTTCGAAGACCATCGCAATCGCCCCGATGACCTCTACCGGAAACGCCACTTGCGCCATCTGGTGGAATGGAGTGTGAACCAACTGCCCCAACACCACCGAGCGGTTTTCATCTTGCGAGAACTCGAAGGCAAAACCTACGAAGAGATCGCCGACATCACCGAGTGTAATCTGGGAACGGTGAAAAGCCGCCTGAACCGAGCTCGGAATCGGTTTGCACAGGTGATCGAACCCTTGCTCGACTGAGCCTGCCCGTCCCGCACAGCCCAACCAATTGAGCCCACGCAAGGGCCCTTTCCACCAGCCCCGGGGCCGCCGGAACATCGCCGGGGCACCGGCGGTAGTACTCTTGCCATCCAGCAGGCTAAGAGCCATGCGTTGTTCCGAGTTTCTCCATGGGTACTCCGATTTTCGAGACCAGACGATCGACGACCCGCTGGTGCGGCGGCGTTTCATCGCCCACGTGTCGCTCTGTGGCCGGTGCGCCCGCTACCAGGAGGTCATCGATCTGGGTGTCTCGCTCCTGCGCTCGGCGGATCAGATCGACGTCTCGCCCAGATTCCACACCCGGCTGGCTCGCGGGCTGGCAGCCGCCGTTCTCCACCCGGAACCCGTCTTCGCAGTTCCAGTCCGCACTTCACGGGCGCTCGTGACGCTCACCAGCCTCCCCCATCTGAGCTGGCGACCGCACACACTTACCTCTCAATCGCAGCATCAGTAATTTCCGCCGATAATGGCGGCGGTTGACTATTCATCTGTTCGACAGGCGATCCAGCGCAGCAGTCTCGCACCGGTCTATTACCTGACCGGTGAAGAAGACATTTTGAAGGACGAACTCGTCGGTGCGATCATCGACGTGGCCGTGGATCCGGCTTCCCGAGACTTCAATCTGGACATTCGTGACGCTGGAGACTTGACCGGAGAGAGCCTTCATGCGCTCCTCGAAACGCTCCCCATGCTGGCTGAGCGCCGCGTGGCAGTCGTGCGTGGCATAGAGCAGTGGCGTAAGAACTCCAAGATCTGGCGTGTCCTCTACGATTACGTCGCTCGGCCGTCGCCTACGACGATTCTGATCGTCGTTAGCCGACCCAAACACGTGGATCAGTCGATCGCCCGGCACGCAACTCACGTCACCGTCGGGCCACCGGATCCCGACACGATGCGCGATTGGGCAGTCGCCAGAGCGGCTCGCCGGGCGATCACGCTCGACTCCGACGCCGCTACTCACCTGGTACGCGCAGTCGGTGGTAGCCTCTCCTTCGCCAGCAGTGAAATCGACAAGCTGGCGGGCGCGATGGAAACAGGAGCCACCATCGGGGTAGGGGACATAGAGCGATTCGTGGGAGTACGACACGGCGAGACGCTCGTGGATTGGGTCGACGCTGTCGCCCAACGCGACGTGGTTCGCGCCATCCAGCTGCTCGACGTCGTCCTACCTCAACCTGGGATCACCGCAGTGAAGATGCTCAACGCCCTGGGTAGCGCACTGCTCGGCACACGCCTCACCCGAGCGTTTTTGGACCAACGCAAGAACGCCAAGCAGGTGAAGGATTCACTGTGGCGATTTCTCAAGAGCGCTCGCCCACCAGGGATCGGTCGATACGGAGATGAGATAGACAGATGGGTCGCGGCGGCAAGGCACTGGCAGACGGGGGAACTGGACGATGCGCTGAAGCTGACGCACGAGGCCGACGAGCAACTCAAGTCCACAACGCTGAGTGATCCCCGCGCCACGCTGACCACCTTGCTATTACGTTTCTGGTCTCCGAAGGAGGCCACGTGACCCGCTGGTTGATGGTTGCCCTGGGCCTGGGGGCAGGCGCTGTGGCGCCGCCGTTGACGGCGCAGCAGGATGCTTCCACGCTCCAAGACTCACTCATGCGAGAAGCCGTGCGGCTCGCAACAGAGGGCCGGACTGATTCGGCAAAGGCTCTCATCCGATTCCAGCTCGACGCGCTGTCGCCCTTGAATCCGGCGTATGCCCACCTGCTCTTCACGGCGGGGCTGGTGAGCGACACTGCGGAGGCGGCCGCGCGGTACTTCCGGCAGGTGAGCATAGAATACTCCAGTTCCGCTTGGGCGGACCGGTCACTGCTCCGGCTGGCACAGCTCGCCTTTGCCGACGGCGACCTTCGCGATTCACGTCGTTACACTGATCGCGTCCTACTCGATTACCCGACCAGCCCGGTCCGCGGAGAAGCCGCGTTCTGGGCCGGGCGCGCGGAGTTCGATCTCAGCAATCCCGTCTCCGGATGCCGATACATGGCACAAGCGCAGCGCGAGGCGAGGAACAACATCGAACTCGAGAACCAAGCGGCTTTTCATCTACAGCGCTGCGCCACTGTGCTCGGAATCTCGCCGCAAGACTCAGCCGAGGCAGATAGCGCGGCCGCCGGCGGCGGGGAGCTTGCAGACCCGAATCAGACAATCTACGCTGTCCAGGTCGCGGCAGTGAGCACCGCAGCGGCAGCCGACGCAGCGATGCAGGAACTCCGGGCCCGGGGTTACACCGCGCGAGTGTTCCGCGACCAAGACGGAATGCTCAAGGTGCGCATTGGGCGGTTCACACGCCGACGCGACGCAGACGCCCTCGCGAGAGAACTGAGGAACCGTCTTGGAGGACAGCCGTTTGTCGTGGAAGAGAACCAGTGAGCCAACGTCATCCCAAGGAAGCCTCCCTGCCCGACACACCGCTCATCCGCCAATACCGGAAAATAAAATCACAGCACACCAATGCGGTCCTCTTTTTCCGCATGGGCGATTTCTATGAGATGTTCTTTGACGATGCAAAGCTTGCGTCGCGAGAATTAGGCCTCACCCTCACCAGCCGTAACAACGGCGCTGCTGCGAACGTTCCGCTGGCCGGTTTCCCGGTCAAGGCCGCAAACGACTACGTACGACGACTGGTCAAACGGGGGTACCGCGTCGCCATTTGCGAGCAGGTAGAGGATCCACGCACCGCAAAGGGAATCGTAAAGCGCGCCGTGATCGAGACGTTGACTCCCGGCGCGGTCCTCTCCGACGACCTGCTCGACGAGGATCGCAACAACTTCCTCGTGGCCATGCTTCCCGGAGAGATTGCGGGACTCGCCGCGCTCGACGTCTCCACCGGCGAACTCTTTCTCGAGACGGCAGCGCGCCTCGACGTCCCCGCCGCCATCGACCGCTACTGCCCTAGAGAATTGGTGGTCCCGGAGGAGGCCGACCTGCCGAAACTCGGTGACGAGGTGATGGTGACGCAACGCCCGGTGTGGGAGTTCGACGCACACGGTACCACCGAAGAACTCCTCCGACGATTCCGTTTGGCGAGCTTGGACGGCTTGGGGATTGAGCCTGCCGATGCTCCGGCTGTTGCCGCCGTGGGCGCCTTGCTGCACTACGCGGGCGAGTTGCAGCCGAACGGCCTTCCGCAGATCGCCCGACCCGTCATTCTGCGCTCGGGTGGGACGATGCCGCTCGACGAAATGACGCGCCGCAACCTCGAATTGGTCGAACCTCTTCGTGCCGACGGCTCCACTTCCACCCTCTACGATCTCCTCGACACGACCAAGACACCGATGGGCAGCCGGTTACTTCGACAATGGCTGCTCGCTCCCCTGGTTAGGGTGGAGGCCATCCGAGCCCGCCACGATGCCGTCGAGGTCCTGTTCGACGACCGGCGGGGACGCGGGAGGCTGCAGGACGGACTCGACGGCGTGAGAGATATCGAGCGGCTCGCAAGTCGAGTGGTGGCGCGCCGCGCCTCGCCCCGGGACCTAGGCGGGCTGAGACACTCACTCCGCCGGATGCCCGACGTCCAGAACGCTCTCGACACTCTCGCCCACCGCGGCCGCAGTGCGGAACTCGAACGGATCGCCCACGAGTTCGACCACCTGGCCGACCTGCACGAACTGCTGGCCAAGACGCTGGTAGACCGGCCGCCCACGACTCTGGGCGACAGCGACTCCGTGCGGCCCGGCGCAGATGGCGAATTGGACGAGGTCCGAGAGCTGCGTGACGGGGGCAAGCGGTTCATCGCCGGCCTTCAAGAGCGGGAACGACAGCGCACCGGCATTTCCTCGCTGAAGGTCGGATTCAATCACGTATTCGGCTACTACATCGAGGTCACGAAGGCAAACCGGGACGCCGTTCCCGAAGACTACGACCGCAGGCAGACGCTCACCAACGCCGAACGCTATGCAACCCCCGAACTGAAGGAATACGAAGCCCGGGTCCTCGGTGCCGAGGAACAAGCATTGGTGCATGAAAAGGCTATCATCGAAGACCTTTGCGAAGCCGTCCACCAACGATTGGATCGCTTACAGCGCATGGCAAGGCTGATTGCGCAGTTGGATATTCTCGCAAGCTTCGCCGATACCGCAGCAACCCGCGACTATGTGCGCCCTACCGTCAACGACGGGATGGCACTGACGTTCGAGCAATCTCGCCATCCTGTTGTAGAGCGAATGCTTCCGCCCGGAAAGTTCATCCCCAACGCCGTCCGACTCGACGAATCCGAGCGGGTGATGCTGCTGACAGGCCCCAACATGGCTGGCAAGTCCACCGTGCTCCGGCAGGTAGGACTGTGCGTGATCTTAGCACAAATCGGTTCGTTCGTTCCGGCGGATGCGGCCACCGTTGGTGTGGTGGACAGGGTATTCACGCGGGTTGGTGCCAGCGACGACCTGGGACGAGGCCAATCCACGTTCCTGGTGGAAATGAGTGAGGTCAGCGCCATTCTCCACAGTGCAACGTCTCGCAGCCTTGTCCTCCTGGACGAGATAGGACGTGGCACGTCCACCTATGACGGCGTCGCCATAGCGTGGGCAGTCACCGAACACCTGCACGGTCAGGTGGGCGCGAAGACAATCTTCGCCACGCACTATCACGAACTCACCCAGCTCACCGAAGAACTGCAACACGCATGCAATTACAACGTGGCCGTGCGAGAGGTCGGTGACGACATCGTATTCCTTCACCGACTCGTACCGGGAGGCTCCGACCGGTCGTACGGCATTCACGTCGGTCGGCTGGCGGGCCTGCCGGAGTCCGTGGTGCGTCGCGCCACGGAAATCCTGGGGCTGCTCGAATCGGGCCACCACGTAGCCGGGCAACCGGCGCCCCGTACGCCTGACGAGCGGCAACTGGCGCTCTTTGACACGGAGGACCCCATCCTGCAACAGTTGAAGAGCTTGGATATCGACGAAATTACCCCAATGGAGGCGCTGAGCCGGCTGGCGGAGTTCAAGCGCCACGCGGAGGAGCGGTGAGAGCGGGTTGGCTGCTGTTCATGACACCGTTGGCGTTGGCCTCGTGCCGGAGTGAAGAATCCCCCGGAGGATTCGAACCCCCGGTGGTCACCAATCCCGAGTCGCCAGTGGAATACCCGGCGGATCTGTTCGAGCAACAGGTTGAAGGCGTGGTATTGTTACGCTTATATGTGACCGCGTCTGGGACCCTCGTTTCCGACTCCACACGCATCGAGGAGAGCAGCGGCTTTCCCGAACTCGACTCCGCCGCGCTGCGGAGCGTCGGCCAACTGCGGTTCGCGCCTGCACGCCGCGACGGCCTTCCTGTCGCCACAGCTTTCGTCCAGCCCGTGCACTTCCGACACCCGGAGCTGGCGGCGCAGGGAGAGAATCAATGACCGCGCCCCACCGGAAGCCGTACGGCGACATCCTTGCCACCGTGGGCAATACGCCGTTGATCCGGCTCAACAAGGTCACGGAAGGCATCCCTGCACCGATCTACGGCAAGGCTGAGTTTTTCAATCCCGGCGGATCGCTCAAGGATCGCATAGGGTCGGCAATCATCGAGGCTGCTGAGAGGAGCGGCGACTTGAAGCCGGGAGGTGTGGTGGTCGAGGGAACCTCAGGCAACACCGGCGTGGGCCTCGCGATCGCGGCCGCGCTCAAGGGTTACCGTTGCATCTTCACCATGCCGGACAAGATGTCAGACGAAAAAGTGCGGCTGCTCCGGGCCTATGGCGCCGAGGTCATCATTACACCCACGGCCGTCCCAGCCGATCATCCCGACAACTATGTGATGAAGGCGAAATCAATCGCTCACAATACACCCAACGCCATCCTCTCCAATCAGTTTTACAACCAGGCCAATCCCGAAGCGCATTATGAGACCACGGGTCCTGAAATCTGGGAACAAACGGAAGGCAGGATTACACACTTCGTGGCGTCGGCGGGTACCGGCGGCACACTGAGTGGGGTGGGCCGCTATCTCAAAGAGAAAAATGCCGACATCAAGATCATTGCCGGAGACCCGCAAGGATCCATTTATGCGAAGTTCAGCCGCGCCCAGGAAATCGAACCCGCTCGACCCTACAAAGTCGAGGGCATCGGCGGTGACAAGATCCCCGATACGCTCCACTACCAGTTCATCGACAAGTGGGTAACCGTTTCCGATCCCGACGCGTTCAAGATGGCGCGCCGTCTCGCCCGCGAGGAGGGGCTGTTTCTAGGCGGGTCGTCTGGCCTCAACGTCTACGTGTCGTTGCAGATAGCGAGTAAGCTCAAACGCGATAGCAACGCGATGATCGTCACGATTTTGGCCGACACTGGTGAGCGATATCTGTCGAAGATCTACAACGACGATTGGATGCGTGAGAACCAGATGCTCGAGCTGGAGCGCGTATCGGTCGGCACGTTGCTCAAACTCAAATCCGATGAGGCCCCTGAACTAGTCACCGTCACACCATCGGCAACAGTACGACAAGCCCTCAACCTGATGGGCACGTACAATGTATCGCAGCTACCTGTGGTGGACGACGGGAAGAACGTCGGCTCCATCGCGGAGTCGTCGCTAATGGCCCAGGCAGTCGCGAAACCAGAGTCCCTGACAAGGCCTGTCCGTGAGGTCATGGACGACGCGTTCCCCATCGTCGATGCCGATGCACCGCTGGAACACGTTACGACTCTTTTGTCCCGAGAGATTCCGGCTGCGTTGGTGCAGAGTGACAGAGGATTGAAGGGAATCATCACGCGTTACGACGTTCTCCGCCAAGTGGCGGGAATCCGTTGACGCCGGCCTGGCAGTGATCGTCCAATGGCACATTATCTCCTCTCGGCCGAGGCTACCTTTTCCGCCGCGCACACGCTTCCCGGCGTCACCCTGTGCGAACGACTCCATGGACACGACTGGCGCGTACAGTTGACGGTGCGGGTTGAGGAGGATGGACTCGGAGCGCAAGGGATGGGTGTCGACTTTCGCGATATCGAGCGTGTCGTGAAAGACGCGGTCACCGATTTCGACCACCAGTACCTCAACGATCTGGAGCCCTTCCAAGATCATGCCCCAACGGCCGAGCGGGTGGCGCGACTCATCTGCAGCACCGCCACCGATCGCCTTCGGGCCACAGCGCCCCACGCCGCCGTGCAGGAAGTCGAGGTATGGGAGCTTCCCCAGTACCGTGTCGTGTACCGACCGTGACCTACCAGGTCACCGTGCTCACCGGAGGGTCCACACCCGAACGCGACGTGGCCCTAGCCGGTGCGGCGCAAGTGGTTGCGGCGCTGCGGGCAGAAGGGCACAGCGTGGCCGTGGTGGACACCGTTTCCGGCTCCCTCTCGGCGGCAAAGGAGACCGAGCTCCTCACTGGGGCCGTGGACCGAGAGCCTCCCTCGGACGCGGAACTGAAAGCGCTCAGGGCCCGAGAACTCGGGCCGCAATTGGTCGAGCTCCCTGAGGTCAAAGGGGCGGAGGTCGTCTTTCCAGTGCTCCACGGCCGCCAGGGGGAAGGTGGAGAGCTTCAAGCACTCCTGGAACTCGCCGGCATTCCCTTCACTGGCAGCGACGCCCTCGGGAGCGCCATCGCCATGGCCAAGGACGTGGCGAAGGCCCTCCTACGATACGCCGACATCACCACGCCTGACTGGGTGATGTGGCCCGCACCAACCGAAAGCGTTGTAGCCCTGGACTTCCCCCTCATCGTGAAGCCGTCTCGGGTGGGCTCCACGATCGGACTTAGCGTCGTCGAGTCGCTTGACGACCTGGAAGCCGCCGTCGAACATGCAAAGACGTACGACGACGACGTGATGATCGAACGTTTCGTTGCCGGCCGGGAACTCACCGTAGGCATGCTGGATGACACGCCGCTGGTTGTGGGAGAGATCATCCCGCAACACCCCATCTTTGACTACGAATGCAAGTACACGCCGGGAATGACCCAAGAGATCTTTCCGGCGGACCTGCCGGCGGATGTTGCGGCCCACGTACAAGCCAGCGCAGCGGCCGCACACCGCGTATTGAAGCTACGCGACATGTCACGCGTAGATTTCATACTGTCCGCCGACAGCGGCATCTACTGCCTCGAGGCGAATACGCTGCCCGGCCTCACGAGCACCAGCCTTCTCCCCCAATCGGCGAAGGCAGCCGGCATAGGATTTGGGAAGCTGTGCACGACGATATGCGATCTCGCCTTAGAGCGCTGCCACGGAACAAAGACCCGGCAGAGGGGATTTTAAGGTAGATGTTGACTCGATCCCCATTCTCCGTCACTCCCTGGGTACGCCAGCTCCTCATCGCGAATGCCGTGGTGTATCTCCTGACCATCACGGTGTTTACGGGACGATGGTTCTTTGACCTGGCCGCCTTCAGCCCCAGCCTCGTACTCCAGCAACCGTGGACCTTGCTGACGTACATGTTTCTCCATGGCAGCTTCTTCCACCTCGCCTTCAACATGCTGATGCTCTTCTTCTTCGGGCGAGACGTCGAGGACTGGCTGGGTGGTACCGCCTTCGCTCGCTACTATTTCTTCTGCGGACTTGGCGGTGCCGCGGCGTCGTTCGTTTTCCTCCCCATCGCCCCTGTCACGATGGTGCTCGGCGCGAGCGCAGCCGTGTTCGGCGTAGCGCTTGCATTCGCGGTGCGGTGGCCCGATGCGCAGATCTTCATCTTCCCCCTGCCCGTACCTATCAAGGCGAAATGGCTCGTGATCGGGTTGGTGGGCCTCGACCTGATGTTTGGCCTCATGCGCGTCGGCGACGGTGTGGCACATTTCGCCCACTTGGGTGGATTCTTGTTCGGCTTCGGTTATCTCCGCTTCGGTCCGACACTCACGCACAGGCCCACCCCAACCGTTCGTCACGAACCGGTGCGAGTGCTCGCTCACCCTACCCCCCACGCGGCAGAGGAAGAAAAGCCACCACGTCCACCCCACCAACAAAGGGGCTCCTCGTACGATGAGGTCGACCAGGTCCTCGACAAGATCTCCGCAACCGGCCTCGACAGCCTCACACCAAAGGAGCGAGAACTGCTCGATAAAATGAGTGAGCGACTACGCCGACCGTAGATACGACCTGAGCTGGCCATCCCCTCCTTGCAGACAGCCCACCCCAGTAGCAAATTTATCCCTCTTCCCATGCTCATCGACCTGGTTCCGAGTTTCCTAGAGGCGACTTCGGCGCCGAATCCCGTAGACGGGTACCGCCGGTATTTCGAAGAGCATCATCCTGTGCTGTCATCGTATTGGCGCAACTACGTTCTCGATCCCCAGAGCTCACCAGCCGAAGAAGTGATGCGTCGCGCAGTGAAGGCACGGCGCGGCGATCTCCATGCGCTGTTGCAGAGCGTAGATGTGAAGAAAATCGCCACAGATACGCTGGCCCGCTGTGAAGATTTGTTTCGAGTCGACCGGCCCGTAGATTTGTACTTGATGGTCGGCGTCGGCGGCGCTAACGCTGGCGAGCTGGTCGTCGCAGGACGCGGGATCGCATTCATCTGCCTGGAGCATTTCACAGCACGGCCCAATCCAGAGACTAATGGCCTCGGTCTGTCGCCCGACCTCATACCCCTCTGGATCGGCCATGTGGTAGCGCACACGGTGCGGTACACGTCACCTGCGAGCAAGAGTGAGTTCGTGCAAATAATAGCCGAGGACGGAGGTTGGTACGATTACTGGCGGAGCGGTAGCCGTGCCACCCTCAGGGAGATGCTGATCAACGAGGGCCTCGCGGTGGCGGCGTCACGCGCCACGGCGCCCGCGTTTGCGCCCCGACAATACTTCGGGTATGGCAGCCGACAGTACCGTCAGCTGCGGGAGCTCGAAGCGTTTCTGCGCCGTGCCATCATCGAGGAGTTGCACCACACGGGCATAGGATACCGGCTCCGTTACTTCGCCGGAGGCACGGGTCTGTCCTCACGGCGCCTGGCGGGCAAAACTCTGCCCGAACGGTCCGGTTACTATTTGGGACACCGGATGGTTGAGAGCTACGTCACGCAACACGGCATTGCCGAGGCGTTACGCGCGTCCGCCGAGGAATGTCTGGCAACCGACCGCGAGACCATGGAAGCCCAGACCCCATGACGCCCCGACGCTCTGCAAAGAAGCACGATGAACGTCGCCGCAATCCGCTGCTCCGCGATCTGCTGGACGAACTCCTCGAGCACGTGCGAAACGTAGCGCAGAGTGCCGCGGTCATGCCTCGGGAAGAACTAGAGTACGCACAAGACCGCCTCGAGTGGCTCGCCGACGAGATCTGGCAGAACGTAATGGAATACCCCGCCGACAAGAGCTAGACGAGCCTCACTTACCTACACAGAACGACGCGAACACTCGATCCAGCACGTCGTCCGCGGTAACCACGCCAATTATGTCCTCCAAAGCTCGGACCGCCGCCTGTAGATGGACAGCTGCAACCGCCCCCTCGAGGCCCGCAATGCGGGAGTCACGAAAAGCCTCGGTTTCTTCGAGGGCCACCCGTAATGCAGCCCGATGCCGCTCACGCGTCACCAGCGGCTCCAGATCTGCTTGGCCACTCAGGTGTGCAAACGCAAACCGCGCTAGTTCGGTCCGTAACTCGGGAAGACCTTCTCCGGAAATCGCAGATACCCGAATACCCGATTCCCTTACGCTCGGTGGCGGCGAGATATCCGCCTTCGTCCGAACCATGACCACCCTGCCGTTCAGCTTCTCCAGGAACTCCTCTTCGGCCGGTTCGAGCCGGCACCCAGATTCCCCGCAGAAGATCACAACGTCGGCGGCGTCCAGGTAACGATGGCTGACTTCCACGCCGACGCGCTCGACTCGGTCCTCGGTGGCACGAAGACCGGCCGTATCGACCAGACGAAAAGGGAAACCCCCGCAGGTGACCGGGGCTTCGATAGCGTCACGAGTGGTACCGGGAACCTCGGTGACGATCGCCCTTTCGTGACCGACGAGCGCATTGAATAGCGACGATTTGCCGACGTTCGGCAGGCCCGCGATAACCGCGAGCGCGCCCGCGCGCAATCGTTCGCCTTCCGCTGCCGTACGCGAGAGCTCGCGAAAGGCCCGGCACAACTCGTCAATCGCCCCATCGATCCGCTCCGGTGCCACCGGCCCACTGTCCTCCTCGGGAAAATCGATCTCATAGGAAACGAGAGCCTCGAGATCCAAGACCTGGCTTCTCAACTTCGCGATTCGCAGCGACAGGCCACGGTCGAGCTGGCCTAGCGCGGCACGCCGCTGCGCTGGCGCCGTCGCGTCGATGAGATCGCCGACAGCCTCCGCCTGCAACAAGTCCATCTTGCCGTTGAGAACTGCACGCCGCGTGAATTCCCCCGGCGTGGCCACCCGTGCTCCAGCGGCAACCAGTGCTGCTAGAGTTTCGGCCGGCACGAGCACCCCGCCGTGGGTCGATATCTCAACCATATCTTCGCCGGTGTAGGACCGAGGCGCGTGGAGGGTGATGTACACCGCGTCGTCGATGACCTCTCCTGTCGCAGGGTGTACGACCCGGGCACGGGCCGCGCGGCGCTCCGGCTCCGGCCGAAAGGACTCCAGCACCAGGGAAGCGACCGTGTGGGCTCCGTCGCCCGAAACCCGTACGACGGCAATGGCGGACCGCCCGGCCGGCGTCGCTACCGCGGCAATCACATCACTCAGCATGGAGTAAAGTTACGGCTCCGGATGAGGTGCGGGGAGCCAAGGGCCGGGTGGCGGCCTAGGTCTTGGCCGCCGCCTTCTTGTGGGCTCGGCGGAGTCGCTCCTGCGCCACTAGCCACTGTTGAGGGATACTCGCAAGATTGCTCGTCGCGTAATAGAGGTTCAGGCCAGAGGAGAACTGCAGAAAGAGCATCGTGAACACGGCCGGCATCACGTAGAGCATCATTTTCATCTGTGGGTTCGGCGGCACGCCTATCTGGCCTATCTTGGAGAGCCCGAACATCGAGGCGCCCATCACAAGGGGTATGATGTACAGCGGGTCTGCCAGCGAGAGATCTGGCAGCCACAAAAACGGCACGCCTCGGAACTCGATTGTGTTGAGGAACACGAAGAAGAGGGTGAACAGGATCGGCATCTGCAGCACAATCGGCAGACAGCCCCCGAGCGGGCTCGCCCCGTGCTGCTTGTAGAGCTTCATCATCTCCTTCTGCAGCTTGGCCTTGTCGCTCTTGTACCGGTCCTGGATCGCCTTCATTTCCGGCTGGAGTGCCTGCATGGCCATCTGCGACCGCATCGCCTTCTGATTCAAAGGCCAGAGGGCAAGCCGTATCGCCACGCCAAAGAGTACGAGCACCCATCCGTATGCCAGATTCAGGGTTTCGTGCAACCACAACAGAATCCGAACTACGATTATCGACAGCGGCGCGATGATCGGTCGAAGAATCCACCCGTAGGGGTTCACGTCCTCGAGGTCGTGACCGATCCAGGACAGCTGACGATACTCCTGGGGACCGAGATAAACGGAGAATCCGAAACGGCCGGCCGGCACCGGCAACGACGTCAGCACACTAGCTTGGGTGGCCACCGTGATATCCCGTTTAAAGAACGTGGCGAACCCCTTGGTACGGGCCGGGGTGCGCGGGCCGCCCGTCACCCTTGCTCCGCCCAACTGCGGCTGGCCTTCGTCAATGGCAAGGACGGCAGCGAGAAAGTACTTCGACTTTATCGCCACCCACTCAAACGGCCCAGCCAAGGTCCGCGTTTCGCCCAAGTCGAGGGAGGTGAACTTGAGGTTGTCGGTCGACCGGTTCTTCGTGACCACACCGAACGACCGAAAATCGACGATGGTATCGACGTCTGTCGATCGGAGACGCGGCCCCATTCCCACTACAACCAACCCGGCGCTGGAAGTGATTCCTTCAAACTCACCCCGCACCTCAAAGCGGTAGTGATCCGGCTGGAACGCGTACGTGAGGCGAACGGTCGCCGGGCCTCGCCGCGCAACCCAGGAGAGGGACGCACCACCAGAGCCCACCTCCACTCGGTCCGTTGACGGCTCGAAGTGCCAATCAGCGAGCGAAATCGTATCGTTGCCAAATACGAGCCGGTAGACAAGGAACTCCGAGACGTCCGGAATCAGCTGGGCGACGCCCTGGTCCCCTGGCGAGAACGAGCGGTACTCAAGCAATTCCGCGCCAACCAGCCGGGCTCCCCTGGGAGAAAACGAGTAGCGATACAGGGGGGACTCCACGATGACCGGTTTGGTAGTCTCCTCCTCGGGCGGCTCCGGAACCAAGGCAGGCGCGGGGACTACCGCCGGCTGTGGCCTATTGCGCTCCTCCCCAGCGAAATCGCCCATCGCAGGTACCCCCAGCGAATCCGGCGGGTGCTCCGCCGGCACGACTGGTGCGGGAGGCTGGAAGATGAGTGACGGCAGGATCAGCACTATCAAGATGAGTGTGATCGCAAGCAGGGTGCGGCGGTCCATTCAGCGTCGCGAGGTCATGGGACGGGGTCGTAGCCGCCGCGGAAGAAGGGGTTACAGCGGCCGATTCGGAGCACGCCCAGCCAGCAACCCCTCAGCACACCATATCGTCCAACGGCTTCCAGCGTGTACATCGAGCAGCACGGAGTATGCCGACAGGGCGATGGAAACGGGGATGCCAGCAGCTGGTACAGCTTGATCAGAGCCGAGGCCGCCATACGTGGGATTCGTGTTACTCCAAGATCGACAGCAGCCATTTATCCAGATCCCCTGCCAGTTCCTCAAGGTTCGCCTTGTAAACCGCCGCCCGTGCCCGTACCACTAAATCTACGCCCCCGAGCTTCGACAGGATTCGGCGCCGTGAGCATTCCCGCAAGCGCCGCCGCACTCGGTTGCGGGCCACGGCCGTGGCGCCGTACTTGGGCACGATGAGACCCAGTCGGGGGTGACCCATGTCATTTGACCGCCAGGAAATGTCCAAACGGGGGGTACGACGATGGCGGCCGCCCTGCTGCACCGCCTTGAGGTCTGACCCGCGCGAAATCCGCCAACTCCGGGGGAGCCCCTCGGACGTCAGCTTCCTCCATGCTTCGAAGGCAGGGAAACTGCCAAGTTCTTGCGCCCCTTCTTGCGGCGCCTATTCAATATCTCACGCCCCCAGCGTGTCTTCATCCGCGCCCGGAAGCCGTGTTTATTTACCCGCCGTCGATTACGAGGCTTGTACGTAGGTTTCATCGGTTGGTCCTCAATCGAGCGGCGAAAGCTAGTTGGCCGATGACATCGGGGTCAAGGTTGACTTTTCCACACACGAGAAATACAATCTTGCGCCCCCTTTAACGCCGTCCACCACTTTCTCTGTTGGAAATGGAGCTTTCAGCCCAAGAAACCTGGTCACGTCTGCTCGAGCAGGCGCGTCTCGAGCTGTCCGAGGCTACGATGCGTACGTGGCTGGAGCCAGCGGAACCCGTGGCGCTCGACGACGGCTGTCTGATCGTGAGCGCTCCGGATCAGTTTGCGGTGGAGTGGAATGAGTCAAAGCACGCCCAGCTGCTGTCGCGCCTGGCCTCCCAAACGTTCGGGGCACCCCTAAATGTGGTGTTCCAAGTGCAGGCGGAGCGGACCGAACGACCTCAGATGGATTTCTTCGTGGCGCCGCCGCCTACTACCCCCAGCGGTCTGGCGCAGATGGCTACACCCCTCAATCATCGGTACACGTTCCAGACCTTCGTCATCGGGAAGTCCAACGAACTAGCCGCAGCCGCAGCACACGCCATAGCCGAAGCCCCGGGCAAAACCTATAACCCGCTCTTCATCTACGGTGCTACGGGGCTCGGTAAGACCCACCTGATGCAGGCGATCGCGCATGCACTGGTTGAGCGGAATCCTACCAGCCGGGTGGTCTATATGGGGGCCGAGCAGTTCATCAACGAGGTCATCGAGAGCATCCACGGCCGCACGATGCCCGAATTCCGGCGCCGCTACCGGAGCGAATCGGACATCTTCCTCGTCGACGACGTGCATTTCCTGGAAGGGAAGGAAATGACACAGGAAGAGTTCTTCCACACGTTCAATGCCCTGCACGAGTCCGGCAGGCAGGTCGTCGTGACCTCGGATCGCGCACCGAAGGAGATTCCTGGCCTCGAATCCCGACTGGTAAGCCGGTTCGAGTGGGGTTTGGTCGCTGACATCGGGTCCCCGGACCTGGAGCACCGGATCGCGATTCTCCGAAAGAAGGCTGCGCAGGAGCACCTCGAACTCACGATCCCAGACGACGTCCTTCGCTTCATAGCGGAGAACATGCGCACTTCGGTCCGTGAGCTGGAGGGATGCATCATCAAACTGCTGCTCTTCGCTTCTCTCAACCACCGCGAGGTAACAGTCGAGCTAGCGCGGGAGGCACTCTCGGACAAAATCCACCAGAGCCAGGGCGTGCTGTCCCAATTACCAACCGCGGCGCCCACGGTGGACCGCGTCCAAGAGGTGGTAGCAAGGCGCTGGGGTGTGACCCCCGAAGGCCTGCGCTCCAAGTCGCGCACCAAGACGGTAACCGTACCACGCCAGGTCGCAATGTTTCTCGCCCGGGATCTTCTGGGGATGCAACTCGTGGAGATCGGGCAGGCGTTTGGGGGACGGGATCACTCGACCGTGATTCATAGCGTTGGCAAGGTCGAACACCAGATGCGGCGAGATCGTCCGTTCCGCGAGCGTATTGAACTCGCGAGGCGCGAGTTATCCGCACCCTAATGCACAAGAGCGGCGAGTGCGTGTTGGGAAACCTCGGGAATCTCAAGAGAATAAATGTTGTCCCCACAACGATCCCCGAAGCCCACAGATGATGAACACTCGCGGGGGACCCAACGCCTTATGAGAACGGTGAGTTACACGACTTGTCCAGATTTCCAGAACGCCTACTACTACTACTAATTTATTATATAGTACAGAGGTAGTATCTATATCAACGATGCAGCGAACGGCATGAAGTTTACAATTACTAGGGAGCAACTCCAGGAAGGACTCATTGCGGTTGCTTCAACCGTTCCGACCCGGACGACGCTACCGGTACTTTCCAATATCCTGGTGGAAGCTACCGCTGATGGTGTACGCTTGGCCGGTACGGATCTAGACGTTGCAGTGAGCACCGTGGTGCCGGCGGAAATTCAGGCAGAAGGTGCAGTAACGCTCCCGGCGAAGAAGCTCGTGGAGATCGTGCGCGAACTGCCAAGTGCGGGGATCCATTTCTCTGCTTCCGGCGAGCAGCGGGTAACGCTCGAGTGTGGCGCGTCTCGCTTCAAACTGCTCGGCATCGCCCGAGATGAGTTTCCCAGCTTCCCGACTGTGTCATTTGACAGCGCGTGGAAGATGACATCGGCTGACATTCAGAACCTAATCAACCACGTTGCATTCGCGGCGTCCACCGAGGAGAGCCGCCCGATTCTGAACGGTGTTCTCTGGGAGATGCGGGAAGACCGGATGCGGATGGTTGCAACGAATGGTCACCGCCTCGCTAGAATGGACATACCGGTGTCTGGCGGGTCGGCGGCTGCCGATTTGATTGTGCCACCCAAGGCGCTGGAGCAGATACGCAAGTTATTCGGGCTGGCAGATGAGATCGAGGTGGCACGGAGTGATAATCACTTGGGTTTCCGTGCCGGAAGCACCCACATTTTCACTCGCTTGATCGAGGGGCCATACCCCAACTACGAGCAGGTGATCCCGCGGGACAACGACAAGGTGGTTACGGTAGATCGGCAAGCGCTTGCGGCAGCCATCCGGAGGGTCGGAGTCGTCGCAAGTGACCAGACGCATCGGGTGCGGCTTTCGTTCAGCACTGGTCTGGTGAAATTCTCCGTGAGCACCCCTGATCTGGGAGAGGCCGAGGACGAGATCCAGGCGACATACGATGGGGAACCACTGGAGATTGGCTTCAATGCGACATACCTGCTGGAGCTACTGAAAGTCATGCCCACCGATGAAGTACGGTTCACACTTAAGGCACCGGAGCGGGCCGCAACGATGGAGCCTGTCGGGTGGGATGATCCCGCTTCGTATCTCTGTCTCGTGATGCCTCTGAGGCTGGTGGACTGAGAGAGTACCGCAGCGCCTAAAAACTGCGCCCGGTCAGGGGCTGGGAGGCGACGAATGTTGCGCTGAAGTGCTCGAAGACCGGAGCGTTATCCCTTGGAACGGCCGAGCCTATCGATGTGAGCTGTCGCGCTCCGCCAATCGAGAAACCCAGGTTGAGCCCATCGATGCGCACGTTGGATCCCAGGTCCACGGCACCGATCAGCATCACTGGTAACTGCTTCCAGAGGGCCAGCCGGACCCCGGCACGATGCGTGACATTGAATCCCGACTCGTCCGGCTCCAGCCTCTCCGCCGCCGCCGTCTCCCAGATCAGCTGGATGACGGACAGCGTCATCTGCGCCGCGCCTACCGTGGTAACCGGCAGGTCGGTGCCGCGCACGGTCGGGCGACCCACATGACGAACGGCCAGTCCCAGCTGCACAGTGACGCTGGGTACGTAGAGCAGACCGAAATCCGCCCCGTAGCTCTTGGTTGAGTCCTGGCGATGGCGTGAGAACGCCACTCCAAGCGAGCCACCTCTGAAGGGAAAGCCGAAACCAGTGCGCAGGGTGCTCACCGGCTTCTCGCCGACTAGCCGGTTTCTCTGATAGCCGATGGATACCCCTCGCGAGTTAAAGCCGACGGCATACTGCTCGACACGTAGGTCCCCGCGGAGCCGCTCGAACGTAAGCTCGCCGAGAATGGAAGCTTCGGCTACGAGGGCAAGGCCTGCCGGATTCACCCAGAGAGCACGTACGTCGGCGACGTTCGTGAGAAAGAGATAATCCTGCGAACGCGCAGACAGGCTCTGCGAACGCGCAGACAGGCCTTGCGCCGTCACACGGTCGATGTTGAGGCTCAAGAGCCACAGCAGAAGCAGGACAACTCTGAACACGCTACCTGAGAATCTTTAGGGTATCGATTTGGCGTTGTCTCATCGGAGTTGTGGTTCCCAGCGTTTCGAGCAACAGTTCTGCTACTAGATCGTCTTGACTAACGTAGCCCAGGTAGCGTCCATCGGAGGCGAACCGGGACCGCCCCGAAGCCGTCCCCTGGCCACGCAAGGTGAATCGCTGGCCGAACTGGTTGCCTGTACCCTCTACGTGGTATGTCCGTTCCCAGTCTACGGGAAGCACCACACCCCCGTCTGAGGCGTTCCAGTTGCCACTCCGATAGGTGGTGACGGAGCGAATCTTGAGCCAGGCTCCTCCCTGGTCTCGCCGCACTTCGGCGGTATCTACCCAAGTGAGGGTTGGTAGCAGACCATCTGCAGGCAAGGTAGGGAAAAAGTCTGCGCTGCGTGCGGCGAGCTCCTGTAGGAGCGGCGAGGCGTGGTCCGCCAGTTTGAAGTCTTCCAAATGTCCAGTCGGAGAAATGCGTGCCGTGTAGACCGCTCCGGTCGCCCGGTCGATCTCGTGCTGGAGGATGTTTCGTGCCGTCGCGCTCAGAACGGTGTCGATCACAAAAGAGACAGACAGCGCGGTATCCGCCTCCGTGACCACCGTTGTGAACCGATACCGCAGGACGATGCTGTCGCCTAGCGCTCGGCTCCTTGTGCCTCGCTCCACGAGACGATGGGAACTGGATAGATAAGAGGTCACACCGGGCCGGTAGGTGAACTTGCGGGGGGCTGGCGCGGGCTGCTCATCGAGCGTCGTAGCTGGATCGATGGAGCTGCAGGCGGCGAGCAAAGCCGCTGCGGCTGCCCACTTGGACAGGAGGCTCATGAGGTCACTGTCATCGAACCTGGTCTCGTAGGGCTATGGGCCTTCGTGAAGCCGGAATACCCCCCCGGTAGTTCAATGATAGTGGCATTCCCAAAGATGACTTGTCCTCGAGTAGCTGGGCGCCCCTTTGAGCGGAGGCAATGAACTCGCACGGCGAGGGAAATGTGGGCGATGCCATGTAGACGAGAGTTGGCGGAGCCGTAAGCCGAGTTCTGTTCGCTCGCGACGCGAGCGGATGGTCATCTATCTGCGACGACAGTCACCTGCCATCTGTAGCAGCCTACCCGCGGTTCAAGCGGTCCGGGCCGAACCTCACCGCCTATTTGGCCTTGCTCCGACTGGGGGTTACCGTGCCACGGCTGTTACCAGCCGCGCGGTGGGCTCTTACCCCGCCGTTTCACCCTTACCCGTTTCCGGGCGGTTTGTTTTCTGTGGCCCTATCCGTCGCCTTGCGGCGCCCAGGCGTTACCTGGCAATCTGCCCTGCGGAGCTCGGACTTTCCTCGACCCGCCGTGTCCGACGCGTCGCGACCATCAACACTCCGCCAAACTCTTGTCTGGTACAAAGATAGCTGTTCTGGACCCCTGGTTCTAGAGCGAGCGGTTTCTCCCTCTAGTTGACGACTCGCTGCCGGATTTTGAAAAAGAGTTGAATGGGGCTCGACATAATAGCCGCACGTGTCATAGGAGGTCGGCATGAATGCGAATGAGATCGGCACCGTCGCCACTGTCTTGGAGTCCGTTGAGCGGTCGCGAATAGATGCGGCCACGGGTGCTTATGTCAGAACGTTTCATGCCCGAAGTGTGAAGGAAGCAATTCGTGTGGTGCGCGGGCGACAAGTGAGCGCTGTCTTAGTTTCGCCTCGCTGCGTTTCGGAGCGGGATATGAGCGAAGTGGCGCAGCTGGCCAGGGAATTTCCAGGTGTTCCGATGGTGGCTGTCCTATCGCACAATGACGGTCGGTGCAGCGAGCAGCTCCTGCAGCTGGGAGTGTCGGGTGTCCAGGCCGTGGTAGATCTGAGTCGCCGTGATGGCTGGCGGCGGCTCCGGTCCTTTGTCGCCTGCCGCAGGGCCCCGACGGCGTCTTGCATGCTGTCCCGGGTCCTTGATGTGCCTGGACGGCCGACGCCGGGGACGAAGCGCTTTTTTGAATCACTGATCGTTCTTGCACTGCGAACGGCGAATGGCCGCCAACTCTGCAAACGCCTGAATGTTTGTGCAAGCACTTTCATCTCGCGCTTTTTTCGCTCGCGTCTACCGTCTCCGAAGCGGTACCTCTCGTGCGTGCGGCTCGTACATGCGGCTGGCTTGCTGCAAGTGCGTGGCTTGTCGATCGGTGATGTGGCGTATCGGTTGGAGTATTCGTCACCGCAGAGCTTCAGTCGTCACGTGAAGGCGGTGACGGGAATGACCGGGAGTGAATTCCGTGAGCGGGTCACCTTTGGGTCGGCCCTGGATGATTTCGCGGATCAAATGATCCTGCCCTACCGGGCGACGTTCCGAACCTTCCATCCCTTTTGAAGCGGTAATGGGTGTGCCCGGACAGCGGGGTGAGGAACTAAACTCGGAGGGCAGGATCATTTGATCCGCGGGGCGGGTGCGTGGGATGTTCTGATGGGGGGTCGTCGGGCCGCACCGTAAAGTGGGCGATGCTGCCACGAATGCGCTGCGCAAGTTCCGCGAGCTGTGCGCTCACGGCTTTGAGATCGCCCATGGTGCGCTGCTGGGTGGCTATTGCTGCTGCTGCCCTGTCGGCTTCATTCGCCGAAGTTGTGCTGATGCGCGCCATGTCCGCCATCTTTCCGGCCAGACCCACCATGCGCTCCTCCTGGGCCCGCGACACCAGTGCGCTGTCCTCTACGAGGTCTTTGATCTGGGAGATGCCGCGCTGCAGGTTGTCGAGCGCACCATGCGCTTGGCGAGCAACGACTGCAACGTCGCGCACCCTCTCCTCTCCGGAGGTCATGGCGTGAGCCACCGCGTCAACACGCGTCAGGACATCATCAATCAGACCAGAGACTTCACGGGCCGATGTCCTTGCCTGGGCTGCCAGGGCACGGACTTCGTCGGCGACCGCTGCAAACCCCTCTCCCGCTTCTTCATTATGCGCCGCTTCGATTGCGGCGTTCAGCGCCAGCACGTGTGTTTGTCTCGCAATGCGCGAAATCGTTCTGGCGAATGACCCAACGTGCTGTGACATGCTGCTGAGCTCGTGCACAGAGGCAGCTGTGTTGCGAACCTCGTCGCCGATCGCCAAGAGTGCTTCTCCTGCCCGTTCCACGCTGGAGCGGCCGTGGTTGGCTGCTTCCGTAAGTCTGCCCACGTCGGTGACCACATCTTCCGCCCGGTTGCTCAGTGTGCCCGCTTCCTTTGCAGCCTTGGTACTCTCCTGTCGGCTTTCTGTCGCCAAGTCCCGCTGCGACGCCAAGTCCCGGGCCAGCTTGGTGGACGAGGCCGAGACGGATTCGCTGGACGCCAGCACGCCGGCAGAGGCTTGCGATAACACTTGCGCAAGAATGACGGCCTCGTCTGTCTCCCGCTGTACGGCTTCGATCGTATCGGCAATCTCGTCAAGCATGCGGTTGAAGGACTTCTCGAGAAAGCCAAGCTCATCGTCGCGCCCAGCCGGTGCACGAACCCCAAGGGCCCCCGCCTCGGCCTGTCGCATCACAGCGCGGGTGACACGAATGCGCTCTACCAGCGAGGCCGGTATTCGACGCAACGTGCTCGCCACGACCAGAAAGACAAGCGCCTCCACGTACACGGTGGGCGAAAGCTCTGTCAGACTGACTGGTGGATTCGCGACGAATGCCCCATGTGCCGCTGCGGCACCGACGTACGTGGAAGCCGCTAGAAGCGCCAGTATGTGGCCGACACCGCGACCCTCGTCGAACGTGTATGGAAGGATCGCAACGAGGAACCCCACCACGATACCGCCGGGTCCGATGAGCGCAACGAAAGCTCCCACGATCAGTATGTCGAGCGCCGCCGAGCAGTAAACGAACCACCAGGCAAAAATGCCGGAGCGGGCGATAGACACGGCGGCGAGATTGGCGGCGATCGTGACAACTAGGACCGCGCCCCCGGGCGCCGCGGTGAAGTCAGAGATGTTCGCCCACTTCAAGGCCACCAACAGGATGAGACCGGCACCGATAATGCCCCAACGGCGCTTCGTACCGCGGGCCACGGTTTCGGCGTCTTTGAGGTGTTGCTCGTCGATGGCAACCGCCGAGGATTCGGCGGTCCAGGCCCGAAACCGGGCTTCCATCGAGCGCCGCTTGGCGGGGGTGGGGTTATGGTCTTTCATCGAACACGGAACGCACTCACGGCCTGAACCAGGCCTCAGCTAACCGACATGTCGGGCTCGACTCCGAGATCGCGTATGGTCACCATGGTCAGCACCGGATAGCCGGCTTTCTCGATGGCTGCTCTACCACTCTCCATCCTGTCAACCACGCCGAGGACCCCCACTACCACTCCTCGGGCGTCTTCAATGGCTTTGATTGCTGTCAATGCCGAGCCTCCGGTTGTAATGACGTCTTCCACCACCACCACCCTGGAGCCTTCGGTAAAGCAGCCTTCTATTCTTCTCCGCGTACCATGCCCCTTCGACTCCTTTCTCACGACAAAGGCGTCAAATATCGGTGGAGTCTTGTGGCTTGCCATGGAAATCGAGTAGGCCAGCGGATCTGCCCCGAGCGTCAGGCCGCCCACCAATCGCGCATTCCAGTTTGCTTCAGCGATCATGCTGACTCCGAGAAGGCCAATGACTTCCAGGCCTTGGGCCGACATGGTTGTCAGACGGGCATCGACGTAATAGTGGGATTTCCTACCTGAAGAGAGTGAATACTCCCCTAGGCGCAGCGAGCGTTCCTTGAGCAAGGCCACCAGTGCCGCCCGAAGGGAAGTGGCTGACGGCGGCACGTTAGAGATAGTAGTAGTATATACTACTACCCTCCAATCATGGATCTGAGCATCCCCAGCAGACTGCGTTTACCAGAGGCGTCCCCGTTCTCTGCCGTAGCCTTGGCCACACCCTCGGCGTAAAGCTCCACGTTAGCGGGCCTCTTTTCCGGCTCTCGGGCCAATCCCGCCATCACGGCCTTTTCGAAGTCACTGGAGAATTTGAGGCCTCTCGCCGCTTGGTTTAGCGGGCGGGGGTCAGCCGTGAGGAGCTGCTGGAACAATTCTCGCGGGGATCTGCCATCGTAGGGGTGGAGGCCCGTTAGGAGGTAATACGTAATTGTGGCGAGGCTGTAGATGTCTGCAGCACTTCCGACGAGTTCACCGGAGAGGGCTTCCGGGGCAACATACTGGAGGGTGCCTACGAAAAACCCGGTGCGGGTGAGACGCTGGGCCGGGTCGGCTTCGGCGTCCCTGGCTATCCCGAAGTCGAGCAGTTTGACCTGTTGTGTTCTCGGGTCGTAAACAATGTTTTCGGGTTTCAAATCGCGATGGATGATGCCGGATGCATGAGCGGCACTGAGGGCTCCGGCCAGCTGGGTCAGGATGTGGGCCACTACTTTGGCGGACAGTCTGCCGGTTCGCCTAAGGAAGTCGGAAAGCGGTTCGCCTTCAGCCCATTCCAGCGCAAGGTAGTACAGCCCGTCCTCCTCACCATAGCCGTACGTCTGGACGACGCTCGCATGCTGGACGCGCTCACCGTATTCGGACTCGCGAAGAAAGCGTTTCCTGGCGTTTTCATCGGTGCGGAGGCGCGGCTTGAGGATTTTGACCGCGCACGTCCGGTGGTCGGGGTGTTCGGCGCGGTATACTATGGCGGTGCCACCCTCACCCACGCGTTCTATGAGGCGGTATCCGGCGACGCTGCGTCCTGCGAGATTCTCTTGAGCCATTGGAGAGGGCGAAAGTAATATTCAATTTTGAAGTTCGGCAAGTTAGAGAGAGGGTGACATCAAGCACTTTGTGAAGGTTCAGGCTGGCGGTGTCGTGAGTCGATGGCTCGTGAACGCACGCAGACGGAATTGTTTTTTCGGGAGGGTGACTTCCGCGGTGGCCGGTCTAGTCGTTGTCGGCGTACTCGTGGGGAGCCCCTCTGCGGCTGCCCAGGAGGTCGCCAACGGTGGTTCCACCTGGGTGGGGCCGTGGCATGCAGCGATGGGGCTAGCAGTGCGCCTTTCATCCGATTCTGCGGCCATGGCTGATATCCTTGCCGGTGCCGAGTCTGCATTGGCTCTTGGGCGTCCGGCGCAGGCTCTTGAGTTGCTCTCGCGCCATCTATTGCCGGATTCGATGGCTGAAGGCGCACCGCTGGCCATCCACGCGGCGTCACAATACGCGCTTGGGGCGTACGTCGAAGCGGGAAGGATGTTCGACAGAGCCGCCAACCACGCCACCGGACTAAGGCAAGGAACGCTGCGTGCGCGGGCTGCTGAGTCGTACGAGCGCGCCGGCCTCCTGGGGCGAGCTTCGTCACTGTACCGACAGGCGGCTATCGACTTCCCGGATGCGAGAGGGTGGCTGGCCCTGCGCGAAGCGAGGGTCACTCGGGACCCGTCAAGGGCGCCGGAATTGCTTCGTTTGGCACCGGCAGCGGCCCGTGAATTGGCCGCCGAAGTGCGGGCCACATTGCTCGTAAGAGCCGGAGATCTCGGGGGAGCGGCTGAGGTGCTGGCGGGTGTTGGCCACTTTGCAGCCGCGGGACGACTGGCCCTCGAGGCGGGCGATAATGGGGGTGCTCGTGAGTTGGTCTACCGTGCGATTGCAGTACGTGATCGGAATGAAGCCATGAGCGGGGTTGAGATCGCCTTGGCGGAGTTTCCTCCTGCCGACCAGGAAGGGCACCTGGCAGTGGCCAAAGCGATCTCGCGTTACGGGCGGGCAGCGGCTGCCGTCCGTCACGCTGCCGATGCTGTCACCGCAAGCGATTCGTCCATAGGCACGCTACTGTTCTACGCCGAGGTCACCGAGGCGAGTGGCAACAGGTGGGGCGCACTCCGGATCTACGAGGCAGCGGCCAAGCGTGGAGGTGAGGAAGCGGGTGAGGCCGAATACCGATACGCTCGGACATATGTGCGGTTGCGCCAGCGCACAAGAGCTTTCCAGGCGTTGAGCGCCTTCTTCGAAAAATATCCCGATCACCGCCGTGCGTCGGCCGCTACGTTTCTCATGGGAGACCTTCGCCAGGACCAGCGAAAGCTGAGGGAGGCAGACAGCATCTTTCGCGCTTTGAGTGAAAGGTGGCCAACCGATAAATTCGCTTCGAGCGCGCGCTCACGTTTGGGCGCTCGGGCACGGGTGGAAGGAGACCTCAAGAGGGCCACAGCGATTTTTCGCGCGGAGGTGGAACACAGAGGGTCGCGGGCCCGTGCTGCGCAGTTCCAGATCGCGCGGTTGGCGAATGATGCCGGGGACACCGTCACAGCCCTCGGCGAGTGGGCGGCGTTGGCCCATCTCGATTCCATCGGATATTACGGGACCATGGCGCGGCAGGCCGCGGGGCTTCCCGCGCCGGTCTTCGCACCGCCCCCGGCGACGCTTCCGTCTCCTGAGGTAACCCGCCAGCTCGGGGTGCTCGACTTGCTGCAGTCTGCGGATCTGCGGGAAGAAGCGGATGCGCTCCTAGGCTACCTGAGCGACCCTGACCACTGGGCCGTAACGGAACTCATGGACGTAGCGGAGGGACTGATCGCCCGTGGCCAAGCGAGATCGGCGGTGGCGGTAGGTTGGCGGATCGCCGGGCTCCACCGTCTGAACGATCCCCGCGTGCTTCGCATTATCTTCCCCTGGCCGAATCGCCAATTGCTCAAAAGCGAGGCAAGGAAATTCGACCTGGATCCCTTTCTCCTGGCTGCTTTGGTCCGCCAGGAATCGGCCTTTGATGCGGATGCGACGTCACGGGCAGGTGCAAGGGGAATGATGCAACTCATGCCAGCGACTGCTCGGGGTTTGGCACGCCAACTTCAGGTAGACTGGGACAACGCGTTTCTCGGAATTGCCGACGCCAACGTCCATCTTGGCGCGGCCCACCTCGTGCAGATGCTCCGACAGTACGGCGGTGAGATCGTGCTCGCCCTTGCTGCGTACAACGCTGGGGGGTCACGAGTGACGCGCTGGCTCAGGTTTCCAGAGGCTAAAGCGGGAGATTGGTTCCTGTTCATCGAGCGGATCCCGTTCGCCGAAACGCGTGGCTACGTCCAGACGCTCTTGCGGAACCGGGAGCTGTACAGCGCTCTCTACGGCGAGAGCATCCACCCGTGAGCGATAGCGCCTTACGGCGCACGATCCACGTGAGCACCGGGGCCGTCGTGCTGGTCGGCGTATTTGCCGACTGGCATACTCTTCGGCTCGGAATAACCGGGCTCGCGGTGGTCGCCCTCTTTGTTGAGCTTGTGCGTCTCCGCTTTGCCGCATTCAGGGAAGTGCTCACCCGTGCGGTCCCCGTATTCCGGCCCGAGGAGTCTCGCCGGCCGTGCGGTGCTTTTTGGCTTTTGTTCGGCTATGCCACCGCGGCGTGGATTCCGGTGCCTGGTCCCGTTGCGGGAATTCTCACGGCTGCGGTGGCGGATCCAATCGCGTCGGCGGTTGGCGGTCGGTGGGGCGAAGGTGAACCAAAGAGCTGGATCGGTACGGGGGCGGTGCTAGCCGCATCGTTCGTCGTGTTGTTAGCCCTGGGGATGTCCTTGGTTTCGGTAGTTGCCGCCTCGGTTGCGGCGGCAGCCTCCGAGCGTTGGTCGCGGCCACTGGATGACAACCTTGTTTTGGCACCGGCTGTGGCGGCCGTCATCTGGATTCTGAACTAGCACCGCTGTTTTCGTGTTTGGCTGACGTACTGTCAAGTGGGGCTTGGCGTTACGAACCGCCGTCGGCATTGGGCTCCCCCAACCGTTCCCTTCCCCTTCGACTCTTCAAATTCCAGACGCTTGACAGGCCGGAGGTATTGACAGCAAAATTGGCGGTGGCGGGTTTTTTTGGAAGACCGGCGGAACGCCGGCGTAACCAATCTATTTGCAGGAGGAGTCCCCGATGTCGAAAGGGAAGGTGAAGTGGTTCAATGACGCGAAGGGCTACGGTTTTATCGAACAGGAGAGTGGCGGCGAGGACGTGTTTGTTCACTTCTCCGCCATTCAAATGGAGGGTTTCAAGACCCTCACCGAGGGACAGGAAGTGGAGTTCGAGGTTGAGCCGGGCGAGAAGGGGCTGCATGCGTCCCACGTGCAACGGCCGAGTTCCTGAGCGGTAGTTCCACTTTTACTATTGAGAGCCCCGCCGGTTTTCCGGCGGGGTTTTTCTGTATACTCCACTAAACGATGTTTTTCTGTATACTCCACTAAACGATGTCTGAGCTCTCGAGACCCCAGTTTTTTCTGGTAGACGGTTACGCGATAATCTATCGCGCCTTCTTTGCGATGATTGCGCGCCCGCTCACGACGGGACGCGGAGAGAACACATCGGCGGCCTGGGGCGTGTCCAATTTCTTGCTTCGGATTCGCGAACGGTATAAGCCCGAATATGTCGTATGGGTCCATGATGCAGGATCGTCCTTCCGCAAGGAGGCCTATCCCGAGTACAAGGCGACCCGCGAGAAGTTGGACGCGGAGTTGCAGGATACCTTCGACAGTTCGGTTGAGCGGATCGAGCAGCTCTTGGAAGCATTCGGCATTCCACTCGTTGCAGTAGATGGTTATGAGGCGGACGATGTGATCGGCACGCTGGCGACGTTAGCCGGCCCGGCGGGTGTGCATGCGGTCATTGTGTCCGGAGACAAGGATTTCTATCAACTGATCGGGCCGACCATTTCTTTGCTGAACCCCGGGCGGGGAGGTCCTGCGGCAGTGCAAGAGGAATTTGTGACCGCGCAGAACGCCGCTCGCCGGTTGGGAGTTCCTCCCGAGAGGGTGATCGACTACTTGGCGATGGTCGGCGATTCGTCGGACAACGTGCCAGGGGTGAAGGGAATCGGTGATAAGACCGCCCGGCAGCTGATCGAGGAGTTTGGCGACCTCGATTCCATTCTCGAGCACGCACCGAAGGTAAGGAGCAAACGTGCTCGCGAGGCGTTGCTCGTCGATGCCGACGCCGCAAGGTTGAGTCGGGACTTGGTGACTATCCGCAAGGACGTGCCGGTCGAGTTGAATCTCGACGCACTTTGTGTGCGGGAAGGTGACGCGGCGAGGTTGCGAGCGTTGTTTGCGGAGCTGGAATTCCATTCTCTGATGGACAAGATCGGTGAAGAAGCCGTTGTCACCGAAGGTGCTGGATGGACTGTGGTTTCGTCGATTTCGGAGATCGAAGATCTGGTAGCCAAGGCCCGTCGGGCTGATGTGCTGGCGATTAGCTGTCATGGTTCGCCCGGCGATGCGCACGTGGCTGGCTTGGACGGTCTTGCCGTAGCCGTGGAGCCGGGGGGCGGGTGGTACATACCGCTTACACATCGAGCGCCCGATGGCGATCTGCTCGACGACACGGCTCCACTCAACCTTCCGCCGTTGACCGACCCGGCTATGGCGGGATTGAAGGAACTGCTGGAGGATCCCAGGGTGCCGAAGGCCGGCCACAACCTAAAGCGAAACTGGCTCCGGCTTCGAACGGCAGGTGTCGAGTTGGGAGGCATTTCGTACGACTCTATGGTTGCCAGTTTCCTGTTGGATCCGGGAAAGCGGTCACATGCGTTGAGCGCGCTCGGGGTCGAACACCTCGGACTGCGCATCCCGCCTTACCAAGAGGTTGTGGGTAAGGGCAAGGGGAAACGTCTTTTCGCTGAGGTTGCGCTGGATAAGGCGGGCCAGTATGCGGGGTGGTATTGTACGGTGATCCTCGCGTTGCGGGATTACTTAGCGCCGCAGCTGGAATCGACAGGACTCGGACGTCTTCTCGAGGAAATCGAGATGCCCCTCATCGCCGTGCTCGTCGAGATGGAATGGAAGGGCATCACGTTAGACTCGGAGCGGCTTGCCGGATTGTCGAGCGATTTTCGCGGCGAGCTTCAGGCGCTCGAACGATCCATCCACAAAGAGGCGGGTACGGACTTCAACATCAACAGCACCTTGCAACTCCGTCACATATTGTTCGAGAAGCTCCAACTTCCTGTCATCAAGAAAACCAAGACTGGGGCGTCGACCGATGCGGACGTGCTGGCCCAGCTGGCGGGCATGGGCTTCGAGTTGCCGAAGCTGCTCTTGGAATATCGGGAGTTGGCCAAGCTGCGCTCCACCTATGTCGACTCCCTGCCTCGGAGTGTTAACGCCGTAACCCAGCGTGTGCACACGAGCTTCAATCAAACCGGCGCCGCTACGGGACGTCTCTCCTCCTCAGACCCCAACCTGCAGAACATCCCGGTACGGACGCAGCGCGGCGGCGAGATCAGGCGCTGCTTCGTTCCGGCGGCCGGTTGTGTATTCATTACGGCTGACTATTCGCAAATCGAATTGCGTGTGTTGGCGCATCTCTCGGACGACGCGGCGTTCATCGATGCGTTCGAGCGCGGAGGAGACATCCACCGAGAGACGGCGGCCATCATCTTTGACGTCGAACCTACTGCTGTGACCGGCGAAATGCGGGCCCGGGCGAAGACGATCAATTTCGCTACTATATATGGTCAGGGGCCGTTCGCGCTGGCCCGGCAACTCAACATTTCCCAGGAAGAAGCGAAGGACTTCATCGCGCGGTATTTCGAGCGCTTTGCGGGTGTTCGGGCGTTCTTGGACACCACGATTGTCCGGGCCCGTGAGAACGGCTTCGTCGAAACCCTGTTCGGTCGGCGGCGCTACATCCCGGAATTGAAAGACAAAAACTTCAATATCCGCTCATTCGGCGAACGAACCGCCATGAATTCGCCGATTCAAGGGTCTGCGGCTGACCTCATCAAGATCGCCATGGTCAATCTGCACCGTGCGCTGAAGGGGGGAGATCTCGGGGCCGCCATACTGCTGCAGGTGCACGACGAGCTGGTCCTGGAAGCGCCGGTGCGCCAGGCGACGGAGGTGGCGGAGATCGTTCGGCGCGAGATGTCTGAGGCCGCCACATTGAAGGTCCCATTGGTCGTTGACGTGGGCATCGGACCCAACTGGTTGGACGCAAAACAGTGAGCGCACGGGTTCGGTGTGGCCCTGGCATCCGGGAGTTCGCAAAACGGCGGGAAGGCATGATTCACGGCCTCGATGGGGGGCTGTGGCTTCACCGTCACAGCTACAACGGCGAGCCCATGGCCCACCTGGTTTCGTCCGACAGGCAGTTGCTGTTACGGGCGGGGGAGCAGATCGGTTTGCGCCCCGAGTGGCTCCAGCACAAGCCGCTCAAGGACCCGCGCACGGGAAAGCGGGTGAACGCATGGCACTGGGATCTGCGAAGCTGGTCTCTCGAGGCCTGTCTGCCGTTGCTCGAATAGGGGAATGCCGTAACCGGAGCTAGGTAGGCTAATCGCCCGGTTGTGCCGGCCCTGCCGGCCGGCGCACGCCGGGCCACCAGTTCCAGCGCCCAGCAATGTGCATGACCGCCGGAACCAGCACCATGCGGATCAGCGTAGCATCCAACAGCACAGCTACCGCCAGACCGAATCCCATCATCTTCGCCACCAACACCCGCGAGAAGGCAAAGGTGCCGAACACGATGATCATGATGGCGGCCGCACTCGTGATCACGGAAGCCGTCACGCTCAATCCCTCCATCGTCGCCAGGTCGTTCTTGTGCGTGCGATCGAAGGCCTCCTTCATCCGTGAAAGCAAGAACACCTCGTAATCCATGCTGAGGCCGAAGACGAGCGCGAATACCAACACCGGCGTGACTACGTATATAGCCTCCGTCGGGCCGTCGAGGCCGAGCAAGCCGGCCCCGAATCCTTGCTGGAATACCAGCACTACCATCCCGAATGCCGCCGCCACGGAGAGAGAGTTCAACACCACGGCCTTGATCGGCACCAGGATCGAACGGAACGCCACCAGAAGCATGATTGCTGTGATAGTGAGCACGAGCGCGATGATTGTGGGGAACACGGCAAGGAGATTTTCCTGCAGATCGAGGCTCGCCGCCGAGAACCCCCCCACGAGTATCTCCACAGAGTCCAGGCCGCGGACGCCGTTGGCGGCGATCCCACGGATACGCCGCACGACCTCCGTCGCGCCGGCATACGTCGTGCTGTCCGCGATACTCACAACCATGAGCGTGGTCCGACCGTCGGGCGATACGTACGCGTCAAAGAACTCGGGGTACCGTGCGCGCGCGTCTTTGAGGTTGCCGAAGAGCCCCAGGTACGCCAGTCGCGACATTCCGGGACGTATGTTCACCGGGCCCTTCATGGTCGCCACTCGGGGATCGACTCGGATAGAATCGGAGAAGCGGCGCAGACCGTTCAGGTAACGCGATCTCACGAGTTGTCGTCCTACGGGGGCTTGGAGCGTGATCATGATTGGGAGCAACGCTCCCCGCGACCCGATGCGCTCCTCGATGATCTCGGCCCCAATCGTCGACTCGGTTCCTTCGGGAAACCACCCTGTGGCCGGAAGGCCGATCCGTATGTGGGCCAGTGGCCACGTGAGGGAGCTGGCGAGCACCAACCCGATGGCTATGGCTCTCCACGGGTGTCGGGAGAGCCATCGAGCCCAGCCCTCCCACGCCGTCGGTTTGTGGTACCAGGCAAGCCGCCGGGCGAGCCAGTGGGGCCAATCGATTGTCCGGCCCAGAATGGCGAGGCTGGCTGGGAGAAGCGTGACCGCCAGCGCCACCGCCACGGTGACCACCAACAAGCCGCCGATTCCCACAGATCTTGTCTCAATGATTGGAGTGACCAGCAGGGTGGCAAACCCGACGATCACCGTGAGTCCGCTCGTGACAACTGCCAGCCCGGCGGTCAATATCGTCTTAGCGGCCGCTTCCCTCGGGCTCTGGCCCCGGTTCATCTCCTCGCGGAACCTGGTCACGATCAGCAGCGAATAGTCGATTCCCACCGCTAGCCCCACCATCGTCAGAATGGTGAGAACGGACACCGACATGGGGTGAAAGGCGGCGGCAATCTGCACGGCGGCGAGGGCGCAGGAGATTGCGAAGACGCCGATAATAATCGGGAGGATCGCAGCAAACAGGGCACCAAACGCCAAGACCAGCACCACCGCCGTGGGGATTAGCGCGATCAGTTCATTCCGCTTGGCGTCTTCTGCAATGACGAGTCGTCCGTCGTAGTCGAGTGCCGGGGCACCGGTCACGTGCACGTCGTAGCCATCGGAATCCCGGACGCTCAAGACCGCTCGTCTGATCACTTGCCTAAACTCGGGAGTGAGGTGACCCGCACTGCTGGCGACGTCCGCAGTTAGCGTAGCGAGAAAGAAGGTGGTATGGCGGTCTGCGCTGAGGAGACGAGAATCGGCCGCCGTGAGATAGGAAACCACCTGGTCGATATACGGCTGGGCCTCGGCGGCGTGGGAGAGGACCTCGACGAGACGATGGTAATGTTGACTGTCTATCTGGACAGGTCCGGAGATCACCACGGCCATGAAGCTAACGGTCGGGCGCTGGAAATTCTCCAGCATGGTCTGCTTCACGGCGTCCGCCTCTGTGGCCTTCAGCGACTGGCCTTCGGTTTGCAAGGAGTCGCCAACCCTGGCGGATCGCGGCAGCGCCAACGCGGCCACCACGACCCAAACGGCGACCACCAGGAACCTCAGGCGTACTACGATGCGCGCCAGCGCAGTCAAAGAAGAACCTCCGCTCTTATCCGGATGGGGCGTGCAAAGGCGTGAATCATAGAAGGGTGGGTGTCGTGATGCTAGCCATAGGGGAGTGGCGAATCGTTGAGAGGGAGGGAATATTCCATCGATGCGCCGAGTTCTGATCCTGACGATATTCGTAGTAGGCACCGCCATCTGGTTCAACCTGGGGAGAAGGGTCCCAGTCGATGAGATGCCGACGCCCGACAGCTCCGGGTTGGGAGCTGGTGATATGGGAGGGAAGCGTCGAGTCGGGGCCGGGAAAATCTGAGGAGGTGCGCCGGGCTACGCTCCGGGCGATCGCGGCCGAAGACACGTATTTGCCCGAAACACTGGCCGAGTCAGACTCCATTTTGCGGCGTTGGGTCGATCGCGAGCGTCGCCCGCTGCTGGTCTACTTTGAACCCACGGCGGTCTCCGGCTACACAACGGGCTTGGGCCGGGCTGTACGAGATGCGTTCTCGCGATGGCGCCGAGTTGGAGGCATACCCATCCACTTCGAAACCGTTCGGACGCCGGACAATGTGGATGTGACAGTTCGGTGGGTTGAGGCTTTCGGGGTGCGCCGCGCGCGGGACAGGCAGACCTCGTTTGGCGCAGTGATGGCCACCTACAGCGAGGAACACTGACTCTCGCCACTCATTCGCATCTGGGACGGCCCCTCTCGATTGAGGCGGTATTCACTGTAGCGCTTCACGAAATCGGCCATCTCCTCGGGCTCGGTCATTCCGACCGGGCTAGAGACGTGATGTATCCCACCACCTCGGTTCACGACCTCACCAGCCGGGATCGAAGAACGGCAATGTTGCTGTACTCGCTGCCTCCGGGATCAGTCAGGGGCCCGGCGGCCCGCTAGAGCCGTCTGCGCTTTTGCTTCGTGATAAACCTTCTTGCACTCCTCCTCGCCGCGCAAACCCATCCTGTGGCGAAAATCGATACAATCGTTTGGGACGGTATTGGGGATGGAGTGTATCCTGGAGCCGTCGTGGTGGTGGGAACGGCGGATACCGTGCTTCTGGCGAAGGGTTACGGTCGGCTCACATGGAACAGTGGCTCTGGCGTTCCTTCGCCGGACTCCACGCTTTACGATCTGGCCTCACTTACGAAAATTGTTGCCACGACGCCCGCTATCATGCTTCTCATGGATCGCGGCCTGATCGATCTCGATCGTCCGGTCTGCGATTACCTGGCCGGGTTCATAGGGGAAGGCAAGGACGCCGTTACCGTCCGCCATTTGCTGTCTCACACTTCGGGGCTGCGTGCGTTCTTGCCGCTCAACACGCTCGCCGATGATGCGGAAGAGGCTCGTGAGCTTGTGATGTCCGAGCCTCTTCGATGGCGTCCCGGCGCCCGCGTTGAGTACAGCGACCTGAACGCGATGCTCGTCGGCTGGATCGTCGAAGCGGTATCGCAAACACCGTTGGACGAATTTGTTCGAGACGAATTGCATGTCCCGCTGGGGATGAATCAGACACAATTTAATCTCCCCCGTCCCGCGCGCGCCCGTGCGGCGCCGATCAACGTGTGGCGCGGCCACCCGATCAGGGGAGTGATTGACGACCAAAACGCGGCACGCTTGAATGGTGTAGCGGGACATTCCGGCCTGTACAGCACGGGACGCGAACTTGCCCTGTTCGCTCAGATGCAGCTGCGTCGGGGAACTCTCGATGACGGCGTTTCCTTGCTGAGGCCGGAGACGGTTGACGCATTTACGCGTCCGGGGCGAGGCCACCGTGCGCTGGGGTGGGCTACGAACGACACGACCAGCAGCGACGACACTGGAACCTTGTTATCTTCACATGCCTATGGGCACGGCGGTTTCACGGGAACGTCGATCTGGATAGATCCGTCGCACGACGTCTTCGTGGTCTTACTGACCAACCGTGTCTACGCGCCGCGGACGCGGCGTTCAATCACCCGACTGAAAGCCGTGCGCGGTAGGCTTGCCGAGGCGGCATTACGCCTGAAGGAACGATCTTGCCGTCTGCTCACGGCGCTGGGAGGAGCAGCGCGCTGCTGAGTGAGGCCTGGTCCTGCCACCAACACCATTGCATCTATGCGAGCGTCAGGGACCCCTACCATCATCTACGACGCTGAATGCGTGTTCTGTCGTCGTTGGGCCGAACGGTTCAAGAAATGGAACCGTGACGGTGTCCGGCTCCTGCCGTTGCAAGACTCTAGGGCGGTGGAGTTGACTGGCAAGCCCAGGGATATACTCGTGCAGGCAATGCATTTGGTAAGAGCAGACGGCGCCGTGTTCGCGGGAGCGTCCGCCGTGCGGGAAGCTCTGGCCCACGTATCGTGGGGATGGCTTGCGCGAGGGGCCTTGCGAATTCCTGGCTCGATGTTTGTTGCCGATCGCGTGTACTGCTGGGTGGCACGCCGCCGCCAACGAATCGGATGTGGCGGGGGCCATTGCACGGTCTCCATGGCCCGACGTCGTGAGAGGGGTTAAATTGTAAATGGTCAAGCCGCAAGGAGCCGTAGATGATTGACGCAGACGCCGTACGCAAAGCGCTACGCCAGGTGAAGGATCCCGAGATCGGCCTTAACATAATAGACCTCGGCTTGGTGTACGACGTGGAGGTCGAGGATGGGGAAGTGCATATCAAGATGACACTCACGTCGCCGGGATGTCCTGTGGGCCCGCAAATCATGAGCGATGCCGATCATGCGGCTCGGATGTTGGATGGAGTGACGGGTGTCGAGGTGGAGTTGGTGTGGGAACCCTTCTGGACGCCGGAAAGGATCGATCCAAAGGTTAGGTCGTTTCTGGGGCACTGACCGCTCTCACTTCTCACCTCCATTCACAGCCTGCAGCAACTCGGTGGCCCCCAATGCCTTGCACTGCCACCGTTTCAAATCCGCGACTTTTGTCAGTTCCTTTGTGGTGGTCGGAGCGGCTACGGCGATACACTGAAGCGTGCCGTTCGGACAGAGTACGCCTACCTCTATTCCCAAATCGATCGCGGCACGTCGCCGCAACGCCTTGAGACGTTCCACACGCTGCTGGGCGTTTCGCGATATTTTAGGACGCGTTGGCCGTTCAACCTTGGGGTACTTCTCCGCGGGTGTATCCAGACCCTTCTGTACGGCTCGTATCAGCTCATTGCCGTACCGACGGACAGAAGAGGCCGGCACTCCTTTTAACGATCGAAGCCGTCTAAGGGTCGTCGGCGCAGACTGCGCAAGGACGGCCAACGCTTGATTGCCCAGCACCCGGAACGGCGCACGATCTAGGCTCGCAGCCTTGGCCTCCCTCCACTCATGCACGGCCTTCAATACGGCCAGAGATTTGCGCGGCAGTGATTTCGCGTTTTTCACCCGGAGGAATCCTTGGCCGTTTCCACCGTTGGAAGTCCACCGGATCGTTTCTAAACGTTTGAACTCTTCCTCGGCCCACTCGAGCCGACCCCGCTTCTGTAGCCTTGCCCGGAGCTCGTCGCGCAGCCCGAGGAGATATGCCGTGTCGGAGGCGGCGTAAGAGATCATCTCGGGCGTGAGCGGGCGGCGGGACCAATCAGCGCGCTGCAACTTCTTGTCTACCTTGACGCCGAAATACTTCTCCAATAGCGGACCCAGACCCACAGAGGGCTCTCCAAGCAAATGGGCGGCGATCCGCGTGTCGAAGACACACTTCGCCCGAAAGCCATAATCACGATCCAGCACGCGGAGATCGTAGTCGGCATCGTGGAACACGACTTCCACCGAGGAGTCGGCCAGCAAGCGACCGATTGGCTTGAGGTTGCTGATGGCCAGCGGATCCACGATGGCGGTCCGCGACTCAGTACTCATCTGGATTAGGTAAATCCGGTCGACGTACCGGTGGTAGGACGCCGCCTCGGTATCGAGAGCGATGCTCGACTGCCCCTGTAGATGGCCGGCGAAGGCCTCCAGTGCGTCGTCGTCGGCGAGGAGGAGAGGCTCCCTGGATGCTCCAGATTTTCCCATGACTCAACTAAACATGACACACGTGCACGCCGTGCGGGAGGGTCCCTGTCAACAGGTCAATGCAGTTTTCTACATTTCCCAATTTTATGTGGAAACCGTCTAACCAGTTTAACCGCAACATATTACGCAGTAACATATGATATCAGTGAGCGTACAGTGATATGACACTAACAGGACGCTTTGTGTAAATGGCACCATGATGCTCGCTTAAATCACGCCATTCAGTGTGGGCATCGCGCTGTGTATGGACCCGGGCCGGAGGGCTTCAACCGTGTTACGGAAGTACGTTGCCTCAGTTCGCGCCGATGCACAGCGTTGACGGTGAGACGTGTTAGCGCCGAGTCGCGTCGAGCGTGACCACGGCTCTTTGCCTGCGGGTCGTGGCTACTGCCTGCTGCCTACTTTCTCCGATTCCGCTGCAAACTCCGCCAGCAAATCGTCTATGGTACGGCTGTGGTGCATCGAGCAGAACTTCGGGCCGCACATCGCACAGAACTCCGCGCTCTTGAAGTACTCCCCCGGGAGCGACTCGTCATGGTACTCGCGTGCCCGCTCGGGATCGAGGGAGAGTCTGAACTGTTCGTTCCAATCGAACTCATAGCGAGCCTTGGAGAGAGCGTCGTCGCGGTCACGCGCGTGGGGCCGACCGCGTGCCACGTCTGCGGCGTGGGCGGCGATCTTGTAGGCGATCACGCCTTCCCGCACGTCTTCGGCGTTGGGCAGCCCCAGGTGTTCCTTGGGCGTCACGTAGCACAGCATGTCGGCGCCGTACCAACCGATCATCGCCGCGCCAATGGCGCTCGTGATATGGTCATATCCTGGAGCGATGTCGGTCACCAGCGGGCCGAGCGTGTAGAACGGCGCTTCGTTGCAGATCTCCTTTTCCTTGCGGACATTCATTTCGATTTGGTCTAACGGAATGTGTCCGGGTCCCTCTACCATCACTTGCACGTCGCGTTCCCAGGCGCGTCTCGTCAGCTCCCCGAGTGTCTCCAATTCGGCGAACTGTGCCTCGTCACTTGCGTCTGCGATGGATCCCGGGCGCAGAGAATCTCCGAGCGAAACAGTGACGTCATACGCTCGGAAAATCTCCAGCAGCTCGTCGTAATGCTCGTAGAGCGGGTTTTGCTTGCGGTGTGACATCATCCACACGGCGTGGAGCGATCCGCCACGGCTCACGATGCCGGTTATGCGTCCATGTATGAGAGGCAGGTGTTCGAGCAATATGCCGGCATGAATCGTCATGTAATCCACGCCCTGCCTGGCCTGCTTTTCAATCACGTCCAGCATGTCTTGGGCGGTCAAGTCCGTGACCTGGTCGACATTCAGTACCGCTTGGTAGATTGGCACCGTTCCGATAGGCACCTCGGCCTCGGCGATGATCGCTTCACGGGTGGCATCGAGATCCCTACCGGTGGACAGGTCCATCACGGTGTCCGCCCCGTAGCGCACTGCCAACCGGAGCTTTTCGAGTTCCTCCTCAATGTCCGATGTAACGGCGGAGTTGCCGATGTTGGCGTTGATCTTCACGCTGGCCACCTTGCCGATGGCCATGGGTTTGAGCTTCCCAGCCAGGTGGTGGATGTTGGCCGGTAACGTCAATCTACCCCGGGCGATTTCGTCGCGAATGAGGTCGGCCGAGAGGTGCTCACGCTCGGCTACGAACTGCATGGCGTCGGTGATCTCGCCCTGACGGGCGTAATACATCTGGGTGGGACAGGCCTGCTTGATCATGGGACTTTCCTCCGCCGGTATTAGCCGGATCAGGTTCGAAGGGTGTAATCTCAGCCCGCCGAGTGGCGGGCACCCCCGTCTCCGAGTGGTGTAGCACGAAATCTAATCAGGGGATCTGGATAGTGGCTACGGGGCTCTTGCGTCCACCGCGACTCCCGAAAAGCTTTCACGATGGTCTCATCACCGCTGGGAGTTGCCATGAACGTCCGCTCCGGTTTTGTAGTCTGCCTGGTTGCGCTGAGTCCAGCCGGATCTCTCTCCACGCAATTGGTGGAGACCGTCGTTCTGCGGGGCGGCCACCTCTGCCCAAAGACGCCGAGTTCCTGACGGAGATATTCAAGCAACTGTCGTGTGACGGTTGTGCGGTAGCCATCACAGGCCATGAGGTGAGGTCGCTCTTTGACACGGCGGATGACATTCTGTGGATGACGGCAGGCACTACACATGCACTGGGCACGCCTGCACAGGCCCGGGAACATGATCAGTTTGTTCGGGAGTACTTGGGGTTCGAAGCTCTGAGGTAAGAGGAGGTTTCTTGTCTGTTCCTAGTCATGGCACGCGCTTTCTGGAGATTGTAAACGACGCGAAATCGCGGATACGTCAGAAGGACGTGATTTCGGTGAAGGCGCTGTTGGACGAAGGACGAGTGTTTCGTCTAGTCGATGTGCGGGAGGAGAGTGAGTGGAGCGCGGGGCACCTGCCCGCCGCGATTCATCTGGGTAAAGGGATCATCGAACGCGACATCGAGACGATGATACCGGATCTTGATGCCGAGATCGTGTTGTACTGTGGTGGAGGATATCGTTCCGCCCTCGCCGCGCACAGTTTGCAGCAAATGGGTTACACCAACGTCTGGTCCATGGACGGGGGCATGAGAGCGTGGTGCGAAGCGGCGTATCCCGTCGTACTGGATTGATCACCGAACAATGCATCGTATGAGCGATCGATTACGGATTCTCGCCTGTGCGGTCGTCATTGCAGGGTGTTCGGGGCCAGAAGCCGACGCGACGTTTCAGGCCAGGGCGGTTGATGCCACGCAAATGCTCGCCGACCTGGCTTTTCTTTCTGCTGACTCGCTCGAGGGACGGCTTGTTGGTTCAAAGGGCAGTCGCCTTGCGCGCGAGTACCTGGAGGAGAGATTCGCACGGGTCGGACTTTCGACCTTCGGTGAATCCTTGCTGCACCGGTTCGACGTAACCAGCCGTGGCGCCGAGTTGGAAGGTGTGAATGTCGTTGGATATTTGGAGGGCTCTGCCACACCGGACTGGTTCATTCTAGTGACGGCGCATTACGACCACCTCGGTATTCGCGATCGCCAGATCTATAACGGGGCCGACGACAACGCTTCGGGGACCGCCGGCCTCATGGCTCTAGCGGCATACTTCGCCGATCACAGGCCTCGGCACTCGATGATTTTTGCAGCGGTCGATGCCGAGGAGGCCGGCCTTGGTGGATCCCGAGCCTTCGTGGAACGACCACCCGTGGGGCTGGGCCGAATTGCTGTGAATGTGAACCTGGACATGGTCGGCCACAGCGACCATGAGTTGTTTGTGGCCGGAACATATCACTCTCCTTTTCTGAAATCCTTCGTGGAGCGAGTAATGGGGTACGCCGAGGTGACGCTACTGTTTGGTCACGACAGGCCGGATCTGGGCAATGACGATTGGACCGATTCCTCTGACCATGCTCCGTTCCACGCGAAAGGGATCCCGTTCTTGTATTTTGGCGTGGAAGATCATGCGGACTATCACAAGGTGTCGGACGAATTCGAGAACATCAATTCCGACTTCTACGTGAAGGCCATGAATGCAATACTGGGTGTGGTTCTGGAGTTAGATGACGATTTGCAATCCGTCATCGCGCAGCGCAAATAAGAAGGAGTCGCGACTCGCTTGAGCCCTGAAAAAACCAGTTGCGAATGGCCCGTGGATGACGACCTCATGATCGCGTACCACGATAAAGAGTGGGGCGTCCCCCTACATGATGACCGCAAACTCTTCGAGTTCCTCGTCCTCGATGCCTTTCAGGCAGGGTTGAGTTGGCGCACGATCTTGCATAAGCGCGACAATTTCCGTCTCGCCTTCGACGCCTTCGACGCCAAACTGATAGCGCGGTACAAGAAGCGAAAGATCGGGCAGCTCCTCGAGAATGCCGGCATCGTTCGCAATAGGATGAAGATAGAGGCAACCGTTGCGAATGCCAAAGCCTTTCTGCGAGTGCAGAACGAGTACGTATCGTTTGATTCCTACATCTGGCAGTTTGTTGGCGGCCAACCGAAACAGAATCGCTGGAGAAGCTTGAAACAACTTCCCGCGAGTACGCCCGACTCCGATCACATGAGCAAAGACTTGAAGAAAAGGGGTTTCAAGTTCGTCGGTACCACGATCTGCTACGCATTCATGCAAGCGGCGGGGATGGTGAACGATCATCTGGTGAAGTGCTTTCGCTACGAAGAGGTGCAAGCGGTGAGGTGACTATGGAACTGAAGTTCCATGTCCCAGAGGCAGAGGGGGATGTTTCGGCGCTTGTCTCGATTCCGCATGATGTTCGCTTCGTCTATGTGCTGGGGCACGGCGCCGGGGCCGGCATGCGACATCACTTCATGGAGCGGATGAGCGAGCTGCTGGTGGCCCGCGGCGTTGGTACGTTTCGATATCAGTTTCCCTATATGGAAAGCGGAAAGAAACGGCCTGACATGCACCGCGTGTTGCACGGGACCGTGCGGGCAGAGCATCTGCAGGACGTCGCCGTCCCCATGTTGTTTCTGCAGGGCACCAGGGACTCGCTGGCGGAGGTGGCGTTAGTCAAACGGGTGGCCGAAGGCCTAGGCTTGCGTGCAACTATGCACATAATCGAGGGCGGCGATCATTCCTTCAAGGTGCCAAAGCGTTCCGGCCGTACTGAGGACGAAGTGTTTGACGAACTCGCCGACACCATCGACGACTGGGTGAGCGGACTCGCCTAGCCGCTCGCACCTCGGTTTTGCTGTTCGTCCAACGGCTTCGGGCCAGTCGCCCTTGAGGAATCGCGAGATCGCTCGGTCGCCTGGACTGTCCGACGGTCAAACCGCAGAGCCGCCGCGGCCGTTAAATCGGAGTGGTCGTCAGCGGTTCGTGCCGCGGCGTGGGCTCGCCATAGAGCCCCACGTCACCGTAGTGCTTGTTCCATTCCTCCCGGAGACAAAATGGGTCCAGGCCGGCCGGCCGGTCGACGATCAACACGCCGTCGAGATGGTCGATCTCATGTTGCAGCAGTTCGGCAAGCGGCCCCTCGGTGTCCACATCCTGTTCCTCGCCCCGGCCGTCCAGGTACTTCACGCGGATGCGATAGGCGCGCTGTACTTGGACCATGAGGTCTGGGAAAGAGAAACAACTGTCCCAAACCAGAAAGTCCTCCGTACCGACGTCGGTGATTTCCGGATTGAGGAGCAGCCAGGGTTCGTCGATCTCTATGTAGATCATGCGCATCGGTGCGCCGATCTGGGGCGCCGACAGCCCGCGGCCGATGCCGTGGCGGGCCTTGAGGTCTCGCAAGGTCTCCTTCAGGTCAGTCCCAACCAGTCGCACGGCAGGCGATCTGTGACTGGTGACCGGTTCGGACCGCATCCGCAGAACGGGGTCACCCAACAAGCGAATTCGGTGTATCGTCATATTCGGAACTCCCCCAGCCTCCGAGTGGACCACCAATCTAGGGATGAATCATGATTGCGGCCACAATTCTTTCCGCAGGCACCTCCTCCCGGATGGGGTATCCCAAGGCCCTCCTGGAGTACCGAGGCCGGACCTTTTTACAGAGCATCCTGGACGCGACTGCCGCGGCAGCAATCCAACGCCGCATAGTCGTTCTCGGGCCCAACGCTGATAAGATATTGGAAAAACACGACTTACGCGACGTCACCGTGGTTTACACCAGGCAGTTTGAGGCGGGTCCGATCGGCTCCATCAGAGCCGCAATTCACGAAATCCTGTCCCACCCGGTGGACGGTCTCCTGGTATGGCCCGTGGACATGCCCCACGTCACTATCGCCACTGTCGAGACGCTGGTGGATGGTTTCAGGGGGTCGGCAGCCCAGATTGCGGTGCCGGTCTTCCAGGGAAAGGGGGGACACCCGGTGATCTTTGGAAGGGAGGTCTTTGACGAACTGCTCGAGGTATCTGACTCGGACGGTGCGAGGGCGGTGGTCCGGGCCGACCGGGGGAGGGTGGTGAGGGTTCCGGTGAGCGACTCGGCCGTGGTGGAGGACCTCAACACCCCCAGTGAATACCAGAGGCTGAAGAGGCGCGAAGACGAAAAGAGTACCTAGTCGGGAATAGGCACCCCGCCAGTGTCGAGGCCGGGCAAACCGGTGATCCGCAGCTTCAGCACGTATTGCACGTCCATCTCGTCCCGCCAGATACCGTAAATTCGGTCCGGGAGGAAACGAACTGGTTGGAATCGGTCCGGCATCTCGAGGGTCCCGGGGAAACGGCCTTGCCGGTCGAAGACGTCCCAGTTTGGTGCTCCGAGGCCGGTTTGCGGATTGAAATCTCGTAGCTCGTCGTCGCTCAGCTCGCTGGGCACTACGTGATGCTGCACCCCAAGGCTCCCATTCGGACCACTGAGAAATTGCGCGTAGGCAGGGAAGTGGTCGCCGAAAGACAGTCCCTGGCGGATGATTTGCCAAGCTTGCGGTGGAAAGCCCAACCCCTCTATGGCACTTTTCATGGCGGCCAAAACGGCCTCTTGGTCGCGGTCGGTTAGGGGTGACAACTCGAAGGGCTTGGTGACGATCCTGGTAAGGGACCCACCCTCGTAGAGCCCGATGCGATAGCCGAGCTAGCTCACAGGCCTAGGCATGCGGTTTCTAAAAGCATTGTAAACACCTTACTGACATTGGCTTACGGCTCATACCATTAATGGTTGGACTTTGGGGCTTCGACTTCACAAACAAAATCGTTAAATTAGTTGCTATAACTCATCAACTAGCTTAGGATTCCGGCCCTATGGATCATATGACACCGCGTCTGGCCGGCCAAAGGGGCCTTCGGGGAGATATTATCCGCGAGATCAAGAAGGCTCAACCCCTTACTGCAAAAGAACTTGGGGAGATATTTGGTGTTTCTGCGAATGCTGTTCGCCGACACCTGAAGGAGCTGGAGGCCGAAGGGTTGGTCGTGTACGGGCGGGAGCAGCGTGGCACCGGAGCTCCCACCTACGCCTTTAGGCTGAGCAGAGATGGCGAGGCTTTGTTCCCCAGGCAATACGAACGGGCGCTGACGCGGCTGATTAGCCATGTGGTGGATAATGAAGGCCGAGAAGCCGCGATTGCGGTGGTTGAGGAGCAATACGCTGACCTTCGGCGCCGGTTGGGTGCGGTTAGTGATAATCTCACGCCGTTCGATCGCCTGAAGAACGTGACGGACGTCATGGACGAGGTGGGTTTCATGGCCGAATCGTCCGAGGAAGGCGGTGAGGTCATGCTTTCGGTGCACAACTGCGTGCTGCATGCCGTGGTCAATTGCTTGCCCGAAGTCTGTGATACCGAACTGCGGTTTCTTGAGGAGGCATTGGGTGCTCGAGTTGAGCGCCAAACCCACATCTTGAGCGGGTGCAATGCATGTGAGTACACCATCGAATTTCGCGGCGGCCTGCAAGGGGACGCCTGACGGGGAATGACCGTGATCGAGACACAAGTAGGCCAACCATACAAGTACGGGTGGGTGACGGACGTCGATGCCGATACCATCCCCCAAGGGCTGAACGAAGACATAGTCCGCGCGATCTCGGGAAAGAAGCAGGAACCCGATTTCATGTTGGAGTGGAGGCTCAAGGCGTATCGTAATTGGGTCAAGATGACGGAGCCCACGTGGCCGAACGTCACCTATCCGCCGATCGATTATCAGGCCATCACCTACTACTCGGCGCCAAAATCGAAGCAGCAGCTCCAGAGTCTCGACGATGTAGACCCTGAAGTTCTCAAGACCTTTGAAAAGCTCGGTATTCCGCTTCAAGAGCAGAAGCTGTTGTCTGGTGTGGCGGTTGACGCGGTGTTCGACAGCGTATCTGTGGCCACAACTTTCCAGGACACGCTCGCCGAGCACGGCGTCATCTTCTGCCCGTTCTCAGAAGCTGTGCTCAATCATCCTGAGCTGATCGCGAAGTACCTCGGCTCGGTCGTACCGCACAACGACAACTTCTTTGCCGCGCTCAACTCTGCGGTGTTTTCGGACGGCTCCTTCTGTTATGTCCCGAGGGGCGTCCGGTGTCCGCTCGAGCTGTCGACGTATTTCCGCATGAACGCTGCCGGCACGGGGCAATTCGAGCGGACGCTGATAATTGCGGAGAAGGGGGCGTACGTAAGCTACCTCGAAGGTTGTTCGGCCCCGATGCGGGATGAGAATCAGCTTCACGCAGCGGTAGTTGAGCTTGTGGCGCACGAGAGTGCTCAGATCAAGTACTCCACGGTACAGAACTGGTATCCCGGTGACAAAGACGGAAAGGGCGGCGTATACAACTTTGTTACGAAGCGTGGGAAATGTGCCGGGAACAATTCCAAGATCTCATGGACTCAAGTGGAGACTGGCTCCGCGATCACGTGGAAGTATCCCAGCTGCATCCTGCAAGGAGACAACTCGGTCGGTGAATTCTATTCGGTTGCGGTGACGAACAACAAGCAGCAGGCCGACACCGGCACCAAGATGATTCACATCGGCAACAACACCCGCAGCACGATCGTGTCTAAGGGCATCTCCGCGGGCAGGAGCCAGAACACATATCGTGGTCAGGTCAAGATCATGAAGGGTGCCAAGAACGCCCGCAATTATTCCCAATGCGATTCGATGCTGATAGGAAGCGAGTGCGGGGCGCATACGTTCCCGTACATCGACGTGCGTAACAGCACGGCCACGATGGAGCACGAGGCAACCACATCCAAAGTGGGCGAGGATCAGATCTTTTACTGCCAGCAACGTGGCCTCAGCGCCGAAGACGCCGTGTCAATGATTGTGAACGGCTTTTGTAGAGAGGTGTTCCGCGAACTCCCCATGGAGTTCGCCGTGGAGGCGCAGAAGCTCCTCGGTGTCACCCTCGAAGGAAGTGTTGGTTAGAACGCCGCTTCGACCCCGCGAATTATCAGTCATCTTGGAGCCATGAATTGAACATGCTTGAGATAAAAAACCTGCACGCCATCGCCGAAGGCCAGGAAATCCTTCGGGGTATCGATCTGACCGTCAACGCAGGCGAGGTCCACGCGATCATGGGTCCGAATGGCTCTGGCAAGAGCACGCTCGCCCAGGTCTTGGCGGGCCACCCTGCCTATGAGGTGACCGAGGGGTCGGTCACGTATTTGGGGAAAGATCTTTTGGGGATGCCACCGGAAGAGCGGGCATGTGCCGGTCTTTTTCTCGCGTTTCAGTACCCAGTTGCCATTCGGGGCATCACCAACGCTTACTTCCTCCGGGCGGCGGTCAACGCGGTACGCAAGCGCCAGGGAAAGGAGGAGCTTGACGTGCTGGATTTCCTCGAGGTACTCGAGGAAAAGCTGAAAGTGATCGGGTGGGATGACAGCCTAATGGACCGGCCGGTGAACGACGGATTCTCCGGGGGGGAAAAGAAGCGCAACGAGATTCTTCAAATGGCCGTTCTCGAGCCCAAGCTGGCGATCCTGGACGAAACGGATTCCGGGTTGGATATCGACGCGATGAAGATAGTCGCCGATGCCGTCAACAACCTCCGGCGGCCGGATAATGCGACTGTCGTAGTTACGCACTATCAGCGCATGTTGGACTATATCGTGCCGGACCGGGTTCACGTGCTGTCGAGGGGACGCATCGTGAAGTCCGGAGGCAAAGAGTTGGCGCTGGAGTTGGAGGAGAAGGGCTACGACTGGCTGCGGGAAGAGGCGGCGTAGAAATATGACCGTGACTCGCGGGGTAGACGCCACCGGGCGACTCGTCGCTCAATTCGACAAGTTCAGATCGAATGGTGTTTCCGCTGCGCCGGCGTGGCTCAACCGTCTGCGCGAAGAGGCCCTCCAGCTGTTCACGGAGTTGGGATTCCCCACGACCAGACAGGAGAACTGGCGATTCACCAGCGTAAAGGCGATCACCCAACAGGCGTTCGTCTTGCCTCATGGCGCGCAAATACCGACTCCCGAACAGCTCAATCCATTGCTTCTTCCGATCGAAAGCGGTGTTCGACTGGTTTTCGTGAACGGAAGCTTTGTCGAAAGTCTCTCCACGATTCCCGAGCTGGCTCCTGGGGTGAAGATCAAGAGCTTGGCAGCAGCTCTGGATGAGGATGCGGACTTGGTGGAGCAATATCTGGGCCGGTACAATCCAGTGGATGACAATCCGTTCGCAGCCCTGAACACCGCCTTTGCAGGCGACGGAGCCTTTGTCTATGTACCGGCCGACACCGTGATCGAGCAGCCGGTGCAGATCCTGTTCTTCGCAACGTCTGGCGACGAGCCGGTCATGTCCCACTCGAGAAATCTGGTGGTGCTTGAGCGAGGCGCGTCGATCCGGCTGGTGGAATCATATGCAGGCCTGCCAGGTCGCACCTACTTGACCAATGCGGTGACGGAAATCGCGCTTGCAGACGGCGCTCGGGCGGACTGCTACCGCATACAACGCGAGAGTGATCGCGCGTATCACGTGGCGACAACGAACTCGCGCCAGGGTCGGGACAGTTGGTATGCGCTGACGCCGCTCGTCTTTGGCGCGGCCCTGTCTCGTCACGATATATGGATGGCGCTCAAGGGAGAGGGTGGCGAGGGGACGCTGAACGGACTCTACCTGGCGAGCGGCACGCAGCACGTGGATCACAGCACCGTGATCGAGCATGCCGTGCCACACTGTGATAGCCACGAATACTTCAATGGGATTCTCGATGAGAGGTCCCGCGCGGTTTTCAATGGACGAATCATTGTCCGCCGCGGAGCCCAGAAGACGGATTCCAAACAGACGAACAACAACCTCCTGCTTTCAGAGAATGCGCGGGCGGACAGTCAACCCCAGCTCGAGATCTACGCCGACGACGTGAGGTGTACGCATGGTGCGACGTTGGGACCGCTCGACGACGACGCAACGTTCTACCTCCAGAGCCGCGGCATCTCCTCCGATGCGGCTCGCTCTCTGCTAACGTACGGCTTCAGTGTCGAGATCCTCAATCGTCTAAAGATCCCGGAGCTTCGGGATCACATGGACCTGCTGGTCCGGGCCCGTCTCGAGAAGGCCGTTTGTGGACTTGCCGCGTGAGTGTGCCGCCGCTCCTGACAGAGGATGAGCTCAGCCCCTCAACAGGAGAGGGCTTTGACGTGGAGCGGGTGCGCCGTGATTTCCCGATCCTTCACACGACTGTCAATGATAAGCCGCTGGTGTACCTCGACAACGCCGCCACGGCGCAAAAGCCCCAGACGGTCATCGATGCCGTAACGAGGTTCTACTCCGACGAGAACGCCAACATCCATCGTGGCGTCCACTACCTCAGCGAGCGCGCCACGGCGGCATACGAGGAGGTGCGAGAAAAGGCGCGTGCCTTTCTCGGTGCGGCGGAGTCGCGCGAACTGGTCTTCGTCCGTGGGACGACGGATGCCATCAACCTCGTAGCGGCGGGATACCTGCGCGCCCGCCTCCGAGAGGGCGATGAGATTCTAGTCTCCCAGCTGGAGCATCACTCCAACATCGTTCCCTGGCAGTTGGCGAGTGGGGAGAGAGGAGCCAAGATCCGGGTGATTCCGATGTCGCGGACTGGTGAGCTGATTCTCGATGATCTCGACATGCTGTTGAACGAGAGGACACGGATCGTTGCCGTCGGCCACGTCTCAAATGCACTCGGCACCGTGAATCCAGTGAGTGAGATTGTGGCTAGGGCTCATGCCCTGGATATCCCGGTTCTGATCGATGGTGCACAAGCTGCCCCCCACATGCCCATCGATGTTCAGGAGCTAGGATGCGACTTCTATTGCCTCTCCGGGCACAAGATGTTCGGGCCCACAGGCATCGGCTTGCTCTACGGGCGCGCAGAGTTGCTCGAAGCCATGGCTCCCTATCAGGGTGGGGGTGACATGATCCGCAAGGTGAGCTTTGCGGGGACGAGCTACGCGCCGATACCGTCGAAGTTCGAGGCCGGCACTCCGAACGTGGCTGGTGTAATCGGCCTGGGGGCGGCCATCGATTACTTGGGTACACTGGATTGGGACGTTCTGAGGGCGTACGAGAACGACGTGCTCCGCTATGCGATCGAGGCCATCGGAGCGGTGGACGGGGTTCGACTCATTGGGACCCCTGAGGATAGGACAGCCGTCGTGTCCTTCTTGCTTGAAGGGATACACGCTCACGACGTGGGAACGATAGTGGACCAGGACGGCATCGCGATTCGAACAGGGCACCACTGTGCCCAGCCGGTGATGGATTTCTATGGTGTGGCGGCGACGGCCCGTGCCTCGTTCGCTCTGTACAATACGAAGGATGAGGTAGACGTCCTGGCGGCGGCACTCGGACGTGCGTGGAAAGTGTTTCGGTAATGTCTGATCTGAGGGAGCTGTACCAGCAGATCATATTGGATCACAATCGGGCGCCACGAAATTTCAAGGAGGTAGAGGGAGCAAATCGCGTCGCCGATGGTGATAATCCCCTCTGTGGTGACAAGTTCAAACTGTACCTTCGACTGGACAACGACGTCATCGAGGACATTGGATTCCAAGGATCCGGCTGCGCGATCTCGAAGGCGTCCGCCTCCTTGATGACATCTGCAGTCAAGGGAAGAACGGTACGGGAAGCGGAGAAGATATTCGGTGAATTCCATCGCATGATCACCGGATCCGAAATCGGGGTGGACCGGAAGGCGTTGGGCAAGTTGGCGGTGTTTTCAGGTGTGAGGGAGTTTCCTGCAAGGGTCAAGTGTGCCTCTCTCTCGTGGCATACTCTCAAGGCGGCCCTGGATCGCGCCGATAGTGTTGTGTCGACCGAGTAGAGAGTCCACGCCAAATAACCAGCCAATCAAATCGAGCCAGAATGGAATTTGAGAGAGTCGCTGAGGATACCGACCTGGGCGAAGGGCGGCTTCTATCGGTGGAACTCGGCAACAAGCGGCGGGTCTGTCTTGTTCGCGTAGACGGCGAGGTGTTTGCGATCGATGATCGCTGTACCCACGCCGAGTATCCCCTATCTGAAGGTAGCGTCGGGTTGGACTACGAGCTGGAATGTCCGCTCCATGGCGCCGTCTTCGATGTCAGGGACGGCAGCGTAAAGTCCCCACCGGCGGAAGAGTCGGTGAGAACTTACGAGGTCAAGGTTGAGAGCGGAGGGATTTGGGTGCGGGCCGACTAGGCGTTCCTCAGGTCATGGTCCTGCGACAGTGATCTGCGATTTGATAGAGTTCCTTCTGCGGTAGCGGGCTCACGAGCGCTCGCGTTCCGCCACCCTGTTTCCACATGACAATCTGATAGCCACGGGAGGACCACGTTACCAGCGTGTCTCCTTGCGAGGCTAGCATGTCCATCACGTTGCCTTGGGGCACCATGAGGTAAACGAGGTCCTGCCCGTGAACGTCGTACTCCACTGCTGCGCCGCGGATCCCGCCGACGTACGCGAGGCGGCCGCCCTGGAGGACGGCGTCTGGAATATCCGGCACATCGACGGCGTAGTCCACCTGGGACTCTAGCCAGGAACGGAGGGACTCCGGCTCGTCGGTTTGCATCATGGCCCCGCCGGTAACCTGGTTCAAAGCAACGTCGACCCAGGATTCAGCCTGAAGTCGCGGTCGGTTGGTCGGAACAGCCAACCAGATGGCGAAGACCGCGGCTGCTGCAAGAAAGGCACCCCCTGCCCCTGCACCAACTAGGTCCCAACGAAACGGCTGCCGGCGTTCTGCGAAGGACTCGGCCGCGATGCCGGAGTAGATGCGCTCCCTCAGGTGTCTGGGCGCGCGTTGCGAGTCCGCAATGCTACGCAGACGCGCAGCCAGACGTAAATCAATGACGTTGGGGCGATTCTCGTGGTTTCCGTCGTTGTCAAGCTTCATGATTGTCTATACTTCCTCATGCTCCTATCACTAAGGCAATAGATGAGGCGGATTTGGGAACCTGTCAGTTCTGGTCGTCCTCCCTGCCCTGTACCAATAGCGCTACTGCCTAAAAAGTTCCGAGTGGTAGAGGTCCTTTGGCTTGGCGGTGTCGCGTAGCGGTTAGTAGTCAATACAACTACCACGGCTCCCGGGCATCTCGCATGGCCGGTATCGGCTGTGTTGGCGGTGGGCCAGCAGATTGCGAACCCTGGAGGGGCAGAATGGTGCTATTTTGCATGGCCGCAATTCTCTTGCCGAGCGAGGGGGGCTGATCGGGTGTCTGCACTGGATTTCGATGTCATAGTCGTTGGAGGGGGCCACGCCGGCGCGGAGGCGGCGTGTGCGGCTGCGCGGTTGGGCGTTCGGGTCATCATGGTGACCTCTGCCATCGAGACAATTGGCCAGATGTCTTGCAATCCGGCTATTGGTGGGGTGGCCAAGGGCACTGTTGTACGCGAAGTAGATGCCTTCGGGGGAATCATGGGCCGGGCCGCGGACCGGGCGACCATACAGTTCCGGATGCTGAATCGGTCCAAAGGGCCTGCGGTTTGGTCACCTCGTGCCCAGTGTGACAGGGGACTGTACCGCCGGGCGGTGAGAACGTTACTGGAGGAACAGGACGCTCTCGAGACGGTGCAGGGCACGGTCGCGCGTCTAGAGATTCGCGGAGATAGAGTGATGGGGGTTGTCACCCAAGACGGTCGCAAGTTCCGGGGAGACTCGGTGATCGTCACTGCGGGCACGTTTTTGCGCGGCCGGATTCACATTGGCATGGAGACCCGGATAGCAGCTGGACGCGCAGGCGATGCTGCGGTGGTTGACATGGCCGAGCAACTGGAGGCCTTGGGTCTCGAGGTAGACAGGTTCAAGACTGGTACCCCGCCTAGGGTGGATGGCCGATCGGTGGATTTCTCCAAGCTGGAGCGGCAGGACGGAGAGGACGACTCATTCAGGTTCAGTCAGTTTGTGCGCAGCGCCCGGCCGGCCCAGTTGCCGTGCTGGATTACGTGGACTGGTGAGGAGCTAAGAAGCATCATTGGGGATCGGCTTCAGGATTCCGCTCTCTACGGCGGGGCTCTCGCGGGCCGTGGTCCGCGCTATTGCCCCTCCATCGAAGACAAGATCGTGAAGTTCCCGAATGCCGAGCGTCATCAGATCTTCCTGGAGCCGGAAGGTCTGGAGACATCGGAGTTGTACGTGAATGGGCTTTCCACGTCCCTCCCGGTGGACGCCCAAATTGCGTTTCTCAACGCCGTGCCGGGGCTGGAGAGGGCTCGAATGACTCGGCCGGGCTATGCGATCGAGTACGACTACTATCCGCCCCAGCAGCTGACGCCTTGGCTCGAGGTCAAGGCGGTGGAGGGATTGTTCTTCGCCGGGCAGATCAACGGGACGACGGGATACGAGGAGGCCGCTGGGCAGGGGGTTGTGGCTGGAATCAACGCAGTACGTCGGCACAGGGGAGAGGAACCCATCGTCTTGGGCAGAGACGCGGGCTACATCGGCGTTTTGGTGGATGATCTGGTGACACGCGGTGTAGATGAGCCATACCGTCTATTCACATCTCGTTCGGAGTATCGGCTGCTACTACGCCAGGACAATGCTCTGAAGAGGCTTGGTCCGTTGGCACTCGAGCTTGGGATGTTGACCGACGAGGAGCGAGAGACATTGGAGCGCCGCCTGGAAGAAGAGGAGATGGTCCTGAAGGCAGCGGCAGATACGTCTGTTAGTCCCGATCGAGTGAATGCATACTTGGACATGTGTGGAGAGAGTCAAATTACTGAAGCACAACGAGTTAGCGAACTTATTAAGAGGCCTGGCGTCCACTTGAAAGACCTTTTCCGGTGCACGGGATCCCCAATGCCCCAGGCACACGAAGAGTCGTGGGTCTCGGCCCAAGTGGAAATGAAGTACGCGGGGTACATGGCGAGAGAACGAGAAGCCGCTAAGAGGCTCGCGGAATTGACCAACTTTCATCTGCCAGCCGACTTAGATTATGGGGAGATTGCAAGCATCAGCACCGAGGCGAGGGAGAAGCTTGGACGAGTTCGTCCCGAATCCCTCGCCCAGGCCGGAAGAATACCTGGGGTTTCACCCAGCGATCTGCAGAATCTCGTCCTCGAGGTCATGAAGCGGAAAAGGACTGCTGCCTAGTAAGGCCAAACGTCTCTACAACTGCACACTGGTGCGGAGCCAAAGGCATCGGCCGCCAGTCCTGGAGACAATTTCCTGGGTTACCACCTGAGGCTGGTCAGACAAACAGCAGGCTGCCTGACTGTAGTGTTTCACGTGAAACATGCGGAGCCTCTTTTGAGCGGTGGCGTTTCACGTGAAACACGGCCCGACCAGACATGGACATTCGTAAAAGTGCTTTACTCCCTACACCTTGTACCCTATATTCGGCATATTCGGCCGCGTTCAGATGACGAGTTGGTCGTGAGGCTATCTCTTGTATAAGTGATTAACAATAAAGATATTATACAATAATGGGTATTGTCGTAGCGATTGCCAATCAAAAGGGTGGAGTAGGCAAGACCACGACGGCCGTCAACTTGGCCGCGTCTTTGGCGGCTGCTGAGCGGCGCACCCTTTTAATCGATGCAGATCCCCAAGCCAACGCGACCAGTGGAGTCGGCATCGACCGCCACCTGCTGGACCTCTCCCTCTACGACGCGCTAATGGGCGAGCGGTCGCTGGCGGAGGTGATCCGGAAAGGAGTGGCCCTTCCAGCGTTGGATGTGGCTCCCGCCACCCAGGATCTTGTAGGCGCAGAGATCGAATTGGTGAATACCGCCAGTCGTGAAACTGCGATGCGCGAGGCGCTGCGCTCGACGCGTGACGGCTACGATTTCGTGCTCATCGATTGTCCGCCATCGTTGGGTCTTCTCACGCTCAACATGCTCACCGCGGCAGATGCGGTCTTGATCCCGATCCAGTGTGAGTATTACGCCTTGGAGGGTCTCTCACAGCTGCTGAACACCATCAAACTCGTGCAGCAGAATTTCAACTCGGATTTGACGATCAAAGGCGTGCTACTCACCATGTACGACGCACGACTCAATCTGTCGAAGCAAGTCGCTAGTGAAGCGAGGGAATACTTCGGTGGACAAGTGTTCGATACCGTCGTTCCACGCAATGTTCGCATAGCTGAAGCACCGAGTTTCGGCAAGCCGATCTTGCTCTACGACGTGCAGTCTGTAGGTGCGAAGAGCTACTTGGCCTTCGCGCAAGAATTCATCCGATCGTGCGAAGGCGACACGCGATCGGCTTCACGTGTCGGTGTAACATCTCAAATAACGGTATAGATGGAAAAAAACTCCCGCCGTCTTGGTCGTGGACTCCAGGCGCTGCTCGGCCCCACAACGGTCATCGAAGCACGCGCCGACGGCTCGCTGACACACATTCCTATCAGCGCCGTTCGTCCAAACCGATATCAACCACGACAGGCGTTTGACGAAAAGGCTCTTGATGAACTGAAGACCTCTTTGGACCAGGTGGGACTGTTGCAACCGATCATCGTGCGTCCGGGGGGCGACGGCGTCTTCGAGTTGATCGCCGGCGAGAGGCGTTGCCGTGCTGCGGAAGCCCTGGGGTGGCCAACGATCGACGCCGTAATACGGGAGGTGGATGATCGCACCCTGCTTACACTGGCGCTGGTGGAAAACCTGCAGAGGGATGCGCTGTCTCCCATCGACGAAGCACGCGGATACCAGCGGATGATTACCGAGTTTGGAGTATCGCAGGCTGAGGTGGGTGACCTCGTCGGCAGGGACCGTTCAACAGTAGCTAATGCACTTCGCCTGTTGCGACTGCCACAGATGGTACAGGATCTCGTTCACGGTGGTAAACTCTCAACCGGACACGCGCGCGCGTTGCTTCAGGTGAGCGATCAGCGCACGGTTTCGCTGCTGGCCGAGCGAATGGTTACGGATCGGCTTTCGGTTCGAGAAGCAGAAGCGCTGACGCGCAGCAAGAAGCCGAGCAAGCGACGCCCGAGGTATAGCCGCAACGATTCGCCTCAGCATGCCCACATCAGGCGCGTTGAGGACGTATTGCGCACGAAACTCGGCACGGACGTATTCGTAGCGCTGCGTGGAAAGGGCAGCGGGCGCGTCACGATCAACTTTTACTCTAACGACGATCTTGCACGCATTCTGGAAATCGTACTCGGGAAACCCTTTGAAGGATGAGCAAGAGCCGATCCACCGTCACGATTTCGATTCATTGGAAAGGGGACCCTGAATCACAGATCTACACGATGCCGGCGTGGCTCTTCAAAACGCTCGCAGTCGGCAGCGTCGTGTTCGCGGCTCTGGTGGCCCTGGTGGCGGTGCTCTACACGCCCATCGCCCGCACCGCAGCCCGTGTCCCGGGATTGAATACCGAGATCGCGCGCCTCACCGAAGAGAACAGCCAGGTTCAACAACTGGCGGCAACTCTGCAAGAACTGGAGGCGCGATATGACCAGATCCGCACGGTTCTGGGAGCCGAGATCATCGCGGAGCCTCTGACCACCGTGGTTGAGCGCATGGACGGATTGCCGATTCTGTCCGCCCTGGTCGCCAGGGAACCGGACGCCGAGTCTCTGTACGGCCGGCGCGGACCGTCTTTACCGCTCTATTGGCCGGTCGATTCTCTCGTCCACGGCATGGTTACACGCGGGTTCTCGGTCGCAGGAGAAGGGCTTCAGCCCCATCCCGGCATCGACGTCCCGGTTCCCCGGGGAACCCCCATCCGCGCTGCGGGTGGTGGAACCGTGGCGGAAGCGGGTTTCCATCCGGAGTACGGTCTGTTTGTTTTGGTCGATCATCCCTATGGATACCGGACGATGTATGGTCATGCGTCACGGCTCTTGGTTTCGCCGGGAGCTAGAGTGGATGCCGGCCAAGTCATCGCGCTCTCAGGAAGCACCGGACGGTCCACGGCCCCGCACTTGCATTTTGAAAAGAGACGGGGCGACATTTCGATCGATCCACAATCGACGATCCGGGAGGGTTAGCAGAATGGGCAAGAAGGACGGCCGTACCGTCTCACAAGACAAGACAGCCGGGAGGGAGCCGGGACTTTCGGTTGTTGCCACTGGAATGCGCATTGATGGTCGGATGGACACCAACGGTGTCGTCAAGGTGGAAGGAGTGGTATCGGGAAGCATACGGGCCGAACGACAGGTACTCGTTGCTAAGGGTGGCATAGTCGAGGGTGATATCTTGACCCGCGAAGCCGTCATTGGTGGAGAAGTGAGGGGGGCGATCTATGCGGACGAGCGCGTGGAGGTCCAAGCCAGCTCCCAGATCAATGGCGACATTACCACCAAGCGGATCCTCTTCCAGGAAGGCGGCGAGGTCAACGGGCACCTCAAAATGGAAGATCCGAAGGCCCTCGCCCGGAAGCCAGGCGCCGCCGAGTTGCCCACAGGGGACCAGGGCGATGGGCGGCAATCGGAAGCCGAAGCCGAGGAATCGGAGGCGAAGCTGGCCTCAGGGATCTCATGGCAGCCGCCAGTGGGACAGGGTGTCCCCAATGATTAAGCGTTTCAGTCATTTGTGAGCTGTACCTTGCTAAGTTATTGATTTTCACTCTCTTACGTCGAGATGACTTGGGCGCCGAAGGGCGCCCGTTTCGTTATGTCACTATGATGTCGTCATGATGTCATGTTAGTGTTCCCATCACTCATGGTGCCTGGTGACTAGATCTAGCCGCCGAGGGCAGTCCGTACCACTCAAGACGCTTGTCGCTTACCTGGACGGTTTCCTCGCGGTATCCGACATCCCCGACGCCCCGGGGGCGTTGAACGGTCTTCAGGTGGAGAATTCGGGATCAGTGAAACGGATCGCCGCCGCAGTGGATGCGTGTCAGGTTACGATTGATGCCGCGGCGGACAGCCGGGCGAGCCTGCTATTGGTTCATCACGGGATGTTTTGGGGTCCCGCCCAGCCTGCTACCGGCCGCCATTGGCGCCGTCTCAAGAGGCTGCTGGACCACGACATTGCCCTCTACAGTGCACACATCCCACTCGACTGCCATCCCACGGTTGGAAACAACGCTATTTTAGCGGCAGAGCTAGGAGTGGGTGATCCGCAGCCGTTCGGGGATTATAACGGAACCACCATCGGCCTTGCCGGGACACTGAGCGAGTCGAGGGATTCCTTGGTGGCTAGGGTGACCAACCTCCTCGGCGACGCCCCCCATGTGATTCCCGCTGGTCTGGACGAGGTCAGACGAATCGGGATCGTGACAGGTGGGGGTGGATCCATGATAGAGCAGGCGCGGGACGCCGGGGTTGACACTTTCTTGACCGGTGAGGGCACCCACCACACACACTTCGACGCCGAGGAGTGGGAGATCAACGTCATTTACGGCGGTCACTATGCCACGGAAACGTTCGGCGTAAAAGCTCTCGCAGCCCACGTTGAACAGGAATTCGGGCTTCCCTGGGAGTTTTTGGACAACCCTACGGGACTCTGAGCAAGCCCCGTTGTCGATGTCCCAGCGCTGCGAACTGGCCACGCTCCTTGTACACCTTCCTCTGGGTCGCTCCGATGCGCAAGCGCTCCGCCACACCAGACGCATCCAGCTGTCCGCTCTTCGGACCACGGCTCTCGCTCACCGCCGTCACTACAATCTCCTCCACATGCTGCGAGAGTACCTCGTACAACCAACTCGCCAGCGTGCCTTCCTCCAGGCACAGATGCCGAGGTCCCGGAATGCTGCGGAGCACCTCGATGAGCGCCTGCGCGTTCGTCTCCACCACGTGCGACCCCAGTCGCTTCCCACCCGGCCCAGCACCCCGAGCGTGCAGCTTGACGCGTGCGCGTCCAGTCCGATATATCTGTCCATTGGCGTTCTCCTCTCTGGAAGTGGAAGCTCTGTACCAGGCAAGACAGAGTGTGTACGCTTCCAGCGGAGAATGCCAACCTCGCTTCAGGCTGACCAGAACCTGGACCGGGCTGTCGTCGATCGCGGACGCCATGCCCCTATGATGCCTATGGGCCGGACGGGAGCACCGTGCGAGCGTTGCGACGCATGTCGGCTGCGCCAGGGCGCTCCATCGCCGTCCAGCCGTAACGACGATCGAATTCTTCGTCTGATATCTCAGCCATTTCCTCGAGATCGACCGTCGCGAGTCGAGGCTCGTGTTCCAGCACGGGATCGCTAGCCGGTTGTGCGAACTTGTGGTTCCACGGACAAACGTCCTGGCAGATGTCACACCCAAAGACCCAGTTTTCCATCTGAGAAGCGAGGGAGAGCTCGATCTTGCCCCGGTACTCGATTGTCAGGTAGGAGATGCAAAGCCTGCTGTCTAACACCCGCTCGTCGGGGAATGCGTCGGTGGGGCAGGCGTCGAGACATAGTCGACAGTTACCGCACCTATCGGCCTCGAACGGGGAATCCACGGCGAGATCTGCGTTGGTGAGAACTGATCCGATGAAGAGAAAGGAACCGGCGCGAGGGTCGATCAACATCGTGTTCTTGCCAATCCAGCCCAACCCGGCTCGCTGTGCCAGCTCCCTTTCCGGGACGGGTCCGGCATCCAGAAATGCCTTTGCGATAGTGCTGGGGCCGCCGAGTCGTGCCACTTCGTCCGCCAATTGTCGTAGCGGTTCGCGCAAGGCTTCGTGGTAGTCCCTCCCTCGCGCGTATTTCGCGACCTTCCCTCGCGAGCGGTCTGACGGAGGATCGGTGCTGTGATAATTCCGGGTCACTACTACCGCGCGATTGGCTCCGGGAATGATGCCGGCCGGCTCTTTCCGCTGGTGCTCCTGCCGGTGCATGTACGCCATGGTTCCCGCGAAGCCATTATCCAGCCACTCTGCCAATTGCTGGCTATGAGGGGTCGGAGACAGATCTGTGATGCCGCAGCTATGGAACCCCAAATCAAAGGCTATCTCCTTCACAACAACGGCCCGGTGCTGAGGATTCACAAACGCATGACCTCGCGGCGCCATCTGGCGAAGCGAATGACATCTTCCACAGGGGGGATGGCGGTTTCATTCCCGTAAGCGGTGTACATTCGCCAGCGAGTGTACTCACGTGGAGCAAGGGGGAGGAACGGCGGATGGCGATACCAACCTCGCGCGCGGAAAGCCCATAGCAGCCGAATGAGATCGAGGGCCAAGCGAGGGTTGACCACAGCCCGAACCGTCAGTGCCGTTACCAATCTTAGCCAACCACTCTGTCTACCGGGCTTGGTGCCATGAACAACGTCCTCGTGCAAATTCTGTCCCTTGGTGGCGCCGGATTGATCCTGCTCTCTTTTTTCCGGCTTCAGCTGGGTTGGTGGAAGAGTCATGGGCTGCTGTATCTCTGGGCCAACCTCATCGGTGCCTTGCTGCTGACGGTGGTTGCGGTCTACGATCGCCGAGTCGGCTTCATCGTTTTGGAGACAGTGTGGGCCCTGGTGAGTTTGTGGGGTCTGGTGAAGCGTCGCTACCCGGCCCCTGCCTTCGATCGGCAGAGTCGGAGGTGACGCCGCCGTTCCGACGAGCCGAGTAAATCTAACCGCCGGGGGGTGGACGATGTGGATTTCAGACCCGCAGGTCGTCCCGAAAGGCCATGGCGTGCTGAATCTCCTGAAGGTAGGCGGCCAACTCGCTGGCTTTGCGACCCGCATCCCATCCCAGTTCCGGGGCAGCCAGCTCGACCACGCTCGGGGCTTCAGGTACGGCGTGTCCCAACACTTCGTAGAACAGATGAGTCCGCCGGATCAAAAGGTCCGACAGCGTAATCGCCATCTCCCGGCGGATGGCATGGACCAACTCGGCGCGGATGGCGGGATGGCCCTCCACGATGGCGTCGGCGAGGTCGGGATCTGACTGTGCCAGATTGACAACCGCCGCCGATTCCGTGCCGTATGCCCGTACCAAGTGTTCGGCCGTCTCTCGGCTAAAACCCTCCCTTGCGATGTCTTTCATCAGGACGTCCAAGTGCTGAGTAGCGCCCCCGGGAAGCGGATCCTTATCTGTGGGAGCGCGTCTGGCGATCCTTCTGCCGTCGATCTTGTGAAGCCTGGCGGCGACCACGTTCACCGCCTCCTCTGCGACAGCCCTATAGGTAGTGAGCTTTCCCCCGATGACCGACACGATCCCGGATTCGCTCTCGAGGATCCGATGTTCACGGGACACGGCGCTGGGATCCTTGGATTCGGCACAAGCCACCATGGGGCGGATGCCTGCCCAGGTCGACACGACGTCCGCCGGCTGCAGACGCGCCTCTGGAAAGAGGGCGTTAGCCGAACGCAGAAGGTAGATCACATCCTCCGCAGTCGCTCTCACCAGATCTGGATCCGTGAGGTCGTCCGTGTCGGTCGTCCCGATGTAGGACATGTCGCCCCACGGGACGACAAACATGACCCGGCCGTCGATGGGTGATGTCATTGCAATCGCCTCGGTGTTCCCCAGCCGTTTCCGAGGGACGGCCAGGTGCACGCCCTTGGTCCTGCGCAACGCGGGACTCGGGCTGCCGTCCTTGGCGCGGAGCTCGTCCGACCAGGGGCCGGTGGCGTTTACAACGACTTTGGCGCGAAAAGTGTAACTTGAGTTGGTGACGCGGTCTGTGGCTCGGACTCGCCGGACGCGTCCGTCTGCTGGTTCGAAGTCGTCCACGACGACGTAGTTGGCGACCAGCGCGCCGTGCTCGTGTGCACTTCTGACATTGGCGAGAGTGAGCCGCGCGTCGTCACATTGTGCGTCGTAGTAGCGCCCGCCGCCTTTGAGGCCTCGGCTGCGCAGATTGGGTTCGGCACGGCGTATTCGTTGCTTGCCCAACATCCGATGCCTCCGCACATTTCGGAATAGCGCCAGGAGGTCGTAGAGCATGAGGCCTGCGGCTAGTTTCCACCGTGGGAGACGCCCACCAGAGTGGATCGGGAAAATGAAGGACCTGGGCCACACGAGGTGGGGAGCGATCCGCAGGAGGGTCCGTCGTTCTCTGCTTGCCTCGAAAACCAGACCCAGGTCGCCCATTTCGAGGTAGCGGAGACCGCCGTGAATGAGTTTGGATGACCGGCCGCTGGTTCCTCCGCCGAAGTCGCCCTTGTCGAGGAGCGCGGTTCGGATACCGCGCATCGCGGCATCTCTGGCGATGCCAGCGCCGTTGATCCCGGCGCCTATGACTAAGAGGTCCACCGGATCCGCTGCTATTGCAGCTAGATTTTCGGTGCGCGTCGCTTGAGAAAAGGGGGAGTCCACGAGCACGTCAGCTCAGGATCAAGACCAGCGGCCGAGCACCTGGTTCCATTGGCACCGGCGGCTCATCCTGCCTGGCATCCAGGTGCTTGATATCGCATGTGGTAAGGGACGGCACGCGATTGCCGCCGCGGCGCTCGGCGCCGACGTGGTGGCACTCGATCACGACGCCGATCGACTGGAGATCGCTCGTGTCCGGGCTGCAGAGCGCGGGCTCACCGTCACCTGGGAATGCGCAAATCTCACCACCGTTTCCCTTCCCGAGAAGGCCTTCGACGTCGTCATGGGGTTCAATTACCTCGACCGTAACCGGACGGAGCATTTCAAGCAGGCTTTGAAGCCGGGTGGTCATTTTATTTACGAGACCTTTCTCGAGAGTCAACATGTGTTCGGGTGGGGCCCGAGTTCGCCCGAGCACGTACTGAAGCGGGGTGAGTTGAGCGCCCTAGTTGAACCCTTTGAAGTGTTGTTCGCTCGGGAGGTAGTCGAAGCGTTCGACTCGCGCTCGGCTGCCCTCGCAAGTGTAGTTGCTGTGCGTCGCGAATGATGGCTCTCCCTGCCTGCTGGCCACAAGGGTCACTACCTTTCCCCGAATGATTTCGCCACGTACGGGATCGCGGGTTGCCGTCGTCGGAGGTTGCAGGAGCCCGTTCTGTAGGTCCGGCACTTTGCTCAAGGACATTCCGGCCGTTGACCTTGCACGGCGGACGACCGTCGAGCTGGTGCATCGGATGAACCTAGACGGAGATCTGGTTGACGAGATGTACTTCGGCCAGGTTGTCCCCAGTGCACTCACCCCGAATATTGCCCGCGAGGTCAGTCTCCTACCGCAGTTTCCCGCGTCCATCCCCGCCGCATCCGTCAATCGGGCGTGTGCGTCTGCAAACTCCGCCATTGCTCAGGGTGCGGACCAGATTGCACACGGGTATGCGCGGATTGTCATTGCGGGCGGGGCTGAGAGCCTTTCCAACGTTCCCATTCTCCACTCGAAGCGTTTCAGTGACATGCTCGTCGGGCTGAGCAAGGCGAAGACCCTTTCCCAACGGATCAAGCTGGTGGCGGGAATCAGGCCGAGAGATCTCGTGCCGGTGGCGCCCGCGATCGCCGAGCCGTCGACCGGAGAGACGATGGGCCAGTCGGCCGAAAAGATGGCCAAGGAAAACGGAATTAGTAGGGCGCATCAGGACACCTTTGCCCTGCGGAGCCATCGGCTGGCAGCCGCCGGGACGGAAGACGGCCGCATCACGGCGGAGATAGCGACGTTGTTTCCATCCCATGGCAACCCGATATCGAGGGACAACGGCATCCGCATCGACAGCACACTGGATCGCCTGGCTAAGCTGAAGCCGGCGTTCGACCGCAGGTACGGCACGGTAACGGCTGGAAATTCCTCTCCGCTGACCGATGGTGCCTCGGCCGTGCTTCTGATGAGCGAGGACGCTGCCAAAGCACTTGGATACGTGCCCCTCGCATATATCCGATCGTATGCTGTGGCGGCTTTGGACCCCGGCGGTCAGTTGTTGATGGGTCCGGCGTATGCGGTGCCTTTGGCCCTCGACCGTGCGGGGATCACCTGGCGGGAGTTCGGTCTCGTTGAAATGCACGAAGCGTTTGCGTCGCAGGTTCTTTCGAACATCCAGGCCTTCGAATCCAAGAAATGGGCGCAGGAACGGCTGGGTCGCCCTAAGCCGATTGGTCAAGTCAACCGTGACACCTTGAACGTCATGGGCGGATCCCTCGCGATCGGACATCCATTCGGTGCGACGGGTGGGCGCATCACCTTGACGCTCGCCAATGAAATGGCCCGACGCGACGTTCAGTTCGGCCTGATCTCAGTGTGTGCGCAGGGAGGGATGGGGTTCGCGATGGTGTTGGAGCGTCGCTGACATGACAGCGTTTACGGTGGACAATCACGACGGCATTGCGCGCGTCGTCTTTGATTTACCAGACGAACCCGTCAACAAGATCACCGCCGGCGTGCGGGACAAATTGGAGCCGCTGTTCAACCAATTGCGTGGCGATGCCGACGTTCGCGCGGTCGTTTTCCTGTCGGGAAAGCGGGACAGCTTCATCGCCGGTGCTGACATCGACGAATTCGTCCGACTGAAATCGAGCGACGAAGCACTGCAACTCGTGCGCGGCGGGCAGCGATTAGTCAGCCGGTTCGGCGAGCTGGACAAGCCGGTGGTTGCAGCCATTCACGGTGCGTGCTTGGGAGGTGGGTTGGAAGCGGCGCTCGCGTGTACGTACCGCGTTGCCACCAACCATCCAAAGACGACATTGGGGCTCCCTGAAGTCCAGCTTGGCATCATACCAGCCGCCGGCGGATGCCAGCGCCTTCCTCGACTGATCGGAGTCCGAGCGGCGTTGGACATTATCCTCGCTGGTAAGGTCGTGTCCGCCCACAGGGGTTACCGATTCGGTATTGTGGACGAGTTGGTGCACCCTGCGATCCTCGAAGAGGTCGCGATGAAGGCGGCCCGCAAGCTCGCCGACGGTTGGAAACCGGCGCGGCCACGAGGCGGGTTGGCGTCGGTCGTGCTCGATAGGAACCCTCTCGGACGCCGTATCGTCTTTGCAACGGCGGAAAAGCAGGTGAAGAGGAAAACCAAGGGCCATTACCCTGCTCCTCTCGCCGCCCTCGATGCGATACGACACGGACTCAAGCACGGTATCGAGGAGGGGTTGGATTGCGAGGCAAAGCACTTTGCCGAGCTGGGTGTCGGTGAGGTGTCTCGCAAGCTCGTCCAGATCTTTTTCGCGACTACGGCGCTGAAGAAAGATTCGGGCGTCGAAGGCCCGAAGCCGGAAGCGAAAGATGTAAAAAACCTTGCCGTTGTGGGTGCCGGGTTCATGGGAGCAGCCATCGGGGGGACCGCCGTCTTGCGGGCGGGCGTCGATGTACGGCTTCGCGATACGAGTCTCGATCGAGTGAAGAGGGGAGTGGATCTGGGGCGCAAGATCCTCAGGGACAGGCTCGAGCGTAGACGACTCACGAAATACGAGTACCGGCGTTTGGAGGCCCTAGTCTCCGGCGGAGCCGATTGGGCTGGATTCGGTCGGTCGGACCTGGTGATTGAAGCGGTTTTCGAAGACCTCGATGTGAAACGTCAGGTGTTTCGTGAGTTGGAGACTCTGGTGGGAGACCGCTGTATCCTGGCATCCAACACGAGCACCATACCGATCGCCCGCATCGCCGAGGCCACTCGACATCCAGGTCGTGTGATCGGCATGCATTTCTTTTCTCCGGTGGAGAAAATGCCGCTGCTCGAGATCATCGTTACGGATCACACGGAGCCGTGGGTGACGGTCACGTCGGTCGACTTCGGTCGTCGCATGGGAAAGACCGTGATCGTGGTGCGCGATCATCCGGGGTTTTGGGTCAACCGCATTCTCTCTCCCTACCTCAACGAGGCCGGGCGCATGGTGAATGAGGGAGTGTCGATCGAAGACATTGATCGAAGCATGAAGCGTTTTGGTTTTCCAGTTGGTCCGATCACGCTGCTCGACGAGGTGGGTTTGGACGTCGCCCACAAGGGGTCGTTGGTAATGCATGAAGCCTTGGGAGAGAGACTCACGCCGATAGATGGGCTCGTTCGAATGATTCACGACGGACGATTGGGTCGGAAGAGCGGGCGTGGTTTCTATCGATACGAGAAGGGCAAGAGGAAGGGGGTGGATCAGTCGGTCTACGAAGTGCTCACCGTGAACGCCCGTCCGGTGCCCAACACCGATATCGAGAAGCGGCTCGTCTTTGCGCTGCTGAATGAGGCGGCTCGCGCGTTGGATGAAGGAGTAGTTCGCTCGGCGAGGGACGGCGACGTGGGTGCAGTCTTTGGGATTGGTTATCCACCATTCCAGGGCGGTCCGCTGCGGCAGCTGGATGACATTGGGGTGGCGCGGGCCGTAGACATGCTCGAGCGGCTGTCCCTGGCCTACGGCGATCGATTCGCTCCGGCACCGGTATTACACCAAATGGCAGCTTCCAACCTTCGTTTTTACCCCAACAATTAGCGGAATTAAAACACATTGCTACGAAGCGCACTGTTGAAGGAGGCCCGTTCCTGGAAGTGATGCCGGATTCGTCGTTGGGTGGCTATTTCGAGAAGCATTCCCGTCCACCCGCCTTCGAAGGGTCCGATGGTGCGTCCTATTCGGTGGACGTTTACATCGAAGAGGACGAGACCGCCAGCAAGAAATATTCGGCCGCTTTGATCTTCGTTCGGTGGTCTCCTGATGGGGCGCAGCCGGTTGGTCATTTGGAAACCGAGCCCTTAGCCGTGGCGGATCGTCGGGCGGAGGTGAAATCGGCCCTCTACGCTTTGACGCTCTACCGAGTCAAGGAGCACCTCGAACGGCTCATCGAAGAAAAAAAGGAGTTGTCGGACTGGTAGAGCGGAGATACGGAACCGTGCTTTCCATCGTCGGGGGGACTTACCGTGTGTTTAGCAACGGTGAGACACTGGATGCCTCCCTTCGTGGTCGAATGAAACGGGGCCGGGTCAAGCGCGTCCTAGTGGGTGATGAGGTATTGCTGCACGCACACGGAAACGAGTCCGTGACCATAGAGGAAGTCGCCGAGCGACGTACCGTGTTGCAGCGGCGAACGCCGGGACAGTCCCGCAGCGTACGCCCCATCGCAGCCAATCTAGATCAGGTAATTGTGGTGGGTGCGGCAGACCAACCCCGATGGGACGCTCACCTCATGGACCGCTTTTTGGTGGTGGCCGAAACGAATCACCTACCTGCCGTGGTCGTCGTGAATAAGGCCGATCTCGTGGGCGACGCAGCATCGCTTGGCGAGCCGTACGGTGCAGCAGGTTATGATGTGATAGTCACGAGCGTCCCGCACGGGGTCGGCATCGAGCCACTGCGGCGTAAGCTGGCAAACCGCGTTTCATTGTTTACTGGATCCACCGGTGTCGGAAAATCCACCCTCCTCAACATGCTGCAACCAGGCCTGCGGCTCAGAATAGCCGAAGTGAGTCGCCGAAGCGGTGCCGGACGTCACACGACCACGGCCACCGAAATGCACAGCCTCAAGGACGGCGGCTTTGTGGTGGATACGCCAGGGTTGCGCGATGTGGGGCTATGGGGCGTCATGCCGGAGGAACTCGCCGCGGCTTTTCCAGAATTCGCCTCCGCAATTTCGCACTGTCGCTTCGACAACTGTCGTCACGTGGAAGAACCGGATTGCGCTGTCGCCGCCGCCGCCGACCGCGGAGAGATCAGCCGTGCGCGTCTGGATTCATATCGCAAGCTACTCGAGGAAACCGTTCAGGCGGCGAAGCACTGGGAGTGACTCCGCAGCGGAAAATTGATGACCCTTACGACCTGGAGGCCAATCGAGGCGTGAGGTGCGTACCGTTCTGCGAGTTGAGCGCTAGATTGTTAACGCCCGCGTCCGCTGAGCTGAAGAGGTGGCCGGGCAGCGATTATGCTTTCTGTCCGGATATCGAAGCTCTGGAAATTCCTGAAAGGTGGGCATGACCGGCGGATCTACTGCGCTTGTCACGCCGTTCAATGGAGAGCGGTACCGCGACTTAGAGCGGTCCAGTGACTTGATCGCGCCTCCTTATGACGTGATCTCAAAGGAGCAGCGAAGAATCTACCGGGAGCGGAGCGAGCACAACATCGTTCGTTTGATTCTTCCCGGCGGGAATGGCGACCGGTACGGGCATGCAGCCACGATCCTGGAGTCATGGCGCAGTCAAGGTGTCCTGGTCCAAGACTGCGAGCCCGCTGTCTATGTCGTTCGACAGGAGTTCGAGGCCCCGGATGGGGAGACAAAGGTGCGAACCGGTGTCATCGCTGCGGTGGCGGTAGAGCCGTATTCGCAAGGCCGGGTTAGACCACACGAGAGAACGCATAGAGGCCCTAGGGAAGACCGCCTGGCTCTCATGCAGTCCACCCGGGCGATGTTCGAGGCTCTGCTGCTGATGTGTCGAGATAGAAGTGGCGTACTCCGGGAGTTGCTTCTGTCGGTGGCGGCCGGGGAGTCCGACTTTCAGGCGGTACTAGACGGTGTGAGGATATCGCTTTGGAGCGTAGCGGGACAAGCGGGGAAAGCAATCGCCAGTGCCGCCGGGGATGACGGCGTCCTCTACATCGCCGATGGCCACCATCGCTACGAAACGGCGCAGATTTACCAGGCCGAAAACTCGGCGGCAGATCGAACTCTGGGGCTGATCGTGCCTCTGGGCGATCCGGGCCTCGCGGTTCTTCCCACGCATCGGATTATCCACGGCAGCCCGATAGACCGGTCGGCGGTCGTGGGCCTGCTGGGAAAGCGGTTCATGGCGACCGATCTGGCCTCCGCCGCTGACGTAGAGGTCTATCTAGGGGGAGTCGGAGAGCGGCTGAGGTGCGTGGTGTATCTTCCCGGCCCAACGTTTCTTGGCTTCCAGGTGAAGGAAGGCGTTGATCTCGCGTGGTTGCCGTTTGCGGATGAGCCGACCGTGCTGACCCTCGACGTGGCGAAGATCGACAGTTTAGTTGTCGATCCTCTACGGTCGGTCGGTGGGTCTCTGCGTAAGATCAGCTACGGTCCCTCGACCAAGTCGGTGATGCAACGGGTCTATTCCGAAGGGGCATCGGCGGCCGTGTTGATGAGGCCAACAGGGGTCGAGCAGGTTCTGGCGGTGGCAGATGCAGGGGCCTTCATGCCTCAGAAATCAACGTACTTTGCGCCCAAGGTCCCGAGCGGTTTGGTGGTCTTGCGGTGGTGATTCCGCGTCCTCCCGCAGCCTGGGATGAACCGGGGCCCGGGCCCCCAGTTCCGATGCGTCAAGACCCCAGGGGTGGCGGGCGGGGCCAGAACGGTATATTCGAGTATTAGCCCAGAGGAGCCATGCGTTCACGCGACAAGATCCTTACGAATTTGGAGAGCATCTACCGCGAAGCGTACGATCGGGCCAAGCAGGCCGAAGACGCCGGGAGGATGATGGATATGGACGCGGCCTATCAGCGAGAGCAACTCCTGCTCGAGGTGCTGATGGATATACGGGATGCGATCCACAGCATCGGTGATGCGCCGAACGAGAAAACCGCTTTCCAGAAACTGCAGGCCCTGAAAAAGCTGACGAAGCTTTGCTGACAGCTTATTCTCTTACATCATGACGCAAACTCAGACAGGTTCGCGGACGCAGCGTTCGGCCTCTCGGAGACTCACCAAATCAGATCTTCTCGACCTCTACCGGGTGATGTTGATCTCCCGGGTTCTGGACGACCGGGAGATCAAACTGAAGGGTCAGAACAAAATCTTCTTCCAGATGTCAGGCGCTGGACATGAGGCTGTCCTTGCGGCCGCGGGGAAGGTGTTGAAGCCGGCACACGATTGGTTTTACCCCTATTACAGGGACCGAGCGTTGTGCTTGGGATTAGGTATGACTCCCACCGAGATGTTGCTGTCGGCGGTCGCGGCTGCCGACGATCCGAACTCTCACGGGAAGCAAATGCCGTCGCACTGGGGACACAAAGCGCTGAACATAGTTAGCTCGTCGAGTCCGACGGGCACGCAGTTTCTCAATGCGGTTGGATGTGCCGAGGCGTGGCTGCGCTACTCCAGGATCGACGGGATTCCCGATCGCGACGAGCTGATTAAGGACGACGAGATCGTCTACGTAAGCTCTGGTGAGGGAGCGACGAGCGAAGGAGAGTTTTGGGAGGCCATGAACACGGCGTGCAATCTCAAGCTCCCGGTATTGTTCATGATCGAGGACAACGGCTACGCCATCTCTGTGCCCATCGAGGTGCAGACAGCCGGGGGGTCCGTATCCAAGCTCGTTTCGCGGTTTCCAGATCTCCGTATCGAAGAGGTAGACGGCTGCGACCCCGTGGCGTCGTACGATGCTGTTTCACGCGCCGTGGGGCATTGCCGCGCGCGGAAAGGTCCGGCACTGGTTCACGCGCAGGTGGTCCGGCCCTATTCCCATTCTCTTTCTGACGACGAGAGGTCGTACAAACCAATTGTCGAGCGGGAGGAAGAGGCCGGCCAGGACCCAATCGAGACATTTCCATCTCGACTGATTGCAGAGGGTATTGCAACCGAAGAGGATATTGAGAAGATCAGGGCACATGCGGAGAAGGAAGTGCAACTTGCCACCGACCTGGCGCTGGCGTCACCGCAGCCCGATCCGGAAACATTGCACTTACACGTCTATTCGGAGAGCGTGGATCCCACGAGCGAGCAGTTCGACACTGAGGAAGACCCGCAGTTCAGTGGGACCCCGGCCACGATGGTGGATCTGCTGAACAGGTGCATGCGGGACGAAATGATTCGCGATCCGCGGGTGATCATCTTCGGACAGGACGTGGCCGATGTCTCCCGCCACGAGCATATCGATGACCTGAAGGGGAAAGGTGGTGTGTTCAAGGTGACGTGGGGTTTGCAGCGCGAGTTCGGCGGTGACCGTGTCTACAATTCCCCCCTTGCTGAAGCCAATATCATCGGTCGCGCGGTGGGTCTCGCGACGCGTGGCATCAAGCCAGTCGTCGAAATACAGTTCTTCGATTACATCTGGCCCGCCTACCACCAGTTGCGCAACGAGCTGGCCTCCCTACGCTGGCGAAGTAACGGAGATTTCAGTTGCCCCGTTGTTGTTCGGGTGACCTACGGTGGGTATCTCAGGGGTGGAGGGATTTATCATTCGCAGACGGGTGCTGTGGTGTACACCAGCGTTGCGGGTCTGCGGGTGGTGTGTCCGTCAACGGCTCTCGACGCCAGCGGATTGCTTCGCACGGCGATACGGTGCGAAGATCCGGTCATCTTCCTCGAGCACAAACATCTGTACCGCCAGACCTACAACAAGTCGCCCAACCCCGGCCCCAATTTCATGATTCCATTTGGGAAGGCCCGGGTGACGTGTGAGGGAACGGATCTCACGGTCATCACGTACGGGGCAGTCGTACAACGCACACTTGTTGCTGCCAAGAAGCTTGCCGACGAAGAGGGTATTAGCACAGAGGTGATCGATCTTCGCTCGTTGAACCCCGTGGATTGGGAGAGCATCGGTACCTCAGTGGCGAAGACCAACAAGGTGATCGTGGCGTACGAAGACTCGCTGTCGTGGGGATATGGAGCGGAAATCGCCGCTCGCATTGCTGATGAGCATTTTTCGTGGCTCGACGCCCCGGTACGGCGTGTGGCCGCGACAGACACTTTCGTGGCCTACTCGCCAGAGCTGGAGAATGCGATTCTGCCCCAGGTGTGGGATTTGGAGGCGGCGATAAGGGAGATAGCGAGGTATTAGTGGGAATAAGGAAATCACGGCCTCGGCGTCGACCTTCCTATTGCCTCTCTAATCTCGCCGGCCGCGTCGATGGCGGCGTTTACGTCGATGGCCAGCGCCTTCGCCTGTTGCGTAACCATCGTCAGGTTGTCCAGTACGGCGCTCACGCCGGCTGAACGCAGCCGCAACAAGTCGAAGCGCACGTTTTGGATTGTGAGAGCGCATGACTCGAACTGTGCCTCGACTTTGGTGCGGCGCTCCATGAGATCGAGGAGCGTTCGGCGCTGACGTCTCATCAAGTTGAGTCGACGCTCGCGTTCAGGTCCCGGACCTTGCGACTCGAGTTCCTTCAGCCGACCGTCCAGATTGTCCAAGGCACTCTGGTCCACCTCACCCTCCATCTGCTTGAGAGTGCGTCCCAATTCCACCGCTCGATTCATGAGTGCGTCTACGGTGGGGGCGATGTCAGGTAGGAGCTGCCTTTCGGAGTCGGGGAGCCGCTCAACCATCTGCATGATGGCCTGCCGATCACCCTGAAGCTGACGCATCTGCCCCGCCAACTTGCCGTAGTCGCCTGTGGTCGCTTCCTCAGCCGCCGATGCTTGCGGCAATCGTCTTTCGGAGCCTCGCTTTTTTTTCGACTTCGGCGCCTCGATCGCATCTGCGGCCGGCGGCCGATTGATGATGTCCCGCCAGCTGTAGCCGGACGTCCATAGCTTGCCGTAGTTCGAGGCCATGCCGATCCCCCATGGGATGGCGCAAAAGAGGAACCAAGGCTCGCCGATTCCGGTCAACAGGTTCAGCATCATCAGGCTGCCGTTGACCGTAACGTACGAGGCAAAGCGGCTGCGAAAATCACGGACGATCTTCGGCTCGGCGGAATCGGTGCCCTTCACCGGTTGGGTAGGCGCGGGACGCTCCCGCCGCGCTGCCCCATCGCGTGATCTCCGCCGCGCGGGAACGGGCCGGGAATCCTCGTCCCACTCATGCCGCGGCCGCTCACGTTTGGGGCGGCTGTGGGCCGGGCGCCTCCTGGAAGCCGAGGGCCGGGATGGTTTCCGGTAGGGCACTGACGTGCGGCTCTCCAGGGCCCGCCGCAGCGCATCGGCTGTGGACCAGCGGCTTTCTGGATCCTTCTCGAGACACCGCATCACGCTGGCCGCCAACTCCTTCGGACACTCGGGTCGACCCACCATGATGTCGGGTGGGGGCTCGGTGATCTGTTTCATGAGTATGCCGGGTACCGTGGGTGCCTTGAACGGCACCCGGCCCAAGAGCATCTCGTAGGCTACCACTCCGAGGGAGTAGAGATCGCTGCGAGCGTCTATCTCTCTCTCGCCGCCGGCCTGTTCGGGACTCATGTACGTCGGCGTACCGATAACGACTCCGGTCCCGGTCAGGGTGCCGCTACCCACATCGGTCAGCGCCTTGGCTATACCGAAATCAGTAACCATCACCCGCCGCCGCGTGCCGTCCAACAGGATGTTGTCGGGTTTGATGTCTCGGTGGATGATTCCCATCGTGTGCGCCATTCCCAACGCGTCCGACGTTTCCTGCATGATACGCCGGACTTCCTCGATGGGGAGCTTTCCTCTGCGTTTCAGCCGTGCGCTGAGTGGCTCGCCGTCTACGAACCCCATGACGAAATAAACGAGCCCGTCGGCTTCGCCAACCGCATGGATCGGGACAATGTGGGGATGGGAGAGGCGCGCCGCGGTCTGAGCTTCACGGGTGAAACGGGTCCGAATCTTAGGTCGGTACGCCAAATCAGGTGGCAGGACTTTGATGGCAACCCGACGCTTCAGCTTCAGATCTCGGGCCAGAAAGACAACCCCCATGCCGCCGCGTCCGATTTCGCCCTCGATGGTGTACTCGTCCGTCAGGGAATCAGCCAGTCGTGCGGCAAGGGATGGGGTGTGGGCTTCCGCCATCAGACTCCTGACTTGAACCGTTTGCAGCGTGCGGGGATCTTCCCCCGTAACACCTACGCAAGCAATAGACCATCACCCCCGACTCGACGGCGATGTTCGCCAGGGCGCCGGAGATGTGGCATCGGGTCCGAAGTGTCCGTAGATTACTCCGGCTCTAACTCTCTGGCAACCGTTCGGCTACGGAATCGGCGGCAGGCTCCATGCGAACATTTAGCGACCGCGAAGGCAAAAGTTGGAAGGTAGAGCGCATCGGCAGAACCTCAGGGATTGTGAACTCCAAGGGGGGTGGTAGTGGGTCCCTGGGGCCGGCGGATATCATTCGCTTTGTGTGTGAATCCGACCCCGACGAGGCGGAGCGTGAGACGACGATGAGTGCCGGATCGTTGAGCAACTCGAGTGATGCTGACTTGCTCTCGTGTCTCGAAGGAGCCCGAAAAATCCGAAGAAGGTAGCCCCCCAGCAGTCGATAGCTGCCATTCTGGCAGTAACGATCTGTATACAAGCGCCACATTCGTCGGGAACACCGCTGTTTGCGCGGTGTTTTTGCTATGGAGGTGCCGCTTGGCGGCATGAACGGTGCGGTGTGGCCTGGTCATGAAGCGTGATGATCCCCCGTACGGGAGTTAGATAAATGAGCGAACAGACCAGGGAACGCCTGCGATTGCCAGTGCTCCCACTTCGGGATCTGGTGCTTTTCCCAGGAGTGACGGCTCCGGTGGGAGCGGGCCGGCCGGGGACGCTCCGAGCCATCGAAGCCGCCGTGAGCACGGAAGATCGGCTCGTCTTCGCAGTATCACAGCGGGAGAACGTGGAGGCGGTCGATCCCGAGCTCCTTCACACGATCGGCGTGGTGGCGAAGATAGGTCAGGTGCAGCGGGGGTTGGGGGGAATCCAGTTGTTGCTACATGGCGAATACCGCGCCACGGTGCTCCAGTACACCAAGGAAGCTGATCACATCGTGGCCATCGTTCAGGAGGCGCTGGATCTCCCGCCGATAGATCCGGCTGACGCAGCGTTCGCCGCTCTGTACAAGGAGCTGCGGGAGCGCGCCGCGGAGCTAGGAGAGAAGACGGGTATTTCGGCGGAAATTGTGCAGCAAGTGCTTCAAACGGTGAGTGACGCCGGCGCCCTGGCCGACGTTGTCGGTGGGTATCTCGATATCTCTCCAAAGGAGCGGCAGGCGGTACTCGAGACGCTGGGCGTAGAAGAGCGCCTGCGGCGCGTGTTGATACACGTGCAGCGTCAGATCGAGCTGCTAGACGTACAAGAAGACATCAAGACTCAGGTTCAGGAGGAGATTGGCCACAAGCAACGCGAGATGTTTTTGAGGGAACAGCTCAAGGCCATTCGCAAGGAACTGGGTGAAGAGGAATCGGAAGGCGAGATCGATGAATTGCGGGAGCGGTTGCAGGGACTGGAACTTCCCGAAGAGGCACGAAAAGAAGTAGAGCGAGAACTGTCTCGGCTAGGGCGTATGTCTTCAGATTCCATGGAATCTCAGGTGATTCGAACCTACTTGGAGACGATTGCGGAGTTGCCGTGGAACGAGCGCAGTGAAGACCACCTAGATCTCAAAGAGGCCGCCGCGATTCTCGATGATGATCACTACGGCCTGCAGGACGTGAAGAACCGTGTGTTGGAGTTCCTCGCGGTGCGCAAGCTGCGTCAAGCGAAGCAACTGCCTGGCGATTCCGACGAGATGCCGGAGGCACTGGGCAACGAGGACGACAAGCAGCCGAAGGGTCCGATACTCTTGTTCGTAGGCCCACCTGGCGTCGGCAAGACCTCGATCGCCAAATCCATCGCTCGTGCTATGGCAAGAAAGTACGTTCGCATTTCACTGGGTGGGGCACGTGACGAGGCCGACATTCGTGGGCACCGCCGTACATATGTCGGTGCGATGTTGGGACGGCTTATGCAGGGGATGAAGACGGTTGGAACGAAGAATCCGGTTTTCCTCCTGGACGAAGTCGACAAACTTGGCGTGTCTCACCAGGGCAATCCGGCCTCGGCACTTCTGGAAGTATTAGATCCGGCGCAGAACGATACGTTCACCGACCACTATCTCGGTGTGCCATGCGACCTTTCGGAAGTTCTCTTTGTGGCCACAGCGAACTTCATCCAGAACATCCCGGGTCCTCTGTTGGACAGGATGGAGGTGGTGGAGTTCTCCGGCTATACAGAGGCGGAAAAGTTGGCGATCGCGCGTAGGTACCTACTACCCCGCCAACTGAGGGACGCGGGACTCGACGCCAACCAACTGGAGCTCGGTGATGAGGCTCTCTGTGCTCTGATATCGGGATACACCAGAGAGGCAGGAGTCCGCCAACTTGAACGAGAGTTGGGCCGGGTCGTGCGGAAGGTGGCACGGAAGATCGAGGCGGGCGAGATGAAACAGCTCGGGCTCAAGAAAGGCGAAATCGGTGATCTGATCGGCCGGCCCACCGTCCATCCGGAGCGGGCGGCCCGGGAAGACCAAGTGGGTGTGGCAACCGGCATGTACTACACGCCTGCTGGTGGCGACATCATGTTCGTCGAGGTTTCGGTCATGGGTGGAAAGGGTCAACTGGTCCTCACTGGCCATCTGGGCGAGGTGATGAAGGAATCAGCCCGGGCGGCCCTGACGTTTGCCAAATCCCATGCCGAAGAGTTGGGAATCGATCCCGAACTCTTGAACGACAAGGACATTCACATTCACGTTCCAGCCGGAGCGATTCCCAAAGATGGACCCTCGGCCGGTGTTACCATGGCCGTTTCGCTTGTCAGTGCCCTTTCCGGCGTGCCAGTTCGTTACGACGTGGCGATGACCGGTGAGGTCACGCTCTCTGGTCGGGTTCTACCCATCGGCGGGGTGAAGGAGAAGATTCTCGGCGCCGTTCGGGCCGGGATCACGAACGTCATCCTCCCCAAGGACAATCTTCCCGATCTGGAAGACCTCAGCGAAGCTGAGAGGCAGCGAGTAACCGTTCATGCAGCAGCCGCACTCGGTGATGTACTCAACGCGGCCCTCCGGCGGTCCGACCTCCCTGCGGGGAAGGAGAAGACGAGTCGAACCCCCGACCTTGTCACCACGCTGAGCTGATGGGCAAAGGGGTCTGACAAACCCCCTGCGGTTGGTGTCCGGGCAACGACCGGAACCTCCTCTATTGCAATCACCCCAGTGTCTGCTTAGTAGTAGTAACAGCTACTTCTCATGGCAGACGTCGATCTTACACCGTTTGGCTTTACGCCAACCGAGAACCTCGCCTACGGAGCCCTTCTGGATTTGGGCCCGTGCAGCGGGTATGCCCTGGCCAAAGCGTTGAGTATTGCCAGGGCGAACACCTATCAGGCGCTGAACGGGCTGGTGGCCAAAGGTGCGGCGACGTCGAGCGACGATCAGCCGCAGCGTTACCGGGCGGAGCGCCCTGATGCGATTCTTGCCAGAATCATCGACGCCCAGGCCAGGAGGCTCGATGTCCTGGAATCACAGATCCAGAGTCTCGGGCAACGGAGCGGCGCCACGATTGTGGAGCTTCGAAGCACGCGGGGGCTGCTGGATATCGCACTGCGGACGCTGGCCCGGGAACCGGGAGAGGTGATCTGTGTTGGGACTTCCGATCTCATTGCGGCGCTGGGGCCAGCCTGGCACCGGCGGGCGATGGACTCCCGTCCGAGTGCTGTATGGATCATCGGCGAAGACCCTGGTGACTTACCGGTGGACCCAAGGGGATTGATCGACGAAGCTCGAGCAGAGGTACTCTTCGGTGGTGCGGTGTTCCTCCTTCTAGCTGGGGACGTGGCGGTGATCGCGAAGGTAGGTGAGAATACATCAGGATATTGGACAAGCGACACTACTATATGTGGCGCTGTAAAGGGGGTGGCGGTGCATCTGGTAGAAAACAGCTCGGGCTCGAAGCTACGATAGACAGGTACACTAACTACTACTAGTGGTACTCCAATTCCAGCCCGGTCGCCTTGGCCAGGTGGGCCAGTCGGAACGTGACGTCGGCTTTGCGCGCCTCGCGTTTCTTGTCGCTGCATTCCAAAGGAAAGGCAAACCCGGTGAGGCCGGCCGGGCTCTTGGGGAACGATCGGAGCCCCTTCGCCGTCCAGACCCCTTCATCGTCGCAATCCTTCAGCAGTCGTGCCAGGGCACGTTGAGCGGAAGCCGAAGCACGGAGCCAATTCAGCCGGGCCAACAACTCCATCCAATGAAGTGCAAACGGCAGATCTCTTGGCCGGCCGGCGCTGTCGTTTTGCAGGGGATCTCCCAGTATCTGTGTCGTGGGCTTGTAGCTCTTCTTTCCCACCGAGATGACGAAGGACTTTTTTGGAGCTGGTTGGGCGAGAAACTGTTGCAGCCTCTCGATGAAACCGGCCTGCTCGCGCTGGAAATTCGGCATGTAGGCGAGGAGAGCGACCGAGTAAATGCTGGGTGGGTGTGCATCTGGGTTGAGGATGTACCTGGTCCCCTTTTTGACAGTGGGTCTTTTTGCTGCGTCGCTCCTGAGGAAGTGTGACAGGGCGTCGACTACATGCTGGGCTGCTCCTCTGACCCGGGGGTCTTCGACCAGCCCGGCGTGGGCCAGCGCTGCCGCGGCCGCCTCGTGCATGGACACCCGGGCCCAGATGACGAGATCTGGATTGGTTTTGGCGGCTTTCTGGTACTCGAATAGGAGCTTGGGGTCCACATCGCGCGAGAGTAGTCGGTAGAACATCCTGTTGGTGAGCCGCAAGGCGCTGTCGGTGGCTGGAACGCCGAGCTCCAAAAGGCGTCGATACTGGGAGACGGTACCTATATCCTTTATCCCCAATGACTTAGATGGTCCAAGGCCAAGGATATTCGACGCCCAGAGGCCGTTGCTACGCTGTTTCCTGATGATCTCCGTGACCCCCTTGTACTGGGGCAATTCGTTTCTGAGAGCTGCGACTTCCTCTCGGTCGACCGCCTCTGGGGGCAGGATTTCGGTCAGGGTACGCAGGCGAATTGGTACGGACGCATGGGTCCGCAGCCAAGTCACTGGCACCCGGTGTGAGGTAGGGAGTTGCAGATGTGCTCCTCTAAATCTGACAGCGAAGCCGGAAAAACGCGCGGGAAATTACCGTTTTTGCGGGATCAGGGTAAGAGGTTGAGTTACCGACCGGCCCGCAGCCGCTCGTCGGCTTGGCGAAACTCAGAATCTTCGTTCCAGACGGGAAACGCGAGATTGCCAGCCAGGGTCCATGCCAGGCGCGTCATCACGGCTACTTGCTGCAGCAGGCCTTCGTAACGGAAGTCCGGGTCATATTCATCCGATGGTTGATGGTACCGGTTGGCCAGGTATTCCTCGGCTTCGCTACTGCCCCAGTCCGGCGGGCGGTTCACGAAGTCCCGGCCGATGCCAAGGGAGAGGACCGGGACGCCGGCCCTTGCGAAGGGGAAATGGTCGGAGTTGAAGAAGCTCCCAGTCTCGGAGTTGGGGTCCCCCAGTAGCGTAAGGCCTTCCGCACGGGCGACAGCCCCGGCGAGCTTCCCCAGGGTGGATAGCTCCGCACCCAGCATGACCACGTCTCTGGTAGCACCCCACACGTTGGCCCGGTCGAGGTTTATCGCTGCGGCTATTCGTGCCAGGAGTACGGGCGGGGAACGAATGAAGGCGGCCGCCCCGAGGAGCCTGGACTCTTTGGCCGTCGTGGCCACGAAGTAAATGGAACGATTGGGCGGTGGCCCGGCGGCGGCCAAACCCGCAGCTGTTGCCAGCAGTCCTGCGACACCTGACGCGTTGTCCTGGGCGCCGTTGTAGATGGAGTCACCCTCGAGGGCAATGCGGATGCCGCGGTGATCGTAGTGCGCCGTTAGCACGACAATCTCTTCGTCGTCCCCGTTGTCTGTTTCCAATCGCCCGATGACGTTCACAGAAGTGAAGCGCCGAACGCGGCTGGCAATGTCGATGACGGCATGCGCGTTCAGCGTGATGGGGTGGAAGTCGCGTCGCGCTGCGCGCCGTACCATGAGGTCGTAATCAATGCCCGCCGCTCTGACGATCTGCCGTGCGGCTCGCTCGCTGACCCAAGCTCCGAAGCGCAGTGTTTGGGGAGCTTGTCCTTCGATTTGGATCTGTTGGCCGGACCAGGAATTCCGCACCACCGTCCAGGCATATGCTGCGCTTTCGTTCGTATGTATCAGCAGGGCCCCAGCGGCGCCCAGCCGCGCAGCTTGTTCGAGTTTGTAGGTCCAGCTCCCGTAGTAGGTCATTGCCCGTCCGTTGAACACGGACGAATCGCGGAGACCCGGATCGTTCACGAGCATCAGCAGAATCTTGCCCGTCAAGGGCTCCAGCTTGTAGTCGTCCCAGCTCCATGCTGGTGCGTCGATACCGTAACCAACGAACACGATCTCTCCATCGGCGATCACGCTCCCGTCTGGGCCTTGGGGCCACGCGACGAAGTCTTCCAGGTACTGCAGCACCATGGTACGTCGTGCAACTCCGACGACCAGTGACGGCGACGGAGTGATGCCGACCAGCCGAACCTGTTGGAAGAAAGTTCCGTCTGGCGCACCCGGGTGGAGGCCCGCTTCCTCGAACCGCGATTGGATGTAGCGGGCGGCTATCGCGGCGCCCCGTGTTCCGGGTGCTCGACCCTCCAAGAGGTCATCTGCGAGAAACTTGATGTGCGCATCGATCGTGCGAGTCGTTGGCACGGCCAGGGCGCGCTGAAGTGCCGTAGTATCCGGAACGGACTGAGCGGATGCTCCCGTGACCGCGACGATGAGCGTCACCGCTGCTACTCTGTAGCGAGAGAGGATTCCGGGTGAGCACAACACCGGGCCCGTCATCTTGGGCATCTCACCAGCGTAATCGGTCCCGGACGACCGGGTAGCATTTCGCTTGTCAGTATGACCGTGTTCTCGTCGAGGAAATCCACGCCCTCTCCCTGCGGTTCTGATGTACCTATGAAGCAGGGATCACCCTGGGGCATGAGAGAGCCGCTTTCATCGTAGGTATAGAAGAATAACTCGGTATAGGTTCGAAGGACGACACGCTTTCCACTGGGAGATATGGCGCCGCCGGTGACCCAGCGGCCGGGCATCCAGAGCCGCTGGATGCCGGGGTCGACCCTTGATCGAGCGATCGTCTCGCGACCTGCCAACAGTTGTAACCGCGAAATAACGTAGGTGTGTATCGGCACCCTTCGCCCCTTGGTGACGAGCAGTATCTCACCACGCGGTCCCACAGCCATAGCCTCCACGTCTTGCGGGCCGTCTTCGTATCGCAAATCAATTTTTTGTATGTGCTCTGTATCGCGAAGCAGACCGAGTTCGCTGGACGAGATTTCCGGTTCCGGTATCACATAGATGGATACGGTTTCCCTGCGAAGGAGATTGTCCCCTGTGTCGGCTATGTAAAGGCAGTCACCGTTCCGCGTGGGACAGGGACCGATTGCAATATCTTCCCAGTCGCGGTTCTCGGCGTCTTTCACGCGAAACGTGGCGAGTTCTACGCCTTGGAAATTTATCGCGTAGAGACGGTTCTCATTGTTAGAGTCGTTGTGAGACCACAGGACGCCCTCGTGGCGACGGCTCACTGCCACGCCCGAACTTTCTCGGAGGCTCGAGGGAAGGTACCCCGTGCGTTCGTGAACCTCGGGAATGAGCGGTTTTCCCTCGGCGTCGGGTTCCCGGGTGCATGACATCGCAATGGTCGACCCGAGGATGGCCAACCACAAGGGACCAAGAGACTTACGAGCACTCGACATGGCACACCAATAGTACAAGAGAGCTTGCCCGGTGGCGAGCGTCCCGTGATCTTTCCAGCATGAATAGAGGCTTAGAGAACCTATCGCCCAAGAAACGCCCCGACCATGTCAACCTTTCCGGGCGCGTTCTGTTCCTTGCAGAGGATGCAGAGCTGGTGCGGCGCCAGCTCGCAGGTGAAGACCTCCCGTTTCCCGACGACTTCGAGTTGCGGGACAACATCTCCACAGACGAAATCACTCCTGCGTACATCTGCTACTACTATGACGCAAAGCTCGGCGAATTTCCGTATTTAGGCCTCAAGTGCGGCGACCAGCTGCCCGTTACGAGGGGAAGCGTCAAGGCTGGCGGATTCGCTTGCTCCGTGAGCGGGAAACGTCGGGGCAAGGGTTCTTCACGCGAGCAGTCGCCGTATGCCGAGATGTGTGCCGGCATCAGGTTGGTGATCGCGGAGAGCATCGAGCGCATCTACTGTGAAAACTGTCAAAACCTCGGCGTTCTGACCAGCACCGATTTCTCGCTGATCGAGCGGGTGCGTAACGGCGAAGAGATCCCGTTGAGCGTGTTCACTGAAGGTACAGGGGACATCACGCGCGGGATCATTGAATACGCCGGTCTCTTCCAGTACAACGTGGCACGGCTCCAAGGGAGCGCGACCGTACCTGCTGTTTCAACGGGTCCGCGTCCGATGACGCTTGCAGAGAAGATTCTTGGCCGTCATTGGGTGGTGGATCTTTCCACGGATCAGGTTGGTGTCTCCCATGTACGTCCTGGAGACGAGGGGTTTGTGCGAACGGACATCCGTTTCAGCCACGAGTACGTGACACCGATGGCAGCGATTTTTTGGGAGCAGCACGTGGGTGCCGATGCGAAGATCGTCGATCCCGGGTCGGTGTTGTTCTTCAGAGATCACCTGACGTTTCTCGAACTGGCGATGACGGATGAGCGTAAGGCCGATGGGCTGCTCGATGTCGCGTTGGAGTTGAAGGCGAAGCAGCAGGAGTTTGCGGAAAAGCAGGGCGCGAAGCTCTACGGCGAGTTACCGCGCATAGGCCCGAACGAGATGCCGCGCGGCTCCGAAGCCATATGCCACTCTAAAATCCTGGAGCAGCATGCGTTACCCGGACATTTGATCATCGGCAGCGATTCCCACACACCCCACGCAGGCGCAATCGGATGTGTTGCCTTCGGGGTTGGCACGACAGCCATCTTCAATTCCTGGCTCACCAAGGACGTGCGAATCAGGGTTCCTCCGTCGCTGTTGATACGGATCAACGGCAAGAGGCCGCAGCACGTTACGGCGAAAGATTTCATGCTGCAGATCTTGCGCCACCCGTACGTGCGCAATGGGCATGCAATCGGCAAGATCGTTGAGTATGCGGGGGAAGCCGTACAGGATCTATCGGTGGACGAGCGCGCAACGATGACGAACATGGCCGCAGAGGTGGGCGCGTTCACTGGCATTGTGGCGCCCGACGAAAAGGTCGTCGACTTCTTGGCTCGCGAGCGGGGCTTGGACCCCGACGAGGTGCGTCCTCTCCTTGCCGGTCTGTACTCAGATGAAGAAGCGGATTACGAGGAAGTCATCGACATTGACGCAGACCGCTTGCAGCCGATGGTGGCGCTTCCCGGAGATCCGGGCAATGGCCTGTTTATTCACGAGTTGGGAGATCGCGTGAAGGTAGATGTTGCCTATGCCGGGTCGTGCACCGCCGGCAAGAAGTCGGACATGGACATGTATGCACGAGTATTCGAAGATGCGGTGCACGCGGGCCTGCGCGTGCACTCGGACGTTGAATGTTTCATTCAGTGCGGCTCGCAAGAGGTGAAGCGCTACTGCGAGGAGAAGGGGTACCTCTACGTGTTCGCCGAGGTAGGCGCCCAGTTCATTGAGCCGTCATGCGGGGCGTGCATCAACGCTGGGCCGGGCGTTTCTTACGACACGGAAACGGTGACGATAAGCGCGATCAACCGGAATTTTCCCGGCCGCTCTGGGCCGGGGCAGCTCTATCTTGCGAGTCCCTACACAACGGCGGCAAGCGCGATGGCGGGATACATCACCGAATGGATGCCCGGGCAAATCCCCGAAGCGGTAGAGGGCGGGTAGGGCGCGACATTGCCGGTAGCCGGTATGGTCCAGGCGGCCTGCCCACTACCGGCCCGGTGATGCCACGCTAGACATGCCATTGGAGAGAAAGGTGTCGGCGGGATAGCGGCCGCTCGCGTTCCATAGCACCCAGTCTGTTATGCCGAGGTCGTAAGCCGCCTCCATCTGTGCACGAATCTCTGCCGCTCCATAGCGGACCCGGCGGATGGAGAATGACTGGAGGTAGGGGCGGATGCGTGCGGCGTTGCGGATTCTGTCGTTCCGCTCCAGAGCGGCCGCCAGCGCACGGCGAACGATTGTGTACGGCTCGGCATTGGGGAAGGGCACTCCGTACGCTCCCCTGTGATAATGGCTGGGATACACCATGGGAAGCACTACGTCTACCAAGCTCGATACGTCCTCCCAGTACTGTCCAATCCCCATGTCGGTTCGGGCCGAGGTTGTGAGCCCGAAGACGTCTACGGTGAACGGGACCCCCATGGCTTTGACGCGGTTGGCGGAGCGTGGCGAGGTTGGTGGTTACTGCGTCGCGCCGACTTTGGCCGGCTAAGCGAGCGGGGAAGATCGCCTTGTCCAGCAGCTCCGCTGGCTCGTCGGGAAAGCGGATGTAGTCGAACTGGATTTCGGCGAAGCCCATGAGCACGGCCTCTTGGGCGATGTCGGCTGCATAGAGCCAGACGGAGTCGCGATATGCATCCACCCAGTGATGACCGAGCCTGTCAGTCCACAGCCCTCCATCAACGTGCTGCACGGACCAATCCTTCTTCCCGTTGGCGAGCAACGGATCCTTTGCGACGACAATCCGCACGATGGGATGGATACCGCGCTGTTGCAGTAACGCCAGTCGATTCCGAACGTCAGAGGCGCGCACGAAGCCGTTCGCGCCGATTTCGATGGCAGTGGGTACGCTGGAGCGGTAGGTGAGATAGCCGGTTGCGTCCTTGACGTCGATGACGAAGGCGTTGACTTCGGTGGTGTCGGCCAGCCGCACGAGATCATAGAACCTCTTGCCGCTGAACACCCAGGCGTTGAGATACAGGCCGCGCACGACAGCCGGAGCTTCGCCCACCGGCGGCGGCGGGAGTCGAATCGGCCGTACGTTTGGTGGGACTACGCCGCTCAGATAATCGGGCCGATCGGTAGCGCGATGGATCCCTCTCCAGGTGTGGCTGCCGCTCGCAGGCTCTAGCTCGAGCGGCGACGCGCCGGACGCCAATGTCGGCTGGTCAGCGGTGGGCAGCGGCGGCATATCTATGTTCGGCAAATGTAGAGAGACGAGATCCTTCAGATAGTCCGGCCGCTCCATGTCACGATGGATTCCCCGCCACGCGGCCGTGGGGTTGGGATCCTGCCGGGCCGCGAGAGGTGGGGAGCCGACGATCAGCCCGCTCAAAGAGAGCAGGGCCAGAGACCTGGTGAACATGGTGGCTATGGTGTACTTGTCTTTCGATAAGGCTTGAGGGCGTTGAAGAACAGCGGATAGGTACCGACGCTCTGCGCCCGGTATTGCGGACGGAACCCGAACAGCACGACTCGCCCCGCTCCGACTTGAGCTTCCACGATTGCGGCTCTGCCGCTCATGCGCTCCGGGTGCAAGACCCAACCGGAAAGCAGCACGTTATCCGCATTGACGGGGTATCGTGCGACCGCGCGGGCGTTTTCTCCACCCGTGATTTCGAACGCCGGACTGCGCTGGAACCATGCCGCCGCATGAGGCGGCATGGTTTCCGTAAGGGCGTGAGCAGTGTCCAGATCGATGCGGAACAGGGTACCCGGTGCGAAGAATTCCTGTGTGTCGAAGTGCTCGAGCACGTTCCGAACGGGAAGGTCGAACGCCTCGATGGCAAAGCTGGATGCCTGGTTGAACACGACGAGTGTGCCACCCTGTTCGACGTAATCCTCGATCGCCCGAATCCCCTCTGTGCCAATCCCGCCGGCGTATGTCTCCGGATACACGGTAGCCGACAGGCCTTGTACAATGGTCTGCGGATCCATGTCCGGGATGATGATCGCATTGAAGCGCGCTAGGTTGCCCGAACGGATGACGGAATCCTGGAGGGATTCATACGGAACGTCCCAGGTGTCGAAGATCCAGCGCGTCCATCCCTCGTCCATTGAAGCTGCATGGCTCTTGTACAGTCCCACCAATCCGCCGCCGTTGGATTCCCGGCTCAAGCCTTCATAGCGATACGGGAACTCCAGCGGCGTTATAGGATCGGACAGCGTAGCGTCGAACGGCTCTTCGATCTTTGAAACGTCGACGCCCAACAAGAGGGGCAGCGTGTGTGCCGTCACGTCGTAGGGGGGCCTGGGTGGGCCGCCGGGGTAGACGCGGAGATCGGGATATTCCTGTGGCTCGAGTAGTGCCTTGGCAAAGGAAGCGTACGGCTGGCGCAAAACGACGACGTAGGTTCCTGAGGGAAAGCTCTCGCCGCCGGCCATGAAATCGCGATCCGCCATGCGAACTTCGACCATGCCACGGTGGAAGATTCGAAGCATGGTGTTGAGTCCGATATGATTGGGCTGCTCTGCCGAAATGACGTACGCGTAGGGCCACTCGTCCCATCCTGCCACCGCGCGCTCGCCGATCTTCAGGAAGTTCGACAGCCAAACTTCCCGGTTGGCTGCCGCGTGCTTCAAGAGGGCTATCGCTCCGGATGACTGATAGTCGACGATGTCGGCTAGTTTCCACAGTCCACCGAGCCAGGGGTCGGCGAAGTTCCACGACGACTGTTGAGCATCGAACCCGCGACGACCTTCAAGCGACTCAAACGGTGTCTCGATCGGCGTCGCGAGTCTGGCGCTTGCGGTTTCGGATAGGATGCGGACGCCCGCATGGTGGTGTTGGTATGAGCGGGCCGGCGTCCACGCGTCATATGTCGAGTTGACGACGATCCCCTTCTTCCCCTGCCCCGAAAGCTCCCACGCCATGTGTGTGCCAAGTGCGTTGTAACCCTGCACAATCAGCGGGTCGACGTTGGGCTCGATGGGGTCGAGGAACGGCGGTAGGAAAAACCGGCTGCCGTTCGTCCCCTGTTGATGCATGTCGTGAACGATCTGCGGATGCCAGTAATTGTGCAGGCTGTCGATTGTGAGCTGTGTCTCTACCTGCGTGAACGCGTACCAGTCGCGGTTGTTGTCGTGCCCGACGTAGTGATGATAGAGCTCCGGGGGTCCTGACCCCTCCGCCGGCGTGTCGATGGTCTCGTTGTACCACCGACTGACGATGGTTACGCCGTCAGGATTCAACGAAGGCACCAAAAGGAGGACAGTATTGTGCAGGATCTCGAGGATTTCCGGTGTCGATTCGCTCGCAAGCCGGTGGGCGATGACCGTGGGAGAAAGATGACCGCCGACTTCGGTGGAATGGATGCTTGAGGTGATCAGGACGATCGTCTTTCCCTCGGCAAGCAAACGACTGCGCTCGGCGTCTGAATCGATGAGACGGGGGTCGGCCAGCTCGAGGTTCACGGCACGTATCTCATCAAGACGGGCTATGTTTTCGGGGCTGGTGATGAGCAACGCTACGAATGGTGCGCCGAGCGTGGTCTTGCCAAGCTCATGGTATTGGACGCGGTCGCTCGCTTCGGCCAGCTCTTGATAGTACTCAACCAATACCGGCCACTCGACGAGTTTGCGGTTGGTTCCCGGCACGAAGCCGAGGACCGTTTCAGGAGCCGGGATGACTTGCGCCGCCAGCGGCATGGCCGCCAGCAGCGCAAGACCCAGCGACAGGCAGATTTGTCGCTCTTGCTGTTGCACCGATCCTCGGTCAGTTGATCTGTCTCAGTTCTACTCTCCGGTTCGCCGAACGGCCGGCGGAAGTTGCGTTCGTCGCGATCGGCTGATCCGGTCCGTACCCCCGGGCATCCATCTGACCTAGAGGCACACCCTGTTGCGCCAAGTATGCACGGACGGCCTCGGCGCGGCCACGGGACAACCGCGTGTTGAGGTCGTACCCACCGGTCGCGTCCGTGTGCCCGCCGATCTCGATTCGTACTTCCGGGTGTCCCAGGAGGGACACCGCCACCACGTTCAGCACGGCGTAGGAGCCTTGCGTGAGCCGTGAACTACCAATGGCGAAGTTCACGCCCTGCAATACCAGCGGTTCAACCCTCTGCGTGACTTCGTCGACCACGAACAGCACCGGGCAGCCCACGCTGTCCACGGTGGTGTCGGGAGCCGTGCTCGGGCAACGGTCCAGACGGTCGATGACACCGTCCAAGTCGGTGTCGGTGTCCGGCTCGCAGCCGCGCTCGTCCACCATAGTGTTGGGCGGGGTGTCCGGGCACTCGTCCAAGTGGTCGAAAACGCCGTCCTGGTCTTGGTCCATGGGGCAGCCCACCCCGTCGACCGTCACGCCCAGGGGCGTGGCGGTGCACTGGTCGATCCCGTCGAACACGCCATCGGAGTCCTCGTCCGAGGGACAACCGCTGGCATCCACAATCGCTCCGGTCGGCGTGTCGGGACATTGGTCGATGCCGTCGAACACCGAATCGCTGTCCTGGTCGGTGGGGCAACCGTTCTCGTTGGCCACGGCGCCTGCCGGCGTGTCTGGGCAGATGTCGATTCCGTTGAGCACTCCGTCGGAATCGGAGTCGGAGGGGCAACCAGCCGCGTCCACGTCCGCGCCGCCCGGAGTATCAGGGCACTGATCCAACCCGTTCAGCACGCCGTCGGTATCTGAATCGCTAGGACAACCGGCGCCGTCGACGGTTGCGCCTAGGGGCGTATCGGGGCAGTCATCGCGGCTGTTGCGGACCTGGTCCTGGTCGTCGTCCCGTGGCGTCCCGCCGAAGCTGTAGATCGAAAGGCCTGCTGTGGCGCTCATATTAATGGAGCTGCCACTGGCCAACGGAGCGTTGGAACTCGGCACGTAGGTGGCGCGTCCCTCAATCCGGAACGCGGCCCTACCGCCCAAAGAGAGGCGCGGTCCCATCGCGACGTGAAATCCGTTGTCCTCGAATTGTTGGGCCGCCCGATAGAAAAGACGCTCGTACCCCAGCCCAATGGCCCAGGCGCTGCCCCCAATGTGTGCGTAGAGCGTGCCACCGATGCGGGTTGCCGTGATCCTGCTGCCCTGAGGGCCTGTGTTGGTTTCCGTGTAGTCTCCCGACGCTTCCAATGACAGCAATCGACTAAAGAAGATCGCTAGCCGGCCACCGGCGCCGAATTCGTTGCCGAAGCCGAGATCTGAATTGTCGTATTTTGTGAACGTCCCGAAAGTACCCAGCTCGATTTGGGTGCCCTTGCCCACCTGGGCCGCCGCGGGAGTTGCAAATACGAGTAGCAAGGTGACGGCGCCCATGGCGCCGAGGGTGTTGCGCAGCTTCGGAGTCGGCATCGGAAGACCTCCGTCAAATCATCTCTTGAGGGCCCTCGATGGAGGGGCCTCGGGGGTTGGAATCTGGTCCAACTCGGTTCACTAAGTCTAACATTCTCCGGAATTTCCGGTGCCGAAGCATGCCACCAAAACCCGTGGGTCTCAGTGATGGCAGTCACCCTCGGACGGCAACGGCAGGTGAGTGCAGTGGTGGGATATTCGCACTAGTCCTGCTGCCTGCGCCTCTCACCACCTACCAGGGCGGCGGCCTCTTCGAGACTCTTCGCGATGGAGGCCAGTTTTGTTGCGCTGCCGGTGACGGTGCTGACAGAGCGGTGCTGGAGCCTCAAGGTGTCCGACACCATCTTGGCATCTGCGGCGGCCTGCTGGGCGGCGTCTTTGGCCCCGCCGAGAATCCCCTTCGCCTGGTCGGCCAGGTCCAGATTTTCCCGGGGCAGATCGCTCATCATCCGACCCAACCGGTGGGTATCTTCGGCGGCCTCGGCGATCCGGCTGAGTTCTGTGCCCCACGCCTCTGAATGCCGGGAAAGCTCGCTCAGCCGGGTGCCTATCTCCTCCATCAACCTCGCCGAGCTATCGATGACCTTGCGGGGTGGTCTGGGCGCTCATCGCGATGCTGCGGGCCGCCTTTGCGCTCTCCTCGGCGAGGAGGCGGACCTCGTTGGCAACGACGGCAAAGCCTCTGCCGTGAACGCCCGCCCGAGCAGCCTCAATGGTGGCGTTCAGCGCGAGCAGGTTGGTTTGATGGGCTATGGACCCAATGGTTTCCGAGAATCCTTCGACATCGTTCGCCGCCTCGCGTAGCCTGGCCACTTTCGCCGCACCCACCTCGATGGTCTCGGCAATGCGCGTCAACCGCCCGACCGCTGCGGCGCTCGATTCGTGCAAATCTGACGCAGTCTCCGCCATTTTATGTGTGGCCTCCTGCGTCTCGTCACCCAGGGCGGCGGCCTTCTGGATGCCGTCGACCAACTGAGCGAGTGCCGTGACGGTTTCGGCGACGTGGGAGGCCGCGTCTTCCGCCCCGGCCAACGCTTTCTGCGCTCTGGCCAACGCGAGTTGGTACGCGTTTTCGAGCTCGCCGACACTCGTCTGTACCTCGGAGGCATCCTGGGCTGCTCGTTCTGACGTTTGTGCCATTGGCAGCAAGACTTCCCTTAGGGCCAGGGAAAGTGCCAGCTGAGGGGCGAGGAGGTTGAGGAGGTCGGCGTCGGCTGGCCGGTATGCCTGTGGGTCGGAGTGTCGCACGCTCCAGAGTCCAACCAGGGTGTCTCCTTGGAAGAGAGGGATCAGAATCTCTGTACCGGCACGTTCGCCGGCGGGCACAATCAGTTCCCTTTCGGCAACGGTGCTGCTGACCACCGCCTTCCGAGATTCTACGACCTCGCTGGTGAGGCCGCTGCCAGCATCGAAACGCAGTCGCTCGCTGGTGGCCGTATCGGCAATGAGCTCCATCTCGTTCGAGGCCTCGTCGTAGCGCGCGAACCCCATGTGCTCCCAAGGAACCAGTTCCTGTGTGACTTGTTGGATTCGCTCAAAGCTTCGCTCGATGCTGGCGTCCGCCGCTACGGCCTCCGCCAGCCGGTTGACCAGACGCAGCCCGTCTGCGTGAACGGCTCGTTTGAGCGTGAAGTGAAGCGCTGCCGTCGACAGGATGAGTACGGCGGACAAGGCCACCGCCTCGATAGTTGAAACGTCGGAAGTAGCCAGCGCAGACCACCCTAGGGCGAGGGCCGCGGCAAAGAGTGCGGTGATCCCCTCCCATCTGGTGGTAAGTGCCCAACCGATGCGGCTCACGCCGGAAAGTGCGATCTCGAGATAGAAGGTGCCGCTGGCCAGGAGAGGCAGCGCGACCAGCGCCAGAGTGAGTGGCAGCAGATTGGAAAGTGAGATTGCGTCGCTCCCCAGAATTCCGCCGCTGAACCCATAGGCCAACCCCACGATGCCGGTGGCAGCAGCCAGGTGGCCCACGTTGGAGCGAACCTGGCCGGCGGATAGACTGCGGAAGTACATGTCTCCGCTGGCGGTGCCGATCGCTGCCACCAGCACCGCGAAGGGCCAGCCCCGTAGGAACAGCGCTATCAAGACGACGGCAACTACGAGGGAGGAGAACCCCTGGCCTGGAAGCGGAATGCCAAAGCGACGGGTGAGCCCAGCGGCCGCCAACAGGATCAGAAACTCCAGGGCGAAGCTACCTTGCTGGAAGTCGACACTGGCGGTCAGTCTGCCCACGGCCGCGAAGAGCAGTACCAGGGCGGCCACCTGAACGACGGCCCGTACCCGCGGAGCCCAGTTGCGGCTGTATATTCTGGTCACGGAAGACTCGATTGTGTTTGTATGGCAGCGGCGGCAATGTTGCCTAGCATGGTCAAATGTGCAAGGCTGAGATGGAGTTACAGCATGTTGACTGTATGGCCAGTCAGTTTACTGTTTGGCGGGAAGGTGTCTGCCGGCGGGATGTTGCAGCGGCTCAATGTGACATAGAGAGGGGCGATGCAAGTAGGGATTCAATACTGCGTAGTGTGAAACTACACACCGCGGGCCACCAGTTTGGCGGCCGAAGTGAAGGAAGCATACCCTGACGCCGAGATGAACCTCATAGAGGCTTCTGGCGGCCTGTTCGAGGTCACGGTGGACGGGGATCTCGTATTCTCGAAAAAGGACCTTGGGCGTCATGCCGAGGAAGGTGAGGTTTTGCGTTTGATCCGCGAGCACGTCGATGGCTGAGCCGCGAATGCCCGTGGCGATATCGACTGGCAGGTTGATGATCTTCGACTGGCCGCCGGTTTCGTAGTGACACGTGCGAACCGTATTCGCGACCACTATCTCCCGCCCGATCAAGAGGCGTTTTGCCGCGCCGAACCCCGAACGGGACGAATCATCGTCATCGCTCCCACACGCGCGGCGTGTGAGACCATCGAGCTTGCGCTGCACTTGAACATCGAGACAGTGCTCGAACGCGAGCACGGCGACCAGATGCGAGAGCTGGCTCGTGGAGGACTGGGTTTCGGGATCATGGCGGGGACGGGGACGGGGAAGACGCTCGGCATTCGTCCAATTGCCGAGGAGATCGTGGGTCTGCCGTTGAGGATTGGCGTGGTGAATCGCGAACGGGAAGCCACGCCTGAAACGCCGACGTGGAGCGTGGTGATCGTTACGACGGGGATCGCCCGCCGGTGGTTTCAGAGTGATCTGATTTGCCCGCAAGACACTTTGGTGGTTGACGAGATCCACCAGACATCCGCCGAGCTGGAGTTGTGTTTGGCGCTCGGCAAACGGGTAAGTTGCCGTTTCATCTGGCTGTCGGCGACCGTGGATCCTGCGTTTTATGCTGAGTATCTCGGTTCGAATGTGGTGCTCGAGACCAGCGCTTTCGATCCCAACCTCGCCGCGCACGTGACTACGCACTTCCGTGAGCCGCTCAGGTTTCTGGACGACGAGTTCATTCGACGGGTAAAGCGGGAAGGTCGGGGCGTGGTGGTGTTCCTACCGACGCGCGCGGAGGTCGAAGATGTTGCCGCACAGATCGGATCTCAGTGGCAGGGCTTGAATACCGCATTCTACCATGGCGGTGAGCCGATTCGGGTGATCCGACCATTTCTCGAGGGTGAGGTCAAGAAGCCGTTTCTTCTGGCGATGACCGCCGCCGGACAGTCGGCACTGAATGTACAGGGCCTGGACACCGTAGTAATTCACGATGCGCAATATGCGAATGTCATCGAGCGCGGCCGGAACGTGCTCACCAGGCGTTACCTCGGTGAGAATGAATTGTTGCAGATGGCGGGTCGGGTGCACGGGCGCGTGCCGAACGGTGAGGTGTACATTCTCACCGATCGTGACCTAGAGTTCGGTGCGCTGCGGCCCACTCCTCCGATGTTTCAGCTGGCGGGCGACTCGGAGCGAGTGGCGTTGACGGCCGCGGCCCTCGGCATCGATCTCACGGAGCTGGACCTGCCAGTCCCACTCGACCGAGGAGCCTACCGCGACGCCGTGAACCGGTTGACCGAGCGCGGGGTTGTAGCCGATGGCCGTCTCACGCAATACGGACGTGACGTCGAGGCGCTGCCCGTGGATCGGCCATGGGGCGAGCTACTGATCCAGGCCGACGCTGACCTGATTCCATTCCTTGCGGTGGCCTCGAACGTTGATTCGTTGTACCGCATGAAACGGGAGGAGAGTGATCTTCGCGGGTTGGTTGTGCGCGGAAGCGATCACCTCACGTCGTACAACGTGTATGCAGAGGCCGTTAACGAACATGGATACCGCGGCAAGGTTTTTGGTCTACCGCGGCATCTGTTTCACGACTCGCTGGAGGAGTGGGCCGAAGACCGGGGCGTTCTCGTCAAGGTGATCGAAGACGTAGCATTGGGTACAGCGTCGGTCTATCGCACGCTCGAGCTGCCGCTTCCCAAGAAGCTTCCCCTTGCGAGCGCAAGGACATTGAAGCGGTATCGGAACCACATCGCGGAGATCATGCCGTTCGATCTGGTTATGGACGAACAGATGCCGAGCGGGGAGCGAGCCAGAGTTTCGCGGGGCTCGATGTGTGGTCCTTGGGGAGTTGTGGCAGGAACTGTGCGTTACTTTGCGGGTCGGTCCGGCGCACCGCGTGCCGCCATCGAGGGCACGAGCCTTTCTCTCTCGCTCATCCGACGCTTCGCCCGCCGGGCACCTCCGACCGTTGAATATCGGCAAGTGGGTCGCCATGGCGGCTTGTTCATCGTGCGGAGCACCGAATACTTCGGCTTCGAATTGGACCGCGACCGCGAGCCGTTGATTGGTACCTTCCCCGCGAAGTTGGCTGACAGTGCACGCGCGGCGTTGACAGCGGCGTTGGTTGCCGGGACAACGGATCATCCCGATCAGCGACCGATTCAACGGGCGCTCGATCATTTGGGAGAATACTGGCGGCGTTCGGGTGGAACACTTGCAGAGGCAGATCCGAAAAACACTCGGCGTCGCGTGGAAAAACAAATCGGCCATGTGAACAGTCTGGAGGAGTTTCTCGTAATGCCTCTAGAGCTGAACGTTGCCCGGGTTGTTCAAGAGGACGCGCGCGCCGAGCTGGACGCGCTCCCAAAATCCGCCATGGTGCACGGCGATCGGGTTCCCCTCGATTATGAAGTCGAGAACCACGAGGCGGTGGTGCGGATGCGGCTACGCGAGGGACAAGCCCGCCGGCTGAGGCAGGAAGATTTGCCGAAGGTAGATCGTCCCCTGCGCTTTACTGTCGTGAGGGGTAAACGGGCCGCCGTCCGCGCGTCGGATCTGGATGAGCTCCACCAGGCGTTGGCGGCGCTCCCGCATCGGAAGGGACGGCGGCGGGTAACGCATAGGCGGTACCGCCGCCGCCGCAGCTAGTCGAGCGGTTCTGTCAGCGACAGGAGGCCGAGCCAGGCCGCCGCGTAGGCGTTCTCGAGCACGTCCATATCGCCTCCCGAAGCCACTTGAAACCCTATGCCGTGGACCACGGCCGCCAGAAACCAACCCAATGGCTCGCCGCCGATCGTAGGTCTGACCCCGGCGCGAGCCAAGAGTTCTTTGGTGGCCTCGGTGATTCGACTGCGAAATTCGGATGAGGCTTTATTGACCGCCTGGTCAACAGCATCATCTGCCAGAGCCACCAGTGATGTCCACGCCTTCAGCGTCCCAGAATCGGCTTCGCCTTTCACCACCTCCCATGTGCGGTCTATGGCATCCTGCGGATTCGGCGTGTCGAATGCCTCTACCCAGAGGGCCTCCCTGGCGGCTGCGATTTGCACGACGGTCTCGACGAGTAGCTGCTTCTTGGTCTGGAAGTGATAGTGCACCAAGCCTTTAGCACACTTGGCCACCCGAGCGACTGCGTCCATCGTCATGGCATGAGCTCCACGCTGCCGTAGTACCGTCTCAGCCGCGTCGAGTATCGATTTGCGGGTGGCTTCCTTGGAACGGACCATGAATCCTCACTGACTGGTTGAACAGTCAATTTATGTCGTCGCTTCGCCGGGCGACAGGCGTAGCCGGTGGCCAGTTGTGGCTGATACCCCGGTGGGCCTTTGGTGGTGCCCCATGAAACCTTAGGGGGTGGTTGGGCGTATCCCTACGTATCTTGCACGTAGATAGAGTTATGAGCGGTCTTGAGACTCAGCAGGTACGGGCTTCTGTTTTTTCACCCCTGGCGAGGGCGGTGTTGGACTCGTTCAGCGAAGGCGTGGTGGTGTTTGACTCCGACGGCCGGGTGGCCTATGCCAACGCGCATGCTCGGACGATCCTCAGGGCGGTGAGCAACGGCGACGTCGAAGACGTTGAGAGCCTGATGCCCAAGCTGGCGAGATTGGGTGGGCGCGTGGCGCCCCTCCGCGTCGGGTCGCTCTCGGTGGGTGAGGCTGTGTTCCTGCCGGTGGAGGCGGGCTCGCGCTCCTTGGCGGATCGGGAGCGGCAGGCGATTGCTGACACGCTCGAGAAGACCGGCTGGCGCCTGGCGGAATCGGCACGGATGCTTGGGATCTCCCGCACCACGCTGTGGCGTCGCTTGAAGGCCTACGGTATCGATCGCGACCGGCGGAGCGGTTGGGCCCGAGGCCGGTAACCACTTTCTGCATGGTTCATCCGGCTAGCAGTCGGCCTCTCACCGAAACCAGCGGTATGACTCACACGCTCATGGCCCTCGGGCTCGCGGCGCTGGTCCAGTCTACAGACACGGCGACATTTGCGGATGCGGCCACCGAGGCGCTAATCGTGCAGGCGCGCCATCGGCACGCATACCAGGATTCCCTGGTCCGTGACTACTCGGCTATGGTTCGCACTCGCATCGACGTGGGGTTCGGCCGGAGCCGGTTTGCCAGAGTTTCCCCGATCGTGGTGCATGAAACAGCAGCCAGGATCTCGTGGTCTCTGCCCAACGATCTCAAGGTCGACGTATTGGGGCAACGCGCCGCTTCGGTGTTTCCCAGTGCGGACATCGAGGCGGAGTTGGATCGCCCGTGGTTCATTCCCCGGAGCTTGGGCGACAGCATACGAATGGTGGACGATGAGCTTCCCACCACGGCGGCGTTGCATCCGCTCGCGCCGGGCGCCGACCCCTTCTATCGCTACGCCATCACGGACTCGCTCATCATTACGGTTCCCGGACGCACCGTCCGCGCCGTCGGTGTGCGTGTGGAGCCCAAGGTACTCGGCCCCTCTCTCATCGCTGGCAACGTGTGGTTCGATGCTGACACCTACGAGGTCGTTCGACTCAGATTCGCGTTCGTCGGTCAGTATACCTGGGTCGGCCCCGACGGCTCGAGTGCGGAGGACAGCGCCGACGCGCGGCGCGGAAACGTATGGGCGCAGCGCATTGCCAAGCTCGAGGCCGACCTCGAGTACGCGTTGTACGATCGCGTTTACTGGATGCCGTACCGGCAGTTACTGCGAATCACGGTGGAGATTCCCTGGTTCCTGAACGTGAAGCTGCCGATACGGTTCATGACGACGTTCGGCGCGTACGACGTAAACCGGTCGGTTCTGCCCAAGTTTGCAGTCGCTCTCGACGGCACTCTGGAGCAGACGGACTTCGGAGAACACCGGCGTCGTAGGAGGAGCGGGCCTCGGTGTCCGGAGGTCGCGACTGCGACCGACAGTGCGAGCGTGTCGTGCGTTCCCGGGGGCCGGCTCGACATTGCAGCGTTCCGCGACGTGCGGGAGGTCGAGCCGTGGATCTCCGGGCTCGGGTTCGGGAGTTCGCTTAACGCGATCCTCGCCGGTAATGACGACGCGGACTATTACTTGGCGACGGGCGGCGGCGTTTCATTCTCGAGCTACGGCCGCGGCCTTCTCAGGAATGCGGAGTTGGGTTTGTTGTTCGAGCGGCAACAGGGCATGGTCACGGTCGCGTCATCGGGAGTCAACGACAGGCTCGGCGGCAACGGAGTGTTTCCGTTGAATTCACCGGTGGCGGAGGGTGACTTCGTCCGGGCATACGTCAGGCGAAGGTCTTTCGTGGGCCCTGTAGAGCTACAGTAGGGCGTGGAAGGTTTGATTGGTGAGAACGTATTGTCGACACGGATATGGGGAGCGGCACGATTGCCGTTTACTCTGTTCGAGCGGACGGGCGAACTGAATGTACGTGCAGGTGGGTTGGCAGGCGATGAGGTGCTACAGATGCTCTATCGAATGGGTGGTCCCGCGACGGTCCGGGGATTCGACTAATGGAGAGAGGCGCGGCGACGCATTCTGGTCCGCCCAACTCGATTTCGGCTTAAGAAGGAGCGGCATCATCTCGCCGGTCATCTTTGCGGACCTCGGCGACGCGACGTTCTCGAGTTTCGATCCGCTGATCGGCGTTGGCGGCGGTTTGTCTATGTTGCAGGGGTTCGTTAGGCTGAATCTGTCGAAGGGCTTGGAGCCGGATCGGGACTTGCGGTTGGATTTGCTGTTTCGGGCACCACGCTAGGTAGGACGTGGTCTTCACTTCCGGATGCCACCGCGGGTGTCTACGTTTTCTCGCATGAGCCCTAAGCCCTTTACTATAGATGAATACGTTAGATGGTCCGACGTGGACCAGGCGGGGATAATCTTCTACGGTGCGTACGTGCGTTTCTTCGAGATTGCGGAGACAGAGCTGTTTCGTGCGGCGGGAGTTCCCCACGGGGAGGTGTTCGACCGTTTCGACATGTGGCTGCCGCGCGTGCATCTGGAGTGTGATTTCATGGTCCCTGCGCGCCTCGACGACCGGCTCCGTGTGGCGGCGTACATCACTCGATTCGGGAACAGCTCGATCCGGTTGAACTTCGACGTGTTGCATTTGAAATCCGGCGAGCTGGCCGCCGCAGGCCATGAGGTGTTGGTGGTGACGGACCGAACCGACATGAAGTCGTGTCCGGTGCCGGACGAGCTGAAGGAGTGCTTGGAGGAGTTCCACACCTCCGAGGCAGAGGCGCGGAGCCACCTATTCGAGTCGGCGAGGACAGAAGCGTGAGGAGATGTTGGTTGTTGCTGGCCGGGCTCGTGGCGTGCGCCGGAGCGTCGCGTGAGGCGGACGATGACGCGGCTGCCAATGCGGAATCCGAATCCGCCTCCGACACGGTAACCCTAACGATGCCGGATTATCCTGCCTCGGAAGCGGGGCGTCTAACGGCGCAGAGCGCGGCGTTACAGGAGGAGCACCGATTTTTCGGAAGTTGGGCGGCCGAGGCGGGAAGATGTCGGGAACCAACGGTGGTTCAGGTAGTAGCCAGAGGCGACAGCCTTGGCACAGTGGTTTTCATCGGTCCTTCTACGGACGGCCACATCGTGGGTGAGTACCGGGTGGTTGAGGGGCGGAGCGGTGTTCCGGACACGTCCACGGCGCGGGTCGCGGTGCAGGTGTACGGCGGTCGGACTCGCCCGCGAGGGTACCGGGCCGTCGGTGGGGTAGTGGAGGTCCAGCGCGCCGACAGCATGATAGAGGGCAACCTGGCTGTCGAGCTGTTCGAGGATCGGTTCCGGGACACCATATTGCTCGCCGCCTCGTTCGAGGCGCCACTGCGAAACCCGCCGACCGGCTGGTGCAGCGTGTTCGAGCCGAGGCCGGAGCCGGTGCCTGTTCGTTCCGGGCGGCGGTAGAGTTAGATTATGATCTCTATGGAGCAGACATATTTTCGCAAGGGTTTGGGCCTAAAGAAGGAGGTGGCCGGGGCTCTGTCGGCTGATTACCACAGCTGGCTGGTAGACCGAGTGCGCGAGCAGGATTACGAGCTTTCAGCGGGGGGGGTGACGTTCAAGCTGGCGCGGGAGTTCGGTTTCTGCTACGGGGTGGATCGTGCGGTGGAGTATGCCTATCAGGTGGACGCCAAGTTTCCCGACAAGCGGGTGTTCCTGGTTGGCGAGATCATCCATAACCCCCATGTGAATGACAAGCTGGAGGGGATGGGCATCACGGTTCTCCGCACGGACGCGGACGGGAGATTCGATTTTGCCGGCGTCAATGCAGAAGATGTGGTGATCATTCCAGCGTTCGGTGTTACGGTGAAGGATCTGGAGCAGTTGCGCGATATCGGCTGCGTACTCATTGACACCACGTGTGGATCGGTGCTCAACGTGTGGAAGCGAGTCGAGAAGTATGCCAAGGAGGGTTATACGGCGCTGATTCACGGCAAGTATTTTCACGAGGAGTCCAAAGCCACGGCGAGCCAGGTGACTCGTTACCCGGGAGGTAAGTACCTCATCGTGCGCAACATGGAAGAGGCGCTCATCGTTTGTCGTTTCATTGAAGAGGAGGGGAATCCGAGGACGATCGAGAAACGTTTCGAGCACGCCATGTCGCCGGGCTTGAGCGCCGAGCGCGATCTCTCGCGTATTGGCATAGCGAACCAGACGACGATGCTCGCCAACGAGTCGTTGGCCATTGCCGCTCGCATGCGCGAGGCGATGATCAGGCGCTTCGGCGAGGAGGCGCTTGCCGAGCACTTCCAGAGCTTCGACACCATCTGCTCGGCGACGCAGGAACGGCAGGATGCGGTGCTGGATCTGATCGGGCAGCCGCTGGATGCCATGATCGTGATCGGCGGCTACAACTCGAGCAACACGAATCACCTCGCCAAGATCTGCTCCGAGCGGACGACCACGTACCACATCAACGATGCCGACTGCATCGATCCGGAGCGGGGAACGATCCGGCACAAGCCGGTGGGTGCGGAAGCGGAAGTTGAAACCGAGGATTGGCTTGCGTGCGACGAGCTGGTCATCGGAATCACGGCCGGTGCGTCCACTCCCAACAACAAGATTGGCGAGGCGATGGAGAGGACGATGAGGAGTAGGGGGGTGCAGGTCGAGGGAGGAGGGATGAGCGAAGGGGGCGCGGAGACAGCTTGAGAGTGGTTGTGGTAGTGGCTGCGGTGGCGGGGATTTTCGGCTGCGGGTCGCAGCAATTCATCGACACAGAGGACGGGGTTCGGTTGGCATATGAGGTATACGGTAGCGGGCCGGATACCGTAATCGTGCCGCTGGCGTCGTATCTCGCAGCCGATTGGGGCGAGCGGTTGGCGCGGGACCGGACGATCATCTTTTACGATCCACGGGGACGGGGGGCTTCTACGCCTCCGGCGGACGTCGATCAGGGCTACTGGCGGCTACCAGCGACCGGCCGCTAGCCTGACCCACTCGGAGCGGCCCGCGTTTTCTTGGTATGTCGTGCAATCGTTGGATTTTACCACGCACATCCCGATATTTAACTTCCCGTTATGGGTCAGAACTTGGTCGTGCGCATGCGCCGATTGATTCGTGCGCGTCACTACAGTCCGCGCACGGAGCAGGCGTATGTGGCCTGGGTGCGCCGCTACGTTGTGTTTTACGGCGGGCGGCATCCGGCGCGCATGGGCGGCGCCGAGGTGGGACAGTATCTCACGAGTCTCGCGACGGAGGGACGCGTGAGTGCTGCGACGCAGAATCAGGCATCCAGCGCGCTGCTGTTCTTGTACCGAGAGGTACTCGGCCGAGAGCTGCGGGTGCCAGGTGGCGTGTTGCGGGCGAAGGTCACGCGCTCGTTGCCCGTGGTGCTCACCCTGGAGGAAGTCCAGGCCGTGTGCCGGCAGCTGCACGGTACGTACCGGTTGGTGACGCTGGTGCTGTACGGGAGCGGACTCCGTTTGCTCGAGTGCCTGGAGTTGCGGGTAAAGGACGTGGATCTAGCGCGGCGTGAGATTCGGGTGCGGCGGGGAAAGGGAGGGAGGGACCGGGTGACGGTGTTGCCTGAGATGGTCGGTGCGAGGCTCAGGACTCACCTGAACCGCGCGAGGGTGCGTTTCGAACGGGAACGTCGCCACCGGTGGCGGCGTGGTCGTGATGCCCCACGCGGTGGAGCGGAAGTACCCGCGTGCCAGCCGAGAATGGGCGTGGCAATACGTGTTTCCGGCGACGCGGGTCTACCGTGACAGGGCGACAGGAGAGCTGCGGCGGCATCACTTGCACGAGACGGCGGTGCAACGGGCGGTGCGAGCGGCGGTGATCGGGTCGGGGATCCCGAAGCGCGCCACGTGCCACACGTTCCGTCACTCATTCGCCACTCATCTGTTGGAGTCCGGCTACGACATCCGCACGGTGCAGGAGCTGCTCGGCCACCGGGACGTCCGGACCACGATGATCTACACCCACGTCTTGAATCGGGGCGGACTCGGCGTTCGAAGCCCGGCGGACTCGCTGGTGGGCTTGTAGTGGGGCCGCGGATCTCTCGGACCGAGTGCGGAAGACCGCGGACTGCGGTGGGACCGCGGATGTCGCGGACTGAGTACAGAAGACCGCGGATCGGGGGGCTGGAGTTCGCGGCCAAGCGCGGTGCCTCGCATGGATAATGCCAATATGCAGCGAGAGATTAGTCGGCGTGGCTCGCAGTCTAAGCCCGGTTGGCGGATCCGGTGTACGCAGGGATATGTTTCAAGGGTGGGTGGTTTCGGCGGTTGGGGACGTGAGCACTTGGACGGCAAGGTTGCCGTGCGAACGGATTACACAGTCTGTCGACAACGAGTTAGAACGCGCTAAGTGAGCATTCCGATTTCAGTGACCGACAAATACCTCGGCTTCGGGTCGTAGTGGAAGGCGTGGTGATCGCGGGCTCACTTGACCTGATTAGTCTCACCGTCAATCGAGAGGACCTCAAATGAACGGGCGCAAACTGGCAGCAGGAGCCTTAACCGCATTCGTCGTGGCTTTCCCACTGTCGTTCATCTGGCACGTGCTCCTGATGAGCGATTTCTACGATTCGGCCGCTGGTGGGACGATGAGAGATCCACCGCTGTTCTGGTCCGTGATCCTCGGGTATGCGGTGGTGGCCATCATCATGGCGCACATGTATCCCAAGGGCTACGAAGGGGGATCAGCACTCACGGAGGGTCTCAAGTTCGGGGCGATGATCGGTCTACTGTGGTGGCTGCCGACGCAACTCGTGCTCTATGGAGTGCTTGAGGGCCCATTCTCGATCGTCCTCGTCGATGGAGCCTGGCACCTGGTAGAGGAGGGACTTGCCGGTGCAGCGTTGGCGATAGTGCATGGAAGGCTATCGTCTGCTGAGAGTTAAGGTCAGTACCGACCAGGTCTTCCTCGAAAAGCCATTGAGCAACTGAAGCGAATGGTGCCAATGAGCCAACGAGGTCCTTGGCGTGCGGCAGGGATCGATACGTACCGGGCGCGCGTTCTAACAAGCGATTGCTACTGTCGCGGTAGGCATCCGGCTCGCGCGCTTCGCTTGCGGTCTGCATCTTAGCCGCGCAGCAGAATCGCAGAGACGTTAGCCGACCCGACGAAAGCCACGGTTCAACTTGGCCGTTAGGCCTCTTGCGAGGCAACGCCGGTTTGTATGATCGTTAGGATTCATTTTCTTCCGAATGAACCTGAACTGAAAGGACCGAGCCATGTCTGTGTACTTCATTGCGAGCTACGATATTGAAGATCCAGAGGTATACGAAGGCTATGTTCCTGGTGTTGTACCGCTGCTTCAAAAGCACGATGCCGAAGTCCTGGTTGCTGACTATGAGGCGACAACGATTGAAGGGCAAGGTCGTGGGGTGAATGTCGTCCTGAAGTTTGAATCAGAGGCAGCGGCGATGAATTGGTACAACGACCCGGACTATGGGCCAGTCAAGAAATTTCGACTCGACTCGACGACAAACGGAACGGCCATATTGGCGAAGCAGTTTGTTCCGCCATCTGAGTAGTTGGGCGCATAATCTGCGCCGTTAGTTGTGCGTACGGAAGGCGGCGTAACCAGCGGTTGCAGCTGAGCAGACGCACAAGCCGAAGGCGCGCTGTTCTGCCGGCTGAGCGGCCAATACGAGGTCAGCGAGCGAAAATGGAAGCCGGTTGGTGAAAGGGTGAGGTAGGAGGGGCACAGCCGGCGTTGGGTCAGCCAAGCGGGTTGGTGTGGCCGGACGGATAGCGGGCAGGTCCGCCCGGAAGGCGAGCAAGCCGGAGCGCACCGAATACGCACGCAGGTGGGAAGCCATGAGAAAGCAGTACGATTTTTCGAAGGCCTGTCGCAACCCTTACGCCAAGCGGCTCAAGAAGTCGGTTACCATCCGTCTCGACGAAGCCACAGTCGCCTATTTCAAGGACCTAGCCGACGATACGGGAATCCCCTACCAGACTTTGATCAATCTGTACCTGCGCGACTGTGCGGCGCACGGCCGCAAGTTGTCGATGCGGTGGCGGGCTGAGTCTGGCAGCGGCGCTGCATAACAAGCCCATGAAGCTGTCGGCGCCGTTCGTTGATAAGGAAGCCATTGAGTTGTGTGCCTGGCGAGACTATGAACGTTCAGCATCTTTGCGCTTGGAGAGTAATAGCGCCGCAGCTTATGGGCAGGTCCGTTAGGTTGCGCGGAGAGTTCTCGGGAAGACTGAGAAGTGAACAGCTGTGAGAGCGATATGACATCCGACGACGCGATCGAGTTTGTACGGCGGCACGGTGTGGTCCTCCAGAGTGCGCGCGGACCTGTACCGAACCTGGCCGATACCGTGGCAGGTACGGAAATAGCAGGTAGCTGGTGGGGTCATCCGCTTGGCGACGAGATCTTTGGCCTGCCAAGGGCGGTGCGAAATTGTGCTGACGTGCTCGTCTGTCGACTTGTGGATGGTAAAATCACGTACGTGCACCGGCGATTGTGGCCTGCTCTTGCTCGGATTGCCGACCAGCTAGATGAGGATCGTCTGGCGGCAGTTCGTGAGGTGCATACTTCCCAAGGCAAGCATAGGGCGACAACAACGGGGTTCGAGATCTGGCTCCCAGCCGCCGCGAAGCGAGCCGCTCGCGCACTCAGCACGGCAGAGGCGATGGCGGCATTAGGGGACTGGCTAAAATTGAAAGCGGAAGCCGGATCGAAACCCGCAACCTAACACCATTAAGAAGTGCCTTGTCAAGCGAACGTACGGATCCTAAACGGCGAACGCTGTTCGCCGCCTCTTGCTTACTGAAGACACAGCCGGGTGCGCGTGGCGAATGCGTGGCGTATCGACGTGGCTCGTCACCAACAGGTGACGACCAGACACCATTATGGGCTCGGCTGACCGAGGCCGTTGAGTTCGATCAGTCGCTACGTAGTCGCAGCGGTCCCAGATACGTCCTTGGCACAACGCCTGGCTTCCCAATCAAGCACCGAGGCCCCGCGTTACGCGGAGCCAGTTAGGCGGGTGGGCTTGCCAGGCGCGGCCACTGCGACTGTTTCGTTCGGCTCAACGGTTTGTTTTTGAAGCGTCCGTTGAAGTTGTTGCCAGTTTTGAGTACTTGATAGACGATGCGAGCGATTTCGAGGGCGACGAGGGCGCGGGCAATTCTGATGGGTTTGCGTCGCGCTTTGGCTTTGAAGAAGGTTCGGATCTCGGGATAGTATTGCACTGCGCGGATGGCGGCGTGGCTGAAGGCGATTTTGAGATAGCGGTTCCCGGCCTTCGAGCCGGAGCGATGCTTGGTCCGCCCCGCGGAGTTGGCCGCGCCCGGCACGAGCCGACAGTAGGAGAAGAACTGTTTGGCGGTGGGGAAACGGTCGATGCCATCGATCTCGGTGTATATGGTCAAGGCGTTGACCTTGCCGATGCCTGGGATCCAGAGCATGCGTTGGACATGGGGATGGGGAATGAGACAGCGGTGGAGCGTGGCTTCGAGCGTGTGTATTTGTTCTTGCACGAGCGCGATCTGTGCTTCGTGACAGGCCGCTTGGAGATGGTAGCGGTCATCCAGCTCGTGCACGGAACGGACGTTGAACTTCTCGAGGAGCCGTGCGATGCTGTTCTTGCAGCTGGCACCTTTTTCGACGAGTCGGAGGCGGGTGCGCATGAGATCTCTCGGTGCGCGCTGTTCGGGGCAGATCATGTGGGCTTCGGGGATGAGGTTGGCACGCAGGAGCAACGCCAGGATGTCGGAGTCGACCTTGTCCGTTTTGACTTTGGCCGCCGAGATGGCTTTGAGTCGCGTGGCGTGCGCGAGAGAGAGCTCGACGTTTAGATGCTGGAGGAGGTCGGCGAGCCAGTACCAGCTGCCGGTGGATTCGACGACGGCTTTGTGGGGTCCGGGGAATTGGGCGAAGTACCGTTGGATGCGGAGCGGCGTGTTCGGGACGCGCTCTTGATTGACGATGGCGCCGCCGTCGTCATACGTTGTGATGAAGGAATCGCGCTTGTGTTGGTCAATGCCGGAATAAAACATGGGGTGCCCTCCTGGAGTGCTGGATCAGCGTCTTTTGCGGGACAATGAGACGGTACCCTTGAGGGCACTTCTTGGAAACATCAAGCCCATGAAGCTGGCGGCGCCTTTCGTTCATAAGGAAGTCATTGAGTTGTGAGCCTGGTAAGACCGTTGAACGCTCGGCATCCTTGCGCTTGGCAAGTGATCGCGCCGCCGCTTATGGGCAGGGCCGTTAGACAGCGACTAATGGCTTTGGCGATCCATCAACTCGCGGGATTCGAGATAGAGTGAACGTCGTCCTATTCGGTGCCACCGGAATGGTCGGGGCTGGGGTCCTGATCGAGTGTCTGGACGATTCCAGAGTCGAATCGGTGCTCACCGTGGGGCGGAGGCCATGCGCTGTCGCGCACCCGAAGGTCCGCGAGCTCGTCCGCTCAGATCTGTTCTACTACGGGGATGCCACCGACGACTTTCTGAACCTCGACGCTTCCTCGGGCCATTCTACCCGCTGCTGAAACAGCTGGTGCCGAAGCATGTGACGACGACTGCCAATGTTGGCCTGGCCATGATCGAAGTGGCGGCGCAGGGACACACGAAGCTCGTGCTCGAGAACCCTGACATCAACTCTCTGGCGATCGCTGTCTAACAAGCGATTGCTGCAGTCGCAGTAGACTTGAAGGGTCGCGCGCTCCGCTTGCGGTCACCACATTAGCCGCGCAGCAGAATCGCAGGGACGTTAGACCGCAGAGCGAACATCGAATGCAAGTGCGCAACGAAAGTAGAGTTGGAGCGACGTGCGCGATCGGTGGGGCCGCATTGCTCTTCATCGGAACGTATCTTCACCCGATGGGAGCCGACCCGAACGACCCTGCTGCCGCCTTCGCCGAGTACGTCCGAGATCGTTTGTGGGTTGCAAGCCATCTGGTGCAGCTAGCGGGAGTTGCTGCGATGGTGGCGGCGCTGTTGTTCCTCACGGGGCAGCTCGAAGCGAGGAGGCGGTCAAGTGTCGCCCGGATCGCGACTGCAGGAGCGATCGCTAGTCTGGCCCTAGCCGCTGCGTTGCAAGCGGTGGACGGAATAGCCCTGAAGAGCATGGTGGACGCCTGGGCCGCCGCGCCAGCAACAGAGAAGGAGGGAGTGTTTCACGCCGCCTTCGCAGTTCGCCAGCTTGAGATCGGATTGGCCAGCATGTTGTCTCTCTCCTTGGGTCTCACGATGAACTTGTACGGAATAGCCCTGCTAGGTGACGAGACGTATCCGAAATGGTTCGCCGGCCTCGCCATCGCTGGGGGCGTGCCCACAATGGTCGCGGGTGTCGTGATGGCATACACGGGGTTCTCTGAACTTGCGATGGCGATCCATATGCCCGCGAACCTCCTTCTGCTGTTGTGGATGGTCGCTCTCGCAGGGTTCATGTGGCGCCGGGGTGGAGCAGTCCCCTAGGAAACTGCGGTTTAACAAGGCGATGAAGTCGGACGTTGAATAGCTTGGTTCAATCCTCCGCTGTACCATCTGGCATCAACTTTTCTTGGTTCGGCGCAGTCGGCGGCGCTATTCAACGCCGCTTATCGCCGATCCGTTAGGCGTACACGCTGCGGACTCTTGCCGGAGCCGCTAAGACCTTTGAGATTGCAGGTATGACGAAACCCGCTATTGACTACCGGAAACTGAGTATTCCAGAACGGCTCGAGTTGGTGGAGGGCATCTGGGATAGTATTGCCCAGGACGCCGAGGTCTTTCCCCTCTCCGACGAGCAGAAGGCGGAACTAGACCGCCGCTTGGAGGCGCACCGGCGCGACCCAGAGTCGGCGATCCGTTGGGCAGCGCTCAATCCAACCGCTCTCGGCTTCCTAGTAAGGACGTGTGAAACACCAGATGGGTTCGGACATGGTATGGCCGCCGGTTTTGGCAGCGCTGCATACTCATCGCGAGCGCACGGGGGCGTATCCCGACACGCTCGAGGAGTTGTCGAGCCCCCTGCCGTGCGGGCGTCCGTTGCGGGGGAGCATTCTTGTCTACGCGCGAGACGGCGACGGGCACGGTTGGTTTCTCAGATTGGTTCTTCTGTGAAACACGAACAGGTTAGGCTACGGCGCAGAAACTTGAGCGTCTTACAAACTGAAATTTAACAACAGGAGGAAATCACATGTCTAACTACGTCTTTGCCTATCACGGTGGGAAAAAGCCTGAGAGCCCTGAGGAGGGAGCCAAAGATATGGTGAAATGGAAAGCCTGGGTCGGCGGCCTTGGCGATGCCGTGGTCAACCCCGGCACTCCTTTGGGAAAGTCCAAGACCGTAAGCTCCGGTGGTGTATCAGACGATGGTGGGTCGAATCCCTTGTTAGGGTTTTCTATCGTGAAAGCCGACAGCATGGATGCTGCTCTTGAAATGGCTAAGGCATGCCCGACCCTTGAAATTGGCGGCACACTTGAAGTCGCAGAAGTGATGGAAATGTAGTCACCAGCATCTCGGTCCAGACAGTCCAGCATTCGAAGCGAAAGAACCTTGAAGTGTTTGGCAACTCAGTAGTTAGCACACCGATCCGGGCCTGAGGGAAGTTGCCATAACCCTTGGTTTCTCACACCGCGGATCAGGATAGCGCAGGCTTCTACGCTCGGAAGTAACTGCTGGAGGCCTGCCCAACAAGGCGCTGCAGCTGTCGGCAGCCTGCTCGTGGAGGTTATTCCTAGAGGCCCTGCGCAAGTGGAAACCCACAAGGCCCCGCGGCGTTAAGTTGGAATGCAAACACTTCTTCAGCGGAGCTGCGCTATACGCCAACGGCAAGATTGCGGCATCCCTAACGCCCGCAGGCTTGGCTCTCAAGCTTCCTGAAGCGACGCGGCTCGACCTCTTTCGGAGCCGGAAAGCTAAGCGCCTTAGATACTTCGCGAAGGGTCCGGTAAAGAAGGACTATGCAGTGTTGTCGCGATCGACTGCTTCGGACGCTTCGGAAGTCCGGCAGCTCCTGAACGCGAGCATTCGGTTTGTTTGTTTGCGTGAGGATTAGGGGCTGCTTGATATCAAGTTTGAAGTGCAACATTGAACGTTACGGTTCATAGCATTCCTCCGGGGTGCGATAGCCGAGCCGTTTCCGAGGCCGCGTGTTGAGTTGCTTGGCGATCCGATTGCAGTCGTGTTGCGTCAGGTGCGCCATGCTCTGTCTCTTGGGCAGGTGCTGGCGAATGAGCCGGTTGGTGTTTTCGTTGGTCCCGCGTTCCCACGCATGGTGCGGCGTCGCGAAGTAAAAGCGAGCGCGGGTCGGTTGCTTGATCACGGCGTAGCCATGGAACTCCGTCCCGTTGTCTGCCGTAATCGTCCGGACCGCCGGGGCTGGCGCCGAAGCAGCTGGGTCGCCCGCCGGTTCACTTCCGCCGTCGTGCGCGCTTGCAGTTTGCTGATTACGACGTAGCCGGTCTTGCGCTCCACGAGGCTTAGGATGCACGGGCGCCCGGGCCCCAAGACGGTGTCGACTTCCCAGTGGCCGACCTGAGCCCCGTTTCCAGGGCGGCTGGGCGGTGGGTGATGGGCCGTTTGGCCGGCCACACGCCCGCGGCTGTCGTAGCTCCCGTAGCGCTTGCGCCGCCGTTTCTGCGCGCAGCGCAAGTGCGTGTACAGCGTCCCCCCCTCGCGCTTGTCCGCCCAGATGTAGCGGTAGATCGTCTCGTGACTGATCCGGAGTCCCCGATGGCGCCGCAGATAGCCGGCGACCTGCTCTGGGCTCCACCGTTGCTTGAGGAGTCGGCGCACCCGCCGCAGGTCGGCCGACGAGAACCGTCGATTGCGCCGGGAGTGCGACCGCCGGCCGCGGGCGTACCAGTCGGCCAGTTGCGGGCGGTAGGTGCTGTCGCTCGTCGCGCGATTGCGCTGGACTTCCCGCAGGATGGTGCTCCGATGCCGCCCGAGGAACCAGGCGATCGACGGCCCGTGCGTCTCCAGGACGCTCCGGGCGAGCACCCGCCCGCTGTCATCCCGTACCGAGGCGACCGTGGTTGCCTGATGGACGTCAAACGCTACATACTTAGTCGTTCGCTTCATGAGAGCCGCTCCTTGCTGTGGTCTCTGGGTGTTCGTCGACTCCATGGTAGCAGCAAGGGGCGTGCCTTCAATATGCGTTAGGCGTCCACAAACATAAGTGTCATGCCAATTTACTGGTCTATGAAATCGGTGCCAGAACTCGCGCCGTTGTCAAAGGAGCAACGTCAGAGCGTCTGGCGCGCGACGCGTTGGAGGCATTTTCGCCATTGGCAGTTCTGGATTGCCGTTGCGGCGTTCATTGTTTGGCTCTTGATCATCTTCGCATTCCTGGATTTGATCCGCGACGGTACCGTGGCCCGCATCGGCAGGCTTTTCTTGGCCGCCGTCGCTGGCGGGATTGGTGGGCTGTTCTTAAGCCATGTGGCGATCAAGGTAAAGCGCCCGTACATGCGCAGACTGCTGCAATCTCAGGGTTCGAGGGCCTCGGGTCGCATGGAGATTTGATCGGTGACGCACGCCCAGCGCGGTGCTTCCATCGTCAGAATAGCTTTGCCATTATGGTTGGGCGTTGCGGTTGTACTTGGGGCAACCGGCCGCATTGAAACGCTGCAGCCACCCGCGCCACAGCTCGTTCTGGTAGCCCTGACTGCAGGGACCCTCGTCGCCCTTTGGCTCGTTCAGTCGCTCAGGGCGTGGGTTCAGGTAGTTGACGTCCGGTGGCTCGTCGGATTCCATCTCACTCGCTTTGTCGGTGTGTACTTTCTGCTACTGTACCGGCAGGGAGAGCTTCCGTACGCCTTTGCGGTTCCGGGAGGCTGGGGCGACATCGTTATAGCTCTTCTAGCCTCTTTCTTGATTCTTTCGGGTGCTGCGAGCGGTAGGCGTCGCCTAGTATTTTTGCTGTGGAATGTCGTCGGTCTCATTGACATTCTATTCGTCGTGGCAACTGCCACCCGGCTAGCATTAACTGATCCTTTGTCGATGGCCGCGCTGTTGCGGTTCCCGTTGAGTTTACTTCCCACGTTTGTTGTACCGCTCGTAATAGCGATTCATATTGTGCTGTTCGTGCGCCTCAAGAAACCGAGCGATGAGCCACGCGCGGCTGCTGGAGAAGCCTCCTAACACGCCCAGAGGCCGTGTGAAAACTCACCATGACTGAACGAGGAGCGAGCACGCAGCGCGGTGAGCGCGGCATTCTGCCGGGAGGGGCGGGAAAGTAGTCGGGTGGGGCGTTGTGGACCTGACAGGGAGGTCTGGAAGTTAAGGAAGGAGCAAATCGTGGCGAAAGCGAGCGGATCACGACTGTACCGACCGTGTACTCACGGCCTCGACAACTGAAGTAGTTTTTGCCAAAGGCCGACATTGAGCTCAGGTATGTAGACTAGGCTCTGCAAAGTTGTAAGCGGGCGGCGAGCCTGTAAGTCACGACTCACCCCCGCGTCAGTTCGCGCTGTAGCTGCTGGCTGCTTCGCTCCACTACGCCTGCTATGTGCTCATACGCTGACGACTGGCCATATGACTGTGCACATGCTTCGATGGTCGTGGCAAGAACTTCCACCAGGGCGTCAGCAAGGTTCATCAGGATTGCCCGAACCCGATCCCATGGCAGGTCGACAGCAGCGGCGAATCGCTGCCAATCGTTGCGTTGCACGTTGCGGATGTCCCAAGCTCCACCAATCCTCATCGCCAGACTGCGCTCAAGATCCGAGTAGATCTCCGTGCTCAACAGATCGTAGTGCGGGGTCAATTGCAGGCCATCCGCAGTGTACAAGAGTGCGAGATTCTTTGCGTGCGCATCCTCGTTTCCGATTAGGTAGTTGAACGCCACCCAACGGGCCAGCCGCGGCAGATCTGCAGCCGACAGACTCGAATGCCGGCGGATGACGTCGGCGCACTTCCGCAAACCCGGACCGCCTTCGGCCTCGTACTTTCGTTCTGGTTCCGTCCGGAGGATCTGGCAGAAATCCTCCTGGTGTAGCTTGCTTCTTGGAGCTTGTCCGGATTCCGGAGCCCATGGGCGATCGAAGCGCTTCGCGCAGAAGACGCGGACGTTGGGTCCGAGCAGATCCGCCTCCACTACGTCCAGTTCGACGTCTTTTGCGAGCGCAGTGCAGAACAACTCGTTCTCGAGCAACTGCGGGAACGTGGCGGTCGCTTGCTTCAGGATGTGGCTGGTCACCGCTCCCTTCAGGGGTAGGTGCCACCGACCGCTGTCGTCGCGCAGGAGGGCAATCTTCTCCTGGACCCCGGCGAGGGAGAGACGACCCCGGGTGATCGCGCTCGCGAATGCCTGCCGATCGGAGGGTGAGAAAAGGGCCAGGAGGTCCTCCTCCTCCAAGACCCTGTACTCTGGCTGGTTGGGTGGCTGCGAGCCACTAGGCCAGATGGAAACGGCGCCCGGACATTCTCCACCGATCGCGCCGAGTAGCGCGAGGGAGTTCTCTACTGACGTGCCTACAGCCGTGGCGACAAGCCGCCGGTATGCCTGCTCCGGCAACAGGTTTCGAAAGAACGGGCCGGCCTGCGAGTCCGGGAACGGTTTGGATCGCTTCGGCAACGAGAGCGACAGTGCCGGGAGCGCTTCGTTCTCCAGCGCCTGTGGGCTGTATTCGAACCGCACCCCACGCCCTCGAGGTGACAGCGTGCCGATCGGAAGGGCGTAGAGGTAGATGTCAAACATCGTGCTCTGGGCGTCGCGTGCTGTGGGTGCCAGGGAGCCCGCGTGGCCTGACATCTAGCTCGAGGCCGAGAAGGGCTAGGATCCTCATGACCGCCGCGAATCCGACGTTCGGCCGTTTCCCGCGCTCTACCTCGAGGAGGAGGCGACGGCTGACGTTGGCCAGGTCTCCGGCCTCCGTGGCCGTGAGACCGGCTTCCTGTCGGCGATCCCGAATGAGGCTGCCTAGCTCCCGGGCGCTCGTCACCAGCATGGGGTCTCCGTGAGTCCGGTGTTACATAAAGGGTACCAAGCCCCGGATCTGGCAGCGATAGTTCCCTATATGTAACACGCGTAAGTGTCAACTGCAAGGCGCCTTATGCTGGTTTCCTATGATTCGGTGGAAATATCCGCTCCTCCTGTGGGTGACTGCCGCCACTCTCCCCAGGAGGAATTGTAGCGCACGCCGCTTGACTGCGTCGCGCAACAGCGGCGCACTACTCCTCGACACCGTGGCGTTTCGCCCTGGGCAACGACTCCGTAGTTTCCCGTACCGCTGCCCCGGTAAATCTCCCATATGCCCTCGCGTGCCGGCCGGGTAACTTACTTGTTGACAGTGCCCTAGTGCCCGGTGCTGCGGGTCCCGAGATGTCGGCCAAGGGGATGTCACAGGCGGCGATACCGCACGATTCAACCCGCACTGAGGCTGGCGATGCAGGTCCTCCTACAACTGCTCAACATTCTCCTCCCTCTGGGATACCTCTTGGCGGTGGTGGTATACGTTGCTCTCTACACCACTAGGGCTCCGTGGAGCGTCCGCGCCGCCACCGTAGTGGCCCGGGGGGTGGCCGCCACTCACGCGGTCTACCTGCTGCTCGCCACGGTGGCCTTCGGACACGTCCCGATGGCCAACGTGTGGGAGGCGTTCTCCTTCGTCGCGTTCGCCCTGACGACGGTCTACCTCATTCTGGAATGGCGACTGCGCGACCAGGCCACGGGCATGTTTCTGCTGGTACCGGCGCTCTTCTTTCAGATGGTATCGAGCGCGTTTGTGACGCATACGAGTGAAGTGGAAGAAATCCTCCGCTCGTCGTGGTTCGGCCTGCACGTCACGGCGGCCCTGCTGGGCTATGCGGCGTTCGCAATCGCCGCCGTTTACGGCTTGCTCTACCTGATGCTCTACCGGACGCTCAAGGGCAAACACGTCGGACTCGTTTTCCAGCGCCTACCCAATTTGGCGATCCTGGGAAGGCTCAACGTGAGCGCGATGATTTTCGGGTGGGGAAATCTCACGTTGGCGATCGTGATCGGAGTGGTGTGGGTTGCCGGTCTCGAGTCGAGCGGCCGCCTGGAGAGCAATTTCCTTTCGGATCCGCAATTTCTCAGCGCCACAGCCGTTTGGGTGATCTACGGCATCTGCTTGGCCGGCCGGTACGCGCTCAAGTGGCCGAGTCGGTATTTAGCGGGGATTTCCATGGTGACGTTCGGCCTGCTCCTGGCGTCGTCGTTCGTGGTCAACCTCGTCGTCGAATCCTTTCACTCGTTCGGGTAAGCGATGGAACTGTTCGTCCTGGGAGCCAACCACACCATCGCGCCGGTTGAGGTGCGTGATGCGCTTGCCATGGACGCCGAAGAGATGTCGCAATTCGTTCGTGGAATTCGCGAGCGACATGGTTCGCTGGCGGAGATCGTCGTCCTGTCGACCTGCAATCGCACCGAGTTCTACGGATCGACGACGGACGTTGACGCGGCAAACAAGACGCTGCGTGAAGCGGTGGCTTACCATAAAGGCGTGACCTACCTGCAAAATGGGGATTACACTTACCTGCGCGCGGGTCGCAGCGCGGCGAAGCATCTGTTCCGTGTGGCAGCGGGTCTCGATTCGCTGATGCTCGGCGAGCCGCAGATTCTCGGGCAAGTGAAGGATGCGTTTGCCGTGGCAGAGCAAAGTGGCGGGCCGGGCGCCTGCCTCACGCGACTCTTTCAGTGTGCGGCGCACGTGGGCAAGCGAGCCCGCAGCGAAACGAGAATCGGTCGGGGCGCCATGTCGGTGGCGTACGCCGGCGTCGCTATGGGCACCAAGGTCTTCGGTGATTTGTCCCGCCACAGCGTACTGCTGGTGGGGGCCGGCGAGACCAGCGCGCTGGCGGGTAAGTATCTCGCCAAGGAACAGCCCAGAGATCTGGTTGTGGTAAACCGCACGCACGAGCGCGCGGTCGAGTTGGCCGGCAAGTTGAACGGACGGGCGCGTCCCATGGACGAGCTGGACCAGGCGCTGCTCGACGCCGACGTTGTGGTAACCGCCACCGCGTCGCACGAGCCTCTGATCGATGCCGGCATGATCGAGTCGCTGATGAAGGCCCGGAGCCGCCGCCCGATGGTGCTGGTTGACGTCGCCAGCCCCCGGGATGTCGATCCGGAGGTGGGCCGCTTGGACAACATCTTCCTCTACGACCTGGACGCGCTGGAGCAGATCGTAGAGCAGAACCGGGCTGCCCGCTCCAAGGAGATCCCCAAGGCCGAGCGCATCGTCGAGGAAGAACTGGACTTCTTCTTCAAGTGGTACGCCACGCTCGCGGTGACGCCGGTGATCAGAGCGCTACGCCGGTCGTTCGAGGAAATCGGCCGTCGCGAAGCGCACAAACACGCCAAGCGCTTCTACCGCAGCGATCGGGAAATGCTCGAGCGATACACGCATGCTCTCATCAACAAACTGCTGCACCGTCCGACCATCCGGATCAAGGAGCTAGACGAGTCGACAGCCGCCGGCGTCACGAAGCTATCCGCGGTGCAGGACCTGTTCCAGCTTTCTCCGGAGGCGCCCGAGAGTAGCCGAGGCGAGTCCGACGACAGGCACGGGTCGGAGTGACCGCCTCATTGCGTCGTCTTCGAATCGGTACCCGGCGCTCCGATCTGGCACGCTGGCAGGCCAACCACGTGGTGGTGGGCATCGGTGGTCTGCCCGGAGCGCCGTCGCTGGAGGTGCTATACATCAAAACCGAGGGCGACCGGATAACGGACGTGCCGCTGCACGTGATCTTAGGAAAGAGCTTTTTCACCAAGGAGATCGAGCAGGCGCTACTGGACGAACAGGTCGATGTCGCGGTCCACAGCCTCAAGGACCTCGCCACCGAGATGCCCCGGGGCCTAGTCATAGGAGCCGTCATGGAGCGGGAGGATCCCCGGGATGTGTTGCTGAGTCACGGGGGGATCCTGCTGGAAGACCTTGCGCCTGGCGCCCGCATCGGCACGAGCAGCCTGCGGCGCCGGGCGCTTCTCAGACGGTGGCGTCCCGATCTCGAGTTGGTGGATCTGCGGGGCAACGTGCAGACGCGGATCCACAAGCTGAGCGAAGGCCGGTTTGATGCGATCGTCCTCGCGGCCGCGGGGGTGAAGCGCTTGGATTTCGAGAGCCGCATAACCGCTTACCTGCCCCTCGAGCGCGTTCTTCCCGCGGTGGCCCAGGGGGCGGTGGCGCTGCAAGTGCGCGAGGACGACGAATATGTTCTGAGTTGGGTCCGCCAACTCGATGATGCCGACACGCGGCAGGCAACCGCAGCCGAGCGAACCTTGCTCGGGCGGTTGGAGGGTGGCTGTCAGGTGCCGGTGGGCGCTCTCGCCACGGTCACAAACGGGGTGCTCACGCTGCGCGCCGTCGTGTTGTCACTCGACGGCACCAGGAGCGTCGAAGGAACGCGCGAAGGCCCTTCGGACCAAGCCGAACAAATCGGCAGTAGCCTGGCTGAGGAACTCCTGGGGCGAGGCGCTGAGGTCATCCTCGACGAGATCCGCGCCACCACGGGAGACGCGGGATGAGGGAGGGACCGGCATCGAGGCGCGGGGGCGGGGTCCCGACGGTCCACGAGTTACCCCTCGGTGGTCGGTGCGTGGTCGTGACTCGAGCCGAAGCTGCCGGCGGCCCGCTGGGTGCCAGGCTCGCCGCCCACGGTGCCGTTGTGCGCCACTGGCCAGTGGTGCGGATTTTGCCCCCCGCAGACCCGGGGCCCTTGGAGAAAGCCCTCGCGAGCCTAGCACGATACGACTGGATTGTTTTCTCGAGTCCCCGGGCGGTGGACGCCGTAACCGGTCGCGTCGACCGATTTCCGGATGGCCTGCGAGTTGCCGCGGTGGGCGACTCCACGGCCGAATCCCTTCAAGCGGCAAACTGGCCGGTGGACGTTACGCCGAAGCAGTTTGGTGGGGAGGGTCTGGTGGCGGCGTTCGCGGAACACGACGTGGCCCATGGCGCCCGCATACTTTTTCCAGCCGGTTCCATAGCCCGCTCAACGATTCCGGACGGTCTCACCGGTTTGGGCGCACAGGTAGACCGTGTGGTCGCGTACGAAACAACTCCATCTTCTCTCGATAAGCGGGTTTGTGTCGAGGACATCGAGTCCGGCTGTGTCGATGCGGTGACGTTTGCGAGCCCGTCGACCGTTGTCGGACTGCAAAGAGTTCTCGAGAGGGACACTTTCGGCCGGATCCTCGAGCGAATTCCCGCGGTCGCTATCGGACCTACGACCGCCAAAGCGCTCGAACGAACGGGGGTGTCACCAGCTGCGGTGGCGCACCCCTCCACTCTCGACGGTTTGGTTGACGCCGTAGTGACTGTTTTCAATGAGGGGAGCAACTGAGGGGATGTCGTTTCCGCAAAACCGTCTCAGACGCTTGCGCCGGACGGCGACCTGGCGCCGGACGCTGCGCGAAACCGTTCTGTCGGCGAACGATTTCGTTTATCCGATGTTCATCGTGCATGGTGACGATGTTTCGACGCCGGTTGTCAGCATGCCCGGCGTTGCCCAGCTGTCGGTGGACCGCCTGGTACAGGAAGCGAGCGAGGTGTACGACCTCGGCGTTCCCGCGGTGATTCTCTTCGGCCTTCCGGAGCGCAAGGACCCGAAGGGGAGTGAAGGCTACGATTCCGGGGGCATCGTCGCTCGGGGGATTCGTGCGATCAAGAAGGAGGTGCCTGATTTGCTGGTTTGGGCGGACGTCTGCTTGTGCGAGTACACCGATCACGGACATTGCGGATTGTTGACGGCTTCGGGTGAGGTGGACAACGACGCCACCCTTCCGCTCCTCGCTCGCGCGGCACTCGTGTACGCCCAGGCGGGAGCCGACGCCGTAGCGCCGAGTGACATGATGGACGGCCGCGTCGCGGTGATTCGCCAGCTGCTCGACGGCAACAACTTCACACACATTCCCATCGTGTCGTATGCCGCCAAGTACGCGTCGGCATATTACGGACCGTTCCGCGACGCGGCAGATTCGGCGCCTGCGTTCGGAGACCGGCGCGGCTATCAGATGGATCCTGCCAACGGAGACGAGGCGTTGCGGGAGGTGGAGTTGGATCTCGACGAGGGCGCCGACATCGTGATGGTCAAGCCTGCCGGGCCGTACTTGGACGTCCTGTGGAGGGTGAAGGAGGCTTTCGGCGTGCCGACTGCAGCGTATCAGGTGTCGGGGGAGTACGCGCTGATCAAGGCGGCGGGAGAGAAAGAGTGGTTGGACGAGCGGCGCACGGCGCTGGAGAGTCTCACGGGGATCAAGCGGGCGGGGGCCGACATGATCCTGACGTATTTCGCAAAAGATGCCGCTAGGTGGCTGCGGGAGGAATAAGAGTGAGTGTGACCAGGCAAGAAACATTGCAGCAGCGTGTGAACAGCGATCGCATGTTCGAGCGAGCGAAGCGCACCATACCCGGCGGAGTCAACTCACCCGTGCGTGCCTTCGGTGGCGTTGGTGGCAACCCGGTGTTCGTGGCGCGTGCTGCCGGTGCGACCATCTGGGACATAGACGGCAACGCCTATCTCGACTATGTGGGTTCGTGGGGTCCGATGATTCTGGGTCACAATCACCCCGTAGTGCGCGCAGCCGTCGAGCGCGCCATCGCTAGCGGAACGTCGTTCGGCGCGCCCACCGAGGCAGAGGTGGAGCTGGCGGAGCTGGCGGTGGACATGGTTCCCTCGGTGGAAGTCGTTCGACTGGTAAACTCCGGCACCGAGGCGACGATGAGCGCGGCGCGTCTCGCGCGGGCAGTTACCGACAGATCCAAAGTGATCAAGTTCCGCGGCGGCTATCACGGGCACGCCGACATCTTCCTGGTCGAGGCCGGATCCGGTGCGGCAACCATCGGCGTTCCGTCGAGCCCCGGCGTTCCGAACTCCACCGCGGGAGACACGCTCGTCGGCGAGTACAACGACCTGCCTTCCGTCGAACGACTGTTGGATGCGAATCGTGACGCCATCGCGTGCGTGATCTTGGAGCCCGTTGCAGGGAACATGGGATGCGTGCCGCCTGTGGAAGGATTTCTCGAGGGACTGCGAGAGCTGTGCACCCGCACGGGAGTGCTGCTGATCTTCGACGAAGTGATGACCGGCTTCCGCGTCGCGCCGGGAGGCGCCCAGCAACGGTTCCGTGTGACTCCTGACCTCACGACGATGGGGAAAGTGTTGGGGGGCGGGCTGCCGGTGGGTGCATATGGCGGCAGCGAGTACCTGATGCGGCACATAGCCCCCGACGGCCCGGTGTACCAGGCCGGCACGCTCTCCGGCAATCCCCTAGCCACGGCAGCCGGCATCGCCACGCTGACTCACTTGCGTGAACACCCCGAGGTGTACGAGCACATCGAGCGCCTAGGCGAGATGATGGATCGTGGTTGGAGTGCACTCGCGCGCGACGAGGGGTATCCGCTCACGTGGAACCGTGTCGGCTCGATGGGCTCCGTGTTCTTCACCACGCAACCCGTGGTCGATTGGAACTCGGCTGCAGCCGCCAACCGCGACGCTTTCACACGATACTTCTGGGGCATGTTGGAGCGGGGCGTCTATCTCGCGCCCAGCCCTTTCGAGGTGCTCTTTCTTTCGGCGGCCCACACCGAAGCAGACATCGATCGCACCCTCGACGCCGCGTGCGATGTATTGGCGGAAGTCTTCAGCTCATGACCGCGAACACCACCACCGAGACGCCGACCTTTCTGGCCGCTTGCCGCTCCGAGCCCACGTCCTACACGCCGGTCTGGATCATGCGGCAGGCGGGACGGTATCTGCCGGAGTACAGGACGGTTCGTGACACGGTGGATTTTCTCACGCTCACCAAAACACCGGAGCTGGCCGCGGAACTCACGCTCCAACCGACCCGGCGGTTCGCCCTGGATGCGGCGATCCTCTTCAGCGACATCATGACACCAGTGGAAGGGATGGGTGTCTCGTTGGACTTCTCGCCCGGCCCCGTCGTGACCAATCCGATCCGCGACGTGGCCCGGGTAGAGGAGCTGCGCGTGCCCAATCCCGAGGAAAGCGTGCCGTTCGTACTCGAGACTGTGCGAGAAGTGAGTCGCTCGCTGCCGCCGACAGTGCCGCTCATAGGGTTTGCCGGCGCGCCGTTCACCCTGTTCTGTTATCTGGTGGAGGGGCGGGGGTCCAAGACGTTTTCCACCGCCAAGAGCTTCTTGTTCGCCGAGCCTGAGGCGTCCCGTCAACTGCTCGAGAAGCTTGCCGACACGATGGCGTCGTACCTCGGCGCGCAGGCTGCGGCGGGCGCAAGGGCGCTCATGATCTTCGATTCCTGGGCGGGTTTGTTGGGTCCGGAACATTACCGCCGCTTCGCGCTCCCGGCGGTGGCCCGTGTGATCGAGGCGTTGAAGCCGCTCGACGTGCCGTTGATCTACTTTCCCAACCAGGGAGCGACACTGCTGGAGGACGTGGCAACCGTTGACGTCGACGTGGTGGGTGTCGACTGGCGGTTACCGCTCTCCAACGTCCGGTCCCTTCTGGGAAGCCGGATCGCAGTTCAGGGCAACCTCGACCCGGCAGCGCTCTTCGCGCCCCGCGATGAGCTGAAGAGCCAGATCGACAGCGTGCTTGCAGAAGCGGGCGGCCAACCGGGCCATGTCTTCAATCTCGGCCACGGGATAGAGCGAACCACGGACCCCGACGCGGTCGCACTGCTTGTTGATTACGTGCATGAAAGAACCGAGCGGTGAGGCGCAATATGGGGACCAACCGTTACACGGTCGCTGAGGAAACCCTCAGGCGCTTCGATCAGCCGGGCCCCATGTGCCGCAGGTCCTTGGCCAAATAGACGGTGGCCATGCCGCCGCGACCGATCTCCTGCTTCGGTTCGTACTTGCCGGCCAGGGCGGATTGTAGGTGGTCAGAAAACTCGGGCATGACGCAAACTACCCGCAGGATGGCACGCCGGACAAATGAACCCCCCACTCCCCCGAGGAGGGAGGAGGGAGCCCACTTTCGGCCTCCTACTTACATATCACCCTACTAGTAGGTAGGTTGGTACCATGCCTGATCGTAAGACCGAGATCATCGAGGCGGCGGCTGATCTCCTTCAGTCCGGGAGCTTCAGCTCGTTCAGCTATCAGGATATCTCCGATATCTTGGGGATCCGGAAGGCCTCCATTCACCACCACTTCCGGACCAAGGAGGATCTGGGTATTGCCCTGGCCGAATACTACCGGGAATGGTACAAGGCGCGGCTCGACGAGATCACGAAGCTGTACGATCAGCCGTGGGACCGGCTGGAGGCATACCTAGCTGTGGCGTCGGATATCATGCTGTCGGATGGCAAGATCTGTCCGGCCGGTGCCTTCCAGCCAGAGCACAACGTGCTGCCGGAGCGGGTCCGGCCGGGGATAAATGGGATGATGCAGTACGTAAGGGGGTGGCTCGCGGGAGTCCTGACGAAAGGGAGATCCGTCGGCACTATTGAATTCCAGGGGAAGCCGGAAGCCCAAGCCGCATTGATCATGGCAGCGCTCCAGGGATCCCTCCAGAATGCCAGGTCCGAGGGGCCACAGCTGTACCGGGCGGTGGTGGGTCAGATACGGGCTGGTATGAAGCCTAGAACTCGCTCAGCCACTCTGCCACGATCCTCACCGTGAGCGATGATGGCCACTTGCTGTCCGGACTTCAACGCACGTTTAATCGGACCTTGGAGGCGATTGCGGATCTCTGAACCCACAACACGACTCGTCATGTACACGCCCAGGTCTAGTAGGGTTTTTCGGATGATCCTGGTTCCCAGGCCGAACAGGTTCAGGGTCGGACTGGCGATCCTCGCGATGTCGTCCTTGAAGCGCTCGTCGTCCACCCCCTGAGCAGGCGCTTGTAGTCTCTGAGCGAGTGGCGGCTGGTGGGGTGTCGTAGGAAGCGGTCCAGATCCTCGTCGTAGCTGTGGAGCGGTTCGTACCAGTCGTCGCCGATCTTTACGATTTTGCGCTTGCGCCCGGGCTCGGCGGCGATCATGAGACGGTTGTTGATGTCGCCATAGTAGGCGAGAGTGAATTTGACGCGCCCGCATGCGACGGCCTTGGTGTCCACTCGCTTCAATCCCTCGACGAGCGCCTTCTTTACAAGTCGCCTCTTGGCGGCCTTCGGAGGCTTCGTGGCTCGCCCGTGAACGAGAATCAAGTGTTGGTTGGACATGGGGCTATCTGCGCCGGCGGGAGGCCCTATTTCCGAAACAGCGTCAGTACGCGCACGCCTTGCTTGATGAACTCTGAGATCTGATCGGGCGAAACCCTCTTTCCCGACCGGTAGTGGACCAGTTGCGGCCCGGCAGCTTCGGTGCTCAACTTGAGATCTGATTCATAAAAGGAACGTGCTTCGACGCCGAAGGTTGCGCGAACCTCTTCCTCGTTTTCGCCTTTCAGGAGATACCGCTTGGAAAACTCCGGGTGGGAGTCGAAGTCGATATCCTGATATCCGAATACCTGGCCGATCTTGTGAAACACATTCTCGGGCCGAAGCGTAAACTTCGGTAAACTCATGTCGTCCGACTCGAAGAGAATGACGGTCTGGTGCCAGTGCTGCGAGTGCTGGCCACCTCCAGTAGTGTAGGAGTAATCGAAGAGGGCCACGTCGAGGGTACCCGCCCTACCCATTAACACGTTGGCAATTTTCTTCGAATGACCCTGCGAGAAGAGATGAAAACGCTCCAACCGATCCAGGAGATCGGAGCCTCCCTTTCGGGAAAACGTGAACTTCATCCGTTCGGCGGCCGCTTGCAGTGCTTCAGAGCGTTTTTTCTCGATCTTGAGGGCAACGACGATGATGGTGCCGATGAGGGCTAGCGTGCCGACGACGATAGCTGCTACGATGAGCACCGTCATGAGCTATCCGAGGGTCAGACCGTCAGACTATTCACTTGGCATCCCTCGCCAGCCGGACACCGCTGAACTGCCACCTAGATCCCGCCGGGAAGAAATTCCTGTAACTGGCTCGGATGTGGGACCTCGACGTGGCGCACGACCCTCCCCGAAACACCCACTGGTCGCACGCGAACTTGCCGTTGTACTCACCTAGCGGGCCGTCGGGAGCGCGGTAGCCGGGATAGAGGACGTACGGACTCCTGGTCCATTCCCATACGTCCCCAAAGAGTTGCGTCAGGCCGGTGTTGCCACTGGCGGGCGCCGGATGGAGCCGGCCGCTTTCCACAAAATTCCCTTCGATTGCCGTCCCAGTTGCGGCCGTTTCCCACTCGGCTTCGGTCGGTAGTCGCGCACCGGCCCATCGGGCATAGGCATCGGCCTCGTAATAGCTCACATGGGTGACGGGCTCATCGGGACGAATCGGCTGCATCCCGGCCAAGGTAAACGTGGCCCAGTCATTCTCACGCCGCTCCCAATACAACGGTGCCTTCCACCTCTCCTCCTCAAGGGCTGCCCACCCGTTCGAAAGCCACAGTAGCGGCTGCCCGTACCCGCCGTCATCGATGAACTCCAGGTACTCCGCGTTGGTGACGGGACGGGACGCGAGTTCGAATGCGTCGAGGAATTCACGGTGCCTCGGTTCTTCGTTGTCATATGCGAATCCCTCACCGTCGTGGCCTATCCAGCGAAGTCCCTCGTCGAATGCGTGCCACGAGACGGGCTTGAGCTTGGTCTCTGAATCTCCTGTCGCATCATGGTATGCCGGACGAAGGGGGTTGTGCCATAGGAGGTGCTTGAAATCCGTCACCATGAGTTCCTGATGCTGCTGCTCGTGGTTTAGTCCCACAGCGACCGCCCGCGCCAGAACGTCGGTAATCTGCGACGCGTTATTGAACAGATCACGCATGTGACGATCCACATGGGCGCGGTATTCATAAACCTCTGCCATACCGGGCCGCGTGATGAGCCCCCGCTGCGGACGGAATCCCTGTTCCCCTATGCTGCGGTAATAGGAGTTGAACAACACACGGAACTCGGTTTGAAAGGGCTCGTAGCGCGGTATCGCTTGCTCGAGCACTAGCGTTTCGAAGAACCAGGTTGTGTGTGCGAGGTGCCATTTCGGCGGGCTCGCGTCCGTCATGGACTGCGGAGTCGCGTCTTCCGGCGACAAGGGGGCGCAAAAACTCGCGCTCGCCGCTCGTACGAGGTCGTATTCGGCTGCCAGCGAATGGATCCTGTCACCGGCTGTGGTACGTGGAAGCTCGGCCGGCATCGCTTCGGTCTTGAGGCTCATGGCTGGTTCACCTTATAGACGGTGGCGCAACAGGAATGGTAGGGGGGTGGGGAGTCAGATGTAAAGCAGATCTTTGCCACCTACCGCTCTTGAGTGGAGGCAGATTGTCCGCCGCGGGATAGGGCCATGAAGTCACGTACCAGTACGGCTCGCCGTAGTTACCGTCTCCCGGTGCCATGACTACGCCAATGGATTTCCTCGCGTCGCGGTCCACCTCCATGAGGGTGGCGATATCGAAGTGATGAGGCCAACAACGTACCGGTGAGGCGGTGGGCGTCAACTACGCGGTGCCGCTCGCCGGTGTGAGGGGTCCGTTCAGCAGTTCCACCGACACGGCCTCGAGAATGATCTGCCGTGCCCGTTCTGCAATGTCCTCCAGCGACGGTGACTGGGCGTACATCTCGCGCGCGCGGCAGCGCAACTCGTCGAGGGTCGGCATCTCGGGCAAATGCACTTCGGCCATGAGGGCTTCCGCCTGGTTCCGTGCTTTCAGAACGCGCTCACGCAGCTCTTCGAGACCGTGGGTACTTGCCCATGCCTCCGCAATATGCTTGCTGATTCTTGCGACCGAGAAGGTGGCAGCCAGCTCCTGGGCCACTTTCTCGACGACCGGCCGCGCCAGCCGCCGCTCGCCCCGAATCACAGCCGCCGGGGGGGCGCGCAGATCCCACACGATTCCGAAGAACGACAGAAATCTCAGGAGGTAGAATGTGATATCCACTTCCCACCACAGGAAACCTTGTCTTGTGGAGCCTTGGAAGTGGTGGTGGTTGTTGTGCCATCCCTCGCCAAGCGTGAACAAAGCCAACCACCAATTGTTTCGCGAGTCGTCTCCGGTCACGTACCGCTGGTTCCCGATAACGTGCGCCATGGAGTTGATTGCGAAAGTGCCATGGTAAAGGATCACCGTGCTCAGGAAAAAGCCCGCGAACAGCGCTTCCCACCCGCCAATCCAGTAGACCGACACCGCTAGCACGGCCGCCGGAAGGTAGCGGTACTTGTTGAGCCAAACCAATTCGGGATACTTGGTGAGATCGCTCACCCCCGTATAATCGATGTTGTACGACTTGCGGCTGAAAATCCACCCGACGTGAGAGTACCAGAACCCCGATAGACGTGGAGAGTGGGGGTCCAACACCGTGTCGGAGTGTTGGTGGTGCAGCCTGTGCTGGGCCGCCCACCACAGGACGCCGCGTTGCGCCGCCGTCTGGCAGATGATTGCCATAAACAGCTGTCCCGCCCTGCTCGTCTTGTACGCCCGGTGCGAAAAGTAGCGGTGGTTACCGGCCGTAATGGCAAACATCCGGACGAAGTACAGGACGGCACACAACAGCAGCGTGGCCTGGCTGACACCGGTCCAAAGAATGCCGATGCACGCCAAATGCACCAGTACGAACGGAATACTGCCGGGATAGACGATGTCGTTGTGGCGATGTCGTTGTGGCACTGCTTGCTCCTCTGACTGGTTCTAGATCACCGGCGCTGGACTGATAATACCCTCGCAAGACTCGATCTTCACCACACACACCTTCAGCTCAGCGGTCTCCGTGATGGGATCATATCCCGATCCCGTTAGAGCATTGATGGGAACGTCGCTGAAACTGAAGCTAGCAAATACCGTACCTCTGGGCGAGCGGTTTGTCGCCTTGACTCTTACCTCTACCGACCCTCGCGGGCTCGTGAGCTTGCACCAACCGCCATCGGTGAGGCCCCAGCTGTCGACGTCGGCCGGATGTACCTCCAGCGTCTCCTCCGGCAGTAGATAATCCATGCCCTCAGAGCGTCCGGTCTGAGTGCGGGTATGATAGGATTCTAACCGACGGCCCGTCGTTAGCCAAATCGGGAACTGCTCCGAAATCGTCTCCGCCGGGTCCCGGTATTGGGGTTTCATGAAGACGCCACGACCGTTCTTGAACTGGTCTTGGTGCAGGATCGGCGTTCCAGCATGTCCCTTCTCCGGAACCGGCCAATGGTATGCACCCTCCTCAATGAGGTCCCAATTCAAGCCATGGTAGGTGGTTGAAACCTCACACAGCTCGTTGAACACGTCCTTCGCCGATGCGTAATCGAATCCCTTGATGCCCATACGCTTCGCGATCGCAGAGATGAGCCACCAGTCCGGTTTCGCTTCACCTGCCGGGGGCACCGCGGCGCGCAACCGTTGAACTCTCCGCTCCGTGTTCGCGCATACACCGTCGGTCTCGGCCCAGGCGGTTGCCGGTAACACCACGTCGGCCAGTTGAGCCGTGTCGGTCATGAAGATGTCGATCACGACGAGGTGATCGAGGCTCCTCAAGGCGTGCTCGCAGTGCCTTCGATCGGGATCTGAGAGCAGCGTGTTCTCCCCGTCGATTAGCATCGCCCGGACCCGGTCCCCTGCGAGATTCAAAGCCGTGACCTTCGTGATACCGTTCTCGAGATCGATTTTCCTCCCCCAGGCTTTCTCGAACTTGGCCTGGTTGGCCGGATCGGTTACCGGCTGGAAGCCGGGATAGTTGTTGGGCAGCGCTCCGCAGTCGCCGGCCCCCTGAATGTTGTTTTGGCCGCGCATCGGATTGATGCCTGTGCCCTCGCGGCCGATGTTTCCTGTCATCAGTACGAGGTTGCAAAGACTCTGGACGTTGTCGACGCCGCAGATGTGCTCCGTGACGCCCAGCGTGTAGTAGATGGCGCCTTTGTCGGCCTCGCCGTACATGCGCGCGGCCTTCTCGATATCGGCCGCCGGAACCTCCGTGATGGTCTCAGCCCATTGGGGCGTGAATTTACGGACGTGCTCGAAAAACGCTTCGCTCCCGGTGGTGCGCTCCGCGATGAAAACGGGATCGACGAGGCCGTCCCGTGCGATCACATGGGCCATGGCCAACAACAGTGCCACATCTGAGCCAACGCGGATCGGTAGGTACACATCCGCGAGGTCCGCGAGCCCTATGTGACGTGGGTCAGCAACGATCATCTTTGCCCCCCTTGCCAGCGCCTGCTTGAGCCGGGTCGCCGCAACGGGATGGCACTCCGTCATGTTGGTGCCGACGCAAAAGATCACATCGGGTTTATCCATGTCGGCCAGAGGGTTCGACATGGCGCCCCGTCCGATCGTGGCTGCCAGACCGGCAACCGTAGGGGAGTGTCAAGCACGGCTACAGTTGTCAATTTGATTGGTGCCAAACCCCACACGAATGAACTTCTGCATGGTGTAGGCGGCCTCGTGCGGCGCCCGCCCCGATGCGACGCCGTACACCGAGTGGCGGCCGTGTTCGTCCACCGCCGTGAGGAACCCGTGGGCCGCCCGGTCCAGCGCTTCCTCCCAGCTGGCTTCCTGCAGTCGCCCGTCTTCACCGCGTACGTACGGCCTCACGAGCCGCTCGTGATGATGGACGAAATCGAAGGCGAACTGCCCCTTCACGCATAGCGCGCCCTCGTTGGCGGGCCCGTCCATTGCGGGCTGAACGCCGACGATCCTCTCGCTTTTCGTCATGACATCGATGGAGCATCCCACCCCGCAGTACGGGCAAATCGTTCGCGTCTTTTCGATCTCACCCGGGACCTCCGCGTTGGCCAACGCCTTCCGATCGGCCAAGGCACCTGTCGGACATGTCTGAACGCACTGCCCGCAGAACACGCATGCGGATCCTCTCAGTAATCCGCTGAACTCCGTCGTGATTTCCGTGTCGAATCCCCGGTTCTTGATGCTGATGGCGTAATCGCCCTGCTGCTCCGCGCACACGCGGACGCACCGGTAGCACGAGATGCAGAGATCGTAGTCTCGTAGGATGAACGGATTGTCGTCGTCATCACGGGTCCGGCCGGAGTGACTTCCGGCGAAACGTCCCGTCCGGGCATCGTACCGATCGAGCAGGGTGGCCAGCTCCTGCGATGCGTAGCCGCGAAGCGGATCGACATCGTTCTCCCGGTTTTCCGACGCCACCATCTCGAGCAGGGTTCTGCGGTGCCCGTCGATCGCTTCCGTCCGGGTGCGGATCACCATGCCCGGCTCGGCCCTCGTGGTGCAGGAGGCGACCGGGGCCCGGGCTCCCTCCAACTCCACCACGCACAGCCGGCAACCCCCGAATGGCTCGAGCCGCGGATCGTAGCACAGTGTCGGGATTTCCCTACGGTGGCGCTCCGCAACCTCGTAGACCGTCTCGCCGGGGGTAAAGCCTACTTCTTCCCCGTCGAGGGTCATCTTCGCCACCGCTGTACCGGACTTCATGATCATGGTCTGCGCTCTCGCATCAAGACTTCACGTGCTCCGCAACCAACTGTGGAAAATAACGCATTAGGCTGTCGGTGATTAGTGGTGCGGCCATTCCGAGCCCACAAGCACTGGTCGCCTTCATGGTTCGGCCGATATCCGTAACCTCATCGATCCATTCCGTCACGTCCGTGGGCCCCTGCCCCCCGTCTGCCAGCCGTTCGGTGAGGCGCCGCGTACCAATGCGACACGGGAAACACTTGCCGCACGATTCCTCGGCGAAAAACTCCATGGCCGCGTGGGATACGGCCATCATGTCCCGGCTGTCGTCGAACACCATTATCCCTCCCGCCCCCAGCATCGATCCCACGCTCCGAATGCTCGGCTCGTCGAGGGTGACATCGAGATCGTCGCCGGCGAGGAACCCCCCGGACAATCCGGCCATCGTCACGGCTCGAATCGACCGACCGTCGCATGGTCCCCCCGCCCAGTCGTGGAGCAGCGTCTGCAACGGGAGGCCGAGGGGAACCTCGTAGTTTCCCGGCCTGCGGATGTCGCCGGACAGGCTGATCAGCTTCGTTCCCGCATGTCCGTTCCGCCCGAGGCTTCGGTACCACTCTGCGCCGCGCCGCAGGATGTGCGGTGCCGATGCCAGCGTCTCGACATTGTTGACGACTGTGGGAAGGTTCTCGTAACCGTGAGTGACTGGGTAAGGGGGGCGATTGCGGGGGAACGGATGTTTGCCCTCGAGACTGTTGAGCAGCGATCCTTCTTCGCCACAGATGTACGCTCCGGCTCCCCGCCGCAGGTAGATGCGGAAGTCAAAATCCTTCCCTAGTATGCTCTCGCCCAGGTAGCCTGCCGCCTCCGCCTCGCCAATCGCCCTCTCCAGAATATTCCTCGTTTCCGGATACTCGTATCGCAGATAGATGAACCCACGTGTCGCGCCGCTCGCGTATGCGGCGATGGCCATGCCCTCGATCAACCCGTGGGGGTCGTAGTCGAGTATCGCGCGATCCTTGAAGCAACCGGGCTCCCCCTCGTCGGCGTTGCACACGATGGTCTTGGGTTCGCCGGATGCCTCTGCCACGGCCTTCCACTTCCTACCTGTCGGAAAACCGGCACCGCCGCGCCCTGCGAGCTGGCTCTCGGAAATGATCTCTGTCACTTCATCGGGCGACACGGCCACAGTGCGCTCGAGCCCCTGGTACCCGCACGTCTTCCGATAACCGTCGATACCTGCCCTGCCCGGCTCACGAATCGCCGCGAACACGCACTCTTCCACGCCGCCGGGATTGGGTGGCGGCATCGGTGAAGAACGAGCCTGCGAGGTTTCTGGAGTCATACCTACAAAAACTTCTGCGCCCCACAATACGGGAACCGGCTCGTCGCATCGCCCGGCGCAGGGCATGGCGGTCGCGCCTTCGCTCTTCAAAGCCTCCAGGATCTCGGCCCCACCCCAGAGGCTGCAAATCGGTCCCATGCATACGCGGGGTGCCGCAACGCCATGGGGCGCATGGCTGCCGGTTTCACGCCGTGACAAGTGGTGATAGAAGGTGACGGTTCCGTACAGATCAGCGATCGGAATTTTCAGCGCCTGCGAAACGTGATCGATAGCGTCGTCCGACAAGTAACCATCACGGTCGTGGAAGGCGTGCAGGAGAGGAAGTAACGGCGCCGGCTCGTTGCGCCAGCGCGCCGACAGCTCTTTGTCGGTAGGGACAGTCATCGATTACTCCGAAGGGATCGAATCACCGCGCCAACGCTCGACTAGCCGCTGCTGCTTCCGAGAGACATCAATGCCGCGAAACCCGGTGGCCGAGTCCGCGGCGCCGTATCCCTCTGCCGGGTAAAGATATGCCGATGGGCCATGAGCGTCCAGGAAGGATAAATTTACGGCCCATTTGCCGAGTCGACCGTTATCCAGGATTGCAGCAAGGGGTCGTTGCCGCCGTCGTTCGCGTCCCGAATACGTTGCAATGCCGCGCCGCGAAGCTGGCCCTTGATCTTCGCGTAGGCGTCGGCGGGTAACTCGGCCCGCTCTCGGGCCACCTCGATGGCCCGTTCCAGGACTCTCTCCGGGGGATGCAGCTCGTCGAGGATGCCCCGGGCGGCCGCCTCATCGGGAGACAACCGGGCAACTCCCAGGAGCAGGATCCGCCTCGCGGCGGGATCCAGTTCTGAGTCTATAACAGCTTGTGCCGCAACAGGATACGGGATTCCAACACGGGCTCCGGTGAGACCGAATCGGTAATCCCCCAGAGGCCCGATCCGATAATCGCACGCCAGCGCAAGGAGCGTCCCCGCAGCGACGCCGTGGCCGTTCACCGCGGCAACGGTGGGCCGTGGATTGCCATACAGCCTGCCGACCAGCCTTCCCAGGGCGACGATCATGTCGCGCTGGTGCTCGCGGGAGTAGCCGGGGACCACCTTCAGGTCGAGACCCGCCGAGAAGAAATCTCCCGAGCCGGTGAGGACGAGGGAGGCGGCGTCACCGGACTCGACTTCGCCCAGGGCTGCCTCGAGATCTCGTGTGAAGGAAAGATCGAGGGCGTTCGCCGGTGGACGGTCGAGCCTCACCACGGCTACCCGATCGATTTGCTCGATGTGGACGTGTTGCTTTGACACCGGTGCTCCTAATCCACTACCCACCGCCCACTGCCTACTCTCGAACGGCTTGATACGGCAAATCCCACCCGTCGTCCGGCCAGCTATTCCGAACGAAGCGGATTGCCCAGGGAAGAGATAAGATGAGTGCTAGCACCGCCATCCACCACTCGGCCCGAGAATCCCTGAGCGTGTCCGTGATGTTCGCAATGACGCGAATATCACTGTGGTCGCTATCAGCGCAGTGGCAGCCAGCCCTGCCGCCGCTCGCTCTTCAAGAGTTCGGTGACGTGCAAGCCATTGTAGTGGAGTAAGCGAAGTTCATTGTGAGTTTCTTCTTTGTTCCAGTAGTGATCGGTCTCAACTGGCGCGGTGGTACGGCGAGTGGCGCGGTGGCGTCGATGGTGGGGGGCTTCGGTGCGTGTCTGGCTTGGGAACTCACGGGCCAACGTGGATTCGCGTCGCACGGCATCGACGCGGTGGAGGTGGGCGTTGTGACCAGCCTGATTCTCTTCTTGGCCGTATCGCGCTACACACGTCGAGTCCCTGAAAGCAATCTGAGAATATTTTTCCCAGGCTTGGAGTCAGCGGGCGGGGAGTCACGTCCTCCAGGATCTTCCTAGGCGATTTGGCTGCCGGTTGACGCCGGCTTGACGCTCCGGTGCCGAGTGGATGCCGGGCCGACCGGTATCCTGCGACGTCCAGCGCCAACCCGCAATCGAGGAAGACACCATGCGAAGGCTGCGACAAGCTGCGAAGGTATGGGTGTTCCTGTGGAGATTTGCCTCCGCATACCCGATTTCCCCAGGGGCTACCACCGGGGGTCGATTATCAGCGGCTGACCGGACGCAGTCGGCTACCGTCCCGCTAATTCACAGCTTCGGCCTGCCGGCTACCTAGCTGCCGATCGAGTAGCAGCAGCGCGGCCTGGTTGTCGCCGGCCAGCTTGAGCGTCTGAATGACTTCGTTGAAAATCCTCTCTTCCTCGATCTGCTCGGTGATGAACCACTGCAGCTCTATTTGCGTAGCGTAATCCTTCTCTTTCTGGGCCAATTCGTAGAGCCTGTCGATCAGCGCGGTGACTTTTTGCTCCTGTTGCAGCGCCTTCTCGAACACGTCGAGGGGCGACGCAAACCCGCTTGCGGGTTGGTCGATAGCATAGACAGTAGCATGACCACCGCGCGCATGCACGAAGTCGAATAACCGCATCCCGTGGGAGATCTCCTCTTCGTACTGCAACCGCGTCCATTTGGCAAAGCCGGGGAAGTTGCCGTCCTCGAAATAGGCTGTCATCGCCAGGTAGGCGTTGGCAGAAAAAAACTCTTGCTTGATCTGTTCGTTGAGAGCTTCCTGGATTGCCTTGCTGAGCATCACTTCGTCCTCAGGGCTGGGAGAACCCGGTCATTGACATGGAAAAGGGATTGCCTGTGTTGTGAAAGAGCATACACGGGGCGGCTCCGGATAGTCAATCCACCTCTTGGGGGACCGCGACCGTAGAGCTGGGTGGTGCATCCTCATGTATGTGGGTTGGGCTACTCGGGACTGGGTTAGGACGGCTGGTGGTGTCCGAATATTGGGACGGTGGTTTCAGCAGCGACCGCAGAACCTGTAGAATTAGCTTTACATGTACTATGGTAATCTATTGTGTTATATGAAGTTATAGATTGCTTGAATCAGGCACGAGAGTTGCATCGTAGCGTGTACCATGACGCAGCTTGCTGACGCTCGGTTCCAGGCAGCCCTGTCCGACAGATACATCTTCGACCGTGTGTTGGGGCGCGGTGGGATGAGCACCGTATTCCTGGCTCGCGACGTAAAGCACGGACGGCAGATCGCCATCAAGGCGCTGTCGGCCGAGGTCGTCGCCGATGTGGGGGAGCGTCAGTTCTGTCGCGAGATCCGGGTGACGGCCCAGTTGCAGCATCCCCACATCCTTCCGTTGATCGATTCCGGAAAGGGCGCTGACAGCCTGTACTACGTCATGCCGTACCTCAAGGCGGGATCGCTGCGGGATCTCCTGCACGAGAAGAAGCGGCTTTCGGTAGCCGAGGCATTGGAACACGCCCACGAGAGCGGTCTCATCCACTGCGACATCAAGCCGGAGAACATCCTGATGTCTGCGGGGCACGCCGTGCTGGCCGATTTCGGAGTCGCCAGAGCCCAGCACGTAGAGGGCCGTCCTTAGGCGTGCGATGGTAAATTCCTCAGGTGGGACGCCGGCGTACGTGAGTCCGGAGCAAGCCACGGGAGACCATCTGGACGCCCGGAGCGACATCTACAGCCTGGCGTGCGTGTTGTACGAGATGCTGACGGGACAAGCTCCGTTTGCGGGAGACTCGGACCAGGCCACGATCGCAGATCGGTTTACCAAGCCCGTGCCGCGCATCGACGAGCTGGTGCGGGGCCTCCCATCTGGTATTTCACTGGCGGTGGCGAAGGCGATGTCGGTGAACCCGCAGATGCGCTTTCCATCGGTCGGCCGGTTCATGCGCGCCGTCGGGTCAGAGTACGCGACGCCCACGTCGGTGATGACCCGGTCCTGCCGGCGTTGGTCGGAGAGGCTCGGAATTCTCGGCTTTCGCCTAGTGCACCGGTTTCAGTCGATGGCCGAGTCGAAGCAGGGGTTGAAGGCAGCGACCACTCCCACTCCGCAGCAGAGGGTAGGAAAGGCGATTGGTCGCGTAGCCGATGAGAGGGCTCGGCAGACTGCCGGACGCGCACTATATGGTTCTATGTGACCAGGTTACTCCGAGTGTCCAGCGGGGCGGTCCGCCACGGATTGATCGGCATAGCATTGTTGTCTGTTGCAGCGCCAGTTGGACTTTCCGGTCCAGACATCCGCAGTGTTCGGCCCGCGAGGGCTGAGTCCGTGCTGGTTGTCGCAGGGTCGCGTTACGGCGCAGGCTGGCTGCACGGAGCGATCCCCCGGTCGTAGTCCAACTCGTACGTGCCGCCGGCCGCTGCCGTTATACTCTCGAGAATTTCACCCATGTGGCGCTCTACAATATCCCGCACGTCGGGGTTGTAGCTCCGCACGGTTCCCTCCAGATGCACCTCATCGGGGATGATGTTGAACCGCGTGCCGCCCCGGACGATGCCAACCGTCACCACGCTCGGCTCCAGCGGGCTCAGGTTGCGCGACCGTTCATCTTTGGCTCTGTGGCCCTCGCGTGAAACAGCGCCCGGCGTTTCATTACTTCGCATGTTTTACCGATCCTGCCTTCAACGGCTGATTTTGATCTTAGTTCAAGGAAAGGCGCCATGAGCACGATCAGCTCTTTCATGGGAACGCACTTCAAGCACTTCAACGCCCGGGAGACAGTAGCGGCTGCGGAGGGGTGGAAGAAGCTGCTCGATGACGGTGGCGAAATGTTCCTGACTGTTGCCGGGGCCATGAGTTCGGCCGAGCTCGGTATCTCGATGGCAAAGATGATCCGAGCGGGCAAGGTGCACGCAATCTGCGCTACGGGAGCGAATTTAGAGGAAGACTTGTTCAATCTGTTTGCCAACAGGGAGTACGCTCTCGTCCCGCATTATAAGGATCTCCGACCCGAGGACGAGCGGGAGCTGCGGGACAAGGGGTTCAACCGGGTGACAGATACGTGCATCCCGGAATCGGTGATGCGCCACACCGAGAATATCCTGGTCGAGTTGTGGAAAGCGGCCGAGGGCAGTGCTGAGGCCAAGTTTCCATGGGAGCACGTGTACGATCTGCTCGATCACAAGGAACTCGAGCAATACTTTCAGGTGCCCCCGGAACACTCGTGGGTGCTTGCCGCTAAGGAGAAGAACCTTCCAATTTTCACACCCGGTTGGGAAGACTCGACGCTGGGGAACATCTTCACGGCGCGTGTTATCCGGGGGCACCTCAAGGGTCACACTGCCGTACGCACGGGCACGGAACAGATGCAGACGCTGGTGGAGTGGTATCTGCGGCGTGCTGAGGAGTCGACGCCGGTGGGATTCTTTCAGATCGGTGGTGGCATCGCCGGGGATTTTCCGATCTGTGTGGTGCCGTTGATCCTCCAGGACCTCAAGCGCGAAGTTCCGTTCTGGGCGTATTTTGCCCAGATCGGCGACAGCATCACCTCCTACGGTTCCTACTCAGGGGCCGTGCCGAATGAGAAGATTACGTGGTACAAGCTCGACGTGGACACGCCGAAATTCATGATCAACTCGGACGCGACAATCGTTGCGCCGTTGATATTTTCGTATGTGTTGGGTGAATAGGGAGGAGGGAGTATACTAGCATATGTTCGCACGCATCATTCGGGAGGGTTTCGTTGCCGGGCTGGTTGGGGCGGCCGCCGTGGCACTCTGGTTCTTCCTGGTCGACTTGATCGGCGGCAACCCGTTCTACACGCCGTCTATGTTGGGATCGGCGGTCTTTTGGGGATTGCGGGATCCGGCCCTGGTCGAGATCAATTTCCCCACCGTGATCGCCTACACGATGCTGCATGTGCTGCTCTTTGCCTTTGTGGGAATGATCGCGTCGGCGCTTGCCTGCGTAATCCATAAATTTCCATCGACGCTGTTCCTGGCTGTCGTCTTTTTTGCGATCTTCGAGGTGGGCTTCTATATCGTCGTTGCCACCATGGCGGCGGCGCTGCTGGGACATTTGGCATGGTCGAGTGTTGCGGTGGGCAACTTGATTGCCGCGGTGGGTATGGGGTACTACCTGTGGACCGTCCATCCAGAGATCAGACAGGATCTGATCGAGCATCCCCTCGGCGAGACGGCGGACGGAGAGTAGCCCCACCCCACCCACGCAGGCGGTAAGGCGGTAGGGCGGTACTGCCTACTGCCACTCCCTCTCGCCATTCGGCTGATACACATAGCGAAACGTCAGGCAGCCCGCGACGACCCCGGGACAGTAGTAGCTGAGGAACTCCAACTTCGCAAATCGGGACTCGCGTGTCCGCACCACGTACACATGATCGTTGGGCTCCAATAGGTGGGATACCATGCTGTAGCGGTACCACCGGTCGATAGCTGCGTTGAGGGTATCCCGGCCAAATGACGTTTCGACGAAGCCGGCTACAGGGGCTTCGGTCACCTCGTCAAACGCCGCCGGGCCCATGTCGGCCACCGCATCCGCCGCTATCACCGCAAACCGCCGGATCGCCAGGTCCCATCCGGCCGTGTCCGGTGGTAGCACGATGGAAGCGCGATCGAAGTCGAAGAAGTGCCAGATAGTCGGCTCTTGCGAGTCGATCGTCACCGTGTCGTGCAGCAGTGTTTGTACCGGGGCGGGAGTTGGCCAGATCGGTGTGGGCTCGAACACCAAGGCCTCTCTGGGCATCATCGATGACACCACCAGAAAACCGATGACGATCACAAAGAGTCCGAAACCGGTGAGGAGCAGGATCGGTGCGGCGGCAATCCCGCGCTCGCTTCTCATGGGATGCAACAATGCCGGCATGGGTCTAGCAAACTAACGCAATAGGCCCTTGCCATGCGTGGCGTTGGGGTGGATTGTTGTGGTGCGATGGCAGGGTTCATACTAAAACAGGATTGGCCTGACGCTCGCGTGGCGAAATTTCGCCAAGCGGCGTTCGTGTACCTGCACGTTGCCATCCTCTACGAGGCGGCGGCGTATGTGATGATGGGGGGCGGTGGGGTGCCCACCGGAGTCCGTGCCTGGTTTTGGCTCGGGGTCGGCGCCTTCGTGGCCGGACTTGTGTTCGTTGGGCTGTATAGGTGGCGTAACGTGTGGTTTGCCCGCGTGATATGGCCGATCCACGGTCTTCGGCTCCCGTTCTTGATCGAAGGGGCGTTTTTCGCGGCCGCCGATAGTCGCGCACCGCCTGGTTTCCACATGGCGGCGATCGTGGTCGTGACGATCAACCTCTGGATGCTCGCACGGGCTGGATGGGATCTATGAGTTTCCGCACCTATCACGACGTCGGGGGCGAAGATCGGTCGCAGTTGTACGCGCAGGTGGTAGCCCAGCGTGAGAGAGTGGGTCGTCGACTGGCATCCGTGCGACAGGTTGTGGCCGTGATGAGCGGCAAGGGCGGCGTCGGCAAGAGCCATCTGACGGCGACTCTGGCAGCCGGCCTGGCCTCACGTCTCGAACAGGGAGTGGGTGTTCTGGACGCCGACCTGCGCAGCCCCACCGTGGCGAGACTTCTGGCGGTGAGCGGCCCCTTGCGCGTCACCGAAGACGGCATCGAACCAGCCATAGGTACGGTCGGCGTTCGTGTGGTGTCGACGGACTTGCTCCTGGAGGAAAGCCAACCGCTGCGTTGGCGTGAGCCGACCACCGAGCGCTTTGTGTGGCGGGGTGTGCTGGAGACCGGTACGCTGAGAGAGTTCCTGAGCGACGTGGTGTGGGGAGCCCTTGACCTGCTGCTGGTCGACCTGCCTCCCGGTGCGGACGGCGGTGTGGATCTCAAGCAGATGGTTCCCAACCTGACCGGTGCCCTCGTCGTCACGATCCCCAGCGAGGAGTCTCGTAGATCGGTCGCTCGAACCATGTGCTCGGCGTCGGAAGCCGGCATACCCCTCCTCGGGATCGTGGAAAACATGAGCAGTTATCGATGTGATGAGTGTGGTGCGCTGCGTGCGTTGTTCGATGGAACGGCGGGCAACGACCTGTCTGAGGAGTTTGGCGTGCCCCTGCTGGCGCGCGTTCCGTTCACGCCGGGCGCCGGGCCGGCGAGCTGTGATACGCCCGGCCTGGTAGACGCCTTTTGGGGGTGCGTCCGGTAATGTTGTCCCTTCGATCACCGTTTTTGGGAGCGTTGGCATGAAGTTCCTATGCGTCGGTTGCGACGAGCAGATGACGTTCGAGGAGAGGCAAGAACCCGGCGACGGAACATTTGGCGCATCGTTTAGCTGTCCGAAGTGCGGGTACAAGGTAGCGATGTTGGCGAATCCCATGGAAACGCAGTTGGTGGGGGCCCTCGGTGTGCAGATTGGAGGGCGGACGCTGGACGAGCAGCCCATGGAACTCACGCGCCGCTCCATGATCGGTCGGGAAGACGCGTTCGAGGATGCCGCACCCGGCGGACCCGGCGGCGTGCGTTGGAGCGCCGAAAGCGAGGAACGGCTGACCAGGGTGCCCAAGTTCGTTCGGGGGATGGTCAAGAAGATTTATGTGGAGTGGGCGGCCGAACACGGGATTGCCGAGATTACTCCCGCCGTCATGGATGAAGCCCGTGCCGATCTGGGTCTGGAGGCGATGTAGGTGTCCGAGATTGACGAGCGCACGATCGCAGGGCTGAGAATCCAAATCGACCGAGGTCTCTGCGTTGGCTTCGGAGATTGCGTGTCCGAGGCGCCGGAGGGGTTCCAGCTGGATGCTGATGACATCGCCGTGTTCGGCGAGCATCCCGAGTCGGTAGAGCGCGAGAGACTCCTTCGAGCGTGTGAGATTTGTCCGGTTGACGCTCTCACGGTTTTCGATGGCGACGGAAAGCAACTCGTGCCGTGAAACGGTCTTGACAGATGGTCCGAGGGCTATATAATCGCGCGCAAAATCGGGCGGAGCAGGTCAGGTCAATCTAGTGCCGTGAGGCGGCCTCCAAGTCTGGTTTTTGGTGGAACCCACCAACATTGCCGAAGGGCGGGGGTATGTACAGTGAAGTTCTCGTTCCAGTTGATAACTCCCAATGCTCCGATTGGGCCGTGGCCCGCGCAATCGAGGTGTGCTCGAAATCCCAAGGGCGCATCACCGGCAACCATGTCTACGCGGCGCGGCTTCACGACGTTCGATTCCGCCAGCTCGAGACAGGCCTTCCAGCACAATTTCAGACGCCCGCCGAGATCAAGCGCCAGCGCAAAGTCCACGACAAGCTGATCGAGAAGGGCCTGCAACTCATCTCCGACTCGTTCCTCGACCAGGTGGAGCGGCGCTGCGCGGCTGCGGATGTTCCGTTGCGGCGACAACTCCTCGAGGGAATCAACTACGAGGAAATTGTTAACGAGGTTAATCGTGGAGCGGGTCAACTACCCAGCCTGATCGGGTTCGATCCGAACATCGCGGCCAATTACGACGGGGGCGAGCGGGTTCGTTCTGACGTCCGGCTGGGTGCCGACGGACGCATAGTTGGTGAGGACGAAGATCAGGCTGACAAACTCGCCGGCGCGTCGGGGCGGCAATACGATCTGGTATTGATGGGCGCACACGGCATCGGCCGCCAGCCGTACTCGCAGATTGGCGGTGTAGTTGCCAGGGCGGCAAGGCGCATTGAAAAGGACATGCTCATCATCCGCAACGACAAGCCACTGCGTCGCGGCAAGTTCATGGTTTGCGTCGACGGGTCCGCGTACAGCTACAGGACGATGAGAGTCGCTCTGGAACTTGCCCGCGACTTTGATGCGATGGTATACGTTTGCAGTGCGTTCGACGTCGAATATCATCACGCCGTCTTCAACAACATCAAGGATGTACTCTCCGAGAAGGCGTCCAAGGTCTTCAAGTTCGAAGAGCAGGAGGAGCTTCACAACAACATCATCGACAAGGGACTCCTGAAGCTCAGCCAAGCGAACATCAAGCGTGCTGAGGCGATCGCAAAAGAGTTTCCCGATGTTCGGTTCGAAACGCAGATTCTCATAGGCAAACCGTTCCAAGTCATTCTGCAGTGGGTCGAGGAGATTCAACCAAGCCTGTTGATCGTGGGGCGACACGGCGCACACCGGATCGATGGAACGGAGATGGGCTCTCAGGTAGAGAACCTGCTGCGACTCGCCCCGTGCAATCTGCTGGTTACCGGGACGGTCGGTGTAAGGCCCGAGGACATTCCCTGGCTCGAAGAGGACGGCAAAGAGGGAATTCCGTGGGCCCCGGACGCCGAGGTGCGAATTCAGCGCGTGCCTCCGTTCGCACAGGGGATAGCGCGCCGCGCGGTTGAGGAGTACACCATTGAGCACGGCGCCGACCTGGTGACGAACAAATGGTTGGACGAGGCCATCCGGAAGTTGTTGCCGACTCACATGCAGTTGCTGATGGGCGTCGGTGACGCAGAGGAGCTGGCTCGTGCCGAAATCAAGGCCGAGGAGCAGATGGCCAAAACGCTGGTGCTGGGGAATGAGGCAGACAGCGAAATCGCGGGGGCCGTGGTCGACGTAAAGTGCCCCATGACCGGTCACATGACGACGCGCGAACGTAAAGTGGCAGACTCCACTGTCTGGACCGTCGAAGCTTTCGAGCGCCTCAGAACGGTTCCCTTGATCGCCCGTCCGCTGGCCCGCAATGCGGTGGAGAAATTCGCCAGTGGTCATGAGATGTGGCGCGTCACCACTTCGGTCATGGACGAGAACAAACAGGCGATGATCGAGGCGGACGAGTTCGATGCGGAGACAATGATGGGGATGTTCCGGGAGCTGCGCGCCAAGCAGATTCGTGCGGAAGCCGAGGGTGGAGATGGACTGTCGCGGGAGATGCGGCAATTTATCGAAGAGGCGAAGGCGTCCGGGGTCACCAGGTGTCCCATAAGGGATATAGAGGAAAAAGCGTCGGCCTGTCCCGTTGACTTTAAAACAGTGTCGGTGGCTGACGCCAAGGCAGCGGTCGAAAAGTTGCTGAAAACAGGAGACGAGTGACGTCACTCGCGGCGTTGGGAGAGGCGCCGGCCGGTGATCGCCAAGCGGGCAACTACTTGCCCCATGTTGTCGCGTGGAATCTCACGCGCCGGTGTAATCTCCAGTGTGCGCACTGCTATATCTCGGCGGGCCCCTCCGAATCCGCCGACGATGAGCTGTCTACCGACGAGTGCCTGCGCATCGCAGACGAGATTCTCGCCCTCAATCCCAATCCCATGTTTATCCTGTCGGGCGGCGAGCCCCTGCTGCGTGAGGATCTCTCGGAGATAGCTTCGCATGCGGCGAAGGGTGGAGCTACAGTGGTCGTAGGCACCAATGGCACTTTGCTCACCTCCGAGAAAATCGCCGCGTTACAGGACGCCGGCGTGACCGGTGTTGCCGTGAGTGTCGAGTCGCTCGACGTGAAGTATCACGACCGCTTCCGGCACGGCCACGGTTCGCTCGATGCGACGCTGGCTGCAGTGGACAGGTTGGTAGTGCACGGTCTCGATTTCGTCATACAAACCACGCTCACCAAGGGGAACCGTCGCGAGCTGCCTGGACTGGTTGCGTGGTCCGCCGAGAAGGGCGCCGTGTCGTTCAACGCGTATTTCGTGGTTTCCACGGGGCGCGGCGCTAAGATGGCGGAGTTGTCGCCGGAGGAATACGAGGATTCGTTGGGCGAGCTCGTGGACCTTCATATCGAGTACATGGGGCGAATGATGGTGCGAGCCAAGTGTGCACCGCATTTCATGCGGCTGGTGCACCAGCGCGCTCCGGAGTCTCCGATTCTCAATTATGCCACCCGCTGCCCGTGCGGCGTGCAGTACGGGCGCATAACACCAGACGGCAAGCTCACGGCGTGTCCTTATATGCCGCTCCCGGCCGGCGATCTCCGTGAGTCGTCGTTCGCCGAGGTGTGGAACAACTCGGAGCTGTTTCACGATCTGCGCCGGGGAGCGCTAGGCGGAAAGTGCGGTCGCTGTGAATACCGAGCGATTTGTGGTGGGTGTCGTGCCCGGGCTTACAGCTCGAGCGGCGACTACATGGCGGAAGATTCTTCCTGTGCCTATGAGCCGGACGAGACTCGTCCGCTCGTCACCTCGCGCGCCGTGACCTATGGGGCGGTGGTCACCGCCAAATTGCAGTGGTCGGATGAGGCTGAGGCGCGGATTCAACGCATCCCCTCGTTTGTACGCGGCGTGGTCGTGAAACGGCTGGAGGATTACGCGCGGCGCGAGGGGCACACCGAGGTTACCGCCGAACTGATGCGGGAGGTGCGCCGCAATATGCCGGTGGATTTCTCGAAACGTCTGCCTTTCTTCTCGCGCGATGATTGACGCGCTGAGCCTGATCCAGGGAGCCGCGGATGGCGCCCGCCAGTACGGCGACTTCCCGGGCATTGGTGCGCGGGGCGCGGTTTGGATTGCGGCGGAAATCCACCTGATGTTCGCCGCGTTTGTACTCGGCGTGCCCATGTTTGCCGTGATCACCGAGTTCATCGGAATCGTCGGCAAGGACTCGAAATACGACAAGCTCTCGAAAGAGTTCACGCGGCTGTTGGTTTTCGCCTACAGCGCCACCGCTCTGTGGGGCGGGTTGCTGCTGTTTCTTCTGTCAACGCTCTACCCGGCGTTCTGGGGCCACATGGCGGAGATCTTCCATCTGTCAATGTGGATCTATGCCGGCCTGTTCTTCATCGAATCGTTCACGCTATACCTCTATTACTACGGCTGGGACAAGTGGAAGGAAGGTCGCGCCAAATGGGGGCACTGGGGGCTCGGCCTGCTGCTGAACGTGTGGGGCACCGCCGTCATGTTCATTGCCAATGGATGGCTTACCTACATGATGTCGCCGCCCGAGGGCACCACCGTGCAAGGCCTGCCCGAGGGCGTCGGGTTGTGGAACGCCATCGCCAACGCCACTTGGATGCCGATCAACATACACCGCATGATTGCCAACGCCGTGTTCGGTGGCTCGATCGTCGCGGCGTACGCGGCGTATCGTTTCTTGGCGGCCAAGACCGATGAAGAGCGTGCCCACTACGATTGGATGGGATACGTGGGGACGTTCATCGCCATCTCGATGTTTATCGTGCTGCCCTTCGCGGGCTATTACCTGGGACGGGAGATTTACGAGTACAACCAACAGCTGGGCATTACGATGATGGGTGGCTTCATGAGCTGGTTGTGGATCGTCCAAGCCATTCTCATCGGCGTACTGTTCCTGTCGGCCAATTACTACCTGTGGACGGGGATGGGGCGAATACCCGGAGCCGAACGATTCATGCCCTACACGAAGTGGATGCTGGTGGTCCTGATCATCTGTTGGATAGTATGGGGCACTCCGAACACCCTGATCGCTACGCGTGACGAATTCGCGGCAATGGGGGGCAGCCGCCATCCCTTCCTCGGTGTGCTCGGCCTGATGAGCGCGAAGAACACCGCCGTTAATTTCATGATTCTGACCACTTTCCTTTCCTTCTTGCTGTATCGGCGGGCGAACAGGATTCCTACGGTCCCCTGGGCCAAGACGGGGACCCTTATCCAGGGGGCGATGTTCGTGCTGTCCGGGGGCGTCGTGCTGTTCTTGGGAATCATTGGATACAAATTCGATCTCTTCGGTGTGTCGTTCGGGGTCGAGACCATCACACGGGTCGCCGTACTCAGCCCGTTACAGGTGGTTGCGGTGCTCGCGTGTATCATCGGGGTGACGGTGATCGACGTGTTCATCCTCCGAGGAGCGGGGTCGAAAGGCGAGATTCGCTGGGGTGAGATGCCCGAGCGGTCGCAATACGCGATCTTCGTTCTAGCGATCACTTTCACCTGGCTCATGGGGTTGATGGGCTTCGCACGCAGCGGCATTCGGCAGCACTGGCACGTGTGGGAGGTCATGCGCGACACCAGCGACTATGCCGTCACGCCGGCGTTGGGGTACGCCGCGAACATGATAACCGTGTGTGTCGTAATCTTCTTGAGCTTGGTCACGTTCATCTTTTGGCTGGGCGGCCTGGCCGAGGGGATCGCATCGGAGTCCAAGGCGGCGCCGCTTGCGCGGCAGACACAACCCGCGACTCTCGTGGAGTAGCGTTATGTGGAAGACGAATCTCAGGGTGCTGTTGCTCGCCGCCATCGTGCTGGGGTTTTACACGATGGTGGCACAGATCATTCCGCAACTGCAATCTGCCGTGCCGGAGGTGCTGGATCTGAGTGCAGGGGTCACTCCTGAGGTGCTGGTACCTGCCGGTGAGGCGCTCTTCAGCGGTGCGGGTGGCTGCACGGTGTGCCATGGGTTGGGTACCCGGGCGCCGAATCTCCGCACGGATCACGCCGGCCAGGGGACGATTGGGCAGCGGTGTGGCGATTCTAAGCCGGGGATGGATTGCAAAGCATATCTCTACGAATCGCTCACTCAGCCGGCCGAGTACCTGGTAGACGGATTCACCGCTATCATGCCGGATGCTCGGCGACAACTCTCGGCTGACCAGATCTGGGCCATCATCGCCTATCTCCAGGATCAAGGGGGTGAGGTTACGGTAACGGCCGCCGACATCCAGCCAGGCGGAGGCGAATCCGCGGAGCCGGCCGCGGCTGCGGCGGTGCCGGCCACTTTCAGCTCGACCACAGATCCAATGCAGCTGCTCACACAGAATGTGTGCATCGGTTGCCACGGCATCAACGGAATCTCGATTCCGATCGGGCCGTCGTTCGACGGGATTGGCGCCCGGCTCACGGCGGATCAGATAAGGAGCGCTATTCTCGATCCAAATGCAGAAATTTCCGACGGCTTTGAACAATTTGCAGGCATGATGCCGGTTGACTTCGGGCAGAAACTGTCGGCCCAGCAGCTAGAAGCCATGGTTCAGTTCCTGGCAGGACGGCGATAGTGAAGAGAATCCTGGGTTGGATGAAGCATCCGTTCGGTCAGGCGGTCGCGCTTTCGCTTGGCGCATTTCTGTTTTTCAATTATGGGATTCCGTTGTTTCCCGGGAGCGCCGCCGTACCGAACAGCGTGGTGTTGGAGTACATGCTCATTGCGTTGCTGGGAATACTCATCTTTGTGAGCGAGAACGAGGAGCGCTGGAAGAGGTTCAAGGAGCCGATACAGGCGACGCTGGTGGATGCGGACAAGCGCGCGCTGCGAGGCGCATTGCTTGCGGCGATTTCAGTGCTGATCGGGCTGGCGACATTCAACATGGCACGGCCGAAAGTGGGCTCGACGGCTCAGCTGCGGTCGATTCACCCGGCGCCGCCTGCGACCATCAGGTTCGGCGATAAGACTATCAAGTTAGCCGGCCTGGAGAACCCGCTGCGGTCGCGCGGCTCCATGGAAGAGCATTACTTGGAGGGAAGGCGGGTCTACTATCAGAATTGCCTGCCTTGTCACGGCGATCTGTTGGACGGGCAAGGGCACTTCGGCCACGGTTTCAACCCGACACCGCTGGCGTTCGAGGCAGGCACGATCGATCAACTGCAAGAGAGCTTCCTCTTCTGGCGCATAGCAAAGGGCGGTCCGGGGTTGCCGCCTGAAGGGACGCCGTGGAATTCGGCGATGCCGGTGTGGGAGGATTTCCTTACCGAGGACGAGATCTGGTCCGTGATCATCTTCATCTACGAGCAGGCGGGGTTGGAGCCGAGGACGTGGGAAGTGGAAGGAGAGCAGTGATCCGGCCGGTCAAGGGAGGTGGGAGGTGGGAGGTGGGAGGAGTCTTGCCGTGCGCGGCCTTCCTGCTCCTGGCCGGGGCGTTCCTCCTCCCTGCTCCCCCCTCCGTCCTTGCCCAAGACCTAGACCGTGGCGAGCAGCTCTACGAGAAATGGTGCGCCGGGTGTCACGGAGACACGGGTGCCGGAGACGGCGAGGCAGCGGCGTTCATGTTGCCGCGACCGCGCGACTTCACGACGGCCGTCTACCAGGTGAGAACGACTGCGAGCGGCGAGTTGCCTACGGATGACGATATGCGCGCCGTCATCGACAATGGAATGCCTGGCACGGCTATGCCGGGGTGGGCTGACAAGCTGAGCGGCGGCGAGCGGGATGACGTGATCGCGTATATCAAGACGTTTTCGAGATTCTTCGACGGCGCCCCGCCCGAGCCGATCAGTGTAGGGCGCAAGCCCGGGCGGCCCTCCGAAGCAGACCTCGAGGAAGGGCGGCGCGTGTTTGTGGATGAGCTGGAATGCCTCCGCTGCCATGGCGATGAGGGCCGCGGCGATGGGAACTCCGCCCCGGAGTTGACCGACGACTGGGGGTTCCCGGTTCGGGCAGCCGATCTCTCGGAAAACTGGAATTTCAACGGCGGCGGTACGGTCGACGACATCTACCTCCGGATGCGGACGGGGTTGGATGGAACACCGATGCCCTCCAACAGTGATGTCATAGACGCTGGAATCATTACCGACGAGCAGCTTTGGCGGGTTGCGCAGTACGTGCTGAGTCTTTCGCCCGACGAGGCGCCCCAGCCTCGCGACGTGGTGCGTGCGGCGCGGTTTGACGGGGCGTTGCCGTCCGGTCCGGAGGATCCGCTGTGGGACAACGTCGAACCGTATTACATCCCGATGGTCGGTCAGATTACTATCAAGCCACGGTGGTTCGCGCCCACGGTGGACGGCATTTGGGTGCGAGCCGCGCACGACGACCAGAACCTGACCGTGAAGCTCACGTGGAACGATCCGTCCCGAAGTCCCGATCCGGAATGGGACGCATTCTTCCAGGGCATCGTCGAGACGCTCCCAGATGTCGATGCGCCCCACGTCGGGGAGCAGGGTCCCGACCGGATTGGAATTCAGTTCCCGCTCGACCCGCCCGAGGGATTGGAGTTACCCTTCTTTATGGGCGGCGACCCGCGGCACCCGGTGTACATGTGGCAGTGGACCAGCTCGCCGGATCGGGTTCGAGAGGGCACGGCTACCGGAATGGGTTCGTTCGCGCCCATCGCCGGGGCGCCTCAGGTTGCACATTCGGCTACATTTGCGGATGGCCAGTGGCAGGTGCAGTTCATGCGGGTGTTGGCCCCGGCTGACCCGAGCGGTGCCGTCCCATTCACGCCGGGTGAGCCGTTGCCGATCGGTTTCTTTGCCGCAGACGGCACCGCCGGTGAGGACGGTGTGCGCGGCTCGATCAGTGCCTGGTATGCGATCTATTTGGATGTGCCGACACCGCCTCGCGTGTTTGTGGCACCAATCGTTGCTGTTGTGCTGAGTGCAGGACTTGGATTCGGCATCGTCTGGCGCGCCCAGCGACGGGAACGCGGGGCATAGAATCGTTCTCTATTGGGAGGAAAGATGCGACGTTTTTGGGTAACCTCGTGCTTGTTCGCGTTTCTCGCGTGTGGTGGGGGCGACGGGGGCTCGGGTGGGAGCGGTGGTGCCGCGGCATCTGCGGCGCCGCTGGGTAACAGCAGTATCACAGGTGTAATCAGTTTTGCCGGCAGCGTGCCAACGAACCCGGCCATCGACATGGCAGAGGAACCGGATTGCGCCGCCAAACACAGCGACGGACCCACGGACCCGATTGTGGTGGTGACGGACGGCAAATTGGCAAATGTGTTCATCCGCATCGTGGGCGGACTGCCCGGCGGGCCGTATCCGGAGCCCAGTGAAGCCGCAACCATAGACCAAAACGGATGCCTCTACTCGCCTCGAGTGGTGGGGGTGATGGTGGGCCAGACTCTGGAAATCACCAACAGCGACCCGCTGCTTCACAACATCAAGGCGGTCCCGACCGAAAACCGTGGCTTCAATATCAGCCAGCCGCGCGTGGGAATGACATCGCGGCGCAGTTTCGCCACGCCCGAAATCATGATTCCCATGGAGTGCAACGTGCACGGGTGGATGAACGCGTACGTGGGCGTGGTGGAGCATCCCTACTTCGCAACATCTGCTGCCGACGGCTCGTTCACCATCGGCGGGTTGCCGGCGGGGACCTACCAGGTCGAGGCCTGGCACGAAACGTTCGGTACGCAGTCGGGCGAAGTCACGATGGCAGCTGACGGCTCGGCGAGTCTGCACTTCACGTTCGGCGGCTGAGGAGATTCCGGCATGAGTTGGATTCTACCATCCAGTGCGTCCACGTTCGCCGGTGATATCGATTTTTTGTATTACGTCATTCTCGTCATTACCGGTATAGCGTTTGTGGTGGTCGAAGTCGGGCTGGTTGTGTTCGCGATCAAGTATCGGGCCCGGCCGGGCCGCAAGGCCCAATACATCGAAGGAAGCATAAGGGCCGAGATTGTTTGGACTGCGGTTCCGGCTGTGACGCTGGTAATCATCGGACTCATGAGCGGCGGGGTGTGGAATCACGTCAGGGGCCGGAACAGCATTCCGCCGAACGCCATCCCGTACGAAGTCCATGCCAAGCAGTTCGAGTGGAACTTCACTTATCGGGGTCCCGATGGGCAGCTCGGGACCGGCGACGATTTCACGCTGAGAAACCAGCTTCACATTCCGGTGAACCGGCCTGTGGAGCTGCAGCTGATTGCCGAAGACGTGATACACTCATTCTTCGTCCCTGCGTTCCGCGTCAAGCAGGACGCGGTGCCGGGTATGGACATCAAGGTGTGGTTCGAAGCGACGGAAGTAGGGGAGTACGAGATTGCTTGTGCCGAGCTGTGCGGTCTGGGTCACTATCTCATGCGGGCCAGGGTGATCGTCCACTTGGCGGAAGATTACCAACAGTGGCTGTCGGACAGGACCGTGGCGGCCGACGAGGAGTAGCGAGGGTAAGAACACTTCGACGTAAGGAATAACAATGGCGACTTCCGCGGTTTCTTTGGAACCCGCAGCGCACGTGGAAGCCCACGAGCTATCTTTCCTGCGAAAGTACATCTTCTCGACCGACCACAAGATCATCGGCATTCAATTCCTGCTGATGAGCTTTGTGTTCCTGCTGTTCGGCGGGTTGATGGCGATGATGATCCGATGGCAACTCGGATTTCCGGACCGGCCGCTCCCGGCGGGGCAGCTGCTTCCCGAGACCATGGCGCCCGACGGGATCCTGCTTCCCGAATTCTATAACTCGCTGGTCACTATGCACGGCACGATCATGGTGTTCTTCGCCATCATGCCGCTGCTGGTCGGCGTGTTCGGGAATTTCTTGATCCCACTCAAGATCGGCGCGCCGGACATGGCATTTCCGCGACTCAATATGGCGTCGTTCTGGATTGCCTTCTCTGCCGGGATCTTGATGATGGCAGGCTTCTTCGTCGAAGGCGGCCACGCGGCTGCGGGCTGGACGGCGTACGCGCCGCTCAGCGCGGATCCCGAATGGACCGGCGTAAGGGGGGGACAACAAATCTGGCTGCTGAGCCTGGCGATCCTCGGTCTAGCGTCGATCTTGGGTGCCGTGAACTACATCACGACGGTGGTAAACCTGCGGGCTCCCGGGATGACCTGGTTCAGGATGCCACTGTCGATCTGGTCACTCTTCGTCACGGCGATCCTTGTGCTGCTTGCCATCCCCATCCTCTCGGGGGCGGCGATCATGCTCTTCTTCGACCAGACTATCGGGACGCACTTCTTTGATTGGACGGACGGCGGCCAAGTGATCCTCTGGCAACACCTGTTCTGGTACTTCGGGCACCCTGAGGTCTACATCCTCATCCTGCCGGCGATGGGCATGGTCTCGGACATCATTGCGAACGGATCGCGCAAGCCGGTGTTCGGTTACTACTCGATGGTGTTCGCGCTCATCTCCATCGCCTTTCTGGGATGGGTCGTGTGGGGCCACCACATGTTCCAGAGCGGCATGAATCCCACGTTGGGCATGACGTTCATGATATCCACCATGATCATCGCGGTGCCGTCGGCTATCAAGGTGTTCAATTGGATGGGAACGATGTGGCGGGGGAACATTCGCTTCCACGTACCGATGCTCCACGCGGTCGGGTTTGTGGCGATGTTCGTGATTGGCGGCCTGAGCGGAATCTTCATGGCTGCCACGCCTGTGGACATCTACATCCACGATACCTACTTCATCGTGGCTCATATCCACTACGTACTGTTCGGCGGAAGCCTCTTCGCCATCTTTGCGGCGGTGACATATTGGTACCCGAAGATGTTCGGCCGGATGATGAACGCCACCCTGGGCAAGATCCATTTCTGGCTGACTTTCCTTTTCTACAACCTGACGTTCTTCCCGATGCACAATCTAGGCATCAGCGGACACATGCGACGCATTTACGACCCCTCGCAATACGAATTCCTACAGTCGCTCGCCCCGCTCAACAGGTTCATTACGGTGAGTGCGTTGTTGCTGTTGATTGTGCAAATACTGTTCGTGGTGAATTTCATCATGAGCTGGTTCAAGGGCGAGAAGGCTGCCGAGAACCCGTGGGATGCCAACGGGCTGGAATGGACGGTTCCCTCTCCGCCGCCCCATGGCAACTTTGCCAAGGTACCGACGGTGTATCGCGGTCCCTACGAGTACAGCTCGCCGCTGGTGGAGGAGGACTTCCTCCCGCAAACCCGCAAGCTGGTATCTGACGTCGATTCGGCTGCGGCCGGCGCATAGGAGGGACGAGAAATATGGCTCACCCTGCCTTGATGAGTCCACCGGCCCGACGCGAGATCGGCGCGGATGTCTACAGCGAGAAGCTGGGCATGTGGGTCTTCCTGGGGTCGGAAGTGCTGTTCTTCACGGCCCTGATCGGATCGTACATCATTCTGCGCTTCGGCAGCCCCGAGCAGTGGGGCGCTCCGGGACAGATCCTCAACGTTCCGCTCACTGCGGTCAACACGTTCCTCCTGATCTGTAGCAGCGTGACGATGGTGAAGGCGTTCGCCGCGATTCAAGACGGCGACCAGCGCCTCCTCAAACTGTACCTGCTGGCCACCGTTGCGATCGGTGCGGCCTTCGTCGGCGTGCAGGTCTACGAGTACACCCATCTCGTTCACGCGGGATTCTTGCCTTCGGGGTACGGTCCCGGGAGCGAGCTGGCGGAGCGAGCGGCCGAAGGCTTGTTGCCGGTGTCTGTGGGGGTCTACGGCTCGTCGTTCTACACCATGACGGGATTCCATGGCTTTCACGTCACCATGGGCGTCATCTGCATGAGCTTTGTGACTTGGAAGGCCTACAGAGGCGCGTATACGAAGGAAGATCATCGCGGAGTTGAGGTGGTCGGCCTGTATTGGCACTTCGTGGATCTGGTCTGGATAATCTTGTTCACCATCGTCTATCTCGTTTGAGCAGGCTGGGAGGATCTATGTCCGACGGAGTGGCGCACACACAACCGAAGTATTGGACGATTTGGGCCTATCTGTTGGTGCTCACCGTCGTCGAGCTGGGAGTGGCTTTCCTCCCCTGGTCGAAGGAGATTCAGCTGCTCGTCCTGCTCGTGCTTGCCATCTGGAAGGCGCTCCTGGTAGCGCTGTACTTCATGCATTTGAAGTTTGAGGGCAACAGGATGCGGATATTCGCCATTGCGCCTTTGCCGTTAACTATCGTCATAATAGTGGCCGTGCTCACGGAGTACGTTTGGTAAAGCTTTCTTTAGACAGATTCCAGCTTCATGACTTTGCCGAGTTGGCAAAGCCCAGGATCGTGGTAATGGTGATGCTCACGGCCGCGGCGGGATTCTGGCTCGCGGGGCCGGAGGCGCACCAGGCTATGGTGTTGTTCCACGTGCTGGTGGGAACGGTGCTGGTCGCATCGGGCACAAACGCCCTCAACCAGGTTAGCGAGCGGGAGGCCGATGCCCTCATGCACCGGACCCGAGGCCGGCCGGTCCCGGCGGGACGCCTCAGTGTGGCGGCGGCGAGTGCCTTTGCCTGGGTGACGGGGGTAGCTGGTGTGGCGTATCTGGGTGCTTTCGCCAACATCCTCACCGCCGGTATCGCAGCGGCCACTCTGATGTCGTACGCCTTCGTGTATACGCCCCTGAAAAAGCGCACGTCGATAGCGACACTCGTGGGGGCAGTGCCGGGGGCCTTGCCGATCGTTGGTGGGTGGACGGCGGTGCGGGGAACGTTGAGCGGTGAGGTCTGGGTGCTGTTCTGGATCCTCTTTCTGTGGCAGCTGCCCCACTTCCTGGCCCTCGCTTGGATGTATCGTGACGACTATGCCCGCGCCGGATTCAAGATCTTGAGCGTGGGGGATCCGGACGGCCGCATGACCTTCGGGTACTCCACACTCTACGCTGCCGCGCTCGTGCCGGTGAGCCTCACCCCGACGATCGTGGGCATGGCCGGTACGGCGTACTTCGTGGGGGCGATGGCGCTGTCCGGTGCCTTTCTGTACGCCAGTTTCTCCGCCGTGAGGCACTGTACCATGGCGAAAGCACGCCGTGTCTTCACATACTCCCTAGCCTACTTGCCCTTGCTCCTGATCCTCATGGGATCGCGCATATGATCGGCTTTCACCGCTTCCTCATCGCAACGGCCATTTTCTTCTGCGCCGGACTCGGCGTTTGGATGCTGTTGGCGTTCTGGGGCAACGGCAGCGTGGCGCTGCTCGTTCTGGGAATCTCGTTCGGCATTGCGGCGCTTGGGTTGAGCTACTACCTGCGGAATCTGAAGCGGTTTCTGAGGCGCTAGCGGCAACGTTGCGCTTCCGCGCTCCCGTCCGCCGCTTGACGTTCCCTTGACGACCCCTGTGTAGCCTTGGCTACCTCCCGCGACACAGGAGTCTCTCATGACTGTATTCAGAAAACGTGCGCCGTTCGTGCGAGGCGTTGCATTGGCACTGTTTGTGCTCTATCTGCCCGCCTGCACCACCTGGCGCGCTCAATCATTCCCGGCGCAAGCCGTGATCCTGGACGAGCATCCGAAACGAATCAGGCTCACCCGGCTGGACGGATCGCGTGTTGAGATTACGAACCCGCGCATCGTGGGCGACAGCATTGTGGGAACCCGCCCGGGCTCGAGGCGTTTCTTCGCGGCGGTGGCGCTAGACGACATCCGCATCGTCGAGACTCGGGGGATCGACGATGGAAAAACGACGGCGCTAGTCGTAGGCTTGGGAATCGCAGGCCTGGCCGTTGCGGCCGCAGTTGCCGCAGCTGCTCAAGACGACCCCCCGCCACGACGCACGAGTTCGGGTGGGGGGGGTGAGTACGTCTCATGCCCACTGGTCTATAGCTGGGATGGTGAAGCCTGGCGGTTGGATTCCGGAACATTCGGCGGTGCGATCACACGGGCCGCCACGCGTACCGACGTGGACAACCTCGTATACGCCGCTTCGGACGGCGGTAGGTTGCGCCTCAAACTCGCCAATGAACTCGACGAGACCGACCACGTGGACGCCCTCTCTGTGCTCGTGGTGGATCACGATCCGGACGTCACAGTTGCGCCGGACGGTGACGGCAACCTACACAGTCTCGGCAAGTTGCAAACTCCACTTGGCGCCAGCGACTTTCGAGGAGGCGATGTGCTCCAGCTGGTTGCTGCTGCAGACGGGCTGAACTGGCAGTCGGCGCCATTCGGTCGAAGCCCCGACCGGGCTGAAGACGTTCGTGACGGTCTGGTGCTCAGCTTCGTGCGCCCGGCAGGCGTGAATACGGGGAAGTTGGTCATCGACGGGCGGAACACGACTTGGGCATCCTACATGTTGACCGAGCTTGTCGAGGCCCACGGAACTGCTACGGACGCCTGGTACGACTCCCTCGACACACAGCCCCGATTCCGGCAGCAGTTTGCATCGCTGGCGGCGCATACCGGGTTCCTCGGTGTTTCCATGCACACCGCTGCAGGTTGGGAACACCAGGGATACGTCTGGGAGGTGGGGCCGGAGATCGCCAAGCGGCAGGTGTTTCCTCTGGATCTGTGGCGGGTGCGCGGCGACACGGTGAGGGTGCGGCTCGAGTCCGCTCCGTCTTTCTGGCTCATAGACCAGGTCGCGTTGGACTACACGACGTCGCAGCCACTCACGGTGCAAGAAATCAACGCAACGCGGGCCATCGATCATGCGGGGCGTGACGTACGGCATCTGCTCGCTGCCGTCGATGAGCGCGAACTTGTTATGGAAACGGGGGACTATGTGGAGTTGCAGTTCGACTTGCCTCCGGCGGAACCGGGCAAGACACGGAGCTTCGTGCTGCAGTCGACCGGGTGGTACCGGGTACACACATCCCCGACGGCTGCACCACAGATCACGCTGCTCAGGGAGACCGTGAGCGATCGCGATGCGGCGTCGCGGATCTCGGTGAGGCGAATGAACGAGGCGTGGCAGGTTTTCGGAGTGAGGACCCAATGATGACCCACGAAGTTTGGATAACCGGGATGGGCGCTGTGACAGCGGCGGGCGTGGGCCTGGATCCACTCAGCACTATGCTGCACGACGGCACGAGTGGTGTGCGGAGGGCGCCCGACCTGGGCTCCCTCCCTGTCGGCCGGGCGCCGGATGCTCCGATCCCCCGGGCGGCACGGCGTCTCGACCGAAGCGCCAGCTTCTTCCTGACCGCCGCCCTGGAGGCTTGGCAGAACGCCGGTCTCGGAGACGGGCCGGTCAACGCAACTCGGTGCGGAGTGATCGAGGGATCGTCGCTCGGCCCAATGGCGGAATTGCTGGACGTGTATCGGGAACAGCTCGCCGAGCCCGGTGCGCGGATTGGGCCCACCGCGCTCATTCGCTTCATGACAGGCGCCGGTGGTGCGGCGTTTTCCCAGCTTCAAGACCTTCGGGGCCCCGTGCTGCATGTATCCGCTGGTTCGGTTTCGGCAGTCTGCGCCATTGGAGAGGCATTCCAGAAAATCTCTGCAGGACTGGTGGATCTGATGGTCACGGGTGGAGCCGAGTGCCCACTGCAAGCCGACGTGGTCAACAACTTTCGTGCAGCCGGTGTGATCACGCGCGATGGTGTTTGTCGCCCTTTCGATGCACGACGGTCCGGAACCGTGCTGGGCGAAGGAGCTGGGGTGCTAGTGCTCGAAGCGGCTGACCACGCGCGTCGACGCGGTGCCGTCCCACTCGGTGCCGTTACTGGTTATGGCTTCGCGAGTGAGGCGTATTCGATGATCTCTCCGCAGCCGGATGGTACGGGAGTGACTATCGCTGCGCAGCAGGCCCTCGCGAGTGGCAATGGAACCCCCGTGGGTTGGATAAAGACGCATGGTACGGGAACCCCTGCGAACGACGCGGCAGAGTGCAACGGTCTGGCTGCGGTGTTCGGAGACCGACTCCGTGCGATTCCACTCACGAGCCTGAAGCCGATCTTTGGGCATTGTCTGGGAGCATCTGGTGCCGTTGAAGGTGTAGCAGCAGTCTTGGCCCTCGACGGGGGATTCATTCCAGCGACCCTGGATCTCGAAGAGCTCGACCCCCTCCTGCCCCCATGCACGGTGCAGCGGACGTTCGAGGAAAGTGAGGCGAAAAAAGTTCTGCTTCTCGCAGAGAGTTTTGGAGGCAGGTGTGCCGCTCTGCTGATAGAAAAACTCTAGGACTCGCCCCGCCGCTTGCCAACCGCCAGCGCGATTGCAAGCACCGACAATCCCACGGCCACCCCCGCCAAGGCCAGCGACCCCCAGGCGGTGACGGTGGTGGTACCCAGGATCCGTACGGTTGGAGCTTCGCCGCCTCCGGAGCGGTTGTCCCACGCAACCACCGATCCGCTCGCCCGGGTGAGGTGAACCGGGAACACCAGCTCCCGGCGCCGCGCGTCGCCGGGAAGACGGCCGAAGAAGGCGAATTCCAGAAACTCGCCTCTCAGGAGTTCTCCGCCCGACCACTCGATGATCTGCGGTGTGGTGTCACTGCCGGCAATGAGCCGGAACTCCCATCCGGGCAACGGCTCGACGCCGAGAATCATGATGGCCTCCGGCACCGTGAGCCGAACGGCCACGAAGGCGGTGTCGGTCTGGTTGATCGCCCGCAGGGCAAAGCGCTCCCAGGCGGCTGGCTTTACGGTGGATGGGTGGAGGTCGACTTGTGCCTGGGCCGCCGTGGCGAGCAGGAGGCTAAGCGCGAGTACGCCCAATCGTGATCTTGCCAGCGTTGAAAGCATTGAGTAGGCCGTCCTATTCTGTCCAATACACGGTTTCTCCCTCGGCGTCGGAGAGCGTAATTTCGTCGACCTTTTCGGCCCGCCTCCTGGGCAAGAGAACCACTCCGGCAACGAGGGCCAACGCGGATGCGACGATGGTCCCAACCAGAACGCCGAGCTTGCCTACCGTCAGCATGGCGTCGCTGAATGCCAGCTCGCCGATGAAAATGGCCATCGTGAACCCGATTCCCCCGGCTGCACCAACCACATACATACCGGCCCACGTGACACCCTGGGGAAGCATGCACCAGCCGAGTCGTGTCGAAACCCAGCTGAAGCCGACTATTCCCAGCGGTTTTCCCACGACCAATCCTAGGGCCACCCCCATGAACACCGCCAGCGAAGTGGTGTCGCCAAGCTGAACTCCCGAGACCGTGACACCGGCGTTTGCCAGCGCAAAGAGAGGCATTATGCCGAAGGCAACCCAAGGGTGGAGGCTTGCTTCGATTCGCTTGGCGGGGGAGATGGCCTCCCTACGTGCACGTTCCAGCCGCCCCAGCGGTTCAAGCAGTTCGTGATCGTCGTGATCCGGACGGTCCACTCTCAACTGGAAGTCGTCGATTGCTTTGCGTGCGGCTCGTAGGAACCCCTCCTTGCCATACCAAGGCTTGACCGGCGTCATGAGGCCGATGATGACTCCGGCAATCGTCGGGTGCACGCCGAGCTGCAACATCCCCGCCCACAGCACGATTCCCGGAATCGCGAAGACGAAACCGGGGCGAATACCGATTGTCTGGAGGGCGAAGATCCCGAAGATGCCCGCCCCGACCCAAATCAGTGCGCTGACGTCGATGCCGGCAGAGTAGAAGATCGCTATGACGACTATGGCGCCGACGTCGTCGATGATGGCGAGGGCCAGCAGGAGGACGCGCAATGTCGCAGAGACTCGGCTTCCCAGCAGCGTGAGGATCCCGACGGCGAAGGCGATGTCGGTCGCCATCGGCACGCCCCATCCTGTTCGTCCGGGACCCGAAGGATTGAACGCAAAAAACAGGAGGGCCGGGACCAGCATGCCACCCAAAGCCGCGGCCAGGGGTAAGGTGGCCCGCTTAAGCTCCGATAGTGCTCCTTCGGCAAGCTCTCGTTTGATTTCCAGGCCAACGACGAGAAAGAAAATCGCCATCAGAAAGTCGTTGATCCAGAAATGCAGATCCCGCTCGAAGACCCAACTCCCCAATCCCAAGCTGAGTGGAGTACGCCACAGTGCGTGATAGCTTTCGGCCCATGGAGAATTTGCCCACACGATGGCAGCGACTGCCGTCGTCAGAAGGATGATGCCGCTGCTCGCCTCGATGTGCACGAACCGCTCGACCGGTTGAGAGACGGTCTGTGCCAGTCGACGGGCACGTGGCCAGGCTTCCGGTGGGGGAGGTGTGAGTTGCTGCTCAGGTGTCGAACTCATCTGGCGCTGCTCGTCTCGTGGTTGCCTTCCGAGCCGTCCGGGGAATGAACCGGGCGTAGTATTGGCGGGCTAATAGTGCGCTGGGAAGGGGAGCTTGGACAGGGGTGACCCTTTCGCCTCACCCCGGTGAAGCAATGCCGATAACCCTAACTCAAACCGGTGCGCTGAAGCACGTCCGCAAATCGAGGGTCTGACCGGATTGGGTCCCAGATGGGATCCACGTTGAGATACCCGAGCCACCCCGACCGTTGGTCGACGGCCTTGTGCAGCCACTCGAATGCCTGGTCGCGCTGGTCGAGGGCGCAGTGCAGCATCGCGATATCGGCCGCCGAAACGTAGTCTCCGTCACTTGCAGCGATGCGTTCCAGGTCCGTGAGGATTTCGGCTGCCTCCTGTTTGCGGCCGGCCGACGCGAGTATCGTGCCCAGCGCCGCGCGTCGTCGAGGGGTGTCGCCCATCATTTCGATGGCGTGTTCCGCTTCGACGATGGCTTCGTCGTAGCGCCCCAGTTGGAGATACGGCCAGCCGAGGAGATAATGCGCCGGCGGGAAGTTGGGATCCATCTCGTGGGTTTGCTTCAAATGCTCTACGGCCTCGTCGAATCGCCGCGCCCAGTAGTACTGGAGCCCAAGGTGCGAACTGGTGAGCATCGAGACGGGGAAGAGATCGGCGGCTTTCTTGGCAGACTCGATGGCTTCCTCGTGGCGGCCCATTGCCGCAAGGTAGAGGTTGTGCATCAAGAGCGGCTTCTCACCTTCGGGATCGAGTTCCAGCGCGCGTTGCAACGCCTGTTGGGCGCCGTTCCAGTCGAAATCGTACCACATGCACACAACGCCCAGCGTGGCGTGCGCGTCCGCGAGTGTCTCGTCTAGTTGGATCGCCTTGAGTGCTGCGACTCTAGCCTTGGGTAGCCCGTCGGTGGGAGGCAGCTGCCCCACCGTCACTGACATGAGGAGATAACAATCCGCCAAACCGGCGTACGCGAGGGCGTAGTGTTCGTCGAGATCTGCCGCTCGCTCGAAGAGTTCGATTGCGCGCTCGACGCCCTCCCCGGTGAACTTGTTCCAGTAGAACCGGCCTTGGAGGTAGAGGTTGTACGCCTCCATGTTGGCGGTGGGCTTTTGCGAGAGCTTCGCTTTTTCGTCTGGCGACAGCGTTGCCTGCAATGCATCGGCTATGCGCTCCGCAATTTCACTTTGGATCTCGAAGATGTCGGTCAGCTCTCGGTCGTATCGCTCGGCCCACAAGTGCTTGTCGGTTTTCGAGTCGATGAGCTGAGCCACGACCCGCACGCGGTTGCCGGCGCGGCGAACGGTGCCCTCGAGAATGGACGCCACCTGGAGCTCGTTTCCAATCTGGCCCAGGCTGTTGGTCGTATTCTTGTATTGCATTATGGAAGTGCGTGAGGTCACTTCGAGATCGGCAAGCTTGGAGAGCTGGCTAATGATGTCATCGGTAATACCGTCGCTGAAATACTCGTTCTCCGGATCGGCGCTCAGGTTGGCGAAAGGCAGTACCGCGACAGTCTTGTTGCCGGGCGTGGAAGCAGGAGCATCCTGAGTGGGGAGGATCGTATCCTGGGGGAGCGACGCAACGAGCCCGCCCCCGGAAATCTTTGGCCGCAACACCTCCATGAAATCCGCCGCCGTCTCGAAGCGCTTGTCGAGATCGAGATCCATCGCCCGGCGCACCGCCCGGTCGATCGTTGCCGAGAGCGTCCAGCCGGCCCCACTCAGCGTTGGAGTCGGCTGCGAATACCTGGCCTCGATGATCGCTTCGATGGTCGGACCCCGGAACGGTGGTGTCCCCGTCAGCATCTCGTACACCACACAACCCAGACTGTACACGTCGGTGCGCGGATCCACGTCCAGTCCCTTGGTCTGTTCCGGGCTCATGTAGCCCGGCGTGCCGATCGGGATGCCCGCTATCGTAATGTTGTCGTCGCACGCCACGCACACCGCTCTGGCCACACCAAAGTCGGCTACCAATGCGTGCCCGTGTGACAGTAGGATGTTCTCCGGCTTGATGTCGCGATGCACCACGCCCTGCCCGTGCGCATAGTGCAGCGCATCGCCTACCTCCTGGGCGATCTGCAACGCTTCGTCGACCGACAAGCTGCCGTCTCTGGCCAGCCGCAACCGCAACGAATCGCCCTCGATGTAGGGCATCGTGTAGTACAGCAGATCGCCGACTTCGTCCGCCGTGAAAATGGGAATGATGTTGGGATGCGTTAATTGCGAAGAGAACTCCACCTCCCGGATAAAACGCTCCCGACCCATCCCTTGGGCGAGTTCCTGACGCAGCACCTTGATCGCCACTTGCCGCGGCGGCCGATGCTCCCGGGCGAGAAGGACGGTGGCCATACCTCCCCGGCCGATCTCCCGCTCGACCGTGTAGCGGTCACCCAGAATGTCCTGAACGTCGTCGATTAGTGTGATCACCAAACCCCATCCTCATGTTACGGGCGGCGGCTCCGTCCCATGGCAAGCTCGCCTGTCATGCTCGGCCAGGCAATGAGTGAAACGCTTCACAACACTTTTTTTGAGACACCCCGTCCCTAAGAAAGCGCTCGGAGGGCGGCGAGCGTTCCCGTCGCCGGGCACCCGGCAAGGCGCTCTCCCCCTTGGCATCGGAAATTCGGCCATTAGAACAACTTACTGACGGTGCCCCCACTTGGCCTAGACACCGACCCCTAGCCGACATGCGACCTGACGGATATTCTAGCAGCTTGCACTGTCAAGGATTCTTACACGTTGACTGACACCACGGATCTCTTAGAGCGAGCGACTTTGAGTTCGTACCCCGCTTGGGTTTATTCGAGTTCAAACTGAAGGGCAAGGTCAGCGGGATCAAGCACATGAACATCAAAGATGACGGAAAGTTCGAAGTCTTGGTGGACAGGGTTGACTTAACGGGCGTGGTCGACCTCTCGAACCCTGAGCGGAGATACGTCTCCTTCCATGTGGAGATCGGTGGCAATCTTCAAGGTGTAGGGATCATCTTCAACGCAGACGGCACGTGCGCCGAAGCAAACGGGTCGGGCGGATGCAGAAAAGTGAAAATCTAGCGATGGCGACATAGTAGGGAGAGGTAGCTGAAAGAGAGACAGAGGTGTACAAGGGCGGTTCCTTTGGGAGCCGCCCTTTTTCTTGGGCATCCAGAATCCCGGCACGCGGCTTATCTTCCCTCCGACTCTCGCACGGACCCCAGCATGCCGAAGACCGCTCATCTTCAACCAGGACTCCTCCAGTTCCTCAAACAGCTCAAGACAAACAACAACCGCGAGTGGTTTCAGAAGAACAAGGATCGCTACGAGAGCGACGTACGCCAGCCGCTTTTGAAATTCATCGAGGCATTCGGCCCACGCCTCGCCAAGATCAGCCCCCACTTCGTTGCTAATCCCAGCAAAGTCGGCGGCTCTCTGTTTCGCATTCACCGCGACACACGATTCTCCCACGACAAGCGCCCGTACAAGACCTACGCCGGTGTGCAGTTTCGCCACGAGCGGGCCAAGGACGTTCACGCCCCGGGCTTCTACCTTCACATCGAGCCCCAGCAGGCTTTTATCGGGGTTGGGATCTGGCATCCCGATTCGGACACGTTGAAGCTGCTGCGCGACGCCATCGTCGAGAGTCCAGCCAAATGGAAACGAGCCGAATCGGCCAAGGCCTTCGCCGAGAGATTTGAACTGGCCGGAGACTCGCTGAAGCGCGCACCCAAGGGCTACGACCCGGGCCACCCGTTGATCGAAGATCTTCGACGCAAGGACTTCATCGCGGTGACTAAGCTGAAGGAGAAAGACCTCGTGGCGCCCGCGTTCCTCGACCGCTTTACGAAAACCTGCACTGCAGCCAAGCCGTTCATGCGGTTTTTGGCCGAGGCCTGTGGGTTGGAGTGGTAGGTCCTCCGCACCCCTCACCCTCCGGCTGCCAGAGCTAACCCCGGGGCGACAGCCCGGGGAACGACGGTTATCTTACGCCCCCGGCCCACTCGAAATCGAAGAACGCAGCTTCAGGAGGCATAGATGATTCGGCGAGGCGCGATACTGACAGGCGCGGTCGCCCTGCTGCTGGGCGGCTGCGCCATAGAAGGACGGAAGTCCTGGAAGCCCTCGGAGCTGCGCGGCTGGATCGTAGACGACCCGCTCCCCAAGGCGGACTTCACCCTCGAATCCATGAACGGCGACGACTTCTCGTTTCTAAAGGAAACAGAGGGCTTCGTCACACTGCTCTTCTTCGGCTACACGTACTGCCCGGACATCTGCCCGTTACACATGGCAAACATCAGCGCGGTACTGAAGAAGCTCACTCCCGACGTGGCCAATCAGATCAAAGTGGTGTTCGTGACGACGGACCCGGAGAGAGACACTCCCGAGAGGCTGCGCGAATGGCTCGGCCATTTCGATCGCAAATTCGTAGGACTCCGTGGCACATTGGACGAGGTGAACGCCATACAGGCTTCCATCGGACTCGGCCCGGCGTTTCGGGAAGAGATGCCGTCCGGTGAATATGGGATGGCTCATGCCGCACAGGTCCTGGCATACACGACCGACAACAAGGCCCACGTGATGTACGCCTTCGGGACGCGCCAGGAGGACTGGGCCCACGATCTTCCCATGCTGGTCGAGAACGGGCCGCCGTCGCACGAATGACCTGGTGGTGCTCGGCCCAAGGACTGCCGTGGACCTGGGAGTGGCGGCCCTACCCCGGAGTGTGGTTGCTGGTTGCGGCCGTGGCGGCCGCGTATCTGCGGGCCAACGCCGGTCTCGAGCCGAGTGACAGGGCCACGCCCCGCGAGAAACGGTTCTTTTTTGTAGGCCTGCTGTACTTGTGGATTGGTGCCGACTGGCCGGTGGGCGCCCTCGGCGCTGGATATCTGCTCTCCGTGCACCAAGCCCAGTTCGTGTTGTTCACCATGGTGGCTCCACCACTGCTGTTGCTGGGAACTTCATCCGCCATCTGGCGGCGCGCCTTTCGGCCCCGCCACGTGCGGCGAGTGGCGGAGCTGGTGACGCGGCCATTGATTGCCCTTGTAACCTTCAACGTTCTGGTCGTTGCCACTCACTTTCCGGAGGTGGTGGACGGCTGGATGCCAACGCAGCTCGGCACCTTTGGGCTGGATCTGGCATGGATCGTCGCCGGGTTTGCCCTGTGGTGGCCGGTGATCAACCCGATGCCTGAAATGAACGGACTCTCCTACCCTGGTCGCCTGGGATATCTCCTCGTCTCGATCATCGTGCCGGCGGCGCCGGCCGCGTTTCTCATCTTTGCCACGTATCCCCTGTACGAGCTGTACGAGTTGGCTCCACGGGTCGGATGGATTTCCGCGGGAGAGGATCAACTGATCGCGGGCTTGATCATGAAGCTCGGAGGCGCCGTTGCGGTGTTTACCGCCGCGACTATTCTGTTCTTCAAATGGCACGCGGTGGATGAGCCGGAGGGCTCTGTCGTTCTCAAGCAGAGCCTGCCGCAGCCGCGACACTGACGTGAGCGGTGAGAGATAAGCGGGGCCGCCCACCACCCAATAGTGGAGGGGCGTGGCCGGCTCACTGCTCACGACTCCAAGGATCCGAGATGATACGACTGCTAACGGCCGACGACGTTCGCGCCGCCCTCCCCATGGCGGAGGCCATCGAGGCGATGCGGGAGGCCTTCACAGCCGTATCCAGTGGCCGGGTCGTGTTGCCACTGAGAACGCACCTAGCCCTGCAAGGCGGGGACGGAGCCATGCTCACCATGCCTGCAGCCACCAGCGGGCCCGTCCGGCTCGGCACCAAGCTGCTGACGCTGTTTCCCAACAATCCGGATAGCGGTCTGCCTTTCATTCAGGGACTAATGGTGATGTTCGACGCGCGTACGGGGCGTCCCACGGGATTGCTCGAGGGAACGGCGCTGACAGCCATTCGCACCGGCGCGGCGTCGGGGCTGGCAACCTCGCTGCTTGCGAAGGCGGATGCGTCACGGGTGGGGATCATCGGGTCGGGTACCCAGGCCAGAACGCAGCTCGAGGCGGTCTGCTGCGCCAGAACCATCGAGCAGGTGGCCGTCTATTCCCCGGGCGGCGCGCAGCCGTTTGCAGAGGAGATGCAGGGCGTTGGGAACGTCCTGGACACCATTCACGTGGCGTCTTCGGCCGCCGAAGTGGTCCGGGATTCAGACATTGTCTGTACCGCGACGACCGCTTCCACGCCCGTTCTCTCGAGTGACGATGTTTGCCCCGGAACACACATCAACGCCGTGGGGTCGTACACGGCATCGATGCAGGAGCTGGATCCACGCTTGCTTCCCCGAGCCCGGCTTGTGGTAGATCAGGTCCGGGCGACGTTGGAACAGGCCGGCGAGGTGATTGCTGCGGTGCGGAAAGGACTGATTCGCGAAGACGAACTGGTCGAGTTGGGCCCGATAGTCGATGGCGCGCGTCCCGGCAGGCAGGGAAGGGATGAGATAACGGTGTTCAAGTCGGTGGGCTTGGCCGCGCAAGACCTGTGTGCCGCGGCGCGTGCGTTGCAGCGAGCGGAAGCAGGAGACCTAGGGGTGGTGGTCGAGTTATAGGGTAGCCTTTCCACCGCCTGGCCGCCCCGATGCCCCGGGTGGGCGACAACGTGTCGGAAAATGTGTGCGGTAATCCCGGCCGATCCGTATCAAGGGCGGAGGCAACCTTACAGGGCGCCACGGATTGACGCAAGGCTCACCGCGGGTAGCTTGTACTTCGGATTTCCCGATGCCATGGAGGCGATAGATGCGCCGGTCGATACTGTCAACGGCCATTGCGAGCGTTGCTCTCTTGGGTTGCGAGTCCCCGGATCTGACTCGGCGACAGAGGGCCGTCGAGGAGCAGTTCGTGCAAGGTCGCGTAAACGCTTGGACGAAGGCCTTGAACAACAAAGAATTCGAGGATCTGGCGGGAATGTATGAGAACTCTCCGGATCTGACGGTCATGTGGCTCGAAGGCGCCAAAGCGGTCGGCTTCGAAGAGTACGAGGCTATGATTGCGGATTTCTACGGCCGCGCCCGCTTCATGAACTTCGCGGCGCAAAGTGCCCATGTCGAGGTGCTGAGCTCCACGGTGGCGGTCGTCACGTTCAGACACTCTGTGGACGTGCAGTGGTTTGACACGAGGCGCGACGTGTGGGCTGGGTTCGGAACCTTGGTGTTCGTGAAGGATTCCGAGGATGGCCTCTGGAGGATTCACACACAACATATTTCAGTGAATCCATAGCCCTGACGCCGCTGCGCACGCCACCCTGATGCTACCTTTGGGCAGCATGATCAGAGGCGGCACAGGCGCAACCTGGTGATAGCGTGACAGTGCGGCAACCGCTTGTGCAAAAAGCAGTTGCGTTATATTGTGGTGCGACTTTCCACTTGGAGACCGGCGGATTTCGGATTCATTCCTGAGTTCCGACGACTACGCTGAAAAGGCGCATCGGTTATACACCGACGGCCGCTACGACGACGCTCTCGACGTCCTGCGAGAAGCCATCGACATTTTTCCTCAGGCAGCAGAACTGCACGTTGGGATTGCGTACGCCCACCTTGCTCGGGACGAGATTGCCTGGGCGCTTCAATCTTTCAACGAAGGCCTGGCTCTCGAACCGAAAAACGAAGACGGACTCGCCGGGCTAGGCGAGGTTCTGTTGAAGGTCGGGAAGCTTGACCGGGCCCTGCGGTGCTTCGACGTGATCTTGGCCCTGGGGTTTCGCGAGGACCATGACCTGATGCAGCAAGTGGGGCGGACCCTTTTCCGCGAGGGGGTGTTCGATCGGGCGCGGGATTTCTTCGGGCTTGTGTTGGTGGCACATCCGGACTCGGCTGAAGCCGCGGCCTGCCTGGGGTATGCCGCACATCGGCTGGGTGATGACGAGGGCGCCGTGCGGTGGATCAGGCGCGCGCTGGAGTTGGACCCCAACGACGCCGAGGCTCAGATCTACCTCGGCAATGTGTTGTACGACGGTGGCGATTTCGACGGCGCGCTCGAACACTTTGATAATACGAGTCCCCAGGATCACTTGGAGGAGCTTGCCCTCTGGCGCTACGTCGCTCTGAAGAAATCGATGTACCGACTCTATGCCGACGATCCAGATGTGCGCCCATGGGTCGATCGCCTCCAAGAGCTTGCTGCTGCCATGAGCAGCGATGACAGGGTGCTGGCCGAGATCGAGGCAACGCTCGCGGACGGAACCTTTCTCGACCCGCACCAACTCGACTTCTTCGCGGCCCAACTCTCCCTGCCTCAGGCGATGCGTCGCCGGCGCGTCGGCGAAATCCACAATGTCACGATGAAGGATGGGGTGACGTATCAAGGAACCTGGGAACAAATCGTCCTTCAGATCGTCAAGGACGACGACCAATGGGTGGGAGGGTCGCTCGCCCAGTATATGGAAGACGTGGCGCGCCGCAGTCGGGAGCAAACCGGCATCGCCGTTCCGTCCACCGACGCCGAGAGCTTCATCCGCGGAATCGCCGAGGCGGGATTGCTGCAAATCTCGGCCTGACGGCTTCCCACTCCCCACTCCCCACTCCCCACTCCCCTACCTCCCCCGGCTAGATTTGTCGGCTGTGGAACAGATCTGACGGCCACGTAAACCCACTCGAAATCGGTTGCTGTATGTCACTAGTGTCGAACGTAGTGCGACGTGTACTCCCCAACGGACTGACCCTTCTGGTCGAGCGGAACGGTTCTGCACCCGTGGTGGCTGCGGTCACCCACTTGAAGGCCGGTTACTTCGACGAGCCGGACAAGTGGGTTGGGATCTCGCACGTGCTGGAGCACATGTATTTCAAGGGCACTCCGACACGCCCGGCAGGCGAGCTTGCGCGCGAGACGCAACGGCTGGGTGGATACCTGAACGCCGGAACCATCTACGACAAGACGGTCTACTACACCGTACTTCCGGCCGCGGACGATGCCCTAGCAAGAGCGGTGGACCTCCAAGGCGATGCGCTCATGCATGCGGAGTTCCACGAGGATGAGCTGTCGCGCGAGCTGGAGGTCATCATCCAGGAAGCAAAGCGCAAGCTCGATACGCCGTCGGCCGTGGCCGGCGAAACGCTCTACGGGCTGCTGTACGCCCAACACCGGATTCGCCGCTGGCGCATCGGCTCCGAGGAAGTCCTTCGGGCACTCACCGCTGATGATCTCCGCAGCTACTACCGAACGCGGTACACGCCCGAGCGCACCATCGTAGCGCTCGTGGGCGACCTCGACGTAGGGCACGCACTCAATTTGGCGGGCGCCACCTATAGCAATTGGCGCACCGATGCCCCGCATGGTGAAGCATCGCCCGATGAGGTGAATTCGCCGGCCCCGGCAGTCCGCGTTCTCAGGGGAGATGTGGAGCGACCGATTGCGGTGATCGGCTGGCGCAGTGTGGACGCGCTACACCCCGCGGCGACAGCGCTGGACTTTGCGGGGGCGGTTCTGGGCTCCGGACGGGGCTCATGGCTGTCACGTGCCGTGCGGACACCGGGGCTGGCGAGTAGCGCCCGGGCGTTTCACTACGCGACGTCGGAAGTGGGTGTTTTCGAGATGGTGCTGGATGGTGATGAGCGGCGTATCGATGACGCCGTCTCCCGGAGCCTCGATCTGGTGGCGCAGTTGCGTGAAGAGGGACCGGCTGACAGTGACGTGGAGCGGGTCCGTGCCATGATGACCGTACAGTGGTCGCGTCGTGTCGAGTCGATGGACGGCCGGGCGAGCCTATGGGCGGAGGCGGAGGCGCTCGGAGGGTACGCCCTGGTGGACGAATTCTATCGCCGCATGATGGAGACGACGACGAGCGAGGTTCGCGAGGCCGCCGAGTCTTACCTGGCGGTAGAGAAATCGTCTGCGGTGATGTACGGAGGAGACGCCTTCGAGACACGGTTCGAGGATTCGACGTGGCCGCCGGCTTCGAACAAGGGGGATCCGGTGTCCGGCGTGGCGGCTCCCGACATCAGCTTCAGGCCACGGGGTGGGAGGAAATCGGGCGGCGGTCACCCGATTCCGGTGGGGAACGTGTATCATCTGGCGCTCGACGGTGCCGATCTCCTGGTGCGCTCGAAATCCGGCTCGGGATTGGTATTCGTGGGTGCCTACGTTCTCGGTCTGCGCGCCGGCGAGACGGCGGAAACGGCCGGCGTATCCACCCTGCTCGCGCGGTCCGCAATTCGCGGCGCGGGTGGGATGGATTCCGAGGAGCTGGCGCTGGCGGCCGAGAGGTTGGGTGGGTCCATAGCGGCTTCCGCCTCCGCAGACTTGGTGGGTTGGGGCATGACCGTGCGGCCGGCGGCGTTGGGCGAGGCAGCCCGCCTACTGTACACGGTTGCCGCCGAGCCCGACTTGCGCCCTCACGATCTCTCCGTCGAGCGGTCGCTACAGGCCAGCGATGCGGTGCGGCAACGGGATGACATGTTTGGATATCCCATCCAGCGCGCCCTAGCCTTGGCGTTGCCCGATTCGGCATACGGCCTTCCGGCTCTTGGGACGCCTGAGACGGTGCTTGGCATGAGTGACCAATTGGTCGCTCTCTGGGCGGAGAAACTTCGCAACCGGAGGCTGACTGTGGTCGCCGTCGGCGACCTCGGCGTTGAGGAGATGATCGACTCTCTCCGAGCTTTCGGATCCTGGACTGGCGGCGAGGCCGGCACCGCCGGCGTTCCGGCCGGCACTTGGCATGCGGGGCGTGCCCGCGAGACGCGCGAGAAGGCTCAAACCGCTATAGCAATGGCGTTCCCCAGTGCGTCGTACCAATCGGCAGATCGGTTTCCGCTCGTCGTCGCCGGCTCGCTATTGAGCGGGCTCGCGGGCACCCTGTTCAAGGAGCTTCGGGAAGTTCGTGCGTTGGCCTATACGGTGGCCGCGATGCCCTGGCTGAAGCGCAATACGGGGGCCGTGTTGACCTACATTGCCACTTCGCCGGAGAAAGAACGCGAGGCGCGGGAGGCCATGCTTCAGAAGCTGGCGGAGATGGGTGTAGCGACCATAGCCAAGGAAGACATCGAGCGGGCTAGGAATTACGCGGCAGGAGCCCTGCAGCTTCGCCTCCAGAGCAGCCGGGCCCTGGCCGGCGAAATATTGGATGCGTGGGTTCACGGCGATCTCGAGTCGCTGCCGGCATTGCCCGAGAGCCTGCGGGCGGTTACTTCGGACGATGTGCGTCGGGTCGCAGCCGCTACCTTTCGCGCTGAGGAACGGGCGGAGTTTGTGGTGGTGGGACGGGAGACGGGAGGAGTGAGGGGGGGCTAGAACATGGACATCGCGAGGAATGAACGAAGATTGTCGTTCGTGATGCGTAACCGTTCGCACAATAGTCGCACGACCGACCAGAGAACCTTGTAAGCCAGGTCGCGGTTGAAGTCCATCAGCATCTCAAAATCGGCGCGGATAATCGTGATGAGCTTGCAATCAACGTTGGCAATGGCGTCGGTGGATCGTTCAGAGCGATTGAACACGGCCATCTCGCCGAAGCAGGCACCCGGTTTCAAGACGGCGAGAGCTTCTTCGCCGGAACCGGGCACATCGCGGGAAATGCGGACTTCGCCTTCGGCGATGATAAACAATCGGTTACTGGGATCGCCCTCTTTGAAGATCTTCTCTCCGAATTTGAACGATTGCGCGGAGCAGATTTCTGCAACGGTGGCGAGTTCTTCGTCGTCGAGGTCTGCAAAGACCTGCGCATTCTTGAGCATAGTGAGATCCATTCGCAGCCGTTCTATCGGAGGAGCGTTCTAATTGTCGCAAGCTACAGGGGCACCGATTGCCGGGCAAGCAGTTCCGTTATTCAAAGCTCCGGACATTGTTACAGGCCTCAGGATCCCGTTGGCAGTGGGGTTCCTCGCGTTCGAAAGCGCCGCCGTGCGGTTGGGTATCATCCTTGTAGTGGCTGCCAGCGATGTAGCTGACGGGATATGGGCGCGTCGCATCGGCGGATCTCGTGCTGGTGCCGTGTTAGATCCGATTGCCGACAAGCTCTTCATGTTGGCGGCGTTTGTGGTTGTGTTACAGGGTGGCGTGCTATCGCTGGTGGAAGTCGCGGGTGTGCTGATTCGTGACCTTACCGCGGCTGTGGCCTTCTTGACAACGGTCGTACGGCGTAAGGCTACTGCGCTGCCGGCTCGCGCCGGAGGGAAGGCGGTCACGATCCTGCAGGGGCTCACCTTGGTTGCGTTTCTTGCCGGTTCGGACTTGCTGCGGCCCCTGGCGTGGGCGACGGGAGCGGTATCCGTGTATGCTATATATGATTACACTCGGGAGGCCTGGCGTCCGTGACGAGCAAATCATCGGCCCATTCGGCGACAAAGCCTGTGGCGTGGCCGCTCCTTTTCCTGGCGGGAGTAACGCCAGTCGGGAAGTTGTCGGCCCAAGAGTTCACTCCGCCGGAGGTTGGCGGACAGGAGTCCGATCAGGGCTCGAAGATCAAGATTGGTTTGTACGGCTTCGGTACCCGTCTCGGGTGGGATCTTGAGGACGGTGAAGGCATCATCAGCATCACAGTCGATTTGGGGGATTTGGGCTCCGACCGGGTGCGCCTGCGGCCATCTGCAGAGATCGGCTTCGCTGAGGACGTAGACACCTACGTGGTAAGCGCTGAAATCCTCTATCGCTTCACTCCGGATACGGAAAAGGCGATCCCTTATGTGGGATTCGGCCTCGCCCTCGCCGGCCGTGACGACTGCAGCACCGGACCAAGCTGTCCCGAGGCGTGGCTTCAGTTCGTGCTGGGGTTCGAGGTGGGGTTCCGGAGCAGCATGAATTGGCTCCTGGAATACCATGCGGAGGACGCGCTCAACCGCCACCGCTTGTTCTTCGGGTTGACCACTCGGAGGGGAGGTTGACCGCCGGTCCGAAGCGTTCGGCTCGACTCGACTGGGCGGGAGAGGGGTTGAGGTTCCGGTGCTCCGTGATGCATACGCTGGCGCACCGACGTGGAGATTACGTACGACGTAGAAGTGTCCAGCGATCCCTGAGTGCCGTTCGATGCGGTTAGGGTATGGAGTGGATGGGGAAACCGCGCGTTTGCTGCGCGCGTGGGAGAGATTAATATCTTTGTGGCAACTGGTTCAGCTGCCAGCCGTGACGGGATCACTGTTCCGGATGACGGGGCGGCAGTACTGCTCGCCCAAACGCCGAACGCGGCCCAGTTCATTATCCGGCAGCGTGTCGTATCGATCGGACAGGTAGTCCATGGTATCGTCAAACCACTCCTTTTGGTGGTCGACGGTGGCCTGCAACACCCCGCAACGGAGGATATGGCTGAAAAGCTCGTCCCTGGCTTGTTCGAATACGCTGGAGGGTGTTTCGGTGCGGTTCCCGGGTTTCCTACTGGCCATTCGAATGGTATCTCCTCTCGGTGATGCATTTCATACAGCCTGCAAGTGTATCCGGCTGCTGCGGCCGTTTCAAGCCCGAGCCGCGACCCTGTCTGTGGCACACCACACCGAGCCGGTAACGAGATTAAATTACCCTTGAAAATACCCATGTCGACGCGTCCTTTTCCTCGTTTCGGGTCGGGTCGCTGGAAATGTGGAGCTGTCTATGGCACATGAACAGGTTTACGATGACGACCGGGCAAAACGCCTTCTGGGGCTTCTCAAAGTGCTGGCCGCCCGCATCAAGGCGCTCAAGGCGCACGGTGACCTCGTGGACGCCGGCCCCGAGCTGATCAGGCTCATGGGTGACGCCCGCAGCGAACTCTTCCATTACGAGGTCCGGTGCACGTACGATTCTCCTGAGCTTAGGGAATCACGGAGGATCGTGGAGCAGGCGAAAAAGTCAGCAGATCAACTCGATCTGCCCGATAGCAGCGAATTTGAGTTGGGAGACTCGGAGGAAAACGACCCATGGCTGGAATGAAGGGGTTTTATGTCGGATTCGGGGCGCTGGTGGTCGGCGGGGCCGGTGTGTTGCTGGTGGCGATGGGCCGGGGGGCAGCCGAACTGCCCAGCGGACCGATAGACGTCGCGGCGATCGAGACCGGCCGGGGATGGGGGGGCTATGTGGTGGGTGATGCCGATGCTCCGGTTGAGATCATCGAATACGCGGATTTCGAATGCCCCGCCTGTAGGGTACAGTGGGTGCTGACTGTCCAAGACGTGAAGCAGCGGCTGGTGGCGACTGGACGGGTTCGGTATGCGTTTCGTGACTTCCCCCTCAGCATGCACGTGAACTCCCGCCCGGCGCATCACGCCGCGGCCTGCGCGGCCGAACAGGGAATGTTCCAACAAATGCACGACAAGCTGTTTGTGATGCAAGACGAATGGACCGGGCGTTCGGGCGCCGAAATCCGGTTCCGACGCTATGCCGGCGACATCGGCGTCGATCTAGGCCAGTACGACGCCTGCATGGAAGAGGGGAGATATCGAGGCCGTATCCAGGCCAGTATCGAGGGCGGCGCGGCTCTCGGCGTCAACAGCACCCCGACCTTCATTATCGGCAACAGGCTCTACGGTGGGATTTCGTATGATCGGATAAAGGCCATCGTAGACAGCCTTACTGCTGTCGCTAGCCAATGAAGCATAGGATGGTGATCGCCGCGTTGTCCCTCATCGGGCTTTACGTGGCGCTCTATCTCTCGCTGTGGAAGATCGGGCTAATGGGGCCGCTGGTGTGCGGTGTGGGTTCATGCGAGGTGGTGCAGATGAGCCGGTTCGCCTATTTGTTCGGGATACCGGTCGCCTTTTTCGGAGTGGCCGGGTTCCTGGCGCTGCTGGTAGTGAGCCTCGTAGGTTTGCGGCCGGGCTTCGTGGGAAAACAGGGTCCCACAAAGCTGTTGGTGGCCTTGAGCGGCGGCGGCGGCGCCTTCAGTCTCTACCTCACCTACCTGGAGGCATTTGTTCTCAAAGCCTGGTGCCGGTGGTGCATACTAGTAGCCGTCCTGGTCTTCAGCGTATTCGCTACCGCTCTCTCGGGGTTGCGGGAGCGTCCCTCCAAGAGCTGACCCCCCCGCCCCCCGACTCTGGAGGTCGCAGCAGCTTTTGAGTAGGTCCAGCTAGTGAGCGCGCCGCTTCTCGCCGCTCAGGACGTTTCCCGGCGGTTCGGGTACCGCCAGATCTTCAGCAATGTCACCCTCACCCTGGAGCCGGGAGAAGTGTTGGCCTTGGTGGGCCCGAACGGTGCGGGCAAGACGACGCTGCTGCGGGTCCTGGCTGGCCTGTTGAAACCCACCACAGGAAGTGTGCGGCGTAACGGCATGATCGGGCTCGTGGCCCACCACTCCATGGGGTACGATGCATTGACGGCGCGGGAGAATCTTGCCTTTGCGGCGCGGTTGTGGGGCGTCTCCGAGACAGACCGAATTGACCGACTGCTCGACCGGCTCGGACTGTCCAAGTGGGGCGAGATGCGGACTGCCGCCTTCAGCCGCGGCATGATTCAACGCTTGGCGATTGCCAGGGCGCTCGTTCACGATCCGGGCATCCTGCTGCTGGACGAGCCCCTGAACAGTCTCGATGAGCCCGGAGCCGAAGTGGTCTTGCAGGTGATTGATGAGCTAGCCGAACGCGGGCGGGCGATTGCGGTGGTCACCCATCAGTTCGAGCGGATTGCGGCCGTCGCGACCAGCGTGGGATACCTCGTGGGAGGGTTGCTCGAAGGTCCGGAGCCCTTCGACGGGCGTGCACCGGAGGTCGTCTCGCACAAATACCGGAGTCTCCTTGCCAGTGGGTGATTATGCGAGAGTGGTTTGGGCGATCATCGCCAAAGACGCGATGGTCGAATGGCGAACCAAGACGGCCTTCTTGTCGGCCATGGTGTTCGCGATACTGGTTCTGTCGATCCTTTTCTTCGCCCGCGATCCCACGGCGGTGAGTTCGTTGGACGTGGCCCCGGGTGCTCTATGGGTCACCTTCACGTTTGCGGCGATGGTAGGTCTCAACCGTGCCTTCTTGCTGGAACGTGAAAACGGCGCCATGGACGGCATGTTACTCACTCCCATCTCGCGCACGGCCATCTTCGTGGGCAAGATGGGGGGGAATCTGCTGTTCGTGGCGCTCGTCGAGGCGATCAGCATTCCTCTGTTCATCCTGTTCTACAACGTGTCCTTGGCCGCGCGCTTGCCCCAGTTGATAGTCGTGACCGCGATGGCGACCGTGGCGTTCGTTGCGGTTGGGACGTTGCTCAGCGCGATGGTAGTGCGGACACGATTTGCGGAGTTGATGCTACCCGTGCTGTTGCTTCCGTTCCTCATCCCGCCTGTGGTGTGCGCCGTACAGGTGACTGCGCGGATATTGGCGGGGCGTCCCTTGAGTGAGATGATGGGCTGGCTTAAGTTGCTTGCCGGGTTCGATATCGTTTTTTGCGTCCTTACTGTACTCCTTTTTGAGGCCACGTTAGACGAATGACGCGTCGCGAGAGAGCCCTCGGCATGGCTCGCACCGGGCAAATCGTCACGGTTATTTCGCTGCTTGCGCTTGCCGGTGTCTTTGTGCGGGCCCTGGCGTTCACTCCGGTCGATCGGTTGCAGGGGCCGGCCCAGAAGATCCTGTACATTCACGCTCCAGTCGCGTTCACGTCTCTCATGGCATTTGCCGTTTGCGGAGTGCTCAGCCTCATCTATCTGGCGATGAGGGATCGACGTCTCGATCGGGCCGCAGCGGCATCGGCGGAGGTAGGCGTGGCGCTTTCGGTTGCCATGTTGATCACGGGCCCCATATGGGGAAAGCCCGTGTGGGGCACTTGGTGGACGTGGGACGCGCGACTCACGTCTACCCTGTTCATCTTTTTGTTGTTCGTCGGATATTTGATCATGCGCGACTCCGTGATCGATCCGGATCAACGCGCGCGATTCTCTGCGGTCATCGGCATCATGGGTTTGGTGCTCGTGCCGTTCATTCACTTGACGGTGTATCTGTTTCGCACTCTGCACCCGGATCCCACACTCATCAAGCCAAGTGCCCCGTCGATGCCCGGGGTGATGTTGGTGACCTTGCTGTCGTCGATGGGGGTGTTCATCCTCTTGTATGTAGGTTTTTTGACCCAGCGTTACGCGGTGGCGGCCCTACAGGAAATGCGAGAAGAGGAGATGTTACGTGACTCCTGAAAATAGTGGCTACCTGATGGCGGCGTATGTCGTAGTGGCGGTGGTGGTGTTGGCCTACGCCGCGTTGTTGGCTTGGAGGGTCCGCAAGCTACGGTAGGGGCCGAGCATGCCGGGCCCCTACCCGTCTTTCGGCAGCAACACCTTTCCCCACACCAACGCAGCCACTGCCCCACCGAGCAGCGGGCCGATCCAATAGGCGCTTTGGCCTACCCAATCGTTTGCGATCGCGGCAGGCCCGAACGCGCGCGCGGGATTCATGGCCGCACCCGTGAGCGGGCCGCCGACCAGGATGTCAAACAACAACACGAGACCTATGCCGAACCCACCGATGCCGCTCGGCGCCTCGGGTGAGACCGCCGTCCCGAACACCGCGGACACCAAGAAGAAGGTGAGGATGGCCTCGAGCAGGATGGCCTGAATCAGATCTACATCACCCGCAATTCGTGGTACGCCATACCCGGTGATTTCGCCGGCCACGGATGGGAGGAGCGTCTTCACCAGCAAGGCGGCCACCACCGCGGCCACCAGCTGCGTCAACACGTAGAAACCGGCGTCCTTGGCCTCGATCTTATTGCCCAACCAAAGCCCGAATGTCACCGCCGGGTTGAAGTGGGCACCGGAAATGCGCATGAGTGCCGTCACCATGACCGATAGGACGATGGCGTGGGCGAGAGCGACGCCGAGCAACCCGAGAGCGCCCGACCTGGCTTCGTTCACGACAATCGATCCCGCACCGATGAAAACGAGGCCGAACGTCCCGATGAACTCTGCCGTAAGAGGTCGGAGCTTCGCACCCATAAATACTCTCCCGTTGTGACTGATTAGCGACGAACCAAAGTTGGGCAGTCAGTCTCAGGTACGTAACAAATCAACTTTCCGGCTGTCCGACCGTCCGACCGTCCGACCGTATCGTCGTGTACTGGCTCTTATAGTGCAGCAGTGGCGGCCGGTCGAACATCTCTCCTTCGATCACCGTTCCGAAGAAAATGGTATGGTCTCCGGCTTCGTGGGATCCCCACGCCGCGCAGATGATATGTGCGACAACCCCGTCCAGGAGCGGAAACCCGCCACTCGCTCTGTGGAACTCGACCTCGGAAAAGGGATCGGCCGCGCTGCTGGCGAAGATCTGGGACAGGTATTCCTGGTCGGATGCCAAAACGTTGAGCGCAAACCCCAGCCCGGCGCCGACTGCGGCGTGGAACTTCGCGTCTCTATCCACGCAGATCAATAGCAGCGGTGGCTCGAGGGAAACGGCGGCGACCGCACTGGCCGTCATCCCATATGCGCGTCCGGCGGTGTCCAGTGTGGTAGCCACCGTCACGCCCGTGGCAAAACAACCCAGCAGCGACCGGAACAACTGGGAATCTGCGGGAGGGGTCACCACCACACCTCACTGTGGTGCTCCGGTCGGCGAGTGGGCAGGGGTGTCGTCATGTCAGAGACCACGCCCAGGCAAGACCTGCTGCTACGGCCGCGCCGGTACCCGTACACGCGAAGTTGACCGCATCGTTCGTACACCAGGCCCACCCTCTATCCCACGCTCTCTGCGAAGCAACTCGCGCTTGGCGGGGGATCGCGGAGTCGCTGGGGAGCGGCTTCTTGACTTGAACTGTCGCGCCGAGCAGCGAATCGACCAGCATGCCGAGAATGCCGCCCAACAGGCCCGACACCGCGGCCGGCAACGGCACTTGACCCGCGGCGCCGATGAATGACATCAGGAGGGCTCCCGCCACCCCTCCGCCGGTGCCCAGTGGGGTCACCCCTCCAGATGGTCCCCCGGGGCACGCGTTCGCTGGTGGTGATGAGACGCGGTGGCCGAGCTGCCAGGGCGCCGATCTCGGTGGCCCACGTATCGGCCTGGGCCGCCGCCAGCGCGCCGGTCAAGGCCGACCACCCCAGAACACTGGTGCATAGGGGATCGCCAGGGCGCCTGCAGCCGCCCAGAAGCCGTTCGCGGCCACTTGCGCGGCGTCGCGTTTGCTGCCCCCGTCCTTTGCATCATCCGTCACAAAGCCTGAGCGTTGCGATCGTCTGGTGAGGATGCTGCCTGATACAAAAAAAAGGCCGAGCAGCATACCGCCCTGGACACCGCTCCCCGTCAGGACTGCTCCCCCTACGAAGAAGGCTGCCGCCACGCCTCCCCGGGTGAGCCATCCGAGACTTCCTGCCGCGACGGCGACGATGCCGGCAGCCCCGAAGGCTGCCACGGGGGTCATTCGTTGCAGGAATTCCCGGAGAGGCCGAGTTCCTTCAAGATCCGCTCCTTCAAGTCTCCGGGCGTGGTTTGACCTTTGGCCTTGATCTTCACAAAGCGACAGAACGCTTCCTCGAATTCGTACACGGCCATGCACCGGGCACAATCTCTCAGGTGGTGCTCTATCGTTTCTTCGACTTCCGGTGTGAGTTCGCCGTCTATTAGTTCATGAAGGCGTTTCGCCGCTTCTTTACAATCGATTTGCATGGGCTCAGATGTCATCGCACGCTCCGCTTTATGTATCCGGCCTCCACTGCGTAGTCGTACAGCACACGCTGCAGCGCCTGGCGGGCGCGGAAGAGACACGACTTCACCGTACCCACGGGAACCTTCATGACATCGGCGATCTCCGCGTAGCTGAGATCGGCAATGTCGCTCAGTACGAGACACTCGCGGAACCCCTCGGGTAGTTGATCGATGGCCCGAACCACTTCCTCATCGACGATCTTGTCGAAGAATCGGCCTTCCGGATCAACTTCCTGGACGTCGTGGAAAACCGTGAATTGCTCGAACTCGGTGATGTCGACGGTGGTCCCGCGGCTCTTTTCGCGACGGTATTCGTTAATGAACGTGTGGCGCAGGATCGTCAGGAGCCACGCTCGGACGTTCGTTCCCCGCTTGTATTGGTGCCATGCCTTGTAGGTCTTGAGCATGGTTTCCTGGGTCAGATCGTCGGCCTGTGTCGAGTCGCCGGCTAGACGAAGCGCTACCCGGTACACCGTGTCCAGATACGGTATCGCCTCTTTCTCGAACGCCTCTCGCTTTTCGTCCGGAGACAATCCCATGGGGGCAACCTTTACCGTTTCGGGCACAACCAGGTGTACAATCGCCTACCTCACCGGCTCGCGCAATGGCGTAATCCGCCCTTAACACTCGGCGTTCAGCGATTAGCTTTACCCCGGTCCGAGTCCGCACGGAACCACGACAACTCCGTAAACTCAATGCACCCAATCATCGCCCTGTCGGTACTAGAAGCTGTGCGCGCCTCCGATTTGGCGAAGGGGGATCCTCGCGACGAGGATCATCCTGGCCAGGGAGCCGTAAAGCTGGGGCGGACCGCCAGCGTTGCTGCTCAGATCGACCGATATTCGGCGATGGTGCGGCGCAATGGCGCTGTTAGCGCGGAGGAACTCGCTGGGCTGTTCACTCTGGTGTCGCGAAGGTCTGACGCCGATCTTGTCTTTGGCGACGCCGGGCGTCGTGCGGGCCGACACGCGGCAGAGCGGACGGCGCTGCCGCTACGCATGCTACACAGGGCGCTAACCCGAGATTTGCGAGATCGGATAGGCCGGCGGTTGGTGCGTCGGGCGGCGGCGTGCGTCTTCGACATCACAATAGCTCACGATGGATCTAACGCCTCCGCCGTCGATGCGTGTGGCGCGCAAGCCATCCCCGGGGGTGGGCCGTGCGGGCTCTACGGATCGGGATTGGCCGAGCTGCTGCGTACCTTCACTGCGTTTGACGGCGCTTACTTTCGGATGGCGTGCCGAGCCCGGGGAGACGGGACCTGCAGGTGGAGCACGACACAAGAACGAGAGGCTTGAAACGTCGCTGTTTTCAGGGATTGATCTGGATGCCGTTGGCCCTGCCATCGCCGCCAACGACGTAGATGGATGGCTGCTGTTCGATTTTCACGGCATCAACCCGATCGCGAAAAGGGTCGTTGGATATTCAGGGATGACAACCAGGCGGCTGTTTGTCTGGCTCCCGAAGGTCGGGGCGCCGGTGGCGCTGGCGCACCGCATAGAGCTGCAGGGCATCGAGGGATTCCCGGGTGAAGTGCGACCTTACGCCGCATGGCAGGAACTTCACCAACTGCTCGGGGAAGTCGTGAACGGGAAGAAATTGGCGATGGAAACCTCGCCGGACAATGCCGTCCCCTCCTTGGACCGGGTGCCGGCGGGTGTTGTGTCTCTGGTGGAGCGATTGGGCGGGACGGTGGTATCCTCGGCCGCTATGGTGTCGTTGTTTGCGGCGCGGTGGTCCGTGGCAGAGCTGGAAGGGCACAGGGCGGCGGCCGAGACGATAGCGGACATCGGGCGGCGCACGATTCAGGATGTGGTGGGACGGGTTGGGGAGGCCCGCGAAGCGGAAGTGCAGCGAGAAGTGTTGCAGGCGATGGAGAACGCCGGATTGACCACAGACCATCCGCCGATCGTGGCCTTCGGTCCGAATGCGGCGAATCCCCACTATGAGCCTCGCGACGGATCCGACGCCGAACTCAGGGAAGGTGAGGTGGTTCTCGTCGATCTATGGGGTGGTAAGACCCTCCACTCCGTCTTCGCGGATCAGACGTGGATGGGTTTCGCGGGTCCTACGCCACCGGATGACGTGATGCACGCCTGGACCACCACTCGCGATGCTCGCGACGTGGCTTTGCAGCACTTGGAGCGGGGGTTCGCCGAGGGTCGTCCGGTGACGGGGGCCGATCTGGACGACGTGGCGAGGGGCCACATCTCGAAGCACGGGTACGGCGATGCCTTTGTGCATCGTACGGGCCACTCCATCGATATCGAGCTGCATGGATCGGGACCGAATCTGGACAACTTCGAAACCAACGATGTGCGGGAGCTTCTGCCCGGCACCGGTTTTTCCATCGAGCCAGGCATCTACTTGACGGGCCGTTTCGGCATCAGGAGCGAGATCAACGTCTACCTGCACGAAACTGGTCCCGAACCGACACCGGTGGAGCGTCAGCAGGACCTCATTACGCAGCGGCCTTCCTAGGCCAGGTAAACCACGCGAACGCCACCAAGGCGGTCCACACCGCGGTTCCCGCGGCCACGTGCGTTACCCGCCAATGTGGCTGCAAGACACTCCACATCATGCCGGCAGCCACCGCCACCTGAACCAGGGTGATGGCGAGCGCAGCGAGCGCTGCTCGTTTGACCGGCGGCGGGGTCTTTCGGCGAGTGACCCGAGCCGCGATGCCAATCAGGTGGAGCGTGAGCCCATAGGCCACGAGCCTATGGAACCAGTGGATGTGCGCCAGCCCGCCGTTCGATTCATTGGGGAATATCTCACCGCTGCAGAGGGGAAAACCGAGGCACGCTCCAGCGGCCCCCAGGTTGGCGGTCAAGCTTCCCATGAGCACGACGAGGCCCCCGAGGCCGAGGGCCACGGCGGCACTGCGCCACGTGGCCGGGTCGCCGGTCCACGGATTTTTCCCTTGGCGCTCTCCGGCCCGCAGCCCGACAACGATCAACGCGGCCAGCATGGCCATCGCCGTGCCCAAATGCAGGACGACGACGGATGAAGCCAATTCCAGCCACACGGTGATTGCTCCGAGGAGCACCTGAATCACCAACAGCGCCGCGGCAAGTGTCGCTGGGCGAAGCGGGCCGCCCCGGCCGCTCACGCCGGGGGTTTGTCTCTGCGTGTACGCCACGACGGCAAGGCCTACAACCAAGGCACTCACACCAAGGGCCACCAGGCGATGCGCCCACTCGATGAGCGTGGCCATATCGGAAAGCTGAGGGATGATCCGACCGTTACACAGCGGCCAGTCGTCACCACAGCCGAGTCCTGAACCGGAGATCCGAACCCATCCACCGAGAACGATGAGCAGGTAGGAGGCCCCGCTCGCCACGAATGCGAGGAATCGTATGATTTGCATGGCGCCAAGGATCGTCAACCTGCCCTCGGCAGGCAACCCGCGCGGCCGGGCCAAGGATTTGGTTTCATCCGAGGCCAATTTAAACCGGCGGCCGGACGTTCCGAATCGTATCTTGTGGGGGCGGAAAATGAGTGGAGCGATGGCGATCAGAGAGCCGAACTGGGAGGAGTACGCTCAGCGGGCACTGGAAGAAGACTGTGCCCGTCAGGACGTCACCACGGCCTTGCTGGGTGAGCGTGCCGCACGGCCTGCGGCAGGGCGATTCCGTGCGGAAAGCGGCTTCGTGGTGGCGGGCCTTCCGTTGGTGGCAGCCGTGTTTCGGGAGCTGGATGGGTCAACATCCGTCGAGCCGATGGTTGCCGAAGGAGGCAGGGTCGCAGTGGGAGACAGTGTGGCGGTGGTTCGCGGGCCTGGTGGCGCACTGCTTTCCGGCGAACGTGTCGCTTTGAACTACCTCCAGCGACTCAGCGGCATCGCCACCATGACGCGTCGTGCGGTGGAAGCGGTGGCAGGAACCGGCGCGGTCATCACGGACACGCGCAAGACGACGCCGGGACTCAGGGGACTGGAGAAATACGCGGTGCGTGTCGGTGGTGGTGAGAATCACCGGGCATCGTTGGCAGATGTGGTTCTCTGGAAGGACAACCATTGGGAACTGTTGGGGAATCGGGAAGGCCGAGGTCTGGCCGAGTTGTTACGCGGTGTGGCGGAAGGGGTGAGGGTGTGTGTTGAGGTCGAAGACGAGCAACAGCTTGATGCAGTACTGGACGCTGGTGTTGATTGGATTCTGGCGGACAATCAAACGCCGGAAACGATCGCCGCGTGGTCGCGGCGCGGCGGGCCGGAGGTCACCATAGAAGCTTCGGGCGGCATCACACCCGACACCGCACGCCAGTATGCCGAGGCCGGTGCGCGGCGGATTTCGATCGGCGCTCTTACGTATGCTCCCGATATCGTTTCAATCAGCTTCGAAATCGAGTTAGAGTCAGAATAGCTGCTGGTTGAGGTTAGGTCCTCACCTTGATCATCAGCCAGAGACCGGCGAAAAAGAACAAGATATTGGGCATCCATGCCGCCCACACCGGTGGCAGCAACCCGCCGGTGCCGATTCCCTGAGAGAGCTGCACCAACAAGAGAAATACGATCGTGGTGCCGAGGCCGACTCCGATGCCGAACGCGCCACTCACTCGTGGGGAGGTAACGGCGAGTGGCGCGCTGAAGATGGCGATGATCAGGCACGTGAAGGGAATAGCGATCTTGAGTTCCTGCCCCACTCGAAGCTTCCTGCCATCTCCGCCCGAGCGTTCCAGCGCGTCGATATACCGGCCCAGCTCCACGTAGTCCATCTCTTCGGGCCGCGCCGGCTCGGCGAGGAGCGCTGCGGGCTCTTCTGAAAAATGTTGCACGCGCATCGAGTCGAACTCGAACGTCAACGCTGCATGGCCGCCGGTGAGGATGCGAAAGCGCCCTCCGCGCAAAGTCCAACGCGCGAGGGAATCGGAGTAGGTTCCGCGGCGACTCTGGACGATCAGAGTTGGGTATTCCTCCCCGGTGCCTTCACGCTCCATTTGAATGTCGCGCACCAGCCGCTCCGACTCGTCGATAGAAGAGATCACATAAACCCAACCCTCTTCGGCCCGGTACACGAAGTTGAACCGCCGAGAACCGGATTGCCGTTCGCGCTCGCCGAGCAGCTCCATTTGCTTTCGAGTAGCTGCAGGAGCGATCTCGCCGACGCCCAGTGCCAATCCGGTGGCCAGGAGAGACGCCATCAGAATAGGGACGATGAGGCGGTAGAAGCTTTGTCCCGACGCTTTGGCCGCGCTCAATTCGGAATGGCGGCTGAATGCACCGATGCTGAAGACAGTGGCGAAGAGCACTGCTGCGGGAAGAACGAGGCTGAGGTTTGCGGGGAAGCTGAAGACATAACTCAGCGCCAGATCTCCCGGAGCAATCCCTTGCAGCAGGTAGTCATTCATCTTTTCGGTGACATCAATGACGATCACGAACAACGGGAAGCCGGCAGCGGTGGCCACGAAGATCTTGGTCCACTCCCACAGCAGGTAACGATCGAGCAACCCGAATTTCATGGGTCCCGCCGGCGGGTCTGGAGTTTGGCGCGCATAGCGGCTAGGAGAGCGCCCCCGCCGCGAGCCGTGGTGGTCCGCCGGCGAATGTGGCGCAGCCCGGCGAGCCCCAACAAACCGAAAACGATATTCGGCGTCCACATCGCCCATACAGCAGGCACGACGAGCTGGTTGGCGAGAGACTCACCCGCAATGAGGCCGACATAATAAATGGTGAAGACGCCGAGGCTCACACCGATGACGAGGCCCACACCCGCTCGCTGAAACCGAATCGCCACCGGCGCGCCGACGATTACGAATACGAACGACGCTGCGGCCATAGCGTACTTCTTGTGTACTTCGACGAGATAATTCGCCGCACGGATTTTTGCGCTGCGTGCGCGATCGCGGAGCGACTGTGCGGATCGAGCGTTCGGTGGGCTGACCCCGCTGGCGTACACTACGCGACCCGGTTCGCCGGTATGCTCGTCCTCGACGGACGCCTCCGCGGTGGAGTCGGAGCCCTGTTCCTGTGCTTCCGCCGCCTTCGGGGCAAGCCATTCTGCGATGTCTCGCAACGCGCGGCAATAAACCGTCGGTCTGGAGTCGAGATCGCTCGAGTCGATCGGGACAGGTGCCAGGCCGACCAAGCCGCGTAAACTGTTCAGCTCAATACCGGCGGCGCGCCGCTCCGCGGAGCGCCCCTCTCGACGTGCCACGACGATCACCGAGTCCATCTCGCACACGCTCATTTCCCGATCACCCTTGAACCGATCGGCCTCGCTGCGTGAGAAGTTGCCGCCGATACCTTTGACGCGGATGATCTGCCGGCGGAAATCCATCACCTGGAATTGCCGCGGATCCTGGCGGTTCGACTCGTGCATGGTGCCGTCGAACAGCGTGAGGTAGAGATCCCGTTGATCGGCACCGAACCCCATCGTGCCGCTGTCTGCGTAGATGGTGCGCTTCCTGGTTTGATTCGTGAGGTCGTAGATCGTAACGTCCCGGAGCTGATAGGTCGCTCGGTTGATGCGGTTGGCTCGGAGGAAGAATCTATCACGCTGCACTTCATTGATGACCTGCTCTTCGAGCGAGAAAGTCGGTTTGGTGCGGGCGATATCGGTCAACAGGGTCTTGAGACGGTGGTTGGATCGGGGCAGCACCTGGTCGCCGAAAAGAAACGCCACTAATGTCATAAAGACCCCGCCGACCAGCAGGGGACGCATCAGCCGCCCTAGGGAAACTCCGCCGGCGTGCAACGCGGTGAGTTCGTTTTCCGCCGCCAGTCGGCTCACCACGTACAAGACGGCGACGAGGACGGCCATCGGTATGGTCATCGCGACCACAAACGGGACCGAAAGTGCGAATACCTCCACTATCACAGACCAGGGCAAGCCCTTGCCCACGAGATCGGGAAGCCGTTTCGCGATCTGGTTCAGGATCATGATGCTGGTACACGCCGACATGGCGAACACGAACGGAACCAGATGCTGGCTGAGGAGGTATTTGCTGAGTATCGTCACTTGGTGAAGTCGCGTAACTCTCTATATGTGAACGAATTGGTGCTCCGGTGAGGAGTCTCGCTTCCCTGCTTACTATGGCTTACACCCCGTCCGCCACGAAAGTGTCGTGGCCGGCGGTCGTGCTGGGCATGAGCCTGTTCTTGCCCGCCGGTGCCAGCGCCCAGATTGGCGGGACCGGTGTTCGCTTCTACCTCGTCACTGACACATTACAAATGCGACCGCCTCCGGCGCTACGGCCGGGGGAGCTGTGGGATCGTCGTTCCACGCCCCGATTGGTGGCCCAGCGCTGGGCCGAGGGTACGCGGCGCCTCATGTCGCGCAACCGCGTTCTCAGCTGGAAGCTACGCTTGTTGAGCAAATTGGCCCCCTTTCCGGAAGACACCACCGGCGAAGCGGGGCAGCGGCGGCCCGTCCCGCCGGTCGATCCGTCCGAGGTGGTAGCCCCCCCCCCCTCCCTGGAGGCCCTGGCACGCTATGCGGATCTGAGCATCGAGCTGAACGCGCGGCTCGAAAGCCGATTGGACCGCCTCCGCAATCTCAACTGTACGGCCCTCGACGCCTCCAATCCTGCGTCCGGTTGTCAGGGAGGCTTTCCGACTCCGCTGCTGGACCAGGAATTCGCACTTCGCGTAGGCGGGGTGATCGGCGACCGACTCCACGTCAACGTGGATTTCGACAGCCAACGCGAGTTCAGCGCAAACAACCGGATCAACGTGTGGTACCAGGGTCTCGAAGATGACATCCTGCGCCGGGTGGAGGTGGGGAACCTCGACTTTCGGCTACCGTCATCACGATTCATCACATCGGCGATCCCCGCCAATTCGTTTGGGATCCAGGCCGAAGCTCAGCTCGGACCACTGGAGTTCCGGTCCATCTTGGCACAGCAGAAGGGGTCGTCTGTGAGAGTCCGAGTATTCACGGTGGGCGACGAGGCGACGCAGGTGATCGAACGGGAGTCGCGTGACGTGGAGTTCGAGGACAGCCGGTTTTTCTTCATCGTGAACCCGCTGTTCCTGCCGGCGTACCCCAACGTCGATGTGTTGAACATCGTGCCCGAAGCGCTGCCGCTCGTGCTCCAGCTCGTCCAAGTCCGAGTATATCGTCTCCGCGCGCAAAGCGGGCAAGTCGGCATCAACCCCAGCCTGCGCGGCATCGAAGCCGTGGCCCGGCGTGACGACAGTCCGCAGCTTGTCGGTCCCTACTTTTGGGATCTCTTGGTCGAGGGTCGGGATTATTACCTCGACCCGTCCGGCATCTGGTTCGGGTTGCAGAATCGGGTGGGGCTAGACGAGTTCCTGGCTGTTTCTTATGTGACAGTTGCCGGAGACACCGTGGGTACTTTTCCGTCGGTGACCGGCCCGAGCGACACTTTGTTTCTGATTCACGAGCCGCGGCGCGGTCCGGAGGTTCCCACGTTCCTCCATGAGATGAGGAACTTCTATCGGGTCGGTGGCGGCATCAGTCGAACGACGATCCATTTATCGCTCGTAGTGAACGATTCAGAACGTCCCTTGGATGGAGTGGGAACGTATCTGGCACGGCTCGGGCTGGTCACGTCCACCGATCCGAGCCAACTCGACGAGTTCAATCGCGTTTTCCCCCGCGAGCGGGATCCCGGTGGCGGATCACCCCTGCGTGATCTCTTCGTCGTGTTTCCGCACTTACAGCCTTTGGCCGACAGGTCACGCCTGCTGGAGGGCGAGCGCAACGACTCGATTTACCGCACACCCACGTTCCTTCGCAACACCGAGGGGCCTGCTCCGCGGTTTCGCTTCATTTGGGATTATCAGGCTGCGGGCTCCGGCGATCGATCGCGCCTGAGCCTCGGCGCGCCGCAGATCCGGATCGGCAGCGAGCAAATCCGTATCGGGAATCGCGACCTCGTCCGCGGGCGGGATTACGAAATCTCATATGACCTGGGCGTGGTGACGTTTCTCAATCCCGATTCTCTATTCACTGGTCCAACACGCGTGCAAGCACGCTTTGAACAGAATCAGTTGTTTGATGTCGCTCCGAGCAACGTGTTCGGGTTTCAGGGTACCTACAATCTCGGCTCGCGGGTGCGTATCGACGCAACGACGCTGTTCCAGCGAGAGCGAACGATCTTCACCCGTCCCACTTTGGGCTTCGAACCGCAAGCCATGTTCCTCGGCGGCCTCAGCACGGAGCTGCGGTTTCGTGCCGATGGACTCACGCGCGCTCTCGACGCCCTTCCTCTGTTGAGCACAAACGTGCCCTCTACGCTCGAGATCAGCGGGGAGGTTGCCGTGTCCCGCCCCAACCCAAATCTCACCAGGCAGGCGTACCTGGAGGAGTTCGAGGCTCAGTCGTCGACTGTTATCAATCTCAACGAGCAGAAGTTTCAGCTCGGTGGCCGTCCGGTGTCCGGAAGGGGTGTTCCGGCGACGCATCTCTCCACACTCGGCGAATTCGATACCAACGACGCCGTGACGTTCGTGTGGCAAAACGCCATCGAGAAAAGCGACGGTGAGCCGTTCGAAGTCGGCCCCCAGGAGATCGACTCCAGCATCGTGCTGACGGGCGCGTCGCGGCCGAAAGAGACGCTTCTTTGGCTGACGCTCAAGCTGGATACGGTGGGGGGAGGTCCCGATCCCCTGACTGGCCGTGCGCGCTGGATCCGCCCGTCCACGCCGGGCCCGCGGTGGCGCAGCATCACGCAGCCGCTCGACCGTTCGGGTCTCGGCGTTGACCTGTCCCGCATCGAGTTTCTCGAGTTCTGGGCCTTGATGGAAACGGGGCTCGGCAGGGCTCAAGAAATCAACCTCGTGTTCGATTTCGGCACCGTGCTGGAGGATGCGGTCGCGTTCGGGCCCGATTCCTTCAGGGTCGTCGGCAATGACACGATATTCTCGGGCTTTCAGCAGATCGGCGCCGGAACGCTGGATTCGGAGAAGAATCCGTTCACCAACTTGTTCAACGCCTCAGTGAATGATGTTGGTGTTCACGGAGACCTGCTTCCGTCCATCTACAACATCAACACTGGGCAGGTGTTGACTGATTTCCCCATGTGTGAGCGCGTGTTCACCGGCGTGACGATCCCCGCTTTTCCCCGTGGTGATCTCAGCGCTCGGTGTACACGCAGCAACGGATTCGTGGATTCTGAGGATCTCAACGGTGATAATCGGCTGGATCTCACCATCGGGGTCACCCAGGAGGACGTCATGCGGTACGTTGTGCAACTCGGTGACCCTCGCTTCGTGGTTCGGGACGGTAGCGAGCTCCAGCCATCTCAGGTCGACGGTTTTGCCCGGCAGTGGAAGCTCTATCGCATTCCATTCCGGCGGGACACCGTGCAGATCGGTTCTCCCGACTTGAGACGGATCCGCGCGCTTCGGATCACAATGGTGGCGCCCACTCGTCCGGGTGACGAGAGGGAAGTGGCGCTGGCATTGGCGCGCTTGACCCTGGTGGGGGCGCCGTGGCTGAAGCTGGCGGCGACGCCTATCGTGGGTCTTGGCGGCGCGCAAGGGGAGTTGCACGGCGAAGTTATCGCGTCCGTCGTCTCGACGGCGGATAGAGATCTGGGGTACACTTCGCCGCCGGGCGTGATCGATGTGGCCGAACGCCGGGGTGCTGCTTTCGAGTTTGGCTCGCAGCAGATCAATGAGCGGTCGTTACGCCTCATCGCGCGCGACCTGCGCGTGGGAGAACGGGCCGAGGCGTTTTTGCGGTTTGCGGGGGCGGCGGACAAGAACTTTCTCCAATACAGGAAGCTGCGTGTTTGGGCCAGGGGGCGGGGATCCGGTTGGGAGGCCGGCGATCTCAACTTTTTCATCAAGGTCGGCAGTGACGAAGACAATTTCTATTTCTACAGCACGCCGGCTCGGACGGTCGGTTGGGAACCCGAGGTGGTCGTGGACTTGGATCGCTGGCTGACACTACGGGAGGAGGTGGAGAACGCGTGGCTGGCCGGCGAAAATCCGTCTGGGTCTATCGATTGTGGCGGTGGCGACTCGGAGGCATTTGTGAGGTGCGATGGGCCGTACCTGATTCAGGTTAAGGATCCCGGTGTTCGACCGCCCAATCTGGCGCGTGTTTCGGAAGTTGCGGTCGGTATCTTGCGCGTGGAACAATCCATTTTCATACCCCAAGCGGAGTTGTGGGTTGACGACATCCGCCTGAGCGATGTGGTGGCCGACGTGGGTGTGGCTGGCGCGGTCGAGGCTCGCTTGACCGCCGCCGACTTTGCCGAAATCGACTTTTCGTTCGTCAGTACCGACGATCGCTTCCGCACGATCGATCAATTGCCTGACTACCTCGCAGATGCCCGAACGCGCTTCGGCTCGACCGTGCGTATCGACAAATTGCTTCCGGAGTCGTGGGGAATGAGCATTCCCTTCTCCGTCCAATATCAGCGTCTTGCCACAGATCCGTTCTTCGTTCGAAACAGTGACGTGCGGGCGCAATCGCTTGTGAATCTAAGAACCCCCGGGAATTCGGTCAGCTCGTATCAAGTGGGGCTACGCCGAACGCGACGTGGCAACAGCTTCGCCGAGCGATTGTTGTTGGACCCGCTGTCGCTGGCCGCGGCGCGCCTGAATGCGCAAAACGTCTCGGAACTGAGCACGGCAGCGACGAAGAATCGCCAAGTCCGGGCTGAGTATGACAACCGGCCGCCGCCTGAGACAGTCCCGGCGGTGCCCGGTTTCTTGGTCCAGCTCGTGGAGCGGTTGCCCAGATGGCTGAGAGAGAGTGAATTCGGCAAGGGGCTGCGAACGTCTAGAGTGCGGTGGAATCCTTATCAAGTACGCATGAGGTCCGAACTCACCACCAACCTGACCGAACGACGCACCTTCCGCGTACCGGTGACGCTGCCGGACGATCAGTCGCGGGCCCCTCTGCGAAGCGTGGTTCATACCTGGCGTAATACGACAGGTGCAGACTTGCGTCCGTTTTCCTCGCTGGGGTTACGTGTGGACTACATTACGACTCGGGACTTGCAAGACTATGGTGATTCGACACAGATCGGAAGGTTGGTGAAGGACCATCGCGGCACTTTCGCCGGCAGGGATATCGGCTTTGAGCGGGATCGCACGCTGTCAACTCGCCTAACGACCACTCCAGTCATCAATGGCTGGTTGCGACCGAGGTTTAGTTTCTCCAGCAACTATGTATTCCATCGCGACCCGAACGGGCGCGTTGCCGTTCAGGTGGTAAGTGATTCGGGCACGACGTTTCGCATTCCGGAAGCCCTTTCCAACTCGAGAGATCGTGTCATGGGTGCGACGTTCAACCTACGCAGACTGGTCGAAGCCGCTGCCGGAGCATCGAGTACTGTAGCACGCGTTTTCAAGGGGATTGTTCCAGCCGACGTTTCGTTCCGCACCACCAGAGGTTCTACCTTCGACCGCATCCCGTTCGAGCCCACATTGCGTTATCAGCTCGCCCTCGGGGGAGCTGACGAGTTTCGGGAGCAAGAGGGCGTACTTGCAACATCGGCCGTCGAGTCGAAGCAGTGGACGTTCGCGGGGGGATCCAGGCTCCCCTTGGGGTTCGACGCGCGATTTGACTTTCGCCGGACGAAGACCAACACGTGGGCGCGGCGAGGCGACCAACAGACACGAATCGAACAGAGCTTTCGCCAGTGGCCGTCTGGTACGGTGTCGTGGGTGTTCACTCCCCCGAGGGGTATGCGAAACCTGTTGTCTAGTGTGACGGCCCGGGCGCGGTATCGACGCACTCTGGCTTCTAGCTTCCAACCGGGTGCACTCGGTCTGCCGGGACAGGGAACCAGCGCCGACGGAAGCAGTACCACGGGAGTGTTTACGGAAACCATATCCACGAACTTCGCACCGACGGTTACGTTGACGTGGGTGGCAGGCGTGGTGAGCAGGGTCGAGTATACACGTTTTCAGAGCGACGTGCTCACATCGGGTAATCTCACCGTGAATGATGTGCAACGTTTGGGAGCGAGTCTCAATTTCTCGGTCAAAGCGCCCGGCTGGTTGGTTCGGCTCCCGAGTGAAATCCGCACGTCGTTCACGGCAAGTGCCACGGACGACAGCGTGTGCTTGCAGCGGAGCGGGAGTGCAGAGTGCGCTTCCGTATCTGAGAGCAGCCGGCACCAGTTGGATTTCCGGTTGGACACCGCCTTACCACCCAGCATGCGGGGCGGCGCAAACTTCACTTACGTGCTGACCGAAGAACGGCACACGTCGAGCCAATTCTCACAAATGGTTTTCACGGTATTCTTGAACATAAACTTTCTGGCGAGTCAGGTGCGATGATGAAGAACCTCTCTGCCGCGATGACGGTTGGGTTGCTCGTAGCGTGTGGCAGCGGTGGTGAGGCCGCGCTGCAGTTCGATGGCGCTGTGGCGCTGTCGTACGTCGAGACACAAATGAACTTCGGGAACCGAATTCCAAACACGGAAGCGCATAGACGCACCGGCCACTGGATACTCGCCCATCTGCAGTCGCGAGCCGATTCCACCGAGGTGCAACGATTCACCCACGTGACGGCCGCCGGAGACACCCTCCACCTCAGAAACTTCATCGCCAGCTTTCGCCCGGACCTGTTGGAACGGATTCTGTTCCTAGCCCACTGGGACACCCGGCCCGTAGCCGAGAAGGACACCAATCTGGGCCGGCAAAGGCTGCCTACACCGGGCGCCAACGACGGCGGGTCTGGTGTCGCCATCTTGCTGGGAATAGCGGACGAGCTCAAGAAAGAGCCGCCGGCCTTCGGCGTCGATCTGTTGTTCGTAGACGGTGAAGATTACGGCGACTGGACAGCGAGAACCGATGTGTTGCTCGGGTCGAAGCATTTCTCGGCCAATCTACCCGAGGGCTATCAGCCCCTCTATGCCGTGCTGTTCGACATGGTGGGTGACGCCGATTTGCAGATTCCCAAGGAAGGCTATTCCGTTGACGGAGCACCCGAGGTGGTCGATCGCATATGGCAGAAAGCGCGAGACCTTGGCTGGGGCAGCATCTTCCGCCAAGATGTCGGAAGCTGGGTGACGGACGATCATATCCCGCTCCAGCAGGCCGGGATCCGCGCGATCGACGTCATCGATTTCACCTACCCCCAGCATCACACCACGGACGACACCCTCGACAAGATCAGCGCTCGCAGCCTCGCAATCGTGGGCAGCGTCGCCCTGGCCCTCGTCCGCTGAGCGGTCGCAATAGAGCGATACAGCTCTTCAACGTTTTGATCATCCGAAGCCGGGTTCTCTAGGCGACCTTGAATGCATGGCCACCAGGGATGACACGAGGGCCGCTTTCCTGCTCCTCGCGCTGGCCCTCGCCGGTGCGTTTGTCCGACTCCTCGGACTGGGGGGAGAGAGTCCCGGAGAAATCGGGTACCGAGGCGGCCCAGGCGAACGCCCGGTCCTGGACTCGGTCGCGGCAGCCGCGGTGCGGCTTGCCCAGCCGCTGCGTCCCGGCGAGCGAGTCGATCTCGACCGGGCGGATGCCCTGGAACTGTCCCGGCTCCCACGCATCGGACCCGCGCTGTCAGCGCGGATCGTAGCGGATCGGGAGGCCGGGGGGCCGTTCGGATCGCTGGAGGAAGTCGCCCGTGTACCTGGAGTGGGCCCCTCTGTGGTGGAGGCCATCCGGCCCTTCAGCACGTTCTCCGGAGTTGTCAGGCATGCAAGATCGCCAAGAAAAACGGTGCTAAAGGTGAGCTTGAACACAGCGACCGCTGCTGATCTGGAGCAACTTCCGGGGATCGGTCCGGCGAAGGCTTTGGCGATCGTGGAAGATCGGCGCCGCAACGGCCGCTACCGTGCCATCGAGGATTTGTGTCGCGTGCGAGGCATTGGTGCGGCCACGATCGAACGGCTGCGCAGCCTTGTCACAGTACGCTGATTAGCTTGACAGCGTAGGTGTGTCAAGTACTTTATTACGTTGTCACATAAGGATTTAAGGTGCTTCCTACTCCTCGCTTTCCTGCCTCCAAACCAACATGGTGACATCCGCTGTCAGCGGTTTGCGAATAGGAGACTTGCTGGTCCGTGAGGGCCTGGTCCGGCAGGAGCAGCTCGACCAGGCGCTGATCGAGCAACGCAGCTCGGGTGCCCGGTTGGGTTACGTCTTGGTGAAGCTGGGCTTTGTTCTGGAGATCGAGATCACCAAGATGTTGGCCCGCCAGTACCACGTGCCGGCGGTCGATCTGTCGCGGTTTCAGGTAGACGAAAAGATCATCAAGCTCGTTCCACCCGAGGTGGCTCTGAAGCATACGATCTTGCCGCTGAAGCGGGACGGCCGCAACCTGACCGTCGCCATGGTGGAGCCGGGCAACATGCAGATCGTCGACGATCTCAAGTTCATCACCCGGTGCGACATCGTGCCGGTGATAGCGGGGGAGTACACGCTGCGGACCGCGATTGAGAAATACTACGAGCAGAGCGACACACAGCTGGAGAGTCTTCTCGAGAGTATGGGAGATGAGGCTCTCGAGATCGTGGAGGAGGAGGAAGAGGAGGACGCCAGCGCGGCGATTGCGGATGATGCGCCGGTGGTGAAGCTCATCAACGGTCTTCTCACCGACGCGGTGCGGCGCGGGGCGAGTGACATCCACATCGAGCCGTTCGAGACGGAGTTGCGTGTGCGATACCGTATCGACGGGGCGCTCCTAGAGGTGATGAAGCCACCGATCAAGTTGAAGGCGGCTCTCACCAGCCGTGTCAAGATCATGTCCAACCTCAACATCGCCGAGCGCCGGGTGCCGCAGGACGGCTGGATCAAGATCAAAGTGGGTAGGCGAGTGATCGATTTCCGGGTCTCGACGTTGCCGGTGATCTTTGGTGAGAAGATCGTGTTGCGGATTTTGGACAAGGGCAACCTGACGTTGGACCTGCAGACGTTCGGGTTCGAGCCCAAGGCCGAGAAGGATCTCATGACCGCGATCATGAGATCCGTACGGGATGGTGCTGGTTACGGGGCCCACGGGTTCGGGGAAAACCACGACTCTGTATTCCGCTCTGTCACAGGTGAACAACATCGATGTCAACATCATGACGGCGGAGGATCCGGTGGAGTACAACATCCACGGGATCAATCAGGTCTTGGTGCGGAACGAGATCGGCATGACGTTTGCGGCGGCGCTGAGGGCGTTCCTGCGTCAGGATCCCAATATCATCATGGTTGGGGAGATCCGTGACCTCGAGACCGGTAGTATCGCGATCAAGGCGGCGTTGACTGGACACTTGGTGCTTTCCACGCTGCACACCAATGACGCGCCATCGACGATCACCCGGATGCTCGACATGGGCATCGAGCCGTTCAACGTCGCGAGTGCCGTGAACCTGATCGTGGCCCAACGGCTGATTCGGCGCATCTGCAAGGATTGCAAGGCGGAGCATGAGTATAGGTCCGACGAGTTGGCCACTCTCGGGATGACGGACGGGGAGCTGGCGGATATTACGTTCTACAAGGGCACGGGATGCGCGAGTTGCGGTGACACCGGGTATCGGGGCCGTGCCGATCTGTACGAAGTCATGGAGCTCACGCCGGCTCTGCGGCGCATGATTTTGCAAGGGGGGTCTGCCGACGAACTGAAGGCCACGGCGATTGAGGAGGGCATGCTCACCCTCCGCATGGATGGTATAATGAAGCTTCGCAAAGGGATCACCACACTCGAGGAAGTTGTCAAGGAAACGGCGGGATAACTGAATGACTGAAGCAGCGGCGCCGGCGCAACAGGAGAAGCGGCTCAACCTCCGCGCTTTGCTAGAGGAGATGATCCAGCGTGATGCGTCGGATCTGCACATCACGGCGGGCGAAAATCCCAAACTTCGGGTGGACGGCGACATCGTCAGCTCGAATGAATGGCAGAAGCCGCTCTCACCGAAGGATACGCTTCAGATAGCGTATTCGGTGCTGACCGAAGACCAGAAGAAGCGGTTCGAGAACGATGACGAGCTGGATTTTTCGTTCGGCATTCAGGATCTGTCCCGGTTTCGCGGCAATTGCTTCAAGCAGCGTGGCTGCACAGCCATTGTGATTCGACAGATTCCCATTCAGATCAAGACATTCGAGGATCTGGGACTATCGCCGGTGCTGGCCGACCTGGCGAAGAGGCCTCGGGGGCTGGTGCTGGTCACCGGGCCTACTGGTGCGGGTAAATCGACCACTCTCGCCGCCATGATAGACCGCATCAACCGTGAGCGGCGCGGCCACATCATTACGGTAGAAGATCCGATAGAGTTCGTGCACCGGCACCAAGGGTGCATCATAAACCAACGTGAGGTTGGGACGGATACGAAATCATTCGCTGCAGCCTTGAAGTACGCGCTTCGCCAGGACCCGGACGTCGTGCTGATCGGTGAGATGCGCGATCTGGAAACGATCCAGGCTGCCCTGACCATTGCGGAGACCGGACACTTGGCCTTCGCCACCTTACACACGAACTCGGCGGCGGAAACGATCAATCTAATCATCGACGTTTTTCCTGCGCACCAGCAGCCGCAAGTTCGTGGACAACTCGCGTTTGTATTGGAAGGCGTCGTTACACAAATCCTGCTCCAGAAGGCATCGGGCATCGGGCGCGTGCTGGCTGCGGAGATCATGATCTGTACGCCGGCCATTCGAGCGCTCATTCGTGATGACAAAGTGCATCAAATTGTGTCGCAGATGCAGGCCGGGAAGAAATTCGGCATGCTGACATTGACGGATGCGCTGTACACTCTGTACATGCAACGCGAAATAACCATAGAGGAAGCGTTGCGAGTGATGCCGGACCAGAACGAGTTCCTACGTGCAATCGGGGAGCCAATGCCGGGAGACGCCTCGGCCAGCAAACAACGATCGGCCGCGGGCCGACGCTAGAGAGGTTAGGAGAGCATCATTATGCCTGTATTCGAGTACACTGCTCAGACGGCAAGCGGTGAGGAGCGGACCGCGAGCATCGACCTGCGTAGCAAGGATGAAGTCATCGCCCACCTTCGCCAAAAGCGACTGCGGGTGGTTCGGGTACGCGAGGCGCAAGACAAAGGTCCCGACTCGCGACATTGTGGTCTTCACTCGGCAATTTGCCACTATGATCAACGCCGGGCTGCCGCTGGTACAGGCCCTGGATATCCTAGCCAGGCAAACGGAGAACAAGGCGCTCTCAGAGGTGACCAAGCAGGTGGTGTACGACGTAGAGTCGGGTAACACGCTGGCGGACGCGTTGTCGAAGCACAAGAACGCGTTCTCCGATCTCTTCGTCAACATGGTAGCTGCGGGTGAAGCGGGTGGTATTCTCGACACCATTCTCCTGCGCCTGGCCGTGTTCCTCGAAAAGAACGACGCCATCATCCGCAAGGTAAAGGGCGCCATGGTCTACCCTGGCGTGATTTTCTCCGTGGCGGGGATGGCGGTGCTCATTCTGTTGATATTCGTCATTCCGACCTTCCAGACGATGTTCGCCCAGGTAAATATGGAACTGCCAATTCCAACGAAAATCGTGATTGGGATGAGCGAATTCTTGCAGAACTTCTGGTGGCTTGTCGGAGGCGGGATCTTCGCCGGGGTGTGGCTCCTTAAAAAGTGGTACGCCACCGATGGCGGGCACCTCCTCCTCGACAAGTTGATGCTGAATTTGCCCGTGCTGGGCGACTTGCTTCGCAAATCGGCCGTGTCGCGGTTTACCCGAACCCTCGGCACGCTCATTTCGTCCGGCGTTTCCATTCTCGAAGGACTGGAGATTACCGCGCGCACGGCCGGGAACCGCGTGATTCACGACGCCGTCATGCAATCACGTGGGTCGATTGCGGGAGGTGAAACGATCGCCGATCCGCTCACCAAGTCGGGCGTTTTCCCGCCGATGGTGACCTCCATGATAGCCGTCGGTGAGGCAACAGGTGGGTTGGACGAGATGTTGACCAAGATCGCGGACTTTTATGACGACGAAGTCGATGCCGCCGTCGGCACGCTCCTCTCGCTCATGGAGCCGATCATGATCGTGGTGCTCGGCGTCGTGGTGGGTGGGATGATCGTTGCCATGTACCTACCGATCTTCAACATGATCGGGTCGGTAGAGGGGTGAGAGCCGGAACGGTGTAGACACAACGGCCCGCCAATGTCGGGCTCTTCTCTATGTGTGTCCAGCATGGATGGTGACTTTGGGGTGGGAGTCCCCCGGGGAGTTGGTCGTAGCCACCCAAGTGAACCGCAAGGCGGCGACCGTGAGGGGACCGCTGAAAGAAGCGGCTAGCGAACCTGCGAGTCGAGGAACACGAACCGGATAGGAGGCACCGCCGAGCAGGGCGAGCGGGCCACTGACCCCTAAGCTCTTGCGACCAAGGGGAAGCGGCGTAGATCCGGCCACGGTGCCGGGGGGAGCTACTTCGATCGGCTCGGAGTGCCCCGGCTGGCCGCGCCCACCTCAACTCACTGAACCGCCGGATGCGGACCTGCATGTCCGGTGGTGCGGGAGGGTAGTAGCCGGGATCCCCGGCTACTACCCCCTATCCCGATTTCCCAGCCCCGGCCCCTGACGATCCTCGGTTTCCGACGCCACGCCTTGCACATGGAAGTCATACGATATATCTTACTCGATATATCGACAAGATATATCGAGTAAGATATATCGTCCAATAGCGAGTAGGAGGTTCGCATGAAATACCGAGGAGACTTCTGGTTCGGATTCGACCCCTGCGATTGGGGTGTGGGCCGGCGGGGGGGAAGACACCGTCGTCGTCGCCAGTGGTTCGGATCAGGCGACATGAAGTACGTGATCCTGAAACTCATCAAAGACAAGCCGATGCACGGCTATGAAGTCATGAAAGCATTGGAGGACAAGACGCGCGGGTGTTACACGCCGTCTCCGGGCACGGTGTATCCCACGCTGCAGTGGCTCGAGGACGAGGGGCTGGTTCAGGGTGAAGACCGGGAGGGGAAGAAAGTCTATTCCATCACGGATGCCGGCCGTGAGTTTCTCGAGGAGAACAAGTCGAGCGTGGAGGACATCTTCGACCGCATCGACGAGATGATCGATCGCTTCGTCGGCGATCCGATGCCGGACGTCAACCGGGCCGTCGGCAAGCTGGTGGCGCAGGTGTACCGTAGCTCGTGGCGGCTCCACGACGACGTGGAAAAACGAAAGCAGATTGCGGAAGTGCTGGAGGAAGCACTGAAAGAATTGGAGGCGTTGGCGACCTGAATCGAGATTGCGTAGGGGGAGCCTGGCCTCGCCTAACGCATCACGCCTCTCGGTGTCGGCTACGCAGTTCCTCGAGGGCACCCCTAACGTAGTTGCGCGTCATCTCCTTCCGCGACGCCAGCCCGAAGTCGGTGTTGTCCATCGGTTTCGCAGCCTTGAACGCCGCCTGTGCGGCTGCGGCAATGGCGTCGTCGTTGAGATCGGTGCCGACGATCGCTTGACTCGAAGCGGCTATGAGTTTCGGGAAGCTCGCGACGCCGCCGAGGACGACACGCGCATCCCGCACGGTGTCGCCATCCCACGCGATCCACGCTGCAACACCTAGCACCGGAAAATCGAACGAGCCTCGGCGACGCAACTTCCAATAAGTAGCGTCCCATTCGTTTGGTGCGGGGAGACGGATGTCGGTGAGGATCTCGTCCGGTTGCTTCGTGAGGTAATCGATACCGTCGTCGTTGTAGAAACGGCCGGCTGGAACCTGCCGCTCACCGTTGGTGCCGATGAGCGTGAACTGCCCGTCGAGAGCCACCATCACCGGCGCTAGGTCGGTAGACGATACGGCCCAGCACCGGGGGCTGCTCGGTGCGACCCAACAGATCTCACCGTCCTTCTTCATGCAGAAGTCGATCGACTTCCGCCACTCGTACGACTGGTTGTAGTAGTTGCAGCGCGTGTCCAAACAGAGGTTGCCACCCATGGTTCCCATGTTGCGCAGCAACGGTGTTGACACCAACTCGGCCGCGTGAGCGACGACCGGGTAGTCGCTTCGGAAACCTGCGTGCGTTTCGATTTCTGTCAGCGTCATGCCCGAACCGATGACGGCCGATGCGCCTGGTTCCACAGACACACCGCGCAACGATTCGATCGCAGCGAGTGAGATGACCGTCTTCGGCTCCTGGTGCCGACGCTTCATGTTGGGATACAGGTCCGTGCCGCCGGCCACGTACATGCCGTCGGGCCCTGCGTCCTGCTTCATCCTCAGCGCCTCGTCGATGGACGTGGGCTGGAGGTAGATGAAGTAAGGGAGGCGTAGCATTAGTGCTGTCGCTCCGGCGGCACAGCCGTCACCGCCTCCTCGCGCTTCAAGGCTTTGCCGTCCCCTCCCTCCGCGGGGGTGGGAACCCGCGTGGGCTCCGGCCACGGGATGTCGGGAAAGGACGCCGGTCCGTAGCGAGCTTCCTTGCCCTTGGCCTTTTGCTTGAGCGCCTGACGCACCTTCTCCGGCATGATCGGCACTTCGTCGATCCGCACGCCGACGGCGTCGTACACGGCGTTGGCTACTGCAGGTGGCACCGGCAACAGGGGACCCTGTCCCGCCTCTTTCGCGCCAAACGGACCGTTTGGATCCGGGTCGCTGATCAAGTAGGTCTCCACCTCGCACATCTCGAGCGTCGTGGGGCTCTTGTACTCGAGCATGCTCGGGATCTTGTGCACCACGCGGAAGTTTTCCCGGTATGCCATGTCTTCCATGAGCACCTCACCGAGGCCCATGTATATGCTTCCCTCGACTTGGCCCATCACGGTGGTTGGGTTGATGCACTGGCCGATGTCGTGTGCGATCCAGATCTTGGGAACCCGAACGATGCCTGAATCGACGTCCACTTCGACCTCGGCCACGGCGGCGGTATAGGAGTACGCCGGCGACGGGCCAACTCCTGCTCCGCGATACTGGCCAGGACTCTTCGGAGGCGTATACGACCCCACCGTGCCAATGGTGCCGAGTGCGCCTTCGGCGGCCTGTACCGCCTCGGCGAAGGTCATTCCTCGTTCGGGGTCTTCACTGTCGAAGACACGGGAGTCGGCGAACACGAGCCGGTCGCGGGGAACGTCGAGCTTCTGCGCCACCTCGGGTGCGATCATGTCACGCGCGCGCTCCGCAGCCTGCAGCGCGGCGTTTCCGGACATCAGCGTGACGCGACTCGCATAGCTGCCGAGATCGACGGGTGTGAGATCGGTGTCAGCGGTAACGATGCGTATCTCGAAGGGATCCACGCCGAGAACCTCGGCCACGATATATGCCAGAATGGAGTCCGATCCTTGGCCGATGTCCGTGGAGCCGCAGAACACGGTGATGCCGCCGCCGCGGTCGCATTTCAGCTGCACCCCCGAGTGGGGCCATGTTGTTCCAGTAGATGGGCAGGCCCGCGCCGCTGAGATAGCTCGAGCAGGCGAGGCCGACGCCGCGCCCCTCAGGAAGCTTCCGGAACCTGTCTTTCCACTCGGAACTGTCCACCACCTTTTCGATGCATGCGCCCAAGCCGATCGAGCCCACGCGCAAATAATTTGCGGTGACGGAGTTCTCAGGAACGAGATGTCTGAGCCGCATATCCGCGGGGTCCATGCCCAACTGCTCGGCTAGCTTGTCCATCTGCACTTCTAGGGCGAAGCGCGGTTGTGGTGTGCCGTGCCCGCGCTTGGGTCCGCATGGTGGCTTGTTGGTGAACGCCCGCATTCCCTGGAACTTGTAGCGATCGACTTGATAGGTGACGGTTTGCAGCGCGCCAGTGTAATACGTGCTGGCAACACCGTAGGAACCGTAGCCGCCGCCATCGAGCGCGGTCCGAAAATGCATCGCGGTGATGTGTCCGTCCTTGGTGACACCGGTCTTGGCCCACATGAGCGTGGGGTGGCGACCCCGATGACAGTAGAAGACTTCTTCCCGAGTCAATGTGATCTTGACGGGCCGTCCCGTCATCATGGCGAATTTGGCGACCACGATCTCATGGCTGAAGGGATCGCTCTTCCCCCCGAAACCGCCTCCGTTGGGACACGCAATCACCCGGATGCGAGAGGCCGGCATCTCCAGCACCTTGGCCAGTGCACGGTGTACATAGTGAGGGGTTTGCGTGGAACTCCAGAGTGTCAACTTGTGATCTGCAGAGTAACTCGCCAAGGCTGCGTGCTGCTCCATTGGGAGGTGTGTACTCCCACCGTAGAAGAAGAGATCCTCGCGCACCAGATCTGCTTCCTCGAATCCCTCTTCCACATCGCCAAACTCGAGGCTGACGAGCTTGTGCAGGTTTCCACTGTCGCCGTAGTCGTGGATGCGCGGCTCTGGATTTGCCAAAGCCTGCTCGATCGAGGCGATCGCGTCGAGCTGTTCGTACTCGACGCGGATGAGATCGAGGGTCTCTGTCGCGATCTCTTCGGAGATTGCGGCAACGGCGGCAACTGGATCGCCGATGAACCTCACCGTATCCGGCGCGAGCGCGTGCTCGTCTTGGCTGACCGGGAGAATGCCGAACGGAATCGGGACATCGCTCCCAACCAGCACGCCCTTGACGCCGGGGAGTTCCTTTGCCGTAGAGGTATCGATCTTGGTGATCCGGGCGTGTGGGTGTGGGCTTCGGAGGATCCTGCAATACAGCATCTGCGGCACATACAGGTCGTCTGCGAACAGCGTGAGCCCGGTGACCTTGTCCACCGCATCGACCTTGCGTTGCGGCCGGCCTACGACGCGCAGCGCATCTCCGTTACCGCTTGCCATAGAGTACCTCACGCGCCGGCTCGGCGGACTCACCCCGCATCCACGCGGCGGCGAGCTCGACAGCCTCATAGATCTTTATATATCCGGTGCAGCGACAGAGGTTGCCCGCAAGTGCCTCCTTGATGGCTTGGCGAGCGGGACTGGGATTGTCGTGCAGCAGCGCCTCCGCTGTTAGCAGCAATCCCGGCGTACAATAGCCGCATTGGGCGGCACCCAGGTCGGCGAATGCCTTCTGCAGCGGATGCAGAGTAGGCCCATCAGCCATGCCCTCGACGGTGCTTACGGATCCGCCCGGAGCAAGCGACACCGAGCACCAAACACGACAGCACCGGCTGTCCGTCCATCAGGACGGCGCACGTGCCGCATTCGCCGAGTTCGCAGCCGTGCTTGGTGCCGGTTAGGCCGAGGTCTTCCCGCAGTACCTCCAGCAACGTCTTGTGTGGTGCAAACGTGATTTCGGTATGCTCGCCGTTTACGATCAGCGAGATGGGTACCTTCCCGGCGGGCTTATTTGGACTGGTCTCCAAAAAAGAACTCCTCAGTCTTCTCCGCCAGAAGGCGCTTGGCCGCAGCATCCAGGAGGTTCAACCCGTAATGATTGATAATCGCTGTCTGTTCTTTCAACCACTCTTGCCAACAACTTCGGCATATCGTGTCGTAGATGCGTGCTCCAAGGTCACTGCGGAGCGGCGGAGCCGGTAGTTGTTCTTCAGTGCGGTTGCAGCGCGTGCACGTAAACTGGCCCATGAGAGCAATCTAACCTTGCGGTGATACGGGCGCGACGTCAGGTTTTGCGCTCCATGGTCTTGCGTGAATCGTACTTCGGCCTGTGTGAGACATGCCGCTACGGCCGGAAGGTGAGCAGCAAGCAAGGGTCCGGTTTCTTGTTGTGTCGGCGGTCGATCGACGACCCGAGCTACCCCAAGTATCCGCGGACCCCGGTCATGCAGTGCCCGGGATATGCCGGACCGGGGGAGCCCCGTGACAGCTACGATTCTCGCAGGCAGGCAGTGCTGGATGAAACCGGAGGCGATGATGGAAGTACGGATGACGGAGCTAATGGTGAAAGCGCTCACGGAGACACCGGAGATCCCGGATAATCTCCTCACCTGCCTGCGAAGCGCGGAAGCCGATGGCGATATATTGCTGGTTGACCTCGGTCAGGACGAGCACATGGCCATGACCGAGATGTGTGAGTGGTACGTGCGCACTGATCCCGATACGGGTGAGCTGACAGAGCGGGGCAAGCTGTTTGAGAGCATCATTCAGGCGATTATCGACGCCGATCTGGCACCGGGCGGAATGACGGAATGACGGAAGGTTTTCAGCCATTCATACGCCGTGTGCCGTGCCGCCCCATCGTCAGTTGATCCTTCCGTCCTATTCCAAGGAGGTCTCATGCGCCGATTACTCATGCTGAGTCTGCTATGCCTGCCCGTCGCTGCGGTGGCACAAGCGAAGGAAGTGATCAACTTGCCGGGTGCGCCCGAGGGACTGCCGTTTTCCACGGCGGTTCGTGTCGGCAACATTCTCTATCTGTCGGGACAGATCGGCACCGTCCCGGGTGCCGGGTTGGTCCCGGGTGGCATCGGACCGGAGACCAGGCAGACGCTGGAGAACATCAAGGCCACCCTGGAGGCCCTGGGCAGTTCGCTAGAGCGTGCCATCAAGTGCACGGTTTTCCTTCAGGATATTACCGATTACGGGGCGATGAACGAGGTGTACGCGACGTTCTTCACTGAGGATCCACCTGCGCGATCCACGGTAGCGGGAAGCGGGCTAGCCTTGGGGGCCCGTGTCGAGATCGAATGCCTGGCGCTGGTTGGAAGGGAGGAGAGATGAGGGAGGAGGGAGGAGGGAGGAGGCTATTCCTCCATCACAGTAACCCCTTGCTCACTTACGGTCGGCGTGAGCGGTGTAGCTGGGTTGTCGCTGCGGTCCAGGGCCTTGGCCATGGCGTGCGCCACGTCACGAGCGGTGCTGGGCGGTGCTAGGGCCAACAGCGTAGAACCGGACCCCGATATTGTAACTCCGTAGGCGCCGACGTCGCATCCGGCATGAACCGCGTCATCGAACCCCGAGATCGAGTCCTTGCGGTGCTGTACGGCCAGCTGGTCCTGCATGCCGTAGCCGATCAGCTCGCCGTCGCCACGGGCCAGGCCGGTCACCAACGCCGCCGCGCGCGCAGCTTGCTCAATTACGACATCCCGCAACACGGTGTCGGGTAGCAATCGCCGGGCGGTTGCTGTCTCTATGGTGTGCTTAGGCACGGCGAGCGCCACGGCGATGTTGCCGTGCAAGGCGAGGTGGGTCGGGCGGTGGGCCGCCAGCACGAGGCCGCCATACACGGCCGGCCCCGAGTTATCCGGGTGACCCTCAAGGCCTGTCGCTTGCCGAAAGACCTCGTCCTTATCGATCGATTCGCCACGAACCAGGCGTTCCAACACCAACGCGGCCACCCGCCCGGCGGCCGACGAGCCCAAACCGCGGCCCAATGGAATGTCGGAGTGAATGCGCAAGTGGTGGCCGTTTGTCGCACCGCAGGCCGACAGGTGTGCGTGAACGACGTCGACCTCCACCGCAAGGTCCGCAAGGGTACCCGAGTACTCCGGCGGTCCACTGCCGGGAATCAGGCTTGCTTCCAGCCAAATATCGAGGGCCAGGCCCAGGCAGTCGAACCCGGCGCCAAGGTTCGACGTCGAGGCGGGCACACGGACCGTGTTAGTCATGGTGTGACTATGGCGTCGGAGAGGAGAAAAAGGAACCGAGAAAGGGGAGTGTTTCCTCTGACGTCGCTATTCGTGCCGCAACGCCTCTATCGGATCCAGAGTCGAGGCGCGTTGTGCGGGCCAGAGGCCGAAGAAAATACCTACGGTGGCGCTGAATACGAAGGCCATCCCAACAGCTTGAGGTGACACAGCCGTCGGCCATCCTTGCAGCCGCGCGAGCGCTACCGCACCAGCGCTGCCTAGCAGGATACCCGCCACGCCGCCGAGCATGCACAGCGTCACGGCTTCGACGAGGAACTGCAGCATAATGTTGCGCCGCGTGGCGCCGAGGGCCTTGCGCACGCCGATCTCGCGCGTACGCTCGGTGACCGAAACGAGCATGATGTTCATGATGCCAATGCCTCCCACTACGAGGCTAACTGCGGCGATTCCCGCCAGGAGGAAGGTGAAGGTTTGCGTCGTCTCTTGTGCGGTGCTGAGAAACTCGGCACGGTTCCGAATATTGAAGTCGTTGGCGGCACCGGGCGCGATACCGTGCTCACGGCGGAGCACCCGTTCGATCCCGATCATGGCAACGGTCATTGAATCCGGGTGAACCACCTGCACGTTGATCGAGCGGAGCCGGTCGGTACCGAACACGCGGAACCGCCCGGTCTTGAGGGGGACCAATATCTGCTCGTCCCGGTTCGAGAAACCTTCGCTTCCCTTCTCGGCGAAGATGCCGACGATCTCGAACGGAATGCCGCGGATGGAAATCTGCTGGCCGATCATCGCAGCGCTGGTCACGTCCAGCATCTGGGGCACGCCGTATCCTAGCACGGCCACCCTGCGACGGGAGTCGTCGTCGCCATGTGTGAACATCTCGCCGGACTCGATCTCGTAGTGGTTTACCTCAGGGTAGTCCGCTGTCGATCCCACTACACTGACGTTGATGTTCCTGTTGCCGTACTTGACCTGTTGGTTTCGCGACAACTCGGGCACAACCGCCTTGAGTGCGTACCCGTCGCGCCTCAGGGCCTCCGCGTCGTCCGTCGTGAGGCTTACACGATTGTCCCGGGCCACGCCCCTGCGGAACGATTGCCCCGCATAGATGGAGAGCAGGTCGGTGCCGAGTGCCTGGATCTGCTCCTCGACGGCCCGCTGAGCACCTGTTCCCAGCGCCACCATCGTGATAACGGCTGCGACACCGATCACGATGCCGAGCATGGTGAGGAAAGACCGCAGCTTGTTCGTGATGATGGCTGCAAAGGCTACTTGGATGATCTCTCCGGTGAGCATTAGCGGCGTCCTCTGAGGCCGGGAAGGCCACCGTGCCCGAATCGGTTCATGCGTTCCTGGAACTCACGCTGCGACTGAACGAGGCTCGCGCTGGGGAGGATCAGCACTTGGTCGCCGGGGCTCAGACCGGACGTCACTTGGGCGTAGTCGAGGTCGGTCAAGCCCGTGCGGATCCGTCTCGCCTCCGGGCCGGTATCGGTCATGACGAACACGATAAACTCGCCGCCGAACTGGAAGTTGCCTGATTGTGGGCGTCGGCCGCCTCCCCGTCGGCCGCCACCGAAATTACCGCGCCCACCACCACCGCCACCGGCCGCGTGCATAACCCTGGTGAGGATACTGCGGTCCTGTTGCGACAGTGCCTGGAAAGCCTGGGGTCCACCGCCCTGGCCGATCTTATCTAGGATCGGCTGCACCATCTCGCGGGTCAGTCCGTCGGGAAGCCTCACGGTCCGGCCTCCGAATTCGACGGTGCTCGCGCCGTCAGACCCGCCGTCGCCAGCCGCGGTGGCACCTCCCAGCGAGCTTCGCCGTTTGGCACCCGGCGCCTCGTGGGCGGCTGCCAACTGTTGCTGAACCACGTCCATCTCGAGTCCCAGCACGCTCGCGGCAGACGAGATATCGCGTTCTGTCCGCAACGCCGCGTTGGGTATCGCCAGGACTCGTTCCCGCGAGCCGACGTGGATTTCGACTTCAGAGTTCATTCCGGGCCGCAGTAGATTTCCCTGGTTCGGAATGCGGATCAACACGGGGAACATGGTCACGTTCTGCTCTTCCAGAGCCTGCGGCTCGATCTTGAGCACGTTGCCGCTGAACGGCTGGTTGGGATACGCGTCTATGGTGATCGTGATCTCGAGTCCGGGGTTGACCTTGCCGATATCCGTTTCATCCACCAGAGTGCGGATTTGCACGGTGTCGAGATTCGCCATCTTCAGGAGTACCGTGCCGCCGCCGACCTCTCGGGCGGCCGAGGAGATAACGGCGCCAATCTCCACGGTGCGTTCCAGGATGACGCCGGCTGCCGGCGCTCTGACATCTGTATCCTCGAACGCGATCTTTGCGTCCTCGAGAGAACGCTGCGCGCGCACGAGCTGGGCGTTGGCGTTGGCGCGCTGCAAACGCGCGTTTTCCCATTCCTGTTCGGTGATGGATTGGGTTGCGTAGAGCGCTTCCGCCCTGCGCAGCTGGGATTCCGCATTGGCCAGTTGCGCCTGAGCGACATCCAGTTTCGCTTCGGCCTGCACTACGGCGTTACGGGGAATCCGGGGGTCGACCGAGACCAAGAGGTCGCCACGGCGAACGACATCGCCGGTCTCCACTCTCACGTCCATGATTTCTCCGGACGCCTTTGACTTTACCTCGATGGTCTTGATCGGCTCAACGGTCCCTGCCGCGCTCACCGACACGATGATGTCGCGCTCGGCAACCGGAACGAGCTGGTACACCGGGGCTTCGACCTCCTCTTCGCACCCCGCCAGAAGGGCAATGGCGATGAGCGGTGCGGGCCGGCGGACGAATTGCAAGTGTTTCATGCTGGTTCCTTCGGTGTCGCCAAATCCCGCTCGATCAATCCGTCGAGGAGATGGATCTGCCTTGTTGCATGTCGGGCGACATGGGTCTCGTGCGTGATTAGCACGATTGTTTGACCGGCATCGTGCAGGATCTCCATGACACCCATGATTTCCTCGCTGGTTGCGCTATCGAGGTTTCCCGTCGGCTCATCTGCCAGGACGATACTCGGATCGTTGACGAGCGCCCGGGCGATCGCGACACGCTGCCGCTGTCCGCCCGATAGCTCGTTCGGTCGATGGTGCATCCGGTCGGTCAAACCGACCTTTTCCAATGCCCACTTGGCTCGCTCCTGCCGTTTCTTCGCGGGCACACCGCCGTAGATCAGCGGCAGTTCTACGTTGTGTAACGCCGTGGCTCGTGGCAGGAGATTGAACGTCTGGAAGACGAAGCCGATCTCCTTGTTCCGAATGTGCGCGAGTTCGTCGTCGCTCAGCTCGCTCACCTTTTGACTGTTGAGCCAGTATTCGCCGCTGGTGGGTGTATCGAGGCAACCCAGAAGGTTCATCAATGTAGATTTGCCGGAACCCGATGGGCCCATGATCGCGGTAAACTCGTTGCGGCGGATCTGGATGTCCACGCCGCGCAGCGCGTGTACCACCTCACTGCCGACTTGGTAATCCCGCGTCAACTTGTGGGTGAGGATGATGACGTCCGGTGTCGGCGTGTCACCGGTGCGGAAATCGAGAGCCCGTGCCGCGCCGGTCATATTGTGCGCCCCACAATCGCTTCGATCTGCGCCTTGGCGAGGAGATAGTCCAGCCGCGCCTGCACGCCGTCGACCTCCGCCTGATCGACGTTGACCTGAGAGTTCATGACCTCGACGATGGTTGCCGCTCCTAGGCGGTACCGCTGTTGCTGCACCCGAAGATCTTCAGTTGCCGCAGTCAGGCTCGCCTCGGCGATCTGGATACGGATGATCGCCGATCGAAGTGCCGCAAACTGCTGTGTCGTCTGCGCGTTGATCTGACGCCGCATGTCAGCGATCCGGGCGTGTGCCGTCTCCTGCCTGGCACGCGACTGCACAACGCTCGTTTCGCGACCGAAGCCGTTGAAAATGTTCCACGATAGACTGATCCTGCCCGACCAACTGCCCTGGAGGTTGTCGAGTTGGGCACCGGCCAAGGAGCGGCTGTACTGTGCCGTGACGGACGGGAAATAATCGGCCCGCGATACGGAAACCTGGGCATCAGCCGCACTGGCCGCCGCGATCACCTGCTCGATCTGGGGTCCCCTCTCCAGCGCTTCCGCCCGAATAACTGAGGTGTCGATGTCGACGATGAATTCGATCGACTCATCGGCTACGGCGCGAACCTCACTGTCGTAACCGATGAGTTGCGCGAGATCGGCGGATGCCGTCGAGCGCTGTGTCTGGGCATTGATCAACTGCAGACGCGCATTAGCAAGCTCTACAAACGATTGCAACGTGTCGGACCGAATGGCGCTGCCAGCCGCCAGCCGATCTCTGGACACCTGCAGCTGCCGCTCGGCTCGCTGAATGCGCGTCTCCGACACGCGTACCAACTCGTCTGCCGCAAGAGCGCTGAAGAAGGTCTGTTTGGTTTGTAAGGATATCTGAAACTCCTGAGAAGTGTATGTCGCTTCGGTGCTCACCAGATCGGCGCTCCAAGCGTGGCTCTGCGCGTTGCGGCGAAACCCATCGAACAAGGTGTAACGTGCGGTCAACGAACCGTTGACCGAAGTCGCCAACCCCGAAACCGTTCGCTGTGTCTGCGCGTCGAACCGGTTGGCGGAGTTGATGCTCCACCCGGAGCTGCCGCTCAATGTCGGCAGCCAGTCACTGACCGATTGTCGCTTGGTCGCCTGCGCGATTCGTATATCGCCCTCGGCTTGGATGATGGCGGGGCTGTGCTCCATCGCCAGGGCAACGGCTTCCGCCAGCGTTACCGTGGGGATCTGTGACACTGCGGGCTCAGGTACCGAGCCCAACGAGATGGCTACCGCCAAGGCGATCGCTGGCATGATTCTGCTCTTTATCATATGCTTTTTCTGGGGTTTTACCGCCGTTTTCTGTTGGCCCGTTCCGCCCGAGCGCTGCCATCACGCGCTATCATCTGCCGATACACCTCAACCTGGCTGCTGTCGAGAGTGGCGGTGATCTTGGCCCGGGCGTCAATTCGAATCTCGTGGATCCGCCGCCTCTCCTCTTCCTGCAGCTCCTTCGCTAGCGCCTGCCAGGTGTTGCCAAACTGCTTGATGATGGGCTCGATTTGCTGGCGTTGATCGAGCGACAAACCGTCTCTCTTCGAGCATCTCTATGTAGGGACGGCGAGGCGACCGCTCCCGGGTCTGGTCGCGCTCCCGCAGGGCGGCTGACGCGGCGCCGCCCACGATAGCGCCGGACACGAACACCACCACGAGAAGGCCGCCGGCTGCCACCTTCGATCTATTCATGGAGCACTTCCCACTGACTAGAAGACATCTACCGGTGGCCTTCCGTTAGCGCTCGGGAAATGTCGCCAATAGGAACCCCACGTCCGGCGGGTTGGCTGTCACGGTCAATACGGATGCCTCGGTCGATCCCTGGAGTGCGTCGTCGGCCGTGGTTTCCTCGACAGCCCCCCTGGCTCGAGATCGTCAACCCCATGGTCAGTGCCACTAGGGCCGCCGCCGCCAACCCGGGCCGCGCCCACGCGCCCAGCACCTCCCACCAGTCACTGCGAAACCGTCGGACATCCAGCGCACGGATTTCTGCCATCACCCGTGCCACAAACACCCGGAAGCCGGGCAAGGACGTTCGGGAACACCTCCAGGAACGCCCGGCAGTCGGTCTCGACGTGCGGACCCGCACCGCCACCAGCCGTGGACTCCGACAGCTCCTCGGCAGCCCGGACTTCCATTTCCTGCGGTGGTCCGCCGCGGCATCGGCCACGATCCGCATTAGCCACGGGCCGAACGGCCGGCTCGGATCGTACCGTTTCAGGTGCCGGAGCGCCGACAGGAACGCGTCCTGCGCGGCATCGTCTCCGTCGTCCGGGTCTCCCAGCACCGCTCGGGCCACCCGACGCGCCTGGCCTGAAAACAGCTCGACCAGCTCCCCAAAGGCCTCCAGATCGCCGGCCTGGGCCCGGATCGCCAATGCCGATTCTTTCACACTCATTCTACGTTCGGTGTTGAGGCCACGTTGACCCTCGGCAGGAGGCGCCGGCAACGGCGGGACCCCGGCAACAGGTTCTTCTACCCCAGACGCAGGCCGAATTGCTCCTGGTGGGGTCGCAGGGTATCGATCATGAACTGGATATGCTCTTCCAGCGGGACCCCCAACTCCTCGGCGCCCCGGCGGATGTCGTCCCGGTTTACGCCCTTCGCGAAGCCCTTGTCCTTGAGCTTCTTCTTCACGCTCTTGATTTGAAGGTCATCGAGGTTTTTGTCCGGCCGCACCAGGGCGCAGGCTACCAAGAAGCCGCTGAGCTCGTCCACCGCAAAGAGGGCCTTCGCCATCAGCGATTCGCGCGGCACGCCGCAATAGGTGGCGTGGCCCAGGATCGCCTCACACATGGTATCCGGCAGCCCGCGCTCGCGAAGCAGCTTGACGCCGAACGAGGGGTGACCCTCTGTCGCAGAGTGCTCTTGGTTAGGGTATTTCTCGTAGTCAAGGTCGTGCAACAACCCCACCAATCCCCACGCCTCCTCGTCTTCGCTATAGTGTTTCGCGTACCCCCTCATGGCTATCTCGACGCAGTACATGTGCCGGCGGAGCTTCTCCGACTCAGTGTACTCGTGCATCAGTGGCAAGGCCTCATCCCGCGTCATCACGTCTCCCCTCCGGGAATCCAATGTTCGAGCCAGTATTGCAACACAACGAGCGGCCAGAGGGCGCGTGCGTGATTTGCCCTCCCGGCCCGGTGGTCGGACAAAAGTTCGTCGATTGGTAGGGCCGGCAACACCCCCTGATCCCGGAGCCGCGCTGGGTCGAGCAGCCGGTCCACTTCGCTCCGCAGTCCGTTGTTGATCCACGCCGCAATCGGAACGCTCAACCCGCGCTTTCGCCGGCGCAGGACCCAACCTGGCACCAGCGTAGCCGCAGCCTCCTTGAGGAGCCGTTTGGTGCGCAGTCCGCGGATGATGAAATCGGGCGGCAGGCTTCGGGCGAAGCCGATCACCCTGGAGTCGAGGAACGGCGCCCGTGATTCCAGAGAAACCAGCATCCCTGCGCGGTCGAGCTTGACCAGCAGTCCGTCCCGCAGATAGGTGATGTAGTCGAACTCCATGGCCGCCCTCACCGGATCGCGAGCCGTGATCTCGGGAAGCGACTCGCGGAAAGACTCTTGGGCCTCTTTCGACAGGTACGGGAAGAGACCGGTTCCGAACCAGCCTATATGGCGCTCGAGCCAGTCAGCGTGAGCGTGAGCGATGAATCGGTTCATCACGAGCGACAGGGGCACGGGGCTCTCGGTGGCCACCACCTTGGACGTGAGCGTTTCAATAGCGCCCCGGACTGCGTGGGGCAGCGACGCGTAGGCTCGAGCGGCCCGATGGCCCAGGTAGGTGGGATATCCGCCGAAGAGTTCGTCGGCTCCCTCTCCGGTCAGGACGACGCCCACGTAGTCCTTCGCCGTTTGCGCAAGCAGATAGGTGGGCAGCAACGCGGGATCGGCGAGAGGTTCGGCCATTCGCGGTACGACGGCGTGCAGCGCGTCCACCAGTTCGTCTTCGCCAATCCTGATTTCGATGTGCTGGGTTCCCACGTCGCGACTCAGCCGACGCGCGTATACGCCTTCGTCGTACTTCCGGTTGGTGAATGACGCAGTAAACGTGTGGACACGATATCCGGCGATGCGGCTGGCCAGCGCTGCTATGAGGCTCGAGTCGACGCCGCCGCTGGTGAAGACCCCCACGCGCACGTCTGCCGCCATCTGCTTGGCGACCGCGTCTTCCAGCAACTCGCGCAGTAGTCGCCGGGCCGCCGGGGCGGACGGCGGCACCGCAACGCTAGGGATAGCGATGCATTGGGTAGATGCGGCGCGTCCGGCCTGAAACGTTAGGCTCGACCCGGCGGGGACTTTGCGGACCTGTCGAAAGAGAGTGTTAGGCTCTCGTACGTAGCCCAAAGCGAGATATTCGTAGAGCGCCGCGTCGCTCAATTCTCTAGAGACTTCAGGGTGCTGCAAGAGCGCCTGAATCTCGGAAGCGAACCAGATCTCTCCACCGATGTCCAGATAGAAGAGCGGCTTCTCTCCGGCGCGGTCGCGGGCGAGGGTGAGGGATTGCGTTTCTTCCTTCCAAATCGCGATGGCGAACATGCCTTCCACATCATAGAGACCGGAGACGCTTCTGGCGTCGAACAGGGGTACCAGTGTTTCCACGTCGCAATGCGATCGAAAGGGGTAACTGGCAAATTGTTCCCGGAGTGCTGCGGCATTATAGATCTCGCCGTTGCACACGAGCCACACACTGTTTGAAGGATTCGGAAACGGTTGGTTGGCCTGCGATCGACTATCGATGATTCTCAAGCGTTCCGCGCCAAGTGCTGCATGCGCGGATCGCAGTGTGCCGGAATCGTCGGGACCTCGGTGCCGTAGGGTAGCCCCCATGCAATCGAGCAACTGCGGGTGCCGGAGCGGATGTTCCGTCAGCGAAACCATCCCGTAGATGCCACACACGATGCGGTCTCAGCCTAAAGACTCGGGAGTGTCCGGCTTGAGGGAAGCGCGGCCAAGTCAGAGGCGCCGCAGGGGCCGTAAGCCGCCACTTTGCGGGTAGTGCTGATGAGCGGCATCCGGTCGGACAAAAGGCTGCGGGCCCGCACATCGTCGACACGCGCGAGGAACACGCGGGGCAGGCGACAATTCGCCAAGATGTCCACCCACCAATCCTCGGGCCGGAAGGGTGAACCAGGCGTGCCGGTCCAGCGCGAGTAGGTGCGGATCAGGTAGTTGCTGGTGAGTTCCGATCCGTCTCTCGTGGAAATGAGGAACTGGCGTCTCAGATAAAACGGCAGGGACAGTGGATAGGTCTGAATGGCAATGATCTCCGTGCGGTCCGTCATGATGCGTTGGATGGCACGTGCCATCTCCCGGGCCGATCGATCCTCACCGATGGCGCTCATGAGGTTCAGGATCACGAATGGGATAGCGGCGACCGGAACGCACAGAGCAAAGAGTGACAAATCTCGTCGGTGTGAGACGAAGAAAGCGGCGGCACCCGCGATCACACAGACGATGCCCAGCGTCCTTGCCGTGCCGGGAATGGCCTGTGCAACCACCCGCTCGACTTCCAGGAGAGCGCCCACGATAATTGGTGCGAGGAGAATCACGAGACCGCAGATGGCGAGCGCCACGCCCCCGCCTCGAGCGCCGCAAGCCCGCTCATCTCTGCCGCTCCAGAGGAGTCCCACGAGCAGGCCGATGGCTGGCATGAGAGGAAGCACGTAGTGCGGGCGCTTCGATTGTGAAAATGAGAAGAACAAGAGCGGGATGACGATCCACAGGAGCAACAGAACCAGTCGCCGATCCCATTTGCCTGAAGCGTCGCGGTCGGGACGTCCACGCTTCCACCCCAGGGCGGCAACGAGGGACCATGGCAGCGAGCCGGCCACGATGATCGGCAAGAAATACCAAAAGGGTCCGGTGCGGCGGAGTTCGTCGGTGGTGAGGCGCTCGAACGTCTCCGTCACCAGGGCGTACTCCAGGAAGTCCGGCACCTCGCGCGACATGGCGAACAGCCATGGGAGGAGGAGTGCGACGAAGAGCAGCACGGCCACCGGATCCCAGAGGGCGTACCAGCGCCGCCGCCAGGCGAGGTACGGAATGATCACCATGAGGGGCAAGGCCAACCCGATCGGTCCCTTGGTCAACACGGCAAGCGCGAGGCCGATCCATCCCAACGATGTCCACGACGCGGCGTGCTCGTGGCCGACAGCGTCCGTGGCGCCCGGCGGCCGTTCTGAGGCCAGATAGAAGCCGAATACAGACAGAGTGATGAAGAAGGTGAGGGCGCTGTCGAAGATTACGGTTCGGGCGAATGCCAGGGTGAGTGGCATCGCACCGGTTGCCGCTGCCGCAACTAGGCCGCCGGCAGGTCCGAGAGTTCGGTGACCGAACCACCACACCAACATGAGCGTGGCAACGGTGAAGAGAAGTGAGGGGAGACGGGCGGCCAGCTCCGTGGGGCCAAGCAGTTCCATGATGGCGGCGCCCACGGAAAAGTAGAGGATGGGTTTGTCGAGGTACGGCAGCCCGTTGAGTCGTGGGATTACGTAGTCGTTTGACTCCGCCATCTCTCGGGCAATTTCGGCGTTTCGGCCCTCGTCGGGTTCGAGGAGGGGATAGCCGTTGATGCGGAAGGCCAACCCGATGACGACGATCGCGAGCGATGCCACCAGCCAGCGATTGTACTTTAGCGCGGTCACGGGCTCGACTTCCCGGTCAAGACGATCCCGCAGTTTCAGACGAGGCTGAGTTGGGAGCGATGCCCACTGTGAGTGCGACGGATGCCGCTTGCTCGTCATCAATAAAGATCTCGAAACGGTAGGGTCCGGCGTGGTCCAGCGGCACGTCGAACACCAGAACGGTACCGGCTTCGACCTCTGTGATTCCAGCGGGCGGTTCTGCGAAGGTCACCGTGCCGTTGCCGTTGATGATCTCGCTGTCGTGTTCGTCGATGAGACGGATACGTACGCGATGCTCGCCGAGTTCTGTGCGTCGCCCTTTCAGGCGCAACACGAGGTGCAGGCGCTGGTGTACAACCGGAAAGTGGTGTACCCAGATGTGCTCGAAGATCCCCATGACGGAGAGCTTGCCGAACTGGTCTATGAGCGCGTAATCACATGCGAGGGCGAGATCGATTTTCACGTTTCCCTCTGATCCAAGACCAAATTGCAGTAGGCATCAAGCCAGTGAGGACGGGCAGAGCGTGTTGATTGGACATGCTTCACATCTTGGTTGACGCGCCTGACAGATGGCGCGTCCGTGGTGGATCATGAGGTGAGGGAAGATAGTCCAATCCTTCTTCGGCACTAGGCGCATTAGATCCTGTTCGATTTTCACGGCATCTTTGTTCGTGGTGAGTTTCAGCCGGTTGGAGATGCGCGTAACATGCGTATCCACTACGACGCCCTCGTCGATGCCGAACGCATTACCCAGCACGACGTTGGCGGTCTTTCTCCCGACGCCCGGAAGGCGGGTGAGTTCCTCCATTGTTCGGGGAACCTTGCTGCTGTGGCTCTCGACGAGGGCTTGGGCCATGCCGATAATCGACTTCGTCTTGTTTCGGTAGAAGCCCGTAGACCTGATCATCTGCTCCAGCTCGTCCGGGTCTGCACCGGCAAAATCTCGGGCCGTCTGGTAACGTTTGAAGAGGTCCTTCGTGACAATGTTGACGCGCTCGTCGGTACACTGCGCGCTCAGGATCGTAGCGACGAGAAGGTGCAGCGGAGAGCGATGGTTGAGCGAGCACATCGCGTCCGGGAAGCGTTTCTTGAGCTTTCGGATGATTGCTCTAGTGCGGGTCTTCTTGTCGTCGGTGGTCAATTGTTCCGGCGCTGGGCAACAAATCGAAGGAATCCCTTCAACGGAAGCGCGTTGAGGACGTCACTCGGAGCAAGCCATGCTTTGCGTGCGATGCCGATACCGAGGTCCATGTTGGCCATCCCCGACACGTTGTGCGCATCGGCTCCAATCGAAATTCTCACGCCCTGCGCGACTGCCCTGCGCACGAACCGCCAGTCCAAATCCAATCGTTGGGGATCGGCGTTGATTTCGATTGCAATACCGCATTCCGCAGCCTTACGGAAGATCGCGTCGAGATCCATGGGATACGGATCGCGCGACAGTAACAAGCGTCCGGTTGGATGCCCCAAGATCGCCATGTCAGGATGGTCCATGGCACGAAGGATCCGTTTCGTTATGGTTTCGCGATCCTGACCGAATCCGCTGTGCAGCGACGCGATTACGAAATCGAAAGAGGAGCGTATCTCGGGCGTGTAGTCGAGACTCCCGTCTTGGAGAATATCGACCTCGATCCCCTTGAGGACGGTGATGTCGCCCAATTCTGCGTTGGCGCGGTCGATCTCTTCGTGTTGATCCTTGATGTTGTCACGGAACAGTCCACCGGCGTATGTGGCCGCCTCGCTGTGATCCGTGATTCCCACGTACTCGTACCCTGCGTCGCGCGCAGCAATCGCCCAGTCGCGAACAGTGCTGGTTCCGTCAGAGTAGTCACTGTGACAGTGGATGAACCCACGTAAGTCGGCGGCCTCAACGAGCCGAGGCAGGCTTCCTCGGGCTGCCGCCTCGATCTCACCCAGGCCCTCCCGCAACTCTGGAGGAATCCACTCGAGTTCTAATGCGGCGTACACGTCCTCCTCCGTCGGGCAATCGATCTTGTCGCCGTGCAAGATGACACCGCTCTCTGTCCATGAGAGTCCCAGGGTTTGCCCCCTATGGGCCAGCGCCTCCAGATGTTCGGCGCTCCCGGTGGTACGCACCATGTGGAACCCCATCTCATCGGGCAGACTTGTGCAGAGACTTGCAACGGAACCGCTCCCAAACTTGATGGTGATCATGCCCTCGGGCTCGCTGGCAAATTCCGTAACATCGACCAGAGAGTCCAACCGTTTGACGAGTGCGTTCCACGATCCGTCAAGCTCGATGAGAAACTCCATGTTCTCGATGACCTCGCGCCGTCGGCGGATGCCGCCGACAATTTCCGCGCGGGAGACGCCCGGAAGTTTCCTCAACGCGGGCAGCAGCGTTTGTGCTTCGGCCCTGGCATGATGAAACAGACGAAACTCGCCGACCCGCTTGAGAAACTGCAGGCTCTTGAGAACTTTCTGCGCCGTCTTGGGTCCGAAACGCGGCAAGCTCGCGAGCCTGCCGTCTTTCGCCGCCTCTTCGAGGTCGGACAGCGTTCTGATGCCGAGGCTCTCGTGGATTTGGTGGATCTTTGCGACGCCGAGCCCCGAAATCTGCATCATGTCGACGAGGCCCGAAGGGGTTTCCTTCCGCAAGTCGTCGAGCAGGGTGGCTCGACCCGTGGCGAGCACTTCGACAACGATTTGGAGAGTGGCCGGTCCGATGCCCTTCAGCTCGGCGAGTTTGCCGCTCGCGGCCGCTTCTGCGAAATCGTCGACGAAGCCGGCGACCGCCCGAGCCGCGGTTTGATACGCCCTTACCCGAAACGCGTTTTCTCCCTTGAGCTCGAGATGCGCCGCAATTTGCTCGAGCACCCGGGCGACTTCGTTTTTGCTGCTCATAGGTATCTGGAATGAAGCTACTCAGCAGCCGATTCGAGCGCGAGGCGGGCCAGGTACAGCAGCTCCCCATCTGAGGTCACCGACTTGAACCGGGCCGCCACACCGCCATCCATAACCGGAGCAAAGGGCGGATCGCGCATCGTGGCCGACGCGGCGGCGACGGCGTCCGCACCGCCCGTGACCGTTATCTGAGAGAATCCCTCACGACCTGGTCGCAGTCCGAGAATTGCAACCACAGTGATGCCGGTGTGCGGTCTTGTACTCACCACGAACATTCCCTCCAGGGGCTCGTGCGGCTGGCCCTCGCCGATCGTGGCCCAAAACCAGCGTTCCGGAAACTCGAGATAGCAAGCGTCGTGGTGCACTACAAGCACTTGCGTGGGCGGGTGTTGGATAGCCCGGATCAGTCTGTCTTTGTCGACAGACAGCGTGGGTTCCTCGGCCTCCCAATATCGATACGCGGCGAAGACGAGAGCGAGGTATTCGCCGACCGCTCCTGCGTCCTCCTCGGCCAACTCGGGCGATCCGAGTTTTCGGAGGAGCCGCTGTGTGGACTGGAGCCTGGCTATTGTTGCCAGGTTCATCGCACCTTCCGGTGCTTCCGCTCGAATCTCAGGAAAGAAAGTACCGGCGTAATCAGAGAACACGAGTTCGAACGGATGTAGGCGGCTCATGGCTGACAGGGAAGGAACGCGTTCAGAGCGGCGACGAAATTGTGCGGCTCCTCCACATAGGGAACGTGTCCCGAATCCTCGAACACCTGCATGTCCGCGCCGAGCAGATGTGCGATCTCTTCGGCCGATGAGAGTGGAATGGCGTCGTGCCTCCCGTGAATCATCAGGGCGGGAACCGAGATAGACGACAGCTTCTCACGGAGATCGTAATCGCCCGCGCTGTGCCATACGGCTTCCCGGGTTCGACTGGTAACGCGACCCCGTTTGCGCGCACGTACGCTTCGACGGCGTGTGAAGAGGATTCGCTCATTGCAAGGTAAAATCAGAGGAGGGTTGCCAGCGCGTCAGCCACCTCTTTCACGGCCGCGACTTCTACGTCGTCGAAGCCGTTGGGCACGTCGCTGTCGATGTCGATCTCGCCGAGGATCTCATCGTGCAGCCGGATCAGCACGACGAGTTCGGAATTCGTTTCACTGCTGCATGCCAAATACTCGGAGGCCGCGGAAACATCCGGAATGTTCAGGTCCGCCTTTTCCGCTACGGCTTTGCCGCAGATGCCCTCTCCCACCGGTATGCTGGTGAGGTCGGTGGCGCGGCCGTCAAACGCCCCGAGAACGAGCGTGTTACGGGTTTCGTCTAGCAGGTAGATGAACACGGACGTGTACGGTGCACCGGCCTCGCGAATCTTAGTGGCGGCCATTTTGAGGAGTTCTTTTCGGGGCACGTCTCGGCAGAAAGCGCCATGGAGGCTCTTGACGACGGATGACGCTTTGAGCTTTGGCTCACGCACCGCGCTTACCCAGGGTCGCAAGCAGCTCGAGCACCTCGCCGTCCCGGCGCACCCGGATGGTAACGGTGTCTCCAGGCCTGTGAGACCGAAGCGCGTCTGTCATTTCATACAAATCAGACACGTCGAACTCGCCGATCCCGATGATGACGTCGCCGGCTCGGATGCCGGCGATCTCTGCCGGGCTCCTGGCACGCACGCCGATGAGACGCACCCCGTCGGGGGACTCCGACATGTCGGGAATGGATCCGAGATACGCGCCGTACCCGCCTGAGGCTGTCATCGTAGGTGGCTCGGCATCGACGAAGCTCAAAGGTTCGTTCCGTGTCGCCAGCTTCCATGTCAGGTCGGCGACTAGGGAGGCCACGCGGGCCGCCCCATAGGCGTTGATGTACTCCGTGTCGTCGGTCGGACGGTGATAGTTCTCATGCGTCCCGGTAAAAAAGTGCAGCACTGGAATCTTCTGCACGAAGAACGACTGCTGGTCGCTGCGGCCGTAACCATCTCCCGATGCACTGAGCTGGAATTCGTAGGCGGCATTGATTGAATCGAGTAGTGCATCGAACTCCTTCGCCGTCTTCGCGCCGAAAGCGGTGAGGCGGTTTTCCGTCACGCAACCCACCATATCCATGTTGAGCATCGCGAACGTCGAGTCGTTCGAGATGACAGGGTTCTTTACGTAGTAGTTCGAACCGATCAACCCGGACTCCTCGGCGGTGAACGCGACGAACACCAGCGACCGCATGTTGTCTGCGGACTGGGACCGCAACAGTCGCGCCACCTCGATCAACACCGCCGTGCCCGACGCGTTGTCATCCGCTCCGTTGTGAACGACAGGCACACTATCAGGCTCGAGGCTGCTGAATCCACCGTAGCCGAGGTGATCGTAGTGGGCGCCGACGACCACGGCCTGGTTCTTGAGATTCCCGCGCCCCGGGTGGATCCCCACGACGTTCGCGACGGCAGCGCCGCCAATGCCGCTGTGAGCGGCTGCCGGTGCCGTGGGTGAAATCGTGAACCGTTGCAGGAATCCGTGAGGAGTGGCTGGTTCCAGACCGATTTCCATGAAACGGCTGGCGATGTACTGGGCGGCGGAATCCAGCCCGGCCGTGCCCACGCCCCGTCCCTCTCTGGCGTCGTCGGCCAAGAACGTGATGTGTGCAAGGATGCGCTCGGCAGACGTGCCGGAACTCTGGGCCGCCACTGTGGCCGTTCCGGCGGCCTGCGCTGCAAGGATCGACGCGATGAGGATCCGGGATCTCACGTATGACATTAGATGGCGTTCGCAGTATGAGAATAGTGAAAGATAATCGCCTTTTTCCCGTGCCATCTAGGTCGCCGGCGCAGTTGGGGCCCGAACACATCCGTGAATATCAGATCCACCTGGTCCACACCAAGCACACCTCCTGGGGGATCTTCAATCAAACGGTGTGCGCCCTTCGATTCCTCTATAGGGTAACGCTCGGTCGGCCAGAGCTCATCGAGCACATCCCCTACCCGAAACAAGAGAAGAAGCTGCCGGTGGTCCTCAGCCGAGAGGAACTGGCTCGGTTCTTCGACGCCATCGCCAACCTCAAGCACCGCACCATCCTCATGACGATGTACGCCGCGGGCCTGCTGGCTTTGCTGCAGACCCGGTGGAGCAAGGAGCTCCCCGAAGCAATGGCCTGTCTGACGAGTGGCTTTGCCGCTGCGACCACGTTCTAAGCGTTTCCGCCGTCGCACTGGAAGAAGATCCGCACGACGAATGGGCTCGAGCGGTTGCACGGCGAAATCAAACGGCGCACCAAGGCGGTCGGTGCGTTTCCCGATCGCGCGAGCGCGCTGCGATTGATCACGGCGGTGGCGTTGAAGGTGACAACGATCTGGGGTGATCGGCGGTATGTCGATGTGTCGCTACTCGAGAACCAGGAGGTGGATCAGGCAGCGTGATGAACCTGCCGAGGAGCTTGCCCAAATACTTTTACACACAACTCGGGACTTGACCCCAAATCCTCCTAAACAAGCATCAGCTCCAACAAATCCTCCATGGTCCAGACCCGATCCGTGAGCCCGGCCGCCATCGCGGGGCTGGTTTTGATCCCCTTCCGCCCCTTGGTCAACGTCTGGTGCGGGCGTGATATTGCGGTTCCTTGTGCTACTACCTGCTCCCGACTCCCTATTTGGGCACGAAGTCGGTCTCCGTGGTCACCCGCCTAGCGAACCCCGCCATCAGCTTCGCGGCATTCTCCAGGTCTTCCAGGTCCACCATTTCATTGGGGCTGTGCATGTAGCGATTGGCCACCGACACGAGCCCGGTTGCAATGCCTCGATGTGCCGTGTGGATGGAATCTGCGTCGGTCCCCGTGTAGCCCGGGGCGGCGGCGATCGTGTGCGGAATCTTTTCCTCTTCCGCGGTCTCTACGAGCAACTCGAACACCGCCTCGTTGACCGCGGATCCGCGGGACAACACCGGGCCGCCACCCAGCTTGAAGTCACCGAATTGCTTCTTCTCGACGTCGGGATGGTCGGTGGCGTGCGTGACATCGACTACCAAGGCGACCGATGGCTCCAGCGAGGTTGCGCTGGTGCGGGCGCCACCGCCCGTCCAGGAGATTTCCTCCTGCACCGTGGCGACGGCATACACTGCGGCGCTCGGCGGATCGTCGGCGAGGAGGCGGAGCGCCTCGAGCACCACGAAAGCGCCGATACGGTTGTCGACGCTGCGCGATGCGATGCGCCCGCTGGGAAACTTGTCCATGGGGGCGTTTAGTACGGCCGGGTCGCCCACGCGAACACGAGACAGCGCGTCCGTTTTGGATTTCGCACCGATGTCGATCCACAGATCGGTGATCTTCGAAGCTTTGTCTCGATCCTCCTTCTTTATGAGATGGATCGCTTTCTTTCCTATCACTCCGGTAACCGGACCGTCGCCGGCCGCAATGATAACACGCTGTCCTACCAGGACCTGGGAGTCCCATCCACCGATGGTCGAGAAGAAGAGAAAACCGTCGTCGTCAATGTGGAGGATCATGAGCCCTATCTCATCGATGTGCCCTGCAAGCATCACGCGGGGAGATCCCCCCGGATTGACCGCCGCCTGCGAGTTGCCCTTGACGTCTGCCGAAACTTCCTGAGCGAAGCCTTCGGCCTCGGACCGCCAAATCCGGGCCGCCGCGGTCTCGAATCCCGAGGGCCCGGGAGTATCGAGCAGTTTTTCGAGAAAAGCCAACGATTTATCGTTCATGATAGCTTCAGATTTGTGATGGTCGAAGGTAACAGTCTCTTCTCAGCGAACTGTCAACTGGGCAACGGGAGACTTCAAATAGCCGCGAAATCCACCGGACTCGCGGAAATAGTACTATTGTTTCTCTGACGTCTGCGGATTCTGTGGCTAATTTCGAATGAACGCTTTCAATGGTCCGTTGAAGCATGCGCGAATTTGATGACGTTGACGGTACTCGGTGGCGCGTTGAATTGATCAGCCACGGCGGCACGTCAGAATATCTCAATCCCAAGGTACACAGGCCGATCCTGCAATTTTCCTGTCTCAACCGCCGCCGCCCGCGAAGCTACTTGGGTTACTCCCCCGACAAGCAGGGCGGTTTGGACACGTTGTCTGAAGCCGACCTGCGCGAGCTGCTCTTGCAGGCCACCGTCCACTAAGAGAGCGCTGCCTCCCCTGCCTCCTCTGCCCTCACCGGACCCGTCTTCCGCCCTGAACCACGACGTCAACGTGCCGCAGCACTGCCATGCGGTGAAGGGGATCTCCCCTCACGGCTACAATGTCGGCTAGCCTGCCGGGCGCGAGCGTTCCCAGGTCGTCCTGGACCTCGAGGGAACCATGGCAGCGACATGTCCCACCGGGAATCACCGTCCCGTGACTTCGCGCGTTGGTCCACTGGCAACGCGGTACATCATGAACAAGACCAAGGCTAGCAGAATGATGCCGGGATAATTCACATCGGTGTGGTCACCCCAGAACGCCAAGACGTCGGCGTTGCCGGCCACGACGATGGGGATCGCCAGCAAAATGCCGACTAACGCTTCGCCGGTGATCGCGCCGGCAGCAAAGAGCAGCCCGTGCCGATTACCGGTGTCGGCCGCATGCTTCAGCCTTGCCTGCTGATCCGCAGGTGCCGTGGCCGCCGCCTGTTCTTGATGTCGCTTGACCGCCCAAGCAATCAACCCGCCTATGAAGATCGCCACCGACAGCTCAAACGGGAGATAGATGCCAACGGCGACAGCGAGTACCGGTGTGCGGAAGCTGCTTCCCCGAGCTTTGAGGGTCTCGTCCAACATGATGACGCCCACGGCCGCCAGCATGCCGACGCCGATGATGCCCCATGGAAGCCCTCCACGAAATACGCCGTCTGCTACGGCCGCCATGAGGGTGGCCTGTGGTGCGGCGAGGGGGTTGGGATGCCCGGCGGTTGGGATGCCGATACCGTAGGCCTTGAGCAAGAGCGTCAGCACCGGCGCTATCACCATAGCTGCCGCTATCACTCCCACGAGCTGCATGATCTGCTGCTTGTACGGAGTGGCCCCGACGAGGCGTCCCGCCTTTAGGTCTTGCATGTTGTCGCCGGCGATCGCCGCGCTGCACGCCACCGTCGCACCAATCAAGATGGCCGCCGCCGGGCCGATCAAACTCTGTGTGCCGAGCAACACCACGAGTAGCAGAGAAGAGGTGAGGATCGTGGCGATCGTAACTCCCGAGATGGGGTTGTTGGAGGAACCGACGAGTCCGGCCATGTATGCAGCAACCGCGGCGAAGAGGAATCCCGCGATCAACATCACGGCCGCCATGAGGAGGCTCACGCCTATGTTGTGGGTGAAGAAGATGAACAATACGAGGACCGGAATCACCGAAACCGCGAGAGCGATGCCCACCCACTGCATCGGCGTGTCTCGCTCGGTCCGCTCAACGGCGCCGGCGTTGCCCTCTCGCATCCGACGGTAGGCCTCCATGCCGGTGGAGATGCCGCGTAGCAAGCTCTTGCGGACCGAGATCAACGCCCAGAATCCGCCCACCACCATTGCGCCCACACCGAGATAGCGCGTTTGTGTGGACCAGAGCTGGCCGGCGGCCTCTGCGGCGTTGGCGGCCTCTGCTGGTATGCCCTGCATGACGGCGACGATGGGAATCGCCACCAGCCAGTTCAGGGCGCCGCCGAGGAAGATCAACACCGCAATGTTGAGACCTACGATGTAACCGACACCCACCAGGGCAGGAGAGAGATTCGTTCCGAAATAGGCGATCGACCCGCCCACGTACCGCGCCTTCTCGAAAACGCTACCCCAAAGCTTGAGTCCGGTGTCGCCGAACTTGAACGCAGCACCGATGAGCGAAGCCCACACGATGTATTTGACGCCCGCCCCCCCGGTGTCGCCCACCTTCAGCACTTCGGCTGTGGCAACGCCCTCGGGGAAGCGGAGCGGCGTGTCGACGATCAGCGCGCGTCGCAGCGGGATGGTAAACAGCACACCCATCGTACCGCCCAATGCGGCGATGAGCGTTGTCTCCAGGTAATTGAATTCGGTCCATGCCCCTAGAATGATCATGGCCGGGATCGTGAAGATCACGCCCGCCGCGAGGCTTTCCCCGGCCGAGGCCGCGGTTTGAACGATGTTGTTCTCGAGGATGTTGGTTTCTCGGAACAATCGCAGGATGGCCATCGAGATGACGGCCGCCGGGATGGATGCCGATACCGTCATCCCTGCAAAGAGCCCGAGGTAAGCGTTCGCCCCAGCCAACGCTATGGAGAGCAGTACGCCGAGGACAACCGCCTTGACGGTGATTTCGGGCAGCGAGGTGGAGGCCTGAACGTACGGTGCTTCCGTGGCATTCGGGCGCCCTGGATCATCGTGCGGCATGTTTCTCCCTGGTGGTTGGTGGCCGTGAGATCATGGCATACAGACACGGGAACGGCCAGAGCGGACGGGACAGAGTCTTACTTCCCGATCTCTCCCTCCTCTAGGACAATCTTCGCAATCGTGGCCAAGTGCATGTTGCTGGTACCTTCGTAAATCGTCCCGATTTTTGCGTCGCGATAATACTTCTCTACAGGGTATTCCTTCGTATATCCGTACCCTCCGAGCAGCTCTACGCACAGACTCGTTACCCGCTCCGCGACTTGGGACGAAAACAGCTTGGCCATGGCTGCTTGCTTGGTGTAGCTCTCGTGGGCGTCGCGCAGCCTGGCGGCGTTGTACACCATCAGGCGGGCGGCCTCTAGTTCCGTTGCTGCCTGGGCGAGCTGGAATCGGATGCCCTGGAACTCGGCCAACGGTTGATTGAATTGCTTGCGTTCTTGGACATGTTTCAGCGCGGCATTCAACGCACCGCGGGTCAGGCCGAGCATCTGTGCTCCGATCCCTATGCGGCCGCCGTTGAGCGTCTCGATAGCCACCTTGTATCCTTTGCCTAGCTCGCCGAGGACGTTGGCGCCCGGCACGCGGCAGTTCTCCAGAATCAACTCCGTCGTGCTCGACGCACGGATGCCGAGTTTGTCTTCCCTCTTACCGACGCTGAATCCTTCGAAGTCCCGTTCTACGATGAATGCGGTGATGCCCTTGTAGCCTTTGGATAGATCGATTGAGGCGAAGACCACGTAGATCTCGGCCTCGGCGCCGTTGGTGATCCAGAGTTTCGTGCCGTTCAGGATCCAATCCCCGCCGTCCCTATCGGCGCTGGTGCGGAGCGCAAACGCATCAGATCCGGATCCGGCTTCTGAGAGCGCGTACGCACCCACTGTGCCTCCGGCCAGCCGGGGGAGGAAACGCTTCTTGATGGGTTCGTCACCCCAATCCATCAAGGGAAGGTTCACAAGAGTGTTTTGCACGTCCACCAGGATGGATGTCGAGGCATCGACGGCGGCAAGCTCTTCCACGGCCAAGATCGTCATGAAGAACGATCCGCCGGCGCCACCTAGCTCCATATCTACGTCGATCCCCATCAGACCGAGCTCGGCGAACTGGGGAATGAGACTGCGATCGAACTCAGCGGCGCGCTCCATCTTGTCGACCAAGGGGCCGACTTCGGATTGGGCGAAGTCCCGGACTGCGTCTCGAAACATCACTTCATCTTCGGTAAGGGTGGTGAGTGGGGGATGCGTGGAAACGGTAGTCACCGTCATTTTCGGCTCCTGAGTTATGACCAAAGGTGAGGTGCTTGGCCGGAGCGCCCGCGCTACTGGGTTCGGACAGAAGTGATTGGAATGTACCTAAGGGCACCACCCGGGCTCAATGTACCGGGGGCTCTTCACGTTGAGGATCAGAACGTGGCCCAGTTGTCGATCCAGGTGTTCTCGATGGGGATGAACCCCTTCTCAGAGCCGAGGGCCTGCTGGATGTAGCAGGAGCTGAACTGCACGCGGTTTTCGGGATTTGCAAACGCGAATCTGCGGTCCATGAGTTGTGTGCGAAGGGATGGGGGGCCCTGAAGACTGTTGAGGCGCGTCGGGGGGCCGGCGGGGGTCCTGGTGACAGTCGCCGCCGCCACGTCTAGGTACATGGGATCGGCTGGAACCCTAACCCCGGCCATCGCGGAAATCGTAGCGCCACAGGCAAGGTCGATCCCGGTGATTCGGATCGGGCCGTTGCGCGCGATGGCCTGAACGCCGTTGGCGGCGATCAACGCGGCCGACGGGGCGCTCAACCACGGCGTCTGCCAGGCGGCGAACTGGGCCACGGTGTGGGTGGCCAGGGAAGTCGAACCCTGACTGGGATCCGTTGCGTAGCCCGTCGATCGGATGATGTAGCGGAAGTTGTCCATGGTGTCGGCAGGCGTCTGGAGGACTTTAGGAACTATCCAGGCCCACCCGCTCGGTACGTCCAGGCGCACGGAGTCTCCCAACAGCGGCCGGTTGGAACTCCAGTTCATGCTGGCCGACATGGCGATCGCAGTCGAGGGCTCGCCGGCGCTGGTTTATGCCGCCCCCCGCATGATCGACTCGGGAGCGAAGAACATTGCAAAGGTCGTGCTCAAAGCCAGGCTTCCTATCCTGAGTCACGTGTCGCTACATTTGGAGCCTGAGATTCAGCATGGAGTGACCTCGTGGACTGGGGACTGCAGAACCGACTGAGCCGCATCATCAAGCCGACCGACGGCCGCACTGTAATGCTGGCCGTGGATCACGGATATTTCCTGGGACCCATCAGCAAATTGGAAAAGCCGGGCGAGACCGTCGCCCCGCTCCTCACATACGCCGACGCACTGATGCTCACCCGTGGCGTCTTGCGGAATTGCATTCCCGCAGTGACTGACATGCCGATGGTACTCCGCGTTTCAGGGGGGTCGAGCATCGTGGGTGAGAACCTGGCCAACGAGACCCTCACGACTTCGGTGCGCGAGGCCGTGCGGGTCAACGCGAGCGCCGTTGCACTGTCAGTGTTCGTGGGGAGCGAGTACGAGCACCAGACGCTGGCCAACCTCGCCAAGCTCGTCGACGAGAGTGTCGAAGCCGGCATACCGGTGCTGGCGGTGACCGCCGTCGGCAAGGAGTTGGAGAAGCGGGATGCGCGCTATCTTGGGCTCTGTTGCCGTATCGCCGCCGAGTTGGGTGCGCATTTCGTGAAGACGTACTACTGCGATGAGTTCGAGAACGTAACGCGGTCATGTCCCGTTCCCGTGGTCATCGCCGGCGGCCCGAAACTCGAGACGGATCTGGACGTGCTGCACTTGGCGCACTCGGCCCTAGAGCAGGGGGCCGTCGGTGTCGACATGGGACGCAATGTCTGGCAATCCGACTACCCCGTGCCCATGATTCGGGCCCTCCGGGCGGTGGTGCACGAAGGCGCCAGCCCCGAGGAGGCGAACGAACTGCTCCAGGAATTGAAGCACAACCGAGAGGTTCAGCCGGTCTGAGCCGCATGGCGCTTCCCAAGCACAATCGCGTCGCCGTCTACCACAACAATCGCGACCTGAGATTGGAGACCCGCCCTCTTCCTTTGATAAGAGAGGGCGAACTGTTGCTGGAGGTGCATGCCAGCGGGATCTGCGGCAGCGACCTGCTGGAGTGGTACCGTCTCCCCAAGGCTCCCCTCGTACTCGGCCATGAGGTAGCCGGCCGCATCGCTGCCGTCGGCGACGGTCTCAACCGGTTCGCGGAAGGTGACCGTATTGTTTCCACCCATCATGTGCCCTGTTTCGAGTGCGATTACTGTCGGAGCGGACGGGAGACGATGTGCGACTTGCTCCGCAAGACGAACTGGGATCCGGGCGGCTTCGCCGATTTCATCCGCGTGCCGGCGGTGAACGTCGAGCGGGGGACGTTGAGCGTGCCCGACGACGTGTCCGACAACGCTGCGAGTTGTGTCGAGCCGTTCGCCTGTGCCTTGCGCGGTCAGCGAAAGATCAAGGTGGGTGAAGGAAGCAGCGTTCTCATACTCGGCTCCGGCGTCTCCGGCTGTTTGCACCTGTTTGCATCCCGCGTGCGCGGTGCATCCAAGGTTTTCATGACCGATCCCGAACCAACTCGCCGCGCCGTTGCTGAGAGGCTTGGTGCTGATGCCGTGTTCGACGCGCATGACGCCGTGCCCCAATTAGTGTGCGACACGCTGGGCCGTGGCGTGGATTACGTCATTGCCACCACCGGCGCGCGTGCCGCCATCGATCAGGCGTTCCAGGTGGTGGATCGCGGCGGGACTATTTTGTTCTTCGCGCCGATGGGGCCCGACGTTCAACTGCCGGTCACGTTCGACACGGTTTTCTGGCGCAACGATGTGACGCTTACCAGCACGTACGGCGCCGCGCCGCAGGATATGAAGGAGGCGCTGATCGTCATTGCGTCAGGCCGCGTGGACTTGGATCAGCTCGTGACGCACACGCTGCCCTTGGGTGAGATTCAGCGCGGGTTCGAGATGATGATGGAGGGGAAGGAGTCGCTGAAGATTGTTGTGGACCCGAGGCTGGATAGGTGAGCGGTGAGAGGGATGGAGATTGAAGAGGGAATCGCACGTCGCTTTCAGCGACAGACCGCCGAGCCTGTGCATGAGTGAGACGTAAGCTGCTTGATAATGGGCTGGTCCCCTTACCGCCCTACGGGTCCGCCGGTACTTTCTCGGTATCCAGACAATCGCATCCCACGGCCCGTCTAGCCGCTACGTAGGAGGCTGATCATGACATTTCCCAAGATCCGTTTTGCCGTACTGATTGCTATAGCCTGTCTGTTCGCCATCAGTGGCGACATCGCCGCGCAAGCTTCGCACGCCCATATGGGACATGTAGCGGATAGCTGGGGTGATACTCCAGACCGGGCCGGGCTACTTCCCACGGCTAGTGCCGAGGCCGAGATCGCCGCTCTGCATGCCGGACTAGCCGCGAGAGCAAGCGGCTTGGGGTCGATGAAGGCGCACATCGGGCATGTGCTGAACGCGATCGACCCCAGCGTCGAGCCATCGGGTCCCGGCAAGGGCTACGGCGTGGTCAAAGCTGCCACGGGTGCCGCGACCCACATTCGCCTGGCGGCGAACGCCGATGGTGCTTCTGACAACGTGAAGCTCCATGCCAATCATGTCGGAACGAGTGCGGACAATGTCGTGAAATGGGCAAAACGCATTGTGGAACTCTGCGCAGAGGTCAAGGCCACGGACGACGCGGCGGCGGCCGCGGAAGTAGTGCAGGAAATTGAGAAGCTGACCCAGGCGATTCTCAACGGCCGCGACGCCAACGGTGATGGGCGGACCTCTTGGGGAGAAGGTGAGGGGGGACTCGAGCAAGCGGCCTTCCACATGAATCTGATGAAGCGTGGGGAAGGGATGGGTTAAGGTATCCACCCCTCTGCAACATGAAGTGGGCGCGCGACGCGGGTTCCGGGGCTATCACATTGCGACCGACTTTCACGGGGTGCGCTGGTCGTTGTCGCGCCATTTGCTGAGGATGGGTTGCCCTGGTGTTGCACCGGACACGAACTCGCCGGCATCCAGCACCACCGTTCCATTCACGATGACGTAGCTGACCCCCTCGGAATCCTGGGCCAAGTTGAGGTATGTGGCGCGATCGACGATCGTGTTCGGATCGAAGATCGTGATGCCGGCGTACGCCCCACGCGCGAGCCGTCCACGAAGCCGCATCGAGGGCGCCCCTTCCGCCAGGCGTTCCGCCGGCATGATCGTCATCTTCCGCAGCGCCTCCATGAGAGTGAGGTGTCCTGCCTCGCGAACAAATTCGGCAGAGCACACGCGAGAATGTTTCGGCGCCGCGCGGATGGCCTTTCCCGTTTGCGATCACACCGTCGCTCGTGATCATCATGAGGGGTTGCTCGAGTCCCATGAGCACTTCGTCTTCCGGGATGAAGAAGGTGACGATGGTGGCGCCCTTCTCGCGCCAGTAGGCGAAAGGCGAGTCGTTCAGGAAGTCCATGAGAGGGGCCAACCTGCCGAGATGGGATGACGAGTCGTGGATTTGTGAGCAGATTGTAGGTGGGCCTCCTGAAATCGTGAGCGACGTCATGAACGCAGCGCTTAGCGCATTCCTACAACGGTATCCCGAGTACCAAGAGACCTCCGTGCTGGACGAGTTGCGCGCCACCGAATTCTCTCGGTTGGACGAGCAGGGTCACGTGTATCTTGACTACACGGGAGGCGGCCTCTACGGCGAGTCGCAGGTGCGTGATCACATGGAGTTCCTGCTCGCCAACGTCCTCGGGAATCCTCATTCCACCAATCCGGCTTCGGCTCCGATCACAGAGGGTGTCGCGAGATGTCGAGCACGGATACTCGACTTCTTCAACGCCTCTCCAGAGGAATACACGGTGGTGTTCACGGCCAACGCCAGCCACGCGCTCAAGTTGGTGGGGGAAGCGTACCCCTTCTCTCCCGGTGACCGGCTCCTCCTGACCTTCGACAACCACAATTCCGTCAACGGGATTCGAGAGTTCGATCGGGCGCGCAGCGCTGTGACCCGATACCTGCCGGTCGTGCCGCCGGACTTGAGAATCACCCAGTCCACACTGGAGGAGTACCTGGAGGAAGGCGAGGCGGGACAGGCCAAACTGTTCGCCTATCCACCCCAGTCCAACTTCTCCGGCGTTCAGCATCCATTGGAATGGATAGAGCTGGCGCAGGACAAGGGCTGGGACGTCTTGTTGGATGCGGCGGCCTTCGTGCCCACGAATCGCCTCGATTTGGATCGCTGGAACCCGGACTACGTTGCGCTTTCGTTTTACAAAATGTTCGGTTACCCCACAGGTGTAGGCGCTCTTGTTGCCCGGAGGCGGGCTCTGGAGAAGCTGCATCGTCCGTGGTTTGCGGGAGGTACGATCACAGTCGCTTCGGTGCAGGCGGACAGGTACTTCCTGGCACCGGGGTCGGAGGGGTTCGAGGACGGCACCTTGAACTACGCCAGCATTCCTGCCGTGGAGCGAGGTCTCAACTTCATCGCCTCGGTCGGCATGGACACTATTCACACACGTGTGAGTTGCCTGACTGATTGGATGATTGATCGTCTATTGACACTTCGTCACGGCAACGGCCGACCGGTGATACGGTTGTACGGTCCCGCGGAGCGGGAGGCGCGAGGAGGGACCGTGGCAATCAATGTGTACGGTGCTGACGGTGCGGCCGTGAATCATGCGATCGTCGAGGAGCAGGCGAACGAGCACAATATCTCACTGCGCACGGGATGCTTCTGCAATCCCGGGGCTGGGGAGATTGCCCTCGGACTGACACAGGACGAACTGACGAAGTGCTTCAACCGCCCGGATTCGCGAATGACGATGGAGGAGTTCCACCAGTGCATCGACGGTGAGAGCAGTGGTGCCGTTCGGATTTCCGTGGGCCTCGTGACAAACTTCGAGGATGTGTGGAGGCTGGTGGAGTTTATGGGCGGGTTTCGGGAGGGGTGAGAGCAGATGGAGAAAGAAGAGAGCATCCCTATGGTATGGAATGAAGGAGACGGGGTCGCCTTGTTTGGAGGGGTCCCCTGTCTTTAATTGATTCTTTAAGAGAAGAGACCGCCGAGCAAGTCGACCGGGAGAGTGAGATGAAGTCTTCCATCACCAACCGCCGCGCGTTTTTGACGGCAGCACTGACGTTGCCGGCCGTCTCCTTCCCCAGCAGGGTGCAGGCCGCTTTCGTGCCGGGAGCGCTCCAAGACCCCCAGGATCGCATGGAGGGGGCCCCCATCGGGAATGGCGAGAGGTTTGTGCCGGTTCCGAGAAAGCTCTTCTCCACGCCATACGACAACGACCCGTTCATCATCGGTGTGGAACGTAAGGTGCGATGCACCTGTGGCTGCATGCTCAGCGTATATCAATGCCGCACGTCGGATCCTGAATGCGGCGCCTGGCCGGGGCACCACGCTACCATAGTAGAACAGGCCACCGCCGGGATGACCGCGGAAGAGATCATCCAGGCGTACGTGGCGAAGAACGGTGAGGAGTTCCTCATGGCCCCTGCGGCGCAGGGATTCAACCTCCTTGCCTATGTCCTTCCCGGCACGCTCATCATAGGGACGGGCGCGCTGCTGGTGTTCTTTCTCCGCCGGGAACATCGGGTGGTCGCTGTTGCGGCCTCGGGGCCGGGGCTCGACATGGACGCTGGGATGTCAGACGACGAGCGGCAACTGCTGGAGGACGAGCTGCAAGATCTTGAGACGTGAGAGCCGCTGCCGCTTCAGCGTCTCGAGCAGCCGCTTGAAGAAAGAGTTGTCTGGGCCGAACACACTTCACCTCATCAAACTCGTCTCGCGTACGACCAAGCACCCAGTCCTCGCCCACATCCATGAGGTCGAATCCGTCCGACAACCGCATGGTGCTCAGCCACCGCCCCTCGGGATCGAACACCGTCCAGCCATCTCTCCTTCATCGGCTCGTCGGCACCGTGGCGTCGCGACGGCGCGCTGGATTCGCTGCTATCGTTGATATGTGCCCACCAACTCGGCCTTTGCCAGCACGTGGTCCGCCATGGCCGCCTCGAGTTCGGCCTTGGTTGGATTGCTCAAATTTGGAAGCACCGTGTCGAGCGCGTACAGCTTGTGGAAATACCGGTGTCGTCCTACCGGCGGGCACGGCCCGCGGTAGCCGGTGTCCTTCCAGTCGTTGACTCCTTCCTTGGTTCCTTCCGGCAGGTCGGTCTTGCTCACGGCTTGTGGCAGTACCGTAGTTGAAGGGGGGATGTTGTACAGAACCCAGTGCACCCAAATCATCTTTGGAGCGTTCGGGTCGGGCGCGTCCGGGTCGTCGACGATCAGGGCTACGCTTTTGGTGTCGTCCGGCAACCCCTCCCACGCCAATGGCGGGGAAATGTCGTCGCTGTCACAGGTGTACCGAGCGGGAATCTCTCCTCCGTCGGTGAAGGTGGTGGATGTGAGTTTGAGATCCATTGTCATAGACTCCGGTCCTGTTGGGTTGCGGCCGACTGCAGCAACGGTGATGCCGCCGCTCCCCGTCCAGGTTAACAGGTGGTGTGGAAAAGTCCACCGACGGGCTCGGTCGCTTGAAGTTCGTTGTAGACCCGAACCGCCCGGAAAGAGTTTTGCGTCTTTGAAGGTTCGCCCTCCGTCGACTTCGATGCGTCCCCAGGCAAAGGTTCAGCCTCATCTCGCCACTAGAAGTGAAACGTGAGGACGCCATGGGACTTGGCCGACTTTCGTACCTCTCACTTCTCCCGTCACGGATACAGCCTGGAGCACTGCCACTCGCCGTCTTCCCTTCTATAGAGAACGCGGTCGTGGAGGCGGTTCAGGCGTCCCTGCCAAAATTCAATCACTCGGGGCGAGACCCGGTAGCCTCCCCAGAACTGTGGCCACGGCACCTCGCCGCCGCTGTAGTTGTCCTTGTACTTCCGGAACCGGTCTTGGAGTTCTTTCGGGTGCGCCAACGGCGCGCTCTGCTTTGATGCCCATGCACCGAGTTGGCTCCCCCGGTCGCGTGTGCTGAAATAGGCGGCAGACTCTTCGGCCGAGATCCGTTCCGCGGAGCCTTCGATTCGAACCTGTCGTTGGAGAATGGGCCAGTGGAAGAGAAGGGCGGCGTTTGGGTTTTCCTCCAGCTCCTCGCTCTTGCGGCTCATGTAGTTGGTGTAGAACACGAACCCCCGCTCGTCGAACGCCTTGAGGAGAACCATCCTGGCAGCCGGGCGGCCGTCCTTGTCGCATGTGGCGAGCGCCATAGTTTCGGGCAACAGTATTCCGGAGCGCTTCGCGTCTTCGAACCAGCGGCCGAATAGTGCGATCGGATCTTGGCCGGCGGCATGCTCGGATAGTCCCGAGATGACGCCCTTGCCGAGCGTAAGAACTGTTCGCAACTGCGCGATGAATGACATAGGGAAGAAGAGAACGCAAGAGTGACCAATACGGCAAGGAGTCAGACTGGCCCGCCTCGGTGCCGGAAGGTAGGTTGTCATCTCACCGAGAACGTCTCGAAACGAGATGCGCGGCAGGGGTTTCGTTGGCCAAGAATAAGAAGCAGCAGAAAGCCTCCGACATAGAGGGGGCCCAAGACCGACGATGGTCGGACACCGGGGAACTCCTCGGCTTTGGAGTTCGCGTGTTCAATGATAGGGCGGGCCGGAAGATCCAGGCTTATGGACATACGAGTGTTCGTGTGTCGCACTTCGCTCTGGTGCGAAACATGGATCCGGACGGGACACGAATTACCGTGTTGGCCCGCCGGGCGGGAATGACCAAGCAGGCGATGGGGCAGCTGGTGCGTGAACTAACCCTGCTCGGTTACGTCGAGCTGTGGCAGGATCGAACGGATCGAAGGGCGAAGTTGGTGACCTACACCGAGAAGGGGCGGCGTCTCGCCGGAGATGCGGCTCGGGTGGTGGCTGACGTTCACGCGGAGTTCAAGCGGGCGCTTGGCAAAGGTGGGATGAAAGATCTGAGAAAGCTCCTCTCGAAGTTGGCGGACAAGTTCGCGGTATCTTGATGGGAGGGGGGGATGGGCTTCGGACGCTATCCCGTTCGTCTGCCCTGTTACGCGGCCCATGTCTTGTCGAGCACTCGTATCCGGAGCGGCCCTGACCCCGTTCCGGGACGTGGAGGTTCAGGAGCGTATCGTTGTGCCGTTGAAAACCGGGAAATGGAGTGCGCCCATGGCGCATGGAATTTAGAACACCACGCGGCCCTTTGTGGAGGGCCATTGCTCCCAGTAGCTGTAGTAGAAGGAATACGATTGATCCTGCGGTACGTGCCACCAGGGGTGATTGGGATCGTCGGACGGTGCGGTCATGCCGCTCCCCTTCATGAAGACGTTACTGGTCTCGACGGCAGCGCGGCGGTCACAGAAGTTGCAAGGAAACCAGCGCTCGTCTGGTGCGATCCACCAGATGTAGGGCGCGTCGGCAATTTCGGGCCACTGGTCGCAGTCGTGGCTCACGGGGCGACGGCGAATAGACTGCTGGCCTACCTCCTGGTAAAACCCGCAAAACCTGCACTCGCGGAATTTAGGCGCGTCGTCGCGGGCCCGGGGACCGTAAAAGCCCGTCAAGCCACAGGCAGGGCAGTGGGCCGGGTCGGCCCGTTCCGCCAGTAGCGCATAGGATTCCTCTTCCCACTGTTCGTCCGTGTACGCCTCTTCCGAGACCGCCTTAGGTCGGTTCGGCGCTCGATCCATGGCCCCCACATCAGTGGGCGTGGTGGATCTCTGTTTGCTCACGTTCCCTTCACTCCCGATGCGCTCCATCACTCACCAAGATAGGTGGGAATACCGGAAAAACGATAGCAAGCGGTGGTGCGAAGTGCAAAGGGGACGGGGGTCACAGCACAGACTTGACATATCAATTATCTACATTCAAATTATTGTTATATCAACTAATGTGCGTTGGCCCAGGAGATCAAGCAGACGAAACCATTCCGCTCTGTGAGTGAGGAGGCGGCAATTGGCCTGATGCGGACCGCCGACGTGATCCGCCGGGGGTTCAGCGCCGTCGTCGAAAGCGAAGGCATCACGGTGCAGCAGTACAACGTGCTGCGGATTCTGCGGGAAGCTAGCGAACGGGGATTGCCCACGCTGGAGATCGCCAACCGGTTGGTGGAGCACACGCCAGGGATCACTCGAATGATCGACCGGTTGATCGCCAAGAACCTGGTAGTCCGCGACCGCTGTGCCGAAGATCGGCGCATCGTGTACTGCGCCATCACGGGCGAGGGCCGCAAGGTGGTCGGGCGGTTGGACGGTCCGATGTTGCACGCCTGTCGAGCCGCGTTGGATCCGCTCGACAGGGGGGAACAACGCACGCTGATGGCGATGCTAGATGCGATACGCGCCGGGCAGCATGAATGCCGATAACCCATCCAAGGTTGTAGGTCAGATCCCAGCTTTCGGGTAGAGGGTACGGAGGCACCTGCCCACGTACCATCCCTACGTACGACTCCCCACTGGTTGTTTCACCTACCTTCCCAACCAGTCATACCACCGCATCATTCCCAAATGTCTCTTGATCAGCCGGCGCTGGCGTTGCAGCCGGGGCTTGGCGTCGGCATCCGCTTCCCGAATGGCGTCGTCCGCTATCGCGATGATCTGGCTCGCGTAGGGTCCTAATGCCTCGCGGTGGTCGAGGGGCATTTCCAGGTCGAGGGTTTTGGTGACATATGCGTGGCCGTAGGCCGCCTCGTGCCCGCTCAATCCGCCGGCAAAGCCGGCGCTGCGGAAGTACTTCACCCAACATTTGCGTGCGTTCTCGAGATGACCTTGCTCCAGAAACAAGAGCGCCATCTCGGCATGGCACTCGTCGCTTCCCTTCGCCACTCCGGTCTTGAAATGCTCCAGCGCCTCTTCTGTGTTCTTCTCGCAGCCCTCACCGTCGCGGCACATGATGCCGAGGGCGTAGAATGCGTCCGGCGCCTCCAACCGGGCCGCTTGCTTGAACAGCTTCAAAGCCTCCTTCTTGTCCTCGATGGTATCGCCCTCGCCGTGATAATAGGCATGTGCTTCTTCGAGGATGTCCTCCCACTCGGCAACCGGACCGCCCGTCGATGAGGTGGGGGCAGGGGCGGGGGCCGGCCGGTCCGGTTTGTCTTTGGATGGTGTGCGTGTCCCTTCCACCTCCAGCATCGCCTTGATCACTTCTTTCAGCGGGGCGTTGAAGAATTCTCTGTTCTCGGACACGCGGTAGCCCCGACGCCCCAGCAGCGTGTGGAGGTAGGCTTCAGCCTCGGAGCAGTTGTCGACGTAAACATCAAAGGCCAGAACGAACGGCGTGGGAGCGGCCGTGCTCGACGAAAGTTCCTTCACCCGCTCGGTTGGATTGCGTGCGGTCTTGCCAACCTTGACCAGGCCTTCCAGGGAAGGGTTGATGAGCGCGTAGATGTAGCCGGAGTCAGCCATTACCGTGGTGAAGGTGGGGGGTGGGATGGGGCGCCGCCCCCGCCCCTGCCCCCAAAGGCGGTCAGCTGCCGTTCTTCTTCTTCCGGGCTTGCTCGAGGTATGGCACGCCCTCGCTGATCCATTGCGGCGCAGGATCGCCCTTCAGGTAGTGACCGAACCACTGAATGATGCGCCGGTGGTAATCCAGCTGATTGCGCTTCTTGCGGTTGCTGTGGTTCTCGCCTTCATACACCAGCAGCACGAAGTCCTTGTTGGCCCGGCGCGCAGCGTTGTAGAACTCGACCCCCTGATTGAAGTCCACGACCCCGTCTTCGGTGCCGAACGCGACCAGAAGCGGAGTGTTCATTTTGTCGATGTGGAATACCGGGGAGTTTGCTCGGTACGCTTCAACGTCCTCCCAGAACGGGACTTCCATTCTCCCCTGACTGATCTCGAAGATCCGGGCGTCCGTCCCGCCGCTGTTCCAATAGATCGAGAGGTACATGCTGAAGAGGTTCGTGAGCGGACCACCCGCCACGGCAGCGGCGAAAACGTCAGTTTGGGTTACGGTGAACGCCGTTTGGTATCCGCCCCACGAATGTCCCACGAGTCCCACCCGCTCGGGATCGATCATTCCCGTCTCTACCGCCATCTCCACGGCGGGCACGATCGCAGCGACCGCGGAGCGTCCGGGCTGGCGGTCGCGGTATACGATGTCGGGGCGCAGGACGAAGTACCCCTCGGCGGTAAACACGGCATCGTTGTACGCCGACCGTTCAGACGGCACCGAGTACGAATGCAAACCCTGGGACAGTCGTTCGTAGATGTACACGATCATCGGGTACTTCTCACCCGGTTCGTAATTCGCGGGGTACCGGAGGATGGCCTGCAATTTTACCCCCCACGCGTTCTCGAACTCGATCAGCTCGGAGCGCGACCAGGCAAAGTCTTTCTGGAAGGGGTTGGTCTTGGTTACTCGCCAGGGGTTCCGCAAGGTGGAACCGGCAACGAAGTAGTCGGGCGAGTCGTCGAATCTCTCGGTGGTAAACGTGTAGACGTCTGCGCTGTCGGCCTTCTGTAGACGACGGACCACGGCGTCCATCCAGAGGAGCTTCTCGGGAGGTTGGCCACGGCGCAGCCGCGCGTAGCCGAACTTCTTGGTCCAATGACCGTAGATCGACAGGAAAATCGGCTCGCCGGTGTCGATGTAATCCTCGTCGAAATCGAGGCGCTGATAGCGGTAGCGTACGCTGTCCTCTGCGCCGCGGGTGAGTCGGTGGGCCTCCGATCCGCCCGGCCGAACCTCCCACACGTCATAACGGTCGTACAGGAACAGGGAACGATCGTTCTTGGTCCAGCCACCAAACCCCCACGGCGGCTTTTGCTCGACCGTGACATCGCGATCCGTGTTGACGAACGATGTCGGAACGTCTTCTGTGATGTTTGTCCTCTTTCCGCTCTCGAGGTCGATCGTCCAAAAATTGTCGCTCTGGAAGTAGAGGTAATAACGACCCCCGCCACTGGTTCCATAGCTGAACTCGACACGCTCGTGCAGCTTCTCGCGCTCTCCGGTGGCGACGTCGATACGGTACACGTCTCGGTATCTGGGTCCGAACATCCGGGTGCGTTTGTGGGGCGTCTGATCTATGCCGATCGCGAGTCTCTCGCCCTCGACCAGCGTAACCGTTTCGGTCAGCTCGTTGCCGAGTTGGACGAAACGTCCGGCATCGAGGTGCCAAGCGGAGAGATAATTCTCCGTACGGTCCCTCTCGGCGAACAGCTTCTGCTCGGGAATGATGTCGACATCCTTTGCGTGCCATACCTCGACGTCCGCCGGCTCGTCTTCCTCGTCGTCGCCGTCTTCCTTGCCGTTCTCGTCCTCGTTCTCTTCCTCCCCGGCTGTCGTCGAATCGGCCCCGGCTTCAGCCTCTTCCTTCTGCCGGCGCTCCTTGATGCCGAAGAAAAGGGTACGGCCGTCTTCGGACCAACGAAGGCTGCGATAGGCGACGATGCGGGTGTCTTCGGGGAAGCCGTCGAACGCCGTGGGGTCGAACTCCAATCGCCTGGGATTGCGCTTTTCCAGGTCTCGCCACGTGACGACCACGTGGGTCATATCTTCGTAGCCGGAGTCCGGAAGCATTCTCAAGACGGCGAGGTCGTCTGATTCGTCTCTCCAGGTCAGACCGCTGAAGCGGGCCCGCTTCGACGCGAGAGACCGGAGCGTACCGGCGGAGGGATCAAAGATCTGTACCCCGTTGCCGACCTGCCCTTCAGCGTCCACGATGAGAGCGAGGAGATCTCCCTCGTCCTGCCACTGGAACTGCGAAACGTTGCCGAAGTTCATATCTTCGCCGGTAGCGAGCGTGCGAACCACGAGATCCGAACCCATGCTCTCGCGCTCGCCTTTGGGAGCGTAGCGTCCCATCGCCAAGTAGGCTCCGTCGTTGCTGAACTGGAAACCGCTCACAGCGTCGACGGAAGTGGTGTCGCCGGTCGTCAGATTCAAGAGCCCTAGCCGTTGACGGAGAGGCTTCTCCTGTTTTTGAGGTGCTTTCCGATCTTCCTCAGACATGCCGATTTGGTACGCCAGCCACCGCGAGTTATTCGAGAACGAGGCGATCGAGCCGTAGGGAATGACGACCACGGAGTCGGAGTCGGTGCGATGAATGCGAAGCTCGTTTTCTTCGTTCACTCGGCTGATCGACATGGCGAGCCAGCGGCCGTCGGGAGACAAGTTTCCCCTTCCCAATCGCTCGAACTGTCCGTAGTCGGCCGGCTTGACCGGCGTCAATGGATCGTCAGCTCTCCGAGCGGTCCCGGTGGTCTGCGCCTGCGTCGGTCCCGCGAGAACCATGCTGAGCGAGCCTGTGAAGAAGAAGACGTGGGCGAGAGAACCAAGAGGCATGACGTTTCTCCTGCGGCTATAGAGGAGGCGTTGGAGGCTGTTGCGCGAAAGGTAGGGCGGGGTGGAACCGGTCGGTAGTAGGCAGTCGGCGGCGCTGGAATGGGGAGCGTTGCGGTTGCATTGTTGGTGCCTTCTGCCCACTTCCTACTTCCCACGGTGTCCCCTATTATCACCCCCGATGCAAAAGGTCACCGTTTCCATCAAGCGTCGTCCCGAGTGTGCCGACGTACCGCTGCCGAGCTATGAGACTGACGGCTCCGTGGGGATGGACTTGGCGGCGGCCGTCGACGGGGAGGTAGTGATCCGCCCCGGCGAGCGAACACTGGTCCCGTGCGGCTTTTTCATGGCGCTGCCGCCGGGCTACGAAGCACAGGTGCGTCCCCGCTCTGGGTTGGCGGTGAAACACGGCATTTCTCTGGTGAACACGCCGGGCACCATTGACTCCGACTACCGTGGAGAGGTGAAGGTCCCGGTCATCAATCACGGCGCCGAGCCGTTTACTTTGCGGCGGGGAATGCGCATCGCCCAGATGGTCGTGATGCCTGTGCCCCAGGTGGAGTTTGTCGAAGTGGACGAGCTACCCGCGACCGGGCGTGGGGAAGGTGGATTCGGGCATACGGGGGTGGAGTAGGTTCTCATGGGAGCTGGCCCGGCGCCTGGTCAAAAGCTGTATCCCATTGTGTTTCCTTGGCATAGGATACTACACCGGGGGTCCGGAGGCTGGGGAAGGTAGGGGCCATGGCCGCGGAAGCTTGCGGAGAGGAAGTGTGAACCTTTCTTTACATTTGCGCCGGGGCGGGAGTCCGCCGTCTCTCAGATGCCGGATGCCCCGGGGAGAATTGCCGGGTGCTGATTGCGACCTGGCCGAAAGAGACGCAACTTTCCAGTCTGTACCCGTCGGAGGGTCTTTGGAGTGAAGGTCGCGATCTTCGGGGCGTCCGGCCAGACGGGCCTCTTTCTGGTTGAGCGTGCCTTGTTGCAGAATCACGAGGTCGCCGCATTCGTGCGGACGCCAGAGACCTTTCCCCTTCGCCACGAACAGTTGAAGGTGCTGACGGGTGACGTGCGCTCGCGGGAAGCCGTGGCCCAAGCGATCGAGGGCGCCGACGCGGTGATCTGCGCCGTGGGCGAGCGGCTGAAATCCTCACAGGTGGGTTCTCAGGCAATTGAGAACATCATCGCAGGTATGAAGCAACACGGTGTCCGACGTCTCGTCGCGGTCACCGGGCCTGGAGCTGGTGACGGCAAGCAGAAGACGGGGTGGCTAGCCCGGCTCATCTTGAAGATCTTCGTGAATCTGGACGACAAGGAACGTCAGGAAGAGCTCATTCGGGTGAGCGATTTGGACTGGATTATCGTGCGCCCGTCGCTGCTCACGAACGATCCCCACACCGGAACGTATCGCGTCGGACCCGACGTCACGCATGGCATTGCCACCAAACTCGCCCGGTCGGATCTCGCCGAGTTCATGTTGAACCAGCTAACTGACGACACCTACGTGCACCAGATGCCCACGATTCGCCATTGAGGCCGGTGCCGACTACCGATCTATAGTGCTCAGCGTCCCGAGTTGCTTCTCTGGCTCACCTCCCATCGAGACGGCATACAACGCCACATCGCTCCGCAGAATGCCGCTGGGCGTGGTCACAGTTGCACTCGGCAGCTACGCCGCTCCACGCCCGGGCGCCACCTCCCTATCTTCGCCCCCTTCGAAGTAGGCATAGTTCTTCCTGGTGTAGCTTGCCCACTCGCTGGGCACGTCCTCCTCGGCGAAGATGGCGGTCACAGGGCACTCCGGCTCGCACGCCCCGCAGTCGATGCACTCGTCGGGGTGAATGTAGAGCTGGTCCCGCCCTTCGTAGATGCAGTCCACTGGACACACATCGACGCACCCTCGATCGAGAACGTCGATACATGGCTCGGCGATAATGTAAGTCATAGCTTCTCAGCACTTGCCCATGCTAGGATATGTCAACTTGGATCTCCTCACCCTCGACAACTACCTCGTAGGTCGCCACGCTTTGCCCGGCAGGCGAGCCCACGACTTGCCCGGTGGTCACTTCGAACTGGGCACCATGCCATGGGCAGGTGACGACCGTCCCCTCCAGCTCGCCCTCCCCCAGCGGCCCACCCCGATGCGTGCACGTACCGTCGATCGCGTGAATTGTCCCACCCACGTTGAAGATGGCCACCGCCCGCCCGCCGGCATCCACGTGACGGCACGTCCCGGGCGTTAGCTCGCTCAGCCTCGCGACTGTGATCAGTTCACCCATCAGATTGAACCTCCTTCATCAGCGCACTGGTATCGAACGTCACATGAGAGCCGCACGGACCGGCGAGGCTGATCGTTGGTCGCAAAGGACGTGCTCGGCGGCCGGCTGGCTCAGTGGAATGAGCGCCGCTCTGTCGAATATGGTAGCGTGACTAAACTGTTTTGCCAGGGCGGACTTGTCAAGTTAGTTCGGAAACGCTACTATTTTTCCATGAGCAGACGTCTGGAAGCGAGCCCACGGTAGATCGCCGAGCTGGTGGTTCAGCTCGGGCGAATCACCGACGGCTATGGTTATACCGAAGGGCTCACCCCAGCCCAGTGGAGCGCGCTGCGCTACCTGTCGCGGGCCAACCGGATTCTCGCGCACGGTGTCGGCGTTCGCGGAGTTCCATGCCACGACCCGGGGCACGGCGTCGCAGACGGTCAAGGGCCTGGTCGCCCGCGGCTATCTCAGCCGAACACGGTCGCCACGCGACGGACGCAGCGCGCGCCTGGAGGTGACGGACAACGCCAGGGCTATTCTCGCACGCGACCCCTGCGAGGCTCTCGTGCGTGCCGCAAGCGCGTTGCCCCCGAGCGCCCGCGGCAATTTGGCCACCGGCCTTGAACGACTACTTGGCCACCTGGTGCAAGGACGCCCCAAGCGGCCGTTCGGTGTGTGCACATCCTGTGCGCACCTGGAAGTAACAGGCTGGCAGCGGGATGGAGAACCACGTTTTAAATGCGCCTGTTTCTGCGAGCTGCTCGAAGAGAGCGAGCTAGCGCAGATCTGTATCAACTTTGAGCCGGGCAAGGACTCGGCCATGAAGCGCGCCTTCAGCGGAAAGCTTGTGCCATGAAGGGACCAGGAGATTGAAAATGAAAACGTTTCGATACGATCCAGCCATGGTTCAGCCGATGCGAGACGAACTCACGCAGATAGGCTTCGAGGAGCTGCTGACACCCGAAGCCGTGGACGAAGTGCTCTCGGAAGCCGATGGCACAGTGCTCGTGGTGGTCAACTCGGTGTGCGGGTGTGGGGCCGGTTCGGCGCGCCCCGGCGTTCGGCTCGCCCTGGAGCATGGCACCCGGCCCGACCGGCTCACCACCGTGTTCGCCGGCATGGAGATCGACGCCGTGGAGCGCGCCCGTAGCTATTTTTTGGGCTATCAGCCCTCGTCGCCGCAGATCGGGCTCTTCAAGGACGGTCGGCTGGTGCACATGCTGGAACGTCGGGACATCGAGGGACGGGCGCCTGAGGCGATCGCAGCAGATCTCGAGGCCGCGTTCGACCAGTCCTGCATGCCGGCGCGAAGCGGTTGATCGGGATGGACAGCAGAGTTCTGGTAACGTGCGCGCTCCTCGCCGCACCAGCGTGCGCCGAAGCTGCAGGCCCGGCTCGGGTGGACATAGTCGAGCCGGTTGATGAGGCAGTCGTGAACGGCCCCGACGTTCGCGTAGTGCTCTCCGCCGCCGGGGTTGAGATTGCGCCTGCCAGCGAGGAGCGATCAGGCACCGCACACCACCACTTGTTCATTGACCGGCCCCTGACGCGACCCAGCGACATAATTCCCGCAGGAGTCACGGGCATCATCCATCTGGGCCGCGGGCAGACCGAATTTGTCCTCCAGGGACTGGCGCCCGGCACCCACAGTGTGATAGCGGTTCTCGCAGACTGGGCTCATCTGCCGCTCGATCCATTCGCCACCGACACAGTTCGGTTTACCGTACAGCCGTAGGCGGGCTGCCTGTGAGCCTGTCGGGAAGGTGGTCCTGTTACGCTGGCCGGACCGGAGCGAGGTAGGGCGCGATGTTGCTCTGCAGGGAGTGTCACAGCAGAAGCGGCTGCATCAACGCTCGGTCGTGTGAGATAAAGTTCACCTTCGGTCCTGTTTCATATGGGCTATGTGAAGTCTGTTATAACCGGGATTTCATGGGGGCGAACGCTGACGCCCGGCAGGAGCGCGTTGATTGCACGACAGGCCTTTACTCCGCGCCATCAGCCCCGCCCAAGCCTTAGGCCCATAGGGCGGTATGAAGGATTTTGGCCTCCGTCTCGCGGCCACAGCCCGGCACTGAGCCCATTGGAGGTCGAAGCATAATCATGACCTACTGTGCCAGCTATTCGAAGGCGGAGGACCTCTCGATCGCGCTGGACGCGATTTGTGACGAGTTGGCCACGGGGCTCAAGGGCGTCCCACCCGACATCTCCTTCCTCTTCGTTTCCCACTATCATGCGGACCGTTTCGAACAATTGGCGAATCTGGTCTACCGCAACAGCCAAACGCGACTGCTGTTGGGATGCACGGGCGAAGCGATCGCAGGGGGCCGTGAAGAGATGGAATCCGGCCCGGCAATCAGTCTGTGGGCAGCCGTGTTGCCGGAGGTAGAGATAGAGCTTTTTCACGTCGAATTCTCTGAAACGCAGGATGGCATCGTGTGCGACGGACTTCCATCGGGAGCAAGACGAGCCGATATTCGCGCTGTGTTCGTTTTCGGGGAACCATTCTCGGCAGTCCCGAACTCCCTGATCGATTATTTTGCTGAGGAACTTCCGGGCATTCCGCTCATCGGCGGAATGGCAAGCGGCGGTGCCGGTCCTGACATGAATCGGTTATTCCTCAATGCAACGACCATTCCGAATGGTGCCGTCGGGGCGGTTGTCCGAGGGGGCCCGCGTATCCGGTCGATCGTCTCGCAAGGATGCCGACCGATTGGCAAGCACTACGTGGTCACCCGAGCCGAAGAAAATGTCCTTCACGAATTGGGCGGTGTCTCACCCATGCAGAGGTTGCGCGACTTGCTGCCGACATTATCAGATCAGGATCGACAATTGATGCAGACTGGGCTGCACCTCGGCATCGTGATGAACGAATATCAGGAGACATTCGCGCGGGGAGACTTTCTGATCGCGAACGTGATCGGGGCCCGAGAGGATGACGGATCGCTTGCGATCGGGAACAGCGTGCGCGTTGGTCAGACGGTGCAGTTCCACGTCCGCGACGCGGTAACGGCCGACGAGGATTTGGTTCGGCTGCTCGAGCAGGATCGGACTATAAACTCGAATCCACCGCAAGCGGCGTTGCTCTTCAGTTGCAATGGTCGTGGAACCCGGTTGTTTCCCGAGCCGAATCACGATGCCGGGACGATCCAGGAAAAAGTTGGACCGATCCCGTTGGCCGGCTTCTTTGCCCAAGGGGAACTGGGGCCGATCGGCGGCAAAAACTACATCCACGGATTCACCGCGAGCGTAGCCCTGTTTGAATAGCGGGCCCATAGCGGGTGAAAGCAGGCATCACTTCGCAGGAATCCCTGGCCCGTAAGGCCAAGGTGCACCGTACCTATGTGGGGAGGCCGGAACGGCCGCTGGTGGGGTCGTCGGGGTGATTGGGTGTCGACGATTTGACACTCTGCGGGACTAGCGTTAGCCTTGCTGATGGTCTTTTCGGTATCTTGGAAGACCGATGCAGGACCCCGGCGCGGGGGGGATGCCGCGAACACCTTGATGCACGCTCGGTAGCTGCGGGACGCCCGGACTCCGAGGAACATCAGTCACCAATTTCAGGAGTACGGCAATGCGTATCGCAGGAACCGTCAAGTGGTTCAACGACAGCAAGGGCTTTGGATTCATCCAGCGTGAGGACGGCGAAAAGGACTGCTTCGTCCACCACACTGCCATTCAGGGCGAGGGCTTCAAGTCGCTCAAAGAGGGTGAGCGCGTGGAGTTCGACATCGTCGAGGGCCAGAAGGGCCCGGCGGCCGAGAACGTGACCCCGCTCGGAAGCTGAACACGCGTTTCAGGAGCTTTAGGGGCTGCCCCATCCTGGGGCGGCCCCTTTATAATTTGTCGCTCAATCGGAAACTGGCGAGTGATGACACAGATCATACTCGAGGAAAACGATCGTTTGGAGTGGGCGCTCAAGACCTTTAGGCGCAAGGTGCAACGTTCCGGCATTCTCAGGGAATTGCGGAACAAGCGATACTATGTGAAGCCGAGCGCCGCCCGCCGGCTGAAAGCCGCCGCCGCGGTGCGGAGGCGTCACCGTATGCTGCGAGCCCGGGGTTTATCACAGATCACCGCTGGTAGTGTAGCGCGATCGTAACTAACCCAGGCGGCCGCCCGGGTTTGGACACAGGATCATGACATCTACCTGTGAGAGTCTGAGTTAGTGATTCCGCCACATGCCGCGTGTCTTGGGTACGAGGTTTTCCGTTCGGTGACCGTATCCATGGTCCGTGTTGCCGCAGATCGTCTTCAGAGTCCATGCGCTTCAACGCATGTTCGAGCGGGAGATCGATGTGTCCGAGATTCTGGAGATCCTTGAAACCGGCGAAACCATTGCGCGCTACGACCGCGACCGCCCATACCCCCAGTCGGCTCGTTCTGGGATGGTCCGGTGGGCGGCCACTCCACGTAGTGGCGGCTGACGATCCCGAGAGCGACATTACCATCGTGATCACTGTCTACCGTCCCGATCCAGACATGTGGACGCGCGACTTCCGGAGACGTCGATGACCTGCACCATCTGCGGACAAGCCGAACCCCAACCGGGCACAGCCACGGTGACGCTGGAACGCGAGAATGCGACCTTCGTCATGAAAGGCGTCCCCGCCCTCGTGTGTCCGAACTGCGGGGAAGAGTATGTGAGCCCGGAGGTTTCCGCCCGCGTGCTCGACGTCGCCGAGCAGGCGTTTCGCGAGGGCGTGACCCTTGACGTCTGACACTACGCCGGCGCCGCTTAGTCAATGTCCCCGCATCCCCACACTTCCACTCTCCCCGAGCGGGCCCACTCCACACCTCCCTCATCCCCAGACGGGGGGCCCACTCCACACCTCCCCACCCGTCGCTAAGAACGACGCGTGGAGCGTGGTACACGGCACCGCAAGAGCGGTCCAGCGGAACGGTCACCCTCGACGCGCTGTGTGGCGATGTGAGGGCACAACCCCAAAACGCCGGAGGTCCGGCAGACACGGGCGCCCAGGATGGCTTCAGAGGGGACGATCGGCGGGGGGTGAGGGATGCTTGCGCGTGCGGTCTAGGCGTTAGCCGGACGGAGGCGCCTCTATTTCGACCTCGATCTTTCCCGAACCGCTCTCACTGATGGGTGTGCATTGGGCGCGGAGGCGAGTTCCGTTGTCAAGTCGCAGCTTCATGTCCAGGTGTGTAGGGGTGTGTCCGCTCTCTTCGCCAATAAAGCCGAACGCCAAGACCAACGCTTTACTGACGACAGACGTGATATCTGGGCTCTGGTCGGTCATTCACTAATTCCCCTTCTTCACGATGAGGTAGCCTGGGTCGCAGCCCAGGACATCGGCGAGCTTCTGCAACGATGCGAGATGAACCCTTACCCTGACAAGCTTCGTGGACGTGGTGAGCCTCGGCACGCGGCTGCTGTCACGGGAACCTGTCGTCCCAGATACAGGATTGCTGGAGCAGGCCGACCTGCAGGCACTCGCCCGGGCCAATGGGACGGGGACGGTCGTGTCAGGCAGTTACTACCTACAGGGCGACAGCCTGCATTTCCTTGCGCACGTGACGGACGCCGGCACGGGCGAGGAGCTGGCGGCCCTCGAGCCCGTCGTCGGGGCCATCGATGCTCCGGTTGCCGCCGTCGAGCAGTTACGTGACCGGGTGATGACGACGCTGGCCACGCTCACCGATCCGCGCCTCGCCAAGTGGATGCGCTATGCCAGCCAGCCGCCGACGTTCGAGGCGTATACGGAGTTTGTCGAGGGAATCGAGCTGCACACGCATGACAAACCTCGGGAAGCGCTTCCGCATTTCCTGGGGGCGGCGGCCCTGGACTCCAACTTCACCATGGCGTCGCTCTGGGCCGCCTACGCGTACTGGAACTCGGGTCAGTGGGCGCTGATGGATTCCATCGGCCAGGCGCTCAATGGGCGGCGTGGTCAACTGGCCCCTCTGGACCGTCTGTTGTTGGATTATCAGCTGGCCTATTACCGCAGAGATCACCATAGCTCTCTGGAAGCCATGCGTCGGTTTGTGGAGATCGCCCCCGGTTCTGAGTTCCTCTATAAGGCCGGACATGCTGCTCTTGGGGCAAACCGTCCTCGCGAGGCGATCGAGTTCTTGACGCAGGCCGATCCCGAAAGCGGATGGTTGCGCGGGTGGTTTCCCTATTGGATGGCTCTCACCGCAGCTTATCACTTGCTCGGCGACAACGAGCGGGAACTCGAGGTAGCGCGCCGCGCTCGCGATCTGTTTCCCGACAACTTGCTTATAAGAGCGGCTGAGAGTTCGGCTCTAGCGGCGCTAGGGCGGACTGACGAAGTCCAGGCACTGCTCGCGGAGGGGCCCGTGTATATGTGGCCGATGGATCCCGAAATCCATCGCGACAGTGAGGAAGACGCGAGAGCGAAAATTGGCTCGGCCCTGTTTATGGCCACCGAGCTCCTTGCGCATGATCACCTTGAAGCCGCGTCCCAAGTGTTGGACCGTGGCATAATGCTGGGTCAAGCCTGGCTATCCACCCCGCCGACGGACACCACTAGTTGGCAGATCGACATCAACATTCGGCAACTCGCCGATATGCTCTTGCTCCGCGGCCGAGTCGACGAGGCCCGCGTGGTGCTTGAACGGGCCGTTGAGGAGCGGGGTCCACAGAGTAGGTATATCCACCGCCTCGGAGTAATAGCGGGCATGCAGGGCGATCGACAAAGAGCGTTGGAGATCTACCAGGACCTTGGAGCACAACCAGTTTGGCAAGCCATGATTGCGGCATCCTTGGGCGAGATTGACAAGGCAACCGCGCTCCTTCGAGAGGCTGTGGGCAAGCGCCTCCCAGTCATAAACATTCATCGACTCGTTCCTTTGCTAGTTCTGCGGGATCATCCCCCCTTTCAGGAGTTGATGAGGCCGAAGGGGTAGGCCCCGCGACACGTGTTCAAAGACGATTGCTCGTGATGTAGTTGATATGTCATAGTGGCATTAAAATTACATCATGATCAGAACCCAGATCCAGCTCACAGAGGAGTAATATCGGCAGCTCAAGCGGTGGGCTCGCCGGCAGGGGGTGTCCATGTCCGAGGCGGTGCGGCGCTGCGTGGGTGATCGGCTGGCGAGCGAACTCGGTCCGTCGAGGCGGGCGGAGCGAGTGAGGGAAGCACTTGCCGTTTGCGGAGGATACCGGGATCCCGCTGGGCGGTCGACGGTGGCCAAAGACCATGATGCCGCTCTCGCCGACCTTCGTGCGCTGGTCGCTCCATGACGTCGCAACACTCACCGAGGTCGCGTGCCGTGGCGGTCACGGCCACAGCGTATCGTCTGCCAGCGCGTTCGCCAGATCCTCAACGGTCCAGACGTCGATTTGGTTCGACGTGCGTAACTTGCGAGTCCCGCCGTAGACAAGGATTCTCCGTGCAACCTTTGGCAGATCTTCCAGGGCCCTGAGCCCGGGCAAGAGCGAATTCGAGAATCTCTTCTGGGATTTCACTTCGATTGCCAGGAACTCCCGGCCTCGCTTGAGGAGAAAGTCAACTTCGACCCGTTTGGCCTGGACGGGTGCCCAGTAGAAGATGTCGTCAAAGAGCCGTCTCTCCTCTCCATAGGCCCGGAGCAAGGACAGCACCCATCCTTCCAGTAGCGGACCGCGCTCCTCCGCCGATACGGGACCGAATTGCTTCTTGATGGCCCGAACGAGGCCAGGGTCCACCCAGTACAGCTTCGGGTGTTTTCGCTCCCGCACCCGCAACCGGGCCTCGAATGCCGGAAGCCGGTAGGTCATCAACGTGTCTTCAAGGATCTCGAGATAACCGTTCACCGTGGTGCGAGCGGTTCCGGCATCGCGGGCGAGGCCGGATACGTTGACAACCTGTCCATGAAACACCGCGGCCGTGGGGAGAAACCGGATAAAGCCGGGCAGGTTCCTCACGAGTGCTTCGGCTCTGATCTCCTCGCGCAAATACATCTGCACGTAGGCTTCGAGGGCGAGCCGTCGGTGTGGAGCACTCCAGATGAGGGGTATGCTCCCGTAGCGGAGCACGGATTCGAGGGAAAAGTCGGCCCCCAGCTCCTCCGGGGTTAGCGGAAACATGGTCTTCCGGATGGCCCGGCCGGCGAGCAGGTTCGTTCCGGCCGTCTTGAGCTTGCGGGCGCTCGAGCCGAGCAGCGCGAAGCGAAGCTTTCGATCCTCGATGAACCGGTGTACCTGGTTGAGCAGGCCAGGTATGCGCTGGATCTCATCCACGACTACCCAGCGTCCTTGTTGCACGGTGCGGAGTTCCGCCGCGAAGAGGGCGGGATCACCGAGGAAGTCATGGTACAGGGCTTCGTCGAGCAAATCGACCCGATACGCCTTGCCGAGGCGCTCTCGTGCCCACGTGCTCTTCCCGATCCCGCGGGGACCGAAGAGAAAGAAGCTGCTCCGCGGAAGCTGGGTGAGTCGCGGGTAATGGGGGTTGTTAACCATGCTGTCATAATACCAGGAAATATGACGGCTAGCTAGTCACCGCGATTCATTTCCACGTTATTTCCATTGCGAAGAAGTGGTCGAACACGGCGCGTGTGGGGTTGTTCTGAGGATCCACCTCGGGGCGGTGTTGGTGGATGGCTCGAGGTTGAGGCAGCGTTCCCTACTCCCCGGGCATAGGGATCACAACATGTATCCCCCGGCCATCGAGGGGGCCTTCGGCTGGAACGGGGCTGACTACGCCATACTAGAGAAGCAATACGCCAGTGCCGCCGACCCCCGGAGTCCGGAGCGGCGGTACAGTCCCGGGGGCATCCACACCACCCCCGGCATGGAGGCCGGACTGGCGGATAGGGTCTACAAGATGAGCGACCTAGTGCTTAGCTTGACCTAACTCAAACGAGACCATTACCAAGAATGGAAGGTGGTTTATGGCGAGACCGGGCCCACAGACGCAGGCGAAACGAAGACGCGAGCTTGCCAAACAGGAGAAACGCAAGCAGAAGGAAGAGCGTCGTGCACTGAGGAAGGAGCAGAAAGAGCAGAACCCGGCTCCGCCCAACAAGCCCGGAGAAGACCCCGACATCATGGGGATCGTCGCGGGTCCTCAGAAACCGATCTATTGACCTATGGCTCGCGCCGCCGATCACTCCTGGTGCGCGCGGGCTAGCCGAGTGTAGTGACCGTTACGGTCCGTTTTCATCCGCTCGATTCCCCTCAATCCACAAGTTATTGTCAATAAATGACTTATGCTGCCCCAACGTGTTGCCCGGGGGCGCCGATCCGAGAGTCCGAGACGCGGACCATGCGTTAGGTTTGGGTACCGATCGGGTGAGCCAGGAGCCGTAAGACTTGACTTACCGAACGTTCGGTATACATTAATAGCATGAGCAAGATCGCCGAGCCCGAGCTGCTGAGTCGCCTGACGGAGGTATTCCGCACCCACGGGTATGAGGGAGCCAGCCTGAGCAAGATTTCGGAGGCCACCGGGCTGCAGCGAGCGAGCCTGTACCACCGCTTTCCAGGCGGCAAGGCCGAGATGGCCGAGGCCGTCCTGCAACGGTCGGGCGAGTGGCTGCAAGCGCATGCGCTGCAACCGCTTACCGAGTCGGGACCGCCGGAACGGCGGCTCCGCCAGATGGCCGGGAAGCTGGACGAGTTCTACGAGGGTGGCCAACAGTCGTGCTTGCTCGACGCGCTCTCGTTCGGGGTCGAGCAAGGCGCGATTCGAGATCATCAGAAAGCTGCGATAAAGGCATGGGTCGACGCCATCGCAATCATGCTGCATGAGTCGGGACTCCCCGCGCGTGCCGCACAGGAGCGGGCCGAAGACGCGGTGATCCGCATCCAGGGCTCGCTGGTGATGGCGCGCGCGACCGGCGACTCGACACCGTTTCGCAGAACACTCCGGAATCTGCCCCAGGACCTCCTGCGGCAACCAGAACCAGCGCTACCCTGATGCAGAAATCACGATGGGGGAGACTCTGGTTTGTTTTGCTAGTGCTGTTTACCGAACGTTCGATAAACACTCACCATCAACCAAAGAGGTGTCCAATGAAAGCCGCAATCATCATCCTGTCCGATCCCAAGAGTGGTTCCGAAGAGGCGCTCGGCCGAGTCTCCAATGCTTCGATATAATGACTGCTGCACCCCCCTACCACGAAGGTGAGCTACTCGTCCAGGAACGCACCGGGCAAGAGGTACAGGCGAAACAAAACGGAGGCGTGATCTCGGATCGCATCATCCCCGGTGCCATTCCCTTCATCGCTCAGCAGTCGATGGTGGTGCTAGGAAGCGTGGACGCCGATCAGAACGTCTGGGCGTCCGTACTGTTCGGGCGACCGGGGTTTGTCTCGGCGGCTGACGACCGCACCGTGGACTTCGACCTGTCGCAGGCCGGCTACGACGAGCACGATCCGCTATGGGGAAACATCGTCCATGATCCACGCGTGGGTATGCTCGCGATCGAGCTTGCCACCCGTAGGCGTCTCCGTGTCAACGGTAACCTGAGACGTGCGGACGAAGAGAGTTTGCGACTTGACGTATCGGAGGCATACCCCAACTGCCCCCAGTACATCCAGCGCCGTCACATCGCGCAGGTCTCGCTGGGGAAACCACGGAAGGAAGCCGAGGCGCGCTTGGGTGAAATCCTCACCCCGTCACAGCGAGCGTCCATCGGTGAAGCCCACACCTTCTTCGTGGCGAGCGCACACCCCGAGCGTGGCGTTGATGCCTCGCACCGGGGAGGGAACCCGGGGTTCGTCGAGGTCCTGAACGAGCGGACTCTCCGTATCCCTGACTATGCCGGGAACGGCATGTTCAACACGCTCGGCAACTTCGTCGCAAACCCGCGAGCCGGCCTCCTCTTCATCGATTTCGACGCCAACCAGACGCTTCAGCTCATCGGAAAACCGGAGATCCGATTTGAGCTCGATGAGCCAAACGATCGCACGGGCGGCACACGCCGTTACTGGGACTTCACCGTGGAGCGCTGGCTCGAGAGGGAACTCCCCCATCGGGTCGAGTCGGAGCTGCTCGACTTCTCACCCTTCAATCCGTGACGGAGAGAGAGTGACGATGAAACTCAAGGTGACCCGTATCAGAGCAGAGGCCGAGCGCGTAACATCGTTTGAGCTTCGATCCACCGGCGGCGAGCAACTTCCCGAGTTTACCCCAGGATCTCATCTCGTCATACAGGTTCAGCCGGACGGGCGTACCGAGAAACGCCGCTACTCGATCCTCTCCGATGCAGCAGACCGTAGACGATACGAGATCGCGGTGCTGCGCGAGTCGAACGGCAGGGGAGGATCGCGCTTCATGCACGAGGCGATCCGGGAAGGCAACCTCCTGGAGGTGTCGGAGCCGAAGAACGATTTTCCTCAGGCGTCCCACGCGTCGCACTCCATTCTCATCGCCGGCGGGATCGGCATCACGCCCATTCTCGCGATGCTGAGGAAGTTCGTCTCGGACGAGGCCTCGTTCGATATTCACTACGCGGCGCGCGCCAAAGAGACCATGGCGTACGCCGATGAGGTGGAGTGTCTCGCCGGAGATCGGGCGACTCTCTATTTCGGAGGGCGCGCCGGGGACGCGCCACTCGACCTCACAGCTCTTCTTTCGGCGCCGACTGATGAAACGCATGTCTACGTGTGTGGTCCTGCGGGCATGATCCGGGCGGCACGAGACATTGCGTCAAAGCAGGGCTGGCGGCCCGACCAGATCCATTTCGAGAGCTTCGGCGGGATGGCGAAGACCGACGACCGACCCATCCGGGTAGAGCTCGCTCGCTCACAGATATCGCTGGAAGTTGTCGCGTCGCAGTCGATCCTCGACGCGATGCTTGAGGCTGGCGTGTGGGCACAGTACGAGTGCAAGCGCGGAGAGTGCGGCATGTGCATGACACCGGTACTCGATGGGGAGCCGGATCATCGAGACGTCTTCCTCACCGAGTCGGACCGAGAGCGCTTCATGTGTACGTGCGTCTCTCGCGCGAAGAGTGAGGGGCTCGTTCTGGATCTTTGAGCTCCAGTCGGGACTTCGGTCGCGAGTCGGCGAGAGCTCCTTCTCCCTTCCTTTCTGCGAGACTCAGCCCCAGCTCGCCGCCGCCCCGGACCCGGCTCGGCCGCGGCCCCGCGTCGTCATCGATTACGAGGACGCGCGCCATTTTGCTGGCTTCCCTTCGGGGGGATCGTGGTGGTGGCGTCCGAGATCTCTCCGAGCTATTCTCTCCGATTCGTGTGGGAGCTACATTCTTGAAATCTCTGCACAACTACTCCAGTGGGTCACCGATGCCAGTTGATTCCGAAATGAGACACGATTGGACTCGCACCGAGCTTCGATTCATTCATGACCTGCCTATTCCCGAACTGATGTATCGTGCTCAGTCTGTGCATCGTTCATATCACGATCCGACCCAAGTTCAGCTATGTACGCTGCTGAGCATAAAAACCGGCGGCTGCCCTGAGGACTGTGCCTATTGTCCGCAAAGTTCTCACCACAAGACAGGGGTGGTGGGGGAGCGGCTAATGACGGTGGGCGTGGTACTCGATGCAGCGCGGGTCGCCAGGGACAAGGGCTCCCAGCGTTTTTGCATGGGCGCCGCTTGGCGTTCGGCGCCCCGCGGCAGGCAATTTGAACGCGTGCTGGAGATGGTTCGCGGCGTGAGACAACTGGGGATGGAAGCATGCTGTACACTCGGCATGCTCACCGAAGAGCAGGCTAAGCAACTCAAGGAAGCAGGCCTCACCGCCTACAATCACAATCTGGATACAGGACCCGAATTCTACGGAGAGATCATCTCGACCCGTGTGTACGAGGATCGACTCCAGACATTGAAACGCGTGCGTGAGGCTGGAATCACCGTGTGTTGTGGTGGGATTCTAGGAATGGGCGAGCGTATTGACGACCGAATGGACATGCTTGCGGTTCTCGCCGGATTCGATCCTCATCCGGAGAGTGTACCGATCAACGCACTTGTTCGGGTCGAGGGCACCCCACTAGCAGATCTTCCGGTGGTGGCCGCCATCGACATAGTACGAATGATTGCGACCGCACGAATCGTCATGCCGAGGTCGCGGGTCCGTTTGAGTGCCGGTCGAACTGAGATGTCTCTGGAAGCACAAGCGCTGTGTTTTCTCGCTGGTGCTAATTCTATCTTTACGGGTGAGAAGCTACTCACGACCCCCAATCCGGGCATGAACCACGATTCGGCGATGCTGCATGCACTCGGCATGACGGCGATCGAGACGACGTGAACGAATTCCTGGGAGAGCTTGTGGTTCGGTTAAGGCAACTCGAGCATGAGGAGCTTTATCGAACCTTGCGGACTCCTACGGGAATAGATTTTTCGTCGAACGATTACCTGGGGTTGTCAGGGGACGGCCGGCTCCGGGAGTTGTTGGCGAAGGTTGCTTTGCCGGACATCCTCACCGCGCCGGCATCCAGGTTACTTAGGGGGCACACCGACCACCATGCGGCTCTCGAGAAACGGCTCGCAAGGTTCAAAGGAACCGAAGCGGCGCTGCTCTTTTCCAGTGGTTACCAGGCCAATATCGGTGTTTTCACGGTGCTGGTTGGCGCTTCCGATCGGGTCCTCTCCGACGAGCTGAATCACGCTAGTCTCATCGACGGCATCCGGCTGTGTGGTGCAACCAAGGCCATCTATCCACATCTCGATCTAACGGCGATTGAGGGGGAGTTGTCGCGACCGCACGGGAGTGGGCGCACGTTTCTGGTGACGGAATCCTTGTTTAGCATGGAAGGGGATATCGCGCCCCTTGATCGATACGCTGAGCTGGCCAAGCGATATGACGCGCAGCTGATCGTCGATGATGCGCACGCCACAGGACTTTATGGTGACGAGCGTGGTTCGGGTCTCACCGAGCGATTCGGCGTTGAGAAATCCGTTTTGACCGTGATGTCGACGTTGGGCAAGGCACTTGGCGTCTTTGGCGCGTTCGTGGCGGGGTCTTCGGTCGTCGTGGATTACATGATCAACTGTTCTCGGCCATTTGTGTTTACGACGGCCCAGCCGCCGCTTTTGCTCGCGGCCGTCACATGTGCACTCGATCTGGTGGAGCAAGAGACCGAACGTCGAACACGTGTACACGAACTCACGCGGCGGTTCCGAGGCATCCTGGCCGGGCAGCAAGACGTTGAGATCAGAGGGGAAGGACCCATAGTTCCCATCGTGTTAGGAGACGCAAAACGGGCGCTGCGAGTCGCATCGACGATTCAAGCGAAGGGATTCGACGTACGGGCTATCCGACCACCGACCGTTCCGGCGGGGACGTCTCGTCTGCGCGTGTCCATCCACGCCGACCAGAGCCAAGCACAGATCGATGCGTTGGCGGAAGCGATCGCCACAGCGGTGAACCAGACCCGAGGCCTTGCAACGGAGGCGGCTGAGGTGTGAGCCTTGTCGTTTTGGGTACAGGCACGGAAGTCGGCAAGACAGTTGTTTCGGCGCTCATCATGGCGCGGTATGGCCGGCAATGTCGTTTGGGATACTGGAAGCCGATTGCTAGCGGGGCGTCAGAGGGGCGGGATACTAAAAGCGTGGCCCGCTGGGTAGGACATCTTGGTGAAGTTCACGACGAGCTATATCTGTTTGACGCCCCACTCTCACCGCACCTCGCGGCGAGACTCGAGCGGCGGGTCATCGATCCCATTGCGGTCAAGCGTACTCTCGCATCTTTACAGCGTGCCGATTCTCGTCGCCATCTCATTATCGAGGGGATCGGCGGCGTTCTCGTGCCCATCACAGACGACGGATTACTTCTGATAGATTTGGTTGCCCGCTTCCGGTTGCCCTGTGTCGTCGTCGCACCGAGTACGTTAGGGACGATCAATCACAGCCTGCTGACGCTAGAGGCGCTGCGTGGCCGGAGGATTCGCGTCATCGGTATGGTGTTCAGCGGTCCACCCAATGCCGAGAATCGCAAGGCGATAGAGCGCTTTGGAGGTGTGGCGACGGTGGGAGAGGTCGATACCGTCCGGCCGCTGACCCGCGCAGGCTTCGCTGCTGCCGCGAAGCGCTTCGATCGCCCAGCCGTATTGAAAGGTCACCTGTTGTGACCAACAAGTCGAACAGGAACACTGGTGTCATATGGCGGCCATATACCCAGATGCTCAACGCCGCACCGCCGATACCCGTTGTCCGGGCCGAGGGCATATACATCTACACGCCCGACGGCCGCCGCATACTCGACGGAATCTCATCCTGGTGGGTCAACATCCACGGACACAATCACCCGCGGTTGAACCGTGCCCTGGTCGAACAATCGGAGCGGTTTGCTCAAGTGATTTTTGCGGGCTTTACGAATGAACCGGCGGAGCAGCTGGCCGGCGAGCTGGTGCGTCGTACTCCCGAAGGACTGTCTCACGTTTTCTACTCCGATGATGGATCGACCGCGGTAGAGGTGGCTTTGAAAATGGCCCTCCAATACTGGCAAAACCGTGGCGAGGATGGGCGCGACCGGTTTGTCGCGCTCGAGAAAGCGTACCACGGAGACACTTTCGGCGCCATGTCGGTGAGCGGTGACGGTTCGTTTCACACTGCCTTTGAGGATCTGCTGTTTACCGTCATGCGAATACCGGGGCCGCACAACCTCGGGGAGAGCATGCAGGTGCTCGATACGATCGTCCGGGAGGAAGGTGATCGAGTCGCTGCCGTCATCATTGAACCGATGTTGCAGGGTGCAGCCGGAATGGTGGTGTGGCCAGCGGAGTTTCTGAGATACGTCCGGGCGGTGACTGCCGAGGCGGGTATTCTGTTGATCGCCGATGAGGTGTTTACGGCGTTCGCACGGACGGGGCCGATGTTTGCCTGTGAACACGGTCCTATTAGCCCCGACATCCTTTGCCTCTCCAAGGCATTAACCGGTGGATACTTGCCGCTTGGGGCAACGTTGAGTACGGATGACGTTTACGAAGCGTTCCTCAGCGAAGATCGCTCGCGCACGTTTTTGCACGGGCACTCGTTTACCGGCAACGCGTTGTCCTGCGCTGTCGCTCTGGAAGGGCTCGCGGTCTTCGACGACGAAAGTTGCCTCGAGCGAGTGGCTCGGTTGGAGGAACTCTTTGGCGAGCGGCTGCAGCGGCTGGCCGGCCGGCCGGCCGTGACTGGAGTACGCGGTATCGGTGCAATGGCTGCCATCGACTTGAAGGCCCGAAGCAGCGGCGGATACTTCGATGCGCTAGGCCCGGATCTCTACGCTAGGTTTCTTGCGCACGACATCTTGCTGCGCCCGCTGGGCAACACGTTGTACTTTCTGCCGCCCTACGTGATAGGGGACGAAGATGTCCACCGGGTGTTTGATGTCATTGAGGAGGTGGTCACATCCCTGGCATGAGCGGCCGACCAGGGCCCATCCCGCTCCATGGAGGTTGAGCCGAAGAACCGCAGCTCTGTGCTCCGTGCTGAGAGGGCATCCTTAGTGAAGGGCACCTCGTCGCGATCTTCAAGCGCGACCCCCCACCAATTGCCCTCAGTTGGGAGCATGAGCCCGCTCCGCACTAACTCGGAGAATCCCCATCCCCGGCCGAGCGCGGGAGCATTTCTCCAGCCTCCTCGCATCCCAGCGGCGTTCGGGGCTACGCTGATTCCCCGGTTGCCATCGACCTCTGTTCACCTAATGTTTCAGGCCGGATGGAAGACCTTCTGACGCGGATACAAACTGTGCTGGCCGACCGCTATACCGTCGAGCGCGAGATCGGGCGCGGTGGTATGGCGACGGTGTTCCTGGCCCAGGAACACCACCCCAGACGAAAGGTCGCCATCAAGGTCCTTACGCCGGACGTGGCGACGCGACTGCTTCGCGAACGCTTCCTGCGAGAGGGAACCTCGCCTCCACGTTGACCCACCCCCACATCGTTCCCGTCTTCGCCGCCGGCGAGGCCGACGGGCTGCTGTACTTCGTCATGCCGTTCATCGAGGGCGAGTCGTTGCGCCAGAGGATGACCCGACAGCAGGAGCTGCCACTCCGGGAGGCCCTGGCGATGACGCGCGAAGTGGCGAGCGCCCTCCAGTACGCCCACGGCCTCGGGGTCATTCACCGCGACATCAAGCCGGAGAACATCCTCATCGCCGAAGGCCACGCTCTGGTGGCAGACTTCGGCATCGCCAGGGCGTTGGGGATGGCTGGTGGTGACAACCTCACCCAGGCCGGCATGGCTGTGGGCACCTCCGCCTACATGAGCCCGGAGCAGGCCGAGGGCCGCCGGGATGTGGATGGGCGGACCGACGTGTACAGCCTGGCGTTAGTGCTGCTGGAGATGCTGGGTCGCAGCCCGCCCAAGCGTCAGAGCCCCGAGACCCGGCTGCAATCGGTGCGCCAATCCCTCAGCGGCATCGACGCCTCACACGTGACCCGTGGTGGCATCGAGTCGGTGCTCCGGAAGGGTCGCCGGTTTGATGCAGGTGACGAGTTCAACGTCGATTTACAGGAACTCAGAGGCTATCAACCGCATGGCGATTGGGCGTCCCCGAGGGATGGCCGCCGGTAGGTCGGGTCGTCAGCCAACCTGCTTTTCGACAATCTTCAGCGCGACGTAGGGAATGAAGAAGAAGACGATGGCCGCGAACTTGAGCAGTGCCATGCCGCAGTACATGACCAAATCGAACTCACGCCTGTCGATTTCGAACGTCGTCGCATGGATCCGAAACGCAAAATCGCCTCCCACGAGGTATCCGACAAACCAAATCAGCAACAGGCCAAGGGTCAACAAGAAGCAGATACCGAGCACCTTGGCGATGCGTTCGGGCGTCAGTTGGTATTCCACGGCGTTCTCCCTTTCAATATGTGTGCTGTACGGGTCGGCCCCACGGACTCAGTCGCCGCGCCGCTCGTAGAGTAGCACCTGCCACACCACCGTCGTCTGACTGCTGCACGGCTGGAATCCGAGGTCCCGTATGGCGGCATCGACGGCCGCGCTCGGGTGGACGAACAGCCGAAAGGCACTGCCTCGCAGGCGTCCAAAGAGATTCATGATGGCTACTGCGAGTCGCACGGTCCAGCGGTCGCGGGGATAGCTGAGGCCGCACAGGCGGCGCGCCTTGCCCCCGGCCGCCTGGAGCAGGCTGACGTAGTCGGGGTAGCAGCAGATCACTCGGTCCAGTGTCACCACGTCTGCATCTGCGACTTGCGGCGCCACGTCCACGAAGTCCCCTTGCACGAAGCTCACCCGATCGTCGTTGCCGCGTCGCGCGGTCTCGGCGCGGGCTTCAGTCAGATAGGCGGACGATGCCTCGACGTGAGTGGCCGTGTCGACTTGATGACCGAGCAGCTCGTGGTGCAGCACCCCCACGCCGACACCGACGTCGAGTAGCGTTCCGCTCGGCAAACCCATCTCCCGAATGGCGCTCAGCAACATCCTCGTGGTCTTGTCCGGACCCTTCTTGCGATACCGCCGAAGGTCTTGGCGGGCCATGGCGGGGCCGAACTGCTTGTCAGTCGCTTGGCAGTGGGTGCAACAACTCATTCCGAGCGCGGTCGCCGGTGATCAGCCACCGGGCCACAGCCATCCAAATGTCCCGGCGGTGACGAGGGCGTACAGCAGTCCGTCGAAAACCGACTTCAGAGTTGCAGCCCAGTTGCGCTTGTACCAGATCGAGTTCTGCAACAGCGCGAGGGCGTACCCGGCGAAGGCGACGGTACCGACGTAGTGGAACACCACTGGGTAGTCCTCACCCGGGCCGAGTGCATGGCCGGCGACGAAGGCCGAAAATGCCCCAATGACTAGACAGTAGACGAACCACTGCACCAGGCTCTTGCCCATCGCCGGTGGGCCGTTCTCGAGTACTGTCACGAAGGCCACCGGGCCTTTCGTCATCTTTTCGATGAACTCGGGCGTCTTCATCGCGTCCGGACTCCCCGCATGGGGGATAAAGTAATCCCCGGGAGCGATGCCGAACGGGCGGAGGGCGTCCATGACCTGGTCCTCATTCGGCACCTTGCCGAAGTCGGTGCGGTGGTACTTGAGGAGCATGTGGGTGAGGGAACTCACCACGAACACAAGCACCGCGGAGAGCAGGATCGGAAGCCACAGCGACATGAGGGATACCATCGTAACCTCCTAGAATATTCAACCTGCCAAGCACCCGTCAGCATGAGGCGGTATCACTCCGTACGGCGAGCGAGCCCCTAGAATACGGGGAAGTCACTCAAGCCACAAGAAATCCATACTCTGGATTCCTTCAAGGGTTGGCCGAACTGCTCGATGACGGCTACCTCATCCACACGTCCTCCAGCACATCCATCTTGGCCCACTGCTCCTCGCCGTCCACCTCCAACACCACCAGATACGTCCCCGGCTCCACCAGCGGGCCTCGGGTTTGATCCTCGTTCTGGGGGTTGGCCCAGAGGTCCCACTGCACCCGGTTCAACCCGGTTTCGGCGGTTGCCTCCAGGTCCCGGACCGTCTCTCTCGTCACGGCATCTACGATGCGGAGTGCCACGTTCCCGGCGGCGGACCCTAGGTGGTACTGAATGGCGGTGCCCTCGGGGGCGTTCTCGCCCACCCAGTTCTTGTGTCCCGTCACCGCCCGGCTCAGGCGGATGTCGGTCTTCCACAGCACCGCATCCCGAGGCACGAGCAGCTCCACGTCGAGCGCCAACACCGAGTCGGTAAGGGTCTGGAGGGCCGTCACGTCGTCCATGATCCACACGCTCCGGCCGTGGGTGGCCAGCACCAGGTCGTTGTCCCGGGGATGGACCAGGATGTCGTCGATCCGGACCACCGGCAGGTTGGGCATGAAGCGGTGCCAGCTTCCCCCTTCATCTAATGAAAGGAACAGGCCGAATTCCGTGCCGGCGTAGAGCAAGTTGGGGTTCTTGGGGTCCTGTCGCACCGTGTTCACGTTGCCGTAGGCGGGGAGGTTGGCGCTGATGCTGCTCCAGTGCCGGCCGTAGTCCCGGGTGACGTACACGTAGGGCCTGAGGTCGTCGCTCTTGTGGCCGTCGATGGAGACGTACGCCGTGGCGGGATGGTGGTACGACGCCTCCACCCGGGAGACGTAGTAACGCGTCCTCCCGCCGGGGAGGTTGCGGCTCACCTCGGTCCAGGTGGCGCCGCCGTCCCGGCTCACCTGGATGTTCCCGTCGTCGGTGCCCACCCAGAGGAGTCCGGGCACGATGGGCGACTCGGCCACGGAGACGATGGTGCTCCACATGCGCACGCCGTCGTTCCGCGACAGGATGCACTCCTCACCCCGCTGGTTTTGCCGGCAGCGCGGCATGTCGTTCCGGAGTCCCAGGACCCGCTCGCGATCCCGGTCGATGTCCTTCGTGAGATCGGGACTCATGGTCCAGTGCTCACCACGGTCCCGGGAGGTGAACAAGCGGCTGCCGCCCACGTGGATGGTCCGGGGGTTGTGGGGTGAGAGGATGAAGGGCGTGTTCCAGTTCCAGCGGATCGGCATCTGGAATTCCGGCTCCGGGACGATGTTCGCCTGGAGATTGTTATCCGTGGGCGGCCTGGGCCGGATGCTCTGCGTCGTGCCCGCGTGAAGATCGACGCGCCGCACGTTTCCGTTCTGGGACTCGGAGAAGAGAATCATGTGATCGGTGGGGTCGATCTGCGTGTAGAAGCCGTCCCCGCCGCTCACGCGGTACCAGTCCTGAGCGAGGATCTCGTCCTCCCGCACCGCGCTGGGACCGCACCACGTCCCGTTGTCCTGGAGTCCCGTGCACACGTGGTAGGGCCGCCGCATGTCCACCGACGCGTGATAGGGTTGGCCCACGGCCCACGTCCGGAGGGCTTCCCACGTCTCGCCCTGATCCCAGGTCACGTCCGCCGAGCCGTCGTTCCCGATCATGAGGTGGTCGTGATCCTCGGGGTCGATCCAGAAGGCGTGCTGGTCCACGTGGCCGTAGCCGTTCAGCCGCTCGAAGGTCCGGCCGCCGTCCCGGGACTTCCACACTCGCTGGTCCACCACGTAGACCAGGTCCGCGTCCTCGGGAGACACACGGATCTGGCTGAAGTACATGGGGCGGCCGTTCTGGTTGCTCCGGAATTCCCAGGTGCCGCCCTTGTCCATGGAGCGCCACACGCCGTTCCACTGGGGATCGGGGGGCAGGGAGTCCACGTCATCCAGGCGCTCCCACTCCTCCAGCTCTTCCTCCGTCAGGGCGTCCTCCCGGTCCGCCGCCACTTCGATCTGGGCGTAGACCACGTCGGGATTGGCGGGGGTGGTGGCCAGGGCGATGCGGCCCATGGTGCCCCGGGGGAGGCCGTTCCCCTCGATCCGTGTCCAGGTCTCGCCCCCGTCGTCGGAGCGCCAGAGGCCGTTCCCCTCGCCGCCGCCCACGAAGCAGCAGGCGGTGCGACGGTGCTCGTAGGTGGCGGCGTAGAGAGTGTTGGGGTTCGAGGGATCGAGAGTCAAGTCGGTGGCGCCGGTGTTCTCGTCCACGTAGAGGATTTTGTTCCAGGTCTGGCCGCCGTCGCTGCTCTTGAACACGCCCCGCTCCCTGTTGGGGCCGAAGAGGTGGCCGTTGGCGGCCACCCACACCATGTCGGCGTCGAAGGGATGGATGATGACCCGGGCGATGGACTGGGTCTCCCGGAGGCCCATGTGGGTGAACGTCTCGCCGCCGTCGGTGCTCTTGTAGATCCCCTCCCCGAACGAGGAACTCTGCCGGTTGTTGGCCTCTCCGGTGCCCACGTAGACCACGTCCGGATTGGACGGCGCGATGGCGATGTCACCAATGGAGTGGGTGCCGTAGGTGTCGAACACCGGCCGGAACGTGGTGCCGTTGTTGGTGGTCTTCCAGAGACCGCCGGTGGCGAAGCCCACGAAGAAGGTGTGTGGGTCGTCGGGCCGTGCGGCGATGTCGTTCACGCGACCGCCCTGGCCCACGGGGCCGATGGAGCGCCAGCGGAAGGGTCTGAGCAAAGGGTGGTCGGGGGCGTTTATCACCGTCTCTTGTTCATCGGCGTCTTGGGCGGCGGCCGGGATTGTGGCCAGGGTCAAGAGGCCGAGGATGAGTGTGGCCGGGTGGCGGATATCGAGAAACCGGAACATCGGGTGCTCCTTATGGGGACGGTGTGATTTGAGATCAGGAGATTGTTTGGGTTGGGGTGGGGGATGTCAAGCGGAGTTTGCAGCACGACTGCCATCGCATCGCGGCACAGCTTAACAACCGACCTCGCAAACGGCTCGGCTATCGCACCCCGGAGGAATGCTATGCGCGATGACGCTCATGGTTGCACTTCAAAGTTGATACTAAGCCGCGAGCGGCGACGATCTAGGTCCTCTGTATCCATGGAGGCGAGTCGAGCGCCTGAATGATACTCTCCGCGTGCTGTACAGCCCATTTAGCGCACCTGCGATTCCAAAATATGTCGGGCCATGCCTGCCCCGCTTCGAACAGCTCCATGACGCCGAGCCGCTTTGCGAGAGGAGCAAGATCTTCCCGTCCAATTACGTTGCCGTCCGTGGATGTATTGATCGGTCTGCCATCATAAAGTGCGAGCGCATTGGCTTGCTAGGCCGCACCGGGAGTGGACCGGTGTCGTTCTATCCACCCAGCCCAAATAGGGAGTATCCACATGCTGAGTGCTGCCGTGGCGACGGCCGTCGAACTTGGAGGCGGCGGTGACCACGGTTGGCTCACCCATATCACTCCTGTCAGAGCCACGAGCGCCCAAAACGCCCACCGCCCCACTTGATCCATGGGTCGCGTCCACCGTATGTAGAACGCGATGGCCGCTGCGAACATACCACCTTCAACGATCATCGTTCCCGGGATCGAGTTCCAGAGCCCAAGGCCCACCTGCAGACCGCCCGGCCACAACGGTAGGTCTGGTCTGTGAGTGATGAGATCAAGAACCCAGTGGCTGACTACCACTGCTGCTACTATCCACCCACTGCGCCTGCGCTCTAGCGCAATGAAGGCCACCGCCCCTGCAAGCACACCCCAGAGCAACACCATGGCTCTAAGGGTATGACTCGAACGCGAGGAGAGTGAAGGCAGTGTTCCCGGGCTCGACCCTCACTGACTCGATTCCCGCAAGTAGCAGCAGCGGCCACAAGAGGTCCACACCAAACGATGCGGCAACCAGACTCCACAGCGGGACCTGGGGCTCGACCTTCTTCGCAGCGAGAGCTACAGCTAGGTGCCCGACGAACATGTTGCCCTAGATCCGAAGTTACGGTGGCGCGGCCTAAAGGATCTGCCCATGAACTGCGGCGCTATCACTTGCCCTGCGCAAACATGTTGAACGTTCATAGATCTCGCCAGGCTCACAACTCAATGACTCCCTTATCAAACGAAATGCGCCGCCAGCTTCATGGACTTGTTAGCTAACGCGGCGGCAGCACGGTGGTCTTCACGAGATGAACCTTGCCAGTGTACACGACGCGCCCGTTTGCCCGTCAGAGCCAGCGCCCGACCCGATTCCGGTACTCCGTGTAGTCATCACCGAACCGCGCTTCGAGCGCCGCCTCTTCCCCCAGTACGAAACGTCGGGTAATAAGCCAGACGAACACTGGAATCACCACGACCGGCGTGGCAGTACCCAACACTACGGCAAGCCCCATGAGCACCCCCACCATCCCGAGATACATGGGATTCCGGCTGTATTTGAACGGGCCGGTCACGACCAGTGCGGTCGACTCTTCGAAAGGCCTGATCGTGGTGCCCAGTTTGTCAAACAGGCGTGCACTTATGACGATGAATAGCACGCTGCTACCGATCAATGCGACGCCTAGGTAAAGCCAAACGGCACCTCGAAGGAGCGCGATGGGGAGCAGATAGTGCAGCCCAAACATCACTACGAGGGCGACGAAAAAATAGATGGGGGGGAGAATGCGTAGCTCGCTCATCTTGAAGATCATCTGATCGCTCCCGAAAGCTGTTGGCGGTTAGCGTTCCAGCCCTTCCAGAGAACTTCTCGCGGAACTCCGACACTGATGGCAATGAGTTTCATGCTTCCGTACTCCCAAATCCCCACAAAGAGATTGTTGAACGCCTCGGGCAGGAACGGATGGGCAAAGACCATGGCCGTGGTGGCAATGGCAACCGATATCGGGAACAGATACCAGTATTCGAGAGGCACTCAGATCCCTCTCGGATTTGGTCAAGGACCCACTGCCTGGCGCGGAGTCGCGTCGACCTGCAACACTTCCGGTAGCCCCTGCGCTGCACACGCCGCGCGCCGACCGGCCCGTTCGCCGACGATGCGGTCTGCGTCTTCGCGGCGCACGCGCAAGAGCATGAGCACTGGAATCGCCAGGAGTGTGAAGAGTCCACCGACCACATATCCATCGGCTATCGATCGCACCCGTGCAAGATACCCGAGGCTCGCCTGCGCGCCGACGCCACCCGCGTTGCTGACGAGCGAGTGGAACGAAAGTACCGATGCCCTCTGCGCGGAGGGCACCATTTGATGCAAGAAGGCCTGCTTCACCGGTCCGGCGACACCCATCGCCCCGGTGACTACGAGCAACAATGCGACGGCAGCCCAAAAAGATCCCACGAGCCCAACACCCACCGCCGCCACGGTCTGGACACCGGCAGACCATAGCAACAGCGTCGACCGCTGCCCACAGAATCGGGTGAACCAATCGGTTAATGCATTACCGGCAATCGTAGACGCGGATATTAGAGCAGCTATAACGCCGGCTACCCACACTGCGTCCCGTCCTAACAACTCCAGCAGATACGGCTGCCACGCGTAGAAACCCCAGGTGAGAAACCCCAACTGTACCGCTGAACAAAGCATCAAGAGACGCACCGCCCGTCGATTCCAACCGTACGTGATGCTTTCTCGAGCTACCGCCCGCATCTCTCGGGGAATGCCCGACCACCGCAGTGCGCGCGCTGTAAATCCCAGATCGTGCATTACCACAAACGCAACGCCGAATACGGCGACGAGCATTCCCGTGCGGACCAGGTACGGCAATGCCAGGTCGATGCTCCCCAGCAAACCGCCGGCGACCGTGCCCACCAGCATCGCCGAACCGGTTACCATCGCACCACGGGCGAACACGTGATCGAGTTGACCGCCGTAGCCTGAAGCCTTCAACGCATCGACCAGCCATGCCTCCACAGCGCCCGAGTAAAACGTGAAACCAAGTCCCATAAAAACGGAGACGATCACGAAACTGCCCAGCCCCCCTCCCATTCGTGCCGCCGCTACATACGCCACCGTCGTAGCGGCCAAGATGACGACACTCAACAAAAAGGACGTTCGACGCCCTCCTGTGTCCGCCAGCACGCCCGTGGGGATCTCGAAGATTACCATCCCGGCGGTAAACGCTCCGTTGGCTACGAATACGCCGAAGATGTCGAGTCCGGCGTCGAGCAAGAACAACGTGTTGACGCCCCAAATGAGTGCTGCCGCCAGAGTATACAAGCCTGAAACGAGGAAATAACCGCGAATCACCCGATCTGCGGTCACCATGCCGGGCCATGTAGTCTTGGACACACAACGGAAGAGGAAGATGCCACGCGACCACCGGAGCTGAAGGCCTGGCGAACATAGGTCCTGTACGCGTGCGCCGTCAACTTCGTTGCCCAGTTCTTCCCCAATCGGCTCACCGGCACCTCGGGCAAGGACAGGATTGGACGCGACTTATGGGAGCATAAGTGCGAATGGTGGAAGTCTCGCGGACCAGCTCCGCGACCAACGCAGCAAGAACGTCCTCGTCTACCGCGGTCGCGGCGGTGTTGCCGCCGTTCTTGCTGCAGTTGCTAGAGCGAGCTCGGCGGAGTGCACTGTTCTCGCATGCACGGTGTGTGAGAAGTGCTGAATTGGACCGCGTGGCCGGCCTGTCCGTGGTTCTGCTGGTAGTCGGCTGTTCGGCTTTGACCGGGCCAGCGTCGTTGTTGTTTACAGAGGATTGGACCGTGCACGGGCCGGTGTTCTTGGACCCGCCGCCGCCCGAGTATGAGGACTGGTGGCGCGAAACGGTCGAGTGCACGCAGTTGCGGAAGGACATTCTGGAGGTCACGTTTCTCGGCACGGATTCGATTGTGAGGTCTGACGGGCAGAAGGCAGACGGGCTGCACGGGCCAGGGGCGATCGCGATTATTTGGCCCTCGATAGATAACGAGGCGGTAGTCAAGCATGAGATCGTGCATGAGTTGGTTGGCGGCGACAGCAAGCACAACAGCCCGCTATTCGGCATCTGCTCAGGTAGGCCGGGATGATGGGAGACTTGGTTGCTGACATCATTCCGATTCATCTGATGGTGACCGATGTCGTGATGCCCGAGATGAATAAGCGTGAGTTGGCTGAACACCTGGCGTGGTCGCGATCCGCCAGATGGTCCCGACGCCCGACACTCGGCTGCCGCAAGACCTCACCACCTTGCAGCAGTGCTACCAGCAGGTCGACGAAGCAACGCTGACAACGGTGGCGCTGTCGTCGATGAAGCTGCACGAGGACGGCGTGGAGGCATCGAAGTTACGCCACTTCTTACCCCAATCGGCCGCAAACGAGAAAGCTCACAGCGCTCTATCTCTCTACGCTGCAGGCACTTGCGGTATGCCCCGCCAGGGCTCGACCGGTAAGCGTCGAACGAAGTGAGACGCGGCGGCGAGTACCAGGGGGGGGCAATCAAAAACGCGGCATAAAGCCGCGTTATTTGATTGCCCCGCCAGGGCTCGAACCTGGACTCTTCTGATCCAGAGTCAGACGTGTTGCCAGTTACACCACGGGGCAGTGGAGCTGAGGGGGCTCGAACCCCTGACCTCCTGGGTGCGATCCAGGCGCTCTCCCAGCTGAGCTACAGCCCCAGAAACACCGCGGAATCTCCCCGCGGAGCGGGAAGAAAACCTATAACGGCCCGACAGCCAGTCAACCCTCGTCCGCGGCGTCGGGGAAAGGTACCTCAATGCTCATCCCGTCCCTGGCCACCACGGTGTTCGGAAAGACCGCTCGCGCCTGCTCCAGCAGCGGGCCGAAATCCTTCGAGTAGCGTGCCGACACGTGGCTCAGCACGAGGCGCCGCGCCCGGGCGGCGAGAGCCACCTGAGCGGCCCCCTTGGCCGTGGAGTGGCCCGTCTCCTCGGCCCGGTCCTCCTCTTCCCCGCCGAACGTGGCCTCGTGAATCAGGAGATCGGCGTCTTTCGCCGCGTCCACCACCGACTTACAAGGCCTCGTATCGCCGCTGAGCACGACCTTGCGTCCGGGTCGCACCTCTCCAACCAGCTCCTCCGGCCCGATTCTCCTTCCGTCGTCCAGCGTGACGATCCTGCCGGCGTGGATCTGACCCCACAGCGGCCCTTCGGGAATGCCCAGCTCCCGCGCCTTCTCAGGGTTGAATCTCCCCAGCCGCTCGTGCTCGGCGATGGTGAACCCGATAGAGTGCCGGGTGTGCTCCGTCGAAAAGACGCGGATCTCGTATTCACCACGCTCGAGACGGTCGCCGGGCTTGATTTCCTCGATGTGGATCTCGAACGACGTCTTCTCCACTCCCAGCGACATCGCCTGCGACAGAACGTCCTTCGCGCCCACCGGGCCGTACAAACAGATGGGGTCGGTGCGGCCCTGAAGCCCCAACGTCCGCACCAAACCGGTAACGCCAAGCACGTGATCCGCGTGGAAATGCGTGAAGAAAATGTCTCTCAAAGAGAAGCCGACGCCGTAGCGCATCATCTGGCGCTGTGTTCCTTCGCCACAGTCGAACATGAGCGTCTCTCCTTCTCGCGTGACCGAGAGGGAGGAAACGTTGCGTTCGACGGTGGGGCGGGCGGCGGAAGTACCGAGAAAAGTTATGGCGAGCACCGATCGTCAGAAGACCTTCAAGTGGAAATACCGTCCCGGGCGCTCCCGCAAGTCGTCCAACAGCTTCCGCAATGAGATCAAGACTTCGTTGGTATTGTGGTACAAAGAAGTGTCGCGAAGCGCCAGGCCCAAGGATCCTTCACCTCGTTCCATTCCTTCGAGAATCCTATTGAAGGCGTTGGTAGCACCGGCCAACCCTTCCGCCATCTCCTTGAGACTGGTGGTGACCTCGTCGAGCTGGTTGACCGAACGCTCGAGTGCGGGATTCGCAACAAGTGAGTCGATTCGCTCGGCCGCGTCAGCCATGGTGCGCATAGCCGCAGCCGCATCGTCGATCATCCCCCCCTTGCTCACCTCGGTAATCGCCTCCAAAGCGCTGCGGCTCGCCTCCAGAGTCGCCATGAGCTCGTTCAAGACGGACTCGCCCACAAACGATTGAACACCGGTGAGCACCGCGGCTGCCTGGTCCGCCAGTTGGCCCGCTCCCTCGAGAGCGTCTATCTCTCTAGTCCCGGTGATGATCTGTCCGGCTGCGAGGAATTCATCCGCATGGCCAGGATTATAATCGACGAACTTCGTTCCCAGAAAATCGAAAGATTTCACCTCTGCCCGTGCGTCGATCTGGGGTTGCCACGTGTCGGTTTTCAGCTCCAGCAAGACGATTACCCTGCCCACGTCCTCCAACTGCACGTCCGCAACTCGCCCCACCACCAAGCCTGACGTGAGCACAGGGTCACCCTTGCTCAAACCCCTCACGTCCGCAAACCGCACGGCAACCACAACCTGGCGACCAGCGAGCAATGGCCTTCCGGTCAGCCACGCGAAGCCGCCTACGAAGATCGCGACCGCCATGATGACGAGGAACCCAACCGTGACTTCCTGTTTGTGCTCGAGCTTCATTTGAAACCGTTAGTGTCTGACGATGTCCTCAAGGTCACGCTCCAAGAATCCCCGCACCGCCCCGTCGTCACTCGCCGCGAGCTCCGCCGGTGTCCCCAACGCGCGGATCTTTCCATCATTCAGCAAGGCAATCCGGTCCGCCACCTTGAACGCACCTCGCACGTCGTGCGTCACCGTCACACTTGTGACGCCGAGTTCTCGCTGCAACTTTCCAACGAGGGAGTCAATGATCTCCGCGTTTACCGGGTCCAATCCCGAAGTCGGCTCGTCGTAGAGAAGGTACGTCGGCTGCCCTGCAATAGCTCGCGCTATGCCAACCCTCTTCTTCATGCCACCCGATAACTCGGCGGGATATTTCGACGCGACGTCAGGTGCAAGGTTGACCAACTCGAGACATTCTATCACCCGAACCGCACAATACCCAAGGTCGTTCACGCACGTCTCGTCGGTGATGCCCAGTAGTATATTGTCGTATACGGTCATGGAGTCGAAGAGAGCGCCGTACTGAAAAACGTATCCCACGCGCTGTCGCAGCGCTGCCAATTCCTTGCGGTGCAAGTGGGGCACGCTCATCCCGTCCACCTCTACTTCTCCCTCGTCGGGAGGAATCAGGCCGTTGATGTGCTTCAACAGCACGCTCTTGCCCACACCCGACAGCCCCAGCAGCGCCACCGTTTCACCACGCTGGACATCAAAATCGACACCGTCCAGGACGACGTTGTCCCCGAAGGCCTTGTGGACGTTGCGCAGGGTGATCACTGTACTACGCCTCCCTTCCCATCAGTCGGACAGAAGGACCCCATCATCGCGGCAGCAGCATCCTGGCCAACAAGGCGTTCAAAAACAGGATCAGAACCGAGCTAGTCACCACCGCTGCTGTGGTGGCCCGTCCCACGCCTTCCGCTCCGTGGCTGGTGTTGAATCCCACGTAGCACGGCACGATCGCTATCGTGAGTCCGAAGAAGAACGACTTGATGAGCGAGTACCACATGTAGAACGGTTTGAAGAAGTAGCGGGCGCCATAGACGAAATCGGCGTTGGACATGTCCATGGCCCCTTTCGAGGCCACCCACCCCGCGAAGATCGCTACGCAGTCGGAGAAGATGCAAAGAATCGGAACCATGAGGGTGGCTGCCAAGACCCTTGGCAGCAGCACGTGTGATACACTCGAACGCCCCAGGCTCTCGAGCGCATCGATCTGTTCGGTAACCCGCATCGTCCCTAGCTCTGCCGCGTAGCGCGCTCCGACGCGACCGGCGAGAATCAACCCCGTGAGCACAGGGCCTAGCTCGAGTATGATGGTGGATACGACGACGCCGGATGCAAAGTAAATCGGCACTCCGGCGGTAAGCTGATACCCGGCCTGGAGTATCGTGACCGCGCCGGCAAAGGACGCCGTGATGAATACGATGAACATCGAGCCGTACCCGATGTCTCGCGCTTGCCGCAGCGCCGGACGGTACCACTCCCTCCACTCACCCAGCCCGCGGGCCAGCTCGAAAACGAACAGGGAGATCCCCCCGACGTGGGCGGCGGATTTCAACGCCCCGCGTCCGACGATTCGGCGAGGATCTATCAACACACCGGCCATGTTACCCGAGCCCTCTACCGCACCACCGTTCCAAAATACAGTGCCAATACCGCCAGGACAGCGACGGAGTGCGCGACCGCGGCCAGCCGCTTTCGCAATCGGTCGAATATCGGTGGCGGGCCGTTTTCATCCGCCATGTCGGCCACGCGGGCAAGTTTGGTCGCCGTGGGAAGTCCGGCGAAGAAGACCAGCGCACCGGCTAGTAGCCCGGTCGCCTGCATCACCCCGGTCCCGAGGCTTCCCGTTCCACCTACCGTGGCTTGCGCCATGGACATCGTCAGGGCTACGCCTGACAATAACGTCACGATTGCACCCGGCCCGATCACAAAGGAGTAAACCCTACCGAGCACGTGAAAGGCGGAGACCCTCGACGATACGCTCTCCGACCGAGCGGCGACGGCAATCACCATCGCCGCAACCATGCCTCCCAGCCAGAGGCACATCCCGAAGAAATGAGCAAATCGAACAAGGAGCATTCGTCAGCCTTCGCTTCGCAGAGATTCTGCTTCCACCGGCCGCCGTCCGGAAAAGCCACCCTCGAGTTCATGCCAGTGTTCAACCGCAGGTTCACCGTGTTTCCAGCAGAGAAACACGTCACGACCGTCTCGCTTGCTGTAGAAGTCGACCAATCCCTGTTCAAACCCCTTGAAGATACAGCCGATTTGCGACAACTCTTCCATGTAGCCGTTGATGCGGTGAGCCGCGTCGTCGATTTCATTGCGTAATGCGATCTGCTCCGGAGTTTCCCCGCTCTCACCGGTAGCGCCGGCGGAGAGCAGTTCGTACTGCCCCATCCGGTCACGCCAAGTATCATGGTCTCCGAGTATGTCTGCTACGATCCGCTCCACGAGGGGCAGGGTCTTGTTAGCTTGCTTGACTGTAAAATGCTTCACTGTCATCGCTCCGACCTCCGAGAAACCTCACGTCCATCGATGAGGATCCCCATCATCCCATAGCCACCGGCAATGTTCCGTGGTTCCCGACGGCGCAGCCCAGGAGACCAATCGTACCATGGCCGAAGCCGGACCCGCCACACCTGCGTGAAATAATACACTATGGGCCCTGCCCTCATCGTGCCGGCGAGAAGGGATCGGGCCTCGATCGTCGCGACGACCGGGAACGACCCACTGGAAACGTAGACCAGTCTACAAGAGCGAGAAAGGCGGCGAGCCGGATCCCGATCATTCGGTTTGCCAGTCCGAAAGCGCACGCTGCGCGGCCCGATATCCCTTTTCTACATACTCGACAACTTTGTGGAGTGAGAAGGCCGCCCGTCCCCTGATGCTGGGTTGCACGAGTACGAGGTCAGCCGGCCGTTCTCGCCTCCAACGGCCAATCACCTCTTCGGTTTGTGCTCCCATCATGATCCGCATCGCTCGCCGGTGGGCACCCAACAAACCGGGAGCGGGCTGCTCATCCACTGGAGGCGCCGAGTACAACAGCGGTCCCACGTTGACCCCAAACAAGACATCAGGGTCGAATTGGGCAGCGACATCCAGTGGGAACACCGCGCGCAACCCGCCGTCCAAGTACAGATGGCCATCAATCCGTGCGGAAGGGTAATACAACGGGAGGGCACACGATGCGTAGAGGGCCTCCGGCAGGGCGACGCCCGATCGCCCGCCGGCCCCGAACAACACCAAATCACCGCTCTCACCGTCCACCGCCGTGACGGTCAAAGGGGTTTCGAGCTCGTCGAACGTGCGCGCCGGCACCAACATCTCAATGGTCTCGCGCCAGGGGCGTCCTTGGAACAAAGCCGTGGCGAACACGCCCAACACGGCCCGCGGCGACAAGACGGCTACGTCGCGGCGAGTCAACGTAGATATTCGTCGCAGCACCTCGCCATACGCCAAGCCACTGGCAAAACACGCTCCCACCACGGCGCCGATCGAAGTCCCGACATAGTGCGACGGCCGAAGGTCCCACTCCTGAAGCGCCTTGATGGCCCCCACGTGTGCGGCGCCCTTAGCCGTTCCTCCGCTCAACACGCATATGACTTTCTTCATTCACTTCTCGATTCGCGTTCTGCAAGGCGGCGCGCGCGCCGTGCCTTGGCACGATCGTAGCGGCGCTTCTCGGCTTCTGTTTCGGGCACCACATCCGGCACGGGAACGGGTCGCCCCTGCTCGTCCAAGGCGACGTACGTGACATAGCAGCTGTTGGTGTGCCGGCGTTGACCGGTAATCAGGTTTTCCGCTTCGATCTGCACGCCTACTTCCATGGAGGTGCGTCCGACGAAATTGACGCTCGCCTTAGCCGTGACCAACTCTCCCAAGTGAATCGGCTCGTGAAAAACCACGCGGTCCATGCACACGGTCACACATGGTTTGCGCGAGTGACGCCTGGCCGCTACAGCCCCTACGCTATCCGCCAGCGAAAGGATCACGCCACCGAATACATTCCCGAGGTTATTGGCCATGTGCGGCATCATTAGCTCGCTCATCACCGACCGTGAATCCCGCACCGGTCGTGAGAAAGGTCCACCTTCAGACATATTAGATTCGTGCCGACTAGATGTTTGACAAACTAGTAATCGACCGGTCGGAGGTAATACTCACCGATTGCGGTCTGGCTTACCATCGCAACCGTCGGCAGACGACGCTTCCAATGCGTAGACTCGAGCCGCTTGCGCACCACGTCGATCTCGTTGGCCTCGAAACCCATGCGAGCGACCTCGTCCGAGGAAAAACCACGGAGCAAGTGCGACAAGATAAGGTCCGCTCGAGGATAGGAAATACCCAGATCGCTTTCGTCGGTCTGGCCGACGATCAGATCCGCGGTCGCTGGTTTCGCCACAATCTCTTCAGGAACGCCCATGTGGCGTGCCAACGCCCATACTTGGGTCTTGAACAAATCGCCCAACGGGTTGACCGGTGGAGAATCGTCGGCATGCCAAGTGAAGTACCCCAGCAACCGCTCGGTCTTGTTACCGGTGCCCAGGGGAAGGGCGAGGTACGCAGCCGAAAGATCAAAGAGCGTAATCATGCGCACCCGCGCCATCACGTTGCCGAGACGCGTTGCATCGGGCTTGGCGCCGACCGCTTTGGCGTACCCTTCCACCGCGGCGGTGATATCGATCGTCTCCATTCGGATGCCGAGCGTTTCAACTACCAGGTTTGCGTGTTCCAGGCTCTCAACGCTCGACGATGCGTACGGCATGCGAACTCCGATGACGTTTTCCTTCCCCAGAGCGCTGGCAGCCAAATACGCTGTCAGCGAGGAATCCACACCACCCGACAACGCCACGATGCCTTTCTCGAAACCCCGCCGGACGACGACCTCCTCGCGAAGGAAAGTGATCAGCCAGCGTTCCAGCAGATCCGCGTCGATTGCTAGGGGGTTGGCCCCGTCAGCCGCCGAGACGAGCGGAAAGCGGGAGGCATCGGCCCCACCCTCGGTAACACGCGCCATACCGCCGTCGTAAGTCGGAGATTCCCGTTCATCCTCATAGAACGACTCCAGGAGGTTCGCCATCTCGACCTGGAGATCGGATAGCAATGGCTGATCGGTGCGCACGCGCGTCACGGCACTGTCACTGAGGTCGGCGATCACGAACGCCTCCTCGAACAGTGGTCCGCGCGCTACCACATCTCCATCGGGCCCCGCGATTACCGACACACCGGGGAAACCCTTACCTCCTTCGAATCCTACGAGTTGTGCCATCACGACATAAATGCCGTGTTCACCCGCAATGGTGCGTGCCAGTCGCTCCCAGCGGCCCAGGCTGGCGGGAATCGCTTGGTCGTCTTCGCTCTGCGCCACGACCTGCGCGGGCATCACACCTCGCGCGGGCGACGCGCTTGGAATGAACAGGAACTTCGCACCGTCGAGCGCGGCCAGCGTTGGTACGATAGAGTGCCAAGCATCCTCGCAAATAACTATGGCCACCCGGCCCCAGCGCGTGTCGAACGCACGCACGCCGCGTCCAGGGTGCACGAACCGCCGCTCGTCGAATACTCCGTAGGTCGGGAGAAACACCTTGCGATGAACGTGGAGGACCTCCGCCTCGTCACCATCGAGAGAGGCGTAGAGAGCCGAATTGTAAATGTGATTCTTGAATGATTCGAAGAACCCGATGACCACATCCATCCGAGGGCAGCCGGACTCGGCGTGTTGCAGTTGCAAATCGCGAAGCAGCGTCCCCGCCGGCACCGCCACCTCGCGCACACCACCCTCGAGGAAGTAGCCTGACGTCGCCGCCTCCGGAAACACTACGATGTCCGGCGGCTCATCGAGACCGGCCACCTGAGTGAACACAGCACCGATCCGGCGGAGGTTTTCAGCATACTCAGCCTTGCGGGGCCGGAATTGGATGACTGCTACGCGAGGGTCCGGCATGGCCGAAAGCTAGCAAGGGGGACGGGGAGCAGGGGAGCAGGGGAGCAGGGGAGGCATGACAGCAGAGGCATCGGGAGACCCCAGGAGGCAGCAAGTCAGCGGAAAGGGACGGATGAACGCTGCCTATTGAGATCCCCGGTCATCCGCCGCGAAACTCCGTGCTCAGCCGTGGCCCCGGCGTCGTCCGGGACGAACAAGGGCCGCCCGTACGCCCCGCGGCCGAACTCCCCAATCGCCTGCTGAATCTCCGGCGACCTGAGAAACCTGCTCAGCGCTCTGGCCGCCTCCACATTGACCCATGCAAATCGCTCCGGGTTGGCGACCACTATATGATAGGGATTGAATAGCGCTGGATCGTCCTCGATGAAGATCTCGAGGGCCAGCGGCGACTTGTGCGCCAGGTAGGTTCCGATGTCCGCGATCGTATATGCCCCCAACTCGTCGGCGATTTGCAGGGTGGCACTCATGCCCTGGCCCGATTCCCAATGCCACTCAGGATCCGGCTCCACGTCGGCCGCGCGCCACAGACCCCGTTCTTTCACGTGGGTTCCTGACCGGTCTCCGCGCGACAAAAACAACGCCCCGCTGCTCGCGATCGAGGCCAGCGCCGCCGTCGTCGTCGGGGCTTGCCGAATCGCCGCCGGATCGGACGGAGGCCCCAGCAAGACGAAGTGGCTGTGCATGAGAGCTTCACGCTCAACTCCGTATCCTTCCGCCACGAAGTCTTCTTCGCCTCGCGGATCGTGAAGAATCAAGACGTCGGCCTCGCCACGCCGCCCCAATGCCATTGCTTGGCCGCTGCCAACCGCCAACACCCGAACCGTCGTTCCTGAAATGCGCTCGAATCTCGGAAGGAGGTGCTGCAGCAATCCGGCATCTCTCACGGACGTGGTGGTTGCCAGGACGATGTCGTCGCGACCTTGCGCGCCGGCGACGAGTGGTAGCACCATCGCCAAGGCAACCGCGGATCGTCTCACTTCAGCAGAGTTCGGCTTGGGTGCGCAACGCAGTCGGCTCCACCGGCTGCTGCCCGACCAGGCGCTGCATTTCTCTGGCACTGTGGGGGCTGTGTCCCTGAAACTGATTGTTGAAGTATCCGTACACCGTATCGACACTTCCCGGTAGAGATTTGAGCACCTCCGCCCAAGCAGCGAGTTCTTCTTCCCGATCCAGTTGAGCACGTGAGAAATCGGTGATCCTCCGATCCAGCGCCATCCATCGCACGTAGCAGAAATCAGCGGTCGGGTCGGCCGCGAGCTCCAACATCTTGGCCCTCCTGACCCATCGGCCGTCGACCAAGGTCAATGCAACGTTGCGCTCCCGCAGCATGCTCAGCGTTTCATTCCCCAGCCAAGCAGGATGCCTGAATTCGACCGACCAACGGATATCATCTGGAAGCGTCGATAGAAAGCTGTCGAGAGTTGAGCGTGTTTCGACCGCCGGTAGAAAGTCGGGCGGAAGTTGCACCAATACAGGCCCCAAAGCCGTTTCCAGCTGACGAATTCGGTCCACGAAGCGTTGCAGCTCCGCTGCGACGCCCACGAGCCGCTTGCTATGGGTGATTTGCTGCGGAACCTTCAGAGCGAATACGAAATCGTCGGGCACTTTCTCCCGCCAGCCGAGCAGGACTGGCGCCGCCGGTAGGGCATAGAACGATGAATCCACTTCGATGGAGGAAAACATGCGGCCATACGGACGAAGCATGTCCGCAGTCTTCGTGTTCGGTGGATAGAACGGACCCACCCACGCTCGAAAGCGCCAGTTCTGCGTACCAAAACGAAAGCAGGTCACTCAGTTTCCTCGCTGCCGGTCACTCGGCTGCCGGTCATTCGGTGCCAATACATCCGCATTTCCGAGATCTTGCCGGCGTCCGTTTCGCAGAAGAACGCGCCACGAACGTCGATCCACTCGCCTGTCCGACGCCGACGAAACTTGCATCGAAATTCCACGGAGAACCACGGGCCTGCAACGAAAATCTCGCCGATCTTGAACGTGAGCTCGGCCTGTTCACGAGGGGTGTCTCTCCAATACTCATCTATGGCGTCCCGGCCGCACAGCGGTGCCGAAAAGGGCTCGGGTATGAAGACCCCATCATCGGTAAATACCGCGGCAATACGGTCGCTTGCTCCTTTCTCCCAGCCCTTGCCAAACTCTACAATCAGCGCGGCATATTGCTTCTTGGGCTCCGAGGCACGAGCTTCTGTCTCTGAACTGGCGTTCAAGCTGGCTCCTTCAATCATTCCATTAGTAGAAGGTTAGGACCACGACAATCGCGCCGCCAGCCGTCGCGGGCGGACCGGAGCGTCATTGAGGCCGACACGCCGCGTCATCATCGACGCCGACCCGGGGATCGATGACGTAGTCGCCATCACCCTGGCGGCCCGCTCGCCGGAGATCAGCCTCGTCGCCGTGACCACCACGTACGGTAACGCACCCCTCGCTCTCACGACGCGCAACGCCCGGATCGCGCTGATGCTGTCAGGCCGGCCAGACATACCCGTACTCCCCGGAGCAGACAGAACCCCGCTCGAGACCCCTCGCTACTGCCCCGGAGACCCATGGCAAATCCGGGATTGGCTATGCCTCGGTGGTCCCAGCAGTTCCGCTGGCCCCGGCGCCGCATCGCACCGTGCTACTGGACCTCCTCGATGCAGTGCCACCTCCCGTTACCCTCGTGACCATCGGCCCGCTTACAAACCTTGCGGCGGCTCTGGAGGCCGATGCCCCGTTCGTACTCAGCCGCGTGGGCTATCACATCGGAATGTTCGGCAGCATTCACGAGTGTGGGAACGCAAACCGGTGGGCGGACTTCAATGCCTGGTGCGATCCCGAGGCTGCGGACATGGTGGTGCGGAGTGAAATGCCCGTCCACATGGTAGGACTGGACGTCACCAGACAGATGACGGTGACCGCAGCCGAGGTCACGGCTCTGGGCCGGTCGCCTCAGGAATTGGCGCGATGGCTCGGTGCTGCCTTGCAGTTCTACGTGGAATTCCACCGGAGCCAGGAAAGGCTCGACGGATGCGTCATCAACGATGTGCTCACGATAGGTGATCTCGTGGCGCCGGGTATGCTCGGGTTCGAGAGCAAGGACATCCGGATCGATCTTGACGAAACCGAACACCGCGGACATACAAGGGAAGGAGGCCCGTCCCCCCGTCAGGTCGCAATGTCCGTCGACACCCATACGATGCGTCATTTACTGTCACGCGTGTTCGGGCGGGGTTGGTGGGCGCAACACAGACAGGAAGGTCTTGCATGAGCAATGGACAGGTGCGCGTCGCAGTCATCGGCACCGGAGATATCGGTCGCGGCTGGGCGGCGTTGATAGCGGCCGCCGGGTGGCCACTCGCGCTGTACGACCACCACGGACGAAATCCCGGCGACGCGCTCGCCGAGATCTCCGACCGGGCTCGGCGACTGGTTGAACTCCACCGAGCCGACAGCGCGACTGTAGAGAGGGGGATCAAGCTGATCACCGTGGGGCGTAGTCTTCTGGAAGCGTGTCGCGACGCTCAATGGATCATCGAGGCCATCCAGGAGGACGTGAAAGCCAAGCAAAAGCTGGTGGAGTCTTTCGAGGCGGCGGCACCGGCGGCACGGATAGTTTCGAGTTCATCGACCGCGGTCACGGCGAAGCAACTCGTGGCCCGCGCCACTCGTCCCGAAAGATGCATGATCGTCCATCCCCTCAACCCCCCGGAACTGATCCCCTTGGTGGAGGTGGTTCCTGGACCACAAACCGACCGGATATTGATCGAGCTCGTGCGCGGCTGGCTCAGAGCAATAGGCCGCGTTCCGATCCTGGTAAAGAAACCGATCCTGGGCAACGTGGTAGGCCGTGTTGCCGCGGCGGTGTGGCGGGAGGCCGATCGATCTCGTGCTCCAAGGTGTCATCGACGTGGACGATCTCGACAGGGCGGTTTCACTGGGGCCCGCCCTAGGCTGGGCCGCTGCAGGACCGTACTTGACTTACCACCTGAGCGCCGACGATGAGGGATTCGGGCAGTTCCTCCAGCACCTGAATAAGACATTCGAATCTGTGTGGGGCGACCTTGCCACCTGGAGCCGGCTCGACCCCGAGCAACAGCACGCGCTGATACACAACGTCGAGCGAACCTATGAAGGGAAATTGGCCACAATTCGGCAGGCGAGAGACCGTCGATTGGCAGCGATTCTGAGAGGGCTGGAAGATGTAAGAAGTGAGAAGTGAGGGAAGGGAGAGGGCCACCCCCTACCCCTGCGGGTGGGACGGGTAGGCTCTCTCCCTTCTCCCTTCTCACCTTCTCACCTTCTCACACTGCAGTGAGTTCGCCAACTCGTACCCAATCACCTCTTCCCGATCGCCGTCGAATCGAATCGTCAGCGGTCCGTGGAAGGGCTGTCGAGCGATGAGGTCGAACTGCACACCAGGCCTAAGGCCGAGCGATGCGATAAACCGTAGCCGCTCGGGGTCCTTGTCACCCACCATGCGAAGCCGACCAGCCGACCCGACATCGATATCCGTCATCGGAATGCAGTGCGTAGTCTCTATTTCTCCGTCGGCCGTCGGGATGGGGGCGCCGTGAGGGTCATGAGACGGACGACCCAGCGCGTGGTCCATACGCTCAATGAGATCGTCCGACACGGCATGTTCCAAACGCTCTGCTTCTTCATGGACGTTGTGCCAGTCGTATCCCAATTGTGCGATCAAATACAACTCGATGATCCGATGACGCCGCAGCACCCTGAGCGCCTGCCGTTGCCCGGTTTCCGTGAGCTGCACGCCCTTATACGGGGCATGCTCCACGAGACCGGATTCGGCCAGGCGCTTCACCATGCCGCTCACCGATGGGGGCGCGATAGACAGCCCTTCGGCTATCGCGCTCGTCTGCGCCGATCCCGACTCGGCCTGGAGCTTGTAGATGATCTTGAGGTAATCCTCGATCGAGCGGGATAGACCTTGGCGCGCCGTGGACATCATGGAAAAACCCACCAAGTCAAGCTTGAAATTGAAATTTAACCTTGCCTAAACTAGATGCAAGAGCCTCGAGCGACAAGCTTCTATCCACCTCAGCCGATCCGCTCCAGAAATGGGGCAACGATTCGTTGGGTCATTCCCCATATGACGTGCTCCCCCACCACGTATGCATCCACCGTCAGATGTTGTCCTCGCACCTCTACTTCGGTGGCAGATGCAGATGCGCGGAGGGTTTGGAGCGACACCCAGAGGTGTCCTGCAACCTCATCGCTGGGCTCGATCCGGGGCCGGGTCGGAAGACCAAACACAAATGGCCGGACAACCACCCGGGGAAGCACCTTGATGTCTGGAAACAGATCGTCCAGCTCGCCGAGCAGAGAGTTAGGAGGAAGGGCGATGCCGGTTTCCTCCAAGGTCTCCCGGAATGCCGTATCGACGAGCGCGACATCCTCTGCATCCCGTCGACCGCCCGGGAGCGCCATCTGCCCCGACCAAGGATCCTCGACCCGCTCGGCCCGCCTGATGAAGAGGAGGTCGAGACCGGACGACCCGGAAGCTAGGATCAGCCCCACAGCGGCCTCCCAGGCTTCTGGTTCTCGGACCCGCCGCGGGGATTGTCGCCCGAGGCAAGCCTTCACTTCTCGTAACATCGAGTTCATCGATTACCGGAACGAAACCCGTTTCACCGGTGTTTCAACCGGGGATACCGGAACGTTGTATATTGGTTCCGGAGTAACGTGTGCTTGACCCCAAAAAGGAGGCACTCATCTGGAACAAGTTTGCTGTCGGAATGTTGGCTATCGCCACTATCGTTGCGGCCAGCGCCCTGCTCCGCCGAAGCCGACCGGTTGAAGTGACCGTCGGCGACCAGACGGACGAGTTGAAGGGAGTCGAGGGCCTGTACGCCGCTGGGTTGTAGCCGCAGGCAGGGCGGCCTCATGGGCCGCCCCGCTTGATGCCTCAGAACAAGTATTTCGTAAACCACCACACCGTTTCCCCCATCGCAGATTCCAACTCAGGCGTAGATCCCGCCCATGGATGGCGGCTCCCCATCGTGTGCGACCCGCCAGACACGATGTGCAGCTTCACGTGATCGCCCGCCGCCGCATCGTCGAGGCTACGGGCCTCCCACACCGGCACCGTCTCGTCGGCATCCCCATGCACGATCAGCCAAGGAATCTCGACGGCGGCGGCTGCCTTCAACAGGTGGAGTTTGTGGTCCTCGTGCTCTTCGATGTCGTCAAGGACGTCTGTGTATAACGGCAGGATGTCTCCCGTGCGGACGTTGGGAACATCGATCTTTCCGTCCCGCCTCCACTGGGTCAACACATCTTGTGGCCAACGGTGAACCTTCCCGATCCCGGCCCAGGTGACCAACACGGCGACGTCGTGGTTTCCCGCTGTGTAGGCAATAGCCATTCCTGCGCCCCGGCTGTGTCCAAAGAGGCCCAGCTGCGTCGGAGAGGCCGCGCCGTCCACCAGCGTGCCGGCCAACAGTTCTCGGCACACGATGTCGATGTCTTCCAGGTCCTTGGAAAAGGTGGCATGGCCGAAGCGCTCCGGCTCGGAAAAACTCTCCCCGTCGGGGCCGATACCACTACCCGAGAAATTGAAGGAGACGGCCGTGAGGCCGGCATGTGCCAAGCGGTCTGCCAGTTTCGGAAAAAATCCCCAGTCCTTGAAGCCTTTGAACCCGTGACATATCACGACCGCAGGTCGGTCCTCCCCGGCGTCGGCTGTTCTCACGTCACCCCGTAGCGGCCCGCCATCGGCCCCAACGAGTTCGAAGGTGGTGGTGATTACGGTTGCCATGTGGTTTCTTTAAGCCTCCTTCAGCAGCTCCCCGCGCATGAGACTGGGTACAAAGTTCAGTCGGCAGTGACGATGCGACCATCTACAAATACGATGGCCGCCGTTGCTCGGATCTTGTTGGAACGGCAAGACCAAATTCATACGGAATGGGCCGACTGGATCGCCAAGCGGCTTCGCTCCGCCCCACATGTTCGGCGCGAGACGATCGAACGACAGCTCGATCTGCTCCTGGGAATCCTCACCGAACTGACCGGGTCTCTCCGTCGCGAGGGCAGTGGACTGTGGCTCAGCGCTTCTGAGTGGTACGGCCGCACCGCAGCCCTTCGTGGTCTGGCTGCCGGCGAGGTCGTGGAGGAATTCCAATACCTACGCGAACTCCTGATCCGGCATCTTTCAGAACTCGCCACCTCTCTGGTTCCCCGCCAATCCATGGCTGCCGCGCTCCGGCTCAATCGATTGCTGGACACGGCGACGGCTCACGCAGTTGTCGGTTACACCGACGCCCTTGTAGAATCGCTGCTCGAGAGACAGGGAATCCCACTGGGTGCCCACGAAACCGAGGAGTCGGAAGTTGAAGACCGGCTTGCCCAATTAGAGCGTGAACTCGCGCAATTGAAAAAGCTCAACGACTGAAACCATCGCCACTCGTAACGCACGGAGCAACAAACTAGTCCATGACCAACCAAGTCGCCATTGTGGTCGGCTTGTCAGCCGGTCTCGTTTTCGGCCTCCTTGCGGCCGCAACAGGCTCACCAACCTTGATGAGCCTAGCCGAAGGTATTGCGCCTGTGGGACAGGCGTTCGTCAACCTGGTGCGCATGGTAGTGATTCCGCTGGTTGCGTCCACGATCTTCACTGGTGTTGCCAATCTTGGCGATCCGCGGCGCTTGGGGAAGCTGGGGGGCGCCACCTTGGCATTCTTTTTTGGCACGACGCTCATTGCGATCGTCATTGGCATGGTGACGATGAAAACGGCGCTGGCCATCGCTCCCGTCACCATACAATCGGTTCCCGACGGACAAGCGGCACAAGAACTTCCCGGCGCCGTAGACTTTTTCCTGGGACTCATCCCTTCCAACCCCTTTGAGATTGCTGCAAGCGGCGCGCTCCTGCCGCTCATCGTTTTCATGGTGCTCTTCGGCGCGGCGGCTGGATCGATACCTGAGCAATACCGTGCACCACTCATGTCTCTGGCCGAGGCTGTCACCGTCACGCTGGTGAAGCTCGTACGTTGGATTCTTTGGACCGCCCCGGTGGGCGTCTTCGCCCTCGCCGCCCCGATGACGGCGGCTTCAGGCTGGGAGTTGTTGAAGAGCCTCGGCGTTTTCGTGCTCGCCGTTACCGTGGGGCTGGCCATCTTCGTCGCGGCCGTGTACATGCCGGCGGCCGTCTTCGTCGGTCGGATCTCGGGCAGGCGCTTCATTAAAGGTTGCGTCGAACCCGTTGCGATCGCTGCCGGTGCCACCAGCTCGGTAGCCGCCTTGCCCGCGATGCTGGATGCCGGTCAGACCCACCTCGGCGTGTCTCGTGCCGTGGCCGGGCTCGTGTATTCCCTCGGCGCGGCAATCGGCCGCGCCGGAAGCGCCCTGTTTCAAGGAACGGCCATAGTGTTACTTGCCGCCCTCTACAATGTCCCGATACCGATCGCCGTCATCGGGCCTGTCATCCTCGCCACGTTTCTCGTGTCGCTTACCGTCCCCGGCGTTCCCAGCGCCAGCTTGGTGACCCTGGCACCTGCACTGGACGTGGCAGGAGTTCCGTTTGTCGGCGTAGGGATGTTGTTCGGCATCGACCGCATTCCGGACATGCTGCGCACCGCGGCGAACGTGGCAGGACACATGACCACGTCGGTGGTGGTGGAGAGGTTTTCGAGCGCAGACAGTAGGGGGTAGGCCCTACCCCCTACCATTATCCCCATTACCCCCATGCTTCTCCGCATCGCCGCCGACCTGATCGTTCTCGTCCACTTCGCGTTCGTCATCTTCGTCGTGGCCGGTGGCCTGCTCGCTCTAAGGTGGCCGAAAATGGCTTATCTGCACATCCCGGCCGCCGTCTGGGGAGCTTGGATCGGATTCGCGAACTGGATCTGCCCGCTTACACCCCTCGAGAATCACCTGCGCCGCCTCGCAGGCGAAGCCGGATACGCCGGTGGGTTCATCGAGCATTACATCGTCCGCATCCTTTACCCGGAAGGATTGACTGCGGGCACAAGGGTGATTCTCGGCATGGCAGTCGTGGCCGTGAACCTCTTGGTGTACCGGGTTTACTTTGCCCGGCGGCGCAGTAGGGGGTAGGCATACCTACCCCCTACTGCGCCCCCCACCTAACGTTCTCCAAATGCTCCCCCGTCTCATCCACTACTCCTACACACGCCCCGGCAAGGAAACGACCAACTACGATCACTGGCTGGTTGTCGACGATTTGGATCTCAAAGTGTTGTTGATGGAGCGGTACGAGGGCCGGCCGATCCGGATCGACGGAGTCACGATCGCGGAGCGGGGTTCGCCAATGCTCTGGTTCGTCTTTCCCGGCGTCTGGCACGACATCGGGAGGTTTCATCTAGCCGACGACACGTTTACGGGCTGGTATACCAATCTCTGCACGCCGTTACAGATCAACCAAGATGTGTGGGCCAGTACCGACCTGTTCCTCGATCACTGGATGGCGGCCGACGGGCATCAAACGTGGTTGGATGAGGACGAACTGGCCAACGCAATTCAGACAGGGCTCCTGGACGAGGCAACCCAAACGCTCATCGATGGAGAGCGATCTCGCGTTCAAGCCGAATTGGATCGCGGAACGTGGCCGCCGCCGGTAACCGTGGAATTGGACCTTCAAACTGCGCGGGGCTTATTGAAAGGATGACTTTCGAGCGCACCCTCCACGATTCGCCCGCACAATTTCGCCATACACCGCAACAATTTGATGAGATGTCGCCGCAGACCGGGGACTACCATGGTCGGTGCCTCAATCGCATCGACTATGCTGCTAACTACCCTACGCGACATCCAGCGGGCGCAAGACACCTCGACCTTGTTCGCCGCACTCGGCTATGCTCCGGATGCGCAGCCCTTCGGGGCCGGAACCACTGTTGTAGCCAGGTGGAAGGGATTCAAGGTGGTTGCCATCGACGCGGCTGATCCCAGGGACGCTGTCCGCTCCCTCGCTGGCCGGCAACTCCGCTCGAGCCCTCGCCGTAGCGGTTCGAGCGCCCACAGAGATCGCGTTGGCCGCTCCCAGACTCGGCGCTCCTGGTGTAAGCCGGGTGTTTGTCGTTCCACTCGGCGATCCGCCGCCCATAGTGCTGCAACATCTGGAGCAGTTTCGACCGAAGCCCTCCTCCAACGGACTTACCCATGCACTCCGAGTTCAGGAGTTGCTGGCCACGGAGATCGTGGGCGAACGCTTTTACTCGTCATTCCGACTCGTGCTAGACCGGATGACGGCCAGCCTGGGCCGGGTTGCAACAGCCCGAGACCGGAGGCTGGCAGCGCTGCTGCCGCTCACGCGAGTATTGTTTCTCTACTTCGTACAGGCCAAAGGCTGGCTGGATGGCAGATCCGACTACCTGCGGGCGCTGCTCGATGAGGCGCTGGCCGGCAGACAGCACTTTCAGCGTGTTTCGCTCGACCCACTGTTCTTCAAAACACTCAACCGGCCGGCAGCATCCCGCCAAGGCGTTCTACATCTCGGAAAGATTCCCTATCTGAACGGCGGCCTGTTTCAAGCTCATCTGGTTGAACTGCGACTGCGGCCCTTGTTTTCCAACGAGCTTTGGCGCCACGCGTTCGAAGATCTCTTCGAGAAATTCCGTTTCTGTGTGCGAGAAGCCGATGAAGTTGATGCGGTTGCTCCCGACATGTTGGGTCGTGTTTTCGAAAGGGTGATGGAGTCGGACTCACGACACGAAACGGGCACCTTCTACACGCCGGAGAATGTGGTCCGCCAGATCGTCGTCGCCGCGATCGAAACCGCCCTATGCGACGACCCTCGGCTCACGCCGGAACACGTGGCTCGGATCGTCCACGCTAGGCCGCTCGAGCCGGCTCTGAGGCCTCACGCCCGGAGGCGATTGCGGCGCCTCAGGATCTTGGATCCAGCCGTCGGCTCCGGCGCATTCCTGCTCGGCGCGCTGGAAGAGCTGTGCGGTATGCACATGGCCTTGCGCAGCGACCAACGTCCAACCAGCCGCCTGCGCATGCGACGACGCATTCTACTGGAGAATCTCTTCGGCGTAGACCTCAACCCCATTGCCGTCCGCCTGGCGGAGTTGCGCCTCTGGCTAGCGGTCATTGCGGACGATCCCTGTAGCGACATCGATGCAATAGAGCCACTGCCAAACCTCGATGGACTGGTGAGACAGGGAGATTCCCTCTTCGACCCAATCGCTATGGCATGCGTGTTCGGTGCTCGGCCGACGAGTGCAACACGGCGATCCGCCCTCGCCGTTGCTACGGCGCGTGCCGACCTCTTCGCCGCCCGCGGGACCGACCAGCACCGCGCAGCTCGCCTGCTTCGATCCGCCGAACTTTCTCTCGCACAGGAACTGCTGGAGAAGGCGCAGTCGAGCACAGAACACGCGATCAAGGATCTCGCCGCCGCAGCACGGGGACGGGATCTCTTCGGCCGGCGTGTCGGGCTGACACCCCCACAACGTCGAGCGTACCGTGCCCTACGGGCGCATCGGTCTTCCCTGCGGCGCGCACTCGAGGCCGTTCGAGAAAATGCGATTCCGTTTTTTTCTTACGAGGTCCATGCACCCGAGGCCATGCGCCAAGGAGGATTTTCGATAGTCGTCGGCAATCCACCGTGGGTACGGGCCGAACGCTTGTCGCCGGGCATGCGCCATGCGCTAAAGGGTCGCTTTTCATGGTGGAGCACGTCGAGTGGAAGAGGATTCTCACACCTCCCCGATTTGTCGATCGCCTTTCTTCAGCGGGCTCTCGAACTCACCGTGAAGGGGGGCGCCGTCGGATTCCTCATGCCTAGCAAGCTGACCACGGTCGGCTATGCGCAATCCGCCCACTCCCATCTCGTCCGCGAAACGATGGTGCGGTATCTCCACAGAATTCCCGAGTGTGAAGCGTCGCAGTTCGGAGCTACGATGTACCCACTCGCCCTGGTCCTCAAGAACCGGCCCGCCGGAGGGAATCACCGCGTGCGTTTGGGATTCGATTCCGCACCCACCGTGACGCAGCAGTCGCTCGGCTCACCGGGCCCCTGGATTCTCGTACCGGAGCGGGCCCGCAGCGCCCTGGAAGATTTCCGCCAGTCGGGAACGCCCTTGGCGCAAGTGGCGCCACCGGCCCTGGGGGTAAAGACCGGAGCCGACCCGATCTTCGTGGGGCAGGTCGTCGAACCCGGCCCCGTGGTTACCAAAGTCTTGTTCGGCGGGACGGTAGTGCCTGTGGAAACCGAGCTACTACGTCCGCTGATCCGGGGCCGCGACATCGCCGCCTTCAAGGTCACCCCCGCCAAGGTCATACTCTGGACTCACAATGCCCGGGGCAGAGTACTCGATCGGCTTCCACCCTTGGCGGCGCGGCACATCGCAGCTCATAGGCGAACCCTCATGGCACGCGCCGACTACAACGACGGTTCCATTATGGACTCTCTTTCGCGTGCGCGCCGCCCTGTCCGAACACCGGGTGATTTGGCCCGACATCGCCAAAGGCCCAGTCGCCGTTTCGCTCGATCACACGCCCGCCAGCGCTGCGTTGCCGCTGAACAGCTGTTATGTGAGCGTCGCACCCGACCGGCGAACGGCGCTCGCAATTTGCGCCGTCATGAATTCGACGTTGAGTCGTGCCCTGGTGCTGTTGACGGCGGACGAGGCCCGCGGCGGATACCGCAGAGTCAACGCACGCATCGCATCGCAGATACCCGTTCCTCCCTCAGGGGCGGCCGTCGATCACCTCCTACACATGAGCGCCCGGTATCATCAAGGTGTCGGATTTCACCAGTCCGACCTCGACGAAGCGGTGGCACAGGCGCTGGCCCTGCCGGCAGCCACGCGCGACGTCTTGTGTCGACTCGCCCACGATCACCGCTGACCAGCTCACAGTGGTGCGCGAGCCGCTCCATTGGTGCCTGCGGCTCGGTGAACGGTCATCCAAGAACCAGGTGGACCGCAGGCTTCGCCGCGCCCTCCTGGGGCCTGCCGACGACCAGTGGATACCTCCGGCTTGGCTTTTGCTCCATCAGCGCGATGCCGCCAAACGAGTGGCTGGAAGTCTCGAGATGTTTGGTGGAGCCCTTCTGTGCGACGCGGTAGGGCTTGGGAAGACATACACCGGACTGGCGGTCGCGACGCGTTATGAGGCCGTAGTGGTCTCCGCTCCGGCGATCCTCGTTCCACAGTGGAGGCACGTGAGCGGTCAGTTGGGTGTTCCCATCACCATCGTGTCTCACGAGTCGTTGAGCAGGCGGAGTGCGTTGCTTCGGGCCGATTTCATGATTGTTGACGAGGCCCACTGGTTCCGGAACCCGCGGACCGTACGGTACGACACTCTGGCCCGACAGGCCCGAGCCGCCCACCTGCTCCTCATGACGGCGACACCGGTCGTGAATCGGCCAAGAGACCTACTGAACCTCCTCCGGCTCTTTGCGTCGGATCACGTTTTCGCCGCCTATGGGATCAGGTCATTGACGGAGGCCGTGGCTGGGCGAGGCGGGCCCAGGCCTACAGCCGGCATCACGCCGGTGATCATTGCTCGGTCTCCCGATACGGCGGGCGTCCACCCGCAATTGATTCCGCGTCAAACCGATCAGCCGGTGCTGACACCTGCCCCGATCGACGAGAATATCCTCGAGCGGGTGACTCAGACGATCGGTCGACTGCAGTTCCCGTCTTTCGAAGACTCTACCGCGGCAGCTCTACTCCGCCTCCACCTGTTCCACCGGCTCGCCTCATCCGTTCCCGCATGCATAGAATCTCTGCAACGCCATTGCACGTACCTCAATCACGCCATCGACGCCGGACGCCGTGGCACGAGACTGTCGCGCCGCGCCTCACGCAAGCTCTTCACCCCCGAAGACGAATCTCAACTCGAATTCGAACTGCTACAGCATCACGCTACCAGCGTCTCGACTTCCGATTTGGAGTGCGAACGCCGGCGGATCACAGAGCTGTTGTCAGCACTCGGCAACCAGCCAACGAGTCCGAAAATCTCTGCGTTGCAGCGGTTGTTGATTCAACGTGGAGAATCAGGGTCTTCCCGCAAGACCATCATCTTCACCAGCGCGGTGCCCACAGCGCTCGCAATCGCAGCGCAGCTCCGCTGGGACCGCACGGCTATCGTGACGGGGAGGGGAGCACGCATTGCTTCCGGCCCACTGCCTGTGTCTGTCGTGCTCTCATGGTTCGCACCGAGAGCACTCGATAAAACGCCTCCTCCAGCTCACGCCCGGATCGACGTTCTCGTCGCTACCGACATGGCAAGCGAAGGACTGAACCTCCAGGATGCCGACGCGGTGGTGCACTTCGACTTGCCCTGGAATCCGCTCCGGCTTCAGCAGCGAATCGGCAGGGTGGCTCGGTTGGGGTCGGAACACAGCAATGTCGAGATTTGGTGGTTCGCACCCCCGCCGCAGCTCGAGCAACACTTACAGCTGCGAAACCGCATCCTACACAAGCTGGAGCATCAACGCGACCTCGCCGTTCCCGTGACGAGCTGTGTAGGCCGCGCCAGGGTGTTGGGTCGATCCCTCGAGATCCGCGAACGAGTGGGGGGATCGCTCGAACGGCTGCCCCCAGAACCGCCACGCCATTGCGTCGTGGTCGGCCCCAACGCCGCAGCCTTCGCAGTCCGCTGGCAATGCGGAACCCGATCGGCTCCTCATCTCATCGCTGTCGCGGGCAACCCGCCCGAAGTGATTACGAACCTCTACGAAGTGTGTCGCGTGTTGAGTGATCTGCTCGACAGCCCACTCAGCAGTCGGCAACCCGACACGCGACTTCCGGGAACACTAGCCATTGCGCTTCGACAGCGGTTAGCCAACGCGACCGCAGGCCCCGTTGACACAGAAACGCGGCGTCTCACCAGGATGGTGCTGCGCCGCGCAAACCCGGGCGGGAAAGGCGCGGCGAATGCAGGAACTGGACTTGCTCGACGACGTGCTCGACGCCCTGTCCCGCGGCACCAGGCGAGGAGCCCACCTCGATCTGGTCGACGCACTGCGTGGCAAGAAGAGTCTGGTCGATCGTCTGCGCCGATGGACGCAGCGCTGGCACGGCGTGGACTCAGACGCTCCCGCCGTGGCGCTGGAAGCGGCGATCTTCGGTGACGGCAGCAGGGAGTGACTCTAGCGCCTATGCGCCTCCAACACCTTTTCGTCGTAGTAGTCCAACTTGTGCAAAGGCATCACGACGCCCGAGAGGATGTTGAGCAGGTGGGCTCCTATGCGCTTGTAGAACCTGGTACCCAACGTCACCGCCACCGTTGTGGCCGCATCGTAATCGCCCTTCGCAATCCGGTCGATGAGCGCGTCGCAGCGGTGGCTCATGTCACGACCCTGGCGAATCAGCGCCACGGCTTCTTCTTCGTCCGACCGGGCGAAGACCTCTGCAACTGCCTCAAACACGCCCTCGACGCCGTCGCGGATCTCTCTCAATTCGGCCACGGTGTCATCATCCGGCAAAATTGCGCCGCTTACGTCCAGAGTTTCGGCAAGGTTCTTCGCATAGTCGCCAATACGCTCTACATCCTTCACCAAGCTCATCAACAAGAGGCTGTAGGGAACGTCCGCGGAATTGCCAGCAACGGACAGATGAGCAATCACTTGTTTGCGAATCTTGCGCTCGAGTTTGTTGACCTTGACGTCCTGTTTATAGATCTGCGTCCGCTCTTCAGGACTCGGAGGCTTGCTGAAGAATATCTGACCCGCCCTTATGGTCTGGTCCCGGGTCAGGCCAAGCATCTTGGCAAAGTTGTCCCCCATACGTCCGAGGGGATTATCGGCTCTGAAAATACTGATCAATTCCCGGAACATGACGCCTCCAAACTACCCTAATAGGCGGTTTGCAATGGCAAAGAGAGCGGGCAATGCGTAAAACATAAGCAGTATGTACACCAGTGCCCATTTACGTGACTCGACGGCGATATCCGCCATCTTGCGGGCCGCCGCCAACGGAATATTGCGAATCCACCTTATCGGATAAATCAACACCGTCCCACTCAAATTGAACAGCAGGTGCACCAAAGCGATTGTGAGACCCGCGGAGGCGTTCTCGTCCGTCGCGGCAAGTGCAGCCAGCAGCGCCGTCACGGTCGTGCCGATGTTGGCTCCCAACGTGATCGGGAACGCTTGCCGCAGCTTGAGTATCCCTGCGCCGGCGAGCGGCACCAAGAGCGACGTGGTGATCGAGCTGGATTGGACCATGACCGTCACGACGACGCCGACGATCATGGCCAAAATGACATTGCGGCCGAAGACCCGCGACACCATCGCTTCGACGTGCCGTACCATGGCAGACCGCATGACCTTCACGATCAACAGCAACGCGGCAAAGATCAGAATGCCGGACACGACGATGTACACCACCGCCGCGAAGCCGGCCGAGGGAATGACGGCATCGATAACCGCCTTGATGGGTTCGCTGCCAGCCTTGATCGCTCCCTTGATCGGGCTGTCGTATTCGGCACCACCGAAACCGCCGACCAAAGACGCCAGGGCTGTTGCCGTCTTCCGCAACACGCCGGTGAGCAGCTCGAGCGGCAGCAGAACAAAAACGGCAAGGTAGTTAAAGAAATCGTGACACGTTGCTACGGCAAACGCTCGCCGAAATTCCTCCTTTCGTCCCATGTGTGCCAGTGCCGCGATCGTATTCGTGACGGTGGTGCCGATGTTGGCTCCCATGATCATCGGCACGGCGTTCATGATCGGAAGCGGATTGTCCGGCGCCGCAACGAAACCCACGATCGTCGCCGTGGTTACCGACGAGCTCTGCACGAGCGTCGTAGCCAAGATCCCGACCATCAGACCCATGAACGGGTTCTCGGTGGCAGTGAAAAAGGAATCGAGCAGTCCCCCGCCGAGCGCCTGAAATCCCTTGCCGAGCCCGTTGACACCTACGAGGAACACATAAAGCAGCACCAAGACTTCACCGAGGCGGGCAAGCGGATGCTCGAACCACGATGCTACAGCCGCCGGGGGCTTTGATGGGCTAGGACTCATGAAGATACGTTGAGAGAAAGCGGTCGCGGTTCAGAAACACACGAAGCTCGGGAGATGGTGGCATGGCGTGGACAATGTAACCATCTGATTTCAAACAATATACCGGTGACTTGCCTTATAATATTTTCGGTGTATCTTCGGTCTTATGCCAGAAGAAAACCCGAAACTATGTCCGGATTGTGGTGGCGTCGTTTATCCTACGTCGGGATGCTGTTTCTGCCCGGTCTGCGGCTGGGGACGCTGCAGCTGAGCTGCGTGAGAGAACACAGTGGAACAAACGGAGCTATTTCGTCTTCCGACCGCAGTGTCCTTTCCACCGAGCTTGCGGGTGCTCGATACTCGCAAGCGCGGAGCGACCTTTGTCGAGCATCGGGTCAAGTCCATCGTGAACTCGCCCGAGAGTACCGGCATGGGGTTTTGGTCGATCAACCCATACATCGGATGCGAGTTCGGATGTACGTATTGTTACGCACGCTACGCACATCGGTACACGGTCGAACGGGCCCACGACAAAGGACAGGTGGCGGATGCGGACTTCGCACAACTTCGCAAATCCAAGACCTGGGAGATGTTCGAACGCCGCATCTTCGTTAAGCAACGAGAGACGGTACTCAATGCGCTCGAGTGCGATCTCTGTAGCATAAGGCGACGCCAGAGCACCGGTCCGGTCCAACCGATCGTCATCGGTACGGCCACCGATCCGTACCAACCTGCCGAGCGACAGTTCCGGATCACACGTGCCCTTCTCGAGCGGCTGTGTCGCGAATCAAACCTTTCCATAGGCATCATCACCAAGGGCTCATTGGTATGTCGGGACATCGACGTGCTCGAGGCGCTTCAGCAAAATAACCGTGTCAGTATCTACATCTCTCTCATAACAACTGACATACGACTCATTCGGCTGTTCGAAGCGCGTTCTCCAATGCCGCATGTACGCCTCAAGGCGCTCAAGCGGTTGGTCGATGTCGGTCTCAACGCCGGCCTCATTGTCGCACCCGTATTGCCCGGTATCACCGACACCCTGCCGCAAGTTCGTGCGCTCGCCCAAGCTTTGAAAGAAGCAGGGGGGCGGTTCGCCCATCCATCCCCACTCCGACTCTGTCCTGCATTGCACCATGGGTTTTTACCCATCATCCAGAAGCACTTCCCCCAGTTGTATCCGAGATATTGTCGCGCCTATCGCGGAACGGGCGCCGCGCCCAAGCGCTATACCAAAGCGATTGTCAAGCGGTTCCGGGAGGTGGCGGAGGAAGTTGGAGTCCCTGTGAGAGATCCGGTGATGGATGAGAGTGTGATGTACTCCGACTTTCAAATGGGGTTCTGGGAATGAGCAGCGCAACTCTCCGGGCCCTCACCAGTACTCACGCCGCTTGCGTGTGGATTCCGCTGTTCGCGCTGCGAGCCGAAAAACGACGAAAACACAAACTCAACGGAAAACCCACTGCGGTGTTGTCCGCCGAAGACTCCCGGCGGCTGTGGCAGGTCTCATCCCATGCACGACACGTCGGCGTGAAGCCTGGTATGACCGTGAGCCAGGCCATCGGCCTATGTCCCACGCTCACACTGCTGGAAGCCGATCCCGTTCATTACGACGAATTGTTTTCCCGGCTTCTCCTGAAGCTCGGTGATGTCAGTCCCGTGGTAGAACCAATGGAGTTGGGACGCGTCTATGTCGGTGTGGATGGTTTGGAGAGGTTGTTTGGTAGGCCGGAGCAGGTGTTGGTTGTTATTGATGAGGTGTTGGGTGAGGCCTGGGTGGTGGATGATGAGAGATGCAGAGACGGAGGGGATGGAGAGCGAGGAGACGGAACGGCGGAACGACGGAACGACGGAGTGGTGTGGCGGTTGGGTTGGGCCCGGGGCAAGTTCCCCTCCTGGGTGGCTGCTACCCGCGCAAAACCCGGCAACCCCGTCGTAATCCCCAACGATCAATTGGCCAAGTTTCTCAAAGCGCAACGCATCGGCGCCCTTCCACTCGAGCCTGACACGCACCGGAGGCTCTGGCAACTCGGCCTACGACTACTTGGCGATCTCGCCGCTCTCCCAGAACAAGCCGTGGTTTCCCAGTTCGGTCGTGAAGGGCTGTTGGCATGGCGTCTTGCATCCGGAGCCATTGTGGAGCCCGTGATCGGCAAGGAGACCCCACTACCCATTCTTGCTCCAATGGACTTCTCCACACCCATTGCCGATCAGGGTATCATCGCCAATACCATCGGCAAACTTACCGAACAGGCGCTGCGTCATCCGCGGCGCACCGGTTGGCGCGTTCGCTCCGTGCGAGTCAGAGCGACTCTGGAACACGGTTCGTCGTGGATGATCGATGCCGTTCTCAAAGACCCGTCGGCGAGTCGCGCACATATAGCGGCACCGCTCATCGTCAAGCTCGGACAGTCTCCACCTACCGGTGGGGTCCAGCATCTCACGGTGGAATTCACCGCATTCGTTCGTGGCACGAAGGAACTGCAGCTGTTCGCTCGAGACGCGGCCGCCGCGGCACGAACGGGACAACGGCGGGCACTTCGCTGGGCCGCACGTGAAATCAAAACGCGTCTCAAACGATCCATGCTCCATCACATCATCGAGGTACATCCGTGGTCACGAATACCGGAACGCCGATACGCTCTCATCGACTTCGACCTCTGAATATCCCTCGATCCATCGGTGTCGAGCTGAACGAAGACGATCTGCCGGTCACAATCGCATTCGCCGGCAAGCGCAGGCAAGTCGAAGAGATTGGGGAAATCTGGCGCATCGACGACGAATGGTGGAGAGATCAAATTGCCAGGCGATACGTGGAGGTGATGCTGGTGGGTGGTGGTCATGTTATTGTGTATGAAAACTTGGTAGATGGTGGGTGGTTCATTCAGCAGTGAAGGAAGGGAGGAGGGAGGAGTACGAAAAAATACCACTCCCCACTCCCCACTCCCCACTCCCCATGTATATCGAACTCCACTGTCACTCGGCCTTCTCCTTTCTCAACGGTGCATCCCAGCCGGACGAACTCGTCATGCAGGCACGGGCGTTGGGGTATCCTGCCCTCGCGCTGACGGATACCAATGGCCTATACGGCTCGATGGCGTTCGCTCAAGCGGCTTTACACATCGGTATCCAGCCAATCACGGGCGCCGAGGTGACGCTGCTGGACGGCTCACATATCACTCTGCTAGCCGAAAACCCCACCGGCTACTCCAACCTCTGCCGGCTCATTACCGAAACACACCTGGGGAGGGAGGATCGATTCGACCCACGACTCGACTTCAACTCGCTCGAGGAGCGCCAGGAAGGGTTGATCATTTTGTCCGGCTGTCGTACCGGTGTGTTGGCAACGCCCCTCGCACAACAGGGGTTGTCTGCTGCGCGGCGTTTCGCAGAACGATGCCGCACCGTATTTGGGCCAGACCGATTCTTCGTGGAGTTGCAACGAAACACCGTCCGTGGAGATCGAGATCGCAACCGCGCGCTGATGGAAACTGCGGACTCGGCTGGCCTGGATGTGGTGGCCACCGGCGACGTCCACTACCACAAACAAAGCCGTAACCGGCTCCACGATGTGCTCGTAGCCATCAAAAGCCGCAGCACTCTGGATGGTTCACATGCAGTGAGGCGACCCAACTCCGAATTCTATCTCCGCTCGCCTCAGGAGATTGAAGTCATCTTCCGCGACCGTCCCGACGCCGTAGCCAACACGCTGGTGATCGCCGAGCGTTGCGCCGGGTTCGACCTTACCAAGGACCTCGGCTACACGTTTCCCGATTTTCGCGGCCGAGAGAAACAGACCGCACCGCGCGCCCTTGCAGAACTCTGCTGGAGCAAGCTCGACGATTACTACCCGCCAGGATCAGAGCATCGGGCCGAGGCACACTGTCGGCTGGAAGAAGAGCTGAGGTTGGTGGAGCACCACCAACTATGCGGATTCTTTCTCGTTTACCACGATCTCATGGGTCTTGCCAAGGAAGTGGCCGCAGACGTGCGACGCGGATCGCGGCGCGCATATGGCAACCTGCTACCGGGACGAGGACGCGGCTCGTCGGTCTCGTCCATCATCTGCTATTTCCTCGGGTTGTCTCACATAGATCCCGTCGAGAACAACCTCTTCTTGGGACGGTTCTTGAACGAAACGATCGTCTCAGTTCCCGACATCGATCTCGATTTTCCTCGAGAGATCCGTGAAGAGTTGATACGTCGAGTGTACGATCGCTACGGTGCCGAGCACACGGGCCTAGTGTGCACATTCCCCACCTACCGCATTCGGTCAGCCGTACGGGAAATAGGTAAAGCCCTCGGTCTACCGACAGGCGAGCTGGAGCAGGTGGCCAAATTGGCAAACCACTACTCGTCACCGGCCGAGCTACGCGAGGAGCTGGAAAAGCTACCCGGTTTTGCCGGACGGTCTAAGGCGCCCTTGTGGCGTGATCTGTGCGACCTCGCCGTGGAGATCGCCGGCCTGCCGCGACACATCTCCCAGCATGTGGGTGGTATGATCATCTCGAGCAAGCCGCTCGTCGAGATCGTGCCGCTCGAAATCTCCGCAATGCCAGACCGGGTGCTCTGTCAATGGGATAAGGATTCCTGCGACGATGCCAGATTCATCAAGATCGACTTTCTCGCACTTGGAATGCTCTCCCTGGTCGAGGAGTGCGTTGAGCTCATCAGCCGAAAAGAAGGCAAGCCGCCGGATCTGAGCCGCATCAATTTCGAGGACGAGAAAGTGTATGACTCCATCTGTGAGGGTGATACGATCGGTGTCTTTCAGATCGAAAGCCGTGCACAAATCCAGATGCTCCACCGCGCGCGACCCCGCAACTTGAACGACATTTCCATTCAGGTTGCCATTATCAGGCCAGGACCGATCGTGGGAGGAGCGGTCAATCCATACGTACGGCGGCGAGAAGAAGAGCGCAAAGCAATAGCCGAGGGCCGCCGCTACAAGCCTCCCTTCGATCACCCGCTCCTCGAAGAAGCACTAGGGGACACGCTCGGCATCATTCTGTACCAAGACCAGGTACTTCAAGTGTGCCAGGCCCTCGCTGGATTTACTGCAGGACAAGCCGAAGAGTTGCGACGCGCCATGAGTCGGCGCCGTTCGCGGGAACTCATGGAAGACTTTTGGGAAGCCTTCCGGGATGGCGCCGCCGCCCGTGGAGTCGCGGAAACCACCGCACAGCGAATATTCGAAAAGGTCGTTGCGTTCTCGGAATTCGGATTTCCCAAGTCACACGCCGCAGCGTTCGGCTTGCTCGCCTATCAGTCGGCATGGCTGAGATTCCATCATCCCGTGGAGTTCCATACGGCACTATTCAATAACCAACCAATGGGATTTTACTCTCTCGATGCCCTGACACGGGATGCAAAACGTCACCATATCGACACGCTCCTACCGGATATCAACGCTAGCGATGTGCACTGTACCGTGGAAGTGCAATCACTTCGTATCGGTCTGACCTTCATCCGGGATTGGGGATTGGACATTACCGAAGAGGTGGTGGTCGAACGCGAGCGGAACGGACCGTTTACCAGCCTCGGTGACTTTGTACGGCGCGCACCACCCACACTCTCGCGACAGGCTATCGAGAATCTCGTCTGGGTGGGAGCTTGTAATGTCTTTGGTCTCACACGACGCGAATTGCTGTGGCAAACAGGACTCTGGTTGCCTCCCAAAACGGAAACATCCAAGAAACAGCTCATCCGACGCCAACTCGAGTTGCCGCTCAATCAGCCATACGAAGACTTGCGGTTTGGCGGTATGGTCGCTCATGAACGGATGCTGGCCGAGTATCAGATGATGGGCTTCGCTGCCGGTGGTCATCCCTTTGCGATCATGCAGAATGCGCTACCGGCCAGCCGGGTGAAGTGCAACGAGTTGAAAGATCTCGAGCACGGCGCCGCCGTGGATGTTGCCGGCCTAGTTATTGCGCGCCAGCGGCCGTCGACGGCAAAAGGCACGATATTCGTTCTCTTGGAGGACGAGCAGGGAATGATCAACGTGATCGTTCGCCCAAGTATCGACGAGCGGTATCGTGTGGCTGTGCGTGGTGAACCGTTTCTCTGGGTGCGCGGGAAATTGCTCAAGGACGACGGCACCCTCAACGTCATCGCCGAAGAGCTACAACCTCTCAAGGTGTCGATGTCGCGTTCGCCTTCCCTCCCCGAAACGCCTGAATACTCAGCCTATAAATTCCTCAGAACCCTGCGGCAGCATCCGCCAGCGGCAAAGAGTTGGGGGTGATGTGGAAGCAGGTCATTGTTCCCCCACATGTTGGACACTCTGACGTAGAGAGGTAATGTTGGCCCGCGGCACTGGGCCCCATACCATGGGCACGTCATTCGTGACAAACATTCGGGGTCGTCAGCTTCTTTAGGCGAGCAACTTGTACTTCTTCGGTCAAGCACAGGTGTTGAGCGCAGGAACCGGTAAGGCGGGGGCCGAAGTATTTCCCCTGACATGGACACGCCCCCAGGAGCGGCATAGCTTGTGACACGATGGACACGTACACGCTCGTCGTCTCGAACCCACCGCACGAGAAGGAGGTAGATGCCCCCCGGGCCGCTCCTTGCTTCGGCTTGACCGCCGTCGACGTGGGAATGAAGGCCAACTACGTGGCGCCGGAGATATGGCTGGCTGGTACCGATAGGAGCAAGCTGGAGGATGCCGCGCAGACGCTACGGGAGGCCGGTCTCAACGTCATGGTGGTTGCGGGAAGAGATCTGGCAAACATCCCGGCGCCGGCGCGCGTCAAGTACTTCTCCTTCACCGACACGCACCTCGTTGCCGACTTAGAGGACTCCAAAGTCGGACTTCCCTACGATGCCGGCATCGTCACCGTGTTCTGTAAGGCCCCAGAAGGAAGCCCAACAGAACTGACGCGGCCGACCGGCTCCGCCCTGCTTGATATGTATGGCTCCCGTAAGGGCGAGCTGCTGAGAATCTCATTTGTCCAGGAGGTCTTGGACTTCTCGGGTGGGAGCATGCTCCGGCAAGGTGACCGGAGCCATTACTGGCGGAGATATCGGCGCTACGAGAGCGCCTCCGGAGGTGGCGTTGGTAGGTCTCAGAAAGTCGATCAGCCGCTGCATGAAGCAGGCGGGGTGGGCAACGGGTAGGACTGCCCGCTGTCTGGCGCTCTTCATCCTCCTCTTAGCAGATCTCTTTGTCTCTGCCGAGCGTGCCGAGGCGCAGGGCTCGTTCGGCTACATGACTGCCGGCGCAACGAGATACACTGTTGATGCAGACAACAAGCAGGGATTGAAGTTCACGCTGTTGGAGGCCGGCAGCCCCTCCCAGATGGCGTGGTCGGGATCCATGAGGGCGGCGTGAAAATTCTCCGGCCTCCACGAACCATCACAGGCGACGCCAACCACCACCGCAGCCAGGATCGCAAGAACCCCCTGGTGCACGTTCATCATACCGTCGCTAATGTCCCACCGTTGCCAGAGTCGAATGCTACGACCTTGGTTTTCCTGCGGAGGCTTTCGTCTTGGCAACCTTCTTCTTTGTCGTTCTCTTCTTGGTTGCCGTCTTCCTAGTCGCCTTTTTTGCAGTAGCTCGCCGCCCGGATGTTGTCGCCTCTGACCGCCTCGTGCCCTTCCGGGTTCCGTTTCTGCTCGTCGACGCCCGCTTCGCGGGTTGGACCTCACTGTTCCGAGGCTTGAAGCGCACCAACATTTCCTGAGCGTGCTCGTACTCCTCCACCTTTGCAATAGAGGAACCCTCGAGCTCGTCCATCGTCTTCGCAACGAGGTAGAGATTCGGATCGAGCTTGAGGATCTCGGATCGTGCTTCCGCAAGGCGCCCTTCCGCTTTCTCTGATCGGTGCCGGGATTTGGCGAGTTGGTATAACCGACCGATCAGGCGCCGCAGGGCATGAACGGCCATATGGTCACGAACCGGCGATGTAGACAGCACTCGGACCCGGCGGTCGATGCCGCTCCGGCGCTCCACAGCCACCGGGGTGTCTACTACGCGGCGCTGTCCGCACCGTCGTTCGCCAACGAGCCGGCGATCCTTTGCGGTCCGGCGATCGGGGATCCTTCGTCGCTCTTCCTTCCGGCGTTCGTCCACGACAGAATCGGTCATGTGCTCTCTCCGTCAAGACGGGGATCTGCTGATGGGGGGCCTCGCACGGGACGTGCCTTCAATCGTGATTATGAGCCGACAGACCGAACTTGGGAAGGGTGAATGGACGCCTTCGGTCCTTCCAGGTTGCTGCCCCAAAGCACGTGGACGGATTTCGTTTTTGTCCAGCACAACACCCGGAAGTGCCCGGGTGCGCTCGCCCTCGTCGACGGTGAACTTCCCGTTGACCAGCACGTACTGTATTCCGTCCGAGCAAAGACTCGGCTCCATTTTGACCGTTCGCACCTGACGACGTCGAGTGGACGTCATCAAGGTGGACGTCATTGAGAGGAATTATCCGGGAGTGCACGATCAGGCAAGGGGCGGGTGCGATTCAGGCTGCTCTCTTGCCCACTAAGAGCGAGCGACGCAGCAGGCCCAAGAGTCACGCCACCGCGCAACAGTCCTCCGGTTCGCGAAATCCTGCCGTACGTAAGGACGCGCGGATCTCTTCACGGGCTTCCGGTGACCCGACCGCGGCCAGGACGTACGCTGTCTGGTATTCCGCGATCGCCGCGGGGCGAACCACCGGCGCGCCGTGAATTGTCTGGCCTATCTTGCGAGGATCGAGATCTACGAACGCCACTACCTCATGTCCTTCGTTCTGGATGGCCCGGGCGAAGGCCTTGCCCACCGGTCCCGCGCCCCAAACCACGACAGGCCGACCGGCGATCCGCCGACCGAGGAAGTGAGCCTTGCAGCGTCGAAACGCTTTCTCCCCGTACCGGCCATCCGTCCGCGAGAGTCGCTCGGGCCGCTCCCGCCATTCCAGCAGGACCTCGGGAACCTTGCCAAAGGGGTATCCCGCCTCCCAGAACCTGAGAATCAGGTCGTAATCCTCCGGCCATCCCGTGTCCCGATACCCGCCCACCCGCTCAAACGCGGTCCGCCTCATGACTAGGCTCGGGTGGGGGATCGGGCACTCGACGAAGAGGTCGCGTTCCATCTCAGCGGGGCTATTCACGCTGTTGATCCACTGCTCGTAACGACGCGCGCCTCCGCGCACAAGGCGGCGCGGGATGTAGCGAATCCACGTCCCGCATGCCGCGAGACCGGTGTGAGCGTCGAGGAACTCTATCTGACGCTCGAGTCGAAGTGGTGCGGCGATGTCGTCCGCGTCCATGCGAGCGAGCAACGTGCCTCGAGCTTGCGCCGCCGCCGTGTTGAGCGCTGATACGATCCCCCGTGGCGACGTGAAGATAGTGCGGATCCGGTGATCACGCGTCGCCCACTTCTCCAGCAGCGCCGCTGTCCCGTCTGTGGACCCGTCGTCCACGGCGATGATCTCGAATGCCCGGAACATCTGGGCCGCGAGGGACTCGAGCGCCTCGTCGAGAGTGGCTGCGGCGTCGCGGCACGGGAGAAGTACTGATAGGAGCGGAGTCGAGGTCACTAGCGGCGTCCCGACTGCTCTCCCGGCCCAACCCACAACCTTGCATCCCTCACCAAACCCAGCCAGCCAGCCACGACGGTCGACGTCTGCATCGGCACCCTTCCAGGCGACTACTTGTAAGCGACCGCTGCGCTACCCGGGCCCGCGAGCGGGATGATCTCGAAACTCTTGAAGCCCACCTCGCTACACCACTCGCGAAAGTCAGCGCCGGAATAATCGAACGCATCGCCAAACTCGATGAGCATGTTGAGTGACATCAATAGGCCAAATGCGTTTTCTCGCCGTGCGTCGTCGATCAGATTCTCTATCGCGATGAAGGCACCGCCATCCGGTAGGGCGTCGTAGGCTTTCTTGATCAGAATCTTTTTCTTTTCGAGATTCCAGTCGTGAAGGATATTTCCCATTGTAACGACGGTGGCTTTGGGCAAGTCGTCTGCGAAAAAGTCGCCGGAAAAGACCTTAATGCGTTCAGTCATATCTGCCGCGTTGATCTGTTTCTGCGCGTGACGTGCCACAGGCGGCAGGTCGAAGGTGTTGAACGTGAGATGTTCGTGCCGCGCGCCGACTAGTCGCGACAGGAGGGCAAGAGCGCCTCCGATATCACTCACGGTCTTGTACTTGGAGAAGTCGAAGTTCACAGCCAGCTGGTGAAAGTTCTCCGCTTGAAATCCCGTCATCGCCTCAAGGAACTCGCCGAGCTTGGCCTCGCTGGCGTAGAGCTCCTCGAATATCGGCTTGCCATGGAGTTTCACCTCGTTTTGTGGTTCGCCCGTCTTGAGGGCGGTACCGAGGTTGTTCCAGAACCCAAACAGGCGCGAGTTGAGCATCTCTGGCAACCCGCCGATGTACATGGGACTCTTCTTGTTCAGGAACGCGGCCGTCTCGGAAGTGTTCTTGTACCGCCCTTGTGGTCCGTCACCGGCGCGCTCGAGGAATTTCAGCGCCACCAGCGCGTCGAAGAAGTCGTAGGTTCCGCGCGGATGGAGCTTCAGTGTTTCGCCGAGCTGTTCCGCTGTCATCGCTCTATCCCCAAGTACAGAGAAAAGGTTGAACTCTACAGCTGTGAGCAACACCTTCGATGCCCAGAAAGCGGTCGCTGTTTGCATGATGTGACTCGGATCGAGTTTGTCGCTCATCGTTTCCTCTCTCTTGGGAAGTGAAGCGCGCGACCCTCCAGCGAGCGTGTGTTAATCTTAGTTGAAATTTGAAGCGGCCCCCAACCTCTGGTAGACTTGAAGTAACGAATACTCAAGGGAACGTCAGAGAAAGGAGGCCACCGATGCCAAGGATGCCATACCTTGTCCGGCAGTGCAAGAGGTCAAGGAAGTCGAAGGCGCTGGGCGAGCCTGACGTGGTGAACCGCGAGGACTACGAAGCGATGGAGCTGGACAGCCGGCTGGAGTCGATTCGGAGCCTGATTCCCCTGGGTTTGATGGCTATCTACGGACGAGCTCCGGAAGCTGAACGATCGACTGCTCAAGGCCGAACAGGGGTTTCTCCACGCCGCCGGCCTTCCCGGACGCTCATGGTACCGCTACCAGCTCTATGCGCCGGGCTTTTCTATACCGGCTACGGCGTGAAAACGCTGCCGGGCGTGCGTGAAGCGATCGAGAAAGGCGATCCTAACGAAACAAGGCTGATGCAGAATGCGTTGAGCGAAGCACTGATGAGAGTACGCGACGTTCTCGTCGAGGCGATCACGGTGGCGTCGGCCATTCGGCGAGCGCCGCCACTAGCCGAGCCTGATGAGAACACCTAACTTAGCGAGCACGCGCACAGCGTAGACGGGCTACAGACGGACAATCACAGGCACTTCCACCCTCGGGAGGCTCCCAATGCCCATTCGAGACATCATCAGCGACTCTGTCGGCGCCTTCGTTCGCGGGATCGGCGAGTTCCTCCCCAACATCCTGGCGGCGATCGTCATCCTCATTGTCGGGTGGATCATCGCTAAGCTGCTCAAGGCGGTAGTTGGCCAAGGGCTTAGGGCGATCCGATTTCCATCGCTCACCGCCAAGGCGGGAATTGACAATTTCCTAAAGACCGGCGGCGTGGAGAAGTCCACCACGGACCTGATCGCCGTACTAGTCTACTGGTTGGTGATGCTTATCGTGCTCGTAGCGGCGGTGACCGCCTTGCAGCTCGAGGCCGCGTCAACGGTGCTCAACCAGATCCTGTTCTACATCCCCAACATCATCGTCGCCGTCATCGTCGTGGCGGTCGGCCTCTACGCGGCGAACTTCGTCTCCGCGTTGGTGCGAACGGCTGTGGCCAACGCCGGTATCGAGCAGGCCGAGTTCGTAGCCGCGATCTCGCGCTATGCGATGATCATCTTCACCTTTGCGATCGCACTCGAGCAGCTCGGCATCGGCCGGGACATCGTGACGAACGGCTTCCTGGTGCTGTTGGGTGCGGCCTCCTTCGCCGCCGCACTCGCCGTGGGATTGGGCGCACGGGACGTTGTGGCGAAGTATCTTGAGGAACTGATCAGGAAGAAGGAGGACCGCCGGTCTTAGCGAACCGTTCTGGGAGCAAGGGTGGTCGCTCGGAGCGATGTGGGGCGACGAAAATCGTCACACCCAACGCGCCACCCTCATGCTCATCCAGTCTACCACCGGGCGTTAGGCAGCGAATGCTACGACACATGGCGGCAAGCCGGAATTGACGTCGCAACCGATGACTGTGGTGTCTGGACTGAGTTACTGACGGCCCGGCTTGCTTCAGTAACCGTGGGCGTCGGTGCTCACATATGCGACGACCGGTACCGGCGTGGCTTCGATCTCAGCAACGATCAGTTGCGCCAGGTCAAAACGTCCACCCGGCGCTGAACCCTGGCATGATGTGGAGCGGGTTCGGCGATCATCTCCAACGACTGCTTGATGCGTCGGTGTTCTTCGACGACCTGGTCTCCGGGGTTTTGGGCGGACTGCTGAACTTGGGAAGGGTTCTTGGCCATCGTGGGCCTCCGCTGTGGTGATGGTTTCCCGGACAGATATTCTCTTGCAGTTTCATGTTGTGGGAGTGAACAAACGGTGAAGACGTAATGAAGACGAGCGTCAGAACGGGCGTTTCACTGCGGCGTGCACGTCGTCAAACTCTTCTGCCGCGCCCTCAGGCGGCTCAGTGAACAGGCTGACGCCCACGGTGACGACGAACCCGGCGGCGAAACCCGGGATCATTTCATACAGGTTGTGAAACCGTTCCTTGAAGGCGACGACCCAGACGACCGCAGTTAGGAACCCCACAACCATTCCGGCAATCGCGCCGGCCCGTGTAGTTCTCTTCCAAAACAGCGAACACAACACAACCGGTGCAAATGCCGATGCGAGGCCCGACCAAGCGAAGAGTACGAACCAGAAGATCGCCCGTACTTCGCCGACGGCGAAGACGAACGCTGCCGCACCGATCGCCACGGTGGTGAGTTTTCCGTACAAGGAGAGGCGCAGCTCCGATATGTTAGGCGCGAAGATTTTCTGGATGACGTCACGAACGACGGCGGACGACGCGAGAATCAGCAGCGAATCCACCGTGGACATCGAGGCGGCCAAGACGATGATCAAAAAGATGCCGGTGAAGATCGGAGGAAAGAGCTCCACGCTCATGATGGGTAGGATGGTCTCCGGATCGGCCAAACCCGGGAAGAGCGAGCGGCCGGCAATCCCTGCGAATACGGCGCCCATATCGAAGAAGATGATACAAACGACTGCAATGAGGCTTCCCTTGACGATCTCCTGACGGCTGCGTGCCGACATGAATCTCGTGAGAAGCTGCGGCGCGCCGAGAAAGGCAAATCCAATGCCGACGAAGCCGACGGCGCTGATGACTCCGGGGACGGACAGTCCCAGCTCTCCCATGGGTCTCAGCAACGCAGGGTTTTCGGCGAACAGTCCACTCATCACCACCGCCCAGCCACCGGCGGCGACAAAGCCCACGATGGGCAGGATGAGCAGGCCGAGGAACATGAGAATGCCCTGGAGCAGGTCGCTGTAGGCTACCGCCTTGAATCCGCCCACGGACGTGTAGTAGAGAATGATGACCGCGCCGATGATGACACCGGTGCCGTAGCCTGTCGCGAGGAACGCATCGAAGGCTTTGCCTATCGCCGTGAGCTGCGCCGCCGTGTAGGCCGTCACCATAGTCAGGATGATGATGAGACTGATAAGGCGAAACACGTGCCGAGTGTCGCGAAAGCGCGCCTCGAGATAGTCGGGAACGGTGATCGCATCGTAACGATCGGTGTACTCTTTGAAAGGCAGCGCGACCACAACCCAACTCAATGTCACGCCCAGCACTTCGCCGAGTACGATCCACAAGGCGTGGATGCCCACCGCATACCCCACGCCGGTGAGGCCCAACAGTAGCCACGCGCTCTCTCCGGTGGTGTTCGTGGAGAAAGCAATGACCCATGCCGGGAGTTTCTTTCCCGCTACGTAATATCCGGCAACGTTTCTGGATTCACGTCGGCTCCAGAGGCCGATGGCGATCAGGACGAGGCCGTATGCCAGGAGGACCGCGACGATCGTTGGAGATGGCACGTGTTAGCTGTGGATTGACTGGCGAGACTCGGAATCCTTTCGTCCGCGTCGCCGTCTACGGAAAAAGATCAGTTCGATCGTGAGTCCTGCGCCGATCGCAACTATTAGCAGCAGCCAGGTCGTCCAGGGAAGGCCGAATATCACGCCGCCGCCATGCGGGCGCACGCGCGGCCGAGCCGCTCCAATCCCTCCGCGATTTCGTCTTCGCTAATGAGCATAGACGGCCCCATGCGGATCACGTTCCCGTGCAGCCCGCCGACGCATATAGTTGAATATCGGACGAACGGTGGGTGTCCTTGTCCGTGTGGCCATGCTCGCTCCTCTCGCACTCTTAGAGATGGAGGGCGGTTCCAAGGTTGTCAAACTCCTTCCCTCTATAGACGGCTAGGCTGTGGGTTGAAATTATCCATCTGATCTCCACAGGAGTTGCGACATGAACGTGCGACGCAAGTTTTTCTCGGTTTCCCTGGCGACTTGGTGTGTGTTCGCGCTGAAATGGTTGTCAGGCGGCCCCTGGCGGTGATGGGGCGGAAGTTGTGCATCCGGCGGTCCCGGGAATGCCGGATGAACCTACGAAAAGAACCCCGGGTTTATGCCAGGGTTCCTGACTCTCAAGAAGCGCGTGCTCTTTGCAATCAGTTTTGGGTGGCGAGCGCCAACAGCTCTTCGGTTGATCCGGCCTGCTGTAGCAACTCGATCGCTTTGATGATTTGGTTATCCCTCGCCGCCGAACGCCGCAGCTCTGCCTCACGGCCGAACGCGTAACGCGTCAGCTCCAGCGCGAACTGCTGGGCCACCAAACTCCGGCCACCCTCGAATATGGAGTCGGGGATCCCGATACCGGCGGCGCGCAGGCTCTGAAGGATTGTGGAGAGCATTCCATCCGTTACGTCGAACTCCGCGTCCGCCACCGCATTCTGACCCTTGAGCTCGCGGGCGTACCGGGTCAGCACGTTCCGGTAGTCGGGAAGCTTCGATCCGATCGTCTCGAAGAAGAGCTGCTCTCCGTCCGTGAGCGTGTCACGGGGAAGGAGGATGTCGGGCTGAATGCCGCCATCGCCCGCGTCGATGAGGCGGCCGGCGTCGGTGCGGAATTCAGTCGCTTCCGCACTGACTTCCATGGAATCGGGCCCGCGTTCGCCGGCAATCAGCTTCAACGCGCGAGATCCCGAAATGCCCCTCTGTATCGAGCGCCCGCTAGGCGTGTACCAGCGGGACGAGGTGATCGTGACCGCCTCGTTGTCGGTGATCTCAATCAAGAGGTACGCCACCCCCTTGCCGAACGTGGGCGATCCGACGACGATCGCCCGATCGTGGTCCTGAAGGGCACCAGAGAGAATCTCCGCGGCACTCGCCGTCGCCCTGTTCACCAGAACGACCATGGGCATGTCGGGCCAGGCTTGACGCCGCTTGGCTACGTAGGTTTCCGTCGCGCCATGTGCCCGGCCCCGAGTCTCCACGATTACCTGGCCCTGATCCAGGAACAGGTCGGCTAACGCCGCGCCCTCCTCGAGAATCCCGCCGGGGTTGAAGCGTAAGTCGAAAATGATCCCCTCGGCTCCCTGGGAACGGAGTTGGGTGATTGCCTCAAGCGCCTCGGACGCTGACTGCCGGCTCACGGTGGTCAGGTGCAGGTACCCAACCTGCGGTGCCACCATCTTGGTGCCTTCCACCGAACTCACGTGGATCTCGCCGCGGGTGATGGTGAAGTTCAGCGAATCTGCAAAACCGGCCCGGCGCACCATGATGGAGACATCGGTCCCCGGCTTACCCCGCAGTAGGTGGGCGGCCTTCTGCGTGCTCCACCCCTGTGTGGATTGACCCTCTACCTCCACGATCTGGTCCCCAGACACCAACCCGGCACGGGCGGCCGGCGAGTCGGCGATCGGCGAGACCACTTGGATCCAGCCATCGCGGGAGTCGATTCGCAGGCCGACGCCGCCGTAATCCCCGGTGGTGCTGATGCTCAGTTCCTGGAAACTCGTCTCGCGCAGGAAGGACGTATAGGGATCCTGGAGCTGGTCTAGCATGCCTTCGGTCGCCATGTCGTACAGCTGCCCGGCGTCGAGGGAGTCGACGTAGTACTCGGCGACATATCTCAAGACGGATTCGAAGACTCGGGCACGCTGACGGGCGTCGTTGGTCTGGCTGTCGGGCCCCTGAAAGAACCACCCGCCCGAAAGGAACCCGACGAATCCCAGGAGAGCGATCAATATGGGTCGGCGATGCTTCATGTGACAAATCTCCAGTTTCGCCCAGCCGCTACGATACTGGGGGCGGGGGCGAGCAGTTCGTGGTTCGGCGTATTAAAGATACAACCCCAGGTGCTTCTGCAAAGTTCGCGCCGGGGGTGATGACTCCCACTTTCGTAGGTTAAGCATCCAATCTGGCCCGGAGCAAGGTCAAATGACCCCCTCCCCCCCTCCCTCACCCCTCCTCCCTCCTCCCTGGGGGGGAGGAGGAGGGGTGAGGGAGGGGGAGAGGGGGGGAGTACCGTCCTAACGTCCTATTGCGTTTCTTACCGTCCTGAGTCATCCGGAGTGTCAATCTTCAATGAATTCAGCCGATTTCCGCCGCCACGCCCACGATTTGGTGGATTGGATGGCGGATTATCTGGACGGGGTCGAGGAGTTCCCGGTCAAGGCCGCGGTGCGGCCAGGGGAGATCGCCGGCCGGCTAGCCAAGAGCCCGCCCCGCACCGGAGAGCCGATGGCCGCAATCCTGGCGGATTTCCGTTCCGTCATCCTTCCAGGCATGACGCATTGGCAGCATCCGAGTTTCTTCGCCTACTTCCAGGCCAACAGCAGCAGCCCCTCGGTTTTGGCTGAGATGCTGACGGCTGCGCTCGCAGCCCAGTGCATGATGTGGGAGACGTCGCCTGCGGCCACCGAGCTGGAGGGCCGGATGATGGAGTGGCTGCGGCAAATGATCGGCCTTCCCAAAGGGTTTGTTGGCTCCATCCAGGACACCGCCAGCACCGCCACACTCTGCGCCATCCTGGCTGCCCGGGAGCGCGTGTCGGCCTACGGGGTGAACGAGACGGGCATGAACGATTTGGGAGTCGTCACGGCGTACTGTTCGGTAGAGGCCCACTCCTCCGTAGAGAAAAACGTAAAGATCGCCGGGCTGGGTCGCGCTAATCTGCGCAAGATTCCCGTGGGTGATGACTTCGGCATGCTTCCCGCCGATCTGGATCGTGCCATAGAAGCCGATATCGCTAGAGGCTGCCGGCCCGCGTGCGTCGTGGCGACGGTGGGCACGACGGGCGTGTCGGGGTTTGATCCCCTCCGGGCGATCGGGGAGGTGTGTCGCAAGCATGATGTGTGGTTGCACGTGGATGCAGCATGGGCGGGGAACGCATTGGTGCTTCCGGAGATGCGTTGGATGATCGACGGCGTGGAGGTCGTGGACAGTTTTGTCTTCAATCCCCACAAATGGTTGTTTACCAACTTCGATTGCAGTGCATTCTACGTCCGTAATCCGGCTGAGTTCGTACGGGTATTCGATATTCTTCCCGAGTATCTCAAGACCCGAGAGGGGTCGTCGGTCACGAACTACCGTGACTGGGGCATCCAGCTGGGTCGTCGCTTCCGAGCGCTCAAGCTGTGGTTTGTGATTCGGAGCTATGGGGTGGGGGGACTACAACAGCTGATCCGCTCCCACATCGAGATGGCTCACAGCCTAGCCGAGGACATCGAGAGGGCCGAAGACTTCGAGCTGCTCAGGCCACCGGTGTTGAGCCTGCTGTGCTTCCGATTCCGTCCCAAGGGTGCCGACGAGCAGTCACTCGACGAGATCAACGAGTGCTTGCTGCAAGCCATCAACGACAGTGGCAAGCTCTACCTCACGCACACACGAATCAACGGCAGGTACGCCATTCGTTTTGTCGTTGGTCAGACCAGCACGGAGCCTCGTCATGTGCGGGAGGCATGGACTACGATACAAGATCTAGCGCGGGATCGTTGGCTGGCCGGCCGCTCCACTCCGGACTAGCCACCCACGCTCTTTAACTTTTTTCATGCCCCGTGGCCCGGATGCCGGTCAAATGAATGCTGGGGAGGAGTGGGGGAACGAGACCCAGTAAGACGGTGGTGAGGGGTTCCGTGGCTATTCGATCCGCACGCCACGCACGAGCCTAACGTTGAGCTGCGGTTCGCGCGAATCGATAGCCAAAGGTCGGCTTTCGCGAATTTTCGGGAGTGTTTGCAAACTCGCGGTCTGAGATACGCAGGTTGTGTGCCGGACTCGCCCAACTTCCGCCACGAAAGCCGCTCCCGAGGGCGCCGATGATCTGAGATCGTTCTCCCGTGTTGCTCGATCCGGGCCAACGGGACACCTCGGGGCCTGCGGCATTACCTATGGCGTTGACCTGGCCGTCACCGTGGCTTCCGTCGTAGCGGCGTCCTGTGGCGTTACCGATCGTGACGGTGCGTTCCACGAGATTGCCGCTCAGATCGAACACACTGTAATACGATGCGCCGGATTCTTCCCTGGTGGCACCCTCCCAGCGAAACGCTCCGGCCAGCAGCGGGCCTCGGAAGCACGACCAACACCACACCGTTCCGCCGGTGGTACTGGCGTATGCCGCGTTTCCAGATTGGACTCCCGGGTTACTGACGTGCTCGTGTGGTGTGTTGGCTTGCGAGATTGTATATCGCCGATCGTGAATCTCGTCGGTGCCCCACGCATATTCTCCTGGTGACGGCGTGGCACGGCCGCGCGCCGCTTTTTCAAACTCCAGTTCGGTCATGGGGCGCAGGGCCGCCCAGTCGGCAAATGCAGCTCCGTCCATCCACGACAGAAAATTGGCGGGCCGTTCCTCTATAGCGGCCCAGAACGGCGGAACCGTGGTTAGCGTGTAGCCGTCGATTCCCGGCCGTGGAGCTTCGCTGTCGCTGGCGGGGTTTCGCCGGCGTAGTTGGCGAGCGCCGAGCGTATTGAGGAATGCGGCGTATTGGCCTTGGGTAAGCTCGTACTTCATCACGTAGTACGGTGCGAAGCCCTTCGGGAATTGCCGCGGAAGCGTCACGGCGGCGTTCTCATGGAAATCGTCGGAAAACGGTTCGTACATTCCGTAGCTGTTATTACTGCTGAGGCGTCCAGCGATTTGTCCACCGAGGGCGAGCGGACCCTCGCTCGTCACAACGAATGGCAGGGAGGCGGTGAGCCCGTGGAAATGACCGCGCACGTCGCCGCGCTCAGCATCGCCCAGGGCGAACAGGCCGCCGGGGATGTAAACCATCTCGATTCCGATCACGCGAACCTCCGCTTCGCTCCCGTCGGGAACTGCGTCCATCGCATAATTCCATCGCAGGCGCACATCTCTCCAATCCACCCCCCCGGTCCCCGGTTCCGAACGATAAATGAACGCGCCCAACCTGTCCGCGGCCGGTTGCACTGCGGCAGGGATTCCCCTGTCGTTTCCCACGGAGGTGTGTTGGGGCAAGTTGGAAAGGGTGGCATGTTGCCAGGTGCCCTTGCGAGTCCGGTACTTGACGAAGATCCACGCGGCGTCCCAGCTCACCGAGTCGCGAAAAGAGTCGTTCCAGCCTACATCGAATTCGACGGAGACATACGACCCCTCCAGCGGACCTGTCAGCCGCACGTTACCCGTGCGGACGAGATCCGACTGGGCGCAGTGCCAGAAGAACAGAGGCAGCAGGAGAATGGCTGGTTTCGGCATGGTGTTCTGTCAGACCGTCAGACTGTTCAACCGTCTGACACTCCTCCTATATTCCTCACATGCAGCTCAAAAGTCTAGCACCACATAGCGAATACCATACCCGACTGCTGCAGCCACCGGACATTCCGGCGTTGCAGCGGCTGTTCGAGCGTGCTGCGGACTACTTCGAGGTGGCGACCGGCGTCTCCCCGGGAAAGGACGAGGCCAAGCTGGCGTTCGTGGCCGGTCCGCCTACGTGTGCCGTGGATGACAAACGGATGATCGGGGTGTTCGATTCGCGCGATGAGTTGGTGGGTATCCTCGATGCGTTGGCCGGTTTCCCGGATGAAGGAGAGTGGACCATGGGTATGTTGTTGCTCGATCCGCGCCAAAGGGGGTCGGGTTTGGGGCGCGTGCTGTTGCGGAAATACGAGTCCTGGGCCGCCTGGTGCGGCGCGCGAAGATTGCATACGGCTTTGGTCTCCCATCACGCCCGAGGGATTCGTTTCCTCGAAGCAAGCGGCTATGTACGCCAGCACGAAGTGGAGAATTACGACGCTGGCGGGCGCCGTGCGACGGTGGTCTTCTTCAGCAAGGAGACCGAGCACGTGACGCAAGCAGAGCTTGACGGCTGAGGCCTCCGGCCCCCGGGCGAACCAGCTCCGATGCGTTTTTCTTCCCGACTCTGGGCAGCAGAGCACCTGGATGCCGCCAAGCACGAGCCTGCACAGCTCGACCTGACCCTGGATCATCTCGCGGCTGTGAACCGCTGGTTGGGCGGAACTCGCGTGGTTCTCAAGCACATGCGCCAGTGGTTGCCGGAGGGTGAGGGTGGCTGCTCCCGGGTGCTGGATGTCGGGACGGGCGCGGGGGACATTCCCAGGGCTATTGTGGGTTGGGCCGCCAAGGACCGGCGGGCGGTTGACGTGCACGCGGTGGATGTCCAGGTCCCGATTGCGTTTCGAGCGCGCGACCGCTGCGCTTCGGAATCTTCGATTCGGGTGGCGGTGGCCGACGGCATGAGACTACCGTTTGCAAACAACACATTTGATGTGGCCACCAGCTCGATGACGCTGCATCATCTCGACGATTCCCACACGTACGCCTTCGTTGCCGAGTTGAGCCGAGTGTCGACCCGAGCTGTTATCATCAACGATCTCGAACGCCATCCGATCAACTACTACGGCGCGCGCGTGCTTGCCGCCACTGTGTGGCGCACCGATCGCTATACGCGGCATGATGGACCGATCTCGGTATTGCGCTCGTTCAGTCCGCGCGAACTGCGCCGCGTGGGCGAGAAAGCCGGTTTGCGGAACGTCGTAGTTCACCGCCACTTCCCCTATCGACTCGCTCTGGTTGGGCAGCCTGCATGACCAACCGTCCGACCGACGCCGATGTCATCATCGTCGGGGCGGGTGCGGCCGGAAGCTCGCTGGCGGGCCTTCTGGCATTGGACGGACTGGACGTAGTCGTACTCGATCGGGCCCAATTCCCGCGGCCCAAACCGTGCGGTGAGTGCATCAACCCGGGCGGGGTGTCCGCCCTGGCTCGCATGGGACTGCTGAACGCGGTTCGAGCGCATGCTCCGGCCCGGCTGGCGAGTTGGAGCCTGCTCACAGACTCCGGCGCACGGGCTTGCGGCCGCTACACGGTCGAGGGAGAGTACGGCCTCGGGATGTCGAGGGCGCTGCTCGATGAAATCCTCGTGAAAGAGGCTGAGCGCCGGGGGGCACGCGTCTACGAGCGCGTCAAGGCGGTCGACCTTGTAGTGTCGGACAGGCCGCGGGCGACGCGAAGAGTGATTGTAAAGACGACCGGCCCCGAGGGCCGACGCGAGTCCTGGAGTGCACCTATGGTAGTGGGTGCCGACGGGCTGCGTTCGATAGTGGCGCGACGGTTGGGACTGGTGCGGCGGCGACCGCGCATCAGAAAGGTGTCGCTCACGTGTAGGCTCCGAGGCACGGGGCCGTCGCAAGCAGGTGGTGCGTTGTTCATCACGCAGCGTGGCACGGTGGGTTTGGCTCCGGTGCATGCGCATTGGCCGTTGTGGAACGGGACGGTAGTGGTCTACAGCAAGAGATGGGGCAGGGGGGTCGCGTCTGACCCGCTCGCGTTCTTCCGGGCTGCATTGGCGCAGGCGCCGTTTGAGTGGGACGGCGCCCCGGAGATCGTGGGTGGGCCTTGGGTCAGTGGGCCGTTCGACTGGCCGACACGAGGTGCCGTCGTAGATGGGGCGTTGCTGGTGGGTGATGCCTCCGGGTATTTCGATCCCCTCACCGGACAGGGAATGTGTCGTGCATTTCGCTCGGCGGAGTTGGCGGCTCGGGTGATTGCACCGGCGGTCCGCAAGGGACGCACCGGTGTGTCGCAGTTGCTCGAGTACGAGCACGCGCTGCGACGGATGGTGAGACCGACGCGGGCGTTGCAGCGGGTCATCGAGGCCGCGGTATCGCGACCGGCGGCGTGCCGTGTTGTAGTAGCCCGGTTGGGGGTGGGCCGGCCGTTTGCGGATCGGTTGATAGAAGTGGTGGGTGACTCGCTGCCTGTGCGCGCACTGGCGGCGCCGGGCGTGGTTCGCGCGCTGCTGTGGAGAGCAAGATAGTGCTGCGGGTTGACGAGCTATTGGTGTCGGCGCCGCGGGACATCTGCTTCGAGGTCGGGGCGGATGTGGAGCGGTGGCCGGAGATTCTGCCGCACTACCGCTGGGTGCGTTTCCGCGAGAAGGAGGCCTTCGCTACGGGTATCGTGGAGATGGCAGCGTGGCGCTCGTTCGGCGTGGTGGATTATCCGACTTGGTGGATTTCGAAGATGTGGCACGAACCCGATGTGCCGGTGGTACACTACAAGCACGTCGCAGGCATCACGCGTCGGATGGACGTGCGGTGGGAGTTCGAAGCTCGCGGAGAGGAGACGCTGATTCGTGTGGTGCATGAGTGGCAGGGACCACGATGGCCGCTCATTGGCGGATGGGTGGCGAACAGGATCATCGGGCCGGGCTTCATCAGCTCGATTGCGCAGCGGACGATCGCCGGTGTTGCGGCGGAAGCCCAACGGTTGACGAAGCACGGATGAAGGATGGCTCGCACGACGGCCGCAGGGTCATGATCACGGGTCTGGGGCCGATCACCGCCGTGGGCATCGGCGTGGAGGGCTTGTGGCAGGGCCTGCGCAACCGCGAATCCGGCATACGTTCCGTCACGTGCTTCGATGCTACGCCGTTCAATTGTCGCATCGCAGCCCAAGTCGACGACTTCAGAGCCGGGGATTATCTGGATGCGCGCGACGCGCGACGGCTCGATCGCTTCACCCAGTTTTCCGTTGCGGCGGCGCGCCTTGCGATGGAAGATGCCGCACTGAAATCTGCTGACGTTGATCCGGAGAGAGCAGCGGTTCAAATGGGTTCTGCACTGGGGGGGATATCGCAAGCGGAGCGGCAGCTCGTCAACTTTCTAAACGGCGGCGTTCGTTCCGTCGATCCGCGGGTGGCCGTGACGACATTTGCCGGAGCGGCGAGTTGCCATATAGCCATCGACATGGGTTTCACGGGACCCAACTCCACCAACGCGATGAGTTGCTCGTCGGGCACAATCGCTCTCGGGGAAGCATGGCGTCTGATACGTGAAGGGATTACGGATGTTGCCATTAGCGGTGGAGTGGAGGCTCCCCTGGCTCCGCTGTCGTTTGGTGCGTTCTCTATCATTCGTGCGATGAGCAGGAGAAACCACGATCCGGCACAAGCCTGCCGTCCCTTCGATCGCAACCGCGACGGTTTCGTGATGGGGGAGGGAGCATGCGTGCTCGTGCTGGAGGAGGAACAACATGCCCGGGAGCGCGGTGCACGCATCTACGCCGAGCTTTGCGGATACGGTACGACCAACGACGCGTATCATATGACGGCGCCCCTGCCGGCTGGCGAACAAGCGGCCCGTGCCATGACTCAGGCGCTGAGTCGAGCCGGACTCTTGCCAGCCCAGATTGATTATGTCAACGCACACGCGTCTTCCACACCGTTGAACGACAGCAGCGAGACCGTTGCCATCCGCACTGCCCTCGGAGAACGGGCATCTGAGATTCCGGTGAGTGGTACGAAACCCTATCACGGTCACGCCTTGGGGGCTTCGGGAGCCATCGAGGCGGCCATTTGTTGCCTGGTCATGACGCGGTGTTGGATACCACCCACACTCAATCTCGACGAGCCTGGGGATGGGTGTGATCTCGATTACGTTGCCAACGAAGGCCGGCCCGGCAACCCGAAGGCCGTGATGTCCAATTCCTTCGGATTCGGGGGAATCAACGCGAGTCTGGTGCTTTCACGTCTGGGCTTCGAGTCGGAGGCGGGACCAGGAGTTTAGGCGTATGCCGGTTGCCAACCAAGCCAGCCAGAGCCAGCTGCTGCGTCGCCTGCGAGCCAGCGCTCCGTTGAGCGCGGTGGAACTTCGGCCGCCACGGAGTGGACTGTCCTATGCGGACAGCATGGATGTGTGGATCGACATGTATCATTCCATCCAGCGCTTGGTACGGCGGGATACCTTCCTGTTTCTGACCGACAACGCGGTGGGGGCATCCGAAGAGGAGAACCTTGCACACCTCGCGGCCAACTTGGCGAGCGACGTTCCACCGTCTCACATCGTGCCTTTCCTCACATGCAAGCACTCGCTCGAGTATTGCCTGATGTATGCCAAGCGAGCGGCGTCCCGGGGCTTCGAAGCCCTCACCGTACTCGGTGGCGACAAATCCGTCGGTTCACCGAGGTGCGTCGACCACGCAAGGGACTTGCGCGCACTGATTCGCGAGCAGGTACCGACCTTGGTGTTGGGAGGGTGGGCGAATCCGCACCGAGATGTGGAGCAGCAGATAGACTTTCTCACGGACGATGCCTTCAGCGGAGAGTTCTATCTGACACAGATTGTGTCACACCACAGTATTCGGCAGGTGGAGCGATTTGTCGAGGAGGCACGACGGCGAGAAGTTCCTTACCCCGGCGTGTTCGGCGTTTTCCTTTATAGGAGCGCCAATCCCAAGACGTTCGCCCGCCTGCGCGACTTCTTTCCGGTGCCGGCCGAAGAGCTCACACGCGAATTCGCAGCCGGTTACTCGCCGGAGGATATTTGCGTGCGGACGATCAATGCGTTGCGGAACGTCGGCGCAGACAAAATCTATCTCAGCAACCTCGGCTTCAAGGGCGTGGACCGACCCTACGCGCGTATCATGGAAGCGCTCGACGGTTGAGTTGAAAAACCGGAGGTCAGGATGTGGTCTTCATGGCCTGCAAGAGATCCACTACCACCTCCAAATTGCCCGACGGTACACTGATGTGAACACCCTGCACGGAGCCGCGGATTGCTTCGAATATCTCGAGTGCGATCTGTAGTCCTTCAGCCACGGCTACGTCGTGCCCGCGCTCTTGCGCCTCTCGCATCCTCTGAATCACCGGGTCGGGCACGAAGACGCCGGGCACTTCGTTGGCCAAGAATTCGGCGTTGCGTAATGACACGAGCGGCCAGATCCCGGCGTGCAGAGGAACGCGCCACTCGGCTGTTCGCTCGATGAACGTCTCGAGTTGCGCTGCGTCGAAAACCGGTTGTGTGACGGCGAAGTCCGCGCCGGCATCGACTTTCCACGCGTAACGTTTGATTTCGCGGTCGAGATCCATGGCGCTGTGGTTCGCGGCCACGCCAATCACATATCGGGTTGGTTCACCAATGGAGTTGCCACCGGGATCGAGGCCGTGGTTGAGACGATCCACGACATTGGTGAGGCCTATGCTGTCGATGTCGAACACCGCAGTGGCGTCGGGGTAGGGCCCCATCGTTGGTGGGTCTCCGCTCACGATGAGAATATTGCGCAAGCCCGCCGCCGCGGCGCCGAGTAGATCGCTGATCATCCCGAGCATGTTGCGATCACGGCAGGTGTAATGAATGACAGTCTCAACTCCAACTTCCCGCTGGATGATCGCGGCGGCAGGAATGACGCCCATATGGCCGTGCGCTCGTGGGCTGTCGAGGATGTTGACCGCGTCGACACCGGCTTCCTTGAGTGTTCTGGCCTGCGCTATCATCTCGTCCGGTTGCCATCCGTGACCGGGGAGGATTTCCACACTGGTAACGAACCGGCCCTCCGATACCTTGCAGCCCAGCTGTGATCGGTGGGCGAGCGGAAGCGCCGCCGCCGCGGTGGCATCGGGTGATGCCGCACTGACGTAGGCATGCGATATGCGCGGCTGCAGGCTCGCTACATGGTTGTGAATGAGCTTGATGTGCTGCGGGGTGGTTCCGCAGCAGCCGCCTACGAACCGCGCACCAGCGTCGATCATTCGCCGCGCGTATTGAGCCATGTACTCGGGGCTGGCCAGGTAGATTTGTCGATCGCCCACAGAGCGAGGAATGCCTGCATTGGGTTGGGCCGAGAGAGGGCGGTCCGTCACGCGGGCCATCCGGTCGATAGCATCGAGCATGACCGCCGGCCCCACGGAACAGTTGAGGCCGATGACATCGGTTCCCCACTCGGCGAGGCGTTCGGCAATGGTCTCGACGGATGTGCCGTAGGAGGTGTTGCCGTTCTCACCAATAGTCATTTGTGCGATGATCGGGAGATCCGACAAACCGCGCACCGCTTGGTACGCTGCCTGGAGTTCGTCGATGTCGGCAAACGTTTCGAGGATAAATCCATCGACTCCGCCTTGGGTCAAACCTTTCACTTGTTGCGCGAAGAACTCGGCTGCTTCCTGTCGAGCCGTTGGTCCGAACGGCTCGATGCGGATTCCCAGTGGTCCTATGGCCCCGACCACCAGTGCTCGACCGTTCGCTGCACTCCGGGCGAGGGAGACGGCCGCTGCGTTGATCCTCCCGGTTTCATCTTCGAGTCCGAAGCTCGACAGCTTGACCGGATTGGCTCCGAATGTGTTCGTCTCGATGATTTCAGCGCCGCTCTGCACATAATCCGCATGAACGCTATGTATGAGATCCGGCTCTTTGATGTTCAACTCGTCGTAGCACACGTTCACAAACATGCCGCGGCCGTACAGCACCGTGCCCATGGCGCCGTCGATAACATGAACACGTCCGTCGTCCAGCAGGTCACGCAACGTGTGGGTCACGACGTCTCTCCGTTGGGTTCATAGGCCAGGTTGGGCGAGAGCCACCGTTCCATCTGCGTGACGTCGATCCCTTTGCGAGAGGCGTAGTCGAGAACCTGATCACGGCCGATTTTGCCGAGTCCGAAGTAGTATGATTCAGGGTGCGAGAAGTACCAGCCACTCACCGACGCAGCCGGCAGCATGGCAAAGTGTTCGGTAAGTTTGACTCCAGCGCTGTGCTCCGCGTCCAATAGGGAAAACAAGGTGCGTTTCTCGGTGTGGTCGGGGCAGGCCGGGTATCCGGGAGCAGGGCGGATACCCCGGTACCGCTCGGCGATGAGCTGGCGGTTGTCGAGTTCCTCACCGGATTCATACGCCCAGAACTCTCGGCGCACTCGCTCGTGCATGCGTTCGGCAAGCGCTTCGGCCAAACGGTCTGCGAGTGCCTTGGCCAAGATGCTGTTGTAATCGTCGTGACTCTCCTCGAAACGAGCGCAGACGTCCTCCAGTCCGATACCCGCGGTTACCACAAACGCTCCCATATAATCTGCGAGGCCACTCCCTTTGGGAGCGACGAAGTCGGTGAGGCACACATTGGGTCTACCGGGAGGCTTCTCGAATTGCTGGCGCAGCCCGCGAACGCTGGCCAGTAGCTGCGTGCGAGCCTCGTCCGCGTACAATGTGACGTCGTCGTCGTCGACTGCATTGGCGGGAAAGAGACCGATGACGGCGTTTGCCGTCAACAGCTTGTCGCACACGATTCGTTCGAGCAGCTTCGTTGCATCGTCATACAGCGCACGTGCTGGCTCGCCCACAACCGAATCGTCGAGGATCGCGGGATACTTGCCCTGCAATTCCCAGGTCTTGAAGAACGGCGTCCAGTCTATCCAGCTCACCAGCTTGTCCAGCGGATAATCGGCAAAGACTCTCCGACCGATCAGCGCCGGCTTCGGCGGGCTGTAATTGGTCCAGTCCAGAGAGAGCTTTCGCTTGCGAGCCCGCTCGACGGGGAGGATTCTAGTCTTGGCCTGGCGATCAGCGTGTGACTCTCGAAGCTTGGCGTATTCCTCCCGGTGTTGCTCGGCGAAAGTTTCGCGCCGATCAAGGCTGAGGAGATTTCCCATGACCCCAACGGCGCGTGAAGCGTCCAACACGTGGATCGTAGCGCCATGGTACTTTTGGTCGATCTTGACGGCGGTGTGCACGCGAGATGTCGTTGCGCCGCCAATGAGCAGGGGAATGTCGAATTCCAGCCGCTCCATTTCGCTGGCTACGTGGACCATCTCGTCGAGCGACGGTGTAATGAGTCCGCTCAGGCCGATGACATCGACGTTTTCCTCTCGTGCGGTTCGGAGAATGTTCTCGCTCGGCACCATCACGCCAAGATCGACCACCTCGTAGTTGTTACACTGGAGCACGACGCCTACGATCTTCTTGCCGATGTCGTGCACGTCGCCTTTGACAGTGGCCAGCAGCACCTTCCCGTTCGCTCTGTGGACTTCGCCGCGCTCGGCTTTTTCCCGTTCTATATACGGCACCAGATAAGCCACCGCCTTCTTCATCACGCGAGCGCTCTTCACCACCTGGGGCAGGAACATCTTGCCTGCTCCGAACAGGTCGCCCACGATATTCATGCCGTCCATCAGCGGGCCCTCGATGACCTGCAGCGGTCTGTCGTAGAGCTGACGGGCTTCCTCCGTGTCCTCGACTACATAGTCCGCGATGCCTTGTATCAGAGCGTGCGACAATCGATCCTGTACGCTCTTTTCTCGCCAAGAGAGGTCCTGTTCCTGCTTGGCGGTCTTTCCCTGGTAGCGATCTGCCAGGGCCGTGAGACGTTCGGTGGCATCGGCCGCGCGATTGAGCAATACGTCTTCGACCGCGGTGAGTAGCTCTTCGGGAATCTCATCGTACACCGCCAGTGCACCGGCATTCACTATGCCCATATCCATGCCGGCCCGGATGGCGTGGTAGAGGAACGCGGAATGCATCGCCTCACGAATGGCATTGCTGCCTCGGAAACTGAACGACACGTTGCTCACACCGCCACTGACGAGGGCGTGCGGCAATCGCTCCTTGATGATCCGGCACGCTTCGATGTATGCGACCGTGTAGTTGTTGTGCTCTTCGAGGCCGGTGGCTACTGCAAAGATATTGGGATCGAAAATGATGTCTTCAGGGGGAAACCCAAGCCTGTCGGTCAGGATTCGATACGAGCGCTCGCAAATCTCAACCTTGCGCTCCGTATTGTCCGCCTGGCCCTGCTCGTCGAACGCCATGACAATGGTAGCCGCTCCATAACGCCTGATGAGTCGGGCCTTCTCCTCAAACTGTTCCTCCCCCTCTTTCAGGCTGATGGAGTTCACGATGCCTTTGCCCTGGATGCACTTGAGTCCTTGCTCGATTACCTCCCATCTCGACGAGTCGATCATGATCGGTACGCGACTGATGTCCGGCTCCGCCGCGATCAGGCGCAGGAACTTGACCATCGCCGCTTCCGAATCGAGGAGGCCCTCGTCCATGTTCACGTCGATCACCTGGGCGCCGTTGGCAACCTGCTGGCGTGCGACGTCTAGCGCGGTCTCGTAATCTCCCTCCTTGATGAGCTTGGCAAACTGCGTAGACCCTGTCACGTTGGTGCGTTCACCGACATTGGCGAACAAAGAATCGGGACCGATGTTGAATGGTTCGAGGCCGCTCAAGCGACAGCGCACCTCGATCTCGGGGACGACACGCGGCCGGATGCCGTCCACGGCCTCGACGATCGCCTCGATGTGTGCCGGCGTGGTCCCGCAACAACCGCCGACAATGTTGACGAACCCGCTCTGGGCAAAGTCGCGGATCACGGACGCCATGTGCTCCGGGGTCTCGTCGTATTGTCCGAACTCGTTCGGCAATCCGGCGTTGGGATGACAGCTCACAAGGGTGTCGGCGACGTTAGCAATGTCTTCGAGATAAGGCCGTAGTTGGTCTGCTCCGAGAGCGCAGTTTAGGCCTATGCTGAAGAGGTCCCCATGACGCACAGAGTTCCAGAAGGCTTCTGGCAGTTGTCCGGATAGCGTGCGGCCGCTGGCATCGGTAATGGTTCCGGAAACCATCACCGGCGTGTTCAAGTGGCGTTCGGCTAGAACTCCGCTGATGGCGAAGAGGGCAGCCTTGGCATTTAGCGTGTCGAATACCGTCTCGACCAACAACAGGTCGACCCCGCCGTCGAGCAATGCTCTCACTTGTTCGCCGTACGCCGCCACCAGATCGTCGAATGTGATGTTGCGAAAGCTGGGGTCGTTCACGTCCGGCGACATGGAAGCGGTGCGGTTGGTGGGCCCAACGCTGCCTGCAACAAACCGCGGCCTGTCCGGCTCGTTCACCGTGAACTCGTCCGCCACCGTTCGGGCGAGCGTGGCAGATTTGCAGTTGATATCGTACACGGCGGCTTCCACCCGGTAATCCGCCATGCCGATGCTTGTTGCGGAAAAAGTGTTGGTTTCGATGATGTCGGCCCCGGCATCGAGATAGGCGCGGTAGATGGCGGAGATGACATCGGGCCGGGTCAGGGACAGCAGGTCGTTGTTCCCCTTCAGAGCCACCGCGTGATCGGCGTATCGCTCACCACGAAAATCGTCCTCACCCAGTTCATAGGACTGGATCATCGTGCCCATGGCTCCGTCCAGCACCAGGATACGGCTTTCCAAGGCCCGTCTCATGATTTCTATACGGCCTGAGGTAGACGTCATACTCGTTTGGTTCCCATTCGTCATAGGGCCTCATAGCACAAGACCCCCAACGCCAAGAGCGCCGAGGGTGAGGCGTTTTAGCGTGTTGTTTAACGTGGCCGCAATATGCCGCAACTCACCACGGTTTCAATTTTCGCCTTGAAATGTAGAGCCGCGGTCCCGATCGCGCCACTGTCGGGGAGAGGGAGAAGGGAGAGGTGCCGTACCCGAGGGTCTGCTAGCTGTTGTCGAGAAGTGACCGCGCGATCTCTTCGGGGGTCATACCTTCGATGGTGACTCACTTATGCCGGCTGGAAGCTCCGGACACCAGCCGAATCGACGAGCGAGGCACGCCGAAACGCTTGGCGAGAAATCGAATGAGTTCCTCGTTAGCCGCGCCATCGACGGGTGGCGCCTTCACGTGGATCTTGATCGCATCGCCGTGGCGACCGGCGACCAGGGTTCTGGACGCCCGCGGCTGGATGTGTAAATCGACTCCGTGGTGTCGGCCGGCTATAGGAGCATCCCGGTCAAGATCAGAATGATGAAATACGCGACTAGGGGACTGATATCGATCATCCCGAATGGCGGAATAATCCTGCGCAGCGGTTCCACTATCCAATCGGTGAGAAAGTACACGGGCCGCATGAAGCGATTGTGCCGTCCCGCACCGAACCACGACCCGATCACCCTGACGATGATGGCGAGGGAGACGATGCGGCTGGCGTAATAGATCGCCACGCGAAGGAGAGCACCCGCTCCTTGCTGTCCAGCCAGCGACAGCAACCGGAATTGGTTGAGGATCCAACCCGCCATGCTGATCACGACGATGCCGCCGATGATCGTGCCTCCCAACAGCCACCATTCGGCGGTCTGCGGATTCCCGCCCCTCTGTAGGATCTTGCTCTCGATCGGCTTCAGGACGGGATCTGTAGCTCGCCTGATGAAATTGGCAGATTTGCTGAACGGACTGATACGACGAGTGCGGACGGCCCACGAGCCGAGTGCGGCGACCGACGCAAGAACCAATACGCCGAAGACGGTGTAGCGGAGGATTTCCATGGTCGTTGAACCGTAAATCTATCCTACTCCAGCGCCTCCGTCACGATCCGCTCCTGCTCTTGCTTGTGCGCGGCCGGATACCCCTCGGCGGGACTGGAGCGTTCTGGGCGGGAGATGTGTCGGATGGCGACACCCTCTGGAAGCACCTCCGCCGCCTGAGGTACCACCCACTTACGAGCTCCAAAGTTGCTTGGTTCCTCTTGGACCCAAACGACTTCCGCCAACCGGGGATAGGCGCGTGTGAGGTCGATGAGCTGTCCTTGGGGAAAGGGATAGAGCATCTCGATTCGTCCCACCGCCACGTGCCGCGCCTCGGGGCGCCGCGGGTGGCCCACGATGTCGTAAAAGACCTTGCCGGAACACAGCACGAGGCGCCGAATTCCCTCCCGGAGGCGGCCAGAGTGGGATCGTCGAGGACGTGGCAGAACCGTCCCTCGGACAGCTCCTTGAGGGTTGCCGTAGCCTGGGGATGTCTGAGCAAGCTCTTGGGAGTCATCAACACGAGGGGGCGAATTTCCTGGTGCAGCGCTTGCCGGCGAAGCAGGTGAAAATACTGGGCCGGGGTCGAGCAATTGGCGACGCGGATGTTGCCTTCGGCACCGAGGGCTAGGAACCGCTCGAGACGGGCGCTGGAATGCTCGGGACCCTGCCCCTCGAGACCGTGGGGCAAGAGCAACACCAGGCGGGTGGTTTGTCCCCACTTTGCCAGCCCCGCAACAATGAATTGATCGATGATGACCTGTGCGCCGTTGACGAAATCGCCGAACTGCGCCTCCCATATGACGAGCGCCTCGGGAGCGCGGAGGCAGTAGCCGTACTCGAACCCCACCGCAGCGTACTCGGACAAAGGACTGTTGTGCAGTTCGAACGCCGCACCGGCGTCGGAAAGGTTTTGGATGGGTGCGTAATCCTCACCGGTAGCCACGTCGTGGAACGTGAGGTGACGCTGCGAGAAAGTGCCCCTTTCGGTGTCCTGCCCGGTGAGCCGCACGGGGATGCCATCGACGAGCAAGGACGCCAGCGCGAGAGACTCGGCGTGACCCCAGTCGATGTCCGACGCCCCGTCCACTAGCGTCTTGTGCCGGCGCTCGAGTTGGCGCTTCAGCTTGGGGTGGACGGTGAAACCCTCGGGAACGGTGAGTAATTGGTCGTTGAGATCGGCGAGGAGATCTGCCGCCACGGCGGTGTCGGGCTCGATCTCGATCTCGACCATGCCGGAGATCCGCACTGGCTCTTCGCCCGCGTCCGCCTTATCGGTGTCCTCTTGTAGCCGCTGCTGCGTCTCCACCAATTCGTTGTATTGTGACTCCACCAGGGCATCGATCTCATCCCGGGTGATCACTCCCTGAGTGACTAGTGCCTCGCCGTAGAGCCGCATTACCGTTGGGTGGTTGTCAATGCGTTGGTACATGAGTGGCTGGGTGTAGCGTGGCTCGTCCCCTTCGTTGTGACCATGACGCCGGTAACCCACCAAGTTGATCAGGCAATCATCGTGGTACTTCGCTCGATACATCATGCCGAGCCGCACGGCTGCTATGCACGCTTCGGGATCGTCGGCGTTCAGGTGCACGATCGGTACATCGAACCCTTTTGAAAGGTCACTCGCAAAATCCGTCGACCGACTGTCGGACGGATTGGTAGTGAATCCGATCTGATTGTTGGCAATGATGTGTAACGTGCCGCCGGTGTCTTATCCTCGGAGGTTCATCAAGTTGAGCGTTTCGGCTACAACCCCCTGCGCGGCGAACGCGGCATCGCCGTGAATGAGTATGGGTAGGCACCGGTTCGGATCGTGGGTAATGGAGCCGTCGCCGCGAACGATTTGCACGGCGCGTGCATATCCCTCAACTGACGGATTCACTGCTTCCAGGTGGCTCGGATTGGGCATGAGCGATACCGTGAGGGTTCGTCCGTCACGGCTCTGGAATTGGCCGCGCGCGCCGTGATGGTACTTCACGTCGCCGGTGCCACCGCGCGGCGCCAGCGTCTCCTCTACCTAGCGGCCGCCCTCGAACTCTGCTAAGAGGGTCTCGTATGACACACCGAGTATGTGCACCAGCACGTTGAGCCGGCCACGGTGCGCCATGCCGAATACCACCTCCTGGGTGCCTTGGCCCCCCCCAGTCTCTATTGCCGCTTGCAGCATCGGGACCAACATGTCCAGTCCTTCGATGCCGAACCGCTTGTGCCCGAGATATGAGCGATGCAGAAACGTCTCGAATCCCTCGACGCGGATGAGCATGCCCAGCAACCGGCGTTGTTCGTCTTGTGTAAGAGGCTTGCGGTGTTGCCCGGACTCGATGACGCGGCGCAGCCAAATCCGCTTGTCGTGATTAGAGATGTGCTCGATCTCGTATGCGATGGAGCCGCAGTATGTCTTGCGAAGTTCTGGTAGTGCTTCCCACAAGCTGTTGCCCTCTACGTACGCCCGGAGGACGTCCGTGGGAATGCTGCGCATGATGTCCGGCGTCAGGCCGAGAGGTTCGGGGTCAAGCGAGGGATCGCCAATGGGATCGCTACCGAGAGGATCGAGTCGGGCGGCGAGGTATCCGTGTGTCCGATGGGCTTTCACTAGCGACATCGCGGCGGCGACATAATAGAGCATCGCGTGTGATACGTCACCGGCCGTCGCGGTCGCCACGTCGGGCGGTTCCGGCGACACCGTCGGTATGACCACACCCAGGTTCGCCGCGATGCGCTCGAAGAAGCCTTCTCCGCCTTGTAGCAGCTCGTCGACATGCTGGAGGAACATGCCCGACTCGGCGCCTTGAATGATTCGGTGGTCGTACGTGCTCGTCATCGTCATGATACGCACACCGCGGTCGCTGCGAATCACGCCGGTGGCGATGATGGATCCGTGCCCTGCCATCAGCCTGGGAACCGAAGCCACGGTACCTATGGTGCCCGGATTCGTCAGCGTGATCGACGCGGCTTGGTAGGCATCGGGCAGCAACTTGTTGTCGCGGGTGCCCGCCACCAGGCGTTCGTATTCTTCGTGGAAAACCCCAAAGGTCATCGAATCAGCGTTCTTGATGACGGGCACCATGAGCCTACGCTTGCCGTCCTTCCGTTCCACGTCCACCGCGAGTCCGAGATTGACAGCTCCCGGATCGAATCGATGAGGCTCGCCGTTCTGGGTGACGACCGCGTGTACCATGGATGGGAATCTCTTGGCTGCGAGCACGATTGCCCATCCAATCAAATGCGTAAACGAAAGCTTCAGCCGACGCGCCTTGAGCTGCTCGTTGAAGGCCTTCCTCACATCCCATAGAAACGACGCCCGCACGTCGCGGAACGAGGTGGCCGTGGGGATCTCCAGGCTGGTCTCCATGTTGTGGAGGAGACGAAGCGCCGGGCCTTTGATGGGCTCGAGCATACTATGCGCTGCAGGACCGGAGGGTGTCGCAGATGCGGGGGCGGGGCCCACCACGGGTTTCTCGCCTCTCACCCCGCTCTCGAAGAACGCCCTCCATTCAGGAGTGACGGCCGACGGATCGCGGAGAAAGTCTTCGTAGAGGGCCTGGGCGAACCCTGAATTCACTGTTTCGAAAATATTTTCGAACACGAAATGACCTGGCTGGCGTTTCTGATGCTACAGGTGGAAGATAGATGGGGTGATATGACAAGTCGAGCGGACGGCAGTAATTTTGACGTCACCCGGCGCTGGGAACGTGAATGTTCACATCTGTGGCCAATTTTCTCGAGGTCTGGCGGCGCGAGTCGGAGTCTACGGCCCGGGTCCTCGGTGCCCTTTCGAATGAGGCCTTGAGTTACCGTGCTCACCATCGCTTCCGATCCGCCGGAGAGCTGGCGTGGCACATAGTCACGGCGGTCCGTGAGATCGGCAAGCACGCAGGCCTCGTGGTGAACGGTCCGGCGAATGATACGCCGATGCCGCGTACGGTACGGGAGATCTGCTCCGCGTACGAGAAGGCGGCGGCCTCCATGGCGGATGCCATCGATGGTAGCTGGTTCGACAGGACTCTGTCGGTGGAGGACCACGTATACGGCGAATTGTGGCCTAGGGGCAAGACCCTGTTCGTGCTTCTGTGCCACGAGATCCATCATCGGGGCCAACTGACGCTGTTGCTTCGGGAGGCCGGTCTCGAGGTGCCGGCGGTTTACGGGCCCTCAGGGGACTCCATCCAACCCTAGCCCCGCGGTACCACCCCACTCCACGCCGGGCGGTACTACCCCACTCCACGGCCCTACCGCCCTTCATGTGTCTCCATTTTAGGTCAGACATGGCTCGTCTTGCCCAAGGCTGATGGTGCCTAGTAGGCCCTGATCCCCCCCCACCGCCCCACCGCCCTTTGTGACGGAATCCACAGCGCTGGTCGGCTCTCGCCTCTAGTTTCGGAGCTTGCCGTAGTCGCATACGCGGCGCGTGGGGTCCGGGAACAGTCTGCTCGATTCCCGTGGAGGCTGGGAATGCACTCTGGACCCGGTGAAAAGGCCCGGTTCTTGCGCAGGCATCCAAAGGGAGCGTACAGGTTGCATGTCCGGGGTGGAATGGTTTGTGTGCGGAGGCCTCTGCGCCCGACATTGTTCGCAGTGTGGTACGACTAGGAATTCCCATTCACGGAGTTGCGTTGCGATGTTTTCCCATCTTGAGGTACGACGCTCGTTCGCTGCCATTGCCGTCGCCATGTCGCTCGTTGGTTGCAGCAAGGGCACGCGGGTGACGCGCATAGAGCCGGAGACGGTGATCGACCTGTCCGGTTTCTGGAACGATACCGATTCCCGGTTGGTTGCGGACGCACTTATTGATGACGCGCTGAATTTGCCCTGGGCGAGGCGGTTCATGCAGCAGAACAACGGTGCGTTGTCGGCGGTCATCTTTGGATCGGTACGCAACAATACGACCGAGCACATCGCGGTGAATACGTTCCTTCGGGACATGGAGGCTGTCTTTCTGCGGTCCGGCCTTGCACGAGTGGTGGCAGACCGGGAACAGCGCGAACAAATTCGGGAGGAGCGGGAAGACCAACAGGTGAATGCGTCGGCTGCCACGCGGGCGCGGCTGCGTAACGAGTTGGGGGCCGACTTCATTCTCGTCGGGGAGATCACATCGATCGAAGACGTTGAGGGCAATCGCGAGGTCATCTACTACCAGGTGGATCTCAACGTCACCGATCTGGAATCCAGCGAACGGGTTTGGATCGGTCAACACCGCATCAAGAAGTTCGTCGAGCGCAGCCGGACTCGACGGTAGAAAGCAGGCCACCGCAGTGACCGGTATGGTTGTTGTGGGGTGGGGGCGGTTGCTGGTTCTCGTTGTGGGCCTGGTTCTGCAGGCGTGCGGGCCGAGTCGAGCGCCCCCCGTCCCGCCCGAGTCGCCGTTCCACGGCGGTTCGCTTCCGTCGCACGATGCCGCGTTGCGGCATTACGTGGCGCTGCGCGATTCGAGCGCACTCGGTCCGCTGTTGGAGAGCGGTCCGCAGGACGCATTGATCCGCCAGCTCAGCGCGGGACTCTTCTTGCACCGGCTCGGTAGGTTTGCGGCCAGCAATGTCGCGTTGCAGGAGGCCGAGCGATTGGCGGAAGAGCGCTACACCAAGAGCATCACGCAAAACATCGCAGCATTCATCGTGAGCGATAACGTGCTGGACTACTATCCGTCCGCTCTGGAGTGGTCGATGATCTACTATTACGGCATGATGAATTATTTGCGGCTCGGGAACGTGGAGGAAGCGCTTGTGGAGGCTCGTAAGGCGAATGCCCTGCTTCGCCGGTATGCGAACGACAACCCAGGTAGAAGCTTCACCAACCCGGCGGCGGTGCAATACATCGCGGGGATGCTGCAGTGGGCGGCCGGCGAGGAAAACGATGCGATGGTTTCGTTGCGCCAATCGCTCGCGGCCTACGAGGAGTACGAGGAGCGATTTGGTGTCGCGCCGCCGCAACCCGTGCTGGAGGACGTGATTCGTGTTGCTTCGGATCTCGGTTTTGACGATGTAGCCGATGGAACACGGGCGGCCTACTTCGAGGGCGTGGAGTTCGGGGAGGAGTCGCGGGGCAGCGGTGAGCTGCTGGTACTCATCGAGAACGGGTTCATCGCCCATCGTGCCGAAGAGAAGCTCTACATCCCGGTCCTGCAGGAGGAGAAGGACTCGGTGCTCCACGGCGATGCCGGATCGGCCGCGATTGCGGCGGCTCGGGTGCTCGTACGAACCCTCGTGGTAATGAATGAGTTGTCCCGGAGAGGCGTTGATTACCCGCGCCATGAGGACGGTGTGATCATTGCCACGGCCGGCTCGGCGGTGGGACTCGAGCTGATTTCGCTTGCGTGGCCGTCGTACCAACTCGAGGCACGACGCGCCGCCGCCGTGCGGGTGTCGGTAGGTGACGAACGGTCGTTTACGCCCGCACTGCTACTGGACCTTTCTGCAATCGCGGTGCGCGACTTCGAGGAAACCAAGCCGACGATCATGCTCCGAATGGTCGCGCGTGGATTGCTCAAGGAGGCGGCTGTGACTGCGGCCGAGGCTGCGGGAGAGGACACCGCGGGCAAAGTGGGCGGATTCCTGGGTCGGGTTGTGTCTCGGGCTTTCGCAGTCGCCACAGAGCGGGCGGACACGCGAAATTGGTCCATCCTCCCTTGCGAACTGCTGTTGGCGCGTTTCCACTTGCCGCCGGGCCGGCATCGCTTGCGTATCAGCTTAGACGGTTTGAACGGCAGGCGCGATCTGCTCGAGTTCGATGTCGAGGTTAGGGCTGGTGAAGTCACGACGCACACGGTCACGTTGTTCGGCGACGATCTGGGAGATCGCGACCGCTTCCGCGCGGCAAGGAAAGGAGTGCGTTACGTGGCTCCGGAGATTCCGGATATCGAGCATGGGGAAAGAGCCGGCTCGTCGGTCAGACCCTTCTAGTCTTCCTCCGCATAAAATCCATCAAGATGTACTGTCCCAAGGTCACGGTGTTGGTGAAGTAAGCTTTGCCACGGGAGATCTCGCACACCTTCTGAACGAATCGGATCAGTGAATGCTCGCGAGCGAGCATGAACGCGTTGATCATGATTCCCGATCGCCTGCAGTTTGCGACCTCAGCGAAAGTCTTCTTCAGTATCCGCGGATCCAACCCCATCGAATTGACGTAGATGCGTCCGTCCGGCAACGTGAGTGCGGAAGGCTTGCCGTCTGTGATCATGATGATCTGGCGCATGTCCTTCTTCTGCGCCAGCAGCAGCCGGCGCGCCAGCTTGAGTCCCTCGGCGGTGTTGGTGTGAAACGGCCCTACCTGGGCGTGCGCTAGGCGCGACAACGGAATCTCTTCGGCTGAATCGTGGAACAGAACGACTTGCAGCGAATCGCCGGGGAATTGCGTGCGAATGAGATGCGTGAGCGCCAGCGCGACGCGCTTGGCAGGTGTAAAGCGGTCCTCTCCATACAAGATCATTGAATGCGAGCAGTCGAGCATGAGCACAGTGGCGGCGCTGGAGCGATAGTCTGATTGGTGAACCATGAGATCTTGATAGTCGATATCGATCGGAAAGCCGAGACCTCCGCGTTTTATCGCATTGGAGAGCGTGGCGTTCACATCGATGTTGAGCGTATCGCCGAAGTCGTACGGCTTGGAAGCTGCCTCTGCTTCGATGCCGGTGGCTAGATACGGTGTGTCGTGGCTTCCGAAGCTGGACTTGCCGATGCTGCCGAGCAGCTGTTTGAGTGCGCGGTAGCCGAGGAAGTCGATTCCCTTGTCGGTCAAGTTGAAATTGACTTGTTGCGCGGCAGAGTGAGCTTGCCCTCCGGGCCCGAGAGCTTCCTGGTACCCTTCAGGGATGTCTGGAGCGCTTTCGACCGTCAAGTATCCTTCCTCCATTAGGCGCTGGATGATTTGATCGATGAGATCGGCCAGTTGCTGTTGGATTTGTTGATCCCGGTTCTCGTCACCCGTAGATTCGCCGCGCATGAACTGCAGCATCTCGGGGGTGAGCTTCCCCGACTGTACGAGCGCTTCCATGATCGCTTTGCGTAGGGCGTCCATGGAGCGATCTCCGTCCTCGTCGCCCAACTCTCCCCAATAGGGGTGTTGGAAGGGCCCTCCGGCGAACCCCGACTGAAGTAGAAAGTCGCCTAGCTGGTCCATCAACTCTTGCAGGTTGATGGCGTCGGCCAGTTCGGGCATGTATCTGGAGTACATGACGTAGCGCATACTATTCAATCTAAGGAAGTCCGAGAGTTCCGCGACCCCGCAATCCCGATTCCCCCGAAGCCGGCGCCCCCTGGCCGGTGTGTCCCTACGCCTCCCTTGTTGAAAGGCCGGTTTCCGGTCATTGTTCTCGCAATGTCTGAGGAGACAAACAAGGAATCCAAATTATCGGATGCACCTCCAGAAACGCCGGCCGCTCACCATTTCGGAGCGTTCGGATACCGCAATTTTCGGCTCTATTTCGCGGGTCATCTCATATCGCTCGTAGGGTGGTCGATGCACTCGGTGGCACAGCCGTGGCTGGTGCTCGTTCTCACCGATTCGCCGTTCTATGTCGGGTTGGTCTCCGTGTTGGGGACACTTCCAGTCACATTCTTCGCTCTTCTGGGCGGAGCGGTGGCGGATCGTTTTCCGAAGCGTAGCATCTTGATCATTACGCAGAGCTCAGCGATGGTCATCGCGCTAGCGCTCGCGGCAGTTGCACTGGCGGATGTCGTGTCGTTGACGCACGTGATGATTGCGGCCACGCTGCTCGGAATGGCGGCGGCGTTCGACATACCGGGGCGGCAGGCGTTCGTCGTGGACCTAGTGGGAAAGCGGGACCTGATGAGCGCCATAGCGTTGAACTCGGCATCGTTCAACAGCTCGCGCATAGTGGGACCGGGGGTCGCGGGGCTGCTCATAAGCCTGGTCGGGGTAGGCTTCTGCTTCTTCTTGAACGGTATATCGTACTTGGCGTTCATCTCGGCTTTGGTTGCGATCCGTCTAGCCGCCGGCGCTAGTGCCGGCGTGAGGCCGCGCTCACGCTCGACGGTTCGCACGGGCCTTGCATATGTTGTACGCGACCGCCGCATGCGTACGCTGCTTCTGATGATCGCGTCCGCCAGCGTCTTCGGATTCCCGTTCTACGTGTTGCTCCCGGTGCTGGCGAGAAATGTCTTGGGATTGGGCTCGGCGGAGTTTGGCTGGATGGTATCCGTCGCGGCAGGGGGAGCCGTGGTGGCAGCCTTGGGGTTGGCAACGGTCGGTCGTCGGAGTCCGAAGGGTCGCATGGTTACCATCGCGGCTCCCGTGTTCGGCGTGTTCGTTTCACTGTTGGGATTTACGCGATCGTTTCCTCTGCTGCTAGTGCTCCTGACGCTGACAGGGTTCTTTCAGGTGCTGCATACGGCGACGACTAATACCCTGCTGCAATCCATTGTGCGAGACGAGTTCCGCGGTCGGGTGATGTCGGTGTACTCGCTGGCGTTCCTAGGACTGATGCCCATCGGATCGCTCTTGGCCGGGACAGTTGCCGACCAGTGGGGGCCGGGGGCGTGGCTGTCGGTGGCGGGACTCATATGTACCGCGTTGATGTTGGTGGCCCTTCGATCGTCGCCCGAACTTCGGGCAACCGAGTAGTCAGAGAATAGCTGCAGAAACCACGGAGCGCCTCACCGCTCCTATCGTGTTTGGCTCCCCCGCTTCCCGCCGCAGCGATTTCGCCAAACCAGTCAGATCGAACCGTCCGGCTCGAGAATGCGCTTCGCTGCCCGGACGATCAGGTTCGCGGCGCCCTCATACGACATGAGGGCCGAGTTCACGACGAGATGGTAGTTGCATGAATCATCCCAATCCCGCTGGTAATGAGTGCGCACGTAATCTCTGCGTTCGTTGTCTCTCTTGTCGACGGTTCGCTCCGCTTCCTTCTCCCCGAGGCCGAGTCGCTGCGCCGCAGTGCGGATGCGCACTTCACGCAGTGCCACGATTCGAACGTGCAACGTGTCGTCGCTATGAGCGAGATAAGCTTGGGCGCCGCGGCCGACGAGGACCACGTTGCCGAGTCCAGCCGTCTCCTGAATCACTGCTTCGGTCATACGAACAATATCATCGGACGATCTGGTGGTTTCAGGGGCTAAATCGGCTGCTGCGAGGAAGAGTTCCGGTGAGGATACGGCTAGTGTGTTCGCCAGGCGCTCGATGAGGCTGGCGACGCGCTCCTCACGCTGCGCCACTTCATCAGGCGGCAGTCCAACACGCTCGGAGACGCGGTCGACGAATTGGTGGTCGACGATGGTCCACCCCAAGCGGTCCGCTACCTGCTTCGCTATTGCAGACCCGCCCGATGCATACTGTCGGGAGACGGTGATGACTGTCAAAGGCACTCTAAGGCGCACTCTTACGTAAACAAATTCGTTGTCCCACCACCCGACCCGAACGACGGGGGTGTGTCGGGGATGGCGCGAGCGTATCCGATTTCTTCAATGCTCGATATTTGCTTCTTCGCTACGAGGCCTTCCAAAATGAGTTCGCTGGCGGCCACCATAGCGGAGGGATCCTTTTTGGGGGCCAGGCCGGCCGCTTCCACTACGGTGAAGAGTCCGGGAACAACGCTGAGCCCCTTGAGACATACGTCCGATCGTTCGCCACGCGAGATTTTCAGGGCGCCACCTTCGTCAAACCATGTTACAATTTCGGCACAATCGATCGAACCGACATGGGTGTCGAATGTGGCGCCGGTAGCTCGCTTGACGATGTCCATGGCGATCTTTTCGGCGCCCTGGAGTTCACCCTCGTATTCCAATTCGAGCTTTCCTGTGATCGCGGGCAATGATGCGTGTACGTCGGTCACTCGCGGAACGACACGTTTCTCCTTGTTGACGATGGCACGCCGCTCCGCGTTGGAAATGACTGCTTCCACTAGGCTGATGGGGAGTCGCTGGCTGACGCCGGAGCGCCGGTCGACGCGCTTGTCCGCGCGAGCCTCGAACGCAACCCGCTCGATTAACTCCAGGATGAATTGGGGAACGTCGAGCTGTCGTCCGTCACGGTCGGTCCAGGCTTCCTGCCGAGTAATCTTCATGCCCAGCTCGAGCGTGGTCGGATAGTGCGTCATGATCTCGCTTCCGAGCCGGTCCTTTAGCGGCGTAATGATCTTGCCGCGCGCAGTGTAGTCTTCGGGGTTGGCTGAGAAGACCATCATAACGTCGAGGGGAAGGCGAATCGGATAACCCTTGATCTGAATGTCGCCCTCCTGGAGAATATTGAGGAGACCGACCTGTATTTTTCCGGCAAGATCGGGCAATTCATTGATGGCAAAGATACCGCGGTTTCCCCGCGGCAGAAGGCCGTAATGAATGGTCAATTCATCCGAAAGCAGATGTCCACCACGGGCGGCTTTGATGGGGTCTATGTCGCCAATGATGTCTGCGATAGTCACATCGGGAGTGGCTAGCTTTTCGACATAGCGGTGCTCCCGCGGTACCCAATCGATCGGCGTATCGTAGCCATGCGCCTCGACAAGTTGGCGTCCATACTTGGAGATCGGGTGGAACGGATTGTCGTTGATTTCACTGCCGGTAAGAATCGGGATTTCCTCATCGAGCAACCCAACCAGTGCCCGGAGAATTCGGCTCTTTGCCTGTCCCCGCAGCCCCAACAACACGAAATTGTGCTGTGAGAGAACTGCGTTGATAAGGCTCGGCAAGACAGTATCCTCGAATCCCACGATGCCGGCAAAGGGTTCGTGTCCCTCCTCCAGCATGCAGATGAGGTTGTGACGCATCTCTTGTTTGACCGTGCGGCGGTGCCGGGCTGGATTGCCCCACTCAGTCTGCTTCAATTCGCCGAGCGTTCTTGCGCGATGATCCATATAGGAAAGATATACCCCAGGTCCGGTTGGTGTTTCAACCCCCCGTTACAAAGAGGTCGAGGAGTCGCACGACCACCACGCCGTGAGCCGGTAGTGGAACGGTGACCGCCGACTCGGGCGATACGGGCAGTTCTCCTAGGTGACGCTCCAGGACGTCCACATGCCGTGCTTCACGAAATCCAAGGATGCCGGCAGCGAGCCTCGCGTGGCGTGTCGCACCGAGAAGCTCGTGCAGGTAGACGATGGCTCCGTCGCCATCGTCCGCCTGCTTGATTCCGAGCACGGCGACTCCCGGCTCGTCAAAGGCGAGTAGGCGGCCGAAACGGGGGAGTGTGCCGCGTCGAGTGGAGCTTGCGGCCACGGGAACGACGACGAAGGGCTCGGTACTCCAGCCAAAGTGCCACGGTTCGTCGGGTGGTGCATACGCAGACGCCAGTTGAAGGCGGTATCGGGAACGGCCCGTTGGCGCCAGGCTGACAATGCGTCCGCTAGCGTCGCACGCCGCATAGGGAGCATCGAGGCCCCGGAACAGCACCTGCCAATCACCGCCGGACTGGAGTCGAAGCCAGTGGAAGTGTGCGACGGGACCCACCGGAGGTACCGCTTCTTCAAAGCCAACCGGTGTTTCCCATGACACGTGCGGCTGGTCGACATTAAAATGGTAATCGTACTGTGCGGTGTTTCCGCGCTCCGCGTGGAATTCGTTGGTTACATCGATCCACGGCAGTGACTCGTAGCCGGTGACCGTAGTTGTCAGCCGACCGCGATCGGTTCGGCGCTCTGCGATTAGCCGCATGCCGATTTCCGGAAGGCGCAGTCTTGTGACATGTTCGAGTACCGCACCGGCGACGGCGTTGAGTCCGGGACTGCCGGGGCGCACCCACTCCCTGTCATCGGACCTGTGGTAGAGGGACGAGATCGCACCGGTCTGCGGGTCTAGCCGCACGGTGAGGAATCGGCCGAAAACGCTGTGCGTGCTGAGCTGTACCAAGGGCCGGGCCGCCGAGGAGGAGCGTCCAAGGAGGTATGCATATCCCATGCTTGGGATGTCGGTGGCCAATTGCTCTGAGCCGTCGGGCATGCTGATGATATCCGTCCGCGGGATGGGAGACGGGTTGAGCACCAATGTCCCATCGAGTGGGACGTTTAGGTGCTCGGCGATGCCCCGAATACCTGGCGCGCGCGAGTGCAACAGGGCATTGAGTGGTGCGAGTAATTGCTCTACGGAGGAGATGCGCTGCGCGTTCCGTTTTTCTCGAGTCTGCTCTATTTCATCGGCGGATGGCATCGGCCGGCTGCGCGCCGATGACGGCGCTGGCGGGCGAGCGATGCCGAATCCTATTATTCGTCTTGCTTCTCGAAAGAAATCGTCGGGCGTGCCGATCGTGATGTGCGGAAATGCGTATCGGGAATTCCAGTCTGCCACCGCCTGCGCAATTTGTGCCAGTTGATCGTCGAGATTGGTTTGCAGAATCAACGCGACGGTCGTGCCATAGGAAGGGGCGAGGAACGCGGGTGTCTCGGTGAGCCATCGCTCGATTTCGCGTGCCATCAGGTCGCCGCCTTCAGCGAACAACAGATCGCGGACTGTGCTTCGAGGCGGCAAGGACGCGGCGGTGACTACAGAGCCATCGCGGCCATCGAACGTGTGAAACACCGAGCCGGTACCTTGGTTCAGCGAAACGGCGTAGGGTACGCTAACGTTTTGCAGGGTGAGCGCACTCGCCCGCATCCCCAGGTCGCGGGCGCCCCCGACCGCCACGGACCCCATTGGAATGCCAAAGTCACGTTGTAATCGGTGTGCTGGATGCGCCGCTCTCAAGAACGCGACGTGATCCAGCGTTTGGAGCGATTGATCTGCGGTGGGAAAAGGGTTCCCGTACACTTTCAGTGTCCGGAGGGTTGCCAAGGCAGCGTAGCGACGCCACAGAGGAAGTTGTTCGAGCGAGTCGATGAGTCGGCGCGGGTCGATGATTGTGACCCAGTGCAGCGTCCACTGCGGTCGGGGTGTGAGGCTATGAGCGGTGCGGATAGGTCGCGATAGCCCCGGCATCTCCAATTGGCTGATGATCCGGCTCGTGTTTTGCAGCGGCAACCACAACTCGCCAAACAAACTCCCACCCGCCCCCAACACGCCGGCTGTTCCGAGCAAGCGCCGTCCGCCCTCATCAAATACCCGGAGACGGCCGGCAGGAGCGTCGGTATCGCGAACGACAAAGCGGACCAGCGTGGTCTCTCCGGCCGGATGCGCGTAGAAAATCGTTGCGGCGGTCTCCACGCGTGGTGTGGACCGTCGTGGGCGGAGCAGTGGAGTCGAACCGCTTGCTAAAGCAAGCGATGCGAGGAACTGTCTGCGGTTGGTCACGGGGGGCTACGTTGTGGCCGCGTCACGGCTCCAGCTGGAAAGGCAACTGAACGATCAAGGCCGGCGCGCCGGCGGCAGTGATTGTTCGGTCAGTGTCAGCCTGCCGCCGCACGATGCCGAGGCCGAGATACTGCTCGAACGGCGGGAGCCATGCAACACTCGTCACGCGCCCAACAACTTTCTCATCTTGAAGGATCGAGGAACTCGCCGGGTCGGGCGGCCCGTCCCACATCAATCCCGTCAATCGCTTGGTGACCTGGCCGCGGAAATGCACGCGGGCGACTGTTTCCTGTCCTGTATAACAGCCCTTGGTGTAGGAGACGCCGTTGTTTTCCTCGAAGCGCACCTCTTGCGGGAGCGTCTTTTTGTCTATTTCGGCGCCCAGGCGAGGCCAGCCCGCCAGAATTCGCGCCAGTTCCAGAGCAGCCGTTTGGGACCGGACAGCTCCTGCTTCGAGCAGTGCGTCGTGCACCTGGGACAGGCGTCCGCGATCGAGCTGGATCTGCAGTGCGAAATAAGCGGGTTCCGGTGGTCGCGAGACGATGCAAGCGACACCCGCTGCGACAGCGCTGGCACTAACTCCCGGTTCCGGCACGCCGACGCCGGCACGAGCCGCAACGTTGAGGGCCTCGGGACCTGCGACTCTGAGAACGGCCAGCTCGTCTGAATGATCCGTTGCTCGCGCTAGCCGGGGCGGCAGGGAGCGGCCGAACGCGCCAAACAGGGCGTCGCGCCCATGGGCGGAGAGGGTGAGCCAGGCGTGGCTGCCGTGGCGGGCGGTCCACATGTCGCAGATGATCATGCCCTTGTTGCTCAGCAGCGCTCCGTAGAGGAACCCCCCGTCGCCCGCGCCTTCAATGTCGTTGGTCAGGAGGCCCTGGAGGCATGCAAGGACGCTGCTTCCCGTGACGTCGATGACGGCCACATCATCTTCGGCCACGATCGCTCCAGCCATCGCCGCGCCTGCCTCCTGGCGGGTTACAGCGTCTGTCGAGAGGACAAACGGCGCCGATACGGATTCAGTGCTTTCCATAGAAACTCACCAATCTAGCACCATGCATTACGTACCGCTGCGGCCATGGTAATAACCGGCTCTTCGATATGATAGATCCAGCAATTCGATGGGGTGGACGACCGGCTGACCGCGGCGGGACGCAAACTGGCCCGCACCGATTTGCATGATGCAACCCGGATTGGCAGTGGCAATCACGTCGGCGGCAACGGCTTCCAGCGACTCCAACTTGCGTGACAGGACCTGCCGTGACAGTTCCGGCTCGAGGATCGAGTACACACCGGCGCTGCCACAGCAATGCTCGGCATCGGCCGGAGATCGATAGCGCAGTCCCGGGATGGCATCTAGGACTGCCAAAGGCTGGTTGACGACACGCTGTGCGTGTTGTAGATGGCACGCCGGATCCACGGCGACCGTGAGCTCGAGCGACGCTCCGGCACGTGGGCCGCAAGCCGCCAACACCTCGCTTACGTCTTTCACACGGCCGGCGAACTCCCTTGCTTCGGATTCGAGGGGATCGCCTCGAAGCAGATCTCCGTAATCCTTCAGCGCCGCGCCGCACCCGGCGGCATTGACAACGATCGTTGCCTTTGCCTGATCCCGAAACGCGTGGACGTTGTGCCGTGCCAGAGTTTTCGCGCGGTCGCGTAGACCAGCATGTGCGTGCAACGCACCGCAGCATTCCTGCTGCGGGGCCGTCGCCAAGGTGAAACCGTTGGCTCGGAGCGTACGGGCCGTTGCTTTGTGCACATGGGAGAACAGGTCGTCCATGATGCAGCCGCGAAAGATCACCGCCCGTTCACCCCCCTGCGGCGCTAAGGCGGTAGGGTGGTAGGGCGGTGATCCACTGTCTGCCGGACGATCACGTTCCGTCCTTGCACCTTTCCGTCCTTCCGCTCTGTTCTGTCCAACTTTCATCCTGGTTGCAGCGAGCATTCCCAATTGGAATCCGATCCGTGACTTGCCCGCCAGTAACGTGGCGAGGGGACGAGCGAGGCGGCTGGCAGCGAGGAGTGGCCGGCGAATGCGCCGCTCCGCCATTACGGCTAGGACCATGCGGCCGAGCAGTGGGACAGAGTTTCTAACGGCCAAAGCGCTCCGCGTTGCCTCTAGCGCCGCTCCGTATTCGACACCGGACGGACATACAGATTCACAAGCGCGGCAGCCGAGGCATCGATTCAGGTGAACAGCCAGTTCTTTGTCGGTGATGGGAAGCTCGCCGCTGGAGAGGGCTTGCATCAGCACGATGCGGCCACGGGGACTGTCAGCTTCATCACCGGTCACCACGTATGTCGGGCAGCTCTGCAGACAAAACCCACAGTGCACGCACGGATCGAGTCCACTCGTGCTGTCGGTCACGTTTCGGCCCCGAGGGCAGCTACGAGTGTCCGGTTTGGGTCGAACGTGTCACGAAGAGATCCCATGAGGCGGGTCACTCCTTCGCGATACGCGCCGAAGTGACCCAACTCGTTCTGGAGATTCCACGGTGCGCGCTCGATAGTTATCGGCATTTCGACTTGCGCTGCTATGTGCCTCAGGAGTTGAATGCGGTCTACTTCCGCCGACCCGCTCCATCGCACGGTCCCGGCTGCAACGCTCGCCGTGACAGAAGCATCGTCCAGGTGGTGAGTCAAAAGATCAATTGCTTGATCGAGCCCGGAAATGACGGTTCCCATCCGGATCGTAATGGGGTGCTGCAGGGGGTGCTGGAGCGCGGATTGCCAGAAGTCGGCTGCCTCGCTCGGCGGTTGCTCGGTCCAAGCCACGGAACACGTTCCCTTGACGGAAACGCGTTCCGCTGTGACCGATGGATCGGACCCGATGAGCCGCACGGCGAGGGTCCAGTGGTCGCTGCCCCCGACGGCCGGTGACAGGAGTTCGATTGCCGACGGTGTGAGTCCGGCCGCGAGAATCGCCTGGGCCTCTTGGATCAGGGTGGCGCGCTCCCCGTGAGCGAGGAGCGTAACGTCCGCGCGTGGAATGGCTCGTAGCCGTAGGTGCACGCGGGTGATGAATCCAAAAGCGCCGAAACTTCCCGTTGCGAGCTTCGTCAGGTCGAACCCGGCTACGTTCTTCGCGACCCGGCCGCCGCTGTGCACGATGCGTCCCTCGGCGGTTACCACTGTTAGTCCCAGCACGTGATCACGAATGCCGCCGAGTCCCGACCGTAGCGGTCCCGCGGTGGCGGTGGCCACCACAGAGCCAACAGTCCTACGAATTCCCGGAGGATCCACGGGCCACCAGGCCCCTTGATCGGCAAGAGCCAGGCGGAGCGTCTCTCGAACCACGCCCGCCTGCACCGTTGCCACGAGGTCGGCCGCTCGTACCTCTTCGACATCAGAGAGTCCGCTCGAGGACAAAGCGAGGTCGGCGTGCCCCTCCACCCTGTTCCAGCTTCCGCCGCCGGTAATCCGCACGCGCCACCCCTCGGAGTTCGCGGTCCCCAACACCAGCGCGCAAGCCTCTGTCGTGCGCGGCGCGACGGTAGGCATTCTGCCGCCGTCGCGTTCGATAATGGCGTCGGGGCCCATCAGCGCCCGTAAACGACGCTCAATGCTCAAATCAGTTCCGGACATGATGCTCTCGTTTGAACATGCTGCCTCTTCTGCCTCCGCTGCGCCTTCTGGCCCGCCTCATGATACCACCTTGGCATGACGTGTCGACGACGCTGCCCACCACTCACGGCAGGCATGTATCGGCACGACCTTGCCGGGATTCGCGAGTTCCAGAGGATCAAACACTCGTCGCGTGGCTCGCATGGCCGCCAGTGTGTCGCTGTCGAACATCAAGGTCATGTACCGGACCTTGTCGCTGCCCACGCCGTGCTCGCCGGTTATCGATCCGCCGACATCGATGCACGCCTTCATTATGGCGGCCGACGCGGCCTCGACGCGCTCGACCTGCTCAGGGTCACTGGCGTCGAAGTTGATATTGGGGTGCAGGTTTCCATCGCCGGCATGAAATACGTTGGTGACCGTGACCCCGTATTCGTCGGCAATGGCTGCGATCGTTTCCAACACATCAGGAAGGATCGACCGGGGAACGACCGCGTCTTGCACCACGAGGTCGGGGCTGACGCGCCCGAGAGCCCCGAACGCTTTCTTGCGCCCCTGCCACAGGCGCGCGCGCTTGTCGGCTTTGGTCGCCACGCGGATGGAGCGTGCGCCGTGATCTCGCAGGATTTGCTCGAGCTCACGAGCTTCTGCAGAAACGGATCCTTGGTCCCTTCCGTCGACTTCGGCCAACAGCACTGCCGCGGCATCGGTGGGATATCCGGCGGCGTAAATCGATGCTTCCACGGCAGCGACGCACCCTTGATCCATCATCTCGAGGGCGGCCGGTACGATGCCGGAAGCGATGACCGCCGAGACGGCCTCACCGGCTGAGCGTACAGTGCCGAAGTCGGCAAGCAGTGTTTCCACCGCTTGTGGAACGGGCGTGAGACGCACGGTGATGCGGGTGGTGATACCGAACATCCCCTCGCTGCCGACAAAGAGTCCTACGAGATCATATCCCCAAGCTTCGCCTCCACGCGATCCCAACATCACGACGTCGCCGTTCGACAGCACCACCTCCAACTCCATGACGTGATTGGAGGTCACGCCGTGCTTGAGGCAATGGGGACCGCCAGCGTTTTCCGCGACGTTGCCTCCGAGTGTACACGCCGTTTGGCTCGAGGGATCGGGCGCGTAGTGCAGACCGTACGGTGCCGCCGCTTCTGAGAGCCGGACGTTCACGACCCCGGGCTCGACTACGGCGAGACGGCTGGCAGGGTCAATTTCCAGGATGCGGTTTAGGCGGGTCAGGACGATGCTGACGGCGTCTCGATTCGCCAGGGCGCCGCCGGACAGGCCGGTACCGGCGCCGCGTGCCACGAACGGTATTCTGTGATGCGAAAGAACCTGAACTACCTTAACCACTTCGTCACGACTCCCCGGGAGCACCACCGCCCCAGGCCGGGAGCGGCGTGTGGGAAGGCCATCGCTGGCGTACGTGTCGAGCTCCGACGCTGCCTGGTGTACCCTGCTGCGGCCCACGATCGCCGTGATGGCCTTTATCACCTGTGGTGGAAAGGTCATTCGAGGGACAAAGTCCACGCGCGGTTTCGCTTCTCCAAGAGGTGCCGATGCCTGGGTTCGCGGGTGTACAACGGCTGCGGTGCCTCCGGAAACAGGGTGATGGGCGAAGGAAACAGTAGCAAGGTGATCTCTGACGTATAGGGTTGTAGTAAAGATAGTGCTAGGCAGTGGGCGGTGGGCTGGTGAACGGGCGTGGAAAGAAAAAAGGCCCGGGCATTGCCCGGGCCGGAATAACGGGGGTGGGTGGTTCTGTGGGTTATGCGGCGTGCCAGAATCCCATCAGCGCCTTGCCCTGAGGGCATTCACGTAGCTTTTCAAACGCCCGCTCGCGAATCTGGCGGATACGCTCGCGCGTTACGCCCATTAGGACACCGATTTTCTCGAGCGTCAGTCCCTCAGAGCCCTGCTCGAGGCCATAGTACAAATAGAGGATCCTACGCTCTCTGGGCGTGAGGTACCTCTCGAAAATGCGGTCGATGAAATCACGCATGAGGTGCCCATCGGTTCCTTCTTCGATATCGTAGCCATCGTGGCCTGCGAAGCGCTCGCCAAACGTTGCGGCATCCTTGTCGGATCGGTCGATCGGCGCGTCGAGTGACAATTCCGCTGCCGTCATTCTCCGTGCGTTATGAACGTTACCCACCGAATCGTCGAGCGCGTTGGCGACTTCCTTGTCAGTGGGCTCCCGGCCGAGTTCTTGCGCCAAGTATGTCTGTGCACGCACCATGCGAATCAACTGGCTGTTTTGATTCAACGGAATCCGCACGCTGCGGGTCTGTTCGGCAAGTGCCTTCAACACCGCCTGCCGTACCCACCACACCGCGTAAGAGATGAATTTCACTCCGTGCTCCGGATCGAACTTCTTCACTGCGCGGAGCAAACCCTCGTTGCCAATGGCGACCAGTTCGGAAAGATCCAGCCCGTGCCCCTGGTATTTCTTCACATACGAGATCACGAAGCGAAGATTCGCCGTCACGAGACGCTCGGCCGCCGCACGGTCGCCCTTCTGGGCGAGCCGCGCTACCCGTTGTTCTTCTTCTCGATCTTTGATGAGGGGAAGTTTCTGGATATCCTGAAGGTACTGATCGAAGGCGCCCGATACGCCGGCTCGGAAAAATGCTTTTGATTTGCTCGATCTGAGCTGGGCCATATCTGCTCCCGTTGAAGGCTTCGCTTTTTATTTGGGCAAGGATGTGTGATCCCCGACAGCGGCCGACGTTGAGCGGCGCGCAATATAGAAAATGCTGTCTTGAGCGTCAAGAAAATTTGTCTTTTCCACACTACAACCCATTGGGTAGAAACGAGTTCTGGATTTTATCCACCTCCCAGTGCACAAAAGAGGGGCAATCTGAGGCGAAGCGCATCATAAGTGGTTGTGGTAGCATGGGTTGTGGATATGTGGATATCCTAAGAGCACTCAAAGCTGGTGCAGATCGTTCCAACTAGAAACTCCGCTCCAGCGAAGCACCGATATCGATTTCATCGACCCGGTGCGTCCAGCTTCCGTCGCCGGGCCGAGCGATTTCGCCCGGTCGCCTGAGCAGCGCAAACCGAATCGCGTCATCCCGGGTCTTCTTGTCGTAACGCATCGCGGCGAGGATGGCTTCCACCTTAGCATCGCTGGGAACGGAGACTGGTAAGCCAAACAGCTCCAGCGCTGATCTGAGAACATCGACCGTGTCGGCTTCAGTCACGCCGAGACTCGTTCCGAGATCGGCTTCTACGGCCATCCCGATGGCTACTGCTTCGCCGTGCAGCAAGGAGTAATCACTGGCTGCCTCCACTGCGTGTCCCACAGTGTGACCGAAATTCAAAACAGCGCGCCGGCCAGTTTCGCGTTCGTCTTTCGTCACGACGGCTACTTTGATTTCGATACTCCGTGCTACCAACGAAATGACCGCATCAGGATCGCGCGCGACGATTTGTGAATGCTGTTCCACGACCTGCGTCAAATACGCCGAGTCGGCGATGGCTCCGTGCTTGATTCCTTCGGCTATGCCCGCAGCGAATTGGTTGGGTGGGAGCGTCTCGAGTGAAGCCACATCGGCGGCGATGAACTTCGGTTGGTGGAACGCTCCGACGAGATTCTTGCCGGCTCGAGTGTCCACGCCGGTTTTTCCGCCGATCGAGCTGTCGATCATTGCGAGCAGCGTGGTGGGAACTTGCACGTAGGGGATGCCGCGTAGGTATGTGGCTGCTACGAACCCGGCCATGTCGCCGACAACGCCCCCACCTACCGCAATGACAGCGCCATCCCGACCGACGCCCGCGGCCAACATCTGATCGGTGAGGGTGCTCCATGTCTTGCGCGTCTTGTGCCGTTCGCCCGCCGGAAATGTGACGAGATGAGTTGGTGCCGTTTCGGCGATGCGTTTGGCGAGCTGTTCCGCGTAGAGCGGAGCGACAACCGAATCGCTGATCACGACATATGACGACGCGGGGCAGGTATCCGGCAAGATTTCGGGAAGTTTGCCCAACAAACCATCGTCGAGCATTATGTCGTACGTCGCGTTCCCGACTGAGACGGGAATGGTCGTGGCCGCTATAAGGTTACCTCACCCGTGATGATGGTTACGGCCTGCCCACCAACCAGCACGTCTGTGATCTCCCCTCCGTTGCCAACCGCGATTTCGGCGTGGATGCGACTGGGGCGTTTGATTTCGAGACCCTGTTCCACTAAGACCTTCCCGACGCCGTCATGCGGTGGCACGATGCCGTGCCAAACGAGATACGAAGCCAACGCGCCAGCGGCACTTCCCGTAGCGGGGTCTTCAGGCACGCCTAGGCCGGGCGCAAACATCCGACAGTGCGCAGTTGCGTTGGGATCGACCGTTTCCATAGTGTAGCACATTGCGCAGTCTGTACCGAACTCACGTAGGAATGCAGCCAGGCTGCCTCCAGTTCCCCCGGACGGGAGGCTCTGCAAGGTTTCGAGCGAGGCAACAGGGACCATGAGCTGCGGGAGTGCCGTCGTGACCACCTGGGCAGTCGGCTCTTCCCTTACCGTGTTCCCGTTACCACCGAGGGCGGTCCCCAGCCGTTCACGGTCGGCAACGAGGGGACCGAAATCGGGCAGCGGTTGCGTCATGGCCACCTCGGTCGGTGCGCCGTCCGTGAGACGAATGTCCACGGGAAGGACTCCCGCGCTGGTTTCCTGAGTGACCCGCACCGTACCATTGCGGGGGAGATCCAGCGCTCCCAGTTCTGCCAGCAGCCACCATGTTCCGATCGTTGGATGGCCGGCTAGGGGAAGCTCGGCCGCGGGGGTGAAAAACCGCACCCGCCGAGTTGCGGTTGCCGATTCCATGACGAACGCGGTCTCCGACAGATTCATTTCCCGTGCGATGGCTTGCATGGTGGCATCGGAGAATCCCCCGGCGAAGGGAAATACCGCGAGAGGGTTGCCGGCGAGAGGCGTGTCTGTAAACACGTCGAGTTGGTAGAACTGGTGTGTGGACATTACCAGATCCTGTCGCCGGCGCCGGCCCGGTGATTGGCGAGTCGTGCCAGAGTGAACAAGACGTCAGAAAGACGATTCAAATAGACGAGAACGACGGGCAGCACCTTGTGTCCGCGAGCCAACGCGACCACGCGCCTCTCCGCACGGCGGCACACCGTTCGCGCCTGATGCAACATGGCGGCTTTGGGGGTGCCCCCTGGCAGAATAAACGCCTTGAGCGGCTCCAGTTCTCGGTCGGCTGTGTCGATTACGGCCTCCAGTTCCCTCACGCGGCCTTCGGGCAAATCGGCTCTTTGAATTGCCCGGGCAACCTTGTCCGGATCGGGAGTTGCAAGTTGGGCGCCGATCGAAAACAAGTCGCGCTGAATGGACTCCAGCAGCGAGGCCTCGAAGTCTCTTGGCTCGCAGGCCATCGCGCCCCCGATTGCTGCGTTGAGCTCATCGATCTCGCCATAGGCGGTAACTCGAATGTCGTCCTTCCCTACGCGGCCTCCGCCAAAGAAACCCGTATCCCCTTTGTCGCCGGTTTTAGTATAGATGGGCATGCGGAGAAGGTAGCGTTGCCCACCAGTCCCCGCACGCCCTGTGCGGTGGGTTGCAGGAAGTGGGCAGTCGATGCCCCGGGGAACGTCATGGCAGGTTCCCGTCACTCCGTTCCCACCATCCACTTGCCCCCTGCCTGCCGTGTGTGGAGTGAGGTCCGGGCGACCATTGACATAATCAGCGAAGTTGTTAGAAATGAATAGGTTAGCAGACTCGCGCGTCCCCGTCATCGCGTTGAGTGCCCGCACCCTCCAGGCCGTTTTACGGGGGCTTTTTCGTCAGCCGATTTTCGTTCCGGGGGTAGCATCAAGCGGCTTTGGATTGTCACCGCTCTCATCGTAGCGGCGTCGGCTTCTCTCCATGCGCAAAGCGCCTCTCGGCAGCTCGCGGTCCGCGATTTGGACATCGAGGGCAACCGTGCCATTGATGATTTCACGCTTCGCGCCTCGATCGCGACGACGGAGTCGGCGTGGTTGGCGAGGCAGTGGTGGACCCGCTGGGTCGGATGGGGCCGACGTCCCCCCTTCGACGAGACCGAATTCCGGCGCGACGTGCTGCGGTTGTTGGTGCTGTATCGGCAGACGGGTTATGTAGATGCCCGGGTCGATACCGTTGTTACCCGCCGGCGGGACCACGTCAACATTCGGTTCATCATCACCGAAGGTGAGCCGGTGCGCGTCACTTCGCTTGCCGTGAGCGGGACGGAGGAGGTCATTCCGCCTTCGCTGCTCCTCCGAGACCTTCCGCTTCAGCAGGGTGACCCGTTCGACCAGGCGCGACTGATCGTTTCCAGCGATTCCATCCGGGCTGCGCTGCAAAATCGGGGGTATCCGTTTCCCATGGTCTATCGCAGCTTTTCCGTTCGGTATGCGGAGCGGGCGGCCCGAGTGGAGTTTCGGGTTGATCCCGGTTCGGCTGCCCGGATAGACAGCATTGAGGTGATCGGACCTGCGGATCTTGACCCAACTCTGGTTCGCAAGACGCTGCGCGTCCGGCAGGGCCAGCAGTTCAGCCAAGCGGCGCTGTACCGAAGCCAGCAAGAGCTGTATCGCATGGGTGTGTTCGACTTCGTCGATGTGAGGCTTGCAGACTCGGTTCCCAGCGCGCCCGGCGACTCTCTAGTGACGGTGATGGTGCAGGTGTCACGGGGCAGGTTGCACAGCATTCGTGTGGGGGGAGGTTACGGGACGAACGATTGTTTCCGCACGCTTGCGTCCTGGACCGCTCGGAACCTTCTCGGCGGCGGACGCAGTCTCGCGCTGACGGCAGGGTTCTCCAAGATCGGGACCGGGGCCCCGTTTGACGCGGGGTTCGAACAGAGTGTGTGCCCGTCCTTGGAGCGTGAGGCAAGAAGCGAGGTGGGCAAGAAACGTCTCGACCTCAACTACAATCTTTCGGCCTCGTTGCGGTTCCCGACCGTCTTTTCGCCCCGTCGCAGCGCCACTCTGACGATCTCGGGCGAACGGTTCAGCGAATTCCAGGCGTACGTTCGTCAAGCTGTCGGTTTCAATATGTCGCTCACACAGCAGACAAGGTGGAATGTGCCGGTCACGCTTTCCTACTCCTTATCCTATGGCTTCACTCGGGCGGACGACGCGGTGTTTTGTTCGATTTTCAACGTTTGCCGTGAAGAGGACGCGGCCATCTTCAGCCAAGATCGGGTGAAAGCTACGGCAGGTGTTCTAGTGGTCCGCGACCGAACCAATTCTCCCATCAATCCCACCCGGGGGACCGTGCTCACGCTGGAGGGGCGATTGGCCTCGGAAGAGATTGGCTCTGACCCCGAGATCAAGTTTGCCAAGGCCATTGCCGAGTTAGCGTCCTATCACCCGGTTGGGCGACGCAGTGTGTTCGCCTGGCGAGTGCGTTGGGGCTCTATCCGCTCGCCGGATCTAAGCCCAGAGCAAGACGTGCGATTCATACCCACAGAGGAGCGTTTCTACGGCGGCGGTCCTACGAGCGTCCGCGGATTCCGTCAGAACGAGCTTGGTCCCCTCGTGCACGTCATAGAAACCACGTTTGTGGATTCGGAGGGGCAGAATTTGGACAGTCTCCCCCTAGTGGTGGATACGCTCGTGTCACCAACTGGCGGGAATGGGATTTTGCTGGCCAATGCCGAGTTGCGCTTCCCCCTATCGCGGAGCGGGCAATTGGCCGGTGTGGTCTTTGTGGATTTGGGGAGGGTGGTAGGCCGGGGAAGCGGAGGTGAAGATGGGGGGTTTCGGGTGACACCCGGAGCCGGACTTCGGATAAACACGCCGCTTGGACCCGTACGCCTCGATGTGGCGTACAATCCTCATGGACCGGAGAAAGGGCCGCTGTTTCTGAGGGAATGTCAACTCGGTCCGGAGGCAAGAGTTTGCAGTGAGGCCATCCAGGTGCAGGATGATTTTGCGCGGCCCGTGGGAAACGGACTCTTGGGACTCGGAGAGTTTATTCCCCTCTTCAAAGATTTGCGCATGAACTTTTCCATCGGACAGGCTTTCTAGTGGTCTTTCGAACAGGTGCTGCGGCCTGGTTGCTGACTGCCACGTTGGCGGGAACAGCACTTGGTGCGGTCGGCGTCGGGCTCCGCACGGATGCCGGTCGGGATGTGCTCACTAGGTACGGCGTGGCCCTGTTGAACCGAGTGGTGCACGGCACGGCGGTCGTGGGCGAGGTGACGGGCACCCTCACGGACGGCATTGAAGCAAGGGACGTGGTGATCCGCGGTGAGGACGGTACGCTGTTGGCGCATTTGCCGGAAGTTACGCTGCGGTACCGGATGCTCGATCTCTTGACCGGTCGGATTGCGCTTGGCCGTGTGGTGTTGAACAAGCCGCGTATCAACATCGTCAAGCAAGCGAGTGGGCGTTTCAATTATGAGGAGGTGCTGGGACTGGGTGGCCCCGGAGGTGGTGGAAGGAAACCGCTCGTGGCGTTCCGCGGTGTGGAGATTCGCGACGGCACGGTGGTCATCCGAACGCCCACCGAAGCCACGAACCACACCTCGATTGAAATAGAGTCCGAGCCCGGCGGTTTGATGCGCATACGACGGCTGGACGATCTCAACGCCATCGTGTCGTACGCCCGCGTGTCGTCCCCTTTCGAGGGTGAGAATGCGCTGCGCTTCGATATCGATGAGCTGTCGGCTCGATTTTCCGACCCCCAGTTGGACGTTCTATCGCTACGCGGCCGCCTGGAGATAGACGGCGATTCCATCGTGTTGGATCTTTCGCGGTTTGTCTTACCGGGGTCGGAGACCACCCTGAAGGGAGTCCTGAGATGGCCGGACGGACCTTTGCTGCTGGCACTCGAGCTGGACGCCGATCGGTTGGCGGTCGAGGACGCACGTCCTTTTGTCGACGGCCTGCCTTGGGGGCTCGAGGGAAGCGGACACCTCTCACTGCTGTCCCTCGATGGTGAGCGCATTCGTGTGCGGATTTCGCCGTTGCAGCTCGCAGGCCCCGGCGGGGGTGGCAATATCGCCGGTCGGTTCGGCATCGTCGTGCATGAGGGGCAAGGGTGGACGTTGGAGGATACCGAGCTGTCGTTTGACTCCTTGGCGCTCGACTATCTCCGTCCGATGGTGGACACCATTCCTTTTGCCGGCCGTGTGTGGGGCGATCTCGTGGCGGCGGGACCGAGTGACTCGCTGGACACCCGATTACAATTGTGGTTTGGAGACAGCCTCGTTGCGGGCATGCCGCAGACATATGTGCGCGGTAGTGGTGCCGTGGGGCTCGGTGGCGGCATTCGGTTCGCCGGGTTCCGAATCGATTCGTCTGACATTGATCTGTCCACCGTGCACCGGCTCCTTCCCGCAGTTGGTCTCAAGGGCCAATTGATGCTCCGTGGGTTGTTAAACGGTCCGTGGAGTGACGTTACCTTCGCCGGGGTGATCCAGCACCGGGACGGCGGCCTTCCCGAGAGCGTCGCTCTGGGTTCTGTACGCCTCGATAGCAGGACAGACACGGTTGGAGTGTGGGCGGATTTGGTGTTCGATTCGCTTAACTTCGCCGGCATCCACCGGTCATATCCGGGTGTGCCGGAGCGCGGCGTGTTCGGTGGCGAGTTGCGGTTGAACGGATACACTGACTCGTTGGAGTTCCGGGCCGATGTGAGTGGCCCACCCGGGCGTGTCATTTCCGAGGGTGTCCTCACCCTCGTGTCCGGCACCATGGCGGTACACGATCTCGCCGCCGCTTTCCGCAGGCTGAATGTCCAGGCACTCGAATTTGCCTCGCCACCCACGGAGTTGTACGGCAGCGTATCCGGTGAGGTCGTTTCCCACGGCTACACGTGGCTCCTGGGCGGATTGTCTTTTGCGCTCGATACGTCGTTCGTGGCGGAAACGCCGTTGGACAGGGTGACCGGCGTCGTGCGATTCGCCGATAGCATGATTCACGTCGACAGCCTCGAGGTCCGGGGTCCGTCGCTGTACGCCGTCGCCGACGGTAGCCTCGGGCTGGCCGCTTCACATGCCGACACGCTGTGGCTGCGTGTGGCGATCGACTCTCTTGGTACTATCGAGACACTGTTACGAGACCGAGTCCCGTGGATGAATCGTGACAGCCTGCTGGTACGCATGTCCGGAGCAGTTCACGCCGATTTGGCGGTCACGGGTTCTGTGGGAGGATACCAGGCGTCGGCGCTGCTCGATGTGCCGCTTGCGGCGTCGAGTAATGCCAGGGTCGAAGGATTGAATCTTCGGGTCCAATGGTCGTCGGCGTTCGATGGACCGGTTGCGATTGATGGAACTTTGGATTCGGTGGATTTGGGCCGGTTTAGCTACTCGGATCTCAAGCTGAATGTCGTCGGCCGTCGCAATGCTGCAACTTGGTCGGCTCGCGCCCGCATCGGCACTGAGGGATCGTGGGTCGCTCGGGGCGAAGTGCATGTCGATTCGGGGGTCACGACCGTTCCGATAGAGTTCATGGGCTTGCTTCTTCCGACACACCGCTGGTTTCTCGAGCTGGGGGCCGTCGTGACCTTGCGCGAGACGGGCTACGACCTCGACAGCGTTGCGTTGAGCAGCGAGGACGGCAGTGCCAAGCTGGCCTTCCAAGGCAGGATCCCACGGGGTGGTGCGCCGGGGGGGAGGGGGGAGGGGCTCACCGCCGAATTGGTGAGCGTGCCGCTCGCGGATGTCTGGGGATTCGCTCAGTTGGACCCAGCCGGCGTCGGCGGCCGGGTGGGAGGGACGCTGTTCCTGTCCGGATCGGCGACCGATCCGATATGGGGTGTGGCGTTCCAGTGGAGCGACGGTCGCTTCGGGACCGTTCGAATCCCAATGACGTTGGAAGCCCGTGCCAACTACGCCGATCAACGGCTGACGGGAAATGGAGCTGGCTGGCGCTTCGGGGAGCGAGTCCTGTCTCTCGACTTCGATCTCCCGGTGGATCTTGCATTGGAGGGGGTGGATGCTCGTCAGTTGCCCGGCGCGCTCGCAATCAACGTGGTAGGCGGAGGAATAGATCTGTCAATGGTCGAGCTGTTGACGCCGTCGGTCACCGACGCCGTCGGGCAGCTCGATCTGGACGTTGGCATCACCGGCTCGTGGCGTGAGCCCCGGCTGCGCGGCACCGTGGCGATTGCTCGGGGGGGCGGCAGTTTTCCCGGGCTGAGCGTGACGTATCGCGATGTCGAAGCTCGACTGGCGCTGTCCGGCGACACGGTCCGGATCGACAGACTGGGCATTCACAGCGGAGAGGGGCAGGCCGAGCTCAGCGGATTCGTGCGCCTCGAGGAGCTCGCACGGCCGCTTTTCGATCTGGTAATCGCTACGAACGAATTCCGTCTGATCGATGTGCCACAGCTACTAGCCCTGACGACGTCGGGCACCTACGCCGTGCGGGGCCCGTTTTACGGCGCTACGCTCACCGGGCAAGGAACGGTGACGCAAGGTGATTTGTATTTTGCCGATCTGATCGAAAAACAGATCATCAATCTCGAGGACACGCTATTCACCTCCCTCGCGTCGAGAATCGCCGATGTCGAATTCATTCGGGAGGAAGGGCTCGCCACGGCCTTCGAGAATCGGTTGCTCGACAGCCTCCGGATCGACAGCCTGTCGTTGGAGATGGGATCGAACGTGCGATTGCTCTCCAACGAAGCCGATATCCAGCTCACCGGCCAAGTGTTGGTTGGGAAGGTTGCGGACCAATATCGCGTTGACGGGACGCTTGCCACGGCTCGCGGAACGTATCGGCTGCCGTTTGGTCGGGGCATTGGGGTAGCCGAGCTCGTGGTGCGCGAGTTCGACGTAACTGGTGGCCAGGTGCAATACTTCGGCACGCCGGACCTCAATGCGGACGTCGATATCGATGGACGGTATGTTGTTCGTACAACCAGGGGCCAGGACATCGTGGTGTTCGTCAATGTTGGTGGAACGCTGTACTCGCCGGTGATTACCCTGACCAGCGATGTGCGGCCTGAGCTCCCACCTGACGAAATCATTTCCTACCTTCTCTTCAATGCACCAAGCGTGGAAATCAGTGGGGGTGCTGTCCCCATGGAGATTTTGGGAGCCTTGTCCAGCCAAGTGGTGAGTCCGTTGATTTCTGGCCTCGGCTTGCCGCTAGATTACTTCCGTATCCGTCCTCCGACGCAAGGGCTTTCGGGCACCGAAATTGCCTTGGGGTGGCAGTTGAGCGAAAAGACATTCGTCACACTGAGTCCACTCATTTGCCAGCAGCAGCAGCAGCGGGGGCTCACGAGCAATTTTGGCGCGAGCCTGGAGTACAGGTTCAGCCCCAACTGGCACTTTGCAGCCAGCAGGGATCCTGTGAATGCGTGTACGCTCACCGGAGGTGCTTCCTATTTTAGCAGGTCGCAGTTCGGCGTGGATCTGTTTTGGGAAAAGCGGTACTAGTGCGCCGCATTCTTCTCATCACGAATCCCGCCGCTGCGCGCACTCGAAGAGGTGTGACCAGGAGGGTTGTTTCTGTGCTGGAACGGGAGGGCTGTAGCGTCGACCTCGTCGAGACAACGGGCCATGGTGACGCCGCCCGGGTCGCGCGTGCTGGCGCGCGAGACGGAGTAGATGCGGTGGCGGTTTATGGGGGTGACGGCACGGTCATGCAGGCCGTGGCTGGGATCGTCGGCCACGACATTCCCCTCGGCCTGATCCCCGGCGGCACGGGCAACCTTTTGGCGGGGAATCTCAGATTGCCTCGCGATCCGGCGGCGGCGGCCCAGGTGATCGCTCGGGGCCGGTCTCGGGCCATCGATTTGGGGCGGTTCGACAACGGCAGTGGCCCCCGGTATTTTTCCGTTGCATGCGGGTCGGGGTTTGATGCAGAATTGATGGCCCGCACGTCCGGCGCGGCAAAGCGGCGTTGGGGCTTCGCGGCGTATGTGGTGCGCGGATATGCTCTCGTCCACAGCGCCAGCCCGATGCCCTACCGCCTGACGGTGGATGGTGACACCTTCGATGTGGATGCGACGTCCGTCGTGGTTGCCAACTGCCCACAGTTCATCCCCCCGTTCCTGAGTCTGGCCCCGGGCATCGCGCTGGACGACGGCCAGCTTGACGTGGTAGTGCTCAAGGCAAGTGGGGCATTGCAGGCGGCGGGCGTCGTGTGGAAGATGTTCCGCCAGCGAGTCGATGGTGACGCCATCCGCCGATTTCGGGGGCGGGAGGTGAAGGTGGATGCCCAACCCAAGCGTCTGGTTCAACTCGATGGCGAGGTTGGCGGCGAAACCCCCTTTACCGTCACCGTTGTGGATGGAGGGCTGTCGGTGTTGGTCCCGGGCGAATGACGCTAACTTAGGTTTCTCTCGTTCGGCAGGGTCCATGGACCAGTCCATTCTGTTGATCGACGACGACCCGGCGATTCTTCGGGCGGTTGGCACGTACCTCGAGCGCTCCGGGTACGAAGTCCTGCTTGAGGCGTCCGGCGAAGCGGCTCTGGATCGGTACCAACAGTACTCGCCGGAGGTCGTGCTCCTAGACCTGGGACTCCCGGGAATCTCCGAATTCCATGTTCTCGAGACGCTCAAAGAGCACGACGCGCGGCCGTGATCGTGTTGACGGGTCAGAACGACGTTCAGATCGCGGTGCAGGCAATGCAACTCGGCGCGGAGAATTTCCTCACGAAGCCGGTGGATATGCCACATCTGTTGCTCGCCGTAGATCGTGTGCGCGATAAGGTGCGGATGCGACGTGGCGTGGGGATGCTGCTGGCCCGGACTAATCCCGACGTTGATCTGTCCTCGCTGGGATCATCTCCCCAGATGCGTGAAATCACCCGCCAGATAGAGCTCCTTGCCTCCAGCGACGACACCACCGCACTGGTTACCGGCGATAGCGGAACCGGCAAGGGGTACATCGCGCACATGGTACACGCCATGTCGAACCGGGCGAAAGAACCTTTTGTGGATGTCAATTGCGGCAGCTTGACCGCAGCATTTTTGGACACCGAGTTGTTCGGGATGGAGAATGACGTCGGTTCAGGAGGTGGTGACCAAAGACCCGGCTTGTTCGAGCTCGCTGACCGTGGGACGGTATTCTTGGATTCCATAGGCGATCTGGCACCAGAGCTTCAACCGAAACTACTGCGTGTTCTCGAATCAAAGTCATTCCGCCGGGTAGGTGGAACGCGCGAGATTTCAGTGAACGTTCGCCTGGTTGCCGCCACCGCCACCAATTTGGCGGAGGCGGTGGAGGCCGGGACGTTCCGCGATGATTTGTATTACCGCCTCAATGTGCTCACTATCCACCTTCCCCCGGTGCGCGAACGCACACGGGAGGACCGCCTGGCCCTGCTCGAACGACTGCTTGCGAAGTTGTGGAAAGGCGCAGCAGGATCGCAGCCTGTCATAGAGACGATGGCGTTGGAACGTCTCGTAGCTTACGGATGGCCCGGTAACGTTCGAGAGATGCGCAACGTGCTGGAGCGCGCACTCATTCTCGCACAGGGGTGCTCGCGGATCGGCTTGGAGAATTTACCGGTGGAGATCCGCCGAAATGTCCCTCCGATAGAAACGCGGTACGAGGTTTTGACGCTCAAGGATGTTGAGCAGCGGCAGATTGCACTGGCGTTGCGACACAACAATGGCAACCGTACGCACACCGTGCGGGACCTCGGTATCTCGCGTGCCACCCTCATCAAGAAGATCAAGGTGTACGGCCTGGACGTGTGACCATGGCAAGAGAAACCGATGGCATGGTATGCCGCGCGTGCGGTAATGAAGAGAGCGCCTCGGAGGGCTACCCGTGTGAAGAGTGCGGGACGTTCGTATGTCTCATGTGTTCTCTACGGGGAGTGACTCGATGCAGATCCTGCGCGGAGAAGGCGGACGTGGAAATGCGGCCGGCCGATCTTAGCGGCGAGTAAGAGGGCCGGAATATGATACCCATCAATTGATGAAGCTGATCCTTTTTGACATAGATGGAACGCTGCTGTGGTCCGACGGTGCTGGGCGGAGCGCCATTCGCAGTGCGCTGATGGCCGATATGGGCGCCACCGGGCCAATCGACGGATATCGGTTCGATGGCAAGACCGATCTCCAGATCGTTCACGAACTCATGCGCGCCGCCGGGCACCCTCACGCTGAAAGCCAACCGCACATTCAAGCGGTGTGCGATCGGTACGTCGAAATACTCGCAGGCGAGTTGGCAGGCGGCCAGCGAGCTCCGCACGTCTTTCCAGGCGTTAGGAAACTGCTCGACGCGATCGAGACTCGGCCGGATTCCGTGTTGGGGTTGTTGACCGGTAACCTCGCCGCCGGTGCCCGGCTCAAACTCGCCTCCGTGGGAATCGATTTTGATCGTTTCCGAGTTGGGGCGTTTGGCTCGGACGCCGCAGAGCGAAGTGAATTGCCCGGTGTCGCTGCGGCACGTGCCGCAGGCGTGATGGGCGAGCCTCCCGAGGGTGAGCAAATTGTGATCATCGGCGACACGCCGGCAGACGTAACCTGCGGGGAATCGGTGGGCGCCCGTGCGATCGCCGTGGCGACCGGCTTCTTTACCGCCGACGAGCTGCGCGCGGCCGGGCCGTTTGCCGTGTTCGAGGATCTGTCTAATACGGATCGCGTGCTATCGAAAATTTTTGAATGACCAATCCGAAGCTCGTCATCCCCCTCCGCATTCCCGAACTCGGGCCATCACTCGGGAAATTGATCACCGGCACCGGCCGCAACATCGAGGGCTTTTCGCTCGATTCCCAGCGGTATCGCCTGGCCACCAAGATCATCGAGATGGGAGGAGAGGCCCGTCGGCTCGCCGTAAACGGCGAGCGCTTCCCAGCGTCGGTTTCACTGGGACGCGACGCGTGGCTTGCGGCGTGGGAGGAGACCGTCGGCCCGATCACCGAGGAGCTGGTAGACCGTTTGACAGCTCACCTCGAAGCCGAAGCGGCGGCTGTTCGCATGCCGCGACGGCTGCGCAGCAGGGTAGCGATAGACGGGGTCGAGCGCCGCGCCATAGGGGCGCGCCTCGGATCCGCGGGAGCGGAGCTCATTCCCGCGCTCGATGAGATCGAACGGCAGGGAGCGATGTTGCTTGACGGGGCCGTTTCTGACCGCGGAAATCTAGGAGCGTGGCAACAGGCGCAACTCACCGCGGCGCGGCGTCTGGAGGAGGCGTGGATGGCGCTGGAGGAGGCCGTGGACCATGAGATCGGGGTGTGGCGCAAGGTCGCCGACGCGATTTCCCGGTGGCGCAAGCCGCTTTGGCCGGTGTATCTGGTAGGCATTCTGGGTTTGGCTGTTGCCGCCTGGGGTGGGTTGGTGTGGGGAGGTGTCATCCCGCCGCCGACCTGGGCGACGGTACTGTGGCATGCCGTGGAGTCTAGGTAGCGTGGTGGAACCCAACCTCCCAACGAGCGGCATGATGAATGCGATGGGGGTCGGTGTGGACCTGGTGGACATCGAACGGGTGGAGCAGCTGATGCGTCGCCACGGCGAGCGTGCGATCCGCCGCTTGTTGACTGAGAGGGAACGCACCTATTGCATGAGCATGCCACGACCCGCTCAACACATCGCGGCGCGGCTGGCGGCGAAGGAAGCGGCGTACAAGGCGCTCCAGCGGGCGGGATACGCCCGAGCCGTGGGGTGGCGCGACAGCGAAATCGTCCTCAACGGCGATGGGAGTCCGACGCTGCAGTTCCACGGTCGCGCGAAGGCCGCAGCAGCCAGGCTCAACGCCACCGACGCGCTGGTGTCGCTCACGCATTCGGCCCGATCGGCTGCGGCAGTGGTAATTCTCGTGGGCGGGGGCGATGCGGGAGAGAGGAGTGCAGTGCACTGATTGTAATCGGGCCGTTCACGTACCCTCCGGCACGCGAAGGAAGGAGTTCGCCGGAATTGTGAGCTGGTCTCGCTTGGCCCAACGTGCCATCAACAGCACGCCGGCAGCTGCGATGATGATGCTGGCCAGCTGCGCGACGGTGAATCCTGCGACGAACCTGTCATCCTTCGCCCTGATAAACTCTATCAAGAACCGCTCGGTGCCAGCGAACAGAAGATAAGCGCCGAATAGCCAGCCGGCCGCTCTCACGTGTGTGCGAAAGCGCCACAGCGCCCAAAACGCCACCAGCATCGCCGCCGCCTCATACAGCTGTGTAGGATGGACGGCCAACACTTCCAGCGGGTTGACGCCGTCCGGAATCGGGACCCCGTAATCCGAGTTCAACCGCAACGCGGTGGATGGTGGCAGGCCTTCTGGGAACTTCATTCCCCACGGGAGGCTCGTAGGAATCCCGTAGTCGTCTTGCACGAGGAAGCATCCGACGCGCCCCAGCGCGTATCCTACTGCGAGAGCCGGTGCAACCAGATCGCACGTGATTCGTGTCGGGACGCGCTTGCGCAATCCATTCAGGTAAACCGCCGCTGCACCGCCGATGAACCCGCCGTACCACACGAGCCCGCTCCGCAAAAACAGCGCCCCCGGGTCTCGGGTGAGGGCGACGTACCAGAGTTTCGCACCGATGATCCCGCCGATCACTGCGGCGACCACGATGTCCGACGCGTACTCCTCGTTCAGGCCTCGACGTCGGAGTTCGCGTTGGATGGCCCAGCCGCCCGTGAGAAACCCAACCATCATCATGAGACCGTATCCCGTGATCTCGATGGGGCCGATGCTGAATACCAGCGGGTAAGTGGTCATGGCTCAGGTGGTAGTGGGGAAAGGTTCGCGGTCCCGCTCGAGGCCCGGCCACGGCATGCGGGGATCGGCGTCGAGATAGGAAGTGCTGTCACGGCCGTTATCGAGGTGAAACCACCCTGCGCGGGCGATCATGGCCGCATTGTCGGCGTTCAAGCGGGGCTGGGCGACGGCTACACGGGCGCGTCCCTCTACCGCCGCGGCCATTCGGGCGGCGAGAGTCCGGCTGCAGGCAACACCGCCTCCCAGCACCACCGTGCGGTAACCGGTTCGCTCGAGGGCTAGCATCACCTTGTTGATCAACACGTCGAACACCGCCGCTTGAAACGATGCCGCAATGTCCGGACGCTCGCTGTCGAGATCTTCGAGCTCTCTCGTCTTGTAGAGCACTGCCGTCTTCAACCCGCTGAAGGAGAAGTCCAAGCCGTCGTCCCTCAAGGGGCGCGGAAACGCAAATCGGTCGGTGCCGGTTTTCGCCAACTTCTCGATCACCGGACCACCTGGGTAGCCGAGTCCAAGGAGTTTGGCGACTTTGTCGAAAGCCTCACCGGCAGCATCGTCTCTCGTTTGACCCAACAGGTGGTACCGTCCCCACGCGGGAACGTCGAGCAGCACGGTGTGTCCCCCTGATACGATCAATGCGACGAACGGGGGGGCCAGGTCGGGATCGTCCAGGGTCGCAGCGAACAGGTGGCCTTCGAGGTGATGCACCCCGATGAGGCGGCGGTTTCCCACTGACGCCAAACCTTTGGCATAACATACGCCCACGAGCAAAGCGCCTACGAGTCCCGGACCAGCGGTTACCGCAATTGAATCCACGGCGCTCAACGGAACACCGGCCTCTGCCAACGCACGGTCCACCACTGGTCCCATGGCACGTAGATGAGCCCGGCTCGCCAATTCGGGCACGACGCCGCCGAAGATTTCGTGAACGTCTTGGGAGAGGATGACGACACTCGCCAACTCCGCTCTCCCACCGCCGACAACCAGGATAGCGGCTGACGTTTCGTCGCACGACGTTTCGATGCCGAGAACTACTTCGCTCACTGGATGATCCGCTGCGCCCTTACCGAATCCGGCGAGACGGTGGCTGTCAAGCCTGTGGGAGGGCGTACACTGAGCGCCAACATTTCGCCTGCGACCGTCGCCACAGTGGCCGTTACGAGGAGGCTGTCTCGGTTGAGCGTGGCGAGCCTCGAAGCCGGGCCGCGGACCGCGACCTGGACAGTGGCCGGCTCGCTTCCCCACACGCCGCCGCCGACTACGACGGGTACGCCACCTATCGTACGTAGTGTGATCCTATCTATGCGAGCCTCGATTTCGACTTCCGGTTGCGAGAGCCGAACCACGCCAAACGCCGTCGTATCTATGGCAACAGCTCTCCGCACCGTGCTCCGCACGTTCTCAAGATCGAGCGCCACCGTGTACACATTGCCGATCCGGTTAACCTGCGCCTCGGGCCCAATGACCGAAACGCTCTCCGGCAGCACATGCAATCCCAGAAATACGAACCCCGAAGCGGTCTCGATATTGACGCGAGAGATGATCGGAACCGAGCGACGATGCAGGTCGTCCAAAGTCACGACGACACGCCGCGGCATGATGTCCTGCAAAGTTACGTCCGCGTTCGGGGGTAGTATCACGTCTTGCAGCAAGAGATCTATAGTGAGGGTGGATTCGGTTACGGAATCCGGTACGATCTTGCTGATAACGGGCGGGTCGGTGTACAGCTTGAGGAGTTCACGTGCAGCACCTCCGACGAGGACCTGTACCTGCGGGATCTCCTTTGCGAGAACGCGGTTGGCCGGTGTCTGAACGTCGAGCCGGACCCGAACGAGATGGGTGGCGGGCCGCTCGGCCAAAAGGGCCGCCCAAAGCACCGTGGCCAACGCCAGCGCGGTCAGCTTGATCGGCCAATTCGTGACGACGGCCTGCCTGATATCGAACTGCATCACCCGCCCGATGCATCTCCCCGGGCCGGCGTTGCGCCGGTGGTCTCCTCGGCTGTGGCATCGCGCGCTTCTGCAATCCCCAGTAAACGTCGCAATCGGGCCTGCTGCACCGGTTCATCCCACTCCACCGGCCCGATCACCTTGTGGACGATTACTCCTTGCCGGTTGATAATCACGGTTTCCGGAAGACCGGTGGCCTGATAATCGATTTCGATTTGCCCGCTGCGATCGTGCAGAATGTCGAAGGTGAGCTGGAGCTCGTTCGCGAATTCCATGACCTCGTCGCCACCCACCTGGTCCACGCTCACTGCGACGATCTTGAGGCCGGCTGGGCCCAATTCCTGGTATAGGCGCTCCATCGAGGGCATCTCCCACCGGCACGGGCCGCACCATGTGGCCCACAGGTTCAGCAGCACGACCTCCCCTCGGTAATCGGCGAGAGTGACGCTGTCGCCGGTTACGAGGTTCACGGCGTTGAAATCGGGGGCTTCCACGCCGGGCTGCACCTGTTTGATGTCTTCCATCAACAGCACGCCAACCCCTAGCGCGCCGGCAAGCAGGGTGAGAATGACGCCTACCGCAATCCACTGTCCCTTCGAGGCACTACTGGTCATACGGACACTCCTTCCTTGCATCGATCGCGCAGCTCGCCGATCCTCGCTGCCGGATCGGACGCGGAAAAGATCGCCGAACCTGCGACGAACGTGTCCGCACCGGCTCCCCTTGCCGCACCGATTGTCTCGGGCGAAATGCCGCCGTCAACTTGCAAAAACGCTCCGCTCCCATGGTGGTCCAGCAGTGTGCGCGCCCGGCGGATCTTGGCGGTCACATTCGTGATGTACGACTGTCCCGCAAAGCCCGGATTCACGCTCATGATAAGCAGCAGGTCGATGTCGTTCACTACCTCCTCGGCGAAGGACAGAGGAGTGCTGGGGTTGAGCGCCAAACCCGCCCGCATGCCGCACTCTCGGACCGCGGCCAGGTGATGATGCACATGGACCGTCGCCTCGGGATGAAACGTGAACAAGGAGGCTCCCGCTTGAAAAAACGGCTCGATGTACCGCTCTGGTTCCAGAACCATCAAATGTACATCGAGCGGAAGGTCCGTAATCCGCCCAAGCGCCTTGATAAGGGGGGCTCCGAACGTCAGGTTCGGGACGAACTGCCCGTCCATGACGTCCACGTGGATCCAATCGGCTCCTCCAGCCTCCAGCATGCGGACTTGCTCGGCCAGTCGGCCGAGGTCGGCGCTGAGGACGCTCGGAGCGATGCGGATGGTGTTGGCCATTTACTGGTTCTCTCTCACGTACCTGCCGGTGACACGGCTGCCCGGTGCCGCGAGAGTGCCTGCGGGCGGCTGCTGTCGAAAGATCGTCCCTGCTGGCTGTGCTCGTGAGGTGGCGGGAAAGAACTCGCCCCACACCAGCCCCAGCGTTTCCAAGGTATCTCGTGCCTGCTCTAAAGTCATGCCTGCCAGATTCGGCACCACGACAGTCGCCGGCCCAATGCTCACCAGGATCCGGACCGGGTCGCCTGGTCTTAGGGAAGCCCCTGCCCGGGGGCGCGTGTTCTCAACCTCCCCTCTCGGCAAAGGGGTTTGGACGGAATCGACGATTGGAGCGAGCCCGGCCGACTCGATCAACAGGCGAGCCAGCTCCTCGGTGTAGTTGGCCACATCCGGGACCGGGATCTGCTGGGGACCTTGGCTCACCGACAGTTGGATGGACGTGCCTTCCGGAACGACCACGCCGGCAGGTGGGTCCTGCCACACGATACTCCCGGCCGGCGCCGTCGGATGGTTGACTGATTCGAGGTCTCCCGCAACGACCCCCCTGGCCTGGAGAGCTTCCTCGGCTTGGCTTTGCGACATCCCGGTCAAGTCCGGCACCGCCATGGCCTCCGCAAAAAACGGTGCGGGGAACAGGACCAGCGCCGCGAGGAAATAGCCCGCCAGCAGGGACACGATGAAGCTCCCCAGGAACAACCTCCGCTCGTCTTCGTGGGACAGAGCCGCCAACCACGCTCCCGGTTTGAGCCAACCCAAGGTCATTTGCACCCTGGGGCCCGAGGACGTTCGTCTGCGTACTTTCATGCCGCCCGTCGCAGCCGGGCCGCGAAGCCGCCATCGGCCCCGTCTGTCGAGGGGAAGACGAGTAGGTCTCCGCCGTCTCGCTCGAAATCAGGGTGTTGCTCTAGGAATCGGTCGACTTGCAGTTCGTTTTCCTCCGGCTCCATCGAGCAGGTGAGGTAGGCGAGCAATCCTCGGGCCTTCACCGCCGCCGCGACGCCGGCAAGGATATCGGCCTGCTGGCGCACCATGGCGTTGATGCGGGAAAGTGACAGTCGCCAGCGGGCGTCGGGATGGCGTGCCATCGTTCCCGTCGCGCTGCATGGAGCGTCAACCAGTACGAGGTCCATCGTTTCGGCCAAGACCGGCGCGAAACGGGCGTCGGCCGCTGCTTTCCATACATACGGTGCGGTGCGTTTCAGGTTTTGCCGCAGCCGCTCCATGCGACGGAGTGAGACATCCGACGCGAGGACCGTACCGTACCCGGCCAGCAGGGCCGCCTTGCCGCCTGGCGCAGCGCACGCGTCCCATACTCGAGCCCCCGACAAGGGCGCGGCGACGAAGTCCAACAGTTGGCGCTGTGTCGAGTCCTGAACAATGAACCCACCCTCCGCATAGCTCGGCAAGGCTTGAACCCGGGCCACTACGGAAAAGCCGAAACCCGAGGGGCACGGGGTGTGCTCAATGCCTGCTGTCTGCAGGGCTGAGCGCAGCTGATCGGCCGTCCACCGCGCAGGCTGGATTACCAGGGGCGGGCGTGAGTTGTTGTGACGCAGCAATTGCTCCGTTTTTTCGGCCCCGTAGTGTGCCCACCACCGCTCGACCAGCCACGGCGGGTGCGAGAAGCGGGCGGCAAGGTCAGTGGGAGTTCCCGGTCCGCGGGGTGTTTTCTCGTCGGGTCCCGTGGAGACATTCCGCAAGACGGCGTTGACTAGGGGAGCGAATTTGATGCCGCATTCTGTTCTTGCCAAATCGACGGTGCTCTGTACGGCTGCGTAGGACGGCACACGGTCGAGGTATGAAAGTTGGTAGACGCCGATGCGGAGCACGTCCCGCACGTCATCGGGCAAGTGCTTCTTGGGCTTCGATAAGGCAGCCTTTATCCGGCGGTCGAGGCCCGCGCGCTCTCGTAGGACCCCTGCGGCGATCTCGTGGGCGAGCCTCCGGTCTGGTTCGGAAAGCGCGGTGATCGTGGTGTCGAGAGCGCGGTTGAAGTGCTGTCCGGTGCGCACCGCCCGCAGGACACCGAGTGCTGCTTCCCGCGGTCCCGTGCGGGCAGCCACGGTCAGTCGAGGAGGCCCGTCGTGGGACTGGAAGGTACGGCGATCTCCCGGCGTTCCATGCGGCCGGCCAGGTAGGCCAAGCGCCCGGCTTCGACGCCCAAACGCATGGCTCGGGCCATCGCCACAGGATCATCGGCCTTGGCGATCGCGGTGTTCATGAGAATCCCGTCCACCCCCTGTTCCATGGTAACGCATGCGTCGGATGCCGTACCGACGCCGGCATCCACGATCACCGGCACTGACAGCCGTTGTTTGATGGCGCGAATGTGGTAGGGGTTCAACAAGCCGAGCCCGCTGCCGATCGGGGAAGCGAGGGGCATGACCGTGGCACATCCCGCGTCTTCCAGGCGCAGTGCGGTCACGATGTCGTCGTTGGTGTACGCCATGACTTGGAAACCCTCTTGGACCAGCGTAGCGGCGGCTTCGGTGAGCCCGGTGTTGTCGGGCATCAGGGTTTCGCGATCTCCGATGACTTCGAGTTTCACGAACTCATTGAACCCGGCCTCCCGTCCGAGTCGCGCGTAGCGGATTGCTTCGTCGGCTGTAAAGCATCCCGCAGTATTGGCCAGGAGAAAAAACCGATCGGGGTCCAGGTGATAGAGGATGCCTTCCTGCTGTGAGCGGTCCAAGTCCACGCGTCGCACGGCCACGGTGACGATTTCCGCCCCCGACGCTTCGATGGCATCGACCATCGTCTGGTTGTCGGCGTATTTCCCGGTGCCCACCATGAGGCGAGACCGAAACGCACGGCCGCCGATTGTCAGTGGAGAATCGGTTTGGGTGCTGACCGAAGTAGTCATGATATGTCAATCCTCGAGCGGCTCATCCGCCACCCACGAAATGGACCAGTTCGACGCTGTCACCGTCCTCCAGCAGCGTCGTTGCGAGTTGCGGCCAGCGGACAACGCTCCTGTTGTGCTCGACCACGACCATTCGTGGGTCGAGGTCCAGGACCCGCAAGAGGTCGTCCAAGGAGTTCTTGGAGTCGAACTCTCTGGTGTCGCCGTTGACGGTGATCTTGATGGACGTAGTCATGTGTCAACCCTTCTCTAATAATAGCAGCATCGCAGCTGCCACCGAACCGGGGTCATCGGCCTGCCAGAGGGCGGAGATGGCAGCGACGCCGTAGGCTCCGGCGTTCACGCACTGTTCGACGCGATCGGCCGTCACGCCTCCGATAGCGATGATCCGTGCCGGGTGAGCTTGTTCGATGGTCTGGACACCGATGCCTGGGCGCCCGGTGTGAGAGGGAGTTTCCCAGATTGGGCCCAGAAAGACGTAGTCCGCGCCGTCGTCGGCCGCCCGCACCGCCTCATCTGCATCGTGCGCCGATCGGCCGATCCACATGCCGGGCCCGACCAGGGAGCGCACCTGGGAAACTGAGAGGCCGTCAGCGGGCAGGTGAATGCCGTGAGCTTCCACCAGCAGGGCGACATCTGCGCGGTCGTTCACAAAAACACGCGCCTGGGCGGCCCTGGCAGCCCGCTGCATCAATTCTGCGAGCCCGGCCAGCTTCCGGCCTGGGAGATCGCGTGCCCGCGCATGGAGGGCGACTAGTGGGGAGCGACCGATAGATTCGGCTCGCTCGCAGAGGTCGGGGAGGGCCAGGATGTTACTGTCGGTGATCGCATGGAGTCGGGGCGGAGGAGTGGTCACTCGAAACGGCGGCCGACCGTCGCGCCGCGGCCTTTGACCCATTCGCTAGCTGCCATCCGTCTCTTGCCCGCGGGCTGCACGTCGAGGAATTGCAATGCCCCTCTATCTGTGCCAACCACGAAAGCCGGGCGTGTTTCGACCACTTGGCCGGGCACCCTGGCCACGGACGCCACGCCGGCTCCTCGAGGGCCGAACAGCTTGATTGGCAATCCGTCCAACTCGGTCCATGCCCCCGGGTAGGGGTCCATCGCGCGCACGAGCCGTGCAATATCGTCGGCTTGGCGGTTCCAATCGATTCTCGCAGTGTCGCGTGTGATCTTCGGGGCCATGGTTGCCTTCGCATCATCTTGCGGCTCCCACCGTGCCTCCCCCAGCTGGATGATCTGCAGCGCCTGAACGAGTGCCAGGGCGCCGAGTTCTGCCATGCGTGCCGACATTTCACCCCACGTCTCGTCACCCGCAATCGGCGTCGTCACCCGTTGGAGTACCGGTCCGCAATCGAGTCCCTCCTCCAATCTCATGATAGAGATGCCGGTTTCCTCCAATCCTTGCAGGATGGCGTGTTGGATTGGTGCTGCGCCGCGCAGTTGGGGGAGCAGCGACGCGTGAACGTTTATGAATCCCGATGGTGGAATGGCCAAGAGTTCGGGTTTCAGGATGTGGCCGTACGCGACCACTACGCCGATGTCGGGTGCGATCGTGCGGAAAGCGTCCAGGAACTCCGGCTCGCTGGGGCGTGAGGGTTGTAGCACGGGCAGATCCTCTTCCATCGCCACCCGCTTGATGGCGGGCGGCACCATGGTGGATCGTGTCCGCCCACGCGGCTTGTCGGTCTGTGTCACGACGGCAACGACGTCGAATCCTTCGCCGATGAGGGCACGGAGCGAGGGCACCGCAAAGTCGGGAGTGCCGAAGAAGGCGATTTTCACGAACCGGACGTCTTCGCGGGAGAGACTTCTTTGATGTAACCTGTTTGTCCCTTCCGCAGCTTCTTCCATTTCTTGAGCAGCATGTGGCGTTTGAGGGGGCTCAGGCGATCGAGGAACAGCACGCCGTCCAGATGGTCGATCTCGTGCTGCACGGCCCTGGCTGAAAGGGCGGCGAGCTCGTGGCGTTCTCGTGCGCCGTCCAGGTTGGTCGTCTCGACAACGACGCGCAGGGCCCGGTCCACGTCTCCGAGGAGGTCGGGGAGGGAGAGGCACCCCTCCTCGTCTTTCTCGTTGCCTTCGCGCTCGATGATCACCGGATTGATCAGGACCACGGCGGGATCATCGCCCGCATGGACGACGGCAACTCGCTTCGTGAGGCCCACTTGGTTGGCCGCCAGCCCGATTCCTTCGGCTGCATACATTGTGTCGAACAGGTCTCGTACGAGCGTGCGCACTTCGTGGTCGACGCACTCAACTTCATCGGAGTGTTGCCGCAGCACCGGCGATCCCAGCAGGTGGATGGGGCGCAAGGCCACTAGGCGCGCTTCTCCTGTTTCGCGGTCATCGAGGGGATATCCGCGATCCGGTCACGCATGACGACGAAGCGCGACTCACCGCTTTTGATCGTAACACGGTCGTCCCTGATGTGGATGACTTCCCCGACGACGCCGCCGGCAGTCACGACCTCATCGCCTTTCTTGAGTTGCGCCATCTGTTCCCGGTGCTGGCGTTCCCGCTTAACCTTGGGACGGATCATGACGAAATAGATGATCGCGAAGATGACCGCCATCTGAAACAGGAAGAAGCTGCCTCCCGTCCCCCGTTGTTGTTGAGCCGGTTGTTGGAAAGCAAAAAGTAGTGACCGAAAAGTTGTCACGATGTTCCTCGATGGTTGTAGCGCTCAATCCAGTCTCGATGCCACGAGGCGAAGGTGCCGGCGGCGATCTGCTTTCTCGCCTGTTCCGCGAGACGAATCAGAAACCTCACGTTGTGCAGGGACAGCAAGCGGAGGCCGAGTAGTTCGTCGGCTGCAAACAAATGTCTGAGATAACCCCGGCTATAGAGGGTACAGGTCTCGCAGTCGCAAGTTTCGTCCAGCGGTGCCGCTTGGATCTTGTAGGCAGCATTACGGATGTTGAGTGATCCATCCGGTGTAAACGCTGAGCCGTTACGACCGTTGCGGGTCGGGGCCACGCAGTCGAACAAGTCCATGCCGCGAGCGACCGCGCTCAACAGATCCTCCGGGAACCCCACTCCCATAAGATAACGAGGAATGCCGCGGGGGAGAGACGGCTCCATCGCCTCCAGCACACCGTACATCGTCTCCCGGCTTTCGCCGACGGCCAACCCACCGACGGCGATCCCGGTCCACTCTCCCAGTGACGCTATCTGGTCGACGGCCCGCTTCCGGAGCTCGTGGCTGGCTGCTCCTTGGGCGATGGGCCAGATAGTCTGGCTGTCCGGCCGATCTGCGGCGAGTTGGCTGTGACGGGCGCGGCAGCGCTCCAGCCAACGAGTGGTTCGCTCGAGCGCATCCTCTGCCACGCTACGGTCGGCCGTTCCGGGAACCACGTGGTCAAGGGCCATGGCGATGTCCGGCCCCAACATCCATTGGATCTCCATCGCACGCTCGGGTGAGATGTGTCGTTCACCGCCGTCGACGTGAGACCGGAAAGTCACCCCATCATCGTCCACCCGGCGAGAGCCCTCCAGCGAGAACACCTGAAACCCTCCTGAATCGGTGAGCATGGGACCGTCCCATGCCACGAACGCGTGCAGGCCTCCGAGCTGGTCCACGACGTCTTCCCCGGGGCGAACATGCAGGTGGTAGGTGTTGCTCAAGACCATTTGGGTGCCGATGGCTCGGAGGTCGGGCGGAGACAGTGCCCGAACCGTTCCCTGCGTTCCTACGGGTATGAAGGTGGGAGTGCGTACCTCGCCGTGCGGCAACGTAAGCCTACCGATCCGGGCGACCCCGTCCTCGGCTTCGACACGAAACTCGAACATCACACCACCACCATTGCGTCACCGTAGCTGTATAATCGATATCCCGCAGCGACGGCGGTGCGATACGCCGCTAGAACATGATCGACTCCTCCAAAGGCGCACACCAACATCAGCAGGGTCGAGCCAGGCAGATGAAAATTGGTCAATAGTCCGTCCACCGCGCGAAACTCATAGGGGGGGTAAACGAAAAGCTTGGTCCATCCTTCAGTGGCTCTAATCGGCCCGTCCCGTGCGGCCGTTTCGAGCACGCGCGTCACAGTGGTTCCTACAGCCCAGACACGCCGTCCCAGGTCACGCGCCTCGCTTATCGCGTCCGCGGTTTGCCGTGGCACACGATACCACTCGGCATGCATGGTGTGTTTCGCTGGAACGTCAGCAGTGACGGGCTTGAACGTGCCCGGGCCGACGTGAAGGACGACCTCTGCGACCTGTACGCCCAGACTCACAATCTGATCGAGCAGCTCCGGGGTGAAATGAAGGCCGGCGGTCGGCGCCGCCACGCTTCCGTCGAAGTGGGCGTACACGGTTTGATAGCGAGTTTCGTCCTCGCTCTCCGGGGGGCGTTTGATGTACGGCGGCAGGGGCACGGTACCGTAACGATCTATCAATCCTGCCCAGTCGAGGCCCGTGAGCCGTATGCGGCGCAGACCACCGCCGAGCACTTCCGTAATTTCCAGTTGCGCGGCGTCGTCGAAGTGCATCGTGCGGCCTACCTTCAGCTTCCCTCCTGGGTGCACCATAGCAATCCACGTACCGTCCGCTTCGGGATGAACGAGCAGTACTTCGGCCGGCGCCCCATTCTGGCGAATGCCGTGGAGTCGCGCGTTGATGACACGACTCGAATTTACGACCAGCACATCGTCGGCCTGTAACAGCTCGAGGAGGTCTCTGAACACTCGGTGCTCGACCCTGCCCGATTCCCGATCCAGATGCAGCAGCCGGCTGCCGTCGCGATCCGGACGGGGTCGCTGAGCGATGAGTTCCGGTGGAAAGTCGTAGTGGAAGTCGGCTGTGGAATACCGTTGCGTCGGATTGGTCATGGCACGCTCTTGACGTGAGCGGTGAGCCGGGAGCGGCTGGAGCATGGAGAAGAGACCCTCTCACCGCCTGCTGCTCACGGCTTACCTCTCACTCCTCAAACATCGTGCTCTGCTCCACCGCGCCAGTCGGCGGAGCGATACCGAGGTGTCTGTACGCGGCCGGGGTGGCCATTCTGCCACGAGCCGTGCGGTTCAAGAATCCCTGTTGTACCAAAAAAGGCTCGTATACTTCCTCGAGTGTGCCGGCGTCCTCCCCGACTGCCATCGCAAGCGTGTTGAGGCCGACCGGCCTGCCGTCGAACTTGTCGATGATCGTCTTGAGGACTCTCACGTCCATATCGTCGAGGCCGTACTCGTCCACGTTCAACCGGCTGAGGGCCTCTTTGGCGACCTTGTGTGTGATCACGCCGTCGGCCTTGACCTGCGCGTAATCCCGAACCCGGCGTAGCAGCCGGTTCGCCACTCGCGGTGTCCCACGGCTCCTTTTGGAGATCTCAGTTGTGCCGTGCCGCTCGATGTTCACGTCGAGGATCGCAGCCGACCGCACCACGATTCGCTCCAGCTCTTCGGAGGGGTAATACCCGATGCGTTCGATGATCCCGAATCGAGCGCGCATCGGCGGAGTGAGCATGCCGAATCTGGTAGACGCACCAATCAGCGTAAACGGCTCCACGCGCAGCGGGACGGTTTGAGCGTTCGGTCCGTCAGTGATGCGCACGTCTACGCAAAAGTTTTCCATCGCCGGGTACAGAAACTCTTCCAGCACGGGTCTGAGTCGATGGATTTCGTCGATGAAAAGCACGTCGCCACGTTTCAGCGAAGTGAGGAGCCCCACGAGATCACCGGCCTTTTCGATAACCGGACCGCTGGTGGTGCGAACGTTCACGCCCATTTCACGACCCACCAATGTTGCCAGCGTGGTCTTGCCGAGGCCTGGAGGGCCATAGAATAGAGCATGATCGAGCGGATCGCCGCGTTTCTTTGCGGCGTCGATGGCGATCTGCAGGCTTTCGCGTACCTGATTTTGCCCGACGAATTCCGCTAGGTGGGACGGACGAAGTGATGCCTCGCTTACGTTTTCGTCGGGCAAGGTTTCAGGGGTCGTGATTTCCGGACGATTCACTTGGTGGCGGTCGCCTCCCAACGCACGGGTCGCTCACCCAGCGCGATCGTGTGTTTCTGGTGACAGCTGATGCAGCGGTCGGTTTCCGTCGTGCTGTCGGCCTTGCAGAGAAGGCGGTTGGTCGTGCCGCACTTGGTGCAGGTCCACTCGGCGGATTTCATTTGCCTCTGGAAAGAAGTTCTAGTGCTTCGCGCAGTACTTCCGCTGTGTCGGCTGTTCCGTTGGAAGCCAGGACGGATCTGACGGCGCCGTCGGCTTCCAATTGTCCGTATCCCAACTTGACGAGGGCTCTGATTGCCCGATCTCCGGCAGAGTCCATACTGTCCGCCCCTCCCTCCACTTCAAGGTCGCGCATACGGTCCGTCAGTTCCAGTACCATGCGCTCGGCCTTCTTCTTTCCGATGCCGGACACCGTGCACAGGGCGGCCAGGTCGCCTTCCTTGATGGCTCGTACGACCCGATCACTTCCCAAAGCGGATATGAGACTGAGCGCCAGCCGCGGCCCAACACCGCTAGCACTAAGGAGGCGTTGGAAAACCACCCGCGTCTCGGGCGTGTCGAACCCGAACAGCGACCAGCTGTCCTCACGCACAATTGGCACTGTGTGAAGGTGCACTTCTCCGCCGGCGGGCGGTAAGCGCTCCAGAACGCTGACTGGGACCGCAACTTCGTAGCTCACGCCACCGGCCGTCGCAATGGTCACTAAATCGCCCGCCCGAGCGGATACGGTGCCGCGGATTGCGGCGATCATGGTTTCCTCGTCAAGAGAAAGGTCAGCGCCACGGCGACGCCGTCAGCCGCATCGCTGGGCGTCGGGGGCTCCTTCAGATTCAAGAGGCGCTGAACCATGTACGCCACCTGCGACTTTGTCGCGCCACCGGCGCCAGAGACGACCCTCTTTACGGTAGCCGGTGGAAACTCCACGATGGCGAGTCCGGCGTGGGCTCCGGCCAGCAAGATCACGCCACGAGCGTGGCCGAGGACGATCGTTGTTCGCACATTCTTGGCGTAGAACACGCTCTCCACTGCCATGGTATCCGGGTGGTGTTTGTCGATGAGCTGCAGCACGCCGTCGTGGAGTGCGTCGAGCCGGTGCCAGAGCTCTCGTCTCGGGTTCGTGCGGATGACTCCACACTCGATCAAGTCGCCGGCACCTTGGTTCGATGGCTCGACGACCCCGTATCCGGTCACCGCCGTGCCGGGGTCGATACCGAGGATTCTCGGAGTCACTCGCCGGCCGCGGCGAGCGTTTCCGCGTTGACGTCGCAATTGCTGAATACGTTCGAGACGTCGTCGTTCTCGTCAAGCACAGCGAGCAGCTTCAACAATTTCTCTGCATCCCTACCGGAAACCCGCTGCGTGCTCTTCGGGACCATGCCCAACTCGGCCCCTTGGGGTGTGAGGCCGGCAGCCACTAGGATGTCGCGAACGCTGTGAAGCGAGGCCGGGTCGGTGCTCACGATGTATTGATCGCCTTCTTTCACCATATCCTCGGCACCGGCTTCCAACGCTGCCTCCAGAGTGGCGTCCTCGTCGTGCTTCGCAGCGTCGAGATAGAGTTGCCCCCGGCGCTCGAACATCCACGCGACCGAGTTTGGGGCCCCTAGGTTACCACCGTGCTTGGCAAAGGCGCGGCGAATCTCGGCGACGGTCCGGTTGAGATTATCGCTGGCGACCTCGATCATGATCGCCACCCCTCCAGGGCCGTATCCTTCATAAATGGCCTCTTCATAGTGGACCCCCTCGAGCTCGCCGGTGCCTTTCTTGATGGCCCGTTCGATGTTGTCCTGGGGCATGTTCTGGCCCCTGGCCGTTTCGATGGCCAACCGGAGGCGTGAATTGCCGTCGGCGTCCCCTCCGCCGGCACGGGCGGCCACGGTGATTTCGCGAATGAGCTTGGTAAACTTTGCTCCCCTCTTCGCGTCCAACGTCGCTTTCTTGCGTTTGATCTGGCTCCACTTGCTATGACCGGACATCTCGCCCTGCTGAGTGGGATTGTACGGTGAAATATACCGGATTTTCGGATTGGTGAGGTTGGGTACGAGGGGTTTGCAAGCTCACCGGTCCGGATCGAGCATGTCCTCGAATCTCATCCATTTATGGTAGAAATAGAGGTCGACAAACCCTGTGGGACCGTTGCGGTTCTTGGCGATGATCAGCTCGGCCGCGCCCTCGACGCCGCCTCCCGGGTTGTACATCTCTTCGCGAAACAGCCCCAAGACGATGTCAGCGTGTTGCTTGACCGAGCCGAGCGTTCCGAAGTCGTCGAGGGTTGGTCGCGGGTCCGTGCGTGCTGCCAGGTATAGCGGGAGCTGGGCGACCAGCAGGCAGGCAATGTCACGTTCGAGCGCGAGCCCCTTCAACGCGCGGATGGCTGCCGCTTTGTCTTCCTCTTGGGTGAGCTTGTCGCTGGGAGGCGGCAGCAGCTGAAGGTAGTCCACGACGATGAGCTTGGGCTTGTGTTTCCAGGCGGAGGCCAATGCCTCGTCGAATCGGCGGCCGACGAGTGGGTGGATGTAGAGCGGCAGGTTCTGCAGGTTCAGAACTACAGACCCGACCGCCGCGCGCGTTTCGTCCGAGAACTCCGCTTTTCGGATTTGATCGATCTGCGTCCGTCCTTCGATCGCCATGGCTCGCTCGAAGACGCGCTCCTCATCCATCTCGCCGGAGAAGAAGACCACCGGAGTGCCGATCGTGGCGCTGCGCAATGCCATTGCCAGGGCTAGTGGCGACTTTCCGGAACCCACGTCACCACCCAACACTACGAGATCTCGCTGGCGCATCCCGCCGCCCAGCATCCGGTCGAGGGAGGGAAATCCCGTAGGCACGGTGTCATCGGCGAGTTCTCCGGCGGTATGGGAGTCCATGCGCTGGACGAGGCGAGCCAAGGAAATGCGTTCTGTTCGCTTTCGGTTTGCCATGCTGCTCAAGCTATCGATGGTGTTGGCCGTTGTCCCCCACTGCCACTGCCGCCATCCTGCCTCCCCGGCTGCCTCCCGGTCGTCCCGCGCCGGACAATCTCACTCGCCTCGAGAGTTCCGCACCCGCGCATGGGCGAGTCGCGCGGCTCGGGCGATGGTGTCGCCGGGGCCCGATCCGAGCGTCTCGTCGACAGGGGCGATCAACTGTTGTAGGGTGATGCTCGCGGCTTGCGGTGTGCCCTCCCGGAGTTGCCGGACCGCGCCGGTCAGCGCCCTGCGCAGAGGGGCGGGTAATGACAGACCATGCAGTCGGTGTTCCAGCCCGTCTAAGCGGTGCCTGTGAGGGCGCTCGCTCACCCGGTTTGGGGGAAGCAGGTCTCCGCAACACCGAAGCACCAGCCATACGGCGAAGATGCCGTTGCGGCGAGGACCGCGGACTGCTGTGCCCAGGGTCTCCGTCATCAGAGTCTCCTGCCGCGCGAATGCGTCGCTCACGCGTTTGCCTCAAACGGGGTGGTGGTGGAGAACTCCCGTGTCGCCGGCATAACGCAAGAATTTACGAGTGGGCTCTTGTGGGCGCCACCGGTCGCGTTGGTGTGGGCGGTGAGTTCCGTGTAAGTTTCGCCTCATGGAGCGTCCGAAGACAGTTCTCTGGGTCGATGACGAGGTGGAATCGCTCGCCGCACACGTGCTCTTTCTCGAAGAGCAGGGGTATGAGGTGGAGTGTACGGCGCATGGGGATGATGCGATCGCGTTGTTGCAGCGCCGACCCTACGGCGTGATTTTGCTCGATGAGCAACTTCCGGGAAAGCGTGGTCTGGAGCTGGTTTCCGAGATTCGGGCGATCGACGCGGCCGTGCCGGTTGTGATGATCACGAAGAGCGAAGAAGCGGGGACGATGCGGGAGGCGATCGGAGTTGAGATGGACGATTATCTCGTCAAACCGGTCAACCCTCGCCAGGTGCTGAGCGCGATCACACGACTCATCGAAGGCGCACAGATTCGCCGCCAGCGGATGGCTCAGGACTTCGTGCAACGGTTCCGGGAGTTGGAGCAGCGCCGATCGGCGCAATTGGGGTGGCGGGAATGGATAGAGTTGGTAGCGGAGTTAGCCTCGTGGGAGGTCCGGCTGGGGTCAGGTGACGAATCGGGGCTGCGAGAGGCGCTGAGCACGTTGCAGCAGAGTCTACACGAGGATTTCTCGAAATTTATCGAGGCGAATTACCCGCGCTGGTTAGCGGATGCCAAGGCCGACCGGCCGCCGCTCTCCGTGGACGTTGGTGAGGAGTTTCTCGTTCCCATACTGAGGACGGAAGGGCGAGTATTGCTCGTCGTGCTCGATTGTCTCCGACTCGATCAATGGGAGCTGCTGAAGCCGTTGATTACGGAATTCTTCGACATAGAAGTCTCCTACTATTTCGGCATTCTTCCGACGGCGACGCCGTATTCCCGGAACGCAATCTTCAGTGGATTGTTTCCGGTGGAGATTGCTGAACGGTATCCGCAGTGGTGGGCGGACCGTAATGAGGACAGTTTGAATGCCCATGAAGGTGAGTTGTTGCAAGAACAGCTGAGGGATCTCATCGGCACGGAGATGCCCGTCCATTACGAGAAGTTGTCCACGACGAGCGGAGGGTCTGAGATGCTCAAACGGCTTCCGGCACACCTGGCGGAGGACGGGGTGACAGCGCTCGTGTTCAATTTCGTCGACCAGCTCACTCACGGCCGGGGCGAGCACGTCATCCTGTATGAAGTGGCAAAGAACGCGTCCGCCCTACGGAATCTGACGCGTACGTGGTTTCGAACGTCGGCATTGTTTCAAGCGTTGCGTGAAGCCGAACGTCGACGTGTCTCCGTTCTGCTCACGACGGATCACGGTTCGATCCATTGTCACACGCCGGCCACCGTTTTCGCCAAGCGTGACGCCACGGCGAATCTCCGCTACAAGTTCGGTGAAGATCTCCGTGCGGAGCGCAGCGGCACAGCGATCCTCGTGAAGGATTTGCCGGCCTGGGGGTTGCCGGACAGGGGCTTTGGTGTCCGCATGCTCCTGGCCATGGGCGATCGCTTCTTCGTGTATCCCACAAAGTTGCGCGAGTATCAAGCCCGCTACCGTGGGGCGTTCTTGCACGGTGGCGTCACGCCCGAGGAGGTGATCTTGCCGGTCGCTCTCCTCACGCCGCGCAGAGGCCGCTAACGTGGGCCGCTACAAGCGGCTGCTCGGGTACCTCTGGCCGCATCGCCGGGCGTTCGCGGGAAGCATGGCCGCCGCGGTTTTTGCCTCGGTCCTAGAGGGGTTTACGCTGGCCCTCTTGATTCCCCTCCTCCGCGTCTTGTTCGAGGTAGGTACCGCCCTGCCGGAGGCGCAGACTGCGGTCGAGCGGATAGTCGACGTTGCCGTTGGGGGCTGGATTCTCGGCGATGGCCACGCGTCCTCGCTGCGGAACATAGTACTCTTGATCCTCGGCGTGACCGCGCTCAAGAACGTCGGGGTGGTCTCCGCGCTTTACCTCAGCGTGTATGCGCAGGAGAGCGCGACCCGCGATCTGCGACGGCAGTTCTTTGCCCACCTCCAGGGGCTGAGCCTCGGTTTTTACCAGCGCACCAAGTCCGGCCAGTTGGTCAGCCGTATGTTGGCCGATATCGACCAGGCGTCCGTGTTCTTCAGTCAGATGTTGCAGTCACTCGTCAGGGAAGGCGTGATGGTCGTGGTGTACGTCGGCATCCTGTTCGCCCTTTCCTGGCAACTGACCCTCGTCACCGTGTTGTTGGCGCCCGCGATTGCGATGGTGTTCAAGCCGATTCTCCGCCGTGTGAGGTCACAGTTTGCGGTTGCGGCGGAGGCGCGGGGAGAGCTCACTGCTCAGGTCAACGAGACGCTGCGTGGCGCCAAGGAGGTCAAGACATATGCCGCAGAAGGATACGAACGCCGCCGGTTCGGCGCTGCACTCGACAGGTTGGTGCGGTCCACGCTCCGAGCGCGTCGCCTCGCCGCACTTCCCAGCCCGCTGAGCGAAACGCTGGCAGCGGGTGTGTTTGTACTCCTGCTCTTGGCCGGTGCGTGGCTCGCGATCGGCGGTCAGGCCATGCGGCCCGAACTCGTCATGACCTATCTCGTGGTTGCCCTGCGGTTGTTATCGCCGGTCAAGCATGTCGCCCAATTCCCGGCATTCGCCGAGCAGGCGCTGGCCGGGGCGGAGAGGGTCTTCGAGATTCTCGATCGGCCGTTGGATGACGTGGACCCGCCGGCGACCAAAACCTTCCCTCGGTTGAAGGAGGCGATCGAGTTTCGCGATGTGTGGTTCGCATATCGCGACGACGATTGGGTGCTCAAGGGTGTGAATCTAACCGTCCGCCGCGGTGAGATAGTGGCCATTGTCGGGCACTCCGGAGCGGGTAAGTCGACACTCGTAGATCTGCTTCCCAGGCTCATCGATCCGGTACGTGGCGAGGTGTTGCTGGATGGCGTTCCCAGCACGGATTACAGCCGCCAGTCGCTGCGGCGGTCGCTCGCCGTGGTTGCCCAGGAAACCATCATCTTCAATGACACGGTGTCGGCTAACATTGCGTACGGAGAGAGTGTCGAGCGCGAGGCCATAGTGGAAGCTGCAAGAGCGGCCAACGCTCACGAATTCATAGAAGGCTTGTCCGACGGATACGAAACCCGCGTCGGTGAGCGCGGAACGATGCTGTCCGGGGGACAACGGCAGCGGATTGCCGTTGCTAGAGCGTTGCTCCGCGATCCGCCGATACTCATTCTCGATGAGGCCACGTCCGCGCTCGATTCAACCTCGGAGCGGTCGGTACAGGAAGCCATTGCGCGACTCATGCAAAACCGCACCGTGTTGATAGTAGCCCATCGGCTTTCCACCGTTTCGGGTGCTGACACTATCGCCGTCATCGATCGAGGGATCGTTGTCGAGTGGGGCCGCCACGACGACCTAGTTGCGGCAGGGGGACGATACCAGGAACTGTATGATGTCGAGTGGACGCCACGACCAACATGACGAAGCCTTTCCAGAAGATCCACTGCGGCCCGCCAGATCTGGGGTCGCAAGTGAATTTGACGGGTAAAGGCGCCAGGGTGACGTAGCATAGTCGAAATGAAAGTTGCCACGGCGGTTGACTAACTTAGGGAGCGGTTCCGCATACTCAGGGAGAAGGAATTCCCGTGGACCGCTGGAAACCACCTACCTGAATAACGCGAGCATCGGTCCCATTCTGGAGCGAACCAGGAGGTGCCTCGATGCGTTCACCGCTCGGCATACAGCCCCCTATCTGCTTCCCGACAGCGATCTCCAGCAGGTTTTTGCGCGATGCCCGAGCTGCTGCGGCTCGGCTCATCCACTCCGACGTGGCCGAAATCTGGCTTACCAACACGAGCCATGGCCTGAGCCTCGCCGCCCGCGCCTTGCCGATTCGCAAGGACGACGTGGTGCTCGTGCCGGACAAGGAGTTCCCCGCCAACGTCTACCCCTGGTTACTGCTGCGAGACAAAGGCGTCGACGTCGAGTTCGCTCCGAGCACTCCGGAGAGATGGCCGAATGAGGAGTACCTGTTGGAACGGCTGGCGGACCCACGGGTGCGGGTGCTTGCGATCTCGTTCGTTCAGTTCTCGAACGGATACCGCGCTAACCTCAACCAGCTGTCGGAGGCTTGCCGCGAGCACAACGTGTTCTTCGTCGTAGACGCAATTCAAGGATTGGGCCAATGCCCGCTGGACGTGCGTGAAACGCCGATCGACACCCTCGTCAGCGGCGGTCAGAAGTGGTCGTTGTCACCGTCGGGATCGGGCTTCGTTTATGTGCGTCAGGCCCTTCTCGAACTGCTCGAACCCGTGGTGTGCGGATGGATGGCCTTCGCAGGTACTGACGATTTTACGCGGTTGACGGATTATCATCCGAAATTTCATCTCGACGGGCGGCGGTTCGAGATGATCACACTGCCGTTTCAGGATTTCATGGGCATGACGGAGAGCCTCACCATGCTGACGGAGCTGGGGCTCGAGAACATAGCAGCCTACACGCACGTGCTCAAAGAGCTCCCTGTTGCGGCGTGCCGAGGCGGGACCGTTCCGTATCAGTTCGCCCACCCCATCGCAACGAGAATCGGCGATCGTCTGTGTGACTCCTCACGACCTGGCCGGGGCATTTCACAAATTGAAGTGCGCCAACGTGGTATGCTCGATGCGCGAAGGAGCGATTCGTTTGTCGCCGCACTTTTACAACACGGTGGAGGAAATGAGAGGGTGGCAGGCATATTGGCGGGGGAATAGAGGGCGTCATCCCGTCACCTTCACAATCACATCTTTCTTCTTGCCTCGCCGCAACCATATGTACCGACCGGCCAGGAGGTGATAGGCCGCCACCGTGGCTTCAAGGCCGGCCCGCTCGCCGTTGACGTAGATGCCTCCCTGTTTCAGTTGCCGTCTCGCGTCACCCTTGGAATCCGTCAGTCCGGCGGCGGCGATGAGATCGACGAGCGTCGTCGGTATGTCGTCGCGGGTCGTGGACCACGAGGGAAGCTCGGACTCCAACGTTTCCCACACGTCGAGGGGCGCGGATTTGACGGTGTCGACGTTCTGGCGGTCGAAGAACACCTGGGACGCAGACGCGACACGAGCTTCCGTATCGGTACCGTGAGTCCGTTCCGTGAGGTCTTTGGCCAGTGCCCGATGCGGGATGCGCGCACCAGGATCGGCCTCGTGTTCGGCCGTCAATCCCGCGATCTCGTCGGCGGTCTTGAATGTCAAAAATTTGAGGTAGGATTCCACGTCGCGGTCGTCGGCGTTGATCCAGAACTGGTAGAACTTGTACGGAGACGTCAGCTCCGGATCCAACCACACGGCTCCCTCCGCCGTCTTGCCGAATTTGGCCCCACTCAACGTCGTGATCAGCGGGGCACAGAGCGCGTGTGCCGCGCCGCCGTCGATACGCCTGATCAGCTCCGTGCCGGCCGTGATATTCCCCCACTGGTCGCTCCCACCTAACTGCAACTCGCAGCCGTGGGTACGGTATAAATGAAGGAAGTCATATCCCTGGAGCAGCATGTAGGTGAATTCCGTGAACGAGATCCCGGACTCCAGCCGTGTCTTGACCGATTCCTTTTGCAACATCAGGGAAACGGTGAAATGCTTACCGGTATCGCGTAGAAACTCCACCAGGCCCAGGGAGCAGAGCCAGTCGGCGTTGTTGACGACCTTGGCGGTGTTGTCTCCACCAGAGAAATCGAGAAAACGCTCCAGCTGGGCCCGTAGCTTGCCCACATTCGCCTCGACCTCAGCGTCGTCGAGCAGCGGACGTTCGGCGTCCTTGCCGCTGGGATCACCGATCAACCCCGTGCCTCCACCTACCAAGATGATGGGCGTCCCCCCGGCCCGCTGCATGTGGGCGAGGAGCATCACCAGCACCAAGTTACCGATCTGCAGGCTCGGGGTGGTCGGGTCGAACCCGCCGTACCCGGTGATCGGTCCCTTGGCGAGACGCTCCGCCAGGCTGGGGGTCATGTCGTGGATCATGCCACGCCAGGTGAGTTCTTCGAGCAAAGCGTCCATCGCGGCGAAGGTTACGAAGCGGGGTAACCGCTGGCAAGCCGACCTGGTTCTAACTACGTTGAAGGACCGATGGTATCTCCTGTAAAGCAGCTGGTTGCCATGTGGCGCAAGCCGGAAACCCGCCGGAATGTGGGTTTCAGTTTCTTTGCCGTGATGGGTCTCGGCATGGGCGTGGCGTTCGGCTCGTGGACCCGGGCCTGCGCCGGCACGTCGTGTCCCTCCATCAGCTACCTCGAAACGTGGCAGCCGGAGCAGTCGGCTAAGTTCTATGCTGCCGACGGCCGGTTGATTCGAGACTTCGGCGAGACGCGCACGATCGTCGCCTTGGACGCGATGTCACCCGCCATTCCCGCGGCCTTTCTCGCCGCCGAGGATAGGCGTTTCTTCCGGCATTCGGGTGTGGATTCCCGGGGGTTCATCCGTCAGTTTCGAAACCTGATCCTCGGCCGACGGTTGGCCGGCGGATCCACCATCACCATGCAACTCGCCCGGAACGTGTTCAGGACAAAGCTGCCGTGGGAGAGAAGCATTCAAAGGAAGGTGCGGGAGATCCAGGTGGCCCTGGAGTTGGAGCGAACCTATCCCAAAGAACGCATTCTGGAGCTGTATCTCAACCAGATCTTTCTCGGCGGCCGGATCAACGGCGTCGAGGAGGCGGCACGTCGCTACTTCGGAAAATCATCCTCCCAGATCAACGTTGCCGAAGCCGCGCTGCTGGCTGCCCTCGCCCCCCGGCCCAATAGCTACCAGCCGAGGGGTAACCCAGAGAGCGCGTTGCTCCATCGCAACATAGTGCTCAACTCCATGCGAAATGAGGGCTACCTCACGGCCGAAGAGGCCGAACAGTGGAAAGCATACCCGATCGAGGTGAGCTCCCGTGAGGACTTCCTGGGTGTGGGGGAATATTTCGTGGAGTGGGTGCGGAAGCAACTCTATGCGAGGTTCGGCGACGCATTGTTCGATAAGGGCTTTCGCGTCTATACCACCCTTGACCTTTCCATGCAGTTGTCGGCCGAGCGCGCCCTCGAGAAACGGCTCCGGGAAATCGAGGCGGGGAACCTCAGGTCGCAGGATTCGGCCTACGCCCTGCGTGAGTTCCCACATCCCTCCTACAAACAAGTCCACGACAGTCTCGGAGGGGTCATTTCTGAATCGAGCGAGATGCCCTACCTGCAAGGGGCGTTGATCACTATGGAGGCGGAGAACGGCTATGTCCGAGCGATGGTTGGCGGGCGGAACTACGAGGAGTCGAAGTTCAACCGCGCCACCCAAGCGCTGCGGCAGCCTGGTTCCACATTCAAACCGTTCGTTTATTCCGCCGCGATTCGAGCCAACCGTCCCGCCAGTCATATCATCGTGGATTCGGCCATCAGCATCTTCCAGCCTACCACCGGCCAACCTTGGGAGCCGCGTAACTTCGAAGGCGACTATCGCGGCCCGATGACCTTGCGACAGGGGCTGCGCACGTCGCGGAACTTGATCGCAATCCAGCTAGGCCGCGAGATCGGCGTGAACACGTTTGTGGGCGAGGCGTTGAGGTACAAACTGACGACTCGGATTCCACCCGTTCCCTCCACCGCCATCGGTGGCGGGGAGGTGTATCCCATCGAAATGGTGTCGGCGTACACGGGCTTCGCGACCCTCGGCGTGCATGCGGCTCCCTTGGGCATCCTCCGGGTGGAAGACGCAGAGGGCAACATCGTGTGGCAGCCCCAGGTGCGGACGGAGCGGATCATGGATCGCGAGCACGCATGGATCATGAACAGCATGCTGCAGGAGGTGGTGAATGTTGGGACGGGTACGGCTTGGGGTGCAGTCCGGTTGCGCGGGAGATTCCCGCGAAGCATTCTCGCCGGCGGCAAGACCGGCACCACGAACGATGGCACCGACGTCTGGTTCCTAGGGTTCACGCCGGAACTGGTGACCGGCATTTGGATGGGGTTCGACAGGCCCCAGCGAATCATGGACGCGGCGACAGGTGGAGGCCTCGCGGCGCCGGCGTGGGTGGAATACATGAACGAGGTCTATGCCCGACGCGCTGCCCCGGACTCGGCACTGTGGCGACGCCCCGAGTCGCTCATCACCCGGCAGGTGGACAAATTCACCGGCTTCCTGGCAACACAGTTCTGCCCCATTCACGAGCGATATCAAGAGTGGTACATCCCGGGCACAGAACCCACAGAGTACTGTCCGTACCATCCGGATCCGTTCCGATTTGGGATCAGCAGCTCGGCCGGCGGCCCTCCAGGGGGCTGGAACGCCCAGATCCACCACAGCCCTGGAGGTCGCTGATCTGCTGAAGATCGCCGCGAGAGCCGTCTATACTGTGTCCGGCCCCGTAATCGTCGACGGGGCCGTTCTCATTGGTGAAGACGGTCGGATCGCAGAGGTCGGCGCGGCCGAAGAGGTTTCTCAACCGGAGAGGGTCGGCACCATCGAATTGCCCGACACCCTCTTGATGCCGGGTTTGGTGAACCTTCACACCCATCTGGAGCTGACGGCCCTGGGTGGCAGGATCGAGGAGGACGACTTCTTCCAGTGGATTCAGCACGTGAGGAATGCAAAGTCGGAATTGGCAATGGAGGCGTTCCGCGAATCCGCCGGGCAGGGTGTAAGGGATGGGTGGCGTTGGGGCATCACGACGGTAGCGGACACCGGAGACAGTGGAGCCGTGGTCGACGCGTTGACCGACCTGGGCGGTCGTGGCGTCGTCTACCAAGAAGTCTTCGGGCCGCACCCGGCCGATGCCGCCGAGGCGTTCGCCGCGCTGGAGAAAACCGTAGGGGAGCTGATCGACAGGGCTGGCGATTCGGTGCGGATTGGCGTGTCGCCCCACGCTCCCTACACGGTTAGCCGACCGCTCTATCGACGGGTGGTGGAGTTTGCTAAAAGCCAGAGCCTGCCTGTTGCGGTTCATATTGCGGAATCACACGCGGAAGTCGACCTGGTCACGCAGGGGAAAGGGCAGTTTGCGGAGGCATGGAGCCGCAGGGGCATTCCTGAGATTGCCACGGCCCGATCGCCGGTGGCATACCTCCACGAGCTCGGAGTGCTCAGGGAGGGACTCCTGGCCATTCACGCAGTGCAGACCGACCTGGCCGACGCGAAGCTCATGGGGGATCACGGGTGCAGCGTTGCATTGTGTCCCCAGTCCAACGTGCGTCATGGACATGGAGAACCACCGATAGATCGCTTCCGGGAAGCAGGATTGGCGATGGGGCTGGGTACGGATTCAGCGGCTAGTGTGGGATCGCTGGACTTGTTTCGCGAGATGCGACATGTTCGCCGCCTTGGAGGATTGAGTGCCGCAGAGGTCATCGGGCTGGCCACGCTGGACGGAGCGCGTGCCTTGGGGCTGGAGTCGCAAATCGGGTCGCTGCAAGTTGGGAAGTGGGCCGACCTGTGTGTCCTCCGAATGGCCCCGGGTGGGTGGTCGAGCCCAGAAACCATGGCGGAGGGGATCCTCGACACCGCTGCCGGCGATGTCGTTCAGACGTACGTTGCAGGCCGGTGTGTGTACCATGCCCGCTAACCCGCACTGCGAATATCGATGAAGGTCCAACGACACGCCGCCATAATCCGCATCGTCCGGCGGGAACGGGTTCACAACCAGGAGAAGTTGCGCGAATTGCTGCACGCCGAGGGGATTGCAGTGACCCAAGCGACGTTGTCGCGGGACCTACACAACCTTGGCTTGTCCAAGGTGACCGATCCGGCCGGTGGGTTGTTCTATGCGGTCCCGTCGGAGCACCTGGCTCCGTTCCCTCCGGTGGAGCAGCTGGTGTCTACCCTCCTCCTCAGCGTCGACGGCGTCGGCCCCTTCGCGGTAGTCAAGACGCCTCCAGGGAGTGCCGAGGCTCTGGGCGGGTCGCTGGACCATGCCTCGTGGGAGGATGTGTTGGGGACGATTGCCGGCGACGACACCCTCCTGATCATCACCCGGAGCGAGGCGGCTCGAGCCAGGGTTGCCAAGCGCCTCGGCGACCTGGCCGGAATCAAGAGTTGACAAGACCCTGGCCTGTTGTATTATTATTTACTCTAACGCATAAATCTTCATCAAGCGAGTGCCGATGGGCCCTTTGGTGGTGTTGGCGTATTCCGGCGGACTCGATACCTCGGCGATCGTCCCCTGGTTGAGGGAAACGTACGATGCTCGGGTTCTGTGCTTCGCCGCGGATGTGGGGCAAGGGCCAGGCGAACTCGAGGGGATCGAGGAAAGAGCCATCCGCTCCGGCGCGGTTGGGTGTGTGGTCGAAGATCTCAGAGAGGAATTCATCCGCGATTTCATCTTTCCCACGATCAAATCAGGGGCTGTATATGCCCGGGAATACTTGCTGGGTACGGCGATGGCCCGACCGGTGATCGCGGCAGCCCAGGTCGCTGCGGCCCGAGAGGCGAATGCCCACACCTTGGCTCACGGGTGCACGGGCAAAGGGAACGATCAGGTGCGTTTCGAGCTTACCTACGGAATCTTGGCGCCGGATCTTGGCATCATCGCTCCCTGGCGGGAATGGAGTTTCGAGGGGCGTGAGGATCTCCTCCGCTACTTGGCCGCCAAGGGCATTGAGGTTGCGGCATCGTTAGAAAAGCCATACTCCCGGGATCGCAATCTCTGGCACTGTTCCCACGAGGGTGGCGTATTGGAGGATCTCGCGACGCCCGCGCCCGACGATCTGTTCCTGATGACCAGCGACCCGTGCGACGCCCCGGACACTCCGCAGGACGTGCGGATTGACTTTGAGGCCGGCGAACCTGTGGCGGTAGACGGGGTCCCGCTCGGGCCCGTGGCGTTAGTGGAACACCTCAACGCCGTGGCGGGTGCGCATGGGGTCGGGCGTGCCGACATTGTGGAAGACCGGCTCGTGGGCATGAAATCACGCGGCGTGTATGAGACTCCGGCTGGTACCGTGCTGCGAGCCGCCCATCGCGAACTCGAACAGATCGTGCTCGACCGCCGGACGCTGAGTCTGAAAGACCAGATCGCCCCGCGGTACGCCGATCTGCTTTACGAGGGCCGTTGGTGGACGGCCGAGCGCGAGGCGCTGGATGCGTTGTTCGCGAGCACGCAGCAGCGTGTGACCGGGGACATCGAGCTGCGTCTGTTCAAGGGGAGCGTCGCGGTCCGCGCACGGCGGAGCCCGTTCAGCCTCTACTCCGTCAAACACGTTACCTTTGAAGCCGACGACGTGTATGACCAAGCCGATGCCGGAGGGTTCATCCGGTTGTACGGTTTACAAGAGCGACTGGCATCCGAGCTGCGCAAATCGGAGGAGAACGCGTTGGTGTGACCCACGATAGCGACACCGACAACCATCCATCTCCGTCCGTCTCGCATCAAATGTGGGGCGGGCGTTTTGCTACGCCGCCCAGCGAGGCGTTGGCGGCGCTCAACGACAGTCTTTCGGTCGACCGTCGCCTGTGGGCCCAGGACGTTCGCGCCAGCAAAGCATGGGTGACGGCACTGCAGGATGCGGGGGTACTGGATTCCGAGGAGGCGGCGTTGTTGCACGGGGGTCTCGATCGGGTGGGCGACCGCCTCTCTGGCGGCGCCGAAGCCGAGGCAGTAGACGAGGACATTCACACCTTGGTAGAGCGACTTCTGTACCAAGAAGTGGGAGACGTTGCCGGTAAGCTTCACACTGGGCGCTCCCGCAACGATCAAGTCGTCACGGATTTGAGGTTGTGGTGTCTCGACGCGCTTGGCCCGCTCGACGAGCAGATTGCGGCGTTGGGAGCCGCTCTCGTTGTGCAGGCACGGGCGGGCATAGACATGCTTCTTCCCGGGTACACCCATGGTCAGCAGGCCCAGCCCGTCCGCTGGGCGTATGTTCTACTGGCCCACGCCTGGCCGCTGGTGCGAGACCGAGATCGGTTGGCGGACGTGCGGCGCCGAGTGGCTGAGCTTCCGTTGGGATCCGGTGCGCTTGCCGGATCCGGCGTGGCGGTGAACCGTGACCTATTGAGGGACATTCTCGGGTTTCGCACGGTGTCGTCGAACGCCCTGGACGCCACGGGCGACCGAGATTTTGTGGCGGAGTTGTTGTTCGCCCTCACGTTGCTGGCAACGCACCTGTCCCGATTAGGGACGGAGTTGGTCACGTACAGTTCGACCGAGTACGGTTTCGTTCGATTGAGCGATGCGTTCTCGACTGGATCGAGTCTCCTCCCTCAGAAGCGGAACCCCGACGTATTCGAGCTTGCCCGGGCCAAGGCGGCGCGGACGCTGGGCGATCTGGTTGCGATGGTCGGCATGTTGCGCGCCTTACCTGCGGGATACAGTAAAGACCTGCAAGAGGATAAATCGTTGTTGTTCGACGCCATGGATGCCGCGTTGGTCACATTGCCTGCGGTGCGGGGGGCCGTGGAGACGATGGCCCCGATTCCGGAGCAAATGCAATCGGTGTTGCGGGAAACGCTGCTAGCAACCGACGTCGCGGACGAGTTGGTTGGAGAGGGCGTGCCGTTTCGGGAGGCCCATGGCTTGGCCGGGCGTCTGGTGCGGGAGGCGGAAAACTTCGGCGTCTCGCTTCGTGAATTACCGGCTGAGCGTGCGAGGAAGATTCATGAAGTGCTGCCCGACGTATTGGGGCGGTTGGGATCTTTCGAAGACTCGGTCGAGCGGCGCCGCACGCCCGGGGGAACCTCGAGAGCATCAGTCGAGGCGCAGCTCGGCGCTTTGGAGCGGGCGTTTGCCGTTCGGTCCCCTCCGGAGGCTGCAACTTAGTCGTTCAGTTCCTCCAACATCTGCTCGAAGTCGGGTTCTTCCCAGCGAAACCGGTGAGGGTCCACCGAGTCACGGAGGGTGGAGAGCAAATCGGAGATTTGCTCGACAAAGGGTTCTTCGAACTCCTCGTCGCGAAAGACGTCTTCCGCCCAAGCGGCCAGATCCTCGAGCGGCAGAAATCCTTCGATGTGCAGCTCGATCTGGGCTTTCAGGTCGTCACGAGTCAGCATACGCGCATGGTAGTGGCATTTCGCGTTGTGAGGCTAGAAGCTATAGTCTTGCAATAACTTACGGCGCTGGGTAAAATACCTACGAACTTGTCTTGGCCCCGCCGATTTGCACAATGCGGCGGGATTTGTGTCATATGTTGCTGCATGCACGTTGCTTGGCATTGAACACGTCTTTTGAGCCGCTGACCCTCGTTCCGGTTCGGCGGGCCTTGCGGCTGGTTATCGACGGCAAGGCCGAGATCGTCGAGGTGGATAAGGGTCGGTTCTTCCGAAGCGAGCACCTGACCATTCCCAGACCGAGTGTCATCCGGTTGGTCAGATTTGTGCATGTTCCCCGCAAGTTCCGTCGTCAGGTCACCAACACGTTCCTCTTCGCCCGCGACCGGTACAGCTGTCAATACTGCGGTCGATCGGTTGCCCAGTTCCGCAGCCGGGAATGCCTGACCCGCGATCATCTCGTTCCCCTCTCGCGCGGCGGCACGAACGCTTGGACGAACGTTACCACGTCGTGTTCGACTTGCAACACGAGGAAGGGAAACCGGCTTCCTCAAGAGTGCGGCATGCACCTATGTATGACCCCGCACGAACCGCATTTCGTGCATCTGGCGTGGGCCGTACGGCGTCTTACGCCCATCCAGTCGAAATACATCAGAATGTTCTACGGTCAGGACATTCTGGCCCAGATCTCTCGACTGTAGCTTTGCACGGCTCAACGCCCCAGCGGCTCTCTTTCTGAATGTCCACGGCCTTTCCCGCAGTGTGTGGCAGGCGCGGAGGATGGAGCAATGAAGTCCCACACGCATTACCTCTGGTTCGAGACCAAGGAACGTCAGGAGATCATCGATATCACGGATGAGGTGGCGGAGCAGGTCTTGGCTGCCGAAGTCCGCGAGGGTTTCGTGCTCGTGTCGGCCATGCATATCTCGGCGTCCGTATTCGTGAACGATCATGAGTCCGGCTTATGGCACGACATCCAGGAGTGGCTGGAGGGCACGATCGCTCCGTGGGAGCCGACCGTTACCGGCATAACCTAACCGGCGAGGACAACGCAGCTGCGCATCTCAGGAGTCTGACCGTCGGTCATGAAGTGATCGTGCCGATCACCGATGGCTCTCTCGACCTCGGGCCGTGGCAGCGGGTTTTCTACGGTGAATGGGACGGTCAGCGGCGCAAGCGAGTGATTATCAAGGTGCTTGGGGAATAGATGGGAGGTGGTGAGGGTGCTCTATATCCGCTATCTTAGCAGATTACGATCCTTGTGACAGAGGAGATTTGGCAACCTATCACCTAGCCGAACTCTTCGCCGAGCAGGCGGAGAAGAATCCCAGTCGGGAATGCCTCGTTTTTGGCTTGCGGCGCATGACGTATGGCCAGGTGGACCAGGAAGCCAGGGCGTTACGGGCAGCGTTCAGCGACTTCGGCATCGAGGCCGGAGATTCCGTTGCCGTAGAGCTCACCAACCGGCCGGAGTGGATCGTCTGTCTCCTGGCTGCCGCTCGATTGGGGGCTGTCGTTGTTCCCATCGACCCGTCAGTGAGTTACCACGAGCTCAAGTACCAGCTGCGTCACTCCGAGGCGAGACTGCTGGTGGTTGCCGAGTCAGATGAGCTCGATCCTCTCGAGGTGTTCGATGAGCTCATCGCGGAGTTGCCCGACCTCCACTACCTCATCACAGTCGGCGATGAGGATCGGTGGTACGACGACAGGGTTTTCCGGTTCCGCGATTTGGTATCGGCCGGTCGGCGAACGCCGCAGCCCATCACGGAGCTGGATCCGGCGTCTGATCCCTTGGCGATCGTTTACACCTCGGGCACGATGGGTAAGCCCAAGGGTGTCGTGCTGACGCACGAAAACCTGGTCCTGACAGCGATCCGAACCACAGAAGCGCTAGTACCTGAGGACGGCGAGGTAGTGTTATGTGCTGTCCCGCTGTCAACGGTATTTGGCACCCATATCGCCATCTCCACCCTGCTTATGGGGGCCACGCTGGTGCTGTTGGATCGCTTCAAGGCCAATGAGGCCCTGGCGGTGATCGAGCGCGAGCGGGTCACTATCTGTCACGGGGTGCCGACGATGTTCCAGCTCTTGATGCGCGACACGTCATTCAAGAGTCGGGATCTCTCTGCTGTTCGAACCGGCATCGTGGCCGGGAGCCCGGTCTCCGCGGACCTGGTGCGGCGAGTTCGGCAGTGGAACGACGTGCAGATCGCCTATGGCCTGACGGAGACTGGGCCGACTGTGACGATCACACGTTTCGGGGATTCTCCCGAGGCGCGTGAAAGCACGGTGGGCCGGCCGATCGACGGTGTCGACTTGAAGATTGTCGACGTCAAGACGCAAGCCCTTCATGGGGCTGAGGCTGCTGGCGAACTCGCCGTAAAGGGACCGAACGTGATGTCGGGTTATTACCGCATGCCTTCGGGAACCGAGCGGTCGTTCACACCTGAAGGATACTTTCTCACCGGTGACCTTGCGGTCACGGACGAGGACGGGTTTGTGACGATCGTGGGCCGCCGCAAAGACATAATCATTCGCGGGGGCTACAACATTTATCCGCGCGAGCTGGAGGATGTCCTCCGCACGCATCCTGGTATCGACGAAGTCTGCGTGTTTGGCATTCCCAACGAGATTCTAGGGGAACTCATTTGCGCCGGCATCGTCCCGGTCGAAGGCGCCATTGTCACGGGTGACGAGTTGAAGGAATTCGCCCGCGATCGAGTTGCCGATTACAAGGTCCCTGACATCGTCCGTTTCTTCGACAGCTTCCCGATGACCGGGAACGGGAAGGTGAAACGTATGGAACTGGCGGAGTTGGTGAGACTCGAGATGAGTACAAAGTGAACGAAACGAAAGTGAACGAAACGTCTGAAGCGCGCCTGGCATCGCGCGCACCACGAGACACACGCAACACCTCAGGTAACGCTGCATTATTGATAGATTTTGACAACGTGACGATGGGGATTCGGTCGGATCTCCAGCACCAGCTCAAGGAACTCCTCAATTCCGAGATCATCAAGGGCAAAGTGGCGGTGCAGCGCGCATACGCTGATTGGCGTCGCTACCCACAATATATCGTACCACTCTCGGAATCCTCGATCGATCTCATCTTTGCGCCGGCGTTCGGATCGAACAAGAAGAACGCTACCGATATTCGCCTCGCCATCGACGCACTCGAACTCGTGTTCACGCGGCCCGAAATCAACACCTTCATCTTGCTCTCGGGGGACAGCGATTTCTCGAGCCTCGTTCTCAAGCTCAAAGAGTACGGCAAGTGGATCATCGGTGTCGGTATCCGAGAATCTGCCAGCGATCTGTTGGTGCAGAACTGTGACGAGTACTACAGTTACACGGAGCTTACCGGTTTCGCGAAGGAAGGCGAAACAGAGGTCATGCGGCGCGACCCATGGGAACTGGTGGTCGAAGCGACGCTCCACATGAAGGAGAGCAATGACACGATGCGGTCGGATCGGCTCAAGCAGGTCATGCAGCAGCTCGATCCGCACTTCGACGAAAAGGATGCCGGGTTCAACCGGTTCGGCAAATTTGTGCTCGAGGCACGTCGCCGCAAACTGCTGGAACTCGAAAAGATGGAGAGCGGCCAGTACCAGATAGACATTGGCCCGGATGCCAACGTTCCACCTGACAGTGTGACGCCGCCGGGTGGGGAGGAGGAGCCCCGAGAGGCGAAGCCGCAGAAGAGAAGCGCTCGCGGCGCCAAGGGGCCGGCCGCAAGCGGAACGCTCACGTTGGCGGACGGCTTTGCGCTGTTGAAGCAGGTCTTGGTGGACTTGCAGGCGGTCGGCGAGAATTCAACGGATGCCAGACAAGCTCGCGAGCGAATGACGGAATTGGCAAGCGTTGCCGACGATCCGATCTTCGAGGCCAGACGCTTCAACCGGATGCTGAGGCAGGCTCGCGATGCCGGTATCATCGATCTCGTGAAAGACGGCAGGGTGTACCGGCTGAGGTTGAAGTCTGAAGCCTTGGCCGAAGACGTGTCCGAACCGGAAGAACGGCCGTCAAAGGGACGCAAGCGGCCCGAGAAAACCGCGAAGACGTCCCGACCGCGGGCCCAAGCCAAGGACGAAGAGCCGGCCGCCATGGAGCAGTCGGGCGACGGGGAGTCGGCGGATGCCACGAAGAAGGTGGCGAAACGGTCTCTCCGCAGTCGTGGAGGCAAGCGCTCGGGCAAGGTTGCCGAGATTCGCGAGACTGCACCAGAAGGGGCCGCGCAGGCCCCTACGGTCGAGAAGGTCAAACCACGGCAGGAATCCGGTCATAGTGAAGCGAAGCCGACCCGGCTGTCGGTCAGGGGTCGAGGGAGTAGTCGCACGTACAAAAAGCCCAAGACCACGACTACCGACTCGGTTCCTGGGGAGCCGACGCCTGAAGTGGAGCCGGTGTTGCCAAGGGCAATCCCAACCGCGACGCGAAGGTCCATACGTGGACGGGGTTCGAGCCGCCAGACGAAGCAGGCACCGATCCGGACGCGAGTTCCGCCCGACGATAGGGGCGCGGCACGCGACAAGACTGAATCAGCAGGCCGCGAGAGGAAAGGCGCTGTCCGGCACTCACCACACAGAGGCGAGATGCCGAAGAGCGGCAGGCGGAACACCGATGTGGAGGGCGCGGCACGGAGTGACGCGAGGTCAAGATCTCGAGCTCAGCGGCGGCCTACAGCCGGTCGCTCTGATGGGGATGCCCCTGGTGAGCAATCATCCCAGGGTGCACCTCGATCGTCCCGCGAGACAAAAGCCTCCTCGTCACTCATCGAGAAGCGCGCGGTTCACGAATCCAAAGGCGGCAGTGGCTTTTTCAAGCAGCTGCTGCAGAGCTTTCGAGGAGAGGACAAAAACGAATAGGAACAGTAACCTTCCCCGCGAATTCTACGCGCGCGACACCGTAAGGGTCGCGCGCGATCTTTTAGGCTGCGTTCTGGAAACGCGCGTTGGTGGCGCTGTGACCGCAGGGTGTATCGTCGAAGTCGAGGCCTATGTGGGCCCTCATGATCCCGCTTCGCACGGCGCCAACTGGCACCGCACGACGCGGACAGAACCCATGTACGGCGCTCCCGGAACCGCGTACGTCTACAGGTCGTACGGGGTCCACTGGTGTTTCAATGTCGTAACGGAGCGTGACGATTATCCTGCGGCGGTGCTGGTGCGTGCACTGGAGCCCCTTCGGGGCCTGAAGGTGATGTCACGACGCCGGTCGCAAGACGATCTGCGGTTGCTCTGTTCCGGGCCGGGTCGACTCACCCAAGCTCTCGGCATCACGGCTGCGTTGAACCGCGCTCGTCTGGATGGTGCGCGGATCTGCATCAAACAAGGAACGCTGTTCTCGGAGGAAGAGGTGGGATCGGGGCCACGTGTGGGAATCTCGCGTGCGGCGGACTGGCCGCTCCGTTTCTTCGTAAAAGGCTCGCGGTGGCTTTCCCGCCGTGGGTGAGTTCTAGCGCTGGGTGCTTACGATCTCCTCGGCGTGGGTCAGCGCGTAGCGGAGCCCGATGTTGAAGGCGTGCTGCTGGCTCGAAATCACAAAGTCGTTGCTAGCCGGCATGAACTGGTACTGGCCGAATAATGCCCAGCGCTCGGTGAACCGGCCTTGAACGCCCCCGCTCAGGACGAGGAATGCCTTGGTAGCCGCGGTCGCAACCGCGCTTAGATCGAGGCTGGTGAGCGGCCCGACCAGCGCCGCGTCGGTAATGCGATGGATGGCAAACCCGCCCCCGAGGAACACCTGAAGCCTGCCGTCGGTCGGAACGGCATAGACGGTAGCCTGAAGCCGCTGACCGCTTGCGAAGTCGACCACCTGTCCGGTGCTGATAGTCACGTTGGTGACATTGTCGAAGAACAGTTGGTCGAACGCCAGGTACAGGGCGGAGCGACCTGCCGTGATGAACCAATGGCCCCCTGCGGAGAAGCCAGTCTGATCGCCACCAGCAGCCTTGAAGAGGTAGGCGCCACCTTGGGCTCCCCAATACCATTTTTTCTGCCACGATCGGTCTTGGGCGGTGGCCGGAACTGTCTGAGCCGCCAGCAGCAGAGCGACCAGGAAGATTCCGCTTCGATTTCGCATCTGATTTGCCTCCAACGAGTTAGCCGTCACGGAACAGCGATCCCCAAAATAGGGATTCCGAGCCAAAAATCCACCCCCAAAATACCGTATGACATTGAAAATGGACGATTTAAGGCCCGAGACCCTGAAACTACTTGAAGGGCGTGGTTTCGGCGGTGATCTAGATCAACTTCAGCCGAGTCCCAACCTTTACGAAGGCCTCTAGCGCCTGATCCAGGTCGCCCTTGGTGTGGCCCGCCGAGACCTGGCAGCGAACCCGGGCCTCCCCTTTTGGGACCACCGGAAATCCGAATCCTGCCACGAATACGCCCTCTTCGAGTAAGAGGTTGCTCATCTGAATGGCCTTGGCTGTTTCGCCGAGGATGACCGGGATGATGGGCGTTTCGCCCTCGAGGGGTTTGAAGCCACGGGCAAGGAGCTGTTCGCGGAAATACCGGGCGTTCTCGTGGAGCGCTGTCACGCGTTCGGGGTGGCTCCGCAGGTACCGCACCGCGCCGAGTGCGTTGCCGGCAACCGTGCAGGGCAGGGCGTTGGAGAACAGCTGCGGTCGGGCCCGTTGGGTCAAGTAATCGGTGAGCGCGGCAGACGAGGCGGTGAATCCTCCGGCGGCGGCGGCGAGGGCTTTGCCGAGAGTTGACGTGATGATGTCGACCTCACCGAGCACGCCCACGTGTTCGGCCGTTCCCCGGCCGGTGGTTCCCAGCACGCCGGTGGCGTGTGAGTCATCGACGACGACGACGGCATCATGTTCCCGTGCCAACTCCAAGATGCCGGCCAGCTTCGCCACATCTCCCTCCATTGAGAATATGCCGTCGCTAACCACGTAGCGCGTTCGCTTGTTTCGGGAAGCCTCGAGCTTGGCCTTGAGGTTGTCGAGGTCGGAGTGCTCGTAGACGGCGGTTTCGCACTTGCTGATCGACTTGGCGAGGCGCATGGCGTCGATGATCGATGCGTGATTCAGGCGATCCGAAATAATGATGTCGTCCGGCCCCGTGAGCGTGGCAAACAGACTCTCATTGGCGTTCCAGCACGACACGTAGGTGAGTGACGATTCCGTCCCGACGAGTTCCACCAGTTCTCTTTCCAGCTCGCGGTGAACCGTGAAGGTGCCACAGATGAATCGGACGCTTGCGGTGCCGGCTCCAAAGCGTTCCAGGGCGTCCTTTCCAGCCCGCACAACCGAGGGTTCGTTGCTCAGGCTGAGGTAGTTGTTGCTCGACAGGATGATGATCTGCCCTCGCCCTTCCATGGTGACACGGGGCGCTTGAGGCGAATCGAGGTAGTTGAGTTTCTTGTAGATGCCATCCTGTTGAAATTGGTGGAGTTCGTCTCGCAGCCGCTGTTCCATGGTGGCGTTAATGCACTTCCTCCGATTTCGAGGATGACCTTGCCCGCTTCGCCGGATCGAATAGCGGCGAGGGCGTCGTCGATCTGTTGCATGGGAAAGGTGTGGGTGACGACGGGCGACGGGTCAAAGAGCCCCGATCCGAGGAAGGACTGCATCTGGTACCACGTCTCGAACATTTTGCGCCCCACGACGCCGTAGACTGTGAGCCCTTTGAAGATCAGGTCGTTGGCGATTTGGATGGACACTTCCTTCTTGGGGATGCCCAGGAGTTGCACTCGACCGCCCGGTCGCGCGCACTTCAATGCCTGTCTGATGGCGTCCGGATGTCCGGACATTTCACACACGACATCGACGCCCTCCGAATGCGTCTCACCCATCACACGCTGCACCGGGTCTTCTTGGGTTACATCGATGCAGACGTGCGCGCCCATTTGCTTTGCTAGCTCGAGGCGGCGGGTGATGAGGTCGGCGGCGAAGACGCGGGCCGCTCCTGCGGCGCGTGCGACGCCGACTGCGAAGCATCCAATGGGTCCACAGCCTATTACGAGGACGGTGCTTCCCGGAATATCTGCCGTGAGAGCGGTGTGAAAGGCGTTGCCGATGGGATCCATGATGGCTCCCGTCACTGTGGAAATGTCGCGCAGCGGCATCACGTTCGAGGCCGGCATGGCGATTTATTCGGCGAATGCCCCGTCACGATCGACGCCGATGATTTGGGTGCTGGGACACACGTGACCGGCCCCCGTGCGGCTCTGTCTGGTGTGGCCGGAGACGATGTGTCCCTCTGCGGTCACACGCTGACCGATATGAAAGGTGTCGCCAACGTCTGGCCGATCTCGACGATCTCTCCTGCGAATTCATGGCCGACCACAATGGGCGGCTTTATGTGGCCCTGAGCCCACTCGTCCCAGTCGGCGATGTGGAGGTCGGTTCCGCAGAGGCCTGCGTGTGCACCTCAATCACCACGTCGGTGAGGCCGCATGTGGGTTTGGGGATGTCGGTGAGAGTCAGGCCGGGGCTCGCTGAAGTTTCTGAATCGCTCGCATCAACCACTCGCAGGAAAGGTCGGTGATGTAGTGCCGGTAATATAATCGCCGGACGTGGATCGGCGCCGAGCGTGACAGGAGAAAAGTGATTTCCCTCACAGACTCGTGCATCAAACACTCTACGTTGAGACGGTCGCACGGAAGTGGTCTGTGGTAGTGTACGAGGCGGCCGGAGGGTTTGCAAAGGCAGGTTTCGGTGCTCGATCACGCGTTCGTACTTGGATTATTTACGCGATTTGTTCATTTGGTGGTCAGAGATGTCAAACGTTGGACAGCATTCGTCGTTAGTGACTTCAGAAAAAAGTATTGCGCGTTTTGCCGGTATGTATAATATTCGCTTCGGTTTAGGCGCCGACCGGAAACTTGATCGTATGAAGCGGCTTCGACGCTACAAGAGAAAACACCGTACGAGACGGTGCCTCAGTTTTGGGGCGGCGTCGGCTTTACTCTTCGACGGCGCTATTTCGCTTCCCCTCTTTTCTATCTCCAACGACGAAAACTGAACTCGATGAATCAACGCTTCGGCGTTTGCTCGATACGGCGAAACCGCCGTCTGCTGGTTGAGGCTTCCACTCAGGTGTTCGAGCACGCAAGAGTGGTCTGCGGCGGAGTCCGCCGCGCAACGTAAGATCCGTCCAGTCCGGACGGATCGCTTCATTATTCCCGGGAGGAGTTTTCATGGCAGCTAAGCGAAGGGCCAAGAAGGCCACCAAGCGCAAGGCCACCAAGCGCAAGGCCACCAAGCGCAAGGCCAAGCGCACCACCAAGCGCAAGGCCACCAAACGTAAGGCCAAGCGCACCACCAAGCGCAAGGCCACCAAACGTAAGGCCAAGCGCACCACCAAGCGCAGGGCCACCAAGCGCAAGGCTACCAAGCGCAAGGCCTCCAAGCGCAAGGCCACCAAACGCAAGGCCACCAAACGCAAGGCCACCAAGCGGCGTAAAGCCGCGAGGAAAACGACGAGGCCAAAGCGTCGTCGTTAGGCTGACGCAGCAGTTCAGCCGTACGTTGCACGGGGGCCGGCCGCTTTGCCGGCCCCGCGACGTTTCAGGCCGTCGTTTCAGATCGGGAATCTTGTCGTGAGGTGATCAGGGCCGGGTTGTGAGAAGCCAGTGCGGTCGGCCCGCACGCGACGATGATTCGACCACCCATCCGCAGTAATGCCGTTTCCAGACGTCCATAGGAATGAGATCTTCTTCCACCGAGAGGGAAAGAACGAGGTGGACTCCGCCCGGTGCGGTTCGAGACTTGAGCAATTTTACCAATTTGGATGCCGTCGCGTCGTCCAGAGATCCGATGAGGGTGGGGTCGATCACCACGAGGTTGGGATTCACGTCGGGGAACCACCCGCTGAGGTTGATCACCAGTGTGTGGAAGCGCTGGCCGAGAGCCTCCGCGGCTGCGCGGCTCTCGCTTGCTTCGATGCCGGTCAGGTCTTGATCGATCAGTAACACGTTGGCTTCGTAGGCGGCAATCAGAAGACCCGCGGGTGCGGCTCGGTTTCCGACCACCAGCGCCAATTCGTCGTCTTCCAGACTGCCTGCAAGCCACGAGAGCGGCGTGTCGGAGGGCAACCCCCAGTGTGTGGGTGCTTGCTGTGCTCGCCGCAGTTTGAGGTGTTTCTCTCGCCAGCGCCGAAAGGTCGGCAGCCGGAGCCGGCGTTTGATGATCCGGTCTACGTGATCGAGCAGGAGCACTTCGGTCAAGACCAATTGACCCCCGGGCCCAGCGTCGAGCTCGCGGACTGCATCGTCCCCGAGACTCAGCAATTCTGAGCGTGACAGCTGCTCTTTGTACTCCTCAATACGCTGCAGAATGAATTCTTGGTATTCGCGGCGTAAGGACTGAGTCCTGCGCTGTGGACGCTCGGGTTTGGGGCTGGTGAGCACGGTACCGTCAACCTCGCGATCGCCGGTCAGACGGTCAACCCTTCCACTACACCCATCCCCGGCGGTACTGCCCATCCCCGCTCACCGCCCGGCGGTACCACGCCGCCCCGCCCGCCGCCCCCCGTCCCTGGTGATAAGGCGATAACATTCATCCTTTCAGCCCTTCCACCCTTGTTAGTCCACCGCCCGCAACAGGGCGGCTTTCAGGTATCCCGTCTCGGGGACCGTGAGGATGCTGGGATGGTCACGGCTCTGCCCGGTGATCTCTTGCAACACTAGACGCCGACCGCTGTCGGAGGCGGCTGAAATGAGCATCTCGAAGAAACGGTCCCGGCCGATGTGGAAGGAACATGAGGCGGAGAATATGGTGCCCTTAGGCGCCAGGATGCGCATCGCACGCAGGTTGATTTCCTTGTATCCTCTCAACGCCCGATCGATGGCGGAGCGCCGGCGCGCGAACGCGGGTGGGTCGAGAACGATGGTGTCGAACTGTCGACCCTCCCTTTCGTACTCGCGCAGCAAGTCGAAGACGTTGGCTTCCACCCACTCCAGGTTGTCGAGACCGTTCAATTCGGCGTTCTTCGCCGCGACCTCCAGAGCGGCGGCGCTGGAGTCCACAGCCACCACTGATTCGGCGCGCCTGGCCATCTGGAGTGCAAACAACCCCTGATAGGTGAACAGATCGAGTGCGCGGCCGTGGGCGACGCCGGCCATGAGAACGCGGTTTCCCCTTTGATCGAGGAAACAGCCCGTCTTTTGTCCCGTGTGCGGTGCAACCCAATACCGCACAGCGCCCTCACGTACTTCGACGAATTCGGTAATGGGGCCTCGGATTTCCTCCACCTCCAAGGGAAGATCCTCATGACGCCGCACCGATGCGTCGTTACGGAGGAGGATCGATTTCGGGTTGACTACGGCGTCGATGGCGGTGAGCACCTGGCCTCGCACCGCCTCCAGTCCAGCCGAAAGCAATTGCACGACGACGATTTCTCCGTATTTGTCGACGATCAGCGATGGCAGGCTGTCGCCTTCGGCATGCACGACGCGATAACCGGTGGCGTCCAAATTCTCCGGGTCGCGCACGGCAAGGGCCTCGGCCATCCGGTCGCGCCACCAGTCACCATCGACGGGTGCTTCCTGGGACGTGAGGAAACGCAAGCTGATTTCAGAAGGCGGGCTCCAGAGCGCTTGACCGAGGAAGTTTCCCTGGGTGTCTTCCGCACGGACGACGCCTGGCGCCGCGTCCGACCGTTCGACGTCGGAGCGGTAGATCCAGGGATGGCCCCGGCGCCACCGCCGTGCGCCTCGCGGAGAAACGATGATCTTTTCCATTACAAGTCCGGGCGCAGGGTTTGGGCTTCGTGCAAATAGATGTGTTTGATGTCCGCCGGTGCCCGATCGGTGTTCACGTGCATCAATACCCTGACGCACCGTGGGAGACCACCTGGTACGTCAATCTCCAGAGCGCCGAGCAGCGGCGTATTCTCCCACCCGAGCCAGCGAGCCGCCTGCGCCGGATATGTGCTCTGGAGGTCGGATGTCATAGTGAACATTATGCTCGCTATGTCGTCTACAGCAATATCATTGGCCAAAACGAGGGCTTCGAGCAGTTCCCTCGTTGCCTTGAGTATGAGCTCCCGGTCGTTGGCCTCTACGACCGTGGCCCCGCGAATCCCTCGGACCGCCATATTATTCAGTGTGCCTCCTGATTACCGCCTGATTGCCGTTATGGGCCCGGAACTGCTCCCTGGCCGCGATGTCGTGAACGGTTGTCGTGCAGCCGCCGCGGGTGGCGCAACGGCGGTCCAAATCAGAATGAAACACGCCCCAGCCTCCCAGTTGTGTCGCACCACCGAGCGTATTCTGCGGGCCGTGGACGTTCCGGTGTACGTAAACGACCGGCTCGACGTGGCCCTCTCCGTTGGAGCCCACGGGGTGCACCTCGGAGCCGACGACCTTCCGCTCAATCGCATCGGGGCGATCGTTCCGGCGTCACTCCGCGTGGGCCTTTCGGTGGGCTGCGACGGTGAAGCAGGCCACGCCGCGGAGGCGACTGTTGCACACTATTGGAGTATCGGCCCGTTCTATCCTACCCAAAGCAAGGTCGATGCGGGACCGCCTCTGAGACCTGAGGGGTTTAAACGCCTGGCGAGGTTCGCCCCGTCGGGTATCCCTGCCATTGCCATCGGCGGGATCGACCAAGGCAACGTGTCCGCCGTGGTTGCGGCCGGAGCCCAGGGTGTGGCGGTCATCAGTGCGATCTTCGCTGCCGTAGACATCGAGCGCGCCACGCGTGGCATTCGAGATGCATTGGATGCGTCCTTTCGATAACGCTGCAGGCTCTCACCGGTCGCGTATCTGCCGAGTGGTTTCCAAGTGTTCTCGGTATGTGCGAGAGAAGACATGTCGGCCGCCGGGTCCAGCCACGAAAAACAGGAAATCGCTTGGGTGGGGGTACAATGCTGCCTCGATCGTCGCGGCGGACGGTTGGGCGATCGGGTGCGGTGGGAGGCCGTCGATGATGTACGTGTTGTAGCGAGACTGGATCTGGTAGTCGCGAATGAAGAGCCTGCGCCGCTTCCCCAACGAGTAGATGACGGTTGGGTCGGCATCGAGACGCATTTTCCTGGCGAGTCGGTTGTGGTAGACCGAGGACACATACGGAAGGTCCGACGGATGTTGCGCTTCTCCCTCTATGATCGAGGCTAGCGTCACCACTTCGTCCCGTGTCATCTGAAGGGTGTCGAGGCGTCTGTTCCATGCAGGCTGCCAGCGTTCTTCGAACTGCGCCACCATCTGTTTCACAACATCGAGCGCTGTAGCGCCGATCGACACATTATACGTGTTGGGGTAGAGATAGCCCTCCAGGGTGGGCTCGCGTGCCTGGACTCTGCTGACCAGGCCGCTGTCGCGGGCCGCTGCGAGGAAACTCTCTGCCGGGATGCCGAGCTGCGCCTCAACCAGCTCGGCCACCTCGTCGAGCATGAGCCCCTCCGGTACGACTAGCCGATTCTGGGCAGTACGACCAACGACCAGATCGTGCAAGACGCGACGCACCGATGCTCCGTGTGGAAAGTCGTACACGCCGGCTTGAATGGCTCGCTCGTAGCCTACCAGCTTGGTATACATTCGGAACCAGCGCGGCGAATCGATGACACCGCGGGAAAACAGGGAATCGGCCACGGTCCAGACCGAGGTGCCCCGGGGGATCGTTACTCGAACCGGATCCTCGCTAGCGGCCTGCGGTTTGGAGCAAGCCATGGAAAGGACGGCTGTGAGTACTCCGAGGAACCGTCGGTTCATCGGCGGTGTGTGTCTAGGTACGTCTGCAAGAGCACGGTGGCGGCGAGTTGGTCGACATCACCCTTTCGGCCTACAGTGGATCCGCCCAAATCGCGAACCGCGCTCAGCGCTCTAGCCGTCGTCATACGCTCGTCGAGAAAGATGACCGGCAGGCCGGTCTTTTCCCCCACCAGTTGACCCTCATCGCGAGCTCGACGTGCCGTCGGACCCTCGTCACCGGAAGCCTCCAGGGGAAGACTGAAAACCACACCCACCGGCGCCTGCTCGTCTAGACAACTCTTGAGTTGCTTGAGGGGGAAGCGCCTTCCCTGACGGCGGGTCAGCGTCGTCAATGGGTGTGCGTGCCTTTGCTCGGGATCGGAGATTGCAACTCCGATGCGTTTCTCACCCCAGTCGATGGCAAGGAGCCTGCCGCTGTTCGCAAGTGTGGCTGCCGGCTGCGTCACACACGACTACCCTTGCTGCATAGTCGCGAAGAACTCCTTGTTTGTCTTCGCCCGCTTCATGCGCTCCAGCAGAAACTCGATCGCCTCCACAGTGGGCATGTCGGCCAGAAAATTGCGTAGCAGGTGGGTCTTGTTGAGTTCTTCTTGATCGAGCAGAAGCTCTTCTTTTCGGGTTGAGGTCCGCTGGACGTCGATGGCGGGATAGATGCGTCGGTCAGAGATGCGTCGGTCGAGCACCAGCTCCATGTTACCAGTGCCCTTGAATTCCTCAAAGATCACTTCGTCCATTCTGCTTCCGGTCTCGATTAGCGCGGTCGCGATGATGGTCAAGGACCCGCCGTCGTCTATGTTCCGGGCCGCACCGAAAAACCGTTTTGGTTTCTGTAAGGCGTTGGCGTCTACACCGCCGGAGAGAATCTTGCCGGAGTGGGGGATCACGACGTTGTGCGCGCGGGCAAGTCGCGTGATCGAGTCGAGTAGGATCACAACGTCCCTCTTGTGCTCGACGAGGCGGCGGGCCTTTTCCAGCACCATGTCTGCGACCTGCACGTGGCGGTCTGCGGGCTCGTCGAACGTCGATGCGATAACTTCGGCCGGGACGTTCTCTTCCATGTCGGTGACTTCTTCGGGCCGCTCGTCGATCAATAAGACGATGAGCGTGGCTTCTGGAGTGTTCTCGTGTATCGCGTTCGCGATCTTTTGGAGCAAGATCGTCTTGCCCGCCTTCGGTGGGGCAACGATCAAGCCCCGCTGGCCGAAACCGATGGGCGAAAGCAAGTCAATGACCCGGCAGCAGAGATCTCCGTCATTCCGCTCGAGGGGGATGCGTCGATTCGGATAGCGCGGCTTGAGGTTGTCGAACGCAATCCGGTGCTTGGCGGCCTCAGGATCTCCGAAATTGACGCTCTCCACCTTGAGCAGCGCCAAGTAGCGTTCCCCTTCCTTGGGCGGCCGTACTTGACCCAGCACCGTATCCCCGGTTCGCAGGTCGAACCGCTTGATCTGGCTGGGGCTCACATAGATGTCGTCGGGTCCGTACAGATAGTTCCAGTCCTGGCTTCGGAGAAAGCCGTACCCTTCAGGGAGAATCTCCAAGACACCCTCCCCGCGCAGAACGGTGTCAGAGTCGAGGAGTGACTGTTCGATACGAAAGATCAGATCCTGCTTGCGCAGACCTGAGTAGTTGGTGATGTTCAAATCTTGGGCCATCGCGTGTAACTCTGCGACCGACTTTTGTTTCAGTTCAGTGATGTCCACGGTGGGAGGACTCCATAGTTCCGGATACTTCCTTCGGTATGGTATGGCGAACGCTACGCAGCCCCGGCGGGGCCGTGCGAGATGTGACGCGTGGAGGTTTCGGTACGGGGTTTCTCGATGATAATGAAAGCAAAGCATAATAAAGTTTACCGGAGGGCCAGTCAAGGGTGCCTTTGAGGCAGATCTCGCGGTTTCTCAGCTACTGGCGTGTGTGCACGGCCCTCGACAGAGAAGTGGTGGATGCCGTCGTTGCCCCCGCCTACAGCTCTCGTACGCCGGAGCTTCTGGAGGCCCTGAAGGCGTGGCCCGGGACGTATTACTGGTCACGTCGCGAGGGATCGAACCGGCTCGTGCTCATCCGGGCGTTGGCACCACCCCCGGCGGACAGGTGGGCGCTACACCTGCTGCTGTTCCTGACCACCTTCGCCACCGTCTGGATTGCGGGCACCTTCCTTATGGATTCCCCGCTCAGGTTCAGTTTTCGGGTCGGCCCTGATCTGGCCGTGTGGTGGGCGTCCGTCAAGCAGTGGATCGAAGCCTCCATGCCGGGCTTGGGGTTTGCGACCGCCCTCATGAGCATCCTCCTGGCTCACGAAATGGGACATTACCTGATCGCCAAGCGGTATCGCATAAACGCATCACTGCCGTATTTCCTGCCGGCTCCGCCGCAACTCAACTTCATCGGGACGTTCGGAGCGTTCATTCGGCTGCGAAGCCCCATCGTGGACCGGCGCCAACTCCTCGACGTGGGTGCGGCGGGTCCCTGGGCTGGTCTGGTCGTCGCCCTCGTCGTCCTCGTCATTGGTCTCCTCAACTCCCAGGTCATAGCCGACGTGGAGGGTGAGACCCGGCAGCTGATCTACATAGCCCAGCGCCCGTTCTACCTCGGGGATTCGTTGTTGATGTCCGCCGCGATATCGTGGCTGGTCGGCGAGGGTACGGTGCAGCTGCACCCGATGGCGCTGGCCGGATGGTTCGGGCTCTTCGTGACTACGCTCAACTTGCTGCCCTTGGGGCAGTTGGACGGTGGCCACATCGTCTACGCTCTGGTCGGCCGGCACCAGGCGGCAATCGGCAAGCTGATGTGGTACGGCCTCGTGATATTGGGCTTTCAGTTTTGGGGGTGGTGGATCTGGGCAGGCCTCATCCTGATCTTGGGCCGGGGCCGCCTCGCCCACCCGTCGGTACTAGATCCCCACCGGCCGATTCCCACGAGTCGCTGGCCGCTGGGACTGGCTACCGTTGTGCTCTTCATCGTGACGTTCACGGTAGACCCGTTGCCCTCAATACTGTGAGGAGATCCCCGCATGCCGGCCCCCCTGCCCCACGCGGTCGTCCTCGTTGCCACATAATTGCCCCAATAAATAATGGTAAGAAGCAAGGTCCGGACCGTGTGGCATAGAGGCAATACTTGGTAGACACGATCGCCGGTGACTGTTCGCTCACTGTTGCGTAAGTCACAGGCGGTATTATATTTACGAAACCTTTCGGAAGATCCGAATGTCCGGGAATTCAGTTCCTCGATACAATCGGCCCTATCCCAGCGAGCCAGCAGTGCACGATCTACCTCCGATTCGCTACGGAGACGAGATCATTGCGTTGCGGCTTGTGGTCAGGAGAGCCGAAGACGGTTCTTGGCGTGGTCGGCTCGTCTTCGGTTCCGGCGAGGTTCAAGAGGCCTTGGCCACGGCTGAGATATTCTTTGGTGCCGTGGAACCGGACCTCTGGGATTCCGTCCGAGATCTGCGCGACCATCATATTCGGGATCTGTATCGCTCCCTGATAGCGGAATGACGGTAGGCTGGCCTATCGAAGAGCCCCTCAGCAAGCTGCGCCACGACCTTGCCAACCCGCTCTCGGCCATTCTGGCCGAGGCGCAGCTACTGTTGTTGAGAGACCCTCCCCTGGACGAAGATACCCTCGAGGCCATCAGGTCCATTGAAGAGCAGTCCCGACGCATGCGCGACCTGCTGCACCAGAGCTGACTACTAGAACCAAGCCGTAGCTCGCACTCCCAAGATCACTAGGCCAGTCGGGCGCCCTTGACGCTCAAGGGGTTCGCGAGACAAGTTCTCAACTCGCAGCGTCCCCCAAGGAGTGAGCCAGTTGTCCCTTTTTCGGTTCTTGCCCCGATACACCGTGTCGGCGTCGGCGTTGCTCGGCGTGGCCTGTCTGCCCGGGGGGCCCTCCGAGGTTTCTCCCCAAGAGATACCAGATATCGAGGCTCGGCTCGAGAACCAACCCAACAACGGCAAGTTGTTGCTGCGATACGGTGCGGCGCTGTTTGCCGCTGGGCGCTGTGATAGCGCTGCCACCGTTGCTCGCCGTGGTGCCCACCTGCGCCCCGCAGACGCTCTGGGGCCACTCGTCATAGGCCAGTGCCTCGAGCAAGCAAGCGAATATGACGAGGCGATCGCCCTTTACGCGTCGTTCGCCAACGCGCACGGCGATTCACGAGGCGCCGCCGCCGTACTCCCGTTGACAGTCGCGGGAGACACCACGTACGTGCCGTTGGGTCGTGGGCTTGCGCAAATCCTCATTTCGGATTTGTCACTTCTCCAACGATTCACGTTGGTGGAGCGTTTGCAGATCGGCGCCCTGTTGCAAGAGTTGCAACTATCACAGACTGGGCGTGTCGATCCAGCGACCGCGGCGCGTGTTGGGCGACTGGTGCGGGCGGGCAGAATGGTTCAAGGCACTGCAAACATTCCCGCACAAGGCGATGTGCGACTTGAAGCCACGGTCGTGCTGGGCGATGGGCAAGTAAGGGGACCCGAGTTCACGACTGGACGCCTTCGCGATCTGCTCCGCATGGAGAAAGAGTTGTGACTACGCAGGGCAACGGCGTAATCGTCCTGGCTTCCTTCTCCGACGTGCTGACGGTAACGGGAAATATCGTGTTCGGCGGGGGGAATACCGGCCCGGGTAGCCTGCTATGTCCCGCGTTAGGCTGTCTCGCTGGCGGAACCATCTACGCTTCCGGTAATTTCACCCAGCTTGGCACGAACAGTTCCGAGAGCTTCCACGCGGGCGACTTCAATACGGTTTATTTTGTCGGCACCGGTGCGCAGACGCTCTCGTTTACCAACACGGGATCAGGCCCCGGCACGTCGCACTTCGCCAACATCGGGTTTGATAACACTAGTCTCGGCGTCACGCTCGGCAGCAACATATATGCCCACTGCGATCTTCTCTCCTCGGCGGGCCCCGCGGCGGCGGTTGTTATCGGCAACGGCAATACGCTCACAGTGGGCGGGCTCGGGGCCAGCGATCTTCAGCTTCAGCGTGTGCTGTTGGTGTATGACGGCGTCCCGGACGCCCACTCCACCGGGATCTTCAGTGGATTCAACAACGTGACGTTCCAGGGTTACATGGCCACCGACATACAGCTCGACGTCATTCACCCCGGAGCCGCGTCGCCGTTTATTTTCAACAACATCACGTTCACCAACCCGCCAATCCAGGGCGTCGGGGCCTACGTCCGCACCACCGACTCGGACGGGTTGTTGCCAGAGCTCGAGATCAACCTCACAGTCGCTGCGCCTTTGACGTGCAGCGGCGCGGATTTCATTGCCGGCGCCCAATCCGACATCATCGCGAGCTGCTCGATGCAGTTCGACGATATCACTGCCGGCCGAGCCCATGCGTGCGGCATCACGGTGACGGGCGCCGCGTACTGCTGGGGCAACAATGCGGTTGGCCAACTTGGGGATGGAACCAATACGGAGAGCCTCGTCCCGGTGCCCGTGTCCGGTGGCCTCACGTTCCGGGAGATCAGTGCTGGTAGCGACCACACCTGCGCCATTACAACAACGACGAGCGATGGTTACTGTTGGGGTGCGAACCTCTCGGGTCAACTCGGAGACGCAAGCAATACCGACCGTAGCGCACCCGTGCTCGTGTTTGGGAGTACCGGCATGTTGGTGCAGATCAGCGCCGGCAGCGAGCACACCTGTGCCGTGACAATCGCAGGGGCCGGGTACTGTTGGGGTAAGAACACCGAGGGGCAATTGGGAGATGGGGGCATTACGAGCAATTCCGTACCTGTTCCGGTCTCCGGCCCTGTTTTTTTCACATCCATTAGCGCGGGTACCGGCCCATCCGGGTCTGCCCACACGTGCGGCCTTGACACAGGGAACGTTGCGTACTGCTGGGGAGACAACAAGTCAGGCCAGCTCGGGGACGGGACCAACCTAAAGGGGCTGGTTCCGACCGTGGTGTCCGGGGTCCCAACTTACGGCTACCTCGCGTCTGGCAACCAGTATACGTGCGGAGTCACAGAGGCTGGAACGGGCGAGTGCTGGGGTCTCAATGCAGACGGACAACTCGGCGACGGGACGACGACGCCGAGTAACACACCGGTGTCGGTGATTGGTCTATCGGGATTAGACGGAATCAGTACCGGGTCTCGCTTCTCCTGTGCCTCGACGGATTCTGGCGCCGTGTACTGCTGGGGTGACAACTTCTGGGGCCAGCTCGGCGACGGTACGAATATCAACAGCTCATCGCCCATAATGGTTACCGGCGGCTGGATCCTTCCCGACCTCGGTACCGCCGTCAGCGAACACATGTGTGCGGTGACGGGCTCCGGTGCCATGTTCTGTTGGGGGCGGGGGCTCAACGGTCGGTTGGGGAACGGTGGCACGGCGGACAGCAACGTGCCGGTGTTAGTGTCGGGGACCTAAGAGTGAGAGGTGAGAGGGCCACCCTTAACCAGCTGACCGGGGGGTAGGGGGTAGGGGGGGGGTAGGGTTGGGCCCCCTCCCTTCTCACCGCTCCCTGTCAGTTCTCGATCTTGAAGTTGTCGATGTGCATCTCGAGGTTGTGATTCAACCGTAGACCGACGATGCCATCGGTGTAGAGATCGGCTGCCGGGACCCGGTCGACTTCGGTTCCGTTCACCATGAAAATCACGTTACCGTCCGCCACGCGGACAGCGACCTCATTGGTCATGTGCGCGAGTTCTGACTCGTTGATGGCCGGGTTCTTGGTCCAGCCACGGACTTCAGCCGTGCCGTCGCCGGTGCGGGTCTTGATGATGTAGCTCCCGTCTCCACGTACGAGAAAGTAGCTGTAGACTTGATCGGCGCCTTGCATGTCTTTGCCGCCGAAGATGAGTCCGGTCCCGTGCCTGTGCCCTTTGGAGCTGAGCTGTTCGATGGTGGCCGAGATCGTGTAGCTACCGGTCGCCCTGTCGTTTTCGCGGTAGAGGCTCATGCCCGGGCCGACGGTGATGTCCCACCCCGTCCCCTTCTCGACGAGCCGGATGTTGTCGAAATTCTGGCCGCGGTCGGTGCGGGCCATCCAGCCCGGGGCCAACCGGCCGCCGCCCGCGACCGTGCGGTCGGCGTCCTGCGCCACCACCGGCAGGGCCAGGGAAAGCGCAACGAGTGTCAGTGGAATCGAACGCATGGTACACCTCAGATAGCTGAGTGATGAGCTGTGGATTCTATCACGGTGGCGGCGCTTGCGACAGGGCTCCCGTTGAGCCTGCCCACGACGCCTTTGTCATCGTTCTGATGGATATTTCGACGCGTGACGTCGTTATCTTTCCGTTACCTTTCCGGTCCATGAGCTTTCCGATCACATCTTCGTGACGCTCACCGCGATCCAACTGCTACTCGCATGGGCCGTCACCTGTGTCGGCGCGACGCTACAGGGTTCCATCGGTTTCGGACTAGGTGTGGTTGGAGCACCGCTCTTAGTACTGATCGCCCCCGGTTTGGTTCCCGGACCCCTCCTCGTCAATGCGCTTGTGCTGACCGTGCTGATCACGCATCGGGAGCGCCGCTCGATGGATCTTTCCGGCCTGGGCTGGGCCATCGGGGGACGGCTGTTCGGAGTCTTGGTGGCCGCCGGTACGCTGGCCGTGCTGCCCAGGGACCGTATGTCGTTGGCAATCGGAGCCGCGGTCCTGCTGGTCGTGGGTATCAACGGCAGCGGCCTGCGTGTACGGCCGGGGACTGGCTCGTTGATGGCAGCTGGGGCGCTTTCCGGCCTGACGGGGACAATTTCTTCGATCGGCGGGCCTCCCATGGCACTGCTCTATCAGGACGCGGCGGGATCGCGCCTCCGCGGGACGCTCTCGGGGTACTTCGTGTTGGGCGTCGTGATGTCGATTATTGCCCTGGCGTCCGTTGGGCGGTTCGGGTGGGAGGAATTCCGCGTGGGAGCCATGCTCGTTCCCGGCGTGCTCGTCGGCTTTGTCATATCGGGCAGCACGGCAGCTATTGCCGATCGCGGATCTTTGATCAGGAAAGCGGTGTTGATCGTGTCTGCGGCGTCGGGAGCCGCGGTGATCGTGGGGCAATTCTTCGGGGATGATGTGTCGTTAGCGGTGAGCGGTGAGCGGTGAGCAGGACACTCCTGTCGGTGCTCCGGTGCTCCGGCCATATTCTCCATCGGTGGAAGCTGTAGGAGTTTCTGCCTCGCGTTTTGTCGTCGACTGTCATGGAGCAGAATCGGGCATGAGACAAGAGCTGATCGACGTCGTTCGTTCGGGGTTGGCCGATCGCTACCGGGTCGAGCGCTTCCTCGGCAAAGGGGGGATGGCGACCGTGTTTCTGGCCGAGGACGTGTCGACAGGTGACCAGGTGGCGTTGAAGGTCTTGAATCGATCGCTGGCCACCCGAATCATGCGGGAGCGCTTTGAGCGCGAAGTGGCGGTCGGCTGCAGCCTCGGGCATCCGAACATCGTACCGACCTTCTCAGGTGGGGAGGTCGAGGACATGCCGTTCCTGGTCATGCCCTATCTGCCGGGTGACTCGCTGCGACAGCGCCTAGAGAAGACAGAGCGCCTCGATGTGACCGAGGCCGTTGCTATAGGGAGGGAGATCGCGGATGCGCTGGTGTGCGCGCACAGCGGCGGCATCATTCACCGAGACATCAAGCCCGACAATATCCTGTTCTCGAGAGGCCACGCGATGGTGACCGATTTCGGTGTGGCCGTAGCCATCAAGGCGTCGATCGATGATCGTCTCACGGCCCCAGGCGAGGTCCTGGGAACGCCTACCTATATGAGTCCCGAGCAGGCCATGGGCCGTTTTCGGCTCGACGCGCGCACGGATATTTACAGTTTGGGCTGTGTGGTATATGAGATGCTGATCGGGGTTCCGCCGTTCCGTCCTTCCCATCCCCACGCCGTCATCGTGCGCCGTCTCAACGACCCCGCACCGAGCGCCTGTGAGCAGCGCCCTGAAATACCGAAACGGATTGAGGTAGCCGTTCGCAAGGCTCTCGAATGGAAGCCCGAGGAGAGGTTTGCCACGGCGGAGGAGCTTAGAGACGAGCTGACAGTGGGTGGCACTCAGTAACGATTTTTCCTGTCATGGGCTCGTTCTTCTGAGTTGTACAGCTAGGTGTTCGTTACTTCCTGGACCTCGCATCCGCCTGATCCTAACAACTTCGCAGCGACCCTATCAGTTCCCGTACGCCCCAGCGGGAAACGAGGCCAGGTGGTGCCCCGGTGCGGCACGGACTTGCACGGGAGTACCTTCGGTGAGGATGAGGGTGTGTGGCTGAAGACTGCGGACGATCGCCCCGGAGGTAAGGCGGACGCGGTACACGTTTTGCGTGCCGGTGAACGTTCGCGACACCACGGTTCCCGGTCCGTTCGGATCTGGAGTGATGGCTACATCATCCGCCCGAATCGCAATGTCTACGGCTGTCCCAACCGGCGTGCCGTCTGTCTGGTCGAGAATGCCTATTTCCGTACGAATGCCGACGGGCGTGACCTCGCCTGCGATGAAGTCCGTTTCTCCGACAAACTCGGCAACGAACCGCGATGCCGGAGTCCTGAACAGATCTTCAGGGGCGCCAATCTGCTCGATGCGGCCGGCGTTTTGCACCGCCACTCGGTCTCCTACGGCGAGGGCTTCCTCTTGATCGTGAGTGACCAGAATCGTTGACGTGCCGTTCGCCTTGAGAACTTCGCGTACCTCATCGCGGAGCGCTATCCGTAATGTCCTGTCGAGATCCGAGAACGGCTCGTCCAGCAGGACCACCGCCGGTTGTGGGGCGAGCGCTCTCGCCAGTGCGACCCGCTGCTGTTGGCCGCCGGAGAGTTCGTGCGGATATCGACCGGCGACGTCGGTGAGCCGTACCATGTCGAGAACTTCTCCTACCCGTCGCGTGCGTGTGCCGGCTTCGTGTTTGGGTAGGCCGAACGCCACGTTGTCGCAAACCGTCATGTGCGGAAACAGCGCGTTGTCTTGAAACACCAAACTGATCTTGCGTTCTTCGGGAGGCACTAGTGTTGACGCGTCGCTGAGAACGCGACCGTTGCTCGAGATTCTGCCGTGGTCCGGCGCTTCGAGACCGCTGATGAGGCGTAACAATGTCGACTTACCACACCCGCTCGGGCCCAGCAGGACCAGCAGCTCGCCGAGGTGTACATCTAGGGTGACGTCCACGGCAGCGGGTATATTTCCGTAGTGCTTCTCGATACCGCTCAGAGACAAAATGGGCTCGGCCATGCTACTGGTTGCCCCCCGGGGTGGTCATCCGGCCCACCCGCATGAGCAGCATGACCGGTATCAGTCCCGCGATCACGATGGTGAGCGATGGCAATGCGGCCGACTCCCAGAGCGATTCCGCCGCCAGCATATATGTCCACATGGAAAGCGTTTCCATTCCGAACGGCGCTAGCAGGATGGTCGCGGGCAGCTCCTTCATAACATCAACGAACACCAATGCCGCTCCGGCGGCCATTCCCACCTTGACCAACGGGAGGTGCACTCGCCACATCACGCGCGCCGGTGTGGCGCCCAGCGTCCGGGCCGCCTCTTCCATGTTGGGTGTAACCTTCTCCATGCTCGACTCGACGCTGTTGTACGCAACGGCCATGAAGCGCACTACATATGCGTAAAGGAGTCCCGCGATGGATCCTGTCAACAGCAATCCGGGATTGATGCCGAACAGGCTCTCCGAGGCGCTCATAACGGTTCGATCGATGACCGCGACGGTAATCAAAGCACCGGCGGCAATTACTGCCCCGGGAAGCGCGTACCCCATCGTTGCCAGTCGCGTCGCCGCCCGCCCGAGGCGTCCTCTGTTCATCCGCGTACCCTGGGCGAGTATGAGAGCGATGAGCACGGCGATAGCGGCAGCGGTGGCGGCCAATGCGAACGTGCGAAGGACATACCCTAGGTATACGGTCTTGAGAACATTCGCGGTGGCAACGTTAGACAAGTCACCAACCGTCCACGAGACCAACCGAGCAGCCGGCAGAAGGAACGCTGCACCGAAGATCGCCGTGCACGTCGCGGCGGCCGCCCATTTTCGCCACCCGACGAGTGCGATCCGTGTTATCTGGCGTGCCCGGCGGCCGGGCTGGTAATAACGGGAGCGCCCGCGCAACAGCCGTTCGACGATCACGATTGCCAAGGCAAAGAAGAGAAACAGCGCCGACAACTCGATAGCGGCGTCGCGGTTCATCATTCCCTGCCACACGTGAATCACGCCTTCACTCATCGTCCGGAAATTGAAAAACCTTACCGTGGCGAAGTCGGTCATCGCTTCGAGCAACGCCAGCGTCACACCTGCGACGAGTGACGGGCGTGCCAGTGGCAGCACGAGTCTGAAGAACGTTTGCAAGCGGGTGTATCCCATGGCGCGTGCGGCATCGAACGTTGACGAGGACTGCTCGCGAAACGCCGCCCTGGCGAGGAAGTACACATACGGGTAGAGCGTCAGTCCCATGACGAGTATCGCGCCTCCGCCGGAGCGGATGTTCGGCAGCGCTAGGTCCGCGCCGAACCAGGCGCGCAACGTGGTCTGCACCGGTCCCGCGAAGTCGAACGTCGCCATGTACACGAAGCCCATGACATACGTCGGTACCGCGAGCGGCAGGATGAGGGCCCAATCGAAGATCCGGGAGCCGGGGAACCGGTAAGCGGTTACCAGCCACGCCAGTCCCGATCCCAGCGCGAACGTGATGACGGCGACCCCAAGCATCAGCAGCAATGTGTTGCGTATCATCTCCGGAAGGATCGTGCTCCACAACTGGGCCCACACCTCGCCGGTGGGATGGAGAAGTCGGGTGACCAGGAGCACCATGGGCACCACGACCAGGGCGGCCACCATGACGGGCAGGGTCGACCACAATAAGCGGCGCGCTGCGTTGGCACGCCGCGCCCTCACCGTCGAGAGAGAAGAAGAGAGTTCTATGCTCACCGGTAACCGGCGCGCTCCATTAGCTTCACCGCGTCAGCCTGGTAGCGCCCGTATTCGCCAAGGGGCATCGGGTCGGCCGTCCAGGGGCCAAACCCTCCGATGATCGGATGCGGATCCACGTCGGGGTTTACCGGAAACTCCAGATTACTTCCCGGTAGGCCGCTGTCATCTCCCGCTTGCCCGGCGGGACCACTGAGCCATTCGATGAGTTTGATAGCGTTCTCTCGATGCGCAGCCGCGGCCGTCACACCGATTCCCGAAACGTTGCGGTGCACGCCGCGCCCGTCCTGGTTTGCCCACAGCATCTTCACGGGGAAATCCGGATTTGCCTTGAGAAGCCGGCCGAGGTAGTAGTGATTGGTGATGCCGACATCGCAGCCTCCGGCCGCGATGGTCTCGAGAATGCGGGTGTCGCTGTCGATGTACTCCGGCTCGTTGGCTACCCAGCCTCTCACGATCTCCTCGGCGCGTGTCGCTCCGTGCGCCGCGATGAGACTCGCCACCAAGGATTGGGTGTAGACGTTGGTCGACGGTCGCAGGCAGAGGCGACCTCGCCACTTCCCGTCGGTGAGTGCCTCATAGGTGGAAATCTCTGATGGGTCGACGCGCCCCGGCATGTAAGCGAGGGATCGAACGCGCTGACTGAGCGCAAAGAAGCGGTTCTCCGGGTCCTGCAGGTTCTCGGGAATGTTCTGTTCGAGGACGGCCGATTCAACCGACTGGAGCAAGCCGTAGTTGGCGGCGAGCCACAGTCCACCGGCGTCGACGGCAAAGAAGGCATCGGCGACCGTCCGCTCGCCTTCCGCCCTCAAACGCTCGAGGAGCGCATGCATATTGCCATGGGATACCCGAACCTCGATCCCGGTTACCGCGGTGAAGCCGGCATACATGGGCTCCATCGCGCCGTAATGACGGGTGGAGTAGATGTTGACGACGGGGGCGTTGGCCGCGCCGCCGCAGGCAACGGTGAGGAAGACGGCGAGAGGCGCCGCCCTATGGCGACATGCGAGTCGGATATATGCCATCGATTGGGTCATTAAGCGTGGTCTGGCCCGCCCAGAGCGCCGGTGCCTGCGTTTCGGGGGCCCTCCGGTTGATTGAGAATGGGAATCACTTGCAATCAGCTGACAAACGGAATATAGACGGTGGGTTTTTCCACCTCAAGGGAGCAAGATGCGGTAGCTTCGCACCCCGCCCGGCGGTAGGTTCTCCCGATGTGATGCGCACGGCGTTCCCGCGCCCGGTCTTTTCATCGCAATCAACGCGTGAGACTTCGGAGGCATTGTGAAGATATTCCTTGATACCGCGAACCTTCGAGAGATCGAAGAAGTGGCCAATTGGGGGGTTCTCAGTGGTGTGACGACGAACCCGACATTGATGGCGAGAGAAGAGGGAGCCGATTTCGCGGAAACGGTCAAGCAGATCGCGAGTTTGGTCGACGGGCCCATCAGCGCCGAAACGGTTTCAGAGGATGCGGACGGAATGGTCAAGGAAGGGATGAAATTCGCCGCTTGGCACCCCAATGTGGTCATCAAGGTCCCATCGACCATCGAAGGGCTGAAGGCTACCGCATGGCTCAAGCGGGAGGGTATCCGCACCAACGTGACTCTCTGCTTCAATGCAAATCAGGCACTGCTGGCCGCGCGCGCTGGCGCGTTCATCGTGTCTCCGTTCGTGGGCCGTCTCGACGACATTTCCGAGCCGGGCATCGAGCTGATTCAGGAGATCGCCGAAGTGTTTGGCATGGATCCGGAAATCGATACTCAGATTCTTGCCGCCTCGATCAGACATCCTCGGCACATGATCGAGGCGGCGAAAGCTGGGGCCGATATCGCAACGGTTCCCTTTGGAGTGTTGCAGCAGAGCATGAAGCATCCACTCACCGAGGCTGGCATTGAGCGGTTCCTCGACGATTGGCGCAAGCGGGAAGCGGTGCAAATCGCTACCGCGGGTACGAAATGACGCGCTGGTGTCGATGATCGTAGTGAATTCATGCCGCTGTTACCTCGATCCCTGTGGGCAAGAACTACCTTCACGTCAGTGAGTAAAACTTCATCTGCCAACGGTGCCGGTCGGCGCGGGATGGAGGTGCCTCGCAGAGGCCGTCTCTTCAAGCTCTTCTTGCCACTCATGCGCTACATAGTCGTAAATGTCATGGTGGCAATATTTGTGACGTTGTTTCGCGTGCTCAATCGGACGACGGTGATCGGGCGCAGTAACGTTGGGTACGACCGCAACATCCTGCTGCTGTCCAACCATCAAACTATGATCGACAGCTTTCTTGTAGGGTCGATGTGCTTTTATCCCCAATCGTGGTGGAAGCCGTATCTCATGCCGTGGAATCCGGCGGCGGTCGAGAATTACTACAAGAACGAGTTTCTGGCTTGGTTTTCCGACGTCCATAAGTGTATTCCAATTCGCGAAGGGCGGCGCGATCTCGGGGCTCTGAGGAGCATGATCAAGGTCCTTCCCAAAGGCGTTATGACGCTGTTTCCCGAAGGCACACGGATGCGCGAATCCAAGGTGGGCCAAGGACGAGTAGGGGCTGGGATGGTCATCTTATCGGCGCGCCCGAAGGTGATACCGGTGGCCATTGACGGCATGGAGGAGGTCCTACCAGTTGGATCCGTTTTCCCCCGGTTCTTCAAACACATCTATGTGTCGTACGGTCCCCCGTTCGACTATTCGGAATTCCTCAACAAGGCTCGCGGCAAGGAGACCTTTCAAGAGCTAGTCGACCAGGTCATGAAGAAGATCCGGCAGCAGCACCAGGAGCTTCGCCGTCTGCGAGGGCTGCCGGTCCCCACCTACGGCGCAGACGAGTGAAACCGGCTTAAATCCGCCAGTCCCATAGCGCTCCCGCGGACGGCGCGCTATGATGGAAAATCCCGGGACAAAGAGGACACGGGCTATGAGCCATCTGAATAGGTACGTTTACGGCATGCGATAGAGAGGTGGCAGGTATCAGGTTTCTGGCGTCAAGAGGCTGTTCGCTGGGTTCGGCGACCATGGAACTGAAACCCGACACCTGAAGCCTATTCCGGCCGACCACCGACCGAACAACAAAGCAGAGACTCATAATGAACCAACTACGAACGATTCCGCTGTATGCAGCGGCCAGCTGCTCGCTCACCTTCCTGGTGCTCGGTTGCGGTGCCTCGGCGAGCAGTTCAGCGCCGGACGTATCTCCGACTCCAACCCCGTCGATCCGTGCCGACAGCGTCCAACCGGTCATACCCGAACCGCCACCTGCGGCCCCGCCCCCGTTGAGAATCCCGCTGGAGCTGGATACCGTCCGGGCCGGCCGGTTCGACAACGGAAGGATGTGGACCTTTGAGTACCCGCCCCTTGACTACTTCCGTGAGGCGTACGGCTTCGCGCCGGACGAGGCATGGTTCGAGCACGCCAGGCTGGGCGCGTTGCGGTTGTCGAACTGTTCAGCATCCTTCGTCTCGCCGAACGGGCTGGTGATGACCAACCATCACTGCGCTCGCGAGAGCGTCACACAAGTGACCGCAGAGGGTGAAGAGTTGCTCGACAACGGCTTCTACGCGTCGTCGTTGGCCGAAGAGCGGCCTGTAGAGGATTTTTACGCGGACCAGCTCATCGCTATCGTGGACGTGTCTGCCGAAGTGGACGCCGCGCTGGAAGGCGTCATGACGGATGCAGCCCGGACCGCGGCCCGGGAGCAGATCACCGAGCAACTCGGCGAGCGCATCACCGAAGAGCACGGCGGCGAGGATGCCGGTATCGAGGTGGATGTGATCTCCCTCTGGAATGGCGCTAAGACGTCGGCCTACGTGTTCAAACGCTACACCAACCTTCGTCTCGTGATGGCACCAGAACTGCAAATGGGATTCTTCGGCGGCGATCCGGACAACTTCACCTATCCCCGTTATGCACTCGACATCTCGTTCTTCCGTGTGTACGACGAGAATGGCGAGCCGCTTCGATCGGACCACTACTTCAACTGGAGTGAAGAAGGCGTGGAGGAAGGGGATGCGGTGTTCATAATCGGCAATCCGGGTTCGACCAGCCGTCTACAGACCGGGTCGCAGCTCGAGTTCCGGGGCGCGGTGGGTGACAAGGCCATTTTGGAACTGTTCAGTAGTCGTGCCGCGGCGCTGCAGGCTTTCTATGACGAAGACCCTGAAGCGGGGGATGCCATCGATCTCCGCAACACCATCTTCAGCCTGTTGAACTCGGAGAAGGCGTACGGTGGGATCGTGAAGGGTCTGCAAGATCCGGTGACGGTCGCCCGCAGGCGAGCCGCAGAGCGGACGTTCCGTGCGGCGATTGAACAAGATCCCATACTGCAACAGAAGTACGGCGACTTGTTCGACCGCATGGCCCGCATTCAGGAGCAGAAGCGCGACCTCAGCGATGATTACGGCGCATTCTTGGCGCTCGGCAATCCCAACTTTACGTCGTCGATTTTGATGCGCGCAATTTTTGGCTTCCAGCACCTGCAGGGGCGCGCGTCTGGCGCTCCGGCAGCAGCACTAGCGGATGTCGCACAGCGAATGGGTGGTGTGGCGCAGCAGCCGCAAGGGATGCAGGAGCGACTTCTCGCAGCCCGTCTGAGCGATATGAAGCGGCACCTCGGCGAAAGCGACCCGACCGTGCACCAGATTCTGCAAGGACGCTCGCCGGAGGACGCGGCGGCTGCGACCGTAGCGCAGTCAATGCTCGCCGACTCCGCACGTGCCGTCCAGTCGCTGAGCGACGGCTCGCTGACAATGAACGATCCGGCGGTGCAGATGGTGAGCGCGTTCCTGCGACGCCTTGGGGCGTATCAAAGTCGGTTCGGCAGTCTCAACCAGCAAGAGCGGGAAGTCGCCTTCGCCCTCGGCTGGGCTCATTTCGATGTCGACAGCACCACCGTTCCACCGGATGCCACGTTTTCACTTCGCGTAGCAGACGGTGTGGTGAAGAGCTACGAGTACAACGGCACGCGTGCACCCGTGTATACGACCTTCTACGGTCTCTACGACCATTACCATTCGTATGGTGCCAGTACCGAGTGGGATTTGCCCGAACGTTGGCTGAATCCACCGGCGACATTCGATCTGTCCACGCCCCTCAACTTCGTTTCCACCGCCGACATCATCGGCGGCAACTCCGGTTCGCCAGTTCTCAACACCGAGCTGGAGATCGTAGGAGTCGTATTCGACGGCAACATCGAGAGCTTGCCGGGCGATTTCATCTACGTGCCGGACTTCAACCGCGCGGTGGCCGTTGACGCCCGCGGCATTCTCGAGGCCCTGGACGAGATCTATGATGCGGACCGGATCGTGTTGGAGTTGACGACTGGTAGGTTGGCGGCGACGGAAGAAGAGGCGGATGGGGTGAGGGGCCGGGAGTAGGGAGTGGGGAGTAGGTCTTGGCCGCGTCCAGCTCCGTGATGCTCCGCTCCAGCTCTCGTGTCAATCGACGGTTTGATGAGTTTCTGCAACGGATCGGTATGCCTTGAGAACGGTGTTGCTATCAATGGTCCTGCTGCGCTTTCGTAGTCTCCTCTTTTTTCTCCGGCGGTGCACTCCAAAAACCGGGACTTCCGTGCGTCCCCGCTGCCATCTCTCCACCGTAGAGCGCTGCATTGAACAACACGCGAAACGTGCCGAACGGCTGCCCGCGCCACTGGGGGCGAAAACCGATCAGGATCACGGGACCGTCGCCGTGACGCACGTCCAGCGCCGCCGCGTAGCCCTGCAAGTGCTCCTCTCCCAAGAGATAGCGTGACAGCAACGGCGAACCGGCCTTCTGGTACTTGGCCAACGCCGCCCCCTCGAATCCTTCGAGCGTCGTGAACACCGGACCGCGATCTACGAACACTTTCGCCCGTTCAGGCATGCCTGTTATCACGGGATGAGCGGGATCGGTGGTGACCTCGAGGATCGAACCACTCACGAAGAAGTACTTCCTCCCCAATTCCGTCCCGCCGGCACGCAAACGCGCGATTGATCATGCGGAAGGCGTTGTTCTGCCCCGGATCGATCGCTAGTTGCGGGCCCGATCCTGTCATCCTGGCGGTAGGGGCGTTAGTCCTCAATGGGCGTGTTGAGGAAACCTCAGGAACGTCGGCGGATTCCGTCGCTTTCGCGGCCATTTGCGGTTGGGAGGATTGACTTCCGGGACCGAGTTGGTGAGCCTGGAAGAGACGGCGGATGCTTGATGTCGTCCCACCAAAGCTTTGGAGCAAGTAAGTCAAATGGCCACGGAAACTCAAGAAACACGCGTTGAGGCCGACAGCATGGGTGAGATCGAGGTGCCCGCCGATCGGTATTGGGGCGCCCAGACCGCCAGGTCCCTGATCCATTTTTCCATCGGTAGGGACCTCATCCCCATAGAAGTAATCCGCGGGCTTGGTGTGCTGAAGAAAGCAACCGCCCTGACCAACAAAGAGTTTGGGAAGCTCGACGGCGACAAAGCCGATCTCATTGTCCGAGCGGCCGATGAAGTCCTCCAAGGAAAGTTGGACGATCATTTCCCGCTCCACGTGTGGCAGACCGGGAGTGGGACTCAGAGCAACATGAATGCCAACGAGGTGATCGCCAACCGGGCGATCGAGCTGGCGGGGGGCGAGTTAGGGAGCAAGGATCCCATCCATCCCAACGATCACGTCAACATGTCCCAGTCGTCCAACGATACTTTCCCGACCGCCATGCACATCGCGTCGGCGAAGATCATCAAGGAACGCCTGATCCCGAAGGTCGGCGAATTGAGGGACGCTCTCGCTCGGAAGCAGGAAGAGTTCGAGGATATAGTGAAGATCGGGCGTACTCATTTGCAGGACGCCGTACCGCTGACGCTGGGACAAGAGTTCTCGGGCTTCGTCGCGCAACTCGATGCGGATATGGAGCGCATCGAGCGGGTCCTCCCGGAACTGTACGAGCTGGCTATTGGCGGTACTGCGGTCGGAACCGGCCTCAATGCGCCTTCTGGTTTCGGTGTGAGGTGTGCGGCCCAGATTGCCGAGTTGACCGGGCTTCCGTTTTTGTCTGCGCCCAACAAGTTCGCGGCGCTGGCAGCGCATGACGCGATGGTCATGGCGTCCGGTACCTTGCGAGTACTGGCGTGCTCCCTGATGAAGATAGCCAACGACATCCGCTGGGCGGGGTCAGGGCCGCGTTCCGGACTCGGGGAGTTGATACTGCCGGCCAACGAGCCCGGCTCGTCGATCATGCCCGGCAAGGTCAATCCGACGCAGTGCGAAGCGATGACAATGGTGGTGGTTCAGGTGTTTGGTAACGATATGGCCATCGCCATGGCAGGGTCACAGGGCAACTTCGAGCTGAACGTGTTCAAGCCCGTCATGGTACACAACCTCATTCATTCGGCGACGTTGCTGAGTGACGCGTGTGTGGACTTCAAACGGTTCCTCGTTGAGGGCCTCCAGGCGAACGAAGCGCACATCGCGGAGCATGTTCAGAATTCCTTGATGCTGGTTACTGCACTGACGCCAAAGATCGGCTATGACAAAGCTGCGGAAATCGCCAAGAAAGCCGGCAAGGAAGGGACGACGCTGAAAGAGGCGGCGCTGGCGCTCGGTTACCTCTCGGCCGAGGAATTCGACGAGAACGTGAATCCGCGTCGGATGGCGCACCCCCACGAAGCGTAACCCTGGTAGACCGCGGCAGCGCGCGATGCCAAGCCTGCCTATCGAAAATTTCGTCACCGACACCGGCGTAGCGGTTCCCGCCGTCACGACCGATCAGATGCGTGAGGTGGATCGGATTGCGGTGGAGGAGACCGGTCCGAATCTATTTCAGAGGATGGAGAGCGCCGGTCGGAATCTGGCGCTGCAACGTGAAATACCGGCTCACGTAGCTCACGATTTCGTCCACGCTGAAAATGAGATCCTTGGTGCTCTCCGATTGACGAATCTCGCCGTTGAGACCGGTGTGCACGAGGAGATCGTTGTAGTTCAGACCCGTCACGATCGCCGGACCGATCGGACCGAACCTATCCGACCCCCTAGCTCTGGTGGTTCCGCCCTGCGCCAACAACGAGCCGGTGCAGGCGAGGAAGAGGGCTCCGACCAGCAACGTGATAGCCGATTTTCGCATTATCTCACTCATCGCTGAACGTAGGACAGAAGATACGAATCCGTACCCGGTACTGTGAGGGTGGGCATTGTCCAGATTCCACTTTGCTGGGAGCCGGACCGTCTTCCCTCTGGTGGATCGGGTCCGGATTGATTATTTGAGAAGGGTCCGTGGGTTCGAATCTGTGTTGCGCCAGGCCAAGGAGGGGATCCGAATGGAATGGCTAGTGCCGGTTTGTCTGTTTTGGGTTTTGACGGCAATCTATCTGGGTGGCTGTCCTGTCGAGGTAGTGGGCGGTAACGGCTTCCGCCAGGTCATGGGGGTGGTTGACTCTTACGTGTTGTACATATTGGTGTGGGGTCTGCTCCGCGCGATCCTGGGTGGTATGGGCGGCATATTATGGGGGACGGTCGTCCCTACGATTCTAGCCACTCTCGCCCTTCCGCTGATCATTTGGGTTGGGTACATCATCATGGGAGTGAGGGTACAGCGGGGGGAGCGGCCGCATTGAGGATCAGGGCCCCACTACCTACCGGCAAGGGCCGTTTTCCGATCACCCACGCGCTGCACTAGGATCTCCCGCGCGATGTCCGAATCCAGCGCGAGTTCTGTCTCCCCGACTCGCAATACACACGAGGGCTGTTGTTGCAGCAGCACGACGTCGGCGCCCGGGACCAGTCCGAAAACGGCAAGCGTGTTGTGGCGTGATGGATTCTGACCTCCCATGCACAGCACGGTCGCCCTGTCGCCACTCTTCAAACTGGTGACTGACTGGATCCCTTGCGGAAGAGCGTCGCCGACCATTGCTCCCCTCCGGAAAAGCTTGCGCAACCGCGACGCCCTCCTGGGGCTCTTGGGAAACTCGTAACTGCAGCTGGGACAGCGGATCAAGTTGCACAGTGCGCGCGGGAATTTCTCTGAACCCTTCGGTCGTCGCACAAAGGGTCGGAACTCCGACACTCACTGTCGGTGTATGGGTACTCGGCGGCGGGTACGTGTATCTCCGGGACGGATTTGGTGCGCTGCCTGCCTTCCTCTACGGCTCATGATTCGGGCGCACCCCGGGCTCTTCATCCTGTTCGAGGCAGGGTTGATGGAGTTGGGGGAACAGTCCGGTGGTCTCGAAGAGATTCTTCAACTCCTGGGCACCTACTTCCAGGCCGAGCATCGTATGATGCTGTGGGTGAAGAAGAAAATGCCTACCTCAATGGCAAACTGGGCTGGACTGACGTGATACAGCAATAGTGGAACATCCTCTCATCGGCCTAGCCGGCATCGTCGTCATCGGGATAGCCGCGCAGTGGCTGTCCTGGCGCTTGCGGTTGCCCGCAATCTTTCTGTTGCTGCTCGCCGGTTTCGTCGCGGGCGGGGTCACCGGATGGATCGATCCCGACGAATTGCTCGGCGGAGCGCTGTTTCCCATCGTGTCCCTCTCGGTCGCGATCATTCTCTTCGAGGGTGGTCTGAGCCTCGACATCGCAGAGTTGGCAAAGATCGGTCACGTGGTGCGCAACCTCGCCAGCATTGGTGCCCTCGCTACATGGACGCTGTCCGCCATATCGGCTCACTTTCTTCTCGGCTTCGATCTGCGGATGTCGGCGCTGCTAGGGGCCATCTTGATCGTTACAGGACCTACCGTCATCATCCCCCTGCTGCGTCATATTCATCCCACGGCGAGGCTCGGATCGACGATACGCTGGGAGGGAATCGTCAACGATCCCATCGGCGCCATCCTCGCGGTCCTGGTCTTTGATGCCATCGTCGTGGGGGAAGGGCAGGCGGGCGCCTCGATGGCGGCGCTCGGCGTGGTGAAGGCTTTGGTGGCAGGTGGAGCATTGGGACTGGCAGGGGCCGGCTTGATCGTCCTGTTGCTCAAGCGCTGTTGGGTGCCTGACTTCCTGCAGAGCGCCGTGACACTCGCCGTGGTGATGCTCGTTTTTTCCCTTTCCGATTTGATTCTATCCGAGTCGGGATTGCTTGCCGTTACTGTGATGGGGAGCGCCTTGGCGAGCCAGAAGGTCGTGACGGTGCGCCACATTGTCGAGTTCAAGGAAAACCTGCGCGTGCTTCTCATCTCGGCGCTGTTCGTTATCCTTGCCGCACGCCTCCCGATTCGAGATCCGGCATACACCGATCCGGGAAGTTTGTTGTTCTTTGCGTCGCTCGTCTTGATTGTACGACCTGCCTCAGTCGCCCTCGCGACCTTCGGGACTTTTCTCTCTTGGCGCGAGAGAGTATTCTTGGCTTTCATGGCCCCAAGAGGGATTGTCGCGGCGGCCGTGGCCTCGATCTTCTCGTTGAAGTTGATCGCAATGGGATATCCCGGGGCGGAGAAGCTGGCACCTGTAGTGTTCATCGTGATTGTAGGAACTGTTGCGTTGTACGGTCTAGGTGGCACTTTAGTGGCGCGCTTGCTGTGCGTGGCTACGCCCAATCCTCAGGGGGTGTTGCTCTTGGGTGCTGGTGCTTGGGTGCGAGCGGTAGCTCAGGTTCTGAAAGCCGAGGGAGTGCGGGTGGTGCTCGTGGACGCCAACTGGAAGAATATCGCCAAAGCCCGACAAGAGGGCTTGGAGGCGAAGTATAAGAACATCCTGATGGATAACGCCTTTGACGAGCTAGAGCTAGACGGGGTAGGGAGTTTTCTGGCGTTGACACCCAACGACGAAGTCAACTCTCTGGCGGCGGTTCATGCCAGCGACGTGTTCGAGCGATCGAATGTGTATCAACTCGCCCCCGAAAGTGCCGACGAGGGCGGAAGGCTTGCAGAGATGCCGCAGCATCTACAGGGGCGGATACTGTTCGACACGGCGGCTACTCACGCCGAGATTGCGAGACGGTTCCAGCAAGGGGCCAGCGTCAAGCGCACCAGGTTAACGGACGAGTTCGGTTTCGAGAAATTCCTCGAGCACTACCGTGAAGCGACGCTGCCGCTCTTTGTCGTGAGCGAGTCAGGTAACCTCATGATGTTCGAGGCGCAGGACGAGGTGCCGGTGAGGGCAGGCCAGACCCTCATAAGTTTGGTTTTTGACGGTGGTGAAGCGAGGAAGTAGGAAGTGTGAGAGATCGGGATTTTCTTCTGGTACCGCTTCCATCGCCCAGTTGTCAGCGCCGGTCATGACCGATCTTCTTGTTGATGAGCTATTTGACGGCTGTGATGCCGGGACCGGGGTTGTCAACCACATAGGCGTTGTTGTCCTCCATCCAGAGACTGCGACGGTGATGATGTAGTCGGAGGCCAGAAGATGTCTTCACCGTCCACGCGTGTTCCGATGTGGCTGAGTCCGTCGAACTGGGTTCCGATTTGCCCCAGTTCACCGCTCACCATCTCGTCGTTGTAGACGATCTGACCGGCGCCCATGGGTCCGCCCGTTGGCAGTCCCGGCATCGTGAGGCCGAAATGCCTGTTGCCGAACAGCGGCATCCCGAACTCGTACACGCGGCCGAGCTGGTAGATCTTGCCTTCCTTTTATATAAGGCCCACTGCCTCGATAACCTTGTCGGGGGTGAGGCGGTTGGCGGCGCCCCGCTGATCGTCGGGCCCCCATTCGGAGGGCCACCAGCGAGAGCCGGTGGGCGTCTGGGCGTGCGTGGCACTGGCCGAAATCATCAGCGTGCCGATAGCGATCGAAGTCAAACAACGTGACCTGCTGGTGGGGCGCATGAGATCCTCCGAGTGGATATTATCTGAAATGAAGTTGCCTGGCGATCCGGCCCTGCGCGAGGGCGGGGTCGAGACCCTGTGGATGTACCGCATGGACGAAGGCGAGCGGGGCGATCACCCGGGAGAGTTGGTGGCGCTGAGTCTTCCAGCATGGGAAGGGCGGCAGATCATTTCTTCGCGATGGATCGACACGCGGCACGACCTGGTTGTGGTGCTGCGCTGGTTCGGAGGCAACGCACAGGAGTTTTTCGGCCTACTGGTGGAGGCGGTGGAAGCGGGCTACGACCGGTGAACGGGCCCGTCCCAGCCCGTAGCTTTTGGACCAGCTTCGGTCCAGGGTTGTTGTGGGCGGCCGCAGCCATCGGAGTCTCTCACCTGGTGCAGGCCACCCGCGCCGGCGCCACCGCCGGATTCGGCCTGATCGGCGTGATCGCCCTGGCGCTGATCCTCAAGTACCCGTTCTTCGAGTTCGGCCCACGTTACGCGGCCGCTACCGGTACGAGCCTCGTGGAAGGGTACGGCAGGATCGGCCGGTGGGCGCTCTGGCTGTACCTGCTCATCACGATTGCCACCGCGGTCATCGCGCAAGCCGCCATCGTTCTCTTCACCGCGTTTCTCCTTCGTTTCACGTTTGTGGTCGAATGGCCGTTGGTGGTTGTGGCTGCGGTGCTGATCGCCGCGTGCGCGTCGTTGTTGTGGGTCGGCCGTTACCGGGCACTCGATACAACCGTCAAGCTCATCCTCATCGTGCTAGCACTTTCTACGATGGTGGCGGCGATCGCCACCCTGCCACGGGTCGATTTTTCCACGTTGAAGATCTGGCCGAGTGGGCTCGGGGGAAGCGTCGTGCCGTTTGCCTTTTTGCTTGCTCTGGTAGGATGGATGCCGTCGCCCGTGGACACGGCGGTATGGAGTTCGCTATGGACGTTGGCAAAGAACGAAGCCACCGGCGTCCGTGTCTCGGTGAAGAGCGCGCGACTAGATTTCGTGATCGGGTACGTGGGCACCGGCGTACTTGCTCTGGCGTTCGTAACACTCGGAGCGGGCGTGATGTTCGGGTCGGGTTTGGCGTTCAGCCCCCAGGGAACGGTTTTTTCCACGCAGCTGGTAGATCTTTACGATCAGACGCTAGGGTCGTGGGCACGGCCAATCGTGCTCGTGGCGGTGGTCACGACGATGCTGTCGACCACACTCACCGTGATGGATGGCTTTCCCAGGGCTCTCGAGCAGACGTTCGTGTACTTGCGCTCCCGCGACTCGATACCGTCCTCCGTTCCTAGCGGGGGCTATGCCTATTGGGCGAGCCTAGGGGCCCTGGCCGCGAGCACTGGGGTGATCCTGGTCCTCTTCATCGGCAACCTCACAACGTTGGTGGACTTTGCAACGATCGTCTCTTTCCTCACGGCGCCGGCGTTGGGGTATCTCAACTTGAGGGCGGTGACATCACCCGAAGTCGCACCCGAGCACCAGCCTCACACACCGCTGCTGACACTTTCATGGATTGGTCTGGTGTTGCTGGGTGGGACGGGGGTCTTCTACCTGGTGTCGCTCGTGTGGTGAGAGGGTCGTAGGGCGGATATCACGTTCCCATTTGTCCAAAATCGAGCTAAAATGACCCGTTTGTGTACCGGACCGGAAAGAGACTCGACTATCTACCGAGGCTGATAATGACCGAACAAGACGACCGATTCAGTTCGCGCTGGGGAATCTTGATGGCGGCCATCGGTATGGCCGTGGGTACCGGCAACATCTGGCGCTTCCCCAGGGTGGCTGCCGAAAACGGCGGAGGCGCGTTCCTGATCGCATGGCTGGTGTTCATGTTCGCCTGGTCCGTGCCGCTCGTTTTGACCGAGTTCGCCCTGGGAAAACACACCCGCAAGGGGCCCGCAGGAGCCATCGGCCATCTGATTGGTGGGAAGCACAACTGGATGGGCGCGTTCGTCGGTCTCTGCACGTGTTTCATCATGTTCTACTACTCGGTGGTGACCGGCTGGTGCCTGAAGTACTTCTTCGCAACGCTCGGCTCGGGCCTCGCCGGTACAAATGCGGAGACATACTGGCAGAACTTCACTACCACCAGCAACGAGCCGATCTTCTTCCACCTCCTGGCGATGGCGGTTGGATGTCTGATCATCTCCCGCGGCGTGGTGAAGGGCATCGAGCGGACCAATCGAATACTCGTTCCGATCCTGTTCGCCTTGCTGGCAATAGCGGCGACCAGAGCCATAACGCTTCCGGGTGCCATCAAGGGCCTGGGATTCTTGTTCACACCGGTCTGGAGTGAGTTGCTCTCCCATAAAGTGTGGCTCGAGGCGCTGAGCCAATCCGCCTGGAGTGTGGGAGCCGCCTGGGGCTTGGTCATGACATACGGCGTGTATCTGCGGAAGAAGGACGATTTCGTCCTGACCGGGTACACCACGGCCTTCGGCGACTACTCGGCGTCATTGCTCGCCGGTATCGCGATCATGTGTACGGTGTTCGCGGTGTTGCCCGAGGCCGAGGCCCGCACGGCGCTTGCCGCGGGCAACGAGGGTCTCACCTTTATCTGGTTGCCGCAGCTGTTCCAGGCCATTCCGGCAGGGAAGCTGTTCCTGGCGCTGTTTTTCCTGGCGCTGAGTTTTGCCGCAATGTCGTCGTTGATTGCCATGATCGAGATGGCGACCCGCATCGGCGTGGACCTGGGAATCAGCCGCAAGAATGCCGTCCCGTTGGTAGGGGTGGTGGGCTTCCTGCTCGGCGTCCCTTCGGCGTGGAAGCTGGGGTTTTTCCAGAACCAGGACTGGGTTTGGGGACTTGGCTTGATGGTTTCCGGACTCTTCATCGCGATCGCGGTCATCAAATTCGGCGCGGCGCGGTTTCGGGACGAACTCATCAATACGCCTGAGGAGCGCCGGCCCGTTGGACGCTGGTACAGCTACGTGATCACATATCTCGTGCCGCTGGAGTTCGTGGCACTCATGGTTTGGTGGTTCTATCAGGCCATCATGGTCTACGATCCGGAGGGGTGGTGGCATCCGTTCCACAGCTTCAGCGTAGGGACCACCGTACTCCAGTGGGCCGTCCTGATTGCCCTACTCATTCTGGCCAACCGCTGGTGGGCCAATCGCGTCGGCGCGAAGAGAGGAGACTGAAATGAGTCCCAGCGGATGGATCATGATGACGCTCGTTTTGGCCGGTATTTGGGGTGGCTTTGTGTATTTGCTCTATCAGAGCAGTAGGCCGGATCAGGAGTGAAGGCTCCCACGTTGTCGGCGGTGCTCGCTCTGGCGGTCTTAGGCGTGGCGTGTGGTGGGGGCGGGAGCGGTGGGGATGTACAGACCCTTCCGCCACCGCCGCCGCCGTCGGCAGCGCTTGAGTCGGGAGAGGCCTTGTTCGGCGAACACTGCCAGCAGTGTCACGGTGAAGCGGCGAGGGGGACCGATCAGGGTCCGCCGCTGGTGCACAAGATCTACGAGCCGGGCCATCACGCCGATTTCGCCTTTCTCCGTGCGGTGCAGTTCGGCGTGGCGGCACACCACTGGCGGTTCGGCAACATGCCGCCGGTACCCGGCGTAACGCGCCAGCAGGTTACGGAGATGGTGGAGTACGTGAGGTGGTTGCAGCGGGAGGCGGGGATTTTCTAGGAGCCCGCCGGGCAATCAAAACACCATCTCCTCGTCGCCCATCCCCAAGTGGTGCCCGATTTCGTGGATCACTGTTTCACGAACCTCTTGCCGCACTTCGTCGGCGTTGGTGCAACACCGGAGAATAGGTCCCCGGAAAATCAATACGCGGTCCGGAAGGCCGGAGTAGGCAGCCCCTCGGTCCGTTAGCGGCACTCCGTGATACAGCCCCAGCAACTCACCCTCTTCCGGATCGAGGTCGAGTCCCTCGAGATCTTCAGCCCTGGGTTCCTCCTCGATGACAACGGCCACGTTCTCCAGCATTGGCTGGAATCGCTTGGGCAGCTCCTCGAGGGCTTCGCGCACTAATGTCTTGAAGTGTCTGGGGCTGATATCGACGCGTGATGCCAATCTCCACCTCCTCCTGATTGCGCATCCTGGGACCGCCAACATTTCGGTGCCGAACGCGCCGAGAGACCGTAGCTCGGAGTCAGTCGGGTCCGAGAGTGCGATCGTGGTGCTGGTTGAGGGTAGAAACGATCCTGCGCCCGATGAAATGTGTTCGGGAAACGGAATCAGGTCATACCTCGATGGTCCCCCCCCGGGGTCGGATCATTTCACGCTCGCTCGACACCCGCCTTACCCTCTTCGACCACGAACGACGCCCGCGTGGAGATAGATGCACCGGGACGACTCACGTATTCCACGACCCGGTAATCGGCTCGCCACAGGCCGGGTGTCACCTCGCAACGCACGTAGCCCCGCTGGCCGTTGAAAAACTTGACGAACGGGTTTTCCGCCAGGAGTCCCTCCGTCGATGGCCGGGTGTCGGCGCCGTCGCCGCCCGAGCTGAGGGAGGTTCCGACGAACTCCGTGGCTACCGTCGCCGAACTCCTGTCGTCGAAATCGGTCTTGAGATCGTTCACCCAGTTCGAATGAATATCTCCGGTGAGCACGATGGGGTTGGATGGCTGCCGATCGTGGAGATACCCGAAGAGCCGATTACGGGCCGCTTCGTAACCCGACCACTGGTCCATACTGTAGCGCTCCTCGGCCCCGAGCCTCCGGTCCACCCGTGCCATCATCACCTGCTGGGCGAGCACGTTCCACTTGGAGCGCGATTCGTCCAGTTTGTTGTAGAGCCATTGCTCCTGCTCGGGTCCCATCAAAGTCGCATCGAGGTCCAGCGTGGCGTGGCAGAGCGGTCCGCTCCGGTCGCCGCACGGTTGATCGGTGCGATATTGTCGGGTATCCAGCACGTAGAACTGCGCGAGGTTACCGAAATCGACGCTACGGTACAGCCGCATATCGGGACCGCTGGGTATCGATGACATTCGCAACGGCATGTGCTCGTAGTATGCCTGATACGCGTTGGCGCGGCGGGCCAAGAACTCCTCGACGGGGTCATTCCGTTCCGAGATTGCCCCGGCGTAGTTGTTGTTCACTTCGTGATCATCCGAGGTTACTATCCAGGGGAACGCGTGGTGGGCGGCCTGGAGGTCGGCGTCAGCCTTGTAGAGGGCGTACCGGTTGCGGTAGTCCCACATGGTTTCGATCTCGGTTCCCGTGTGTTTCCGTACCCGGGGGTCTATGCCCACACGTTCGTAGATGTAGTCCCCCAAGTGAAAAACGAGATCGATGTCTTCCTCCGCCAGGTGGCGGAGGGAGGTGTATAATCCCTGCTCGTAGTGCTGGCAGGAAGCGAACACGAAATTGAGCCGGTCTACGGCGGCGTCGTGAGAGGGAACCGTACGGGTGCGGCCGATGGGACTCTCCTCGCTTCCGGCGCTGAACTGATACCAGTACCATCGGTCGGACTCGAGGCCGCTCACCTCGACGTGCACCGAGTGGGCCGAGTCGGGCGCCGCGATCGCGGTACCCTGCTGCACGATGTTTCTCATGTTCTCGTCAGCGGCGAGGCGCCATTGGACCCGCACGCTATCGAGGGGCATGCCGCCGCCCTCGAGCGGATCGGGAGCGAGCCGCGTCCACAGCACGACGCCATCGGCGAGAGGGTCGCCGGACGCCACGCCGAGGCTGAAAGGGTAGGCGGAAAATCTTGGTCTCTTCCAGGTGGTGTTCAACGAGCTAACCGGATTGTCCGCGCAGCCCGAGGAGACGCCGACCAAGGCGAGGCCCCACCAGGATAGGTTGCCTAGAAAATTCCGTCGGTCCATCCTTCGCTCCCTGCATCCCCGCTGATTCTTTGGATATAGGGTCGCGCGGCCCGCACGGCTAGGCTGCCCTACCGTCCTTCTTGATCCCGGCTTATCATATAGGCAGACGCCACCTCGACGAGGAGTCAAGCATGGTTTACCACCGCAAAGCGTCAGTCTTGTCACTCGTAATGATTTTGAGCGCGACGTGTGTTACCGCCGTGGGTGCACAAGGGCGTCGCCCTGCTACGGGATTCCAGGTCGGCCAATCGTTTCCGGAAATTGCATTTCCTTCCCTAGAGAATGACCGGCCCATGTCACTGGCCGACTTCCGCGGCAAGAAACTACTGCTCCACGTCTTTGCCTCTTGGTGAGCTGGCTGCCGAGTGCACGTGCCCGGGTGGCACGACGCGACGAAGGAACTGCAGGACGCCGGCAAGCTTCAGATGGTGGGCATCACCGAGGAGCAACATCCCGACCGTGCCCGCCTCTTCATGCAGTGGAAGAAGATGGGATGGCCGATCCTGGTGGACTCATACGATCTCCTCGACGTCCCGGTGGTGCCGATCACGCTGGCCATCGACGAATACGGGGTTATTCGCCAAATCAATCCCCCGCGAGGGGATGTCGATCTGCTCGAGCGCACGTTTCTTTCGCAAACATTCGGGCCACCGGCTTCTCTCGCTGGTGAGCAACTTGCAGTCCCGGACCTAAGCTCCCTGAGGCCGCCACCGCGGTCTGGAAATGTCGAAGCCTGGAAGGTGTACGGGGACGCGCTTGCCGTGTGGGGCGGGGCAGTGCGACGCGACGACGCGATCGGCGCCTATGCGGCCGCCATCCGCTCCGATGTAGATGATGCCATGGCACAATTTCGACTCGGCGTTGCATACCGCATGCGATACGACTCGGATGGTCGCCGGGACGGAGACTTTAGCAAGGCGATCGAGCACTGGGCCAATGCGATGGAGATCGACCCGAACCAATACATCTTCCGGCGGCGTATCCAACAATACGGTCCTCGACTCGATAAGCCATACCCGTTTTACGACTGGGTCAACACGGCGAGAGCCGAAATCGAGGCCCGCGGCGAAGTTCCGTCGCCCCTAGTGGTCGAGCCCCGCGGTGCCGAGTTCGCCCACCCGACGGAAAGCTTCACGGCATCCGAGGCGCCGGAGGCGGAGCCCGACCCGCGGGGCCGCGTGCTTCGGGACGAAAGCCAGTTCATTACAATCGAGACCATCGCCGTTCCGCCGGTGATCGAACCGGGTGTGACCGCCCGCTTCCACATCGTGTTCAGGCCGGTTGAGGAAAACCTGTCGCATTGGAACAATGAAGCGGAAGAACTGGCGTTCTGGATCGACCCCCCGCGCGGCTGGGAAGTGGAGCGCCGTTACTTGACACTTCCCCTCCGGTCCGAAGTTGTAAGCCAGGAAACTCGCGTTCTCGAGGTGGAAGTCCGCGCGCCGGAGCGATCCAGGTCCCGGAGCGTGACTATTCCGGCGTACGCACTCTATTACGTGTGCGAGGACGTAAACGGCGTGTGCATGTACCGGCGGCAGGACGTGGAGCTGCAGGTTGCCGTGAGACGACAGTAACTCCTGTCGCCGGCGGTCTTCCTGCACTCGCCGCATCTTTTCCGATCGTCCGTCCTGTTGTTGGAAAGAGAGCTCGCGACCCTGCGGAGTCATCGCTTACGTGCCATCCACTATGGTGCTCGAGTTCGACGGCGGCCGGCCCCCCTCGTTGCCGCCTCCGCCACGTCGCCGTCTTGCAGCGAGGTCAAGGCACTGTCGAGAGGATTCATCGCATAGGCAAGCGGATGCTTCGTTGCGAACCGGTACCTCTCCCGCTTCGTCCTGCTACCGAGATCGCCGCGTCCCGCACGGCTGAAAAAGGAAGCCCGATGGGGAACGCGGGGCACTTCGTCGTTCCCATGGACCCTCGGACGGAATAACCTTCGCAGGAATATGATGACGCTCCCGGCTGGATTTTGGAAGGTGTTCGGGATCCGGCTGACATCTCGCATTCGTCCTCGTTGGGCTGGATCTTTTCTTTCCATGTAGATTTGAAGGATTGGCCGTTCTGCGATCACCACTTGCCAACCTCTATCTGCAATCGCCGCCGATGATTGCTCAGCCGCTGCAGCGGCCACAACTTGAGCCTCGATCTCAAACCAAGCGTTCCGGCCCTCAACCCCAGGCTTCTGAGGATCTATATGCGATACAGTGTGGTGTTACTCTCGATTCTCGCCGCGACTGCTCCGACCGTCGCGCAGCAGCAGCCCCCTGTTGTTACCACCGCCGACTACGCCCGCGCCGAGAAGTTCTTGCGCGCCAACACGGCCCCCCTCGTATCCGGCGCGACCGTCCGTCCGACATGGCTTCCCGACGACAGCTTCTGGTATCGCAACAGGATCCCTGAGGGATCCGAGTTCGTGCTGGTCGATCCGGCGGCGCGGACGCGCACGCGGGCCTTCGACCATGTGAAGCTGGCCGCGGCGCTCTCCGCGGCGGCGGACACGACCTACGATGCCTTCGATCTGCCGTTCACGCAGTTCGAGTCCGCAGCGGACGGGCAGTCGATCACGTTCGACGTGGGATCTCGCCGCTATACGTGTGACACGCGGGGCACCCGCTGCAGCGGGGAGGAGCGTCAGAGCCGAGATTCGGACCGCAACACCGTGCTTTCTCCCGACAGCACGCGCGCCTCGTTCATCCGCGACTACAACCTGTGGGTGCGGGATCTGGCAACCGGGGAGGAAACCCAGCTCACCACCGACGGCGTGGAGGATTTCGGCTACGCCACCGACAACGCGGGGTGGACCAAGAGCGACAGTCCTGTTCTCCTTTGGTCGCCGGATTCTAAGAAGATAGCGACCTTCCAGCACGATCAGCGCGGGGTGGGGGAGATGTATCTCGTGTCCACCAATGTCGGGCATCCGAGGCTGGAGGCCTGGAAGTATCCCCTTCCGGAGGACAGCGTCATCTTCCGAATTCACCGGGTCGTGATCCATCTGGACGGGCCCCGGATAGTCCGGCTCCGGATGCCACTGGACCAGCACCGCTCTACCATCTGCGATCACGTGAGGTGTCGGGGTGGATGGGCCGACGTGGAGTGGAGCCCGGATGCCTCCCAGCTCGCCTTCGTCTCGACTTCCCGCGACCACAAGCAGGCGCAGCTACGCGTGGCAGATCCGGAGACGGGCGCCGTTCGCGGCGTAATGGAGGAGACGGTCGAGACCTTCTTCGAGTCCGGGTTCGGCATGGTCAACTGGCACGTGCTGCCCGCGTCGAACGAGGTGATCTGGTTTTCCCAGCGCGACGACTGGGGGCACCTCTACCTCTACGACCTGCGGACCGGCCGACTCGAGAGCCGGATCACCAGCGGCGACTGGAACGTGCTGCAACTGCGGCGGATCGACGAGGGGAGCCGCACGCTCTACTTCACCGGGGCGGGACGGGAGCCGGGCGATCCCTACTTCCAGTACCTGTACAGTGTGCGCATGGACGGGGCAGACCTCAGGCTCCTCACCCCGGACAGCGCGAACCACACGGTCACACTCTCGCCGTCCGGCCGCCACTTCGTCGACAGCTACTCGACGCCTGTCGACCCACCTGTCACCGTGCTGCGGGATGCCGACGGTCGGACGCTTCTCACTCTGGAAGAGGCCGACATCTCACGCCTCGTAGCCGACGGATGGCAGCCGCCCATCCCCATCAAGGTCAAGGCCCGGGACGGCGAGACGGATCTGTACGGGCTGATGTACAGGCCCACGAGCTTCGATCTGTCGAACTCGTACCCGATCATCAACTACGTCTATCCGGGTCCCCAGACGGGAAGCGTGGGGAGCCGCAGCTTCAACCCATCCCGGGGCGACAAGCAGTCTCTGGCGGAGCTCGGCTTCATCGTCGTCGAGGTAGACGCCATGGGCACTCCCATGCGCTCGAAGTCGTTCCACGCCGCCTACTACGGGAACATGGGGGACAACGGTATCCCGGATCAGATCGCCATGGTCGAGGAATTGGCTGGACGTCACTCGTGGATGGATCTGGAGCGAGTGGGAATCTACGGGCACTCCGGGGGTGGCTTCGCATCGACCGGTGCCATTCTCCGCTACCCCGACTTCTACGATGTAGCGGTCTCAGAAGCCGGGAACCACGACAACCGTAACTACGAGGACGATTGGGGCGAGAAGTGGCAGGGCCTCTTGGAGAACAACCCCGACGGTACGACTAACTACGACAACCAGGCGAACCAACTCCTGGCGGAAAACCTCGAGGGGAAGCTGCTGATTGCCCACGGAACGATGGACAACAACGTGCCGCCCTCCAACACGCTCCTCGTGGTGGACGCGCTGATAGCGGCCAACAAGGACTTCGATCTCATCCTGTTCCCGAACCGCCGCCACGGCTTCGGCAACGAGCCGTACATGATGCGTCGCCGGTGGGACTACTTCGTGCGCCATCTACTCGGCGCGGAGCCGCCGGAATACGAAATCCAGACGGGGAGGCGGTCGAGACGGCCGGTATCGTAGAATCGGCAGCACGGATTGCACGGAAATGACCTTGCTAGTGAAAACGAGCGCGCCGTCAGGTGCAGGGGGAGCCTGTGTGAAAACTCCTGACCTTCCATATATTGTACGTCCCGTGTTTTGGCCAGTGCTCCCCTTTTTCGGAGCTTCGCTCATGGCCTACATCGTTGGTACCAATCGCACCCAGGCCGTGCTCTTTCCTGAAGTACTCGATGACTACATCAGCGCCGACAACCCGGTCCGCTTCCTCGACGTCTTCGTGGCGCAGCTCGATGTCGGCGCGCTCGGTTTCCAGCGCTCGGTGCCTGCGGATACGGGCCGCCCGGGCTACGATCCCGGTGATCTCCTGCGATTGTACCTGTGCGGCTACCTGCATCGCATTCGCTCCAGCCGGCGGCTGGAGCAGGAGACACATTGCAACGTCGAGCTGATGTGGTTGCTGCCCCGGCACTTGCGGGGTCCCGAGGTCCACTTCAATTCCCGCAATCGCGGCGTCGGTGGCTGCTGCGAGCACAATGCTTGAGAGTGTTGCGCCCGGCGCACGCGTCGCTGAGACGTGGGGAACCGCCGCCGCGAGTGGCCACGCGCCGCGACCAGCGGCGCATATTGTTCGCTTCACTTTCTATTCCGGAGCCCGCCCGCGTGTAGAAAAACAGAAACGCCAACGGGGCAGACGCCTTTGCCGGACGCCCACCCCGGTTCCGTCTCAATCCCGCCTGCTGGATTCAAGCCAACCGTCGCGCACCTATTGGTTGGGGAACAGCAGGGAATTCGTATTGTTGTCGACCTCCTGCTGCGGGACTGGGAAGCAGGTCTGGTCGAAGCTCGCGGAGCTGCGCGCCGGATAAAAGTCGATACCGTCGTTCGCGCGGAGCCGACGCAGCGTCGCCTGGCGCTCACCGGTCAGCCACAGCTCGCGCGACCGTTCCCGTGCAAGCTGCGTGAGCCGCGCCTCGAGTGTCGTCATCCCCGCAAAGTCGATCGCCGACGCCGTCACGACGAACGCGATAACGGCGATGACAGCACCCACGATCCAACGAACACTGCTTCGTTTCATGAGACACGTCACTTGAGAAAGGTTATGGGTCCCCAGCCCGCCCAGTGACGCAGCCGACCAATGGGTCTCGGGCGTTGCCAGCGATGCGAGACTCACCTCAATTCGGTTTTTCCGTGACGGCTTAACGCTCCAAACTGTGACAATCCGGTACTGAGTGGGCCTACGTTCCCGTCGGCCGAGGGGGAACCGGTAGTCGCAGTGAAGCTATCGCCTGCTCGGCGAAAGTCCAAGTGGACCCGGTCGTCTTTGTCATCTTCCGGAGGTGGGCCGCGGTTGCCATGTTATTACAACGCACGGGTCTGCATTTTTCCCCAAAACGGGGGGCGCGCTCTGGTGGACAAGCTCGAGGAACAATGGCGGTCGTCATCGCTCGTTTGAGGTCACGGAGATCAGGACACGAGCTCTCGCTGAAACCGCGTTCGACGACATACGGCTCTGGAAAACGATTAACGGAGCCTAACCGCCCAACGCTTTGTTCCATTCGTCGACCTTGGCCTGCGTCTTGGCCATGAGGTCCGACGTATCACCACCAATGGTGATCGACTTGATCTGATCGCCCCCGGCGATGCTGTTCACCACTGATTGATCGTCGTCACTCACGACGGCGCCGAACACCGAGTGCTTTCCGTCGAGCCAGTCTGTGGGGACGTGGGTGATGAAGAACTGGCTCCCGTTCGTGTTCGGACCGGCGTTCGCCATGGAAAGGATGCCGGGCCGGTCGTGGCGCAACTCGGCGTCGAACTCGTCCTCGAACTTGTAGCCCGGACCGCCGGTGCCCGTTCCCTGAGGGCAACCGCCCTGAATCATGAAGTTGTCGAGGACCCGGTGGAACTTGAGCCCGTCGTAGAATCCCTTCTGGGCGAGGTTCACGAAATTCGCCACCGTGAACGGGACGCGATCGGCGAACAATGTCAGATTGATGGTTCCCTTGTTGGTCTCGATGGCGGCCTGTAGGTCACTCATGGCATACCGGGGGTGCAGTGTCAGGTGTGAAGGGCGAAACCTAACACCCCAACAAAAATGTGCCAGCGAGCGCCGGCGCCTTTCCGTATCCGCGATGGTGACACTATATCGTCGCGCGATCTCTCGGCTGCAGCTTCACCGCCCACAGCCCGCTGTTCAGATCCGTGAACTCGATGATGCGGATGTATCCGGGTTTGGGAGTCCCGCAGGCCGGCGATCAGCTGAGCGGTGGTAGTGCCGATCGTGGATCCTGTGCGGGGTTCGAGCCGGCAACGGGTGCATCGGAAGTCTCATCGGGGCGGCTCGACACCACCAATACCACAGGACATACTTCGGACAGGGGAAAGCAAATGCCTATTCTGCCTCCAGGAGGAGATCCTGTCGCGGCCGACGTTTTCCGCCGGTGAGCAGAGAGTGTTGTTCTCCATGCGTGATTACCCGGGCGTCCCCAACCACCCGAACTATGATGTCAGCCCCGATGACCAGCGTTTCATTATGATTCAGCTTGAAGAGGGTGACGTCGACAGTGATGGACACGCTCGAATTGGAGGTGGAAGACCGCGACGGACTGCTTGCACTTCCTCTGAGCTCTCTCCAGAAGATTGCAGTCCATCGCGGAGCGAAGCGCGCGACCGGGCGGGGGCTAGCCATCGGCCTCTGCTGAGCGATTGCAGGGTACCAACATGTAGTCGAGGCGCGAGCGCAGGAATTGCCGCGTTCTTTTTTAGGGGCCTCGGCCTCTATGCAGGCCTAGTCACCGGATCGCTCATCAAGATAGATTGACGCGTACGGCTGGCGACCTATGGAGGCTTGCGCTCGGTGAGGAGGTATTCATGCTGATCGTGGGCGAGACCTATGTGTTCCCGAGCATGTGGGACGCTGAGACATTGAGCTCGACCATCGATTTCTTCGGCACCGAGCGCTCGGTGCGGGATGCTCTATTCCTGACGCCAGCGACATGCACGAACACTTCGGACAGTCGATCGCTTATACGCGCGCCAATCACGTCTTTCCGCCCTGGCCTGCGCGGCGGATGGCCAACCGATAGCCGCGGCTCCCAATCCAAACGAGAACTCACCACGGGGCGTACTGCATGACAAGAATGCTTCCACTTCCCGTTTCGATCCTTTCGCTGGCGCTACTCAGCGCTTCGGGCGTTGGATGCTCGATCAACCAAATGGCGGTCAACCGGATCGGCAACGCCTTGGCCGCGGGGGGAGGCATCTACGCTTCGGACGATGATCCCGAGCTGATCGAGGCGGCAACGCCGTTTATCCTGAAGCTGATGGAAAGCTTGCTGGACCAGAGCCCGAAACATCGAGGGCTGCTCCTCGCCACTTCCAGCGGCTTCACCCGGTTCGCCTACGCGTTCGTCCACCAAGAGGCCGACGAGCTGGAGGACATCGACCTCGACGCCGCCACGGCGGGCTGGGCTCGAGCGACACGCCTCTACTTGCGGGCTCGCGATTACGGGTTGCGCGGGCTCGAGGTCGAGCACAAGGGGTTCGTGGAGCTTCTCTGCAGCGACGTGGAGGCGACCATCACTATGACGAATCTCAAGGACGTCCCACAGCTCTACTGGACCGGCGTCTCGTGGGCGGCGGCGATTTCGCTCTCTAAGAATGATACCGATCTCATCGCGGATATCCTGGTTGCGGAAGCGCTGATCGATCGGGCGCTCGAGTTGGACGAGAGTTTCGAGAGCGGAGCGATCCACGTATTCCTGATTACCTATGAGATGAGCCGGCAAGGGGGGACCGGTGAACCGGCCGCTCGTGCCCGACATCATTTCGAGCGTGCGATGGCGCTCACAAACGGCCAACTCGCGCAGCCCCTCGTATCTTTGGCTGAGGTAGTCGCGGTGCCGGAGCAAAACCGGGAAGAGTTCGAGGCGCTCTTGCATCGCGCGCTGGCAATTGACCCCGACGAGCGACCTGAGTGGCGCATGAACAACCTCGTTTCCCAGCGACGCGCCCGCTGGCTGCTGGAGCGCACCGATCGTCTCATTATCCATTAGCGAGGATGTCGAGTGAAAAAACGAAGAGTGCTGTCTCATCTGCTGGCCGCAGTGCTGATAACGTCCGCGAGCAGTCCCGACAGTCTTTACGCGCTCCAACAGGTGATCAGGCTGACGACGCTGGCCCCGAGAGGTCACTCGTTTCATAGATCACTGCAGAGGATGGGCGTGGCGTGGCGAGACGCTTCAGGCGGCTCGATAGAGCTCGTCATCTATCCCGGCGGAATCCTGGGCGACGAGGCGGCAATGGTCCAGCGCATGCTGATCAACCAGGCCCAGGCCGCGTTGCTGACGGCCGCCGGTCTCGAAGAGATCGAGCCAGCCGTGACGGGGTTGCAGTACATGCCCATGATCTTTCGCAGTCTGGAAGAACTGGATTATGTCGCTGAGCGGCTTCAGCCCGCGCTGGAGGAGCGCTTGCTGGCGAAGGGGTTCGTCGTGCTCTTCTGGGGCGACACGGGCTGGGTGCGCTTCTTTTCGAGAGACCCGGTGGTGCATGTCGAAGATCTCGAGAAGATGAAGCTGTGGACGACGGCCGGTCACCTCCGGACCGAAGAGATCTACAACGAGGCCGGCATGAACGCCGTTCCCCTGGAGACGTCCGACATTCTCATGGGCCTGCAGACGGGGTTGATCGACGCCGTGCCGCTGCCGCCGTTCTTCGCGCTGGCGTCCCAGGTCTACCGGCCGGCACCGTACATGCTGGAACTCAACTGGACGCCCCTCGTCGGGGCGCTTGTCGTCAAAAAGGACGTCTGGGATCGGATCCCGGACACCGTGCGGGACCAACTGCTCGCGGTGGCTCGCCAAGCCGGCGCCGAAATACATGAGGCCGGCCGGCGTGAGAGCGACGAAGCGGTGGAGACGATGAAGACCAGGTGGAACTTGCAGGTGCATCCGGTCGAGCCAGGGGGAGAGCTCGAGACCGAGTGGCGGACCCGGGCCGAGGCCGCCTACCCGAGCATTCGTGGCAGTATAGTTCCCGCCGAGATCTTCGACGAGGTGCAACGTCTGGTGCAGGAGTACCGAGAGGCGTCCGGGAGATCTCACTAGTGCCGGCCGAAGGCACCCCTCCGGCGAATCAACCGACAGAGAAGCCTTCCGAAAGCCATCTCGAGAGCGCTTCCCCGCCCAAGGAGCTTCTCGAGGACCAGCCGCAGAGCATCCCAACAGCAGAAGTGTCTATCGAGGGCCAAGGTCGGCCGTCGGAGAACCTAGCAGGATGGCGTCGACGGCTGCGGAACGGCGAGAACCTGCTGGTCACCCTCGTGCTCTCGGTGATGATGCTCGTCCCGCTGGCGCAGGCCCTCCTTCGCAAGGTGTTCGACACCGGCATCACCGGGGCGAACACGATCACGCAATCCATGGTCCTCATCGTCGGAATGCTCGGCGGCGCCGTGGCCGCGCGCGACGGACGACTGCTGGCGCTCTCCACGCTCAGAATCGTGCTCACAGGACGCTGGAGACAGGCGGTCCTAGTCTACAGCAACGCGTTCGCCGTCGCCGTTGGAGCGCTGCTGTGTGTGGCGAGCGCGCGATACGTCATGAGCGTCATCCCCCTTGGGAATATCCTGCTGTACGGCATACCCGAATGGGTCCTGCAACTGATCATGCCCCTAGGCTTCGCGGCGATCACGTTGCGTCTCGCCTGGCGTCGCCGCCGACAGTAAGCGCGGCGTGGCAATAGCCGCGCTGCTCGCTGTGGCAGTCGTCCTCATCGGAGTTTTTCCCCCGACCGAGCCCCGGGCCTTGGTCACGTCGGCCCTGACGTTGCTGATCGTCGCGGCGGCGCTGGGCGCGCCGATCTTCACCGTGCTCGGCGGTGCCGCGTTGATCCTCTTCTGGGGTGAGCGGAGTCCCATCGCCTCGATCGCACTGGACCACTACAACCTCGTGGTCAAGCCGTCCCTCCCGGCGATTCCGCTCTTCACCCTCGCCGGATATTTCCTGGCGGAAGGAGGAGCCGCGAGGAGGCTGATTGCCGTTTTTCAAGCTCTGGTAGGCGGATTCCGGGGTGGCCCGGCAATCCTCACGGCGCTGGTCTGCGCGTTTTTTACGAGCTTCACCGGTGCGTCGGGCGTGACGATCCTTGCGCTGGGCGGTCTCCTGCTGCCGGTCCTCCTCGCCGCGAAATACTCCGAACGCAACGCGATCGGTCTTTTGACGGGAGCGGGCTCGCTGGGCCTGTTGTTCCCGCCGGCCCTCCCACTGATCCTCTACGCGATCGTGGCGTCCCAGACCCTGGGCGCCGGCGTGACGCTCGAGCAAATGTTTCTTGGCGGTCTACTCCCCGGAGCGGTGTTGGTGGCCCTGACTGCCATCTGGGGCGTGATGCAAGCCCCGGCCCAGGACAGTGCACGGCCACACTTCGACGCAACGGCGCTCGGCCGCGCCGTTTGGACCGCCAAGTGGGAATTACTACTTCCGATCGTTGCGCTGGGCGCGCTCTTCGGGGGGCTCGCGACTCCGGTAGAAGCGGCTGCGATCACCGCCCTCTACGCTCTCATCGTGGAGACGCTGATCTACCGAGACCTGAGGTTCGTCACTGACGTACCGCGGGTGATGGCGGAGTGCGGCCTCTTGGTAGGCGGAGTGCTGCTCATCCTCGGTGTCGCCATGGGGTTCACCAACTACCTGATCTTCGCACAGGTCCCCGACCGGGCCGTCGAATGGGTGCAGGCGACGATCGAATCCCGCTGGGTGTTCCTCCTCATGCTCAACGGCTTCCTGCTCGTCGTCGGTTGTCTCATGGACATCTACTCGGCGATCATCGTGGTTGTCCCACTCATCGTTCCCGTGGGGATCGCGATGGGGATCGACCCGGTACACCTGGGCATCATCTTTCTCGCCAACATGGAACTGGGGTACCTGACGCCCCCGGTAGGCATGAACCTGTTCCTCTCGGCCTATCGCTTCGGGAAGCCGGTCCCCATGGTGATGCGGTCGGTAATCCCGATGTTCCTCGTGCTGCTGATTGGAGTGCTGCTGATCACGTATATCCCCGCCCTGAGCACGACGCTTCCCGGCTGGCTTCGATAGTGGGCCGGGACGTTATTTTGGCGACACACAAGTCGTAAGACATCTTCATCGCGTTCTCGACAGCGAACTCAGGCGCGGCCGATCGGCGGGCTACTTCTCCTTCACTGCCGACTTCGCCCTGGCACTCCATAGTCCCCAGCCGATCGACGCCGCGAACAGGGTGATGCCGATCACGTAGATCGCTTGTCCGATAGCTTGATCGTGCTCGAGCAAGTCCAGCTCGTAGAGCAGATACGTCCAGTCGTGCTCGCCGCCCACCAACGGGAGCTCCTGGCTGCGCGCATCTTTGACGTAGACCGAAATGTTCCAGCAGTTCTGGGCGACCCACCAAAGCAACACCGATGCGGCGTGGCGATCACCATGGCGCAGGAAGTAACCAAGGAACGTAAGCGGGACGAGGACCTGGAACACCGTTCCGCCCAGAAAGCCCATGAACTCGCCGAACGGTCCGAAAATAAGGTGTCCGGTCTCGTGGATCGCCAGGTCGACGTTGTCGATAATCCGGAAGGAATCGGGACTGCTGAGAATGACGAATCCGTAGACCGCCAGAAGCACGGTGAGCCCGACCTTGGCGCCCGGGGTGAGTGGGTTTGTTACCTTCACAAAGCGCAATATAGGAGAGCAGTTGATCGATCCCAAAACGCGCAACCGGAGACAGAGGGCTGGGTGCCCGGGACGCTCTCATTCGCGACCCTCTTATGGAATCATCCGTGCTCGGCCGACATCCTTGCTATGGGAAACTGGACGGGGGCGACGAATGAGTTCGGGTTCCCCGGAGCGGTCATGATGCCTGGTGTGGTGACGCATGGCTCTACCACCCCGTACGACATTCGAGCGACCTTCACCGCAGTGGGTCCCGACATCAAGAACGGGGTGCGCAGCAGTGTTCCGACCGGAAATGTCGATCTCGCCCCCACCGTGCTCGCGCCCCTCAAGAGCCTTGAGCGCCACCATGGCCAGCGCGGTCAATGCATGCGCCCGCCGTGCGCTGTTGTCGAGCGCAAAAGCCGACCGGGCTCCCGGGGGCCGGGATCACCTGGTCGGGCGGTAGGCTGTGGTAGCAGCTATATTTCGAGTGAATGATCCGGTCTTCCAAACCGCTCGACGAGCTGGACAAACGATACCAGCAGGAGACCCTGCGGGGGCTCACGTACGCGCAGGCCCTTGAGCGGTTTGCGGCGCTCTGGGCCGAAGCTCGGGCACTAGGCGCATCGGGGCGGGTCGATTGGGAGGCTGATCTGGAGCCCGACCTGGCCGTGGCCCGCGCGGTGAATGGACTCCCCCCAGTCTCCTGATTTCTCGAGCTTCATCGGAAGTCTGTCTCGCGAACTTCGGTTGCGGGAGCTCCCCTTCATGCTCATCGGGGGCCAGGCGGTCCTGCTTCACGGTCGCCCGCGCCTCACCGAAGATATCGACATCACGCTTGGCGTCGATCCGGGCCGCCTCCCGGTGGTGCGTGAGGCGTGCACCGCACTTGGGCTGGAGCTTCTGCCCGACAGGGTCGAGGAGTTCGTGCGCGACACTTTCGTGCTGCCGGTGCTCGATGCCGACACGGGTATCCGCGTGGATTTCATCTTCTCGACGACGCCTTACGAGCGGCAAGCTATCGAGCGTGCGGTGATCGTGGAACTCGGTGGTGAGCCGGTGCCCTTCGCCTCAGCGGAGGATCTGGTGATTCACAAACTGTTTGCTGGAAGGGCCCGTGATCTCGAAGACGTCGCGACGGTGATCCGGCGCCAGCGGACAAAAGTCGACTGGGCCTATCTCGAAAAGTGGGCCCGAGAGTTTGCCTCTGTTCCAGGACTCGAGCGCATGCCCGAGCAAGTCAAACAGCTTCGTCGGGAACACGGGGAAACAGACTGACCCACCGCGCTTGAGGCTACATATCATGCGCCAGACAGGATTCGAACCTGCGACCTTTGGCTCCGGAGGCCAACGCTCTATCCAGCTGAGCTACTGGCGCGTGACGGGCGGTATGGTGGAAAGGCGGTCCGCAGTCCGTCGCCTGGCACTTGCCGCCTTACCGTCATACCATCGTACCGCCTTGCGAAATCGGGGCGGCCGGACTCGAACCGGCGACCTCCTGCTCCCGAAGCAGGCGCGCTACCGGGCTGCGCTACGCCCCGCTAAGGACACTAGGGCCGTAAGACGGAAGGGCGGTAGAAAAAAAGGCCGACCGCCCTATCGCCCTACCGCCTGAAGTGCGCCCAGGAGGACTCGAACCCCCAACCTCTTGGTCCGTAGCCAAACGCTCTATCCAGTTGAGCTATGGGCGCGAAGACCTGACTGACCTTGCGGAAGGATGGGGCGACTTCTTAGCGCCCTACCGTCCTTTATGGGCGGTACAAGATTCGAACTTGTGACCTCTACGATGTCAACGTAGCGCTCTAACCAGCTGAGCTAACCGCCCCCGCCCCCGAACCCCACGGCTGGTGAGTCATGAGGCGGGGTCAAAATCTATCCACCACCGTCCTCGGGCGGTACCTCCCTGCCGCCCGACCCTCCCCGGCGGTACCCCGGCCACTCCCACCCCCGGCAGCGCGGCGGTAGGGTCGCCGATGACCGCCCAGCTTGTGGTCAGCAGTCATCCGCACCCCGTTCGCTACCAAACGATCTCCTCCAGATACCGCAGCGCCGCGAAGGCCGCCTCCTGCCCGGAGCGAATGCAGTCGGAGATCCCAACGCCACGGTAAGAGTTGCCGGCTAGAAAGACACCGGGTGTTTGCCCGGCCAGCCCTTCGATTCCGTCGACTCGATCCACGTGGCCCAGGGTGTACTGTGGCATCGACCTTGGATAACGGAAGACCCGGGCGAACATCGGTCTCTCGGACACTCCCAGAATGGATTCGAGCTCCTCCAGTGCCCAATCCAGCAGGTCGTGGTCTGCCATGGCGTCATCGATTTCTTGACCAGCCCGGCCGAGGAAGACCCTCAACAGCACGCACCCCTCAGGCGCCCGTTCGGGGAGCTTGGACGTTGCCCACGAACACGCCAGCGCCAGACGCCCTTCTCTCCGGGGGATCACGTATCCGTAACCGTTCAAGCGGCGCGGCACGTCGGCTTCCCGGAACCCCAGCGACACGGCGGCGTTCGACACAAAGGGGATAGTGCGTAGCGACTCCGCCAAGTTGGGGTTGATCGCCTCGAGCAGATCCGCCGCCGCATATGACGGAGTCGCCAAGATGACTGCCGCGGTCGTGATGGTTTCCCCGTCGCTTAGGCCCAGAAGCAGCGTGCGGTCCACTCGGCGCGCGGCGACCACGTCGGTGTAGGTCAGCACATTGACCCGCTCGCTCACCGGCTGCTCGAGAGCGTCGACCAGTTCCTGCAATCCGCCCTTGAGAGAGATGAACGGTGTGGGATACTCGCTCACCTTCCCTGTCGACGCGCGGCGTGCGAGGCGCATGCCCCGGAGCACACTGCCGTGTTCTCGTTCCAGTTCTTTGAGATCGGGCAGGTTGGCGTCGAGACTCAGCTTCTCGCCGTCGCCCCCACAGAGGCCGCACACCAACGGCTCGACGAGATAGTCGTATGCCTCGCGTCCCATCCTCCTCGCCACGAAGCTCGCTATGGACTCTTCGGCGTCGTTGGTGGTGCCCCGCACGAAGGGCTCCCACGCGGCACGCAGTCTCCCCAGCGGCGAAAGCACGCTGCTGAAGAACAGCGGTCCGATTCGCGACGGGACGAGGCCGCTCATTCCCTCCGGCAGTTGGTGGAGTTTGCCCCGTCGCGAGACGAAGGCTCGTCGCCGGGCGGGGTTGGTGGGAATGAGCCGCTCTTCCAATCCCAGTTCTTTGCACAACGCCGCCGCCTCAGGCTTGCGTGCCAGCCACGTGTCGGGGCCGCCCTCTACGAGGAAGCCGCTAACTCGGTGCGTGACGATCTTCCCGCCGAGACGGTTGTTGCTCTCGATGAGGTCGACGACGAGAGTGGCGTCCTTCTTTGCAGCCTCGGCGAGGCGGTACGCGGCGGTGAGTCCGGTGATTCCTCCTCCCACCACCACGACACGGCGGGGAGCCGTATCGTTCACAACCACCCTCTCTCGGCGGCGGTCTGTCGCACGAGACGCACGATACCGAACATGATGGCCGGATCGTCATTGAGCATGGTAATACGCTTGAGGACGAATCCCAAGCGTTTGGCGCGTTGGGCCAGTTCGACGTCGATGTCGTAAAGAATCTCCACATGGTCGCTCGTGAAACCGATGGGAACGACCAAGGCTCCATGTATGCCATTGCCCTGCAGCCGCTCGATCACATCTCCCGCGTCGGGACCCAACCAGGGATCGAATGTGTTCGCCGCTGATTGATATGCGAACTCGTGCGGGTTCGCGACACCTGCCCGCCGCAGTTGCTGCACGACCCCTTCCACCGTGGCGCGCAACTCGTCGGGATAAGGATCGTTCCATTCGAGGATGCGCTCGGGCAGGCTGTGTGCGGTGAAGATGATTGACACTCGGTCACGCACGTCACCGGGGAACGCCTTCAACGCGGTCGTGACGCGCGCGGCAAGAGTGTCCAGCAATTCCGGTAAGAGGTGCCAACGCTCGATGGGCGCAACCTCCACCTGCGAGTCTGCTTCGTCTACTTTCTTGAAATAGGCTCCGATGCTCATGTGCGAGTAATGCGGTGCCATCACCAGACCCACCGCTTGGGAGATTCCCTCTCGTTGCATTTGGGAAAGGGCGGTGTCGATGCGTGGGGTCCAGTGTCGCATGCCGACGATACATCGGTACACAGGCCCGTCCGTGGACCCATTGAGTGTCTGCTGCAGGCGGCGGGCCTGGGCCAGTGTGCACTCGAGAATAGGCGAGCGCCCGCCGATGAGCCGATAGCGCTCCCGCATTTCCTCCACCATCTCGGCGCTGGTGGCGCGGCCGCCTCGCACATCGAGGAGGTACGGCTCGATGTCGTCCAGGGAGTCGGGGCCCCCGTAGGCCATGACCAGCACGCCGATGGTGTGACAGTCGGACGGTGAGGACGGACGGATGGAAGGGCGGAATGTCACGATCGCTGCCGTGGTTTTTGGAAGAGGAGAACCAGCGCGAATAATACCCCAATGGTGGGGCCCACCGAAAGGAAAGCGCCGCAACGGTGTGACCGTCACGACGCTTGGAGTAGCGGGGGCGGGATTTGAACCCGCGACCTCCGGGTTATGAGCCCGGCGAGCTACCAGACTGCTCCACCCCGCGTCGCTTCTATTTTCGGCGGCCTTGGGCCGCCTACTATTCTAGAGGTCAATTGTAGGTACACGGCAGCGATCGGCAAAGCCCCTTTGTCTTGTCTCCACCAACATTAAAGGCGGCTTTAGGCCGCCTATGAAAAACCAATCTTGCCGTCCCACCGCCCTGCCGTCTTTCGTTACCGCCCTGCCGTCCCTACGAGAGCGGGAAACGGGACTCGAACCCGCGACCCCAACCTTGGCAAGGTTGTGCTCTACCAACTGAGCTATTCCCGCCGGCCTAACCGAGTTCAACACCCGCAGGTGTCGCTGCCACAACAACTTATCAGATAATGGAGGCGAGGGGAATCGAACCCCTGACCTCGTGAATGCCATTCACGCGCTCTCCCAACTGAGCTACGCCCCCGTTATATTGGACGCGGACAGGAATCCGGCTGGGAACACGGCAAGCTAGCCGAGCTCTCAGAGGGTGTCAAGCGATTCCCGTTCCCGGTTCGCAACAATGGGATCGGGTGAGGTGTAGTGGGGGTAGGTAGGGTTTTCAGGCCGAGGCGAGAGACTCAGGAAAAGATAAACCGCAACGGCTGGGAACCGGCATTTGCGGTGCAGGGATACCAAGGATAGCCATGAGAGAAAAGGCCAAGAAAGCGAAGGTTACGAGGAAGCCGACGCTCCGCAGGAAACGCGCTCGCCGGGCGGCGCCGGCGATCGCGGTCGACGAGGCCGACCGCGACTTGCTGGATCAATACCTCTTTGAGGTGAGCAAGACGCCCTTGCTCAAGCCTCCGGAGGAGATCGCACTGGCGAAGAAAGTCCGGGACGGCGACCAGGAGGCGATGCAAGAGCTCGCCAAGCGCAACCTACGCTTTGTCATCTCGGTGGCGAAGAAATACCAGAACCGCGGGTTGCCGCTGACCGACCTCATCGGGGAGGGCAACGTCGGACTCTTGACCGCGGCAAGGAAATTCGACCCGGATCAGGGCGTCAAGTTCATCTCGTACGCGGTATGGTGGATTCGGCAGGCGATTCTCGCCTCTTTGGCGCGTCAGGGCAGGACGGTACGCGTCCCGTTGAACCGGACTGCCGATCTGTCCAAAATTGTCCGGACGGCCGAAGCGCTCCGCCAGGAACTTCGTCGCGAGCCGACGCCTGAGGAGATCTCCTCTGCGACTGGTCTCTCTCTCGAGGTGGTACAGTCGCTGGCGGCTCTCAATACCGGCGAGGTGCGCCTCGACGCACCATTGGAGCCGGACGGTGATCGGTCGTTGATTGAACGCTTCATCGCCGAGGATCTGCCGGACACGGAAGAGAGCTCGATGGACCGTTTCCTGAGTGATGAGATCGAGGAAGCTCTCGCCACGCTGCCTCCGCGCGATGCCAGGGTTCTGATGCTCTACTTCGGTCTCAACGGTGGTCGCGAGCATACGCTGGAGGAAATCGGCGGAATGCTGGGCGTCACGAGAGAGCGAATTCGCCAGCTGCGCGACCGCGCGCTGAAACGGTTGCGCGAGGGTGACGTGGGCAAGGCACTGGCCAGTTTCGCTGCATAAACGACGATCACCGTTGGATTTGCAGAATAGCGGGGCCGGGGGATTTCCCCTGGCCTCGTTGCGTTGGCCCCAATAGATTCGCGTCGTGTATAAAGCGCTGAGTCTCACCGTGGCCAACTGGCTCTCGACCCTCGGGTCGGTGGGCCACTTTTTGTCGGATGTGGCGCGGAGCCTGCGGGATTTTCGCGTCTGGACCGGCCTCACCGTCGAACAGATGCGTCGGATCGGCGTGAACTCCGTTCCCATCGCGCTGTTCATCGCGGCATTCACCGGCATCGTATTGGCTCTGCAGGCATCCTACACGCTCAGCGGGGCCGTTCCCCTGTACTTCGTCGGAACCGCGGTGGGAAAAAGTCTGTTGGTGGAGCTCGGTCCGGTGTTGACGGGTCTGGTCTTGGCCGGCCGGGTCGGCGCCAACATAGCCGCGGAGTTGGGGACCATGAAGGTCACCGAGCAAGTGGATGCTCTGGAGACGCTAGCCTACGATCCCCACTCCTACCTGGTCGTTCCACGTGTCATCGCGGCGTCCGTGATGTTTCCCGTAATCGTGGCCATGGCCTCGGCCCTGGGTATCGTGACCGGATGGTTGACTGCCATCAACATGCTGGAGCTTTCCACCTTCGAGTTCTTCAAGGGGATCAAGATATTCTACCAGGACAAGGACATCTGGTACGGACTGGTCAAGTCCATCTCGTTCGGTTTCGTCATAGCCCTAGTCGGGTGCATTATGGGCTTGAGCGTTCGTGGCGGTGCAGAGGGCGTGGGTCGGGCAACAACAAAAGCCGTTGTCTACGGAGCCGCCATGATCTTGGTACTGGATGCCCTATGGGCCATGACGGTGTTATGAGCGTCGCCACATGATCTCGTTCAAGGACGTCAAGAAGCGCTTCGACTCCAACGTCGTGCTCGACGGTTTCTCCCTCGACGTGCACGATGGAGAGACCATGGTCATTCTGGGATACTCGGGCACCGGAAAGAGCGTGGCGCTGAAGCACATCGTGGGGTTGTTGGATCCCGATTCCGGACAGGTCGAAGTGGACGAGCAGATCGTGCACATGTTGGATCGGGACGGGTTGACTCAACTCCGGTCCAGCGTCGGGTACGTCTTCCAATTCTCGGCGCTCTTCGATTCCATGACCGTAACTGAGAACCTGACGCTGGGGCTGAAACGGCAACGCTTGTCGGACGCGGAGATCCGGGACCGGGTGGCGGTGTCGTTGGCCCTGGTTGACATGGAAGGGACCGAAGATCGGTTCCCCGCGGAACTGTCGGGCGGCATGCGGAAGCGGGTGGGGATCGCCCGAGCGATCGCCCTCCATCCCAGGTACATTCTATACGATGAACCCACAACGGGTTTGGACCCCGTAACTTCGGCGGTGATCAACCAACTCATGATTCGTACACGCGAGAAGCTTGGCGTGACCGGGATCGTAGTGACACACGATTTGCAAAGCGCGTACATGGTGGGCGATCGCATCGCAATGCTCTACCATGGCCGGATTCGGCAGGTGGGGCCTGTGGAAGAGATTCGCCGAACCCACGATCCGGTTGTACGCCAATTTCTCGACGGGCGGCCCGAGGCCGCCGCCGAGGCCGACGGCGGAATGTTCAGAGCCATTCAATGAAGCGTCGCGACGAGCTGCTCGTAGGATTCACCATCCTGTTCGCCCTGGCTGTAGTCGTGGGCGGCGCGCTCTGGCTCTCTGAGCGGCAACTGGGACAGAGCGGGCAGGAGTACGTGGCCCGCTTCAATACGGTGGGCGGCCTGAGCGTCGGCAGCCCGGTGGTACTCCGGGGCGTGCAAGTGGGACGCGTTCAGGAGATTCGACTTGCGGAGGGAGATTGGGTCGAGGCCGTGCTCTCGGTATACCCCGAGGTCGTTATACATGGGTCGGCGGCGGTCATCGCGGCATCCGCATCACTCTTCGGCGAATGGCAAGCCAGCATCGTGAGCCGTAACAGTCCCGATATCAGCGACCCCAACGTGTTGCGGGATCTGGAGCTGGCGGCGGCCCAAGGCGACGATGCCTGGCCGGGCGCCACGCTTCCCGACATCGGCCAGCTCACGGCCCAAGCAGGTCGCATTGCCTCCGACATCGGCGCGTTCTCCCGCCGGATCGAGACGGCGTTTGATGACGAAGCCGTGGTCAACCTGCAAAGCTCGATCCGCGATTTCGGAGAGGTGGCCGAACGGATCAACGAATTCGCCGGGCAGCAAACGGACATCCTCGGTGAGGTAGCCGACAACGTGCGCGTGACCAGCAATGTCGTCACATCAACCGCGGAGATGTTGCAGCGCATCATGTCTCGGCTCGACACGGCGATCGCCGAAGGCGAACTCGATTCAATCGTCCGCAACGCCTCTCAGATCTCCGCCGATTTGCGGTTGGCCATGGAGGAATTCCGCGACTTCGTTGTAATGGTGAACGAGAATACAACCAGCATCGACCGGATCATCGCGGGTGCGGATACGGTATTCTCTCGGTTGACCGAAGGGACAGGGACGGTCGCCCGGTTGGTCTCAGACTCCACTCTCTATGTGGAAGCGAGCTTGGCGATTCAGGAACTTCGCGCGCTCCTCGCCGACATCAAAGAAAACCCCCGCAAGTACTTCAAATTCTCAGTTTTCTAGCCATGCCCCCGCCCCCCGGAGATCGGCAGGAGGTCAGTTGCGGCGGGGTCGTGTTCAGGCGCTTTGCCGATGGGCCCAAATACCTCCTCATTCTCGACGGCCATGGAAATTGGGGATTTCCCAAGGGGCACGAGGAAACTGGGGAGTCAGCGGAGCAAGCCGCCCGCCGTGAGATTCAGGAGGAGACGGGACTCACCGCGCTCACCCTGCACGCCGCTCTTCCCGCACTAGAGTGGACCTTCCGCTCGAGTAGGACCCTGGTGCGTAAGCGCTGCAATTATTTCCTCTTCGAGTCTGCCGTGGGGGAAACCTGTCCCCAGCGAGATGAAGGAATCACCAGGTGCGTGTGGTTCTCCTACCAGGACGCCACACAAGACCTGACTTTTCCCAATACCAGCAAGCTGTTGGAAGAGGCGGCTGCCATCGTTGACCGCCTGAATCCGAGCGCCGCCGCCGCCGACCACCGGTAGGATGGAAGTCGTACCCGTGTACCATGCCGACCCGGATGTGCGAGGGGCACTGCGGCGAGGGCTCCGGTCCGCGCGTACGCGGGTCGTCAGGTGTCGCTCGATGGGTCATGTGGAGCAGGTGCTGCAGGAAAATCTGGTGAACGCGGTCGTGGTGGACGTCCGTGCTGGTGCGATCGAGGCCACCTTCCGTTTGATCGAGCGCTACCCTCGGGTGCCGGTCTTCGCGTACAGCGCGTTTCGACCGGAGGACGGCCGGCTCCTGGCCGCCTGCTCCGCGGGCGGCTTGCGAGGTATCCTGGTGGACGGCATCGACGACCCGATAGCGGGAGAAGTGATCGCCTCGCGGTCTACCGCTGGTGAGCGGCGGGCGTTGCTGGCCGCCGCGCCGCGCCGGCTGCGCCTCTCGGAACCCGTTCAGCTCCGTGCCTGGCACGAGGTCTTGATCCGAGTGGGCACCCCTACGAGCACCTCGGATGTGGCCCACGCTCTGGGCCTGGCTCGAGAGCACGTCTCGAGGGAGTTCGCGTCCGGAGGCGCTCCGAACTTGAAGCGGGTCATCGATCTTGTGAAGATCGCTTGCGCTGCCCACCTCATGGCCAACCCCGGTTACAGCGTGGCCACGGTGGCCCGCATTCTCGGCTACTCTTCGTCGAGCCATCTTGCGAGCTGTGCCCGCCGAATCGCCGGCGTAAGTGCCCTGGGGCTAGCCGAACTGGGGACCCGGGGCGTGCTGAATCGCTTCCTCGGCGACCGCACCCGCAGCCGCCTATGAGATGCGGATCAGCGCTTGCAGGTGGGGACGTTTGTGATATTTTTCACAAGTCTCTTTCGGCCTATGCGGGACCATGGTGAGTGTGTAAGCTGCGTGCGAGCGTATTCTCCGCCGCCTCGAAACGCTCGCTCTCAATCGAGGGAAACATCGAACCGACGACTGATTCGGGTTACCTACAAAGGGAAGTGAATACCGCGTCATGAGCAACCAAACGACCCTCCGACCGGGAGAGCTCAAGGATGTGCTCCTGAAGGAGATTGAAGCGGCCGACCTCTCGGCGCTCGACGTGCAGGAAGTTGGGACGGTTTTGGAGGTGAAGGACGGGGTGGCCCGCGTGTACGGGCTCATGTCGGCGATGTCAGGCGAGATGTTGGAGTTCACCTCGTCCGAAACCGGCGAGACTGTCGTTGGCTTGGCGCTCAATCTCGAAGAGGACAACTTGGGTGCGGTGGTGCTGGGTGATTACCTCCAGCTCAAGGAGGGCGACGAAGTTCGGCGCACGGCCCGGGTGTTGGAAGTTCCCGTCGGGCCGGAGGTGGTCGGGCGCGTGGTGAACCCGCTGGGCCAGCCCCTAGACGGTCTGGGTCCCATCAAGACGCATACCACGCGGAAGGTCGAGTCCATCGCGCCGGGTATCATAGCGCGGCAGCCGGTGAACGAGCCGCTCCAGACGGGCATCAAGGCGATCGATTCTATGATCCCCATTGGCCGCGGGCAGCGCGAGTTGATCATCGGCGATCGGGGCACCGGCAAGACGGCCATTGCCATCGACACGATCATCAATCAGAAGGGCACTGGCGTCGTCTGCGTCTACGTCGCCATCGGCCAGAAGAATTCCACGGTGGCGGCGGTGGTGGAACGTCTCAAAGAGCACGGGGCGATGGAATTCACGATCGTCGTGAATGCAGGGGCGGCCGATCCGGCGCCACTGTTGTACATCGCGCCGTATGCCGGTTGCGCGATGGCCGAATACTTCATGTACGAAGAAAACAAGGCGACGCTGTGCGTGTACGACGACTTATCCAAGCAGGCCGCCGCCTATCGCCAGATGTCGCTCGTATTGCGCCGCCCACCCGGCCGTGAGGCGTACCCCGGCGACGTCTTCTATCTCCACTCGCGGTTGCTAGAACGTGCCGCAAAGCTGTCCGACGCCCGCGGTGGGGGGTCGTTGACGGCGCTTCCGGTGGTCGAGACGCAGGCCGGCGACGTGTCAGCGTACATCCCGACCAACGTCATCTCGATTACGGACGGTCAGATCTTTCTGGAATCGGATCTTTTCTATTCTAACGTGCGTCCTGCCATCAATCCGGGTATCTCGGTGTCGCGTGTAGGCGGTAACGCCCAGATCAAGGCGATGAAGCAGGTGGCGGGCAAGCTACGCCTGGACTACTCCCAGTACCGCGAGCTGGAGGCGTTTGCCCAGTTTGGGTCGGAGATGGATCAGGCGACGCAGCGCCAGCTGGCGCGCGGCGCGCGGGTTGTGGAGGTGCTCAAGCAGCCCCAGTACGATCCGATACCGGTAGAGAAACAGGTCGCGGTCATATTTGCCGTGAACAACGGATACCTAGATGATGTTGAGGTCGACGACGTCAAGAAATGGGAGGATGAGTTCCAATCCTTCATCGACGCGCGCCACCCGGAAGTGCTGCAACGCATCAGGATGGAGAAGACGTTGAGCGACGAAGTGGAAGCAGGTCTCAAGAAGGCGATCGAAGAGTTCAAGGCGCTTCAGTAAATGGCTCAGCCTCGAGAACTACGCCGCCGGATCAAATCGGTCGAGAATACGCGCCAGATTACGAAGACAATGGAGATGGTGGCCACGTCGAAGATGAAGCGCGCACAGGATCGCGTGGTCGCTGCTCGCCCGTACGCCGCTGCGCTGGCCGAGATCATCGCCGAGCTGCATGATCCCGAACTGGTCGAGCGATTCCCCTTGTTGCGGAGGCCCCGAGAAGGGGGAGGGGGAGGGGGGGGCATCCGACGAGCCGTGGTGGTGGGCATCACCAGTAACCGCGGCCTATGTGGTGGGTTCAACAACAATCTCATCAAGAAGACCCGTGCCCGTGTGGCGGCATTGGAGCAGGAGGGTGCGGAAGTAGAGCTCCAGATGATCGGTCGCAAGGGTGTGGGTTACTTCAGGTACGTCGGCCGCAAGATGGGAGCCGAGTATCAGGACATTACCGACCGGCCGACTATGGACGACGCCAAGCGTGTCATCGATCCGTTGATGGAGCGCTTTGAAGCCGGTGACCTCGACGTCGTAGAGATCGTTTTTGCCAAATCCGTGAGTGCGATTTCGACGCCACCGACGGCGGTTCGCGTATTGCCGGTTGACCCGGAGACAGCCGGGGACCGCCAAGAGGGCAGCGCGGTTGTGAACTATATCTTGCGGCCTTCGGCCCATGAGATAGTGAGCGCCGTACTCCCACTCTACGTGCGGAACACGATGTACCGGGCCTTGGTCGAGACCGCCGCGTCGGAACAGGGTGCCCGGCGGACGGCGATGAAAAACGCGACTGACAATGCGGGTGAAATGATCGATGAGTTGCGCCGCGTCTACAACCGGGCGCGCCAGGGACAGATTACGCAAGAGATATCAGAGATTGTCGGCGGCGCAGCGGCGCTGCAAGGATAAGTGGCACTTATGGCAGCCAAGACCAACATTGGGAAGGTGGTTCAGGTGATTGGACCGGTGCTCGATGTAGAGTTCGAGCCCGGAACACTGCCCGAGCTTTACAACGCGCTCACGGTCGAGCACGATGGTGTAGACGGCGGCGATCCCATCAAGCTGGTTGCCGAAGTTCAGCAGCACATCGGCCGGAACCAGGTTCGTGCGGTCGCGATGAGCACCACAGATGGCGTGGTTCGGGGAATGGAGGTGGTGGACACGGATGGGCCGATCACCGTTCCAGTCGGTGACGTCCCGCTGGGGCGAATTCTCAATGTGATCGGCGAACCGGTAGACGACGGTGAGCCGATTCCGGATGATGTGGAGCGATGGCCTATTCACCGCAAGCCACCGCCGTTCAAGGACCTCGAGCCGAAGACCGACGTGTTCGAGACGGGTATCAAGGTCATTGATCTCTTGGCCCCGTTCGTGAAGGGCGGAAAGACCGGTCTCTTCGGTGGGGCGGGCGTGGGAAAGACCGTGATCATCATGGAGTTGATCAACAACGTTGCGATGGGTCACGGGGGCCGGTCGGTGTTTTGCGGCGTGGGCGAGCGCACGCGCGAGGGGAACGACCTCTATCTCGAAATGAAGGAAAGCGGAGTGCTGGCGTCAACCGCTCTGATCTACGGGCAGATGAACGAGCCTCCTGGTGCGCGACTTCGCGTCGGACTGTCGGGCCTCACCGTAGCCGAGTACTTCCGCGACCGCGAGAACCAGGACGTGTTGGTATTCATCGACAACATCTTCCGTTTCACTCAGGCGGGGTCGGAGGTGTCGGCGCTGCTCGGACGGATGCCGAGCGCGGTGGGATACCAGCCGACATTGGCTACGGAAATGGGTGATCTGCAAGAGCGCATTACTTCCACGAAGAATGGCTCCATCACCTCGGTGCAGGCCATCTACGTTCCGGCCGACGACCTGACCGACCCCGCACCGGCGGCCGCCTTCAGCCACCTCGACGCGACGGTCGTGTTGAGCCGCGCGTTGACCTCGATTGGCATCTATCCCGCAGTGGATCCGTTGGATTCGTCCAGCCGGATTCTCGACGCGCAATATCTGGGTGACGAGCACTACGAGGTGGCGGTCGAAGTACAGAGAATCTTGCAACGGTACAAGGACCTGCAGGACATTATCGCCATCCTCGGGATGGACGAGTTGTCTGAGGAAGACAAGGCGCTGGTCGCGCGCGCGCGCCGGATCCAAAAGTTCCTCTCGCAGCCGTTCCACGTCGCCGAAGCTTTCACCGGAACGGCAGGACGTTACGTGAAGCTCGAGGACACGGTTGAGAGTTTCGGCAGAGTGGTGTCGGGCGAGTTCGACGACCTGCCCGAGCAGGCGTTCTACATGGTCGGAGGCATCGACGACGTCGTGGAACGCGCCAAACAACTGGAAGGGGCTTCGTGATGCACGTCACTGTCATTGCGCCCGAGAAGGCACTATTTGAGGGGGCCTCCGATTCGGTGATTGCGCCGGCGTTCGACGGAGCGGTCGGCATCTTGCCGCGCCACGCTCCGTTCATGACGCTGTTGGGCGATGGGCGCCTCACCGTCAGGGATGGCGAAACGAGCCACGCCTTCCATGTGCGTGGCGGTTTTTTGCAAGTCGTAATGGACAACATCAGGGTCGTCGCCGAACACGCGAGGGCCGAGGAGTGACCAAACATGCGAACAGCGATTGCGATCACAATTGCCTCGTCGTCGCCGAACACGCGAGGGCCGAGGAGTGACCAAACATGCGAACAGCGATTGCGATCACAATTGCCTCCGTCGTCTCTGTATCCAGTGCGGCCGCGCAGGCCAGTGGGTTTCCCTCCTTTAACGCCCCGTATCGAGCGTTCGTTGGTCATGAGGCCGGATTCGCGGTTTCGTCCCCCGGTTTCGATGATGCAGCGATCGAAGGTCTCTACCGATTTGGTCGGGGCGAATTCGACATTGGCATCCGGGGCGGAATCTTGTTCGTCCGCAACCGGGGCGTCAGCGACGAGATCGTAGCGCTCGGAGTTGAGGCGCGCCAGCGCATCCTGACGCACTCGGACGATTTCCCGGCAGACGGCGCGCTGATCTTGGGCCTCGGTGCGCAAATCGGAGCCAGGGACGATCTCATCCCGTCCGTCGGCGTTTCGTTCGGGCGCCGCATCGACATCGAGGATTCCGACGTCAGCATCATTCCCTACGTGCAGCCAAATCTGTGGTGGTTCATCGGTGACACAGATGAAATCCTATTCAGCCTGGGGCTGGGTGCGGACTTCCGTCTCTCACCACGGTTCGACTTGCGAGTGAGCGTTGGCGTTGGCGACATCGACGGACTGAGTGTTGGGGCCGTCTGGATCAGGTAAGAGCAACACCACGGGCGCTGGCCCGTGTTACGAACTCTCAGGAGGACTTCGATGAAACGCTTTACGATGTTCGGTGCAGCACTACTTTTGGGAGTGATTCTCATCGTGCACCCGGCTGTGGCGCAGATGAACAGCATACCGGTGTACTTCAACCCCAAGGGCGGTACCGGCCTGATGGTGGCGGCTGACTTGGGCAGAGGGATCAACGACCAATCCGGCAAGAACACGGCGGTGGCATTTCGCACCGCACTGGGCATCGGCCCGGTGACCATTGGCGGGTCGGTGGGCCTGGTGAATCCCCATGAGGGTGTGCTGGTGGGCCGCGAGCTCGAAACGCAGTACATGGGGAACATTGCCCTCCGCGTGTTCGGCGGGGGGTTGCTGCCGGTGTCGTTGAGTCTTCAGGGCGGTGTCGGCGTGCTCACCTTGGACGACTCCGATGAGGAGATCGTCACGGTGCCGATCGGCTTGGGGCTCGGGTTCAGCATACCTACGCCGGGATTCAGTTTCGATCCCTGGATCGCCGGGCGATATACGTTCGTGCGCAATGAAGTGGCATTCTTGACAGCCAATCGGAACTCGTTCGGTATTTCGGGTGGCTTGAATTTCAACTTCCTCATGGGACTCGGGTTCCACGTCGCGGGTGACTGGCAAAGAAACCCGGCCGAGTTGGTCACGTCGGGAACGGGAACGCTCAGCATCCCGAAAACCAAGATCCCGAAAACCAAGCCGTTCGTGCTCGGCATCGGCCTGAACTATACGTTCCGGATTCCGGGATTGCCGGGCGTGCCCATGGTGCCGGGAATGTAGGCCCTTCAACCCTTCTCCCCGCAGAGGAGGCAGGAGGGGCAGCAGTCCAGAGGATAACTGAGGGCGTCGCCAGAGATGGTGGCGCCCTTTGTGCCAGCGTCCAACTCATGGATCGGAACATGTCCATTGGGTGGGGTAGAGTTCTCTGCCTCCTCCGCCTCAGGGGTGGGGTGGTGGTGGAGCAGTGCGGGGTGGTCAGGGAGAAGAGGCAACACTAGCTTACGGGGCGCCCGCGCCCGGGCGCTTTTGGTGAGGGTAAACTCGATCGGGACGGGGACTTGAACTTGAGGCGATTCAATCGACTTATTGTGGTCGCAAGCATGGTGGGAACGTTGGGTGGATGTGCGGTGGCGTTCGACGCCGGTACACTCGGCGTGAAGGTCAGCATGGCCGAGTCGGCGGGCCAGCAGCTCGAGGGAACCGAGTTCAAAGTAACCAAGAAGGCGGTGTTCCTTTTGTTCGGTGTGCTGCGCGGTTCGAGCCCCAGCCTCGAAAGCGTGGTGGGAGGGCAACTTCTGGACGCCGGTGAAGTCCGCAACTTGCAGATCAAAGTACGGAGTCGCTTCGCCGACATTCTCGTTACGATACTGACGGCGGGATTGATCGTTCCGAGATCGGTTACGTTCCACGGGTACTTGGTGTCGGCCGACAGCGGCTCGGTTCCGTAATCCGTCAATCCTTACACCGCGACGATACCCAGCAATCGCTCCAAGGCCTGCACCGATTCATCGGCCGCGCCGCAGCGGATTTGAGCTCGCGCCGCCCGGCCGGCAACGCTCCGGGCATCCGGATCGCTGAGCCACCGAGTCCACTTCTCAACCAGCTCGGGCAGCGGATCTGGTCCGCTGATTGCCGTCACTCCCCCTGACTCGAGCAGAGGTTGGGCTGCGGCATCCTTAAACACGCCCGGCCCGGCCAGAACGGGGACGCCCCACGCCGCTGGCTCGGCCAGCGAATGCACTCCGGATGTGCCAAATCCTCCCCCCACGTATGCCAATGTCCCCACAGCATAGAGGTCTCCCAGAACCCCCGCCTGATCGACGGCGACGATCGGAGCCCGGATTTCGGCGGGAGACCCGTTCCACGGCTCGGCCTCGAGGCGTAGTCGTCGGGCTTGGCTAACGATGCGGCGTACGGAAGCCGGGCCCGGTTCGTGGGGCACGACCAGGAGGCGCGCCGCCTTGTCACGCGAAGCTATCACGGCGAAGGCGTCGATCAACAGCTCCTCGTCCTGAGGGTGGGTGCTCCCAGCCACCATGACGTGACCCGCCGAGCCCCATGCCGCCAAGGGTTGCGGCACGGATTTCCCCGGGACCCGTTCCAGGATGTAGTCGTTGCGTGGATCACCTGTGACGTGCACGACTTCTTGCCGTGCCCCCAACCGGATCCACCGAGATGCGTCCTCGGCGGACCGGGCGCCGACGAACGCGAGACGCCTGTGGACGGCGGCCAGGAGTTGCCGAACGGGCCACCGGAGGCGGGTGCTGCCGCGGCCGACCGCCCCACCTACGACCGCCACCGGCACGTGTCGCGCCAGGGCGCCGTGGACCATTTCGGGCCAGAGGTCGCCCCGAGAAACAATGATGATGGACGGACGTAGGGCGTTGAAGACGGCTGCCACCGCCGATGGGAGGTCAGCCGGCGCGTAGTCGATCCGGTCCACGCCGGGTGGCTCGGGCCAGGCGGCCATTGAGGGGGACGAAAAGGTCAAGACGGTCTGCAACGACCGGTGACGTTCCCGGAGGCGTGCCGCGATGGGGGCGATGACTTGCGACTCGCCAACGGATGCCGCGTGGAACCACACCAGCGGGCGTTCGGTACGCGAATCACGGGCCCAATCGACCCATCGCCTGCCTGCCGCCAGCCGGCCCCTCCGGCTTTCTGCCAGCTTGCCCCTGGGGAGAGGAAGTAGGTGAAACAGTTTGGCAGCAAGCCGGTAGGCAGCGTTCATAGGATCAAGGGCGGTGGGTGTTAGGTTTTAGGTCCTGCACCCCTTAACACCCATAACCTACAACCTACAACCTGCTTGCTATGGTACTGACCGACTATCTCAGGGCGACAAGACAGGCGCGATACAGTCTGACGTTCGCGCTTCCGCTGCTGCTCTTGTATGAGGGGTTGGCTGCTGCCATGTCCCAGTCGGACGCGGCGAGCGTTCGCAACGGCGCGGATGTGCTCCTCAAGACGGTATTCATGGCGCTGGGCGGGAGAAACGGCGTGACGCTGTTCGGGGTGCTGCTCTTGGGAGTGGGATTGTGGCTGGTATGGCGGGACTACAGGAAAAACCCCGGCCGCCTGGAAATGTCATACATCGGTTTGATGTTGGCCGAGAGCGTGGCCTACGCGGCCGTGCTGGGCACGGTGGTCTCTACGCTGGCTTCGCTTCTCCTTTCGGGCCCGCTGGCCATCGTTCAGAACGGCAGCTTCAGCCAGTTCACTTTCGGGACCCAACTCATGGTGTCGCTCGGCGCAGGCATCTACGAGGAGCTGTTGTTTCGCGTCCTGCTCCTGTCAGGCATGGTCGCGCTCGGTCTCCGGTTGGGTTGGCGCCGCTCTGTGGCGGTGGGGGTGGCCGTGTTGGGCAGCGCAGTCATCTTCAGCGGGTTCCATTACGTGGGGCCGTTCGGAGACACGTTGACGGTTGCGTCCTTCACGTTTCGGGCCGTGGCAGGTTTGGTCTTGAGCGGCCTGTACGTGGCTCGTGGCTTTGGGATCGTGGCGTGGAGCCACGCGCTGTACGATCTGGGCATTGCGATGTTGGGGTAGATGTTGGGGGAGGAGGCAGGCGTGCCCTCTCCCTACAGGGTGTTCAATCCGTTCCCGTCTTCGCGGCGTAAATCGAGTCGAGGATCGCCCGCCAGGCATCGAGCGGCGGGATGCCTTGCAAGGCCCCTCCTTCGATGAGGAATGTGGGCGTGCTGTTGAGTCCGTTCTGCATGGCCAGTCGGACGTCACTCGCGACGATGGAGCGCACTGAGCCGCTTTCGACGCACTGCTTGAAGGCGGCCCGATCCAGATCCAACTGTTCGGCGAGCGTCACGAAGTAAGGCGTGGCGTCTTCCATCGGGCTCCACGTCTCTTGGGTCTCGAACAGCCGGTCGTGCATGGCCCAAAACTGATCCTGGGCCGCCGCGCACATCGCGTATTCGTGGGCTTCCGCGGCATGGGAGTGAAGGGAAATGAGCGGGAGGTTCAGGAAGGTGAACTTCACCTTGCCCGTCTCGACATACTCTTCCTGTATTGCTGGCCAGAAATCTTTGAAGAAGGTAAGGCAGTGCGGGCACTGAAAGTCGCTCATCTCATATATCGTGATGGGAGCGTCGGATGATCCCTTCGTCCGAGCCGCCAGCATGGGGTCGGCCGGCGGTCGAGCGGCTACGGTTGGCAGGGCTGCCGCGCTCGCGCCCGAATCAGGCGTGCGCACCCACGCCGCGACAGCGAGGCCCGCCAACACCAGGACGGCGGTAGCTGCTCCATACGTCTTAGCTCGGTTCACGTTAGGCGTCCTTCGCGTGCGACGTTATTGCCCGCCACCCCTCTGCAACCGCTCGCTGCCGGGTTTTGTTCCGTCACTGCGCCCCACTCGCCGCCCCAGATCATCAGTTCAGCGGCGCCATCGCAAGGTAACATTGTGGTCGGAGAGGGGTGTAGCAACCGGAACGATCGAGCTCACGACCACCGGTACGTGCCAGGCGAACTCCATGAACGGGTTTTCCGGATCGGGATGCCGCGCCACCAGCCACCACGTACCTGCCTCGAGGTACACGTGGGCGCGTCCCAGGCTGTCGGTGGTGATGCTGACCTCATCGTATTCGGCCACCAGACTCCGAAGAGCCCCGTACGCCTCCGCTTCCCAACGGCGCAAGGAATCGGCCGCGGCGCCCGCCCTCAGGGCCAGCTCCCGGTCGCTACCCAGCTCTCGCCGCATGCGCCCTTCGAGCACCCGCCTCTTCCCGGCCAAGGGCGTCGTAGGCGGTCCTGAAACGGGCGTACGCCCTCGTGTAGGCCGCTGTACCACGCTCCATCGCGTGTACGAGTCGGCGAGATCGGCAACCGCCTGGCGGGCCTCCGCCCACTCTGAGCTGAGTGCGGTCACTGAATTGGGGTCTTTGCGCCGGTATGCCCGCAACTCCGTCTCGAGTTCTGAGAAGACCGGACGGGGTACGGCGGCCGCCTGCTCGAGGGAATCCAGCAGCGCACTGGCATCGTAAGGCAGGGCTACAATCTCGAGGCCGGCGACGGGCATATCGTCCAAGCTCGCCGTAAACTCCAACGTACCCTCACCACCGCACCCTGCCACGAGTGAGAGAACCACGAGAAAACCCGCCGGCGGGAGTCGGCGGGTTGAACGATGTCGTACGGCGATGTGGGTCTGCTGTCTGTGAAGCAACGTCGAAGTCTTCAGTCGACGATCCGTCCGTTGAAGATGAAGGTGGCCGGGTCGAGCGGCTTGCCGAGCTTCAGCACCTCGTAATGCACATGATGATTAGTCGCCCAGCCCGAATTTCCCACTTCCGCGATCTTCTCTCCGCGTTCGACGCGCTGTCCTGGTCGCACCAAGACTTTGGAGCAATGGGCGTAGCGAGTGCGGATACCGTCGCCGTGATCCAGGGTGACCGTCAAGCCGTATCCGATTTTGACACCCACGTCTACCACCCGCCCGGTGGCTGCCGCCATGATGGTTGCTCCCTTCTGGGCCACCACGTCGGTCCCCTCATGGGGTCGGTTGTCGTGGAAGATGGGGTGCTTCCGTTTGGAGCTAAACCCGCTTGATACGAAGCCGTCGACCGGGAGGATAGATGGTGTGCGGCTGAGAAGATCCGTGAACGCGTACAGCGTGTCTACCGCCTGCTGGTAGGACGCTGCCAGCATCAGGGCCCGGCGGTTGAGGCTCTCGAGGCCGAACCGGGTCTCGAGGGTCTGCTGCCCCAGCGCCGTCTCGGCTAGCAAGCGATCTGCCGCTGTGGGAGCCGGTAGAGGACCGCCCACGCCGGCCTGCAGAACATCCGGGTTGCTGGGTTCGAGACCCGCCAACAACCGTATGTTGCGGTCGCGGTCGGTGAGCACATCGACCGTGTCGGCGAGCAGGGCCACTATGCTGCTCATCTTGCTCAACTCGCTGGCGAGAATCTCGTTCCGCCGTTCCAGACGGTCCAAGCTGGACAGGGCCACACCTTTCGATACGGCCGTGAAGGTGAGGCCCAGCATGGCGGCGGTGAAGACCGCCGCTGTCCCTATGAGGAACTTTAGGAGCCGGGCGGACAGCTGCACTTCACTGGTCGTCCCAGCCCCCTGAGGCACTACGAGTATTGTCCAGCGGCGCGTAGCCATGAACGTGATCCTCGGTCTCGTTTCCCTAGATATTCAAATAATCGGGCTGAAGCAGCCTTTGCCCAAACGGGGCCAGCGTCGGAAAACATACTGGCAATTCCCATGACCCGTCAACCAGGATTATGCTTCAGAGTGCGCCCCGGCGCCGTGACTTCAATCACGATCGAGGAAAGAAGCGTTAAGTTGACTTCATTGTTTGACTTACGAGCCAGACTCAGGCTTCGGGAATAGCGGGGGCGGCTTGATGACTCTTGAGCCTCCCGCTTCCGGCCGTTGGATGAACCCCCAGTCGGCCTCTTCGACTCGTCCAGCCAGGCCCAGCGCCTCCCAGACCTGCTGAGCTTTGTCTGGCAGAAACGGGCTGGCCATGAGCGTGATCCGGGCGACGGCGCGGGCCAAGGACGCCAGTACCGCCTGGAGGCGTTCGGAGTCGCCGGTTTTGTGGAGCGTCCACGGCGCCGATTCTTCCACGAACTGATTGGCCCGAGCTACGAGGTTCCAGGCCTCCTGTCCGCCGACATGCAAGAGGTGCAGGTCCATGGCTGAGCGGTAGCTCTCAATGATCGTTTCGCCTTCCGTATCGAGGCTCAGGGTCTCCCCGCCTTGAGGCACGACGCCGTCCGCGTAGCGTACGATCATGGCGAGGACCCGACTGGCCAAGTTGCCGTAGCCGTCGGCAAGCTCCGATTCATATCTGCTGTCGAACCGCCCCCAGCTGAAGTTACCGTTGGCGTCCCACGGAATCTCACGCAGCAGGAAGTATCGCAGGGCATCGACGCCGTGGCGGTCGATGGCCTCGCGGAGGGTTACCCTCACGCCGGCGCTCTTGGAGAAGCGGGCACCGGTGTACGTCATCCACCCGTGCACCCATATCCCTCTGGGGGCTGGCAGGTCGGCGGCGTTGAGCATGGCGGGCCACAGCGCGGCGTGAAATCGCAGTATGTCGGGGCCTATCACGTGAAGGTCTGGCGGCCACGCCTCCTCGAACCCCGGGCTTGGAAAGCCGGTGGCCGAGAGGTAATTGATGACGGCGTCGAACCACACGTAAACGCTGTGTGAGGGATCGTCGGGCCACGGGATGCCCCAGGGAAGTCTGGCGCGGCTGACCGAGATGTCCTGAAGCCCGCTGGCCACCACGTTTCGGATCTCGTTCATTTTCGATGGCGGTCGGACGAAATCGGGATGTTGTTCGTAATGCTCGAGTAGCCATGGGGCGAAGGTGGATTGGCGGAAGAAGAAATTCGGTTCGTCCACCCATTTGATCTCGCGGGATGGGTGCTCGGGGCAACGGCCGTCAACGAGGTCCTTCTCGAGCTTGAAAGCTTCGCAACCGACGCAGTAGTACCCGCTGTACGTTCCCTCGAAGACGTGGCCTTTGTCCTGAATGCGGCGCAGCATCTCTTCGACGGCCGGCCGGTGTCGCGCTTCGGTGGTGCGGATGAAGTCGGTGTTGCTGATGTTGAGCTCTTGCCAGGCTGTTTGGAAGGCGGCCGCTATCTGGTCCACCCAATCCTGGGGGGCCATCCCGGCTGATTCCGCCGACTGTGCGACCTTTTGGCCGTGCTCGTCCATTCCCATGAGGAAGCGGACTTTTTCTCCCCGTAGGCGACGGTACCGCGCGATGCAGTCGGCACCGATTTTCTCATACGCATGACCGAGGTGGGGCTCGCCGTTGGAGTAATCGATGGCGGTGGTGATGTAGAACTTATTCGCCACCTTCGTCACCATCGGATCCGGTGGATGACTTTTCGTCCTTGGTTTCTTTCCTGTCCCGGCGTGCTCCTCCCCGTCGCCGATTCCGTCGCCGCGGACGCCGTGCCGGAGTGACCGCGGCAGCGGCGTCTTCTTCTGTCACCTTGGCGGGCCCTTCGTCGAAGGTAGTGAGCGCCGCCGGCACGCTGGGCTTCTCAGGCTCCGCTGCCGTCGGCTGACGATGTTGGGCTACCTCCAGCTTCAATTCGGCCAACATCAGGGTACGCAGCGTGTTGTCTTCCGACCGGAGTAGGATGCGTTCGCGGAAGATGTCCACTGCCTGCACCCGCTCGCGACCGGCGGCGGTGAGGACCGTTCTCCCTTCTTTTGGAAAGCGCTTGCGGCTTGCGATGTAGAAGTCGTGTTCGTAGCGCAGACAACACAGCAGTCTGCCACACCCGCCGGAGATCTGTGAGGGATTGAGTGAGAGGCGTTGGTCTTTCGCGAGACTGAGGCTCACGGGACGCAGCTCCGGCAGCCATGAGGAACAACAATATTCCCGGCCGCAACGCCCCACTCCGGACAGCCGTTTTGCCTCATCCCGTGCCCCGATCTGACGCAGCTCGATTCTCGTTCGAAACAGCGAGGCCAGATCTCGAACCAATTGTCGAAAATCGACGCGGTTGTCGGCGGTAAAGTAGATCGTGAGTTTCTTTCGATCCCACTGCCACTCGGCGTCGGACACTTTCATGGGGAGGTTGTGCTTCGCGACGCGCTCGCGGACTTTCTGACGCACGTCTTCCTCGGCCTTGCGCAGCTCGTCGACGACATGCGACTCCTGGCCCGACGCGCGACGCAGCACTCGACCCTTGGCTTCGGGCGGAGAACCCGCGCTGCACCCATCGCACCCGATGCCGCACTTCGCCAATGCCGCGTCACCGACAGCGGAAACGCAGCCGAGGTCCTGCCCGCGCTCCACTTCCACCACGACGGAGTCGCCGACGGTCAGCGAAGCCGAGCTGTCCCAAGTAAAGAACTCTCTTCGATTGCCCTTGAACCGGACCTCGACGAGTTCTTGGCTCTCAACGCTCAGCGAAACGCCCCATTTCCATGTATTTCTTGGCCCGCGGCTTGATCAGTCTTTTCGATCCGATCTTCGCGAGCTCCTCAACGTGCCGCCGCACAGCTTCACCCAAGGCTTCGATCGTCCTTTCGGGATCGGAGTGTGCACCTCCCGGCGGCTCGGGAATCACTTCATCTACCAGTCCTAGTTCCAAGAGATCTGGCGCCGTCAACTTCAGCGCCTCGGCGGCGCGTTCTTTTTGGCTCGCGTCATTCCACAATATCGCCGCGCACCCTTCGGGCGAGATGACCGAGTACACGGCGTTGGAGAGCATAATAACGCGGTCCGCCAAGCCCAGCGCCAGCGCGCCTCCGGATCCTCCTTCGCCGACGACCACAGCCAATATGGGCGTCTCGAGCCCCGCCATCACTTCGAGGTTTCGGGCGATGGCCGCGGCCTGTCCACGTTCCTCGGCGCCGAGGCCGGGGTAGGCCCCAGGAGTGTCTATCAATGTAATGATTGGAGCGTTGAAACGTGCGGCCATGTCCATGAGTCGCAACGCCTTGCGGTAGCCCTCAGGGTGCGGCATCCCGAAGTTGCGCCGCAGGTTCTCCTTCGTATCTCTTCCCTTTTGATGACCTATCACCATGACTGGACGGCCCTCGAGACGAGCCCAGCCCCCTACGATGGCTGGATCGTCGCGGAATAGACGATCTCCCTTCAACTCGATGAAATCGGTGAAGAGTGCGTCGACGTAGTCGAGTACGTACGGCCTCCGCGGGTGACGCGCCACTTGCACCCGTTGCATCGGCGTCAGTTCCTCGTAGATCTCCCGCCTTAGGTCGTCGAGCTTTTTCTCCAGCGGCCCGATCTCACTGTCGACTTCGAGATCGCGCTCCTTCGCGAGCCGCTGGAGGTGGCCGATCTGACGCTGGAGCTCGACGAGAGGTTTCTCAAAGTCCAAGACGAATGCCACAGCCCTACCTCACTCTCACCAGCGTGACCCGGTCTTTGCCCACCAACTCACGGAGTGCGAAGAGGAATTCTTCGTCGAGTTCGACGCGCAGTCGACGCGACTGCATACGAGCCGTGGTGCCGTTCCCGTCGCGCCATTCTACCGTGACGGCGGCTGGCCCTGGATAGGAGGCACACAGCGCGGCAATAGCATGTGCCACCTTGGGATCCGGCCCGTTGCCCGATTCCCAACGGAGGGAGACACCCACCTCGCCGCTCTGCCGCAGATTAGCCAACGACGTGGCTTCCTCGACAATGAACGGCGCTCGGTCCTCGCCGCGGTCGCGGGCACTGTACCCACCGGAAAGCAGCAAGGCCGCGTCCGTCACGATTGCGGATGACAGCTTGCTCCATGCTTCGGGAAACACGATCGCCTCGGCAGTGCCGTGAAAGTCTTCCAGGGTGAGCCGGGCGTACTCCGCTCCAGTTTTCCTGCTGATCCTACGGCTGAGTGTGGTAACCACCGCACCGATGGAGACGGTGTGTTCGCTCCAGATTCCGAGAGTCGCCGTAGTTCGCGTGCTGAACAGCGAAACCTCCTCGCGGAACTTGCTGAGCGGGTGGCCCGAGATAAAGAAGCCAACGACGCTCTTTTCCTTCGCCAGCCGCTCCGCTTCCGACCAGACGGGAACGTCCGGTACCTTCGGGCGTTCGACGTCCTGCTCCGCTCCTGCGTCGCCGAATAGCGAGGCTTGCCCCGCATCGCTTTCCGCCTGGCGTAGTTGGGCTTCCTGCAATGCCGTTTCTAGGCCCGCGAGGAGCTGCGATCGATGGCCATCGAGCTGGTCCAACGCACCAGCCGCAATGAGGGCCTCGAACACCCGCTTATTGCACAACCGCAAGTCCACGCGCTCGCAGCATTCGTACAAGGATTTGTACGGCCCGCCCGTCTCTCGAGCGGCGATTATCGACTCGATCGCACCGCGGCCCACGTTCTTCACCGCACCGAGACCGAACCGTATTTGTTTATCGCCGGTGACCGTGAACTTCCTTCCGGATTCATTGACCGAGGGTGGCAATACCTCGATGCCGAGTTCCCGTGCCTCGCTGATGTAGCGCACGACCTTGTCGGTGTTGCCGATTTCTGAAGACAACAAGGCAGCCATGAACTCAGCCGGGTAATACGCTTTGAGCCATGCCGTCTGGAACGAGATGACGCTGTACGCTACACTGTGCGACTTGTTGAAACCGTAGCGACCGAAGGTTTCGATCTGATCGGAAATGTCCTCGACGACTCTGCTGTCGTACCCTCGATTCACGCAGCGGTCGATGAATCTCTTCAGCTCTTTCCTGATCAGCTTGGCATCCTTCTTCCCCACCGCCTTGCGGAGAACATCCGCTTCGGCAAGCGAGTAGCCGGCCAGGACATTGGCAATGCGCATCAGCTGTTCTTGATATACAATGACCCCGTAGGTCGGCTCGAGCACGCTTTCGAGATCAGGATGCGGGTATGTGACCGGCTCGATGCCCTTCTTGCGTCTGATGTAGACGTTGTGCATGCCGGAGTCGAGCGGTCCGGGGCGTACCAACGCGTTGGTTGCGACGAGGTCGTCGAACCGGTCGGCGGCGAGTTGGCGCAGCATGTCCGTTCCGAGCGCCGATTCAAACTGGAATATGCCTGCCGTCCGGCCGTCACGGAGCATCTTGTAAACCTGGGGATCATCCAGGTCCAAAGCGTCGATATCGATCGTTACACCGTGCCGCTGCCGAATCATCTCGCAGGTGTCGTGGATGACCGTCAGGGTCTTCAGCCCGAGGAAGTCCATCTTCAACATGCCCGCGTGCTCGAGCGCGACCATGTCGTATTGCGTGATGATTGTAGGATCGTTTGTCCTGTTGCCCCCGCCCCCGCCCCCGGCCCGCTGCTGCTGCGCTGTGCATATGGGCACATACTCGTCCAGGGGCCCCGGTGCGATCACCACACCGGCGGCGTGCACCGACGCATAGCGCGACAAACCTTCGATGCGCTGGCTCAGGTCGATCAGGCGGGAGACGTTCTCGTTCGACCGCCGCAGCTCCGCCAGCTCGGGAACCTTGGCGGCCGCCTCCGCCACCGACAGGGAGTACGCGGGACCCGACGGGATGAGCTTGGCGATCTGATCCGCATCACTCAGAGGCACACGCAGCACCCGCGCCACGTCACGCACCGCCGCCCGGGCCTTGAGCGTTCCGAAAGTGATGATCTGACCCACGCTCTTTCGCCCGTACCGCTCGCGTACGTATTCGATCACCTCGCCGCGCCGCTCAAAGCAGAAATCGACGTCGATGTCCGGCATGGAAATCCGCTCGGGATTCAAGAAACGCTCGAAGAGCAGGTCGAATTTCAGTGGATCGACTCTCGTCACTCCGAGTCCGTAGGCCACCAGCGAACCGGCGGCCGAACCGCGACCCGGTCCGACGGGGATTCCCCGATCTTTCGCCGCGTTTATGAAATCTTGAACGATGAGAAAATAACCGGCGTACCCGGTTTTCGTGATGACGCCTAGCTCGTAATCCAGACGCTCTTTGACCTCGCTGGGCAGCGGCGTTCCGTACCTGCGTTCCACCCCGCGGGTGGCCAGCTCGACCAAGAGATCGTTGTCGGTCGCGTAGGCCTCGGGGCGGGGAAACTCAGGCAGATAATATTGCTTTTGGAAGTCCAACTCGCACAGGTCGGCTACCCGCTGCGTCTCCCCGATGATCTCCGGGTGATCCGGGAAAAGCGCGCACATCTCCTCCTCGGACTTCACGTAACTTTCCTCGCCCTTGAAGCGGAACCGCTTCGGGTCGTCGAGGTCCTTTCCGGTGCCGATCGCCAGCAAGACATCGTGTGCTCTGGCATCCTCGCGCCGCAGATAGTGCGCGTCGTTCGTTGCCACCACCGGAAGGCCGAGTTCGCGAGAAAGCTCGAACATGCCCTCGGCGACGACTTTCTCATCATCGATCGTGTGGTCTTGCACCTCGAGCCAGTAGCCGTCGGCACCGTAGTTCGAGGCGTACCACTCCGCCGACCGCTTGGCTTCCTCGTAGTTTCCCCGGCGCAACCAGAGCGCCACCTCGCCCGAGAGACATGCGGCCAGACAAATCACGCCCTCGCGGTACTGGGCGAGTACTTCCCTGTCCACCCGAGGCCGACGGTAGAATCCTTCGACGAATCCGATCGACGACAGTTTGACGATATTCTTGTACCCGGTGCGGTTCTTGGCGAGTAGAACCAGGTGCGAATAGTTGGCGGGTGCCCCTTCCGCACGCCCGCGATCGTGGCGCGACCCGAACGCCACGTACGCTTCGAAACCGAGAATGGGCCTAATCTGGGCGGCCTTGGCTTGTTCGTAAAAGGTCCACGCCGCGTGAAGATTGCCGTGATCCGTGATGGCCAGACTGTCCATTCCGAGATCGCGAATCCGCGCGATCAGGTCCGGAATGCGGTTCGCTCCGTCGAGCAGCGAGTATTCCGAATGCGTGTGGAGGTGGACGAAGCTCACAGCGTCATGGCATGTGGGGGCTATGTTATTCAATGCTGCGGCCCAGAAACAGGACGGGCACGAACAAATCGTGTCCGCTGGCCGACTCCCGATGTCCGAAAGCTACCGAGGCTCCACCGCGTTGTCAAAATAGGGAATGTGGCCGTATGTTATTGAAATCCAGCAAGTTACGGTGTGGGGTGGCAGTGCAGTGAGGTGCCTGGCTCGGTGGCTTCGGATCGGGAGCGGGGAGTCGGAGAGGTGGGGAACCGCGGGAACGGTTCCAAACTTTCCAGTCTGACCGCTGATTTGTGCTGCGAGACGGTTGGTCGACGGCCTCGCCGCGACGGAAATCCGTCTGCCGGGTCGTAGCCCGTGTTGTTCGGTCTTGGCGGCGGGCCCGTCGCAGATCGCAGAAACGACCAATCTTGAGGAAGATGATGTTGCGAAGGATTTCCTGCGCCGCCTCCCTCGCGCTGACGGCGGTTTCGACAGGGTGCCTCACCGATACCGGGTTGGAGCCTTCGACGATAGCGAGAGTGGCTTCCACCGATCAGCAACAGGCTGCGGGTGGGAGCCGCTTGCCCCTACGCGTGACGGTTCGCACGGCTGACGGAACGGCGACCGTGCGAGCCGCAGTGCTGTGGTCCATACTATCACAGCCGGGAGAGGTGGGAGGGGGTAGCTTGAGCGATTCCCTGACGGTTTCGGACGGGACGGGGTTGGCAGAAGTAGAACTCACGTTGGGCCGGACCGAAGGCGTTACCACCGTCCGTGCGGTGCTCCGAACCGATAGGACCCAATCCGTCGACCTCACCATCACTGCCACCAGAACGCCCGTTCTGACAGGCGTGTCGCCGACTTCATTCCGGGGGGGAGATCAGATCGTCGTGAGCGGTAGCAACCTGGATGTCGCTACCGGCTTCGAGGTTGGGGGAGTGGTGGTGGTTCCGATCGCGGTTTCGGGCGACGGTGGTGACGCGACACTTCCGGTCCCTCAGTGTCTCACGCCCGGCCAAGTTGCCATTCGAGCATTCGCCGGAACTGCAGTCTCTGATCCGCTGTTCGGCGACTTCTCCGCTGCCGCCGGATCGATCGCCCTGGAGATCGGCGAGTATCTGTCTCTCTCTCCCAGCGCTCTGGAGGGGTGCGCGATGTTTCCCCCTGCCGGTGCGAGCGGGGCCGAGTATCTCTTGGCTGTCCAATCTGTTTCGGGGCTCGCGGGGGACTCCGCCGCTTACCGGTTGCGGGGGATCGGTGCTTCCCCGTCGGCATCGGCAACGCCGAATGGGGCAGCGCGATCCGAACCTTCCTATGCCGATCGATTTCACTTTCGCCTGCGTGAGTTTGAGCGCGAGCTGGCACAGCTCCCGGCCGCGGGAGGCGGCACGGCACGAGAGGTTCCTGCCGGCATCATCAAACCCGGCGTGGAACGTATCTTCAGGGTGTGCTCCAACGTCAAGTGTCAGGGCGAGTTCGCCACGGTACGCGCCGAAGCCAAATACGTGGGACGGCACGCCGTGATCTACCAGGACTTGAATGCCCCAGCCGGCGGGCTCGGACCGGGCGATTTCGACGATTTGGGGGAAGTCTTTGACTTGGATCTGTATGACGTAGGAACCCGTGCGTTCGGGGCGGAGTCGGACATCGACGGGGATGATCGGGTCGCCATTCTCCTGACCCCAGTTGTCAACAGTCTCACGGAGGTCGCGTCGTGCGACGACTCGTTCGTTGCCGGTTTCTTCCTCGCCCTCGACATCAATCCGGGGAGCGTCGACGACCCGCGGTCGAATCAGGCGGAAGTGTTCTATTCCATTGTACCCGACCCTGAGGGCGAGTTCACATGTACGTTCACTGTGGATCAGGTGCGCGACCAAGTTCCCGTGACGTTCATTCACGAGTTTCAGCACATGATCAGCTTCCACCAGCACGTGATGTTGCGGGGTGGAGTTCCGGAAGAGCTTTGGCTGAACGAAGGGCTATCGCATCTGTCGGAGGAGTTGGCGGCGCAGCATTTTCTTGCCCAAGGAGATACGACTCGTTTCCAGCGCTTCGCCCTCGGCAATCTCATCAACGCTTACGATTACCTATTCGAACCCGGCGACGTTTTCGTGTTGCCGGGGGAGGGCGGCGGTACTCGAAAAGAACGTGGTGCGGCTTGGCTGTTTCTCCGCTGGGTCGTGGACCAGTTCGGAGAGGACGTGGTGCGTCGGATGTCGGAGACTGGCGCGACAGGGTCGGACAACGTTGGGTCGGTGGTGGGAGCTTCTTTCGGGCGGCTGTTGTCGGAATGGTTCTTGGCCAACTGGGTTTCCGACCTGCCGGTTTCGATCCTTGCCGATTCCGTGAAGCCCGATCGGCTAAAGTTCAGCTCGTGGAGCTTCCGCATCACCTTCGCGAGCTTCAACAAACAGGACGAGGGTGGATTTCCGAAGGCGTTTCCCATCGATCCGGGATTGTTGTCGCCCGCGGGGTTCAATCAGGAGGGGATGTTGCGGGCTGGGTCGGGGGACTATTACCGAGTCGTGCAGCCGCCCAACGATCCTGGGTTTTTGGCGACCCTCACACAACCGTCCGGCCAGGCGCTCGTGGATGCCGTGCCCCGGTTGAATGTGATCAGGATACGGTAGGTGAGAAGTGAGAGGTGAAACCAGGGCCGAGGGTCTTGATCGGGCTCTTGTCGCGTGTTGGGCTGTGGTAGCCTTGGGCGTGCAGCTAGGTGTTACCCCTCCTGTTCTGGCTCAAGCAAGCAGCATTGACGAGCCGGTGGTCCTCCGGTTTCCCGCCTCCATTCGCGCGGCTGGTTTCAACGGGGCTGGTGTAGCGCTGATGGGGAACGCGGGGGCCGTGTTCTTCAACCCGGCTGCCCTGGCGACGATCCGCCACGTAGCGTTGGAGGGTGCTCTGCAGTCGGGGCCGTTCGCCGGTGAGCTGTCGGCGGCGGCGGTTGGGTGGAAGATACGTCAGTTCGATATCGGATTCGGACTCCACTATTTTGATTTTGACCGTTCACCGGGGCCGGACGGTGGGTTTCTCACTCCGGCCGACACGCCGGTTGAAGCCAACGAGCTTCTCGCCGTTGGATCTCTGGTGTATCGCTTCGGACTCATCGCACTCGGCGGGTCGGGGAAATGGGTGAGCCGGGATATTGAAGCTGTGCGGGAAAGAGGCGTGAGTGCCGATCTGGGTATGGCGATCGCGGTGTTCGACATCATGGCGATCGGGTTTGCCGTACAGAACGTAGGCGGCAATTGGTCGAAGACGTCCGATCTGAGAATGCCGCGCCTCACCCGGTTCGGGTTCACAATGAACTATGTCGATCCCCAGGGAACGTTCCGTCTTCTTTCCACCATCGAATGGCAGTGGCAGGCGGGGCGGAAGCAGCGGTTCGTGATCGGTGGGGAAGGGGGGATCGTGATAAGCGGCGTGGGTGTAGTGGGGCGATTGGGATATGGGACTCGGCCCGAACCGACGGCTCGCGCTGGAGTGACCTACGGTGCCACGCTGGAACTAGGAGCCATGGACGTGGATTTCGCGTACGACCCCAACAATCTGCTCAACGATCCTTCCCGCCGCATCGGGGTGCGCATAGCCATCTGACCGCCACGCCGTCCTCAGTGGCCACCTCGCAAAGCCTCGGCATCGGCGACGCGTCGTAATGCAGTGGCTAGTGCCGACGTTCTCCACGGGACGCCCTTACTCTCGGCCAACTCCCGTACGATTTTGTACGCTTCACTCATCTTTGCGTGCAGGCCGCGGTTCACCTGTTCGAGGGTCCATGGTTCCTGCTGCAAGTTCTGTGTCCACTCGAAGTAGCTTACCACTACGCCGCCTGCGTTGACCAGAAAATCGGGCAGAACCTGAATTCCGCGGGCTTCGAGAATCTTGTCGGCGATGGGGGTTGTGGGACTATTGGCCGCCTCGACGACCACTTTGCAGTCGATGCTGTTAGCGTTTTTTTCTTTGGTGATCACGCTCCCCAGCGCGGCTGGAACGAGCCAATCACACGAGACCTTCCAGATCTCTTCGTCCGCATCGGACATTGCATCTCCGCCATCGAAATCTGCGACCGGCTTGCGTTTTATGTATGTGTGTTCGAACAGTGATGGGACGTCCAAGCCGTTCTCGTTGTGAAGGCCGCCGTTGACGTCCGAGACCGCAACGACCTTGGCACCTTGCTCATGAAGGAACAAGGCAAGGTGGGCTCCAACGTTACCGAAACCCTGGATGACGACGCGTCCGTCCTTGATCGGGATGCCGGCGTCACGGCCGTAATTTTGCATGGTGATCATGACACCACGGCCGGTAGCTTCTTCGCGGCCCAACGAACCGCCCAGCGCAATCGGCTTGCCCGTAACTGCGGCTGGTGTGTACCCGTACTTCGCCGAGTATTCGTCCAGCATCCACGCCATCACTTGCTGGTTGGTATTCATGTCAGGCGCGGGAATGTCGCGATATGGACCGAGAAAAAGCGCAATGCGGCGAGTGAACTGTCTCGTGATGGCTTCTAACTCGCGTTGCGTGAGGTCGCGCGCCCTGACTTGAACGCCGCCTTTCGCTCCCCCGAACGGGATGTCGAGCAGCGCCGTCTTCCAAGTCATGGTAGTTGCCAACCCCAACACTTCCTCTTCGTCGGCTTCCGGGTGGTAACGCACCCCGCCCTTACATGGTCCTCGGGCTCCGCTGTGTTGAACGCGATAGCCGCGGAAGACCTCGAGCCGGCCATCGTCCATGCGCACCGGCACTTCGACGGAAACGATTCGAAACGGCGATTTCAACAGTACCTGCATTGCCGGCTCGAGACCGATGAGGTTGGCGGTTATTTCGAACTGATTCTCGACGATCACGTTCGTGCTGAGCCGTTCGCGATCGTTTTGCGACGAAGACATTGAGTGGCTCCTGGTCAATGAATGGAAAAAGCGAAGCCGCAAGCCGTAGGGATCATCTACTCGGGCTGCAATGTAGACACTTGGAAGATCAACTCACGACCCGCGATTCTCGCCACGGGATGTTGGGCCATGACAATGGCCTGAGCTGCGTCGATCTCGAGCGCCAGCGGAACGCCGTTGTCGTCCAGGCCACCGACTACATCCGCGCTAGGGGCGCCGCCAATGGAACACCACGCCATGAATACTGCGCCTTTACGCTCTTCGTTCACGCGATCGACGGCCGACTTCCAGTGCTGCTGGCCGACGGGAGGGCGTTCAGCGAACACCAAGGGAATGCGTTCCGGATCGATGTGGTCCAGCGGCTCGCACAAAATACCGAACCGCTCGGCGACGGTACGGGAAATCGCGTCGTCAGACGGCGCCACAACTTGCCCGAACTCCCAGCCTCGATCGTGTGCAAGGCTAACGAACGCGTGTACGAGTTCTGCTGTGGTCGGAGGGCGTCCCGGGCCGGCCGCAGCAAGCACCACCGTCCCGTGCTCTGTAAACCATCGCTCGGCTCGAGTCAGGTCGCGGGGACGCCGCGGCGCAAAGTCGCCGAGCCGTTGTGTGACCAGGACCTCGTGCTCGATCTCGGTGCGCTGTTCGTCATGCGTGGCCGAATGAAGGGCTGCCTCGAACGCGACCGTGGCTGCGTATAGCTCTCCTGCCTCACGAAGAATGCGGCCCCTGAGCGTCAGCGTTTCGGTGTGAGGCTCCAAGGCGAATGCACGGTCGAGGGCGAGAAGCGCCCTAATGCCGTCGCCAAGTCGATATGCCGCATACCCGAGTTCGTGCCACGTGAGGGCGAGGTTGGGATCCCGAACCACCGCTGCTTCCAATGCCTCTAGGGCTTCCTGAAACCGTTCTTGCTCGATGAGCGCGGCGCCCCTGAGGGCGATGGGAAATGCATCCGTCGCAAAGGTCCGCTCGGCATCGGCGGCCAGAGCCAAGGCCTCCTCGATATGCCCCGATCGGCGCAGCAGGTCGAAGCACTCCGTCCAACCGGCCCGCAAGCCGGGTTGTCGTTTCATGACACTCCGGTAGACGTCCTCGGCTTCCTGCAAGCGTCCCTCGCGCCGCAACCACCGCGCCTTCGCTAACGCCCGTTCGGAGGCGTCATTCGGAAAAATTTCAAACGACGAGGTCGTGCGCATCGTGCCGAATATACCTTTGAAGCACGCCGTGACTAGGTGGACCCTTCACCCAACCGTGATACCATGGTCATATTACCCCCATGAGCATCGACCACTTCATTCGCGAGCGCGAAAAGACTGTCCTGGATGAACTCAGCGAGTTCCTTCGTATTCCCAGCATCTCGACCTTGTCGGAGCACAACGACGACTGCCGGCGGGCGGCACAGTGGATGGCAGATCACCTGGCGGGCTTGGGATGCCAAACTGCCCTCCTCGCCAGCGAAACGCATCCGGTGGTGTGGGCCGAAGGCCCGCCGACTCCGGGAAAGCCGACCGTCCTGGTCTACGGGCATTACGACGTCCAGCCACCCGATCCGCTGAGCCTCTGGGACACTCCTCCGTTTGAACCGACCATCCGCGACAGCAACATCTATGCCCGGGGTGCTACGGACGACAAGGGACAGGTGTTCTCGATCGTGAAGGCGTTCGAGGCGATCGTGCGAGACGGTGCCCCGCCCGTCAACGTGCGCTTTCTCATCGAAGGACAAGAGGAATCGGGCGGTGAAGTCTTGACCGATCTGCTGCAGCGGGAGCCTGAACGTGTAGCAGCGGACGCCGTCCTCGTTGCCGACATGCCGTACTACGCCCACGGCTGGCCCGCGATCTACACGGCGCTTCGCGGCATCTGTTATTGCGAGATCACGGTGCAAACATTGGATGGCGACTTGCACTCCGGGCTGTATGGCGGCGTTGCTCCGAACGCGCATGAAACGCTGGTGCACATTCTCGCAAAGCTCAAATCACCCAGTGGCAAGATTCAGATCCCGGGGTTGTACGAGGCGGTCGTGAGACCTTCGAAAGCCGAGCGTGATGCATGGAAGCGCCTGCCATTCAGCGAGCGCGCATACATGCGACGGGAGGTAGGGTCTCGAGCGCTCACCGGCCTCGCCCGGTCAACTCCCCTGGAGCGGACGTGGGCGCTGCCGACATTTGAGATTCACGGAATCGCCGGTGGGTTCACCGCCGAGGGAGCCAAGACGGTGATTCCCGCCGTTGCCTCCGCCAAGGTGAGCCTGCGGCTCGTCCCCAAGCAAAAGGCCAAGACCGTCGAGCGTCAATTGCGCAAACGGGTCAAGGAGCTTGCACCTCCATATGCCAAGGTGAAGGTGGACCTGATTCACAGTGCCGACCCCGTCATAGCAGATGTGACGGCTCCGCCGTTCGATCAGATCAGGCGCGCCTTCCGCGAGGTGGAGGGAAGGGAGGCCGTTCCCATTCGTTCGGGCGGTTCGATTCCCATTGTTCCTACATTGGCGAGGGGTGGAGCACCGGTTGTGCTTGCCGGAATCGGGCTGCCCGACGACCGTCTCCACGCTCCGAATGAAAAACTATCGCTGGAGCAGTTTTGGAAGGGTGTGAAGGTGTTCGGGCGGTTCCTTGAATTGATGGGGAAGTAGTCAGTAGGCATGCCTACTGACTACCCCACAAGTTCCTCCACCGTCACCGCCTGCGGCGTCTGATCGAACACTTCGCAAAACGCCAGCATCACGCCATCCAATGCCCGGGCCCACAGATCGTGCGGGGCCCGTTCGGCAAGTTCCTTTTGCATGCTGGTCATCACGACTTCATCGATGCCGCAAGGAACGATGAGATGGAAGAAGGACAAGTCGGTAAGAACGTTGAGCGCAAAGCCGTGCCAAGTGATCCATTTCTTCACGTGGATTCCGATGCTGGCGATCTTCCGGTCCTCAACCCAGACGCCTGTCAGACCATCACGGCGCCGACCGGCGACTCCGCTCTCCCTCAACGTTCGGATCAAACATTCTTCGATTTGCCGAAGAAACAAGTGAAGGTCGGGCTTGTGCTCGTTCAAGTCGTAGATGGGATAGCCCACCAACTGACCGGGACCGTGGAAGGTGACGTCGCCTCCTCGTTCGATGTCGAAGAGTTCGATGCCTCGTGCTGCGAGTTCCTCGGGTGGAGTTCGCAGGTTCTTTTTCTCAAACGATCGTCCCAATGTCACCACGGGCGGGTGCTCCACCAGCAGGAGCATGTCGTTGGTCACCCTTCCGTCGATGCGTGCCTCGGCCAGCGTGCGCTGCAGGGCCAGCGTTTCGCCATATGCCATACGGCTCAGTCCCACCACGAAAAGGTCGCTGCTCATTCGCCGGCCGCCGCTTTGGCCTTGGCGGCCGAGTACCACGTTGCGACGCCCAGAACGGCGAGGTAGACGCTCAGGCCGGGGACTCCGGCAATCATGTCCACTGGGGTCGCCAGGGTCGCCAAGAACGCTGCGGCGAACACCGTCGTGGCGGCGAGCGCCGCTCGACGCCACAAGTCCGTTATCGTGCGCGCCAGGGTGAACGTTGTGAGGAAGGCGGTAATCACGCCTCCGACCAATCCTGCGGTGATGACCGCGAACTGGAGGTCTTGGCTCAAACCGTCGTCGGCGCCTCCCAACACGAGGCGAAAAACGATCAGGCTCATGGTGATGACCGAAGCGCCGGCAGTTGCGCCGGCGCCGATCCCACTCAGAGCCACCCCTACGGGGTCGTTCTCTCCTGCCACTACGTGTGCACGACCCGTCCGAGGGAGTCGAGTGCTGCCTCCGCGACAGCCTCGGAGAGTGTCGGGTGAGCGTGTACGGCGAGGTCGATCTCTTCCACCGTGTACTCGTTTTGGCGGGCCACGGCGAGCTCATGAATCAACTCGCTGGCGTGGGAGGCAACTATGTGAGCGCCCAGGATTTCACCGTATTTCTTGTCGCGGATGATTTTCACGAACCCGTCGGTTTCAATTGTGGCACGCGCCCTTCCGTTGGCAGTGAACGGGAAGCGACCTACCTGGTAGTCGAGTGATCGTTCCTTACACTGTTCCTCGGTGAGGCCGATGCTGGCCACCTCCGGGTGGCAGTATGTCACACTGGGGATGTTGTCGTACTTGATGGGTTGTGGCCGGTGGCCGCTGAGAACTTCGGCAACGTGCACGCCTTCGCGGCTGCCCTTGTGCGCCAGCATCGGAGGGCCGGCGACGTCCCCGATGCAATAGTATCCGTCCACCGATGTCCGCAGGTTGTCATCCGTTTCGATGTATCCTGCGTCGGTCAATTTGATGTCGATCGCGTCGAGCCCTAGATCCTCGGTGTTGAGGGCGCGGCCCGCCGCCATGAGGACTTTGTCGGCCTTTACCGTCCGCACCTTGCCGGCGACCTCTACGTCCAGCACGACGCTGTCGGCCCCCACTTTTGCGCTCTTGATGGTGGCTCCCGCAAGTATGTCTGTCTTGCGTTTCTGGAAGACTTTGGTGATGGCGTCCGAACAGTCTGTGTCCTCGATGGGGAGCGCTCTGGGTAGCATTTCGATGACGGTCACCTTCGAGCCGAATGTGCTGAAGATGTCGGCAAACTCCATTCCAACGGCCCCGGCGCCCACGATGGCGAGGGATTTCGGCGCCTCTTCGAGAAAAAGCGCCTCGTCCGAAGAAATGACGGTTGTCTTGTCGATCCCGAGACCGATTTGGGGGATGCCCTTCACCCGAGTGCCGGTCGCAATGACGACGGCCTTGGCCGCCGTGTACGTGTCGGTGTCGACCTCGACCTTCTTACCAGGCAGGAGCGTACCCGTTCCCGAGATCACAGTCACTTTGTGCTTGTTCATCAAGAAGCCTACGCCCTTGGAGTTCTGCTCGCTCACCTGGCGCGAGTGCTTGACGGCGGCCGACAGATCGAGCTTGATGTCGCCGACATGAATACCAAGCCGCTTCGCGTGGTGCCGGATCGTGTTTGCCAGATGCGCACTGTGCAGCAAGGCCTTGCTCGGAATGCATCCGATGTTGACGCACACTCCGCCTAGTTTGTTGCGTTCTATAACGGCGGCGCTCAGACCGAGTTGAGAGCAGCGAATGGCGCATACGTACCCGGCGGGTCCGCCGCCCAGCACGATTACGTCGAAACCCTTAGGCACGGTTCATTCCTTTGTTAATCGTTATTCGTGAGGAGTCTGTGAGATTCACCAGACGATGGCCAACGGGTTCTCCAACATGCGGCGTACTGTCTGCAGGTATTGGGCGCCCGTCGCCCCATCGATCACGCGGTGGTCACAGCTCATCGTGACACGCATTCGTTTCCTGACAACCACCCGCCCGTCCTCGACTGCGGGTTTTTCGACAATCGAGCCGACTGCCAGAAGTCCGGCCTCCGGAGGGTTGATGACGCCGGTAAACTGGTCGATGTCGAACATCCCAAGGTTGGAGACCGTAAAAGTGCTGCCAGTGTATTCATCGGGTTGCAGTCTCTTTTCGCGAGCGCGGCCGGCAAGGTCGCGGACTTCGACGGCGATCTGACGCAACGTTTTGAGATGCGCGTTCCTGAGGACGGGCGTGATGAGCCCCTCTTTCAACGCGACGGCAACCCCTAGATGGACCTCGTTGAAGTAGCGAATGTGATCTCTCTGCCACCAGGCGTTGCAAGCGCGATGCTGCACGAGCGCGGCGGCGATCACTTTGAGAACGATGTCGTTGTACGAGATTCGGGGACCCTCATCGAGCGCGTTCAGCGCCGCACGCGCCTCGGCGGCGCGCTCCATGTCTATCTCTGTGGTCAGGAAGAAATGGGGAATCGGGCCTGTGGATTGGGCTAGACGCCGCGCGATGGTTTTGCGAATCTGCGTCAGTGGAACATCTTCGAATCCGCCGGGCCCGGCGATCGCCGCAGCCGGCGGCGTTGCCACCGCACCTTCCACATCCTGCTTGACGACCCGTCCTCCCGGTCCCGAACCGTGAACGGCGGCCAGGTCGATGCCCCGCTCGGAGGCTATTCGTCGGGCGATGGGTGATGCTTTGACCCGGCCGCCGTCACCTGAGGCCGCCGCCGGTGCCGCCCCGGTCGGGAGGGCCGCGACATCTGCAGCTCCGCCATCGGACGACTCCGCCGCGGCCGGGACGGCCGTCTCGACGGCCAACGAAGAAATGTCCTCGTCTTCCGCTCCAATCACGGCTACCAGGCTTCCGACCTCCACCGTCTGGCCCTCGGGCACGACGATCTTGCGAAGAACGCCATCGCCGCGCGCTACCAATTCCATGACGGCCTTGTCGGTCTCGACTTCGGCGAGAGTGTCACCAGACGCCACCTTGTCTCCCTCGCCCTTTAGCCACTTGGTGACTTGCCCCTCCTCCATTGTGGGAGAAAGGGCCTCCATTACTACCTTTGTTGCCATGGCAGCCCGATCTGCTGTTACGCCGTGTAGGTCACCTGTTTGACTGCTTCGATCACCTTCTGCGGAGTCGGCTTCGCGGCGCGCTCGAGTTTCTTATTATACGGCATCGGCACGTCGGCGCCGGTCACGCGGAGCAGCGGCGCATCGAGATGGTCGAACGCCTCGCGTTGAATCGTGTCCACCAATTGCGCGCCGATCCCGCTAAACGGCCACCCCTCCTCCACGATTACACAACGATTCGTCTTGCGCACACTTGCTACCAACGCTTCCGCATCGAGCGGACGGATGGTTCGGAGGTCGATGACCTCCGCCGAGATGCCGGCATCGCTTGCGAGCGTGTCGGCGGCCTTGAGCGTAGGCGCGAGAGTCTTGGCGTAACACACGATGGTTACGTCCGATCCCTCGCGCTTGATGTCGGCGTGCCCGATGGGAACGAGGTGGTCTCCGTCCGGAACTTCGCCCTTGGCGTTGTACAGCATCTCACCTTCCAGAAACACCACCGGATTGTCGTCGCGGATGGACGACTTGAGCAGGCCCTTGGCGTCGGCAGGCGTCGCCGGAGCCACTACCTTCAGGCCGGGAACGTTCGCGTACCAGGAATCGAACGCCTGGGAATGTTGGCTGCCCAGTTGCAGTGCTGCTCCACCAGGGCCACGAAAAACGATTGGAATTCGGAACTGGCCGCCCGACATGTAGGATATCTTTGCGGCGCTGTTGACGATCTGGTCGATCGCCAGCAAGGCGAAGTTGAACGTCATGAATTCGATGACCGGTCGCAGGCCCGCCATCGCTGCCCCGACGCCGATACCCGTGAACCCGAGTTCGGTTATCGGGGTATCGACAATACGCTTGTCGCCAAACTCTTCCAACAGGCCGCGACTCACCTTGTAAGCGCCGTCGTATTCGGCGACTTCCTCACCCATGAGAAAGACGTCGGGATCACGCTCCATCTCCTCACGGAGCGCGTCGTTCAGCGCATCGCGATACGTCAATATGGGCATGTCAGTTGTGATACACGTCGGCAAAGAGGTCTCCCGGATCGGGATCCGGACTGGATTCGGCGAAGGCCACCGCGTCCTCGACTTCGGCAATGACCTCGGTGTCGAGATCTTCGATCTCCTCGTGGTCCAAGATTCCGCCGTCTAACAACTGGCTGCAAAGTTTACCGATCGGATCGTTCTTCTTGTTTTCCTCGACCTCCTCCAACGTGCGATAGGTGCCGTGACTCGCATCGGACATCGAATGCCCCACGAAACGGTACGTGTTCACGTCGAGTAACGTGGGCGCTTTGTCCAGCCGACCACGTGTGACGGCTCGCATCGTTGCCTCATAGGTCGCCAGTACGTCCATTCCGTCCACCACCTCGGAGGTCATTCCGTAGGAAGATGCCCGGGCCGCGATGTCGCCAATGGCGGACGCCCGTTCCAACGCGGTACCCATGCCGTAGCGGTTGTTCTCAACCAGGAAGATGGCCGGCAAACTCCACAGCGAGGCCATGTTGAGGGTTTCGTGGAAGGAGCCGATGTTCACTGCGGCTTCCCCAAAGAAACACAACGATACCTGATCGCCGCCGCGGTACTTGACGGCAAACGCCGCGCCCGCGGCGATGGGAATCTGACCACCAACGATGCCGTGTCCGCCGAGGAAGTTGCGCCCGGCGTCGAAGAGATGCATGGAGCCACCCTTGCCCTTGGAACACCCGGTGGCCTTGCCGAAGAGTTCTGCCATCACCACACGGGCTGACATTCCGCGCGCCAGGGCATGGCCGTGCTCCCGGTACGATGCGGTGATGTAATCGTCGTCCCGCAGCGCCGCCATGGCTCCAACCGCAACTGCTTCCTGACCGACATACAGGTGGCAAAAGCCGCCGATCTGGCCCATCGCGTACGCTTCGCCGGCCTTCTCTTCGAAGCGCCGAATCAACAGTATCTGACGTAGCAGCCGTCGATAGAAATCCGTGCGCGCTGGGTCGAGCCCGGCATCCGCGTGAACCTGCGTCATTCTATGTTCCGAACTGGCTTATACGGGCATCACCCGCCGGGCCTGCTCCCATGCGTGGTAGGAGGATCGCACCAGCGGGCCGGCCTCGACATGGCGGAACCCCATTTGAAGTCCGGCGTCTCGCAACTCGTCAAACTCGGCGGGAGTGTAGTACCGTGCCACCGGAAGGTGGCTGGTGGACGGCCTGAGGTATTGCCCGATCGTCAAGAGGTCGACGCGCTGACGGCAGAGATCGTTCATGGCGCCCAGCAACTCATCCCACTCTTCACCCAAGCCGCACATGATACCGGATTTCGTCACGAGGCCGGAGTTCATCGTCTTGGCCCGCCGCAGCAGTTCCAAGGCCCTCTGGTAATCGCCGCCGGGCCGCGCCATGCGATAGAGTCGCCGCACCGTCTCGAGGTTGTGGTTCAAGATGTCGGGGCCTGCTTCGACTACGATTCGCAAAGCCCGTTCACTGCCTTTGAAATCGGGTATGAGGAGTTCCACCGTGGTGTCCGGCAGCCGTGCATGGATCTCCATCGCGCATCCCGCGAAAATCTCCGCGCCGCCGTTCGGCAAGTCGTCCCGGTCCACACTGGTGACGACGACGTGCTGCAACCCGATACGCTCCACCGCCTGGCCCAGACGCGCCGGCTCCTCGGGGTCATACTCGGCGGGCGTGCCATGAGCCACGGCGCAGTACGCACAGTTGCGAGTGCAAACGTCGCCCAACACCATGAACGTTGCCGCACGGTGCTCCCAGCACTCCCCGATGTTGGGGCAACGTGCCTCCTCGCACACGGTGTGAAGCCCCAGACCCCGCATCAGCCGTCGGATCTCGGCGTAGTTGCTCCCACCGGGCGCACGGACTTTCAGCCAGGGTGGCTTTCTGTCCACCCCACCCTGCGAGGCCGTAAAGGCGTTCCCCTTAGCGATTTGCACCAGGTCCATAACCTGCGAAACATAGTGGGCGCACAGGATTCCGGCCACGGGATCGTATGGTGGTGAGCCAGGCAGGGCCTGACAAGGGGATCGGTGGGGGGAAGCCGGCCAGGCTCCCCTGCTACCGGCCGGTCTTCCAGAATCGGCCCGGGTCTATGGGGCTGATGTCGTATTCGATGGGTGCATCGGTGAACAGCTGGGCGATGATTTCGCCGGTGATCGCCGCCAGCAGAATGCCGTTTCGCCCGTGCCCGGTGGCGTACCACAGCCCCTCGATCTCCGCGTCTTGCCCCACAATAGGCTGCCCGTCGGGGCTCCCGGGGCGGAGAACAGCCCAGCTGCGTTTTATCTCGGCCCCCTCCAGTGCAGGGTAGATGCTGCACATCACTTCCTGTACATGGGCGACACCGGTATCCGTGACAGAAGCGTCGAAACCGACGTGCTCCATCGTAGTGCCGGCCACGACCTCGCCGTCGCGATGCAAGAGGTAGCCGGACTGTGCGTACACGATGGCGGGTGGCTCGTCTGCCGGCCAGTCGGCTGCAATCATCTGCCCTCGGATGGGCTCCACCGACAGCGGCCGTGGCAGCCCTCTCACCCGTCCCGACCACGCTCCGGCCGCCAGGACGACGGCCCCGGCGCCGATCCTCTTGCCATCGGCCATAACTCCTACAGCCTTGCCGTCCTTGACGACGACCTCGTCGACGCGAATCCCGCGGCTCAGCCGTGCCCCATGCCGCCTGGCCGAAGCAAGTAACGCCTTCAGCAGTGACCCCGGCTCGAGCGCCCCATCTTCCGGTGCGAGCTTCCCGCCCAGCGCTTCGGGCGCCAAGCCGGGAAACCGTTCTCGGAGATCATCTTGGGAGAGCCAATCCGACCGGAACCCTCTTTGGCGCTGCCAAGCGATCTCGTGGGTGAGGCGGGCCGCCTCTCCGGTCGAAAGGGCGAGCTGGAGAATCCCGGCGTTCCACAGACCGATGTCGATTCCCGTTTCCTCCTTCAGTACCGGGGCAAGCTGCTGGTACACGTCGCGCCCCCGCACGGACAAACTGAGGAGTGGGTTCTCGGGGACGCTCTCGGCGAGCGGTGCCAGCATGCCGGCAGCAGCGGTGCTGGCGATACCGGGCTCGGCACCGCTGTCCAGGATTCGCATCCTGATTCTCCGTTCGGCGAGATGGCGAGCGCATGCTGCGCCGACCAATCCACCACCGACGAGGAACGACATCCGGCTGGGCCATGGGTCAGCCTACCGTGAAACTATTTGACAGATCTCCCCGTAGAGATTCTACAACATGACGTTGGAGAATCAAATGATACGCACCCTCACAGGCTATGCTGTTGTGGGCGTAGTGGCTGTCATCGTCCTCAAGCTGCTGTTTGGCGTAATCGGGTTCGCCCTCTCCCTGTTGTGGACCCTGTTCTGGCTGGCCGCTATTGGTTTTTTGTTCTATCTGGTTTTGAAGATCGTCAGTCCGGACACCGCCCGCCGAGTGCGGGAAAAGGTAGCGGGTCGGGAAAAGACCGACTCGTAGGTCGAAAAGGGATGATACGATCGAGGCGAGGCCGAGTGGTCACGCCTCTGTCTCAGTGCCGGGAGGTACTCCCGGCTTCCCTGGGTGCCGTGTCTCCTTCCCGGGGGTCCACGAAGTCGATCAGCCTCATGGTGATGGTGCCGAACGCGAGTTTGGTCTTCATCTGGACGATGAAGTGACGGTCGTCGTCGCTGAGCCACATGCGCCCGTTCTTGTTGCCGTCAAACAGGCCGCCCTTGATGATGGGTTGGATGACGATGGTCGGGAATCGTCCGGCTGGGACGTCGATGGTGTCCCGCTCCAGCACCCTGACCACGACTGGGTTACGGTCGGGCCGGAAGTAGTTGTCGAAAGCCAGGCTGTCGCCTGGCTCGAGGTCCAAGGTGCGTACGAAGTAGAAGAACGCTGTGTCGTCCAGCGGGTTGTCCGAGGCAGCCTGTGCCGTGTCCACTCCCTGTTGCCAATAGACGCCGGAGTCGGGGAAGATTTCGTATGCGTCCGTCCACTGCCTGCCGCCTTCGTTTTTCTCCTGAATGTACCGTCGGGAATGGAAATCATCCGCTCCCACCCAAGAATCGAACTGATCGTGCATGCGGTACACGCCGGCGAGGTTGGCTTCCAGGAGAAACCGGAAATGCGATGTTAGTTCATCCCGCACGGTGTCGGGCGGCATCACCTTCATCATAGCGCGCCCCAACTTGATGAACCCGAACTTGGCGTCGTACGTCAACGTCTCGCCTACAGGAAAACGCTCCGCGACCCAGCCCCGCCCGGCGGCCCCGGTAGAATCACCGGCAGTCTGGGCCACCGCAATGGGCGGCAGCAGCAGCAGCGTCACCGACAAGAACCAAGCCGGCTTCATGACACCCTCCGCACGGAGGCCTCTGGGCGGGAGACGCGCAGAGTCCGACCCGCTCGGAACAGTTGCATGGCCTGTGTCACGAGCCGGTTGGTAGTGGAGCCGTGGCGCAGATCAGTCGGTGCGAACGAGACTACGGTGATCTGCCTCGCGTGAGCAGACACCCGGGCCGCGAGTTCGGCTCGGGCACAGACGCCGTCCGTTTGCAACAAAGGGCCTTCGCCGTCGCGGAAGCACCGCTTGAGCGTCACCAGCCTCATGGCGCAGACCCCCGACAGGAGGTCCCGCACCCCGGGCAGCTGCAACCCCGGTTTCAGCAACCAGGTTGACATTCGCTGAACCAGCCGCCGCCCGAAAGACTGGTGCCTCCGGGTCGCCTCACCCACCAGCACGTCGGCGCCGGATTCCACGCCCTTGATCAGGTCGGGCAAGACCCTGGGCGAGACGCTGAAGTCCGCGTTGAGCACGATGGCGCAGTCTCTCTTGGGGTGGTCGCTGTTCCGCAACGCCTGCCGTAGGAGCTCCTCCACCGTAGCGGCGTAGCCGCGGGAGGTTCGGTATGTGGTCACCGACATCGGCAAGACCTTGGCGTAGCTCTCCAGCAACTCCCCTGTGGCGTCGTCGGAGCCGTCGTTGGCCACGAGGAGCTGGTACTCTCTGGGAAACTCCGCCAGGACCTGCCGAACCTTCCACAGGAGCAGGCCGACCGTCTTGGCGTCGTTATGAGTCGGTACGCAGATATAGATCATGACAATCCTGCATGTGCAGCTCTCCTCTCCGGGGCGTCTTTCCCCCCCACATTATCGTACCACGCTCCCCGGCCGGTGTTTCGTCTCCGCCAGGCGGAACGGACTATCAATGTAGCAGTGGGGACGGGGGCAGAGGGGAGGGAAGGGTTACATAGGGGGCATCGGGAGGCAGGGGAAGCGGCTAGTCGCGGCCGGCCATCCGGCTGCCCGACTGTCCAACTGAGTCATTGAGCGATCGTGTCCAGCTCCGCGAAGAGGGGGCACCGATCGCTGTTGACCGACGGCCAATTCACCAAAACGCCAATCAGAGGCATGGTAATGCTGGTGTTTGTGATCGTACCGATGCGGGGGTAGTCGGTCGGCGGCGGCTCCGCGTCCCAAATCAAGATTCCCCTCAATACCTCGCTCGAATCGTCCACCAACGCGGCTCCAAAGCCCGGTCTGGACGGGAACCCCTCGCCCAGGTATGTCACGGTCACGCGGCCGTCGTCGGCCAGGCCGGTGACGGCTGGCGTGGTGCCGTATCCCACCACCCGGGCGGGAACGATACCCTCGTGCAACGCCTCGGGCGGCTCGGTCAGGGCCATGTGAGGGAGAGTGACCTGATCCAGGATTCTGGCGCCGGCAGCCAACATGGTGATGCCGCAGATCGGGCTGTTCTCCCCTCGGTTGGGTGGGGAGCAGGCGGCCAAGGCCAGCAGGAAAAGTGCTGTGAGGTTACGGTACATGTTAGATAACATACGTCTAGGGGGCGGGATGGCCTAGTGGTGAACAGTTTCTTCACGCCTCACTGCTTGACCGGGCCGACCACGTCCGTATATCGTTTTTCATGACCGCTTGTTCGTGAAGGCTTCCTCATCTTTTTTTGGTGAACAGCATGCCAACATACGAGTACGAATGCGAGAGCTGTGGCGAGGAATTCTCTCGCACAGAGACGATGGTGGAGCACACGGCGAAGCCAGTGAGCTGCCCCGAGTGCGATTCGGACAAGGTCGAGCGGGTGTTCTCGGAGTTCTTCGCCAAGACCATCAGAAAGAGCTAGTGTTCGAAAAGCTCCGGGAAACGATCGAGGCGATTCTGGCCGCTGCCACTCCGGCCGGCGACGCCCGGGATGTCGTGGCTCGAATGCACGATGCCGTCGTCGAGGCTCGCACTTCGTTGATGGAGATGAGCGACCAGCTGAGCGATACCGAGCGGCGGCTCGACAAGGAGCGGCAAAAACTCGAGGACGCGGAGCGACGGGGCAAGCTGGCCGACGGAATTGGAGATAAGGAAACAGTCGAGGTTGCCGAGGAGTTTGCTGCCAAGCATCGCGAGCGCGCGACAGTGCTCACGCGCAAGCTCGATGCGCAAAGAGCCGAGTTGGCGCTGGCGGAGCGCGAATTTGCGCAGATGCGCGAGCAATTCAAGAAGGCCAGAAACCAACGGGGGCTGGAGGGGGACGCATCCGACCGGATCGAGTCCGCCTGGTGGAATATCGGGAGCGCCGGCGGGACTCGTCCGGAACTCGATTTGAAAGACGAATTGTTGCGTTCTCAGCTGGACACCGCGGCGAAGGAGGCTGCGGCAAACGAACAGCTTCGCCAACTAAAGAAAAAGATGGATCGCTAGGGAGGACAGCGGATGGAAATCAAGCCAGGACGGATGATCTCTCTCGGGTACGGTAAGTACTGGCGCTCCGACGCGATCGTAGGGTTGATGCCGATCGAAGACGAACGGGGCCCGGGCCAGCGAACCGAGGTCTACACGGCAACGCTCGACCGTCCCATTGTAGCGTCGCGCAGTGAGCGTGGGATTCTGCAAGACATGGCGTTTGCCGGCGACGAGTTGCTGCGGCTGCAGGAGACTCGCGAGATCGTGAGTGACCTAGCCGATGCGCTGGACGACGTTCCGGACGTCGTCAAGCGGATGCTGAATCACGAGGCCCACTTTGATGTCCAGGCGTGGGTGCGGCGAGTTCGGGGAACGCTCCGTGCCGATGGTGAACCGTCCGACGAACAGAGCGACTTCTTCGAGTAGCGGGCCTGGTTGAGCAGTACCGTCTTCCTGAAAGAAACAGCCGCCATTCTTCCTGAGCGACGCTGCGGTGAATGGCCCGCGATGACTGGCCGGCGTAGGGTCCGCTGCGTGCCCGGTGACCTCTGCGGCTGTCAAGAACCACGACCTAGTGGCATCGGCGTCTCGGCGTAGTGACACGCCGCCCACCGGCCCGGCTCGACCTCCTGCAGTTCGGGAACCTCGGTCGAGCAACGCTCATCCTTTCTTGTGTGTGGGCATCTCGTGTGGAACGGACAACCCGGGGGTGGGTGCCGAGAGCTTGGCATTTCGCCGGGGAGAGGAACTCGTGTGCGTGTCGCCGTCGGATCGGGAACGGGGACGGCGGATAGGAGGGATACTGTGTAGGGGTGGAGCGGTCTGTCGTACAACGGAATCACATCGGCGGTCTCGACGATCTTGCCCAGATACATCACGGCTATCCGATCGGCGATGTGTCTCACCACAGCTAGGTCGTGCCCAATGAATAGGTAGGTCAGATCGCGTGCCTTTTGGAGATCCACGAGGAGATTTACCACCTGTGCTTGGACCGAGACGTCCAACGCCGATACGGGTTCGTCGAGGACGATGAACTCGGGTTGAATCGACAGTGCCCGTGCCATGCCGACCCGCTGCTTCTGGCCGCCCGACAATTCATGCGGATACCGAGTGGTGAGGCTCGGATCGAGGCCAACCTCCCTGAACAGCTTGTTGACTCGAGCGCGCGCGTCCTTACCACGTGCGATGCGGTGCACCTCTAGCGGCTCACGCACGGCCGTGCCAACCGTCATTCGAGGGTTCAGCGACCCGGCGGGATCTTGAAACACGATCTGCATCCTGCGCCGCAGAGCACGCATGTCGGTCCCGCGCAGAGCGAGGATGTCTACCCCGTCGAACGAGACCCTACCAGAAGTCGGTTCGATGAGCCGCACGATACAACGTCCCAGAGTGGTCTTGCCGCTGCCACTTTCCCCTACCAGTGCCAGGGTCTGACCGCGTGGGAGAGAAAGACTGACGCCGTCTACGGCGCGGACGTGATCCGTCCGCCCGAATAGGCCGCCGGCCGGAAAGTGCTTCACGAGGTTCTCGACTCTCAGCAAAGTCTTGGGGGAACTCATGGAGCCTAGGACTTTCCCGCGGGTGTTGCCACCCAGCACCGCGCGACGTGTTCCGCCTCGGTCGTGATATCGGGAGGCGTCTCTGTGCTGCAGCGATCGATTCGCTGTGAGCAACGCGGATGGAAGCGACATCCACTAGGCCACTCGGTTGCGGTAGGCACCCCACCGGGAATTCCTCTGAGTTGCACGGGGGGGCGATCGATGTGCGGCACGGCTCGCAATAACCCTTGCGTGTAGGGGTGGGCCGGTCGCTTGAAGATCGCACGCACCTCGCCTTCCTCAACGATCTTGCCGCCGTACATGACGGCGACACGGTCGGCTATGCTTGCCAGCACACCCAGGTCGTGCGTGATGAACAAGACCGACATCCCGAAACGCACCTTGAGATCCATAAGGAGATCGAGGATTTGCGCCTGGATGGTTACGTCTAGTGCCGTGGTGGGCTCATCGGCAATGAGAATCTTCGGACGACAAGACAGGGCCATCGCGATCATCACGCGCTGTTGCATGCCGCCGCTCATTTGGTGCGGGTAATCGTTGATTTGCCGCTCGGGCTCCGGAATGCCCACCAGGGTCAACAGCTCGACCGCACGCTCTGTTGCCTCGCGTCGCGATTCGCTCCCGTGGGCGCGGATTGCTTCTACGATCTGCGAGCCGACCGTCAAGACAGGGTTCAGGCTGGACATCGGCTCTTGAAAGATCATGGCGATCTGCGCGCCCCGGATTTCCCGGAGGTCGCGGGCCGATAGCTCGAGCAGATTCACGCCGTCGTATTCGATGCGACTCTCCTCACCATACTGTCCCGGCGGCTCTGCGATGAGTCGCAGGATCGAGAGGGCGGTGACCGTTTTCCCACAGCCGGATTCGCCGACCAGGCCGAGTGTTTCGCCCTGCGCGAGATCGAACGACACGCCATCCACAGCGCGCGCCAGCCCGGATTCGGTAGCGAAGCTCGTCGAGAGATTCCGTACTCTGAGCAGGGCGGTCATCGGGTTTGCGGATCGAGTGCGGAGCGCAGGCTGTCGCCGATCAGGCTGAAGCCCACCACCGTGAGAAAGATGGCGACACCCGGAAAGAAGGCGACCCATGGCGCCGAGAGGAGGATGCTGGTGCTTTCTCGGATGATGTTTCCCCAACCGGGATCGGGTGGGGGCGCCCCGATGCCGAGATACGAGAGACTGGCTTCGGTCAGGACGACGTTGCCGATTCCGAGTGCTGCGGTGACGGTTATCGGCGCGGCGAGGTTGGGGAGGAGATGGTGAGTCACCATGCGCCGGCGTGAGATGCCAAGCGCTCGAGCCCCATGGAGGAACGGCCGTTGCTTGAGACTCAGTACTTCCGCTCGGACGATGCGGCTCAGGCCAAACCAGCCGGTCAGGCCGAGCAGACTCGCCAAGGCGAAGAAGTTGAGATTGCCCCAGAGCGCCGCGATCACCAGCAGCAAGAGGATGCGCGGGATGGCGATCCCGGCGTCAACTATTCGCATGACGACCGCGTCCACGATGCCGCCTGCCCATCCGGCGAGTATTCCCGCTGCGGTACCAACCACGACGAGCAATGTGACTGCCACCAGCGCAACGCCAAGTGACCATCGAGCACCGTACAGTACGCGACTCAACAAGTCTCGACTGAAGAAGTCGGTGCCGAACGGGTGCGCCCAAGACGGTCGCAAGGTCGCGGCGCCGAGGATGTCGGGTTGGGCGTTGGGGTCGTACGACGTCAATACTGGTGCCAGGAGTGCTGCGAGGCCAAGCGTCGCAACGACACCGGCACCAGTCAGAAAACTCTTGCTGGCAACCAGCCGACCCCACACATCTTGGGTCGACGAGTGACCACGACGGCTCCAATGCCAACCCGCGAACGCCGCGGCCGGAAGAGCGAGTGCGCCGATGGCCGGCAGCACGGTACCGGGCGCCGGGGTGGTGAGCAACTCCAGGATGCGCGGAAAGCGGACCACGACCAATAGGGCGCCGCTCACTCCTGCGATCAGAAACCAGCGCGTCACGATGCCTTCGTTCTGGGATCGACTCGGCGATATGCCAGATCGGCGACAATATTGCCGATCACTACCATGATGGCTCCGAACAACGCAATGGCCGTCACGACGTGGTAGTCACGACGCAAAACGGCGTCAAATGCGGCCAGGCCCATTCCGTGCCACGCGAACACGTGTTCTACCAATACGGCCCCCGAGAACAGCACCGGGAGTGAGAGCCCGAACATGGTGATGGCGGGAAGTAGTGCATTTCTCAATGCGTGACGGAGCACCACGTCCCGCTCAGACAGCCCTTTCGCGCGGGCGGTGCGGATGAAGTCTTGCGCGAACGCTTCGACGATCTCGGCTCGGTGAAACCGCGCGACGACTGCAGAGCCTCCGAGGCCCAGGGTGAGGGCCGGCAACACCAGGTGATGCAAGCGGTCGGCGACACGCCCCAAAAACGGGAGGGCAGAGTTAACCGGAGACGTCGCTCCACTCACGGGGAACCAACCGAGCCACTGTCCGAACACGAGCATCATCATGAGGCCGAACCAGAAGATCGGCATGGAAAAAACCGCCAAGGTGGCCGCCGTGAGCGTGTGATCGAATCGGGAATTCGGCGTGGCGCCCTGTGCCGTGCCGATCACCATCCCCACCGCGAAACTGATGCCAAATGCCGCAACCGCGAGAAAGACGGTGTTGGGCAGCGCTTGACGTACGACCTCGCTCACTGGCCGGTTCAGCGAAAACGACTGCCCGAGGTTGCCACGTGCGATGTTGGAGAGATAACTGAGATACTGCCGGTAGAGCGGCCGGTCGAGCCCCCAATCGCGGCGGTATTGGGCGACGATCTCCGGTGATACCGGACGGTCGCGAAACTGAGCAGTCGCCGGGTCGCCCGGTGCAATATGGACGAGTAGGAACGTGAGAGTGGCGACGATGAACACGATGGCGACGGAGTGAAGGATTCGCCGCACCAGGAAACGTGTCACCTACCGTATGCCCATGCGGTCGCGTGGGAGCATCTGGTCCGGCCGCACCCGCCATTGCCACATGGTCGCGCCCCAGTTTTGGTCGGGTCGCACGAAGACACCGTCCAGGCGGGCGTGCACGGCGCCCACCTGGAACGGCGCCAGCATCCAAATGGCGGGCCAATCGTTCTGGATGACCCGGAAGGCTTTCATCCATGTCTGGCGGATCTGCTCCGCGTCGGTGCCGCGGCTCGTGGCCGCGACCAAAGAGTGGATTGCCGTACCTGCCGAAGTTGTTTGCGCCCTCGCTGCCCCATGTTCCTGAGATGCTGCCCAGAGGTTTGGGGTCTTGCGCCCACCCTAAGAACGTCGCGTCGAAGAGACCGCGCCGCGATCGCTCGTTGTGCGTGACAGACTCCAATTCGCGAATGTGCATCTCCACGCCGATTCGGCGCCACTGCTCTTCCATAATGGTGGCGGCCTGTCGGCGTGACGGACTCGAATTGGGCAGGATGAGTTCGAACGCCAACGGTTGTCCACCGCGGTCCAAAATGCCGTCACCATCGGAATCGGACCACCCTTGCGCGGCTAACAGTCGGCGGGCGCGAGCGGTGTCGTACGGGATTTTGGGGATGTCCAGATTCCAGAGTGGATTGGCCTGGCTGGTTGGGCCCGAGGGCACCCCGGCAAACTCTCCGAAGGTGACTTGCGCTATGGACTCGCGATCTACTGCGACCGAGAGCGCTTCGCGGATGTATCGATGCCGGAAGAGGGGATGGGGTCGGGAAGGCTCGTCGGGGTCGCGGAAGTTGAACCCAACGAAGAAATACACGGTAGAGGGGTATCCGACCGAATTGAGGTGTCGGGTTTGTCGCACCCGATCGACGCTGGGCGGCGGGACCTGGATCGCGAAATCCGCTTCCTCCGCCAGCAGCTGGGTCACGATCGTGTTTTGGTCCGGGACGACCTGCACCACGATACGCGCAGGGCCCGGCCTTCCGAGAAAGAATGTCGTGTCGGCAACGAGCTCCACGGTCTGATTGGCGTCCCAGCGGTGGAACCGGTACGGACCGTTGCCGATGGGGTTTCTCGTCATGGGATGGGATCGTAGTGAAGCGCGGGGGATAGTGTCGAGCAAGTGCGCGGCATGAATGCGCGTGTGATACGTGGCGTCGTAAAATTGTTCCGGATACGGACGCGTAAAGGTGAGCGCAACCGTATGCTCGTCACGAGCCGTGACCGCGCTGATAGACAGGAGATCATCCGCCTCATTCGAGTTGATCACCGGATCGCGGTACAGGTCGAAAGTAAACTCGACATCCCGTGCCGTCACCGGCCGACCGTCTTGCCAGCGAGCACGGGGGTCTAGTTCGAACACGATCGTGACGGAATCCTCGAAGGTCCAACTCCGCGCGATCCGAGGTTGGAAACCTTCGTCGCCGACGAAGTTGAGGTCGTTGCCGATTTCAGCGAGGGGTAGGAACATCAGGCTGCCAATCGCAAGAGCGTCAACGGAAACGGCAAACACGGGAAGTAGCGTTTCCGGGGCGCCGCTGATGTCGACGACCACTGTACCGCAGGTTCCTGCACACATTGTCTCCTCTGGTGCACAGGCCGTCACTGCCGTGACAGAAGCGAGAGCTAACCAGGTTGCGACTCTGGTTTCCGGCATGCGGTTCTCCGGTGGAAGGCCCTTGGTTACCGTCGCCATGTCCAAGCCACGTCACCAAACTTATCGCTTTCAATGGTTTCAGGCGAGCGCAATTCCTTGCTCCAAGTTCCACTCCAGCGTTCGCGCACCTCGAGGACGATCGCCCGCGCCACCTCGTCGAACGCGATGCGGCGGCCGAGAACTTCACCGAGCGACGTGGCGCAAACTTGCGGAATCGTGCCCATCGTAATGCCGGATACGACGTCCTGCCCGTTTTCCAACAGCATCGATCCGTGTTGTAGAAAGGCCTTGCCGGTCCGCACTTGCGCGCTACCCACGAGCTTGCGGTCGTCTACTACGATCTCTCCGCCCGCGGGCAGGGCGAAGCAGGCGCCGGCGGAAGGACGCGGAGCCCGGCTGAAACGACGGGATGCCAGCGTGGTCGTGACGCCCAGGCGCTCGAGTGCCCCTGCGAGCATCTGGTGGATGACCAGGTAGGTTTGCCGCAGAGAACCGAATGCGTGACAAGGAGCGGCAGCGGCGTAGGTAAGCTCGGCGTCGTGCCACACGGCGCGACCGCCGGTAGGCCGACGGACGGTGTCTAGGCCCAGCTCACGGATTTTTTCGATGTCGTAGCGCGACGTCGCCGGTTCGTTGCGCCCGAAGGAGAGGCAGGGCGGATCCCAGCGGTACAGCCGCAGAAAAGCATCGCCCCCGCCCCCACCCCCGGGTGCCCCCTCCTGCACGGAGCGCAGGAGGGCGCTGTCGATGCTCATGTTGTCGCGGCCCGGCCGGCCCACCGGATCGATGATCAGCGTCCAGCGCACGAGATCACGTCACAGCGGCCGCCGGCTCCGATTGGTATGCATCCATCGGCGGGCAGGTGCATACCAGATTGCGATCCCCGTAGGCGGCATCAACCCGCCCAACGAAGGGCCAAACTTTGTGTCGCCGCGTCGCCGCCGATGGGAACGCGGCCCGTTCCCGCGAGTAGGGCCTGTTCCATTCGTCGGCGGTGACATCCTGCAACGTGTGCGGAGCGCGCTTGAGGAGGTTGTCCTGCCGGTCCGCAACACCGTCTTCGATTTCCCTGATCTCCTCGCGGATTGCGATCATCGCCTCGCAAAACCGGTCAAGCTCTTCCCGGGATTCACTTTCCGTCGGCTCGACCATCAGCGTACCGGCGACCGGGAAGGATACGGTGGGTGCATGGAACCCATAATCCATCAGGCGCTTGGCAATGTCTTCTACTTCGACGCCCACGGACTGCCGGAATAGTCGCGCTTCGAGAATGCACTCGTGTCCGATCAGCCCGTTCGCTCCGGAGTAAAGCAGCTCGAAATGGCCCTGCAGCCGCTGGGCCACATAGTTGGCGTTCAAGATCGCCACCTTGGTGGCCTCGGTGAGGCCTGCGGCGCCCATCAAGCGGAAGTACGCCCAGGATATCGGCAGGATCGACGAGCTGCCCCAAGGGGCCGCCGAAACGGGCCCCGGTGACGCCGGCCGGTTCAGGTCGACCACCGGATGATTGGGCAAGTAGGGCACCAGGTGCTCGGCGACGCCGATGGGGCCCATGCCGGGGCCGCCGCCGCCGTGTGGAATGCAGAACGTCTTATGCAGGTTGAGATGACAGACGTCGGCGCCGATGTCGCCGGGACGGCACAAACCGACCATGGCATTGAGGTTCGCCCCATCCATGTACACCTGGCCGCCATGTTCGTGGACGATGTCGCAAACTTCTTTGATCGACGCTTCGAAAACACCGTGCGTCGACGGATAGGTCACCATCAGCGCTCCCAGGTTGTCTCTGTGTTCCTCGGCCTTCGCCCTGAGGTCGCTCACATCGATGTTGCCCTGGTCGTCCGTCTGAACCACCACCACCGGCATCCCGGCCATTACGGAGCTCGCCGGGTTTGTGCCGTGAGCCGATTTGGGGATCAAACAGACGGTACGATGCGGCTCTCCTTGCGCCTGATGGTACGCGTGGATGGCCAAGAGCCCCGAGAACTCGCCCTGCGAGCCGGCGTTCGGCTGCAGGGAAATCCCGGCGAATCCGGTGATTTCCGCCAGGTCCCTTTCCAATTCCTCGAACATTTGCCGGTACCCTGCGGCCTGATCCTTCGGGGCGAAGGGGTGCAACCCGCCGAACTCCCGCCAAGTCACGGGAATCATTTCCGTGGTGGCGTTGAGTTTCAGCGTGCAGGATCCCAGGGGGATCATCGATGATGTGAGCGACACGTCGCGGTCTTCGAGCGTCTTGAGGTACCGCAACATCTCCGTTTCCGACCGGTAACGGCCGAATACCTCATGTGTGAGAAACGGCGTTTCTCGCGCCAAGTCGGCTGGGATCCCCTCGTGATCCGGCGGCTCCAGGGTTTCCAGGTCGAATCCGAGCGGCTCGCTCAGCGCGAAGGCCTCGAGCAGCTCCCGGATGTCTTCCGGACGGGTGGTCTCGTCGAGTGACACACCGATCCGAGTGGATGAGATCTCCCGTAGGTTCATCTTGCGAGCCCGCGCCGCCTCGTGAATCTGAGGTGCCCGCCCCTCGTCCACCTCGATGCACAGCGTGTCGAAGTACGTATCATGCACCACCCTGGCGGAGCCGAGTTTGCCGAGTCCTTCGGCGAGCAGGGCGGTGAGCGTGTGAACGCGTTGGGCGATGCGTGCCAACCCTTTTGCGCCGTGATACACGGCATACGCACCGGCGATCACCGCCAGCAACACTTGCGCCGTGCACACGTTGCTGGTGGCTTTGCCGCGCCGGATGTGTTGCTCTCGAGTCTGGAGCGCCATGCGAAGCGCCGCATTGCCGGACGGGTCACGTGTGATGCCGATGATACGTCCGGGAATCACCCGTTTGTATTTCTCTTTGGTGGCAAAAAAAGCGGCGTGGGGACCGCCGTAGCCGAGGGGAACGCCGAACCGTTGGCTGTTGCCTACGGCAATGTCCGCGCCCCATTCGCCTGGTGCCGCGAGCATAGTAAGGCTGAGCAGATCGGTGGCGACGGTTATGAGTGCACCGGCCGCATCCGCCCGCTCGCAGAAGCCTTTGTAATCGCGAACCTCCCCATAGGTTGTCGGGTATTGCACCAACGCACCGATGACGCCGTTGCCGAACTCGAATGTCTCAGCATTTCCCAACACCACGCTTATCCCGCGCGCGTGGGCACGCGTTTGCAAGATCGCGATCGTCTGGGGGTGGCAGGCTTCGTCCACCAAAAAGGTTGCGCCCTCCCCCTTACGACTGACGCCGAGCGTCAGCGTCATGGCTTCCGCTGCCGCGGTGCCCTCGTCCAGGAGAGATGCGTTGGCGATCTCCAGGCCCGTGAGGTCCGACACCGCCGTTTGGAAGTTGAGCAGCGCCTCGAGACGCCCCTGCGATATCTCCGCCTGGTACGGCGTGTACGAGGTATACCAACCCGGATTCTCCAAGATGTTGCGGAGAATGACTGGCGGGGTAATGCAATCCGAATATCCCATTCCGATGTAGGACCGGCAGATCGTGTTGCGATCCGCTATTTCTCGCAGCATCGCGAGAACTGCCTCCTCAGGTTGCGCGTCGGGTAGCGCCAGTGGGTGCGACACCCGGATGTTCTCCGGGACGACCGCGTCGATCAGGTCGTCCAAGCCGTCGTAGCCCAACACGTCGAGCATGGCGTCGATGTCCTCACGGCGTGGCCCGTTGTGACGCGAGACGAAATTGTCGGTAGGGGGAAGGGTCTTCAAGGTCTTAGGCATCCACCGTCTTCTCGTTTCAAAGATGCTGAGTTGAATCGAAATCAGTGCTCGGGTTAGAACTCGTAGCGCTGTCCGGGTTTGAGAATGGTCACCTCCGCAGTGGCGCCGACGGCATCCACGAACTCCACGGGGTTGGCCGCAATGACGTCGAAGGTACCCCAGTGCATGGGGATTGCCACATTGGGTTTCACGAAATCTACTGCATGGGCCGCGTCTTCGACGCCCATCGTGAAGTTGTCTCCGATGTGCATCGCATGTACCGAACACCCTTTTGCCTCGCAGAACTGGGCGAGCTCGAAGGGAGCAACCACCGTCGCATTGTTCGCCTTCGCGATGTCGATCCCGTCCCCCATGTGGTCGGCATGCCCGTGAGTGAGAAGCACCGCGTCGAGCGAAGACACGTCGCCGGGCCCGATGTCAGCAAGGGGATAACCGGTCAAGAACGGGTCGATGATGAGGTGGCTGCCGTTTCCCGCTAACTCGAAGCACGAGTGGCCGTGAAATGTGGGCGATCCCATGACGGACATCCTCGTCTGGTGATGAAACTCCTTATTACTCCCGGGGGAAGCCCATCGCAGGCGGCAACGCAAACGCCCCGGGGAAATCGGGGCGCGACAGGGTGGTATCAGATGGGCCTGTGCCCCGGCAGGTTATTCGCCGACGTGCTGGGCGTAATCCGTGGCCGACATCAGTTCGTCGATCGTCGCCAAATTCTGGACGCGAAGCTTGATCATCCATCCGTCCTCGTATGGATTCTGGTTGATCAAGCTCGGGTCCCCATCCAAGGCGGTGTTGATGTCGACTACTTCCCCGGTCAGTGGCGAGAAGAGCTCCGACACGGCCTTCACGGCTTCAATGGTGCCGAACACATCCATCTTGCCGAGTTCCGTGCCGATGTCTGGCAAGTCGACGTACACGATGTCTCCCAACTCGCCTTGAGCGTAATCCGTGATGCCGATGGTAACGATCCCGTCGCTCTCCGATCTCACGTATTCGTGTTCTTCGGTGTAACGCAGTTCGTCGGGGATATTAGACATGGTCTTACACGTGATACCGGGTGTCGGGCGGAACGTTATCCGGGGCCTCAAGCGGTGTCAAGCGCGATCCAGGCTCTCATAGAGGTCGAACACGATGCCGTGGCTTGATCTGGTTCCGGCGGCGTACCACTCGCGCTCCATCATATCTGCACCGGGTGGGGTATCCAAGGCAAGGGGAAACCGCTGCGACATATAGGCCTCGATCGAAGCAACCTTCAAGATACGCCAGGGACGCACATCGAGTCGTGCCGCGATTTGCTCGTCCGGCCGGCCGACGATTCGGCCGACCGTGGCTTCCGCGACGCTGTTTGGGTAGGTCACGTAGAACAAGCGTCCGGAGAATGCCGCCTCCCGGGATGCTCCCACGACCCATTGGTTGACGGCCTTGTGATCGCCATGCCCTGTTATGCCGTCGGGACCGAAAGTGACCACCACCTCGGGTTGGACCCGCCGAAGGACCTCGGCTGCAGCCTGGTGTCCCGCCGGATCGTCGGGCCGGAGTGACCCGTCGGGAAACTCGTGTTGGTGGACTTCATGAATGCCGAGAATGTCCGCAGCCTGTCTCAGTTCCTCGGTTCGAACGGCCCGCAGCCTCTCCTTAGAGGCACGCTCCCCGTTCAGAGTTCCCGCGTCGCCGGGCGTGGCACACCATACGTGCACTTCGGCGCCCGCGTCTGCGTACCGCGCCAGGGTACCGCCAACGGAAAAGCTCACATCGTCCGGATGGGCGAACATCGCCAACAGCGGTCCGTTGCCGCCCCACATCCTGGTGGCGGCCTCATGACGGATGGCGCACCAGACGTGCCATGCGGCACTCTCTACCTCCTCGAGCGAGCCCGCGTTCTCGATCACGAACCGGCTCCGACTTCGCTTGTCGGCGGACGGCTCCTGCAAGAGGATCATCTGCCGGGCCTCCGCCTCGGTCAATCCCCGGGTGCTCATCAGGCGCTCGCAGCGAAGCTGCTCCGGGGCGTCAACGAGGACGACGACGTCGAACGCGTCCGGGTCGAGGACTTCGAACAACAGCGGAATGTCGTTGACGACGATGCAGTCTCCGCTCCGTTTGGCTTGGGCCTCGAGCTCTCCGCGGCGGCGCTGCACCACAGGGTGGACAATGGCGTTCAGCGCAGTGAGGGCATCGTCCCTACCGGCGACGGCGCGTCGGAGAGCGACTCGATCCAACGTTCCGTCGGGGCGAATCATCTCGCCGCCGAAACGAGCACCGATGGCGGCGAGGACGGAAGATCCCGGTGCCTGCACCTCGCGCACCAAGGCGTCGGCATCAATGACCGTCGCTCCCCAGTCGGCGAACAACGAGAGCACCGTGGATTTCCCGGCGGCGATATTACCGGTCAGGCCGACGCTCAACATAGGGGATATTGCTGCAGTGCCGGATCACGGCGGCGAGGTGTCAGGTTCTGGGTTTCAGGTTCCGGGTATTTCATGTGGACATTCTAAGCCTGGAACGTGAAACCTGATACCCGGCACCGAGTTGTTGAGGTTTGGCTTGGCTGTGGGCCCCAAGTGGACGCCCGACCGGTATATGTCAGGAGGATAGCGGGAGCTTGGTCTGAGTGGCGTCCGCACGCGGCACCACGTGACAATGCCGGCAGCGCGCTTCGTAGCTCTCCCTGCCACCTACGAGTATCGTGCCGTCGTGGGACAGGACGGCCGACCCGTTACCGTAGCGATCGTCGAGCCGTGACTTGAAGACCTGCACCTGGTTTCGCGCTATGGTCGCGCTGCATACCCGGCGAATCAGCTCCTCGCTCTTGCCGCTGAACATGACACCGGCGATGATCTCGATCCACCCGCGTTGTGGCCCATGATACATCGCCCAGGTGCCCTACTTCTGAGATTGCCGGGAGGTTAGCGCGGCACCAGCGGGGAATCAACCCGCTTGCGGTTCCGCCGGTTAAGTCCAATTATTGCTGCCAAACACCACACCCTCGGACTGGGCTGGGCTGCTCCGGGGGGTCGATGGAAGTGCGTGAGGCGTGATTCTCATAAACCAACGTGGCGTTACAGCCACCCACAGCGGGGGGGTACCGGGTGAACAAAGTTGAACTGATCGAAGCGCTCGCTAGCCGTGCCAACCTTTCCAAGGCCGACGCGGGACGTGTGGTCGACGCGCTCTTCAGCGGCGATGGTGTGATCGCTAATGAGTTGCGCGGAGGTGGCCGGGTGCAGGTTACCGGCTTCGGCACGTTCCAAGTTAGAGATCGTGCAGCGAGAACGGGTAGAGATCCGCGTACGGGCCAGCCGATTCAAATCAAAGCAGCTAAGGTGCCCGCCTTCAAGGCCGGGCAGGTGTTGAAGGACGCCCTGAACCCGTACTAACGGTCGGGTCTCCTCGATCGACTCCGTTCGGAGGACTCGTGACGGTCCAGGCGGGCCGTCACGCGACGTTCCCGTATCTTCTCGCCCGACAAGCACCGTATGGTGTGCTCGGCGACCTCGGGTCGTACCTCCACGAGCGTAAAGCTTTCCCTAACCTCAATCCGTCCGACATCCGTACGTTGGAGGTCAGCCGCCCGCAGCACCGCGCCCAGGATTTCGCCCGGGCCGAGGTTGTCGCGGCGGCCCGCCGTCACGAATAGCCTGGTCCAGGTGGCGGCGTCGGCCTTCGACGGCGCTCCACTCACATCCGGAGCCGAGGGTGTGTCACCCTGCCACGACAAGGCGGCGGCGGCGATCAACGCTGGGTCGTACTCGTCCAGCAGCGGCTCGACGGCGAGCAACGCAGTCGTGAGGTCGGTGTGTTCCAATCGTTTCCGCAACTCGCTGCGCAGTCTCGTCGCCTCGGTCCTCACGCGATCAGTGTGACCGGGAAGCCGCAGCGGCTGGGCCTCACCTGCGATGCGCTTCAGATACGCCAGCTGAGGCGGGCGCAGCAGTACCACCACCTCGCGGCCGACTTCCCGGCAGGCGGCCAGCCCTTCCGCAGAAGGCAGATCGGCCGCGATCACGAGGTCGGTCGGCTGCGGCTCTACCTCGGAGATCAAATTCACGTCGGGGGCGGTGAGAGTCTCCCACCCTGGGCGAGGCGTCGGATCCCATACGAGAGCCTGCTTCGGGGAGAGAATGTCCAGGACCGCACGTGCCGCCGCCATACGCGCGTGCGGCTCGACGATCGCGTAGCGTACGGAACCGACTCCCCGTTCCGGTATGCCCGAAAGCACGGCGATCGGCGCCCGGCGCGCGTGGCGCTCGACGAAGTCCGCCACCGAGTTATCGTCGATGGTGACGATGATGCGCTGCGCACCGGCGGCGTCTCCCAGAACGGTGTCGAGGTCGGCCGAGGCTCCGGTGGCGAAGACCGTCTCGGGCCAGAGCACCGCGACCCGCGATAACTTCTCTGATTTGAGTGCCGATCGGCGCAATAGGTAGAGGGCATCGGCGGGAGTGGCCACCAGTGTGTTGACGGCGTCTGCACGGATCAGCCGCTCGGTCCGTGCGAGGCCGGTCAGGGGGTGAACCAGCCCCTTGGGCCGCGCCGCACGGAGGGCGGCCGCTGCGTCGAGCACGTCACCGGCTTCCGGGGCGAGGACGAGTGTCTCGAGGCCGGGTCCGTCCGTTTGGGGGAGCGCCTCGAACAGAGGGCGGATCGCCCAGCCAGCCGGTGGACATACGTACACTATAGGCTTGCCGTGCTCCATCGCAGCCCGGTGTTCGGCGGCAAAAACCGGCAAAAAATCCCAAGACACAGTCCCTCGATTGTCAAAGAAACGGCACGTAGCCCGGCCCGTGGCATCATGCTACCTTGGCCGCAACTCAGGCGCAACAGCTATTTGGTAATATGGATCAGGGCTGCCGTAGGGCCACCGAGTGAGCACTCACACCACGCCGCCTGTCGAGGTCGAAACATGAGGAGAGCAATAGTCGGAGGAGCGCGATGAGGACCAAGAGCGGATATTCGGCGGGGAATCTGCAGTGCCGCCGGTTGTGTGCCTGGGGCGCGGCGCTTGCGGTGACATGCCCAGCCATGGCGGAGGTGGCGTCGGCTCAGATCCGCCATAGCCCCCGGGATATGGGCGTCGTAGTCGGTGTCCTGCCCACCGGACCGCTCAACGCCATCACGGACGTCGCCGGTGTGAGAGTGGGGCAAGTGACCGTCGTGCTGGGTGACTCCATCAACACCGGCGTGACGGCCATCCTGCCCCACGGTGGGAATATCTTTCGCCGCAAGGTGCCGGCCGCCGTGGTGGTAGGGAACGGCTTCGGAAAACTCATAGGCTTCACCCAGGTCCGAGAGCTGGGCGAGCTGGAATCACCGGTCGTCTTGACCTGCACGCTCTGCGTTCCCCGAGTGGCCGATGCCGTGCTGACCTATCTGCTCCGACTCCCAGGAAACGAAAACGTACGCTCGGCCAACGCCGTGGTTGGCGAAACGAACGATGGATTCCTCAGCGACATTCGGGCCCGGCCGGTGAGGGAGGCCGATGTGCTGCAAGCCATCGCCGACGCAGAAACCGGGCCGGTCGAACAGGGCAGCGTTGGTGCGGGCCGCGGGACGAGGGCGTTCGGGTGGAAGGGAGGCATCGGCACATCGAGCAGGCTGCTTCCGGCCGACCTGGGAGGATGGACTGTGGGTGTGCTGGTGCAGACGAATTTCGGCGGGGTGCTCACCGTGGCGGGTGCGCCGGTGGGGCAGGAGTTGGGGAGGTACTATTTGCGGGAAGTGCTGGGGAGGCGTCGCGGCACATCAGGAAGCATCGGGAGGCAGGGTGGTGCAGCGGGGGGTGGTAGTACCGGCCTAGCGCCATACCGCCTTGCCGCCGATGACGGGACGGGTGGGGACGGGTCGGTCATGATCGTGGTGGCGACCGACGCGCCGCTGACCCACCGCAACATCGAGCGATTGGCACGCCGTGCCCTGGCTGGTCTGGCGCGAACGGGGAGCTCGATGAGCAACGGATCGGGCGATTACGTGATCGCCTTCTCGACGGTGCCGGTTTCGGATCTTGCAGGCCATCCGCCCGTAGGGAACAGCGCCATGAGCCCGTTGTTCCAGGCCGTGATCGAGGCAACGGAGGAAGCGATCTACAATTCCCTCTTTCTGGCGACGACGGTTAAGGGTCACAGAGGCATCGCCGAAGCCCTTCCCCTCGATTCGACGGCCGCGATTCTGAGGAGGTACGGGGTTATTAGGAAGTAGGGAGGACGGAGGAGAGAGGAGGGAGATTGCAGGTTCAACGCGGAGAGAGAGACGGTGCAATTCCAACGCTTGATTCGAACCATCGCCTTCTTGGGGGCGACATTGGTTCTTGCCGGAAGGGCCGAGCCGCAATGCAACGGCCTCAAGATCTACATCTCGGCTGACATGGAGGGGGTGGTGGGAGCTGTGACGGGGGAGCAGCCGGGACCCTCGGGTTTCGAGTACGGCCGGTTTCGCGAGCTCATGACGCGGGAAGTTTTGGCGGCCATCGACGCCGCGAAGGCTGCGCCGGCACCCACAATCCGGCCGACGTGCGTGCTCACACGATTTCGAGTGCCCGGTTGGCGGATGTGCGACTCAACGGCCGCTCCGTACACGAAGCGGGAATCAATGCGGCGATCGCCGGGCATTTCGGGGTGCCCGTCATCATGATATCCGGGGACGATGCCGCCGTGGCGGAAGCGCAGGAACTCATCGGTGATATCGAGGGTGCCGTGGTGAAGTGGAACTATAGCTTCATTCCGCGCGTACGCTCACCCCGGACGCGGCTTACCGGTTGATTGGGGAGAAGGTGACAGCGGCGATTGCGCGCCTCGACACGTTCCAACCGTCCCGCAGGAGTGCTCCGGTAACGCTCGACGTACGATTCAAGAGTTACCGGCCGCCCCAGTTGCTCTCCTATCTGCCTATCGTCGAACAGGTGGATTCCCATGCGATTCGGTATATTAGCAACACGATGATCGATATCTCGAAATTCATCGAATTCATCACCAGCTACAACGTGGCAATCGAACCTTGATTCAGACCCTGCGGGCCGGTGTGGAATGAGCACATCCAACGATTCCGGATTCATCCATTCACGCAATATCCGGCGGCTTGAGCCGTCAGCGACCCTGGCGGTCACCCAAGAGGCGAGCCGCCGCCGGGCGGCTGGCGAAGACATCGTCGACCTTTCGGCGGGGGAGCCGGATTTCGACACGCCGCGCATCGTGTCGGACGGGGCCATCCGGGCGATTCAGGGAGGAAAGACCCATTACCCACCGAACCCCGGCATTCTCGACCTGCGTGCCGCCGCGGCGAGTCATTTGTCGGTGTTGTCGGGGGGACGTCCGATCAACGCCGACAATATCGTCGTCTCGACGGGGGCGAAGCAGGCTCTGTTCAATACGTGCTTCACGCTGTTTGGGCCGCATGACAGCGTGTTGATCCCCACGCCGGCATGGGTCTCCTATCCGCAGATGATTCACCTCGCTCGCGCCAACCCGGTGATGGTGTCCGGCGATCCGGAGTTCAGTCTCAAAGTCAGCGTCGAAGATCTCGAGGAAGCGTCTGATGTGAACACTCGCGGCCTATTGCTGTGTTCGCCGAACAACCCGACCGGCGCGGTCTACACGCTTTCGGAATTGCGCGCGATTGCTGAATGGGCGAAAGGTCGCAAGCTGTGGTTGATATCTGACGAGATCTATCGTCGCATCCACTACGCGCCGGGTCCTGCGCCTTCGGTACTCGATCTCCCGGACGACCTTCTGTCCCGTGTCGTTGTGATCTACGGCGTGTCGAAGGCGTACGCTATGACGGGTTGGCGCATCGGTCTTGCGCTGGCGCCTGCCGAGGTGGCGAAGGCAATGGCAGCGTTGCAGAGCCACGTTACGAGCGGGGCCAATCATCCGGCGCAGTACGCGGCTGCCGTTGCGTTTGCAGACGAGCGTGTCGAGACCGAAGTGCAGCACATGGTGCAGCAGTTCCAACGCCGGCGCGAGATGGTTGTCACTTATTTTCGCCAGCACCTTCCGGGCTTGGAGTTTGTGGAGCCGCTCGGGGCGTTCTATCTCTTTTTCAGGGTGGACAGCTGTTTCGGTGAGGAGGTCAACAACGCGGTCACCTTCTGCCAGAGGCTCGTTGCGGACGGCGGGGTGGCGCTGGTGCCCGGAGAGGCGTTTGGATATGAGCGGTGGGTACGCCTGTCGTTTGCCGCGCAGGAGGAGCGAATTCGCGAGGCGCTACAGCGTATCGTGCGTTTCATCAACCATCTCCAAGGAGCGAAGAGCAGCGATCGGGAGGCCGGCGCTGCTCGACATTAGTTCCTTGGTTCCTTAGTTCGTTAGATATTTGCGACACATCCAATGGACTCATCACGCAACAAACTCGCTATAGCAGTCCTGTCGCTTGTAGCGCTGGTGTTCGCATGCGTCACGCCGGCCGCTGCTAGACAAGCCGGCGCTGAGCACGTCAGCGTGTTGGTCAACGGCCGCCTATGGACCGGTGACGGGGCCGCACCGTGGGCGGAGGCCGTCGCAGTTCGTGGCGGGAAGATCCTGCCAGTGGGTTCGGAGGAAGAAGTTCTCGCCGCCGTCGGCGCCGACTTCGACCGTCAAGACCTGAACGGCGCGTTTGTAACCCCCGGGTTCATCGATGGCCACACGCGCAAGCTCGCTCCCGGGTATATGGCCGATCCCGCAGTGTTGTCGCAGAATCTCTTTGAGATCGATCCGGACGACATTAAGGATGTCAGTGTGCTTCGGACCATGGTGGACGGCCGGTGGGTGTACATCGCGTCGACGCTAACGCCCTGAGCACTCCACCCCGCCAGTGATGCAAGGCGATCTGACCCTAGCGTATATCCGCGACCTCTTCGCCGTCGAAGACTCCGCGTTGCGGGCGGCGCACCTGCGCCACGAAAAAGAAAACCTGCCCGCCATACACATTTCTCCCGACGAGGGGAAGTTGTTATTCGTCCTGCTGCGTGCGGTTGGTGCACGGCGGGTGTTGGAGATTGGGACGCTGGGGGGGTATAGTGGGATCTGGATCGCTCGGGCGCTTCCGCCAGACGGGAAGCTCATCACCATCGAACACGACTCCAAACATGTGGATGCCGCACGTCGTGCCTTCGCCGAAGCCGACGTCTCTCAGAAGATCGAATTGTTGGAGGGTGATGCCCGTGAGGTTCTACCTCGCCTCACTCCGGAGTTTGACGCCGTGTTCGTGGACGCCGACAAGGAACCACTCGCCTCGTACTATCGCGAAGCCATGCGCTTGCTGAAGGTGGGTGGGTTGCTGTTGTGCGACAACGCCCTGTTCCACGAGCGAGTGGTGGATCGGGCAGACGACGCCCATGACGTGCGCGGCGTGAGGGAGTTCAACAGGCTGGCTGCGAGCGACGGGGGCCTGGCGGCTACCATCATCCCGATACGCGACGGCCTGCTGGTTGGCCTCAAGCTGGCGACATGACGTCCGCCGTCATGGGTGAGACGGTGGTCGAGGCGCGCCGACGGCTGCGGGAAGCGCTGCTCGAGGCCGGGGGGGTGGTGGGGGACGGCAAATCGGCCGCCGCCGCGAGCCCGCCCCTGCAAACGCCGTTCGGTATTGCCGAGCCCGTAGAGGGTCGTGAAGTTTCCGCCGTGGCGGTCGGCGCCCCACTGCAAGAGTCGCGCGACGCCGCCTTCGCAGACGGCATTCAGCGCTACATGGTGGAAGGGCGGATCGGGGTCACCCCCATCATCCGCGCCTACGTGGGTGCCGCCGTGCTCGAGCGTCGCGACCGCGGGCTCCTGCCCGCAAAGCACGAGGCAGAGGAGTTCATCGTCGCGCCGCTGGAACGACTCACCGATGCGACGGTCGCGAGACTTCATGAGACCGGCCTGCCGGTGCACGACTGCGGCGTCGCGGAGCGCGAACACCCGATCCTCGACGTCCAGTTGGCGGTGCAGCAGATCGAACACCGGCGCCGGCGTGCCGAGGTCAGTGTGGTCGCTGCATTCCGTCGCGAGTTTCCGGACGCGTGGATGGTGGTGGACGGATCCCTCCGGGCATACGACGAAGAGGCTCGGGAGTCGCGCCTGCTGGGTGTCATCAAGAGCCACGAGACCCAGTTTCTGGCAGGCGTGGATCTCGAGACGGCACTGACGCTACCGGAAGCGCATCGTACCACCGTGTTCCGTCGCGTGGGTGGTCGCGAAGACACGATCCACTCCTGGTACTTACGTTTATGGGACTGGGTGGGACAGGATATTTTGTTTGGGTTGGTGCGCGTAGAGCGGCAGCGAGGGCCGCAGGTGCTGGATGAGATCGACGAGGTATGTAGCTGGTTGCTGGCCGAACGGTCGCCCATGTCAACGCCGGACACGCGCTGGGATCGACTCCTCTACCCGATTCACGAAGCGGAGAACTACCTGAAGGCGAGGGCGGGATCGTGGTGGTAGAAGGACGGAAAGACGGAAAGGCGGACGGTGGAAGTGGACGAGCGGCGTGACGGTCCACCGGTTGCTGTGCCGTCCGATCCTATCGGCCGCGTTGTGGCGACGGAGCGGCTGCCGGCGAGTCCCCATCAGTTCCATTTCTGGACGGAGGTGGAAACGCCGATCGGAATCGGCGCCATTGTACGCGTGGAGGGAAGGGCCCGTACGGTCTACGCCGTCGTGGTCGATGCCAAGGCGTATTCCGACCTCGCAGACCCGCTGCACGAGGTACGGGTGGCGGCTGGCATTCCCGGCGGGCACGTCGCCCCAACCCATCGAACGGAGATCCGCCTCTGGACCGCTGCGGTCCTGCGGCAGGTGCCCGAGGAACCGCTCCAGCCCGTGCCGTTGGCCGAGGTGTTCCTGGCTTCGGAGCAGGACGTCCAAGTTGCGCTGCGAATGGAATCCTACGTCCAAGTGGCGGAGCCTACGGGGATTCCCATAGGGTTGTATGCGACGGGCGGTGTCTCGGCGCCGGTGTACCTGGACGCGAATTTCCTCCTCGGACCGGAGTCGGCCCATCTCAACATTTCCGGCGTTTCCGGACTGGCGACCAAGACGAGCGCCGTGGAGTTCCTGCTCAAGAGCGTCTTCACCCACTTCCCCGATAGCAAGGGTCGCATAGCGGCCGTGTGTTTCAACGTCAAAGGACCTGACCTCTGCTTCCTTGATCGGCCGGCCGACCTGACCCGCGAAGATCTCGAGATGTACGCCCGCCTCGACATCGAGCCCACGCCGTTTGACAACGTCTATTACTTCGCGCCGTTCAAGGCCGATGGCATCAATATCAATACGCTGCGTTCGCACGCCGACCTCGTCGGATCGGTACAACCTCTCGTGTGGGGCCTGCGTGAGGTGCTGGATTACCACGAAGTGCTGCTGAACCGGGACGACCTCGATGCGAAAGCCGCGGCGTTCATCGATTTTCTCACAGATCGGGTGGTAGAGAAGGAATTCCGGGACGAGTGGGGCACCACGCATCGCGTTCGCACCTTCTCCGAACTGGAGCGGTTGTTTCGGGCCATCTTTGATGGATTGGAGGCGAGTGGGCGAGGGGATACGTGGCGTACCCATCACATCGCGACGATACGCAAAATCCGTAACCGGTTGCTGAACATTTCAACACGGTGCAAGGGGCTGGTAACGGACGATGGCGCATCCGAAGATCTGCCGTTCGGCACGTTCGAAGATCGCAGCATCTACGTGATCGACGTGTCGGGCATGGACCAACTTGCCCAAGACCTCGTCTTCACCCGCGTCGTGTCCAAGTTGCGCGAACATCTGGAGCGGCGTGACCTGGGAGTAGATCATGTGATCGTGTTCGCGGACGAGTTGAACAAATACGCCCCCGGAGACGGGCCGGATACATACGTGCGAAAAATGTTGCTCGACATTTCCGAACGGGGACGCTACCTCGGCCTCGTTCTGTTCGGAGCCCAGCAGTTCCGGTCACAGGTTCACCGAAGGGTAGTCGGCAACGCGAGCACGATGATGTTCGGCCGGATGGATATGGACGAATTGGCTACACCGGGGTATCAAGTTCTGTCACAGGCGACCAAGATCAAACTGGCCACGTTGCCGAAAGGCGAGCTGATGCTGCGGCACCCCCACTTCACACAGCCGGTCTTCTTGCGGTTCCCCCGGCCACCGGTGCTGACCGGTCCGGCCGGCGTGGCCGCATACCCGCCTGCCACGGACGTGCCCTTCGACGAAGCCGTGATGCGCCAGTTGGTCGCTCTGGATTGCCGCGTCTCACCGAACGCAGTCGCCGAGATCATCGCGGATCGGCGAGAGGAGGACGTGCGCCGCGGCCTGCTCGCCACCCGCCGCGCTCGCCCCGACGATGTGCTAGCATATTTTCGGACGGCGCTCGGGCCGCGGGTGAGTCACGCTCCGACGGCACCGGCCGCCGCGGGGACCACCCCCCTCCAATCGGTGGAGGACCCGTATGCGCGGTAGCACAGCAAGGCTCAACGCGGTTTGGCTGATAATGGCATTGTCCCGTCCGGATATCGCCCTGACCCAGGCTCCGTTCACATTCGAGTTCAATCCTGGGGCCGGGATGTCCGTGCACCTCATAATCGAATCGCAGGGCGAGATGGTCCTCGTCGGGGTACCGGACCTACCGGATAGCTCCGTGGCCCAGGTGTTTTCTCTTGGTAGCATGACCCGGCGTGCCACTCCAATCGGCGGCGGGAACTTCGACCTCGACGTCAGATACGACTCGCTGCGGACACGGTATCGCCTCAGCGGGGGGACGTGGCGGGAAGGGCAACTCGCCTCCGACTCGGCGGTTGAGGCGACGTTCACCGCAGACCGCCACATGAGGTTGAACGCGCCGACATACGCGGAGGATTCCGCATCGGTGGACCGCATGAGGAGCGGCACCGGCGCTCCCCATTTCGTCCTTCCTGCAGATCCCGTCGATGTCGGCGGCCAGTGGCGCTCCGCAATCACGTTGCCTTTCGCGGCGGAGATCCTGGGCAATTCTCCCGCTCTGGTTACGGCCACCCTTACAGGGCCGGCGGCGGGCGTCCTGGACAGCCTGGTCGTACGCGGCGCTGATACCCTCGCCTATCTCTCGGCTCGAGGCCAGTTCCTGCCTTCCACCGTGACCAGTACTCTGGAGTTGGGGGGTGGGCCGGCCACCGCCGAACTGTGGGGTGAATTCGTCGGAAGCCTCGTTTGGTCTACCGGCTGGAGCGCGTTTGTGTCCGTCGTACTGACGGCGCGGGTCAATCAACGCTTTGAGGCGGTGATGGGGAGCGGTGTGGAGGACGCGCGCATCACGGCGATCGTCACTACAAGGGTACGGGTACGGCCCTGACGTGAGACTCGCCCATCTCGCCGATCTCCACCTCGGCTTTCGGCAATACACTCGCCAGACAGCACACGGAATCAACCAGCGGGAGGCCGACGTGGCGACGGCGTTTCGTTTGGCGGTGGATGAAATTGCGGCGGTCAGGCCCGACATCATGATCGTGGCAGGTGACGTGTTTCACTCGGTACGGCCCAGTAACCCAGCGATACTCCACTCGTTCAATCAGTTCCGCCGCTTGGGCGAGATGCTGCCCGACACTCCCGTCGTGATCATCGCCGGGAATCACGACACACCCCGTTCCGTCGAGACGGGAACGATTCTGACACTGTTCGAGGCCCTTCCCAACGTGCACGTCGCGGCTAGCGAGCCGCGGCGCCTCGTGTTCGAAGCGCTCGACCTGTCGGTTCTTTGTGTCCCCCACAGTGCCATCAGGGCATCGCCTCGGCCCAGCATGCGTCCGGAAGAGGGTCTGAAGTGGAACGCGATGGTCACCCACGGCGAGGTGGCGGGCGTGGTGCCCGGGGATCGCTCCTTCGTGGAGTATGGAGGAGCGTTGGTCGAGCCGGGTGATCTGCATGCGGACGAATGGGACTACGTGGCGCTCGGGCACTACCACGTCGCGCAACGAGTCACCTCGAACGCCTGGTATTCCGGGTCTCTCGAGTTCGTGAGCTTCAATCCCTGGGGCGAGCTGCTGGAGGGGGATCGGTTGGGGTGGGGGAGCGCCAAGGGCTGGTTGCTGGCAACGCTCCGGGAGGGTCGTGGGGCAGATGTGGAATTCAGGCCGCTCGAAATGGCGCGCCGGCACATCGATTTGGAAGTGATCGACGGCGTTGGGAAGACGGCCGCTGATTTGGACGAATTGATCGCGAACCGCATCGCGGGCATTCCTGGCGGCCTCGAGGACCAGGTCGTGCGACAGTTGGTGCCGAATGTGACCCGACACGTGGCCCGAGACTTGAACCATGCCGCGATCCGTGAATACAAGACGTGCGCGGTTCACTACCATCTCGACGTCCGTCGACCGGGCGTAAGGCGCGAGGTGGGTGTAAGCGCTCCCGGCAAGCGGCTGAGCCTGGATGAAATCGTGACGGATTACCTCGAGCGCCGTGAAATAGCGCCAGGCGTGGAACGCGACGCGTTGCTTTCGCTGGGACGACGCTACCTGGAGCAAGTCGAGCGGGAAATCACGGAGGGGTAGTGCGACTCCACCGCCTTAAGCTCATCAACTTCCGGCAACACGCCGAAACGGAACTCCTGTTTGGACCCGGACTCACGGCGGTCATCGGTCCCAACGGCTCGGGCAAGACGACCCTCCTCGAGGCGCTCGCGTGGGCGCTGTACGGGAATGTGGCGGCTCGGGGCAGCCGGGAGTCGCTGCGACGGATCGGTGCGCCAGCCCGGGCACCGGTGCGAGTGGAGATCGATTTTGCAGTGGGTGCCCACGAGTACCGCGTGGTTCGCAGCCTCTACGGTGCCGAACTGTATCAGGATGATGGCGCAGGTCCGATCGCCAACAGCCACCAGGCGGTATCGAACAAGGTCGGGCGCCTCCTGGGAATGTCCCACGACGAGTTCTTCAGCACGTACTTCACGGGTCAGAAAGAACTCGCTGTTATGGCGTCGATGGGACCCTCCGAGCGCGGCAAGTTTCTCTCCCGCTTGCTCGGTTACGAGAAGTTGCGCAAGGCCCAGGATCACCTGCGGCAGTGCAGGGCCACATTGCGAGCCGAAGTGACCGGTTTGGAGCAGGGACTCGAGGATCTCGGATGCCTGGAGCGGGAGCGGCGTGAGGCTCGCAGGCAGTTGCAGGACGTGATGGCGCTGGCCGTTGGGATTGGCAGCGAGCTCGAGCAGGCTCAGAAAACCTTGAATGAGGCGGTGCCGACCTGGAAGCAAATGAAGGAGTTGCGCGAAGCGAACCTCGCGACGGACAGCGAGCGACGCATGGCCGAACAGATGGTACAGGAGGCTCAACGAGAGTTCGAGCGTCTGGATCGGGAGTTGGCGGAGGCCCTAACGGCCAAGAATCAACTAAACGACATGCAGGAGAAGCTGGCGAAGGCCCGTGAGCTGCGTCGCGAGTTGGACCACCTGGATCGGGAAGCCCTGGCGGCTGGCAAGCGTCGGCTCCTGTCGGGCCAGCTCACCGAGGTGCGACAGCAGACGGAACTTCTCCAAGAGCGCTTACGATCCACCGAAGATATCGAAGCGGCGCACGCCAAGGCCGAGGAAGCTGTAGCACGGGCACGCACCACGCTCGACGAGTTGCGCAAGCAGGAGCAAGAGGTGCATACGGCATGGGTGCGTGACCGTCAAGATGCGGACACGAAACGCTCTGCATTGCTCGACCATTTTCGCGATTTGCGGAAGCATCGCGAACGGATTCTGGAGGCCGGTCCCGACGGTCACTGTCCCACGTGTGCTCGCCCGCTCGAATCGGAGTACGAGTCGGTACTCGCGACCTTGGGGGCGCAGCTCGAGGAGATCAAGGCCAACGGCAAGTACTACGGGGCACGGGTAAAGCAGTTGGCGAAGGAACCGGACGACCTGCGGGCCATTGAGCAGGCCCGTGAACGCGCAGTGACGGGACTCGAGTCCGCGCTGCAAGAGATCGCAGGTTCGCAGGTGCGAGTTCGCCAGCGGCACGAGTCGGAGCGAGATCTCGAGCAGCTCAGGATACGCCTGACGGAACTGGAAAAAGAACTGAGAAGCTTGCCCGACGCCTACGATGGGGAGCGTCACGCTGCGGTGCGGACCGAAATGCAGAAGCTCGAGCCCGTTCTACAAACGGCGACCCAGCTGCAGGTAAAGGCGGAACACGCCGGGCGCCTGGTGGAGGAAGCGGAACGCGGGGAGAGAGCGTTGTCAGAGCGGGAGGAGCGGTTTCGGCAGCTGACCGACGCGATGCTGGCGTTGGGGTACAGCGACGAGGCATATCAAAGGGCCCGGGCCCACCATGAAGTGGCCCAGAGCCGCGTTCGGGACGCCGAGTTGCGGGTAGCTTCCGTGAAAGGTGACGAAAAGGCGGCGAAGGCGGCCGTCGAAAGTGTGGAGCGCCGGATAGGCGAGCGCAGTGAACGTGCCGCCAGGGCCGCGGAACTTCGCAAAGAGCTGTTGCTCCACGATGAGCTCGACACCGCACTGGAAGATTTGCGGGCTGAACTGAACGCCAAACTGCGTCCGGATCTGTCTGATCTCGGTTCGACGTTCGTCGCGGAACTCACGGAGGGCCGGTATCACGAGTTCGAGTTGGATGAGAACTACCGTATAGCCGTCTTGGAGGACGGCGTTCCCAAATCCGTCATATCCGGAGGCGAGGAGGATGTTGTGAATCTCGCATTGCGTCTGGCCATCAGCCAGATGGTGGCGGAGCGCGCCGGGCAACCGCTGTCTCTCTTGGTGCTGGACGAGATATTCGGTGGGCTGGACGACGCGCGGCGGCAGGGTGCCATCGATCTTCTTCGACGACTGAGCGATAGATTTCCTCAAGTGGTGCTCATCACCCATATCGAATCGGTCAAGGAGGGAGCCGACCGGATATTGCGCGTTTCAGTCGACCCCCGGACACGAACTGCGATGGTGGCCGAAGAACCTGGCGTGGAGAGCTATGGCCTTGCCGCGTCGTGAGTTGTCGGTATCGGGACCACACCGTCCCGAACGCGCCGACGTCGATCCGATCAACAGCGTGTTCTCCGATTCCTTCACGGACCGCTACCGTCGGGACGGGCTGGTGGGCGTTCGGGTCCCCAAGCTCAATCCGGAAATCTGGCGGTACGCGCTACAGGATGCGGGTCCGGGTGCAATGATCTGGCGGGATGAGGATGGCAAGATCGTGGCGTTCAACGTGGCACATCAGTCAGGAACGGAAGGCTGGATGGGACCGCTGGCCGTCCGCCCGGATCGGCAAGGGTCAGGCCTCGGAGCGGCGATCGTGCAGGAGGCCTCACGCTGGCTGCGAGAGAGTGGATCGGCCACGATCGGTTTGGAGACCATGCCCAGAACCGTCGATAACATCGGTTTCTACTCCTATATGGGTTTTCTCCCGCGCCACCTCACCGTTACGCTGGTGGGCGATGCCCAATCCAGCTCGTTCAGCAAGGCTACCTTGCTGAGTAAGCTCGGCCCCACCGACCGTGGGGCATTGCTCGAGGCCGCTCGCGATCGCCTCCAACAATCCGTGGCGGGATACGACTACACGCGGGAATTCGAACTCGCCTGCGAGCTAGGCGTCGGCGACGGGGTGGTTCTGGAATCGGGTCGCGTTCGCGGCTTTGCACTCTGGCATACGGCCGCCCTGGTCGAAGGGCGGCCTCCCGAGGAACTGCGGCTGCTCAAGCTGTTCGCCGATTCGCAGGAGACTTTCGAGGAACTCATCGCGGTATTGGAGACGGCCGCGGCGGATTTCGGACTGGGACGTGTAACCGTGCGTTGTCAGACTGCTTGTACCGGCGCATACGCCACGCTTGTCCGTTGGGGGTATCGCGTGCGATGGACGGACCTTCGCATGACGCTGGATGGCTATCCGGAGCTGCCCGTTGAGGAAGGTGAAGTGCTCTTCTCGAATTGGGAGATATAGATGGGGAGGGGGGAGTATTGCCAATCCCTTCCCCCTCATCCCTCCTCCTCACCCCCTTTTTCTCCTTCCTCTCCTCCAGCCACAATCCCAATCGCTATGAGCACCGCACCCACCGCCAGGGGGGCGTGTACCCATCCGGTCTCCAGGTTGCCGACAAAGGTGCCGAGAAACCACACGACAATCAACGCAAACCCCAAGAGTGTGAACTTCATTTCACCTCGCTTGACGCCGTCGGAACTGTGCTCTATCCTACGTTCACGTCCACGTTGGACGTGCCGGGGGCGAAGAGCTCAATTATTGAGCCAACAAGTCCGAAAACGCGCTCGATGTTCCGGCCGAGGTCAGGCCCTTTGATGAGGGAAGGCTGACGTCACTACGACAGCGCGGTACCTTACGTTCGGGCTTCAATAATCCTCTTCGGTCCCACCCCCGGCAGTTGTGCATGCGTTCATGCTCGGCTTTTTTCGTGGGTGCCCTTGACTCTTCCCTGCCAGGCAAAATAGCGTTCGACTTCGTCCTCAAACAGACCTGGCGGTCCTGAGAGCCCCAAATACGCAGGCGGTCGCGTTTTGGAGCGTCCGCCAAGGGATCCAGCGCCGCCCTGAGGAGCAGATATGTCGAGCGACCCCCCTTTTGATGACAGAACTTTGGTGACTGAAACCGGCCCTCCGGTCTCGAGCTTCGGTCGAGAACTCGAGCTCGAGGAGCTCGTCCGCCTGATGCTGCCGCATGTGGGCGAAGATCCCGGCCGGGAAGGGCTGCTGCAGACCCCCGCCAGAGTCGCCAAGTCGCTACGGTGGTTGACCCGCGGATACGGCAAGTCGGTGGAGAATGTTGTCGGCGACGCCGTGTTCGAAGAGAAACACGAGAGCATGGTCCTCGTACGCGACATCGAGGTGTACTCGCTGTGCGAGCATCACATGTTGCCGTTCTTCGGCAAGGCACACATCGCATATTACCCGGACGGTCGAATCATCGGCCTGTCGAAGCTTCCTCGGATAGTCGACTTGTTTGCGTGCCGTCTCCAGGTGCAAGAACGCATGACGGACCAGATTGCGGAAGCGCTCATGGCCGTGCTCGAGCCAATGGGTGTGGGTGTCGTCGTGGAGGCCTATCACCTGTGCATGATGATGCGTGGTGTGCAAAAGCAAAACTCCAAGACGGTGACCAGCTCCTTGCGCGGCATTTTCCGGGATGACGCCAAAACCCGCGACGAATTCCTCCGGCTGGTCCATGGTGGTCGGTGGCTCGAGTAGCACGGATGCTCGGCATCCTGCGCGACCTGCGCGGCATTACGGCTACCCCGGGCAGAGGCTGCACCCGTCTTGCCTACACCCACTTCGAAGATCAGGCCCACGACCTCGTGTGGAGCAGGTTGCGGACTATCTCCGGCCTTGCGCGAGAGGACGACGCAGCGGGGAAAACATTCATCGTTCCAACCTCCGCACTGGGCGCCCGGAAACCGATCGTGCTCATCGGCAGTCATCTCGACACGGTCATAGAGGGAGGGTGGACTCCCACCAACGACACGCTCAACACCCTCCTGGGTCAGAGATCCTCGAGAGTCCAGACGTGCCGTTCCTCTATCTGGCATCGATGGCGGGGCATGACACACAGCGAGCTGCCCGTCGATGCCGGGCGTCGATGTTCTTCATCCCCAGCATCGACGGCGTGAGCCACAACCCGGATGAAGATTCGCGTGAAGCGGACATCGAGCTTGCGGGCGATCTGATGCTCGACTGGGCGGAGCGCTGCGTCAGGAAATGCTTGTAATACGCGGCTTCGAGACCTGCGCCCTACAACCTACTCGTAACAGGCCTCGATGAGATCCTGGTACCGCTCCTCGATGACGTGTCGCTTGACCTTCATCGACGGCGTGAGGGCACCGTTCTCCACCGTGAAGTCCTCTTCTACGATCACGACCTTCTTGGGCATCTGGTAACCGGCGAGGTCGCGTAGCGTGACCATGACCTCACGTTCGATCTTGGCCGTTACGTCGGGAAGTTTGTAAAGTGCCGGCGGGTTGTCGCGTGCGAGGCTGCGTTCCTTCGCCCAATTCTCGAGCGCTCCGGCCTCCGGGACCACCAGTATGATTGGAAATTTTCGTTTGTCGCCAAGCATCACGGCGTTGGAAATAAAGAGGCTCGCCTTGACGCGGTTCTCGATTGGCTGCGGCGCGATATTCTTGCCGCCTGCAGTGACGATGATGTCCTTCTTGCGGTCGGTGATGCGCAGGTAGCCGTCGTCCACCTCGCCGATGTCTCCGGTGTGGAACCACCCGCTATCGTCAATGGCCTCTTTGGTCTTCTCGAGGTTGCGGTAATAGCCCTGCATCAGGTTGGGGCCGCGCGTGAGAATCTCTCCATCTGCTGCGATCTTGATCTCGACGCCCGGCAGCACCACGCCCACTGTCCCCACCCGGGGATTTTTCAGCGGGTTGACGCTGATGACCGGGGAGGTCTCCGTCAGGCCGTACCCCTCGAGAACGGGAAGTCGGGCCGCGAAGAAGAACTTGGCGATTTCCGGCAACAATGGCGCGGCTCCCGAGACGAAAAACCGCATTCTGCCACCGGTTTGCGCCCTCAATTTGGAAAAAACGAGCCGGTCCGCAATGCCATATCGCAGCGCGAGCCCCGGTGGAATGTGCCGTCCCTCGAGCCGGAGATCGGCCCAGCGGTCAGCGGTACGGCGCGCCCAGAGAAAAACCCGCTTCTTCAAGGCACCACCGGAGAATGCCCGCTCGAGCACCTTGGCGTACATCTTCTCATAGAGACGCGGGACCGCGAGCATGACCGTGGGTTTGACTTCGGAGAGATTCCGGCGAATCGAGTCGAGGTTTTCGGCGTATGCGATAGTAGCCCCTCCGCCGAACATCACGTAGAAGCCGGCGGTTCGCTCAAGGGCGTGCGACAACGGCAGCACCGAGAGGCAGACGTCATCGGGTCCGACCGGCAAGATCTCGAGGGAAGCGAGCGTGTTGCTCGTCAAGTTGCCGTGCGAGAGCATCACGCCTTTGGGCTTGCCCGTCGTGCCAGAAGTGTAGATCAGGACCGCCAACGCGTCGGACGGAATGGCCAGGGCATCCTCGCGATACTCGGGATACTTCGACTCGGCGGCTTCGCCGAGCTGAGCCAGCTCCTTGAACGACACAGAGGCTAGATCGCCGTCGGGGTCGAAAGCAATGACGTGTTTTAGGGCGGGCAGCTCGCTGCTGATCTGAGCCACCTTCATGAGTTGGTTGCCGTCCTCGACGAAGATGGCGGAGGCTCCCGAGTCTCCAAGGATGTGCTGCACTTGGTGTGGCACGAGGTTCGGATAGACCGAAACATCGGCGCAACCGATGGTGAGACACGCAAAATCCGCGATGGCCCACTCGGGCCGGTTTGTCGCAAGGATGGCCACGCGGTCGCCGGGATTGATCCCCAGTTCCCGGAGTCCGAGGCCGATATGCTGCACGCGACGGGCGAGTTCCTGATGCGTGATGTCGTGCCACTTACCGTCGGCCTTGTACCGAAGGGCGGCGCGCTTGGTGTCAAAACGCCCGATCGCGTCAAAGAAGAGTTGGGCCAGGGTTTGCGGCGCCGTCACGATTGCTTCCGTTCTCCCCGCCTCGGGCGGGCAGGCAAGTAGTGTTGGCGGGTTTGCCGGGAACGGGTTCTCGCGCGGCTTGACGTCGACAACGCGCCAGTGGGTGCCACCACGGTGATCGTGATGGGGTTGGAGCGGATCTCCTCTACTCGCGCTTGCACACGTCCGGAACCCGGTTGTACGCCGGAAACGATACCGGTAGCCGTGTCGAGGGCGAAACCGATTTGCCCCGAGTCGGCATCGATTATTGCCCAGAAAATTTCCGCATCGGCAACGAATTCACCGGCGGCGTTGACAGCTTGGGCTGCAAGATGAATTGTGTCGCCGACCACGACAGTGCGATCCTTCGGATCGATCTGCAACGCGACAGTGCGGTCGAAATCAGCGGTCAGCAGCGTGCACCCGGCGGTGACCATTGCGAGGAGCGGCGCGCGTGCCAACGGACTCAGAGTTCCTCCACGTACCCGATTTCTTGAAGCGTATGCTGCGCGTGGTCGATCCATTTCTGCGCTTCGGCGTCTCTCGGCGGGTTGTTGAGAAAGGCCTGGAGGTGGATGGCCGCCGCCTCCGTCTCACCCCGCTTGATCAAAAGGAAGGCCAGGCCGTAGTGGGCGCCCATGAGCGTGCTGTCGATGTCGAGAGCTTTGCGGTAATAGCGGATCGCCTCGTCGTATTGGTCCGCCTTGGAAAAGGCGATTGCAATGTTCTGCAGCACGCGGATGTCGGTTGGATCGTCGCGCAGCGCCAGGCGGTAGGAGGTCAACGCGGCGCCGAAATCGCCTTGCCGTTCGAGAGCCAGGGCCTCGTTCAGGTAATCCAGGCGTTGAGGCCTGAGGTCAGCGCGATTGCGGGGCTTGAAGAGACGATTCCAGAAGGTCATAGCTGAGCGTCAAGATACCGTAGGCCAATTTCGTTGGCAACGCGCGGGGAAGGGTCGTCGTCGTGAGCCGCGCACGTGGGGAAGGCCGACAAGGAGCCGGATATGCTACGGCGAAGAGGCGAGCAGCTCGGTATATGGCCTGCCCTCCATCATGGCCTCGAAAACACGCTGGAGCGCCGTGGGAGAGCCGGCGAGAAACCGGCATCGATCGTCTCCGCAGGCCAGGCATTCAACCTGCATGACCGCCATGACCTCGCCCGCAAGCTCGGTCATGAACGCCGCAAAGAGACCGGTGGTAAGATGACACAACGGTGTCGTGGCGCTAGTATCCGTGTCGGCCTCCGCCCAGTCGGCGGTATCGATGGCGAGGACGGTGTCGCCGAGTTGCTCGATCGTTACCGTTCCCCAGCCTTTTGCTTGAAAGAACTCGGACACCATAGAGCCGAGAAACGACGCGTCGAGCTCTGAGGGATCTGCGACGTCCGCCCGTGTATGCAACCACGACTTGAACGACTGGTAGATCTCGGGGCCTGATGCGTATCCCACCCCCTGCAGGAGCGGCGCGGCTTGGTCTCCCAGCGCGCGTTCGAGCGACTCGCGCAGGGAGCGCAGCGACGCCGATCCGAGGCAAACCAAGCTCGCGTTTTCTGTAGCGGTCATGTGCCCACCGTTCAGTTGGTTCGAATCGCGTAGCGCAACTTAGGCGGCCGCTCCGATTCGACGCAAGAGGCTGGCTTCGTCTAGGATCTCGACGCCGAGTGCCTTGGCACGCTCCAGCTTGCCGCCCGGCGCCTCCCCGACCACCAGTGCAGTGGTGTTCTTCGATACCGACGACACCACCCGCCCTCCGGAGCGCTTGATGAGTTCCTTAGCTGCGGCACGGGAAAGGTTCGGGAGCGTCCCGGTAATCACGAACGTTTGTCCCGCCAACGCCGTGCCCACTTCAGGCGCCGACTCCTCGAACGTCACACCGTGCCGACGGAGCCGTTCTATGAGCGCCCGATTCTTCGGCTCGGCGAAGAACGCCACAACGGCTGCGCCGATCTTATCCCCGATGCCGTCGATGGAGGCCAGATCCTCTTCTCTGGCGGCCATGAGCGCGTCCATCGTACCGAAGGTGCCGGCCAGCAGCTTGGCTCCTTCGCCGCCTACGTGATCGATTCCCAAAGCGAACAACAGCTTCGACAGGGGTTGGGCCTTCGATGCCTCGATTGCGTCGATCAGCTGCGTCGCGGCCCTGGCGGCAAACCCCTCGAGATCTTCCAGGTCCGCAGCCCGCAATTCGTACAGGTCGGCCACGTCATCGACCAGGCCGGCCTCGTTGAGCTGCTGGACCCGCTGCCCCCCGAGACCGCGGATGTCCATCGCTCTGCGAGAGGCGTAGTGCGTCAGTCGCTCGAGCACTTGAGAGGGGCATGCGTCGTTCGTACAGTAATGCGCTATCTCTCCCGTCGGCTGCTCGACATCCGAGCCGCAGGCCGGGCATTGCCGGGGTGGCTCAAAGGGCTTGGCGTTGGGCGGCCGCCGCTCCCGCACCGGACCCAGAACCTGCGGGATCACCTCTCCGGCACGTGTAACCTCGACGAAATCCCCCACGCGTATGTCCTTGGCCTCGATCAAGTCCATGTTGTGGAGCGTGGCCCTCGAGACTGTCACCCCTCTTATCTCCACCGGCTCGAGAACGGCGTAGGGGTTCAGCGCGCCGGTGCGTCCGACGTTAATGCGGATGTCGCGGAGTTCGGTGACGGCTACCTCGGGTGCGAATTTGCGGGCTATCGCCCAGCGAGGCTCGCGCCCGCCGACCACTCCCAAACGCTCGTGCAGCTCGAGGCGGTCTACCTTCACTACCACACCGTCTGCCTCGAAATTGAGATCCGCAATGCAAGCCTCGAGTTCCTCGATGACGTCCCTGGCTTCGGCGAGGGACTGTACGGCTCTTCGATGCGGTGCGACGGAAAACCCCCAAGACGCCAGCAGGTCCAAGGTCTCGTGTTGAGTGGCGATCTTCGGCGGCTCCGCGCTCTCGATTTGAAAGGCGAAGAACCGGAGTCCGCGACTACGTGTGACCTTCGAGTCGAGTAGCCGAAGACTCCCGGCGGTCGTGTTTCTGGGATTGGCGAATCGCTCCAGGCCCTCGACCTCCCGTCGTGCGTTGAGGCGGGCGAAGTTGTCTAACGGAAAGTAGACTTCGCCGCGGATCTCTATCATTCTCGGCCAATCATTCCCCTGAAGGCGCAGCGGGATATCGGGTATGGTTTTGAGATTGGCGGTGACGTTCTCACCAATCGTTCCGTTTCCCCGGGTGGTGCCCAGCGTGAAGATGCTGTCCTCGTAGGTCAAGTTGACCGCGGCGCCGTCGATTTTCAGCTCCAGTTGGTAGCCGGACGTCAGCACGTCCGGAACGAGGTTGGCGATGCGTTGCTCCCAGGCATCCAGCTCGTCGTCGTCGAACGCGTTCGCGAGCGAGAGCATGGGAACTCGGTGGCGATGCTTGGGGAATTCCGAGGCGGGTTCGGCTCCGATGCGTTGCGTGGGAGAGTCCGGAGCGCGAAGGTAAGGGTGCTGTTCCTCGAGTCGCTGCAGCTGGCGAAACAACCTGTCGTACTCGGCATCGGACATCTCGGGACTGCCCAGCACGTAGTACGCGTGATTTGCCCGGTGCAACACCTCGGCCAGGTGCGCCGCGCGTTCTCGAGCCTCGTAGTCGTCTTGTGTTTCTCCCTTCTCGGCGCTCAGCGTCCCTTACCCTCCTCCTGAATGACCGTCATGGCAACTTCGGTGAGTCGATCCAGCTCTTCACCCGCGCTGGCTGAAAGCAAACCTTCGCTCCACTGGCCGTCACGTGAGGAAAAGGACATCACGAGACGCCGGAGGAATTCCAGGAGCGCCACCCGCTCCCTGTTGGCGCGGCGCGCTCGCTCGCTGATTGCCACCTGACGGTGTTCCATCTGCTCGTACCGATACGCGTTGCGCAGCGATCTCGCAGTCAAGTTGCAGATGACCTTGCAAAATTTCAGGTCCTGCTCGGAAAACGACCTGCCGTCGCGAAATGTACGGAGGAACATCGCGCCGATTACCGCACCTCGCCATACGATCGGTATGACGGTAATGGATTTCGCACCGCGTTTGCTCAACGCTCCCCTGATGTGCTTCAGGCTTGGATCGGATGCGGCGTCGGGAATGAACACTACCTCGCCGGACCGAAGGGTGCGTTTCAGCTCCGGATACCGCTCCAGATCCACGAGATAATTCCGTATCGCCGGATCTTCGTACGAGGCCACGAGCCGAGCCGCCTTGCCGTGGCGCTCGGCAAGGAAGATCGAACAGCGGTCCAAACCGTAGAGGTCGCCAAGCTTTCTCGTGATGCTCTGTAGGATATCCACGAAGTGCAGCGAGCCCGAGACGGCCTCCATGATATCGATGACCGCCAGCAGATGGTCGCGGTCCCGCTCCAGCTCCGTCATCCTGCGTTGCAGCTCCTCGACGGTGGCGACCTGCTTCTCTTGGGGGACCTTGGCCATGCGCGCGCTCCGGGGGGTTCGACACGTCAGAAGTTTGGCGGACTCGACGGAGTCGAGTCAAGGCGCTACAATCCGAAAGTGAATAACTGAGAGAGAGTTAGAGGGTACTCATGGTTTCCCGCCTGGTCATACTTGCTGTACTGCTCGCCGCCCGCCCCACCTCAGCCCAATCCCTTCCGCCGGCTCCGGAGCCGATTCCCGCCCTCCCGGGGTTCGGCCGCCCGATTGACGTCGAAGCCACACGGGCCCGCAGGGCGCGCCTCGCCGCCCGCATCGGCCCGGGCGTCATTGCGATTCCGGCTGCCGGGCCCCGCGATTTCGAGGCGATCGTGTTGCAGGACAACGATTTTCGCCAGGAGGACTATTTCTTCTACCTCACGGGGCTCGAGTCACCGAACGCCTGGCTGATCATCTCCGCCGGGTCTAGCGGCCCAATCGAGACGCACCTCGTGCTGCCGCCACGGAACCTGCGCCGGGAGCAATGGACCGGGAGGAAGCTCGGTCTGGGTCCTGAGGCCACCGGGCTGAGCGGCGTGGCGTCGGTGCTGTCACTCGAAGCGCTCGACAGCTTGATGGCTGCGGTTCTGCACCCCAGCGGCGCCTCTTTGCACACCGTGCTCGGCCCGCTGACGGAAGGTAATGAACGCATCCGCCAATGGATGGATGGCGGAGCAAAGCTCGCCGATATTGGCCCGGTCCTCGACAGCATGCGGGTGGTGAAAGACGCTGCCGAGTTGGTTCGCCTGCGACGGGCCATCGATATCACCGTGCTCGGACATCGGGCGGCGATGCAGGCCGCAGAGCCGAACATGTTCGAGTACCAAATCGAGGCGGTTATCGAGTACACGTTCCGCAGGCACGGCGCGGATCGCGTGGGCTTCCCGTCCATGGTGGGGTCTGGGCCGAACAACACCACGCTCCATTACGATGTCAACCGGCGTCGCATCGAGGCGGGTGAACTGGTCGTCATCGACGTGGGGGCCGAGTACGGGCAGTACACGGCGGACGTGACCCGTACGATTCCCATCAGCGGCCGCTTCGGTCCACGCCAGAGGGCCATCTACAATTTGGTCCTCGGCGCGCAACAGGCTGCGATCGACGCGGTGCGTCCCGGAAGGACGCTGGGAGAACTGAACCGTATTGCACGAAACTATATCGACGACCACAGCGGTGAGCTTTGTGGTTGTCAATCGTGCAACAGGTTCTTTTTGCACGGCCTCAGTCACCATCTCGGCATGCGTGTTCACGACGTCGGCGATACCACGATGCCGCTTCGGCCCGGCATGGTGTTCACGATCGAACCGGGTCTCTATCTCGCAGAGGAGAACCTGGGCGTGCGGATCGAGGATGACATCCTCGTGACGGAGACAGGCGCCGAGGTGTTGTCTGCCGGGGCGCCGAGGACAGTAGAGGAAATCGAAGCGTTGATGAGAAAGAATTAGGCTTACCCTGACGTGCTGGAGATGTCATGGCTCGCAAACTGAAAACCGAGGAACACGAAGAACTCCCCGACGATGAAATGGAAGACGAAGAGCTTTCCGACGACGAAGTCGAAGAGTTGGCGACGAGGAGTGAGGCGTCCGGTATCGGCTTCTTTGCCGCCGGTCTGCTGCTTGGCGTCTTGGTCGGCGCCGGCGCCATCTGGCTCACCGCGCCCGCGCGGGGCGATATCACGCGTCGTCGCATGAAGCGGAGGCTTAGGGATCTTCGGGAGGAAGCGCGAGACCACGTCGATGACTGGCGAGAGGACGCACGGCGCAGTCTGGCTCGGCAGCGCCGCCGCATTCGGCGCAGGGTCCGGAGTGGGGGCGAGTAATCCTTATGAAAATCATATGGCTGGAACCAAACGGCGTGACTGAGGACGGCGTGGCGTCTTCGGAGTAGGCGAGAGGATTCAGCGTTGGTTGGGAACGCCGGGGCCCCAATCCGTGAGTTCGTCGTCCGCGTCTTCGGGCGTCGTAAAGGCATCGAGGTCCCGGACCTCCTGTTCGGCATTCAGCGTTTCTTCGTCTATCGGGCGACCGGCGGTCTTCCGCCTGCTTGTTGGGGCCAATACGAGCCAGAGCAACACTCCCGCAAAAACCGCGATCAATACGCCAGCCACCGACTCAACTCCTGCCATCCGCATCGAGGCTGGGCCATAATGCCGCCAGCCGCCGCTGAATCTCAGACCGGACTGTCCGGAACGCCTCCAGCCGCTCTTCCTCGGGTCCGTCGGCCGCGGCCGGGTCGGGCAGCGCCCAGTCGAGCCGCTTCGCTCCAGGGGGTGTCGTGGGGCACGCCTCCTCGGAGCAGAGCGTCACCACCAGATCCGCCCCTTCCACGGAGACCTCGTCCAGCCTCTTGGAGCGGTGAGCGCTGATGTCGATTCCAACCTCCGCCATGACCGCCGCAGCCAAGGGATTGAGGCGGCCCGGATTGGTGCCGGCGCTGGAGACCGTCCAGCCGGGCGGGGCCGTCGCCCGCGCCAGGCCCTCGGCCATTTGGCTCCGGGCAGAATTGGCGATGCAGAGGAAGACGATATGGCGCCGTTCCGTCATAGGTCGGCTAGAGAGGGTCGTCCGACCTGATCAACACCAGAATGGCAGCCTGAGGCACTACGAGGTAGCAGTCGCCTTCGAACGTGATCTCGACCGCGGCTTTCCGGAAGAAGATGGCGAAGTCTCCCACTACGGCCTGCATCGGGACGAAATGCGTTTCGCTCTTGGGGATGCGCCACGGCTCGTCCGTCAGGGAGGTGGGGTCCGCCATGGGCGTCCCGGGGCCCACCGCCACGATCCGCCCGGTCTGCACGGCCTGCCGGTCCACGGCGGTGGCCGGCAGGTAAAGGCCCACGGTGGTGCGCTCCTCGCCTTCCTGGGGCGTCACCAGCACCCTGTCCCCCATGACGACCAATTTCTTTGAGGGTTTGTTCATGTCAAGAATGTGGACACGGGGGGCCTTCGGCGCCAGTGGAATGGGGGCTTCGCAGCCGTATTGGCTTTTCGGCGGCCGGGTAGACAACTTCTTACTGTCCCCTGTTTGGCGAGGATCCATGGCATCTCTGCTCAAGTAGCTCTTTGGTCGCGGTGGGATCGAAGCGCTCCCCGAAGAACTCCGCAAGCTCATCGAGAGGGCTCGGCGCGAGAAAAAGGCGCTCGGCGCGTTGGTGAAAAACGCGGCATCCGCGTCGCAGAGTTTGCAGGAAATCGCGGTACCACTCGAAGAGACCCGGACGGCCATCAAGGATATCGACGGGCAACTCGCCGGTCTCAAGGACAATACAGCGTTCGGCGAGGTGTTTTCGCGCATTGAATCTTTGGAGGAACGGACGAAAGATCTGGCGCAGTCCCACGATCAGGCCACGAGTTCGCTGGCGGCCACGTTGCATGGTGCCAACGATCTCGAGGAGCGTTTGACGGGCCTGCACCAGGTCGTGTCGGAGGTGTCCGATGCGAGGGACGATCTTGTGAAGCTGTCCGGCCCGGCGGGGATGGTTGTGAAGTTGAAGGAGCAGATTGCTCGGTTGGAGGACCAGATCCGGGAAGTAGAGAAACGCGGCGACGGGCTGCGAGACGTGACATTCAGGATCGAGGTGGCCGAGACCCGGGCAAAGGAGGTGACCGCCGAGCAAATCGAGCTGGCGAAGGCACTGGAAAAGACCCTCGGGGGGGTGGAAGAGCTGGAAGCCAAGTTCACGGATCTCGCCGATCTCGAAGGAAGACTTTCGGGAATGCGCAGCGACATCGAGAGGTTGGCCACTGCCCATCAGGAAACGGCTGAGTTCTTGGGACCGTCCGGGATGATGGCGAAGCTTCGTGATCAATCAGAGAATTTGCGCCGGCAACTGGCCGAATATGGTGGACAGATTGTGCGCGTGCGGGAAGACCAGTCTGATATCCGCAGCTCGCAGGAGAGGGCCCTGTCGAAGTACGACGAGGTGCGCTCGCATCTGGACGGACTCAACGAGGAAATCGGCAAGGCTACCGCACGACTATCGAGCGTTGAAGTGACCATGCGTGATCTGTCCAAGGCGGAAGAGCTCGCCTCTCGTACCGAGCGGCACTTGAACGCGCTATGGGCATTGTCCGATCACGTCACGCAGAAGTCGGCGGCGTTGGAGATGCAGCGAGAGGTTGTCGACCGAGCCGAAGCCCAGTTGCGCAACCTGACGGATATCCAGCAGAGTCTTCGGACTCAGCTCCAGAAGGCCCAGGAACAGGTAAAGGAGATCAAGAAGGGACATTCGAATTTGGAGAAATTGCGAAGCCTCAATAGCGAGGTATCGGGTCGAACGGCCGAGTTGCATGCTGAGCAAGCGAGAATCGACAAAGGAAGTGAGGAGCTACGCGAGCAGCTCACCGGTTTGCAGGAAGAGGTCAGACTCGGCGCCGAGCGATTCCGGCTCGAGAGCGGCGGCCTCGAGGCAATTGGCCAGCGCATCGTCGATCTCCGTGGTGGCGCGACGCACCTGGAAGGCCGGTTTCAGGTGTTGGATAGCTCGGTGGCACGGATCACGGAGGCAAGCGATCAGGCGGATGTCCTGGCCGCTCGACTCGCCACGTTGTCGTCCGGACTGGCCCAGATGGGTGAGCAGGTAGAGCGAGTGGAGGGTATGCGCGGTGGGATGGAGCGGGCCGAAGACATCGCCGTCGAGGTGGCGAACCGGCTCGAGCGAATCGAAGCGAAGAAGGCTGATATCGATGAGGCAATGCGCGATCTGACGTCGTTGCGGGGCGCGCGAGAGGAAGTGCGGGACTCCCTCGAGCAGTTGCGGGGGGCCCGCGCCGATATCGAGCGGTTGCAGGTTGGCAACGCGGAAACCAGCGCGTGGCTCTCTACGGTTCAGGATTCGATTCGCGAGATCCGCGTGAAGATCGCCTCGCTGGGCGGTTTGACTGAGAACGTGGAACGGATGCGGCAAAACGCCGATCGGGTAATGTCGGCCGCTTCCAGTCTCGACGCACGTAGCGACACGCTGGCGGTTCTGGAAACTCGCATGACCGAGCTGCAGCGTATCGGTACGCAATTAGCCGAGCGCACCAGCAACTTGCTCTCCAGCCTGGACGACGTCGATCACCGTTTCAAGAAGGTCGCAGAGCGCGCCGATGAGGCCGACAGGGTGAGTGGAGTGATCGGATCGGTCACGGCGAAGGTGGAACAAGCCGAACGGCGCATGGGGGTGGTTGGTGAGGGAGTGCAACTGGTGACCCATCGTGCCGAAGCCATGGAAGTGATGTCGAAGCGGGTGGATGTGATTGCGACGGAGATCGAGCAACGACAGCAGGCGCTTGACAGCGCCACCGAGCAACTTGAGCGGGTGGCGGGATTGCGCAGCGAAGCGACGGAGGTGGTACAATCGTTGGAGGATCGGTTGCGGGCGTTGTCTGCGGAGCTGCAAAAAGCCGAGGCACAATCGGCGAAAGTTGGGACACACGCCGAGCGACTGGAGGCACGAGTCGGCAGCCTGCGCTTTGCGGAGAAGCGGCTCACCCAGTTCGAGGAGAAGCTCGCCCGGCTCGACCAGACCGAGCAGGAACTCGCCAGGTCTCTGGGGACGTTGGAGGCTCGCCAGGAAATGGTCAACGTGGTCAAGGAGGATCTACAGCAACTCTTCAGGATGGCGGAGCAGACGCTGGAGGACGTCGGGGCCATCGCCGCCGCCCGGGACGAGGTGGAAGAAGCCCGCGGTGTGCTCGATGTCGTATTGGGCAAGACGGAACAAATGGACCAGCTTATGGGGACCATTCAGGGGCACCAGCAGCAGATCGAAGCCGCCGAGACCAGGCTGACCCAGGCGCAGGCGTTGCTCATGGACATACGCGCGGGGCTGCAAACGCTGGGCAGCCAGAAGGCGGTGGTGGATCATGTCATCGAACAATCCGGACAACTGGCATTCGAGGTCAAGGAGGCAGAGGCATTACTCGACTCTCTGCGCCGGGAGCGCGAGATGACGCAACGGATTCACGACGCCGTCAAGGAATTGCGCGACGACGACAGCGCCGCACGCGCCAGCTGACGTTAGCCTCCTGACGCCCTTGCCTCGCGCATGCTGAAAGCGAGTGACAAAATTTACACCTGCTCGTCACCGATCGCGGGTTCCGGGCGGACGGAGATGGGGAACGTTCGGTTAGGGCCCGTCTTGGTTAGATCCCTCGGACCACGTTTCCATACCAACGCAACAACTAGGATGGACCACGGGTAAACCGGCGGCTTGGCAGAGCTGACTGTCGCCAAAGCGACCCGTATGGCACGTCGCTTGAGCGACAGATAGCCGAGCCGCGACTGACGGCGATCCGGGTCCACCTGACGGCATCGTCGTTCCGCCCGATCAGCGCGTAGGTGTCGGCCATGATGCGGGCGACGTGATCGACGAAGTCGGCGGTGCGGCAGGAGCATCAAGCTGGACTGGCCGTTCGGCGCGTGGTGTTACGGCGGGCGCGTACAGCAGCCCTCCGACCGGCACTACAGTGACGTTCGCTATTCGGCGAGATGTACGGAGTGCAAGGGCGACCTGATGCCGTTCATGCGCTATTGCACGTGGTGCCGGGCAAAAGTGAAGCGAAGGTGGAAGATCGATGAGGAACGGGGGAAGTGTGCCTGCTGTGGCTGGGGGGTGCTACCGGACTACTGGGTGAAATGTCCGTGGTGCGGAAAAAAGTGAGCGGGCAGCGGTGAGAAGAGAGATGCGACAGTCTGTCGGCCGAGCGGCGGGTTCGATGAACCCGGTCCGGTCGCGACGGTAGTTGAGCCGGGTGACGACTTTGGGTTCTTCCGTCCACTTGGCGTCCCGGGGGCGGCCGGGAAGCGAAACGCGCCACTGGGGCTCGCCGGCAACCGTCATGGTGAACGCCATGTGCTTGCCGTCAGGCGACCAGCTCACGTTGCTCGGGCTGCGCTCGAGATTGGTGATCTGGGTTTCCGCCCCCTCCGCGTCCATCCAGCGGACGAAGATCTGCGTCCCACTGGGGAATAGGGTCCTTGACTGGCCCCAAGGTTTCCCTCAAGCTACCGGCGTCTTCTTCATCTACAGGCGCACCATGGCTCCCATTCGTTTCCTTCCATTGGCTCTCTTGATGGCGCCCGGCGCCGTGGCCTGCTCTGCGGGCGGCGAGCGGGTGGAACACCTGTTCCGATCGCCTGATGCGTGGATCGACCTTACGCATCCCTTCAATGGGGTGGCCATTTACTGGCCGACCGCCGAGCCGTTTGAGTTGGAGACGGTGGCCGAGGGGGTGACGGAGGGTGGGTGGTATTACACGGCGTACAATTTCAGCGGCGCCGAGCACGGCGGGACACATCTGGATGCGCCGATCCATTTCTCCGAGGGAAAGAATACGACTGACGAGATTCCTCTCAGCCGTCTGATAGGGCCCGCCGTGGTGATCGACGTGACAATTCAGGCGGCGGGGAATCCCGACTATCTCGTGGCGGTGGAGGATTTTGAGGCGTTCGAGGCCGCTCACGGGCCGATTCCGACGGGAGCGATCGTGCTGCTGCGGACCGGGTGGAGCCAGCGGTGGCCCGACGCCGGCTCGTATTTGGGCACGACCGTCCGGGGCGAGGAGGCCGTGCCTCTGTTGCACTTCCCCGGTCTCGCCCCGGAGGCTGCGCGGTGGCTGGTTCAGAACCGGGCGGTCGCCGCGGTCGGCATAGACACGCCGAGTATCGACTATGGCCAGTCGAGCACGTTTGAGAGCCACCGGATTCTCTACGCCGAGAACATCCCGGGGTTCGAGAACGTGGCCAATCTGGAGGCGATGCCGGAGACGGGTGGTTACGTAATAGCCTTGCCGATGAAGATCGAAGGAGGCAGTGGGGCCCCTCTACGGATTGTCGGCGCGGTACCGGGCCGCTGATTGGGGCGGCGGGTGGTCGCCTGTGCAAGTCACGTGACCTCAAACGTCATAGGGGAAAACGGGGCGACCCGTACCATCTAACTGCCCAAATCGCAGGGCCTTACAGGAGGAGTACCCTATGACCCGCACCGGAATGCTCATGGTCACGAGCTGCCTCGTTTTTGGAGTACTGTCGTGCAGCACGAACACCCAAACCATGCCGGACGCCGACTCGTCCCACGTGGTGAACCGGCAGTCCAACACCCCGCCCGGCAACCCCACCGAAGCACAGCAGTCGACCAACGAGCGGGAAGTGACCCAGAAATCCGCCCGCGCCGCCGGAGAACGCCGCGAGCGCGACCAGCTGGCCGGGCGCCCCGTCATGGACCAAGCCGCGGCGCTGGGATTCGCAGATGCCTCGCTGGTGATGAACAGTTCGGCCCTCTCGGGCCGCTACGACCCCAACTTCAACACCGAGTCCTACGCCCACATCGTGGAGAACGGATTCCTCGGCGTCGAGGCCAATCCGCTGTCGACGTTCTCCATCGACGTGGACCGGGCGTCGTATGCCAACATGCGCCGCTTCATCAATGACGGACAGCGTCCGCCCATCGACGCGGTACGGATTGAGGAGCTGGTCAACTACTTCCACTACGATCTGCCCGATCCCACGGGCGAACATCCCTTCTCCATCACCACCGAGGTCACAAGCGCGCCATGGAACACCGATCATCGGCTCGTGCGCATCGCGTTGCAGGGCCAGCGCGTGGACCTGGACGACCAGCCAGCCTCCAACCTGGTGTTCTTGCTTGACGTTTCGGGCTCAATGAACTCCCCGGGCAAGCTGCCGTTGCTCAAGGACGCACTTGGGCTTCTCGTCAACAGCCTGCGCGAGGAAGACCGGGTGGCCATCGTGGTGTACGCGGGCGCGGCGGGACTCGTGCTCGAATCGACGTCCGGCGATCAGAAGGAAGTGATCCTCGACGCCATCGAGCGGCTCTGGGCCGGGGGGTCCACGGCCGGCGGCGCAGGCATCCGTCTGGCGTATGATGTGGCCCGGCGCAATCACATCCGCGGCGGCAACAACCGCGTGATCCTCGCGACGGACGGCGACTTCAACGTGGGCGCCTCCAGCGACGGCGAGATGATCCGCCTCATTGAGGAGAAGCGGGAGCAGGGCACGTTCTTGACCGTGCTGGGCTTCGGCACCGGCAACATCAAGGATTCCAAGATGGAAGCCCTGGCCGATCACGGAAACGGCAACTTCGCCTACATCGACAACATCGCCGAGGCCCGCAAGGTGCTTGTGGAGGAGATGGGCGGCACCCTGTTCACCATCGCGAAAGACGTGAAGATCCAGGTCGAGTTCAATCCGGTCCGTGTGCAGGCGTATCGCCTGATCGGGTACGAAAACCGATTGCTCGCCACCGAGGACTTCAACGACGATACGAAGGACGCCGGAGAGTTGGGCGCAGGACACTCGGTGACGGCACTCTACGAAGTGATTCCGGTCGGCGTCGAGACGGAATACACCATCGGTGGTATCGACTCGTTGCGCTATCAGACTCCGGTCGCCCGCCAGTTGCCCGACACGGGTGAGTTGCTGTTCGTCAAGTTGCGCTACAAGGCGCCGGACGGCGATACGAGCCGACTGCTGACGCAGCCCGTCGGAGACGTGGTCCGGGACCCGTCGCAGGATTTGCGGTTTGCGTCCGCGGTGGCCGGGTTCGGGATGTTGCTGCGCGAGTCCGAGTTCTCGGGGACGTGGACGATGGCTCACGTGTTGAACGCCGCACGCGAAGCGATCGCCGACGACGACGATCAGTATCGCGCGGAGTTCGTGGAGTTGGTCGAGGCGGTCGTGCGGTCGGAGCTGTTGGCAGCGCGGTAGAACTGGAGAATAGAGATTAGAGATTGCAGATTATTGTGCTCAGGGGTCTTGCATCCTGTTGTATGGACACGAGTGACGGCGTGCTGGCGACGCTCGACCAGTTGATGAGGTGCAATGATGTGGGGTTTGTACTAGAGCTGCCGGCCGAGGATTTTCTCCATAGTGATGCAAACCGGATCTCGCAGGCGGCGAGGATTCCACCGTGGATGATGCTCGCCGGACCACACGGTGAGTTCGAGCTTCTGTTCACCGTGCCAGCGGATCGCCTGGACGACTTCGTTTCGGAGGCCGCCGCGCACGGCTGGGCACCGATCCGGCTTGGCCGAGTAGTGGCGAAACCGGGGATCAGCCTGCCGCTGGGAGGGAAGTTGGCGTTATTGGACACTGGCCGCATTCGAAACCTCTTCGCAGAGGCCAACGGTGACATCGAGAAGTACATTTCTGGACTGTATCTAATAGATGAATGCTCACGAGCGGCTTGAGGGCCGTAGTTCAAACACCGAGCGCGGCGACCTGACCTGACAGACTCACCATTGCTCCTACATACGCCCGACGCCTCGGCGTTTTCGACGGCACGATGCTCGTCGTTGCGGTGCGGCCTTCGATGACGTATTTGCAAACTATGAAAACGATCCACACATGGCTCGCGGAGTACGGAGAGAGCCACCGGAATCCCGTCAATAAAAAAATCCACTTTACCTGCGTGCCACTGATCATGGTGAGCCTGATCGGCCTGTTGTGGTCGATCCCGGTGCCGGCCGCGCTCGAGGCCCTGCCGATCTCGCTGAACTGGGCGGTGCTTTTCCTGCTGCTCGCCCTTGGCTACTACGTTGCGCTGTCCCGGAGCCTGACGGTCGGGATGGTGTTCGTAGCGGTCGGGCTGGCCGGGGCAAGTTACGGGCTCGACCGGATCGGCGATCCGAAGCTATGGCAGATTTCGGCGGCGATCTTTGCGGTGGCGTGGATCGGCCAGTTCGTCGGGCACAAGATCGAGGGCGCGCGGCCCTCGTTTTTCAAAGATCTCCAGTTCCTGATGATCGGGCCGCTCTGGATTCTAGGCAACATCTACCGGCGCCTCGGGATTAAGTATTGAAATGCTTCGCCGCTGGCAAAGGCAGCCGGGCGCAAAATGCAAGCGCACCCATCTCGAGGTGACCCGCCGCTTTATCCTAAGGCCAATGGCGACGTCGAGAAGTACATTTCTGGACCCTACCGAATAGACGAACGCGAGCGGCTTGAGAGCAGGAGCTTGAGGACCGGGTGCGATCGGATGTTCTCAGTCAGCCACTCCCCTGTGACCGGGCCTTTGCCACCGTTCACATAGTCGACAATGGTAGGGGCAACGAGTGGGAATCGTGATCGGTCTGGCCAATGCCAATGGCTCGACCTTCTTCGCCCATGGTGCCGCGTATCAGAACGCACGACGTACACTCGACGAACGGTCAATATTCGAAATCGGCTCTATCAGTAGGACCTTTACGGCTATCCTACTTGCAGACATGGTGCGGCGAGGAGAGTCTTCGTCCCTACTCGGCCAGCTCCCGAATCACAGCCAGGGGCGGCTTCTTCAGCACATCGCGGCCGTTGGCGAGGCCGATGCCCGTGGTGAGAGCCACGACACCCAACCAGAGTGCCGCAAAGTGGGCTGTGGGGAAGTGGAAGTTCAGATCGAACAAGAATCGCACCAGCCCCCAGCCTGCAATGCCGGCCAGCAGGATGCCCGTGACCCCCGCCAGCGAGCCCAGAGCAAAGTACTCGGTGAACAGGATCTGACCGATCTGCCTCCTGCTCGCTCCCAGTGTCTTGAGCAGGACGCCTTCCCGGATGCGGTGAAAGCGAGACGTCGCTATCGCGCCGAGTAGCACGATTATCCCGCTCCCGATGCTGAACAGTGCCATGAAGCGAATACCCATGGTGACCTTGTCAATGATGCCTTCCAGGGCCTGTTGCAGGAGTGCCAGGTCTGCCACGGAGACGTTGGGGAACTCGCGCACCAGATCGCGTTGAAAGGCGGCGCGCTGCTGCAATTCGTCTATGCGTGTGAAGGCTATGATAGTCGGCGGTGCGGACTCGAGGGCGCGCGGCTCGAACACGAAAAAGAAGTTCAACTCGAACCGGGCCCAGTTCACCCGCCGGATGCTCGAGATCTCCACCTCCACCGGAATCCCCTGCACGTCCCAGGTAAGGCGGTCCCCCAACCCCACGTGGAGTTCCTCGGCTAGGTCCTCCTCTACCGACACGCCCGGCAACCCGGGGCCCCGGCGGGCTGTCGTGTCCCACCACTCCCCCGCAACGAGTTCCTCGGTGCCCACCAGCGTGTCGCGATAAGTGTGACGGTATTCACGGCGCAGGGCCCAGCGCGGTATGAACGGGCCGGCGGAGTCGGACAGGATCTCCTCCACGCTCCTTCCGTTGATGGCGCTGATGCGAGCGGGTATGAGAGGCGTGAGCCGTATGGGTGGCGCTCCGTTCCGTCGCAGCAACCGAGCGACACCGTCGCGCTGGTCTTCCTGGATGTCGAAGAGAAAGAGATTCGGCGCGCCGACCCCGGTGTTGATGGCAAATGGCTCGAGTAGGTTCCGTTGCACCAAATAGATCGTGGCAATCAGAAAGGTGCCGAAGCCAAGTGCGATAATGACGGCGGCAGTTTGGTTCTGCGGCCGGAACAAATTGGCGATTCCCTGCCTGACAACGTAGCGCGCTCTTCGTGGGAAATTTCTGCGAGTAACGCGCATCAACAGCCGTGCGGTCAGCCAGAGCAAGAGCACCGTTCCAACGATGGCGCCTGCAAAAGCCCACCCCATCGCCGGCATCGGCGCTTGCCACAAGCTGATGGCCACCACGCTCGCCAGCAGGGCCCCGCCCGCCATGACGCGGGATCGTGTGGCACGGCGGGGCGTCTCTTCGAGTTCGCGGCGCAACGCGCGCAACGGAGGGATGTCGTGAATCGAAAGGAGCGGCAACAACGCGAAGACGGTCGCCACCCACACGCCGATTACGAGGCCAGCGCCGACGGCGAGCCAGTCTACGCTCACGCTGACCTCGAGGGGGAGGAAGTCGCCGAGCACTTTCGGCAAGGTGGTTTGCACGGCGAGCCCCAGAACGACCCCGGCAGCGGCGCCGAGAAACCCGAGGGCCGCCGCCTGGAGGAGGTACGCGGTGAACACGGTCCTTTGGGTGGCGCCGAGGCACCGCAGCACCGCCACCGTGTCGAGCTTCTCTTTGATGAACACGTGAATCGCGCTGGCGACGCCTACGCCGCCCAACAGCAGGGCGGTCAATCCCACCAGGCCGAGAAAGCGGGTCATGTTCTCGAACGCCTCGGTCAAGTTGTCGACCTGTTCGACGACGGTGTCGTACCCGACTCGATTGTCCTCGAAGAGCTTGTTGTACCGGTTGAGAAAATGCTGGAGAGCCTGATTGTCTTCGATCTGCATGTACGCCTGGTAGCGGACCAGACTGCCGAATTGGATCAGCCCCGTTTCCTCCAGATACGCGGCGGGTATGTACACCCGGGGTCCTATGGCGCTCCGGAAGCTCACCTCGCCGGGAGAACTGGTGATGACACCGGCGATGGCGAACACGACCTCACCCAACTGCACGGTATCGCCCACCTCGATGTCGAGTTGAGCGATGACGGCGGCGTCTACCACCGCGAAGCGTCCCGCGCTCAAGCGGCTCCACGCCTCGACCGGGTCGGTGCCGATCTCACCGTAATAAGGAAAACGCCCTTCCAACGCCCGCAGCTGTACGAGTCGGCTCAGCTCGGTCTTCGGAGAGCGGGCCATCGACGGCATTGTCGTCACATACGACACGGGAACGCCGCCGGCGGCGGCGGAGTCCAAGATGGCCTGGACGGCATCGGGGAAGCTGCGCCTGCTGTGGATCTCCAGGTCGGCGCCGAGGAGGCTCCGCGACTCCGATCGGATCGCGGTGACTATGTTCCCGCGGAAGGAGTTGATAGCCACGAGAGCGCCCACGCCGAAAGTGATGGCGCCCATGTACAAACCGATGCGCCGCAGGCTCGAGCGGCCTTCGCGCCGTGCATGCCGGAGTGCGAAGAGAAGACTCATGCGCCGTCGGTTCGCATGTCCTCGATTATCTTACCGCTGCTCAACCGGACCACGCGATTCGCCCGGGCGGCAAGCTCCGGGTCGTGTGTCACCAGCACCAGTGTGGTCGCGAAATCTCGGTTCAATTCGACCATGAGGTCGATGATATGGTGGCCGGTCTCGGCGTCGAGATTTCCGGTGGGCTCGTCGGCGAAAAGGATCTTGGGTCGATTGGCGAACGCCCGCGCGAGGGCCACCCGCTGCTGTTCACCCCCCGAGAGTTGCGCCGGGTAATGATCCAGGCGGTCGCCGAGCCCGACACGATCGAGGAGATCGACGACTCGGGCCTCGATGGGGGCTCCGTTCGGATTGCGGTCTCCCAGCAGTTCCATCGGCACCTGCACGTTTTCCCGCGCCGTGAGCGTGGGGATCAACTGAAACGACTGAAACACAAAACCCACGTGCCGGGCGCGAAACTTTGCCCGCTCGTCTTCGGTTAACCGTGCGAGATTCACACCATCGATGGAAATGGTTCCGCTGCTGGCCTCGTCCAGACCCGCCAGCAGGCCGAGCAACGTCGTCTTCCCGCTTCCGGAAGGACCGACGATGGCGACGAACCCGCCGGCTTCGATGGTAAGATCGATATCTTTCAAGACAACGAGGGGCCGCCTGCCGCTCGAGTAGGTTTGTCCTAATCCTATGGCTTCTATCATGATACCTCGAAAGATACTCTCTGGCGTCTCCCTTGCACTCGGCATCGGCTGCGGCCCAGGCGCGGGAGCGGGGGAGCGCCCGATCGGGGAGCGGGAGGGCGTTCCCGGGGACGTGAGCGGATCAGCGGTGCTCTCCGATCGTCCCGCGATCGTATTCCTCGGTACCAGCCTCACCGCGGGGCTCGGCTTGCCGAACGATCAGGCGTTCCCCGCCTTGATCCAAGACACGTTGGAGGCGTTGGGGATCGACTTCCGTGTGGTCAACGCCGGCGTGAGCGGAGAGACATCGGCGGGGGGGCTGCGCCGTATCGATTGGCTCTTGCGTCAGCCGATCGGCGTGTTGGTTCTGGAACTCGGCGCTAACGACGGCCTGCGCGGCCTCGACGTTGCGATGCTGCGGTCGAATCTCCAGGCCATCATCGATAAGACGAAGAGAGAGTATCCCGAAGCGCGCATTGTGATCCTAGGTATGGAGGCCCCGCCCAACCTCGGCCGTGACTATACAGCCGCGTTTCAGGGGGTCTTCCCAGAGATCGCCCGAGCGAACGACGCCGCACTGGTGCCCTTTCTGCTCGACAGCGTAGCCGGCATCGCGGAACTCAATCAACCAGACGGGATTCATCCCACCACAAGAGGACATCGGATCCTGGCTCGCAACGTGTGGCGTGTGCTGGAAGGTGTGGTTCTAGCAGTAAGCAGTGAGCAGTCGCACATTCACCTGTCTTGCGGTTCATGAAACGTGGTGCACGTTCAGCCGTTCGGCAGACAACCGACGATAATGAGGAGTTTACATGCAGCGTCGATTTTTGCAGTCACTTGGAGTGCTGGGAGCCTGCCTGGTAGCCACGCCGTTGGCCGCGCAGCGGGATTTCTCTGGCGTGGAGATTCGTACCATCCCGGTTGCCGAGGGCGTGTACATGCTGATGGGGTCGGGAGGCAACATCGGCCTGTCGGTGGGTGAGGACGGGCCGTTCGTCGTAGACGACCAGTTCGCTGGCCTTACCGAGAAGATCCTGGCGGCAATAGCCGCCGTCAGCGACGGCCCGGTGCGCTTCGTGTTGAACACTCACTGGCACGGCGATCATACGGGCGGCAACGAGAACCTCGGCAAGGCCGGCGCGATGATCGTAGCCCACGAGAACGTGCGCAAACGCCTCAATCCCGAGGAGTTCCACGAGGTGATGGAACGGTCGCAACAGGCGCCGCCGGACGCGCTCCCCGTCGTCACTTTCACCGATGCGGTGACGTTCCATTGGAACGGCGAGGAGATTCGCGCCTTCCACGTGGACCACGCCCACACCGATGGAGACGCGATCATCCATTTCGCGAACGCTAACGTCATCCACATGGGCGATACGTTCTTCAATGGCATCTTTCCGTTCATCGACTTCGCCAGCGGGGGAGCGATCGACGGCTTGATTCACGCGGCGGATCGAGTGCTGTTGATGGTGAACTCGAACACGCAAATAATTCCCGGCCACGGCCCGTTGGCTAAGCAAGACGCGTTGCTCGAGTACCGATCCATGCTGATGACGGTGCGACACCGTATCCGCACGATGTTGAATGACGGAATGAGCGTAGATGAGATCGTGGCAGCCGATCCGGCTACCGGTTTCGCCGACAGCTGGACGGGTAATGCCGAACGGATGGTTCGCAACGCCGCCCTGAGTCTCGGGGGGCAATAGGGTCCTCGCTATGAAAACGCTCACACTCACACTCGGCTTTTTGGTGGTCGGTGCCCCGGCGCTGGCTTCTCAACAGAACGACCAACACCTCGAACGGGCCCGGCGGATTCTCGCCCAAACACCGCTCATCGACGGGCACAACGACCTCCCGTGGGCGATTCGGGAGTTTCAGACGGCGCCCCGAAGTGTCGCCGGATACGACATCACCAGGCGCGCCCCCGGTCACACGGATCTGGAGCGCCTGGGGCGCGGTATGCTCGGCGCTCAGTTCTGGTCGGTGTACATCCCGGCGGATTATGCCGACTCGGGCTTCGCTCGTATGCAGCTCGAACAAATCGATATTGCCCGCCAGTTTATTGCGAAGTACAGCGGCTACTTCGAGATGGCGCGGGATGCATCGGACATCGAGCGCATTTTTGCCGGCGGCAAGATTGCATCCATGCTTGGCATCGAAGGGGGACACGCCATCGAGAATTCACTGGGTGTTTTGAGGACGTATTACGACCTCGGCGCCCGCTACATGACGCTTACGCACGGGGGAACTCTCGACTGGGCTGACTCGGCCACCGATGAGGAGCGGCACGGGGGCCTCACCCGGTTCGGGGAAGAAGTGGTGCGGGAAATGAACCGCATGGGGATGCTCGTAGATCTCTCCCACGTCTCGCCGGGTTCGATGAGCGACGCACTGAATGTTGCCGAAGCGCCGGTCATTTTTTCTCATTCTTCGGCACGCGCACTGGTGGACCACCCCCGCAACGTTCCCGACTCTATCCTCCGGCGGCTGCCGGACAACGGTGGCGTGGTGATGGTTACGTTCGTACGGTCCTTCGTATCGAACGACGAGGCGACGGCGTCGCTCTCGGACGTGGCCGATCACATCGAGCATGTTCGCCGTGTCGCCGGAGCCGACCACGTAGGCGTCGGCGGTGACTTCGACGGCATCGATGCCGGTCCTCACGGCCTGGAGGACGTGTCCACCTACCCGGCGCTCTTCGCCGAGCTGTCGCGGCGCGGGTGGGGTGACGAGGATTTAAAAAAGCTCGTGGGGGAGAATTTGCTCCGCGTTATGCGGGAGGCCGAACGAACGGCGCGCCGGCTGCAAAGGGGGCGCCCTCCGTCGACCAAGACCATAGAGGAGCTGGATGGATCGGTCATGTGAGTTTGGGGGAAGTCACGGGGGGGGAACCGACGTGGGCGGCGCGCGAGACGCCCTTTGCACAAGGTGTATTCGGAAGAGCTGCGTGACGGGGGACATATTGTGCGAAGAATGAGTATTGTCGCGGTCGCGGTGGTGACCGTCATGGCCTGTAGCGGCCAAGTTGACAGAGGGGGGCACGGACAGAGAAAAGGAAGAGAAGGCGTGATGGATCTTGCGGCCGAAGTCGTCATGAACCGTGTGTCCGAATCGTATGTGAAACTCGTGCTGGCGGTGGGACACCACGACCCGGATTACGTCGATGCCTGCTACGGCTCGGTGGAGTGGCAAGAGGAACTCGAGGCGGTCCCGATGCCCCTCATAACCGTCCGTGGTGTGGCGCTGCAGCGTATCGAAGAGTTGGACCGCGATGGCCGCCCGGTGGAAGACGAGTTGCTAGAACTGCCGGTTTCAATATCTCACCAAACAGCTCGAATCTCTCGTGGCGCGCACCCGGATGCTGGAGGGCGACCGGACGAGCTTCCCCCTCATCGCGCCGTCAATCGCCGTTACGGCCGCGTTCCCACTGGGGGTGAAAGACGTCTTCAATCGGGCGCTCGAACAGGTACGCGATCCTGAAGGCGAGGGGCAGGCTGGGATGGTATTTCCCTCTCTCCAGCGCGTTCACCGTCTGTCGGGAAACCCCCAGTTGCCGAGCGAGTTCCGCCTGGGACCATGACTGGCCCGCCCGCAGGATACGCAGCTGGTTTGTCATTTGGGGTCGGCCGTTTCCGTTGGACGAGCCCTCTACGCCGTGGCCGGTGCAGTTTGCCGGGGCGGTCGCTGCCTCCCTCGTGGCTCCGGAAACCCGAAACTGCGTACTGAACCCGCCAATGTTGAGCGTCGTGTCGTGTGTCATCAGATGCCTCAATTCGCCTTCCTTCCTGCCGCTGGCGGTGACCTGCGCCGACAAGGTGGTGTAAGGATTCCTTGTCATACCGCCAGGGGGCGGGCATTCTCGGCTACTGTCCGGCGTGTTTCACATTCCTCATATGTCTGGACAGTCAGGTATATCTGGACAACCAGCTTGGGTTATCTGAAGTTCCCCGGTTGTGCCAAGTGGTGATTTCTTGTTTTTTTTCTTCGCAGTCCGGCTCGGCCGAAGTCCGCACCGCGCATTGTTGAGGAGAACTGGATCGCATGAATATTGCAGACCTGGTATCGACCGCCCGGGCGCTAGTCGCCAAGGGAAAAGGGATTCTGGCCGCCGACGAGAGCGCCCCCACCATCGAGAAGCGCTTCAAGGCCATCGGCGTGCCTTCCACCGAGGAAAACCGGCGGGCTTACCGGCGACTGCTCTTTACCACCGAGGGCATGGAGCAATTCATCAGTGGCGTCATCTTGTTCGACGAGACCATCCGACAGAGGGCTGATGACGGCAGGCCGTTCGCCCGGGTACTCGCCGATCGCGGGGTCATCCCCGGAATCAAGGTGGACGGAGGAGCCAAGCCGTTGGCGGGGTTTGCTGGAGAGAAGGTCACCGAGGGCTTGGACGGCCTGCGCGACCGCCTCGCTGAATACCGGGATATGGGAGCGCGCTTCGCCAAGTGGCGGGCGGTGATCGCGATCGGCGACGGCATTCCCAGCCGCGCGTGCATCGGTGCCAACGCCCACGCGTTGGCTCGCTACGCCTCGCTATGTCAGGAAGCCGGGTTGGTGCCGATTGTCGAGCCGGAGGTGTTGATGGACGGCAACCATACCATCGAGCGGTGCGCTCAGGTGACCGGGGGCACGTTGCGGGCGTTGTACGGTCAACTTTACGGTCAGGGTGTGGACCTCCAGGGGACCCTGCTCAAGCCAAACATGGTCCTCTCCGGGAAGGAGTGCCCCGATCAGGCGAGCGTCGACGAGGTAGCCGCGGTGACGATCGAGTGCCTCAGGGAGGCCGTTCCCGCATCCGTGCCCGGCATTGTCTTCCTATCGGGCGGGCAGAGTTCCGAGTTGGCCACGGCCCACCTGAATGCGATGCACGCGTTGGGCGATCAGCCGTGGGAACTCAGCTTCTCATACGGCAGGGCGCTGCAGGAGCACGCGCTGAAGGCGTGGGGCGGCAATGCCGGGAACGTGTCGGCGGCACAACAGGCGTTCCGCCACCGGGCGGAATGCAATGGCGCGGCCCGGAGCGGATCGTATACGGAGGCGATGGAGGCGGCGGTTTAGGACGGGCAGCGCCTTCTTTTCTTCGCTCATGCTCGATTCGCCATCAACTCATCTGGGCCCCGTCAACCGGTGAACGGAAAGGGATCGGAAGAACGCCCATAAACATATCTGCGGTACGGGCTTGCGCCATGAATCACAGTGCGGATGGGCTCTCTCTGAGGCCCTGGATCTGCTAGACCGAATGACCATTTGGGGCATCGACGGCGAGCGAAGGCTAGATTGAGTGGAGCCCGCTTTCCTTAAGATGACCGGGAGATATTAAGAGGACCGGGAGATATTCTGAAGCGTCAATGACCGATCGCGCAACTCCACCGAAGCATACCAATCGTCTAATAGACGAGACGAGCCCGTATCTCCTGCAACATGCCCACAACCCGGTGAATTGGTTTCCGTGGGGCGAAGAGTCACTGGCCAGGGCGAGAGACGAGCACCGGCTGATTCTTCTCTCGATCGGGTACTCTTCCTGCCACTGGTGTCATGTGATGGAGCGGGAGTCGTTCGAGAATGAGGCGATCGCCCGCCTGATGAACGAGCATTTCGTAAGCATCAAGGTCGACCGTGAGGAGCGTCCCGATCTGGACGACATCTACATGGCCGCCACGTTGGCGATGAATCACGGGCGCGGCGGATGGCCGATGACTGTGTTCCTCACGCCCGACCTCGAGCCGGTGTTCGCCGGCACGTATTTTCCTCCCGAGGACCGGCACGGTCAACCGGGATTCCCCTCGCTGCTGCGACGCATCGCCCGAGCCTGGGACGAAGACCGGAAAGGGATGGAGAACGGAGCGGCGCGGCTCGTGGCGCACCTCAAGACCCAGCGCCAGGGAGGCGATTCCCTCTCCGTTGGTGAATCTGAGTTGAAACTCGCGCTGTCACAATACGAAGCCGAATTCGACGCGATGTTCGGCGGATTCGGCCCGGCGCCGAAATTTCCCCCGGCCACCGGGCTCTCTCTCCTGATGCGCATCCATCGCCGTTTCGAAGAGCCCCACGCGCTGCACATGGTCTGCAAGACGCTGGACGCCATGGCCCGAGGCGGCATGTACGACCAAATCGGCGGCGGGTTTTCGCGCTACGCGACCGATCCTCAATGGCTCGTGCCCCACTTCGAGAAGATGCTCTACGACAACGCGCTCTTGGCGAGCGCGTACATCGAGGCGTTCCAGGTCACCGGGCACTTGTACTACCGCCGCATCGCCAGCGAGACACTGGACTACATTCTCCGGGAGATGACCGCGGCTGAGGGTGGCTTCTACTCGGCGACCGACGCGGACTCCGAAGGGGTTGAAGGCAAGTTCTTCGTGTGGACGCCGGACGAGATCGAGAGCGTGTTGGGTCTGGAGGGCGCCAAGGTGTTCAACGCGTTCTACAACATTACGGAGGCGGGGAATTGGGAGGGGAAGAGCATCCCCAATACGCCGCGTCCCGTGGCGGATGTCGCCCTGCAATTAGAAGAAGACCCAGACGCCCTGCAACGCCGCTTGGATGAACTCCGGGAGAAGGTGTACCAGGCCCGCTTGGAGCGGGTCAAACCCGGGCTGGACGACAAGGTCATCACGGCGTGGAACGGCATGATGATCAGCGCGCTGGCGCACGGCGGAAGGGTGTTCCGGGAACGTCGATACCTCGATGCAGCCAAGCGGGCGGCCGATTTCCTTCTCGACTCCATGGTCAGGCAGGACGGCGGGTTGTTTCGCACCTACCGAAACGGAAAGGCGCACGTTAACGCATACCTCGAGGATTATTCTTTTCTGTCAGAGGCTCTGGTCGACCTCTACGAGGCGGTGGGGGAGGCCCGCTACTTGAAAGAAGCCGAACGGCTGCTCGATCGTACTCTGAGCGATTTTCTCGATACCGAGAGCGGGTCGTTCTTCAACACGGCGTCGGACCACGAAGCGCTCCTGATGCGGTTTCGCGAGGGAACGGACGGAGCCACGCCGTCAGGCAACGCGGTAGCGGCCTCGGCCTTGGTGCGCGTGTCGTACCATTTGGATCGGGAAGATTTTCGCGCTGCCGCGGTTCGGGCCATTCGAGCCTATGGCGGCGTGATGGCGTGGCATCCTCGGGCCTTCTCCGAGAGCTTGAACGTAGTGGACCTGCTGCTCGAGGGTCCCGTGGAGCTGGCGCTTGTCGGCAAGCCGGATTCCGCAGACCTGGAAGCCCTGCGCAGAGCGGTGGCCAGGCACTTTCTGCCGAACCGCATAGAGGCGGTCGTCGATCCCGACCGGCCGGCTGGCGGGACCGCCCTACCGTTGGAGCGCGGTAAGTCGTTGGTGGACGGCAAGGCGGCGCTGTACATCTGTCGGGATTATGCCTGTCTCGCGCCGATAACGGATCCCGCCGAAGCTGCTTCCACGCTGGCATCGTTGAAGGGTGCGCTGAGCGAGCAGATGATCTCGGCCCGGACCGAAGGCGGCGCCACGAGCTGAACAAATTGATGCGTGCGATGCGGGGTGTCACTCTGGCACCTTCCCTGGCAGCGTTCCCCTCGGACACGTATTCTTGCTCAATCGCTTTCCCCCACTCGGAAGCTCCAATGGAACGAAGGGCCTTTTTTCACACAGGACTCGCAGCCGGCCTGTTGGGAGTTGGAGGCAACACCGCCCTGCCCGCCCTGCTCAGCGCCAGTCCCCGTCGACTTCCCGACGGCTCGGTGCGCCTCAATTCCAACGAGAATCCCCTGGGCATTTCTCCGGCCGCCCGGCAGGCGATCATCGACGGGCTCGATCTGTGCAACAGGTACCCGGGCGCCTCGCGCCTTCCGGTGGAGGAGGCATTGGCCGAGAAGCACGGTGTCGAGACCAAGAACATCCAGCTGGGCAACGGTTCCACGGAGGTGCTGCAGATTTTCGTTCAGCTCTTTGGTCCCGAGGTCCGCATCGCAGCCGCCGATCCGACCTTTGAGGACGTTCCCCAGTACGCCAAGGCGATCTCGGTCCGTCTCGAGGGCGTTCCCCTACGCGCCGATTATTCCCACGACCTGGATCGCATGCGCGAAGTGGTCGGCAAGTGGAGCGGACCGTCTATCGTCTACCTCTGCAATCCCAACAATCCCACCGGTACGGTGACGTCCAGCGCCGATATCGACTCGTGGATAGCCGCGGCGCCGGACAACGTGTACTTCCTAGTCGACGAAGCGTACTTCGAGTATGCCGAAGATGCGCCGGGCTATTGGTCAGCGCTGAAATGGGTACCGACCCACCCTAACGTGATCGTGGTTCGCACGTTCTCCAAGATCTACGGCATGGCGGGTATGCGACTCGGTTATGGGATTGCGCACGAAGATATCGTCGAGCGGGTGGGGTCCATTGCGGCCCACAACAACGCCAACCATCTCGCTTCTGTGGGAGCGCTGGCGAGTCTCGAGGATCATGGGTTGATTGCCCGAAGCGTGGATGTGAATCGCCGGGCGAGGCTCATTCTGAAAGAGACTCTGGACGATCTTGGGATCGAGCACCTCCCGTCGCACACGAACTTCCTCATGCACCGAATCAGAGGCGATCAGAAAGACTACAGAGATCGGATGCGTGAAAGTGGCTGGCTCGTGGGCCGCGATTTTCCACCGATGCTCTCGTACAACCGCGTTTCATTTGCGATGCCCGACGACATGGCGCGGTTCTCAGAGACACTGCGGGTGTTCCGGTCACACGGCTGGGTGTAGCATCGCGCGCGCTATATCTACTCTTCTTCGTTGTCGCTCCGCCGCTCCAGCCACTCGGCCATCCGGTCGGCGGCGTCCATGAAGCTCTCTTGGTCCCGCAGCGGCGTTTCGCGGTTGTCGTCTGCAGGACCACCCATTGCCTGTTTCTCCTTGAGGACTAGGTGGCAAGTCCCGAGGGGTCTTTGGGATCCTCGATCTGTGGCTTCATCACTGTTTCAAAGCATGACGGGCATATGCTGTGGCTGAACTGAACGTCGGTATGTTGTGCGATGTAGCTGTCCACCTGGTGCCAGTAGTCCTGGTCGTCACGAATCTTCTTGCAGTAGCTGCAGATCGGTAACAAGCCCTGGAGTTGTTTCACATTGGCCAGGGCGTCTCCCAGCTCGCGAACGCGATCGTGGAGTTCTCTTTCGAGATTCACGACTCGCCTGTCGGCCTGCACGCGGGCCCGTAACTCGGCGGCGTCAAAGGGCTTGGCCAAGTAGTCGTCGGCGCCCGCCTCCAGCCCTTCCACTATTTTGTCGCGTTTCCCCAACCGCGTGAGCAAGATGAGGTATAGCGGTCGCGAGGGGGATGCGGAGCGTATCTTGCGACATACGGCGGGCCCGCTGAGGCCAGGCATAAGCCAGTCGAGGATCGCCAAAGAGGGGCCGTCGTCCGCCGACAGGACCGACAGGGCGTCGTCCCCGTTCTCGGTGATGACCACCTCGTAATCCCATCCTGTCAGCAGAGTTTGGAGGAGAGTTGCGGAAACGGGGTCGTCTTCGGCGATGAGGATCTTCACGTCCTACGCTCCAATACTCGTCATGGAGTAAACATAGCGGTGGTTTCCGCTATTCGAGATACTCCCGCACGAAGCGGCGCGCCAGATACAGCCCCAGCCCCATGCCGACCATCCCTAAAAAGAAGCCTATCATGGGCCCGATCCTCGTACCCGCCCAACCACCGAGCGTCCCGAAGACCGAGGCGCCGAATATGGGGAAGAGCTTGCTGTTCACGATGGCGTACCTCGAGTGAGAGTGAATGCCGGCCTCACGGTCCCCACAACCTCGCAGCAAGAGATGGCGACACGCTGTGCTGAATCGCACAAATGGCGGCCGCATCCCCCGTTCACCTGGCTGGCCACGCGAGCGGATTGTGTGCCCCTGCCGTGGGACGTAGGTTTCGGCCTTCCGCAAGGGCCACTCGGAGTCAGCGCGTCGGTCGGCGAATGGCAAGCGAAGATCAGTTATGAATGCAGCTTTGACAAGATTGCGGGCCGAGTTTCGACGCGCCACCGATGAACGGGACTTCCGAAACTGGTCGTTCCAGGAAACGTGCGACCAGGCGAGGATTGCCGTGCTCGTCATTCCGGCGCTCGTACTGGCAGGATTGCCATCAGACTTTGCAGGCTTGGGAGTAGAGCGCACCCTGCTGTTGGCGTTGCCCGTGCGACTCGCGTTTCTCGCGCTTGGGGCTGTCCAGTTCACCAGGCTGCGAGGGATGACCAAAGTGGAGAGCGTCGATCGTGCCGTGACGCTGCTGCAAGTCGTCCTCTTCCTACTCTTTTATTACTTCATCTCGCTGGCGTACCTGTCCCTCACCGAGCACCTGCTGGTCGCATTGTTCATCGTGCTTGCCGCGTATCTCGTGTTTCCCAATCGGTTCGTTGCCATGGTGAGGTTGGGGATTTTCGGAAGCCTCGGCTATGTGGTGGCGGTGAGCGTCTTTCTCGCTCCGGACATGCGCCTAGTCACACTGGTCGTTCAGGGGCTGGTCGTGGCCAACGTGTTCGGCGCCATTACCGCTCATCGACTCCACATATCGAAACGCCGCGAATACCGGCGACTCATCGGGCAGCGGAATCTCACCGAGAGACTGAAAACGCTCAATGTCGAGCTGGAGGCGTTGGCGACTACGGACAGCCTCACAGGAATCAACAATCGCCGCAACTTCTTTATCCTTGCGGCCGACGAAATAGCTCGGGCAAAGCGATATCAACGACCGCTGACGGCGCTGATGATCGATGTGGACAGATTCAAGAATGTCAATGACAAACACGGTCATGCCGTGGGCGACATCGTGCTCAAGGCCATCGCCCAAGCCTGTATCACGACCTTGCGCGAAACGGATGTTCTCGGTCGCCTCGGTGGCGAAGAGTTCGTGATATTGCTGCCGGAAACCGAAGATGGGCGGGAACAGGCGGACCGGCTGCGTCGCACCGTTGAGCGTATGCGCACGGCCCTGGATGACGGCAAAGACCTGAATGTGACCGTCAGCATCGGAGTGGCGGCCGCGCGACCGGAAGACGCAACGATCGATGATGTATTGGGTCGGGCCGACGGGGCGCTCTACCAGGCCAAACAGCGCGGCCGCAACTGCGTGGCAACGGCCTGAGATTATCCCCCCTTCGGCTGCTCCGGCACGGCGCTCGCCGTCATCATACCCCAAAGCCGACTGACCTTGTATAGCTCTAACACCCGGACACGATACCCGTGCTCGCTGAGGAGTGCGTGGCATTCATCCAGACTGTAGATCTGCTGATGAGCCGGGTTGATGACGCGGAGTACCCGGTCCCAAATGCGACACGCCAGAAAATCGTCGCACCAATCGGTGAGGACGAGAAGCCCTCCAGGAACGAGGACGCGGGCTATCTGCTCCAACGCCCGTGACGGATTCGGCCAGAAATGAAACGAGCCGGACGACACCACGACGTGGAATCGGGCTGTGCTGAACGGAAGCTCCTCCGCGTCGGCCCGCAGCAGTGGGGTTGTTCGGGGCAGGCCGCGCTGGGCCATGGTGAGCATTGCCCGCGACACGTCGATGCCGACCGCCGCGATACCGGGACAGGCCCGCTCGGCCTGCCGCAACATTACGCCGGTGCCACATCCAATATCCAGCAGACGCATCGTCGGCTGCAGGTCGAGATGCGCCAGTGTTTTCGAGACAGTCGCCCGGACGTAGTGTCCCCAGCGGTGCTCGTAGCGATGAGCAATCCGGTCGTACTCCAGCTCTACTGCCTGCGACGACCTGCGACGCTTTGCAAGGGTTGCCACTCCGATAATGTATCCACGAGACGGCGCCGTGGGAGTACTGGTCGGCGGCGCCGGTGATGTCTAGGCCGGCGCACTGCTCCGGGCTCATGCAAGACGGCGTGCCGAAGGCGGGGCTCACTCCTCGACCACCGACCTGAGGGCGGCCTGCACGGCGGCATATTTCTCGTGAATTTCTTTCATGAGGCGGGCGCCGCCCTCGAGATCACCCGATTTGCCGGCTTTTTCCATTTGCTCCAGCAGTTCAGCAAGAGCTTGGGCATGGATGGAGCCCGCAGCCGATCTCAACGAATGCGATATCGATTCGACCTGCACCGAGTCAGCGTGACGAATGGCACTCTCGAGGAGATTCATTCGGGTTGGAGTGTCCCGGAGATAGACGGCCAACGTCTCGTCGGCTTTGTCTGCGACACCCGCCTCTCGCATCATGTGAAAGAATTCGTCCAGGGCCACAGGTACCGTCACCTCTGCGGCCCCAGGCTTGGTCTCAGGAGTGCTTCTTGCAGCCTCTGTGTGTGACGGGGCGGCCCACCCCTCGACCGCCGCGAACAGTTCGTGGGGTGTGATGGGCTTGGTCACCAGACCGTTGATTCCGGCCCGGAGACACTGTTCCCGTTCGGAGGGCATGGCCCGGGCCGTGAGCGCCAGGATAGGGAGGTCTCGCAAGCCGAGTGTGTTTCGAATTTCGCGGGTCGCGGCCAGGCCATCGAGTTCGGGCATCTGTATGTCCATGAGGACGAGGTCGTAGCGTTTGGTCTCCAGGGCTTCCACCGCTCGACGGCCGTTCTCCACTACGTCTACGGTGTGTCCGCGTGTCGTGAGCATCGTGGCGGCTACTTGTTGGTTTACCGGGTTGTCTTCTGCGAGCAGAATGTTGAGCCGTCGACGAGTCTCTTTGATGGAGTGGCGGGTGATGAGGTGCCGGTCGGGCGTTCCTGCCGCCGACCTGGCAAGCACGGCTGCCGCCGTTTCCAGGAGCTCTGCGTTGGAGACGGGCTTGGTGAGGTATGCGGCAATGCCGACGTCCCGGGCGCGCGTGCCGTCTCCTCGATGGCCCGCAGAGGTCAGCATCATCAGTCTCGTTTGCGAGAGTTCGGGGTCGCCTTGGACGAGTGCGGCCATCTCAAACCCGTCGCGTCCCGGCATGTACCCGTCGACGATCGCCACGTCGTAGGGCGCGCCGTCGGCGATCGCCTTCCGCATTGCGGCCAGGGCCACGTCCACGCCGTCGCACTGGCGCACCTCGGCGCCAGCCGCCGCCAGCGCGCCAAGAACGATGCGGCGGGTCGTCGGGTTGTCGTCAACGACGAGAATCCGTTTGTCTTCTATGCTGCCATACCGGTCGCCGGCTCCCGCATCGGTTTCCATCTCGATCCCGAGAGTCACAGCAAAACTGAACTCGCTGCCGCGTCCGACTTCGCTGGCCACTTTCAACTCTCCGCCCATGAGCCGGACCAGTCGTTGGGAAATCGCCAGCCCCAGACCGGTTCCGCCGTGAGTGCGCGTGACGGAGGGGTCTGCCTGAGTGAATTCTGCGAAGACAGTTTCCAAGCGATCTGCGGGAATCCCAACGCCGGTATCGCGAACGGCGAACACCAAGGCGGCTTCGTCGTGTCGCTTCTGCTCGAGGGTCACCGATACCGATACCTCTCCGCGATCTGTGAATCTGACGGCGTTGCTCACGAGATTGCTCAGGACTTGCCGTAACCGGCCCGGGTCGCCCCGCACCCCTCGAGGCACGTCCGGCGGGATGTCGCACGCCAGCTCCACGTCCGAGCCAGCCAGCCGGGCGGCGAACACGCGAACGGTGTTCGTGGCGAGCTCGTGCAGGTCGAATGCGACGTCTTCCAGCTCCATGTGCCCGGCATCGATTTTCGAGAAATCCAGGATGTCGTTCAGGATGGTCAGCAGGGACTCCGCCGACGATCGCACCAGCTCTGCGGAGCGGAGCTGTTCGAGAGTCAGTTCGGTGTCGAGGAGGAGCTCGACCATGCCGAGCACTCCGCTCATCGGCGTCCGGATCTCATGGCTCATGTTGGCAAGGAACGCGCTCTTCGCCTGCGTGGCGCGTTCGGCGTCGGCCCTGGCCCTCTCGAGCGCTTCACGGGCGAGAATCCGATCGGTGACGTCTCGCCCGGTGCCTCGAGCGCCGACGATTTGGCCGCGAGAGCCGAATATCGGCTGAGCGCAGAAACTCAAGTGCTTCGGAAGTCCGTTGGCATCCCGGTGTACCGTCTCGTAGTCGTCGAGCACGTCCCCCTGAAGGACCGATCGAAAGGCCACCCGGTCGGCTGCTTGCCTCTCGGGGTGCACCTGCGCCTCGATGGCCTTGCCGATGAGATCCACCGGCGGCACGCTGTAGATCTCCTCGCATGCGGGGTTGAGGTAGACCCACCGGCATTCCCCGTCCATCTCCCACACCAAATCGGGCAAGGCCTCGACCAGCTCTCGATATGGCTCACCGGCGTCGGGAGCGTCGCCGCCGCCGGGCGCGCCGCTGGCTGTATCGCTTCCGGGAGGCACGGGCTCGTCGGGGCTCTCGGTGAAGGCGGGCTTGGCAGATCCCGCCAGGGGGGACGTTCGGATCTCGGCCAGGAGGTTGGCCATTCTATCGGCCTCGGCCGCGACCACCCGCTTGCCCAGGGCCGAGAGCTTGTAGTAGCGGCGTCGCCCGTCTTCTCCGCTGTGGCGAGGGCGGTGGCTCAACTGCGTGATCAGGCCGTCCTCGAGGAGGCGGCGTAGGAGGCGATAGAAGGTACCGGCGTCGAGGGTGAGGCTTCCGCCGGAGCGGCGCTCGACCTCCTCGCGTATCCGGTAGCCGTGGGTCTCGCCCTCCGACAAGACGAGGAGGGTGAGAAGCACCGCCGGCTTGAGGGGAAGCTTCGATGCTGGCTTTCGCTTCGGCGGCATGGCACCGGCCTGTAGAAGATACTACAATTAATGCCTAGAGGCATTATGTATAAGATATATCAGTCCCGCCTTTTTTCGCAACCGGGGGCACTGGATCGGCCAGGATCTGGGGCTGCTGGTGGTCCGGCCGCCCGCTCTTGCGTCTTGGCATCGCAGGGGGCACGATTGTGTCTCGCGTTGCACAGTCGATCCGGAACTGGAGGACGAGCCGTGCGCTCTCCGGTACATGCCGCTGCAATCTCGGTTCTCACCGTCGTGTTTGCGTTGGCTACGCTCGCATTTGGCTGGTGGATCGTATTTGTCGTCGGGACGGTTTGGGCCGCCGTCGTCAGGAGAACAGACCGTCCCCTGAGGGCCGTCGCCGGCGCCGCCACGGCGGCATGGATCGGGGTTCTGCTGTTGACCGGGTCGGGTGGACCCGTGGGGCAACTCGCCGATTCGTTCGGGGTGGTGCTGCCGCTGCCGAAGATTCTGCTGTACATACCCACCTTGGCGACGGCGGGCGCCCTCTCTATGGGAGGGGCGCTTCTGGTCGGCGTGTTGCGCTTGGGGGAGGAGAGGCGGAAGCCGGGAGTGCAGGAGAGCGGTGATACGTAGGATCTGAGGACGGTCCACCCCCCACCCCCCACCCCCCCTCCCCCCAACGATCCCCGTCATCCGCTCGACCCCGCCTGCGCCACGAGATACCTTGACCTACATGACGTCATCAGGGTCTTCGGGAATGTCGCCCAGGAGCCGCGGTGTCGAGATCACTCGACACGATGCCCGGTCAGCGGGCACGGCAAGCGACACGGTGGCGGTCGAGGATCCCCTGGAAATCCGCCTCGGCGACGTGCCTCTGGCGGTGGTGATGCGCACGCCGGGTGACGACGATGACCTCGTCCGCGGTTTTTTCCTCACCGAGGGTATTCTCCTTGAGCCGGCGGAGATTCGCGCCATCGTTCGAATCGATGAGTCACGTCTTTCCGTACGGCTCGGGGATGGAATAGACGTGGACGCGTCCCAGTTCCAGCGCAACATGTTCGCCTCTAGTTCGTGCGGCGTATGTGGCAAGGCGTCAATCGAACAGGTTCGCCTCTTCGGGCGGCCCGTTGAGCGCTGGACCATCGAGAAGCGCCTTGCCGCTTCCCTCACTGCCCGTCTGCGGCAGCATCAGCCGACTTTCGATGCCACCGGTGGGCTTCACGCCGCAGGTTTGTTCGACGTGGGAGGGCGCTTTATCGCTGCTCGGGAAGACGTCGGCCGACATAACGCTGTCGACAAGGTGATCGGCGCGGCAACGCAACTACACTGGCCCTTGCCCCCCTGCGTGTTGGTCGTGTCGGGACGCCAGAGTTTCGAAGTCGTACAGAAAGCGGCACTCGCCGGCATCGGCGGCCTGATCGGTGTGTCCGCCCCCTCGTCGCTCGCCGTGGAGCTGGCGCGCGAGACGGGCATGTTGTTGATAGGCTTTTCCCGCGGGGAGAATTTCAACGTGTATGCGGGGGAGGATCGGTTGGCGGATGAGGGCGAGTAAGTCGTCCTCGGGAACTGCATGGCCACTGAACCCACAGAATCCCGTGCCACGCTGCGGTCCTTTTTTTTCCCAACCGCTCTGTGGGTTCTCTGGGTTCCGGTGCTATGCATTTGCTGTGTACTCCCACAAAGACATTGGACATGACGTCAAATACCCCGTCTCCCGCGACATCCACTCAGTGGGACAGTGGTGCGGCCCATGATTCCGCAAGCGTCACGTTCGACGACGACGTAGCGGTCGATCCGGCCGTCGCCCGGTCGCTGCACGTTGTTGTCGTCGGTGCAGGGGTCTTCGGCGGGTGGACCGCACTGCACTTGCTTCGCGCCGGAGCCAGGGTGACGCTGCTCGACTCGTGGGGGCCGGGGAACGCCCGGTCGAGTTCCGGGGGCGAGACTCGGGCGATTCGAGGCGTCTACGGTGGCGACCTTGCGTACGTCGCGTGGACGGCCAAGGCATTGGGAATGTGGCGGGACCTCGAGGCGGATTCGGGCGAGACATTCTTTCGTCGCGCCGGAGTGCTGTGGATGGTCGGCGGAGACGAGCGCTACGTTCGGGCGTCGCTTACTCACCTCTCAGCATGTGGGCTCTCCTTTGAAGAACTCAGTGCCACCGAGGCGGCGGCGCGATTCCCCCAGATCGACTTCGATGGAGTGGAGTGGGCGCTGTTGGAGCACGATGCCGGGTTTCTATACGCGAGCCACGCGTGTAGGGTCGTGAGAGATCGCTTTGTCGCAGAGGGAGGAAACTACCGCCAGCACGAGGTTCGTGTCGGTGTGGGTGCTTGGACGGGTGGCGCGCTGTCCCATCTCACCTTGTCTGACGGGACGAGGCTGTCGGCCGACCGGTTCGTGTTTGCGTGCGGGCCTTGGCTTGGCGGAATGTTTCCGGATGTGATCGGAGATCTCATCGTCCCAACGCGGCAAGAGGTCTATTATGTGGGTACGCCGGCTGGTGACTCCCGATTCAATGAGGGCAATCTCCCCGTGTGGATCGATTTCGGCGAAACCATCTATTACGGATTCCCGGCAACCTCGTCCCGGGGTTTCAAGATCGCAGACGACACGCGAGGCCCGCCACTCGATCCCACCAACGCCGACCGGTTGCCGAGTGCCGAGGCGGTGCAACGAGCGCAGAGGCATTTGGAGTACCGTTTCCCGGCGCTGGCGGGTGCACCGCTGATCGAAGCACGAGTCTGTCAGTACGCCAACACGCCGGACGGCCACTTCATCGTCGATCGTCACCCGAGTGCGGACAACGTTTGGGTCGTGGGTGGCGGCTCGGGCCACGGGTTCAAAGTCGGCCCGGCGTTGGGGGATTTCGTTGCACGACGCGTCTTGACGGGCCGAGACACCCACCCGTTCCTTTCGCTGCAGCGCTTCGAGAGATGATGAGGAGAGGTCTGAGGACCGCGATCGCCGGCGTGTTCGCCCAACTGGTGTTCGCCTCGCCGGCGGTCGCCCAGCGTGTAGCAATGGATACGATGAGCCTGCATCGGCTTCCTGGCGTGTTCGTCGGAAGTGGACGCGGTGGGCCCACAGCGCTCATTCTGTTCCCAAATGCCCTTGTGAATCACTTCGCGACTGATGACCTCGCCGATCGTGCGTTGCTGACCGAGCGCCCGCTCGCCGCTCAGTCACCCTGAGTTTTCACGCGGCCTCTGCCGTTGTTAGCCCGCGATCGCATTTGTGCCGTTCGTGCCAACAAGTGCGAATACACGATGCGGTATTTGCAGTGGTTCACCTGGAAACGATCTTGCCAGTAGTTCGGCCAGTGCGTCATCAAAGGCATTCACCTTGGTCGGCAGCGGTAAGCTCGCACCGACGCCAGCGCTAGCCCTGATACGACCGCCAGGCTTCAGCGCTATAGGCGACGTCGATGTCGTAGGAAAACGTTTCGAATTCCAGAAAGCCGGCGGCGTGCAAGTGGACGCCATGGTGAGCACCGCCGCGGGGTTCGAGGATTTCTCCTGGGATGCGATCTGGGCCTCGGCCGGCCGGATCACCGAGACGGGGTACGTCGTGGAGGTGGCGATTTCGTTCCGGTCCCTCCGCTTCCCTACTCGCGCGGCGATTCTCCGCGATGCATCTTACCAGCCATGGCCGCTCGCTTCGACGATTCCAGCGCGTTTACCGACCGCTACCATATTGAGCGTGAGGTCGGGAGCGGCGGAATGGCTCGCGTCTTCCTGGCGCGGGACCTCAAGCACGACCGCGAAGTTGCGATCAAAGTGCTCCGGCCCGAACTCTGCTCCGGCATCGGCAAGGAGCGGTTCTTAAGAGAGATCAAACTCGCAGCCCGTCTGATGCACCCGCATATCCTTCCGCTCTTCGACTCCGGCGAGGATGACGGGGCCCTCTACTTCGTGATGCCGTATGTCAAGGGCGCCTCCCTACGGGTGCGCTTGGCGCGGGAGGGCCAGTTGCCTCTAGAGGACGCTCTCGAGATCACACGGGACATTGCCGGCGCCCTCGACTACGCCCACCGGCAGGACATCGTCCACCGGGACATCAAGCCTGAAAACATCATGATCCACGATGGTGTGGCGATGGTCACCGACTTCGGCATCGGAAAAGCGTTGAGGGCGGCCGGCGCTGAGGGCCTCACCCAAGTCGGCGCCCTGCTGGGCACCCCCGCTTATATGAGCCCCGAACAGGTGACTGGGGAAACCACGCTCGATGGCCGCAGCGACATCTACTCCCTCGGCTGTGTTCTCTACGAGATGTTGACGGGCCGGTCTCCGTTCACCGGGCAGTCGATCGAGGCGATCATCGCGAAGCGGCTCACAGAACCGGCTCCCTCTCTGAACTCGACACGGGAGACGATTCCCAACGATATTCGGCAGGCGGTGCACACGGCACTTGCCAAGGAGCCGGACGATCGATTTGCTACCGGTGCCGAGTTTGCCGACGCGCTCGCCCCCCGAATCGTGGAGACCACCCTGTCGGCCGACGGTCAAGCCGAGCCCTCCGCGCAATCCATCGCGGTGCTGCCCTTCACCAACATGAGCGCGGACCCGGAGAACGAATACTTCAGCGACGGGATCACCGAAGAGATCATCAATGCACTCACCCAGTTGGAGGGCGTCCACGTGGCGGCCCGTACTTCTTCTTTCGCGTTCAAAGGCAAGACGCCCAAAATCGCGGAGGTAGGCACCACGCTCAAAGTGGCGACCGTGCTCGAAGGCAGCGTGCGGAAAGCGGGTTCTCGACTACGGATCACGGCGCAGTTGGTCAACGTCGCCGACGGGTACCACCTGTGGTCCGAGCGGTACGATCGGGAAATGGATGACGTGTTCGCCATTCAGGACGAAATCGCCACCACCATAGCGGACCGGTTGAAGGTCACCCTCGCGGGTACGTCGGACAAGCCCTTAGTCAAGCCCGCCACCGAGAACATGGAGGCGTACCAGCTCTACCTGAAGGGCCGGTACATGTGGAACAAGCGCACCAAGGACGGGCTCGAACAAGCGGTCGACTTCTTCAACCAGGCTATTGAGCGAGACGCGGGTTACGCCTTGGCGTACTCCGGGTTGGCCGACGCGTATTTGGTGATCGGGGCGTACGGCCACATGCCGCGGCCTGAGGCACGACGAAAAGCCCACGAAGCGGCCGAAAAGGCAATTGAGCTAGACGAGACGCTGGCCGAAGCACACACGTCAGTCGGACAAGTGTTACGCCTCGAGCGGGATTGGCGGGGCGAGGAGCAGGAATATCGTCGCGCGATCGCCCTGAACCCAAACTACGCGACCGCGCACCAATGGTATGCCACTCTACTGGGCGCGCTTGGCCGACTGGACGAAGCGCTGAGTGAGATTCGTCACGCAGAGGAACTCGACCCGCTGTCGCCGGGGATCAGTGTTACGGTTGGGATAATTTATGCTCTGAGACGTGACTACGATGCCGCGATTGAGCAGTTCGAGAAGACCCTCGAACTCGACCCGAACTTCTTCACCCCGCACGCATGGCTGGCGGGGGTCTACGTCGGGAAACACATGTACGAGGAGGCGATCGAAGAGGCTCGGAAGGTGCACGAGGCGACACCCGACTTCCCAGACGTGCTCGCCGGAATAGCAAACGTTTACGCGCTGGCCGGGCAGGTGGAGAAGGCCGACGAACTAGTGCAGGAGGCGAAGGATCGAGGCGCCGATCCCGGTGTGATCGGGGTCGCTTACATTGGGTTGGGCGACCTCGACCAGGCGTTCGAGTGGCTGGAGCGGGGTTTCGAAGAGGACTCGTGGGTCTTGTTCTACCTCAAGACTCACCCCTGGTTCGATCCCATCCACTCCGACCCAAGGTACTCCGATCTCCTACGGCGAATGAACTTAACCGAGTGACGCGTTCTTCGTGGACCAACCGGAGATGTGCCCCCCGATCAACCGGCCGCAAGCGTGGGAAGTGGCCGGTTATTAACCCACGCGATATTGTTTCCGTTATCTACAGGATGAAGAGCGATACGCGGTGTCGATCGAAGATTTCGTGTATCGTGAGGCCACGTAGGCTTGCAGCAGACGCGCAGTTCTCCGAAGTCAATGAACCATCAGCCCCCTGACATGTGCGTGACCGTAAGAGTTGCGGGGAGGTTACCAAAGCGAGCCTCAACAGCCTGTCAACGCAGTGTCGCGTGGACGGCTCTGGCGCACCTATGGGCACCGCGCCAGTATCGAGTTGTCAATGTAAACGGTGGCCGACGCTGGCCCCGCCGCCGTTACAGACGCCCCCCGAGGACGCCTGCCCGACGACGAGACCCCGAAACTCCACTATGTGGCGAAGGTCGCAGGGGGTGGGTATGCGTCCGATGATACTGCTTGTCATTGTCTCTGGCCTCGCCCCGTTTACTAGCGTTATAGCTCAGCAGCAGGCGTCGGCTGTCACGCACTTTTCTCGTGTCTCCGCCCAAGGCTTTGCTAGGCGTCCAGGAAAGTGGGCGTGCGTGCCCTAACGCGGATTGTGTCGGGCTTGGAGCTGTACTGGGCGGTTTTGTCCGCACGGTTATCGGGTCTGTTTACGTCACAACGCGAGGTCGCAACGCCGGAAAAACCTAGCGCCGTGCAACACGTTCTCATCGGACTTGGCGTTGGTACTGGTGTGGGTGGGTTCTGGGGGTTCTTAGCGGACGCCGTCTCACCAGTGTCCGTGATTTCATCAACCACAGATAGTCCCTGTTTCGCGAGGAGTTGTAGCTTGCTCGGCGCTGCGATCGGCGGCGGTTATGGTGCCCTTGTCGGTCTTACGTACTGGGCCATCGTAACCGACCAGGAACCGAATGCTTTCTTGGGAGGTGTTGCCGGCCTCGTCGTGGGTAGTGCAATCGGATTTGCGCTCGGAGTGCGATTGGAGGCGGAGGCCGCCCAGGCCGAGGCGAGGGGGGACCTTCTGGAACACATTTGCGCTGACGTGAATTGTATCGGATTGGGAACCGTGATCGCTGGTGGAATCGGGACTGCTGTCGGCGTCGTGGAAAAAGGCATCATAAAGAAAAACCGGACAAGACGCGACCGGCTGCGCGTGAACATCGTACCCCAACGCGACGAGAGCTCGGGCTGTCGGTCAGGTTCTGACTGTCAATAGTCTGAGCGCAGCGCCCCGAGCGTCCCAGCGGCGATCGGGGGTTTGGCCTCATGTCAACAGCACTTGCACACCTATGTTCAGTTGCCCTGGTCGCCGCCGCCACTGCGCTCGGGGATTTCCAAATCAAAGAGGCTCAGGCCGTCAACGGAGATCCGTCCATAGCGGGCCGTCCAATGCACGTGCGGTCCTGTCACTCGGCCGGTGGCGCCCACCTTGCCAAGCTGCTGGCCGCGCTCGAGCACCTGGCCCTCGGTCACGGCGATTTCTGTCATGTGCATGTAGATCGTGATGAGGCCCTTGCCGTGGTCGAGATAAACTACGTTGCCGGCATAATAGAAACTCCCGACCAATGCGACGACGCCTCGGTTAGGCGCCACAATCGGATCGCCCGCCTCGCCGTCAAAGTCCACTCCCATGTGCCGGCTTCGTAGCTCGCCGTTGAACATGCGCCGAACGCCGAACTCACTGGTGATCGGGCTCGGTCGCGGGGGGATCCACTCGCCCTCCCACATGCAGGGCGTGCTGTGTGAGCGAGCCGAGACCGCCCGCGACATCGCCGACTCACGACGAATGCGCACTTGGAGGGCGGAGTCCGGAGGCCTGGAGAAGCGTGGGTCGACCGAAAGACGGGATGAACCAAACTCCCGTTGCTGCACGGGAACGCGGACCATGCGGTGCGACGTGTCGGCCCCTTGAACGATCGCGAACGTGAAGGGGATGGTCTCGAGGGCATTGATCGGAACCGGCGCGAGGGCGCGGAACTCGCCCGAGGGATCCCGGCCGAAGTGGAGCTCCTGTCCTGCGATCTGGCCGGTGACGCTGAGATCCTCCCCGTCGATGTTCGGATCGACGATGAGATAGATGAGCGTGCCTTGCTCGGCTGGCTCGGGCTGCCAGCGGACGTCCGCCGCCATGGCCATATCCTGAGCGTTGGCTGGGGAAACGAGGCTAAGAGTCAATCCGAGGACGAGGAGCGAACGCATATCCAATAATACAAAACCGGGTTTGAGATCATAGTGAGGACGGTCACGTGCGCCGGGAACCGTACCGCCTTGCCGTCCTACCGCTGCCGCCCGCCCTTCGTGGAACCACCGTACGACTCCGGGGTTTCGTTAATGGCAACGGCTCCGGGATGAGCAGCGGTTCCCGTGCCGTTGCTCGGGAGTCGGCAGCGACGCTCGACCGGCCGCAATGGAGTCAAACAGGACAGAACATGATGTCACATAGACGTGAGATAAAAACGTGGGTTGCCCTTGCTGCAGTATCTCTCCTGACGGCGTGCGGCGTCGGGTTCGGCCAGCAGGGATTCGGGCAGAACGTGGTCCGCTACGACGACTTCGACTTCAAGATACTGCAAACCGAGCATTTCGATATCTACTACTACGAAGAAGAACGCGAGGCAGTCGTGCAGGCGGGGCGCATGGCGGAGCGCTGGTACGCCAGGTTATCGAAGCTGCTCAACCACGAGCTGCGGGGGCGGCAGCCTCTTTTCATGTATGCCAGCCATCCGCATTTCAAACAGACGACCCAGATCGGTGGCTCTCCGGGTGAGGGAACGGGCGGGGTGACGGAGGCCCTGAAGCGCCGCGTTGTATTGCCGTTTGCCGGCCCGCTGAAGGAAACCGATCACGTGCTGGGCCACGAGCTGGTTCACGCGTTTCAGTTCGACATGACCCAACGGGGCCAGGGGCCAAGGGTCTTACCACGGGTGTTGGTGCTGCCGCTGTGGTTCGTCGAAGGCATGGCTGAATACCTGTCGGTCGGACCCGAGGATCCCCACACCGCCATGTGGATTCGTGACGCCTCGGAGAACGACAAAATGCCCACCATGGCCCAGCTCAACGATCCCAGATTTTTCCCATACCGGTTCGGGCAGGCGTTCTGGGCATATATCGCCGGGCGGTTCGGTGATGAAGTGGTGGGTCGCATTCTCAATGCCGGGGCGCGGACCGGCAACGCTGAGGCGGCCCTTCAACGCGTGCTGAACGTTCCTGTCGATTCGATCAACGCGGAGTGGCAGGAGGAGGTTCGCCTCGCGTATCGCGACGCCCGGGCCGCAACCGAGGAGCCGGACACGTATGGCGAGGTCATTCTTTCACGCGAGGATGGCGACAGCAGGTTCAACCTTGGCCCCGCCCTGAGTCCGGACGGCAAGGAACTCATCTTTCTCTCGATCCGCGATCTCTTCTCATTAGACATGTTTCGTGCCGATGCCGAGACGGGTGAGGTACTGAACAGGTTGGTGCAGAGTGCCACCGATCCCCACTTCGAGAGCATTCAGTTCATTCGTTCGACGGGCGCGTGGAATGCGGACGGCGACCAGTTCGTGTTCGGTGCTGTCACCGGGTCCGACCCGGTGCTCACCATCATTGACGTGAAGACCGGCGAGACGTTGCGTGAAAAGATTTTCCCTGACCTGGGGGAGATCTTCAACCCGACTTGGTCGCCCGACGGAAGCTTCGTTGCGTTTTCCGCGGTCGTCGGTGGGTTTTCCGATCTCTACATCTACGATCTCGAGGGCGACGTGTTGCGGCGCCTCACCGACGATGCCTACGCGGACCTGCATCCGGCGTGGTCACGGGACGGCCGCAGCATTGCGTTCGTCACCGATCGCTATTCTACCCACCTGGCGAGATTGGCATACGGCAACTACCGTCTGGCCGTGTTGGATGCGACCACAGGGGCGATCGAGCCGCTGGTGAGTTTCCCGGAGGCCAAGAACATCAACCCCCAATGGTCTCCTGACGGCAAGAGCCTGTATTTCCTTGGCAATCCGAACGGCATCACGAATGCGTACCGCATCGATCTCACGACGAATCAGATCTATCAGATCACCAACCTGTTTACCGGCATCAGCGGCATCACGGCGCTGAGCCCGGCGCTGTCGGTTGCCAAGGATGTCGACAAGATCGCGTTCAGCGTGTACGAAGGCGGGGATTACAACGTGTATGTGGTGGATTCGGCGGAGGTGTTGGTTGGGACGCTGGTGAGGGAGAAGCCGACACCGCCGCACAATTGACTCGGCATCGCCGCTTCGAATCGCCTAAAAGCGGCAAGACCCCGTCGCGTCCCGTCAAACCGGCTAACTATCGATTTGCCACTATCGCAATCCAATCCGCAGCCGGGCTCACCGCGATCCTGGTGATGTCCTCAACCCCTTGACTCGACAAATCTGCCACCTCGCTCCAGGCTGCGGCTCGGGCATCCCATTGAAACAATACCGAACCGCTACCCATCACGATGATCCCACCCGGGGTCCACGTGTAATCCTCGCTTCCAGGGAGCGTCTGAACCAGTGGTGTGACCTCCTGAGTCCTGAGATCGATGCGCTTGATCCACCATTCGTTCTCCGTAACCTTGTGCACGAAGCTGATGGCCCGCTGGCCGGGAATGCGGTGGGGCGAACGGCCGATCCTCTCCTCGATCACATCGGCCCGACCGGTGTTGGCGTCGGCCAGCTGCAGGGTGGGTGGAGACCCGAGCACGAACAACGCCAGTGTCCGGTTGTCCCCCCAGGCATGGTATCCCACCGGCATGACGTTCTCCAGGAGCAGCGTCGGGTTTCGGCCGTCCATCCCGAAGCTCCAGAGGCGCTGAGCCGAGTCGGCCTCGACCCGAATCACGGAAAAAGAGGTCCCACCAGGCATGATGGTGGGCGAATACTCACTTTCCGGTGTACGGGTAACGGGCCGGCTGGTGCCGCTGGCGATATCGTAACGGAAGATGTCAGTTTGCCCCCCCGAGCGGGCTGACGCATAGAGGAAAAGGTTCCGCTAGGGCCGAAAGACGGCTGGTTGTCGTAGCCGTCACGGTTCGTCGCGTTCTTCAACCCCATCACAGCCAGGCGACCGCCGCTCAGCGACAGGCTCCCCACGTAGATGTCCGTGCCCTGTTGGGAGCCCGCGGACCCGGCCCACGCCGAAACCGCCACGAAGACTGCCAAGCCGGCCATCGCTCGACGTTGCATCTCGAAAATCTCCCCTGTTCTCGGGCCATATCGCTCGTTGACGCGCTACACGCCAAGTTCCCTGCCCAGGGCCGTTGTGGCAACCTCCGGCACACCGGCGTATTCTTCGAAGCTTAGCGATCTGTTTCCTCCACCGAGGTTTGTGTCATGCGAATACGCAACTGTTCGATCACTCTCGGCCTGCTTGGCCTTCTGCCATCGGTGCTGGCCCGCACAGACGCCCGTCCGAATCGAGCTGTCTAGTGCCACGCTTTCGGCAGCGGTCGGCGACAGGGTACAGCTCACGGCCCAGGTGTTCGATGCCGACGGTAACCAGCTCGATGTGCCGGTTCGGTTCTACTCCAGTGCCCGACGGGGCTTCCCAATCTCTCGCGACGGTGTCGTGCAGCCGGTAAAGGGCTGCGAGTTCGTGGCATTTGTAAGAGTGAACACCGCTCGGAACGTGCGTGACAGCGTGGTGTTCAACATCGACTTTCCGCCAGTACGGGAAGTATCCATAGCGCCGACCGGCGAGTCGGCGAATACGTATACGTGGCGTGCAACAAGAGTCACGAGCTGTTGGAGGTGAGGATGGAGGACTGGGTCATTACGTGGAGAATCCCGGCGCCTAATGCGCCCGACAACATTGCGCTGACTCCGGATGACGAAAAGATCGTCGTCACGCAGAAGGGAAGTGCCGAGGTCAGCGTGTGGCGGCGCAGCACCGGAGAGCGGATCGCCCTCATTCCCAGCGTCCGCAAGGTGAGTCATGGTGTTGTTGTGTCGCCCGACGGCCGGTATGCCTTCGTGTCGGTGGAAGGAATCGGCGGCGAGCGCGGTGCCGTTGACATAATTGACCTCCAGGATCTGCGACGGGTGGCGACTGCCGATGTGGGGAAGCAGGCCGGCGGGATCGCATTTTGGAAGGTTGTTAGCTAAGCACCAGGCATACCATGGCAAACTATTCGTTCGACGTAACTACCGGTGCCGACTTGCAAGAAGTCGACAACGCCGTGAACCAGGCGATGAAGGAAGTGCACCAGCGTTACGACTTCAAGGGAACGAAGTGCACGATCGTTTTCGACCGCACGAAGGCTCTGCTCAAGCTAGAAGCTGACGACGATTTCCGCATGAAGGCGCTGCTTGATGTTCTGCAGAGTAAGCTCATCAGGCGACATGTGCCGGTGAAGAATCTCAGCATCGGTGAAAACGAGCAGGTCGGCGGCAGCCGCGTTCGCAAAGAGATCACCCTCACTCAATCCATCTCGACCGACACGGCCCGTGCGATAGTGAAGGCGGTGAAGGGACGGAAACTCAAGAAGGTCCAAGTCGCCATACAGGGCGATCAGCTCCGGGTCTCGAGCCCCTCCAAAGATGTGCTGCAGGAGGTGATGGGTTTCCTGAAAGAGGAGGACTGGGGGATAGAGCTGAATTCGGGAATTACCGGTAGATTGAGGAGGAGGGAGGAGGGAGGAGGCCACTCCACCTCTCCCCGGTCCTCCCCCGCAACTAGAACAGATCGTGATGGATCCGGGTCCTCAGCGTCGCTGGGACCAATCCCGCATGAAAGGCAGGTGGGGAACGGATAACACCGAAGGACCTGCCGCAGTCCGGCTCGATAAATGGCTCTGGGCCGCCCGGTTCTTCAAGACTCGCGCCCTGGCTGTCGAGGCCATCGCAGGTGGCAAGGTGCAGGTGAACGGCACTCGGGCGAAGCGGTCGAAGCCGATCCACGCCGGAGACGGCGTGCGGGTCAGGAAAGGACCCTATGAATATCAGCTCACCGTTCGCGTGGCCGGCGAGCGTCGCGGTTCCGCCAAGGAGGCCGCTTTGCTGTATGAAGAGTCGGAAGAGAGCCGGCTCGCCCGGGAGCGTTTGGTAGAGCAACGCCGGGCGGCGGCCAAGGCGTTCCCGGCGACCAAAGGACGCCCAACCAAAAAAGAGCGGCGAGATCTCGACCGGCTCAAGCGACGCTATTAGCGCCGGAGGCGGCAGGCTAGGCGCGGCAGGCGAATCAATTGCCGGTGCGCTGCATTTCCTCTAGTCGAGCGAAGACCCTATCCCTGAGGCCGTCTGGTAGCGGCACCTGCCGTAACTTTTTCCGTACGACATTGAAGATCGTGTCTTCGAAGACATATTCGCTCTCGCAGACATTGCATGCCTTGAGGTGTTTGCGCACCAGTGCCATCTCGTGTTGGTTCAACTCACGGTCGAGATAGTCGTCCAGTCGACGGAACGTTTCTTCGCACGTCAGGCGGTCGATTTTTTTCACGGTGCACCCTCCGCTGCGCCTGGTTGCGGCACGAGGCCGTAATCCTCGGCTAGGTGCCACAATTTCTTTTGTAATAACTTCCGCCCACGGTGCAGTCGGGAGCGCACGGTTCCTACCGCAACACCCAGCACTGCGGCGATGTCGTGGTACGTCATGTCCTGAGTGAAGTAGAGCGTTGCGGTCTCTCGAAATTCCATGGGCAGTTCACTTAGCGCCGTCGCCACCTGCTCGGCGTCCAGTTGCTCGATGATATACTTTGCCGGCTCGCTCGTCCGGGCCGACAAGCCCGCCTCCATGCTCTTGGTGTACATGTACAGCTCCGGAGCGTGCTCCAGCTCGACAGTCTTGATCTCCCGCTGCTTCTTGCGATAAGTCGAAATGAATCGGTTTCGCAAGATCGTGAAAAACCATGCCTTGAAGTTCGTGCCCGGCTTGAACCTGCCAAATCCTTTGAAGGCAAGCAACGCAGCCTCCTGCACCAGTTCCTCGGCGTCCGCCTCGTTGCGCGTCAGGTGGTAGGCTGTCCGGTACGCCGGCTCAAGCACCGGTTCCAGGAGCGACTTGAAATCGGCGTCGGCGGCGGCCGCGTCATCGGATTGGGTCATCTAGGGCTCTCGTGAGCGAAGTTCCCAGCCGAAAGGTGACGGCCTGGCGACGCGGGGTCCAGTGCGTGGCGGAGCAGCCATGTCCAGCTGACGAACGACCGCGGTGGTGGGTGAGTTCCCGGTGGTTGGAGCAGGGGAGAGAGTCGTTACACCACAGCGACCTCTCGTTCCTCCTGGGTTGCCGGCACTGCGCCAAACCTCCGCTCCCGACGTCGGAAATCCGCCAGGGCCTCTGCTAGATGCTTGCGGCGAAAAGCCGGCCAAGCCGTGGGGGAAAAATAGAGCTCCGTGTATGCAACCTCCCAAAGCAGGAAATCGGAGAGGCGCCTCTCGCCGACGGTCCGGATGAGGAGATCGGGCAGGGCGACACCGCGGGTGACGATGTGGTTGAGCTTCTGCTCCGTCATCTCGGCTGGAGCCAATCGACCCTCGGCCACCTGCTGAGCCAACGTGCGAACGGCCTCAGCGATCGCTGCGCGGCCGCTGTAATCGATGGCGAGTCGCAAGTGAAGCTTGGTTCCTTCCGCCGTGTCGCTCTCGAGTTGCTCCAACGCACGAAGCGCCGAAGCTGGTATGCGATCCCGTCGGCCAATTGCCGTGACACGCACGCCGTTGGCCACCAGTTCATCCCGCTCGCGGATGCAATACCGCCGCAGCAGCCAAAACAAACGTCCCACTTCCATGGCCGGTCGCTTCCAGTTGTCAGATGAAAAGGCGTACAGCGTCAGCACGCGAACTCCCAGGTCTGGAGCGGCGCGGACGACGTCGCGCACACTGTCCACACCGGCGACGTGACCGCGCCACCTCGGCCGTCCCTGGGCTCTCGCCCAGCGGCCGTTCCCGTCCATGATGATTGCAACGTGCAGCCCGCTCATTCCCGCTCCAATGCGTCGCGCGTAGCGCTGAGAATTGATTCCATTTGCTGCAAGTACGTTTCGAGTGCGCGCCGGCCCTTCGCCGTGAGCCGGTATTCGGTGCGAGGTTTCCGGTCTGCGAACCCCTTGGTGACCTTTATGTAGCCCGCTTCCTCCAGCCGACGGGCGTGGACGCTCAAGTTGCCGTCGGTGGTCTTGAGGACCGCCTTCAACTCGGCGAAGGTTTGCCGGTCGTTCGCGGCCAGGGCGGACACGATGCCTAGTCGCCGGCGCTCGTGGATGACCTGGTCGAGGTCGTGGAGGACCGAGTCAGCCGCCATGTCGCTGTGCGATGTAGAGGCCGAAGGCGACGTGGAACCCCCCGAAGCCCACGGCGAGCAGAACGAGTCCGAGGTCCGCGCGCAGCAGGGCCAGCGAGCCCAGCGCAAGCATGGCCAGCCCCATCCACCTCACCGCTTGCACCGAAAACGTGCCGCTGGCGGTTACGCCCGCCCCGTACAACGCGAGCCACGTCCCCGGCAACAGGTGTGGTGCCTCCTGAGCGGTGAGCGCCTGAGTCAGAAAGGCGCCGGCTGCCAGAGCAGGAGCGAGACCCCACGCCATTTTTCGCAGCGAGCCGGTCCACAACGGTATCTCGAGACGCCGTGCCTTTGCGACGTTGGCCACGGCGGCCACGGCGACGGCCGCCAACGCAGCCGGGACCCACACTCGCAGCAACGCAGGCGTACCCGCCGCCCAGGCCAGCCACGAAGCGATGAGTCCGATCCCTCCCACGCCAACCAACCCCCATCCCGACACCCCCGTGAACGTTGAAGCGGATTCCATGGTCTCCCGGATGTAGGCGAGTGTCTCTTCGGCCTGTTCGCGCGCCGGCTGAGTCGGAATCGACACGGTCTCTCCTCGGTTGGATGACGCAAAGGACTTTGCGATATAAAGTAGACCGAAATGGCGTTACCGCAAGGGCTTGCGGTGCCCCCGGGCCAGCCAGAAAGGCGCAGGCTGTGGGGAGCTCGCCCCTTTACCCGGGCACCGGCCGGTCTTGAGTCTGCCGAGGGATGGTTATAGAATCCTGCCGATCACAAACCATGGTGGGTTATGTCACTGCTGTCACTCGACGGCGTTTCGAAGGAATTTCACGATATCACGGCGGTCGATCGTGTGTCGTTCGACGTTGATCGCGGGGAGGTCGTGGGATTCCTCGGGCCAAACGGGGCCGGCAAGTCGACGACGATGCGCATGATCACCCAGTACTACGATCCAGACGAAGGCGAGATACGCCTGGACGGTGTCGCGCTGGGCGATGATCCCTTGGCTGCCAAACGTCGGATCGGCTACCTGCCGGAAAACAATCCTCTGTACACCGATATGCTGGTCTTCGACTACCTGGTGTTCATAGCGCGGCTGCGAGATATGACTGGTAGAGACGCCACACGCGCGATTGACGATGCCGTGGGAGCCACGGGTGTCGAAGACGTGTACTACCGGCCGATCGGGGAGCTTTCGAAGGGATTCCGCCAGCGGGTGGGGCTGGCGCAGGCGATTCTGCACCGGCCGGACCTTTTGGTGTTGGACGAGCCAACAGAAGGTCTCGACCCCGGCCAACGGCTGGAGATTCGCCGGTTAATCAGCAATCTGGGCAAGGATCGCACGGTGTTCCTGTCCACCCACGTGCTGTCCGAGGTGCGCGACACCTGCTCGCGCCTGTTGATCATCAACAAGGGAAGAATCGCGGCCGATGGCTCGGTGGACGAGCTGGTCGCTCAGGCGAGTGGGGCTGGGGCGGTTCACCTCTTGGTGGAAATCGCCGGCGAGGGTGTGGCGGAGGGTATTGCCGGACTGGATGGTGTGCGGGAAGTCGTGCACCGTCAGGCGTCGGGTGACGGCCGCACCGCGTTGATGGTAGTGGCGGGTGTGAACCGGGACTTGCGTCCCGAGGTGTTTGGGCTGGCGCGGGATCGTGGGTGGACACTTTATGAGCTTCACCAGGAGGCTAGGAGCCTCGAGGACCTCTTCCTCCAAGTGACTGAGGATGCGCCAGAGGAGGCAGCCGCTGGAGAACCTCATGAACCGGACGAAGCAAAGTGAAATCTATCTGGACCGTTGCGCGCCGTGAGCTGAGGACGCTGTTCGATCAACCGACAGGATACATCTTGTTGGTTGTGTTCCTTGCGATCAACGGTTTCTTGTTTTTCCGGCAGGCATATCTGTATCGCGTGGCATCGCTCCGCCCGATGCTCGACTTGCTGCCGTGGATGTTTCTGTTTTTCGTGCCGGCGGTCACCATGCGATCGTTTGCAGAGGACGTTCGCACGGGCACCCTCGAAGTCGTACTGGCGCAGCCGATCACAGAGTTGCAGCTACTACTCGGCAAATACTTGGGACAGGTGCTCTTTGTTTGGCTTGCGCTGGCGCTCACATTGCCGATCCCGGTCGGCCTGTCGCTAGGGGCCGATCTGCACGCGGGCGTGATCTTCGCCCAGTACGTGGGATCCGGGTTGTTGGCCGCCGCCTTCGCCGCCGTGGGCGTGTGGACCTCCAATCTCACGAGGTACCAGATCACCGCGTTCATCATCGGCGTGGCAGTGATGTTCCTGCTGATTTTGATCGGGCTCGATCCGGTATTTGTCGGCCTGCCGCCGGCCCTCAGCGCCCTCGCCCGACGACTGGGTGTCATCTCACATTTCCGTGACATCGCGCGCGGAGTGATCGACCTGCGCGACGCGATCTATTTTGTCACACTCACGGCGATCTTTCTTTCTGTGGCGTATCTGGCGTTGATGGGCTCGAAGCTGAGCCACAAGGGAGAATCACTGCGACGGCTTCGCACCGCCACCGCGCTGGTAGTGATCGGCTTGGTCGTCGTCAATCTCTTCGGCCGCCACATCCGCGGCCGGCTCGACCTGACCCCGGGACGGGCATACACGTTGTCCAAAGCGACGCGCGATCTCGTCGGAAATCTCAACGACATCGTCACACTGAAGCTCTTCGCCTCTGACGAGTTGCCGCCGGAAGTGGCGATGTTGCGTCGGGATCTCGACGACTTGATGCGCGATTACCGCAATGCGGGCAACGGGATGCTGCGAGTCGTGGTGCAGGACCCGGCCAAGGATTCCGCCGCGGCGGACGAGGTCCGGTCGCTCGGCATACCGCCGGTGCAATTCAACGTCATCGGTGAATCGGAGCTGACCGTGCGTGAGGGCTACCTCGGCATCGCCGTCCAACATGCCGATCAGTCGGAGACGATTCCCTTCATTCGGAGCACCAACGATCTGGAATACCGGTTGTCATCGCTCATTCGAGGTATGACCCTGGAAGACAAGTCGACAGTGGCTATCTACACGGCGCCCGCGGACCCATCGCAACAAGCCGCACCTACGTACAACGTGTTCCGGCAGGCCTTGGAGCAGACCTACGGTATCCGCACGCTCTTCCTGCCGCCGGACAGCCAGCCAGACGAGGATGTCGACGTGCTCGTCCTCATAGGCGCACCGGACACCCTGCCGAGTGATCAGATGGATCGCCTGGAGGCCTATTTGGATCGCGGCGGGAGCGCTTTTATCCTGGCGGATGGCATGGGCCGCCCCGGCCGACAGGAGTTCGTGTTCCCTCAGGACGTGTTGTGGAACGAGCTGTTGGAGCCGTACGGCGTGTCGATCGAATCGAAGATGGTGTACGACCTGCTTTCGAACGAGCAGGCACAGGTACCCACACAGTTCGGGTTCATGATTGCTTCGTATCCCCTGTGGGTTCGGGCATTGAGTACGCGGAGCGCGTCGGTGAACGCGGATCTGAATGGCGTGTTTATGCCGTGGCCGAGCTCGATTGATACGAGCGGCGCGACACCGGGTACCGTTACCCCCCTCTTCGTGACGACCCAACGCGCCGGGGTGGATAGCATGATGTCGATGCTGGCGCCGCGGCGGCAGTTCCAGCAGGATGGGTTGGGCGTGAGGTTGCTCGCAGCAACGGTGAATCCCACCGCCGTCGAGGACGTCGAAGGGCCCCGTGGACGTATCGTGGTTGTGGGCAACACGGACCTGCTGCGGGACAATTACCTCCAGGGGAATCCGAACAATCTTGCCTTCGGCCTCAATGCCGTGGATTGGCTCGCCCAGGATGAGGCTTTGATCGGTATTCGCGCGAAGAACCGTACCCCGCCTCGGCTGGTGTTCGCGAGCTCCGCGGTTCGTGACTTCGTGAAGCACGGCAACGTCATCGGGGTTCCGGTGATATTGATCCTTCTCGCCGTATTCCGCTTGGTCAAGCGCAATCGACTCACACGACGTAAGTATCAGCGGTCTACGGCCCCAGAGGTGGCGGCATGAGCGCCGACCGTTTGAAGCAAGTCGCCTTAGCCCTGGCTATACTGGTTTTCTTGTGGGGCGCAGTCGAAATCCTGCGCGGCGGGTTCGACGAAGCAACAACCGATTTCGAGATCCCGGCTGTTGCCATGGAGGATGCGGATACGGTCGTGTTCGAACGAACGCGGGATACGATCGTTCTCGCCAGGCACGGTGACGATTGGACCGTTAACGGCAACCGGGCGTCATCTTCGGGGGTGAGTGACTTCTTTGGAGTACTCGAGGATGCATCTCCCGGTCAGCTGATCGCCCAGAACGCCGAAACGCACCGCCGTCTCGCTATTGAGGACAGCACCGCCCGGGTTTTCCGCATTCTCGGGAAGGGCCGTACTCTGGCACACTTGCTACTGGGGAAGCAGGCTGCTGGGTTTCGGGACACCTACTTCCGCCGGCCGTGCGAAGACAGAGTGTATGCCGTCCGGACCACCCTGGCGACTTACGTGGATCGTGGGCTCCAGGATTGGCGTGACCGGACAATTGCCCGCATCGACGCCGATGGCGTGGCGTCGGCGGAGATACACTTGGGAGGTCGGAGTTACGTTCTCCGACGTGAAGGCGATAAATGGCAGCTGCCCGGCGGAGGGGCTACCGACTCTGCGGCTGTGGCGCGTCTCCTCGACGAATACGAGTCGCTGGATGCCACAGGCTTCCGCAGGCCGGAAGAGGAAGTTTCGGTCGACTTCGACCGGCCGGACCGACTGGTCGCGCTGCGGGACGCGGCCGGTGCCACCCTCTTGGAGCTGGCGTTCGACTCCACCTCCGGAGGCTTCTGGGTGCGGAAGACCGGCGATTCGACCGTCTTTCGTATTAGCAATTTCGTCGCGAACCGGATCGCCCCAACCGACAGTACGCTGCGAGAGCGTGGGCGGTGAGGTCGCCCCGTCACCTACTTGGTTACGACTAGTATCACTCCTCTGCCTCCGGTGCCGTAGCGCGTATTGGCGTCGCTCGCGCTCAAGAAACGCATCTCGCGGATGATACCGATCTGGATGCGTTGCAGGCTCCTGGTCTCGCCCCATCGGGTACCATCACGATAGATCATCGGTAGGCCCGCCCTGCCGTGGGGTCGCAGCCAATTGGGGCGGAGAGTCCGTACGGCCTCATACGCACTCGCAACCGACAGTCCGGAGAGTTCGTTGGCCGTGATGAGATTCCTGCTGCGTCTTGGCCGTGATTCGCCCGGTTCACCACTCGAGGCGCAAGCGCTGCTGAGAATCACGACCGCGAGTAAGGAAAGAAAACAGGTGCGACGCATATTATCCCTCCAGTTCATGGCGGAGGCCGGCCACTGCTGGTCCGAGCGGCTGAGCGGTAAGATCCGGCGTCCATGATACGGGCGTTCCCGTTGACTGTAAGGAGCGCTTGGGTGGCCGGTATGTCAAGCGTCGTCAACTATGCGCCGGGCCCGGCGGAAGACGGCGTGCCACATTGCCATGGTAAGGCGCCCGGTGTTGGTATTCTGACGGGAGGGGTGGTAGGAGCACAGCATGACGGTCCCGTCCGGCAGGACGGCTTCGGCGCCGTGGACGAACGGGGGCCGGTGGCGAGGGGCGAGTTCGTCCCACCACCCTGAGGCCTTGAGCCAAGACTCGTATGCTATCCTTCCCAGCGGAACGACCAGGCAGATACTCTGCAGCAGAGCCAGTTCCGCGTGCAGATACGGGCGACAAGCAGCGAGTTCCCCCGACGTAGGCTTGTTTTGCGGTGGGGCGCAGCGGGCGGCGGCGGTGACGTAACAATCGGAGAGTTCGAGCCCGTCGGTGGCGGAGACCGACTCTGCCTGGTTGGCGAATCCGAAGCGGTGGAGGGCTTCGTACAGCCAATCGCCGGACGAATCTCCAGTGAACATACGGCCCGTGCGGTTGGCGCCGTGGGCCGCCGGGGCCAATCCGACGATGAGCATGTGTGCGTCGGGGTCGCCGAAACCGGGAACCGGCTTGCCCCAATAAGATGATTCGCGGAACTCGCGTTTCTTTGATTCTGCAACTCGCTGGCGGTGGTCCACGAGACGTGGACACCGGGAGCAGCGGATGACAGACCGGTGGATCTGTTCGAGCGATTGCCATCGTGATGAGTGTTCACGCATAGGGCTATAGAATAGCGACGACGTTTCAGCCCGGTCAAAGGAGGCAGAAGGGACCGGGGAGGCGGGCGTGGCAGAGGTGCTAGACGTCCAGGTTCTTCACGTACCTAGCGTTCTCTTCGATGAAAGCACGCCGCGGCTCTACCTCGTCGCCCATGAGCTTCTCAAAGAGTTGCGAGGCGTTGAAGGCCTCGTCGATTTCTACGCGGAGGATGGTGCGCGCCGAGGGGTCCATGGTTGTCTTCCAAAGTTGCTCCGGATTCATCTCGCCCAAACCTTTGTACCTCTGAATCATCACCTTACCCTTGGCGCCGCCGTTGGAGAGCCGCTTGATGTAGGAGTCACGTTCCTCATCGTTGTAGGCGTAATATTCTTCCTTGCCTTTGGCCACACGGTAGAGGGGGGGTTGGGCGATGTACACGTAGCCGACTTCTATGAGAGGCCGCATCTGAGTGAAGAAGAAGGTGAGGAGGAGCGTACGGATGTGCGCGCCGTCGACGTCGGCGTCGGTCATGATTATGATCTTGTGATAGCGGGCGTCCTCCAACTTGCAGTCCTCCCCGCCCACTCCGGTCCCGATCGCAGTTACCATTGCGCGGATTTCCGAGTTCGACAGGATTTTGTCGATGCGGGATTTCTGGACATTGAGGATCTTACCGCGCAGCGGTAGGATAGCCTGGTAACCGCGATCGCGTCCCTGTTTCGCCGATCCGCCGGCGCTGTCTCCCTCGACTATGTACAGCTCGGTAATGGAGGGGTCCGACACGGAGCAATCCGCGAGCTTTCCGGGAAGGACGCCGCTTTCCAGAGCGCTCTTCTTGCGCACTAGTTCGCGCGCCTTCCTAGCGGCTTCTCTGGCCCGCGCCGCGCTCGTCGCCTTCTCGATGACGGCCTTGGATACGCCGGGATGTTCATGCATGAAGTTGCCGAGGTGCTCGTAAACGACCGTCTTCACGATGCTCTCGACTTCGCTGTTTCCAAGCTTGGTCTTTGTTTGTCCCTCGAACTGCGGCTCCTTCACCTTGACGTGGATGACGGCCGTGAGACCCTCGCGAACATCGTCGCCGGTGAGGGAGAAGTTTTCCTTCTTGAGCGATCCCCGCACCTTGACGACTTCATTGATGGTGCGCGTGAGGGCAGACCGAAAACCGGTGAGGTGGGTTCCGCCTTCGTGCGTGTTGATATTGTTGACAAACGAGAAGGTGTTCTCGGAGTAGCCATCGCTGTACTGCATGGCGATGTCGATCTCGACATCGTCCTTTACGGTGGTGATGCTGATGGGGTTCGGGTGGAGCGGTTTACGATTGCCACCGAGGAAGGTGACGAATTCCGGCAACCCCTTCTTGAACAGAAACGTTTCTTCACGGGGAGAGTCGCCCCGGTCATCGGTGATGCTGAGGCTGATCCCGGCGTTGAGGTAGGCCAGCTCTCGCAGGCGATTCGCGAGTGTCTCGAAATCGTATCGCGTTTCAGTGAAGATCTCCCTGTCGGGTTTGAAAGTGATTTTCGTACCTGTCTTCTTGGTCTTGCCCAGGACTTCGATTTGCCGGATGGTCTTGCCTCGCTCGAAGGCCATGTGGTGTTCCTCGCCATCGCGCCACACCCACACGTCGAGCCGCTCTGATAGAGCGTTCACCACCGACACACCGACACCGTGCAGTCCACCGGACACCTTATAGGTGCTCTTATCGAACTTGCCGCCCGCGTGAAGCATGGTCATGGCGATTTCGAGGCCGGGCTTCTTCTCGGTTTTGTGCATGTCCACCGGAATGCCACGTCCGTTGTCCACTACGGTCACCGAATCGTCGGCATTGATCGTCAACTCGATCGTCGTACAGTACCCCGCCAGCGCCTCGTCGATCGAGTTGTCCACGACCTCGTACACGAGGTGATGCAGGCCGCGAACGGAGGTCGAGCCAATGTACATGGCCGGCCGTTTGCGGACGGCTTCGAGACCCTTCAATACCTGAATGGAATCGGAGCTGTATTGATTCTCTTCGGACGGCTTCCTGTTCGTATCGCGTTTCTTCTCCATTGCTCCTCTTTCAGCTAGCGGCTGCCAACGGTTCTCGGACGGGTCGTCATGCGCCGTTCCTGCCTGGTTGTCGCTTGCGTGAAGCGTTCTCCTCCGCCCCTCGTCCCGCCTCCTGCTCAATCGTTCCCAGCATCCAATGAATTCGCTTCACGCGCTTTCCTTTTTTTGCCAGTTCCTGGATGATTGTGGGCGACATGAGCTGCAATTCCTGCATCCATGCTGCGGATCGGACGCGCACTCGAAGCGTTCCATTCGCGAAGACCGAATCAGGCTCTGTCACTCTGGCCACTTGGTCTCCTACCAACCCCGCCCACTCGTTCACGATGCTCGCCTGCCCGATGCGCCGCATGAGTCCGTGTCGTCCGAAATACTCCTTGAGGATTTCGCCGACGGCGCCTGCGCCCTTACGTCTCAAGCTTCCCTCCCCTCATGGTCCATCGAGGTCGCTCAAAAAGCTCCGGCGGCACCTCGGAATCACGGGGGGCGGCCACTATCGCCTGCCCGGGTAGGGTATCTCGTATCAAGGTGAGTAAGTTGGCCTGTCGCGCATCATCCAATTCGACGAACACGTCGTCGTACAACCCGATCGGTAGCTGTCCTGTCGCCTCGGCCAGCGTTTTGGCTTCGATCAGCCTGAGGGCAATCGCAGCGGTCCGCTGTTGACCTGCGGAGCCGTAGGTCTGTAGGCTGTGATCTCCAAACGACAACTGCAGGTCATCCCGGTGAGGACCCACCGTCGTTGTCCCCCGGCGCAAGTCGCGATCGATGGTCGAAGCCAATAACATGCGCAAATCCGTGGCTTCCTCCTCGGCCTTTGTCCCGTGGCAGCGGTACCGCAAATGCGCCGACTCGGGCTCGCCAAGAGCCTCACAGATCGCGCGAAAGCGTTCCGCCCAGCGCTCCACCCAGGTCACACGCATTGAAAGTACGATGGCCGCCGCCGCGGCAAACGGTGTGTCGAAGGCCTGGGCGGTGTCGCCGTGCCCCATACGCAAGGCGGCATTTCGCTGCTTCAGCGCCACTCGCATCGCAGACAGTGCCACCAGATACCTCGGCTCGCTGAGCGACAGCAGAACGTCGATGTAACGCCGCCGACCCGCTGGGCCGCCGGCCACGATCCCCCGGTCCTCCGGCGAAAACGGCACCGCAACGATTCGTCCCACGGCCGCACCTAGTCGCCGGACCGGCTCCCTGTCGACGGTTACCTTCTTGCGTTGTCCGGCGACCTCGTATCCCGCAGTCACACGCGCGTTCGCCGATCCACCGACGAAAAAGCCGGGTGTGCCAAACTGCACGAGTTCGCGATCCTTCGCACCCCGAAACGAGCGGAACAGCACGAGATAGTAGATCGCCTCTAACAAATTCGTCTTGCCCTGGCCGTTGGCGCCGATAATGACGACGCCGGTTTCGGGCAGCTCGATGTCCAGCGAGGTGATATTCCGAAAGTTTCGGACGGTGAGATCGGTCAGCTGCACCTACGACCCGCTCTCGCACGACCCAGGATCACCACCCAGTGATCGACTCACACCCAACGATCGTCGGCGCGCTCAAAAAAAGCCACGGCACACCAGCGGGCGTGCCGCAGCGAGACAGCGCATACGAGGTTACACACAGCGTAAAATACCTCGTTCCGGGCTTCAAATCAACGCGCCGATAGGAATTGGGGTGGCTTGTGCTAAGCCTCCAGTTCGAGCAGCCGCCGTTTGACGCCGAGCCCTCCTCCGAAGCCGCACAGCTGTCCGTTCGACCCCACCACGCGATGACACGGTATGATGATGGGAATCGGATTGCGGTGGTTTGCTGTTCCTACGGCACGCGCCGCGCCTGGCCTACCCACCGCTTCGGCTATCTCCCCGTACGTTCGGGTTTCTCCGTAGGGAATCCGTTGGAGCGCCCGCCAAACGGCGCGCTGGAAATCCGTTCCTGCCGGCGATAGGGGGACAGTGAATTCCGTACGAGTCCCGGCGAAGTACTCGAGCAACTCATCGGCAACTCGGTGCTCGAGGGTAGTGGCCGCCGTGCGGGACGCCGACCCGCTGAAGCGGATCTCGGTCACCGCGTCGTGCTCGAGAGTGACCGCCAGCGACGTCAGGCCTGTGCGGATCAGAAAAGGGCTCGGTTGGTCTCGCGCGCTCGTCGATAGGTGCTCCGCCGTTGCTGTCACCGGAGGTCGCTCCGTTGATGAGGTATGCATCAAGCTAACGACGAGCCTAAAACCTCGGTAGCTTCTACGACCATGCATACCGACGCAGTGAAATGGACGTCCTCGGGGGCGGTTTACCTGCTCGACCAAACCCTCCTCCCGGACGAGACTACTTACCTCGAAGTCGATACGATCGACGCCATGGTTGAGGCCATTCGAGCGCTACGTGTGCGTGGCGCCCCCCTCATCGGTGTCGCCGCCAGTATGGGAATTGCAGCGGCAGCAAATAGAATGGCTGCAGACGGCTCGCTGCCGGGGGAGAAGGCGGCGGCGCTTCGCTGGCTGGAGTCAGCGTGTGACACCATGGCCCGGGCACGACCCACTGCCGTCAACCTAGCCTGGGCCGTGAACCGACTCCGCAGCGCTGTGGTGGAGAGGCTGAGTATGGTGAATGACGACGAGACGGTGGAGGTGATGGTGAAGACATTGCGCCGGGAGGCACAGCGCATGTGGGATGAGGATGCTGCAATGTGTAGGGCCATGGCCACAGCCGGCGCCGTCCTCCTTCCAGCCGCCTCCTCCGTAATGACACACTGCAACACCGGCATGCTCGCCACCGGCGGTATCGGCACGGCCCTTGGTGTGATCCGCATGGCGCACGAGCAAGGGAGGGTGAAGGAAGTATATGCCTGCGAGGCTCGGCCACTGCGCCAGGGAGGCCGCCTGACTGCCTGGGAGTTGGCTCGTCTCGAGATCCCCTGCACCGTCCTGGTCGACAGCGCCGCAGCCACCGTAATGGAGCAAGGCCGGGTCGACGCCGTCATCCTCGGCGCAGACCGCATAGCCGCCAATGGCGATGTCGCCAACAAGATCGGCACCCAGAACCTCGCGATCATAGCAAGAGAATATGGTATTCCTTTTTATGTGGCTGCCCCCACGAGTACTTTCGATCTCGACGCGGCCTCGGGTGTCGCTATACCCATCGAGGAGCGCCCGGCCGCCGAGGTCGCCACGGCGGAGGGGGTGAAGGTCTACAACCCGGCCTTCGACATCACGCCGGCCCGTCTCATCAGCGGCATCATCACCGACCGCGGGGTCATCGAGCCGCCATATGGCGAGTCTATTCGGCGACTGTTCGATTAAACCGCAGGATGGGCCGTCAGACGGTCCGGTTGTCCGACTAGAGGATGCCAAGAAGGAGCGGCAACGAATTGAAATCAGTGCTTGCGATCGATCAGGGGACCACGGGCACGACCTGCATGGTGTTTGCGCAGGACGGCGAAGTGTTGGGGCGCGGGTACCGTGAGTTTACCCAGCACTTCCCCCAACCGGGATGGGTGGAGCACGACGCCGAAGAGATATGGCAACGCACCCTCGACGCCGGGCGCGACTCGTTGCGGCAAGCCGGAACGACACCGAGCGCCGTGGGGATCACGAATCAAAGGGAGACCATCGTCGCGTGGGACAGGCATACGGGACAACCGCTTCATCGGGCCCTGGTTTGGCAGGACCGGCGTACGGCCCAACGGTGCCGCGAGCTGGAAGAGGAGCTTGGAGCCGATTATGCGACCCGCCGAACAGGGTTGGTGTGGGATCCGTACTTTTCGGCCACGAAAATCGAGTGGCTGTGCCGTAACGTGCCCGGCTTGCACGACCGGGTGGCTGCCGGAGATGCGGTTTTCGGGACCATCGACGCGTGGTTGGTATTCCGGCTCACCTCAGGTGTGTCGTTCGTGACGGATCACTCCAACGCATCGCGGACACTCCTCTACAACATCGACCGTCGGGAGTGGGACACGGATCTTCTGGCTCTGTTCGACGTGCCCGCGATTGCGCTACCCGAGGTTCGCCGCTCGAGCGAGGTGGTGGGGCTCGTAGATGGGACGCACCTGGGTTTCGAAGCTCCTATAGCCGGCATCGCCGGAGATCAGCAAGCCGCGCTCTACGGGCAGGGCTGCTGGGCGTCGGGCCAGGCGAAATGCACCTACGGCACTGGGGCCTTCTTATTGATGAATGTGGGAGACCGTCCGGATGCGAGTCGCCCGGCGGGCGGCTTGCTCACCACGATTGGCTGTGACGCCGGCGGTGCTCCGGTATTCGCCCTGGAGGGTTCGATCTTCATCGCGGGCGCTGCGGTTCAATGGTTGCGTGATGGATTGCGACTCATCGAGAGCGCCGGTGAGACCGAGGCAATGGCGCGGGCGGTTCAAGATACCGGGGGCGTGTATTTCGTGCCGGCGTTCGTCGGGCTGGGCGCGCCGCACTGGGAAGCCGAGGCACGCGGAACGATCGTCGGGTTGACCCGGGGCACCACACGAGAGCATCTGGTTCGGGCGGCGCTCGAGGCGATCGCCTACGGTACCCGTGACGTCGCGCAAGCCATGACTGAGACATCGGGCATCGAGCTGAAAGCGATGAAAGTGGATGGTGGTGCGGCCGCGAACGATTGGTTGATGCAATACCAGGCCGACGTGCTCGGCGTGAAGGTGGCCCGTCCCGACGTGGTCGAGACCACGGCCCTCGGCGTGGCAGGGCTGGCCGGGTTAGCGACCGGCGTATGGCGGAGTCCGGAGCAGTTTGCAGCCAGCCGTACGTACCGGTATTTCGAGCCCGCGGCAGGCCGGGCCGGGGAATATCGCGGATGGCAGCGTGCGGTCGAAGCCGCGCTTCACTGGGCCAGAAACCGGTGAAACGGGGGCTGGCACCACGCGTCCTGGACGTGTCATGGGGTCGTCGACGCCCGAGGTGGAGGCCGGGACACGCTGAAATCCGGGTGAAGCCGGCTTTAGGAAGTGGACAGACTTCCCTACTTCGTAAGCGCATCCTTATATTGCAGCCATGACACCCAAAGGAAAGTTCGTGCTTGGCGCCGGTCTGGTGACCCTCACGGTGGGATTCCTCATGGCCGAGGGAATCAAAGACACCGGCGTATATTTCTTGATGCCTGCCGAACTGGCGGAGCGCGTTGCATCTGATGCGTCGATGTACGACGTGGGAATCCGCGTAGGGGGCACCGTCGTCGCCGGCAGTATCGAGCGTGATGTCGCCACACAGACGCTCGAGTTCGAAGTGACCGACGGTGAAGTGACGTTCCCGGTCACGTATCAGGGCTTGGCGCCTGACACGTTTACCGATGACGTAGAGGTGGTGGTGGAGGGCAGGCTGTCGCCGGAAGGCACGATCCACGCGACGAGTGTTTTGGCGAAGTGTGGATCGCGTTACGAAGCGGTTGCCGAGCCCGAAGCAGAAACCACCTACTGAATCAGGCAATCCTTTGAATTGATTGCGCGACGGCATGACCACGACGTGTTCCGTCGCTGGTCACGCCGCCTCTCGTTGTAGCCTCAACATACCAAGATCGGTTGTCGCGAGTTAGAACGCCCGGTACATCGCGGACTACTTGAACGACCATCCCAAAGTCCGCTGCGTGCGTTATCTCGGCCAGATCGACGAAGACAACGAGATGTACTGTCCATAGGGGTCGAGCACTACGAGGATATCCTCGCGGGTTTGGAGCAGGCACTGGCCGAAGTCTGACCGGTTTGTTAGAAGTCCTTCATATTCGCCTCATCGTCTCCCCACGGACTGGGCACGTTCTTTAGGCGGAAACTCGATCCTAGGGGACCCGTTTTGACGCCGGGCCACCTGGCCGCAGAAGCCAGGAATTCGGTCGAGCGAGGGTTCGATGCCGTCCGTCAGGCCCCAGAGCGGTCTGGATGCGTTGAAGGGGCTGTGGCAGGTCAACTCACGAGGTGCTGTCTTGACTAACCCTACGACGAAATGCCCACGTTGTGGCAGCGCGGCCACTGGGAAATTCTGCAACAATTGCGGGGCGGCGCTCCACCGTCCCAGCTGCCCTTCGTGCGGTGCCTCGCTGACGCCGGGTAACAAGTTCTGCCAGGAGTGTGGTAGTGCGATCGGTGCCGTGACGTTCGGAGCCATGGCGTCGGCGAAACCCTGGATCGTCGCCGGGGCTGTGGTGGCCATCGTGAGTCTGGCGGTGGCCGTTTGGACCTCGACGGCGCGCCCCCCGACAATCGAGCCTGCCAGTCCACTGTCGAGTCAGCTCGACTTCAGTCTGATGTCGCCGCAACAGCGGGCGGATAGCCTGTTCAACGCGGTGATGTGGGCGCATTCCCGTGGCGATCAGGTCGACGTGGTGTCGTTCGCTCCCATGGCCCTAGAAGCATACGGGTTGCTGGGGACGTTGAGCAACGACGCCCGTTTCCATATTGGAACGATCTACTCCGTGGCCGGGCCGATGGAGATGGCCCTGGTGCAAGCCGATTCTTTGGAACTGGATGTGCCCGGTCACCTCTTCGGTGCAATGCTTCGGGGCAGCATAGCGCGCGTCCGGAGAGATACCGTGGAGCTCCACCCTGCGTACCGGGCGTTCTTGGACAATTACGAATCCGAGATGGCGGCTGGCAGGACCGAGTATCTGGAACATTCTACCTCGATCGAGACTTTTCTCGCCCAAGCCCGGGAAGCGGTCGGGAGCGACGCTTTCATTGGGCGCTCGGGTGGCGAGTGAACGGGGTATATTGAGATGCTGAAGATGGAAGCATTCCGATGGGTCGTTGGTTTCACCGCAAGCAGCGGCGGTAGCCGCGAGGCCTCATGACTATTCTCGGACAGCTCGCGCTCGGTTTGGGGTTCCTCCTCGCGTTTTGGGGAACCGTGGTCGGTGCCCTTGCCGGCCGCACCGGGCGGTTGGAGCTCGTTCACAGTGCACGGCGCACGGTCTATGCGCTTTTTGGGGTGATGGCGGTTGCCACACTCGCCCTCCTCGTTGCGCTCCTCAACCGCGATTTCAACGTCGAGTACGTCTGGCAGTACACCAGTCGTCAGTTGCCAACGGTGTACACCCTTGCCGCCCTTTATGCGGGGCAGGCCGGTAGCCTGCTGTTTTGGGTTTTCGTCCTCACGGGGTTCGCCGCCGCCGCCATCTGGCTCTCGCCGAGTCGCTATGCACGGTTGTTGCCGTATGTTGGAGCGGTCACGTGCGCTGTCACCCTGTTCTTCCTTGCGGCGATCCTGTTTTCAGCCAACCCGTTCGATCGGCTTCCATTCACGCCGCCGGACGGCAACGGGCTCAACCCGCAGTTGCAGAACCCCGGCATGGCGATACATCCGCCGATGCTCTACCTCGGCTATATCAGCATCACGATCCCATTCGCGTTCGCGGTGGCGGCGTTGCTGACGCGCCGGCTGGATGGGGATTGGATACACGCCGTTCGCAAGTGGACTCTATTGTCTTGGGTGTTCCTTTCGGTCGGGATCACACTGGGCATGTGGTGGGCGTACGTCGAACTCGGCTGGGGTGGGTATTGGGCGTGGGATCCGGTGGAAAACGCCAGCTTTCTGCCGTGGTTGACGATGACCGCGTTCCTGCACTCGGTAATGATTCAGGAAAAACGGGGCATGCTGAAGAAGTGGAACGTGATCTTGATCGCGCTGAGTTTCATGCTGTCGATCTTCGGCACGTTTATTACGCGTAGCGGAGTCATCTCCAGCGTGCACTCGTTCACGCAATCCAACCTCGGCTACTTCTTTCTCGTTTTCTTGGTTCTTGCAACAGGGTTTCTGATCTGGTTGTTCTGGTCTCGGCTGCCGCTCCTGAAATCGGAAGGTCATCTCGAGAGCATGGTGTCCCGGGAAGCGAGCTTCCTGTTCAACAACTTGCTGTTGGTGGGAATGGCGTTTGCGATCCTGTGGGGCACGATGTTCCCCATTATCTCGGAGTTGGTCCGCGGGGTTCAGGTTACTGTGGGGCCGCCGTTCTTCAACAGGGTCAACTTCCCCATCGGCCTTGCGTTGCTGGGGCTGAGCGGTATCGGACCGCTCATTGCATGGCGCAAGGCGAGTTCAGGGAATCTGAGGCGCCAGTTCACGATTCCAACAGCGGCGGCCCTGGCACTTGGTATTCTCATGATCGTGTTGCAGTTCGGCGACTTTTATGCTGGCGTAGCGCTGACCCTCGGTTTGTTCGTCACGGTGGCGGTTTTGCAAGAATTCTGGCGCGGCATGGGAGCTCGGCACAGGTTGCACGACGAGAGCTACGCGCTGGCGCTGGCCCGTCTGATCGGCCGTAATCGCCGCCGGTACGGTGGCTACGTGGTACACCTGGCGATTGTGACATACTTCGTTGGCTTTGCGGGAACGGCGTTCCGCACCGAGTTGCGGGCGACGCTCAGCCCCGGTGAGAGTGCTACGCTTCGCTCGCCCTACGGATACGATTATACGTTCACTCACGTGGGCGTTTCTACCTTCAAATCACTGAACCGCTATGTGACTGCAGCGACGGTGGAACTGAAACGAAACAGTGAGCCTGTGGGATTGATCCGCAGCGAGAAGCGGCAGCACTTCCGGTGCCGCGTAGCGGTGTCGCCGTGTCCGAACGGTCCCCAATACGAAGAGGCGAGTTTCCAGCCCTCAACCGAGGCCGGCATCAGGAGCGATTTGCGCGAAGATATATACGTGGTGTTCGCGGGCGTGGCGGAAGGTACGGAATCGGCGGTGTATCAGTTCACGTTGACGCCGCTCGTGTGGTGGATCTGGTTCGCCGGTGTGCTGTTGGTGGTAGGAGGCGTCATCGTCATGTGGCCCGGGGGCGGTCCCACGCGGCTATCACCACGTCGCGCAATTGCGGGATACAACGTGAAGCTCGTTGGTGAGAGGGAGAAAGCGGCGGTATGATAACCCGCTGCTGCGCCCACAAGATGAGAGGCTGTTAGAGGTGCTGGAACTCGTTACAGGAATCGTCGTTGCGGTCTTCGCCCTAGCAGTCGTTCTAGAACCGTTGCTGCGAAGCCAAGGCGCTGGTGGCGGATCGCCGTGGGACTGGGTCGAGGACGAGGATGACCTAGTCGACCTGGAGGAGTCGGGATCGGCTAAGATCAAAGCGTTGCTGGCGCTGCGCGAGATCGAGTTCGATCGTGCCACGGGCAAATTGTCGGATGACGATTACGCGTCACTAAAGCAGGAATATTCGCAGGCGGCGCTTGCTGCCATCAAAGCGGAAAAGGCCGCCGACGTGGAGAAAGCCGGCACCGATCAGGTGCCGCCTGACGCTGAGGCAGTTATAGCGCGGGCCAGCTCGCAACGATCGGGCGAGTGCTCCACCTGTCACTACACGCTCGAGCCAGGATCGATATTCTGCTCGAGTTGCGGGCGCTCCTTGGTCGAGACGGATGCCTCGCCCCGGTGTTGGGTCTGTGGTGCGGATCGGCAGATGACCGCGAAGTTCTGTGGCGCGTGTGGGGAGGCATTTGCGGAAACGACCTCTCGAGTATAGGGCGGCAGCATCACATGCCGGTCCGAGCGTAGTCGAGTTTTTGTTCTTGCCGCGGAGGACGCGGATCAGACCTCTCGGTTCTCTTGTGCCAAACGCGGTTATGGCCTGGAATGCCAAGAGCAATCGAAGAATCCTTGCCACGAAATCCACCTGCCTTTTTCTGCGTTTTTCTGTGGCCCCGATCCCGGTGATCGAGCGGGTTCATGATAAGACAGGGCGGCGGAGCCGTTGGAAGCTGCTCGGGATCAGCCCGAAGGAGTTCAGGCTGATTGACGAGACGAAACGTACCGTGAATATCCAGCAGGTACGTATTGTCGTGAACGGCGTGACGGTTCTCGAGATCATCGATCCGTCGGAACGGCTGGCGATCGACGTACGTCTTCCTTCATGTGTTTCACGCTCTCGCCGATCGGACCGGATGGCATTGGTTGTTGATGGAGTACAATACCGATCTCGGTGAATACGTGGCTGGGTGGGTGGTCCGTCATTCGGGGCGCGAGCACGTCATGGTAGACGCCCTTGATTCCAGGTCGTTTGACCTCGAAGGCGAGTACCGCGCCAACATTTGGGGGGTTCCCTACCGAATCGGCGAAGCCAATTTGGGGACAGCCAATTAAATCAGATCACGAACCAAGAGAAGGGCGGCTCACTGGGCCGCCCTTCTCTTGCCTCCAAGAATTTCGGGAATCAAAACTCGAATTCCTCCATCTTTCGTAAGCCGATCTTCAACGGCACGGCGGTGGCGGTTATGCACAGCAGCAGCACGCCAATGAAGGCGAGGATCATCGATGTTGTAATCTGCACAGTGTCTCCTCGGAAGGCTGCGCTCATGTAGCCGTACACCGGCATGGCTTCGAGCACGATCACGCCGGCAACGAGGACAATCGTGGTCATCATGAAGACGAGTCCGCCGAATGACGTCGGGATCTGTGCTGCGTTCTCGGTTTCGAATTGTGGATAGAGGGCGCCGAATCCCAACGCCAGCGCACTGATGGCGAACGTGAGGAGGATCATGGTGGTGACGCTCAACGTCATCATGAATGGCGTTGCGTGCAAAAGGACGTTCGTAAACACCGTGATGACCAGAGCGACAAGCAGCAGCGGTACGGTGCCGATCCAATATTTCGACCACAACAATGCGCGCAGGTCGAGCGGGCTCGACCGGAGGAGCCACATCTGGCGTCCTTCGAGGGAGATTGAGGGAAAGATGAAACGTGCGGCGATCGATGCCAGCACGAATCCTGCGAGACCGAGGTTTAAGAACGAGATGACGGACACGAGGAAGAACGGAACTTGCTCGCCTCGGAACAGCGGCAAGGCACGAATGTTGAACAGATAAATGACGATGAGGACGCCGAGCAGGATGAGCTGGCTCCACTGTGTCGTGTCGCGAAAGAAGAGCTTCAGATCTTTGATGATGAATTCGCGTTTGGCCACCGCCAGAGGCTTGAATAGGGGATCGAGGATCGCCCGCCAAACCCAGCCCTTTACGAACCGCTCCGCACCCTCCTGCGCCTTGGTGAATCCAGTAGCGTACAGCGCCCGATGAAGGAGGGCGCCCAGAACCACAAAAGAGGCGGCGGTACTCCACAACATGAAGATGGGGAGGACGTCAAACGGACCCACCAGGAATCCCATGAAGCTGCTGGTGGCCCACTCGCTCGGCAGCAGCGGTGACGTTGGGGTACGCAACAGCGTGATGAAGTCCAGTAGGCTGAGAAAGCCCTCTGGTCGGGCGAGTTGCTCGGGACGTATGATGCGGAACAGCAGCACCAGGACTCCGGCCGCTCCGATTGTAATGATGGACAGAATGTCTCGCGTGCGTCTCGCTGGGAACACGTTGACGAGCGTGAGCGTGATGGCACTCCCGATCACCGCTGGAATGACCATCAGTGGCAAGAACACGAAAATCACGTAGGGAGCGAACAGCCATCCGCCATCGTACACCACCCCGTAGGCCGTGAAGATCGGCACGGCCATGAGAGCTACCATCCACGAGCTGTGCACCATGGTTTCGCCGAGCTTGGCGAGGTAGAGGTCCAGCCAGTCCACTGGGGACGAAGCCAACAAGTCGAGGTCCTTGGCGAGAAAGAAAGACGAGAGGGCCGTGATGACGTTCGAGAGCAGCAAGATCGCCAGGAACGACAATAAGACGAGTCCCAAGAGCTTGCCGGAGAGGAGCGGGCCGATCTCCGCGACGCCACGGAAATACCGGAGGACGCGATACAGCACGCCGAAGATCATCAACCAAAACAATACTCCGACCGTACCGAGGAGCACCGCCCGGCCACCACGATCCTGTTGGGCCGCGCGTGTTCTTGCGAGCGCCGTGCGCCATTTTGGCGCAACTAGGAGCGATAGCGCCGTCGTTCCCACCGCTAGTCCTCTAACACAGCTGCGAGCTCGCGGATGGCAGCGCCTCCGGTGAGTTTCAGGAACAGCTCTTCGAGCGACGCGTCGCCGGCGGCGGTCTGTTCGCGCAACTCGGCCATCGTTCCCTGTGCGACGATCTTCCCTGCCTGGATAATGGCGATCCTGTCGCACATGGTCTCTGCGATCTCCAGGGTGTGCGTACTCATGAGAACGGTGCCACCCCGATCCACAAACTGACGGAAGATGTCTTTGAGGAGTCGCGCCGCCTTGGGGTCGAGGCCAACCATAGGTTCGTCGACTACGATACATTCGGGGCGGTGAATTAATGCGCTCGAGATGATCAACTTTTGGCGCATGCCGTGGCTGTAAGATTCAATCAGCTCGTGCTTCCACTGAGACAGTTCGAACACGTCGAGCAACTCGTCAATTCGTTTTTCTACGACCTCGCCGTCCTGTCGATAGAGGCCGGCCACGAACCGGAGGAACTCGGCTCCGGTCAGCTTTTCGTAGAGGAACGGGCGGTCGGGGATGAATCCCAGTCGCGCTTTGGCTGCCATGGGATCGGCGACTACGTCGTCGCTGCCGAGCCATATGCGCCCGGCGGTGGGCCGCATGATTCCGGCAATGATGCGCAAGGTGGTCGTTTTTCCGGCACCGTTCGGCCCAACAAAGCCAAACATCGTTCCACGCGGGACATGAAGGTTGATGTTGTCCACGGCCACGAACTTGCCGTACGTCTTGGTAAGGCTCTCCACCCGAATCATGGGTTGCTCCTGTCGTCGACGACATCGAGGGACAGTCGTCCGATGAGTCGTATTAGTTCGGCTTGGCGGGCCAACCCGCCGATGGTGAAGCGGAGATGTGATGCATCGGCTGGAAACTGTCCGAAGGTCGGATCGGTAGCCACCCAATCACCAAGGTAGACCTCGGGCCACGCGTGGTAGTAGAAGCGGCCTTTGACGTATACGAGCCCGGCTGCCGTCCGTGCCGGCAAGCCGATCGCCCGAGCGAGCGCCACGAACAGAATGGTGTGTTCGTTGCAATCGCCACGTCGCGTTTCGAGAACCTCCACGGCGCTGGGGACGCTTAGCGTGATTTCCTTGTCTAGTTGTTCATAAACCCACTCCGTCAGGAGCCGGGCGGCGCGCAAAGGATCGCGGGTCCGACCCACGATCTGACGTGCCTGCGCTTGGACGCGAATGTCTCCGGATTGCACTAGTGGTTCCGGCGTGACGTACGGTCGGAGATCCGCCCGCGTCGTCTCGAGGCCGTAGCTTGCGTTGAGTTGCGACGGGCCTTCTTTCGTCACGATGAGCGTGTCGCCGGCCAACGCCTGCCGTCCCCCGGCGAGATCGAATCCCTCTGGATCGATTCCACCAAGGACCACACGCAGCTCGCGGCGTTCCACGGAGAGGTCGACGTTGGATGCGATGGCTGTTTGTTGAATGATGTCAGCTGCCTCGAAGTCGGCGAAGGCCAGACTCCGGTCTCGGTTCTGGAAATTATTGAAGGCCAGCTCGAACGCAGATCGCTCGATAGTGAACCCCAACGGTGATGACACACTGACGACACGGCCCAAATGATCGATCCACGCATCCACCGACACGCCATTCACCTTTTGCTTCACCTGCCACGCCATGACGGTGTCCCAACGCGCTGCGACCCACCGCATCGACGTGGAGTCGAACGCAGCGCTATCGGGTACGAGCAAGACTGAATCGTTCACGAAGCTGACCGAGACATCGATGTTTTTCAGAAGCAACGGGTCAAACGTTCGGATGACATAGCTCTTCCCGACCTCGGGCTCGCCACCGAACACCAGGCGGAGTGGCATATAGACGGGCAGTACCACAGGCTCATCGAGAGGAACGCGAACCCGCTGCTGACTGTTGGCGCTTTCGAACTCGATGTTGAGAACGGTATCCCCGGACACTTCGCCGCGGGCCGTGAATCGTCCGGCGTCGCCGATCAGTCCTGCGACGAAGCTCTGGAGGCGCAACGTGTTGCTCAGGCGTGCGGTGGTGCGCGCCTCCATCCGGCGGATGGTTCCCAAGGCAGGTATTTCCAGCGAGAGTCGATCCTCAACCAGAAGGCCCTCCGGAACAGTGTCGATCGTGTTTGACGCAAAGCCTATGGGGACGCCGCCCATCGATACCGTGTAATACAGCGCGCCAGGCTCGACGGTACGCATCGCGTCGTCGAGCACGCCGCCGCGGACCGACCGAGTCTGTCGCGCGACCAGCCATCCGAGGGCGCCGGCCCAGCTCAGCAAGATCAGGATGGCGGTGGTTCGCCGGTTCACCATTCTCTCATCCGCAGCAGATTCTCGAATACGGCTCTATCATCGTCGGTCCCCACCACGATCTTGACCTCAGAAGGAAACGCCTGGTCGCGCAAATGGCTGTGCAGCACGTCACATATGATCTCGGCGGCATCCTCGAGAGCGAGGTTGCCGGGACCCGTACCCATGAGCGGTACGGCCACGGCTCGAAACTGCCACGCCGCGGCCTGTTGTAAGGCGCTCACCAGGGCGCGTCGTACGCCGGTGCGGGACACCGGTTCCGACATGCTCCGAATGATAGCATGGATGACGAATTCAGACAGAAGATCGCCGCCTCCGGTCACGGTAGCGGCGCCAACGGCGAGAGGGGCTCGCGTCTTCAGCTGCTGCTGGAAGCCGGGCCCACCGATACGCTCGAGCTGCCTGAGCGAAGGAGCAGTGGGTTCCAGCGTGTCCGTGGCGGGTCGAACCACCGCGTCCGCCTCGACGAACGCGAGATCGTCGACTACCACGCTAATCACCTGCCCGCGAGATCCCGGGAGCGGCGGTACATGTGTTGGGCCTCCTCGGGCCGGTTCAAGCGGTCGTAGATGATGCCCAGCCCGAAAAGAGCTTTCTCATTATTGGGCACGAGCTCCACGGACCGCTGGAACGCCTGAAGGGCGCCGTCGAGGTCGTCCACGTGGTTCAGCGCGTCTCCCAAGTAGGTGTAGGCAACCGCTCGGCTCGCATCCAATTCGATCGACCGCCGCAAGTGTGGTAATGCTTCTCCCCACAAGCCCCTGCGCGACATCAAGAGGCCGAGATTGAAGTAGGCCTCCGCATTCGTGGCGTCGAAATCCAGCACCCGGCGCAGGTCCGCCTCCGCCTCGCTGTAACGCCGGAGCGAGCCGAGCACACCTCCACGGTTGACCAACACCTGAGGATTGTTCGGCTCGGTCCTGAGGCAGAGCTTCAGCTCGTGGAGGGCCTCCTCGTGGTCGCCGTTCTGGTCCAACAGGAGCGCGAGATTATTGCGGGCTTTGACGTGCTGGGGGACAACGCTCAACAACCCGCGGTAGATGGCTATGGCCCTGCGGTGTTCCCCCTGCGCATTGGCTTCGCGTGCAGCATTGTACAACAGCTCTTCTGCCGAGGGTTCTTCAGGCTCTGTGGTCGCCGTGTTGGAGTCGACGGCTTGTTCCCGCTCAGAAAGTTCATCTTGGGGGGCTGCCGGCTCGCTTGCTGCCTTGCCGTTGGCTTTTTTGCTTACCACTCCTGCCTCGTTCTCTTGGACGATCTCGAAAGGGAGGTCGATCCTCTCGGATTTCTGATTGTGCGTAATCCCCACGATGGAATCCTCCGGAAGCTCCGTGGGAGCGGGTAAGGGCTCGGTCACCGGCGCAGTTCGGCTGTGGCGGTTTGCTTGCTCCACTGCCTTCCGACGACGGTACCGGCGGCGATATGCTGTACGCTTCATGTCTGGTGTGCCCCCTCATTCGGAGGTTTCTCGATTTACCCAGCTGAGGTATGCGTCCAACCCGACTTCCACGGGGAGCGCCAACAACTCCGGCACATCATAGGGATGTCGGCGTTTTACGGCGGTTTCGAGATCGTGCCAGCGCTCCCGACGGGTCTTGAGGAACACCAGCGTTTCCGATTCTTCGGAAACCACGCCTTCCCAACGGAAGATCGAGGTTGCCCCAACCATCGTGCCACAAGCGATGACCCGATCTTCCACCAGTCCACTGATCAACTCTCGGGCCTCTTCCTCGCCGCCTACCGTCGTCAGCACTACGATATGTGAGCTTTGGCTGGGGATCTCTCCCGACATCGGGCGACGCGTCTTTCTAAATGTCTCGTTCTTAATTGAACGTGGTGTGGTGAGTCGGGGGCACCAAGGTACGGCACCCCAGGCTCGGTTGCAAGAATTACGAGTAAAATGGACGGTTGACCGCCCGTCGGACTCGGGTCTAGGTTGACAAGCTATGCCAAAAGAAAACCTCATTGTTCGCGGAGCCCGAGTTCACAATCTACGGAACATCTCCGTAGAAATACCCCGCAATCGCCTGACAGTGGTGACGGGGCTGTCGGGTTCCGGCAAATCCTCGTTGGCGTTCGATACGATCTACGCCGAGGGGCAGCGGCGATACGTGGAATCGCTGTCGGCCTATGCCCGCCAGTTCCTTGGTCTCATGGAAAAGCCGGACGTCGACGTCATCGAAGGCCTGTCGCCGGCCATTTCCATCCAGCAGAAAACGGGGGGCCACAATCCTCGCTCGACGGTCGGGACGGTTACAGAGATTTACGACTACTTACGGTTGCTTTGGGCTCGGGCTGGGGCTCCGCACTGTCCCAATGACGGTGAGCCGATTCGTCGTCAGAGCGCCTCCCAGATCGCCGAGGTGGTGCTCGCCTGGCCCGAGGGCACCAAGATCGAGGTGGTGGCCCCCCTCGTGCGGGGTCGCAAGGGCGAGTTCAGGGACCTGTTCGAGGGAGCCCTGAAGCAGGGCTTCGTCAGGGTGCGGGTGGATGGAGAGATGTTCGATCTGTCGAGCCCGCCCCGCCTCAATCGGCGTAAGGCGCATGACGTTGGCCTGATCGTCGATCGGCTGGTGGTGCGGCGTGAAGACCGCAGTCGGCTCCACGATTCCATCGAGACGGCTCTGCGATCGGCGGATGGCTTGGTAGAGGTGATTCGCCACGGGAAATCACGTAGGGGGAGCGGTCGGCCGGTGCTGTACTCCGAGCGGTTTGCATGTGCTAAGTGCGGATACTCGCTGGCCGAGCTGGAACCGAGGCAGTTTTCCTTCAACTCACCGTTCGGCGCGTGCGAGGGATGCGGTGGGCTAGGCACCCGGCGCACCGTGAGCGCAGAGCTCATGCTGGCCGATCCGTCCATCTCCATTCTCGAAGGTGTGGTGTTGCCGTGGGGTGAGCCGTCGGGTTACCTGCGAAAGAACGTGCTTCCGGCGTTGGCCGAAGCCCTCGATTTCGACCCTGCGAAGCCATGGGGCAGCTACCCTGCTAGGGTCGTCCATGCCCTGTTGTACGGCGTCCCAGGCCGGCAGTTCGCCTTCAGGTACGGGAGTGGACGCTCGAAGGGAACCTACCGGACCGAGTGGGAAGGGATTATTCGGAACGTGGAACGGCGCTACCAGGAAACGTCGTCCGACACCGTCCGGACGCAACTCGGCGAGTACATGACCGAACAGCCGTGCCCTGTGTGCAACGGCAGCAGGCTCAAACGGGAGAGCCTGTGCGTCACCCTCCATGGGCGGAGTATCGGTGACGTGCTGGACGACTCGGTGGAGGCGGCGCTGGAGTTTTTCGAAGCGGTACCGCTGCGGACTTCGGGGAACGGCGCTGCTGCGGCGCCGGCCGGCGGTGGTCTCGACGCGGGAATCGCAGGACCCATTCTCAAGGAGGTCACGGATCGACTCCGTTTCCTCATGGACGTAGGTCTCGGCTATCTCACGTTGGGGCGCCCGGCTTCCTCTCTTTCGGGCGGAGAGGCGCAACGGATTCGCTTGGCTACTCAAATCGGCAGTCGGCTCGTAGGCGTCCTCTACATCCTGGACGAGCCCTCGATCGGCCTGCATCCCAGGGACAACAAGCGTCTGTTGCGCACGCTCACCGGCCTCCGGGATCTCGGCAACACGGTCATCGTAGTCGAGCACGATGAAGAAACCATTAGGACCGCCGACTACATCGTCGATCTCGGCCCACGGGCGGGGCGTGACGGTGGTGAAGTGGTCGTTGCCGGAGTGCTGGGTGACGTCCTCAAGCACAAGACATCGCTCACCGGCCGCTACCTGTGCGGGGATTTGCGTATCGCCGTTCCATCGGCTCGCAGAGCGTCGGGCTCGCGTCGACGCCTCACCATTCGGGGTGCCCGCCAGCACAACCTCAAGAACCTGGACGTAGACATTCCCCTGGGAGCGTTCGTTGCGGTAACCGGGGTGTCCGGTTCGGGGAAATCCACGCTCGTCACCGACACCCTGTATCGAGCGCTCGCCCGCCATTTTTACCGCAGCAAAGTGCCTCACGGTGAACACGATTCCATCGAGGGCTTGGATCAGCTCGACAAGGTCCTCGATATCGACCAAAACCCGATCGGCAGGACCCCGCGATCGAACCCAGCCACCTATATCGGGCTGTTCACACCAATCCGGGAGCTCTACGCTCAGCTGGGGGAATCGAAAATCCGCGGCTACGGGCCGGGGAGGTTTTCTTTCAACGTCAAGGGTGGCCGGTGCGAGTCGTGTCAGGGCGATGGGTTGGTGAAGATCGAGATGCATTTCCTTCCGGATGTCTACGTACAGTGTGAAGTGTGCTCGGGACGCCGATACAACCGCGAAACCCTGGACGTGCGGTATCGCGGTAAGTCGATTGCCGATGTTTTGGAGATGACGGTGGCCGACGCGATGGAGTTCTTCGAGAACCAACCCCGGATTCGCGCCAAGCTCGAGATTCTGAATGACGTGGGATTGGGGTACCTGCACCTCGGGCAAAGTGCCACCACGCTGTCGGGTGGCGAGGCGCAGCGAGTCAAGCTCGCCACCGAGCTGAGCAAGCGCGACACGGGCCGTACCCTGTACATTCTCGATGAGCCGACCACGGGACTGCACTTCGAAGATGTGCGGTTGTTGCTGAACGTGCTCCACCGACTCGTTGACAAGGGAAATACAGTGGTCGTGATCGAGCACAATTTGGATGTGATCAAGACGGCTGATTGGGTCATAGACCTGGGCCTGGAGGGCGGTGAGAAAGGCGGATACGTGGTGGCAGAGGGATCGCCGGAGACGGTAGCCAAAGTGAAGCGCTCGCACACTGCGCGGTTCCTGCGGAAGGCTCTCGGGGACAAGAAACGGCCGGCCGGTCGTACGGTCTGACGATGGATGGTCTGGCGTACCGCTGAGGAGTCGGGCCTGTGCGACTGTCCAACCGTCCGACTGTCACACCGTCCGATCAGGCTCAGGCACTTTCTCACGGCACCGTTTAGATTGGAGATCGGTTCCTGGCACCTCAGGGACCCCTCTGTCGTATGGATGGAGGAGCTGCACTGGGACGGAGGCGCGCCGTTGGATCCTGACATGATCATCGTGCCGCTGGCGGGGATGGCCACAGGCATCATCATCTGTATCGGCTTCTTCAAGACGGTACGTCACGTGATCGACCGCAAGCTGTCTCGGGGGGACGATGGGGAACTGCGGGGGGAAATCGCCGACCTTCAGGCCCGGATCGAAGCCCTCGAGCGCGAGCACGGCCGGGTCGATGAGCTGGAAGACCGACTGGAGTTTGCCGAACGGCTGTTGATCCGAGGACGGGAGTCCGGCGCCGCGGCCGAGGAGAGGTGATCCATGCCGGACGAGATAGTGTTCTTGGTGTTTACCAGCACAGTAGCCGTGAACGAGCATCGCGTTCGGCATCATGCGCAGCATCAACAAGCACCTCGACCGCAAATGGCGGGCTCAACAGGGTGGGCCAGGGTATGAACCGATCTTGGCAGAGTTGGAGGAGCGTGTGGATTTTACCGAACGGATATTAGCCGAGGGAAACCGAGCCGACGAGCTCCGGGCAAGCTCCTCGTAACCCGGTAGAGATGGGCCGATATGGAAGAAGAGCTAGCGGTATTCTTCATATTTGGGGGTGGGGCGGCTTTCATGCTGGCTATCTCCCCCATCGGGAGGGCCATAGCGGACCGTATTCGTGGTAGAGGGCTTGGTGGTGCGGACCAGCGGATCCGGTTCCTCCAGGATAGTTACGATGCGTTGTTGGAGGAAATGGAAGGGCTGCGTCATGAAGTAGTGGATCTTCAAGAACGAGTTGACTTTACGGAACGCCTGCTGGCCAGCAAACGGGACCGGGCACCGCTTCCAGGGTCGCCGAACGTTCAAGATTGAAACATTTGACTGTCGTTGGCGTAGTAGGGGCTGGGGATCCCGGAATACGGGAACACGCCCTGGTAGTGCCGACCGGCTGCCAGGCTGAGGGTTTGGTTGCACGGAGACCATGGGGGAGGTTAGGCTCTCAGGAACTGGCTCCTGAGGTGTTCCGGAGGTGGCAGGCTCTTATCTCGGAGGAACGATGGCGAGTCGCGAGGACCTCGAGAGTTTCATCGCTCGGCTGGACGCCGACATAAGCAGCGAGGAAGTAGACCCCGGCATCTGGGTCCTCGCGCCCGGAGAAGACAACGCTCCGGTCGTGGTGAGCTTGGACCCTCCCGTGGTCGTGTTCCGGGTCAAGGTGATGGACATGCCTGAGCCAGGACATAGGAGGAACGATCTGATGCAGAAGCTGTTGGAGCTGAATGCCGCGGGTTTGATGCACGGATCGTACGGCATTGAGGGCTCGCACGTGGTCCTCACGGACGCGCTGCAGCTCGAAAATCTCGATTTCAACGAGTTCCAGGCAAGTATCGATTCAATGACGTTGGCGCTCGCTTCGCACATTCCTGCCCTAGCGGCTTTTCAGGAGTAAGGGGTTATGGGGATCTTTGACCGCCTGGGTACGCTGCTCAAGTCGAACATCAACGATCTGATCAGCCGGGCAGAAAATCCGGAGAAGGTGCTGAACCAGTTGATCACGGATATGCGCGGTCAGCTGGCGAAGGCCAAGCAGGAGGTTGCGTCTGCGATCGCCGATGAGAAGAAACTGAAGGCCCAGGTCGACAAGGAGAAGAAGCAGGCTGAAGAGTGGCAGCGGCGCGCGATGCTTGGCGTGCAGCAAGGGCGGGACGACCTGGCTAAGCAAGCCCTCATGCGTCACAACGAGTACATTCAGGCTGCGCAAGCGCTGCACGAGACGTGGGTACGCCACAAGGCCGAGACGGAATCGTTAAAGGCTTCGTTGCGTACTCTGAACGACAAGATCGAAGAGGCGAAACGCAAGAAGAATTTGCTCATCGCGCGTCAGAAGCGTGCGGAGGCACAGCAGCGGATTCAACGGACGATGTCGTCGATGTCCGACAAGAGCGCTTTCGACCACTTCGAGCGGATGGCAGCGAAGATCGAAGAGGTCGAGCGCAAGCAGCTTGCGGCGGTGGAACTCAACGAGGAACTCTCAGGCGACGACTTGTCTCAGGAGTTTGAGGCCTTGGAGTTCGATGGGAGTGCGGACCAGCAGCTGCTCGAGCTCAAGAAGCAGATGGGAATGCTCGGCGCCGGCGAGTCCGGGGAGCGTCTGCAACTCACCGACGGTGACGACATAGAGGATGCCGATATAGTGAAGGACGAGGAGGAAGAGGCGAAGGGGTGAGGAGTCAACACGGGGATCTGGGAAAAGCGGTCGGCCGAGAGGTTGGTCGCTTTTTCGTGTGAGTAGAAGGTAGGATGTGAGAACTAGGAAGTGGGACGACCCCCGCTACCTTCCCCCACCATGAGTCTTCGGCTGTTCAACACCCTGACTAGGCGCGTCGAGCCGTTCGAGCCGCTGGCGCCGCCTCGGGTTACGATCTACACATGTGGTCCGACCGTCTGGAATTACGCCCACATTGGCAACTTCCGGACCTTTCTATCTCAGGATCTGTTGCGGCGCTATCTGGAGCACCTCGGCTATGAGGTCTTCCAGGTCATGAACATCACGGACGTGGACGACCGGATCATCGCCGAGGCCAACAAGGTCGGCAAGAGCGTTACGGAGCACACTCGGCCTTTCGCGGAGGCGTTTTTCGAGGATCGGGACTTCCTCCGCATCAAGCCGGCCGATGTCTATCCTCGGGCCACTGGGTCCATCCCTGCCATGATCCAGCTCGTGCAGGAGTTGCTAGATCGCGGTGTGGCTTACCGAGCGGAAGACGGCTCGGTGTACTTCGGGGTGGACAAGTTCGCGGACTACGGAAGGCTGTCGCGGCTCGATAGGCGCGAACTGAAGGCCGGTGCCAGGGTGGAGAGCGACGAGTACTCCAAGGAAGACGTTAGAGATTTTGCCATTTGGAAGGCCGCCGCTCCAGAGGATGAAAAGGTACAGGCGGTGTGGGACGCACCGTTCGGCCGCGGCCGACCGGGTTGGCACCTTGAGTGCTCGGCGATGGCTCTGGATGAGGTACGGAGGCGGTTCGGGGTCGAGACCCTGGACATCCACGCCGGCGGCATTGACCTGGTGTTTCCGCACCATGAGAACGAAATCGCCCAGTCCGAGGCCGTGACAGGCCGCCCCTTCGCCCGCTTCTGGGTACACGGCGAGTTTCTCACGGTCGGGGGCACGAAGATGTCCAAACGGTACGGAAACATCCTTACGGTTCGCGATCTAAGGGAGGAGGGTGTAGACCCGGCGGCCGTACGGATGCTCTTTTTCCAGCAGCACTACCGCAAGCATGTCAACTTCACGGATGAGGCCCTGGCCGCTGCCGGCAAGGGCGCCGAGCGGATCGGCGAACTGAGAAAGCGACTAGCGCAGGCTGCTGGCGGTGCGGAGCCATCTTCTTCGGAGGCCGGGGAACGGCTCGAACTCGAATTCCGGGAGGCGTTGGACGACGATCTCAACGCCTCGTCGGCCGTGGTGGCGGTATCAGCCTTCGTGACGCGGGCCAATCGGGCGCTGGATGAGGGCGAGTGGGGGCCCGAGGAGAACGCTGGTGCCCTGTCTGCCCTGGATCACACGTTGGAAGTCTTGCGGATTGCCCCGATTGAGCGTGCCCTGGACCAGGATGAGGCGGTTTGGGTCGAGAGTCGGATTCTGGCCCGGAAAGAGGCGAGGGAGTCGAGGGATTTTGCCGCGGCGGACGCAATCCGCGCCGAGTTGGCCAGCCGGGGAATAGTGCTGGAAGACACGGCGGGGGGAACCCGCTGGAGGAAGGTGGCCGGCTAGGTCGTGAAGACTGCGAAGGCCCGTTTTTGGGCGTTGACGGGTTATCACCGTCTGATTACCCTAGTAGATTCTGGCAAATCACAAAGCTCGGCTGACGTAGCTCAATTGGTAGAGCAGCTGATTTGTAATCAGCAGGTTGGGGGTTCGAGTCCCTTCGTCAGCTCCATGACGCATGGCGGGGGTTCCTGCTTGAGGATACACGATCACCCTGGAGAAGTGGTGGATGCCGGGGTGCTGTTTTGAGAGCGGTTGGCACAATAGCGGGCATAGGGTGGGGTGCCCGAGTGGCTAAAGGGAGCAGACTGTAAATCTGCCGGCGAATGCCTACGTAGGTTCGAATCCTACCCCCACCATGACCGTTGCGCTGGACTGGGGATGCGCGGCACAAGCCGTCCCAGGGGTTCCCGCGGGTGTAGCTCAGTTGGTAGAGCATCAGCCTTCCAAGCTGAGGGTCGCGGGTTCGAGTCCCGTCGCCCGCTTGGCCGCTCGCGTAGCTCAGTGGTAGAGCGCGTCCTTGGTAAGGACGAGGTCACGGGTTCAAGCCCCGTCGCGAGCTCTCATGGGTGCCGGAAGGAGGTGTCAGGTGTCGGGATTCGTGACCTGGCGCCCAACCCTGGAACCGGAAACCTGACACGTTGGAACACAGTTATTAGGATTTCAAGTCGACAATGGCCAAGGAAAAGTTTGAGCGGACTAAGCCTCATGTCAACGTTGGGACGATTGGGCATGTGGACCATGGTAAGACGACGTTGACGGCGGCGATAACGAAGCAGCAGGCGGCGAGGGGTATGGGGAGTTTTGTGGCGTTTGACGAGATTGACAAGGCTCCGGAGGAGCGAGAGCGGGGCATAACGATAGCGACGGCTCATGTGGAATATGAGACGGAGAATCGTCATTACGCTCATGTGGATTGTCCGGGTCACGCGGACTACGTGAAGAACATGATCACGGGTGCTGCCCAGATGGACGGTGCGATTTTGGTGGTGAGTGCTGCGGACGGGCCGATGCCTCAGACGCGGGAGCACATTTTGTTGGCGCGTCAGGTGAATGTGCCGTACATCGTGGTATACCTGAACAAGGTGGACATGGTTGACGATCCGGAGTTGTTGGAGTTGGTGGAATTGGAGGTTCGGGAGTTGCTTTCGAGCTACGAGTTTCCCGGGGACGACATTCCGGTGATCAAGGGGTCGGCGTTGCAGGCGTTGGCGTCGTCGGATCCGGATGCGGCGGAGGTGAGGAGTATTCAGGAGTTGCTGGAGGCGTTGGATTCTTACATACCGGTTCCGGAGCGTGATACGGACAAGCCATTTTTGATGCCGGTGGAGGATGTGTTTTCGATTACGGGTCGTGGCACGGTGGCGACGGGTCGGATCGAGCGTGGGAGGATCAATGTGGGTGAGGAAGTGGAGATGGTGGGGATGGGTGTGGAGAAGAAGACGGTGGTGACGGGTGTGGAGATGTTTCGCAAGTTATTGGACGATGGGCAGGCTGGTGACAACGTGGGTTTGTTGTTGCGTGGTGTTGACAAGCGTGAGATTGAGCGTGGCATGGTGTTGGCGAAGCCGGGTTCGGTGACGCCTCATACCAAGTTTGATGCTGAGGTATACGTATTGACAAAGGACGAGGGTGGTCGTCACACGCCGTTTTTCAAGGGTTATCGTCCGCAGTTTTACTTTCGGACGACGGATGTGACGGGTTCGGTGCAGTTGCCGGAGGGTGTGGAGATGGTGATGCCTGGTGACAACACGAAGGTAGGTATTGAGTTGATCACGCCGATTGCGATGGAGGACGGGTTGCGGTTTGCCATTCGCGAGGGTGGCCGGACGGTCGGTGCTGGTGTGGTGACGAAGATTCATGAGTAGCCGGGCGGCGCATGCGTTGCCCCCATCGAGGCATGCATAGCCCCCAACCGAACCGACGATGGCGAGAGACAAAGTCATACTCGAATGCACCGATTGCAAAGAGCGGAATTACTTCACGACCAAAAACCGTCGTAAGCATCCGCAGCGCGTAGAGTGGAGGAAGTATTGCCCGCGTTGTGGGACACACAAGCTCCACAAGGAGACGAAGTAGTCGTGAACAAAGTCATGGTGCTGGCCGGCAGGTCCGTGATGTATCTGCGGGACGTGCGGGTGGAACTGCAGAAAATCACCTTGCCTACGATGGCTGATCTTCGCCAGCACACTATAGCGATCGTCATCGTAGTCACGATTATTGGTGTGATCATCGGCCTGATGGACTGGTTCTTCTCCTTTACGCTGATCCGCGGGCTGGGCAGGTTGATCGGGTGATCGGAGCCGCCATGGAACACCGATGGTATGCTATTCAGACGACTGCCGGACACGAGAACAAAGTGCGGTCGTTGGTCGAGCGGCGGATCGGGGATGACCCGCGACCGGAAGAGGAGCGCCTGATTCGACAGGCGCTGGTCCCCACGCAGCAGGTGGTGGAGATCAAGAACGGCAAGAAGGTGACGGTCGATCGGAAGGTGTATCCCGGGTATGTGTTGGTCGAGATGGTGCTGAATCAGGATACGGTGCACGTCATCAACGGCATCCAAGGGGTCATCAAGTTCGTGGGTCAGGGATGGACACCTCAGCCGTTGCGCCAGGACGAGGTGAATCGGTTGTTGGGTATAGAAGACGAAGTCGACGACAGGAAACCGGAAGAAGAGATTCCGTTTATGGTGGGTCAAGTCGTCGAGATCATGGAGGGACCCTTCTCGGAGTTCAGCGGTACGGTAGAGAAGGTTATTCCTGACAAGGGCAAGGTCTGTGTGAGCGTGAGTCTGTTTGGCCGGCCCACGACGGTGGAACTGGATTTTCTGCAGTTGAAGGCGCACTGACGATTGCGCCGCCCCGACCACTGGGAATGTGGGAGCTAGGGAATTACCCCGAGCGTTAGAAGGAGAGAAATGCCTCCGAAGAAAGTCATCGGCTTTGTGAAGCTGCAGGTTCCGGCCGGTCAGGCCACTCCTGCCCCCCCCGTTGGTACTGCGCTCGGTCCGCACGGTGTCAACATCATGGACTTCTGTAAGCAGTTCAACGCTCAGACGCAGAAGGATGCTGGGTTGATAATCCCAGTGGAGCTGTCGGTTTATCGGGATCGGACGTTCAGCTTCATCACCAAAACTCCTCCCGCGGCGGTGCTGTTGAAGAGGGAACTCGGCATCGAGAAGGGTTCGCCGATTTCCAACCGGGAAAAGGTCGGGGAGGTGACGAGGGCCCAGTTGCAGAAGATTGCCGAGATCAAGATGCCCGATCTCAACGCCAACGATATCGAAGGCGCAATCAAGATTGTCGTCGGCACGGCTCGATCGATGGGCGTTGAGGTGGTGGACTGATGCGCCGCGGCAAGAAGTTCGCGTCTGCGGTCGCCACGATCGAGCGGGGCAAGCTCTATGGGTCCGCTGAGGCTGTTGATGTGGTCAAGGCAGCCGCGTTTGGGAAATTCGACGAGAGCGTGGATGTAGCGGTGCATCTGGGGGTGGATCCCCGTCATGCGGATCAGATCGTAAGGGGTACTGTGGCGCTGCCCCACGGAACGGGCAAGAACGTCTGTGTGTTGGTGATCGCGCAGGGCGACAAGGCGCGGGATGCCGAGAGCGCCGGCGCGGACTTTGTGGGACCCGAGTATGTCGACAAGATCAAGGGTGGTTGGCTCGATTGTGACGTCGTTGTGGCGACACCGGACATGATGGGCAAGGTCGGATCTCTCGGGAGAATTCTCGGTCCTCGCGGCATGATGCCCAATCCGAAGTCCGGAACTGTGACGATGGATGTCGCGTTGGCGGTGAAGGAGATCAAGGCCGGGAAGATCGAATACCGCGTAGACAAGACCGGCAACCTGCATGCCCCAATCGGCAAGGTCTCCTTTACCAGGGAGCAGCTCGCCGAGAACCTCGAAGTCTTCATGGAGTCGGTGGTGCGGGCCAAGCCGGCTGCGAGCAAGGGGACGTACATCAAGCAAGTGTCCGTGTCGAGCACGATGGGTCCTGGAGTGAAGGTGGACGCGGCGGGGTACCGATGAAAATGAAACGCGAACAAAAGGACGCTCTCGTGAGCGGGCTGAAGGAGCGTCTCATGCAGTCGTCCACGATATATCTGACAGACTTTACGGGTTTGTCGGTCAAGCACATGACCGACCTCCGCCGCCGGTTTCGGCGGGCGGGAGTGGATTTCCTGGTGGCGAAGAACACGTTGGCGATCCGGGCGCTTCGGGAGGCGTCGATTGACGCGTTCGATGACGTGCTTGAGGGACCCACGGCGTTCGTTTTTGCCGGCTCCGAGCCGGTTGATGCCGCCAAGATCCTAGCCGATTTTCGCAAGCAGACCGAGAACAAGCCGACGGTAAAGGCGGGGCTGGTGGACGGCAAGCGGGTCACGCCCGAAGAGGTTCACCAGTTGTCGAAGCTGCCTACGCGAGAGCAGTTGCTGGGCCAGGCTGCCGACGCATTGCAGGGACCGCTGCAGGGCTTCGTTGGGGTGCTGAGTGGCTTGCTGAATCATTTTGTGGGCGCCCTTGAGGCGCTTCGCGCGCAACGTGCGGATGCTTCTTAATTACGCAGATGATCATTCTGTGCAAGGGCGCCGCCTCAACCACAGGTTAAAGAGACGAAATGGCGACAAAGACTTTGAGTCGGGAGGAGCTCCTGGAGGCTATCGGCAACATGTCGGTGATTGAACTCGCAGAGTTCATCGAGGTCTTCAAGGGCAAGTTCAATGTGACGATTGCGGCGGCTCCTGTAGCCGCAGCGGCGCCAACCGGTGGCGAGGACGCAGGGGCTGGTGGTGGCGCAGAGGAAAAGACCGAGTTCACCGTGGTTCTCCAGGAGATAGGCGGCAAGAAGATCCAGGTGATCAAGGCCGTTCGCGAGGTGACGTCACTCGGGTTGAAGGAGGCCAAGGACGTGGTCGACAGCGCTCCGACCAACGTTAAGGAGAACGTGTCGAAGGAAGAGGCCGAGGTGATCAAGGCCAAGCTCGAGGAGCAGGGAGCGACTGTCGAGCTGAAGTAGGTCTCTCCGGCGTCTCTGCCAGTGGGGCGGAAAGTGTGAGAGAGAGAATCCTCATTCAGCGAAGACGGTATGTCACGAACAGGCGGTTTTTCCATAACTGCTCGCACAGCGAATCCTGATATTCGTTCCGCGGTAACCAACCGCGGGGGGGCGGGGTCGTTTGTGTTACGAGAGGTACGTAGATGAACAAGACATTGCCGACAATCTCGTTCGCAAAACTGGAGCCGGGCATGCCCATGCCCCATCTCCTGGACATCCAGCTTCGCTCCTTCAAGGTCCTGCTCCGTTCTGGCACCGACGGCAAGAGCACGGATCTGGGTTTGGAGCGGGTGTTCCAGGAAATGTTTCCGATTACCGACGTTAACGGCAACTACTCACTTGAATACGTCAAGTTCTCGTTGGGAGAACCCAAGTACACGGTTGAGGAGTGCATCGAGCGCGACATGACGTATTCGGCGTCGCTCAAAGCGACGCTTCGGCTGCACATCAACGAAACGCTCGAGAGTGGTGAGAAGCGACCCAAGGACATCATTGAAAAGGAGGTGTACCTCGGTGAGCTGCCGATGCTCGCGCCGCTAGGCACGTTCGTGATCAACGGCGCCGAGCGCGTGGTCGTGTCCCAACTCCACCGTTCGCCGGGCGTGGTCTTCGAGGAGTCGATTCACCCGAACGGCCAACGCCTCAACAGTGCAAGGATCATCCCGTTCCGCGGATCGTGGGTGGAATTCACGGTTGATATTCATGACGTCGTCTACGTACACATCGACAAGAAAAAGAAGTTTCCAGCGACCGCGTTGCTACGGGCGTTCGGTTACGGAACCAACCTGGATATCCTGCGCCTCTTTTACGCGCTGAGAACTCTCGATCTGACGAAGGACGCCGATGAGCGGGCTTTGCGGCGTGATGTGCTGGGAACACTGCTCGCCGAAGACGTTCCCAATCCGGATGACAAAGAAGGTGACCCGCTTGCCAAGGAGGTCGACGAGCTGACGCAGGAATTGTACACGGTACTTCGCACGGCGGGTGTGAAGAAGGTGCAGGTCTTCGCGAGGTACGCCCAAATCGACCTGCGCGAAGACGAACGTCCCACGACCATGCGCGACCGCGGCGAGAGCTATGTGCTGGCGTTCGATGTACCGCACCCCGAGACGGGCGAGGTCTTTGCGTCCGGTGGCAAGAAGATCAGCGAGAATCTCAAGAAGAAGCTACTCAAGGCTGGAGCGTATAAGGTCGATGTGCTGCTCCCGTCGGCCCGTGGAGAATCGGCCATCATCAAGAATACATTGGCCAAGGATCCAACAACGTCCGAGGCCGAAGCGCTGGAACAAATCTATGGGCTGTTGCGGCCGGGAGAGGCTCCCAACCTGGCAACGGCTCGCGTCGCCCTCGAGAGGTTGTTCTTCAACCCGAAGCGGTACGATCTGGGGCGTGTCGGCCGGTACAAGATCAACCAGCGGTTGAAAGTCAACATTCCGCTGGACCACACGGTCCTCATGGAGGAGGATTTTATTGCGATCATCCGGTACCTCCTCGATTTGTCCGAGGGGCGCGGCTTCACTGACGACATCGACCACCTGGGTAACCGCCGTGTGCGGACGGTTGGCGAGTTGATTGCCAATCAATTCTCGGTGGGATTGTCACGCATGGCTCGACTCGTCAAGGAGCGGATGAGCATCAATAACGATCCCGACAAGATCTCGCTCGACGATCTAGTGAACGCCAGAACTGTGAGCGCGGTGATCCAAGCATTCTTCGGCAGCTCACAGCTGTCGCAGTTCATGGATCAGACCAACCCGCTCGCCGAGCTCACACACAAGCGGCGACTGTCTGCACTGGGTCCCGGCGGTCTCACCCGGGAACGGGCCGGCTTCGAAGTGAGAGATGTCCACTATTCCCAGTACGGCCGGATGTGCCCTATTGAGACTCCGGAGGGACCGAACATCGGACTCATCACGAGCCTGTCGACCTACGCCAGGGTCAACGAACTCGGCTTTATTGAAACGCCGTACCGCAAGGTGAAGGGTGGTGTGGTCACCAATGATATACAGTGGCTCTCGGCGTCGGAGGAAGAGGAATTTTCCGTTGCCCAGGCGAATGCTCCGCTTGACCGCAACGGAAGGTTCGAGCGTGACCTTGCCCTGTGCCGGAAACGAGACGACTATCCGCTGCTGCCTCCCAGCCGCATCGACTTCATGGACGTTGCACCGGAGCAGCTGGTGTCCATTGCGGCTGCGCTGATTCCGTTCCTCGAACACGACGATGCCAACCGGGCGCTGATGGGAAGCAACATGCAGCGGCAATCGGTGCCGCTGCTCTTTCCTGATGCTCCTCTCGTAGGCACCGGGTTGGAGGAAAAAGCTGCGCGTGATTCCTGTGCGGTCGTGGTAGCCCGCCGTGCGGGAAGAGTCAGCAAAGTGACCGCGGACGAGATCCTCGTGGACACGGGCGAGGAGGACATCAGTACGGACATCCCGCTTTCCCGGCTAATGCAGCACGACCGCTATAGGCTGCGCAAGTTCTGGAGAACCAACCAAGATACGGCTGTCAACCAGCGGCCGTTGGTATCGGTGAACCAGAAAGTGAAGGCCGGAGACATAATCGCTGATGGACCGGCTACGGACCATGGCGAATTGGCCCTCGGGCAGAACGTTATGGTGGCGTTGATGCCATGGTACGGGTACAACTTCGAAGACGCGATCGTCATCTCTGAACGCCTCGTGAAGGACGACGTCTACAGCTCGATTCATATTCAGGAGCTGGAATTGCACGTTCGGGACACGAAGCGAGGTAAAGAGGAAATCACGCGCGAGGTACCCAACGTGTCAGAGGAAGCGCTTGTCGACCTCGACGAACGGGGTATCGTTCGCATTGGTGCACACGTCGGCCCCGGCAACATTTTGGTCGGAAAGATCACCCCGAAGGGCGAGACGGAGCTGTCTCCGGAAGAGAAATTGCTGACGGCGATCTTCGGAGAGAAAGCCAAAGACGTCAAGGATTCGTCGCTCAAGGTGTCACCGGGCCTGTCGGGCACGGTGATCGACGTGAAGATATTCTCCCGGGTCGAGGACCAGGTGGTCGAGAAAGACCGGGGTGAGCGGATCGGCGAAGTCCGCATGCTGGAGAACGACGAAAAGGCTCGCGTGACAGGGGCATTGTTCGAGGAGTTGCGTGACCTCCTGCCGAACCAAGAAGTCGCGCTGATGCTCAAAAACGGCACGGTGGAAGAGTACCTTCCGGCGAAAACGAAGCTGACCAAGGCGGTGTTCGCTGAACTCGACTTCACCGACATCGATCTTAAGACGCTGCGGGTCGCATCGAAGACTGTGAACGAGCGGCTTCGGGCGGCAACTGATGCTGCCTACGAGGAACGCGCCCGTTTGGAGGAGAAAGCTGAGGATCAGATCGACAAGATTCTCCAACCAGACGAGTTGCCCCCGGGCGTGATTCAGTTGGTCAAGGTGTACTTGGCACAAAAACGGAAGATTTCCGTGGGCGACAAGATGGCCGGGCGCCACGGGAACAAGGGAATCGTCGCCCGGATTGTTCCGGAAGAGGACATGCCTTTCCTACCGGACGGTACCCCCGTCGAGATCGTGCTCAACCCGCTGGGCGTCCCGAGCCGCATGAACGTGGGCCAAGTATTGGAAACCCACCTTGGATGGGCGGCTCGTATTCTGGGATTCGAAGCGAAGACACCGGTGTTCCAAGGGGCCAACGAAACGGAGATTGGGTTCCTGTTGCGGTTGGCGGGACTGCGTTGGGCTGGTGACGCGTTGAGCCTCAAGACGAAAGCGCCCGAATGGAGCCCCGATGCGATCCGCCAGCTGATCGCGGATCTAAAGCGACTTCCCCCGGAGAACGGCAGTGCCCACGATCTGGCAGGCGTGCGACTTGATAGGCTTGCGAGCCGCGCCTTGAGTCAGGAAACCCGCGATCTGCTCCGGGCAGTATGCGACTTTTTGGAGAGAGCGGCGAAGGAAGTGGCGGAACGGGAACAGGAGGAAGCGGAGGCGCAGCTCGGGTATCACACGGCGCGGTTGAAAGATGACGAGAATCCGCCCTCCGACGCCGAGGTTGATGATCTCAAGGTCGGCGTGAAGGCGGCCAAGAAGATAGTGGCACTCGACCGGGCCGGGACATTGAAGTTTCGGGGAATGCCGTATCTGGCCAAGATGCTGGGACGGAAGAGCGAGGCCGACATCGAAGGAGCAGCGCAGGAACTCATGGGATTGGTGCGGTTGCGGCACGTTGGAAAGGTCCGTCTACGCGACGGTAGGACCGGTGAGTGGTTCGAATCGGAAGTCACCGTCGGTCCGCTGTACATGCTAAAGCTGTCGCACCTCGTGGATGACAAGATTCATGCGCGTTCGATTGGCCCCTACAGCCTCGTCACCCAACAGCCTCTCGCCGGTAAGGCTCAATTTGGCGGCCAGCGATTTGGAGAGATGGAGGTGTGGGCGCTGGAGGCATATGGCGCGTCGCACGTGTTGCAGGAAATGCTGACCGTGAAGTCGGATGATGTCAACGGTCGCAGCCGCGTGTACGAGGCGATCGTCAAAGGGCAGAATCTACCGGAACCGGGAGTTCCGGAATCGTTCAACGTTCTCGTCAAAGAACTTCAGGCACTTGGGCTCAAGGTGACCCTGGGTGCTGCTGATGATGACGAGGAATAGGGAGAGCCAGCGATGATTGATTTTCGCGCCGCTCGCGAGCAACGAAGCTCGAGTTTCGACTTCATCAAGGTTCGTATCGCCAGCCCTGAAGAGATTCGCGGGCCACGTGACTCGAAGGAGCGAGAACGGCTGGAGCTTCAAGGACAGCGAACCTGGTGGTCGTGGGGGGAGGTCACGAAACCCGAGACCATCAATTACCGGTCCTTCAAACCCGAAAAGGATGGGCTGTTCTGCGAACGCATTTTCGGACCGGTCAAGGATTGGGAGTGCCACTGCGGCAAGTACAAGCGGATTCGGTATCGCGGCGTCATCTGTGATCGCTGTGGCGTAGAGGTCACGCTCTCCAAGGTGCGGCGCGAGCGTATGGGGCACATCGAGCTGGCGGTGCCGGTGGCGCACATCTGGTTCTTCAAGACGCTTCCGAGCCCGATGGGGAATCTCCTCGATCTAACGCTCCGAGACTTGGAGCGTGTAGTGTACTACACCAACTACGTAGTCATCGACCCGGGTGAGCAGGAGGTTCAGCCTAACGAGTTATTGGACGAGGATCGATTTCTCGAGCTAAAAGCCAAAGCGAAGGAGGAGGGCGACGCGGCCTTCTTTGCCGAAATCGGGGCGCCTGCCGTTCGCGAGCTGCTGGGCCGTCTCGATGTCGACAAGATCTCTGACGAGTTGCGCAAGTCGGTGCTGACGGAAACCAGTCAGCATCGTAAGAAGCAGACGCTCAAACGGCTCAAACTTGTGGACGCATTTCGCAACTCCGGTGACAAAGTCGACGAGCGCAACAATCCGGCATGGATGATCCTCGACGTGGTTCCGGTTATCCCGCCGGATCTGCGGCCACTCGTGCCGCTGGACGGTGGCCGGTTTGCCACGAGCGACCTGAACGACTTGTATCGGCGGGTGATCAACCGGAACAACCGCCTCAAGAAATTGATGCAGCACAGAGCTCCGGAGGTAATTCTCCGAAACGAGAAGCGGATGCTGCAAGAGGCGGTGGACGCTTTATTCGACAATGGACGGCGCGCTAAGGCGATCCGCGGTCGCGGAAAGCGGCCACTAAAGTCGCTGTCGGACATGCTCAAAGGAAAGCAAGGTCGATTCCGCCAGAACTTGCTAGGTAAGCGGGTGGACTACTCCGGGCGGTCGGTTATTGTCGTCGGTCCCGAGCTTCGCTTGCACCAATGTGGCCTGCCCAAGACGATGGCTGTGGAGCTGTTCAAGCCGTTTATCATTCACAAGCTCGTCGAGAAGGGTATCGCGGAAACGGTCAAACGCGCCAAGAAAATCGTTGAGCGCGAGAGTCCCGACGTATACGAGATTCTCGAGGAGATCATTCAAGATCACCCCGTGTTACTCAACCGGGCACCCACGCTTCATCGGCTCGGCATTCAGGCGTTCGAGCCGGTGCTGGTTGAGGGGAAGGCGATTCGGATACACCCCCTTGTCTGTGCTGCGTTCAACGCCGACTTCGACGGCGATCAGATGGCGGTGCACGTTCCGCTGTCGTTCGAGAGTCAGCTCGAAGCGCGGGTGCTGATGATTTCCAGTAATAACGTGTTGAAACCGTCGGATGGTAGGCCGGTCGCAGAACCATCGCAGGATATGGTACTCGGCTGCTACGTCGTGACCAAGGAGCCGGTGGATTTCGAGAAACAGCTTGAGACGGCTTGTCGTGTCGGCACATTGGCGGAAGTGGAGATGGGTATCGCAACAGGCAGGTTCAAGCACCAGTCGGCGGTGCACTACTGGCACCGGTTACCGGAGGGCGCCAGCGATGAAACGCCGAGGTGGATTCCCACGACTGCGGGCCGAGTGTTGTTCAATAGCATTCTTCCCGTGAAGGTCATCGTGGATCTTGGATTCTCAAACGAGGTGATGCGGAAGCGGGTGTTGTCCGACCTCGTCTTCGAGTCCTATAGGCGTGCCGGCTTGCCGGAGACGGTGAAGTTCCTCGATCGACTGAAGGACTTCGGTTTCCGGCATGCCACGATGGAGGGCGTTTCTATTGGCGTAGAAGACCTCCAGGTACCGCAGGAAAAGGGCGAGATTATCGACGCAGCCACACAGCGAGTCGAGCGCTTCCAGAAAGCCTACGCCACGGGGCAAATCACGTTCGGGGAACGGTACAACAAGGTGATCGACGCTTGGACCCACGCCAACAACGACATTGCCGAGGCCATGGTGAACAACCTGGCCATGGCGAAAGGTGGTTTCAACTCCGTCTGGTTGATGTACGATTCGGGCAGCCGGGGTAGCCGCGACCAGATCAGGCAGTTGGCTGGCATGCGTGGATTGATGGCGAAGCCGCAAAAGAAGCTCACGGGTGGCATCGGCGAGGTCATCGAGAGCCCGATTAAGTCGAACTTCCGAGAGGGCCTCACGGTGCTCGAATACTTTATTTCGACGCACGGGGCGCGGAAAGGACTCGCAGATACGGCGCTCAAGACCGCCGACGCCGGTTACCTGACGAGGCGATTGGTTGACGTCGCGCAAGATGTTACGGTGAGCGAAGAGGACTGTGGTACTATCCTCGGTCTCGAGATATCCGCACTCAAAGAGGGCGAAGACATCATCGAACCACTAGGCGAGCGCGTTGCGGGCAACGTGGCTGCAGATGACGTGTTCGACTTGCACGAACTAGACGAGCATGGGAATCCGAAGCTGCTGTGTCCCGCCGGCTCATTGATCGACGAGGAGTTGGCCCAGAGTATCGAGGATGCCGGAATCGAGGCGGTCAAGATCCGCTCGGTGCTCACATGCGAATTGCGGCGCGGTATCTGTCGCATGTGCTATGGGCGAAACCTTGCGACGATGGGGATGGTCGATCTCGGTGAGGCGGTAGGTATTCTCGCTGCCCAGTCGATCGGCGAGCCAGGAACACAGCTAACGCTGCGGACCTTCCACATCGGTGGCACCGCCGCGCGCATAGCGGAGCAGACCTTCCGGAAGACGAAATTGCCAGGCAAGATCGGCTTTGGCGATCGGCTCCAGTTAGTCGAGACGGAGAGCGGACAGAGGATCGTTACAGCCTACGAGGGCGAGCTCATCCTGTACGATGAGGACGGCCTGGTCCGCTCGCGGTTCCAGGTACCTCTTGGCGCGACCCTAAACGTCACCGAAGGCGAGGAACTGAAACGCGGTGACCTGTTGTTTGCCTGGGATCCGTACACCAACCCAATCATCACTGATGTGGCTGGGACAGTGCGATTTGCGGATATCATCGAGGACGAAACAGTCAGAGAAAAACTCGACGAAATAACGGGGTTGCGCCAGCCCGTCATCATCGAGGACCGCGAGAAGAAATTGCATCCGCACATCGAGATAGTGCAAAGGATCAAGGGTGGAAAGCAGCGGCGGGTGCGTAACTATGTCCTCCCGGAGGACGCTCAGCTTACGGTGGAAGACGGCAAAGAAGTCGCGGCAGGTCAGACCCTCGCGAAAATCTCCCGCGAGGCGTACAAGACCCGCGACATCACGGGTGGCCTTCCCCGTGTTGCGGAGCTCTTCGAAGCGCGCCGGCCGAAGGATCCGGCCACTATTTCGGAGATCGACGGCGTGGTGCAGTTCGGTGGAATCAAACGCGGTAAGCGTGAAATCGTCGTGACACCGGAGTCCGGAGAGCCGCAGACATACGATGTGCCGGCCGGTAAACACCTCCGCGTCCACGAAGGTGACAATGTACTCGCGGGAGATCGTCTCACCGAGGGGCCGGTCAACCCTCACGACATTCTTCAGGTCAGAGGCCCCCGCGCAGTACAAGAATATCTCCTCAACGAGGTGCAGGAGGTGTACCGCCTGCAGGGTGTGAAGATCAACGACAAACACATCGGTGTGATTGTGCGCCAGATGCTGCAAAAGGTAAAGGTGGTCGACCCCGGCGACACAGATATGCTCGAAGGTGAGAGCGTCGACAAGGCGACCTTCCGGGATCGGAACGGGCTTACCGTTGCCAAGGGAGGGAGACCAGCGACGAGTGAGCCATTGCTGCTCGGCATAACGAAAGCGTCCTTGACGACCCAATCGTTCATTTCGGCCGCCTCCTTCCAGGAAACCACACGCGTTCTCACCGATGCGGCTATCCGAGGGGCGAAAGACGATCTCCTAGGGCTGAAGGAAAACATCATTATCGGCCATCTCATTCCGGCCGGGACCGGAATCTACCGCTACTCCGACATCGAGGTCGAGCCGCCCGAGGGCTTCGAGCCGCCTCAACCGCCAGAGTTCGGAGAGGAAAAGCCTGCTCCTTCCCCGTTCATGACGATGACGCCGCAGCGGGTGGAAGGGGCCAAAGCGGTCTAAGGCGCAAGCAAGGGAGAGGGGAGAAGTACGGAAGGGCAGGAGGTCCGATCATGGAGCCCCTGCCCTTTCACATGTCCCATAGCCTGCTTTCCTTCCCCGTCTCTCCTCTCCCCTCAAACGCACACCCGCCCAACGGCTTCGGCGACTGTCCGCAGCTCATTCATCATGTCCGCGAATGCATCGAGCGTCATGCTCTGACGACCGTCACTCACGGCCGAGTCGGGGTCGGGGTGTACCTCTACGATCAGCCCGTCGGCGCCAACCGCGATGCCGGCCCGCGAGAGGGCAGGCACGAGCTCGCGCCTGCCCGCAGCGTGACTCGGGTCTATAATGACAGGCAGGTGTGTCCTCTCCTTGAGGACCGGGACGGCGCAGATGTCGAGAGTGTTGCGTGTGGAGCGCTCAAACGTGCGGATGCCTCGCTCGCACAAGATCAGGCGTGGATTGCCCGCCGCGGCTATGTACTCTGCGGCCAGGAGCAGCTCCTCGACCGTCGCCATCATCCCGCGTTTGAGCAGGACCGGCTTCGGTTGTTCGCCTAAAGCTGAAAGGAGACGGAAGTTTTGCATGTTGCGAGCCCCCACTTGGAGCACGTCGGCGTATTGTGCTACGAGATCGATGTCGTCGAGAGCAACGACCTCAGTGACGACCTTAAGGCCGGTGGCATGGCGTGCCTCGGCGAGTAACTCGAGTCCTTCCTTGCCCATGCCTTGAAACGAATACGGAGATGAGCGTGGTTTGAACGCTCCGCCCCGAAGCATCGATGCACCGGCGGCGGCTACGGCGTTGGCGACGGTCAGGATCTGTTCGCGTGACTCCACCGCACATGGGCCGGCAATCACGACGAGTTCGGTGCCGCCCACGGTCACACCTTCAACTTTCACACGAGTCGACTCAGGATGGTGCTCGCGGGAAACCAGGGGATAGGGCGGCGCGACTGGCCGGATCTCATTCACGCCGGGCATCGCTGCCAGTGCCTCGGCGAGCTTTTCCGCACCTGGTCCAATCACTCCGATCAGGCTTTGATCGTTGTGTTCGCTGACCTGCACACGAAAACCAGCGCTCTCAACAAAGCTGACTATTTTTGCCTTCTGCTTGAGCGGACACGCTTTCTCCAATACGGCAATCATGTTTCTACCTCAACTTTGCCTTCATCAGTGAGCTTACGGAGGAAAGCGATCGGGTCGTCGCCCCGCTCCAGTACTTCGATCAGCGCACTTCCCACAATGATTCCGTCAGCGTGCGTCGAGACCGCGCGAACCTGGGCTGCGTCGCGTATGCCGAATCCGGCCAACACCGGCACTGGTGATACTTCGCAAACACGATCCAAGTAATCCAACATCGCGACGCTGTGCCCCACGTCCCCGCCGGTCGTACCTGTCACGGTTACTGCATACACGAAACCCTTGGAGAGCCGGCACAGCCGCTGCAAGCGCTGGGGGGGTGTCACCGGCGTCACGAGTTGCACCAGCGCTAAACCTGTGTCGTCCAGAGAACTCTTGATCGGCTCGCACTCTTCGAGCGGTAGGTCGGGAACTATGAGCCCGGCAACTCCCGCTTTGGCCGCGCGCCGGGCGAACGTTGTCAAACCCATAGCGATCACGGGATTGAGATAGCTCATCAGCACGATGGGAGCCTCGTATTCGGCTCGTTCCACGGTCTCCAGTATCCATGAAAGCGTGACGCCTGATTCGAGTGCCCTGCGGCTGGATTCTTGGATCGTGACGCCGTCTGCCATAGGGTCGGTGAAGGGAATACCGATCTCGACGATGTCGGCTTCCGCTGCAACGCGGCGAAGCAACGAGCCGAAAGCGCCCATCTCGGGGAACCCCCCCGTGAGAAACGCTGCAAGCGCGGGTCGGCGGATCGCCGCGGCTCGGATCGAGTGTTCTAAGAGAGCCGCGCCGTTCATGACCTGTCGCCCTGATGGTAAGACATCAATGTCGCGAGGTCCTTGTCACCGCGGCCGGAAAGGCCGATGAGTATGCACGAATCCTGACGACCAGCGGCCCAGCGTTTGGCTCCTGCCAAAGCATGGGCGGACTCCAAAGCCGGCAAGATTCCCTCGAGGGCGCAACACTCGTCCACGGCCGCGACGGCCTCGTCATCTGAAATGGTCTTGTACTTCACGCGCCCTATGGAGTCGAGAAACGCGTGCTCCGGACCGACGCCCGGATAATCGAGGCCGGCCGACACGGAATGGGTTTCTTGGATTTGCCCGTGTTCGTCCTGCAGCAATGTGGAATAGGAGCCGTGCAACACTCCGGCTGTGCCGAAACGCAGGGTTGCGGCGTTCAACCCGTGAGCCTCGCCGGTTCCACCGGCCTCGATCCCGAGTATCTCTATTTGCCGGTCTTCCAGGAGAGGGTGAAAGAGCCCGATGGCGTTGGACCCGCCACCGACGCAGGCCACGGCGAGGTCGGGCAGCCGCCCTTCTTGCTCTAGAATCTGCGCCCGAGCCTCTCGTCCGATCACACTCTGCAACTGGCAGACAAGCCAGGGATATGGGTGCGGGCCGACAGCCGATCCGAGCATGTAGTATGTGGACTCGGGGTCCGATACCCAGTCGCGCAAAGCTTCGTCTATGGCGGAGCGAAGCGTCTGGTCCCCCTTGGTAACTTGAAGCAATTCGGAACCGAGACGCCTGATGCGATCGACATTGGGAGCCTGACGTTTCGCATCGATTGCTCCCATGTAGACGGTACATGGGAGACCCAGCCGCGCACACGCTGCCGCGGCGGCGACGCCGTGTTGTCCGGCCCCGGTCTCGGCAACCACACGAGCAGCGCCGAGCCGACGGGCCAGGAGGGCCTGACCAATGGCATTGTTGATTTTGTGGGCGCCGGTGTGGGTGAGGTCCTCTCGTTTGAGATAAACGGTGGCCCCCCACGCTTCCCCGAGGCGGGTGGCACGGGTCAGGGGGGTCGGGCGGCCGACCCAATTGCTGAGTTCGTTGTCGAGAGCTTGCCTGAAAGCCGGGTCGCGAAATGCCTCACGGGCCCCATCCTCCAAGCGGGACAATGCCTGCACTAGCGTTTCAGGTACGAACCGGCCGCCAAAAGCTCCGTAGCGGCCGTTGTGGTCCGGGAGCCGGCCGGCCACGAGATCGTCGAGCGTGGCGTCGCTTGCTGTCCACGGCCCCGAAGATGCGGCGCTCATGGCGAGGTCTCCACTGTCGCTGCTGGATGATCCCGTGCGTCACGGACCGCGGTCACGAACTCCTCGATGAGTTTGGGGTCCTTCACGCCGGGTTTTGTTTCGACTCCACTGCTCACATCGACTGCGTACGGGTGCACCGAACGTATGGCTTTGGCCACGTTGTCCGGCGTGAGGCCTCCGGCCAACACGAGTCGAACGGAACGGGCCATTTCGGCTGCTCTTGTCCAATTCGGTGCCAGACCCCGACCCCCTCTTCCCAAAGCCTCCAGGACGACCGTGGTATCATTTCCCGCGTGTGCGGCAAACTTTGCTACGCGCTCCCCGAGGTCGGAGCCGTCGTGAAATACGGGGAGGTGTAGGATGTGACTCGGGATCGCCGCCGACACCTCAGCCGCCGGTTCGGCCTGAATTACCTGTGGACGAAACCGAGAAACGACTTCCGCGATCTCGCTGCTTCGTGGATGGCGAAAGACGGCCACTCGCGTCACCAGCGGTGAGAGATGGCTGGCGAGTTCCACCGCCCGGTCTGCTGCGAGGTGTCGCGGAGACTCGGCAAAGAACACGAACCCGACCGCATCGACGCCCAACTCAGATGCAGCGACGGCCGCTTCCGGGGTCGTGATGCCACACACCTTTATGCGGACGCGCATTGTTTCATAGTCGCGATACGGCCGGCCTCAATCATGTCTGCCGTGAGCTTCGTAGGGTTGGATGCCTTCATGAGGGCGGTTCCGACGAGCGCCAGGCCGTATCCCAGGGCAGCTACCCGGGCAACGTCCGCTGGTGTTTCGAGGCCACTTTCCGCCACACGGGGCAGTCCGTCGGGAAAAGCTTTCGCCAACCGAGCCAATCGCTCGTCATCAATTTCCAAGGTGACCAGGTTACGCGAGTTGAGACCCACGAGTACTTGCACTGCTTCGTCGTCCAGAGCGGACGTGACCTGGCGGGCGCGAGCCAAATCGTTGTTATCGAAGGCTTCCAGAATGACGAACAATCCCAACTCCCCGGCAGCGTCCAGCATTTCTTCCAAATGTGCGTCGTCGAGCATTCGGAGAATGAGGAGCACCCCGGCAGCTCCAGCGGCCCGGGCTTCGATGACCTGATAGGGATCCACAAGAAAATCTTTTCGTATGATCGGGACAGGAACGGCACGTGCGGCGGCCGTGAGATCCTCGAGCGCTCCGTGAAACGTCTCCGGCTCAGTGAGTACTGATATTACGGCGGCTCCGCCCCGGACGTATGCCTCCGCTTGCCGGCCGATCAAATCCGGATCGCCTGCGTCGGCAGGGCGAAGTGCGCCGACTGACGGTGCATGTCGCTTCACTTCCGCAATGATATCGAAGCGGCCACGGTGCAACTCCAATTGCGGACAGTCCGGCATGTCGAGGGCTCGCCTTCGGAGAGCGCTAAGCTTTTCCCTTTGTCTGGCTTCGGCGGCTCTCCGTTCGCTGTTTCGGGCCATCAAAGCCAGAAAGTCAGACATCAACCTGCTCCTGCGTGGAGGAAAACGTGCCCAACCGGTTGAGGAGTTCATCGGTCGACCCGCTGTCGATAGCTTGGCAGGCGGTTGTGATCCCCTCCTCCAGCGAATCGACGGCACCGGACACCTCGAGCGCCAGTCCGGCGCCAAGCGTGAGCGCGTCTCGGTGTGCGCCCGTCTCTCCCTGGAGGGCGTTGCGGAGCCTGTCGGCATTCTCGGTAGCACTTCCGCCGGCGAGATCTTCGGGGCTGCATCGCGGAATGCCGTACGCCTCCGGATCTCTCTTTGTCCGCGACACCGATCCGGGTCTGACGTCGAATAAATCGAACGGCCCGATGGGAGTGGCTTCGTCCCACGATGGTGGGCCGTGCACGACGAAGGCGCGTTCGATCGGCAGTCCGGACAATGCGTCGGCCATCAGCGCCGCCACGTCAGTGCTGAACGCACCGATCATAGAGAACGGCGGTTCGGCCGGATTCGTGAGCGGCCCCAGAATATTGAATATCGTCCGTATGCCGAGCGCTCGCCGCACCGGTGCCACGACTCGCATGGCCGGGTGGAAGTAGGGAGCGAAGAGGAACGTGAAACCCAGCGTCTCGAGGCACGCTCCGGCAGCGTCCTGATCCGGCGGCAGGGTCAGGCCGAGACACTCGAGGACGTCGGCGCTGCCGGATTTGCTCGAGATCGACCTGTTACCGTGCTTGATGACCGGCTGGCCGCACGCCGCGGTGATGAGCGCGGCACCGGTGGACAGGTTGAGACTTCCGGATCCGTCGCCGCCGGTTCCCACGACATCAACGCCGCGCGCGCCGTCCGGAATGGTGGGACGCTTCGCCAGCTTTCGCATGGCCGTGGCGAAACCGCGCACTTCGGCGGCCGTTTCTCCCTTGGTGCGGAGAGCCGCCAACAGGGCCCCCGCCATCGGGCTGGGAAGCGACTCGTCGGTCAGTGCGATCAACAAGTCGGTCGCTTCCTGCTCGCTCAGGTGGGTGCCGCCCACCAAGCGCTCGAGCGTCTCGTTCATGACGACGTCCGATCGGAGCCTTCGAGATCCAAGAAGTTGCGCAGCAGGCGACTCCCTTCCGGGGTGAGAACACTCTCCGGATGAAACTGTACTCCCTCGGTTGGAAGGGTACGGTGGCGCACGCCCATGATTTCTCCGTCAGACGTGTAGGCCGAAACGGCGAGTTTGTCCGGAAGTTGTTGCTCGGAAACGGCGAGTGAGTGGTAGCGCCCTGCGCTGAACGGATTCGGGAGGCCTTCATAAATGGTACGGCCGTCGTGGTACACGGGGGATGCTTTGCCATGCATGAGGCTCTGAGCGCTCTCGATCCTGCCGCCGAGCGCTTGTGCGATTGCCTGATGCCCGAGGCAAACTCCCAGCACGGGAACCCGTCCCATCATCTCGCTGACGACGACGACGGACACGCCGGCATCTTCGGGCCTTCCAGGGCCAGGGGAAATCATCAGGTGTGTAGGCCCGAGATCTCTCGCTTCCCCGACGGTGATCTGGTCATGCCGCCTTACCGTGACCCGTGTTCCCAAGACGGACAGTGCTTGCACCAAATTGTAGGTGAAAGAGTCGTAGTTGTCGATGAGCAGGACGTGCCGCTTCATAGGCCCTCCTCGGCCAGCGATAGCGCCGCCTCCAGTGCTGCACTCTTTGCCAGCACTTCGGCGTGCTCGCGTTCCGGCACGCTGTCGGCCACGATGCCTGCGCCGGCTTGGTAGGTGTAGGTTCCGTTGCGGAGTATGAGGGTGCGAATGGTGATTGCCTGGTCCATGGCACCGCCGTGGCCGAAGTAGCCCACCGTGCCGGCGTACACACCTCTCGGGTGCGGCTCGAGCCCTTCGATGATCTCCATTGCACGGATCTTGGGGGCTCCCACCACGGTGCCGGCTGGAAACGACGCGGCGAAGAGATCGAAGGCATCCGTCTCGGGCGGCAATATCCCGCGCACGCCGCTCACCATGTGCATCACGTGGCTGTATCGCTCGATTGTCCGGTACGGCTCAACGCTAATGGAACCGGGAATCGCCACCCGCCCCAGGTCGTTGCGTGCAAGGTCCACCAACATCACGTGTTCGGCGTTCTCCTTTGGGTCGGCGAGGAGTTCTGCTTCAAGAGATGCGTCATCCTCTGCGTTAGTGCCGCGCGGTCGAGTGCCTGCGATAGGCCGCAACGAAGCCTCGCGGCCGGTCAGGCGAACCAGCGCTTCGGGAGAGGATCCTACGATTGCAAGATCGCCGAAGTCGCAGAAATACATGTACGGTGACGGATTGAGCAGCCGAAGCGCACGATAGACCTCGAACGGTGGAACGTCGCATGTCCCCTTGAAGCTGATCGAGAGAACGAGCTGATACACGTCGCCTGCTCTGATGTGTTCTTTCACCCGGTCCACGGACGAGAGGAATTCGTCTCGTCTGAAGCTCGGCGTGGGTTCGGCGTGCGGTGTTATCGAAGGGCGTGTAGGAATCGGTCCGTGCAACGCATCAATGACTGCCCGTCGCAGAGCCGCACGGTCTTCGTCTGATCCATCGTAGAGCAATGCCGCACGCCGCGTGAGGTGGTCGAAAACGAGTACCGATTTCGGCGCCAGGTACACGGCGTCGAGATCGGTACCGTACCCGGTGTGCTCGAACCTCTTGTTCATCTCGAAGCTGGTGGAGCCAACCAACCCCCCTACAAACGGCACTCCGGGAATCTCGGGCTGCAGTTTGGGTGCTCGCTCGAGCGCACCGCGTAGGACATCCAGCAGTTCCTCGCACGACGACGGTACGGGATACGACTCGCCGTCGATGGAGTAACGGTCGCCAGCGAGGCGGAACTCGACGGATTCGCCGAACCCGATGAAGGAGTGGCGACCCAGGCGCTCACCACCCTCGACGCTCTCGAGGAGGAACCGAGGCTGGAATGGTCCCAGCTTGAGGTACGCCGAAACCGGGGTGTCGAGATCTGCTGCTATGTCAAACGCCGATTGCATGTGCCTCCGTGTTGACCTCCGAGCACCGTGGGGTGTGGGGGAGATGCTAGGCATGAAAAACCCACCCCCGAACGCTCGGAAGTGGGTCGTGATATCTGTAACTCAGTAAAGCTACTTGGCCGAACCCACCTCCGCACGCACGCCATCCCACCACCAGGTGTGGGCGTTGGGGACGAGGTTCGGGGCCGCACGCTTCATAGGACCCTCCAATTAACGCCTCCGCCCACGGTTGGTCAAGGGGTGGAGGTGTGACCCGCCGTCGTAGGGGGATTGGGGAGCACCCTGTCAGGTATCCTGGTAACGATCCCGTGGTGGGCGAAAGCTGCCGCCAGGCCGGGGGCACCCGCGGTGCTCGAGCTGGAGACAGCCTTTTCTTGCGTCCCTCGCCGCGCAGGAATACACTACTGCCGGGTGCCAACCTCTTTGAAGTTCTCGACGGGAAAGATGAAAGATAGAGCATTGAAATCCCTGAACCACTTTTCGGTCTTTCGCTTCACGGAAGAATACTGGCGACTCGGGTCGGCCGACCGTCGTGAAATTCATCGATTGTGGTTTGCTGGTCTCCGGGAGGTATCTGGGCTGGGGGCGGTCCATCGTTACCAGCTTTTTCCAACCGAGCCACTGGCTGACCTCATGTTGTGGTGCGCCGTCGAGGCCGACTCGAACGAGGCTCCGGCCAGGTTCTTCGAGGGGTTTGCTAAGGCTACAGTGCCTCACCGGAGGTACGTCGAGCCGAGGATCTCGCTGTGGGGTCTGACGAGACGCTCTCAATACAGCAAGTCCCGGTCGCGTCAAGAGGTCGATCCCTTCGGCGAGAAACGCGCGCCTTACCTCATTATCTATCCATTCACCAAGACGGCGGATTGGTACCTGATGAATCAAGAGACCCGGCAAGGGATGATGAACGAGCACATTCGTATCGGCAAGCGATACGAATCTATCAAGCAACTCTTGCTTTATAGTTTTGGTCTGCAGGACCAGGAATTCGTTGTGGTGTATGAGACCGACGATCTAGCGGTCTTCTCACAGTTGGTCAACGACCTGCGGATGACCGAAGCTCGTCGCTTCACGCTCGGCGATACCCCGGTACACACGGCGGTGTACCATACGCCGGAGGAGGCGCCCTCCATCTGGTGTTGAGGTGGCGGGTTTCCGCGGGGTAGCTGAGGATATCGGGTGCGCCCGCGAGGTGACCCAGCACATCGAGGGGGGTCGGGACCGTTTCGGATGCCGGAAGATGGTCGACGTAGGGAGTTGGGAAGAACGGTTCTGTGGTGTATTCGAGGATTTTGGCGGTGTATGCGTCGTCGTACCGCTGTGCGATAGCCGGCGCCGAGGGGAGGACGATAGCGATGGCGCCAAGGGCTGTCGTACGGAGCAAATTCACAGTTCGTCTCCTTCTGATGCGTTGGGGGAGGGGTCGGCTTTGACCTAAATCATGTAATTCTGGTCCGGAATGTTGGGCGGGTGGATCCGGAAGTGCCGTTGTTTGACACAGAAGTTATTGTCCTACAATGACTTACGATAAATGCAGGTCGGGGACGGAACTGTCCCCGGCTTGGTTTGAAGCCGTTCGTTTTCCTCAGTTAAGATATCTTATGAATGTGTTGCAGTGGGTCGGTTTGGTAAAAGGGGCTAACTTGACCGAAGTCCGTGGCCCGTCTACTTTTGCAGGTCTGTACAGAATCATGTATTACTGGTCGTTTTTCGTCTTTGAGGCATATGCCCACGATCAACCAACTCGTCCGTAAAGGGCGGAAAGATGTTCTCAAAAAGGACAAGACACCGGCGCTCAAGGGGAGCCCCCAGAAGCGCGGCGTGTGTATGCGTGTGTACACAACGACGCCGAAAAAGCCCAACTCGGCGTTGCGGAAGGTGGCTCGTGTGCGCCTTACGAACGGGTTTGAAGTTACGAGCTACATACCCGGAGAGGGGCACAACCTTCAGGAGCACAGCATTGTGTTGATTCGTGGAGGTCGTGTGAAGGACTTGCCTGGTGTGCGTTACCACATCATCCGGGGTACCCTGGATGCATCGGGTGTGGCTGATCGCAAGCAGAGCCGTTCCAAGTACGGCACCAAAAGGCCTAAGTGAGCCGGCGGCAGCGGGCTGCAAAGCGTCCGGTTCCGCCGGATCCGCGGTACGACAGCCAGACGGTGTCGAAGTTCATCAACAATCTGATGTCCCAGGGGAAGAAATCCCTCGGCGAGCGGATCTTTTACCAAGCGATGGACATCATCGAGCAGCAGACCGGCCAACCCGGTGTGAACGTGTTCAAGCAGGGTCTGAACAACGTGAAGCCTTCGGTGGAGGTAAAGAGCCGGCGGGTGGGTGGCGCCACATATCAGGTGCCAATAGAGGTTCGGCTGGATCGCCGGACGGCTCTCGCGACGCGATGGATTTTGACCAGTGTACGGGCTCGTGGTGAGAAATCGATGGCGGAGCGTTTGGCGAGCGAGTTGATCCTGGCGTCCAATGGCGAAGGCAGCTCAGTCAAGAAAAAGGAAGACACGCACCGGATGGCGGCAGCCAACCGGGCGTTCGCGCATTATCGGTGGTGAGGTAGGGCAAATACACAGGGGACCCTAGCGGTCCCTCGTCGCAGGGTGAGACCTGGACGGCTGCGGTGCGATACCTGTCCGCAAGACGGATGATGGTCGCCCCGCTTTTCTGCTGGTTGTAACTGGGTTAGAGCACGGCGCCGCTCGGAGGCGCTGAAGGGATAGTCCATAGCGAGATGGCATCGTCGATAGGAAGTAGATCACTAGAAAGGCTCCGCAACATCGGGATCATGGCGCACATTGACGCCGGGAAGACTACGACGACCGAGCGCATTCTCTATTACACTGGACGCACGTACAAGCTCGGCGAGGTGCACGACGGCACGGCCACCATGGACTGGATGGAGCAGGAGCAGGAACGTGGGATTACGATCACGTCCGCTGCCACATTTTGCGAGTGGCAGCGTTTCGACGAGACCTACCAGATCAACATCATCGACACTCCGGGCCACGTGGACTTTACCGTCGAGGTCGAGCGGTCCCTTCGGGTGCTTGACGGCGCGGTCGCGATTCTCGACGCCGTCGGCGGCGTCGAGCCGCAGACGGAGACGGTGTGGCGGCAGGCTGACCGATACGGTGTTCCCCGGATCGTCTTCGTCAACAAGATGGACCGGGTGGGCGCCGATTTTGATCGTTGTCTTTCCATGGTGAGAGAACGGCTCGGCGCCAAGGCTTTTGCGGTGCAGCTCCCACTGGGCAGCGGCGAGCTCTTTACCGGGCTTATCGATATCGTCCGGCGAGTCGAGGTGATCTACGAGGAAGCCTCGCTCGGCGCGAATTGGGAGGAGCGCCCGGTGCCCGATGCGTTCAAGGAGCGGATAGAGGTGCTTCGCCAAGAGTTGATCGAGGTGGTGGTCGAGTATGATGACGACATAATGCACAAATACTTGGAGGGTGAGGAGCTTTCCGAGGACGATATACGCAAAGCCATTAGGGCGGCGACGGTGTGTGGGGGACTGGTGCCGGTTTTTTGTGGATCGGCTTTTAAGAATAAGGGCGTGCAGCGTCTTCTCGATGGCATCGTCGATTACTTGCCGAGTCCGGTGGACATCCCTCCCGTGCAAGGACATCTTCCATATCACGACGAGTCGCATGTAGAGCGAGCGGCTTCGGACGACGAGCCGTTTGCCGCCCTGGCGTTCAAGATTGCCACCGATCCCTATGTCGGTAAGCTCACATTCTTTCGCGTCTATTCCGGCGTTCTCACCTCAGGCTCCTACGTTTACAACTCCACTAAAGACAAGAGAGAACGCATTGGTCGTCTCCTGCAGATGCACGCCAACAAGCGTGACGAGATCCGGGAGGTGCGGGCCGGCGACATTGCCGCGGCGATTGGGTTGAAGGACACGCGCACCGGCGACACGCTGTGCGACGAGAAGAATCCCATCATTCTGGAGATCATGCGGTTCCCCGAGCCGGTGATCTCGGTGGCGATCGAGCCGAAGACGAGGGCCGACCAAGACAAGCTCGGCATGGCCTTGGTGAAATTGTCGGAGGAGGATCCGACGTTCCGGGTGCATACCGACAGCGAGACCGGGCAGACGATAATTTCCGGGATGGGTGAGCTGCACCTCGAGGTGCTGGTGGACCGCATGAAGCGCGAGTTCAAGGTCGAAGCCAACATTGGCCGGCCGCAGGTGGCGTATCGTGAGACTGTCCGAAGTGCGGTTTCTGAGGTAGACGGTAAGTTCATTCGCCAAAGCGGCGGTCGCGGACAGTACGGCCATGTGGTCATCAACTTGGAGCCATGCAAAGCCGGTAAAGGGTTCGTGTTCGAGAACAAGATCGTCGGCGGTGTGGTGCCGCGGGAGTACATCGGTGCAGTCGAAGCCGGCGTGAAGGAAGCGCTCGAGAACGGCGTGCTGGCGGGGTATCCCGTGGTCGATGTCAAAATCGAGCTGGTCGACGGGAGCTACCACGACGTAGACTCGAGTGAGATGGCGTTTAGGATCGCCGGCTCAATGGCCGTGAAGGAGGCAGCGAAGCGGGCCAAGCCTGTGCTGCTCGAGCCGGTGATGGACGTGGAGGTGGTCACTCCGTCCGACTACATGGGCGACGTGATGGGCGACCTCAGCAGCCGTCGCGGTAAAGTTGGCGGGATGATTCAACGAGGCAAAGCTCAAGTGATCGGGGCCAGCGTTCCACTGGGGGAAATGTTCGGGTACTCGACGACGCTGCGCTCGATGAGTCAAGGTCGCGCGGTGTACAGTATGCAGTTTTCGCATTACGAGCCGGTACCGAAGTCGAAGGCCGACGAAATCATCAACAAGATTCAGGGCTAGGAGGGCCGGGACAATGGCCAAGGAAAAGTTTGAGCGGACTAAGCCTCATGTCAACGTTGGGACGATTGGGCATGTGGACCATGGTAAGACGACGTTGACGGCGGCGATAACGAAGCAGCAGGCGGCGAGGGGTATGGGGAGTTTTGTGGCGTTTGACGAGATTGACAAGGCTCCGGAGGAGCGAGAGCGGGGCATAACGATAGCGACGGCTCATGTGGAATATGAGACGGAGAATCGTCATTACGCTCATGTGGATTGTCCGGGTCACGCGGACTACGTGAAGAACATGATCACGGGTGCTGCCCAGATGGACGGTGCGATTTTGGTGGTGAGTGCTGCGGACGGGCCGATGCCTCAGACGCGGGAGCACATTTTGTTGGCGCGTCAGGTGAATGTGCCGTACATCGTGGTATACCTGAACAAGGTGGACATGGTTGACGATCCGGAGTTGTTGGAGTTGGTGGAATTGGAGGTTCGGGAGTTGCTTTCGAGCTACGAGTTTCCCGGGGACGACATTCCGGTGATCAAGGGGTCGGCGTTGCAGGCGTTGGCGTCGTCGGATCCGGATGCGGCGGAGGTGAGGAGTATTCAGGAGTTGCTGGAGGCGTTGGATTCTTACATACCGGTTCCGGAGCGTGATACGGACAAGCCATTTTTGATGCCGGTGGAGGATGTGTTTTCGATTACGGGTCGTGGCACGGTGGCGACGGGTCGGATCGAGCGTGGGAGGATCAATGTGGGTGAGGAAGTGGAGATGGTGGGGATGGGTGTGGAGAAGAAGACGGTGGTGACGGGTGTGGAGATGTTTCGCAAGTTATTGGACGATGGGCAGGCTGGTGACAACGTGGGTTTGTTGTTGCGTGGTGTTGACAAGCGTGAGATTGAGCGTGGCATGGTGTTGGCGAAGCCGGGTTCGGTGACGCCTCATACCAAGTTTGATGCTGAGGTATACGTATTGACAAAGGACGAGGGTGGTCGTCACACGCCGTTTTTCAAGGGTTATCGTCCGCAGTTTTACTTTCGGACGACGGATGTGACGGGTTCGGTGCAGTTGCCGGAGGGTGTGGAGATGGTGATGCCTGGTGACAACACGAAGGTAGGTATTGAGTTGATCACGCCGATTGCGATGGAGGACGGGTTGCGGTTTGCCATTCGCGAGGGTGGCCGGACGGTCGGTGCTGGTGTGGTGACGAAGATTCATGAGTAGCCGGGCGGCGCATGCGTTGCCCCCATCGAGGCATGCATAGCCCTAACCAGGGTCGAAGTAAGCATCGCCCCCAACCAGATACGGGACAGCATGGCGGGACGAATCAGAATCCGACTCAAGGCGTTCGACCACCTGGTCATTGACCAGGCGGCTGCGGACATCGTGCGCGCGGTTGAGAAGAGTGGGTCGCAGGTGTCAGGACCCATTCCGCTTCCAACCAAGACTCACCGTTGGACCGTGTTGCGCAGCCCTCACGTCAACAAGAAGAGTCGGGAGCAGTTCGAACTCAAGGTGCACAAACGGCTGATCGACATCCCCGATTCGCGCCCCCAGACTGTTGATGCGTTGACACGGTTGGATTTGCCGGCGGGTGTCGACGTCGAGATCAAGGTCGAGTAGCATGAACACGATTATTGGACGCAAGCTGGGGATGACACGTGTCTATGATGACAATGGACGCGTCATACCAGTGACCGTGATTGAAGCTGGGCCTTGTCCGGTCGTGCAGGTTAGATCCAGAGACGACGGCGCGCACTCAGTGCAAATCGGGTTTGGCACGAGGAAGGCCAAGCGCAGTACGAAGGCGTTGGCCGGTCACGTCAAGGCCAGTGGATTGGAGACAGCGCCAGCCCAGCTCAAGGAGTTTGTCCTCGGCGAGGGCGATGAAGCGCCGAAGCCGGGTGATACGATCACGGTGGACATTTTCCACGCTGGCGAGACGGTGAAGGTCACCGGGACGACAAAGGGCCGGGGGTTTCAGGGCGTTGTGAAGCGCTACGGGTTTAAGGGCGGGCCTGCGACGCACGGCAGCACCGGGTACCGTCGCCCGGGAAGCATGGGTCCTGGCACGGATCCTTCCCGAGTCATCAAGGGAAAGAAACTGCCGGGGCACATGGGTTCGAGTCGCCATACGGAGACCGGACTCGAGGTAGTCCGTGTGGATATCGAGCGCAATCTGCTGTACGTCCGCGGGGCGGTTCCCGGGTCAAAATCCGGCATCGTGACCGTCAGAAAACAGGGAGGGCGGAGTCGCTATGCTTGAGGCCCATCATGTTACATCCGCTGGAGGGAAGAAGAAGACCAAGTTTTCTTTGCCCGCCGCGTACGACGGCGACGTCCACCAGGGGGCCTTGTATCATGCTGTAAGGGCGTACCTGAGCAATCAGCGGCAGGGGACGCATTCGACCAAGACGCGGGTGGAGGTGTCGGGCGGTGGTAGAAAACCATGGCGCCAGAAGGGTACCGGCCGAGCTCGGCAAGGGACGACCAGGGCTGCTCAATGGCGTGGTGGAGGTATCGTGTTCGGGCCTAAGCCGAGAAGCTACCGTGTGGATCTGCCTCGAAAGGTAAGGCGGCTTGCCAAGCAGTCCGCGTTGAATGCGCGAGCTCAGGATGGCGCGCTATATGTCATCGAATCGATGACGTTCGAGAGTCCGAAGACTCGGCAGTTAGTCGATATCCTCACCAAGTTGGGGATTCAAGACAAGAAAGTGCTCGTTCTTACCGCGGAGCACCGTCCTGAGGTGTTTCTCTCGAGTCGCAATCTGCCGCGAGTGCATGCTGTGCGATATGTGAATGCATCGGCATACGAGATACTCTGGGCCGACGCCTTGGTGATCGAAGAGGCAGCGTTCGCCATCCATCAACAGGAGCGATCCCCGGTACCCAACGCTCGGGCCAAGCGGGTGCAGCGGGCTAGGGACGTAGCGTCGCGAGAGCAGGCCCGCACGAAGAAGGTTGGCACCGATGCCTGATCGATTCCGTGCAGTCGTCCGTCCGCTGGTTACGGAGAAGTCCTCCGCATCGTATGGAGTTCGTAAAGAGTACACGTTCGTGTGCGACCTACATGCCAACAAGTACGATATCAAGAATGCCATCGAATCGTTGTTTGCGGTGCGCGTCACGAGCGTACGTACTGCGATACAGCGTTCGAAACGGAAGACTATGGGGCGCCATGTGGGTCGGCGCCCGCGATGGAAGAAGGCCTTTGTGAGGCTTCACAAAGACGACTCCATCGAGATCTTCGAAGGGTAGCCGATAATGGGGATTCGCAAGTTTCGCCCGGTAACACCTGCGAGCCGTCGCCGTTCCATCTCCGATTTTGCGGAGATTACCCGGAGTACGCCCGAAAAGTCATTGCTCGAGCCGCTGAGCAAGAAGGGCGGGCGCAACAACCAAGGGCATCTGACGATGCGTCACCGGGGTGGCGGGCACAAGCGGAGGTATCGTCGGATCGACTTCAAGCGTAACAAGTTCGGCATTTCGGCCCGTGTATCCGAGATTGAGTACGATCCCAATCGTACCGCGCGCATAGCGCTGCTGGTCTACGTCGATGGCGAGAAGCGATATATCATACATCCGAACGGGTTGCGGGTTGGCGACACGGTCGTGTCCGGGCCGGGCAGTGATATCCGGATAGGGAATTCGTTGCCGCTGGCGGAGGTTCCCCTTGGCAGTTCGGTGCATTGTGTGGAACTCAGGGCAGGCAAAGGCGCCCAGATTTGCCGCTCGGCCGGGACTTCAGCGCAGGTCGTCGCCAAGGAAGGCGGGTACGTTGCGCTCAAACTCCGCAGTAGCGAAGTCCGTCTGATACGTAGCGAGTGCCTTGCCACGATCGGTGAGGTCGGTAACGGCGACCACGAGCTGCTACGCGTCGGGAAGGCGGGGAAGACTCGTTGGCTGGGCCGCCGCCCCAAGGTCCGGGGTGTGGCCATGAACCCGGTAGATCACCCGCTTGGCGGCGGTGAGGGTCGGAGTTCTGGTGGCCGCCATCCGGTGTCTCCATGGGGCCAGGCGGAGGGTTCAAAGACGAGACGTAAGAAGAAGGCTAGTACCAGGCTCATTGTCCGTGGTCGCAAGCGCGGCAAAGCAACGAAGTAGCGGGGCAAGGAACGGAAGCAGATGCCGAGAAGCGTCAAGAAGGGACCTTACGTCGAATCCTCGTTGCTGGCGAAGATCCAGCAGCTCAACGAGCAAAACGAGAAGCGAGTGTTCAAGACGTGGTCGCGAGGTTCGACGATTACACCGGATTTTATCGGCCACACGATTGCCGTGCATAACGGCAACAAGTTCATCCCTGTGTATATCAGTGAGAACATGGTGGGACACAAGCTTGGGGAGTTCGCGCCGACGCGGTTGTTCCGGGGTCACTCCGGGGGGAGAGCGGATAGAAAGACGGGAGGGAAGTAGCCATGGCCCCTCGTGCGATACAGAAGGGTGTTCGGCAATCAGCCCGGAAGGTGCGCCTGGTTGTGGATACGATTCGCGGGAAGGATGTCAATGAGGCATATGGGCTGCTCCGCTTTTCGAAGAAACGCGCTGCACGGCAGATAGAGAAGGTACTTCGCTCCGCGGTCGCGAACGCCGAGCAAGACGCAGACCGGGAAAGCCGGGCGTTTGATGTAGATGATCTGTATGTCTCGTACGCCATCGCCAATGAGGGAGAGACCCTCTGGCGCTGGCGCCCGGCCGCCTACGGTCGGGCTACGCCTATTCGCAAACGCATGAGCACGATCGAGATTCGCGTTGAGCCAAGGGAGGAGAAGTAAGTGGGTCAGAAAACCCATCCATACGGTTTCCGGCTTGGGATCATCAAGCCGTGGCGGTCGCGGTGGTTTGCCCGCAAGGATTTCGCCGAGTTGCTGCAGGAGGACGATCTCGTCCGCAAGTATCTGAGGACAAGGCTCGCTCATGCCGCCGTTGCCGACGTGCATGTGGAAAGAAAGCCTGGCAAGGCGACAGTGACGATCTTTACGGGCCGTCCCGGTGTCGTGATTGGCAAGCGTGGCGCCGAAGTCGATAAGCTGCGCGATGAACTCGCCCAGCTGACCGGCAAGGAAATTGGTATCAACGTCGAAGAGATCAAGCGTCCCGAGTTGAGCGCTCAGTTGGTAGCGAACAATGTGGCCCACCAGCTCACACAGCGTGTGTCCTTCCGCCGTGCCTTGAAGCGGTCGGTTCAGAACACGATACGGATGGGCGCACAAGGAATAAAGATCAAGGCCGGAGGCCGGCTCGGCGGTGCGGAAATAGCGCGGGTGGAAGGCTACCATGAGGGACGCGTGCCACTCCATACGCTGCGGGCCGACATCGACTACGCCACGGCCACGGCGAAGACGACCTATGGGACGATTGGCATCAAGGTTTGGATTTTCAAAGGTGAGGTGGTCGAGGATCGTCGCGGCCGCACCTACAGCACGGGAGCATAGCGATGCTTGCGCCGAAACGTGTCAAGTACCGGAAGCGTATGAAGGGGCGCACGCGTGGCCTAGCACGGCGCGGTAACGCGGTGGTCTTCGGTCACTTTGGGATGATGTCGCTGGACCCGGGTTGGATCACCAGTCGCCAGATCGAGGCTGCTCGTGTGGCTATGACTCGGCACATGAAGCGTGACGGCAAGGTGTGGATCCGGATTTTCCCCGACAAGCCGATCACGAAGAAGCCGGCAGAGACGCGAATGGGGAAGGGGAAAGGCAACCCGGAGCATTGGGTGGCGGTGGTCAAGCCGGGACGTGTGATGTTCGAGGCAGGAGGCGTTTCGGAGGCAGTAGCGAGAAGGTCGTTCGAGTTGGCGGCTGCGAAGTTGCCGGTCCGGACCCGGTTTGTAATGCGTGAGGGGGATTAATCATGTCTTTGAAGGACGCAGAGAAGAAGCCGCTCGGCATGGGGTTCATCCGAGAGTTGAAAGACGCTGAGTTGCAGGAAGAATTGGACCGGCTCGAAGAGGCGCAGTTTCGACTGAAGTTCCGATCGGCGACCGAGGACGTCACAGGCGGCAATCCACTGCAGTTTCGAACCATACGCCGCAACATCGCGCGGATAAAGACGGTGCTGGTTGAGAGGAAGTCCGCATGAGCGAGCAGACCACCAAGAGCCGATCCACCAGGAAGGCTCGAACTGGCGTTGTGGTGAGCGACAAGATGACAAACACGGTGTCCGTGCAGCTAGAAAGGCGCCTCGCTCACCCGTTGTATGGGAAACGGGTCACGTTGACCAAGCGGGTGAAGGCGCATGATCTGCATGGGGCAAGGATAGGGGACACAGTCCGAATCATGGAGACCAGGCCGTTGTCGAAGACCAAGCGTTGGCGTGTGGTTGAGATCGTCAAGCGCGCACAGTAGGCGGCAAGAGACATGGTTCAACAGGAATCGATTCTCAAGATTGTCGACAACACCGGCGCTCGAAAGGCGCTCGTGATTCGCGTGCTTGGTGGGAGCCGGCGGCGTTATGCCAGGTTGGGTGACATAGTTGTGGTCACCATCAAGGATGCCTTGCCCACGGGCCAGATCAAGAAGGGTGAGATTGCGAAGGCTGTCATTGTTCGAACGGTCAAGGAGACACGTCGTCGCGACGGCAGCTACATCCGATTTGACGACAATGCAGCAGTGCTCATCAACGACGCGCGTGAGCCGCGGGGAACACGAATCTTTGGTCCGGTGGGGCGTGAGCTCCGTGAGAAGAGGTTCATGAAAATCGTGTCGCTTGCTCCGGAGGTGTTGTAAGCCATGGGACGACTGGTTCACAAGAAGTCCAAGCGCCGGCGAAATAAGCCCGTGGTTCATCACAAGATGCATATTACTTCGGGCGATACGGTGCGCGTCGTGTCCGGCGATGACAAGGGGAAGGAAGGACGTGTACTGCGCGTTGATCGCAAGCGGTATCGGGTGACGGTGGAGGGCGTGAATATCGTAAAACGCCACAAGCGGGCACAACGGGAGGGAGATGAGAGCGGAATCATCGAGTTCCCCGCGATGTTCGATGCATCGAACGTGATGCTGCTCGACCCGAAAACAGGTGAGCCGACGCGCATTCGCCGGAAGCGAGACAAGGATGGTGGCCTCGAGCGGATCAGCGTGAAATCGGGCCAGGCAATACCGAGGGCTAGAGCTTAGGATGGCAGACAAGAAATCGAAACAGAAGGCAGATGGTGGGAACGGGAAGTCCGCTGAGCCGGTTCCCGCACCTCGGCTCCATGAACGTTATGTCAATGTTGTCCGTCCTAAGCTGGTCAAGGAGTTCCAACTGCGGAACATCCATGAGGCTCCGATGCTGACGAAGATCGTCCTGAACGTTGGCATGGGAGAAGCTCCGAAGAATGCCAAATTGCTCGATGCGGCTGTTGCAGAGTTGGGGGCGATTACGGGCCAACGGCCTGTGGTTACACGTGCGAGAAAGGCGATCTCGAACTTTTCATTGCGTGCTGGTATGGCCATCGGCACATCAGTAACGCTTCGCCGCTCGCGAATGTGGGAGTTCCTCGATCGGTTCGTGACGCTTACTGTGCCGCGCATTCGCGATTTTCGCGGCCTGCCGACGCGGTCATTTGATGGGAGAGGGAATTACACGGTAGGGCTTAAGGAGCAGATGGTTTTTCCGGAAGTCGACTACGAGAAGATCGAGAAGATTCACGGGATGGACATTACGTTTGTGACTTCGACTTCGCGAGATGACATGGCCAAGGCGTTGCTCCGCGAGCTTGGCATGCCGTTCCGTGGCGATCCACCCGTGGTTATCTGAGGAAGAGGTGGTATGGCAAGGAAGAGTTTGATTGCGAAAGCAAACCGAAAGCCGAGATACGGCGTCAGAGGATATAGCCGCTGTAATCGGTGTGGTCGGGCTCGCGGATACCTTCAGAAGTTTGGTCTCTGCCGGATTTGTTTCAGGAAGGGCGCGCTGCTGGGTGAGATCCCAGGCGTGCGCAAAGCCAGCTGGTAACACAATATGAATGATCCCGTAGCGGACATGCTGACGCGAATTCGGAATGCCGGTCGTGCTGGACACAAGCGGATCGACATCCCGGTCTCCAAGTTCAAGACGCAAATAGCGCGGTTGTTGCAGGACAACCACTACATCCAGGACTACAAAGTGTTGGATGACGGACGCCATGGAAGGCTGCGCCTCTATTTGAAATACCACGGCGATGCGCCGGTGATCCACGAGATTCGGCGCATCTCGACGCCAGGGCTTCGTCGCTACGTCAAGGCGCGGGAAATTCCCCGTGTGAAGAACGGATTGGGCATGGCCATTCTGTCGACGCCTCGCGGCGTCATGAGCGATCGCGAGGCACGTCGTCAGCGTCTTGGCGGCGAGTACGTAGCCCAGGTCTGGTAGGGGGATCGATGTCACGCATCGGGAAGAAACCCATTTCTGTGCCAAACGGTGTGACGGTAAGTTTGAAAGAGAACTTGGCCACCGTCATAGGCCCCAAGGGAGAACTCTCACGGCGACTTCCGCAGGAGATGAACATTGTGATCGACAATGGTACGATTACGGTCACCCGCCCCTCGGACATAGGAAAACATCGCGCCTTACATGGGCTGACACGGACTCTCCTCAGCAACATGATTGAGGGAGTGACGAACGGCTTTTCCAAATCGCTGGAAATCCGAGGCGTAGGATACAAAGCGGAACCGACGGCCAAGGGTGCCAAGCTCGTGGTTGGTTACTCGCACGTCGTCGAATACGAGGCCCCGGACGGCATCAAGATTTCGGTCAACGGCGCCATCGTGAAAATCGAAGGTATTGACAAGGAAAAAGTTGGGCAGGTGGCGGCGGATATCCGTAAGGTGCGTCCACCTGAACCATATAAGGGAAAGGGCATCCGCTACGTGGGAGAAAAGGTTAGGACCAAGGCCGGGAAGACTGGAGCTAAGGCATGAGGCCAATACATAAGCCGAAGACGCGGTGGCAGCGGCGTTATCGCCGTCATTTGCGCTTGCGGAAGAAGATCCGGGGGACCGAGAATCGCCCACGGCTCGCGGTTTATCGTTCGCTCAAGCATGTCTACGCTCAAATCATCGACGACGATGGGGGCCGGACGCTCATCGGGCTGAGCGACCAGGCGAAAGAGGTTGTCGCCGAAGGTGAGGGCAAGATCGCTGCCAGCTTCGCGGTCGGCAAACTCCTGGCCGAACGTGCCGCCGCAGCCGGAATCAAGAGGGTCGTTTTCGACCGGGGGGGGTATCCGTATCACGGACGGGTGAAGGCCGTAGCCGACGGAGCCCGTAAGGGCGGATTGGAGTTTTGAGGATGGTGCAGCAAAGACAGCGGGGAGGCCGCCGTGATCGGCGAAGCGAACGGGAGTCGGACCTCATCGAGAACGTGATCGCGATCAATCGAGTGGCCAAGGTGGTCAAGGGCGGTAGACGATTTTCCTTCAGCGCCCTGGTAGCCGTGGGTGACGGTGCGGGAAAGATCGGCGTTGCCACGGGGAAGGCCAACGAGGTTGCCGAAGCCGTGCGGAAGGCAGTGGAGGCGGCACGAAAGGCGATGGAGGATGTGCCCCGGGAGGGGACGACGGTTTCCCACGAGGTCATCGGCCGCCATGGAGCTGGTCGCGTATTGCTCAAACCGGCATCCACCGGTACCGGCGTGATAGCCGGTGGGCCCGTGCGGTCCGTCCTGGAATGCGCCGGTATCAGCGATATTCTCACCAAGTGTCTCGGATCGCACAATCCGGCCAACATGGTCCATGCGACGATGCAAGGACTGCGTAATCTCATGACTCCGCAATCAGTTGCCCGTCGGCGTGGAATCGAGGTCGCTGACCTGGACTACCGGCCGCGCCAACGTCGTGTGGAGGAGGTAGTGGATGCCGGCTAAGTCGACAGGAGGAGCCAAGGGCAAGACGGCCAAAAAGGCTGCGAAGAAAACCACGAAAAAGGCCGCCGCGTCTGCTAAGAAGAAGACAAGGGCAAAGTCGACTATCAAGAAAGCAGCCAAGGCCGAGTCTACCCAAAGAGCAACAAAGGCGGCACCGAAGGTCAAAGCAGCAGCGATCAAGCAGCCGGCCGCAGCGACGAAGCGCGCGGCACCCCAAAAGGCGGACGTCGCACGCGTGCGCGTGCGGCAGATTTGTTCATCGATCGGCCGCCGGAAGGATTTTCGTGAGACGCTACGGGCGCTCGGAATCAAGCACCATCAGGGCGAAGTTGTCGTGACACGGAACCCTGCAATAGAGGGAATGCTCGCCAAGGTCAGCCACCTTATCCGCGTGACGCCCGAGGAGTAGAAATGTCAGGAGATCAGCCCTTGGGGCTTCACAACCTGCCCGCCCCTCGGGGCGCCACCAAGACGCCGAAGCGTAAAGGTCGCGGGCAGGGTTCTGGGTTGGGCAAGACCGCAGGCCGGGGCCAAAACGGACAGCGTTCCCGATCGGGCGGTGGCGTCCGCCCCGGTTTCGAGGGCGGCCAAATGCCGCTCATTCGCCGGGTGCCGAAGCGCGGGTTCTGGAATCGCTCGCGTACCGAATACCAAGTGGTCAATCTCCGCGACCTGCAGAAGCTGAAGGGTGACGACGTCACGCCGGCGTCGCTCCTGGAAGGTTGCTTGATCGCCAAGCCCGGCCAACCGGTGAAGATTCTCGGCTCTGGAGAGGTGGAACGTGCCGTGGCGGTGTGGGGTTGCGCGGTGTCGAAGAAAGCTCGAGAGAAAATCGAAGCCGCAGGCGGCCGGATCGAGGCATAACGCATGACCGGTCCCCGTATTCCCAACCTTTGGGCCGTCCCCGAGCTCAAGGAAAAGATTTTATTCACCTTCTTGTGCCTGGTCATCTACCGGCTGGGTGCTCACATTGCCACGCCTGGAGTCAACGTCCAGGTCATGGCGGACTTCATGCAGAACCAGGGGGCGCAGACCCTCTTCGGCGTTTACGATATGTTCGTCGGGGGCGGGTTCTCGCGGGCGACGGTATTGGCTCTGGGCATCATGCCATACATCTCGGCGTCGATCATGTTCCAGTTGGCGGGCGCCGTATTCCCCTACGTAGAAAAGCTCCAAAAGGAAGAAGAGGGCCGGAAGAAAATCACTCAATGGACCCGTTACATGACTGTGGGTCTCGCCCTCGGTCAGGCGTACGGGTTTTCCGTCTTCACCGAATCGCTGGCGGGGGCTGTAACGAGTCCGGGTTGGGGCTTCCGGTCCGTCACCATGCTCACTCTCACCACCGGAGCGGTGTTCGTGATGTGGTTGGGCGAGCAGATCACCGAGCGCGGTATCGGAAACGGGATGAGCCTGCTCATCTTTTTCTCGATACTTGAAGGCATGTGGCCCGGCATTTTCCGCACCCTCGACTTCGTCAGGCAGGGCGTGATCAGCTTCCCGGCGCTGTTGGTCTTGGGTGTGGTCATGATCGGCGTGATTGCCGGCGTGGTCGCTTTGACGGTGGCCGCCCGGCGAATCCCGATCCAGATTCCACGAAAGGTCATGGGGCGCGGTCGGATCCGCGAAGGGGCCAAGACGTACATTCCCATCCGCCTGAATTCGGCGGGCGTGATGCCCATAATCTTCGCGCAGTCGGTCATCATCGTGCCGGGAACGATAGCAACATTCAGCAACCTGCCGTCGCTCCAGGCGATGTCTGATGCGTTTCAACCGGGAACCGGAATGTATTACGTGAGTTACTCCCTCCTGATTATCTTCTTCACCTACTTTTACACATCGATCATCTTCAACCCTGTGGATCTAGCAGAGAATCTCAAGAAGCAAGGTGGGTTCATCCCGGGCGTCAAACCCGGAGCGGCGACGGCAGACTACATCGACGACGTGTTGAGCCGCGTGACGTTGCCTGGTTCCGTGTTTCTTACGGCCGTGGCGCTACTACCCTTCTTCATTTTCGATGCGTTCAACGTTCCGTTCTATTTTGGTGGTACCGCCATCCTCATTATCGTTGGTGTTGCGCTCGATACGATGCAGCAAGTGCAGCAACATTTGCGAGTACGGCATTACGACGAATTCATGAAGCAGGGCCGCTTGAAATTCCGCGGACGTCGACGCTATTCATAGGCGCAATAGGGCCGACATGAACATCGTGTTGCTAGGAGCTCCTGGGGCCGGTAAGGGAACGCAGGGCGAAATTCTCGCGGGCAAGCTCGGCGTGCCGAAGATTGCGACCGGCGATATGTTGCGCACCGCCGTCGAGGCCGGGACGCCGTTGGGAAAGCAGGCTCGGGCGTATATGGAGCAAGGGGAACTGGTACCGGATGAGGTGATTCTCGAGATGGTCGAAGAGAAACTGGCGTCGGCCGATGCCGAGAAGGGCGTAATCATGGATGGGTTTCCCCGTACCATAGCTCAGGCTGTAGAGATTGATGAGCTGCTGTCTGCGCGTGGTTCTCGCGTGCATAAGGTTGTCAATTTCGCTGTGCCGGATGGCGAGTTGTTGGTTCGCCTGCTGGGGAGAGCGGCGGCGGAGGGTCGGGCCGATGACACTCCCGAGACCTTTCGCAAGCGTCTGGAGGTGTACCGCAAGGAGACTGAGCCGCTCATCTCGTACTATCAGAGGCAGAGTGTGGTAAAGAGCATCGATGCAACGGGAACGGTCGATGAAGTGGCGGTGCGCGTCGACGAGGTGATAGCGGTCTCTTGATCACCATCAAATCCCCGCGCGAGATCGAGGTAATGGCGGCCGCCGGACGCATACTCGCGGACACACTCGCCTTGCTTGACTCCCACGTCCGGCCAGGCGTGACGACCGGCGACCTGGATCTGTTGGCGGAAGAATTCATCTTTAGTCATACGGGAGCACGTCCTTCGTTCAAAGGGTTATACGACTTTCCCAGTTCGCTGTGTACTTCCATCAACAACGAGATCGTACATGGCATACCATCCGACAACCGCGAGTTGCACGAAGGCGACATCGTCAGTGTAGACTGTGGGGTGGCTTTGGAGGGTCTCCATGCGGACTCCGCAAGGACTTTCCCGGTAGGTGAGGTTGGCGGGGACGTTGAGCGGTTGCTCGCCGTGACCCGTGAAGCGCTCAACGCGGGCATCGCTGCAGCTCTCGTTGGCAACCATACGGGCGATGTTGGCCACGCAGTGCAGCAAATCGCCGAACAGGCCGGTTACAGTGTCGTGCGAGAACTAGTAGGCCACGGTATCGGCACCAGTTTTCACGAAGAGCCGCAAGTTCCAAACTTTGGGAAGCCGGGCCGCGGGTACCGACTGACGGAGGGCATGACCATCGCGGTCGAACCGATGGTCAATGCCGGGAGGAAGGAGATCCGCACGCTGAGGGACAAGTGGACCGTCGTGACCGCTGACGGCTCGCTGTCGGCCCATTTTGAGCATACGGTGCTCATTCATCCGGATGGGCCGCGGCTTCTCACTGTCATGTCGGCCGCGACGCCGGTAGAATAGGTGTTGGGGTCCAGCTTCTAGGTCTTCATCCTCGACACCGGCTAGCACCTCCCTCCCACGGCTCTCACCTTCGGCTCCAAGAGTCGATCCCGCAACGGGGATTGCAGCTTCAAGGCCTCCTCATCGGTTCCATCGACTGCCGACTCCGGCACCAATCCGACGAATTCACTCTGTGTGACACGGATGCCCATCTGTTGCGCCAGCGAGTTCACCGCCTCGTAGGCCACCGCCGGTGTGGTGGTAGCAGGGTCCAACAGGTTCATCGATACTTGGGCACGCCCGTCAACTTCAAATCCCATGGCCTGGATATCAGGGGGGCCACCGGCGGAGGCTCTAATCCGCTTGGCGATCTCATCGGCGACACCGGAGTCACTAGAATCGAGGAAAACGTTGAAGGCGACGAGCAACTCCCTGGCTCCCACCGCGGTTGCGCCGGCTGAGGGATGCACAGCTCGCGGGCCGAAATCGGGAGTGAGCACTGGGGAGGTGCCGAGCGTGGAAGTGAGGCTCTCGAATTCGCCGCGGCGAATCCCACTTAGGAACCTGCGGTCGGGTCTCGTCGCTGCGCGCCCGTAGAGGAAAACAGGGACTTGGAGTTCCTGCCCGATAAGCCGACCGATTTGGCGGGCGAGCACGACACAGTTTTCCATCGGCGTATCGCCGATGGGTACGAAGGGCACTACGTCTGCGGCACCGATGCGTGGGTGTTCTCCTGCGTGACGGGTGAGGTCGATCTGACTCACGGCGAGCCGTACTGCCCGAAAGGCCGCATCGCGAACCGCGCCGAGTTCACCCACTATCGTGAACACCGACCTGTGGTGCCACGCATCGCGGTGGATGTCGAGGAGGTGTACTTCCGGGACGCTCTCAATCGCTGCGGCCAGGGCGTCAATGAAGGATGGATCGCGGCCTTCGCTGAAGTTCGGAACGCATTCTACCCACTCCATATGCCTTACGACGCCTCCAGTTTGTTCAGGAGCCATTCATGCATTTTCGGGTTCCCTGCTACGATCGAGCCGTGCTTGATGACATCTTGTGACCCATCCGTGTCCGTGACGACGCCGCCAGCCTCCCGCACGAGCAGTGTCCCGGCAGCCACGTCCCAGGGCGCGAGCTGCAGCTCCCAGAAGCCGTCGAAGCGGCCGAGGGCGACGTCCACGAGGTCGAGTGCCGCCGAGCCGGCCCGTCTAATGCCGCTCGTTTCGTGCATCAGGGCGGAGAGTTGTTCCAGGTATCTGGGGAACAGAGGTGGGGTTTTGAAGGGGAATCCTGTTCCCACGAGAGCCATGGCGGGGTCTGCCGTGGGGGATACCTGCAATCTGTTGTCCCCCTGCCACGCGCCGCCGTCGGCTACGGCGGTGTAGGGCAGATCGCGTGCAATATCGACCACCACTCCCACTTGCGGCACCCCGTGTTGAACGGCGGCGATGCTGACGGCATAGGCGGGGTAGCCGTGGAGATAATTGGTGGTTCCGTCCAGCGGATCCACTACCCATAGCAGCCCGTCGGAGTTCGCGTCCGGGCTGAGCTCCTCGCCGCACACTCGGGATCCGGGCGCACGCTCGAGAAGGTGTTCGGTCATGAGGCGCTCCGATTCCCGATCGATCTCGGTAACGAAATCGTTGAGTCCTTTGTGACGCCAAGTCGTTGGGTCGCCGGGCCGCTTCGCCCCCCGAACGAAGGCCGCTGCGCGCTGTGCGGCGGATACGGCGATTGAAAGTAAGTTGTGGTATTCAAGCACCTTGCGGTCCATTCCATGCCTCCGTAGCTTCACTTGATGTCACGCGTATTCTCGGGCATTCAGCCATCCGGCGGACTCCACATCGGCAACTATCTCGGCGCGGTCAAGAACTGGGTCGAGCTTCAAGACAGTCACGAATGCTTCATCTGCATCGTGGATTATCATGCCATTACACAGGCTTACGACATCGACGCTTTCCAGCGGCGGACGCTCGAGATGGCCATGGGTCTGCTGGCGGCCGGCATCGATCCGGGAAAATGCGTGTTGTTCGTGCAGTCCCATGTCGTCGAGCACACTGAGCTTGCGTGGGTGCTCACTACGGTGACGCCGATTGGCGAGCTCGAACGGATGACACAATTTAAGGATAAGTCCCGGCGGCAAGAAAGCGTGCTGGCGGGGTTGCTCAACTATCCGGTATTGCAGGCTGCGGACGTGTTGTTGTACAAGGCGGACCTGGTGCCCGTGGGCGAGGATCAGGTGCAGCACGTCGAACTGATGCGGGAGATCGCTCGGAAGTGGAACGCTAAGTATCACGCTGGCTACTTTCCGGAGCCGCAGGCAGATATCGGCAAGGCCAAACGGATTCAGGGGCTAGACGGGCAAGGAAAGATGTCCAAGAGCCTAGGTAACACAATCGGAATCCTCGACGAACCGGATGAGATATGGGAGCGGATTCGGCCGGCCAAGACTGATCCGGCGCGCGTGAGACGCACGGATCCCGGCACGCCGGAAATATGCAATGTGTACACGTTGCACCAAAACTTTTCTTCCCCCCCTGTGGTTCAGGAGGTTGCGGAGAAGTGTCGCACGGCCGGTTGGGGGTGCATCGAGTGCAAGCGTGTGTTGGCGGACCACATTTCCGAGGCGTTTGCACCTATGCGGCAACGAGCGAAAGAATTAGTCGAGGCTCCGGAGCGGGTGGGTGAAATCTTGGCAGAGGGAGCCGAGAAGGCCAGGGCTGTTGCGCGAGAGACCATGGCGGGCGTACGCGCTCACATGGGATTGTTGCCGTTGGCTGTAAAAGAGCCAGCCAAGCGCTAGCCATGGAATACGACCTGATTCACGATCTGCGGCTAGATCTGCTCCTGCATCTCTGCCTTGCGGTTGCGCTGGGAGGGGCAATCGGTCTCGAGCGAGAGTTGCAGCACAAGGCGGCCGGACTTCGTACCAACATCTTGATTTGCGTTGGAGCGGTTCTCTTTACCGAGCTATCGATGGCGATGTCCTCCACTTCGGGCGATCCTGCGAGGATTGCGGCCCAGATCGTCACCGGTGTGGGCTTCTTGGGTGCGGGCACGATCCATTCAGGGACGTGGTATCGTAACCGGTCTTACTACGGCAGCCACGATGTGGTTAGTTGCCGCCATTGGCATGGCGATCGGGTTCGGAGCGTTGTTGGAGGCGACGGGCGCGACGCTCCTGGTGTTGCTGGTGTTGAGTTTGCTGAGGCCGATCGAGCGAGTCATCGCAGCACGATCCCACCAGTCGGGCGGTGTCGAATGACCACCTTTTGTGAGCCGCACTCCGGGATCTTCGCTCTCGAGAACACATATCTCCGAATGGGTCATTGACGCGTGGAACATATCATCAAGGCAGCTGTCGAATGCGGCGCTTCCGATCTCCATATCAAGGCTGGCGATGTCTTTCGGGCTCGCATTGACGGTGTGTTCAAGCCCCTCACCAAGCAGCGTCTCACTCCGGAGCAAACAAAGGCGATTGCGCTGCAGCTGATACCCAACGAGGCGGATCGCGACAGGATCGATTCGATCGGCGATTACGATTGTTCGTGGGGTGCTCCCGGTATTGGCCGCTTCAGAGTCAACCTACTGCGCCAGCGTTCGTCGTTCATGGTCGTGATGCGGGCTATGCCGTTCAATGTCCCCACGATAGAGGTGCTCGCGCTCCCTCGGGTCATCGAAGAAATCGCTAAGGCCGAACGCGGGTTGGTGTTGGTTTCGGGTCCAGCTGGAAACGGTAAGAGTTGCACCATAGCGGCCATGATCCAGCAGATCAATTCTACGCTGAGCAAGCACGTGATCACCCTCGAGGACCCTATCGAGTTCTTGCACCGCGACATTCAGAGTTCGGTTACGCAGCGAGAGGTTGGGGTTGATACGGAGAGCCTGAAGATCGGTGTGCGAGCCGCGCTACGTCAGGATGCGGACGTGATTTTCGTGAGCGAACTGGTCGACAATGACGTCGCGAGTACGATTATGCAGGCTGTGGAAACGGGATCGCTGGTGATATCCACGTTCCATGCTCCGGATGCGACTTCAGCCGTCGGTCGCATGGTAAGCATGTTTCCGTTAGAGGAGCAGGAGGTTGCGCGCATCCGCCTGGCCGACGCGCTTCATGCCGTGGTTTCGCAGCGACTCTTGCCCCGTGCGGATGGCAAGGGACGGATCGCGGCCGTTGAAGTGCTCATCAGTACGCCGGAGATTCGTGAGGTGATTCGCAATCGAAGCCGTGCCGGCGAGCTTCACTCGATGATCGAGGCGGGCAAAGAGGAGCACCAGATGCAGACGTTCGACCAGCATCTGCACGAACTCGTTGGGCAACAGTTGATAACCACCGAGACCGCCGTGGCCGCTGCGAGTGATGCATCGATCTTCGATCTTCGAGTCGCCCGCGCCCAAACGCAGCTGCGCCAAGCCCAAACGCAGCCGCGCCAAGAAGAGAAGCTCATCGCGGTGATGATGAGGCGCGACCGTTTCCACGGAGTCCTCGTCCCGCTGACGACGCCCTTTGATCCGACTACCGGAGATGTTGCACCAGTGGCACTGCGAAACAACGCCCGCGCCGTTCTCGATGCCGGTGCCAGCGGTGTCGTAGTTGCAGGTTCCACTGGTGAGGCGTCTCTGCTGAGCGATGACGAATCGCGGCAGATTGTGGGATGGCTGAGGGAAGTCGTGCCGGAGGAGAAGTTGTTGATCGTTGGTGCCGGTCGCGAGTCGACACGGGCGACAATCGCAGCATGCAGGGACGGGGCGGAAAACGGCGCGGACGCGGCACTGGTCCGCCCACCGGCATACTTCGCGCGTTTCGTAACGCAGCGCGCATTGGCGGATCACTTCCGGGCGGTCGCAGAGGAGTCGCCTATCCCTATACTCGTGTACAACATCCCAGTCTACACGAACCTTGCCATCAGTGAATCGACGCTGATGTCGCTTGCAGGGCACACCAACATCGTGGGGGTGAAGGACTCGAGTGGAGATTTGAAGAACTTCGCTGCCTATCGAGACGCCGTGCCGCAATGGGCGTGCTTCATCGGGTCGGGCGCACTGCTGTACGCCGCCCTGGAGATAGGCGCGGTCGGCGGAATTCTCGCTGTGGCCAACTTTGCAGCAGATACAGCGGTGGAAGTGGCGGAATCGTTCGCGCGTGGAGAGAAAGTAGCGGCGGGGAATGCCCAAGAGCGGTTGACACCGCTGCACAAGGAGATCGTTGGAAAGCTGGGACCTCCAGGCGTGAAGCTGGCCATGGATGCGGTTGGGCTCGTCGGCGGACGGGTTCGCAGTCCGCTGGTGAGCGGTTCAGAAGCGGACGAGACTCGGCTAAAGAAGTTGCTGCAGACCGCTCAGTTGATTTCAGCGTAGTGTGACTTCGGACTGGGCGTACGATCTCTTCCCTCGCATTGCGGTGCCGCGGTTGCCGGGGTCGCGGGCCGTATCAAAGGTTGAAGAACTCGTAACCGAGCGGCTCCGGGCGTTCGGGTATGAGGTGCGACATCAGATCTTCCAGACTGCGCCCGATCGCCTACGTGGGGCGGCCGTTGGCAGCGCAGGCTTGGGTTGCTGTGCCTTGGTGTTGTTTCCGCCCTTTGTGCTGCCGTTTCCCGGTTGGGGTGTTACCCTAACCGGAACAGCGTTGCTCGCGATGGTCGGTCTTCTGGCAGCCGGGGTCGCCAGGCGGCTGGTATGGGCGGACAACTCAGTCGTGACGGCGACCAACGTTTTTGGCACCAGTGGCAGTGCGCCGCGATTTTGGTTGGTGGCACACTCCGACAGCAAGGGTCAGCGGTTGTCCCTTCGGGGCCGAGTGATGGCTTCTATGAGTTTGGGCCTGGGAGCGGGAGGTCTCGTGGTGCTGTTGGCCTTGCGCGTGGCGGGGCCACTGCCGGTTGCTGCGGTGGCTCCCTGGATCGTATTGACGCTGGCAGGCGGAGCGGCTATGGCTGGGCCGGTGCTCGTCGGTTCGTCTCCCGGAGCCGTCGACAACGCAAGCGGTATCATTGCTGCGTTGGTAGCCGCCGAACGGTTGAAAGATCGTTCCGATATCGGTGTGCTCATAACGGCTGCGGAGGAGTTCGGTATGGAAGGGGCCAGAGCGTGGACGCAACTCGACGTGGCGTCCGGGTCGTTCGTGAACTTCGACGGCATTGACAGTATCGGAGTGGTCAACGTGATGCCTCACTCGCCGAAAACAGGAGCTACTCGGGAGCCGGACCGGGAAGCCGCGATGCGACTCCGGGTTTCCGTACCGGAGAGGCTGGCAGAGGCCGGCTATGCGGTTCGCCGGTCACGTTTGCCACTTGGCGTTTTCGTAGACGGCTCTGTGCTCGCTGGCGGCGGATTGGGTGGGATCACGGTGAGCCGCGGTAGTTGGACCACACTGGGCGTGGTCCACACTGCCAGGGACACTGTGGAGCGGACAGATCCCAAGAGCGCGATTGACATAGGTCGGATCGTCGCACAAGCGGTGCCAGCCCTGTTCGGTTGACGCATATCGAGTCGCGATCTACCTTTCGTCAAAGGACCTCCGCCGGGGAGACCCCTGCGGGGGTTTTTTGTGGATCTCTTGTTTCGATGATACCGAGAGGATTCGGAGAGAATGTTCGATCCCGAGCGCTATTGCATCGTGGTAGTGGGCGCACAGTGGGGTGACGAGGGGAAGGGGAAAATTGTCGACGTGCTGGCGGAGCGTGCCGATCTCGTCGTGCGTTACCAAGGCGGCGCCAACGCCGGGCACACGGTGGTCAAGGGAGAGAACGAATTCATTCTCCACCAACTCCCGTCAGGAATACTCCATGAGGGCACGCGCTGCATCATTAGCAACGGCGTGGTGCTAGACCCGGAGACATTGCTGCAGGAAGTGGACGATCTCGTCGCCCGCGGTATCGACGTGACCGGGCGTTTGATCGTTTCGGATCGTGCCCACCTCGTTCTCCCATATCACAAGGTACTGGACAACGCGATTGAGAAACAGCAGCGCATTGGGACCACCGGGCGCGGCATCGGTCCGGCGTACGAAGACAAGATCGGACGGCGGGGAGTTCGCGCAGGCGATCTCCGTTCGCTGGACCGCTTGCGTGGATTCCTGATTAATCGCACAGCTCAGGTCAATCTGAGCCTCGAAGTGATGGGAGTAGAGGAGCGCGTGTGCGCCGACGAGCACATAGAGCTGTTGGAGCGCCTGGCTCCACGGTTGATTCCGATGCTGGCCGATACCGGCCTCGTTGCGTCGCAAGCCTTGGAGCAGGGATGCCGGGTGTTGCTGGAGGGCGCCCAGGGCTCGCAGCTGGACGTGGATCATGGAACGTACCCGTTCGTGACATCGTCCAATACCACGGCGGGTGGTGCAGCGATCGGAGCTGGAATAGGGCCAACCAAGATCGATGCAGTGCTGGGCGTGGTGAAAGCCTACACCACCAGAGTGGGCAACGGGCCACTACCCACTGAGGCCAACGATCGCGACTCCACCGCTCTCAGAGAACTCGGGGCTGAGTTCGGTGCCACCACCGGTCGCCCTCGCCGTTGCGGCTGGTTTGACGCCGTGGTGGTGCGGTACGCTGCCCGCGTGAACGGTCTGACGGATCTCGCCGTCACAAAACTGGATGTCCTCGACACGCTTCCAACGATCCCGCTGTGCGTGGGCTACAGGATCGAAGGGGAAATGGTCGAGGAGATGCCGTCGGACGCATGGGCCCTCGAGCGTGTCGAGCCGGTGCACGAGCGTTTGGACGGTTGGCAGCGCCCCACGACCGAAGCGCGTAAGATGGCCGACCTTCCACCCCAAGCCCGTGCATACCTCGACCGCATCCAGGATTTGATTCGCGTGCCGATCAGCTACGTGAGCGTGGGAACGAGGAGAGATCAGATAATTGGGGTGAAATAGGAACGCCGCTTCCCTTTGTCGTTGAGCCGACCCAACCGTCCGATCACTCTCCGGTCCGACCGTCCAACCTAGATGAATTCTGCCGCTTTCGATGCCGCCGAGCGGATTCGGGAGCGTGACGGCGGACCGCGACGATAGCTGTAACTATAGTACGAGTATTGCGGGTCTTTCTTGGGGCTAACGGCATTCAACACCGCACCTGCAATTCTGGCGCGCACGCGACGTAGCTGGTCCAGAGCCCGCTGGGCTGCTGTCTCTTCGGTATCTCCGCTCCGCACCACCAGGATCGTGGCATCGGCGTTGCTCGCAACCACCGCCGCGTCGGTGACGGGAAGAGTGGGTGGAGTATCCATGATCACGTATTCATAATCGTGGCGGACTTCCCTGATCAGCGCGTCCATGGCAGACGAGCCGAGTAATTCCGAGGGGTTGGGAGGAGTAGAGCCGCTCGGAAGGAGATCCAACCTCTCTGCGACCTCCGGACGGATTCCCTCGGTTGCACTGACACCACCGACCAGTATATCCGTGAGTCCCGGTTCTTGTACCAACCCGAATGCGCGATGGATGGTAGAGCGCCTGAGGTCGCCATCGATCAAGATGGTGCGCCGCCCACTCTGAGCCAGGGTCAGCGCCAGGTTGATGGCCGTAGTCGACTTGCCTTCGCGTGGGCCAGGACTTGTCACTGCGATGAATTGCAGCGGTTTCTCAGCTCCCACGAACGTCACATTCGTCCGGAGTGCCCGATACGACTCTACGGCGAGCTCGTCCGGGTCGAGGTGGTTGATGGTTACGAGAGACCCTCTGCGCCTGCCCGGCCGTGAAGCGAGTTTGGGATCGTACGGGATTGCACCGAGCACTGGTATCCCCAGCACCCGCTCGATGTCCGCCGAACTCTTCACGGTTTGATCCAGATACTCGAGGAAAAATGCGCCGGCGAGTCCCAGCAACAAGCCCACGAGGACGCCGAGTATAATTCGTTGGCGCAAACCGGTGCCAATGCGGAATGCCGACGAAGCGCTGTCGAGAATCTGGATGTACGGAGCGATGGTCGCTTCCTCCATGCGAGCCTGTTGATGCTGCTGCAGCAAGTAGCGGTGCGTCTCATTGAGGATGCTGGATTCGAGACTCAGTTGGCCGATTTGCGTTTCCATCCCGGGGAATTTCAGCAGTTCCTCACGCTGGGTCGCGATCTCCTGGCGCAGCGCGTCCAGCCTGGATTGGATGCTGTGGACCGATGCGTCCACCGCGCGTTGTAATGCCGCGTGTCCCTGACGGATTTGCTCGTCGATGCCACCAACCTGCGGATTGCCTTCACGCAGACCCATGGCACCGGCGGTGAGCGTGCGTCGCTCTTCGTACAGTTGTAGCAAACTCCTTATCTGAAAAGTCGTGGCCGCATTGTCGCCGACTCCCTGGGTGGCCGCCAGTCGGTTCAGGGTCTCTACCCCAATCGTGTCGGCCGCGAACATGGCGTCCCGGATCGTCGACATTCGTACCAACTCGAGCTGCCGGTCTTGCTCTAGGCGTTGGATAGTCTGCACGATCGCGCCTACTTGAGCGGAAAGGTCGGTAATCTGCTGCCCCTCTCTGAATCGCTGGAGATCGCGCAGGCTCTGTCGGACTAAGGAATCCGATTGCTGTAGCTGTTCCTCGATGTACCGACGCCTAGTCTGAGAGGCAACGATGGCTCGCCTGACTCCCATGTTGCGCAACTGGAGAGCCGCACCGTTCAGGATTAACGGAACCACAGTGGGATCAGTGCCGGTGAACGAGAGGTCAACCGCGTTGGTACGCTGCTGCACCTGATATGACAGACCGCCGGTCACGGCAGCGGCAGCGGCGACTCGCGACAAAATTTGGAGGTCGACTGTGACCGACTCGACCGGGGGAAGGATTCGGAAGGAAAAACCCAGCCCGACGACGGTTTCTTCCGGCACACCCGTCGCGATTGCGGCCCCGGCGGCGTCGCGGAGCTCATACCCCTGAGGACCCGCCACCAGCCGGTACGTGCCAGGCACGACGCTGTCGGGGTTGACGGAGACGCCAGTTAGCAGCTCACCGCGGTGAACGCTCGGGTCGGCGAGCTGCAGCTGTAGGGCGAGGTCGTCGACCACCCCGAGAGCGAGTCCCTGAGTGGTGAGTACGAGCACCTCTGAGAGAATCGGGTCGGTTCTCAGTGACAGTTCATCTATGCCGATGTCTCTGCGTCGCCCCAAAACTTGCCTAGGCGAGCTAATCCGTACCGTGAGACTCGACTGGTACTGGGGAACAGCCTTGCGGCCAGAGTAGTATGCCCCGGCACCCACTAGGCCGGCCAACAGCAAGACCAGAGCCCAGTGACGTACCCCACGACCGCCACTAGATCCCTGAGATGGATCTCCCGGTGCAGCGGTCTTGGCTGGTGTCTCGCTGCGCCCTCCATCCTGGGCTCATCGGTCAAGTTGTAACGCGCCTTTCTCCGGCCTCCTGCGGGCATCCTCGTAAGGGGACACTCATCGGGCCGTCGTTGCAGTGCTTCAGAGCGCCGTTGGGACGTAACACGTAGACAGGCAAATCCTGCGCCCTCCGTAAGAGAACCGCTTCCGGATGCACTGACATCCAACGGAATGACGTGGATCCGCGACTCTCAACTGGTCGGGGCACGTCTGGGTCGGGAGTCCTTGTAAGTTAGCGCAGGAACTCGTGGGTCGGCCAGCCTCCAAACCACCCGGCCGCCAAACATAATAACTGCCGCAAGATAATGCAAGTTATTATGGGCCATAGTCTTAGGTGTGTCACCGTATCTAACTACGAACACTGTGATGGGTAATAACCATCTCGTCTTGGCGCTCGCTCAGGCCTTCAAGGGGACACTCTCGGCCGCGGAGGTCGCCGCTGCCTACCAAGCGGCCACCCGGGCCGAGGGGGTCGAAGCTGTAGTGCTCCTTGGCAGTGACGGTGGCGATGGCCTCCTCGAGGCGCTCAGTCATCGGGTGAATCGCGAGACTTGGCACACGGTGAAGGACGCCACCGGTAGTCCGATTCTGGCGCGTGCAGGTTGGCTGGATCACAAAACAGTTGTGATCGAATCCAGCCTGGTGTGCGGACTGGGGCTCCTGTCGGTGAAGGATCGGGATCCGTCCAGGACGAGCACCCGAGGCCTTGGCGAGCTGATACAAGCCGTCGCGGAGGCCGGAGCGGAGCTTGTGTATGTCGGACTGGGCGGTAGCGCCACGATGGACGGCGGGCTTGGAATGGCCCGGGCCTGGGGATGGAGTCCCCGGGACGCCGCCGGCCGGCCGTTGAGGCACGGGGGTGGGTGGCTGCGACAGCTCGACGCGCTGGAACCGGGGAGGCCTCCTGCGGTCGATTTGATAGGCCTGGTAGATGTGCAAAGTCCATTGTATGGCCCCGAGGGCGCGTGGGTGTTCGCCGCGCAAAAGGGTGCCTCCTCGGAGGACGCCGCGGCGTTGGATGCCGGAGTGAGGAGACTGGCTGCGGTGATTGGGGATTGGGGGCTGGAGTGGGCGGAGCGAGCGGGTGCCGGGGCGGCGGGTGGTCTGGGGTTTGGCATTCTGGCGTTTGGCGGAGGACGCCTGGCTCCCGGTGCCCACTGGGTGCTCGAGGGGTCGGGGTTTGCCGAGGCCCTGCCGGAGGCGCGGCTCGTAGTCACTGGAGAGGGTGGGTTCGACGCCACATCGATGCGCGGGAAGCTCACTGGCGAGGTGATTTCCGCCGCCGCCGCTTTGGGGAAACCCGTTGGACTGCTTGCGCCGACGGCAGCAGATGTTCCGGCGGGCGTGCTTGTGGAGAGTGGCGGCGGACATTGGGATGCAGCGGAACTAGAACGCCGCGCGCGCAGCGTTGTGCAACGTCTGCTTCGCTTGCTGTCTGCATAGGGCAGCTCTATCTTCTTTGTGCTTCTTGATTGAGGGATTTCATATCCCGTCCCAACACACGACGGTGGTTTCCCTATCAATATGGAAAAGCTGGTTTCGCTCGCCAAACGGCGGGGCTTTGTTTTTCAGTCCTCCGAGATATACGGTGGACTCGGCTCGGTGTGGGACTACGGGCCGCTGGGCGTTGAGCTGAAGGGGAACCTCATTGAGCGGTGGTGGCGTTCGGTGGTACAGGAACGGGAAGACATCGAGGGTGTGGAGTCGGCCATTCTCATGCATCCCAAGGTATGGGAGGCATCCGGTCACGTGTCGAGCTTCACCGATCCACTGGTGGACTGCAGGCAGTGTAAGAAGCGTTTCCGAGCAGACGACGAGCGAATCAAAGGGAAACCGGGAGAGGAGAGCGCGCAGTGTCCGGTGTGTGGTAGCAAGGGCACACTGACCGACCCTCGAATGTTCAACCTCATGTTCAAGACGTTCATGGGTCCGGTCGAGGATGCCACTTCACAAGTCTTCCTGCGTCCGGAAACCGCTCAGGGTAGCTACGTCAACTTCTTGAATGTGATGCAGGCGTCACGGCAGAAGATTCCTTTTGGGATAGCTCAGGTGGGCAAGGCGTTTCGCAACGAGATCACGCCGGGCAACTTCATCTTTCGCACGCGGGAATTTGAGCAGATGGAGATGCAGTATTTCGTCAAGCCAGGTGAAGATGAGGAGTGGTTCGAGTACTGGCACGAGGAGCGGATGCGGTGGCATTACGACCTCGGTATTAATCCCGACAAGCTGCGGTACCATCCTCACGGGCTGGATGAGTTGGCACATTACGCCAAGCGGGCCGAGGATATCCAGTACCAATTTCCGTTCGGCTGGCAGGAATACGAGGGCATTCACAACCGCACAGATTTCGATCTCTCGCGGCACCAAGAATACTCCGGCAAGAAGTTGCAGTATGTCGATCCGGCAACCAAGGATCGGTTCACTCCCTACGTTGTTGAAACGGCGCTGGGCGTGGGTCGGTTATTCTTGGTGGTGATGGCCGATGCCTACAGGGAGGAAGAGGTCGAAGGTGATACGCGAGTCGTTCTCGGGCTTCATCCGTCGATCGCTCCCGTGAAGGTGGGTATCTTCCCGCTCGTCAAGAAGGACGGTATGCCGGAGTTGGCAAGAAACATCTACAAGGAGCTGCAAAAGCTTTTTGCGGTGTTCTACGATGATGGTGGCTCGATCGGGCGACGGTACCGTCGCCAGGACGAGGCGGGAACGCCGTTCGGAGTAACTGTGGACGGTCAGAGCATGACGGACAACACGGTGACTGTTCGGGATCGGGATACACTCAAGCAAGAGCGGGTTTCGATCGACCAGCTAGCCACGTATCTGACGGAGCGACTACAGCCCTGAGTTTGTAGGTGATGGATTGTAGGTTTTGGATCAACGAACTCGGCGCGGCACCTAAAACCTAATGCTTCACGAAATGACAACAACACTTTCTGGCGATGATGTCATACAGAGAGCAAAGACGTTCTTCACAGAACGTGTTCCGCACCAAGGTCTGTTTCTCGAGCACGAAGGGTCAACCCACGCGACATTCCGGGGACAGGGTGGTGAGGAGATCGCCCTCGTGGTGATTGCAACAGACGGCGGAACGCGGATCCGCGCGTCGACACTGTTCTTCGATCAGGCCATCGGGAGGTTCTTTTCAAGCCTTCCACTGGGTGATGGGTGATCGATGATTGTTCGCGTTCAAGTAATCGATGTGTGGGACACTGTGGACCTGTCCGTAACACAGGACCACACGTTCGCCGATCTAAAAACTACGAGTCTCGAGCAAGCAATGGGGCGTACTGTTGACCCGTCGGGATACACGATAAAGTTTCGCGGAGCCTTAGTGACGGACGAGCGCCAGACATTGGGGTCGGCTGACGTTCCCGATGGCGCACCGATGATTGTTCTCCCCGCGCACCGTCAGCCGGTGCGCTGAAACCGAGCGGAATGAGAATCTTCGGAGACGACATTTCTAGCCGCTCGTGGATACGCGCCACAAGGCGAGGTGGATCGGCTCGGACGCAGCCGGGACGCACGATCACCGTACTCGCGGTCGGATTCCTGGTGCTCGACGGAGCGCTGTTGACCATGGCGGGAGTTTGGTCGGGGCGCTTCGGTCTCATCTTGTCGGGTATCGCCTTTGTAGCCGGTGCCGTTGCGGTTTTCTATTATTGGCGCCGCCATCTTAGAAAGCTGCGGGAAATCAACGAGGGGTTGGAGGCACGCTTTCGTGAATTGATGGAAATGAAGGGAGAGCTTCGAGATACGGAGAGCAAGGAAGAATAGGGTTTGCCCGTTCGCATAATCTGGCATCCATCCTCGTTGGACCACGATCCCGGTCCCGGTCATCCGGAATCCCCGGACAGGATAAAAGCCATCATCGAAGAGTTGCGCGGTCCCGCGTATTCTCAGATCGTCGACTGGTCGGAGGCGGCGCCGGCCGAGGCGCGACTGCTCGAGCGGGTCCATCCGCGGGCGTACCTGGAACGGCTCGAAGCGATGTGCCAGCGTGGTGGCGGAATGCTGGACGGAGATACGTTCCTGAGCGCCGGGAGTCACCTCGCGGCGATACACGCGGCCGGCGCCGCCGTCGAGGCCGCACGCACGGCATTCGGAGGCCAGTCGGCCCTAGCCGTCATCCGGCCGCCAGGCCATCACGCCACCGCCGACACGGCGATGGGATTTTGCCTCATCAATAACGTGGTTGTCGCGGCCCGGTTCGCTCTCGAGGATCTCGCCGCCGAACGGGTGCTGATTGTCGACTGGGACGTCCACCATGGGAACGGAACGCAGGCGTTGGTGGAGCGCGACCCCAGAATCCGGTTCGTCTCGCTGCACCAATCCCCTCTTTATCCCGGAACTGGTCGCGAGGACGAGCGCGGCGTGGGGAATATCTTCAACGTGCCGCGGTCGCCGGGCCTCCCACGAGAAACTTACGTCGCCGACCTCAACGCAGCGGTTGGCCGAGCGACCGATGGGTGGCAACCGAATCTGATCCTGATATCGGCAGGCTTCGATGCGATGGCTGGCGACCCCCTCGCCGGTTTCACCCTCGAGCCGGATGCTTACGCAAACTGGGTGCGTGAGTGGAGGAAGATGGATGTGCCGATCGGTGCAGTGCTCGAGGGGGGATATGTTCCGGAACGGATACGGTTGGCTGCCGGAGAAACGGTGCGCGCGCTTGCGGATTAGGTTTCATGATTACGCCGCTGGAGCACATGAGGCGGACGGTTCGACGGTCGACCGCTAAAACCGCAACCCTGACACTTCCACTTCCTTGACAGACCGCCTTCCCGCCACCTGCTCCGTTGCGCTCCCGATTCCGGTGGAATCCTCCTACACCTATCGCATCCCGACCGGGTTGGCGGATCGCGTCGTTCCCGGCGCGCGTGTAGTGGTTCCCGTTCGCACGAGGGAAATGGTGGGGATTGTGCTCGCCCTCGGCGATGACGACTCGGAGCACCTCAAACCGGTGCTATTGGCTCCCGACTCGACACCCATGGTTTCTGGGGCGCTGCTCTCACTGGGGAGGTGGGTATCCCGTTACTACGCGGCTCCGCCGGGCCTCACACTCAAGGCCATGTTGCCCGGAGCGATGTGGGGGACATCGCGCCTGGTGGCCGAGTTGCGCGACCCTTGTCAGACTTCCGGTGGACTCAGTGGATTGCTGGTGGACGAATTGCGACGCGCCGGCGGTAAAGCATCGGCAGCCCGGCTCGCCCGCAAGTTGCAGCGTCCGGTGTGGGATGTTTTGCAGCGGCTCGAACGTATCGGGGCCGTCGGGCTCCAAACCGTGGCACCGTCGCTTGGGCCGGCACCTGGATCGGAAACGGTAGTCACGCTTTCCCGGACGCTGCCGTCACTGATCGAACGCGATGAAGCGTTCGGGCGTGCCAAGCGACAGAGGGAGGCCTATGAGGCCCTGGATGCCCTGGGCGGAGAGGTCTCCCTCCGCCGCATGACAACGGAGTTGGGGTTTTCCCGTGGGGTTATCCGGGGATTGATCGATCGGGGACTCGCGGTGCTGAAAGAGCGGGAACAGCTTCGCGATCCCTTTGATGGCGTGTCTACTCCTCCTCCAGTCCAACCCACGAGCGCACAACTGGAGGCCATCGGTGCCATTCGCGATTTGCAGCCGGGCGGCGCCCTCACGCTGTTCGGTGTCACCGGAAGTGGAAAAACACTCGTGTATCTCGAAGCGATGCGCCACGAAGTCAGCCGCGGTCGCGGGGCAATCGTGTTGGTGCCGGAGATCGCTCTTACACCGCAAACAATAGCGCGCGTTCGCGGGGTTTTCGGCGATACGGTCACGGTACTGCACAGTGGTCTGTCGGATGGCGAGCGCGCCGACGCCTGGCGCTCTCTCGTGACTGGCCGACGTCGAGTCGTAGTCGGTGCTCGATCCGCTGTCTTTGCGCCGGTTCGGGACTTGGCGACGATCGTCGTCGACGAGGAGCACGACAACAGCTACAAGAACGGCGAGATGCCGAGATATCACGCCCGTGACGTCGCCCTGCGGCGGGCGAGGCTGGAGAATGCTAAGGTGGTTCTGGGCAGCGCGACCCCATCGCTGGAGACATGGGTGCGGCGGGAGCGGATTCGAGTGGTGTCACTGCCGCAGCGAGTGGCAGGGCAGCCGCTACCTGAGATCATCCTGGTAGACATGCGTTCCGCCAAGCGAGTACGGCTGAGTGGATCACTGCCGTGGTCGGAACTGCTTGACGACGCCGTCGCCGATCGGCTGTCGCGGCGGGAGCAGGTGATCCTGCTATTGAATCGTCGAGGTTTCGCCCACTTCCTGCAGTGCATGTCGTGCGGCGAGGTGTTGCAGTGCCCGTCGTGCAGCATCGCCCTCACCGTACATCAGACGCCGGCGAGACTGCGATGTCACTACTGCGGGTTCGATCGAGATGTTCCGGCGAAGTGCGGGCTATGCGATGGTGAGCCCCAGCGTTCACGGGGAGCCGGGACGCAACAGCTGGAGCGGTGGCTCGCGGAGCGGTTTCCTGAAGCTCGGATTGCACGCATGGATGCCGACACGACGAATACGAAGTGGTCGCATCGAAAGATTCTCGACGACTTCGGGCGGCACGAGATCGATGTCTTGTTCGGAACGCAGATGATCGCCAAAGGTCTGGATTTTCCGGGAGTAACGCTCGTCGGTGTGGTTGATGCGGATACGGGGTTGTACCTGCCGGACTTTAGGGCGGCCGAACGGACCTTTCAACTCATTGCGCAGGTTGCGGGCAGAGCGGGACGGGGCCCCCGGGGGGGGAGTGTGCTGGTACAGACCCGCGTGCCGAACCACTACGCGCTCAAGGCCGCGGCGAAGCACGATTTCGAGGGGTTCGCGCGGTACGAGCTCGAGGAACGAGAGGATCCGCCGTACCCGCCACACCAGGCGCTGGCAAACGTCGTGGTGAGTGGCATTTCGGAGCGAGGAGTGGCGGTGGCTGCTGGGGAGGTCGCTGATTGGCTCAAGGGGTTGGCCGCAAAGGCTGGCCCCGGTGTACAGGTGGTGGGTCCGGCACCGGCTCCGTTGGCGCGGATCAAGCAGCGCTGGCGTTGGCATATGATTGTACGCACTGGGGAACCCAGGCTGCTCGGCAAACTCCTGCGGTACGCGTCGCGCCGGGCACCGCATACCAAGAGAGGGCCGATTCGCGTCATCTTCGACCGCGATCCGGTCTCGCTGTTGTGAATGCCCGTGGGTGGCTTGAAACTCGTTCTCAACCCCGGTAACTTCCGGCCGTCGTTGACCTTGGGTGGTGTCTCGCCGGGCTCCTTACGCCTCCTTCGGTTGATCTGAAGTCGGCACCGATGCCGTATTGACATGAGCATACCAGAAATCAAACACCGCGTGATGACATCGTCCGTTCCACCGTATGTTGGTTATCCGGCTCCCACTCCCGGTTTGGGATCGGGTTGGACAAAGGTGGCGTATGCTTTAGGGCAATACGTGACGCCCGAGGACATCGCCCGAATTTGGATTTTTCCTCCCCTGCGTCACGATGGACGTGAGTGGGGAACCGCGGTCGTGGCAAAGCATGCGACAACTGAGCGTTTTACCGTGCTAACGGCAAAGTACATGCTGAGCACGCGAGGGCGGCAGCGCGGTCAGGCAAAGGTTGAGTTAGAAGAGGTAGGGGAGGGACCCGTTCACGTCGTGCTGGATGTCGTAAGCGGGGTCCAGGAGCGTACTGGAGACGGCGAGCCACCGGTCGAGATTCCTCCCGAACTTTGGTTCTCGCGAGACGATGACGAGTCCGCCGCCGAAACTTGACGCCGGCGAGCTGGTGGAAGGGTTTCGCAGCTACATGCGAGACCACAACCTGCCGTTGACGCATCAGCGTGAAGCGATCGCGTCTGCGCTCTTTCATTCAGAAGAGCATCTGTCCGTGGAAGACATCGAAGCAATCTTGCGGGACGAGAACGTGCATGTGGGCAAAGCCACGGTGTACCGCACTCTGGATTTGCTGGTTCGAGCAGGGCTGGTCGATGAGCACGATTTTGGCGAAGGGTTCAAGCGATTCGAACCGCGTAGTGCCAGAAGCCACCACGAACATCTCATTTGTCTGGCTTGCGGCAAGGTGGTTGAGTTCACTTCTGAGCGTATCGAACGCATGAAGGCGCTGATCGCGGACGAACACGGCTTTCGCCACCATCACCATCGGTTGGATATCTACGGCGTCTGCAGCGAGTGCCAGGGCCGTGCGGCTGTCACGCTGGAGCGGAGGCCTGACAAGCCAGGAGGAGGGAGCCGTTGATCGATACTAGCACGCTTGTGCCCCAGAGCGCCTTTCTCACGAAGGGAATAGGGCGTCACAAGGAGATGCTCACCAGCTACGAGCTTGCGCTCCGAGACGCCCAAATTGCTGAGTACAACCTGGTTTCGGTCAGCTCCATTTTTCCGGCGCACTGCAAACTCGTAGCTCTCGCCAAAGGGGTCGATCAGCTGCGGGCGGGCCAGATAGTTTTTCTGGTCCAGGCCCGGGCGCAGACGAACGAGCCATCGCGATTGGCAACGGCATCGATCGGGCTCGCCATTCCAAAGGACCCCAATCATTACGGGTACGTATCTGAACACCATGCTTTCGGCATGCCGAAGCTTCAGGCCGGAGACTATGCCGAGGATCTGGCAGCCAGCATGTTGGCCACCGTGCTCGGAGTGCCCTTCGATCCGGACGAAGCGTGGGACGAGCGGCGCGAGCAGTGGAAACTCTCTGGAGAGATCGTGAGGACGACGAACATCAGCTGCACGGCCAAGGCCGCAACCGATGGGAAGTGGGTCACGGTGGTCAGCGCGCTGGTGTTTTGCGGATGAACGAATTTCGCGATGTCGCCACGGAGGTTCCTAGACCGCTGAACCGGTTTCCGTGGGGCGCGCCAGACACGTTTCTTGGCTTACCGGCGGAGCACACCGATTTCGCAAAAGCCGGTGTGGTGTTGCTACCAGTGCCATATGAGGCGACGGTGTCTTGGATGAGCGGCACCAAAAACGGTCCTCGTGCCATTCTCGAAGCCTCCCACTACATCGAACTGTACGACCACGAGCTGGATCGTCATTCGTACGAGGTGGGCGTCCATACGCTGCCTGAGCTCGTGCTGCCGGATGCAGGTCCCGAGCAGGCCCTCCGGGTGTTGCGTGAAGTGATGGAAGCGTTGGTAAAGACAGGAAAATTCGTCGTCATGATCGGTGGCGAGCACAGTTTGTCGTCTCCACCGATTCTGGCCCATGCCGACCATCTGAGCGGGCGCCGCTTGTCCGTATTGCAATTGGATGCCCACGCCGATTTGCGAACCAAGTACGGCGGGACGCCGTATTCCCACGCCTGTGTCATGTATCAGGTCCACGAGCGAGTCGATATCGTCCCGGTGGGAATCCGGTCTCTCACCCATGATGAGCGCGTCTTGCTGCGAGAGAGGAATATCCCGGCGATCTTTTCTCACGAGCTGGATGGCGATCAATGGATGGACCGAGTCATAGATGCGCTCGGCCCAGACGTCTACATCACCTTTGACGTGGATTACCTCGATCCCGCCCTCATGCCCGCGACCGGCACACCGGAACCGGGCGGAGGATCGTGGCACCCGACCGTGCGGCTGCTCGAGCGGGTGTTCCGCGAGCGGAACGTGGTCGGCTGTGATGTGGTGGAGCTAGCTCCGATTGCCGGCCTGGTTGCACCAGACTTCGTGGCGGCGAAGCTGGTCTACAAGATGATCGGCTTTCATGCGGCGGTAGCCTGATATACGGGAACCTTGTGAACCACCAGCCCGTTCCGATGGTGTCATGGAAACTACCACTTCCGTAGGACTGTTAATAGCGTTTACCGCAGGTGCGCTGAGCTTTCTCTCACCATGTGTGCTCCCGCTCATTCCGAGTTACATGTCGTTCATTACGGGCATGTCTCTCGACGAGATGGGCGAACATCGCCGCGCGGCCTTTACCCATGCCCTGCTCTTCGTAAGTGGGTTCACCCTCATCTTCCTGATGCTCGGGGCCACCGCGACCAGTATCGGCCGCCTACTGCAGTTCCACCAGGTGTGGCTGGAGCGTTTCGGCGGAGTGCTCATCATTTTCTTCGGCCTCTACCTGCTCGGTGTCTTCCGCTTTGGAGCACTGGCCCAGGAACGTCGGGTTCACATCCAAAACAAGCCGCTTGGATACGCGGGGAGTGTGTTGGTCGGCGTTGCGTTCGGGGCCGGATGGACACCGTGCATCGGCCCGATCTTGGGGGCGATCCTCACGTATGCCGGTACTCAGGCGAGCCTGGCCCAAGGGGTCGTCTTGTTGCTCTTCTACTCCCTAGGCCTGGCCGTCCCGTTCCTGATGGCGGCCCTCGCCGTCGAGCGTTTCATCAAATGGTTCCAGCGGTACAGGCAGTACATGCCGCTCGTCACCAAAGCGTCGGGCGGAATCCTGCTCTTTCTCGGGCTGCTCCTCATGTCAGGATACTTCAGCCTGTTGGCCTCCTGGCTTCAAGGACTGACACCGGATTTTCTGCGGGAGAGGATTTAACCACGGGGCCCCGCTGCCTCCCCTGCCTTGTGAGCCTGGGCACAGCACTTGCGTTCTCTATAGGCCTAAGGTTCCGTGTCACTGGGAAGCGCTCCCTGCGGTAGGGACCGTGACTGGAAAGCGACACAATACTCTTCTGGGAGACGATTATGGCTCTCATACACACGCTGTTTGCGGTTGTGGCACTGGTTTCTACGGTCGCTGCATGCGGCGGAGACACGGCCCGAGAGAACGAAGACGTCGAGATTCGCGACCTGACGCTCCCACCGGCCGAACCGATCGCGACGATCGGGGACGAGCCGGAAGCGGAGCCGGTGAAGACCTCGCCCCAGCCCGAGCCCACAGCCGCGCGGCCCCGTGCGCGCCGACCGGAGCCGAAGCCGGAACCAGAGCCGCGACGGCCGGAACCTGAGCCCGTTCTCAGCCTCGCCGCCGGGACGGTGTTCACCGTTACGGCGCAAGACACACTCACATCCCGTCACAACAAGATCGGCGATCCCGTGAGTGCGGGGCTGCGCGAGGGAGTGCGCGATGAGAGCGGCAAGCTCGTCATTCCGCCTGGTGCGGTCTTCCTCGGGACCATATCCGACGTTGCACCGGCAGAGTCACCGGGCGGCGAAGGACGCATGGTTCTCACATTCGACAGGGTCGAGTTCGACGGGCAGGCTTACGAGGTTCGGGTCCGTCTAGACAGTATCGCCACGCGTATGAAAGGACGCGGCGTGACGGCTGGCGACGCGGCCAAAGTGGGGGCCGGTGCGGTGGTTGGCGGGATTGCCGGCCGACTGCTCGGTGGCAACAAGAAGGGCACTGTAGTCGGAGCGGTTGCGGGAGCCGCGGTGGGGGTCGGCATAGCGGCTGCCACACGCGACGTGGACATCATCCTGGATGCTGGTGCGCCGATCCGGTTGGTGTTGACGGCGCCGCTGCGTTTGAGGTGAGCTCACCATCAGTAGCCTACTGCCCCGCCACCGCCCCTCGGATCCGCGACCCCAATCCAACCGGAACGGCCTCGATGGATGGCGGTGATTTCGCCGCTGTACTCGTCGCGCTCCCGCAGAGTGTGTCCCATTCTCTCGAGTCTAGCGAGCGTGCCCGGCAACAGTCCTCCGGGTTCGTAGACGATTTCATCGGGGAGGGACTGGTGATGCACGCGTGGCGCAGCGACGGCGTCTCGCAGCGTCATGCCATGGTCCAACACATTGGAGATGACCTGCATGACGCTAGTGATGATTCTCGGCCCGCCGGGCGACCCCAAAACCATGAGCAACTCGCCCGCTGGGTCTAGAACAATTGTTGGCGTCATCGCAGAGAGCATCCGTTTGCCGGGCTCGATCGCGTTCGCCTCGCCTTGCACGAGACCGTACTGGTTCGGTTGTCCCGGAGCGGCAGTGAAATCATCCATCTCGTTGTTGAGGAGGAAGCCCGCCCCGGCCACCGTCACCTTGCTCCCGTAATCGGAGTTCAGCGTGGTCGTCACGCTGACGGCGTTGCCCTGAGCGTCCACTATCGAGTAGTGTGTCGTGCTGTGGCCTTTGTTGAACTGCCCGTTGAAGGACGGAGTGGGCGTTGCTCGCGCCGGTTGAATCTGTCGTCGCAACTCGCCCGCATATCGCTTTGACAACAAGCGGCGCAACGGCATGTCGACGAAGGCAGGATCGCCGAGCAGACGATTGCGATCGACAAACGCGCGGCGCATCGCCTCCGCCAGCAAGTGCACGTGCCGTGGCGTGCCAAACGCGGGTAGTGGGGCGAATCCCTCGAGAACATTCAATATCTCTGCCATAGTGACGCCGCCGGAACTCGCCGGGGGCATCGAGTACACCACGTGACCGCGGTAATGCACCACTATGGGATCGCGCCAAATCGGTCGGTAGCTTGCGAGGTCGGCCTTCGTAATGATTCCGTTGCCGCGCTGCATCTCGGCCACGATCGAGTCGGCGATGTACCCCTCGTAGAACACGCGCGGCCCGCTGTCCGCGATCGACTGGAGCGTGCGGGCCAGGTCCGGTTGCACCAACCGCGATCCGGGTGATGGGGCGGCCCCACCGGGCAGATACTGGGAGGCCGACGCCGGGAATCGGGCCAGGAGATCGGCCGCTTCGGTGATCGAGTTGCTGCGGAGCCGGTCAACGATGAACCCCTCCCGGGCCAGCTGGATCGCAGGGCGAACCACCTCAGAGAACGGGAGTGCTCCGTAGCGGGCGTGTGCCTCGGCCATGCCGGCCACGCTTCCTGGTACACCGGCCGCCAGGTGGCCCAGAACACCCCGGTCGGTGGCCCTACCCCGGGCGTCGAGATACATGTCACGAGTGGCCGCCGCGGGCGCCACCTCGCGGTAATCGATGGTGACAACGTCGCCCCGGGAGGACCGAATGATCATGAAACCGCCGCCACCGATGTTCCCCGCCCGAGCATGGACTACCGTGAGAGCAAACCCGACGGCCACGGCGGCGTCCACGGCGTTGCCGCCCCGTCGCATGATGTCGGTGCCCACCTGGCTGGCCAGTGGGTGATTGGAGACGACCATACCGTTGGCGGCGCGGACTTCCTCTGCGCCGTCGAACAGCGGCCACGCCCGCGGAACGTTGGCGAGCGGGTTGGCGGGCGTGGGGACCCGAGGTCCTGGTATGCAGGCCGCGATGAATGCAACGGTCAACGCGACCCATGCGCCGTCAGACCGTCTAACTCTCCTACCGCCGTACCGCCCTACCGCCCTACCGCCTGGCTCGGCAGATGTCATACTTTCCTCACTTCGAAAGGCCGAACAATAAACGTTCCCTCCGCGAGGGGCCATGTCGTCTAAGCCTGATTTTCTCGACCACCGTATCACGGAGCGCCGTAATCCGCGCACGACCCGGATCGATGTTGCCACCAGCGGCGGGATCGTCGATCTGATGCACGCCGAAGATCGGCTGGTGGCGGACGCGGTGTACCGGCAACGCGATCACATCGCCGAGGCGATCGACCTGGCCACGCGGGCGATCGAGGGTGGCGGGCGGTTGTTCTACGTCGGCGCGGGTACCAGCGGACGGCTGGGTGTTTTGGACGCGACGGAGTGCCCACCGACGTTCGGAACGCCACCGGAGATGGTGGTTGGGGTGATTGCCGGCGGCCCGGCGGCGTTGACGCGATCCCAAGAGGGTGCGGAAGACGACGTGGCCGCCGGAGCCGCGGCCATGGACGACCACTCGGTGGGCCCGAAGGATTTGGTGTTGGGCATTGCCGCCAGCGGGACCACCCCATACGTCCGGGCCGCCCTCACCCGGGCCCGCAATGTGGGGGCCGCCACCGGGCTGCTGACCTGCGCCCAGCCGCCCGACGATCTGGCGGAGCGGTGCGACTTCGTGATCGCCGTGCAGGCCGGTCCGGAAGCCCTCACCGGGTCTACCCGGTTGAAAGCGGGCACGGCTACGAAGCTGGTTCTCAACACCATCTCCACCGGCACGATGATCCGGCTGGGAAGGGCCTTCGGGAATTTGATGGTGGACATGATGGCGTTGAGCGAAAAGCTGGTGGACCGTGGTGAGCGGGTCGTCATGGAGGCCACCGGCCTTACCCGTGGGGAGGCACGCCGGGTCATTGAAGAGGGAGGAGGGAGCGTCAAGCTCGCCATCGTGATGGCGCTGCGGGACGTAGGCGCCGCTGAAGCCGGGAGGTTGCTGGCAGAGGCCGGGGGGCTGGTGAGGAAGGTGGTTGGGGATCCGCCTCCGGTGGTGGGGTGACGTGGGGAGTGGGGAGTCGGGCCCGTATGGATCTATCATAAGTCTTTATTTTGCAATGGATTATCATGCTGGAAGTACATGAGTGATCAATCACTCTGTGCCCAATATAGCCCACTCCTCACTCCCAACTATCGATTCATCGAGGCCAATAGCTCCGTCGCCAGGCTTGCCGGCACGGCGTACACGATCCGCCCCCCCCGACCCGACTTCGCCGGCGTTGATGATGCCGATGACCTGGCCGTTGGCGTCGAAGATCGGGCTTCCGCTGGTGCCTTGTGTGCCATAGCCGTTTATCTGAATGAGCGCCGGTAGGTTCTTGCTCACTGTTCCCGCCGTGAGGCTGGGGGTGGCGTACGTCCCGTCATCACGCACGAGCTGTAGGCTGTCCGTACCCCCGGGAAAACCTATGACGGCAACTGGGGCTCCGACCGCCACCGTATCGGGGCGCTGGTTGAGCCCCTGGATCGCCGGGACCTCGCCCCGGAGTTCCACCTTGATGATGGCAAGGTCTGCATCCTCCCCCTCGGCCACGGCAGTGACTCGGGCTCGGAACGTCTGCTTCGAGTCCGCAAAGCGAACCCCGATCTGACGGGCCCGCAAGTTGCCCCGGGGCCCCACGACGGAGTGGCGGGTGGTGAGCATCGTCCCGTCCGACCGGACGGCAAACGCCGTGCTGGTTTCGATCCTCCCGTCGCCGAAATCGACGAACATCATCGCAACGGCACCTTGGTTCGATCGGGCGATGCCGGCGAAATCGATACTGGCCGCATATTGCTGTTCTGCCAGCGCCGCGAGAGCGTTATCCAGCTCCAAACTCAACGCTTGAATACGTTCCTTGTTGCCGGCCTCCCGCGCCTGGGTGAGGCTCAATTGCAGCGATTGGATTTCGCGGCGCGAGTCTTCGACGGTGCTCGCCAACTCGCTCATTTCCTCCTGGAGTGCTGCGACGGTCTCACATGCGGCCCGGAGCCGGCTGTCGATTTGGGCCTGAAGCCCAGCCACCTCTTGTTCCTGCATCAGACGCTGTTGGCGATTCATGAACAGCAGGCCCGCGGTCATCCCAGCCAGCACCACAAACAGGCCAACCGTGATTCCCCGCAAGCGCCGCGTTTGGCGGGCCACTTCGACGCGCACGCGTTGCGTGGTGCTTTGTTTCCCCCGAGGAGTTGGGGCCGGATTGGTGAGGGGGGTGGGTCGTAGCTTTCCGGCTGGCCCGGCGAGGAATTTGCCGGTATCCGGGACGTGATCCGCCACGAGGCGGCATTCGATCAACGGCCCTCCTGGGCCGAGGCGAATCTGGTCGGTATCGTCGAGCTTGGTGTCGGCGGTGATCCTGTGGCCGTTGACCAAGGCGCCGTTTCGGCTGCCAAGGTCACGCACGATCCAATGGTCGCCGTGCTTGAGGATCGCTGCGTGACGGGCCGATACCTCGATGTCGTCGTGGGGATCGAACGCTATATCGGATTCCGGGTGGCGGCCGATGGTGATGTGAGACTGGGAGAAAACGAGGATGGTGCCGGCCGGACTTCCGGAGACGACGCTGAGCTCGGGCTTCACGTGTGCCGGCCTGCCGGACTAGGAGGCGGCCAGGAGCGCCGCCGTGAGGATCGCTGCGGAAGAGACGGCTGCGATCACCATCTGGTTGGTGTCGCTTCGCGCCGGCGGATCGCCCTTGTACACCGGAACCGGTTCAGTGGTGGATTCGCTGTCCGAGAGCGGATACACCTCGTGCCCGACGGATTCCCTGGCGTCCGGTTCCCTGAGCCCATCGCCGTCCAGGCGGGCAACGACGGCGGTGATGTTGTCCGGTCCGCCGCGCTCATTCGCCAGATCGATCAACGCACCACAGGCGGCTACGAGATCGTGGTTTTCCGTTACCGCCTTAGCGATCTCTTCCGCTGTTACCTGGCCCGATAACCCGTCCGAGCAGACCACGACGGTATCCCCTTTGCGGATCTCCTGATGGGTGAGATCGACCCGGACACGGGGGTCGGGACCGAGGGCCTGTAGTATGATGTTCTTGCGCTCGCTCTGCTCGGCTTCTTCTTCGGTGAGTTCGCCGGCGTCCACGAGCCGCTGCATGAGCGACTGGTCCTTGGTGAGCTGGGTGGCCTGCCCCTCACGCACGAGGTAGGCGCGTGAGTCGCCCACTTGGGTGAGGTAGAGGTAATTATCGAGAATGCCCACGGCCGTCGTGGTGGTCCCCATACCGCGCCGCTCCGGGTTCTCCTTGGCGTGCTCGTGGATCTTTACGTTGGCGGCTTCCACGGCTTCGCGGAGACGGAAGGCGAACCGCTGTGGGGTGCTCTCCTTATCGGTGACCCAATGTGTGGTGAGATGTTCGTACACGTAGTCGGTCGCCATCTCGCTGGCAACTTCGCCGGCGGCGGCGCCTCCCATGCCGTCCGCCACCATCAGCAGGGTCCCCTTGGGTCCCAGTTCGTGCTCGCGTACCTCCGGAAGGAGCGAGGCATTCTGGTGCGTGAGGTCAGCCACCAAGAACGCGTCTTCATTTTGCTCCCGCTGCCGGCCGACATCCGTTCGAGCGAAGACCGAAACCTTTATGGAGTGTTTCTTCCACCCGAAGAAGCTCACGGGCGTTGCCCTCCTTGCAGATCGGTGACGTAGGTTCTGTACACGCTGTTGTCGGGGTCCAGGTCCAGGGCGCGCTGGGCCCAGGCCAGCGCGTTACGCTTGTCGCCGAGCGCTCCGAATGCCTGTGCTGTGAGGTAGGCCGCCATGGCCCGGTCGACGTCCGCAATGCCCTCCCAATCGTAATAGAGAATTGCCGTATCGCGAACTGCTTCCAACCTCTGAGACGAGGCACCGGACAAGCTGATCAACATCTCGACTAAATGATCGTCGGCGCCGGCCGGCGACATCCAAGCCGGGTTGGTGGGATCCGGGATGGTGATCAGAGAGTCTTCGGTCTCAGCAGAAATCATCTCACGTCCGCTGTTCGCAGGCGGGTTGTCCGTTTCTGTTTCGGTTAGGCTCTGCCGACCGCCGGCCGAAGGAGTGGTGTTCTCTGGCCGCGAACCATCGCCTGTGCCGGTGTCTGTCGCTGTGTTCTGGGCCACAGGATCTTGGGCCATTTGCCCGAGAGAATCCACCGCCTGCGGCTCCGAAGATCCTCTGCTCATCACCACGGCAACGCTCCCTCCGCCAATCACGAGGGTTCCCACGACTGCCGCGATAGCGGCCACCGGGGCCTTCTTCTTTCTCCCCTTGAACCGGACCGGCCACGGCAGTGGGGGGCATCGGCGTATCCGGTGTCGGTGCTTTCCGAGCGTGTTGGGAGACCCTGGTGTCCGGTATGGCCTCGGTCGCCCCCGCCCCCGCCTCGGGGCCAGCTCTCCTGTCGTCGGTCTCGGAGGGGTCGATGAGTTGGGTGGCGCCGTCCACACCGACGGCCGGTGCAACATCCGCTTTAGCGCTCACAGCCCTGGCGACATCGGCCCCGAATTCGGCGGCGCTCGAATATCGATCCGACGGCATGCGCTGGAGCGCCCGATCCATGACATGTTGCAGGGTGGTGGGGAAGGTGCCTTCCGGCAGCGCTTCTTTCAGTTTCAGCGGTTCGTCTGTGAGGCGCTTGATCATCACCTCCTGAGCCGTGTCCGCCTGGAAGGGCAGCGTGCCGGTGAGCATCCGGAAAAACACCAAGGCCAGTGAGTAGATGTCGCTCCGGCTGTCCACGGCGTCGCCGGAGAGTTGCTCGGGACTCATGTATTCAGGCGTGCCGACCACGAGGCCAGTCTTGGTGACGTTTTGCTTCTCGTCTCCGCCCGCCGCTTTCGCGATGCCGAAGTCCACGACCTTAGCGAGGTCCGATCCACCACGGGTCTTGGTGATCATGATGTTGTCGGGCTTCAAGTCACGATGCACGATGCCGAACTCGTGGGCCGCCTCGAGCGCCTCCGCCGTCTGGCGCGCGATATCAGCCGCGCGCGTCGGCGCCAGCGCGCCCTCACGATTGATCAGGGCCGTGAGTGACTCACCTTCGATGAACTCCATCGCCAGGTAGATGACGCCGTCCTCGGTTTCGCCGAAATCGTAGATGGCACAGACGTTGGGGTGGTTGATGCGCGATGCGTTGGCCGCCTCGCGATTGAACCGGGCGATGGCGTCTGCGTCCTGAGTCAATGACTTCGAGATGACCTTGATGGCGCTCATGCGGCCCATCTTGACGTGCTCGGCAAGGTATACCGCGCCCATGCCACCCTCGCCGAGCTTCTCGAGAATCCGGTACCGGTTGGCCACGATAGCACCCACGAGATCGACCGCCGAAGTCGATTTGAGAGCCGACCCGTCAGCCGGACAGAAACTCTGGTCGTCAGGATACTCGCTACCGCAGGTGGTGCAAACCTTCATGGGAGATTCACCTGAAGCATTTGTGCGCCCACGAGGATGCGGGAATTCTTCTGCAACTCGACTTCGCCGCGCACGCTCACCGCCACTCCGTTGTGGCTTCCGGCGTCGACCAGTACGAAATCTGCATCATCGGAATGAATCTGGGCGTGCAATCCGCTCATCGATGGATCGTATGGGAATATCCAGTCCCCTTCGTCGCGGCCGATCGTAACGTTGCGACCGGGTGAGAGGTGGATTACGTCGCGCACGCTCCCGTCTCCGCGGAGTTGGGACAAGGTCGCAATATCGGCACTCGGCGTCAGACTTCCGAGCCGTCGTGTTGCGTCGGCCTCCGGTGGGTGCGGGCCCGGATATCCGAGGCGGCGATATTGCAGAACCTGCGACCCCGCCAACACGAGATCCCCGTCGCGCAGCTTGTGCGGTGCCTCGATGAAATGCCAGGTTCCGTTGCGGCTGCCGAGGTCGCGGACTAAAAGCCTTCCGTCGCGGAAACTGAGCTCGGCATGGCGTGGCGATAGGTACGGATCGTCGGGAAAATCAATGTCTGCCCCTAGCCGGCCAATGGTCGTCTTGTCGCCGACCAACGAATGGGAGCTGAGCTGCTGTCCCTCCTCATCGAGGCGAATGAGCTGGACGCCTGAATCGAGGGCGGGTATGCTCAGCGTCGACGTGCGTCGCTGCGCAACTGCACCGGGCTCGAGGCCGTATCCGCACTGGGAGCAGAATTTGGCCACCGGCCCCACCGGACTCGAACACTTGGGGCACGCGGTGGCGCTGTCGAGCTGGTCCAGCTTCGAACCGCAACCGGGGCAATATGGGAGTCCCGGCGCCAGGCCAGTCGTGCAGATGGGACATTTCGAGATGGCGTTCGTATCCCCTTTTGGGGCCGATCCGAATAGAGCGCTCATGGTGAAGTCCCGTGAATAACCTGGCTGCTCTCGAACCTCATGGCCGGAGGGTTCCTTCCTGTTCGTGCCCCCACCCATCGGACACAAGTGCCAACCTATATAATGCGTGCAGGAAGCGGGGTCTATCAACCTCGAATCGACGTAGCTTCTTGCATGGCACCGTCGGGTTCGGTCGACCGCATGGCGACGCCCCCTGAAACTCGGCTACCGAGAAGCGTGCCTCGACCGGGATTGACGCTTCGTCAAGACTGGCCTGTTGGAACGGCACTAGTTTAGCTTCCTCGACCATGTACGCGCCAATCGGGAGATTCGGAAAGTCGGAAGACCGCTCGGCGGTCGGACTGCTCACCCTCCTGGCTGTCGCCGCCTGCGCAGGTTCGAGGCCCGCACCCCTGCCCTTTCCTGTTCCTGCAACGGCCGACGGACCGCTCCAGATCCGGGTCGTTTATCCACCGCCCCAGCTTCGGGGGATGGCCGTTCGTAATGGCGCCACTTTCACAGCCGATTCCTCCTACACGATGCCGGCGGTCGACTCGGTTTTCCTGTTCGGGTCGGTGGGGCGTGGCGACGCGAGCTTGACCGTGAACGGTCGGCCGGTAGACGTCTACCCAACCGGAGCCTGGTTGGCCTGGCTGCCACGGCCGGAGGGGGCCACCGCTCACTTCCACCTCACGGCGTGGACCGACTCGGACACCGCCCGGGGAACCTTCACCACCACCGTCGCCCAACCCTTCTCTCCGCCGCCGGAGACGGTTTGGATAGATCCGACGGCCTTCGCGCCGGCCGGCGAACTCTGGGTTCGCCAGGGCGAGGGCTATCGGCTGAGCGCTCGGGCTTCAGCGGGTGCCGTGGTTCGCGCGATCCTCGGGGACGGGGACACCCTGAACTTCCAGCAAGCGTCTCCTCGGTCCTCTCGTGCCGGAAGCCACGTGGCAGGGGCGACGCATACCGGGGAGCTGGCCAGGCAGGAGGGCAGCCGCTACGTGGCGTGGCACGTGGGGAGCTTTGGGCCGGATCCGGGACACGTCATGTCTCCGACTTGGAGACCGCTCGCCGACGATTCTAGCTGGGTCACCCTCGAGGTGATCCGGCAAGCCGATACGGCCCGATCTCGATGGCCGCTCCGCGTCGGGATCGTCGATAGCGCAAGGCCGCCCTTGGCGCTGGTGGCCGACGACACCGCAGGCACCGGAGCTACGGACCGGGTCCTTGCCGGGCGGCCGGTTCCGTTTGGCACCTACCACTGGTTTTTCCCCAACGGCACGGTGATCCCGGTGAGCGGGCGCTCGAACGCTCAGGTGCGCCTCCAGCTGTCGCGACAGAGCGGCGCGTGGGTTGATGCATCCGACGTGCTCCCGGTTCGTCCGGGCACCCCACTACCTCGGGCGGTGGCCGGGTCGATGCGTCTCGTCTCCGATTCGGGTTCCGTCACGCTCCGCGTGCCGCTATCGCGGCGGGTGCCTTTTCGTGTGGACGAGACGGAACAGTCGCTGATCCTGCGGCTCTACAGCTCCGCCGCCGACATGGATTGGATTCGCTATGGGGGGGCGGGGCCGTTTGTGAGGCTGGTCTCGTTTCATCAGGCGGCCGAGGACGAGGTGGAGATACACATCGATCTGGACCAGCCTGTCTGGGGCTATCGTACCCGCTGGTCTGGCAACGCTCTCCTGCTACAGATACGGAGGCCTCCGGCGATCGAGCAGGGGCGGGGGCGGCCGTTCCGAGGCCGGCGCATAGCCATCGATGCCGGCCATCCTCCCGCAGGGTCCCTGGGTCCGACGGGAATCACCGAAGCCGAGGTGACGCTGGCCGTGAGCCGGAAGCTGCGCTCGTTGCTGGAGGAACGGGGTGCCGACGTCGTGATGATTCGAGAGTCGGAATCGGGTCTCGGTCTCATCGAGCGCACCGAGATTGCCGAACGCTCCGACGCCGAACTGCTGGTTTCGATTCACGCCAACGCGCTGGCGGATGGGGCGAACCCGTTCGCGAGCAGCGGGACGACGGTTTTCTACTACCACCCTCGCAGCGTTGGGCTCGCACGTGGGATCAATGATGCCCTGGTCCGACAGTTGGGATTCAGGGATCTCGGGGTGGCCCGGGGAGACCTCCACCTCGCCCGGCCCACCTGGATGCCGGCGGTGTTGGTCGAAGGGCTCTTCATGATGATTCCAGAGCACGAAGCGGTCCTGTTCAGCGAAGAGGGGCAGTGGCGTTACGCCCACGGCGTCCTCGAGGGAATTGGGAGTTTTCTCGAGGAGAGAGCCGGGGGCGCCGACCGCTGAAGTGGAGGTTTGAGTAGGATCCCGGCTCGGCCGAGGGGGAGGGTGACGGAGATCACGGGAGGGCTGCGACCTACGAGCTTGCACCCGGCAACACCGGGCGACAGTTTTCAGGATATTATCCAGTCTTGGCGAGCCTCTTGGAGTAGAGATGTTCTGTTCGCGCTGCGGCGTCGAGAGCCCCAACGATACCAACTTTTGTCCTTCCTGCGGTCTGGATCTGGCGGCCACTACGCCCATCGCCGCTATCCGGGATCGTGAGGGTTCGGACAAGCCCGAAAAGACCGAGCTGGACGTTATCCGGGAAGCGCTCAAGGACGACTACGAGATCGATGGAGAGCTGGGTCGTGGCGGGATGGCAATCGTGTTTTGTGCCAGGGAGAGGTCTCTCGACCGCGAAGTCGCGCTCAAGGTTCTCCCGTTTTCACTCTCGCACGACGAGCAATTCGTAGAGCGGTTCCAACGAGAAGCTCGCACGGCGGCCAAGCTCGAACATCCCAACATCATTCCGATCTACCGCGTCGGGCAGAGCGGGGACGTCATCTACTTCGCGATGAAGTTGCTGAAGGGCGGATCGCTGGCGGAGGTGCTTTCGGAGCGCGACTCGCTGCCGCCCGAAGAGATTCGCGGGCTCCTCAAGCAGTGCGCGGGTGCCCTTGGGTACGCCAGCCACCACGGCATCGTGCATCGTGACATCAAGCCGGACAACATCATGTACAGCGAGCGGGGGGTGGCCGTCCTGACCGACTTCGGGATCGCCAAGGCGGCCACCGGAACGCGTCTCACCGGGACGGGGATGGCGATCGGGACGCCTTACTACATGAGTCCCGAGCAGGCACGGGCACAGGAGGTGGACGGCCGAAGCGACCTCTACTCCCTGGGTGTGGTGGGGTACCAGTGCCTGGCCGGCTCCGTCCCGTTTGACGGCGAAGACTCCTTCTCGATTGGCTACAAGCACATCATGGAGGAGGTGCCGGAGCCCGATATGCAGACGGCGCATCAGCGCGCGCTCTTCGCGGTGATTCGGCGCCTGATGGCGAAGGATCCGGCTGAGCGCTACCAGAGCGCAGAGGAGCTGGTAGCCGCCCTGGAGGGCCGTGAGGTGGTGACCGCGGCGGCGGCGGCGGCGGCGCGTGCGACGGAAGCCGCCACCGTCGTCGCTCCTGCGTCGCCCCCGAGCGCGGCACCTCCGGTGTCTGGGTCTGCGGCACCCAGCACGCCCACGACGCCCATGCCCCAGTCGTCGGTGCAGGTCACAGACGAGAAGCCGAAGAAACGCTCCGCCGGTGCTGGTCGGAGCCCTGACGCTCTTGATCGTAGGTGGAATCGGGGGTGGGGGATACGTATACACGGCGGTTCTGGGAAACCCCCTTCCGATCATCGGAAACCCGTTTGTACCGAGCGGCGGTCCGATGGCCGGCACGGAGACGCCGCCGGTGGCCGCCGGGCTTGCGGATACCCTTGAGGCCGAAACAGCGGACACTTCCCAGACGCTCGCCGACTCGGTGGGAGAGCAACTTGCCGCAAACCCGGAAGCGGGTGGGGAACAGACGGAAGCCGGTGGTGGGGAGGAGGGCCGGCAACAAGATGCCGCTGCGCGGGACGAGGAGAGGGCAGTGGAGCCTGAACCGGAGCCGGACCCACCCCCCCCGCCGCCGCCCGGGCGGCTGGTGCTTACCGGTCTGCCCGAGGGAGCGGTTGTGCGAGTCGGCGGCCGGACTCGGCAGGAAACGAACATCCGCCTGAGTCCGGGAAGGTATCAAATAGTGGTTCAGGCGGACGGGTACGAGGATTTCACCCAAAATGTTCGGATCATAGATCATAGCCGGGGAGCGGAGGGATGTGGCCGTGGAGATGGTCCTCATCAGCCAGTGCGAGACGCTGGGGGCGAGCTACAACGCAGACGGCGCTTGTTTTGACCGCCAGCCCCAGCCCAAGGCGGCGCCTCTCGTGCCTCTGACCGCCGATGTCACGGGAACACCAGGCCAAGCGATAATTGGCATCAAGGTCGGGGCAGACGGTTCGGTGGAGTTTGTTACAGTGCTCACGCCTTCGAACGATGCGGCCTTTACGGTACTGGCGGTGGAGTTTGCCAAGAGCATCGAGTATAATCCGGCCCAGAAGGACGGCCAGCCGGTAACCGCCTGGACCCAACAGGTTTTCTACCCCGGCCCCCGTCAATAACCCTTTGATCCATCCCACCGCGTTCATCGAGCCGGGGGCCGTTGTGTTGGGCGACGTGTCCCTCGGCCGCGAGTCGAGGGTATGGTACAACGCGGTGCTGCGCGGCGACAACGCCGCGATCACCATCGGCGATCAGACCTTATTCAAGAATTGACGGTGGTTCACGTAGACGAAGGGGTGCCTTGCACGATCGGCAACCGGGTAGGCGTGGGGCATCGTGCGATTCTCCACGGCTGCACGGTCGAGGACGGTACGCTGGTGGGCATGGGGGCCATCTTGCTCAACAACGTGCGAGTTGGCACGGGGTCGGTGATCGGCGCCGGCGCCGTCCTGCCCGAAGGAATGGAAGTTCCTCCCGGCTCGCTGGTGGTTGGTGTGCCGGGTCGGGTGGTTCAGTGGGTGAGGAGCTGAGGGAACGTGCGGCTCGCAACTGGGCTCACTATGTTCAACAGGCGCGAGGGCATCGCGGAGGGGATTTTTCGCTATCTTTGTGATGTGGATTACTGGGATAACCCATGGTGCGTGCTCTTTGCGCCGCTCTTGCATGGTGGTTCGGGGTCGCTACCTTGTCACCTCGCGCCCTTGAAGTACCGGCGGCAACTGCGCGTTCAAGACTAAAGCATCCCCTCTTTTTTGCGTGCCGCAACCCCGAGGACCTTCTGCCATGGCCAAATCCACCCAACGAGCCACTCCGGAACTGAGCGACAACGCGATTACGGTTCTCGAGCGGCGGTATCTCATCAAGGACGATGACGGGCGCGCTTCCGAAGGGCCGGAGGAGCTGTTCTGGAGAGTTGCTTCGACGGTCGCCGCTCCTGATGCGGAGTACGGTGCCAGCAGAGGGGCGCTGGAGGAGCTAGCCGAGGCCTTTTACGGGATCATGACGAAGCGGGTGTGGATGCCCAACAGTCCGACCCTCATGAATGCAGGGCGCCCGCTGGGGCAACTCTCCGCCTGTTTCGTGCTGCCGGTGGAAGACTCTCTGTCCAATGAGGAATCCGGCATCTACGACACGTTGCGGCACATGGCTCTCGTTCACCAGTCGGGTGGTGGGACCGGGTTCGGCTTCTCGCGTCTACGGCCGGCGAATTCGGTGGTGCGCTCGACCATGGGTGTGGCGTCCGGCCCGGTGTCTTTCATGTCGCTGTATGACGCGTCCACGGAAGTCGTGAAGCAGGGCGGCACCCGCCGTGGCGCCAACATGGGGATTCTTAGGGTCGACCATCCTGACATACTGCAATTCATCACTTGCAAGGACGACACCACCAAGATCACCAACTTCAACATTTCGGTGGCGGCCACCGACGCGTTCATGGAGGCGGTGGAGCGAGATGAGGAATACGACCTTGTCGATCCGCACACCAACGAGGTGGTGGATGGGCTGAACGCGCGCGCTGTTTTCTCGAAAATCATTCACGGGGCGTGGAAGACGGGAGAGCCCGGTGTATTCTTCGTCGACAAGGCCAACTACTACAATCCGGTCCCACACCTCGGCAGCTATGAGGCGACCAACCCGTGCGGTGAGCAGCCGTTGTTGCCTTACGATGTTTGCAACCTAGGATCGGTTAACGTCGGCGCGTTTGTGAAAGACGGTGAGTTGGATTGGGACGCGTTGAGGAAGACCGTGCGTCTGTGCACCCATTTCCTCGAGAACGTGATCGACGCGAACAGGTATCCGTTGCCGCAGATCACCGATCTTGCAAACCGCATTCGTCGCATCGGGTTGGGTATCATGGGGTGGGCCGACTTGCTCGTGAAGCTCGGCATTCCCTACCATTCCGAGGACGCCGTCGAGTTGGCCCGCAAGCTCATGCGCTTCGTGGACGAAGAGGCCAAGGTTGAGAGCGAGCGCCTGGCACTGTTGCGTGGCGTGTTCCCCGAGTGGGAAAAGAGCATTTGGGGCCCGGACGACACGTGCGCCAGAAACGCCGAGGGTGAGCGCATCCGTCCGATGCGTCGCCTGCGAAACTGCAACCTGACGACGGTGGCGCCGACGGGAACGATCTCGATCATCGCAGGATGCTCTTCGGGAATCGAGCCGCTGTTTGCCGTGGCGTTCATGCGGAATCAGGCGGGCGTGTTGATGCCCGACGTGAACGACCACTTCGTGGAGATCGCCCAGCGAGAAGGCTGGTATTCCGATGAGCTGATGCAGCGCATTGGGGAGTCGGGGCACATCCACTTCGACGAAGTGCCTGAGGCATGGCAGCGAGTGTTCGTGACGGCGCACGACGTGACGCCCGAGTGGCACATTCGCATGCAGGCGGCGTTCCAGGAGCATACCGACAGCGCCATCAGCAAGACCTGTAACTTCCCGCATGAAGCAACGGAGGACGACGTGCGTCAGATCTACGAGCTGGCGTACTCTCTGAGCTGCAAGGGTGTCACGGTGTACCGCGACGGCAGTCGGAACATGCAAGTGCTCTCGATGGGAACCACGGCCAAGCAGGTCGTCGAGCAGAAGGGTGGTGGCGAGGTGGGTCGCGAGAGCATGGCGGAACTCCAATCGACGATCGCCGAGTTGGAGGCCGAGCTGAGCCGCACGAAGCAGATACTGCACGAAGTCGAAAGCGAAAACCTCCAGCGTCGTGCCATACGGTCCCGGCCCGAGTTGCTCCGCGGAACCACCCGGCGTGTCGAGACACCGATGGGCAAAATGTACGTGACGATAACGGAGGACGAAAAAGGTCAGCCGTTCGAGGTGTTCATGAGCCTGGGCAAAGCCGGTGGCGCCTTGATGGCGGACGTGGAGGCCATCGGTCGGCTCGTTTCGTTGGCGCTGCGTTCCGGCATTCCCCTCACGATGATATACCAGCAACTGCGCGGCATCTCCTCCGATCGCATGATCGGACTCGGGGCCCACAAAGTCAGGTCGGTTCCCGACGCGGTCGGCATCGCTCTCGAGAAGTGGATGCAGGACAAACAGGGCGTGCAGCAGGAGCTGCTGGAACAAACGAGCGACGCCGTTGCGACGGTCACCTCACAGACGGAAGTGAGCGGCGCGGGTGAATTGGTCGAATACCGGCACGTGGAACATGAGCTTTTTTCGGAGGCATGTCCGGACTGCGGTTCGCAGTTGGAGTTCGCAGAGGGATGCAAGAAGTGCCACACGTGCGGCTTCAGTGAGTGCGGCTGATGGGGTGAGGTTTGAGAAGTGAAAGGGACCGGAGCCCCGGGTGAGAGCCTGGGGCTCTTGTCAGTTGCGGGGTTAAGGCATTGGCGCCGCAGCACCCTGTTTCCCTGGTTTCCCGTGGCTGGTCCCGCGGCCGACCGGCTATATTTGAGACCCCATGACAAAAATCGTACGCAGAGAGACAGTTACCACCTGGATCGGGCAGGTACCGGTGGGGTCGTGTCACCCGGTGGTGGTGCAGTCGATGACCAACACCGACACGGCCGATGTCGAGAAGACGGTCGAACAGGTAGCCGCCCTCGCCGAGGCGGGCTCTGAACTCGTGCGCGTAACGGTCAACAACGACGCTGCCGCCCGAGCGGTTCCAGACATTGTAGAGAGACTGAGCGCGGGCGGCGTGGATGTGCCGGTCATCGGCGACTTTCACTACAACGGCCACCTGTTGCTCACCAAACACCCAGCGTGCGCAGTAGCCCTGGCCAAGTACCGCATCAATCCGGGCAATGTCGGCGGCAAACGACGCGACGAAAATTTTCGCACCATCATAGAAGTGGCAATCGCCAATGACAAGCCGGTCCGCATCGGTGTGAATTGGGGATCACTGGATCGCAATCTGCTGACCCAAATGATGAATGAAAACGCGGAGTGCGAGGAGCCGCTGGATGCGCGTGAGATCATGATGCACGCCATGATCGAGAGCGCGATGCGGTCGGCGCGCTTGGCGGAGGAGATCGGCCTTCCGCACGAGCGGATCATTTTGTCGGCCAAGCTGTCCCACGTTCAAGATCTGGTGGACTGCTATCGCCGGCTTGCGCCGGCCTCGGATTATCCGCTGCACCTCGGACTCACCGAGGCCGGCATGGACACCAAGGGCGTGGTCGCGAGTTCCGCTGCCCTGGCTATTCTGCTCCAAGAGGGAATCGGCGACACGATTCGCGTCTCCCTGACCCCTAGGCCCGGCGGCGACAGGTGCGAGGAGGTACGTGTTGCCCAGCAGGTCCTCCAGTCGCTGGGCATCCGAACCTTTCTGCCGGAGGTGACGGCCTGTCCTGGATGCGGGCGGACGACGAGCACGTTTTTTCAGGAGATGGCCGAGGAAATCCAGCGATATCTCCGGGCACAAATACCGGCGTGGCGGGAGAGTAACCCCGGCGTCGAGACGCTCCGGGTGGCCGTGATGGGCTGTGTCGTCAACGGGCCGGGTGAGTCCAAGCATGCGGACATAGGCATATCTCTCCCAGGGACCTCTGAAGAGCCTAAAGCGCCGGTGTATGTGGATGGCGAACTCAGCGTGACGCTCAAAGGTGATCGCATCGTCGAGGAGTTTATTGACATTCTCAACGATTATGTGGCCCGCCGCTATTCAGCACCCGTCGCCGCAAAGAGATAGCGCCCGGCGTGCGGAACGCCTGGGGAAAACGCGCCGCTTGTGCACACGCCATCAACTGTGCCACCCGTGTTAGGTGGCTATCACCCTGGGGTATCCGGCCTTTTCCACACCTGTGGATCTCTGCCATGTTGAAACCAGCCTTTTCTACCCCCGCGGGTGTGCTGTGCCGCGGTGGGTGTCGGCGATGCTCAACAATGGTGTGGACAGCCGATGTTGAAGTGTTGTCGGAATGCGGATAACCGCCCCAGATGCCGCAGATGCCACAGATGGGAGCGGACACCTTTGCTACCGCCTCACCGCCGAAGGCGAGCTGCCGCGGGTGTAAATCGTAGATGAACGGTTCTTTACTCAAGGCGTTGGAGTTGTTCGAGGGTGCCCGTCGGGTGTTGGTGCTCACTGGTGCGGGGATGTCGGCGGAGTCTGGGGTGCCCACTTTCCGTGATGCCCAGACGGGCCTTTGGGCGCGGTACGATCCCCGGGAACTGGCTACCCCGGAGGCTTTCCGGCGCAACCCGTCGCGCGTTTTTGACTGGTATGCGAGCCGGTTGATGGCGGTTCGCCGGGTATCACCTCACGACGGTCATGACGCCCTCGTTCGGCTCGGGGAGATGTACCCAGGTGTGCTCACCGTCGTAACCCAGAATGTAGACGGGTTGCACACACGCGCGGGAACCCGCGACGTGATTGAGTTGCACGGGTCACTGGAAGCGTTTCGCTGTAGCCGGTGCCGCGATCGCTATCCCGCTGCTGGGGTCGTGCAGCTTGTGGAAGGGGGCGGAGAGATCGCACCCCCTGAGTGCAACAAATGCGGTAACTTTATACGACCCGGGGTAGTGTGGTTCGGTGAAATGCTGCCGGAAGGCGTACTGGAGCGCGCGGGGCAGGCGGCGCGCGAGGCCGACGTGGCCCTCGTAATAGGAACGTCATCTATGGTGTATCCGGCGGCGGAACTGCCGGCTATCGTAATGGGCCGCGGCGGTCGCGTGATTGAGATCAACCCTGAGGCGACGCCGCTGAGCCTTAGTGCGGATTTGTATTGGCAGGCGGCGGCTGGCGAAGCGCTTCCGGGGCTCGTGGAAGCGCTGCAGCTGCGGGCGAGATCGCGTAGGGATGGAACCGTAAGGACGGAAAGACGGAAGGAAGGGATGATGGCCGTTGAGCGGGGGTACCGCCTTGCCGCCTTGCCGCCTTACCGCCGGGAGCGGGGAGGGGCGGAAGGGTGAAATACGATCCGCGCTTTCGGCGCACGAAGATCGTTGCCACGGTGGGTCCGGCGTCGGCGAGCGAATCGGTGCTCGAAGAGATGATGGCCGCCGGCGTCAATGTGCTGCGCATCAACAGCTCCCACGGCACGCCCGAATGGCGTGCTGAGATGATGGATCGCATCGGGGAGGTTCGGGAAAGAGCCAGTCAGTCCGTTGGGATCCTCCTCGACCTTCAGGGGCCGCGCATTCGCGTCGGTGAGTTATCGGGGCCGCGGGAGCTCGTCGAAGGGACAGAAGTCGTGTTTGCGCCGGAGGCGGATGCGTCCGGAGAAGACATTCCCACCACTTACGAGCTTCTGGCAGACGATATCACGCCAGGTGACCGGATTCTCCTCGACGACGGGTTGCTCGAGGTACAGGCTGTGGGGGTGAAGGGACGAAACGTCATTGGGCGTGTCATCCACGGTGGAGAGTTGAAGAGCAGCAAGGGGATGAACCTTCCCGGCGTGCGGGTGAGCGCTCCTGCGGTGACCGAAAAGGACCGGTCTGATCTCGATCTTGCCACATCCCATGGGGCCGATTTCGTGGGATTGTCTTTTGTGCGCCGTCACAACGATGTTCAGACGCTACGGGAATTGCTTCCACGGGACATGCGCATCGTCTCCAAGATCGAGAAGGCGACAGCGCTGGACGATCTCTACCGGATCATCGAAGCTACGAACGGAGTCATGGTAGCCCGAGGCGACCTGGGAGTCGAGTTGCCGTTCGAGGAAGTCCCCCTCGCCCAGAAACGGGTGATCCGTCTCGCCAACCAGTTTGGCCGCGCGGTGATCACGGCGACGCAGATGCTAGAGTCGATGGTGGAGAAGCCACGCCCGACGCGCGCGGAAGCGTCCGATGTTGCGAACGCGGTTCTCGACGGCACGGACGCGGTGATGTTGTCCGCGGAGACGGCCATCGGCGCGTATCCTGTGGAGGCCGTGAAAGCTATGGTGCGGATCATCGAGGAAACGGAAGCGGCCGACCTGGCGGATCGCTCGCCCCAGAGCCAGCGGGTGGACCGGCTGTTTGCCAATCACGGTCCGGATATATCTGACGCGATCGCAGCAGCCACGTGCGCGGCCGCAGAGATGTTGAACGCGCCGTTCATCGTGTGTCTCACCAAGAGCGGGTTCACGGCGCGGAAGATTGCCGCCTACCGTCCCACGGTACCCATCATCGGGCTGACTACGGAGGCTACAACGTATCGGCAACTCGCCCTCGCGTGGGGCGTGCACGCGGCCCTGGCGCCGTCCCTTCCCACGTACGACGAGATGTGGCATGTCGCGAGAGAGTACTTGCTGTCACGGGAGTACGTGGGCGAGGGAGCTCGTGTTGTGGCGACGGCGGGGGTGCCGTTCGACGTTTCGGGCACGACCAATCTGCTCAAGGTCGAGGTGGTGTGATGCGTGCCTTGGTGTTGGGTTCGGGGACTTCGATGGGCGTTCCGGTACTCGGTTGCTCCTGCGAGGTGTGTACGTCCTTCGATCCGAGAGACAAACGGACCCGTGTGGCGGCGGTGATCGATGGAGGTGATGGGAGGCGGATTCTCATTGATACGCCACCCGAGCTGAGACTCCAGCTGCTGTCCGCCGACGTAGGAACGGTGGACGCCGTGCTGTTCACTCACGACCACGCGGACCACGTGCACGGCATCGACGATCTACGTGCGATATCTCAACGCAACGGAGAGTTGCCGTTGTACGGGCCTCGGGACACTCTGGATCGCATCGTACGTCGATTCGATTACATATTCGATCCGGCGGTGGTGGCACCAGAGGGGACGTACAAACCGGATCTCAGCACGTCGCCGTTGAACGCAGGAGAACCGGTACAGATTGCCGGCATCGACGTACTGCCGATCGCGCTTTCGCACGGAGTGATGACGGTATTTGGCTACCGCTTTGGTCCGTTCGCCTATCTCACGGACGTCAAGTCGGTACCGGACGACGCGTTGGCGTCGCTCAGCGGCGTGCGAGTGCTGGTTATCAACGCCTTGTTCGACCGGCCCCACCCCACGCACTTGTCGATTCCGGAGGCCGTGGCGCTCGCGGAGAGGGTAGGGGCCGAGCAAACGTATCTCACGCACCTCACCCACCGGTACCGCCATCGGGATCTTTCCGAGCGGCTTCCGGAGGGCGTCGAGCCAGCGTACGATGGCCTCACGCTTACCTTCTGAGCTGCTGTGGGGAGCCACTGATTTTTTTGACTGCATCGTATTACCCTAAAGCGTTCACCCGGCGCAGGACCGTGGAGAAGGGGGATATATGAGTGACCATCGCAGTGACCAGCCCCTCGTGATTGTGGAACGATCCGAGGGCGGGCTGGGCGGGTTTCTGCTGGGCCTGGCGGTAGGAGCAGGAATTGCGTTGCTCTGGGCGCCGAAAACCGGCGAGGAAACGCGTCGCCAATTGAAGAACACTGGCCGCCGCCTCCGGGCCGCCGCCTCCGAGAAGGCCGAGGACCTGCAGGAAGCGCTCAGCGGAGGTTACGAGCGAACTCGGGACCGAATCGATGAGGGACTGGACAGCGCGCGGCAGACGCTGGACGAGAAACGCGAGAGGGCGCGTGATGCGTTCGATGCCGGAAAGTCGGCTGTCAAATCGGCTCGATCGGAGCTCGAGCGACGCTTGTCAGAATCCAAAGCCGCCCGGGCCACTGCCGGAGCCGGCGGCAACCGGGAATCGGCGCACGAAGACGGCTGAGGTCATCGACCTCCGAAGCGACACCGTAACGGTGCCGTCCGAGGCGATGCGCTCCGCCATAGCGGACGCTGAGGTGGGCGATGACGTGTTGGATGGGGATCCCACTACTAGAAAGCTCGAAGCCCGCGTAGCGCACCTGCTCGGTCACGAGACAGCCCTGTTCTTTCCCTCGGGAACGCAGGCGAATCAAGTAGCTCTCGGTCTTCTCACCGACCCGGGCTCGGAGGTCGTGATCGAGGACCAGGCCCACATGGTCCACTATGAGGAAGCCGGCGCTGCCGCCCTATGGGGGTGTGCAGCTCCGCACCGTAGCGTCTCCAGACGGAGTTCTCACACCTGACTTGATTGCCGATGCGATTCGAGACGGAGATCCCTTCTTTCCCTCAAGGACCGCTATAGTCATTGAGAACACGCACAACTGCCACGGTGGTAGGGTCACCGATCTCGGCGTGATGGAGGCGGTCCGCGACTTGGCGCGGGCCCGCGGCTTGGCGCTCCACATCGACGGGGCGCGCCTGTGGAACGCCGCCGTAGCCCTGGGCGAGCCGCCACAGACACTCGCTCGATTCGGTACGACGGTGATGGTCAGTTTTACCAAAGGGCTCGGGTGTCCGGTGGGAGCGTGTTTGGCGGGGCCGAAGACCTTGATCGAGCGAGGGGTTGAGCTGCGGCGGAGGCTGGGCGGGGCGATGCGGCAGTCCGGCATCCTTGCGGCCGCATGCCTGTTTGCACTCGATTGCAACATGGAGCGCTTGGCGGACGATCATGCCCGGGCGCGGCTGCTCGCCGACACTCTCCGCGACCACGCAGAGGTGACGCCCGTATTTCCAGACACCAATATCGTGATGCTCGACCTTCGCACGCTCCCGGCTGAGTACGCGGCCCGGCTCCTCGCTCGCTCGGGCGTTCTGGTATCGGTGTTCGGTCCGCAGCGATTGCGGGTGGTCGCACATCTCGGTGTGACGGAAGATGAGGTGCGTTATGCGGCTGAAACGATCGCCCGTGCGCTGGGATAAGGGGGACATGTGAGCGTCGTCATAGTTGGAGCCGGAGAAGTGGGGTACCACGTGGCCGAGCGGCTTTCGAATGAGGGTCGTCAGGTTGTCGTAGTGGATCTGAATGCCGATCGGCTCGACTACGTGCAAAGCCACCTGGATGTGGGCGTCATCGAGGGAAACGGGGCGAGTCCGGCGGTGTTGGAACGTGCCGGCATCGCCCAGGCCACGCTATTTGTCGCCGTGACGAGCGTCGACGAAGTGAATCTCGTGGGATGCACGGCCGCGCGAGGGAAACCGGGCATGGTGAAAGTGGCACGTGTGTCGAACCCGGATTTTTACACCGAAGTTGCCCGATTGCGTCCCGAACGGTTCTCCGTGGACGTGATGATCAATCCGGAAAGGGAGCTGGCCCTCGACACGCTCCAACTGTTGCAATCGACGGTTGCCACGGACATAGCGGCCTTTGCAGGGGGAAAGCTGCAGCTCATCAGTCTATAGGTGACCGAGGATGCCCCCATCGTCAATCGCACTCTTGCCAACGTCACAGCAGAACTCGGGCGTGTTCCCCTCCTGGCGGCGGCGATCGAGCGAGATGGGCAGACGTTGGTGCCGGACGGCTCGACGGTGGTACGCGCCGACGATCAAGTGTACGTCATTGCAACCATTGATGCCGTCAACAAGGCACTCGAGCTAACCGGACACCAGCACACCGAACTCACGCGCGTGATGATTGCTGGTGGGAGCGTGGAGGCCTTCTACCTCGCGCAGCTGCTCCAGGAGCACAAAGTCCACGCCACTCTGCTCGTGCAAGACCGATCCCGGGCACAGGAGTTGGCCGAGAAATTGCACAAGGCGCTCATCCTGAATGGCGACGCCACCGATGTAGAGCTCTTGGAGGTTGAGGGGGTCGGAGACATGGACGCCTTCGTGGCGCTCACGGATGAGGATCAAACCAACATTCTGTCTTCCCTCGTAGCCAAACAGGCGGGCGCGAACCAGGTCGTGACGCTGGTGAACAAGCTGCAGTATGTCTCGCTGGCACGTCGAATCGGGCTGGGCGCCGCCGTCAGTCCGCGTCTTTCCGCTGCGAACGCGATCCTGCGCCAGGTACGCCGCGGCAGCGTGACGCGCGTTGCAACGTTCAAGGACACCGACGCGGAGGCCATCTCCTTCACCGTCTCGCCGGCGTGCCTGGTGGCTGGGCGCCCGCTGAAGCATGTGGATTTCCCCGACGGAACTATCGTCGCCGCGATAGTTCGCGGGGAAACCGTGATCGTGCCGAGGGGGGACGATCAGATCGAGGCGGGTGACACCGCCATCGTCTTCGCTTTGCACGATGCAGTGGGTCCCGTGACGAAGCTCTTTCCCAGTTGAGGCCCCCCCGGCCCCCCGGTGCCGCTTGGGAGATAAGGCTCGATGCCGTTGGCTGGTTCCCGCCGCATGACTATCTTACGGTTGCCCCAGGTCCGGAGGGCGCGTGCCCGTGAACCGCGTCAGGACCGTGCAGGTAGCAGCGCTAAGCGATCGCCCGTGTCGCTTCGGGAAGCCTGGGGCATTCGTATTCTTCTGTGATGACACATACCGCACTCGCTCGTAAATACCGACCTGCACGATTTCGGGATCTAGTCGCTCAAGGGCATGTGGCGACAGGACTCGCCGGTGCGATCGCGAAGAATCGTGTCGCCCACGGTTACCTGCTGACCGGCCCGCGCGGGACCGGGAAGACCAGCGCCGCCCGCATACTGGCGATGGCCCTGAACTGCGAACGCCGGAAGCGGGACGACGGCGAGCCGTGCGGCGAGTGTGACTCGTGTCGGCGCATTTGGTCGGGTTCGGCCAATCTGGATGTGGTGGAAATCGATGCGGCGAGCAACCGCGGGGTGGATGATGCGCGGGAGCTTCGAGAGCGGGCGATGTATGCAGCCAGTGGACCCGATCGCTACAAGGTTTACATCATAGACGAAGCACACATGCTCACGCGGGAAGCGTGGAACGCCCTGCTCAAGATTCTGGAAGAGCCGCCCCCGCGTGTCGTCTTCGTATTCGCCACGACCGAGCCACAGAAGATCGTCAATAGCAGCACCGCGGTGCTCAGCCGCCTACAGCGGTTCGATTTCCGGCATATCGGTCCCAAGGCGATCGCTGCCAGGATCGGGGAAGTGGCCAAGGCCGAAGGGATATCCGTCGACGAGGATGCCCTGGCGCTGATCGCCAGAGTGGCCAAAGGCGCCATGAGAGACGCGCTGTCCATCTTCGATCAGGCGGTGGTGTTCGGCGACGAGGCGGTGACCGCCGCGGGTGTGCGAGAGGCTCTGGGGCTCATCGATGACGAGCTGTACGCCGAACTCTTGAAAATCATGGCCGAGCGACGGGCGGCAGACGTCTTTCCCTTTGTCGCGCTCCTGGTCGAGCGTGGGGCCGATCTGGGCGAGTTCGTGAACGGCATAAGCGAGGTCTTGAGGGCGATCCTGATACGCATCGCCGGGGGTGAACCGGAAGGGCTCACGGAGGGATTGCGGGAGGCCGTCGATCAGGCGGCCGGAGAGTTTTCCCAAGGCGACCTGCTGCGAATGCTCAAGCTCCTGCAAGAGGCCGAAACCTCTATCAGGCGCAGTCCCAACTCCCGCCTCTATGTGGAGACGTTGCTCCTCCAGTGGGCCCTGTTGGATCGCACCGTGGAGATCGCCCAGGTTCTCGCCGCCCTGAAGGGTCAAGGGACGTCGGCGCCGACCGACCGGCGCCCGCTACCCGAGCCACCCGTGCCGCCAAAGGCTCATCGGAGTGGGAGGGCCGGTCGCCGGGTGTCCGCGCAGGAGGTCCCTCGGCCCCGACCTTCGGCTGCCACGGCATCGGCGAGCTCCCCACCTCCCAAGGGAGGCCCCACCCTCGAGTGGCTCCTCTCCCAGTGGGACGCGTTTCTGGACAGCGTGGGCGAGAAGAATCCTCTCGTGCGGGAGTTGCTCTCGCAGGTGCGCCCGGTGGATGTGAGAGAGGGCGAAGTACGCTTGGCAGTGGACGGCGCCATGTCGCCGGAGGGACTGAATCATAACAAGGCCGTTGTCCGCGAGGCTCTTGCCAACTTCCTCGGGGCCCCGACCGGCGTTACCTTCGAACCCCCCGAATCGGATACGGCCACCCCGCCGCCGGGGCCCAAGCGCCAGACCCTGGAAGGCGATCGGGAAGCGAGGATGCGGACCTACAGGGCCCAGGACCCGGCCCTCGATGCGGTGGCTGAGGCCCTCGACCTGGAGCTCACGGAGTAGCTTGCGGCGTATTTGCGGCCGCGGTAGCTTCCAAATCTGGTAACTCTAACAGTCGCACGGATATATGTCCGATTTCTCGCAACTCTTGCAACTCGGTCAGCAGATGCAAGGGCGGATCACGCAGATGCAGACCGAGTTGACGCAGCGCACCGTGACCGGATCGGCCGGGGGCGGTATGGTGACCGTCACCGCCGACGGCAAGGGCCATGTTCGCGGCGTAAGAATCGACCAAAGCGTCGTAGAAGAAGGTGATGTGGAAATGATTGAGGACCTTGTGACAGCGGCTGTGGCAGATGCTCAGCGCCGGGCAGAAGAGATCTATAGCGACGAGTTGCGCAAGGTCACAGGGGGACTCCAGCTCCCGTTCCAGCTACCGCTCTAACCTCGTGTCTGCCATCGAGCAGCTGACGGCGGAGTTGGCAAAGCTCCCTGGCATCGGCCGGAAGACCGCGACCCGTCTCACATTTCACCTACTGAAACAGCCTCGTGGCGCGGTGGAATCACTCGCTCGAGCAATCCACGCCATAGTGGATCGTATTGCTCCATGCTCGACCTGCGGGAACTTCAGTGAAACGGATCCTTGCTCGATTTGCAGCGACAGCAGGCGCGACAGCGGCATACTCTGTGTGGTCGAGGAAGCGTCGGACATCGAGGCGATTGAACGGTCGGATGAGTACCGGGGGCTGTATCATGTGTTGGGTGGCCACTTGTCGCCGCTGGATGGTATTGGGCCCGAGGACCTTCGCATCGACGACCTTCGTCGCCGGGTGGAGAACGGTTCGGGGCTGCGGGAAGTCATCGTGGCGACCAACCCATCGATGGAGGGGGAAGTCACTGCCACGTATTTGAGGGGTGTGCTGGCACCACTGGGGTTGCGGGTTACCCGCATTGCCAGGGGGCTGCCTGTTGGGGGCGATCTGGAGTACGCCGATCGATCGACCATTGCGCAAGCGTTGGCCGCCCGACGAGAGATGAAGGGATAATGAGGTCGAAGCTCAAAGCTCTACTGGTGATGTTCGGCCTGGGAACAGTAGCGGGTGGGATGTTGGCCCAGCAGTCCATGGGGCGGCACCGCCAGGATTTGTTCAGTAGGCGGTCGCTGCGGCGGCTGTCTGCGTTGGGCTACCTCAGCGGTCACACGAGTGTTGAAACGGTGCAGTTGTTGCACGATTACTTGGCCTGGGAGGAGCATCCGATACTACGCAGGAGGGCTGGTGCGATTGTACGGCGTATGGAGGCACAGCTTGGGTAACGTGGAATACCGATGACGGGTGCGGGCTCGTGGTCGCTCGGTGAGTCTGACTACCGGCGGATCTCCGAACATCTGACGGAGTTGCTTCGAGAGTCTGACGCACGGTGTGCAATGGTGGTGGACCGCACTGGCCAGCTTCTGGCTACCGCTGGAGAAGTGCCTTCGTTCGATCCGACCGTGTTCGCCTCGCTGACGGCTGCCGATTTCAGCGCCAACGATGAGTTGGCAAAGATGATCGGCGAGCCGGAATTCGCCTCGCTGTTCCACCAAGGGGAGAAGGAGTCGATGTATCTCGCGGATGTGGGACGGCGACTCATTCTCGTTGTATTGTTCGACCAGCGCACGACGGTGGGGTTGGTGCGGCTACGCGTCAAGCAAACAGTGCAAGATCTGTCGCAACTACTCAACGAAATGTTCGGCCGGCCGTCTCACGGGCAGCCAGAGTCGCAAAAGGGGGGATTGTTGGAGGGTGCGGAAGACGAAATTGATAAACTGTTCGATGACTAACCGGGACAGCCGATCATGTCGATGATCAATTACGCCTCCCGGGAGATCAACTGTAAGCTGGTCTATTACGGTCCGGGCCTCGGTGGGAAGACGACCAATCTCGAGCATGTCTACAGCAAGGTCGCACCGGAGAAGCGGGGGAAGATGGTTTCTCTCGCAACGGAGACCGATCGGACGCTGTTCTTCGATTTCCTGCCGGTGGACCTCGGGACCATTAGAGGGTTCAAGACGAGGTTCCACATGTACACCGTCCCCGGGCAGCTGTACTACAACGCGTCACGGAAGTTGATCCTCAAAGGAGTCGATGGCTTGGTGTTCGTTGCGGATAGTCAGATGGACCGCATGGAGGCCAATGTCGAATCGATGCAGAATCTGTACGACAACATGGCGGAATACGGATACGATGTTGCCAAAATCCCCTTTGTGATCCAGTACAACAAGCGGGATTTGCCCAACGCCGCCCCAATCTCCGAACTGCAGCAGCAGCTCAATCCCGGTTGGGAAGTGACCGACTCGGCGAAGCAGCAGGAGACTATGGATTCTCTGAACAAAGGAGAATGGCTCATGACCCAAGTAGACGGCACGTGGATCCAAAGGGCGCCATACGTCGAGTCGATTGCGGTCAATGGTGTCGGGGTGTTCGAAACCCTCAAACACGCTGCGAAGCTGGTTCTCAAGGCTCTGAGCTAAGAAATTGGGCATGATCTGGACGCTGGCCAACATACTTACGCTGTCGCGGATAGCGTTGACACCCGTCATTGCCCTTCTCCCGTTCATCAACGGCTACCTCCCCAAGCTCATGGCATTCGTCGTCTTCATGATCGCCGCCGTAAGTGACATTTTTGACGGCCGCTTGGCCCGTGAGCGCGATGAGGTGACGGACCTTGGCAAACTGCTCGACCCGTTGGCGGACAAGTTGCTGCTGTTTGCGTGCCTGATTCCCATCTATTGGGTTACCAGGTATCCAATGAGCCAATACGAGATCCCCTGGTGGGGTAACCTGCCTTTGATCGTGGCGTTGCTGTTGGTGGGTCGAGAAATCGTGATGACCGTATTCCGGCAGGTTGCCAAGACACGCGGCGTGGTGATCGCGGCGGACACCGCCGGAAAAGCGAAAACGATCGTTCAGGACATCTTTCTGGGCGCTACCATCGGATGGTTCGCCTGGCGCGACATGCGGATCGAGTTTGGCTGGGAAACCGGGTGGTTGGCGGCGTTCTGGGATCGCTTTCACGGCGCCACCGTCGCGGTAACACTCGGCGTGGCCATCATGCTCACTGTGATTTCGCTCTTCTCCTACATCTATCGGTATCGCAAGCTGTTTCAAAGTGCCTATCCTGCTCATCCGGGCTCGGGCGATGGAACTTGAACTCGTCACCATTGGTAACGAGCTCCTACTTGGCTTCACTCTCGACACCAACGCTGCAGAACTCGCGACCGTGCTCACCGCGGCCGGCGTTCACGTAGCCCGGGCCACTACCGTCCCCGACGACGGCGACGCGATACGCGGCGCCGTCGTGGACGGCTTGAACCGCACGGGTTTCGTCGTGACCACGGGCGGTCTGGGACCGACGCGCGACGATATCACCAAGAAGATCGTAGCAGGCATCTTCCACGCTCCCCTCGAGCTCGACACCGAATATCTGGAAAAACTGCGCCAGCGCTTCGCCCGCCTGGGACACGGTCCCATGTCCGAAAAAAACCGTAGCCAAGCCGAGGTGCCCCGGGGAGCCATAACCATGAAGAACCGATGGGGTACGGCCCCCGGCTTGTGGCTGGAGGGCGAGCCGGGAATCGCCGTGATGTTGCCCGGCGTGCCGCTGGAGATGCGGGGCCTGCTCCATGGTGAGCTGCTACCGCGCCTGAAAGAACGGATGGGTGCCGGGTCGCAACGCACGACTAGTTCACGGATGTTGCGGACAACCGGCATGTCAGAATCCGCTCTCGCCGACGTCTTAGAGGGGGTGGAGAATCAAATAGCTCCGGCAACGTTGGCGTACCTACCCGGTCCTCATGGAGTGGACCTGCGCGTCACCGTCTGGAATGCGAATGCCCCTGAAGCAGACGGGTGGTTGAAAAAAGCGGTTGCCCTCGTCCGGCCGCTCCTGGGAAAACAGTATTACGCGGAGGGAGACAGGGACCTGGCGGCTGTGGTGCTCGACGCCCTGGCAGAGAGCAGTCATCGGTTGGCCGTAGCGGAATCGTGCACTGGCGGTCTCATAGGGGAGCGTCTCACGGCGATTCCCGGCTCCTCCGCTGTCTTCGCGGGTGGTGTCGTGGCGTACGACGACAAGGTAAAGGAAAACGTTCTCGGGGTGCCGCGCCGACTGCTGGAGGAGACTGGTGCGGTGAGCGAACCGGTGGCGGAGGCGATGGCCCGAGGTGTCGCCAGGCGGCTGGGGTCAAGCGCGTCCCTGGCAATCACGGGTGTGGCCGGACCGACCGGAGGTACACCGGAGAAGCCGGTGGGTACGGTGTGCATTGCAGCTGGTGCCGGCGAGGCACGGCGAGTCGTCACGCTCAGGTTGCCGGGGGACCGGATAGCAATCAGGCACCGCAGCGCTCAAGCGGCGCTCAACCTGGTTCGCGGCCTTCTTTCGTGAGGCTTCTCAGGAGAATTCGGGATTGGCAGAAACTGGCCTGCCATTTTGACGGTCACGCTGGTATGGACATTGCCCTGCCGCTATAGTACGACCGTCGCTCAATCGAGAAATCATACTAACAGTGTTACATGGTGGGAGGATGAATCCACGGAAGAAACATTCCGGGCGAAAGAGTGCACCGAAAACGCCCTCCGTCGAGGAGAACGACTCGAGCGCCGGTGCGGCAGCCGAAGGAGAAGCCGAAGTCGCTGCGGTGGTTGGTGGTGGCCGGGAATCGGAAGAGACGCCCCAGGAGACCGGGGGCCCGGCTGTGGTGGAAGCCCTCGCGTCCGAGGAGGCTATTGAGCGGCTCCAGAGCCAGTTCGACGAATTACAAGATCGCTATCTTCGTATTGCTGCGGAGTACGAGAATTTCCGCAAGCGCACGGCGCGGGAGCGGGCGGAGATGTGGCAGAACGCCCAGGCGGAGGTGATATCGAACATTTTGGATGCCCTCGATGATTTCGAGCGGGTGCTGCAACTGGACTCCACGAGCGCCAGCGCGGAGGATGTGATCAAGGGAGTGGAGCTAGTGGAGCGCAAGCTGCTCCGTGAGCTGGAGAGTGCGGGATTGGAGCGAGTGGGTCAGGTAGGTGAGGCATTCGACCCTGAGCATCACGAAGCGGTTGGCTCGCTTCCCGCCCAAACCGAGGAGGAGGACCACACCGTCGGGGCGATCCTGCAATCAGGTTATAAATTTGGCGGTGCATTGATTCGCCCGGCTAGGGTACAGGTGTTGATGTGGGAAACTGAGGGGAGCTAAGGGCCCGGCTAATGGCGGCAACGAAGGACTATTATCGCGTACTTGGCGTCAGCGAGTCGGCGGGAAAGAGCGAGATCAAGAAAGCGTACCGCCGACTTGCCAAGCAGTACCATCCCGATGCCAATCCCGACGACAAGAGCGCCGCAGGGCGTTTCAAGGAGGTGTCGGAAGCATACTCCGTACTGAGCGACCCGGAGCAGCGCAAGAAGTACGACATGATGCGCAGGCTCGGGGCGTTCACGGGTGCGCGAGGTGGGGGGGGGCCGGGCGGCGGTCCCAGGTTCGAAGACTTCGGTTTCGGTGGGCCGGGGGGATTGGGCGGTCTAGGCGACATATTTTCGTCCATATTCGGTCGCGGCAAGAAAGAGGTCTCTGTCGAGCCGATTGAAATGACGGTCGTGGTGCCGTTCCGTATCGCGGCCCTCGGCGGGAAAATACCGGTGACTGTGTCCGTGTCCGAGGCGTGCCCCGTCTGCGGCGGAGGAGGTGCGGCCCCCGGGTCGAAGGTCTCAATGTGCGACGAGTGCAAGGGGCGTGGAACCGTGAGTTTCGGTCAGGGAGGTTTTGCGGTTAACCGTCCTTGTCCGCGGTGCCTGGGGCGCGGAACCCTGGCTAGCAAGTCATGCGGAAAGTGCGGGGGGAGCGGCGAAGTCGACGTCAACAAGCGCCTGATGGTAGCGGTTCCGCCCGGAACGGATTCCGGTAGCAAAGTCAGGCTGAAAGGGCAGGGGCAGCGGCATCCGACGGGTGGGAAGCCGGGAGATCTCGTCGTCACGTTCCGGGTGGAGCCAGATCGCTTCTTCCGTCGTGAGGGAAGCGACTTGATTTGCACCGTGCCCATCAACGTCGTCGGGGTGGCACTTGGCACGAAGATTCGGGTGCGAACTATCGACGGTAAGCGCGTCGCCTTGCGTATCCCGCCAGGTACCCAGCCCGGCCGCAAGTTTCGCCTGAAGGGAATGGGCATCGAAAAGAACGGCAGGCGGGGAGATCAATTCGTCGAGATTGATGTGACGATTCCGGAGAATCTCACGGAAAAGCAGGTGAAAATCCTGAAGGATTTCGCGCAAGCTGTCGGGCTGAAGTACTAGCCTCCCTCCTCCCTAACTCCCACCCCCTATCCAATTCGCCGCACTGTCGGGTCGGAAATTCCCATTGCGTTGTATCGTGAACGTCGCGTAAGGACCCGGTCCCGACCACTGAATCACTTCCCCGTCGTTTCGGCCCAGCGTGTACACAATGAACGTTTCATCGGCCGCCACGCCGGCGATAATGTGAACGCGCCCCTGACGGTCGGTGGCGATATCCGTGAAGAACGCGGTTTCGGCCCAATACCACGGGATCCGCCAGCGTATGTGACCGAACTCATTGTAGAGCGTCATGTGCACGAGCTGCACCGCATGAAGCACGCCCCCGGCCACACCCGCCAAGAGGCTGGGCCGCGTGCCGGTTTCCACAAGAGCAAAGGTCGCTATGCTGTCTCCTTGCAGTGCGACGAGCCTGCCGTCTCTGGACTCCAAGACGATCCGGTCGTCGGGCAGCACGGCGAATTGGTGAGGTATCGACGTGATCGTATCGACGTCGCGATACGCCTCGAGCTTGCCATCCGGGGTGAGTACGGCAACGTGTGGATGGCCATCTACGATGTCGGAGACGTACCAGCGCCCATTGAGGGCCTGGATGTGGAATGGGGCGTTCAACACGTCCCGCCCTATGGTGTCCACTGTATTGGTGCGAAGACCGTAGACGATGATTCCGCCCACGCCCTCGGTCGTCATGAGGAGCAGGCTGTCTCCCACAGCCTCCACGGCTCGCCCGTTGAGATAGATCAAGCCCAGGGATTTGGGCCGGCTGTTGCAGGCCCAGAGCAACGAAGCAGTCAACACGCACACGACGAGTCGGTTCATGATCGGGTTCTCGGGTAAATGGATGTCAGGGCCGCCGGGGAGCGTCGCACGACCCTTCCGGGGTTGACCACGCGACGAGGTTGGTGATTCTGGTCGTTCACACCTTTTACCTTTCACGGCATGGTTGCACACAGTCGCTGGACCTGTCATCTGGCTGAAGAATTCGGCCACGCCGACGTTACCGGACAAGTGGCGGAATTGGTTCGGGAATCCGGTGTTCGAGACGGTGTGGCTGTCGTGGCACTGGTGGGCTCGACGGGGGCTGTCACGACTCTGGAATACGAGAGCGGAGCGTTGTCGGATCTGAGGGCAGCGCTGGACCGCATCGCGCCCGTCGACGCCCACTACGAGCACAACGCGAGGTGGGGAGACGGAAACGGATTCTCGCATGTCCGTTCCGCCTTGCTCAAGACCAGCATTTCCATTCCCGTTGTGGACGGCCGGTTGCAACTGGGGGTTTGGCAGCAGATCATCGTCATCAATCTCGACAATCGGCCGCGGAGCCGGGAGGTGGTTGCGACGGTGATTGGTGAACACCTGTCATCGTAACGCGGCCTCCAGCTCCAACGCGGCGTCGGTCCCCGGATCCCGGTACTTGACGATGACCGGCGTGTAGAGATGGATTCCATCGCGTTCGGCGTTGTCGCTCCTTGCCGGGCGGCTGCCGGGTACGACCACCGCGCGCGGCGGCACTGTGAGCGGCGCGTCGCCAGTGCAGCGGATTACGGTACCGTGTACTAGGTCGTACAACGGTGTCGATTTGGTGAGAATCGTACCGGGAGCGAGGACGGCCTCAGTGCCCACGATGGTGGCTTCGTACACGCCACAGTTTCCACCGATGAGGGCGCCGTCTTCGACGATCACCGGCATGGCGCCAACCGGCTCCAGCACACCGCCGATCTGCACCCCGGCCGACAAGTGCACGTTCTTGCCGATTTGGGCGCACGACCCCACCAGGGCGTGCGAATCGATCATGGTCCCCTCGTCCACATACGCGCCTACGTTTACAAACATCGGCGGCATACACACGACACCTGGGCCGATGTATGTTCCATCACGGATGGACGAACCCCCTGGCACCACCCGTATCCGGTCATTACGCGTCAGTTCACGCGGCGGCAGGGTGCTCTTGTCGAAAAACGGGAACTGTGGGTTGATGGAGTAGTCCTCGATCTGCCCAGCTCGAAACGCTACCAAGATGCCTTTCTTGACCCAGTCATTCACCACCCAGCCGTCTGGGGTGGGTTCTGCGGCACGCACCTCGCCCGCGCTGAGCTTCCGTCGAAGCTCGCCGACAACGTCTGCTGTCTCGCCGGGTAGATCTGTCGCGGGAAGCGCGTAGAGTCTCTCAATCTCTTCCCGGAGTACTGCTGTACTCACGGTGCAGCCACCAGATCGAGTTTCATCAGTTCGAGATGCAGCTTTTCTCTGTTGGCCTCGGCCATGGGGACCAACGGCAAGCGATACTGCTCTTCGATCAGGCCCATCATCGCGAGAGCGGCCTTGACCGGAATGGGGTTGGTCTCGATGAAGTTGACGTTCATGAGCCCGAGCAGCTTGTAATGAAGCTCTCTGGCTTCCGTCATTTTGCCTTCGAGGGCCGAGCGGACCATCTCGCTCATCATCGCCGGGGCTTCGTTGGACGCCACGGAAACCACGCCGTGCCCACCGAGGGCTATGATCGGCACGGCGAGGTTGTCTTCGCCGGAGAGGATGGAAAATCCCGAAGGCGCGCCACGGATGATTTCCATAACCTGTGTGAGCGCTCCGGAAGCTTCCTTGGTGCCCGCGATGTTGCCGTGCTCCGCCAGGCGCAAGGCTGTCTCGGCCGTCATGTTGGCGCTGGTGCGGCCTGGGACGTTGTACATCACGACCGGCGCCTCGACGGCTTCGGCCACCGTAGCGAAGTGCTGGTAGAGGCCTTCCTGCGTCGGCTTGTTGTAATACGGGACGACGATGAGGATGCCGTCGACGCTCACTTGGTCGATCCGTTTCGCCAGCGTCACCACGGCGGCCGTCGAGTTCCCTCCCGCTCCTGCCAGCACCCGAACGCGGTCGTTGCTCTGCTCTCGCACTATCTCGATAACTCGAATCTTCTCTTCCGTGCTCATGGTGGCGCTTTCGCCGGTCGTTCCGCACGGTACGAGGCCATCCACACCGCCCTCGATCTGCCGGTCGACCAGGGTGCGAAGCGCGGCTTCATCGAGGGATCCGTCCCGCCTGAACGGAGTGACGATGGCGGTGAAAATTCCTCGCCAGCTTCGGATCATTGAGGCAGCACCTGTTCGAACAGCTCCGAGAATTCAAACACACCGGTACGCTGCCGAATCCACTCGGCGGCGTAGAGGGCGCCGCGGGCGAAGCCTTCTCGACTTCGTGCTGTATGCGTCAACTCGATGGTCTCCGCCGCGGCGTCGAATCCCACCTTGTGCTGACCAAAAGCTTCACCTGCTCTCACGCTCGCGACGTGCACGGCGTGTGTTGGAATCCGGCCGTCTGGGTTTCCGGCGAGCGATTGATCCTTGCGAGACATGGATGCGATGATCTTTTCCGCCAGGCGCAGGCCGGTTCCGCTCGGCGCGTCGCGTTTGCCTCGATGATGGTGCTCGATGACATAAGGGTCGTACTCCTCGAAGCGGTCGAGGAATTTGGCCGCGTGTTCCACCAGTCGAAGTAGCGCTTGTGCACCGATGGAGAAGTTGGCTGCCCATACCAATCCTGTGCCGTGCGCTCGCACGATGTCGTAGACCTTGTCGATTTCGTCATACCACCCGGTGGTGCCCACGACCATGGGCAGGCCGGCTCGCGCGATGTCCTCGATGTTGCGTAACGCGGCCTCTGGGCGCGTGAAGTCGACGACTACATCTGCATCTGCAATGGCGTCCCGCAAGGCATCGCCGCCCGGGTTCCTTTGGCTGTCGAGACTTACCACGATTTCGTGGTCGGCCGCATGAGCCAGTCGCTCTACCTCGCGGCCCATGCGTCCCGAGCCGAGCAGCGCCAACTTCACGAACGGGCCTTCGCTTCGGTGGGGACGAAAATATCGCTGGGAGCGCTTTCGCCGAAGAGTTCGCGGTGGAGCATCATGACTACCTCGTCTACGTCATCCTTCGACACCACGAAAGACGCGCTAGTGTCCGAGGCGCCGTACGAAGCCATAAGGAGCGGAATATGTTCGAGCACGCTAGTTGCGCGCGTGACAACTCCTGGTATCCGGCCGATGTCCTCTCCTACGACTGATACGATAACGCAGTTTTCCGTAGGCGAAACCTCGAACGATTCGCCGAGTTCCTGAAGTAGGTAATCGAGCTGTTGGTCGACGTCCAGGGCCAGCACGACGCGATTGCCCGATGAAGCCATGAGGTGCGCCGACACCTCGTGGCGGTCCAACGCCTCGCCGACGGACCACGTAGTTCGGTGGATCGGTGCAGGCTGGTGGGGTCGCAAGTTGACGACGATGATGTTTTCCTTGACGGCAATGGATTTTACCGCCACGCCGGCACTTTCGGGCGCCGCAAAAATCGTCGTGCCGCAGCCGTCAGGGTAGCGCGAATGCAAAATGCGGACACGGATGTTCTTCTCAACGGCCGGTTCGATGGTGCTTGGATGCAGGACCTTGGCTCCAAAGAACGACAACTCCGCCGCCTCGTCGAACGACAGTTGGCGGATGCTCATGACGTTCTCCACTCGAGAGTCGCCGCTGGTCAACATGCCACCCACGTCGGTCCAGATCTGGATCTCCGATGCATCGAGCGCCGCACCGAGAAGTGACGCCGTGTAATCCGACGCCTCGAAGCCAAGTGTGGTGGGGATTCCGTCGCGTGTGGCACCGATGAACCCCTCGATAAGGGGAATCCGCCCTTGCTCTACGAGGGGAAGGATGGTCGCTCCCGCTCGCGCGTTGAGCTCGGTGCGATCCGGCCGGGCCATGCGAAACCGGGAGTTGGTAATCATCACTGTGGCGGCATCTACCGGCGCGACATCCAGATCGGCATCTTGCGCCGCCGCGGCAAACAGCAGCGTCGAGAAGCGCTCGCCGTGGGCAATGATGGCGTCCTCCGTTCGAGGCGTGAGCTGCCGTAGCAGAGAGATTCCTTGCAGTAGCTGCCTGATGTCGTCCACGTATCGCGCCATGGCGCTCCAGGCGGACGCTTGTGCACCCTGCTCGATTCCGAGGTCGGCGAGGATGGCGCGATGGCGGCTGGCGAGCTTTTCGAGTTGCCCGCCGGCGGTTTCCGCTCCATCGGTGAGCGCCGTCTCACACACTCGGAGGAGAGTTCTGGTCGTCGTGCCGATTGCCGAGATGACCACCACGGGGCGCTGATCCCGGTGCTGCGCAACGATGTGGACGGCTCGCCGGATACAGTCAGCATCTTGCAGCGACGTGCCGCCGAACTTCATTACGATCACCGGTCGTCCTCCCGCCCGCCCCCCACGAGGCCTCTTGCCACTGCCAGCTCGGCGTTCAGAACGGAGCCGCCGGCCCCGCCGCGCAGTGTGTTGTGCCCTAGTACGGTCATCTTGAAATCGAGCACCGAGCAAGGTCGCAAGCCACCCACAAAGGTCGCCATCCCGTTTTCCCGCTCCACATCGAGTTTGGGCTGAGGGCGATCGGGTTCGTCCATTACGACGATCGGATGTGGAGGTGCGGACGGCAGGCCTTCGGCTTGTGGCTCGCCGGAAAAAGCCTGGAGCACGTCCCGCACGTCACCGAGTGTGGCCGGAGTGCCGAGCTTGACCGCCACCGACTCGGTGTGTCCGTCGGTGACCGGGACCCGATTCACTTGCGCAGAAACCGTTATATCGGCGTGCTCGACAGTCCCGTTCCCGAGCGTACCGAGAATTTTCTGCGTTTCCGCTTCCAGCTTTTCTTCTTCACCTGCGATGAACGGGATGACGTTGCCCGAGATGTCCAGCGCGGAGAGGCCTGGATAGCCGGCTCCCGACACAGCCTGCATAGTGACGACGGATGCGAGCTTCACGCCGAACGCCCGATGCAACGGCGCCAGCGCCATCGCGAGAAAGGTGGCCGAGCAATTGGCGTTCGTGACCAAGAGACCGGATGGAGGCAGTTGCCGGGATTCCCTCTGGCAGGCGATCAAGCTCAGGTGATCCGGGTTGATCTCGGGAATCACCAGCGGGACGTCCGAATCCATACGATGGTTGCGCGCGTTGCTGAATACCGGTACGCCCGCGCGGGCCCAAGCCAGCTCGACGTCTCCGGCGACGCTGGCGCTCAAGGCGGAGAACGCGAGGTCGATACCGCTGGGAGGGGACATGTCGTCGATCACCATCGAGGCGACTTGGTCCGGCACGTCACACGGCAGGAGCCAGCGACATGCCTTACGATACGTCCTTCCCGCCGACCGCTCGGACGCGGCCACACTGGCGATCTCGAACCAAGGATGGTTCGCCAGCAGCGCAACGAACCTCTGCCCCACCGCGCCGGTGGCTCCCAAGATGGCTACCTGCAACCGTCTCTCAGGCTTCACGCCTACATCTCCAGCAGGCGTCTGACCACATCGCGGTATAGTTGCACCCCGTCTGATGCTTGTTGCTTCCCGATCTTTTCATCATCTCCATGAGCATCGTGAATGGATCCCGGCCCCAACAATAACGGTTTTCCGAAAGTCGTGAGCAAGGGGATGTCGCTGCCAAAGGCAACTGGAGCCGCGTCGAATCCGTCCAAGGTTTCGCAGGTGACGGCCTCGCTCGCGGTGGAGATCTGATATGTCAATCCGGAGTCCTCGGCGACGATCTCCTCGAGCTTGGCCTTCGCATCGGCCACGGTTCCAACCAAACGCACGAACACGCGCGCTTCGGCATGGGGCGCGATGACGTTGCCAGCGACGCCGCCCGACAGCATTCCGATGTTGACCGTGGCGTCGCCCAGGAGCGTGCTCCGTCCCCAATCGGCTTGGCGGATTCTCTCGAGCCCGTGCAACAGCCGCTCGATGGCCGAGTCCCCCCGCTCGGGGTATGCCGAGTGCGCGGCCGTTCCCTCGGCGCGGAGCACGAACTCAAGAGATCCTTTGTGTCCACTGGCGAGCCGGTTCTCGGTGGGTTCCCCCACAACGATATACTTGTTACCCACATCCAACTCGTTTGCCTTGTGCGCGCCCACGCTGTCCCCTTCCTCGCCCACGACGAAAAGCAACGCCACTTGACGGAATCCGTCTCGCTCGAGTTGCTCCGCGGCCGTGACCATCGCGGCCAGAATACCCTTGGCGTCACAAGCGCCCCGGCCGTAGATGAACTGGGCGTCTTCGGAGCTGGGAATGAACGGGGACACCGTATCCAAGTGTGTGCAGAGCACCACACGGACCGGCTCGCCAAAGTAGGCAAGAACGTTGCACCGCTCCGGCTCGACTTCCTGCAGACGAACGCCGAAGCCCCGAGCGGCTAGCGCCCGATTCAAGAACTCGGCCAACTGTCGTTCCTCACCTGTGACCGACGGTATGTCGATCAATTGCCGAATGAGCGAGAACAGCTGCGTCACGATTCTCCTTGGTTGGCGCCGACTGTCATGGGGCGGCGAACGGCGTAATCGATCCCGAATCGCCCCTGGCCGCCGGCGTTGCCATGCAGGCTAATGCGGGTGGAGAGGATAGCCAAGCCCTCCGAGACTGCGGGGTCCGGTCGGTCGATCTCTGTTCCACAGGCCGGCCATACCGAAAGAGCCCAGAATCGTTGATGAGCTAGCCGCTCACCCAATCACGATGCGGTTTCCGTGGTGCTTCCTAGGTCCCGCGGCGTTGGCGATCCAACTCGTCAATCCAACCACGATCGACGCCATGACCGCCGTCCCTAGGCCTTCCAGATGGAACGCCGGCATCAGGCGGGCGACCAGCATTACCATCGCGCCGTTGATGATGAGCAAGAAGATCCCGAGGCTCAGCAACGTGATGGGGAGGGTGAGGACCACTATGAAGGGGCGTACAAAGGCGTTCACGATGCCAAGCAGCAGCGCCGACAGGATCATGGAAGGCACGTCGTCGAAGCTCATGCGGCTAAGCATGACATCTGCCAGCCAGAGGCCGAGAGAGGTGATGAGTACTCGGGAGATGAATCCGCGCATATCGCGTTGCCCTAAATAGCGTATTCCTTGAAATCAAAACTACGCTTTAATGAAAACTACGCTCTTTTGAGCGTAGTGGGCGATAGGCTGTGGCAAGACTGGCACCGGCTCAACTCAGAAAGACGTCGAGAAAAGCCACGATGGCGGCGGCGGCTTTTTCCGCAGTGCCGGGTCTGGTGAAGAGATGGTCAGCGTCGGGAATTGCGGTGAACCACTTCGGATGTTGCGCCGTGTCGAAAATCTTGTGGCCTTCCGAGATGGGAACGATGGTGTCCGGCGGCCCGTGTACCACCAGAAGGGGTCTGCCCAATTCGGCGATGCGTTCCGTGCAGTGACGCTCCAGGTCGCTGAAGAACTCCCCGGAGATCTCGAACGTGCGCCCGGCGAGTGAAACCGCAACGCGGCCGTACTGCAGCGCGGTGTCTATGTCCTGTTGCGTGAAGAGGTGCGCGATGTGTTCCGGACCTGCAGGCGCCGCGACGGCGACCACGGCACGGGCGTTGGGAACGCCTGCAGCAGCCAGAAGGGTTGCCGCGCCTCCCAGGCTATGGCCCACCATCGCGCAGGGACCGAAGCCACGACGGTCCAGATAATCCGCCGCAGACACGATGTCTGCGATGTTGGTAGTCACATTGGTTTCCGCGAAATCTCCTTCGCTTTCACCCAAGCCGGTGAAGTCATAACGCAGCACGGTGTAACCGCCGGCCTCAATGCCGGTGGCCAGCCGCCGAGTCACCTTGAGAGACTTGGAGCATGTGAAACAGTGGGAGAGGAGCACGCCGCCTTTGGGCGTTCCCTCTGGGATTCGCAGATTTCCGGACAGCGTGCCCGAGTATCCTGGAAAGGTCACCTTTTCGTGGATGTGCGGCATGGAATAGTGGGAAGTGGGAGGTAGGAAGTGTTAACTAAGGATTCCACCGCCGAGCAACTTACGGCCGTCGTACAGCACGCCTGATTGGCCCGGCGTGATGGCCCGGGCGGGCTCGTTCAACTCCAACTGGATCCTGCCGTTGCAGCTTCCGGTGAGGCGAGCGGGAACCGGCCGCGAGCGGTAGCGTATCTGCAGCTCACAGCTGTCTCCGACGCTCAACGGATCGACGAGCCAGTTCACCTCCTCCAGTTCCGCGTTGTGTCCGTACAGCTCTTCAACCGTTCCGATCACCACCGCCCGTTCCGCCGGGTCGATGCGCACCACGAACATCGGCTCCGAGTATCCTCCCGGCAAACCCTTGCGTTGGCCGATGGTGTACCGTGCGTACCCGTCATGGTTTCCAATGACGTCACCGCCCATGTTCAGAAATGGTCCCGGAGCCAGTGCGGGAGTTTCCGAGCCCAGGCGCCGTTCTAGTACCGCAGGATAGTCCCCGTCCGGCACAAAGCAGATCTCGACGGATTCTTTCTTGTCGGCGGTGACGAGTTTGAGCCGCCTGGCGACCGCGCGGGTTTCTTCCTTGGTTATGTCACCTACCGGCGTAATCATGCGCTTCACTACCGCTCGGTCAATGCCCCACATGAAATACGTCTGGTCTTTGTTCGGATCGGCGCCGCGGTGCAGAACACCGTCCCTCGCCACGACGTAGTGTCCGGTGGCGACGTAGGTGCAGTCGAGCGCGTCAGCATGAGCGACGAGGTCGCGGAACTTGGTAAACGTGTTGCATCTCACGCAGGGAATCGGCGTGCGTGCCTGCGCGTATTCATTCACGAAATTGTCGATTACGTCTCGGCGAAAACTATCCTCGAAATTGAGAACGTAGTGGGGAATGCCGAGCTTGGCGGCCACAGCAGCGGCGTCCTGAATGGAATCCAAAGAGCAGCAAGGGCGGTCCGGGACCGTGTCACCGTAGCAAAACAGCTTCATGGTGGTACCGATGACATCGTACCCTGCTTCCACCAACAGCGCCGCCGCTACCGAAGAGTCGACGCCGCCCGACATGGCTACGAGGACTTTCTTACCCTTCATCGGTCCCCTCATCTCGCCAACGCCTCCGCCAGGCTCCGCACCTTCTTCACGATGTGCGGCAGGATTTCCATCACCCGAGCCACCTCTTCCGGCGTGTTCTCCTTGAAAAAGGAGAAGCGGACCATGCTCAAGGCGATCTCGCGGGGCAATCCCATGGCGGTGAGCACGTGAGACGGCTCGGGCAACCCGGTGCTGCAGGCGGAGCCCGCAGAGCACGCGACCCCCGCAAGGTCGCAGTGCATGAGGAAGGCCTGCGAGTCGATGCCGGGAATGGCCACAGCGCTCACGTGTGGAGCCCTGTTGGCGTCGGCCCCGATGACCGTTGCGTTCGGGATAGCCTCGAGCAGTCTCCGCTCGAACTCGTCGCGCAGTGCGCCGAGTCTAGACGCAGTTTCGTCGATTTCGCCGACGGCCAGCTCCACGGCCTGGCCCAGCCCCACGATCCCGGAAACGTTTTCCGTCCCCGGTCGGATGCCGAACTGCTGGCCCCCGCCGTGAATGATCGCCTCCACTGCATTGCGGTCGCGTACGATGAGCGCACCAACCCCCTTCGGTGCGCCGATCTTGTGGCCGGAGATCGCCAGCAGCGTGCAGGGGAAGTCGTCGAACCTGCAGGGGACCTTGCCCACGGCCTGGACCGCATCGGTGTGGAACGACACTCCTGCGTCTTGGCAGCGCTCGGCGAGCGATCTGACATCCTGGATGATGCCGACCTCGTTGTTCACCCACATGGCGCTGAGTACCGCCAATCCTCGCGCCAGCGCCTCGTCCACCGCCGCGATATCCACCTGGCACCGAGCGTCCACGGGCAAGAAGAAGGCCTCTCCACCCATTTTCTCGACCGTCTTCGCAGCCGCGATGACTGCCTTGTGCTCGGCTGCACCGACCGCCACCCTCATCGGGCTGAAGCGGCTCTGCGCGGCGAGGGCCGCACCGATTACCGCAAGGTTATCGGCCTCAGTTCCGCCGGACGTGAAGATGACCTGACCGGGTTTGGCGTGGAGTGCGTCGGCGATCTGCCGTTTGGCTCGGTCGATCCCGGCTTGTGCCCTCTGTCCGAATCGGTGAGCGGAGCTGGGATTGCCGAAGGCCTCGTCCGTGAGGTACGGCATCATGGCGTCCAGCACCTCGGGCCGGACTGGCGTGGTGGCTGCGTTGTCGAGGTATACTGCGGTGGTCATCGGTTACCCTGTTGTAGAGACCTACAAAGTAGAGGAACAGTTTGCTCGGTGGGAGTGGGGAGGAGGGAGGAGGCAATCACCGCCCGAGGGCCTTGCCGCCCTTTCGTCCTTCCGTCCCACCCTAGAACGTCGTCACCCCCATCGCAACGACGTCGTCGATTCGGACGGTCTCCAGCGTGTAAAACGGTTCGCCGTACTCGCACCTGATCAGGCTCCCGTAGTGGGCGTCTTGCACCCGGATCAGTTCGTACAGGTCTTGGCCGGTTGGGAACAGCTCTCCCGCCGCCTTGGCCCCGTCGAACTGGGAGCTGTAGCAGTGTATGGCTTTCATCTTGGTGTCAAACTCCCCCGACACGTCCACTACGAATGTGGGTTTCACCGGATCTTCTCTGTACGCCTGTGCGTAGAGCACCTTGTCGGGGCGATGCGGCTCGCCGGAGGCATCGTACCTGGCGAGGCCCGCGAGGTAACACGCGTCCCTGCACAGTTCGGATGCGATTCGGTGGTCCGGATGGCGGCCGGCCGGGAAAGGAAGGATCACGGTTCGGGGACGCATCTGCCGTATGAGTTCCACGACCGTCCTGCGGCTCTCCTGCGTGTTGAAGATGCCGGCGTCGGGCATTCCCGCGTTGACCCGTTCGGCGACGCCCATCACCGTCGCCGCCTGCTCTGCTTCTCGGGCTCGGGTTTCGGCGTCTCCCAGAGTTGCCGTCTCGCCGGCGGTGAGGTCGACGATGCCGGTGCGGTAGCCGGCTCGCTGCGCCTTGACCAGCGTCCCGGCGCAGGTGAGTTCCACGTCGTCCCGGTGGGCGGCGATGGCGAGAAGATCGATCGGTTTCATGGGGAAGGAAGGTAGACTGGATTCCGTCCTCCGTCTATTCGTATCGCAGGGCCTCCACCGGATCGAGGCTCGCCGCACGTATCGCAGGGAACAGACCGAACCCGACACCAGTAAACGCGGAGACGGCGAGTGCGGCGACAATCGACCAGAGCGGCACGACCGCTGGGAGCGGGGTTACGGCTTGCGCGATAGCTGTGAGAGTACCGCCGAGGACCATTCCGATAGCACCGCCGACCATGGTGAGAGTCGACGCCTCCACTAAGAATTGCCAGAGTATTTCCCGACGCTTGGCGCCCAGGGCCTTCCGCACTCCGATTTCCCGGGTCCGCTCGGTCACCGAGATCATCATGATCGCGATCACTCCCACGCCCCCCACCAGGAGCCCCACGCTCGACAGGCCCAGCATGACCATGAAAAAGACACCGCTTATGCCGTTCCAGCTCTCCAGCAGCTTGTCTTGCGTGACGATATCGAACGTGTTCTCCTTGCCCGGCCGCAGACCCCGGGCGCTCCGCAGCACCGCGGTGACGTCGTCGATGGCATCCGGGACGCTCACATTGGGCCTGGGCGCCAACATGAGCGCCATCCCGCCGCGCCCGGTGGGGTACGTGCTTGGCGAACGTGTTGTGGGGGATGATTGCCTGCGGGCGGTGGCCTTGGCCGAACAGATCGGGCGGCGGCGTGTAGACGCCGACCACCCGGTAGGGCACGCCGGCGATGCTGATGCGCTTCCCGATGGGGTCGCGCCGGCCGAACAACTCGTCGGAGAGCTTTTCGTTGATAACCGCGACACGGCTGCTCGCCTGGTCTTCCACCCGCGTAAACGAGCGTCCCGGGAAGACGTCGCCGCCGCTCACCGCGAGCCACTGGAGGCCTCGTCCGATCACGCTCACCGACTCTAGATTGCGGTCTTCGAACTCGATGCCGCGGCTGGCCTCCTCATTGACCACCACGAAAGCGATGGTCGGAAGCGCAGCTATGCGCTCGGCCTCCGCCAAGGTCAGCGGGGATTTCCTGCGGCGCTCGCGTCGCGCGTCGTTCGAGATTTGGATCCCTCCCTGGAAGCTTCGAAATACGAAAAACGTTCGCGGCCCGAGCTGTTCGACGATGTCGGTGACGCCACGGTTGATGCCGGTGATCATGGCGGCGATGACCATCACCACCGCCACACCGATGGCGACTCCCAGGATGGTGAGAGCGGCCCGTGCCTTGTTGGCACTAATGGAACTCAGAGCTATTCCCACGCCTTCGAAGACCTGCATCGCTACTCCTGCCTCATCGCATGGACGGGGTTCCATCCTGGCGGCCCCGGTTGGCCGGGTATAGACTTGCGGTGAGCCCCACGCCGGCCCCCAACACCACGGCAACCACCAGCGACCATGGCGCGATGCTGGCAGGCATGGGGCTGACTGCCTCCACTAGTGCCGCCACTCCGAGCCCGGCGGCGATGCCCATCCCGGCGCCCACCACCGAGAGGGCAGCCGACTCTACGAGAAACTGACGCAGGATGTCACGCCGCTTGGCGCCGAGGGCCTTGCGAATGCCGATCTCGGCGGTCCGCTCGGTCACGGACATGAGCATGATGTTCATGATGACGATTCCACCCACCACCAGTGAAATGCCGACCAGCCCGGGCAGGGCGAGGGCGAGGGCGAGAAAGCTGTTGATCTTGCCCCAGAATTCCAGGATGACCTCGGCGGTCTCCAGCGTGAAGTTGTTTTCTTGCGTCGGCCTCAGGCCCCGCCGGCTGCGCATGATCGCCTCGGCCTCAGGCCCCGCCGGCTGCGCATGATCGCCTCGGCCTCGATCCTCGCCGCCTGCATCTCGTGCTGCGAGCTTGCTTTGACGAGGAGAATGTCGACCACGTTCGGAGGGTTCACGAATCGCTCGACCGGCGACAACGCCGGTGCCACCGCGAATTTGTCGAGCGACATTCCGAAAATGTTGCCCTGGCTCTCCACGACTCCGATTACCCGGTAGGGAATCGAGCGGATACGCACTTGCCGCCCAATGGGATCGAGATCGTCGAACAGGCGCTCGGCCAGTTCCTTCCCGATCACGAGCACCGGCCGACCCGTACGGACTTCCTGTCCGGAAAAAGCTCGCCCCTCTTCGATCTTCCACTCGCGTACGTCGAAGTAATGCTCCGTGGCACCGATGATGCGGATGCCTGGGGCAGCACGTCCGCGAAATTCCACCTCGCCGCCGCTAACGGATTCCCACGCGGTGACGACCGGCGTCTGGATTCCCTCCGCCACGGCATCGGCGTCGGCGTACGTGATCCGCGGTCGGCGCAACCACCGCCTCCAGGTTTCCCGGCTTGTGTCGCCCACGTTGAAATCCGGATAGCGTCGTAACTGGAAAGTGTTGGCACCGAGGAGAACGGAGAAACGGTCCGTCATGTACTCGTTCATGCCATCCACTATTGTCACGACAGCGATCAGGAACGTGACGCCGATGAACACGCCGATCACCGAGAAGCTGCTCTTCAGCTTCTGCGCCCAGATCATGCGGAGCGCTAGTCGGAAGGCTTCGAACAGCTGCATGACTAGGCCGCGCCGCGGCTCGGTCTGTCCGGCTCGGTGCCGGCGGAGTCAGTCATCGAAGGCGACCGTCGTTGTTGACGTTTGTCGGCAACGGACGTACCAGAGTGCTGTCTCGCAAGTTGCGGATGGTCTGGTACGGTCCGGCGATTATGGAATCGCCCATCGCTAGCCCGGCCAGCACCTCGAAATGCTCCTCGCCCGCGATGCCGATCTCGACCGGGCGGAAGTAGGCCACGCCGTTGGACACCACAAACACCCCTTCGGTCTCGGTCGCAGTAGTGTCACGCGGATTGTTTTCCGTGGATATCTTACGGTGCTCCCGTACGGTGAGTGCGATTATGGGAATGCTCAACACCTCGGTGCGCGTGTCCGTCACGATCTTGGCCGTGGCGGACAAGTCAGGCCGGACGTCGAGTGGGGGGTTGTCTAGCGTGACTTCCACGTCGTAGTCGACCGCGCGGTCGCCGGTGCCACCCGTCGCCGCTACCTCGGTTGCGCTCTGTGAGATCTTGGTGACCCGTCCCGCGAATGTCGTGTCGGGAAAGGCGTCGATGGTGACCTCCGCCGAATCTGCCTGCACCAGGCGTACCACGTCTGTCTCGTCTACGCGCACCTTGACCTGGATGATCGACAGATCGCTCACGGTCATGAGCAAGCCCGTTGCACGCGAGAACGTGCTCGCGAGCGCTACCTCGCCCTCCTCTACCGCCAATCGTGTGATCTGCCCGTCCATCGGCGACACCAGCGTCGTCTTCGCGAGCTGGTCGTTAGCCTCCCGCAGGCTGGCGGCGGCCTGCGCCACCTGGTGACCCTGGGATTCCGCGACGGCCGCCGCCACCGCATACGTCGTCTCGGCGTTTTCCAGCTCTTCGGGAGTCACCAGATTGGAATCCCGGCTGTGCAGCTCCAGCGATCGATCGAGGGCGCGTCTGGCCTGCTCCCGATTGGCGATGGCCTGGAGCTCGGATGCCCTGGCCACCGAAAGAGCTGCCTCCGAGCGCTGTACCGAGGCTTGAAACTGGGCAGGGTCTATGCGGAGGAGGAGTTGGCCGCGACGGACGAATCGTCCTTCCTCCACCGGGATGGAGATGATGCGCCCGGTGATGTCTGACGCGATATCGACCGAGCGCTTCGGCTCGATCTTGCCACTGGCAACAACCGTTGCCACCAAGTCGCGACTCTCCACCTCCTCGATGCGGACCTCAATGCCTCGATCGCCAGTGCCGATCTGCGCAGCAATCATGCCACCCACGGTCACCACGACAATCCCGATTATCACGATCTTCTTGCGGCGGCTCGTCATACCTAAGAATCAATCCATCATTCAATGTGGACGTACCATTTCGTTCTTGAGTTTAATCAATTCGTCCCGTGGCGACGTTCGGAATCCTAACGAAGTCGGCGGCCCACTGCGGTCTCCAGGCTCACCAACGAGCGGTGGTAATCGAACAGTGCTCTGACGTAGTCCGCCTCGGCCTGCTGCGCAGCCAACTGCGCGTCCAGCAGCTCGAAGAAGGTCCCGACGCCCACCCGGTACCGCTCCGTGGCAAGCCGCAACCCGTCCTGGGCCAGCACCCGGTTGTTGTCCTGGATAGCGATCGACTCGTAGTTCGCCAGCAACCCGTAGTACTGCTGGCTCACATCCGTGCGAACCAGCAACTTACGGGCTCGCCGGAACTCCTGGGCATCCTCCGCAGCCGCGGATGCCCGGCTGATTTCAAGGTTCCGGTTGAACTGATCGAAGATCGGCAACCGGATCTGGAAGGGAACACGCTGTTGTCTGCTAGGACGGACGCCTCGGCGTCCGGGCTGAGGCCGAACACCGCAGTGCAGTCGGGGACGATGGTTCGACCCAATCCCAGTCGCGTGTTCAAGTCTTGATTGATGATATTCGCGTCGTCACAAGCCGCAATGTTGGCCGCCGCTCGCCCTCGCTCCTGCGGCAACAGGAAGTCACCGTTGGTGAACTGCTGGGTGAATCCCGACCACGTTGCAAAGAGGCTGACGCTGGGAAGCCACTGCGACTTCACCGAGCGCTCGTTCCATTCGGCCGACGTTTGCTGCGCGCGGAGCGCGCTTACGTCGGGATTGAATGCGTCCGCCTCCGTCAGGAGGTCTTCCAGCTTCCATGTCGGCTCCACTACCGGGAACGTGTCCGAAAGCGTCACCACCGTGGGATCTTCGGGCGCCGACACCCCCATTTGCTGAAAGAGACGCAGTGTCTCGACGATCACGCTCTGGCGGGCCTGCAACAACCCGACGTCGCTCTGGCCTTTGGCGACTTCCGCCTGTCGAATGTCAATCATCGTCACCTGGCCCACATCGAAACGGGCCTGCGACAGACGAAGGTTCTCGACGTTGCGCTCTACCTGGCGCTCCTGAAGTTCCACCTGTGCCTGTGCTTCCAGCACCGCGAGGTACTGCTGCACGACGCCGGTACGAAGGGCCATCCGAGCCGCATCAATAGATGCGTCCGTTGCGCTCAACGCGGCCTTCTGCACACCCGGCTGCAGCAGCGTGTTCCCGTCGAGGGTCCAGCTCAGGCTCAGGTTGTAGCTCGATCCGATGGTCGCAGCGGGCTGCCGGAACTCGGTTGTGAGAAACCGCTGGACGCCGGCACCCCGATACGTCGCGTTGGAAGTCGCCGTGAGGCTCGGGATGAAGGCTGCATACGCGTTCCGAACCCCCCAAGCCGCCGGCACGCGATCGTTCGCGGTCTGCAAGTAGGTCGGATTGTACCTCTCGGCCAGATCGAGAGCGTCCTCCAATGACAGGGTCTGAGGTATGGACGGCAGTCGGTTCTGTGCGGCCCCGGCGGCGGCGCCGCCGAGTAGCATGATGCCGAGCAGTGGGATGACACGAACGTTCATTGGAATTTCCTCGGGCGCATGGCTGGGGTTGCTGATCTCTACGCCACGAAACAGGATCGAGTTTCATCCTGCGACGTAACGTGCTCTTCGCTAATCGCGTGGGAAATAGAGACCTACATGACTGGTCGTGCAAGTGACCCGAATGGTCGTTTTCCCTCGTTCGGGGCCTGCATGCCTCACGGGTGGGCTTCACCGTGGAGCGGCCCCTTGGTTCGACGTGTCGGACTAACGGCCGGGCATCGCGGAATCGAGCAGCCGCACGGCTGTTAACTGGCGAGCCGGTATTTCGACTTTCATCAACCGGCCGTCGTTGTCATACCACAAATGGCGGACGTCCGTACCGGCGCTCAGCACGAGGTGCAGCAGTGGCCGGAGTCTACCCTGTACGGCGGTTTCCTCCTGTCCCCGGTTGGTCAGCTGATAATCGGTGCGCCAGCCCTGTCGGGGCGATACCAAGCGCACGGGTCCCGTCTGGGTGCCCGGGGGTACGGCGTAGAGAGCCAGCACCGAATCGTCGACGACCCAGTTTCGGGTTACGCCGGGATGCTCTGTGAAACTCTCGCCGCTGGTCCAAAACCTCCGCAGTATGAGGATTCTCGGTCCGAACTGGGCCACGGTGCGGACGTTGCTCCCGGTCATCGGCGGGAACTGGGCCAGGCGGGGCTGGGAATCCGGTCCCAGCTCGACGGAAGGAGAGATGGTGACCTTGGTTCGGCGCGGGGGGTAGAATGCGGTGGCCGATATGCGAAAGCCGAGTCCTCCGCTCGTGGAGCGTCCCTGCCAGATGGAGAATTCTTCCCGCGCCACATCGGTTGCGCCAATCCTGACACGCAGGGTTCCTTGGTCGGATGCCCGGCCCTGGGCCGTGATCGCCTCCGGTGAGACGAGCGCCCCAAGAAGAAGCGTTGCAGAAAGGGCGTGGCGAATCAGGTGGTTGCGCATGGTCTCGAAAGATGAAGATATACGTTGGGTCATGAGACTTCGAAGCATCGCAGGTTCCGATAACACTCGATAGGCGGTCATTGAAGGCAACCCCCTGGGCACGTTGGGAAATCTGGATCGGCGCGCTGATCGTGGTGCTCGGATTCTGGCTGCTGTATCCGGAAGGTGTCTGGGGCGCGAGCGCTGCCGTTCTTGCTCTTGGTGCCACTATCCTAGCGGCGCGCACGAGCCGGCCGGTCAAGGTGGCCGCTTCGGTGTTGGGACTCGCCGGTTCCGGGGCGGCTCTGCATGCATCCTGGCAGGTAGCCGCCATCGAGAACAACTGGGAAGAGGTGCGGACGTCACTCATCGAGCGCGCGACCCGCCAGCTCGAAACCACGCTGGGAGACGCCGTGGCCATCGTCGAGGCCCTGGCCGAGCGGGGCACCAACCTCCAGGCGTCATCGCGCTCCGAGATGTTTTCGATGCTCCAAGGCGGGCTCGCTGCGAGAAGCCCCGAGCGCGGGGTCGTAGTGTTCGGCCGTACCGGCGAACCGCGGGCCTGGGCGGGGAACATCCGGATTCCGCCGGTCCCCATCGGCGTGCCTCTCCGTGCACAGATCACCCCGTTCTACGTGGTGTTGGAGGCCGAGCGCACCCGCGACGGCCAGAAGGCGGTGGCCCAGTTGCTTCTCGCAGGAGACAGTGCGGTTCCCAATCGGGATGCAACGGTGGCGGCGCGCTTTGCTCGCGCGACGGGATCGGAGCTCCGCTTTTCAGCTCCGGGCCCAGCGCGGCGGGGCAGGGACTTTTTCGAGTACTGCGTCCCCGACTGCAACTCGATAGACGTACAGCCAGACACCTTGTTCGCCGTACAGCCGGTGCCTCCCACACAGGGGACGTTGAAGCTCATGATGTTGGAGCGTGGTGGGAGGCGAGTGGCGGTGGCGTTGGCAATGACCCTGGTGGTTTTCTTTGTTGTCGTCGGTCCCCGGATCCGGTTCTGGACTCTCGCTGGTGGTGCGGTACTGCTCCTGGTGACGCCGTTGGGGTCGAGACTCTGGATGGAGCCTCTGTTTTCGCCGCGCACCTATTTCTTATCGTCATTCGGCTTGTTGAGCACATCGGCAGGTGGCCTGGTCGTACTGGCCGGCGTGGGATTGGTACTCATCGTCGCCCTGTGGGGGAGGTCCGCCGCGAAGTGGCGCGGCACGCTGCTGCCCATTGCGGGGGCGGTCGTGGTCATATCGCCCTTCGTCCTCCGCGCATTGTCCCGTGGCGTCACCGTTCCGGAGCAGGGGATCGGCTTGGGAACATGGGTCATCTGGACGACATCGATGTCGCTGGCAGGCACTGCGTTGCTTGCGGTTGCGGCGTTGTGCGTTCGGGTGTCGGGTGTGGGTCACTTCAGATGGTGGGCCGCATGGGCAGCCGGCGGGTTGGCTTTTGCCGCGGGCCTTCTGGGCCTCGGCCTGTGGGATCCGGGCGCCGGATGGCCCCTGTGGTATCTCGCGCTATGGATTCCCGCCATGTTCTTCGCCGTGCATCCAGGCAGGCGCTCGAGGGTTATAGCGGCGTGTGCGGGTGTCTCCGGCGCGGCCGTGATTCTCTTCATCTGGGGTGCGGTGCTCGACGGGAGGGTGCTGAACGCCGAGCGGGACGTCAGCCGGTTGGCGGATCGGGTCGATCCCATTGCGCTGGGGGCCTTGGAGGAGTTCGCGACCGCGTTGCAGTCCCAGCCTGTGCCGCGCAATGCTGCCGGGCTCTACGCTCGCTGGCAGCGGTCGTCGCTGAGCCGTGACGACTACCCCGCTTCCCTCGCCACCTGGAACGCCGAGGGAGAGCGAATAGCCCAGCTCGAGCTCGCGGTCCTGTCCCTCCCGCGGCTCGAGGTGGAGATCAGTGCCAGGAACGCGGTGGGCCGCGAGGCCCCCCTCATCGAAGAACTGGCCGTGGTACCGGGAGGCCACTATGTCCTCACCGTCCCGTTCGGGGACGGGAGTGTGGTGAGTGTGGTGGTGGGCCCCCGCTCCCGAGCCATAGCCCCCATTAGGGTGGCCCGCTTCCTCCGGGGAGAACTGCTGACCCTGCCCCCGTACCAGATTTTCGTAGCCGACAGGATGTCCGCCACGCCGGCGGCACCGCGTCTGGAGTGGCGCAAGGAAGGGAGGGTCGTGATGGGGGAGCGATCGATCGCTTTCCCGGAAGGCTTCAGCGACCTTCAGGTTCGCGTGCCTTTGGGTGGGATGGGAGATTTGCTGGTTCGCGGCGCCCTCCTGGTTGGTCTCAATGCCGTGCTTGCCGCGCTATTCGTGCTGTTGGGAGAGACGGTTCAGGGGCGCTTCAAGTTGGATCCCCAATCCCTCTGGCGTTCCATGAAAGGTGGGTCCTACCGAACCCGCCTGACGCTCGTGCTGGCCCTGTTCTTTTTCATGCCGACTCTGGGTCTGGGAACTTGGAGCCTGGGCCGCTTTCGGGCCCAAATCCGGACGACTCGTGACTTGGTCATCAGGCAAACGCTCCAGAATGCCGGGGGTGCGGAGTTGGACTTTGCCATCATCGGTCCCCGCAGCCAGCGGCGGCTCGACGAGCTGGCCAACCAGCTGGACGCCGATTTGCTGTTGTACGGGGATGGCAAGCTGCTGCACTTGAGCGCCCGAGTGCTGGCCGAACTGGGTCTCGTTGAACCATACCTGTTCCCCGATGTGTTCCAACAGATCGTTCTCGGAGGCGGCCTCGAGCGTGAGGCGACGGCGGATCGCAACATCGGGGGGCGGAGAACGAGAGTAGCGTATCGGGCCCTCACCAGCCTGACCGGGCGATCGCTGGTTCTTGCTGCTCCTCGTTTGGTCGATGAACCGCGCCTTTCGCACGACCAGCAGGACATCTTCTTTGGGTTGGTCCTGGTGATCCTCATCGGATTCGCGGCTGCCTCCGGGTTGGCGACCACCGCTGGGCGCGAGCTGGCCAAACCGGTACAGGCGTTGAGAGACGCAGCAGTGGCGATCGGTAATGGGAAACAGTTGCCTCCCTTCGACCCGAAGATGCCAGACGAGTTCGTTCCCGTGGTGAGCGCCTTCGAGCAGATGGCGGCCGACGTGACGGCCCATCAAGCCGCGTTGAGGAACGCGCTGAACTTCACCGGTGCGGTTCTGCGGAACGTCGCGACGGGCGTTGTGGCCCTGGGCGCCGGCCTACGGGTGACGACCACGAACCCGAGCGCGATCCGACTGCTCGGAGTCGATCCGTCACTGTACGAGCCGGTAGATCGGCAGACTGGTTCGGAGTGGAAGGAGTTGTGGGACTGGGTGCGCGTGTTTCTTGACGGGGAGCGCGAATCGGACGCCAAGGAGTTCACCGTTGGCGACAAACGCATCCGGGCCCAGGTCGCCGTGCTCGAGACCGATGAGCGGGGGTGCGTTCTAGCGCTGGACGATGCCACCGAGCTTACCGTGGCGGAGCGCGTGTTGGCCTGGGGCGAGATGGCGCGACAGGTGGCACATGAGATCAAGAATCCGCTGACCCCCATCCGCCTCGGCGTGCAACACTTGCAACGCGCTCATCGGGACAAAAAGGGGGACTTCGACGAAGCGTTGCAAAGAACCTCGCGGCAGATCCTCGCCGAAATCGAACGTCTCGACGCCATCGCCCGGGCGTTTTCCCGGTTCGGGGCACCCCCGGTTGAGGCGGAACCGCTCAAGTTGGTCGATGTGGCGGAAATAGCGCGGGAGACGGCGTCGTTGTACACCATGGGAAGTGGTACTATGGTTACCGTGCTGGCGACCGGCGTCGCCCTCGGGATGGTTCGCAAGGATGAGCTCAAGGAAGTGCTGATCAACTTGGTGGAGAATGCCCGTGGAGCCGGCGCCAGTGAGGTCGTTATCGAAGTCGCGAGCCAAGCGGATGGGCGAATCACGTTTGGCGTGCGGGACAACGGATCGGGTATCTCGCCCGAGGATCTGCCGCGTGTCTTCGAGCCGAAATTCTCCACCACGACCAGCGGTACCGGTTTGGGTCTGGCGATTTGCAAGCGGTTGGTGGAGTCTTGGGGCGGTACCGTTCGGGCCGAGAGTGATGTCGGCGTTGGCACGGCGGTGACGTTCTTCCTAGAGGGGAGCGGTGAGCAGTGACGTAAGCGGGAGAGGATGCTTCGATCAATCTTGTCTCCAGGTGCTCGCGCTCGGCTACCTCTAACGGATCACTGCTCACGTCGTTTATTGTTCCACCAACCTAGCTCACCGCTCACTGCTCACCGCTTACCATTTCATGAGAACAGCTCGCCGAACACACTCTTTCACCGAATCCGTCATTCGGGGCATGACCCGACTGGCGATGCAGCACGACGCGATCAATCTGGCCCAGGGTTTCCCGAACTTCGCCGCTCCGGAGGTCTTGAAAGGGGCTGCGATGCAGGCTATCCGGGAGGACATCAACCAGTATTCGGTGACTTGGGGTGCGCGGCGATTGCGCCAAGCGTTGGTGCGGAAGTACGCCGAGTGGTATGACCTGGACGTGGATCCGGAAACCGAGCTTACCGTGTGCTGTGGTGCGACAGAGGCGATGGCGTCCACCTTGATGGCCATCGTCGATCCCGGTGAAGAAGTGATCGTGTTGGAGCCGTTTTACGAGAATTACGGGCCCGACGCCGTTCTCTGCGGAGCGAAGCCCGTGTTTCTGCCGATGCCCCTTGGGCAACCGCTGGACATGGACCGAGTGGCCGCCGCGTTCTCCAGGCGTACCCGTGCGATCATCATCAACACGCCGAACAATCCGACGGGACACGTTTTTTCGCGGGACGAGTTGGAGGGCATCTCCGAGCTGTGTCGCGAGCACGACGCGTACGCCGTGACGGATGAGATCTACGAGCACATCCTCTACGACGGTGAGCACATCCCGATTGCGACGCTTCCCGACATGCACGACCGGGCGATCACCATCAGCGGCGCCTCCAAGACGTTCAGCGTAACCGGCTGGCGCGTCGGAACCATTGTTGCACCGCCTGATGTCACCGATGCCATTCGCAAGGTGCATGACTTTCTCACGGTGGGTGCGCCTGCGCCGTTACAGGAAGGCGTCGCCGCAGCGTTGGAGGCTTTGGGGCCCGAATACTACAGCGGGCTTGCGGCCTCGTATCGGGCTCGCCGGGACCTGATGCATGCCGGCCTGGTCGAGGCGGGATTCTGCTGTGCTCCACCAGCAGGCGCATATTACATCCTTGCCGATTTTTCCGACATCAGTTCCCAGCGGGATGACGAGTTTGCTGAATGGCTGGTCCGGGAGGTCGGCGTCGCGTCGGTGCCGGGATCCAGTTTCTACAGCCGTCCCCAAGACGGACGCACGATGGTGCGGTTCGCCTTCTGCAAAACCGAGGAGCTGTTGGCGGACGCCGCGCGGCGTCTGAGGAGGATTCGGGGCTAGGCCGGCGCTGTTGCGCTGACGTAGCCGCCGGGACAGGTTGGATGGGGAGTGGGGGGGGACACCCTGGGGAACTCCATGTGTGGGGTTGGTGTTTTTACATCTGCCTCTGTAGCGCGAGGGTATTGAGATGCTCATAAGGAAACCGGACGACATCAAGTCGTCTGAAATCACCCCTAAAAGGGTTTTCCTCGACCGTCGCGAGTTCATCGGCCAGACGGCGGCCTTTTGTGCCGTTACGGTGGCTGGGACAGTTGGGCCCTGGGCTCTTCGAGCGACGACGCGGCGTGGGCCTCGGGAAGCCGGCGTCCAGGACGACGAGTTGACGGCGTACGAGCACGTAACGGGCTACAACAATTTCTACGAGTTCGGCACCGGCAAGGAGGATCCCGCACGCAACGCCCACACGCTGCGCCCCCGCCCGTGGACCGTGACCGTCGAAGGAGAGATAAACAAGCCGGGACAGTACGATATCGACGACTTGCTCCGCGGTATCACGATTGAGGACCGCATTTACCGGCTGCGCTGCGTCGAGGCGTGGTCGATGGTCATACCATGGCGTGGGTTCCCGCTCAGCAAGCTGATCAGCCGGTTCGAGCCGACTTCGAAGGCGAAGTACGTCGAGTTCCACACGCTCTACGATGTCGAGCAGATGCCGGGTCAGCTCGGGCCGGTGCTGCCGTGGCCGTATGTAGAGGGGTTACGCATGGATGAGGCGATGCATCCGCTGGCCATCTTCGCCACGGGACTCTACGGAGAAGATCTTCCCAACCAGAACGGCGCGCCGTTCCGCCTGGTGGTTCCCTGGAAGTACGGTTTCAAGAGCATCAAGTCCATCGTGAGGATCCGTTTCCAGGAAACCCAACCGCAAAACACATGGGCGATCGTAGCGCCGAACGAATACGGGTTCTACGCCAATGTGAACCCCGAGGTTGATCACCCGCGGTGGAGCCAGAAGCGGGAGCGTCGCCTTCCTGGTCTGTTCAAGAGGCGCAAGACGCAACTGTTCAACGGGTACGCCGATCAAGTCGGGCACCTCTATGCGGGAATGGATCTCCGGCGAAACTTCTGAGCTTCATGTCGTTGTCCAGGTGGGTCCGCCGCATCGGCAAGCCGGTGATCTTCGCGGCGTGTCTCGTTCCCTTCTCGCTGCTCGTCGCCGACATCTTCCAGGGCCGCTTGGGCGCCAATCCCATCGAGAAGATAACCCATCGCACCGGTGATTGGACGCTGATCTTCTTGTTGGTCACCCTGGGTGTGAGTCCGGTGCGCAGACTCACCGGGTGGGGAGTGGTCGTTCAGTTTCGCCGAATGCTGGGTTTGTTCGCGTTCTCCTACGGGTTGGTGCACTTCTCCATCTATGTCGTGTTCGATCACTTCTTCGATTTGGCAGCGATTCTCGAGGACATAGTGAAGCGACCGTACGTAACCGTGGGCTTCGCCAGCCTGATGCTGCTGGTGCCTCTGGCGATCACGTCGACCAAGGGATGGGTGAAGCGTTTGGGAGGGCGGCGCTGGAATCGCCTGCACCAGCTCGTGTACGTCACCGCGGCTGGAGGGGTGCTCCATTATCTGTGGTTGGTCAAGGCGGACACGCGGCGCCCCATCGTGTTTGGTCTCGTGCTCGTGGCGCTGCTGGCCACGCGACTGTGGAGCCCCAAGAAACGTCGGCGCCCGGCGGAAGCGACGGTCGGCGACGCACCGGCACCTCTGGCTGAATCGGGATAGACCGGGTATGAACGTCCCGTTCGATCGCCTTGCCGATCACCTCGTGCGTAACGAGAAGCTCGCCCACGGTACCGAACTGCCCGTCTTGGGGGCGACGCGTCGTTTTCGAGAGCAATAGCTCGGCCGTGTTAGAGGCCGTTGACCGCTCGTTTGGCACGTGGGCGCGTCTTCCGGAATCGTTTCGAGATCCGGCCTCGGTTTGCCGCGTGCGGCTGTTTGTCGAAGATGGTGAGGAGCGTGCCCCGCGCCCCGCGTTGCGTTACCTGCTTCCAGAGCCGAATCGTCTGATCTTCTCGACCGGAAAGAGCGTCGGCGTCGCCGAGGTGGATCGAGGTGAGGCGTATGCGTTGGTAACGACGGGGCTGTTGCATGCGATACCTATTTTCGCTTCTGTGTATGCCTTCATTTGTCGCTAGAATCCATCAAATAGTTAGAGCACTGTTCAGTCTTACTCTTCACCATGGCTTTGGCGCCGCGGCAAGTTTTCTTTTTTACACAGTTCGCCCGACAAAAAGAAGAAGAATAACAAGAATTGAATCGGAGTTGGCGGTCCGGGTAACTCAAACAAACGAATATCCAGATTGCAGACGCCCCCCCCCCCCCCCCCCTCATATCGCTCGCCCCATCGACTCTGAATACATTGCTCAACACGGCAGGGAATACACACCCTTTGGGATGCCAACTTTTCAGGACTATCATTATCCCAAGCAACAAACCTATGTGGCTGAACTTAGAGATGCAACAATTACAGCGTTTGGCTTGCTATACAATGACCGAGGGATAATCCTAGATCACTGGGCTGCCGAACGCAATTATGTTTACTGGGTATCGAGTTTCTTTGGCAAAAGCATGTTGGACGAGACTTCGATTCCAATACTGGGATATTACAAATCCAAGCGGATTCAGGAGCACGATATTCTTGCAGTTGCACAAGGACACGATCCTGAGAACTACTATCACTTCCTGACAAACATCGCTACCAAAGTCATGTTGCTCCTGGATATTCTCAAGAGTGATCAGGATATCCCGTTGTTCGTTCCATCGCGGCAAAGGTATCAGCAGGAGATACTGATGGCTTTGGGAATCTCAGAGAACCGAGTTGTGGCACCTTTTGGCGCCAGTGGTTTGCGCGGATTGGCTGCTAAGGTACTCGATACTCACCGTGCTCACACTGTATTGTTTTCAAGTTGGGTTGACCCACAGCATCCGCCGGGTGAGCTGATGCGCGACCTTCGCGCAGAGCTTCTTAGGGGACTTGGATGTCAAACTGGTGAGTCCAAGCCAGACAAAGTACTGCTAGTCAGACGTTTGGTACACCGTGATAATCAAAACCACGATGAGTTACTCGCGAGGCTTCGAGATGACCTTGAGGCCACGGTTGTGGATTTCATCCCAGAACGACATAGTGTAGCGGATCAGGCAAGTGCGTTCCATGAGGCGGATGTCGTAATTGGAGTACATGGAGCTGCGCTGGGCAACTTACTGTTCTGCAGACCAGGAACACACGTTGTGGAAATTCTGTCGCCTCGGTTTCTTGCGACTCACTATTGGCACTTATCAGTCATGATGTCGTTGGAGTACCATCTTCTTCTGATGGATAGAACTTCCCTTGGCCTGGTGACCGATGCCAAAGCTCTGAGAAGGTGCGTTGCAGACATATTAGGATGATCGCGTTATTTGCCTGGGGCGGATCACACGCCGGTCGAACTCACCTACACCCCTTGTAACGCGAGATCGTCGGCGACGCCTGCCCGCAATCCGCGAACACCCTGCCATGCTATCCTGACGACGAGGCGGTCAGCGTAGACGAGCTGCGTGAGCTTACCGCACTCACGATTCGCTACGTGCGCGTAAGTGAGGCGCTGCTAAGGTATGCTACGCAGGTTGGTGGGAAGCCAAGTAGAAACTGAAAGCCCCGAACGCCGCTCGGGGCCGCACAACACGAAAACTGTTTAACGCTTTCGAGCTTCTGAGAGCAAACTCACAACGATGGCGGAGGGGCCCAGCGCGGGGTGGAGCGCCCAAGGAGCCCTGAAGAGCGCCCTTCGCTTCGCCGCGCGCAGCGTTCTGCACGGGCGAGTGGGCGAGTACCTTGACGACGGTGCGTTCCTGGAGCGCCTGCGCACTTCACAGACCTTGCTGGGGCTCAACGAGGGTGGGTTGGGTTCTGGACCGTACGTCGGGTATCTGAAGATGAGGGACATCGAGTTCCCGGGCCTGGGTTGCTGCTACCTGACACAACACAACCAAGATGTCGCGAGCGCGTTCGAAATCGGTCGAGAAGTGCGGACGTTTCGCACGCTTTGGGAGGCACGCCAGGTCGCTCGCGAACTGGCCCGCGACCCCGTGGGGTGCCGCCGCATGGGTCGGCGGGCGAGGGAGCGAGTCCTGGGAGAGCACACCTGGAGTGCCCGGCTTCCGCAGCTCGTGGAGTCTCTTCGGTGAAGGTGTTGGTCGTCTCTCCTCTTTTGCCGTCCCCGGCCATCGCCATGAGGGGCCTGCACTCCAACGAGCAGTTCCGGATCTTTCGGGCCCTCGGTCACGACATACGGGCGGTCGTACCGGTCGCGTGGGTTCCGCCGGGCGTTCCGAAGGCGTCCTGGTGCCGACGACGTGACGTGCCGCGGGTCGAGGAGGATCATGGCGTCGAGATCACACACCCGAGATTCCTGTCGCTCGGGCGGATAGGGCGTCTATCGGCGGGCCACAACGTGCAGCGCGAGCTGTTTTGGCGGGCGCTCAAGCAGGAGGTCGAGTCCTTCGTCGGATCGGGTGGCCGCATCGTACATGTTCACTCGTGTGGCTTGCCTGGGGTGTTGCTCGACCGAATCAAGCCGGCAAAGCTCGTGGTTTCGATGTGGGACAACGAGCTGTTCGACCTCGCGCCGGCAAGACGGGCCTTGCGAAACATGATCGTGCGTACGCTGCGTACCGCCGACTCCGTCGTGTACATATCGAAGACGCTGCACGAGGTCGGGACCGAACTGGTCGGCCCACATGCCGGCTGCGTCATTCCTTTGGGAATCGACGAGTACCCCGATGTCACTCCGGAGCCGGACGCCGCTTTCACAGTTGTGACTGCGGCGCGCCTCATCCGCCGGAAGAAGATCGATCTGTTGATAGAAGCGTTCGCTTCGTTTCGCGCCTTCGCACCGGAGGCGCGCTTGCTCGTCGTCGGGGACGGCCCGGAACGGCGGCGTCTCGAGAACGCGGTCCGAGCGTGCGGCGTCGCCGGTGCAGTGGACTTCACGGGCAGCGTCCCGCACCGCCGGGTCCTCGAGCATATGGCTCGGGCGCATCTCTTCGTCCTCCCGAGTGTGCGAGAGTCACTCGGCACCGTGTACTTTGAGGCGATGGCGATGCGTGTCCCGGTGGTGGGCGTACGCGGGGAAGGGATCTCCGACTACGTGACCGACGGGATCGACGGTTTCCTCGTTCCACCCGACGACTCAACGGCCATCGTGAAGGTCATGCGCACGATGTATGATCAGCCCGAGCGCCGTCAGCAGATTGGCGACATGGGCCATGCGCTGTTCGATCGGAGCGGGGTGCGCTGGCACGACTACGTCACCGCCCATCTTGAACTGTTCGGGCGGTTACTATGACGGTAGGTCGCTGACCCGTCTAAGAGGTGACGGACCTCGGCAGGAAGCCCACGATGTAGGACGTCGGCACCAGGGCATCGGTGTGGGGACATAAGGAGATTGACGGATCACAGGTCCGCGTGGATTCTACCGCAACGTTCGTAACTTCTTTACGGTGTCACTGGAGTACTGAATGCGGCGTGCTCTTGTTTGTGGTGCTGGCGGTTTCATCGGTGGCCACCTTGCGAAGTATCTGAAGAAGCACGGGTACTGGGTTCGCGCAGTCGACATCAAGCGGCCTGAATTTTCTCCATCCGTCGCTGACGAATTTGCGTTGCTCGACCTACGTGTCGCAGCCAACTGCACGATGGCGTTGGAAGTGGGAATGTCGAGCGGCATCGATGAAGTGTATCAACTAGCGGCAGATATGGGTGGAATGGGCTTCATTCACTCGGCAGAATGCGAGATCATGCGCAATAACGCGCTCATAAACATCAATATGCTGGACGCAGCTGTTACCAAAGGCATTGCAAGATATTTCTTAGCCTCTTCCGCGTGTGTTTATCGGGACATGGCGCCACATGAGAGCGAATTGGCGGAAGCGGAGGCCTATCCGGCTATGCCGGACAACGAATACGGCTGGGAGAAGCTCTACGCGGAACGCATGGCGCTGGCTTATGGGCGACGGCATGGTACGAAAATGCGCGTCGCAAGGTTTCAGAATTGCTATGGTCCGGAGAGTACCTGGAGGGGCGGTAGGGAAAAAGCGCCGGCCGCCATTTGCCGAAAAATTGCGGAAGTCGACGACGGCGGGACCATTGAAGTTTGGGGTGACGGCACTGCCATCCGCTCGTATACGTACATAGATGATATGGTTGATGGCGTTCATCGACTGATGCAGTCAGACATAAGCTCTCCAGTTAACGTCGGTGCGGCTGAATACGTCACCGTGCAACAACTAGTCGACACCGTGGCCGACGTAGCAGCGAAACGAATTGCTATCAAGTATGTCGACGGACCTGTTGGCGTGCGATCGAGAAACTTCAGCGACAGCTTGATTTGCTCCACCGGCTGGCGCGCCGGGATCTCGTTGCGGGAGGGCATCAGCAGAACATATCGCTGGGTCAAACAACAGGTCGAAGTCCAATCTAACATGCGATAGTGCAGGGGTTCATGCGACCAGTTGAGGTATCGGTGAGGCAATCGTCTACGTACTGGCTGGCAGCGCCCTGTGCGCCCGATGGACGCCGCCCCCCCGCGGCCCCAGCCGCGAGGACCGATTCCGTCAGATCTCGTTCCGGGGCGCGAATTGCGCGATGTGGTCCGCCGCCCGATACGCCAGCGCTTGGATCGTGGCCGTCGGCTGACCTCGTCCGCGCCCTGCTTGGCGACCTCGCTCGGGTTGCGGCGCGCACCATCACCGCGTTCATCCGCACGACCGTGGGTGAGCGGGGTCTCTCGGTCGGCATCGTCGTTGTGCTGGAATGCCTTACAGTAGACTGTCTCGGCCAACTGTCACACCGGTGGTCTCGCGCCATCGCTATGGTCACTCCTTACCGGCCGCTGAGAGCAGGTCCAGACATTGTCTTGGCTAGAAAACGGGCGGATCCCTGGGAGCGGATTTACGCTCTAGAAGAGGAGCTACACCGGCTACGAGCTTGTCGACGACTCCGGGCAATCGCTCAAGCGGTTTATGGCAGCGCAGCCCAAGGAAGCCACAATCCTCAATCAGCTTCTAACCACTGAAGCATCTGCTGCGGTGGGTTCTGTCCTGGTGGGTAAGGACCTCATTGACCACAGTGTTAGCGACCCCTTTCTTCGTACTGCGACGGTTTACTAGAGGTTTATGGAAAGGGGAGGTGACAAGAAGTCGATGCGGATTGCCAGACGCATGATGGCACGACATGTGACTTCCTCGGCGCGACTCGATCTTGGCCACGGACAGGTCGAGGATGCCGTAATGAAGCAGCGCAACACGATTCGCCCGGGCTGGTGCTCTGCCCGATGGTGGTGGACATGGACCCTGGTCGCACGAGCACGGTTCTAGCCGATCGTACAACGCGTTAATGTCGGTAGTGGGGTGTACGCGCCAGCAGACTCTGGATCTCCTCGATGAAGGCCGGATCAACGAACCTAACAACTGGCTCCGCGCTGCGATCTATGGTAGAATGGGTGGCGATTTGCTCTTTGCGTGCATAACACTCGTGAGATGTCATGAAATCACCCACGCTACGTACAACAATCGTTTTGACCAGCCTCTCCGCCCTCGGCTGCGGCGATTCCTACCTCGCCCCCGCCCTCCGAGTCATCGATGAAGGAGGACTCAGAGAGCACATCCAAACGCTGGCGTCGGACGAGTTCGAGGGCCGTGGTCCCTCCACCCCAGGAGAGGAAAAAACCGTCGCGTACATCGTGGACCGGTTCCAATCCCTCGGGCTCGAACCCGGAAACGGCGACAGCTATTTCCAGGACGTCCCACTGGTGGAGACCGTCGTCCCCAACAACCCGGCGCTCACGATTCGAGGCCGCGGTGCGACGACCGAGCTGGCTTTTGGCACCGAATTCGTGGGCTGGACGAAACGGGTAGTCGACCGGGCGCGCCTGGCGAACTCGTCCCTGGTGTTCGTGGGATACGGCGTCGTCGCACCGGAATACGACTGGAACGACTATGAAGGCGTCAACGTGCGGGGCCGCACGGTCGTCATCCTGGTGAACGACCCCGGCTTCGCCACCCAGGATGAGGCGCTGTTCAACGGAAACGCCATGACCTACTACGGCCGCTGGACCTACAAGTACGAGGAAGCGGCCCGGCAGGGAGCCGCTGGAGTCATCATCATCCACGAGACGGAGTCGGCCGGATACCCCTGGGAAGTCGTCGAGAGCAGTTGGACGGGGCCGCAGTTCGACCTTGTGGCGGAAAACAACAACATGTCACGGGTGGCGGTAGAGGGCTGGATAACCCATGACGCCGCCCACGAGATCTTCGAGCAGGCCGGCATGGACTTCGACGAGCTGAAGGCCCAGGCAGCCACCCGGGAATTCCAAGCCGTACCGATGGGCCTTCGGGCCAGCACCAGTCTCACCAACGAGGTCACCCACTCTACGTCCAGGAACGTGCTCGCCGTTCTCTCGGGCACCGATCGGGCCGACGAGTACATAGTGTACATGGCCCACTGGGACCACCTGGGGAAGAACGCCGCCATCGAGGGCGACGGGATCTACAACGGCGCGCTGGACAACGCCACCGGAGTCGCCGGCCTGCTGGAGTTGGCCCAGGCCTACGCGTCCCTCGACGAGAGACCGGCGCGCTCGATACTCTTCCTGGCGGTGACGGCCGAGGAGAAAGGCCTGCTCGGCTCGGCGTACTACGCGGCCAACCCGGTGTATCACAGGAACAAGACGGTGGCCGCTATCAACATGGACGGCCTCAATACCGACGGTCCGATGAACGACATCACCGTGATCGGCTACGGCGCGTCGGAGTTAGACGATTACCTGGAGACGGCGGCGGCCGCACAGGGTCGGGTGATACGGGCGGATCCGGAGCCGGAGAGGGGGTTCTACTACAGGTCCGATCACTTCAGCTTCGCCAAGCAGGGCATCCCGGCCTTGTATACCGATGCCGGTATCGATCACGTGGAGCACGGCGAGCAGTGGACGCTGGTGCGGCGGGATGAATACACGGCGAAGCGCTATCACAAGCCGACGGATGAGTACGACCCCGAGTGGGACCTCTCCGGTGCAGTGAACGATCTCCGGATCCTGTTCGACATCGGCTTCCAGTTGTCCAACGAAACGACGTTTCCCGATTGGCGGGTGGGCAACGAGTTCTGGGCGCGCAGGGAAGCCGAGATGGTGCGGGAAAGCGGTCTCGAGATGGGAGAAGGAAGGTAAGAAGCGTCTACTTTCCGATCGTATAACTCAACCTCGTCGTAATCAGCAGATCGTTCTTCTTGATGCCGAGTTGGGGGCGGCTGTTGTACTCCTCGAGCACGCCTATCCGAAAGCCGATTCCCAGAAACAGCGGCGCCGTCAGGCTCACGTCTGACACGAGGCGGAAATCCTCGATGTCCTCCACCTTCGGAGAAAAGTCGAGTCGCCAGAGTATAAAGGCAGGACCGAAATTGTGCCGCAGCTTGGATGCGGCGGTCGCCACCCCGGCCGTTTCGGATCCGGCGGAGACGAAACTCTCCCGGCGTACACCGCCGGCGAACGAGAAGTTCAGGTCCGTGTCGTCCTTCGCGACCGCCTGGTAGCCCAGCCCTACGTTGTAGGTGGAGCGCAGCGCGATGTCCTGGAAGCGATCCCGTTCCTGGCGCGTGCCCCCAAAGACGAAGAACCGCCGGTTGAAGAAGACGTCGAGCCGCAGGCTCCCATGGTACTTGCTGACCGTGGCTTCGAAGTCTCCGTCGGCTGTCTGACTCGACTCGCGGTTCAGTCCCAATCCCAGCGTGATGCGATCCTTGGAGGTGCGACGCTCGACATCCACCGTCGTGGAGAGGCCTCGAGCCCGGCTGTTGCCGCTGTTGTCGGAGAAGCCAAAGGCAAGGTTGGCCACCCAGAATTTTGCGATGGGCGTGAAGAAACCGACGTGCAGTGGAATCAGCGCTTCCAGGTCGGCTGCACTACCCACGGCTACGATCTGTCCGGGCGTCACCGTCCGGGGGGGAGCACCGGTGCTCGGCGTGAGGAGCAGCCCGCCCCCGCCCTGTGTCGGGGCGATCGTGACTGCCGCGATGGTACCGTCGTCCAAGCGCACGCCGATAAGATCCCCACTGGAGAACCCCACGATCCGGGCGGCTGGAATCGTCACGCTCTGGCCGCCGTAGGAAAACACCCATGAGTCGCCGTCAATCCGCTCGAGGAGGCCGGTCAACCGGTCACCGTTGCGGAGGGTCACGGTTTGCTGGCCCCAGAGGGAGTCGCTGGAGGGAAGGAAGAGCGCCAGGAGGGCGAGCAGCACGGCGGTGAGAGACGAATGGGTCACTGTGCTTTTCCTTTGTTCCGGATGCTCGGCGCCGGGATAAGATCCAGCAGCCGGTGGTTGCGTTCCGTGCGAATCTCGCCCGGCTCGACCGACACCGGGCGCGCGAACGTGGGACCGTCGTACACAAAACTGTGGTACTCGCCTCGTTCTCCGCAGGGGTCTATGTCGGTCAAGTCCCTCACCGCGGTCACAAACTCCTCGTCGATCGCGCGGCCGAGTAGGTCGGCGGAGCCCTGCTGCAAGTCTACGCTGACGACGATCCCACTGAACCCTCGGTGCACGACCTCGTCGAGCAGTGAGTGGGGCGAGTCACCCCACAGCGGTTCGACGTGATCCAGACCGGCGTCGCGCACTCGTGTCTCGTACCATTCGCGGACGTCGGCCAGGTGAATGTTGCCGAAGATCACACCGCTGATGCCGCGATCCTTCAGATCTCTCAGGGTCTTCAGGAACACCGATTCATATGGGTTGTCGGGATCGGTGGCGGCCGACAGGTACTCCAGCTCGCACGCTGCCGCCTGGTCGGCGATGAGGACCTGGCGGGTGCCGTGAAACGCCACCCGTCCGGACGGGCCGTCGTAGATGTTAACGAGGCACCGGACGTCGATGTTCTGCCGGCGGGCCCGGTCGAGAGCGAGCGTGGAGTCTTTTCCTCCGCTGCTCATCACGGCGTAGGATTTCACTTGGTCTGCTTGGTTCGTTGAAGATGGAACGACGTGTGGCTCCCCCTCGGTTGCGGACCCTGGTATATTCCGCTTCAGGAACGGCTCGCCGCACCGATACAGAGATAAGATGAACGGGTTCTCGGCAGAGCGAAATAATAACCACAACCACCTGTCACGGGACGGTGAGCGTGTAGCCGCATCTTGGCTTTGATCGCAACCGCCCACCCGGTAGCCACCGAGCGGGCGGTTTTTCAATGGGGTGTAGCTCAATTGGCGGAGCGCCTGGCTGTTAACCAGGAGGTTGGAGGTTCGAGTCCTCCCGCCCCAGTCCTTCTTTGCCGCATTTTGCGTAGGGTTTCAAGGTCCCGGCGTTTGCGTTCCTCGCCAGCGTTGCCACTACGTTGCCAGTCGGAAACCATTTCCATGACGGCGGCGACGGCTTGGTGTTCACTCTCCAGGGTGGGTTTGAGGTAGGTGCGTGCTAAGACGTCGGCGGTGTCCCCGAGATACCGCGAAGCATGAGCCAGGCCCAGGCGCTCTATTAGCGTAGTATCGCCCTTGGTACTGGGCGGGCTCCTCTCCAAGTTAGGAATGGAGCGGCTTATCGGGACGATCCAGCGAATCGTGGATAATTTCCGCGTGTTCAGGGCAGCACCACAGGCCGCTCTCTAGTTCGATCGTCGCTGACTTACCGCAGCGAACCCTCGGGTCAGCAACGTCGCTCCCCGCAGGTTCCTCCTCGTACGCGACCACATATTGGCAGAACTGCATGTGTAGTGATTCTAGTTGAAAGTGGTCGCTGGGGATAGAGTTTCGTGTGCTTCTTCCAGACGAGGGTGAAGCGACGTAGCGATGCGTCAAGGGCATAGAAGCGAAGCATAGCGATGTCCAGCGCCGGGAATCACAACAATTCCAACTCCATCGTCTTCAGCACCCGCGTGAGATCGATGGCGTACGTCAGGTCTTCCACGCCACGCCCTCGCCCGATGTCTTCCGGCCACCCACCCCACAAGAGCCCGATGGGCCGGTTCTGATCGTCGTCCACGAGAATCGCCGATCCGGAATCGCCCCCAGCACTGAACACCTTTCCTTTTTCTCTCGGCGCAATCAGCAGGTCGGTATAGAAATTCGCCGGCTTGCGGCCTACGGCGCGGTCGATGGATTCCGACTCGCTGGTGATGCCGTACCCGAATGCTACGATGTTGCCCTTCTGGAGTCCGGTGGTCCGCCCGATCTTCTTTACCGGCATCCCGATTAGGTCAATCGAATCGAGATCGACCGTTACCGGCTCACCAAACGCACCACCGGGAACGGGCCACGCGTTGCGAAGAAAGCCGTGTAGCGACCTCTCGACCTCGACGAACGCCGCGTCGGTTCGCACGAAGGCATACTCTTCGTCGACGCCCTCGAGCCATTGGTCGTCGGGAATGTGCTCCATGACGCGACGCGTGAGACCGACGCGCAGCGATTGTTGCTCGTAGCCCGGGATGTAAAGCGAATGGCCTGACCGGACGCCCACGTGTTCGTTGGTAAGCAGGCCGATCTTGTCCTCTTCCCCGGGCTTCGTGGACCGCACGATGTAACCGATCGTGCCGACGAACTCCTCGATATCGTCGTCCTCCCAGTCACCAAACCCGATCTGTGCACCGGCAGGGATGTGATCGAGCTTGCCGTCGAACCATTGCAACGTCCCAATCAGCTCCTTGTTGTCGGCGTCCAGCTCCGGCGTGTCCTTGGGAGCGATGGGCGTCGTCGTCACCACGACGTCCGTCGGCGCCTCGATCTCTCCGTCTTTCGACAATAGTGTTGGAGGGACTTTCACGTTCTCAGCGAGGAGCGCGTTGTGGATCTTGTGCGGCATGTAGATGATGATACACGGATCCCCGATGGGTTCACCGCGTCCGTCATAGTTCTTCCTGCCGAGCGCCGTTCCCTGATTGCCGACGACCGCGTTGAGACGATCGCGATGCTCGGCGCGTACTTTGGCGAGGTCGCGAAGGGTTTCTGCTCTTCTGGTCATTGTTCGCTCCGGCGCTGTGGACCACGGACGAGGCAGTGGCCGCGATTAGTGGTCAGTAGGGAATCAACGTTATACTAGCTGGGCACCCGTGGTGTTCGCGGGTGCTCAGCTCGCGGGCGGCGACTTCCGACCTCTGCTCCATGACTGCGGTGCTTCTAACCGCATATCATACAACGGATTACGAGTCTCGGAACAGGTATTGTGTCCTACGGCACGGTATTGGCATCTCCGTGGCGTACGTTGGTTAGGAACCATCGGGTGCCTGCCGATACCACTATAGCTGGACCCCTGCGTGATCCGTTCTCACCGGGGGGTTCCGACTGGCAGACGGCCCAAGGAGCCGGATTCGTGTTCTGTTTCGTGTGCCGAGCCCCGACAGGGGCGCAGGTGATCAGAGGGTTGAGGAGCCGGAAGGGTCCGGGCGGGTGGGCGCGCATCTGCGTCCCGTGCGCCATCCGCTTTGATTTGGACGGCGTACTGCTCTCGACTTCCAGCGACAGATCGCTAGCCGAGCTCTGGTATGCCCATCGGCGGGGCAAGGATCCCTCGGCGTGATGGCCGACACCTGCGCGAACGCAAACGGGCCGCTCTTGATGAAAGTGCGGCCCGTCCTCTTAGCGGCGCGATATTAGCGTGCGACGGCGGCCTTGCTGCTCTCGTTGATGTGCTCTACGGCCTCCTCCGTCGTCCAGACCGTGTTCGCCATGAAGCGGAAATTGATCATGGCGGCCTGATACCCATCGCCCTCATCGACCTTCGCAGCTGCAGTGGCATCCTTCACGACGGCGACCTCAAAGCCCTGCTCCAACAGCTCTCGCATGTGCGACTCGACGCAGAGATTTGCTGACATACCGGCCAGGACGACCTTATCGATGTAACGTTTGCGGAGCTGTAAACGCCAAGTCGTTGTTTTCCGGACCGTAGACCTTGTGCGGGCTTGCAACGACCGTCTTCCCATCCTCGATATACGGCTTATAGCGCTCGAGGAAGTCGGCACCCGAACCATTGAATCCCTCGAGGTCCAATGCGCCCTTTCGGTCGAACATGTTGATGTCGTGCATGAGCCTCTCGAGCGCCCCTTCGAACTTCCAGCCCTTGTCCGTCGGGAAGTAGTAGTGCGGGGAGATGAACACGGGGAGATCGGCTGCCTTTGCGGCCTTGAATAGGCTCTCAATGTTTTCGACCGTGTTGTTCTCGGTCACGCTTTCCCCCACCACGCCCCAGGTGACGCCGTCGGGGCTGAGAAAGTCGTTCTGCGGATCGGTCACAACGAGTGCTGTGCGCTCGGTGTCGATCGTCATGCCGGGATCTGGTAGTGCCATCTTGGTACCCTCCTCATTAGTTGTGGCCCAGGCGTAGTGGCTCCGACGACGTGGCGCGGGTTTGGGGTTGGACCTGAGTCCGGCCCAACCCTTACTGGCTTGGTGCTCTCCGTCCGAAGATACGGCTGGAACGGCGTCCGGCTAGAACTAGACCCTATCACTCCCTTGCCGATGCGGGGCGTCGCCGTCCTCCGCCCTCTCTTATGGTGTCCCAAGATGTCCAACGACGCCACCTGCACCAGACGGTGACGCGGCAGGTTGCGACCGTCGGAAACGCACTGTACGTTCTCGTGGGGCGTAAGGACGTCCCCACAACGACAATCCAGAAACCTGAGGAGGCAAGAGATGCCGAACGTCGTAGTCACAGCCCAGGTTGAAGACCCGGCGAAGTGGGAAGAGGGTTTCCGGACCCACGGTGACCTCTTCAGAAGTCAGACCATAACAAGGCCGATCAACTTCGCGACGATCGAAGGGAATGAGGTCGCCGTCTGGTTTGAGCCGGATGACCTGAAGACGTTCATGGACATCCTGGATTCCCCGGCGACGGCAGAAGCCATGGAGTCTGACGGCGTCAAGCGGGAGACCGTGAAGGTCTTCGTGTTGGACAAAGAGTTTCAGGTCTGAGGTCGGCCTCGAGCGCGGACTGCGAGGCCGGACCCACACCCCGTCATGCACGTGAAACCGCCAGGGTGCGGCTGCCGGGGTATCCGCCACGAATATCACGACGGAAGCGTTTCGCGTAGTGTGGTCCGCCACGACGGTACCGTCCTGGAAGACGAGCTCATTGGCGAGCAATAGAGTTTCTAGACCTCGGTTCCGGGTCCTGTCGTGACCGCTTCTTATGACGTAGTACTGGTGGGGGGCGGCGGAGCAGGATTACGTGCGGCCATTGCCATCGCGGAAACCAACCCCCGTCTCCGCATCGCCGTCGTCTCCAAGGTGTACCCCATGCGCAGCCACACGGTCTCGGCAGAGGGGGGCGCTGCGGGAGTAATCGCCGCAGACGACTCCCTCGACGAGCACGCCTATGACACCATCTCCGGTGGCGATTGGCTGTGCGATCAAGACGCCGTCGACGAGTTCGTGAGAGAGGCGCCCCAGGAGCTGCTCCGCTTGGAGCACTGGGGTTGTCCCTGGAGTCGCACGCCCGAGGGCAGAGTTGCCGTGCGTCCGTTCGGCGGCATGAAGAAGAAGAGAACGTGGTTCGCGGCCGACAAGACCGGATTCCACATGCTCCACACGCTGTTCCAAACCTCACTCAAATACAGGAGCGTAGTTCGCTACGACGAGTGGTTCGTGACAAAGCTCCTGGTCGATGATGGCCGGGTCCAAGGCGTCGTGGCGATCGAGCTGATGTCCGGCAAGATCCAACCGATTCTGGCCAAAGCCGTCATTCTGTGCACAGGCGGCTGCGGCCGCGTGTTTTCGTTCACCACCAATGCCAGCATCAAGAACGGCGACGGCATGGCGTTGGCCTACGCGGCCGGCGCCCCGCTCAAGGACATGGAGTTCGTCCAGTATCACCCGACGGGCCTCCCGTTCACCGGCATCCTCATCACCGAGGCGGCGCGGGCCGAGGGAGGCTGGTTGCTCAACAAAGACGGCTACCGCTACCTGCAGGACTACAACCTGGGCACGCCGGAGCCAAAACCGGTTCTGCAGAGCATGGAACTGGGGCCTCGGGACCGTCTGTCGCAGGCGTTCGTCAAGGAGGTGGAGAAAGGGCGGGCCATCGATGGCCCCTACGGCGCGGTGGTTCACCTCGACCTGCGGCATTTGGGCAGGCAGGTCATCGACGCCAAGATTCCGTTTGTGCGCGAGCTGTGTCAGAAATACCAGAATATCGACCCGGTCAAGGAGCTGATCCCGGTGCGGCCGGTCATCCACTACATGATGGGAGGCGTCCACACCGACATCGACGGTGCTACGCCCCTGGCCGGGCTGTACGCGGCCGGTGAGGTCGCGTGCGTGAGCATCAACGGCGCGAACCGGCTGGGATCCAATTCCCTGCCGGAGCTGCTCGTTTTTGGCGCGCGCGCCGGCCGTGCGGCGGCGGAGTATGCGTCCGCCCAGACGGATCCGAACTCTAGTCTGCTGGCGCAGGCAGAGGATGAAAAACGGCGTTTGGAGCGCGACTTCCTGCACAAGACGGATGGCGCGGAACGCCCCGCGACTATTCGCGCGGAGATGCAGGAGACCATGGAGGAGGGCGCCGGCATCTATCGCTCGGGAGAGAGACTGACCCGGGCAGCCGACCGGCTGCGCGAGCTGCAGGAGCGCTTTCGTAACGTGGCCGTGCAGGATAGCAGCCGAACGTTCAACACCGAGCTGACCGCCGTCTTGGAGCTGTCGTTCATGCTCGACGTTGCCGAGTCGATCGTCCACTGTGCGTTGCGACGCGAAGAATCTCGGGGTGCACACCAACGGACCGACTTCACCGGCCGTGACGACGAACGTTTCCTGGCGCACTCGCTCACCTATCGTAATTCCGACGGCTCCTCCAGGGTCGAATACCTGCCGGTGACGATCACCCGGTGGCCCCCTGGCGAGCGAATATACGGGAGGTAGCAACTATGGATGACCGTATCACCATGCGGCTGGCACGGTACCGTCCCGAGGAGGAGGACGAGCCAACGTTCGAGGAATACGAGGTGCCGTGCCGCAAAGACTGGGTGGTTCTCGACGGGCTCAACTACATCAAGGACCAGCTGGACGGCACGCTGTCGTATCGTTGGTCGTGTCGCATGGGCATCTGCGGTAGTTGCGGCATGACCGTCAATGGAGAGCCGAAGCTGACATGCGAAACGTTCCTCACCGACTACGCGCCGGGTCCCGTGCGTCTCGAGCCGCTGCAAAACTTCCCCGTCATCCGAGACCTCATCGTCGAGATGACGGACTTCATGCAAAAGCTGACCACGATCAAGCCCTGGATCGTGCGTGACGAGGAACAGCCTCTGGCGGAAGGAGAGTACAGGCAGACGCCGGACGAACTGAGCGAGTACATGCAGTACAGCATGTGCATCAATTGCATGCTGTGCTACGCCGCCTGCCCGGTGTACGACCTCGACCCAAAGTTCCTCGGGCCGGCCGCGATCGCTCTGGCCCAGCGGTACAATCTCGATTCACGCGACGAGGGATCCGGTGAGCGTCTCGACCTTCTTTCCCAGCACGAGGGAATCTGGGCCTGCACCTTCGTGGGCGAATGTACCAAGGTCTGTCCGAAGAACGTCGATCCCGCAGGCGCCATTCAGCGTTACAAGCTGGATGCCGCGCTGACGACGCTCAAACGTTTCCTTTTGCCGTGGGGCGCCAGATGAGCGAGCAACCGGCATACACGCCTTTCCACCCGCGCTGGTATCGTCCGCGAGTTTCCACGTGGTGGTGGTTGAAGCGCCCGTCCTCGCTCGCGTTCATCTTGCGCGAGCTGAGCAGCGTCTTCGTGGCGTGGTTCGTCGTCTTCTTTCTGCTGCTGGTCGCTGCAGTGGGGCGTGGAGAGGCTGCTTACCAGGAGTTCATGCGTTGGGCCGCGAACCCGGGCAGCGTGCTCGTCAACCTCGTCAGCCTGTTCTTTGTCGTATTCCACGCCGTCACATGGTTCAACCTGGCACCTCGGGCAATGGTGGTGCACATGCGAGGCAAGCGAGTGCCGGGGAAATTGATTGCCGCCTCCAACTACGGCGCGTGGGTGGTGACGTCTCTCCTGGTGGCGTGGATCATCCTCGCTGGGTCGAGGTAGCGATGGTAAAGCGAACGCTCGAGCCGCTCTTGTGGCTTCTCTTCAGCGCCGGGGGCGTGGTGGCCGCCCTGGTGATCCCGGTCCTGCTGTTGCTGTTCGGCCTCGCCTTCCCTCTCGGCTGGCTCTCGCCCCCCAGTCATGCGCACATGCTCGCGGTGCTGGGCCACCCACTTTCGCGCGTGACGATTTTTGTCTCGTGCACGTTGTTGTTGTTTCACTGGGCGCACCGCTTTCGCTACGCACTGTACGACGGGTTGCAGATCAAGCACCTGAACGAGTTGATCGTCCTGCTGTGTTACGGGGGCGTGCTCGTCGGTACCATTGCTGCAGGGTATCTCGTCTGGCAGCTTCCATAGGGGAGTAGAGCGACTCTTAGTAGGCCCCCCTTCAGTGGGTGCATCCCGGCGAAAGCTAGGGTCGACAATTTCGTTCGGTGGGGAGGAACATGTCGATAGGAATTTCCATCGCTCCTCACCGAGGATACCGCACGTGTCGGGGCGGTCAAGCGGCCCGGATCGGGTGCCAGGTCGGCTGTTCGGCACCTGCGGGCCCGCGCGGGGGTGCTGTGTGTGCGGTCCAGAGGCGGTCGCGAAGTGACCGGTGTGCCACAATTGGGGAGGCGGGCGGCCCGGTTCGCCCCGAACCTATGATCCTCCGGGGAGGTATGGGTCGTCGCTCATCAGCGTCTTCGCCGCCATGGCGTTCGAGCTCGCGTCCATCGGACTGTACGGCGTGATCTCGTATTCGGTACGGCAGCGCACCATGGAGATCGGGGTGCGCATGGCCTTCGGGGCAGACGAACATCGTGCGCCTGGTGGTGGGGCGGGGAATGGCCCTGGGGTTAGCGGGCGTGGGTGTCGGGATCGTGGCCGCCTTCGTGTTGACCCGCACCGTGTCGAGTCTCCTCTATGGTGTGTCGGCCATCGATCCGGTCACGTTCTTGGGAATCCCGTTGGTGCTCGTGGCAGTCACGGTCATCGCCAGCTACGTGCCGGCGCGGCGCGCGATGCGGGTGGATCCGATGGAGGCCTTGCGCGACGAGTAGCCATCGGGGTCCCGGCACCGCTAGCCCCAAGCGCCCTCGGGCGGGCCTGTCCAGCCGGCACCGTGGCCATCGTTTTCTTGAGACCGAAGTCTGGAGCCCAGATCCGCACCGTGTCTCCCTCGGGCACGGGACGCACCTGTTGACTGCGTTGCAGCCATAGTAGTCGCTCTTGCGCGGTAACGTGTGAGAGCGTTGTCAGCGACAGGACGGCAATCAATAAGACTGAGGTTGTCCAAGACAGCACGTTTCGTTGACTCTTCCACGCGCAAAGAAACGTCACTACGCGCAACCGCGCGGTACAGCTTTCGGCCGCCCGGTGCTTAGCATGATCGACACCACTCATGTCGGGGGACGATGGTGCTTGCTCGGGTACGTTCGGCGGCGGTGCTGGGCATCGACGCGTATGTCGTAGAAGTGGAAACCGACATCGTGAAGGGACTGCCGTCGTTCGCGACGGTGGGTCTTCCCCATGGCGCGGTAAAGGAAGGCCGCGAGCGGGTCAACGCCGCCATCACCAATTCGGGTCTCGAGTTTCCCCTCAAGCGCATTACGGTCAATCTCGCCCCGGCAGACGTACGCAAAGAGGGGTCTGCTTTCGACCTGCCGATCGCCGTCGGCATTCTCGCCGCCACCAACCAACTGAATGGTGCGGGAGTTGAGTCAAGTGCCGCCGGTCTCCCGCGACTCGATGATTTCATCGTGGTGGGGGAGTTGGGACTAGAGGGCGACGTACGGCCGATCAGAGGAGCGCTGTGCATCGCCGCGGGAGCACGTCATGCGGCAGTCAAAGGCGTCATCGTTCCCAAAGCCAACATGGCCGAGGCCTCGGTGGTGCAGGGGGTGGAGGTGTTGGGTGCCGAATCGCTGACGAGCGTCGTCGAGTTCTTTAGGGCAGGCGTGCGGCTCACCTGCGCGGCCGGAGACGCCTTCGTGGCGCAGATTCCTCCCCAGTGCGACTCGGTGGATTTTGCGGATGTGCGGGGACAGGAACATGCCAAGCGCGCCCTCGAGGTTGCCGCGGCAGGCGCTCACAATGTTCTCATGGTTGGGCCACCTGGCTCAGGGAAGACGATGCTGGCTCGCCGCCTCCCCACGATTCTCCCGCCGATGACGCTGGAGGAAGCTCTCGAGACAACGAAGCTGCACAGCGTTGCGGGTTTGTTGTCCCTGGGCGCCGGCTTGATGACGGCCCCTCCCTTCCGGGCACCGCACCACACCATCAGCGATGCAGGCTTGATCGGCGGAGGCGCCCACCCCCGCCCGGGTGAGGTGAGTCTGGCACACGGAGGCGTGTTGTTCCTGGACGAGTTACCCGAATTCCGCCGGAACGTTCTGGAGGTGTTGCGACAGCCGCTGGAAGACGGGAGCGTCACCATAGCACGAGCCGCGATGTCGGTGAGTTTTCCCTCCCGCATGATGCTTGCTGCGGCCATGAACCCCTGTCCGTGCGGCTACTTTGGCGACCCGCGGCGAAGCTGTTCGTGCGCGCCGTTGCTAGTGGAGCGGTATCTGTCTCGGGTGTCGGGGCCGCTCCTCGACCGGATCGACATCCACGTCGACGTGCCTGCGGTGCCGCATCAGGAGCTGTCGTGCGACCGGTCGGGTGATTCCTCGGGAGCCATTCGAGAGCGCGTCGTCGCGGCACGGCAGCGACAACTCGAACGCTTTAGTGAGCGGCCGGGAATCTATGCGAACGCCCACATGCGCCCGCGGGATCTGGCGCCGGATTGTCGAGTGTCCCAGGCCGCCGACGCGCTCCTCAAGTCGGCCATCACGCGCCTCAACCTCTCGGCCCGGGCCTACCATCGCGTCTTGAAGATCGCGCGTACCATAGCTGACCTCGCCGACTCGGCAGGAATCGAGGCGCAGCACGTGAGCGAGGCGGTGCAATATCGCACCCTGGATCGGGCCGGACGGTGAGATCCGCCCCTTCCGCCATGCTGTCACACGTGCCAGGTTGATTGTTGAGCTTCGGCCACAGACCAATCGCAACCTTTTCGCAGTTGAGAGCATCTGAGTCGCGGAGCGATTGTGCTATCCGTCAATATGGAGTTTGACGACCATGAACGAACGGAGTGGTGATGCGTATCTATGGCGTGGGGCTTCGTACCCATCCCTGGCGGGGGACGTCATGAATGAAGATGCTGTGGCGGCACCAAGAGAGCCGCCGTACACACCCACTTGGTTGGTTACCCAGACAGTGGAAGGGATTGGATTCAGCTTGGCCGACACGGTGCGGCGGGTGACCCGGTGTCCGGCGGCGGTTATCGTCCGCGATCCGGCCACGGAGACGGCCTCGATCGTGGCCGTGTCGGTGGGTGTGGATCGGAGGCTTTTGGGATCTGTGGTTGCTCCTGGGTCTGCGGTGGGCAGGGCGTGTGTTGGCGACGTGACCGCCTACGGGATGGGGCCGGTTGATTTGCTGGGAGACAAGCGGCGGGATCGCCGCCAGCGCGAAGACCGAGGCGTGGCCTTTTCGCTGATCGACGGCAGCCGGAGCGTCGGAGCGATCGTGGTGTTCGCGCCTCCCGAACTCGTCGACCGCCGGATGAACGATTACCTGTTGTCCATCGCGAAACAGGCGGGTAGGGTAATCGGCCGAGCGCTGTATGCCCAGGTAACAGAGCAACGAGGGTTGATAGACGGCATCACCGGCCAGGCCAACCGCGAAGGTCTCGAGCAAGCCCTGCGCGATCTGAGCGGGACCAAGTGCTCGCTGGTGTGTGCCGAGATTGACCAGCTGGCGGAGGTCGATCCGGGGATGGTGAACGCCGTGCTTCGCCAGGTGGCGACCATTTTCCGAAACACTTTGCGGGATTACGACGTACCGGCGCGGATCGAAGGGGAAGGATTCGCGCTGTTTCTACCGGACACGGTGTTGGAGAATGCAGTCAAAGTGGCCGACCGGGTACGCGTCGCCGTGAGTGAATCGCAGTTTGATCTCGGTCGGAAACACACTTTCACGTGTTCTCTCGGCGTCGCGTCGGTCCCCGACACGGTATCGGACGTGAATGATCTCTTGGCGGCGGCGGAGGCTGCTCTAGAAAAGCCAAAGCCGCAGGACGCAACCGCGTTGTAGCGGGATAGGCTCTACGGAACTACGCCTTCACCTCCGCGGCGAGCAGCTCGTCGGCCTCCTGCGCGTTGAGTGGTTGGGAGAAGAGATAACCCTGAGCTTGCTCGCACTTGAAGCCGACGAGTCTTTCCGATTGCTGCGGTGTTTCTACACCTTCGGCGATCACCCGAATGCCGAGCTGGTTGGCCAGGGTGATCATGGCCTGCACAACCGCCGACTTTTCCCCAGGCACTCCGACCTGGCTGATGAACGAGCGATCGATTTTCAGGGTATCGACTCGGAAACGATTGAGGTAGGACAGCGAGGACGATCCGGTTCCAAAGTCGTCGATCTGAACCAACACTCCCCAGTCGCGAAGCTCCGAAACTAATTCCAGGTTGGACTCCGGATCGTCCATCAGGACGGTTTCGGCGATCTCGAGCTTGAGACGGTTCGGAGCCAATCCCGATTCTTTGACGGCAGACTTCACCTGGGCCACGATGTCGGGTTGGTGCAATTGCTTTGCCGCGAGGTTCACGCTGACCGTCAGATCCTGCAACTTCGGATAACGATCGACCCACTCCGCCATCTGCCGGCAGGCCTCTTCCATGATCCACCGGCCGAGGGGAATGATGAGTCCTGTCTCCTCCGCCAAAGGAACGAACGATCCCGGTGACACGAGACCGCGTTCGGGATGCTCCCACCGAACCAACGCTTCGAACCCGGTAATCCGCTCGGTCATCATGTTGACGACAGGGAGATACACCAGGCGGAACTGCTTCTTGTGCACTGCGGCCCGAATATCCGTTTCCAATTGGAGCAGGCTGACGGCCCGTTCGTGCATCGCCACGTCGAAGATTTCGTAGCGCGCTTTCCCTCGTGCCTTGGCCCGGTACATAGCGGAATCCGCGTGCCGGATGAGGTGCTCGGGGCCGTCCAGCCCCTCTTCGCTCACCGCAATTCCGATGCTGGCCGTGGTGAAGACCTCTCGCCCTTCCAGATCGATCGGTTTCTGCAATGAGGTCAGGATACGTTCGGCCACCCGTGTGGTGTCGCTGCTGTCCTTGATGTCGTCCAACAGCGCCAAGAATTCGTCGCCGCCGAGGCGCGCCACCACGTCACCAGGCCGCAGGCATTCCTTGAGTCGTCGGGCGGCTTCGATGAGCAGCTTATCGCCGGCAGCGTGCCCGAGGCTGTCGTTGACGACCTTGAAACGGTCGAGATCCACGAACAACAAGGCGAAGACGTAATCCTTGCGCCTCTTTGTGCGTCTGAACGAACGGTTGAGCAGGTCGTTGAGGAACGCGCGATTTGGGAGATTGGTGAGCGAATCGTATAGCGCTTCCTGGGCAAGCTGTTCCTCGACGGTCTTGCGTTGCTCGACGTCGGTTAGCGAACCGGCGATTCGGTATGGCTTGCCCTCGGGATCTCGTTCCGCGATTCCTCGTGCCAGCACCCAGCGATAGGTCCCATCCTTGTGCCGGATTCGGTGTTCACCCTCGAAGTGGGAGGAACGGCCGTCCCGGTGTGCCGCGAGTTCCGCTTGTACCTTGGGGAGGTCTTCTTCGTGCACCAGGTCGAGCCACGCCTGCGGCGTGTTGTCGATCTCCGTGTCGGCGAATCCGAGCATAGCCTTCCACCGGTGGGAGTAGTAGACCTCGTCGGTTTCCAAGTTCCAGTCCCACAACCCGTCGTTTGCGCCGCGGATGGCGAGGGCATACCGCTCCTCGCTCTCCTGGAGAGCGCGCTCCGCTCTCTTTCGTTGAGTGACATCCTCGCACGTCGTCACGATGCCGATCGCCTCTCCGGAAGCGCCCCGAACCACATCGGACATGAGGTGTACCGGAAACTCGGTGCCATCCTTGCGCATGTTCATCGCGTCCCGCCGCCACCGCTTCATCGCCTCTATCTGCCGTCGGCCCAACGGTCGTGCGCGCTCGCGGGCTGCGAAGATGCGAACGTCCTTGCCGATGAGTTCCTCTACCGTGTACCCGTGACGCTCCGCGTCCGCAGGGTTGGTGTAGACGATACGGCCTTTCAGGTCGCGAGGAGTCCGTCCACTTCGTGTCCCAGGATTTCACCGGGGCTGTACTCGAATGTGGCGGTGAACGCCCCGTTGACCTGAATCACCCGCCCCTCCCCGTCCAGCAGGACAATCGGCTCGCTGGAGGTTTCGAAGAGCTCCTCCAGGAACGCCCCTTGTACGCCGAGTTGCCGCTCGACGCTGCCATGGCGCTTCGCGATCTGCTCGATAAGTATGATGCCGAGGAGGGCTACGATCCCGGTCCCCAGGGTCGAGAGCTGGCCGATCCCGAAGGACTCGATGCTCCACGAGTCGATCTGGGCGACCGTGACGAGCAGGTGCCCCACCACCACCAGGCCGAGCAGCGCAGCGAGCACCCTGTGGCGGATGTCTCCGGGACGGGATACCACGACTGCCGACCAGCCGGCGGCAGTGAAAAAGACGAGTAGGGCTAGGGTGTCGACTAGGGTCATGGAGCGGCTTGGTCGCTTCGGGTTACAGTATGCATTATCCGTGGGATGTCGGAAACCTCTTGGAGCCAATGGGTTAGCAGAAGGCTCCCGGAGGTAGACGCAGGTGCTCCTTGGTGGCCGGCTGTCCTGGCCGGATTCCGGCGGCGTTACGGCGGTGAAGAGGGTGGTGTTGGCGCCCGGTGGACGCTCGAGGGAGTCATGGTCTGTCCTTTTTCTTCATTTCCGCAAAGAGGCGGTCGGCGCCCTCATATCGAGGGTCGCTCTTCGGCCTCTCGTCTGCGAACTCCCGCCTTTTGCCCTTCTTCCCCGTCGCTTCCTTGCCCTCTGCGGCATCCTGGGCGGCTTTGCTTGCCTCGCGGTTCTTCTCGGCGAGGCGTTGCAGGGATCTCAAATCCGGCTTCTTCACGGCGTTCCTCTCCCGGCGCTGGCGTGTCGGCATGCTCCTCGGCCCTGTCCCACTCCTGTTGCTGATAATCGGTGGGCCGAACGGCGTCAAGGTGCACGAAGACTCCGGCAGCGTTCATGGCGATTTCATTTTCATCGAGCCCGGGGTTCCCCATGAGGTGTTCAACATGAGCGATTCCTAGCCGGTGGTGGCTGTCGTGGCGCGCTCGGATGCGAGTGAATGGGAGAAAATTATTTTCTACGACCGAACTGGGAGCCGGTGAGGCCACCGAATTAGTGTAATCCACGACACAGCGGTTCGAGCGAAAAAAAGTCTAACTTGTATCGGTTGGGTCTCACGTAGTGCACCAACCTACTTTGAACTCTGACGTTCGCCCCGAGTAAGATGGTCCAAACGATCCTGAAGAAGCTCGCGTCACTCGTTGGGCTCGAGGGCGTGCTCCTCGTGGCGATGATCGTGTACGTGGAAACGGCGGCCACTCCGGATTCGATGCGCTTCTTCCCGTACGCGGTGTTCGCGGCGGGGCTCCTGGCCAGTTGGCGGTTCCGCCGGAGTCGTCTGTTGTTCGGCGTTCTCGTGTTGGCCTTCGCCGATCGGGGCATGCTGCTCTACGTGGGCGACGTCCCCGACCCGTTCTCGGCGGTGTTTCAGGCTGTGGCATTCCTGGTGCCTATCAACATTGCGGGCATCACATTGATCGCGGAACGAGGAACGTTTACTCCCGTGGGGCAGGCGCGCCTGGTGGCCATCCTTCTGCAAGCATCAGCGGTCATGCTGCTCCCATCGTGGACACCCGGCTGGGTGAATGGTGGACTGCACCTATCGCCATTGCCGGACAGTTGGTTTGTCTGGAGCCCGATCGCTCAGCCGGCGTTGCTGATGTTTGCAGCCACGTCCGGTCTCCTGATCGCCCGGCTCGTGCCGCGCTCCAATGCTACCGGCCGCGGCTTCCTGTGGGCGTTGATCGCCTCGTTTCTGGCGCTGAACACGCTGCGAGGTGGGCCAATCCCCACGATATACTTCTCGACTGCAGGTCTCATCCTCATTATGTCGGTGATCGAGGCGTCATACTTCATGGCCTATCGCGATGGACTCACGGGACTTCCCGCGCGCCGAGCGTTGAACGAAGATATCTTGCGGCTGAACGGGCAGTACACCATCGCGATGGTGGACGTCGATCGCTTCAAGAACTTCAATGATCGCTACGGGCATGAAGTGGGCGATCAGGTGCTGCGCAAGGTTGCTTCCCAATTGGAGAGCATGGGTGGTGGTGGCAAGGCGTACAGGTACGGTGGTGAGGAATTCGCGCTGCTGTTTCCGGGAAGAGATCCGGGCGAGGTGATGTCACACCTCGAGCGAGTGCGCGTCTCGATTGAGGATGCCAAGTTTGCACTTCGTGGCAAGGATCGGCCCAAGGAAAGGCCGGAGAGTCCCAACTCCAACCGCAAGCCGCCGAAGAAGGTGTCGGTGACGGTGAGCATCGGTGCCGCTGGCCGCAGCGACCACCGGTCCGCCCCCTCCGAAGTGATCAACTTCGCCGACAGAGCCCTGTACCAGGCCAAGAAGACGGGGCGGAACCAGGTGAAGATGGGCTAACGCAAGACCTCGCCAACATACCCCCTGAGCACCATATTCACGCTTCATCCGTCAAATGGCACTCTTTGGTGTTGGGGATTCCACATGTCGAAAACAGTTGGGATTGGTTACGCCGCCGCCCTTGGCCCTCACTCTTCCTGGGTGACGAGATCATGAACCGCTGCGGGCATACGTGGGCTGGCGGATATGGGAGCCTGAACGCGTACGATCGCGCAACAGGACGAGGTGGGGTGCCCAGCCCTACAAGGGACACATCTTCTTCACCGATCTGAATAGCGGGCTATGGGCGGTGAAGACGCAGACGCGAGACAGAGCCACGATGTAGGGTTGCCCGGCGGTTTTGTGAGCGAATGGCGTCGGCCGTTGCGAATCTTGTGAGCCTGGCCCAGCGGGGCTATTGCGATGGCCCTCGACTGGCTCGACGGCAAGCACTCGGTGTTTGGGGTAGTGGCGGGCGATGAAGATCAGGCGGTATGGAACAAGGCCCTCGGTTAGGAGAGTCGTGATGAAACGAACGCTCACGACAGGACTGTTGTTGCTGGCATGCGTTGCCTGTGAGTTTGGATCGACGCCGTCGGAGTCGGTCGATCTCCTCCTGGAGGCGGTGCGGTCCAAGGATAGTGTGGAGGTCGCGCGGTTCATCGACCTCCGTCGTGTCGCAGAGTCGGCGGTGGATCCGCTGCTCCAAACCGCCGCGCTGATGAGCCGGGTGGATCCCGACCGGTTCCGCCGACAAACCGGCGGGATGGGTATTGAGATGCTCGAACAGTTCCGGCCGATGATTGCGCCGCTCATGGAGCAACTGTTTTGGCAGATGATGCTCGACCCGGAGAGCCTGCAACAGGGCCCGCTCGGCATGATGCTCGGCAACCAAGAACTGCCGTTTGAAAATCTCGCTAGCGCGTATCAGGGCGTGCTGCGGGAACAGCGGGAAGGAAACGAAGCGATTGTTGCCATCGAGTTGCTGGACGAGGACTCCGGCCGTCCGCCGATGGTGTTCCAGCTGCGCCTGGAGCGCATCGAGGGCGACTGGCAGGTGGTGGCGTTCGAGAACCTGAGCGACGCGATTGCGGAGGCGATGGGAGTCCCAGTTTTCTAACGGGAGTGGGAAGTGGGCCACTTCCTACTTCCTACTCTCTCTTACAATCCTGTCAATCGTCTCCGTGTCTGCACTGAGCAAGCCGACCGTGGGCAACCGCCTCAGCAGTTCAACCCAACTCTCGTCTTGTGCGAACGCACGCTTGAAGAAAGGAATCGCTTCATCGACGCGGCCCAGATCGGCCATGGTGACCGCCTGCCGGTAGATCAGCTCGCCGTTCGTCGCTTCGTCCAGCAGATAGTCGGCGGCCCGCGTATACGCGGCCAGGGCTGAATCGACTTGTCCTGTCGTCATGAAGTCGCCGGTGGCGGCACGGTAGGCCCGGGCGACAGTCAACAGGCGCCGCAATCTCGGCCAGCGGGTTGGGATGGTCTTCCACGCGGAGATCGAACAGCCGCTCCCACGGCTTGGCATCCCTATCGCCTGAGACCACGAGGATGGCGGCAGATTGCTTGCCGCGGATGTCTCCACCCGCCGCTTCCAACGCCGAGAGCAGCCGCTCGGCGAGATCGCCTTCGGTTCGTTCGAAGACCCCAGCCACCCCTATCCAAACTGACTGTCGCTAAAGCGACCCCGTTACCGGCTCGTCGGTTTACCGACAGATCGCCGGACCGCGGCTTCAGCCGGTCACCGCGCGAACTCGACCCGATAAACCCCGGGCTAGCTTTAGCGTCATCCGCGGCTCTACATCCGCTCCGGCACCTCGATCCCCAATAGATCCAGTGTCAACTCCAGCACCCGCACGCAGCACGCCGACAGTGCCAGCCAAGAGGCCTGCCGAGCCGCATCTCGCTCGCTCAAGATATGGTGCTCGTGGTAGAAACGGTTGAAAGTGGTTGCCAGGCTGTAACCGAACTCGCACAAATGATTGGGGCCACGCCTATCCCACGCACGACACAGCACGTCGGATAGCTCGACAATCTTCAGCATCACGTTTCGCTCCATGTCGCTTGCCGGCGGCAACAAGCTTCCCGAGCCAAGCCCTCGCGCCGCCGCGTTCCGGAGTATGGACTTCGTTCGGACCGCCGTATACAACAAATACGGGCCGGTCCGGCCCTCGAACGACGAGAAGCGATCCAAGTCGAAGACGTAATCCCTGGTGCGGTGGTTCATTAGATCGGCATATTTGAGCGTCGCCATCCCCACCATGCGAGCGATGGCCGCCCTTTCGTCGTCGTCGTAATCCTTGGCCACCTCGGCCTCGGCCATGCGCTCGGTTGCCTTGTCGGTAACGAGCTGCATGAGGTCCTTGAGCTTCATCACGCCGCCGGCCCGCGTCCTGAACGGCCTACCGTCTGTACCGTTCATCGTACCGAAGCCGGCGTGCTCGAGCCGGACGGATTCCGGCGCAATCCCCGACCTGTGCGCTGCGCGAAAGACCTGCCGGAAGTGGTCTCCCTGTCTGCTGTCGACCACATAAACGACCAACTCGGCGTCGAAATCGCGCACGCGCTGGTCGATGGTGGCGAGGTCGGTAGTGCCGTACAAGACGGCACCGTCGGATTTCAACAGCATCAGCGGTGGGATCTCCTTCTTGTCGCCCGGCTCTGCGACGTCCATCACCAGCGCGCCTTCGCTCTCATAGGCGAAGCCCCCGCGCTGGAGTCGGTCGATGAGGCTCGCTATCCGGTCCTGCGTGTCGCTCTCGCCGAGCCAGAGATCGAACTCCACGTTGAGCGTGGCGTAGTCTGCCTTCATCTCGGCTATGGACACGTCGTGGAAATGTCGCCACAAGGCGCGATAGCCGGGCCGTCCTTGCTGGAGCGCAAACGTCGCCGCCCGGGCTGCATCCATGACTGAAGGATCTTCCTGAGCCTTCGCACTTGCAGTAGGATACATCTCTTCCAGATCCCCGATCGTGACAGGCGACTCCTCGGGATACGGTCCCGTGAACTCCGGGTTGAAGTAGGGCAGATCGGGTTGGCGGTGAGCCATCTCCGAGATTAGCATGCCCATCTGGAGGCCCCAATCTCCCAGGTGTACGTCGCCCACAACGTCGTGACCGAGAAACCGGGCGATTCTCTTGACGCTCTCACCGATGACGGCGGCGCGGAGATGCCCCACGTGCATCGGCTTCGCCACATTGGGGCCCCCGTAGTCGATCACGACCTTCTGCGGCGCTGCAATCCTGTCCACACCGAGGCGATCGTCCGTTGCAGCGGCTTGCACCCAGTTGGTAAGGAACGTGCCGGCCAGGGTTAGGTTGATAAAGCCGGGTCCCGCGATTGACACTTCGCCCAACGCATCGTTGGCTGTCAAGAGATCCGCGACCTGTCGCGCTATCTCCCGCGGGTTGGCCTTGCGCGCCTTGGCGGCAGCCAGGGCGCCGTTGCACTGGAACTGCCCCAGGTCGGGCCGGTCGGATACGTCGACTTCGCCGTACCGGCGGTCGTAGCCGCACTCGGCAAAAGCGTCGGAGGTGATTTCGGTGAGGCGTTCAGTAAGCGAAGGCATCCAGCTATAGAACACTGTGTTGTGTTATTAGGCAACGGTCTGCCTGTCGCTTCATCGTCCGTCGCGGGCCGGCGACTCCACCTTGGGTCTCTCCCTCTGCACCAGAGGCGGCCATCGCCAGAACCCCCATTCCTTACCGAAACTAGTTATTAATTGACCCCGGTAGTGCAGCCTGATCTCGGCGGATCCACATGCGTCTCTTCATCGCCATCAATTTCCCCGACGCCATGCGCAAGCGCCTGTGGAACGAAACCGCTCCACTTCGGGAAGTCGGCTATCCGGTAAAATGGGTGGACGCCGATAACATTCACATGACGGTCAAGTTCCTCGGCGACGTGGATGGGTCCCGAATCGATGACGTTCGTGCCGGCCTCGTGAAAGCGGTGGGAGACACGAAGGCGTTTTGCCTTCCCATAGGGCAGTTCGGAGCGTTCCCCGCGCCGAAACGCCCGCGGGTGCTGTGGGTAGGATGTGAGAATCTTCCTGTACTGGAGCTGTTGGCCGATGTGGTGGAGCGAGAGATGTCGCAGCTAGGCTTCGAACCTGAGAGGGGGGGGCATGCCTTCCGACCCCACGTGACCATCGGGCGGGTGCGGCGAGACGCGAGACCGGCGGCCCTCAGAGGCCTCGCGAAGCACCTCGAGGGGCTGGAGTTTTTCGAGGAGCCGCCGGTCGACTCGGTTGATCTAATGCGGAGCCGTCTCGGCTCGCAAGGCCCGCGCTACGAGCGTTTGGGTGCCGCGGGGTTGTCACAGTGATCGGCGGCTGCCTCAGGAACATGTTCGCGATGGCTGGCTGCGCGACAATCCTACTGGTGGCCGCAGTCGCCGGGTGGCAGTACCGCAGCCAGCTGACTGACGCGTATCAGGCATTCCGGGGAGTGGGGGAGCCGACGGCTTCTCAAGAGGTTTTCCCGGAGGGACAGGGGAGTCCCTCTCCGGAAGCCCGGGAGTCGGCGATTCGAAAATATCAACGCATGGCCCGGATCGACGGGCCCGAGTTCGTCATCCTCTCATCGGCGGAGATGGCGTCGCTCATTAGGGACGGTCTCGATCCCGTCGGGCGGCGGGCTCTCGATTCCCTGAGCGTCACTTTTGAGGACGGCCGGCTTATGGTGGAGGCACTTCTGGTGACTGACGTATGGGGCAGGGATGCCCTCGGCTTGCTCGGCGGCCTTCTTCGGCCGTATGAGCCCTTGAGGGTGGCGGGCCCCGCCCGAATCGCGCGACCTGGAGTGTTGGCTTGGGAGCCGAACGAATTCTCGGTGCGGTCTATCCCGTTCCCCCGTGCCGCGATCCCGACTATCGTCAACCGGCTGGCAGGTAGGGATGACGGGCGGATGCTCTTCGGGGTGCCCTCCACAATCGCCGAGATCCGCATTGAGCCTGACAAAGTGATCTTCTATCGACGGGTGCGGTAATGGCAAGACGGGTTCTGGTTGTAGACGACGAGCGGGGAGTGCGCGAGGCGCTCAAGCAACTCCTGGAGTACGACGATATGGAGGTGCGGACGGTAGAGTCGGGTATGGACGCCCTCGACGCATACGCGGAGTTCCATCCCCATATCGTGTTGCTTGACGTGAAGATGGCCGGCATGGACGGGCTGGAGACCCTGACGAGACTCCGCGAGGCAGACGCGAACGCCCAGGTCGTGATGATATCCGGTCACGGGACGATCCAGACGGCCGTAGAGGCCACACAGCTCGGCGCCTACGATTTCCTGGAGAAGCCCCTCGACACCGATCGCATCCTACTCACGCTCCGCAATGCGTTCGATCGCGTCGCGCTGAAGTCAGAGAACGAGCGCCTGCGAGCTAGCGTCGCCGACCAGTACGACATGGTGGGGACGAGCAAGGCGATTCGCGATGTATTGGATGTGATAGCGAAGGTGGCGCCTACGCCGGCGAGAGTGTTGATCACCGGTGAGAACGGGGTGGGCAAGGAGCTGGTGGCCAGAGCGATTCACGCGGGGTCTCCGCGTGCGTCCAAACCGTTCGTCGAGGTCAACTGCGCGGCCATTCCCGGAGAGCTCATCGAGAGCGAGCTGTTTGGGCACATGAAGGGATCGTTTACCAGCGCTTTTGCGGATCGAGCTGGCAAGTTCGAGCAGGCGGACGGTGGAATATTGTTCCTCGACGAGGTGGGGGACATGAGCCTCGACACTCAGGCGAAGGTGCTCCGCGCTTTACAGGAGGGAGTGGTCTCCCGTATCGGCGCTACCAAATCCACCCCAGTTGACGTGCGGGTGATTGCGGCGACGAACAAGATCCTCGAGGAAGAGATCGAGAAGGGGCGCTTCCGCGAAGATCTCTACTACCGTCTCAACGTGGTACCCATCGATGTTCCACCACTACGTGCCCGGAAGGATGACATCCGGTCCATGATCGAGCGCTTCGTGAGCGACCTGGCGGTGTACGACGGCCTCAAGGCGAAGAAATTTTCCGACGAAGCGATTGGCCTGTTGGAGCAGCGTGATTGGGCTGGTAATGTGCGAGAGCTCCGGAATGCCGTGGAGCGGCTGCTCATCCTGTCGAGCGGGAACGAGGTGACGGCGGCGGACGTGCGGCGGCTGGCCGGCGGAGGCCCGCACGCAACGGTGGGCACGCTGGTGCAGTGCGAAACATTCGAGGAGTTCAAGGTCGGGGCCGAGCGAGCGTTCCTGCTGAGCAAGCTGGAAGAGAACGACTGGAATGTGAGCGAGACGGCGCGCAAGCTTGCCATGCCCCGCAGCAACCTTTACAAGAAAATTGACAAGTACGGACTTCAGAGAAACAAGTAGGGAGTGGGGAGTCGGGAGTTTCCCACTCTCTTTTCCCCCGCAACATTTCGATACGATACGCATATTCCTAGCTACCGTTTCGAGCCTCGGTCCCGGCATCTTGGGATGCGATGGGTTACTCTCAATTTTCGACTGCCGTTATAATCAGTGCGGGGGGGGCCGTGCTGGACGATCGCGCGCTACGTGACATCCCCTGCTGTGAAGCGATCACAGCCGATTTTGTGGTTGCCGATTCAGCGTGCTGTGTGGCCCTACGGGTGTCGCACGAGTGCTCGTGTGAGCAGTTGCGGGAATGGCTCGGTGCGTGGGCCAGAGCCCGGGGTTGGTCGTTGGCAGTTGCGCCTGATCCAAGGAGCGGCTAACATAATGTCACACCCTCGCTTAGAGTACCGGAGCCTTGCGACGACCGAATGCCAGTGACCTACCGTGATGTGCCGCTTCGTCACCGGACAATGTTGGGATTCCCGGCGTCAGGAGTGTTGGTCCGTCGCAACTCCACGCTACACTCTGGATCTTCCTCTGGACGTCAGAATCGTTGTGAAATCGTTCTGGCACCATGTAGATATTTGCTGATATGAGACCGGCTCTCGTGAAGGCAGTAATCGCTGGATGAGTGTTGGTGACTTGAGGCCGGGCGTCATCATATAGGAATTCTGGCGCCGGTTCTTCCGGACAAGCCTCTTCCGAAGCATCACGGAGGGATTGCGAGTCCTATGCGAGCAAGTGCGGCAAAGAAAGTCGGGAAAGAAGAGGGCTCCCTCGACCAGTATCTGAGAGAAATCAGCAAGTACGCCTTGCTGAAGCGGGAGGACGAGGTCGAGCTGGCAGTGCAAATCCACGTCGGCTGCGCGGAATCGCTCGACAAGCTCGTCCGCAGCAACCTGCGATTCGTTGTGTCGGTGGCGAAGAAATATCAAAACCAGGGCGTTAGCCTGTCGGATCTGATCAACGAGGGCAACCTCGGACTCATTCGCGCCGCGCACAAGTTCGATGAAACCAAGGGCATCAAATTCATCTCTTACGCCGTGTGGTGGATCAGGCAGGCCATCCTTCAGGCGTTGGCGGAGCAGAGCCGGATCGTGCGGGTCCCGTTGAACAGGGCGGGCACGTTGCACCGTATTGGCAAGCGGTCGTCGGCGTTGCAGCAGGAGTTGGGACGGGAACCGACCATCGATGAAATAGCGGAAGGCATGGATATTCCGAAGGATGAGGTGGCCAAGACGCTGGCCATATCCCGGAGCCACCTCTCCCTCGATGCGCCCCTCACTCCTGGTGAGGACAACAAGCTGCTCGATTACCTGCCGGACGATCAAAGCCCTGGCCCCGACGATCAAACATTCGAGCGCGCGCTGAGTAATTCCATCGAAGAGGTCCTCGGGACGCTCAAGGAGCGGGAAGCAAAGATCTTGCGGCTCTACTTCGGTCTCGACAGCCAGGAGGCGATGACGCTGGAGGAAATCGGCGGGTTGTTGGGCATCACGCGCGAGCGGGTTCGCCAGATCAAGGAGAAAGCCCTGGCGCGCTTGCGGCACGTTAGCAGAGCGCGGTCGTTGGAGAGCTTTTTGTTGTGAGAGGGGAAACGTGAGAGGAGAGACGGCCCAGCGCTTCTCCCCTCTCGCTCCTCCCTCCTCTCTTCTCCCAGCTATTGCTCCTCGGGGTCTTCTTATATTTCCCTGCATGCAAGCGACGCACTTCTTTCTCAGCGGGGCTCCTGCGTGAGACTGGGAGTCATTTCGCTGGGATGTGATAAGGCGACGGTGGACTCCGAGCGTCTGCTAGGTGAGCTGGTAGGCCACGGGGCTCGTATTGTTTCAGAGCTGGAGACAGCTGACGTCGTGCTCGTGAACACGTGCGGCTTCATCGATGCGGCGAAAAGAGAATCAATCGAGGCCATGATCAGCGCAGGCGAGCTCAAGCGGCAGGGCTCGGTAAAGGCCGTGGTGGCCGTGGGATGTCTGGTCCAGCGATACCAAAAGGAGCTCGAATCGGAGATTCCCGAGGTCGATCTTTTTTTGAACTTCAGTGAGCTCCACAAGCTCGCACCCGAGCTCGCGGCGCGAGGTCTCATCAAAGATCCGATCGCCGATCACCCGGGAGTACGCCACTACTTCAGCGAAGACACACACGTTCGATATCTGAAGATCTCCGAAGGTTGCGACCACACCTGTGCGTTCTGTGCGATCCCGCTGATGCGGGGAAAACACCGCTCGGAACCCCTCGAACGCTTGGTTCGGGAGGCGCAACAGCTCGAAATTCAGGGTGCCAAAGAGATCAACCTCGTCGCACAGGACCTGGGTCACTGGGGGCGGGACTACGGGCGGGAAGGCCCGAAGCTGCCACAGCTCCTGGAAGCGCTTCTCCGGGAAACATCGGTCCCCTGGTTCAGGCTCCTCTATGTGTATTCTGCCGGATTGACGGACGAGTTGGTGAATCTCATGGCGTCGGAACGGCGTATTGTTCCGTATATAGACATCCCAATCCAACACGCGTCCAACCGCATGTTGGAGCGGATGCGACGACCGGAGCGAAAGGAGACGATCCGCGAAAAGGTGCGGTGGCTGCGTGAAGCCTTGCCGGATGTGACGATCCGTACGACTACCATCGTGGGCTTTTCGGGAGAGACCGATGAAGACTTTGCGGCGCTGCGCGATTTCGCCGAGGAGGTCGCCTTCGAACGACTGGGGGTGTTCACGTACTCGGAACAGGAAGGGACCCGCGCGCAGCAGCACTATCCGGACGACGTTCCTGACGATGTGAAACGCGCCCGGCAGGAGGAGCTGCTCGACCTCCAGCGGATCATCTCCGAAGAACGCCTCGGGCGGTACGTGGGCCGGGAGACGGATGTCTTGATTGACGGTGTAGCCGAGGCCGACGACCAAGGAGCGACCCACGTAGGACGAGTGATGTGGCAAGCCGACGACGTGGACGGCGTCACGATGATCGAATGTGTGGGCTGGGCGAAGCCCGGTGATTTCGTTCGCGGCCGGATCGAGGAGTGTAACGACTACGACTTCCGGGCGGTCGCCTTGTCATGATCCCCATCTCCGACTCGCCGTCGTTCCTCGTTGATGGGTCGGGCGATGTGTTTCTCTCCAAGCAATCCAATCCTAGTGAGACCCGCAGAGCCCACCTGAAGCAGTTGGCTGCTATCGTTGCGGGAGCTATGGGGGCGTCCGCTTGTGCGCCAATACCCGGCGGCAGGGTTCCCGTGTTCGGCCCGTTGCCGTCGGGCCGACGCGTGAGGGTGGGCCTCTTGGTCGGTGCCGCATCGGTTCGGATCGGTTCCCGTGGTGATGTGGTGGCATTCGAGGGAGGGAGAACGGCGATCCGCTTGGGTTCCGGCGATGTGGTGGATGTAAAACCCACGGAAACTGGCCTATCGGCTTCCGGCGGGGGGAAGACAGGTCGGTTCGACTCGCTCGAGTTCCGTGGCGGCTCCGGGTTCGTCATAGTGGACGGGATTCCCTATCGCGGTACCGTGTCGGTGAGCCAGCGCGATGGGACCCTAACGGTCGTCAACGAGGTCGGAATCGAGGAATATGTGGCCGGGGTAGTTGGCGTGGAGATGGGTCGGCGGCCGGGTTCTGACCGAGCGGCCCTCGAGGCTCAGGCGGTTGCTTCCCGCACGTACGCCGTGGCGGGTCTGGGACGGTTCGACGCCCTAGGGTTCGATCTCCGTGCGGGCGTCACCGACCAGGCATATCGTGGGGCACAAGTCGAATCCGAACTCGGGAGTCGTGCGGTCCGCGACACCGCTGGCCTCGTGATGACCCATGGGGACAGCGTCATCACCGCCTTCTTCCACTCGACCTGTGGGTTTGCGACAGCGTCTCCCGAAGAATCCTTCCGCAACGTGCGGCCCCGACAGTACCTGAGGTCGGTCTCGGACGCGCGCGGCGGGGGGTACCATTGCGAGGGGTCGCCTCGGTTTCGTTGGAGAGTCGAGTGGTCGGGCGTGGAGCTGGCCGATGTGTTGCGTAGGACCGTGCCCCGAGCACTGGGCATCGACGCGTATTTCGTTTCGGAGATTCGGGATGTGGAGGTGAGAGATACCGGCCCGTCGGGAAGGGCGACGGAGATTCGTGTTTACGTGGACCAGGGAGAAATCCCGGTGTTCGGTCCGGATGTTCGTGCTGTGTTTCAGACCCTGGACGCGAAGTCACTTGGCAGCACCGCCGTACAGCTGACCAAGGAAAGAGAAAATGGTCGCCTTACACGATTGATTGCCGCCGGTGCGGGATGGGGACACGGCGTCGGCATGTGCCAGTGGGGTGCTATCGGGCGGGCCAGAGCCGGCCAGGACTACCAGACGATTCTGGGTACGTACTTTCCCGGCACGACGGTGACGCTGCTGGAATAGCAATTTGAAATCTGCAATCTGAAATCGTGAGCCCCATGTCTTGCAACCGAGCCTTTCTGACCGCCACGGCACTCTTGCTCACACCTCAATCCCTTGGGGCCCAGGGCTTCCTCGATGAGTTCAGCTACGAGGGACTCGGGCTTGCCGGCATTGGGTTGGATGTGGGTCCCGTTGCTTCCGATCGGGTGACTACCGAGGTATCGATCGGCGTTCTCGTGGATTACGGCATGATCGCGCCGCGGGTGCGGGTGCTCTTCGGGATCAACTACTTCAAGGGCGAGTTGGATCAGAACGAGATCGACGATTTCGAGCGCCGGCTACTCCAGGTCATACGAGATCCCACCGGTGACGCCACTGTGGACATTGGACGGGTCGGGTGGTCCAACCTGGAGGCAACGCTAGACCTGCAATACATATTCCCCTCCGGCCCACGCTACTTCACCTACGTGGGGTTGGGTATTGGAGCGCACATCCGCAACGGATCGGGCGCGGCCATCGACGGCACCTTTGTGGAAGACGCCCTCGATACGATCGCTGCGAGCGCCGATCTTTCCTTGGGGATGGAAGTCGCGCTCACCGACCGTATTCACTTCACGACCAACGTGCGTGGGGTGTTGAGCAGCGAGTTGCTGATCGCGTCGGCACGGGCCGGGTTCATGTACCGCATCATTCCGGGTGGTAACTGATGGCTGCTCGTCTGCGATTGGGGGTGGTGGGTGCTGGTGCCGTGGCCCAGGTGGCCCACCTGCCGATGATCGCCCGCAGCGACGAGTTCGAGCTGGTTGCCATCTGCGATAATGATCTGCAGAAAGCGCGCGCGCTCGCGGCACGATTCGAGATTCCTGAGGTCTTCGACGATATCGAATACCTCCTCAAACGCTCCCAACCCGACGCACTGGCGGTGTGTACGCCCAATCACCTGCACCAGGTACACGTGAAGACCGCTCTGGCGGCCGGGGTTCACGTGTTGTGCGAGCGTCCGTTGGCGCTGTCGGTTGGGGGTGTGGAAGACATCATCGCCGCCCGGGAGAGGGCTGGCAGGGTTGTTTTCGTTGGAATGCAGAGCAGGTTCCGTTCGGACGTGCAGGCGGTGAAGCAATTCCTCGATGGACACGAGTTGGGGACGCTTTACGCTGTCCGCACCGGGTGGTATACGTTCAAGTCGGCGCGAGGGGTGCTGGGGTGGCGGCGGCGGCGGGCCCAGTCCGGCGGCGGCGCGATGCTCGACCTAGGGCTTTCGCTCATCGATCTGTCGTTGTGGATGTTGGATTGGCCCACGCCGTGTCACGTGATCGCCTCATTCGGTCCTGCTGAGCGCGGTGCGGAGTTCGTGGAAGATTCAGGCGTAGCTCTGATTACTTGTAAGGGTGGCGCGTCGATTGCGGTGGATGTCTCCTGGCACTACGTGGGCAAGACAGAGCGTTATTGGTTCGAGCTTCTTGGGTCAGAAGGGTCAGGGACAGTGGGTCCGCTCGCCGTCTTCAAGGAAATGCATGGGTCAGCCGTGAACGTGACACCGACCGGAACATCGGAACGGAAGAGTATTTTCAACACGGCCTACATGGCAGAGTGGGCCCATTTCGCCGCGCTGATACGTGGGGAGGTGGACCAGACGGACCTCGCCGAGCAACTCATGGTACAGCGCGTCATGGAGGCGGTGTATCGTTCGGCGGAAACGGGGAGTCCAGTCAAGTTGTGATGCCCTCGTCTGTCTGTTCGTAGACGCGTGCTTGGTGAAAGATTTCAAAGAGCTCGGCGTCTAACATTCCATCTTTCACCTCACTAGCCAGAATGTTGAGGGCACTCTCGGCCGGGACGGCTCGTTTGTAGGGACGGTCCGAGGCGGTGAGCGCATCGAAGATGTCCGCAATCATCATCATCCGCGTTTGAATCGGAATGTCATGTTCCCGGACGCCACGCGGATAGCCGACGCCATTCAGTTTCTCATGGTGGCCGTACGCGATGCGTGGGATATCTTGCAGCTCGTTTGTCCACGGGATCTGCATCAAGAAACGGTAGGTGTGGTTGACGTGGCTCTCGATCTCGAGCCGCTCAGCTTCGTCCAGGCTACCTTTCCGAATCGTGAGGTACCGTACTTCATCACTCGTGAGGAACGGTTGCTCGTTGTCTTCGAGATCTTGGTAGTAATGGTCTGCGTACCGCAGTAATTCGTTGAAGCTACCGTCCGGGACTACTGTCGGCTCGTTGCAGTTCAACACCAAGGACAAGAAGTGGTCGAGTGTCTTGATGTTATCGTCGTATTCTCGTCGTATGCGCTCGAGGAACGCCTCGTATTCCTGGTGGTCGTGTTGTTCCAGGTATTCCGCACGTTGCTTGTAGAAATTGCGCTCTGCTGTTCGCCGAACGAAAGCGTAACGCTGTTTTATCAATGAAAGATCTGCCGGCGGCAACTTCTTGGATTTCACCAAGACATCCTCGCTCACTCCCACCTTGCCGAAGTCGTGCAATAGACCCGCGTAGCGTATCTCACGCAGTTGCTGGCGAGTGAATGCGAGGTCCTTGTATCGTCCTACAATGACCCGGTCGGTAGCCTTGGCGATGCCCACGGTCATGGTGGCAACGCGGCCGGAGTGTCCGAAAGTAGGGGGATCGCGCTGCTCGATGGCGGTTACTGCGGCGGTAACGAAACCCTCGAAGAGCCGTTCGATGCTCTCATACAGCTGGCTGTTCTCAATGGATACTGCGGCCTGACCGGCGAGACCCGATACTAGATCGACCGTGCGGCGGCCGTAGGGGGTCACCAGCGTGTCGAAATCTTCGGGAGTGTCGAGCACGGTCTCCAGGGAGCGTTTGCGGTTGATGAGCTGTAGAACTCCGATCACCTCGTTTTTGTGGTTCCGCATCGGAATCGTGAGCATGGACTTGGTGCGGTATTGATACTTCTCATCGAACGATCGATTGATGGAGTACTCAACGTCTGGCGGGAGGAAGTAGGCGTCTTCGATGACAAGAGGATCACCGGTACTGGCCACGTACCCCGCAATGCTCGTGTGGTCGATGGGAATCGTGAACTCGCTCAGCGGAATCTCGGGACGCGAGTGATTCTGCGTGAGCTTGAAGCGAAGCCGGTGCGATCCGTCCTCCGCCGCTTCCACCAAATACAAGCTCCCGGCGTCCGAGACCGTGATGCGACGCGCTTGTGAGAGAACGAGGGCCTGTAGGGTGTCGTAGTTACGTTCCGTATTGAGCGCCACCCCTATCTGCGTCATTTCATCTAACTCGTTGGTCTGAGCTTCGACTGTTTGACGTAGCCGCTGGTTCTCCGTTCGCATCGCGGCATCCCTGAAGGCCGACCGGAGCGTGATCAGCAGTTGCCTCTCGGAATATGGAGGAATGATCAATGCAATGAAGAGGAGTTCGGGCATGCCCTCTGGAAGACCGTCGTCACCTTCCGCGCCGATCGCTCCGCCACCGTCCACGAACGACCGTAGGTTCGCCACCGAGAACAGCAGACGGGCCCCGGGATCCAACACAAGTATCGTGGGTCGTTCATCTGCGCCGAGATCTTCAGGGCCGTGTATGACCGTCGTCTCGATACCTTCGGTCGCTAGGGCCCCCGCGATCGGATCCGGATCGAAGCTCCCCGCATGCAAGAGCTGGTACTTCATCGATTTCGTTCCGTCGTGTCTGGTGGAGGTGGTTTCACGCCGGTCAACAGTCGAAGAGGCCGCCGGGTAACCTGCTCGGCGAAGTTATCCAGAACGTACGTCGTGTGAACGAGTCGCGCCAAAGCCTCCTGCAAGACGCTCCGGTTTTCATTCAACAAATCCTGGGCCGTCGTGGTCAGCGAATCGAACGAACTCAAGATCCGCCGGGCCTGCGAGAGCATTGCCGTCAGGCTGTCCTGCAGTGGTCCGATGCGCGGCGAAACCTCCGTGAGTATTTGATCCGTGCGCTCGAGGCTGGTGGCCAACAGCTCCAACGCCTCTTCAATCTGTGGCGTCGACGTGCCGATTACATCTTGGGTAGACTCGAGCACACGATGCGTCTGGGCGATCGCACTGGTGCTCTGTTCGATCAGGTCTCGGGTTTGAGCCAGAGTTTGCAGTACTTCGTCTTTGAGTTCCGTTGCGACTTCACCGAGTAGATCTACGGCGCCTGGCAAGCGAGTCGCGTCGATCGTGTCTCCGGGCTGGAGGAACGCAGCGCCTGCGCCTCCCTTGGGAATCTGCAAGTCTATCTCCGCAGCGGAGATGGGAAGCGGTGCGGTGATGACGGCGCGAGTGCCCATGGGGAGCCGTAACAGCGTGCCGTCGGGATACGTTCGCTCAATGCTCAACTCGGCTACAAAGGAGACCTCCAGGCCATCGACACGCGCGTTGACCTGGGTCACCCGTCCGATCTGCAACCCCTGCAGGAACACCCTCGTATCTTGGGTCAGCCCGTTGGCGGTGGCAGCGCGCATGTAGATCTCCTGACGATCGTCTAGCGCGTTGCTGGTGACGACGAGCAATCCCAGAATTACGCCAATGCTCGCCAATATGAACAGGCCAACCGTGAAGTCGCGATACGATTCCACCGCTCGATTCACCCGTTCTGTTGCAGCACGCCGTGAATCAGCCGGTACCGGATCTCAAATCTGCGGATCACGCTGGCAGGTAGATTGGGGCCAACGGCGAATACTGCTCGGCGTGACCCTTCTTCGATCTCTCCGCCACGGGCCGTTTCCAAGATGCCGTGTGACGCACGGTCGGTGAGACCGACGAAAGGGTCCTCCAGAACCACGAGTTTGGGATCGAAAGCCAACGCGCGCTAAGGCCGCACGGCGTCGTTGCTCGTCATTGGCCTGCGCGGGTCGCAGGTGCCCTGCGTTCGCCAGCCCAGCTGCAGCAAGCATGATGTTAAGCCGACTTTCAATCTCGCCCTCGGAGAAGTCGCTTCCGAAGCTCAGTGGCAAAGCCACGTTCTGGCCGAGCGTGAGATTCTGCAGCAACCCGTCTCCCGCGGGAAGGTAGCCTACGAGTCGGCGATACGCGAGCAACTCTTGTCGCGGAAGAGTCGCAAGCTCCCTGCCCAACACCGTCAAATGTCCGGCTTTCGGTGTGATGAGTCCCAATGCCAAACGGCCCATCAGGTGAACACCGCTGTTCTCGCCGCCGACGACGGAAACCGCGCGATGTGCGGGAATCTCCAAAGTCACCGTGGGAGCTTCGCTGCCGTTCAGCGGCACGTCCAGAAACACAAGGGGTGCTGGCACCATCAGCTCAATGCGACAAAGATCGCGGAAAAGAGGAAGATCGCGACTATGCTAACGACTACGGCCTGACCGGCTGCCACCGGCACTTGGGTTGCCGCTTTGCCGACGCGTAGTCCATGAAACGCAGGGACGGTGCCAATCACGATGCCGAAGATGACGCCCTTGGCGGCCGACAGCCAGATGTCCCGAAAGCTGAGAGACTCGAGGACGATGTCGAAATATCTGGGCGACGCCATGCCGTTCGCAACGGCGGCTGCGGAGGCCAGCGAGCACCGCGACGAGGTCGAAGAGGATGATGAGGCCAAAGACCGATACGATGGCGCCCAAAAACCGTGGCAGCACGAGGTAGTGAACCGGATCGATCCCCATGCCTTCCAAGGCATCGATCTCTCCCATGACGCGGTTGGTGGCCAACTCGGCGGCAATCGCGGTCCCTGACCGGCCGGCGACGATGAGGGCTGTCAACAGAGGGCCCAGCTCCCGCACGATTGCGATGACCATCAACGAGCCGATCAGTTCCGTAGCGCCGATCCGCCCAAGTTCCCGCACGGCTTGTGAGATGACTAGGAAGCTCAGAATGCCGGACAGCACCATGATCAGCGGGATCGCCTGAATCGCCGTGAACCACAGCTGGGTCAGGAACACGCGGCGCACGACCCGGCGACCCGCCCGTGGCAGAGAGCGCCACGCGATGAGCGTGTCCCATAGAAAACGCGCCAGTGCTCCGAAACGGGACAGCCAGCGCGTTCCTTGCTTGCCGAGTGCCGAGATGGGCGCTATCACGCGCCTATGTTATTACGATCCCCTCAGTTGTTGCAACCGTTCCGTGGCCTCGCTGTATTCCGGAAACGTCTGCACGGCGCGACTGTAGAACTCCCTCGCTCGGTCGGCATCCCCTCGGTCTTCGAAAAAGACAGCACGCGAAAACAACGTGAGAGCCTCTACCGGTATCTCACGAGCCTGCTCCTTGAGCTCCTCTTCCATCTCCAGGGCGGGCAGGTTCACGTCGCTCGTGAGACGTGAGGTCAAGTCGACAATCAGCTGATACAGTTCCTCGCGCGGCTCCTGCAGGCCGATCGCTTTGACGATCTCTGTGGTTTCGCAGTCGACGATGCGCGCGTCGAGCCGGAAATCGCCAAACCAATCCACGAATCCACCGAGCACCATGAATTTGGCACCGATGATCCGCCCGACCCGTGCGGCGGTATTCACATCGACCCGCCCGGCGGCAGCCAGATCTTGCTCCGCGATGAGGGCGTTGAGCTGCAAGCGCTCAACCACGCGTATCGCGGGATTCCTGGCCAATTCCGTCATCAGGATCTGCTGCAGCCCAACCCTGAGAGCCTCGAAATCTTCCGCTTCCTGGCCGTACGAGCCACCATTCTCGAATACCCACACCCCGATTCCCGGACGCGTGTCCTGTCCTTGCGCGACGGGAGGTGCCATGAGCCCAACCGCGAGCGCCAAAGTTGTCCGCCAGCGCATAGGAGTCTCCTAACAGCTAGAGAGTGATCTTCAATCCTTCTCGGGCTGCAATGACATCGACCCCTCCTCCTCGTGCCCGGGCAGCCTTTCGCGTCTCTTCAAGCATGGCGTCTACCTGGTCGTCGTCATGCTCGGGGCGGTGGTGAAACATCACCAGCTGCTGAACTTGCGCTTCGGATCCAAGCTCTATCGCCTCGAGATTGGACGAGTGTCCCCACCCGCGATGTCGTTCCAGCTCGCCCGACGTGTACATGGCGTCGTGAATCAACACGTGCGTTCCATTGAGAAACTCGACGAAATCATCGCGCCACGACGCGGGTACATCGTAATCCCCACCGGGTCCGAGCTCGTTGTCTGGGACGTACGCGAAGCTCCGTCCCCCGTTGCTCGGTGTGATGCGGTATGCCAGCGTCACCCCCGGGTGGCGTACCCGGATGGCCTCGACCTTGAAGCCGGCCAACTCGAGCTCGCCCGGCTCGATGTGGGTGACGATCAACTCTGCGGCCAGCCCGTCGAGCGGCACTGGGAACACCACCGGACTCATCTGATTCCGGAGTATCTCCTCCAAATCGATGCCGGCCTGCCGCGCCCCCCAAATCCGTACCGCATTCCCTGGGCTGAAAAACGGCAAGAAGAATGGCAACCCCTGGATGTGGTCCCAGTGAGTATGGCTCACCAGGAGGTCCACGCTGACGGGCTTCCCGTTCGCTGCCAGCTGCCGGCCCAGGGCCCGAACCCCTGTCCCCCCGTCGAGGATGAGCACTCCGCCTCCGTTTGAGGCTTGATGCCGGACTTCGAGCGCCGGCGTGTTGCCGCCATATCGCGCCGTCGCGGCCCCCGGGGTCGGTATCGATCCCCGAGTGCCCCAGAAGGTCACCTCAAGCATGCCGTCATTCCTGTCACAGTGACAATCTGACGGTTTCTACTAGCAGCAAGCTATGCATGAGGTCACCAGGCCTCCGTGAGATACCTCACCGCAATCCGGCGGTGGTCTCCATCGCCTCTCGGTCTCGTACGGTGATCGTCTTTCCCGCCACTTCAATGAGGTTTTCTTCGACGAGCGTGCGCATGGTTCGCGACACGGTTTCGCGACTCGATCCGATCATCTGGGCAATCTGGTGGTGGGTCACCTTCCTGGAGATCACCACTCCGTCGTTCTCGTCAGCCATCTCTAACAGCACGCGCGCCACCCGGCCGGTCACGTCAAGGAGAACGAGACCGCCGATCTTGCTGTCTGCCAGACGCAATCGCTTGGTCAGGGCTCTGAGCAGCCCTAGGGCTATCCGAGGGTTGTCTTCGAGACACCTCTGGAAATCGTCGCGCAGCAGCACCAAGAGATTCGAGTTTTCCATCGCGATGACGTGGGCGGAACGGGGCTCGTCATCGATCAGGGACATCTCGCCGAAGAAATCGCCGTCCCCCAACGTCGCCAGGATTACTTCGCGTCCGTCCTCTCCAATGAGGACGACCTTGACCTGACCCTCAATCACGACATACAGCGCGTCACCGGGGTCGTCCTCAAACAGGATTACACTGCCCTTGGGGTGCTTTCGCTGGCGAGTCAACTCGCCCATCCGAGCCAGTTCCTCGTCGGTGAGATGTTCGAACAGCGGTATTGCTTGGAGGGTGGTGGCCACCGACATGTCGATGCTCTCAGGGGGGAAACGTGTCAAGATTAGCAAGGGCTCGAGGCGGTGTCAATCAAACACGAGTGGTCCCCAGTTGCTCTCAACTTGCTGTGCCGGTTATATTGCCGAGCTCAAATCAAGACGGCTGTCAACTTTTGGAGTGACCGGTGCGGACGAAGATTCACCCAGATTATCATGTGGTTAGCGCCCGGTGCGCCTGTGGCAATACCTTCCAGACCGGATCAACACTTCCTACGATCCACGTCGAGATCTGCGGGCGCTGCCATCCGTTCTATACCGGGAAACAGCGTCTCGTCGATACCGCCGGTCGCGTTGAACGGTTCCGGCAGCGGTACTCGACGAAGGCCGCCCGGAAAGAGGGGTAGTCCTGAAAGCGCGGCTGGAAGCCGTGCTCGCCCGCGCGGCCGAAATCGAGCGACAACTCGCCGATCCGACGGTTGCCCGGGACCCCGAAAAACTCAAGAAGTTGGGCCGGGAATACGCCCGCCTGGATGGGATCCGGCGCACGGCGGCCCGTCTCGAGAAGCTCACCGAAGAGCTTTCCCAGGCCCGGGAGATGTCCCAGGAGCCCGATCCGGAGCTGGTGGAATTGGCGTTGGCGGATGCCGAGCGGCTCACGCCAGAGATCTCAAGGCTGGAAAGCGACCTCCAGGCCGTGCTGATTCCCCCGGACCCCCTCGACAATCGGGATACCATCGTAGAGATCCGAGCCGGTACCGGCGGCGGCGAGGCTGCCCTGTTTGCGGCGGACCTGCTGCGCATGTACCAGCGGTACGCGGAGGGTAGGGGGTGGTCCATCGAAACTGTCTCGCTCTCCGAGGGAAAGGTGGGAGGGGTCAAGGATGCTGTGTTCAAGGTCAAGGGAGAGTCCGCATACAGCCGTCTGAGGTACGAGTCGGGAGTGCACCGGGTCCAGAGGGTGCCCGCCACAGAGGCTCAGGGGCGGATACACACCTCTGCCGCTACCGTAGCCATCCTGCCGGAGGCGGAAGACGTCGATGTGAGCATCGACGAGAACGATCTCAAAATCGACGTCTTCCGCTCTTCGGGACCCGGCGGGCAGAGCGTGAACACCACCGACAGCGCAGTCCGTATCACCCACCTCCCGACGGGCGTTGTCGCCCAGTGCCAAGACCAGAAGTCGCAGCTCCAAAACAAGATCAAGGCTATGGACGTGCTGAGAGCGCGGCTCCTTGACCGAATCGTGGCCGAACAGGAGGCGGAACGGGCCCGTGAACGGCGCTCCATGGTTGGTACCGGAGGTCGATCTGCCAAGATTCGCACGTACAACTTCGCACAGAACCGGGTCACCGATCACCGGATCAATTTCACCACCCACCGGCTCGAAGAGGTGCTCCAGGGAGACCTCGACGAGATCATCGACAGACTCCGCACCGCCTATCTTGAAGAGCGCCGCCAGGAGTGATCCGAATACTCCAACCCTCAACGAAGTGTTGAGGTGGGGGGTGAGCCGCTTGCAGTGCGGCGCCGTGGGTGATCCCCGCCGCGAAGCGGTTGGCTTGTGGGCTCGGGTGACCGAGACGGATCCGGCCATGCCAGTTACCGCGGCGGACCGGCAGGTTCAGGAGGATCAGTGGGAGCGTTTTCGGGCCGCAGTGGAGCGACGGGCTGCCGGAGAGCCGACGCAATATGCTACTGGTTTTGCGGGATTCAGAACGCTGGAGCTTCGGGTGGATCGCCGCGTGCTGATTCCGCGGCCGGAGACTGAAGGCCTAGTCCAGCGGGTTCTCGACTGGGCGGAGGCGGAGGGACGTTGGGGAGCGGTTGTGGATATCGGAGCCGGCAGCGGTTGCATTGCACTCAGCCTGGCGCTCGAAGGGTCCTTTTCCCGAGTGATAGCTACGGACGTGTCGGAAGAGGCTCTCGCAGTGGCGGCGGACAACGCCGCTCGCATCAACCCCGACACGCCGCTGGAGTTGTGCCTGGGCGAGTTCTTTGACCCGGTCGAGGGAACAACGTTCGACGCCGTGGTATCCAATCCGCCTTACGTCACCGCTGAAGAGTTCGACAGGCTCGAGGCCGGCGTCCGCCTCCACGAGCCACGAGCGGCGCTGGTGAGCGGCGAGAGGGGGATGCGTCATACTCGTCTCCTGCTAGAGACCGCAATCGGCCATCTCGAGCCTGGAGGACTGTTGGCGATTGAGATCGACTCTCAGCGTGCCGACATTGCCTTGAGCCTTGCCGTGAGGTGCGGTTGGGGTGCGGCACGGATCGAGAACGACGTCTTCGGGCGGCCGCGATATTTGCTGGCCAACGCGCCCGTGCGGCAACGGTGACGGGGTGATGGCCCGCACTGGAGGAACGTTCATCGTGGTCGACGGGCCGGACGGTGCCGGGAAGACCACCCTGGTGAGACGTCTAGCGGCACGCCTGCGCGATGCAGGTCGTGAGGTGCTCGAGGTCCGCCAGCCGGGCGGCACGGCCCTCGCTGAAGCGGCCCGGGAGGCGGCCCTGAACCCTGCAATGCACGCTAGCCCTCTCGCCGAGCTGTTTCTCATGCTGGCGGCCAGGGCCGATCAGGTGGCGAAGGTCATCCGACCGGCCCTCGATCGGGGGGAGGTGGTGGTGAGCGATCGCTACGATCTCTCCACCGAGGCATATCAAATAGCCGGTCGCGGCCTGTCCAGGGAGCGTGTGATGGGCGCCAACGAGTTGGCCACCGACGGACTTCAGCCCGACTTGACCATCGTCCTGGATCTGCCTGCTGAACTGGGCCGGGGGCGGCAGGCCCTTGCAGGGAAGGAGCCCGACCGGATCGAGGGGGAAAGCATCGAGTGGCATGAGCGGATCGCCGGTGTGTTCCGGAAAGCCTCGGGACCGTCGGTGGCCCACATAGACGCAACTGCATCGGTGGAAGAGGTGGAGCGTGCGGCGTGGAGTGTGGTGGAGACTCACCTGAAGGAAACTTCCGGTGAGGGGTAGGGTTGATAATGAAAGCAATTTCCTCGGGAGGTTTGCAGTGAGCCGACGCAGCGTCGTTCTGGTCACCCTCACGGCTCTGGCGACGTTCGTCTTGGGAGCCTGGCTGCTCCAGCGGGGTGCGTCTCACGCTTCGGTGGCATACGGGCGAGCCCGAGTTTTCTCCAGCATCGTTGAGCGCATAGCCGACCTCTATGTGGATTCCATCGACGCAAGCCAACTCTACGACTTGGCCATCGACGGAATGCTGCGAAATCTAGGTGATCCGTACACCGAATTCCTGCGGGCCGACGATCTCGAAGATCTCATCCTGGCCACCCGCGGCGATTACAGCGGGCTTGGCGTGCACATCGAAGTCACCGACGGGTGGCTCACCGTGGTCACTCCCCTGGCGGGCACGTCGGCGGATGAGGCGGGAATCGAGCCGGGTGATAGGATCGTCGAGGTAGACGGTGTCGTGACGTACGGATGGTCGCCGGACAAGGCATCAGCTGCACTGCGCGGCGATCCCGGGACCGCGGTGGCGATTACCGTGGTGCGTGCCGGACTGCCCGACCCGCTACGATTCGAGATTGGGCGGGAGCAGATTCACGTGACCTCGGTGCGCCACGCCGCCGTCGTCGCTCCCGACATCGGGTACGTCCGGCTCGAAACAGTAGGCGCCCGGTCGGCCGAAGAACTCACCGATGCCGTTTCACGCTTGCGGGACTCCGGTGCCCAAAAGCTCATCCTGGATCTGCGATTCAATCCCGGCGGATTGTTGGATCAGGGTGTCGCAGTGTCGGAGCTTTTTCTAGAGCCGGGTGAGCTGGTGGTGTCAACCCGAGGCAGGGCCGGCGCGATGGCCCGCACCTATGACGCGAATCTGCCCCGGCAGTGGGGCGGCATGCCGCTCGCCGTTCTGGTCAACGAGTTCTCGGCGAGTGCGGCCGAGATCATCGCGGGTGCGCTGCAGGATCACGATCGGGCGTTGGTGCTCGGTAGGCCGAGTTTTGGCAAGGGGTTGGTGCAAACGATCTTCCAGATCAGTCGAACCGAGGCCCTCCGCCTGACCACGGGTCGATGGTATACGCCCAGTGGTCGGTCTATCCACCGGGAGCGTAATTCCCTATTGCGGGTGTCGCCGGAAGGGCACGACTCCACCGGGTCGTTGGTAAGTACGGTTTTTCGGAGTGATGCCGGTCGGGAGCTGGCTGGCGGCGGCGGTATTCATCCCGACGTCGTGGTGGCTCGCGCAGACACTACTACCGCCGCCGAACGTCGCTTCCAGCGGCAGCTCGGATCGAACATCCAAACGTTCCTCGACGTGTTGTCGAGCTACGTCATGGAGTTGAAGGAAGCGGAACTCGTGCCTGATGCCGAGTCGTTCGAAGTGACGCCGCGCATGCGGAGCGTCCTGCTACGACGAATCCGGGAGCGAGGCATCGCCATACCGAACGCTGTATGGAACGGTGCGAGCGATCTCGTGAGCCACGAGCTGCTGCGGCGAACCTTGCGCTATGTGTTTGGCCGCGAGGTGGAGGTGCGGTATGAGGTGCTGAGGGACGCGGTGGTGGGAAAGGCGATTGAATTGCTTGGCGAGGTGGAAAGTCAGGAAGAGTTGTTTGAGTTGGCGGGAGGCGTCAGGGAGGAGGGGGGCGGGAGGAATGGCGGGTCCTAAGGCGTCACAATCCTCGTGCCCTTGGGCACGCGAAAGATCAGTTCCTCGGGCGGAATCGGCGCGTTGACTAGGATCGAGTCGAACACCAGCGTGCGTCGCTGTCCCGAGTCTTCGACGATATCCACCCTTCGGAGCATCCCGTCGGCGGACAACGAGATTACCACACTGCGAAACGGTATGCCTTCCACCCGAGGAATGAGTCGCACCTTTTCCACCCCATAGCCGGCGACGGAGTCGCGCCCCGCGTACGTAGCGGCGTATCTGTCCAGCGGGCGATCGACGAATTGTCCGAACAGGTTCGGCGTGGCGGGCCCCAGATCCGGAATCGGCTGCCGGATCACCTGATTGGGTGTGGTGCTTGGTGTGTGGAGCCAGAGCCACGTGCCGTCAGCCACGATCCGATCTCCCTCCGGCTCGGCAAAGCGCATGGAAAACCGATCCGGCGGAGCCAAGTACAAAGTGCCGGTTGTCGTTTCGTTTCCCATCATCGGGTTTACGAGCGTCTGTGTGAACTCCGCTTGCAGCGTCTCGATTTGGCGGTACGTGGCCTCGGCGGTGGCGAGTACCTCGGTCACGTCTTGAGCGGCTGCGGGCTCCGTACTGACCGCGTTCACTAATAGGCCAATGACCATCATGATGGCGCGGATGGTCCTAGTCATGATGCCGCCGACGGCCATCATGAGCCCAACTTTGCGGGTGCCGGGCTTGCGATTCGACGGCCTACCGCCGATGCGACTTGCCGCGCACGTTTGTTTCACCATTTCGGCAAACTGCTCGGGGTAGAGGCTTTGTACGCCGTCTGACAGCGCCTCTTCGGGGTCGGGATGGACCTCGACCATCACGCCGTCGGCGCCAGCCGCGATGGCTGCGAGCGCCATGGGGGTGACAAGATCTCGGATACCGGTGCCGTGACTCGGATCCACCATTACCGGCAGATGCGAAGCTTGCTGTATTCGCGGAATGGCGCTCAGGTCGAGGAGGTTGCGCGTGCCCGGGTCGAAGCCGCGAATGCCACGTTCGCAGAGAATGACGTTGGCATTTCCTTCCGTGAGGATGTATTCCGCCGATGAAAGTAGTTCGGTAATGGTGGCGGCGATCCCCCGCTTCAAGAGCACGGGATTCTTGATCCGGCCGATGCGCTTGAGGAGGGAGAAGTTCTGCATGTTACGGGCGCCGATCTGGACGATGTCGGAGTGTTCTGCCACGGCGTCGACGGTTTCGGGATCGACTGCCTCGGTGACCACTGCGAGGCCCGTGGCTTCCCGCGCTCGGGCTAGGTATTCGAGGGCGCGGGCTCCAATCCCTGGAATGAACGGGGAGAGGTGCGGGGCTTGAACGCTCCTCCGCGCAGGAGTGTTGCGCCGGCCTCCTGTACCGCGTGTGCCACTTCGAGGATCTGCTGCTCGCCTTCGACGGAGCAGGGCCCGGCGGCAATGGCGATTGCGTCCGATCCGATTTCGAGCCCGGTGGGCAGCGTTATGACCTATCCACGGGATGCCAATCACGCGACGCCTGCTGATAGGGCTGGCTCAGGTGAATGATGTCTCGCACACCGTCGAGCGAAGCCAGCCTGGCCGAGTCGATGCGTTCGTCGTTCCCGACGACGTTGAGCGTCGTCCCCTGTGCGCTGTGTAGCTGCCGGGCTTCGCAACCCAACTCTGTTATCGCCTGCACCACGCCTTGTATCTGCCCATCGGTCGCGCCGTAGCGCATCACCACAAGCATGTTTCTTGCACCTAGACTAAGCTCCGACGGTAAAGCGGTCACCGTCCCTTGCCGCGATGACTGTGCCACCGTACACGTCAGCAGCAACGGCGGCAGGATCAACCTCCTCGACGGGAGGATAGAAATGCGTGAGCACGAGGCGCTGCGCTCTCGCTTTGCGGGCCAGATGGCCGGCCTGGGTCGGGGTCAAGTGCGTCTCGATGCTCCGCTCATCGGGCAGCGAGCACTCGGACAGCAACAGGTCGCAATCTAGCGCCCAATCGGCCAGGGCGTCGCTGGGCCCGGTATCTCCAGTGTACACCAGACGGCCGCTCTTGTCCCTTACGGAGTACGCCATGCTCTCGTCGGTGTGCGGTGTCTTGCACGTTTGCAGCTTGACCTCGTGGTCCAGCGCGTAGGCGTCTCCCGGTTGTAACTCGCGAATCTCCAATGGGTAGCCGGGGTTCAAGAGCCATTCTCCGAACGCGCCAGCCGCATGGTGCAGTCGGTCTTGTAGGCCTACCGGCCCAATCACTTCCAGAGGCCGCTGTCGTGCCGGCTCCACCGCCCACCGCAGGGCGAAGAGCAGCATGGGGAATTCACCCCAATGATCTACGTGGAAATGTGTGATGGCCACGTGCGTGACCTCCGTCCAGGGCACGCGGAACGCGGCCATCCGGTGCATGGTTCCCGCACCGCAGTCGAGTAACAGATGCGTTTTACCGGTCGCTACCCAGTACGATGCCGCGGTTCGCGTGGGCGACGGCGCAACGGTACCGGTTCCGAGAACGGTGAGTTCCATCATTCCTCGCTACGGCCGCGGTACACGATTCGTTTCGTGAAGGTGCTGTCAGGCAAGACGGCCCCCAACAAGAGCCCGAGCGCCACCGCCCGCACGATCAGGCGATGGTTGCGTGCTCGCCCAGTCGTACTCCGACGATCGAAGACACACCGGGCTCCTGCATGGTCACACCGTACACAGCGTCGGCGGTCTGCATCGTCCGCGGATTGTGCGTAATGACGATGAACTGCGTATCCGTTTTGAACTCGTCGAGCAGCCGCAAGAACCGCTGCACGTTGGAGTCATCGAGCGGCGCATCCACCTCGTCGAGCAAACAAAAGGGGCTTGGCTTGGCGAGATAAATAGCGAAGAGAAGCGAGATAGCTACAAGCGCCCTCTCGCCGGACGATAACAAATGGATTCGGATTCGTTGCGTGCGCTTGCCCCGCGGTGCGGCGCGGATTTCGATTTCACTGTTCAATGGATCGCGCTCGTCAACTAATCGTACATCGCAATCCCCGACTTCGAACAGCGTCAAGAACACCCGCTTGAAATTCTCGCGGACGGCCGAGAACGTTGCGGTAAACAACGCTCGAGCCGTTTCGTCGATTTCTCGCAGCGCCTGAAGCAATGAGGTGCGTGCCTCGACCAAGTCATCCTTCTGTGTTTCGAGAAACTCGAGGCGCTTCTTCTCCTCGTCGTGCTCTCGTGCAGCGAGGGGGTTTACCGGCCCCACAGCCTGAAGTCGGTCGGCCAGCAGCTCCGCCTCCGCGTGCAGGGCCTCGTCGTCTCCCTCCACCTCCGGCGCAGCTTCGAGGAGTTCGGCCAGCGGCATGCGCCACTCGGTTTCCACACGCTCTACGATGGTGTTGCGTCGTCCTGCGATTTCGGTTTGCTCGAGTTTTACACGATGGGCAGTTTCCGAGAGATCCTGAACCTTGGCGCGCGCTTCCTCCAGCTCCCGATCGCTTAGGTCCAATGCTTCATCGGCTGCTCGGACCGCCTGCTCGCCAGCCGACGCTGCCGCTTCGAGTTCCGCGACTTCGGTGGTGCGCTCCGCAAGTTGATCACTCCACTGCGCTCGTTGTGTTTCGGTCTGTGACACGGAGTCGCCGACGTAGGTGATCTCGCGCTCGAGGCTCTCGATTTCTGCTCTTGCGTCTTGGAGCGCCCGCTCTGCGCGACCCTCGCGCTCGCGAGCTGCTTCCTCTCTCGCCGACACCTGGGCTTCTTCGACCTGCCAGTGCACCCGGTTCTCCCGCGCCGCCTCTTGTTCGGTTTCCAGACTATTCAGGAGCGAGTGCTGCTTTTCGAGTTCGACTTCCGCCTGAGTCCGCCCGCTCCTCAACTTCTGGAGTTCGGCGTTTACGACTCGCAGTCGGTCGGTTCGCTCCTCGAGCCGCTCGCCGAGACGTGCCAAAGTCTCGCTGGCTTCCTTTAGCTCCCGTTCGGACCGCTGCGCCTCACGTTCGCAGTCGGCGTGTGCGGCTTTGATCTCGTGGAGGGCTCGCCGTGCCTCTTCAGCAGACTGCACTGCGGCGTCGAACTGGCGTTCGGCTTCCAGCAATTCCCGCGCTGCGGTATCGGCATCCTGCCCCAACCGTTCGACCTCCGACTCCGCCTCGGCAAACTCCTCGCTCAACCGCTCCAATTCGGCGCGGCGTTGCAACGGGCCGCTACTATCCTCCGTTCCCGGGAGGAAAACCGCGCCATTCGGCCGCCGAATGGCGCTCCCTCCTTTGTCCAAGCTCACGTTGCCTGCTAGGAGCGCCAACGCCCATGAGCGAGCCGGATCGGCGATCTCCAGAATCAGGTCGCGCGGAGCGCCGCCGTTTGCCTTGGGTCCCGGGGTTACGGGGAGTAGCAGCAGTGGGCCGGGTTGCTCATCGGCGTGCCAGCGGCGCACCTCGTCAACCGTGTTCTCGTCTCTCACCACGACGGCGTGCAGCCATTCCGCCAACATGCGCTCGGCGACCTCGGCACCCCGTCCGGACGTTCGCAGGAAATCACTCAGCGGACCCAAGATCGCGCCATCGGAGAACTTGTCCTGGTCCTCGAGGAGCTTCCGCGCACCGGGCGCCAGGCCCGCTCTGTCTCGCTCCAACGCCTCGAGGGCGTCACGTCGCACGCTCAGCTGCGTGCGACGTTCCTCCACCCCGCGGCGCTCCACTAGGATGGCGGCTTCCCGTTCCTTCATGGCGGCCAGCGCGTGACGCGCCCCCTCCAGTTCCGCCGATGCCATGTGATCGGTTTGCCGCCGCCGCGCCAACTCTGCCGCCGCCGTCTCCAGCCGGGAGAGAGCTTCCTTGCGAAAGGTTTCGGTTTTGCGGGTGCGGGTGGTCGCTTCCCGTTCCTGCGAGCGGAGGTCTGTGAGATCGCGTTCGAGAGCTTCGCTCTCCACCGCGAGGGCACTGGTGGTTTCCGCCTGCTCCTGCAACGAATCTTCGAGCGTTCGGACGCTCTCACGCTGACCCATCAGTCGATCACGGGTTGCTCTTTCGTCCGATGCCCGGAGATCGAGTTCGGTCTGGACCGATTCCCGTGCATCGCTTGCCGCCTTTCGCTCTGCGGCCGCGGCTTCCTTCTCGTGGGTAGCCCGGGACGCCTGAGCCTCCGCGTGGGCCCGTTCTTCGAGAGCCCGCGCCTTGCGCTCCGCTACGTTTTTCAACCGCTCGCTCGCCAGTTGGAGATTGCCTTCCAGCTTACCCACCTCCAAGCGTCTTTCCGCCAGGCGCCGCTCGATCTCGGTACGTTGTGCCTCGGCCGTGGCCCGGGCTTGAATCCGTTCTTCCCGTTCCCGTTCCTCGAGACTGAGCCGCTCGCGATGGTGGGGAAGCGCTTCGCTGACTTTCTGTTCCTGCTTTCGTAGCGCCGCTACTTGCTCGTCGAACTGTGCGAGCTGCCGGCGGGCCAACGTCATGATGATGCCGAAACGTTCTTCTGTGAGTTTCTTGTGCCGCTCGGCTCTCCCGCGCTGCCTCGCCAGACTCCGCACCTGTGTCTGGATCTCCGAGATCAAGTCGTCGAGACGCCTGAGATCTTCGAGGGTCTTATCGAGCCGCCGCTCCGTCGTCGTCTTGCGATCCCGGTAGAGGGAGATACCGGCCGCTTCTTCGAACAGCGCGCGCCGCTCGTCGGTGCGGTCCGACAAGAGCCGGTCGATCTTTTGCGCCTCGATCACGACACCACCTTCACTCCCCAATCCGGTTCCCCGCAGGAGATCCTGAATGTCGCGCAAGCGCACAGGTTGTTGATTCAGGAGGTATTCGCTCAGTCCCGTGCGCGTGAGGCGCCGCGTTACCACAACCTCCCGGTAGGAGATCGGGAGCGACGCGTCGCTGTTATCGAAGTGCAGCGAGATTTCCGCGACATTGGTCGGCTTCCGCTTGGTTGTGCCCTGGAAGATGATGTCTTCCATGCGGGCGCCGCGGAGAATCCGAGCGCGCTGCTCGCCGAGCACCCAGCGAACTGCGTCGGAGATGTTGGACTTCCCGCAGCCGTTGGGGCCGACAATAGACGTAATGCCGTTCTCGAACGTCAGTTCCACTCTGTCGGCAAAAGACTTGAAGCCTGACAGCACGAGCCGGGTCAGTTTCATCGCGCGCTTCCGGTACGTGTCATGAGAGTTGCGGTCAAGCCGGCGGCCGTCAGCAGAGATCCTACAACGGCGGCCTGATCGGGGGTTTCAAATGCGCCGACGAAAATTCGTGCCGTACCCAACGACGCCTCCACACTGTACGCAGGAATACCCCGTTCCCGGAGCCTCTGCGTCTCCTCCCAAGCTGCGTCGCTCTCGCGGATCCCTAAGTCGAACGCCTGCGGGGTGCGCAAGATAGCTCCCTCACCGCTCTCAACCAACCCATCCCGCCACAGCCCGACCAGTGCCGCCTCGGCATCGGCCGCAGTGGGGAGCGCGCCCAGGATGACCCGGTACCAGATGCTCCCTCCGATCCGGATCGGTGTTACGGCCGCCACGAGGAGTCGGTTTTCGAGCGAGACGGCGTATTCTACGGCTCGGTCCAGCGTGTTGAAAGCGGCAACTTGGAGGGAATAAGAGCGTGAATCGAGCTGCGGTGGAGCCAACGGCGTTTGTCCGGCTCCGACTTCCCGTGACGGTTCCGACGGCGGGGGTTGGACTGGGGCCGCCGCAGTGCTTTCGGCGGCCGGCGAAAGCGTTAGCCGGGTGGCAGTCCATATCGCGGCCGCCAGCACGATGAGGGCGAACGCCAGGGCGAACATCCTGTTGCTCCTGCCCCGGCGCCGCGTATGCAGGAGCAAGCCGCCAGGCCTCGGGGTCAGAGTGGGTTCCCCCCCCGCTGCCCGGGTCTCCTCATCGGGGTCTGACACGACCGCTAGAAGAGGTATTCCCTCCCCCAGCCACCGGGAGATGTCGACGTATCGCCCCTCGGCCGGATGCCACCCCCCGGGTGCCAAGATGATGATGCCGTCGGGGCGGAGGGAGGCGTGGCGGATAGCCGCGGTGGGGAGGAACAGCAGGAGCACCGCTCCCTCGCTCCGGAACCCGGCGGCGAGCCGGCTCCAGCGCGGATGCCCCCACACCTCCTGAGGCTTGTCGGTTGGGGTCCCTACCCCCAAGGTAGTGGAGCCCAGGTTCGTCCTGCGGTTGGGCTATCCGAGTCAGCGACGTGTCGTAGAGGAGGGCGTCTACGATGCCCTTCTCCGTCCGGCGGACGGCTCCATGATCCAGCACCGGCATGTTTAGGGACAAGTCGACGAGGGCGACCCGAGGCTTGCCGCGGGTTGCTTCCCGTGCTACGAGCCATGCCTGGGCCGCGGCCCATTCGTAATCTTCCGTGGCGGGGATGAGGGCGACCACGGTGTTGTCGGCAAGTGCCCCGCGGTCGAACTCCCGGGCGGTCATTGATTGGTGGCCGTCGGATCCCGCATCGGGAGGAGGAAATACGGCTGCCCGAGCCGGCGGCCGATGTTATCGGCCTCCTCCCGCGTACCGTAAGGGCCAAGCACGACTCTGTAAATGTCGTAGTACTCGGTAGGATAGAGAACCAGCGCCCTGAGTTGCGCCTGTAGGAGCTCATCCCGGCGGGCCTGGGCCCAGGTCAAGTTGGAGGTGCTGCTCAGCTGCACGTAGAACTTCGTCTGGTCTTCTTCCCCCGTCGTCTCCTGCTGGTCGTCGGTTGCCGCCTCTTCGGCCAACTGCAGGGTCGGCCGTCGCGGATCCCAGGCTATGGCGAGCCAGCGGTCGCGGGCAGCGTCCTCAATGCGCCCTCTCCGGGCTCCCGTCTCCGGGTCGATGGCGACGACATCGTCCCCCTGACGCACGAGAACGGTTCCGTCCGAAGCGATGGCGGGTAGGTCGTCCTGCCAGGATCCAGCCACGCTCACCACGTTTGCAAGCTCGGCCTCTTCGGTGATCCAAAGGGAATCCCGGCCCTCCGGCCTGAGCAGCAGAAACTGTCCCAGGGGACCTGTCCGCATGGCTTCTACGCGATGGGCGAGGGGGTATTTTTCAGGATCGGTGAACTGGAATCGGTTGACGACGAGAAGTTCACGTTTTGCCGTGGCGATGAACAGGTAGTGCCCGGCAGCGGAAAACACCATCGCCGTCACTTCGCTTGCGAGGGGGAGGAATTTCACCCCGTCAGAGGGGTTGGGGTTGGTCCTTTGGACGATCAAGCCGGAGTCCGCCGCTACGGCCACGAGATCGCCCCATCGGGTGACCGCCAGGAGTCCGGTGGGGAGCTCGATGTCGGCGAGACGCCCCTTATCGGTGAACAGCTCCAGCCGTCGGCCCGCCTCCGTTTCGATCAACGCCAACAAGCGTCCCTCGGTCGTGCCCCAGATACGCTTCGGCTGCTCCCGAACGATCGAATCCCACCGTTGCGTGTGCCGGTCGACGACCGTTGCCAGGCTCCCATCCAGGTCCACGAGATGTGGCGTACCCGTTGGGCCGATTACGGCTGCTGCGACCACAGAGTCGACTGTGTAGTCACGTCCGCTTTGCAGGTCGAGGGCCAGGAGTTCTGAAGAGTCCTTTTGTACGTAGATCTGCCGCTCGGTCGAGGTAAAGCCCACCACATGGCTGGCAGCGACGGTAGGGGTGTCGAATCGCCATTCGACCTCGATCAGCGCCGGAAACTTGTAGAGGCGAACGCCGGGGCCGGGGTTGGCCGGGAAGCGAAATACAACCGGTGTGCCCAAGGCCGGTGCAGAGGCCTCCGCCGCCAAGGCGTCGCGGATGGGGTTTGCCGCTTCGCCCGACCCGCAGGCATACAGGCCGGGAAGGAGAGCAGCTAGTAGGCGGTAGGCATGCCTACCGCCGTACCAGCCATGCTTACGGCCGCACCAGGCATGCCTGCGTCCTTTGCGCGTGTAATTCACCACGGGAAAATAACGTGGGGCTGGCGCACAATCACCCGGGTGACTCGATCAGCGCCGCTGGCGCCTCGCCCCACAGTCGTTCCAGCTGGTAAAACGCCCGCAGTGTGGGGTGAAAGACGTGAACCACGAAGTCCACGTAGTCGAGCAATGCCCAACGTCCCTCCGAAAGCCCTTCAGTATGGTGCGGCTTGCGACTGTCGGCAGCGAGGGCCTCGAGAACCCTGTTGCCCAGGGCACGTACATGCGTGTCTGATGTCCCGGATGCTATTATGAAGAAATCCGTTGCACTGCCAAGATTGCGCAAGTCCAGCACAACGATATCTGATGCCTTGTGCGCCTCGAGCGCGTTCACCACCGCCTGCACATCACGCTCTCGGGACACCCAATCTCCCTTCATAGTCTCTCGGAGGAGTAATTGTTCCGAGGTGCATCGCCCTGTTCTTCGATCTGGTAGAAGACAGCCCAGGTTCCGGGACCGACGTGGACTCCCAAGGCTGCGGTAACATCTGCAACCAAACACTCTCGGGGGTGAAATCGCTTCTGGACCTCCTCGCACACCGTGGCTGCGGTGTCGGCCGCGTCGGCATGGGCGATTCCTATGCGCAGTTGTCTCGGTCGGGGAGTGAGGCGTCGCTCGAGGTGCTGTAACACTCGCGGTATGAGGGCTTTGGATTTGCGCACCCGGTCCACTGCCGTGACTTTTCCTTCTGTGGGCGTGAGTTCGATGATGGGAGTGATGTTGAGGAGTCTGCCGAGCCATCCACGAGTTCGGCTCACCCGGCCGGAGCGCACCAGGTGCTCAATCTTTCCCACCACGATCAGAGCACCGGAGTTGGCTCGAACCCGCAACAACTCTTCGATCAGTTGGCTGAGGGACACGCCGTCCTCAGCCAATTCTCGGGCCCTCAACGCGAGCATGCCGAGCCCCAGAGATATTGAACGGGAGTCAATGACGGTGATCCCGTCCAGACCGCTTGTGGTCACCGCGGCCCGGGCCGAATCGAAGGTGCCGGACAACCCGCCGGAAAGAGTGAGGCATAGAGCTTCCCGTGCAACGCTTCGTGCGTCCTGATACGCTTCGGCGAATGCCGACGGCGTGGGCTGGGAGGTTGTGAACGTTGTATCGCCGAGCCGCATCCGACGGTAGACCTCGGCGGGACGTATCTCGATCCGATCGAGATAGGTTCGCTCGCCGTCCATGATTTGGATGGGGGCGAGTACGAAGCCGTAACGATCGATAGTTTCATCGGGGAGATCGCAGCTCGAATCCACCACGATCCCGAGCCCGGAAACGGCGTCGTCGTGGAGCACCTCGTGCTGCGCCCGCATGTCGTCTGCCTTGGTCTGTTCGACCAATCCCCACTCAGCGGCTTTCTCGTACACCGTTTCCGGTGAGTTCGTGTGGATGTGGATCTTGAGCACGGTGTCCGCTGACAGAACCACGATGGAGCCTCCCAGCGGTCGGAGAGCCGCTCGTAGTTCGGTCGAGGGGGGAAACCCGCCGCCTCGTATCAACACCTCAGTGCACCACCGAAAATCCCGGTCTCGCTCCACTTGTGTCAGCGCCGCCGCCGCGGGAACGACCTTTCCTTTGTCAGAGGTGGCTGATGCAACGGGGGTGCCATCGATCAATCGGACGACGCCCTCCAGCAGGCGAACGAATCCTTTGCCGCCGGCATCTACCACGCCGGCTTGCTTGAGTGTGAAAAGGAGTTCCGGTGTCTTGAGGAGGGCAGCCCTGGCGCCGCTGAGGGTGCGGCTCATGAAGTCGTCGAAGTCGTGTGTAGCGGACGCTGCCCGTTCTGCCGCGTCGGCGGTCTCCCGACAGACGGTGAGGATGGTTCCTTCGATCGGGTTGTCGAGTGCCGCGTGGAGACGATTGGCGCCTGCCCGGAACGCTGCGGCGACGTTGGCGGGACTGGCGCTGTGACGCTCTCCGAGAGCCTCCCGAAACCCGAGCAGAAATTGGGACAGTAGCATGCCGGAGTTGCCATGAGCGCTCATCACGCACGCGTCGGCCATGGCCTTAGTGACAACGGGAAGGTGTGCGTTTTCTAGAGGGGTGAGCGCTTGGGCCACCGCCCGGAGGGTCAACGCAAGGTTGGTCCCCGTGTCGCCGTCGGGCACGGGGAAGACGTTTATGCGATTGAGTTCTTCTCGTCCGGTTTCCACCCAGTCGGCCGCCGCGATCAGGCTGCGGCGCAGGCGGGAGCCGTCCAAATAGACGATGCCCACTAACGCGATCCCCTACTGCTCCTTGGTCACTGTCACGAGGATTTCGGGTCGGACGTCTGCATGCAACCGGATTGCGACACGGTGCTCACCGATCATCTTGATCGGCTCGTGCAACTCGATGTGACGTTTGTCGACTGGATGTCCCGCTTCGACCAGCCGGTCGGCGATTTCCGCTGTCGTTATCGAGCCAAACAACCGGTCTCCGTCGCCGGTCTTTGCTGTGAAGGCCAGTGTGACGGTTGCCAGTCTTGCAGCGAGCTGTTCCGCTTCCGTGCGTTCCATCGCGAGGCGCTTGGCACGCCGCGCGTGTTCCATCTCAACCTGTCGCTTGTTGCCTTCTGTGGCCAGATAAGCCTTGCCGTACGGGATCAAGAAGTTCCGCGCGTAGCCATCTTTCACTCGCACGGTTTCTCCAATCCGTCCCAAGTGTGCGATTTCCTCTCGAAGAATGACTTCCATCTTCAGGTTCTCTCTTGCGGTGTTGGCCACCGCCGTCTCAGGTCCAAGCCCGCGTCCACCACACCAATAAAAATGGCGCCGATGATTATGACGGGCAACATGAACACCACCGAAAAGGCAACTAGGCCCGTCGTGAGAAGCCCAGGTCCACCGGTCAGCGTGAGACCAAACCATGCTACGGCGGTCCCCCGTAATGTGTAAAGGAGACCAGCCACGACGAGCACATTCGCCGCCATGAGCTTCAACGTGGCGGCCCTCGTGAGCAGCACGATCGCCAGTGCGATGACTGCGATCCACCCCAGATGCTCAGAGAAGCGAAAATCTCTGAACTTCCCCCACGTAACTCCCGCCGCTGGGGCGAAACGGCGATATAAGGCCGTCGCCAGGGCAAGACCCGCCAGCATCTGCACCGCGACGGTCGCGGGGAAGAAATCCGCCATGAGCGGAATGACCGATTCGAACCAGGCTTTGAGCTGGACCACCAGGGCATCGTCGCCCGCCCCGGGTTCGTCGCCCGATAGTCTGGTCAGCGCCAACTGGGCTGCGAACTGGACCCGCGACTCCACCCACCAACGTATCTCCGGCCAAGAGGTGCGGGCGGCGGCGAGCAAGGCCGCTGTCCCCCCTGCAGCTACCCCGATCGCGGCCAGAGAACGGTGTGTGAGAGACCAGCTCGTGGACAAGAATGTCACCACGAACGCCGCGCTTCCCATGACCGCTGCAGCTCGGATTACCTGATCTGGAGGGTCGCCGATCTGTACGAGCCACCAGAGGCTGATGCCGGTGAGGAGCGACGCGGTGACGACTGCGCGGAGGCGCCGGAATCGGGTGACGAGCACCAACCCTGCCAGCGGCACCGTGAGCAGCCCGATCGGTGCAAAGATCGCAAAAGCAATCCCCGCGCCGAACACAAGCAACAGCCCGAGCCCACCCCCACCCCTTGGGGACTCGGGCGGCACCGACATTATGCGGTCGTGCGGATGAACGGCAGCAGTGCTATATGGCGGGCGCGCTTGATTGCAGTGCCGAGTTGGCGCTGGTGTCTGGCGCAAGTGCCCGAGAGCCTGCGGGGAAGGATTTTCCCTCGGTCGGTGATGAAGCGCTGGAGTGTCCGTTCATCCTTGTAGTCGACGACCCGCACGCCCATCTCACACACCGGACAGGTCTTCCTAGTTCTCCTCAATTAGTGTCCTCCTCGTCCTTCTGTCCGCTGCCCTTTGATAAATCCGCATCGGGTTGGGATTGCCCGTCCGACGGTTTCGCCCCGCTGCCCATGTCGGGAAGCGGTGCAGGCACCGGCACTTCGCCTTCATTCAACACGATCTGGTAGCGAATGACAGACTCTTCGAGCTTGAGCAGCCGCTCGAACTCCGGCAACAGAGTCGGATCCGTGGCGAACTGCGCAACCACGTAGTACCCGATCTCATTGCCGCCGATGGAGTAGGCAAGGGTTCGCTTCCCCCAGTGGTTCACATTTCGAATCGGTTCGGGGTTCTCTTCGCTCTTCAGCAGGGTATGAAAGCGTTCCAGTGTTTGGTCGACCTGAGCCTCTTCAACCGTGCTGTCAAAAATGTAGACGATCTCGTATCGACAAGTCACAACACCTCCCTTTGGACGTATGACCCCGCCCAGGTGTAAGGCGGAGTAGGTGGTATGTGGCGGCCCAGAGGCCGGATTGTAAGGGGGGAAGTCTAAACTGCCCGGGGAGAAGAGGGAAGTAGGGACCTTGGGCTATCTGACTCCCGTTACAGTCCACGCCGGACTGGCGTCACACGTGCAGGAGCAACGTAGTCAGAAGCTCGCGGCAGCCCGGGCCCATCGTCGTGCCGTCAATCTCGGTCGGCGTCAGCTCCCGCTGCCGCTCAACGTTACGCCCACGAGCCAGAAAGGCCCGTCAACTGTCAACACCGCAATGTCTCATTTCGCGTGAAACAATACACTGCCTACCCCCTCCACGCTCACACATTGAACCGAAACAGTAACACATCCCCATCCTGCACTACATAGTCTTTTCCCTCGCTGCGCACGAGCCCAACATCTCGAGCGGCCTTGTATGACCTTGCTTCGAGAAAGCTTGTTACGTGGATCGTTTCGGCCCGGATAAACCCGCGTTGGAAGTCCGAATGAATCTCGCCGGCCGCATCGTGGGCGGTGGCCCCTGTGGATATCGTCCAGGCCCGCACCTCGTTCGGCCCGATCGTGAAGAATGTCTGAAGGTGGAGCAGGCAATAACTCGCCCGGACCAGTCGATTCAGACCCGGAGCCGACAGGCCGGCGCTGTCGAGGAAGTCGCTCCGCTCGGCCGGATTCAACTCGAGGAGTTCCGCTTCGAACTTGGCGGAGAAGGGGACAATCTCGGCTTCTTCGTGGTGGGTCTTGATTGCTTCTTCCAGGGCGGTCATGGCCGGTATGGCGCCTCCGAGGTCTTCCTCGGCGACGTTGACCGCATAGAGGATCGGCTTGGCGGTCAGTATCCCGAACTGCTTGACCCAGCGTCGCTGCTCTTCTGTCTTGGCGACGGCGCGCGCTCCGCTGCCTGCATTGAGCTCGTCGATGATACGCTCGATAAACTCCGCTTCGAGGGCAGCCCCCTTCTCGCCTGACCGCGCCGTCTTACGAACTCGCTCCAGACGGCGCTCCAACACGGCAAGGTCGGCCAGCGCCAGCTCTGTGGTTACCACGTCATGGTCGCGGGCCGGGTCGAGGGGCCCCATTACGTGAGTGACGTCCGGATCCTCGAAACAACGAATGACGTGAATTACGGCGTCCACTTCCCGGATATGAGCCAAGAACTGGTTTCCCAGTCCTTCACCCCGGCTCGCCCCCTTTACCAAACCGGCGATGTCGACAAATTCGATAATCGCCGGCACCACGTTCTCCGGCTGCACGACCGCCGCCAGCTTGTCGAGCCGCTCGTCCGGTATCGGCACGACGCCAACGTTGGGGTCGACGGTGCAGAACGGGTAGTTGGCCGCCGCCGCCCCAGCTTCGGTGAGTGCGTTGAACAGAGTGGATTTGCCGACGTTGGGGAGGCCGACGATTCCCAGCCTCAGCATGAGGCCTCCGGGCTAGCGACTAAGAAGGTCGGGCTCCCCTCTTGCTTCTCACCGCTCACTTCTCAGGCAACGAACCAAGGTGCCAGAACGAGACTCACCACCGACATCAGCTTGATGACGATGTTCAGCGACGGTCCACTCGTGTCCTTGAACGGGTCGCCGACCGTGTCGCCTACCACCGCCGCTTTGTGGGGGTCTGAACCCTTGCCACCGTGGGCACCGCTCTCGATGTGTTTCTTGGCGTTGTCCCACGCGCCGCCTGCGTTAGCCATGAACAAGGCCAGCATGACGCCGGTCAGGGTCGCGCCAGCCAACATGCCGCCCAGGGTCTCCACGCCGAAAATTTTTCCCACCAACACCGGTGCAATGATCGTAGTGAGGCCCGGGACGATCATTTCGCGCAGGGCAGCGGCCGTGGAAATGTCCACGCACCGCGCGCTGTCCGGCTTGGTCGTACCTTCCATGATGCCTGGGATTTCCCTGAACTGGCGCCGCACCTCTTGCACCATGCCCTCGGCGGCGCGACCCACGGCAGTCATGGTCTGAGCGCCGATGAAGAACGGCAGGATGCCGCCGAGGAACAGGCCGATGACCACCTTGGGGTCGACGATGTTCAACAGGATCGGATTGGCCCCCTCAGGCGTGACGGCGTTGGCGTAGGCGCTGAACAGCGCCAGGGCGGTCAATGCAGCAGACCCGATGGCGAAGCCCTTGCCCATGGCAGCCGTGGTATTTCCCAGGGCGTCGAGCCCGTCGGTAATCTTCCGGACCTCTGGCCCCAGACCGCTCATCTCGCTGATGCCACCGGCGTTATCAGCGATGGGTCCGTACGCGTCGACTGACATCGTCACGCCGACTGTGGCCAGCATGCCGACCGCGGCGATGCCGATTCCGTAGAGGCCGGCCGTCGAGTAAGCGACCCAAATGGCGCCACAGATCAGCAGCACCGGCACCGCGGTGGACCGCATGCCGATGGCCAAGCCGGAGATGATGTTGGTAGCCGGGCCGGTCAGCGACGCTTCCGCGATCGTGCGAATCGGTCTGCCGGCGGTGTAATACTCAGTGGCCAAACCGATGAAGAGGCCGGCGAGGGTGCCGGCCAGAACCGCCCAGAAAGGTCCGAGAGGGTTGGGCAGCCCGATGTCCACGGCCCGGGTGATGAAGTAGGCAGCAACGAGGAAGAAGCCGGCGGCGATGAAGCCTGCCCACCGGAGTGCTGCAGCCGGACTGAATTTCTCCAGAACACGGAAAAACAGAATCGCCATAACGCTCGACCCGAGCCCGGCCAGGATGAAGATCAGCGGCAGGGCAATGCCGGCTGCGCGATTGGTGATGGCGGCACTCGTGGCTGCGATGGCGATCGTCGCTATCGAAGCGCCGACGTAGCTCTCGAAGATGTCGGCGCCCATCCCTGCCACGTCGCCTACGTTGTCACCCACATTGTCCGCTATGGTGGCCGGATTCCTCGGGTCGTCTTCAGGGATTCCTGCTTCGACTTTTCCCACCAGGTCGGCACCAACATCCGCGGCCTTGGTGTAAATCCCTCCGCCCACGCGGGCGAAGAGAGCGATGGACGAGGCACCCATGGCAAAGCCGGCGATGATCTCGCTGAACTCTCTCCAACCGCTGCCGAGCTCCGGCGCGCCCAGAAAGATCAGGAACATCAGGCCGATGCCCAGGAGGCCGAGGCTCGCCACCGAAAGTCCCATGACGGCGCCACCGCTGAAGGCGACTCGGAGTGCCTTGGCCTGTCCGTCCGACCGTGCGGCCTCGCTGGTGCGCGTGTTGGATATGGTCGCAGCCTGCATTCCGAACAACCCGGCAAGAATTGAACAGATTCCACCGAACAAATAGGCCACCGCCGTATTCCAGCTCAGTGCGAGACCGAGCAGGACTGCGACCACCACCAGGAACGGCAGGAGATATGAGTACTCGCGCTTCAGGAACGTCATCGCCCCGGTGTGAATCGCGGCACCCAGTTCCTGCATGACCTCGTTGCCGGGAGACTGACCCTTGACATACAGGTAGGTGACCCAGGCCAGGACGAGGCCGGCTACGCCGGCGCCGACGGCGGTGGGAGGCAAGAATCCAAAATCACTCACTCTGAGTTCCTCGTCGGTTGAAACGGTTCATGGCGGTTTCGATGCCTTCGCAGATCCAGCAGTTCACGGCCTCGGTCATGACAGGTAGCAGGCCATCCAATATCGAGAGTTCGGCGTCATCAAAGTCCGAGAGCACGAAGTCCGCGCCATCTTCCTCTTCGGGACGCGGACCGATCCCGATGCGTAATCGACAGTAGTCTTCCGAGGCTAATCTTCCAGCGATGCTCTTGAGCCCGTTGTGCCCCCCGGCGGAGCCCCGGGCTCGAAGGCGGAATGTCCCTAACGGCAAAGCCACCTCGTCCACCAGCACCAGCAGAGCCGTGGTCGGGTTGAAGTCCGGGTTCTTCAAGAGCGGCCCGAGGGCGGCGGCGCTCCGGTTCATGTACGTCTGAGGTTTGACTATGACGACTTTCCGATCGCCCACGACATCGCGACACACGCGGGCCCGCCAGCGCCACGGGCGGCGGAACCGTGGAAACGCCCACGCCTCCGCTATGGCATCTGCCAGCATGAACCCTGCATTGTGCCGGGTGGTCGCGTACTCCGGCCCCGGATTGCCGAGGCCCACGACGGCGCGCAGTGGCTACCCTTCGGCTTCTGGGCCCTCGTCCTCTTCCTCGCCCTTGGGCTTGCGGATGAGTTCGGGCTCGGCGGACTCTTCCTCTTGCTCTTCCTCTTCCACCGCACCTTCCACGGGTGCGACCTCTTCCTCGACCCGCGGTGGGATGATGCTGCAAATGGTCATCTCGCCGTCCGTCAGAATCCTTGCATTTTCGATCACGAGATCGGTCACGTGGAGCGATTGGCCGATGGTGAGTGCCGTGACTTCCAACTCCACCCGCTCGGGAATATGGCGTGGCAAGACGGCGATCTGCACTTCACGCAGCACCTGATCGAGCGTCGCGCCAGTGTTTCTGACACCTTCGGGACTGCCCTCGAGGTGAATCGGCACCGTCACCGTTATGGACTCGCCCTCGTGAATCTCATAGAAATCCAAGTGTGTGATGTCCCGGCGGAGGGGATGCCGCTGGACATCACGGATCAACACCTTCACGGGGTTGCCGTTGATCGCGAGAGAGATAACAGTGCTGGCCGTCGCGTGAGCGGCTAGGAGCTTGTCCACCTCCGCCGCCGAAACAGATAGCGATTCTGAGTCTCGCCCGCGTCCGTATACCACCGCAGGGATGCGACCCGCCATGCGCATTTGTCGTGCAGGACCCTTTCCAGCAGTGTTGCGGTGTTGGGCCGCCAACGAAACCGTCGTGATCATAGCTCTAGTCCTAGCCTGTTCTACAGTGCCTCAAACAGCGAACTCACCGATTCGCCGCTATGAATGTACCGAATTGCCTTGGCCAAGAGCGGCGCAACGGAGAGGACCTTGAGGGTCTCGAACCGCCGTTCCTGGGTAACATGAATCGTATTGACGACGGCCATCTCGGTGAGCGGAGCCGCCGACAATCGTTCCACCGCCGGTCCCGATAACAGCGGATGGGAAGCGCAGCAATATACCTTGTCGGCGCCTAAATCCTTCAGTGCGCCTACCGCCCCGGACAGCGTGCCGGCCGTATCCACCAGGTCGTCGACGATGAGACAATCCCGCCCCTCAACCTCGCCCACGACGTTGAGCACCTCGGCCACATTGGCGGCGGGGCGGCGCTTGTCGATAATCGCGAAACCCGCGTTCAACCGTGTGGCGAAACCCCGGGCCATCTTGGCGCTCCCCACGTCGGGGGCCACCACCACCAGATTTTGCAGCGTCTTCTGGCAGAAATGCTGGACGAATACCGGCGCGGCGTACAAGTGGTCCACGGGAATGTCGAAGTACCCTTGCAGCTGGTGCTGATGGAAATCGATCGACACGACGCGGTCGACCCCGGCTCTCATGATCAGGTTGGCCATCAGCTTGGCGCTGATCGCCACCCGAGGCTGGTCTTTCCGGTCCTGACGGGCGTATCCGTAGTACGGAACAACCGCAGTGATCCGCCCGGCACTGGCCCGCATGGCTGCATCGGTCAAGATCAGGAGCTCCAGGATATTCTCTGCGGGTGGGTTGGTCGATTGGATGATGAAGACATCCTTTCCCCGAACGTTCTCATCGATCCGAACGAAGATCTCGCCGTCTGCGAACCGCTTGATCGTCACTTCGCAGAGCGCCTGTTCCAGGCAGCTCGAAATCTCCTCGGTGAGGGGGCGATTGGATGACCCCGCCAGGAGCATCATCTTGCTTTGTGAAAGGGAACCTTCAGCCATGACAGCGAAAAAACTTAGCGAGGGTGCCCGCTATCTCCAAGGGTAGGGGTGCTACCATCCGGTCCAACCAGGCCCGCGTACGACGCGGCCGGGGGTGGCCCCCGTGTGCTCGCCGAAGTGGAGAACCAATGTGCCGTTCACCAGGACGTGCTCGACACCCTCGGAATACTGGTGGGGCTCCTTGAACGTGGCGTGATCCCGGATGGTGGCGGGGTCGAACACGACGACGTCGGCGAAATACCCAAGCCTCAAGGCCCCCCGACTCCTGATCTTGAGGTTCTCCGCCGGTAGCGACGTGAGCCGCCGAATGGCCTCGGCGAGAGGAATGATCCGGCGCTCGCGGACATAGCGGCCCAACAACCGAGCGAAATTGCCGTACCCCCGGGGGTGGGGGTTCGATTGGAGGAAAACGCCTTCGGGAGCCATCGAACCCGCGTCCGATCCGAAGGAAACCCATGGAAGCTTGAGCTGCTTCTCTATGTTCTCCTCTGACATCAGGAAATACACCGCACCGACGCGGCTGTCGTCGGCTATCACGAGATCTATCGCGGTTTCCTCGGGCGACGTGCCCCGAATCTCGGCGACCTCTGCGAGGGTCTTTCCGGTCAGGTACTTGAGTGAGTCGTGGCGGAATCCCACCAGCAAGACGTTGTCCGGCGTGCCGGCCGCGAGGTAGAGATTCTCCCACTCGTCTGTGGGAGTGCGCATCTCCCGGCGCACTCTTGCCCGGATGGCGGGGTCGTGTAGCCGCTCGATCCACGCGTCGTGTCCTCCCTCCTGGACGTCCGGCGGCATGGCGGCGTGCAGTCCCGTCGCACCTGCCGGATAGTTGTACATGTCGGCAGTAATGTGGAGACCCTCCGCTCGGGCAGCTTCAACCATGGCAATCACCTGATCCATCTTGTGCCAGTTGCTTCGGCCGGCGGCTTTGAGATGATAGATCTCCGCCGGCAGCCCCGCCTCGCGGGCGATCGTGACGAGCTCCTCCACCGCCTCGAGGAGGCGGTTGCCCTCACTGCGAATGTGGGAGATGTAGGTGCCGCCATATTCGGCCGCGGCCTTGGCTATCTCGATGAGTTCGTCTGTCTGGGCGTAGAAGGCGGGGGCGTAAATGAGCGATGAGCCCAATCCGAGCGCGCCTTCCTCCATGCCTTGCCGTACCAAGGCACGCATCCCGTCCAGCTCGGTCGCAGTGGGGGGTCGGTTGTCGTACCCGACTTCGTGAATTCTCACCGTGGTTGCGCCGACAAACGAAGCCACGTTCGTGGAGATTCCGTGCCGCACGAGGTAATCGAGGTATTCCCCCAGCGTGGTCCACTCGATTTCGTACTTGATGTCTCCCTGCTGGCCAAGCTGCGTGGTCTTCATCTCCCCGTTTAGCGGCCCCTCGGACCACCCCTCGCCGAAGATCTCGAGCGTTACGCCCTGCCGAATGTCGCTTTGCGACCTGCCGTCTTCGATGAGAGACTCGGTTGCCCAGCTCAGCAAGTTGATGAAGCCAGGTGCAACTGCGAGTCCGGATGCGTTGATCTCGGTACGAGCGAACGCACCGTCCAGATCCCCGATCATGGCTATCGTGTCGCCGGCAATGGCGACGTCGGCCACATAGCCGTCACTGCCGCTGCCGTCGTAGATAGTGCCACCGCGGATTATGACGTCGTAATCAGGCGCGCACGCCATGGTTGCGGCGAGCCACAACGTGGCGAGATGGCTTCTTCTCATAGTTCCCATCCTCAAAATATGTACGCCGGGTCTGGTTCGGTGACTCTACTCTCCGCTCACTGCTGATCCCGTCGTGCGAGATCCGTCGAGAATGCCGGCACGCACACAGCAATATATTCGGCTCCCTCGGGTGACGGACTGCTGTATCTCACCCACTCCCCTTTGTGGGCGATCAGGGCCTGGCCGGCCCTGACGTCCAGCCCGCCATCTTCGTGTTCCACATGGAGCATCCCCTTCAAAACTACCATGAACTCATCGAACGTCGGCGTTTGCCCCGGCTCGGTCCACCCCGGCGGACTCTTCATGTACGCGATGCTCGCCGATTCCGTGTTGGAATTCACGCGGCCGATGTATTCGTCGATCACTTTGGGAGGATCGCCCGCGGCCGGGACGGTGGTAGGCGAATTGATCAATATCGGCATATGGGGGTTTCCCTTTCCAGAAAGGCTTCTAGCTGATGGCACGACGGCTGTCGGCAGTGCGATCGAATCCGAGCGCATCAACGGTGAGGCGCTCGCCGGATAGGGTCAGGGTTTCCCCCGATCCGGTTGATCTGATCCGTGCGGACCCCAAACTCCCCCGGAGGCGTCGGACCGCTTCGTTGAGCGAGTGACGCGCCCGCTGGTCGGTGGTCTCGGGCCAGAGCATGGCGATGATTTGTTTGCGGGTACGGGTCCGATCGGGCGAAAAGGCCAGGTAGGAGAGAAGGGCAATGTGCTTGCGCCACTCGACGTCGGATGGCGGCTCCTGGCCGTTGATCCGCACTCTGGCGCTCCGAAGGTGATCAACTTGAGGCTTGGCAGTTGCGATGTCACCAAGTTGTTTGACGTTGGGTAAACGGGTTCTTTGGGCCTGAGCGAGCATAAAGAATATCCTCAGGTGACGCCGACGGCCACCGCCGCAGATCGCACGGAAAGGGGCGCACCAACGCGGCCAAGGATCTCCAGGGAAAGCGCGGCGGTGCCGACTCGCTCAAATGGTCCGAGGAGGTAAACTACTCGCCCGATTTCAGCGGGAGTTGCTCGCGACGATCGTATCCGCCGAGTTGAAATGTCGCTACTGAACGCAGGCGCACGAACACGACCTCCGGGCTGCCTCTTTGCGTCTCTGCCCCTTCGCAGCTCCGCTTCGCCTCTTCCATCCTTGAGCTTACGCCACGAACTGGGCCGGCTTTCTCTTATGGAAGTCGGTGGCGTCTTGGTACGCTTTGGCGATGGCCAGCGCCTCCGCGTCGCCGTACAGCTTCCCGATGAACGAAATGCTCATCGGCGTGCCGTTCTCGCGGAACCCGTTCGGGACGACGGCGGTTGGATGGCCTGTGAGGTTTGTCAGCAACAGCGTTTGACCGACAAACGACGGGGCGACGAAGACGTCGATGCCGTCGAACCGCGATTCCAAAGCTCTCATTGCAAGAGTGCGCAGCCGGTTGGCCTGGATGTACTCGACCGCCGGAATCATGTGGGCGGTCCGGAAGGTATTCGGCCAGCCGCCACGTCCCTGTCGTACGAGCTCGTCATCCCGGCCGCTCATGGTGAGTTCGTTGAATGCAGCCCCGGCTTCCGCATTGAGAATGATGCGCATGGCGCTTATCGGAAGGTCGTCCGGTAGTGAGAACGGAATCAGCTCCGCGCCCAGGTCGCGGAGCACATCGAGAACTCTGAGGTCGGCCTCGCGGGAGTCCTGCTGCTGTTCCTGCCGCTCTTGTTCGAACGCGCTCTTCAAGTAGCCGATACGCAACTGGGCCGGCTTGATCGACGGATCCCAGTTGAAGGGGACGTCGCGCGCCGTCGGGTCCTTGCCGTCGGCGCCGTGGATGGCATGGAGCACCAGTGCACAATCCTCGACGCTGCGGCACAGCGGTCCCAACTTGTCCATGGTCCAAGAAAGAGCCATGGCGCCGTGCCGGCTCACGCGCCCGAACGTGGGACGCAACGCGCTGGCACCACAACGGGTCGCTGGCGATACGATGGATCCCAACGTCTCGCTGCCGATGCTGAAGCCGACGAGTCCCGCCACCGTGGCCGACGCCGAACCGGCGGACGATCCCGACGAGCCTTGCTCCAAGTTCCATGGATTGCGCGTCCTGCCTCCGTACCACACGTCACCTTGTGCGAGAGCGCCGAGGGTGAGCTTGGCGATCAGCACCGCGCCGGCTTCGTCGAGGCGGTCCACGACTGTGGCGTTGTCGTCCAGTTGCTGACTCTCGTACGGTTTGGCGCCCCAGGTAGTGCGGTATTCACGCACCGTCAGCAGATCCTTCCCGCCCCATGGAATACCCTGCAGGGGACCGCGGTAATGGCCCCGTGCGATTTCAGCGTCCGCCTGCCGTGCTTGCCGCAGGGCGCGCTCTTCGGTCAGCGTGATCACGCACTCGAGGGTCGGGCCGTGCCGCTCGAGCCGCGCTAGATACATGCGTGTCAGTTCGGTCGACGAAACCTGTTTCGTGCGGATCAACTCGCTCAAGACCGTGACCGGCTGGAACGCCAACTCCTCCAGGTTGGTGGGGCGGGACACTCCGATCGGCCGGCTGTAACGAAATTCTCGCTCCACCGTGGGTAACTCCATGCCGGGAAGCACCGGGTCGAACAAAACGGCAGGAGACACCGAATTGGGGATCTCATGGGTGTGCAGGGCCTCGTACGATGTGAGGTTCCGATTCAGGTTGCGCAGCATCAGCTCGCGTTCGTCGTCTGTGAACTCGAGCCCGAACACCGCCTCGGCGTCGGCGAGCATGTCTTGGGAGATGGGACCCTGTTGCTGTTCCTGCGACCACAAGGCAGTTCCACCCAGCCCGACAGCGGAGAGGTACGCCATGAAGCTCCGCCGATCCATGCCGTTGACGTCTTCTGCCTGGTGAGCGTTCACGCACGTGGATTGCGCCATTTTGTCCTCGTTGCTCGTGTGAATTGCCAGTTCGGTGCAGTGGGCGGTCCGACCGTTCGCCCTACCGCCTGCGGTTACCACCGTACCGTAACTTAGAATCGACTTCCCAACCTCACGACGAATTGCACGCTCTTGTCGTCACCCTCTAGAGGTACAGCCAGGTAGAATCCCAGATCGCCGAACGCTATACCGCCGCCAGCGTCGTATTCAAGGTCTTCGTCACTTCGGGGGGGGAAGGGAAAGGGACCGATGTTCCCCTGCGCCCAGGCTTTTGCCGCGTCGAAGAACAAGACCCACCGTGGGATGAGCTCGAGGTTCACAGCCAATCCCACGTCCCTGAAGTCGAGGTCGGCGTCGCCGATCCGGAAGCCGAAGTAGCCCTCCAGTTGTGCCTGGAAGAGCACGTACCGGTCGCATCCATAGAACGGAAAGAATCTGGTGGCGAGGAAGTTACTTGGCGAGGTGGAGACCCCGAAATCGCGTGCGCCGCAGTCCATCGCGGGCATCATGCCGGCTGGATCGTCGGGGAAGCCGGGGAGTCCCGGCAAGCTTCCGGGGCCGCCGAGTGCGTGTTGGAACTGGGGGGGCAGCACCTCGTCGTTGAGAATCCCTTCGGCGACGAAACGGAAGTTGAGGCTCGCATCGCCTACTGCGGTGTAACGCCGCACGTCCAGGAATCCCTTCGTAAACGTCGCCTCCATGGTCGGGAGCCCTGCAAGTGGCGGCCCGCGTGTTCTGTCGGGTAGAACGAGCCCCACTTCCGCGATGTTGAGATCCCCGCCGAACGTCTGCATGATCTCTGCGTCGATTTTCCATCCCCTGGCAAGACCCGCCGGTCGACGGGCGCGGTTGTCATACCGGACGGCGGCTGATGCCGAATGCACTTTGCCTTCGGCGATTAGTGGTTGGAGCCGCCATGGTGTGTTGTTCTCGAATATCGAGCCGGGATTACCCGAGGGCACCAGGTCGTGCCGCTCTGTGCGAACCTCGATCCCGGCGGAAAGGGGAGAATTGCGGGGAGCATAACTGGTGAATGCCACGAACCCCTGCCGGTTGTGATAATCACGATAGTCGCTGTGAAAGATTCCCGCACTGAGCGAGTTTTCGATGTTGGAGATACCTCGACTCTCGATGGCTCGCACCTCGGAATAGAATTCCACCCCTACGGCGATCCGCCGCGAGCCCAGAAGGAGTTTTTCGCCTCGGAAGGAGTAGCCGACGTCATCCAAGCCGCCGCTGGGATTGGTCCGGATAATGGCGACGGCGCGTCCCAGGAACGGCTCGGGCCCTTCGGAGCGGGCCGCAACCCCTAGCTGGAAGGGTAACCCCTCGAGGCGGTTGTATCCGTTATCCCCTAAACCGGCCGCGATTCTTACTGACGACCTTTGTGCCCGCGATCCCTGGTTACCTTCGTCTTGCCGCGCGGCGAGCGGCTGGTTGAATAATGCCGGCGTCATGAATAGAGCAAGGATTAATCGCATGGTGTTGTCTGTTGGATCGACTCTATCGTTGGTTTCAAATCTACGGCGTCCCGCAACAATACCACCGTGCGCCCAGAAGGTGCCATTCGTAACCCCCCGGGCAGTGTGTTGCCATACGGGGAGCCTGCCGTCGGAAGGGTTGCCGTTCCCAGAGGTGTCAATCGATTGTGTCCCGCTCCCGTTCCGGTTGCCTGATTCGGCCGAGCCGGCGATCATGGGGAAGAGGCAGGTCCACCCTTGACTTGCGAGATCGCTGCCGAGAACAATCATGATATCCTGCAAGAGGGATTTGTTTTCCCTCCCACCCGACCAGCATTATCTCAACTGTGCCTATATGTCGCCGCTCTCAAAGCGTGTCGAGGCAGCCGGTCTGGAGGGAATCCGCCGAAAGGCCGTACCTGCGGCCATCACGCCGGACGATTTCTTCAAAGGTCCGGATGCGGTGCGCAGACTGTTTGCAGAATTGATCGGCGTATCCGACCCCGAGCGGATAGCCATCGTTCCGTCGGTGTCGTATGGCATATCGACGTTCGCGAAGAATACGATGGTCTCGCAGGGCCAGAACGTGATCACGCTGCTGGATCAGTTTCCCTCGCATGTGTATCCGTGGCGGCGGCTCTGCCGTGAAACCGGTGCCGAGCTCAAGGTGGTTATTCCGGCTTCGCCGGGTCCCGGAAGGGCGAAGAGCTGGAACTCCGCGCTGCTCGAAGCCATCGATGCCGACACCGCTGTCGTTGCGGTGCCCAACGTTCACTGGACCGACGGCACCCGCTTCGACCTGGAAGCCGTTGCGGCCCGGGCGCGTGACGTTGGGGCGGCTCTCATAGTGGACGGAACCCAGTCCATCGGTGCTATGCCCTTCGACGTGCGCCGGATTCAACCGGATGCGGTGGTGTGCGCCGGGTACAAATGGCTCGGGGGACCTTACTCGATCGCTGCTGTGTACTGCGGCCCGCGGTATGATGACGGCGTGCCCTTGGAGGAAGGCTGGCTCGCTCGTATTGGGAGTGATGATTTTAGCCGCCTAGTGGATTACCAGGACGAATATCGCGGTGGTGCCGTTCGGTATGACGTTGGCGAAGTCAGTAACTTTATCTTGATTCCGATGTTCATGGCGGCGCTGGAGCAGCTGGCCGAGTGGGGAGTGGACAATGTGGCTTCCTACTGTCGACAGCTGACTACCCAGTTGATAGTTGATCTTCTCGAGGCGGGGTTCAGCGTGACGGATGAGCGCTGGCGCTGCGGGCACATGTTCGGCTTCCGTGTTCCGGCAGGGTATGATCAGGCGGCGCTGCGAGAGCGGCTGGGGGCCGAGAGGGTATCAGTGGCGTTGCGTGGCAACGCCATCCGAGTGGCGCCGCACCTCTACAATGACGAGCGCGACATAGAGGTGTTGCGGAAGTCGCTTGCTCTGCCATGACCGAGCCGAATCGACCCTCGTGCTAAAGGAAAGAGGCCTCACGGGAGCTAGCCCTTGAAACTCGTGGGCGGTACGTTTCGTAGTGAGACGTTAGGAGGAGACATACAAGGTGGTTGAACTAATAGTGGCGTTTGGACTCGGCGGTTTCGGGTACTTCAAGACTCGCAGATTTGTCCGTGAGAAATTGCGGTTCGTCGACGCAGTTCAGCGGCCTGTCGCTCCGGTGGTTGCCGGAGTGGCGACCGGAGTCGCCGCCGGTGTGCTCGTCGCCGTGTTGCCGTTCGTGGGAGGCTTGACTATTCCCGTGTTGGCGGGTCTGGGGATCGGAGCGGGCGTCTCGCACGGGGCCAAGGATTCGAAGCGACTGCCGCCACCGTAGGAATTAGGGTGTAGGTTGTGGGTCTTCGCGATCCCGCACCGCGCGCTGGTGGCAGGGCTGGGTCGTCCTCCCTATTCCATCACAGTCCACGTCCGGCCGCCTCGCAGTAGGTTCTCGAGGCTGGCTTCGCTGTCGGCTACCTCCTCCTGTTGTTTCACACCCTCGCCGTACGTTGGTGCCGGATCACAATGGATCACGCCAAGGGCCACGGGGAGCGCGGGCGGCTCCATCACTGCGAGGAGCGACGCGAGTGTACGGTTGGTTTCGTCGTGGATTAGGATGTCGTCTTTGGTAATCCCGTTCTCACCGATCGTAACTGCCTCTAGTTCGAACTTTCCCGGTGTGACTCGCAATCCGCGGCTGTTGTCCGCGCCGTACAGCAACGGCTTGCCGTGCTCGAGGTGAAGCTGTTGCTCTACGGCCACGTTCTTGTCCGTGATGTGGCTGAACACCTTATCGTTGAATACGATGCAGTTTTGCAGGATCTCAACTAGCGAGGCTCCACGGTGCTCGTACGCGCGCTTCAAGACTTGGGGCATCTGCTTTTGGTGGGTGTCTACGGTGCGCGCGACGAACCGCGCACTGGCGCCCAGGGCCAGCGCGGCGGCCGAGATCGGGTTTTCCACCGATCCCTTGGGTGTGGAGGGAGACCGGGTGCCTCGCCGTGACGTGGGCGAGTACTGGCCTTTCGTCAGTCCGTAGATCTCGTTGTTGAACAACAGGATCTGGACATCGACGTTGCGTCGCAACACGTGAATCAGGTGGTTGCCGCCGATGCTGAGGGCATCGCCGTCGCCGGTGACGATCCAAACGTCCAAGTCTGGATTGGCGAGCTTGATCCCAGTGGCGATAGCCGGCGCGCGTCCGTGAATTGTGTGGAATCCGTACGTGGACATGTAGTAGGGAAAACGGGCTGCGCAGCCGATGCCCGACACAAAGACAGTGTTTTCTCGCCGCGCTCCCAGCTCCGGCAGCGTGCGCTGAACACATTTCAGGATCGCATAGTCTCCGCAACCGGGACACCAGCGAACCTCCTGATCGGAAGTGAAATCCTTCGAGGTGAGCTGCCCAGTGGCGGTCCCTGTCATGATGCGCCCCCCATTCGTGTACGTATTGCATCCAGGATCTCGCTTACCCTGAACGGTCTGCCGGACACTTTGTTCAAGCCCTCTGCGCGAATCGCATAGGTGCTCCGGAGCAAGGTCAGGAGCTGGCCGTTGTTCATTTCCGGCACGAGTACTCGATCGAATCCGTTCAAGAGGTCGCCGAGGTTCGATGGCAGCGGCACGATGTACCGGATGTGAATCTGTGCCACCCGGTGTCCTTCTTCACGTGCCTGCCGCACGGCCTGGTTGATCGGGCCGAAGGTCGATCCCCAACCAACGAGGACCATCCCGCCCGTCTTTTCCCCGCACTGAATCTCCTGCTCGGGAATGTCTCGTGCGATGCCGGCGATCTTCGCCGCCCGCATATCCGTCATGTGTTGGTGGTTTTCGGCATCGTACGAAATATTTCCCGTGACGGAGTCCTTTTCGAGGCCGCCGATGCGATGCTCGAGTCCGAGCGTCCCCGGAATTGCCCACGGTCGGGCCAACGTATCGGAGTTACGCGCAAACGGCTGAAAGCCCTGCGGGTCGGTGCGAAACTTCACCGGGAACGATGGCAGGTCCTCCGGGTCCGGAATGCGCCAAGGTTCTGCTGCGTTGGCGAGATACCCCTCGGTCAGCAACATCACCGGCGTCATGTATTTGGTGGCGATTCGCACGGATTCGATCGCGACTTCGAAGCAGTCGGTGGGAGTGGCCGCGGCGAGGACGGGCAGCGGCGCGTCCGCATTCCGGCCGTAAACAGCGAGGTATAGATCCGACTGTTCCGTCTTAGTGGGCAATCCCGTCGACGGGCCGGCACGTTGCGTATTGACGATGACGAGTGGGAGTTCCGTGCTGATCGCGAGCCCGATGGCCTCGGTCTTGAGCGCTATGCCGGGACCGGAACTCGATGTCACGCCGAGCGCCCCTGCATACGAAGCACCGAGGGCGGAACACACGGCTGCGATTTCGTCTTCGGCCTGAAAGGTCGTAACCCCGTAGGCCTTGAGATTGGCAAGGTGGTGCAGCAGCGGTGATGCCGGCGTGATTGGGTACGAGCCAAACATGATCTTGAGCCCGGCGGCGCGGGCGCCCGCCACGAGTCCACAGGCGAGGGCCTCCGTCCCTGTCACGGTGCGGTACATACCTGGAGCGACATCGGTCTTGGCCACCGTGAACCCTACGAGCTTGCTCGACAGCTCCGCCGTTTCTCCGAACGCGTGTCCGGCATTGAGGGCAGTGACATTGGCCTTGGCGATCTCAGGACGCTGCGAGAATTTCTTGTTGAGCCAGTCGACTGTCGCCCGGCGGTCTCGGTCATACATCCACAGCATCAGGCCGAGCGTCCAGAAGTTCTTGCACCGCAGCGCTTCCTTCTGCGACAGGTCGAGATCTTTGACCGCCTCGAGCGTCATTTTCGAGATGTGGAGCGGAAGGGTCTGGTACGGCGCGAGAGTGTCGTCTTCGAGCGGGTTGGAGTCGAATCCGGCTTTTGCGAGGTTGCGCCGGTTGAACGTGCCCTCGTCGAGGACGATCATGCCACCCACCTTGAGATCGTCGAGGCTCACCTTGAGAGCGGCAGGATTCATCGCCACCAGCACGTCGGGGGCGTCACCTGAAGTCCGTACGTCATGAGAACCGAAGTGAATTTGAAAAGCCGACACGCCGAAGGTGGTTCCGACGGGAGCGCGGATCTCGGCGGGGAAGTCCGGAAACGTCGCGAGGTCGTTTCCGAAGATGGCCGTTTCCTGAGTGAATTGTGCGCCCGTGACCTGCATGCCGTCACCGGAGTCTCCGGCGAAGCGGATCACTACCTCTTCGACGACTTCACGTTGCGGGCTGCGAGCTGCTGCCGTGTTGCGTCCCATTTTCTTCTCCAAGTTGGCCCCGGTGGATTCGAACCACCATTGCCGGCTCCAAAGGCCGGAGTCCTGCCGTTGGACGAGGGGCCAATGATGTCGGGTGCGGGGCTGGCGCGCGATGTAATTTAATCGGACACCACAGCAGCCAAAAGTCGTACCAGCCATGGCCGCTGGCCGGGGTTTGGACGGAGCACGTGCGCTGCCGCACCGGAATTCTAGGTTACTACTGCGCCACGACGACGACGACGGTGTCGGCGGGCATTCCGCCGAGTCTGCGGAAGGAGGCCGCGCCGGTCGAGTCCGCCAGTTCGATGATCGGCGTCCCGTCGGTGTAAACGCCTAGCACGGCGCGCTCGGTGGTCCCGTCCGGTCCGAAGAACCTCCACTGTGCGGCGCCGTCTGCCGACATGTTGAGCGAGGCCCGGGGGGTCTCAGATGTGTCGGAAAACAGAATCGCCGGCTGGCCGTTGGCAAATGTGCCGAACATGGCGCGCTGGACCGACACGGTGTCGCCGTTCTCATTGACGAAGTTGTCGCCAAAGAGAATTATTTGGCCGGCTCCGTCGTTGCTCGTGCCTATGGCGATACGCCGGGATTCGGAGCTGTCTGTCATGACGATGGTAGGCGATCCGTCGTCCCTCATTGCCATCTCAGACCGCACTTGTCCCAGCTCATCCATCAGGGCTAGCCTCGGCGTACCGCTGGGATCTACGCCCATCTCTAGGCGCGTGTTTCCCGCGGGGTCCGTGTACATCATTCCGATGGATGCTTGGTCGGCCAGCACGCCGAACATGCCTCTCGGAATCCCGTCCGCATCCAGAATCATGAATTGTCTTGCCGATATGGTGTCACCCTGTGGAGCTATCCATGCGGTGAGCGAGAGACCGCCGATCACCATCAGAACGGCGCCGAGGGCGAGCTTCACTGTGCGGAGTTGTCTCTCCAGCCGGGCAACCACCGCAGCCAGGTCAGGACTGTCCAGTCTCATCATGTGCCTCCAAAAGGGCTGTGTCGTTTCTCCCATGCAGACCAAACTATTGGTTTGTGGCGCTTAAAGCCACCGGTCCAGGGGCCGGGCTCGACCGGGTCTGTGTTCGCACCAATCCCCATCCTGCCTTACCAATCATCGACGCGGCTTGTTCCAAATCGGACTCCGACCTGTAGATCCCGACGATCGCAGATCCGGAACCAGACATCCTGACCAACAACGGCTTGGTTTGAGCCATCCGCTCGAATGCCTCGCGGACTCGGGGTTCCCGTCCCCACACGACGGACTCGAAGTCGTTGCCGCCAAGGCGCCCGATGCCGCCCCACGTCCGCAAGGCGTCGGGATCCAATACGAGAGCCCCTCGAGGAGTGGGGTACCCACCAGCCCGGTCCAGAAGCTCGTAGGCCGTCACAGTCGAGATACCCACATGGGGAATCACCAGCAGGGTAGGGGCTCGAGGAGGTCCGGATATCCTGAAGAGGCGCTCGCCCCGATTCCACGCCAATGCCATTGACGAGCCCGAGGCGAAGAAGGGGATGTCTGAGCCGAGCTTGGCTGCAAACTGGAGAATCTCATGGTGCGGTACCGCTCCGCCGGTGAGTGCGTTCACCGCGTGAAGGGTCGCTGCTGCGTCGCTGGATCCCCCGCCCAAGCCCGCCCTCGCCGGGATGTTTTTCTTCAAGTGGATCCTAACGCCAAATCTCTCGCCGGTCGCCGCCAGCATCGCGCGAGCCGCGCGCACGGCGAGGTTGTCTTCGGTGGGTCCCGTGTCCGCACCCTCTACCTCGATGTCGATCCCTCTCGCGGTGCGCTCTACCGAGATCTCGTCAGCCAGCTCCAGCAGAGAGAACACGGTTTCTATCCCGTGATATCCGGTGGATTCTCGACTCAGCACGCGCAAGAACAGGTTGATCTTGGCGTGTGCAGCAATGCGAACGAAGTCAGGTGTGGTGTTGTTCAATACCAGCGATCCCGCGCAGTCCCCTCAGCCCTTGGCTTGCTCCGCTCGTAGATCAGCGAGATGCAGATGCGCCCGGGATAAGGACCACAGACCGAGCACCGTGATCGGAACGAAGGTGAAGAGGTGGTATCCAACCGCATACGACACCGCCAGGTCCGGCGCAATCCCGTAGAGAATCAATGTCGCTTTCGTGACGGCCTCGAATACGCCGAAAAACCCCGGGGCCGATGGGACCGAGACGCCGAACGCAATCAGCGATTGTATGACGAACGCAGCTGTCCAGGGCACCGGTAGGTCGAACGCCACCATGCACAGCAAGAACGAGATGCCGTTCACTCCCCAGATCACGAACGACCATGCGGTGACGAGGACCAACCGCTTCCATTCCCGGAGCACGCTGAGGCCATCGAACACGCCTTCCATGGCGCGGATCCCCTTTTCCGCCCACCCCGCCGGGAGGACCGCGTTCAGGGTCTTTCGTCCGATCTTCAGCGTTGGATCCGGCCAGTGCACGGCCCACACGGCAACGCCGAGCGACACCACGACCAACAGCGCTGCCCCGCCGAGGATCTGACCGAAGTTGAATGGGCCCACAGTGGTGGTCATCTCGAAGCCAGTAAGCAACACTGCCAGCGCCAGTATCGTCACCAGCGTCAGCCCGTCCATCAACCGCTCGACCACCAGCGTCGCCGCCGCAGTCATGAACGGGACCGCCGTCAACCGTGTTGCTGCATACGCACGCGCCACCTCGCCAGCTCGTGCGGGGAGGAGGTTGTTAGCCATGAAACCGATGGCCATGGCATGCCAGAGAGGAACGAAGGGTAACTTTGCCCCATCGAGTTGCAGGATATACTGCCACCGGATGGTCCGAAGGGGGAACACGAGAGTGGCTGTCACTACGCAACCGAGGAGCGGAAAGAAGCGGGCAGCGCCCAGGTGGCCTACGACTTCGGCTAGGTGCACGTCGTGGAGCGCCCACCATAGAAGGATACCCGAGATCAGGAGCCCGGCGACCGCGGCTCTGCCCATGCGGGATCTCTTAGGTGGTTTGTCGGAGGCCAAGCTCGACGAGGTCGAAGATTTCTTCCAGTAGTTCCTGACGGTCCGCAGGCACCCCGATTTGGAGCTTTTCCTTGAGGGCCATCGCTTGTTTCAATGCTGCAGCACCGGTGAAGCAGTAATCTGTGATCGGAGCGATTTCCTCGTCTGATTGGGTAACCCAACCAACATCCTCGGCGGATGCAGGATGGGCCGGCAAATCCGCTGGGCCCGGGGCCGGCGCATCCACGGGCTGCTCGAAAAGCTCGGCGAGCGGCATTCCGACGCTTCCCGCAGAGAGCAGGTGATCGTAGTCGGCAAAGCTCGCGGCAAGCCAGTCGTCACCGCTTGGTTGTTGGGGCGTTACCGGCTCGAGCGTGGTCCTGGCTGCCTCCGGTTCTGCGGGCGCGACTGGCTCGACCACCGCCGCCGGCGTGGGGGTGGGGGTGGGCGGCACGGGAACCTCGACGACGGGTTGCTCTCCCAGCCCGCGTATTGTCACTGAGACCGGCTGAAGCCGCTCTTCGATGACGGCGGGGTCTTCCTCGCCCCAGCCGCTCAGAATGGCACCGGCCTCTCTCAGCGCCGCGGCTAGGGCCGTGGTGTCCGTGACGGCAGCGCCGCAGTGGATCGCATTCCGTACGGCGTGGGCGAGTCTTGCCGTCCCCCGTCCAGTCCCTTCCAACGTGCGAAGCGTAGGTGCCAGTCCATGCGCTCGCAATTGACGTTGGGGGTTGGACTGCGCGCCTTCTAGATCTTCGGCTGCCTGCTTGAGGTACTCGCCAAGCGAAACCATTTCGAGTTGGCCGGGTGCTTCCCCCAGAGTCGGCGCCGCGCCTTCGCTAAGGACGTGCGGCCGACCGTCGGCGTGATACAGGGCTTCGATGGGGATGATGTCCGGTCCCATCTCCAAGAGTCCACCCAACAGCCTCGCAAACTCACCGGCCTCGGGGGCATCCGGATCGGCGCGCCCTGCGGTGGCTATTTCCCGGGACACCCGGCTAATCGCCTTGGCGCCGGCGTCGAACACGTCGCCCGGATTGGGCATCGGTTCGGTGCGGCGCATCATTTCCTGCACGGCCCGTTCGATTCCATCGAGAAGGTCGGGCAGGGGCGGCAAGTCTGAAAGGCTGGCGATGCCGCGGAGAGGTTGTGTGGCGCGGAGGACGGCGTCGAGGGAACTCACGCCCATGGGATTCCGCGCAAGCGTTCTAGCCGCCTGGTCGAGTGCGCTGCCCACCGCCGCTCCCTCACGTGCGATGAACGCCCTGGTGGCCGCGTCGAGTTGTTGAGGCGGACTCTCGGGCGGCGGCGTGGCGTCCGTAACCTGCTCCAACTCCGAAGCGATTCGCTGGGCGCGCACAGTTTCCGCGTCGGTCCAACTGTTGACGGCCCGGACGAGCACTTTCAGGTCGTCAACGGCCCGAATGGCCAGCTGGCGATGGGCTTCATCCCAAGTGAGCGTGCCGTCGCGGGCGGCCCGAGCGAGAGCCTCGACGCCACCGGCCACCGCTGCGATCTGTTGTTGGCTTGCCATGAGAGCCGAACCGCGGAGCGCCCGGGCAATCCGGTGCAACTCCTGGAAATCAGGACTCGCCGCAGGGGAAGCCAACCCATCGAGGCGTTCGAGGTATTCCCCGGCCTCCATGGCGAAGAAGTCGGCCATTCCCATTGGTTGCGTCATCAGAAACATCCCGCGGTAAAGGACGCTAAATTACTGTGCCGCAGTGAGTTAGTCAACGCGAGCCGCCGCAATCAGGGCGCGCATCTCGCTCACTGCGCTTTCGATCCCCACCATGATGCTGCGGCTCACGATGCTGTGGCCGATGTTGAGCTCCTCGATCTCTGGGATCGCGGCCACCGGCTGCACGTTGCGGTAGGTGAGGCCGTGCCCCGCGTGGACGGCGAGCCCGGCAGCCTCGGCGAGGTTGGCAGCCTCTTGCAGACGCTCGAGGGGGGCGTTCGTGTCGCGGTTTTGGTTGGCATACTCCCCGGTGTGGAGTTCCACGGCCTCCACACCCAGCTCGGCGGCGCGTTGGATGCTGGTTTTGTCCGGGTCAATGAACAGACTCACTCGCACGCCGGCGCGCCGCAGCGTGGCAATGGCGTGCTTAAGCCGCGGGTCTGGCCTGCCCGAGTCGACCGTGAGGTCGAGCCCCCCTTCGGTTGTGATCTCCTCCCGGCGTTCGGGGACGAATGTGGCGTGATGCGGCTTGAGATCGGTTGCGAGCTTCACGATGTCGTCGGCGGTGGCCAATTCCAGGTTCAGACGGGTTGCAATCGTGGCGCACATCCGCATCACGTCATCGTCCAGAATGTGACGTCGATCCTCCCGGAGGTGGATCGTGATGCCGTCGGCGCCGGCGCGTTCGCACGCGACGGCGGCGGCCACCGGGTCCGGCTCGTCGGTGCGCCGGGCCTGCCGCACGGTGGCGACGTGGTCCACGTTCACGAAAAAACGCATCGTTGCCCCGCATACTGTGAGTGTTTAGCTTCGGTTGAAAGGAACATCACGGTGACGGTCCATATGGCGCAAGTTTCTAACAAGATGTTACTCCTGGGTGGGGTGTGGGCCGTGATGGCTTGTGGCTCCAAAGCGTTCCCGTCGATAATGCTTCCCGTACATCCGGAAGTGACGTTGAGCCGGTTCATGAGCGCTGTTCAGGCAAACGACCTCGTGTCCATGAGCCAGCTGTGGGGCACGAAAGACGGTCCGGCAGCGCGGAAGATGGAAAGAGCCGAATTGAACCAGCGGCTCACGGTGATGCAAATCATGCTGAAACACGAGCGATACGAGATAACAGCCGATGTGTTGATGGCTGGGCTCGACGATGAGACCCGCGCGTACCACCTCCGTCTAATGAGGCTGGGGTGCCAGGTAGACGTTCCCTTCGAGTTGGTTCGCGTGGGGGAGGGGTGGTTGGTGTCGGTTATCGATCTGACGCAGGCAGGGAACCCTGCCCGGGCATGCCGATAGGCGATGGAACCGGCTGCCGCTTCGCGGCGTTGGTTATTCCGTAAGTTCGAGCAGGATTCCCGAGGTGGATTTCGGGTGCACGAAGGCGACGCGGCAGCCGTGGGCTCCGGTGCGGGGTTGTTCGTCCACCAATTGGTATCCTCGGTCACGGCAGCGTTGCAACGCGGCGTCGAGATTAGGTACCTGGAAGCAGATGTGGTGGATGCCCGGCCCCCTTTTGGCCAAGAATTTGGCTACGGGACTGTCGTCGGATTGGGGCTCGAGCAGTTCGATATCGACGTCGCCAAAGGGTAGAGAGACTATCGTGGCGCCGTCGGCCGATTCGAGCGGTTTGGGAGACGCGCCGAGAATGTCCCGATAGAAGGCCATAGCGGTGGAGATATCGGGAACCGCAACGCCTATATGAGCGATAGAGGGGTAGTCGGGAGGCACTGATCCTCCGAGGAAGAATTGGACGTTACATTTCGTTGAACACGCCCAGTCGAGGCCGAACGCGTAGACAGGCCCAACATAATAGTGGAGAAGGAAGAATGGCAGCTCCTGTACAACTCTCCGACGACGTATTCGATGCGGAGATTGGGAAACACGATGGTCTGGCTTTGGTCGATTTCTGGGCCACGTGGTGCGGGCCGTGCCACGTGATTGCGCCGATCATCGAGCAGCTGGCTGAGGAATACGACGGGCAGCTAAAGGTGGGCAAAGTTGATGTCGATGCCAACCAGAAGACTGCCATGCGCTTCAACGTGCGCTCGATCCCCAGTGTGTTGCTGTTCAAGAACGGCCAGCACGTCGATACCGTGGTCGGCGCGGTTCCCAAGGCGGATCTCGTGGAGAAGATCGAGGCCCACTTGGGGTGAAGCGATCCGTGTCCGGGGCCGAATTGCCCCGGGTGGAGGGATGGAAAGACGGACGGACGGACGGGTTGGTGGTCTGGTCGTCCGATTTCTTATGGCGGTATCCCCCCGCTCCGCCCCGCGCCGGCGCTACGGCGGCAGGGCGGTATGCGGCGAGAGAGCACTACCGCCCTACCGCTGGAGGTGTGGGGTCGTGAAGGGAAAACTTTTCGTCGTCGCCACCCCCTTGGGCAACATGGGAGACCTTTCTTCCCGAGCGAGGGAGGTGCTCTGCAGCGTCGACGTGGTGGCGGCAGAGGACACGCGTCGGAGTCGCGTTCTGTTGAGGCACGTGGGGGCACGGCCCAAGGTATTGAGCTTTCACGCCCACTCTCCTCAGTCACGAATGGACGAGCTGGTGCGCCTGCTCGAAGAGGGGAGGTCGGTGGCCTTGCTCACCGATGCGGGTACCCCTGCCGTCAGTGATCCCGGTGCTGCACTCGTGGAGCGGGTCCGGGTGGTGGGTGTCGAGGTTGTGGCCATTCCCGGTCCGTCGGCGGTAGTTGCGGCCTTGAGCGTTTCCGGTCTTCCGGCGGACCGTTTCACGTTTTTGGGGTTTCTGCCTCGCAAGGGCAAAGATCGGGATCTCCTGTTGAAAGTGGCGGCGGAGAGTCCCATGACCGTGGTGATTTTCGAAGCTCCCAACCGGCTGGTGTCATTGCTGGAAGCCCTTTCCCAGGTGTGTGGTGCCGGGAGACGTGCGGTTGTCACCAGAGAATTGACCAAGGTGCATGAAAGCGTCAAGAGCGGGACCCTCGCCGACCTCGCGGGTTATTATCGCGAAGAGGCTCCCAAGGGTGAAGTTACCGTCCTCATCGCCAGCAAGCCTCGGGAGCGCGACGTATTTGATGAAGGGATTATTCGCGCGCGCGCGCGCGAGTTGCTGGCTAAGGGCGAGAGTCGTCGAGACGTGGCGGCCCGATTGGCGGTGGAAATGAAGGTGTCCCGGAAGGAGACCTATCGGGTGGTCACCGCGCTATGAGAGCGATCGTGTCGTGCGCCGTGCTCATCGGGATCGCGTGCGTTGCACCCCTCCAAGTCGTCGGCCAGGAAGCGCGTCCCACGCTCACGATCGGCCGACTCCATTATAGCGGCGGTGGTGATTGGTATGCCAACCCGTCCAGCCTTCCGAACCTGCTCGCCGAAATCGGCAGGCGCACGTCGCTCCCGGTAGCCGCCCGAGAGCAGGTCGTGACTATTACGGGTCCCGATCTCTGGGACATGCCGTTCATCTATATGACCGGTCATGGAAACGTCCTGTTTTCGGATGAGGAAGTGTTGATCCTGCGACGGTATCTGGAAAACGGAGGCTTTCTCCATGCCGATGACAACTATGGAATGGATGAGTCGTTCCGGCGGGAGATTGCCCGGGTCTTTCCGAACCGGCCGCTCGTAGAAGTGCCCCTCGACCATCCGGTGTACAGCGTCGTGTACGAGATGCTTCTAGGAATTCCGAAGATCCACGAGCACGATGGTGAGCCGGCGCAGGGGTTTGGCATTTTTGTGGGGAACAGGCTGGCGGTCTTTTACTCGTACCAAACCGACCTGGGAGATGGTTGGGAGGATGCCGATGTGCACGGTGACCCAGCCGATGTGCGAGAGCTGGCTTTCAAGATGGGAGTGAATTTGTACGTGTTTGCGGTGGTGGCCGCACAATGACCGAAACCCGGCGATGGCTGGAAGTTTGGCGTAGCGAAATCGCGCGCCGTGAGCTGGGAACGGCGCTGTTGTCGACCGGGGCTGTCACGCTGGTGGCCCTGGCTGTCGGCGTCGTCCTTGGGCGGGTGGGCGCGTATCAGCTGATTCCCCCCCTGGTTGTGCTGGCTTGGCTCACGGCCGCCGCCGCGGTGGTCTGGGGGGTGCGCAGGTATCGCCGTCGCATCAGGGAGGCGAGCGTGCATCGCTTGGCGGGGAAGATGGAAGCACTCGGCGGCCTGCGGCGGGGTTCCGTGGAGGGTGTGGTGGACGACGGTATCCGTGGGAGCCCGATGCTCTTCGACGCCGCGGACCATCGTGCCTATTCCTGGCTGGATCGCCAGGGTGGCAAAGCGATCGCGCCGCTACACAGTGCCGGCATCCGCTCACTTCGTTTGAGCGCCGTTGCCGGAGTCGTCGGTGTGTCGTTGCTTGCACTTTCCGGTCCTGGCTCGCGTCGAGGCTCCACTTTTTGGCATCCGATATCGGTGCTCGGCGCTGCGCGAGGTGCCGTAACCCTCACTCTCGATCGAGAGGAAGTCCGTCGAGGCGACAGCGTCACGGTTTCCGTAACTGCAGAGGGGCGACGCACCGCCACATTGTGGAGTCGCGCCCCTGGCGAGCCCTGGAACACGACTGCAATCGAGTTGGACACGGTGGGACGAGCGAGTACCACGGTCGGGCCTTTGGATAGCGACCGATTTTTCCGCGCGGTGAGCGGGCGGAGTACCTCCGAAACCGTGCAGGTGCGTGTCGCGTTTCCGGCTTTCCTTAGTGACCTCATTCTCTCCGCCGAGTTTCCGGCGTACTTGGAGCGTCCCGATGCGCCGCTCTATCCCGGTGATAGCGTGTTCTTGCCTGTGGGCACTCGAATACGGGTGCAGGGTCGCGCCACTGTTCCCATCAGTTCGGCTGCGTGGAGCATTGCTGCTGTAAACTCGGTGAGATTGGAGGTGCAGGGCAGCGGATTTTCCGGTCGCACCACCGTTCGTCGGGGCGGTGATTGGGAACTCATGGTGTTGCTCGAAGCTGGCCGCAAGTTGGAAAGCGCCAATCCGGTGCTCCATGTGGTGGCAGTTCCCGACAGTGCGCCGCAGATAACGGTGCCAGTTCCGGGTGTCGACACGACCGTTGCCCCGTCATTGCGCCAACTGTTGGTCATCGATGCCCGGGACGACCACTTGCTCACTCGGATCGAGTTGACTACCCGGCGTGCGGGTCGCACGGGAAACGGTGGCCATACCCAAACCGACACGATTCCGCTGCCTGTAGGGGGCACCGACAGGGCGGTGTTGCAGTGGGTGATCGACCTGAACGACCGCGGTTTCCTGCCGGGCGACACCGCCTATTACAGAATCCGCGCCGTTGACAACGCTCCAAATCCGCAAGTGAGTGAGACGAGGGAATTCGCGCTCTATCTCCCGTCGCCCCGTGACATTCGCGAAGCCGTGCGTGACGCAGCCGACGATCTGGTGAGCGATACTGATTCGCTGTTGCGCGCCCAGCGCGACTTGGCGGAGGCAACGCGCAACCTGGCGGCCGAAGGGGACCGGCGCAACGACGCAGCGCGCGGCGATGCGAACGGCCGCATGGATTTTCGCTCGGCGGAAGAGGCGGCGGAGATCACCGAGGAGCAGGAGCAACTGGTGGACCGTGCCAGGGAGTTGACGGACCAACTTCAAGAGCTTGCGGAGTCGGGGTGGGACGCCGGCATCACGGATCCGGAATGGCACAAACGGTTAGCCGAGCTGCGACAGATGCTGGAGCAGGCCATCACGCCCGAGATCCAGGAGACACTCGAGCAATTGCGACAGGCGCTGGAACAGCTGGACGCGGAGGCGGTGCAGGAACTCCTCGAACAACTTGCGGAAGCCCAGGAGAAGTTGCGCGAGCAGTTGGAACGGAGCCGCGAACTGTTCGAGCGGGCGGCGCTGGAAGGACAGATGTCCACGCTGGCCGACGACGTCGCAGAGCTGGCCGACCGGCAGAATCAGTGGAACGAATCGGTGGAGGATGTTGGGCAGTCGGATTCGACACTCGCTGCAAACGAAGCGGCGTTGGCCGCTGAAGCCGAACGTCTCCGGGACCGACTCGAGCAGCTCCAGGAGGCGCTCGACCGGGCTCAGGAGGGCGGCGAGCAGGTGCAACAGTCTCAGCAGAGTACCGAGGAGGCAGGACGGCAGATGCGCCAGGCAGCCCAGCAGGTGTCACAGGGACAGCAACAGCAGGCCCGACAATCTGGTGAGAGTGCCAGCCAGGACCTCGAATCGGCGGGAGACGGACTGCGGGAGCAGCTCGAGCAGATGCGCCGGGATTGGCGCGAGGAAGTGATGAGGATGATGGATGACGCGCTGATCGAGACTGCGGACCTGGCGGAACGCCAGCAATCTGTGGAGCAACGCTTACGGCGCGGCGAGTTGGGAGGAGAGGTGCGGGGCGATCAGGCGGCGATTCGCGAGGGTGTCGACCGCGTCATCGATCGGCTCCAGAACGCCGCCGGGAAGAACGCGCTCGTATCTCCCAACTTGAGCGCCGCCCTCGGTCTGGCACGGTTGAAGATGACAGAGGCGTTGCAGGAGCTACAGGAGGCGACAGCCAACACGCGACAAGCGGGAGAGCGCGCTGGGCGGGCGCTGGACGGTTTGAATGAAGTCGCGTACGCACTGCTGCGAAACCGGGGAGACGTCGAGGGATCGGAGTCTGGTTCCGGAATGGCCGAAGCCATGGAACGGATGGCGCAACTGGCACAGGAACAACAGGCCATGGCGTCTAAATCCGGCCAGATACTTCCGATGATGGCCCAAGGCCGGCAAGAATTGCTGCAACAGTTGCGGGAGTTGGCAGAGCGCCAGCGTGAATTGGGTGAGGAACTCGAACGTATGGACGCCGAGGGCGCCCCCAACGCTGCCGAGCAGTTGGCGGAGGAAGCACTGCAGCTCGCCCGGGAGCTCGAGGCCGGCTGGCTGGACCGGGAGACCGTGGAACGACAACAACGACTGTTCCGCCGACTCCTGGATGCTGGGAGGACCCTGCGCAGCGACGAGGAGGACGAGCGCGAGGAACGCCGAAGCGAGACAGGCGACCAGGCCAACGTTCGGGTGCCTCCGGAGCTGTCGGGGCCGACGGGGCCCGAGGCACGTTATCCGTATCCCAGATGGGACCAACTGCGCCGGTTTACACCCGAGGAGCGCCGCTTGATTCTCGACTACTTCCGGAGGCTGAATGCGGAACGCCGCCAGTAGGCTGAGCGCGGTTTTCGCCCTCGTGCTTCTCCTGTCCCCGGCGCTGGTGGTGGCGCAACAAAGGCAGTCGACGGAATTGGGTGAAGCGTTCGAACTCGAGCGACGTGGCCGCTACGAGATCGCGGCGCGCCGGTTCATGGCTATCCTGGATCGCAGTCCCACCAATCTGTCCGCCCTGCTTGGCCTCGAGCGGGTGCTGCCGCCTATCGGGCAGTTGGACTCCATCCTTCCGTACATCGATTCGGCGCTGGTGCTGCAAAGTGGGCACGGGTCCGTGCGCTCGCTTCAGCTGAGGGTGTTCGCCCGTCTCCATCGCCCTGATCGTCTCGCCGAAGCTGCACGGGAGTGGATCCTTGCGAGCCCCCGTAGTGCGGAGCCGTACCGGGAGTGGGCCTCGGCGCTGGAGGGGATGGGTGACGTTGCGGCCGCGAGGACCGTGCTCGAGGTGGGATCCGGGCGAATCGGTGTAGCAGCGTTGTCACAGGAAATGGCCGAGCTGGCAGTGCTCGATGCGGACTGGGTGGCGGCCGCGCGGTACTGGCGCGACGCCACGCGGGATAACCCTGCCTTGTTGAGCGCCGCCGTGACGAACTTGATCCAGGCGCCGTTGAGGTCGCGGGGGTCGATCTTGGATCTTCTGGCGGACGACAAGAACGATCGTTCGAGCGGGCGCATGGCGGCGGATCTGCTCGTGTCCTGGAACCGGCCGGAGGAAGGTTGGGTGTTGCTCGACCGCTCGCTGCCGGACGACGCCCAAGAGGCCGTACGGCTGCTACGCCGGTTTGCCGACCGTGCCGGCCTCGTGCGATCCAAAGAGGGCGCGCGAGCTCGCGGCATGGCCCTCGAACGGCTGGCCCAACTCTCCGTTGGGTCTGCGGCTCGGCGCGCGAGAATCGATGCCGCCGGCGCGTATGCCGATGCCGGAGAGCGAGCCGCTGTAGAGCGGATGCTCCAGCAAATTGCCGCGGCCGTGGGGGGAGGCGGTGGTTCCAGAGCGGCGGCAGTTGCCACTCTGATCGCCGTAACGGTGGAATCGGGACGAGTTGAGGAGGCGGAAGCCCGGCTTCGAGACTGGGAGGATCGCCTCAGCGCTGACGACGCTGCCTCTCTGCGGCAGCAGCTGTCATGGGCCTGGGTTAGAAAAGGTGAGTTGGACCGAGCCGAAGCGGTGCTGGGAGACGACTCTACTGTCACCGTCCTAGCCGTGCGCGGCTGGATCGCGCTGTACAGGGGTAACATCCGGGTGGCGACGGATTTCTTTCGGGGTGCAGGCCCTCGGGCTGGGTCGCGCAAGGAGGTCACCGAGCGCACTGCCGTGCTGGCTTTGTTGCAAGGCATCACCCCTGACTCTGTGCCGCTATTGGGACGCGCGTTACTGCAACTCGCTCGCGGAGACACTGCCACGGCGCTGCAAGCCCTCCATGAGGCCGCCGCTGCGCTTCCCCCTCGCGGGGGGCGTGTCGGCGTGTTGACCTATGCCGGCCGCCTCGCGTTGGATCGGCAAGATTACAAAGGGGCCGAAGAGTCCTTCCTTGGTGCCATAGCCGCAGATCCGGCGTCGGCCTCCGCACCGGCGGCCGGATACCATCTCGCGCGTGTGCTCGAAGAACTTGGCCGCAACGACGAGGCCCGCGCCCGTTTGGAGAGCCTGATTCTCGAGTATCCCGAGAGTGCGGTCGTGCCGCTGGCTCGCCGCATGCTGGATCGTTTGAGGGGGGTGGTGCCGGTACGATGAAGCGACGCCAATTTGTAGAGACGCTGGGTGGGGTGGTCGCCGCCGCGGGATTGGGCGCGTCGGGGACGCCACGCCCCCGCGAGGCAACATGGCTGCTCGTTCCCATGGACGGCGACCAGTCGAATCACTTGAAAGCCTACGGCGTCACGTACCGTGCGCTGCGGCGGGGCACAACGGCCGAATGGCTGCTGAATTTCCGCAGTGGTAGCTTTCTGTTCCCGCTCGATCCGACGACACAGCGGGATGCCGCGTTGCAGGGTGTTTCCACCATACAGCTCACGGACGCGGATGTCGTAGACGTGCGCGGAACCATCGCGGCGAACAACATGGACGCCGTGCCGTTGGAAAAGGCCCCCAAGGTGGCCGTGTACGTGCCACCCGGCAACGCGCCATGGGACGACGCCGTGCGGATGTCGCTCGAATATGCCGGGATCGAGTACGACCGCATTTGGGATGGGGAGGTGGTCGGAGGGAAGTTGAGCGATTACGAGTGGCTGCACCTGCATCATGAGGATTTCACCGGCCAGTACTCCAAGTTCTACCTCACTTATAGCGGGACCCCTTGGCTCACGGAAATGGTGCAGCGCAACCAGCAGATAGCACGAACCCTGGGCTTCGCCACCGTTCCGGATTTGAAGAAGGCTGTTGCTCGGAACATTCGAGATTACGTGGATCGGGGCGGCTTTCTCTTCGCCATGTGCACGGCGACGGAGACGCTGGAAATCGCGTTGGCGGCTGACGGTGTGGATGTTGCTCCGCGTTATGCCGATGGCACGCCGATGGATCCCGAGGCGTCCGGCAAGTTACGGTGGGGTCGCACAATGGCATTCGACAAGGTGCGCTTGGAGCAGTCGCCAATGACCGCCAGCTTCTCGGATGTCGACGGCCACCAGGTGAACAATGCCGCCAAACGGCAGCCTCTAGGAGCGTTCAAGCTGTTTAACTTCGCTGCCAAGATAGACCCGGTTCCCACGATGCTGGTGCAGAACCACCGGTCCATCATCTCCGATTACTATGGGCTCACCACATCTTTCGTGCGCGAGCGACTCAAGCCGGGAGTTACCGTGCTAGCCGATGAGGAAGGCGCTCCCTGGGTGAAATACATTCACGGGGAATACGGCTCGGGTACGTGGACGTTCTTCGGCGGGCATGATCCGGAAGATCCGCAGCACCGTATTGGAGATCCTCCCACAGATCTTTCGCTCCACCCGAATTCCCCAGGGTACAGGTTGATCCTCAACAATGTGCTCTTCCCGGCAGCCAAGAAGCGCGAGCTGAAGACGTGACCTGTATCGACCCTTCGGTCAGCGCGCTTCTTCGTCAAGAGATCGCTGCTGCCGGGGGGCGTGAGGTGTCGTTTGTCGCTGCAGTGGACGACGACGGGACGCTCGTGGCAGCGCGCGCCGTGGCGCGGGGCACGGTGGAAGCAGTGTTGGCCCTTCCCGGCGTTGCGAGCCGCGGCGAAATGCTTCTCCACAACCATCCCAGTGGCGTGCTAGAGCCCTCGCAATCCGACCTCACCGTTGCCTCGCGGTTGCACGATGCGGGCATCGGGTTTGCAATTGTCGATAACGAAGCCACGTCCATTTACGTGGTCGTCGAGGTGCCGCGCGCTCCGTCGTATCAGTTGCTCGACGCCCCGGCGGTCGCCGACCTGCTCGGCCCCGACGGACCGATTGCCGATGTGCTCGGTCAGTTCGAGAACAGGCCGAGCCAGCGCGACATGGCGGCCTACGTGGCGGATACCTACAACGATGGCGGCGTCTCGATACTCGAAGCTGGCACCGGGGTGGGAAAATCTTTCGCCTATCTCGTCCCGGCCATCGAGTGGGCCCAGGTGAACGAGGAGCGCACGATCGTCTCGACCAACACGATCAACCTTCAGGAGCAGCTAGTGGGGAAGGACCTGCCGATGTTGGTGCGGGCAGCGACCGACCGGGACCGGCCGCCTACATTTGCTCTCCTCAAGGGATGGCGGAACTATCTCTGTCTCCAACGCCTGTCGTATGCGGAGAAGGAGCAGGGCTCGTTGTTGGGGGAAGACAGAACGGAGGAGCTGGTGGCATTGGTGAAGTGGTCAGAGCACACCACCGACGGCTCACTCGCCGACCTCCCGGATCAACCATCTTCGGAAGTGTGGGACGAAGTGTGCGCCGAGGCCGATCTTTGCACACGGCTGCAGTGCCCGCATTTCGACGGGTGCTTCGTCTTTCGATCCAGGCGTCGCGCGGCAGAAGCCGACGTCGTGGTTGTTAATCACCATCTTCTCGCCTCCGACATCGCCATCAGGCGTAACACTGACAACTGGCGTGACGCGGCGGTACTCCCGCCCTACAAGCGTCTGGTGTTGGACGAGGCCCACCATCTGGAAGACACCGCGGCGCAACACCTCGGACATCAAGTCACGTGGTTCGGAGTGATCCGGTTGCTTGGGCGGCTCGAGCGCAACGGCAAAGGGTTGATCCCGGCTCTGATCGCCGAGTTGCGCCGTCGTGAGGATTTGTTGAGCGCGGCTTCCGTCGAATTACTGCGAACGGACCTGATGCCGGCTCTCCAGGACGCGCGCACTCACGCGCAGCGCGTGTTTGGCTTGCTTGCCGATCTTCTGGTGGATCGGGGCGAACAGGTACTGCGCCTGACCGATGAGTTCTCCAAGGATGCCATTTGGGAACAAGGGCTGAGCGTTGCCCTCGACAACCTTGTCATCGTGTTGCAGAAGTTGCGCGACGGCGTCGAGACCGTGGCCGACCGGTTGGAGCTGGACGAAGAACCGGACGGTCGAACCCAGCTGCTCAAGGAACTCAACGGTGTCGTCCGGCGCCTCAGCGCCGTGCTCGACGGCATGTTGTTTACTCTGCGGCCGCAACCGGACGCCGCCACTGTCAGATGGATCGAACAGCGGGGCAAGAAGCCGACGGGATCTCTCCCGTTCCCGATCGGGCTGGCCAGCGTACCTCTCGATCTGGCACCCATTCTCAAAGAATCGCTGTTCGATCGGGTTGACAGCGTGATCTTGACGAGTGCCACGCTCGCAACAGGCGGCGATTTCGACTTCATCAAGAGTCGTATCGGCCTGTCGTTACCCCCGACTCGCATGCGGTTCGAGGAGATCTTGGCGTCGCCGTTCGATTTCGGCGAGCAGTGTCTCTTCGGCATCCCCTCCGACCAACCGGAGCCCCAGCGTGACGAGCCCAGGTACGACCAATCCGTTGCGTCTGCCATCGTCGAGCTGGCCCAAATCTCTGACGGTGGAATGTTTGTGCTCTTCACCAGCCATTCCGCCCTGCGACGAACCGCCCAGCTCGTGCGTCGCCGAGTCGGGAGCCGATGGCCGTTGATGATTCAGGGCGAGGGCCAGAGAGACCGGTTGCTGAGAAGGTTCCGCGAGGCTGGATCGGCCCTTCTCTTTGGTACAGACAGCTTTTGGGAGGGGGTCGACGTGCCGGGGAGGGCACTCCGCTGCCTCGTCATCGTGAAGCTTCCCTTCAAGGTGCCGAGTGAACCGGTCACTTCCGCGCGCCTCGAGCGGCTGCAGGAAGGCGGCGAAGACGGGTTCACACGATACCTGGTGCCGCACGCGGCACTCAAGTTGAAACAAGGCTTCGGGCGCTTGATACGTTCCCGGACCGACTTTGGTGTGGTGGTGCTGCTGGATCCTCGCGTGTTGAGCCGGACATATGGCAAGGTTCTGATCCGGTCATTGCCTCCGGCCAGGCAGGTGATCGGCACGTGGCAGGAGGTACGAGCGGCCGCGGAGGAATTCTTCGCGCTGCACGATGTGGGAGCTCCAACATGAATGTCCTGAGCCAGCGTGTAATGCGTCTCCCCACATACGCCGTGGGGCAAATCGCAGAGCGCAAGCGTCAACTCATCGCAGAAGGAGTGGATGTCATCGATCTCGGCGTGGGTGACGCGAACCTCGCCCCGCCGGTGGTTGCGGTGGAGAGCTTGCACCGGGCGGCGCAAGAGCGCGCCATGAGTCGCTACGCGTTTCAGATAGGGTCGCTTGAATTCCGCGATGCGGTGGCGCGTTTCATGGAGCGGCGGTTTGGCGTGAGCGTCGATCAGCTGAGCGAAATCCTTCCCCTCATCGGATCGAAGGAAGGTCTGGCGCACCTCCCGTTCGCCGTGCTCGACCCCGGAGATGTCTGCGTGGTGCCCGAGCCAGGGTACCCGGCATACTTGGGCGGAGCCCGACTGGCGGGCGCAGACGTCGAGATATTTCCCCTACGGCCGGAGGCCAATTTTCTCGTAGAGCTGGAAGATCTTTCGCGGGAACGTCTGGCAGGGACGAAGCTTGTTTTCCTGAATTATCCCAACAATCCCACTGCGGCTATCGCCCCGCGCGACTACCTGGAAAGGACGGTTACCATTTGCCGAAAGCACGGCATCGTTCTCGCATACGACAATCCGTATTCCGAGCTAACGTTCGACGGATACCGTGCGCCGAGCATCCTTGAGATACCAGGCGCACGAGAGGTGGCCGTGGAATTCCATTCGTTGTCCAAGAGCTTTGGCATGACGGGTTGGCGGCTCGGTTGGGCGGTTGGGAACTCTGACGTGATAAAAGGACTATCCAAAATAAAGAGTTACGTGGACACCGGCGCGTTCCTCGCGGTGCAACGAGCCGGTGCAGCGGTGATCGATAGAGCGGACGAATTGGTCGAGCCCGTCCGCGAGCAGTTCAGAGTGGGGAGAGACGCTTTGGTGGCTGCCCTCCGCGACGTCGGCATCGATTGCGCCTCGCCCCGAGCGACGATGTATTTGTGGGTGCGTCTGCCCGAAGGAGTGCCGTCCGGAGAATTCGCATGCGACCTGTTGGAGCGGGAAGGGCTTGCACTTTTCGCCGGGTCGGTGTTTGGTGAAGGGGGGGAGGGATTCGTGAGATTGTCATTTATCGTGGAACCCGAACGATTGCGCGAAGCGGCCGTAAGGATGGCCCGTGTCCTAGACCGTTTCGGAGCGGCAAAGGGCCGTGCGTAATTTCCTCCTTCCGAAGCCGCCGGCTGTGGGACCGCTGTGGTACGCACTGAGCGCTGTGGTCCACGCGGTTTTTCTGGGTCTCCTCGCAGGGGTGAGTACTCACACACGCAACACGTACAGCGAAACGCTCCTCATAACGCTCTATCGCGCTCCGGATGTCACCCGTCAGTTCAGCATGCGTGTGTCGGATCCTGTCGGGGTTGGAACGAAGCGGGGTTCGTCCAATGCCAGTGCTGGGATGGGGCCGATGGGGCCCGTGAGCATCTCGACGGTTCCGGTTGGTGGTTCCCCTGGTGCCAGGCGACCGGGCGCGATCCCCGATTCGTTGAGCATAGGGATTCCTGGAGCTTCCGGCAGGATTCCTGGTGCCATAATCGTGGGAACGCGCCGGCGTATCGGGCCGACATTCGGCGACGGACTGCTCTGGGAGGAGACCGATGTCGGGATCATTGGCGAGGAGGAGGAGTGGGGGGCGCAGGAGACGCTGCTGGCCCTTGAGGTTGCCGAGATGCTGGCGGACATACTCGAGGACTCGCTCTGGGCGAGGGGGGAAATCCCCAGGTGGGTAACGACGATCGGCGGGCAGGAGTGGGGAATCGATTCCCAATATATCCACTTGGGGCCGGTGAAGATCCCCACGGTTCTGGCGGCCCTGCTCGCCTTCTCCAACCTGCCGCAAATGGGCAATTACGAGTTGGCGCAACAGCAGGCCTGGCTGGCCGACGTCCGCAATCAGATTTTGACGCAGGCCCAGAGGATGGATCAAATGAAAGAGTTCAAGCGCGCGGTGAAAGCGCTGGAGGCGCGCAAGCGAAAGGAGCGGGACGAGGAGCGCAGGCGCCGGGGGATCGTGGCGGGGCGCGACTCCATTATAAGGAGAATCTAGATCCTAAGTTCAATATTGAATATTGAAGATTCTAGAATGGGCCTCACTCCCACTCCTGTGCTGCCCGAATTCGCCGCAGGGATTCCTCTCTTCCCACCACCACCAGCAAGTCATTCACAGCCTCGGACACGGTTTGTCCGGTGAGGGCGATTCGGATCGGCTGCATGATCTTGCCGACTTTCAGGTCCAACCTTTCGGCCAGGTCTCGTAGTGCGGTGTCTAGTTGCTCGGGACTCCATGCATCATCGTCGAGCCCGTCGAGGAGCGTAGCCGCTTTCTCGAGGGCATCGCGAAAGCCTTCCGGATCTTTCGTGATCATCTTGTCGGCTTTGGCTTCCGGCTCTATGTAGGAAGCGTCGAGGCGGACCGCCGTTTGCCACGCGACCTTCGTCGTGGTGCGCGCCCGCGTACGCACGAATTCTATCGCGTGCAGTACGTCCTCCCTTCTCGCATCGACGTCGATACCGTACTTCTCGGCGAGCTCCGACTCGGTCAGCGCGAGGAGGTCCTCTGGGGGCGTGCAGCTGAGGTATTGGCCGTTCATCCACTCTAGTTTCGTGGGATCGAACACCGCGGCTTTCTTTTGAACGCCCTCGAGGGAAAAGGCCTCGACTAGTTCCTCGATATCGAAATACAGTTCGCGGTCGTCGCCCGGGCTCCAGCCGAGTAGCACCAGGAAGTTGGTCAGCGCGGCCGGAAGGATTCCCACGTGTTGGTAATCGCCGACGGCTGTTGCCCCGTGGCGCTTGGAGAGCTTCTTACCGTCTGTCCCGTGGATCATGGGAACGTGACCGAACGTCGGCGGGTCAACGCCCAGCGCGCGATACAGGGCGATCTGCTTCGGGGTGTTGGAGACGTGGTCGCTGCCCCGAATGACGTGGGTCAGTCCCATGTCTATATCGTCAGCGACTACGGAAAAGTTGTAGGTCGGAGTGCGGTCCGATCGGAGGATGATCCAGTCTTTTATGTCCCTCCCCTCGAACGAAAGCGTTCCGTGGACGGCGTCGTCCCACGCCAGCGTCTCATCCGGCATGCGGAACCTCACGGCACCGCCGTCCTCATACGTGTGGCCGGTATCGATGAGCTGCTCGGCCCATTCCCGGTGCCGCTCGAGGCGGGCGCCTTGGAACACCACCGCCTCGTCCCAGTCCACACCGAGCCAGCGCAACCCGTCCAGAATGACCTGGGTGTGCTCCTCGGAAGACCGTTCCCGGTCCGTATCTTCGATGCGGAGCAGGAATTTCCCGCCCGTCTTCCGGGCGAACAGCCAGTTGAAAAGCGCCGTGCGAGCGCCGCCAACATGTAAATAGCCTGTCGGGGAGGGAGCGAACCGGACGCGGATGCCAGTCATCTAGGGAGTGGGGAGTGGGGAGCAGGGAGTGGGGAGCAGGCCCCACCCAACCCCGGTGGCGGAGTGGAGGGGCCCCTCACCGCCCACCGCTCCCCTCTCGCACGTGAGCCGGAGGCAATTGATTCACCAGGTGTCGTCTCTACCTACCTAAATCAGTGGAGAAAGCAATCACGGAGAGGGGGGGATTCGAACCCCCGATAGGGCTATAAACCCTATAACGGTTTAGCAAACCGGCGCCTTCAGCCACTCGGCCACCTCTCCAACCCACAGAGACGGAAAACTCCGTCGGAAGGCAAATAATAAGTAGAACCCAGGAATCGGCAACCCACGCCAAGTGGCGTAAGTGGGCACCAATTAACGGGTTTCCTGCTTTGCAATCCCGGGATCGCCAGGGATTTGAGACCCACTTCCAGGGTCAATTTATTAGCTAGCTAATAGATCAGTTGCGGTTGCACTGTGGGGCAGCCGCCCCTCGTGCACGCTACTTCATACTCCAGGCCTGCTGCTATGCGTTGAGTTCAGCGCTGCCCCATCAACGGGATAAGTGTCGCCAAGATAGGCACACAATCTGTTCCCGACGATAGTGACGATGTCGCCCGATCCAGACCCTGAAGCAGCGCAAGTACCTTAACATCGACGCCGTAGTCATCCCTGATAAGCTGTGTCGCCCGTACAGCCATGTCAGAGATCATGGTGCGGTCCTGTGAGCACCGACGGTCGAGCCGATCCAACACTGATGTATAGCGTGCGACCACAATCGTAGGGACGACCGGGGGCGGGGGCCGAGGCGCTTGACACCCGGCGTGAGCTTATGTCCACGGGCCAGGGGGGCTGCGAGGCTGGGCGCTTGAGTCCCGGGCGCGAGCTTGTGTGCCCCGCCAGTTTTGGGCCTGATCTCGGGGAAACCCCACTGCGTCTTGGGCTTGACGTTTGCTTGACGGGTGTCCGGTAGGTTCCGCGCTTACCTGAGAGAGAAAGATGGGAACGACTAATGCTCAGTGCGTCATACTTGCGAGGGGTGAAAGGAAACTCCTACTGCGAAACGATCGGAGGTCAAGAAATCATGAAGCATAAACCAAAAATGGAGCATAAACCAAAATATGACGCTGGCCCACGCCGCGTCACATTCCGTCAGTGGCTGCTTCCCACGTACCGTCGCTTTCGGCTCGGCATGCAAACGTTGCCCCACCTCGAATCCGATTTGATTCGCGAACTCGACTTCTTACTACAGGGCCAGGGGACGAGTTCGTCGGTCAAGCTAGAGCGCCAGTACCTAATCAACTCAATTGCCAACATTAGGGCGCAACTTCGCATGACATATCGAGCGCTATCGGACATCCGCAAAGGCATCGAGCGGATGGGCATCTCAGACTCGGAAATCGAGAAACGCATAGCTGAGATTATGGCCGGCCGACGAGACTCAGATAGCCTGCTGAGGCAGCTGCGGCAAGTGGGTGGTACCCGCGCCGCCCTGAAGCGAATCTCTTTCTTCCTGAGACCCCGCTTTGACAGCTATACAAAATGTCTGAAGCTAGCGAAGGCATTCGATCCATCGTCGGATCCCCAAGGTTCTACAACGCAGCTCGTACTTGCCCTCTATGAAAACCTGCCCGACGGCAAAGCAGAGCCCGATGTTATGTACAAAGTGGTCTGTCTGGCCGGCTGGCTGGGATTGGCGGTCACCATAATAGTGATTGCTGCCATAATTATTGCCTCAGAAGGTGAAACCGACGACGATGACCCGGACCCTCCCGATGACGGCGATGGGGACGGTGATGATGAGGGTGGTGTCTGCTATCCAGAGGAACCGGCCGAAGGCGGCGTTTGCTTGCCGGGTGATGACAACGGTGGTGCCCCGCCGCCTGCCTGACATCGAGGTTGGTTACACTGACAAAGCACAATCGCGACGCTCAGCGGTTTAGTTCAACCAATAAAACCGCCAACGGCAGCCCGGCCCGTCGCGTCAACTCCCCCCCTTTCTCCTTCTTCCGTTGTTGGAGTAGGGGGGGCCCGCTTGACACCCGGCGTGAGCTTATGTTCTGAGCGCAATGCGCACCTAGAGCCATCGACGCACTCGAGCACAGTACCTCTGCCATTCAGAGCTGAACGCGTCGGCCAACATTCGCTCCTCCATGCGAACGAAGCGGATGTCCATCAGAACTAGGAAGGCGGCGGCCGGCAGCAGAGCGGACAGTGTTCCGAGCAGAAGCGCCACACCTGCGAGCATTAGAGTGACGCCAAGGTACATCGGATTACGGCTCAGAGAAAACGGAAATGCTGTCACTAGAGCCGACGACCGCTTGAAAGGCTTCACGGTGGTCTGGTGGGCGTTTGAATTCTCGGTCGGCTACGACGTTGAGCGAGATGCCAATCGCGAGTGGCAAAAGGCCGATCAGGCTCCAGGGAAGCGAGAGGTACCGGCTACCGGCTAAAGAAGGTGGAGGCCAACCATGGTCGCGAGTGGGCGGGCGCTACGGGGCAACTGGCCCTGAGCCCCATGCTTGTCTCAATATGTGGTGTCAGGTGACACAGGGTCAGGAAACCCGCAGCCTGCCGGGCGATGTCTTGTTACAACCAGAGCCTACTAATACCACCACCAATAGCACCGCTGCATTGGGGCCCTGGTGCCGCACCCTTAGAGAGCGGGCCTCGCACTGAGAGCACGCCGAGACGACCTCGGCGAGGCTTGACGCTAAGCCCACTTGACGCCGCCTTGACGGTCCTCACTTACCGTTGCTCCTAGATCACCAGCCTAGGAGCCCCAGTTATGAAGGTCTTGAGACGCAGCCAGACAGTCGCGGTCCTCATGGTACTCACCATGCTACCTGCGTGTGTTCCTGTCGTCGAGTTGGCGGTCGCCTCTGCCGGTGTCCCGGTAAGAGCGTCCCGGCCGCAGGTCACCCATACGGACCGAAACCCAATACCAGTTCCTCTGCCAGAAAGGGTCGGCGATCGGCTCGTATTCGAACCCGTGGAAAGGTCAGAGAAGGCCGCAGAGCTTTTCCCGTGGGTCCGGCTGGCGTGGAACGCCGGAGTGTTCAAGGGCTTGCTGACCCCGGACTTCTCGTTCTCAGGTATGGGATTCTGTTGGTAAGATTGCAACGAACCGCCAACCCGAACAGCATGGTCAGCAGCCAGTACAGCCATACGCGTTTTGACGCCCAACCGCTGTCCTTTGTCATACATCCACACGAACGCGACTGCCACCACGAGGAACAGGTCGATGGCAAAGATCGTGGAGATGCGGTTGGCGAACATCCCTGCCGCCGTCTCCAACGGCTTGGTCCAGAGGAGAATGTTGCCCTCTTGAACCGATTCCAGCAGCACGAGGCTGTTCGCTCCCGCGTAGCCCGCGATGGCCGCTGCGATGTAGAATGTCTTCATTCTTCCTCCAGGGCCGCACCGCTCTTCCATTGCTCGCGCCAGGCCGTCTCGAACCGGCGCACGAGCGCGGGATAGATTAGGCGCCGACGGAACGGATCGATCAGTGCCATGTAGAACGGGGTAAACGGGTTGACCGGCTTGACGTAGATCCCCCAGTACAGCGTGTGCTCGTCTCCCGCCGACTCGAGCGCGAAGAGCAGGAATGCGTGCACCGTGCGGTTGATGACCTCGCCCAGCGCCTCATGCTCGAACGTATACACAGACTTCCAAAAGCCGCGCTGCAAGCCCGGCTCGTCGAGCGATCGCGCGCGGTCCTCCGCCGAGAGCCGCAGGACGTAGGAACGCAGGCACGCCGTTGGGTCTTCGCGGTCCCAGCCGAACACTCGCCCTAATCCTGTGCGCAGCGCGAACAGCAGACGTGCGGATCGGCTGATTCCCGAGGTGTCCATCCGGACGAACAGGTCAATCGCGTCTCGCACCGTCACGCCCGGACCACCACCGCGGAGCCGGAAGCGCCACGCGTCATGCAGCGGAATGTCCACGAGGAGTTCGTGCGCACGGAGCGGGAGCGCGCGGAAATCGGCCGGGTCGACTCGCACGCCACGGTCAGCGCTTCCCATCGATCACTCGGCGCCAGACCGGCTGGGTTTACCGGTGGTGGGACACAATGATCACTTGGAGCTAACCACCAAGAGCGTAACCCTGGGCTACGCGAGTCTCGAGCATCTTCGTAGGGAGCGCCAGTATGACGACGTGCTCCAAATGCTGGCACTGGCTGGGACGCGGTGGGACCCCACGCTGGGAGTGATCGGTGGCATTCGCTTGTTGCTTTACGATGAGCCCGAACGTCTGGCGGACGCCAAGCTTCGGGCTTTTAGCAAAGTGGAAATTCGGGTTGAGTCCATCGGGGCGGCGGGTTCCAGAGCCTCGCGAGGGAATTGGGCGGAAGCGCTGGCAAGCATTCGCGCGGCGCATCTCCGCGGCGTCAAGCTCCTGGCGGGCACCGACTACGCCTTTCGGTTCCCTGGGTCGTCTCTTCACTGGGAGCTGGAATACTTTGTTCAGGCCGGCATCCCGCCGCTCGACGTGCTGCGCATCGCTACCCAGGGGGGAGCTGAAGCGGTGGGTGCGGAAGAGCACCTCGGCACGCTGGAGGTTGGCAAGCTCGCCGACGTCGTGCTGCTCGATGCGAATCCGTTGGAGGACATCAAGAACACGCAGGCCATCTGGCGGGTGATCAAAGGCGGGTGGGTGTTCGATCCGGAGAAGTTGCGGCCGGAGCGAAACTAATGCCCCGGTCCGTGAATTCATTACGCCCCGAGCGTCCCAGCGGCGTTCGGGGCTTCTTGGCCGATTTGTGCGTTAAGCCGCGTTGACTACGGTGGCCCTCTTTCTGCAAGGGCTTCGCTATGCGTCGCTTCTCTGCCCTTGACGCATCGCTACGTCGCTATCTCACCCCCGTCTGGAAGAAGCACACGAAACTCTATCACCAGCGACCACTTTCACGTAGAATCACTACACATGCAGTTCTGCCAATATGTGGTCGCCTACGAGGAGGAACCTGCGGGGAGCGACGTTGCTGACCCGAGGGTTCGCTGCGGTAAGCCAGCGACGATCGAACTAGAGAGCGGCCTGTGGTGCTGCCCTGAACACGCGGAAATTATCCACGATTCGCTGGATCGTCCCGATAAGCCGCTCCATTGAATTCAGTTATATCGCACGCAGCCATTGCAATGGGGCTCATCGTGGGAGGGCTGCAGCGGCGCTCCGGCGAGCAGAGCCATCGAAACCAACACCAAAACCGTCACCAAGGAGAGAGCCATGCCCGAAGCCACCATCCCGCCCGTCGCCGTCGTTGTCATGCACAACGTATCGGATTACGACAAATGGAAAGCGGCGTTCGACGCCCACGCCGGCGCGCGCAAGCAGGCCAGCATTCTCGGCCACCACATCGACCGAGGCGCTGACGACCCGAACCAGCTGTCGGTTTACCTGCCGGCGACCGACGGCGACGCATTGAAGGCCTTCCTCAGCAGCGACGCATTGAAGGCCGCGATGAAGGGCGCCGGCGTTGAGGGACCGCCAACGATCACCTTGATGACGCCCATCGTCGACCACACCGTCAAGGACCGCGAGCTCGCCGACGTCATCGTCCGCCACGAGGTCGCTGACTTCGACGCCTGGAAGAAAGCTTTCGACGACCACTTCGACGCCCGCGCCAAGGCCGGCATCCTCGGCTACGCGGTCAATCGCGCCGCCGACTCACTGAATACAGTTATCGTGTACCTGCAGGCCGAGTCGAACGACGCCCTCAAGGCATTCACCTCGTCGCCCGATCTCAAACAGGCGATGCAAGCCGCCGACGTCCAGGGGCCTCCATCCTTCACCTTCGTCCAGAGCGCCGACTGGGGGCGGTACTGAGCGACTTCGCTCTGTAGTCGTAGTCGCGATAGCTCGCCCGCAAGAAGATCGAGTACAGCGCTGGGACCAGAGTTTCCCCGTCGAGGAAGACAAATTCCCCGTCGGGGAAACGTGGTTCTGTGCTAGCCGTCCGGGAATTGTACAGACCGAGCGGATAGGTAACAGATCAAACCGGGGGGATGGGTGACAGAGGGCTCCAGCAACAATGAGGATGCCCTGGAAAGAAACTCATCCCGAAGCCGACGGGTCCCACCCGTGGGCAGCGAGACGCTGACGTCCTGGAATTCCTGGCGCGCGTGGCGAGCCACATTCCCAACAAGGGCCAGGTGCTCCAGCGCTTTCGAAGTTGAGCCCCTGGAACGTCCCCGCTGCGGGCAAACCATGCGCATCGTTGCCTTCATCACGGAGCCCCGGGTGATCGACCGCCTCCTCGATCACTTCCGTCGTACCGCAGCGGCGAGGCGCAACAGGTTCGGATCCGGGCGTACGCGCAGGCTAAGGATCTCCCGCTCGACGCCTACGCGGCGGCCCCTCCGCCCCCCTTCTTTTCCGCCAGCATCTGATCCACGGACATGTGAGCGGGGCCGCGCAGGAACAGCGCGAGCAAGCCCGCAATGTACAGTAAGTTTACCTCCATTCCGGGCATCCCAAACTGCGGACCGGCCTCAGTCATGCCGGTGATGTGCATGAAATTGAACCCGTTCGGAAGAGCCACCGTGAACAGAGCGACGAGCATATTGATGATGAGCAGCACCGATATGATTGGTACGAACGCGCCAACAATGAGTGCGAGCCCGCCAAGGAACTCTACGATTCCCACTGCCCATGCCATCAATCCGGCCGCCGGTACCCCAATGTTCTGTAACATGCCCAAGAACATGTCGTGTCCCTGGCTACTAAACAGTTTGGGGAACCCGTGATAAACGAATCCGAATCCGATGATCAGCCGAAGCGGCATCGGCGCCCACTTGCTCCATGCTGCCTGCATGTCTCACCTCCAATTCAACAAGGTTCTAGCGTCTCGACCGACCTGTCAGTCTCGTCGTCAGGAGGGCGTCCCTGCGGAGGCATCGTACTACGGTGTCCTACGGGGGCGTCTACTGCGGCGGCGGGGCCACGAAGGCCACCGATCAGCATGACAATAAAGCGAGGTACATAGGCCCGCAAGAGCGCTACTAGCCCTGATCAAACCCCAAGCTCCACCCTTACTCCCACTCTCTCCTCTAAGGGGGGGAGAGATGGTGGTAGTTGGGCATTGGCCCAACGTCATGTGTCCGGTGTAAATCCTGGCAAGAGTCCACATCGCGATTCTCGTGAGTTCTTGCGGAGTGGAGTCTTGCACACCGACGGAACAGGCCCCTACTTTGCGGATACTCGGAAACGGCAGCGAGGTAGGACCCATGTACCTGACCCGACTCGCCCCAGTTGCGTGCTTAGTGTCCCTTCTTCAGGATGCTCCACACATAAGCAGATGTGGGTACCTCCTCAGTTGTCGCCCGTTTCCCTGGTGGGGGCGGAGGAAGCATCAGCATCCGTGACACGTTCAACAGACTCCCCTCCACGGGTGATCGGTGAGGAGCGCGCGCCGAAAGGTGGAGGCTTCCGGCGGTCCCCCACTGCGGGGAGCACAGCCCGGCCGGGCCGCCCCGCCTCTCTAAACTAAGTCGCCCTCCAGGGCGGTATATGCTCGCGAGGGTCTAGCTAAGTGGTCGGTGGAGCCAGGGCAACAACCGCTAAAAAGAGGGATTTTGTGCTCCAGTTTTGACAGCAACATACTTGACGCACTCCGCAGGCACGGAGTCCGGCCGGATCGCCCCGAGCCCGCCGGATCGCGGTCGAGACGATGAAGACCTATGTCACGAGCCGAAACGCCGCCACCATCTCAGTGTTGCACTTCAAAGTTGATAGTAGGCCGGGGACTACATCGGGGCCTTGGTCAGCGAAACGCGCACGCTGGTTGAGTTGTTGATGTGGTCTCCGAAGCGTGAGAAGGCGGCCACGAGATCTTGTACGGAACTGACGGCGCTCCAGTCGGTGATATCGAATCTCAGGGCATCCTCCAGATCGAAGTGTACGGTAAAGATCCAGTTTCCCTGAAGCGCTTCGGCTTGGGTAAAGGTGATGCTGGTGTTGTCGGTGAGATTGGTGCTGAAAATCGCGTAGTTCTGGTTCCCCGGACCCGAATCGATTGTTATGCCTGCAGCAGCCAGGGGTGAGCCTGGACGGCTGGCAAAGGAGCAGCCGCTGTCGTCACACCACCTATAGGCACTGTCACCCGGCACGCGGACGAGCTTGTCGCCGAGCATGACTGAAACGGTGCTGTCGCTGGCAATATCTGCGACCTCTGTTTCGAGGACATATACGAGACGTATCGCATATGTCTTGCCGGCGATGCTGGGTCCGGCGGTGCCGGGCACAGTGAAGGTGGCGTCGAGGAAGTCGAATGAGAACTCCAGCTGTCGCACTATGGCGTCTTCGTCGGCTGGATAAGCCGATCCACCACAACAGGTATAGTCTCCCGAGAAGTCTGTGGTGCTGTTCAGGTTGAAGGTTAGAGTCCCGTCTTTGCCTAAGTCGGGCCGTCGTCTTACGTCCTCTGTGGCGCCAACGGTTGTTACGGCGTAGCCGAGGCTGCTGCCATTGCCGCCGACCATCAGGCTCCCTGAATACACCCGTCCTTCCAGATTGTCTGGAGTGAGACACTGGAATCCCGTGGGGCAATTCTCGACGGCGCTTCGCATGATCGACGTCTGAGCGGCCGCCATCGTGGCCGCGCCCGTATCGCTTCTAGTCAGCCGGGTCACGCTCTGGAAGGTCGTGCCGCCGTTGATATCGACAATGCCGCAGCCCGCCAAGCCGAGCACGGCAATGAACGTCATTCCTGTTCCCAGCTTGAACATTGTGCCCCCTTTGTTTCCATGATCTACCGAATTGCAGCTACGTAGTCTTTCGAGCTAAGGCGCCTCGATGACGACGAATCATCCGGACGCCCGCCCAACTGCGGATGCCTAGCTGTGCAGGGGCCATGCCAGCAACCCGAACAGCGCGCGGGAACTATGGTGACCGTGTGTACACCGAGCGGTGCATCCATTCAGGGCATTTTCGACGGGGTGCAGCGGCGTCATGGTGGTCCCGATGGACACCGGGAGGTTCACGAAATGTCAGAGCGGTGGAGAAAGGCGTATTAATCCGGGAACGATTCCCGATCTGGTACGGAGGCAGGAGAGGTTGGTACCTTTACCATGATGACACCGCCCCGAGCGTCCCAGCGGCGTTCGGGGCTTTGTTCTCTCTGACCAGGTCGTGACCCCTCGCGCCTTCCCGGTCCTGTTCCAATATTCGTTGAGGTGCCGCCTAACAATAGCCCATGCAGCAGACGTCGCGGCTCGGTTCTTCGAGGAAGGCCATTGCAGTTATGAAGCTGATTCGCTCCACAGCCATCCGGTCGTCACCGAGCGTCCTTGTAATGATATTTACGATATTCGTCGGCTAAGGGTAAACAGTAGGTGAACATCTTAAACGGCTGTTGCTTGACAGGCCCGTGTTGTAGGTATAGCAAGTGGTGCAGTATCTCATGCTTTATAATGTCCTCAAACAACCTAGGGGTTGAATCTCGCGCAGCTACTATTTCCGGAGGGTTAATAATTATCTCCGGGGGGATTTCAAAATATATGCCGAGCAGGGATTCCCTCCATTTATATATACCATCAGCGAAAAACCAACCGATGAGGTTGAAATCATCTTCTTCTGGAACAACCGCCTTTATGCCTGTACAGGCTTTCATCTCACTCCACCACGCCAAGAACTCCGGCGGTGGTTCGATTGCTGTCAGTTTATCAAACTGAAAGGGTCCAATATAGATATGACCATCATCCACAGGGAAAGACCTGAGGCTTTGCGCCTGCATGGGCTGCACAAAGAACAGAAGCATTACGAATACTGCTGGGCTGCATATCCTAGTCAACGGTTCAAGTAGGGTGATGCGGGTCATACCGCCTCCCGGTCGAAGGTGCCGGGTTGTGGCCTGAGCAGAAAACGCAACGATCCCTGAGTTTGTAACTCAGTCTTGATACGTCCCCGCAGGGGAATCCGCTCCGTAGCCAGACTCCCGACCGTCCCGATCCGCACGGGCCCGCCTCCACTCGCGGGGACCAGATAAACCTTCATGTCGCTCCAATTGTTGTTGCGTATGCGAACGGCTGCTGCTCGTCGGGAGAGACCCCCCTAGATGATAAATTCCCTGTCGTCCCGCACCCCGTGGTTGCGACAGTGGCAACCACAGCGATTAGCAGCAGCTTGGCGAGTGTTGTTGGCGCTTTCATGACTCTCTTTTCCTTCAATCGGCCCGTCACCGTCCATAAACAATGCATCCGGCGGACAACCAAAGCAGTGATATTGCTCACGAACCTGGGGGGCTTTTGGAGCACTCGTCGTGATCGCCTCGAGATCCTCCTGCGCAATCCCGACCTGCTTACCAATCGCCACGTGTGCCGCCGTGCAGTGAGTGGCAGGAGTTGAGGACCGCCACCGTGAGCTGGAGCGGTGACTCACCAACCGCTCGTGTTCCTCTTTGTTCCACTTCCGCTCCGGAACTCGCCGCTGGTGCCGCGTGTTACCCTAACGAGATGTAGAGAATCATGGCGCGTCGCAGTGCGCCATCGGGTACGACCTGGAAAGGACAGAGACATGCAGGCATATACACTTCGTAACGTACTGAGCTCGTTCGTAGTGCTTGCCATCGCAGGGTGCGCCTCCCTGAAGGTCCGAACGGACTACGATGAGCTCGCATCATTTGCCGAGCTGCGCACGTATGATTGGGTCGACCAGGGGGTGCATGAACCCCTTGTGGCCGACAACGGAGATGGATACTCCACCAACGGAAACGGCTCCGGCAGCGCGGAGCCCGCGATCCATAGCCCCATCCTCGAGCGGCGCATTCGAGGCGAGATCGATAGTGAGCTCGCGCGTCTGGGCTACCGAAGGGACGCGTCAGGCGCGCCGGACTTCCGAGTCGCCTTCAAGGTGCTCACGGAGAAGGAAACGGATACCTACTCCGGAGGGTACGGAGGGTCCTACAGCCCATACTCCTTCGGGCATGGTCATTTCGGCCACGGTGGCTTCGGACATTTTGGCCTCTCACCGTACTACGGGCCCGCCATCGTGCGGACAGTACGTGCAAGGCACCTTGGTGCTGGACATCGTCGACGGCCGCACGAATGAGCTCATCTGGCGCGGTTGGGCAACGGATCGATTAGACGACGATCCCAAGCCAAAGCAGGTTCGGCACTACGTGACCGCGGCGGTGCAGAAGATTCTCGAGGAGTTCCCCCCGGCCGGCTAGGACAATGGTCGACATGGTGCACCGCCTCAAAGTTGGTTCCTTCAGGGCCACCCCATCTCATCCTAGCCTCGGGCGTAATGCCCCGAGCGTCCCAGCGGCGTTCGGGGCTTTGTTGTAGCAATGGACTACGCTACCTGCCAATACACACCCGTCAGCACGTGCCACGAGTACGACTGCCCGCAGTACAGACATGGCACGAGCGGCTGCCCCGCCTTCACACTTCGATGATGCGCCTCGGCGTGACACTTGGCAAGGAACTCCCGCGCAAAGGCGTCCATCGTGCCGATGGGGAACGGCTCGGGCATCGGCAAGTAACCTTTGACGTCGATGCAATGGCGCGACTGGTTCCTGAGCTGGCGGGGGCACCGCTGGAAGCATATTAAGTAGCGTGGCCTTGCTTGATATGACGCCAGGCCATCTCCGGTTGAGCCAATCTCAACAGCTTGCGGAACGTACGTGGCTGAACGGCATCTCGAACCGGACGTCAGCAGGGAGCCCATTAAACACCCGGAGGTGAACGATTTCTTTGATCAGTTTCGAGGGGGCGTCTACAGCAACTCGCTCTGGAATTGAATTGAACCGTCAGCCTGCAGTGGCAATGCAAATTAGGGGTGACGCGTGGAGCGCTGATGAACCCCGTTCACCCGCACCATCAACACTTCCTGAACACAAACCGTGTTTGTTTCAACTACAAAAGCCCCGAACGCCGCTAGGACGCTCGGGGCACAACGCCCGAGGGCCAAGGATGAAAAAGGGCGGCCCCCGAAGGAACCGCCCCTTTCTCCACTGCCTCCGGCCAATCTACGCCTGTGACGCCGAACCAATACCTTTGTCAACGCAACTGTCCTAGCCTAGCCTATCTCCCCGTCCGGCGACCACCCGGCAAACGAAAGTCCAACGGTCGTCACTACCTCACCACCGTAAAGGTGATGTCATCCCCGGGTTGGATCGCACAAGTAAGGCGGACGCGGTCTTTTATCTTGCCCGTCGGGCTTCCGCTCAGCTCGATGTCTCCTCCGCTGAACGTGGCGCTGAAGTCGCCGTTGATGGGGCCGCTCACCGTGACCGTCGGCGCGAACACTTTTATCTTGATGCCCCCAATCTCACTGTTGTCTGCGTGGTGGATGCGGTGGGTCTCGGATGTGCCGCCGAGCGCGGTCTTGTCGATCCAGACGGCGACTTCGCGCGCGACGAGGGGTTGTACGAGCTCGGCAAAGAGCGTGGCCGCCCAATCATTGTTCGGGGCGCCTGGCCCCGTCTGGACGCAGCTGCCGATTGGGCCGGTGTTGGTCAGGCTGTTCGCCAATTCGAAATACGGCTCTTTTGTAGATGATGGGGCGCTCGCGGCCAGCCGGAGGCTGGACTCGTCCTCGGCGAGTTGCATCAGCTGCGGCGGTTCTGTGCCCGTGTTCATCCCGCCGTCCACCGTGACGCCGACTGGGATGTCCTTTCCGCCGCCGCCTCTGTCACAGCCAATGTCGTTCTTATGGTGCCCCTTGCAGGCCGCGCCGTGGAATAGTGGAGCCGAACCATCGGGACCGACCGGCCCGTGTTCCTGACAGCCGAGCAGAAATACCGTGGATAGCAGTGCGAGGGATAGCTTCGTGAGATGTGCTTTCATACCTACCTCCAGCTAAGGCGGTCGGGCGGTAAGGCGGTAAGGCGGTAGCCCACCTCCTCCCCACCACTGATGACGATGCTCAGGCTCAGGACCCCCTGCGCTCAGGTTGCCCCGTCTTGGACCACGCCGTAGCTTCCCGTTGAGACTCGGTAAAGTTACGTGCTGGGCGTTACGCCTGTGTCTATACGAGCGTTACATCGGCGGCTAGTGGCTTCACAGATGGGGTATCGTTCTTGTGATTGAATTCCGCACGCTCGGCGGGCTCGACCTCCACGACGCCCAGGGGCGCGAGCTTCGGGCGATCTTCTCGGCGCCGAAGCGGGCCGCCCTCCTGACCTACCTCGCCATCGCGACCCCGCATGGTTTCCACCGCCGCGACACGTTGTTAGCGCTGCTCTGGCCGGAATTGGACCACGAACATGCGCGCCTCGCGCTGCGGCAGGCGCTGTACCTGATCCGCCGTTCGGTGACCGATGGCGCGATCGTGAGCCCCGGGGACGGACAGGTCGGCCTCGATCGGGACGCGTTCTGGTGTGATGCGGTCGCCTTCGAGCAGTTGCTGGATGACGGGCGGCTGGAAGAGGCGCTGACCCTCTACCGGGGCGAACTGTTGGCGGGCTTTCATCTCTCGGGCTGTCTCGAATTCGAGCGCTGGCTGGAGGAGGAGCGGCGCCGGCTCAAAGACCGGTCGGCAGAGGCCGCGTGGTCCCTCGCCGAGCAGGCCGTGACCGAAGGACGGACGGCGCAGGCGGCGCGGTGGAGCCGCCGCGCCCTCGCGTGTTCCCCCTCCGACGAAGGCGTGTTGCGGCGCGTCATCGAGCTGCTCGACCGCGCGGGCGATCGCGCCGGAGCGATCCGGGAGTACGAGGCGTTCGCCAAGCGGCTGCGGGAAGACTACGAGGCGGAACCGGCGCCGGAGACGACGTCACTGATGGAATCGGTGCGGGCTCGGGAGCAGACGAACGGAGCCGTGCTGCCGAGTGCGCCGGTCACGAAACAAGCCGCCGACGTCCCAATCACACCCGTCACGGTCGAAGCACGTCGTTCCTGGCGCACTCGTGGTCGTGCGGCGGCTGCGATCGTGGCGCTGGGCGCGCTGACCGTGGCCGGCGCAGCTTTAATAAGGAATGGCCGAGGCAATGCGTCGGCGCTCGATCCCACCCGGGTGCTGGTGGACATCTTCCGGAACGAGACCGGCGATCCCGCGCTCGACCACTTGGGCCGCATGGCCACCGACCGGGTCACCGCGGGCCTCACCCTGACAAGCTTCGTGGACGTCGTGAGCCTCGGCACGCGGCTGCTGTCACGGGAACCTGTCGTCCCAGATACAGGATTGCTGGAGCAGGCCGACATGCAGGCACTCGCCCGGGCCAATGGGACGGGGACGGTCGTGTCAGGCAGTTACTACCTGCAGGGCGACAGCGTGCATTTCCTTGCGCACGTGACGGACGCGAGCACGGGCGAGGAGCTGGCGGCCCTCGAGCCCGTCGTCGGGGCCATCGATGCTCCGGTTGCCGCCGTCGAGCAACTGCGCGACCGGGTGATGACGACGCTGGCCACGCTCACCGATCCGCGCCTCGCCAAGTGGATGCGCTATGCGAGCCAGCCGCCGACGTTCGAGGCGTATACGGAGTTTGTCGAGGGAATCGAACTGCACACGCATGACAAACCTCGGGAAGCGATTCCGCATTTCCTGGGGGCGGCGGCCCTGGACTCCAACTTCACCATGGCGTCGCTCTGGGCCGCCTACGCGTACGGGAACTCGGGTCAGTGGGCGCTGATGGATTCCATCGGCCAGGCGCTCAATGGGCGGCGTGGTCAACTGGCCCCTCTGGACCGTCTGTTGTTGGATTATCAGCTGGCCTTTTACCGCGGAGATTTCGGTAGCGCTCTGGAAGCCATGCGTCGGTTTGTGGAGATCGCCCCCGGTTCTGAGTTCCTCTATAAGGCCGGATCTGCTGCTCTTGGGGCAAACCGTCCTCGCGAGGCGATCGAGTTCTTGACGCAGGCAGATCCCGAAAGTGGATGGTTGCGCGGGTGGTCTTCCTATTGGATTGTTCTGACCGAAGCTTATCACCGGCTCGGCGACCACGAGCGGGAACTCGAGGTAGCGCGCCGCGCTCGCGATCTGTTTCCCGACAACTTGGTAATAAGATCGACTGAGGGTTCGGCTCTAGCGGCGCTAGGGCGGACCGACGAAGTCCAGGCAATGCTCGAGGAAGACGAGAGAATTGGCTCGGCCCTGTATTCGGCCCTGTATATGGCCAGCGAGCTCCTTGGGCATGATCACCTCGAAGCCGCGTCCCAAGTGTTGGACCGTGGCATAATGCTGGGTCAAGCCTGGCTATCCACCCCGCCGACGGACACCACTAGTAGGCAGATCGACGTCGGCATTCGGCAACTCGCCGATATGCTCTTGCTCCGCGGCCGAGTCGACGAGGCCCGCGTGGTGCTTGAACGGGCCGTTGAGGAGCGGGGTGACCCCCCACCACAGCGTAGGTATATCAAACGGCTCGGAGTAATAGCGGGCATGCAGGGCGATCGACAAAGAGCGTCGGAGATCTACCAGGACCTTGGAGCGCAACCGCAACCAGGGGGAAAGGTGTGGCAAGCCATGATTGCGGCATCCTTGGGCGAGATTGACGAGGCAACCGTGCTCCTTCGAGAGGCTGTGGGCAAGGGCATCCCAGTCGTAGTAATTCATCGACTCATTCCTTTGCGAGTTCTGCGGGATCATCCCCCCTTTCAGGAGTTGATCAGGCCGAAGGGGTAGTAGCGCCATTCCGAAAAACACCCCACGCATTCTCGACCCGGTGTAGCATCCTGTCACGGAAAACCCGACGGAAGACGGACACGTAGGGAAGTAACCCCAGCTTGATGTCCAATCGTCTCAGGACGGCTGCGGATACTCTCTCTGGATCACCGGACCGACGTAAGTGTTCGATTGCTCACCATCGTCTTCAGTGCGCCAGTTTCAACGTCATTGAGTGTGACTGCGATGGAAGTCCGTTGCACCTCAGACGCTCACAACGCAGTCGCCTGTGCTGATTGGGCTCCAGCCTCAGAAACCAAAATCTCCCAGCGCGACGCAGGGACCTTCTCTTAGCGTTGACGTGGAGTTGTATGGCTGTCTGGAGACCTGAGGGATGGGACCCAAGGTTCGTGTCGCGGTGGGGCGATGCCGAGCGAGTTGGCTAGCCGAAGCACAAGCGGAGTAAGGCAGCGGTTTCCATATTTGCGGCCTTTCAGAATCCCGCAGCTTTACTGCTACCTGCGGAGTCTGGACACGTGATTGACACGTCCAGTCAGGTCGTGTTTGGTGATGTCGCCACTCGGCAGATTAGCGATTCGGCGTACACACCGTTTGTGTCAAATCACGTGTCAAAAATACGAACGCGGGCGCCCGGATTGCGTCCGTCGCCCGCCTCACTGAGAGTTCCTAACTTGTATTTCGGTAACGGTTTAGTCTTTTAACGGAGGGCCGGGGACTCGAACCCCGAAGGGATTGCTCCCGGCGGTTTTCAAGACCGCTGCCTTACCAGTTAGGTCTAGCCCTCCCAGGGTTGTAACCTAATGTGCGAGTAGTAGTTGCCCAAGCGCCAGGGGTGCGAGATGGCGTGTCGTGCAGGCTCTGTGGGAGTTTTTGTGGGGACTCGACACCACTGTCACGCCTCTCTAACCGTTCTGCTGGGCAGACTTCGAGAGGCACTTTCGCCCGCCAATGCGCTTGCGACCTTGGCTGCGTCTTCCTTGAAGAAGGCTTCTGGTGCGTGCTTCATATATCGCATGGTCATGTGGGGTGTCGTATGGCCCAGGAGCTTCTGTAATCGCACAATTGGCACGCCAGCTTGCGCCGCCGCCACTCCGAACGTGTGGCGGAGATCGTGAATGGTAGCGTTCGGTAAAGGTTTTGGTCCGCCGTCGTGGAGTCCAGCGTGGAGACAGACCTCGCGCCATGCACGGCGTGCCGACGCGTAGTTATCGAATGGGGACGGGAACACAGGGTCTTTGGGCCCATGAAACACCCCAGCCGCGTGCTCATCGAGGGTGGCCGCCAAAGGTTCAGACACCGGAACGTCGCGCACGCTCGATGCCGTTTTCACACGACGCGATCCCTCGTGTATTGCAATGCGTCGTTCGGGCAAGCGCACGTCTGCCCATACCAACCCTTGCGCCTCACCAATGCGCATGCCGGTGTGCATCAGAGTGGCGAACAGCGGCCACCACTCAACGTAGTTGGGCAACGCGTCGTGAGACTCCCAGCACTCTCAGCACGATAGCGTCAAGAAGTAGCCCCTTCGCCTAGCCGCCTGACGCCCCAAGCCCTATTCTACGACTGTCACCAGCAGGGCCAAACGCAGTGCCAGACCTTCTCGACCGCCTCAAGACCGCCCTAGCAGACCGCTACGCCATCGAGCGGGAGATCGGTGCTGGCTCGTGAGGCTTTGATGAGCACGTTCACCATCGGGCAAACGGTTCATCATCGGAAGTTTGACTACCGAGGGGTGATCATGGGAGTGGACAAAACCTTTCAAGGGTCGGACGAGTGGTACGATGAGGTCGCTCGATCCCGTCCACCCAAAGACAAGCCTTGGTATCACGTCCTCGTCCATGGGGCATCGCACCGAACGTACGTGGCTGAACGGCATCTCGAACCGGACGTCAGCAGGGAGCCCATTAAACACCCGGAGGTGAACGATTTCTTTGATCAGTTTCGAGGGGGCGTCTACAGCAACTCGCTCTGGAATTGAATTGAACCGTCAGCCTGCAGTGGCAATGCAAATTAGGGGTGACGCGTGGAGCGCTGATGAACCCCGTTCACCCGCACCATCAACACTTCCTGAACACAAACCGTGTTTGTTTCAACTACAAAAGCCCCGAACGCCGCTGGGACGCTCGGGGCGTTACGTCCGAACCCAGGATCAAAAGGGGCGGCCCAAGTAGGAACCGCCCCTGATTCTCTAACCGCCTGTGTGGTCACCCTGACAGACGAAACGCGTTCTCAATCATGGCCGCTATGGTCTTTAATCACGACCTCGAAGGCGACACTCCGCAGAACTTCTACAGGATTTCCTCCTCCTCGTCTTACAAATGTCAACCAGAGCTGGTGCGGACCAGGCGCATGCCCCTCGGGGATCTGGGTGGCCGGGTCATCCCCCCCGAATGTGAGCCCGATCCTTACATCACCATCACCATTTGCGTCTACGGTGACTACCCTTTTGTGACCGCTTCTCAGATCGAAATCGACAAGCGCAAACGGCGCATTGCACAATACATCCTGATTTCCGTAGATGTCGTAGGTGCCCGGTGTAGCACCACTTAGCACAACGTTGGCATGAGTGTGGTTGTCCGTGCGCCGAATGTTTTGCCAGGTGACTTGGCCGACTGTTCCACCTACCTGCGCAGCTCCCAGGTCACACAATGCAGCGCCCAGGACGCCTTTAATGCCACCGCTCTCGACGAACAAGGAAACCGTGCTGCTGCTGCCCTTACACTTGCCTTGGTTGGGGTTGGCCGCGCACGACTTCGCCCCGAACTGTGGACCCTCCGGCCCCACCGGCTCCGATCCCTGCTCCTGACAGCCTAGCAGAAATACCGTGGACAGCAGTGCGAGGGATAGCTTCGCGAGATGTGGTTTCATACCTACCTCCAGTTAAAGGCGGTAAGGCGGTCGGGCGGTAACCCACCACCTCCCACCCGTTGACGATGCTCAGACTCAGGACCCCCTGCGCTCAGGTTGCCCCGTCTTGGACCACGCCGTAGCTTCCCGTTGAGAGTCGGTAAAGTTACGTGCTGGGCGTTACGCCTGTGTCTATACGAGCGTTACATCGGCGGCTAGTGGCTTCACAGATGGGGTATTACCTGTGGTGATTGAACATCACCATCGGTGGCGGAGGTCTCGTCGTCGAGGGGCGTCCTACGGGCGTCAGTCAGATCGGCGGGGCCAGCATCGGCTACCGTCTAGGACGTGAGTATGAAGCGGGGTACATGGGGCCGCAAGGAACGGGTGAGGTACACCCCAAAAGGAAACGGCCCCGAGAACCCCCTTCCCACGTATAAGATGGGCGCCTAGAAGCCCCTCAGAGCGTCCGCGTACCAATCCCGACGGCCCCCCACTATCTGGCGGACCGTTGCAGCGTGCCAGCACCCGCCTCGCTTCGAGGCGACCCCTTCCTGGTTGAGTTCCCGAGTGATTCCGGCGTAGGATCCACCGGCGCGCCACGCCGTGAGGATGCGGTGGACAATCGCCTGCTCCTCGGGTACCGGTAGCATGCGATGCTTGCGCAGCCCCTGGAGCCAGCCGTCAATGTACGCGGCCGACTGGTCAAGCTGCGTCTCCAGGATGCCAGCCTCCCACAGGGGAACGCCGCGCCCATCTCGGCCACGAGTTCCTCACGGGTATAGGTAGGCGATCCAAAGCGGATTGCTTCCGTGATGCCCTTCCGGTTCAAGCGGGACGCGTGGCCGGTGCTGTGGGTCAGCTCGTGGAAGAGCGTGTCGTAATACCCCTCGCCGCTCTCGAATACTCGTGGCCGGGGCATACTCACCCTGTCGCTTACAGGGTCGTAGCTCGCAGCGCGTGCCTCGCTACGTACGGTGGGCGCGTTGGTCATCGCTGCCGCGATCCCTTCGCACATGCCATCGAATCCTGCTGCTTGAGGGCTGGCCGCCTGAGCCAGCGGGCCCCATCTTACTACTACTGCCAGCCGGGCGCAGCGCCGTGACCGATACCTTCGACCGTCTCAAAGCCGCCCCCGCCGACCGCTACGTCATCGAGCGGGAAATCGGCGCTGGGGGCATGGCTACGGTCTACCTCGCGGAGGACCTCAAGCACCACCGCAAGGTCGCTCCCTGTTCCTTTTCCGCCAAGGATTGCTTATGGAGGCGAACGATGAATACGCGTCGACTCACCGTCCTGCTTGCCGCCTCGATGTCGCTCTTTTTCGTCCACCCAGTCGACGGACAGCACGGTGCGAAGGAGGGGCAGTGGCGAATGTACAGCGGCGGACCAGGCAGCACCAAGTACTCCCCGCTCGATCAGATTAACGAGGATAATGTCGGACGTCTCCGGATTGCGTGGAAAAGGCCAGCGGTCGACGCTTCGCTGACGGCGGCGGACCCTGATCTGCGGTTTTCGAATAACTTCCGCGCAACGCCGCTCATGGTCGACGGTGTGCTCTACAGCCCTAATGGTGTGGGGTTGGTCGAGGCGTTCGACCCGGCCACCGGCGCAACACTTTGGGTTCAGGAGCCGTGGGACGAAGGCTTGGAAGGCTTACGCGGCAACAGCACGCGAGGGGTCGCCTACTGGACCGATGGATCGGACAAACGCGTCTTCGTGGTCAGGGGCGAGTTCTTGACTGCGCTTAATGCCGAGACCGGTCAGCCCTACCCAGCGTTTGTGACGACGCGCCGAGCGCTCCGCTGCGAATGTGAAGAACGCGTTGCGGAAACGGGATCTCGATGTCGTTTTCTTTGAAAATCCGGGCGATGGCGTAGTTCAGTTCGCTCTTCAGGACTCGCGGTTTCGCTGAATAATCCTTGGTCCAGACCTGTAGCGTAAAGTTCAAGGAACTGTCCCCGAATTCCTCGAACAGCACTTCGGAGGGGGGGGTGGCCAACACGCCATTGTGGGCGTTCGCGACCTCCAGGAGGAGCCGCGTGATGACCTCCGGGTCACACTCGTAGGAGACACCGACGGGGACATCGAAGCGCACCTTGCGATCGGTGTAGCTCCAGTTGGTGACCTTGCTGGAAATGAAATCCGCGTTGGGAACGATGATGGCGATGTTGTCATTGGTGACGATCGTTGTGGCGCGGGCGGAGATGCTCACCACGTCGCCGTGGACGCTGCCGACGTCAACACGATCGCCAACCTTGATCGGCCGCTCGAACAGAATGATCAGACCGCTAACGAAGTTGTTGATGATGTTCTGCAGGCCGAAGCCGATTCCCAAACCTGCGGCACCGGCCAACACCGTGAGAGTGCTGAGGTCGATCCCGGCTGATTGGATGATGATTACGAGGCCGATAGCGATGACAAGGTACCGCACGATCGTTGCGATCGATTGGCGCATCCCAATCTCGACGTCCCCGATCGCGCCGAGTGATCGCGCAACCCACCGCTTGAGTTGGCCTGCAACAAGAACTAGTAGGGTGAAGAGCACGCTCACGTAGACGAGCGTCCACAGGGTCACCTCGGTATCGCCGAGCTGAAACAAGGAGTAGTTCAGCGCGTCGCGAATCGAAACTACGATGTCCGTGAGCTGTTCCATAGTCGGTTCCTACCTTGCACCACGTTATGGCCCTGCGGCAACGAGCGCCACGGTTGTGGCGACGCCCTCAACTTGTTCCTTAGCTCCAACCTCGCGAAGCCGGCCGCGGCTCTCAGTCAGAAGACCAATTAGAGGGTGCTCACCGCCCCAACCACGCCACCATCGTCCGCGTCACTAAGTCTGCCGCATCCTGCTGCACGAAGTGCTGCGCACCGGGAATCGTCATGAGCGTGAGGTCCTGCTCGAGCCACTCCCAGGTGCCGTTCAACGCCCCGTGCAACAGGTACTGGTCCCCCAACCCGTGAAACATGAGCACGGAAGCCTGCACCTTCACGACGGGTGAGGTGTCCTCTACGTAAGGCTCCCGGGGGTAATTGGCCTTGTAGTAGTTGAGCATGGCCTTGAAATCGGAACGCTCGAAGGCCTCGACGTACCGTGCTCGGGCGTTGGGATCCGTCACCCAAGCCGCCAACCCTTCCGCGGTGAGCTGCGTGTGGGCACCGGGCTGCTGGAAGTTGCGGGCATACTGGCTGTTGCGCTGCTGCTCCGGGTTGTTGGCCAGTTCCCGGGCGAGGCCGCGGGGGTGAGGCAGATTGAGGATGATGAGCTTGTCGGTCTTCTCCGGGTGCTGCATGGCAAAGGTCCATGCCACCATCCCGCCCCAATCGTGTCCCACGATGATCGCCTCGTCCTCGCCGGCGTCTTGCACCACCGCCGCCACGTCGTCCACGAGGTGTGCCATGCCGTAACTCTCGACACCCTTGGGCTTGTCGCTCCTGTTGTATCCTCGCATGTCCATTGCCGCAACACGGTAATCCGCAGACAGCGCCTCCATCTGATGACGCCAAGAATACCAGTAATCGGGAAAGCCGTGGATCATCACCACGAGGGGTCCTTGTCCCACGGTAACATAGTGAATCCGGACCCCGTCACTGTCGGCATAGTGGTGCTCGACCCGGTCGTACAGGTCCTGCCTGTCCGAGGAACACGCGCTGGATAGAGCCATGATCAACATCACCCTGGGAAGTGTACGCATCGCATGTACATGGCGGCCTCGCTGTGCGCTGCTGCGGTCAGCGCGACTATTGTTTGGTCGTGACGTACCGCAGGATCTCCACCACTTGGTCGGGGGTCTCGGCCACGGCCATCGCCGCCGCATCGACCTCCTTCAGGGGGTGAATCAGGCTGGTATCGTGCATTGTTATCAGCGGTTTGCCCAGGCGGCGTCGAAGGCCTGCATTCCATTGCTTGTACTTGTCGCCGAAACGCACCACCTCGATGTCCGCCTTCTCGATCATCGTTCGCGTCCGAATGGCGTTGACCTTGCCGCCCTTGTGATCCCTCCAGAACTGGTTCTCTTCGGGGCCCAGGATGTTTACACCGACGTCGTCGCTGGCCGGATGGTCCGTTACCGGCGCTAGGAGCGTAACTGGCAACCCGGCTTCGGCAACGCCTCGCGCGATCTGGTCACGCCAATCAGAATGGATCTCCCCTGCGAGATAAACGCTGATCTCCACCTGGCACTTCCGTGTTCGAGAAATGGACGACCGGTCCAAACTTGTAGCCCCGGCTGCCGGTTGTCTATCCAGAACATGGGGACAGTTCCCCCCGCCGAATGAAGCAGAGAGCAACAAAGGGTCTCCCATCGACTCGTCCAACTGCACATCTTTCGCTCAGTTTCCCGGTTTGTAACCAACAAGGAGGTCGGCGTGGCGTTTGCCGTCCGTACCCGTGGAATTCTGCAGCTCTTCGTTTTGTCAATCTTTGCCGCGGTGGCAGCCGGCTGCGCCGCATCTCCCGAAGTCGAGGCCGATCTGGTCCTGCGGGGCGGTAAGGTCGTGACCGTCGACGAAGACGTTCCCGATGGCCAGGCCATCGCCGTGAAGGGCGACACCATCCTCGCCGTTGGATCCAACCGGCAGATCCGGGCGTACATCGGGCCCAACACGGAGGTGATCGATCTCGACGGCGCCCTCGCCATACCGGGGTTCATCGAGAGCCACGGCCACTTCCTGGGGATCGGCGACGCCAACATGCAGCTCGATCTCATGGACGTGAATAATTGGGGGGAGATCGTCTCCATGGTGGACGCCGTGGTGGGGGATGCGCCGGCCGGCGAGTTGATCCGCGGCCGCGGTTGGCACCAGGAGAAGTGGGACGAGGTGCCGGAAGGGGCCGTCCAGGGACTGCCCACCCACCATTCGCTGAGTGCTGTTTCGCCCGACAACCCTGTCGTCCTGCGGCACGCCAGCGGTCACGCGTCGTTCGCCAACGCCAAGGCCATGGAGCTGTCGGGCATCACCCGGAGCACCCCCGATCCCCGCGGCGGCGAGATCGTGCGGGACGCCAACGGCGATCTCATCGGCGTGTTTCGGGAAACCGCCCAGGGGCTGCTGAGTCCGGCGAGAGAAAATGCTACGCCGCCCAGTCCGAGACGGCAGGCGGAGCTTGCGATTGAGGAAATTTTGGCAAAGGGCATCACGAGCTTTCAGGATGCCGGGTCGAGCTTCCGAACCGTCGACATGTTCAAACAAATGGTTGACGAAGGCGCGATGGGCATCAGACTGTACGTCATGCTCCGGGTGTCCAACGAGGCTCTCGCTCGGGAGCTGCCCGACTACCGGATGATCGGCTACGGCGACAACCGGCTCACGGTGCGGGCGATCAAGTGCAGTATCGACGGCGCACTCGGTTCACACGGCGCTTGGCTGTTGGAGCCGTACGAGGACCTTCCCTCGAGTTCGGGCCTCAACACGAGTTCCATCGAGAGCATCGAGCAAACGGCGCGTCTCGCCATCGAGCACGGATTTCAACTCAACACCCACGCCATCGGCGACCGGGCGAATCGCGAGACACTGGACATTTACGAACGCACCTTCGCCGCCAATCCGGGGCAGACGGGCCTCCGCTGGCGCATAGAGCACTCCCAGCACCTCCATCCCGACGACATCCCACGCTTCGGTGAGATGGCCGTGATCGCCTCCATGGAGGCGGTTCACGCGACTTCGGATGCCCCGTACGTTCTGGAGCGACTCGGCGAGCGGAGGACGAGAGAGGGTGCGTACGTCTGGCAAAGTCTCATGAAGTCGGGCGCCGTGGTGACGAATGGCACGGACGCGCCCGTAGAAGACGTGGATCCCATCGCCAGCTATTACGCCACGGTGTCGCGGCGAACCAAAGACGGGACGGTTTTCTTCCCGGAGCAGCGGATGAGCCGCCTGGAAGCCTTGCGGTCGTACACGATCAACGGAGCCTACGCCGGGTTCGAGGAGGACATCAAGGGTTCGCTCACGCCCGGCAAGCTGGCCGACATCACCGTGCTGTCGAAGGACATCATGACGATTGCGGAAGAAGAAATTCCATCGACGGAGGTGGTGTACACGATCGTGGGTGGAAAAATTATGTATAAGGCCGTAGGGCGGTAAGGCGGTAGATGATCATCATCTCCGCTATGTCCCGCAGCCGTCTCATCGGACGGGGGGACGGCCTGCCCTGGAGCGTGCCGGAGGAGTACAACCAATTCCTGCGGTTCATCGAGAGCCAGACCGTTATTCTCGGCCGGAAGTCCTATCCTATTTTCGGCAAGAGCCTCACCAGCGCCCACAATGTGGTGGCGAGCCGTTCCATGAGCGAGCTTCCCGACGCAGTTGTGGTTCCTAGCATTGAGCAAGCCGTGGAGGTCGCGGAGTCGTTCGGGAAAACCGTGTTCAGTGCGGGTGGCAGCACAATCTACCAGCAAACCATCCCGTTGGCGGACACGATGTACCTGTCGTTCATGAAAGGCGATTTTGCGGGAGACGCATACTTCCCCGAGTTCGATGAATCCGAGTGGACGATCGATCGAACGGAAGACCATCCCGGGTTTGAGTTTGTGGTATACAACCGTGTGAGAGGTGGGTAGCTACCGGCAACGGCCGAGTCGAGCGGATAGCGGAGATCTACACCCGTCAGCGATTCGCTGATAGTCGCACCGGCATCCGCTGCGCGCCCCATGTCCCGGGAGGCCCGTCGAACACGCCGGCGCATTGCGTATCGCAATTGAGACAGCGACCGTCATCCGACAAGTTCCATCCAGTCATTACGTACCAATCGCGCGCTACGACCGCGGAGCCGCATCCGTGGCAGTACGTGCTGTCGCCCTCCTCGTCGTGCACGTTGCCGGTATACGCGTAGCGCACTCCGTTCTCGATGGCGATCTGCCGGGCTCTGGTGAGAGTGGCCGGTGGTGTGCGTGGCTTGTCACGCATTTTCCAGTCCGGGTGGAACGCGCTGAAGTGCACCGGCACGTCGGGGCCGAGGTTCTCAACCACCCATGAGGTGAGTTCGTCGAATTCCCGGTCCGAGTCGTTTTCCCCCGGGATGACCAGGTTCGTGATCTCAAACCAAACGTCGGTTTCGTGCTTGAGGTACACCAGCGTGTCCAACACCGGCCGCAGGTGGCTCTTGGTGATCTTCCAGTAGAACTGTTCGGTGAAGGCCTTGAGATCCACGTTGGCCGCATCCATGTAACGGTAAAACTCCCGGCGCGGTTCGTCGTTCACGTATCCGGCGGTAACCGCCACCGACTTGATGCCTACCTCGTGACAGGCCTGGGCCACGTCGATGGCATACTCGTGGAAGATGACTGGATCGTTATACGTAAAGGCTACGCTGGAGCATCCGAGGCGCTGCGCCGCCTGTGCCAGAGCCTCGGGGGAAGCCGCATCGCTTAGCGTATCGATTTCCCTCGACTTACTGATGTCCCAGTTCTGGCAAAACTTGCACGCCAAGTTGCAGCCGGCGGTGCCGAAGGAGAGGACGGGTGTGCCGGGCAGGAAGTGGTTGAGGGGCTTCTTCTCGATCGGATCGACGCAGAAGCCGCTGGAGCGGCCATAGGTGGTGAGAACGATCTCTCCGCTCTCGCACGCTCTCACAAAACACAACCCCCGCTGACCATCGCGCAGCCGGCACTCCCGGGGACACAGGTCGCACTGGATGCGACCGTCGTCCAGCCTGTGCCAGTACCGGGTGGGTACGACGGAACTCACCGCATTCTGCATGGCAACTTGGCGCAGAGATCTACTACCACAATAATATACCCAAATAATGTACCCAGCGAGCCCTTTTCTCCCGCGATCGTCGTTGTAACAATATAAAGTTACACGATAATCTGGTTAACGAGTAGTATCCATGACATGATGAAGCCGGTTTGCGGACTTCGAATGTGGAGGAAAAACCAATGAAAACTGGCAGCGAAGAAATCCTGGTAACGGGCGCAACGGGACAGCAGGGTGGTGCGGTGGCGCGGGAGCTTCTGGCTCGCGGACACAAAGTAAGGGCCATGACCCGAAACCCGGACGGCCCGAAGGCTAAGGCGCTGGCCGAGCTTGGTGCGACTGTAGTGCGTGGTGATCTCGACGATGAGGCATCGCTGGATGGCACCCTTCAGGGTATCTGGGGCGTCTTTGCCGTTCAGAACTCGTGGGAGGCCGGTGTAGAGCAGGAGGAAGTGCAGGGAAAGCGCTTGGCGGAGCGCGCCAAAAAAGCAGGGGTGCAACACTTCGTGTACACCTCGGTCGCCTCGGCAGATCGCCAAACGGGGATTCCCCACTTCGACAACAAGTGGCGCGTCGAAGAGGTTGTGCGCGGTTTGGGTTTCACGTCTCACACTATCATAGGCCCGGTCTTTTTCATGGACAACTTCGTTTCCCCCTGGTTCAAGCCTGCTATAGACGAGGGGCAGCTCACCCTAGGAATCAAGCCGGAAACGCGCGTGCAGATGATCGCGGTCGGCGACATCGGAAAATACGGCCTGCTTGCGTTCGAGAAATCAGAGGAACTGGATGGTGCGGCGATCGATCTGGCAGGCGATGAGCTGACCATGCCGGAGACCGCGCAGATCTTGGGCGAAGCCATTGGCAAGGCAGTCTCTTTTGTACCGACCCCCATCGAGGAGGTTCGGAAGTTCAGTGCTGACTTCGCCTCCATGCTCGAATGGTTCGACGGCGTCGGGTACGATGTGGACATCGCCGGCAACAGCAAGACGTACGGGATTCAACCCGTGACGCTTGCCGAGTGGGTTGCCGAGACCATGTGATACCCATCCAGCCGGACCGTCGGGTTTTCTACCCGAACAGATAGACGATCGTGAGGTATTTGCCAACGAGCCCGCCCGCGCTGATGAGCACGGTGCGTCCCAAGCTGAAGCGCATTATGCCGGCCACCAAGATCACGTTGGGTGAGGAGAATGGTAAGAGGTTGAAGACCAGGATGGCCCAGCTTCCGTGGCGGTCGATCGTTCTATTGAATCTCTCGTATTTCGTATGGCCCAGAATGCTGACCACCCTCTTGCTGAGAAGGCGGCCGACGCCGTAGTCGATGAGTTGAGCCGTGATCGCGGTGCCGACGCTGAGACCGACGAGGATCATGGCGGCGTGACCCTCCGCGTGGTAGTAGGGCACCAGGGCTTCGACTGGCATGAGGAGGAAGAAGAGGTAGCCGGCGAAATGTATGATGGAAAACGACCCCAGCCCGGGTTGCCGCCCGGCCATGATTTCTCGCCCCAGTGTCGACGAAATAATGAGGATGATGACGAGGATCATCACGACCCCGCCGATAATCCTCGCCATCGACATTTTCATCGCTTGTCCATCCATCTCCAGTACTAGTGTACGTATCGGATTGCCACCGGAATCGGGTTAACCTAATCTCGCTGCGCGCTAGTGACAACGCTTCGTAGGTGGCGATCGGGAGGTAGGCGGAGGGGTGGGGGCGTCCGATTGGCGTCCGGTGACTCGGTGCGACATCTTTGCGCCAGGCTTTCCGAACAGTTTGATCCCCGTCCACCGCCAGCCGAGTGAAACGATGCGCCACAGTATCACAACCTACGACGTTGGTGCGGTTGGACTAGGCGAATGATTGAAGATCCTTTCGCCGTATTCCTGGCCCTCGCAGCGGTCGTCTTCGTCGCTATTCAATTGGAGAGGCATGTCGGCGTCTTCCGCTCGCTGGGTGCTGCGCTGGTGGGGATTCTGCTCGCCATGTTGCTGTCTAACATCGGCATTTTGCCAGGCACGTCTCCTACGTACGAATTCCTGATGGGTACGGGCGTGAACCTCGCGATCGCCCTGATTCTGTTGAGTGTGGACTTGGGCTCCGTGTTAAAGGCCGGTTCCGGGATGTTGGCTGCGTTTGGGATAGGTGCTCTCGGAACGGCAGTGGGTGCGATAACCGGCGGCTTGCTCCTGTCTGGGCTCGTCGGTCCCGAGACGTGGAAGCTCGCGGGGCAGTTCACGGGCACGTACACCGGCGGCGGGGCGAATTTCGCCGCTTTGGGTCGGGCTTTCGAGACCAGCGCGGATTTGTTTTCTGCGGCGACCGCGGCAGACGTCATCGTGACCGCCGTCTGGATGATTGCCTGTCTGGCGGTTCCGGTCTTGTTGGGACGGCCCAAGCAGGGGCAGGGACAGGGGCAAGAGACTCCCGTCGCCGGTCCGTCCTCGGTGGGAAGGCAGCTCACGCTGGAACGCACGCTTCACGACAGTGTGAAACCAGTGTCGCTGGGTGATACGGCTGCGTTGGTGGCGATCGCGGTAGGTGCAGTGTGGGGTGCGGATCGACTGGCCGGGCTCCTCCCGATCCACGAGGTGCTGTGGCTGACTACGATAGTGTTGATCTCGGCGCAGGTGCCGGCGGTGAAGGCGCTCACCGGCAGCGCGTTGTTCGGCAACTATCTGCTGTTGCTCTTCTTGGCAAGCAACGGCGCCCGTTCGGTGATCGCCAACCTCGTTGCGATGGGACCACCGGTATTCTATTACGCGATCATCACAGTTGCGTTGCACGGTGTGGTGATCTTTGGGATAGGACGCCTCGCCCGTCTAGATTACGCTACGTTGGCGGTTGCGTCGCAGGCGAACGTCGGCGGGGCGGCGTCGGCTATCGCGTTGGCAGGCGCCCGTGGGTACACCGATCAGCTAGTCCCAGGTGTGGCCGTTGGGCTGCTGGGATACGCCGTGGGGAACTATCTGGGGTTTGTGGTAGCGGCGATGATGCGAGGCATGTTGGGGACGTAGCCATGGTCGTGTATTAATAGAGCTTCTCGGTGTCGAGCACGTTGAGGAGCGGCTCGCCGTTCAAGTAACGCCGCAGGTTCTCGCAGAACAGATTGGTTAGCCGCCCGTTTTCACGATCGCTCGTGCTTCCCGAATGAGGGCTGACCAGCACGTTCGGCATCTCCCACAACGGGCTATTCTCGGGCAACGGTTCTTCGGCGAACACGTCCAGTGCGGCGCCACCCAGGTGTCCCGACCGCAACGACTCGATGAGAGCCGCCTCGTCCAGGATAGCGCCGCGGGCAATATTGATCACGATGGCGCCCGGCGGCAGAGCGGCCAGCTCTCTTGCGCCAATCATCCTCTCCGTCTCAGGCGTGTGTGGCGCAATCAACACGAGATACTCGGCGCGGGGCAGCACGCCGAGCAACTCCGTGGGTGTGTGAAGCTCGTTCAGGTTCAACGACGCCGGATCGATTCCCTCCGGGTGACGCTTCACGCCCACTACCGTTATGCCGAACGCCTTGCCCATGCGGGCTACTCTACGCCCGACAGTGCCCACCCCGATCACGACCATGGTTCGACCGACCAGGTCCGTGCCCGTATACCGCTCCCAGTGCTTCCGTCCCTGGTCGCGCACCATGCGCAGCAGTCCCTTATTGAACATGAGCATTGCCATGACACAGAACTCTGCCAGGGGCTCCGCGTGTACGCCGCTTGCCGTTGTGAATACAGTGCTGGGCATGCGCTTGTCGTAGCCCATGCGCTTCACGAACTGGCCGATGCCTGTGCTGGTGGCTTGGATCCACCGCACATTGGGGGCTAGGTCCGGCAGGTCTTCCCGGTGTGTCTGGTCGAAGTCGAAGAGGATCTCGGCTTGCTGCAACAACTGTTGCCACCGGGCCTCTTCCTCGGCCGTGCGTTCGATTGGCGAGCCGGTGTGATCGGCGGCGTATCTGGGCGGCCGCAGCAGGGTGGGCTCGTAGACCACGTTTAGCCCGTGATGGACCAACCGGATCCGGTCCACGTGCTCCGGCTCGAGGTAGCTCGCGATGAGGAGGTTAGTGACTTCAGTCATCGGCTGCGCTAGTATGGTGGGTGTGGCGGCGCTAAGGTAATCTCGTGATCGGTCGAGGACTACCTGAGTTGGCCCCTTGCGTCTGGCGGAATCGGCTTTCAGGGCGTAAATCTGTCATGTCAGTAGCCTTGATACTCAGCGGCGGTGAGGAATGTGATGTTTGCCCCCAGAAACAGAGGCCCTAGCCACGCCGTACGGCGGTTCCTAGCCGACCTGCGTGCTTCGGCCGATCGCCGTGCCTGGCAGGAAAGACGAGCAGGAGACCGGAGGAGCAGTGCCGTGCGCGTGGTAGAGGACCAGCGCGGTGACGATCGACGGAGTGGTGCGGAGCGTCGGATAGTGCTCACGGACAGAAGGCGGCGGATTCATGAGGCATTCTCCTGTGGCGACGCCGAGCACATCCGTGAAATGATGATGGATCCGGGTGTTGAGGCGGCCTGCCCGGAGTGTGACGGGAATCTCATGCTGGGATCCGTCATCCCTCACGAAGGCGGGACGGGTCGCAACGTCCACTGTACCAGTTGCCGGCGCAGCGTTCTTCTCGTGAGCGCGCCTGGCAAGCCTTTGGAGCTGGCGTAAATCGAGGTCCCGGGGATTCCGTGGCTATCCATGCTGAGCGCCTCGATTCGCGGCCGCAACTGCGTCAGCCAAGCGGTCACTGTGGGGTCCAGTGCCCGCCAACACGACATATGCCGTTGTGGAAAGCCCCAAGGCCGGGAATATGGCGTGGATGCTCGATCCCCCCGGCGTATATCTCCAGAACACGAGGGTCACGATTCCCGCCGTGAAAGACGCCAGCACGGCGGCTCCGTTCCCCCGATTCCAGTAGAGACCCAATATCAACGCCGGAAAGAAACATGCGGCGTAGAGGCTTCCGGAGAAGGCCGTCAGCATCACGATGCCGCCGGGCGGGTTGAGGGCGATGACGGCGGTGACAATCGCAGAGATCGCCACATAAATACGCGTCGCCCGAATGGCACGCGCTTCCGGAATGGCGCCCTGCCACACGCCGACGATGTCCCGCTGGCACGTTGATGCCAGCACCAGGAGAACGCTGTCGAGGGAGGACATTGCGGCCGCGATCAGCGCGAGAACCAGAAAGGCACCAACGGCGGGGTGAAAGACGCCGCCGCCGCTCAAGATTTCCGGGATAATCTGATCGGTGTCGGCGATGCCGGCTGGGAACAGGTTGCGCGCGTATATACCTATGGGTAGCAGGAGGGAGTACACCAGCAAGAACGCAATGGTGGACACCCACAAACCCTGGCGTGCCGCCTGCGGGCTTTCGAGGGCGTAGAACCTGGAGAGCTGGCGCGGTTCCACCACCAACTTGAATGTCCCCGCGACGATGATCCCCAACAGAACGGGAAACGGCATCGCGGCATCCCAGGTAAACAGCGCGCCTCCTTCGGGCAGCGCTCTCACGGCAGCCAGTGATCCGATGCCACCCGCTGCGCGAACGGTTCCCACGAAGAGCAAAACAGCCGCCAGGATCATGATGATGCCCTGGATCACATCGGTCCTGACCACCGAGATGAAGCCGCCCACCGCGGTGTAGAGCATCACGATGACGAGGACTAGAGCGATCGCTCCCCAATAAGGGATGTCGAGGAACGTTGCGAGCAGGGTGCCTGCGCCCTTGAACACCGCCGTCATGTATAACAGGCTTGCCAAGACTACGATCAAGCTTGCTGAAAACCTGGCGGCGTCGCTGCCGAAGCGAAAGCCGATGAAGTCCGGGATCGTGACGGAATCCAACGAGGCCGTGACCTCGCGAAGCCTCGGGGCAACCCAGCGCCACGAAATGACGCAAAAAATCGTGACGATCGGAACGAAGAGCAGCCACGGCAATCCGTAGGAATACGTCTGCCCGGCGAAGCCAATGAAGCTGTTGGTGCTGGAGTACGTGGCGAAGAACGAGATGCCGAGGGCGATGCCCCCCATCGAGCGCCCGCCGACATAGTAGTCTGCTAATCCCTTCGTGCGTCGTTTGCCGGCGAGGGCGTGTTGAGCCAGCACCGCCGTGTATGCGACGAGCAGGAAGAGGATCAGGTAGTGGTCGCTGATCCAGGACATTAGTTACTCCCGGTGCCTCCCGATGCCTCTTTCTCGATCTATCCGTGTGATCATCCGAACATTCCAGTTACGTCCTGCTTCATCACCTTCCCCATAGCATTTCTCGGCAGCACCGTCACACACATCTCCCGCGGCACCTTATAGGGCGCTAATCTTTCCCTGGCCCATTGCCGCAGACCATCCAGCGTCAATGCACAACCTTCCCGCAACTCCACTGCCACGCACACGGATTCACCAAGGTCGCGATCTGTGACACCGACGACGGCGCATTCCTCGATGTCGGGATGGGAGCGCAAAGTCTCCTCTATTTCCCATGCCGAAACCTTGTGACCTCCGGTCTTGATGATGTCGATGCTCCTGCGGCCAAGGATGCGGTAGCTTCCGTTCTCTACGACCGCCACGTCACCCGTAGCGAACCAGCCATCGTGAAACGCTTTCTGGGTCTCTTCGGGCTCGCGCCAGTATTCGCGAAATACGCCAGGGCCACGAACCTGGATCTCTCCCGTCGAGCCGAGATCCACTTGGTGTCCGTGCTCGTCTACCAGCCGCACCTCTATACCGGGAACGGGAGTGCCCACGTGTCCGGGAAGGCGCTCTCCGCGGACGGGATTGGACAACCCGATGCCGATTTCGGTCATCCCGTACCGCTCCAACAGCGTGTGTCCACATGTCTCCCGCCAGCGTTCCAGTACCTGCACGGGGAGTGGTGCGGATCCGGACACCATGAGACATATGCGTCGACACGCGTTTGACATGGTCCTGCGGCGCTCTGGAGCCGCTTCTTCCCAAGCTGTGATCAACCTCTGATAGATGGTGGGCACCGCCATGAACAAAGTGATTGGGCTCTCGACGAAACGCCTCCAGACCTCTTCTGCATCGAACCTTGGCAGCATCTCGCACCGCGCTCCAGCCCACAGCGCACACGTCAAGACATTGATGATGCCATGGACGTGGTGCAGTGGAAGCGTGAGGAGAATGTGATCTTCGGCATTCCATTCCCAAGCCGTAATGAGCGATGTCACCTGGGCGCGCACGTTGGCGTGGGTGGTGACCACGCCCTTGGGTTTCCCGGTTGTTCCGCTGGTGTGGACCATCATGGCCCGCCGCCGCTCGGCCACGTCGGGAAGAGCGGTCGCTGGCGCGTTGCGGAAGTGTCGCGTGGACACCAAGAGCCGCCCCGCTTGGCCGACTGCCCTTCGGACGGTTTCCTCGAAATCGGGATCGGCAATGACAATCGACGCGTCGGCGTTCTCAATGACGTGGCGGAGTTCCGCCACCGGATGAGAGACGGCCAGCGGCACGGCAATTCCACCCGCGCGCCAGATCCCCCATTGCACGGCCACGTAGTCGAAACTCGGCGGGACGAGAAACGCCACGCGAGCCTCCTCGAGATCCGACCGGTCGGCCAGGAGGCGCGAAGCGACCCGCCCCGATGCCTCGAGCAGCTCCCGGTAGGTGAAGCTGCCGTCCGTCGCGATGACGGCCGTTCGATTTCCGTGCGATCGGGCCCGCTGAACCAACGGTAGCTCTGCCATGTGGCGTACATATTCGTCTCGTCGCGCTGCCGCAAGGGCTGCCACCCATTGCCGCGCTCGACCGCTATGACGACGCCGTACGCTTGCGGCTGGAACGGCTTGTACGTCGTGGTGACGGCGGAGCGATGGTGGCGGGTATGTTGGCCCAGACCTACGCGTCCAACGGTGCAGAGGGGTACTGGCAATGGCGGCTGCAGCAGCTCCAGCGTGCGGCCGCCACGGGCTACGTCGGGCCGAGTGAATTTGCGAAAATTTACGCGGCTCTGGGCGACACGGACGCCGCAGTTGAGTGGCTGGAGAAAGCCTACCAAGAACGCAACGGTGTGGAAATGCTCAACGTGTGGCCCGGGTACGATTCCCTCCGACCCGACCAGCGGTTTGCGGATCTCCTAAGGCGCATGAAGTTTCCCGCCACAGATTAGTGCTGGAGCGCGCTGAGAGGAGGGCGCAGAATCCGCCGCCGCCTGCCCGTTTGTGTGCCTTAGGACACAGCGGGTTTTCCCAGGCCCACTTATTCTAACGAATGAAATGCTTCATATGTGGCAGTGTGGCTGTGGTACACATCGTCCGAGGACTGAAGAGTGCGAGCGGTCCGGATGGGTGGGGACGGATCTGCATACCCTGCGCCTGGGAATACGATTTAGATGGACAGTTCTTGTCATCCTTCCACGATCCGTCAGAGGATTCCGAAGCGAATCATGAAGACACCCCATGAACTGCTTCGTGTGTCGCAAGCCGGTCACCGCCCATATCATCAGGGCACTGAAGAACAGAGACGATGCGGTCGGCTGGGGGCGGGTCTGCCTGCCCTGTGCTCTGGAGCACAACCTCGGCCGCGTGCTGTACCTGCCTGGTAATATCGCGGACGAGTGGTTCACACCGCAAAGACCCGAGGGCGACGAACCGAGCCGCTAACCTGTCTCGGGTCGCTTTTGTGACCCAGAACACGCTCGATTCGAGTCGCGGTATTGCTGAAAGCCAGTAAGTGCTGCCAAAGGCGATACACTCCAATACTCCCCAGGTCGTTCCCCTCCAATAACTGCTTGTGCTGAAACCACCTGAGTCTGTGGCACCGGTATTGCTCTAGAATAAGGACGGTGAAGAAAGTCGAGCAGTCCGATGAAAAACTTGCCGCTGATTATTGTGCTCACGATCACAGTCGCCACGCGCGCTGTAGCACAGGAGCGGCTTGTTTCCAGAGTTGATAACGATGTACCAGTCGCGCCCAGCAATACCCTGCGACTAGAGATTGCACCCCACATCTTCGACGAACTGGGACGCGCTGGCGGATACACTTCACGTGGAGACCGTTCGCTGCCTCATCGGCACCGTGAACGGCAACCGCGCCGTGATCGATCTCGCGTGGCAACCGCCCATCCAATTCAGCGAGTCCACCAGAGTCGTGTACCAGTCGTGCCCCAGAGCCACAATCGCTCTCTGGCACAATCACCCCGAGTTACCGGGCGTCGACGCCGAATACGCCTGTTACCTCTCGCACATGGACCTTCAGGAAGCGAGTAACCCCTTGGCACCGATCGTGCAGATCGTTCAAGTCAACTCGCTAGTGGCTTGCTGGTGGAGCAAGCGCCAGGTGTTACGGGCCGTGGACCAGCCCATCCTGTGGCCTCTCGACACGCAGCGCCGGGGTGTACACGTAACCCTGACCGACGCCTGTAACCGGTGGGGGGCGCTGCCGCCTTGCAGTCTGGGTCGACGCCTCATTACAGCACGGCGTGATTGACGCTGTCCGTGCTCGACAGAATCGATAGCTCGGACTGAATGACGTGACCGGGTAGGATCGCCCATCGCCGGGCGCCTAGTGATGGGTATTCCGGCCAGTCGCATCCGCTTTTCCGCTACCCGCAGTGCCGGCACCGTACATACTTGAAAATCTGGTCTAGGTCTCCCTCCTGCATGACGTAGGTTACCAGGACGCGTAGCACCTTTTGCTCGTCCTTTAGCTCATATGTTGCGGCCATCTCTTGGAGAAATTTGCGGTGTTCGGCGTACAAAGCGGATTGTTCCGTGGCGTTGTCGCTCATTGGGTCTTCCCCGGATGCTGATTGGGAGACATCCTATCTCTTTAGGCCCCACCGCGCAACGCTCGAATGACCGGAGAAGTATCGTGCAGAGACGCCGTAGGGCTGCGGATCCGGCGATTGTTGCGAATCATCACGGATCCGGCAAATTAACGCCGCGGATACCAGGAGGCAGAATTGCAGCGTGAGGCATCAGAAGGCAGCGACAAGCAGCGGGAGGCATGCCGAAGCATGAGGTTTTCTCTCATTGTATTGGCAGCCCTAGCGATGCCGGGTGCCGCGGAGGGCCAGCGCAGGACGGCTGCCGATTCGACACAAGATTCAACCGTTGTCCTCCCCCCGATCGAGGTTTCGGTTACGAGGCAGACGATCTCGTTGTACAAGATTCCGTTTGCAGTGAGCACATTGGATCGCGATGAGCTTCAGCGTGGCCGGGCTACCATCGGACTGGACGAAGCGTTGGTGCAGGTGCCGGGTTTGTTCGTGGCAAATCGATATAACCCGTCCCTCGGCCAGCGGATTTCGATTCGCGGGTTTGGTTCGCGTTCCGCGTTTGGAGCGCGCGGCGTCAAGATCTTGCTCGATGGCATACCACAGACTCTGCCCGACGGGCAGAGCCAGCTAACCAACGTGGAGATCGCCTCGTTGGGCTCCATCGAAGTGTTGCGCGGCTCTTCGTCCAGCTTGTACGGCAATGCCTCCGGCGGGGTGATCTCGCTGCGTACGGCCAGCCCTTCTCCCATCAAACGGGAAGCCTCAGCCAGGACGGTGGCAGGTGCCTACGGGTTGGTAAAGCTTCAGGCCCGGGTGTCCACGCCTACCGGAAAAGGAACCATCGCCATCAACGGTGCCCGCACCACCTCAGACGGTTTTCGCGAGCACAGCGCTGCGGAGATCAACAACGTCGGTATTCGAGTCGAGCAGGAGTTGGCACCCGGCACGACACTCCTGATGACCGCCCACCTGGCGGACAACCCGACGCTCGATAACCCGGGGTCACTGAATCAAACCGAGGTCGATCAAGATCCGTCTAATGCCAACCCGCGCAACGTGGATGCCAACGCCGGCAAATCGGTCACCCAGGGCCAGCTGGGCGTCAATCTCAAGAAGCGGTTCGATGGTGGAGGCTCGGTTGGCATTACGGCGTTCGGTCTCTTCCGCGATCTGGACAATCCCCTGTCCTTCGCGTTCATCCAGATCGATCGCCGTGCCTACGGTGTCCGGGCGTTGGCGGAGATCCCCTTGACAGTGGGATCGACGCGCCCGCGATGGTCCGTGGGAGTAGACCTGCAAAGACAGCGGGACGATCGGGTGCACCGCAGCCCACCCCTTTCGACTGTCCCCCGAGATCAACTGGAGCGGGTTACGGAGATCGGGCCGTTTACCCAGCTGGGATTCGATCTCGGAGAGCGGGTTTCAGGAGTGTTCGGGGTGCGCTACGACCGGGTGTCGTTTACGGCAGAGGATCGCTTCCTGGCCGATGGAGACGATTCCGGTGGCCAGGTGATGTCCTCAGCGTCTGCATCGCTGGGTTTCGTCTGGCGGCCGCGCGACGCGTTCCAGCCTTATGCCAATGTCAGCTCGTCGTTCGAGACACCCACCACCACGGAACTCGCCAACCGGCCGTCGGGCGTCGGCGGGTTCAACCAAGATCTCAAACCGCAGCGCGCGGTGAACTTCGAGATAGGCGTCCGAGGTGGCGGGGGCCTGTTTTCCTATTCAGCAAGCGCCTTCCACGTCAAGGTGAAAGACGCGTTGATACCGTTCGAAGTTCCTTCCGTGCCCGACAGGCAGTTTTTCAGAAATGCCGGTAGGACAAGACATCGGGGGTTGGAACTCGCCGCCACCGTTCGGCCGATCGATCGGTTGACGGTTGTGACCGCCTACACGTTGGCGGATTACGAGTTCAAGGACTTTCAAACGGCTGACGGGAACTTCGACGGTAACGACATTCCCGGAGTCCCCCCCCACAGGTTTTACGGATCCGTTCGAGTCTCGCTACAGTCGGGGTTGTGGTTTGCTACTGACTACAACGTGGCGTCTTCATACTATGTCGACGACGCAAACACGGTTGAAAACAAGGGCTGGTTTACGGCGGACCTGCGCGGCGGATGGGAGGGCGTCGTCGCCGGTTGGCGGCTGGCGCCGTTCGTCGGGGTGTTGAACGTTTTCAACAGACGGTATGTGGGTTCGATCACCGTGAACGCGTTCCGCCCAGATCCCCCCCGTCTGCCCCGCTATTTCGAGCCGGCGCCGCCTCGGAACGGCTATGTGGGACTGGAGATATCGCCGCGCTTCTGACCCCCCCCTCCCCCTCCCTCCTCCCTGGGAGGGGGGAGGGTGGGGCAGGGAGGCTAGTGTCTGAACTGTCTGTGCCCGGTCAACACCATCGCCAAATTGTGCTCGTCGGCAGCGGCGATCACCTCTTCATCCCGCTTCGACCCGCCCGGCTGGGCGATCGCCGTCACACCCGCCTTGGCGGCTTCCTCGACTCCGTCGGCGAATGGGAAGAACGCATCCGATGCCAGCACCGAGCCCCTCGGGTCGTGTCCTTCCTTTCTTGCCTTGTGGACGGCGAGGAAAGATGCATCCACTCGGCTCATCTGACCCGCACCGATGCCTATTGCCGCTTCGTTCTTTGCCAGCAGGATCGCGTTTGATTTCACGCTGGCCACAGCCGTCCAGGCGAAATAGAGGTTGCGCCATTCGTCGCTCGTGGGTTCTCGTTTGGTCGCGACCTTCCAGCTGGATTGGTCGTGGCGGAAACTGAACCGTTGCTGGGCCAGAAAGCCGCCACGCACCCTCTTGAAATCCAGCACTCCGGAGTCCCCCGCTGCTTCCGGCTGCATCTCGACCACTCGCAGATTCTTCTTGCGCCGAAATACTTCGACCGCGTCGTCGCCGAACCGCGGTGCGACTACTACTTCCACGAAAAGATCGGCCATTGCCTCTGCAGTCTTGCCGTCGACGACGGTGTTGAAGGCGACCACCGAGCCGAACGCCGAGGTAGGGTCCGTAGCGAGGGCGCGCCGGTACGCTTCTTCCGCTGTCGTCCCAAGTGCGAGCCCGCAGGGAGTGGTGTGTTTGATGACGGCACACGCAACCCGGTCACTCCACCCCGCTACCGCGAGCATGGCTCCGTCGATATCGACCAGGTTATTGAAGGACAGTTCCTTGCCGTGCCGTTGCCACATCTCGCCCACTCCTTCCGGCTCACCCGTGGTGTACAGCGCTGCCGCTTGATGGGGGTTTTCTCCGTAACGCAATGTTTGAGTGCGGGTCAGAGTGAGATTAATGAATGGCGGGGGTGCCGATTCCGGTTCGGTCATGTATGCGGCGATCGCCGCATCGTATGCCGACGTGTGCACGAATACTTTCGACGCGAGTTCGCGTCGCAGCGCATCATCAACAGTATCTTCGCGAAGCGCGCGGAGTATTCGCTCGTAATCTGCGGGATCCACCAATGGCAGGACTGCAGAGTGATTCTTCGCGGCCGAGCGCAGCATCGAGGGGCCGCCAATATCGATCTGCTCGATTGCGTCCTCAAAGAGCACGTCGGGATTGTCGATGGTCTCGCGGAACGGATAGAGATTTACGGCTACCAGGTCGATCGGGGCGATGCCGTGTTCCTGAAGCGCCTCCATGTGGGGGGGCAGGTCACGCCGGGCGAGGAGTCCGCCGTGAATCGCCGGATGCAGCGTCTTTACCCGGCCGTCCAACATCTCCGGAAAACCGGTGATTTCTTCGACCTTGGTTACCGTCAGGCCGGCCTCTTCGAGGGCTCGCGCCGTGCCGCCCGTCGACACGATCTCCCATCCGAGTTGGGACAACCCTTGGGCCAACATTTGAATTCCTTGTTTGTTGGATACAGAAATCAACGCGCGCGCCACGTGTCCCCCCACTTTGTCGTTGAGCTCATGTCGAAACGAGCGTGTTGGTCACCGCCGGCGCATCGCCCGCTGAAAACCCGGCTTGGGGAAACGGCAGCCGGACCACTTTTCCGGTGCGGGCCGCGGTCAGGACCACGGCCGGCAGGAGTTGATGTTCGACTTCGAGCACCCTCGCCGCAAGCGTTTCCGGCGTATCGGCTGCCTTCACCGGCACCGGCCACTGGGCGACGATCTTCCCTCGGTCGAACTCCTTATTGACGAGGTGTACTGTCACACCCGACACCGTGGCGCCCGATTCGATGACAGCCCGGTGAACGCGCGCCCCGTACATCCCCTTCCCCCCGAACGCCGGAAGCAGCGCCGGATGGATGTTGATCATCCGTCCCTCGAACGCCCGCACGACTCCCAACGGCACGAGCTTCAGGTATCCGGCAAGCACTACGAGATCGGTCTTTACATCTCGCAGCACTTCGACGATAGCGTCGCCATCGCTGGGATCGGGGATTACATGAGTCGCAACGCCCGCCGTGCGGGCCCGGTCGAGGGCACCTGCGGCAGGCTCGTCGCTGGCGACGAGCACGATGTGGGCTGCCTCGGGTGGCCGACACCTGTCGAGCAGAGTCTGTAGGTTGGTCCCACCGCCCGAAGCGAAGACGGCTACTCGCACGGGTGACGTCTCACCAACTGAGTGTTTGGTTGCCGAGTAAGGGCGTCACGATGCGAGAAATGTAACTATGGTCAGGAGAGGCAGAAGGCCAGGAGAGGCATCCGGACGCATCAAGAGGCATGACGTACGTCAGACTCTCTTTGCCGCGGCCACAGCGCTCACCACGTGCTCGTCCTCCCCATCCTGCACGGTTCTGGGATCGAGCAACACCCGACCCTTGTCCGCCCGGGCGATCACCGGTGGGTCATGTTGACGTAGTGCGGCGAGGAAGGCATCCGGATGTTCGGTGGGGACGGCCACCAGGGTCGTGGGAAGATCGGCGTCCGGAAACGATCCTCCGCCCACCGAAGATGAGCCTGGTTCGGTCGTGGCGCCGTCGATCCGCTCGGCGATTGCAGCGGCCTGGCGTGTCAAAGTGTCCGGCCGAGCCGTCAGCATGGCCAAGGTGGGAATCTGGTTGAGGGCGGACACTCGATCCTGGTATAACCGCAATGTTGCTTCCAGCGCGGCGATCACCGTCTTGCCGGGTCTCATGGCCCGTGTGAATGGGTTGATCGCGGCTTCCTGTATGACGTCCCGCGGGCCCACGATGATCCCGGCTTGCGGTCCCCCGAGCAATTTGTCACCCGAAAACACGGCCGTGGCTCCGGCGCTGACCACGTCCCTTACCAACGGCTCATCCGTCAGCCCGTATTCGGTGAGATCCAGCAACAACCCGCTTCCGACGTCGTGAATGACGTGAATGCTCCGAGGTGTCATCGTCTCGACAAGCTCGCCCGTCTCTACGTCGGCGACGAAACCTGACAATCGAAAGTTGGATCGATGCACCTTCAATGCGCACTTGGTTCGGGGGCTGATGGCGGCAACGTAGTCTCTGAGCTTGGTACGGTTCGTTGTCCCCACCTCAACGAGTATCGTTCCGCTTTTCTCGAGAATGGCCGGGATGCGAAACGAGCCTCCGATCTCCACGAGCTCTCCTCGAGAGACGATCGTTTCGCCTCCCGCCGCGACGGCATTCAGGACGAGTACCATGGCTGCCGCGGCGTTGGTCACCACGAGAGCGTCTTCTGCGCCGGTGATCTCGGTGAGTAGATCGCGGACGTGTGCCTGGCGAGAGCCGCGTTCGCCGGCGTTCACGTCGTACTCCAACGTGTTGTAGCCCGCTGCGCTCACGATTGCTTGGCAGGCAGCCTCAGCCAGCGGGGCACGGCCCAGATTGGTGTGGAGAATTACGCCGGTGGCGTTGACCACGGGCACGAGCGAGGGTCGCTGCTTCGCTTCCAACGTTCGCTTCACAGCCGGCACCCAGCCTCCCTCGGGCGGCTTGCCGTCTCGGCTCCGGGCGGCGTCCAGGGTTTCCCTGATGGCGTTGACCACGAGTTCCCGCGGGGCCTGTTCGGTCAGGCCCTCTCGTTCGGCGTCTGCCAGCAGCTTGTGAACGGCCGGCAAGTCGGTGCGTGCGTCTGTCATGTGGAATCCGGTTCTGCCACGGCTGGGACGGTGAGGAATCTACCCGATTGGAGCGCGGCTCCCAGGAGATTGGAGACGGTTGCTTCCACCCAATAACGCGTTCCCGGCTCGAGCGGCTCGACGGTGGTGATGACAACCTCCGAAAACAACGTCGGGCGTTGAGCCAGGATGAGAGCGGTGCGTATGCTGTCCGCTGCGGCCGCTGCGGCGAGGGAGTCGGCTGGTACGGCGCCTTGCGTGGTGTCGGCCACGACCGTGTCGGGCGGGGCCAGCGCTGCCGAGTCGATCGGGGCTCCCGCCGAGTCAAGGGCGACGCCCAGCGAATCGGGCAGCGCGGCCCGCAGCGAGTCCGCCGCCGCCGAGTCCGCCGCCGCCGCGGAATCGGCTGCCGTTTGTCGTAGCGAGTCGAATTCCGCTCGCAGCAGAACCCGATTCACCGGCACGCGGTTGGAGTCGGGAAGTTCCCACACGGCGAACGCGTCAGCGCCGGGAAGCGTTAGCCCCGACATTTGATCGAACTCGATCGCCACGCTCTGGCTGTCGACGAGGATGAGATCGTTTACGCGTGGGCCTACGGTATCATGACGAAACGTCCAGAAATCTCGAGTCAAGAGGGAGTCCGAGAACACCACGGTAGCCGAGTCGTAGGGCTCGCGGGTGTCGATCCGTTGGTTGTTGTTTCCGTCGATGCCGACTCGTAGCAGGTACGTTCCCGGCGGCAAGAAAAACAGCTCAAACATGCCGAGTAAATCGGTCGAACCGACATACGTGAGCGAGTCCGGCAAACGGACGGCTTCCACCAGCGCGTTGCGTGCCATCTGTCCACCTTCCCAGTTCACTACCGATCCCGTGATGCGTGTATTGGGAATGTCGCCGCCAGTGGAAAACACGATGGTCGTTCTTTCCTCGGTTTGGTTGTTTTGCAGGTCGGACACGCCCGGCAGCAGGGTCACCTGGTAGACGGCGTTGGGATGCCAACCATCTCGCGGTTTGACCGTGAATCGTCGCCGCTTCCACAAAACGCGAAGCTCGTCGTGACGCGGAGAGATGGTAACCAGGCGTTCCAGGCCTTCCTCCACAATGACCTCGTCGAACTGAAACTCGACGACATCGTCGAACCTGGTAACAACGGTGCCGGAATCAGGGGTGGCTGCAAGAAGGATCGGTGGGTCGGGATCAAAAGGTGCGCCGGGCGGCGGCTGCATGCTCGCGCACGCACCGACGAGGCCGACGACGGCACAGCCCAGGAACGGCCCTAGCAGCCCAGTGAGCGCCGCTTGGCCGCCAGCGTATCGCGCTGATCCCGCCACGTTTGCTCCTTCCGGCGTTCACGCTCGACCACCTCGGCGGGCGCGCGTGTGGTAAAGTTTTTGTTTGCGAGCTTGGCCGTCACCGCGTGGAGCTGCTTGTCGAGACGCTCCATCTCCCCAGCCAAGCGGTCGCACTCGGCGGCAACGTCGATGGTGTCCCCCAACGGGACGAAGACCGCTGTACCGTCCGGCAACACCGCATGGGCGCCTACGGACTCATCGAAGCCGTCCAACGTGAGTTCCTCCACTTTGGCCAGTCGCTCCACGGTTCCCAGTTCCGCTTCGATCGCCTCCCGAGCAAGGTTCGAAGCCGTCTCGACCGCCGCCCGAACCCCCTCGCCCGGTTTCACTCCGTATTCCGCGCGGATCGTACGGATAGCGCTCACCAGCGACCGCACCAGTTCGAACCGCTCCTCGGAATCGGCGTCGACGAGATCGGCCCGCGGTACGGGCCACGCCGCGCCGGCCAACACCGGCTCGCGCTCGCCGGGCATACAGTTCCACAATTCCTCAGTGATGAACGGCATGATCGGGTGCAACAGCCGCAGCGTTGTTTCAAAGGTGGCGATGAGTGTCGCGCGCGCCGCGTCGCCACCCGGTGCCTTACCTTGTAACCGCGGCTTCACCTGCTCGACGTACCAGTCAGCCAACTCGTCCCACAGAAAATGGTACACTGCACCGGCGGCCTCGTTCAATCGAAACGCGTCGAGGTGGTCTGTCACCTCCCGGGTAGCGTGTTGCAGCCGCGACAGAATCCAGCGGTCGGCCGGCTCTAGTTGGGAGGTATCGACGTCGCTCAGCGACGGCGGCGTACCGTCGAGATTGGACAGGATGAAACGCGCTACGTTCCAGAGCTTGTTTCCGAGGTTTCGCCCCGCGGCGAACGTGGCGTCCATGTCGTCCCGGTCCATGATCACGTCGGCACCGGCCGCAGCACCTGCCACCGCAGTGTAGCGCAACGCGTCTGCGCCGTACCGTTCCACGACGTCCAGCGGATCGATGCCGTTTCCCAGGGACTTGGACATTTTGCGATGTAAAGAATCGCGCACGATGCCGTTCAAGTATACCGTCTCGAACGGACGCTCCCCCAGACAGTAGTAACCTCCCATGATCATGCGGGCGACCCAGAAGAAAATGATATCGGGTCCCGTAACCAGGGTGTGTCCCGGGTAGAAATGTTTCAGGTCCTCGGTCTCTTTTGGCCAGCCCAGCGTTGCAAACGGCCACAGCCAAGAGGAGAACCAGGTGTCCAACACGTCTTCGTCCCTGCGCAGCGCAGCCCCGCAGTCACACGTTTCGGGTTCGTCCTCGGAAACTATGATCTTCCCACAACCCTCCGCCTCGCAGTACCAGGCGGGGATGCGATGTCCCCACCAGAGCTGGCGGGAGATGTTCCAGTCGCGGATCTCGGTGAGCCACTTTTCATACACCTTGCCCCAACGCTCGGGAATGAATCGCACTTTCCCTTCGCGGTGCGCCTTTAGCGCCGGCTTGGCTAGGCCTTGCATGTCGACGAACCATTGGTCGGAGAGGCGGGGTTCCACAACCGTTCCGCAACGATAACATTGCCGGACTGCGTGTTGATACGGCTCTTCCTTCGCCAAAAGGCCGTCGGACTTCAACAACTCGACCAGCTTCTTGCGTGCCTCGTCGCGATCGAGGCCGCGCAACACATCGGGCACTCGGTCCGTGTGGACCATGCGCGCGTGTTCGTCGATGACCACCGGACGGTCCAGTTCCCGATCCATTCCGTTTGCGATGTCGAAGTCATTTGCGTCGTGGGCCGGTGTGACCTTGAGCATGCCCGTGCCAAACTCCTGCTCGACGGCCGAGCTCACGTCTATGGGAATGCCGACGTCGGTCAAGGGGATGCGCACGGTCTTGCCAGTGACCGCTCGGTGCTGTTCGTCGTCTGGGTGGTGCACCAGACATACATCGCCGAACATCGTCTCGGGCCGCGTGGTTGCCACCGTTACGTGTCCCTGACCAGAGCCGTCGGTGAGGGGGTAGCGGATGTGCCACAGTCGGCCTTCGCGATCGTGAAACTCGGCTTCTTCGTCGGATAACGATGTCAAACACCGCGGGCACCAGTGGATCACTCGATGACCGCGATACACGAGGCCGTCGTCGTGGAGCTGCACGAACACCCGCTTGACGGCGGCAGAATAATCTTCGTCCAGCGTGAACCGCGTGCGAGACCAGTCGCACGACGCGCCGATCGCCTTGAGCTGATTTAGGATAGTGCCGCCGGCCCACTCGACGTGTTTCCACACCCGCTCCACGAAAGCTTCTCGTCCCAACTCTTGTCGCGTCTTACCTTCCTTCACCAGCGCGCGCTCCACCACGTTCTGGGTGGCGATGCCTGCGTGGTCGGTGCCGGGAAGCCACAACACCTCCCGGCCGCGCATCCTTTCGAACCGGATGATTACGTCCTGGAGCGTATTGTTGAGCCCTTGCCCCATATGCAGCACGGCGGTGACGTTCGGCGGCGGGATGACTATGACGTACGGATCTTTACCCGACGTTCGGTCGGCCGTGAAGATGTCGGCGTCGATCCATCTTTGATAGACGGCCGATTCAATCGCCGCAGGATCGTATCGTGGAGCGAGCTCACGTTCTGGCATCGGTAGAGACTATTCGGCCGCGGATAGCCGCGGATTGAGGGTCTGCTCACGAGTGTTCATCATAACTTCCAACAATCAGCTAGGTCAAAAACAGATTGTGGTGGGGAAGGGAATCCGCTTCAACCTGCTTTCTCCCGCAGCTAACCTCCGACCCCGTACCCGCAGAGGGCAGAGGCTCTTAGGAGACTACCGCAGACTGCTGGCTGGTGTCCGTACCCTCGACGAGGATGCGGTTGACGATCACATCCCCACCCAGCACGCCGCGCGCCAGATGCGCAGCCAGCTCCCGTGTCGTCTCGTCAGGCACGGTGCCGGTCAGCTCGACGAGACCGCCGCCCAGCGCGAGGACTGTGAGGTTCTGGTGGCGCGTCGTCGGGTTGCGCTTGAGAACCTCGAGCAGCTCGTGCTCGACCCGCTCGGCATCCTCGCCCGCCGACTCTTCGTCGTCGCTGGGACGCAATCGCCGCACCACGCGCCCTACGCGACCCGAACCCACGTCGCCCACCAGCCCTCCGGCGACGAGTCCGAACAGCAGCCCGGCACCAAAGCCGACTGCGCCTGTGAGTGCGAGGCCAAGCCCGCTACCGGATTCTCGTCCGCTCCCTTGCAACGCCCCTCCCATGGTCCATGGGTACATGCTAAACTTAACTCTCCTAACAATGTACGAACCCTGCGACTTTATCAACGGATGACGTCCGGGCACCCAGCTTACTTGAGCCGAAAGCCCCTGATCCAGTCGGTGATCGTGGCCGTACTGGTGCTTGTGGGGCTCGCACTCTTCTTTGTGTTTGGGAATACTCCGCAGCCGCTGCTGGAGTCGTCCATCCCGGGCCTCGGATGACGAACTCCATCTCGATCAACCTGCCAGATGGCTCGATCCACGAGTTTCCGGCCGGGACGACGGCGCTGCAGGTGGCCGAGAACATAGGCGCCGGTCTCGCCCACGCCGCTCTCGCTGCCAAGGTTGATGGTGAGGTATGGGATCTAGAACGGCCGATCCGCCAAACCGTTTCGCTCGAAATCCTGACGGAACGCCAGCCGGAAGCTCTCGACGTGTTGCGGCACTCGGCCGCGCACATCCTGGCGACGGCGGTGCGACAGCTCTACCCGGAGGCGAACATCGGCTTCGGACCCGCGATCCAAGATGGCTTCTACTACGACTTCGAGGTCCAGCGTCCCTTCACCCCTGAAGATCTCGAAACGATCGAAAAGCGGATGCACGAAGTGGTGAGGGAGAACTTTCCCTTCGTGCGCGAAGAGGTCGATCGGGACGAAGCGGAAAAACGATTCAAGGACGACCCGCTCAAGCTGGAGCGGATCGAAGAGTTGGGCGACGATGAGGTCATCTCTGTGTATACCGACGGCCCGTTCGTCGACCTCTGCCGCGGAGCGCACCTGCCGGCAACGGGTCGCCTCAAGCACTTCAAGTTGCTGCATGCCGCAGGGGCGTATTGGCGGGGCGACGAGCGCCGCCAGATGCTCCAGCGGATTTACGGGACAGCCTGGTTCAACAAAAAGGACCTCGACCAATACCTCACGCGCCTCGAAGAAGCCCGCAAGCGCGACCACCGTATCATCGGTAAGAAACTCGATCTGTTCAGCATCCAGGAGGACGTGGGCCCCGGGCAGATCTTGTGGCACCCGCGGGGGGCTACCATCCAGTTCGAGTTGCGCCGCTTCATTGAGGATGAGGTCTTGCGCCGTGGCTACGACCTGGTTTACACGCCTCATGTCACGAAGGAACAACTTTTTTTTCGATCCGGGCACCTGCCCCTGTACGAAGACGACCAGTTTCCGGGGATGGCCGCGGCGGCGGGTGACGCGGAAGGCGTGCGCTATCGAGTGAAGCCGATGAATTGCCCGATGCATGCCTTGGTGTATGCATCGCGGCACCGGTCCTACCGGGAGTTACCCATCAGGCTGGCGGAGGTGGCCAACGTCTACCGCAACGAGCGGTCGGGAACCCTGCATGGTATGCTGCGCGTGCGCGGCCTCACGATGGACGACGCGCATATCTTTTGCAGCGAGGACCAGATCGAAGATGAAATATACGGCATGCTCGATCTGGCTGACCTCGTGCTGAACAAGACGTTCGGCCTGGAGTATCGCCTGGACTTCGCCACCAGGCCGGAGAAAAAAATCGGGTCCGAAGACGTGTGGGACATCGCTGAGAAAGCGCTGCTCGGGGCACTAGAGCGGAAGAACATCACGTACGGAGTCGACGAGGGAGGAGGCGCGTTCTACGGGCCCAAGATCGACATCAAGATACGCGATGCCATCGGTCGGGAGTGGCAGGGTGCGACGATTCAGCTCGACTACCAGCTTCCCGAGAGGTTCGGGTTGGAGTACGTCGGCCCCGACAACAAACCGCATCGCCCTGTGATGATCCATCGAGCTATCTACGGCACCATGGAGCGATTCGTGGGGATGCTCATCGAGCATTTTGCCGGGGCATTCCCGGTGTGGATCTCACCGGAGCAGGTCCGGGTCATTCCCATCACGGACGACCTGGCGAGTGAAGCCTCCGATATCCACCGGCGTTTGCGGACGGCGGGGGTTCGATCGAGTGTCGATGACCGGAGCGAGACGCTGAATTATCGCGTGCGTGACGGCGAGATCATGAAGGTTCCCTACATGGCGGTGGTCGGCAAGCGCGAGGTGGAAAACGGCACGGTAGCCGTTCGTGTACGGGGAGCCGGTAAGAAACAGGAGATCATGCCCGTGGACGCGTTCGTCGAGCGCGTCTTGAAGCAAATCCGGGAACGTCCACGCTCACCCGCAGGTTGAGAATGCAGGGACCGTCCGTGTAACTTTCCTCCCCGGCTCTGCGCTTGTCCCTCCCGGACCACGCTGGCGCCGGACCCGGATATTGGGCTTTCCAGCAAAACGATCAGGTGAATTGTGTCGAATAGTGAAACAACTGCGGTCCTTCTGAGTGCCACGCGGACACCCATTGGCCGCTATTTGGGCGGTTTGGCGAAACTCCAGGCCACCGATCTAGGGGCGATCGTCATCCGCGAAGCGGTGGACCGTGCGGGTATCGAGCCTGCGGCGGTGGACGAAGTCATCATGGGAAACGTATTGCAGGGAGGGGAGGGGCAGGCGCCCGCTCGACAGGCGGCGGTGCGCGGGGGGATTCCGGGAACGGCGCCTTCGGTGACGATCAACAAGGTATGCGGCTCGGGGCTCAAGGCCGTGATGCTGGCGGCTCAGGCCATCAAGGCCGGGGATGCCCGGTGCGTCATCGCAGGCGGCATGGAATCGATGTCAAACACCCCTCACTACCTGCGGGGCATGCGTGATGGGGTCAAGTTCGGCAATCAGGAGTTGAAGGACGGGCTGATCCACGACGGACTCTGGTGTTCTTTCGGCGACTGCCACATGGGAGAACATGCAGAGTACACGGTCGAGAAGGCTCAGATCTCGCGCCGGGAACAGGACGAGTTTGCCCTCAACAGTCACCGGAAGGCGACCGACGCCATTGGGAACTGCCGTTTTGCTTCCGAGATAGTGCCGGTGGAAATCCGGGGTCGTAAGGGGGCGACCGTCGTCGATACCGACGAGTCTCCCAGGAAGGATACGACCCTCGAGGCGCTCGGCAAGCTGAGGGCTGCCTTCCAGAAGGACGGCACGGTTACGGCAGGCAACGCTCCGGGGTTGAACGACGGGGCCAGCGCGCTGGTGGTGGCATCCGAGGCGTTTGCCGGAGCGCATGGCTTGGAGATCTTGGCGCGTGTCACCAATTACGCGACGGGCGGTGGGGAGCCGCGAGACCTGTTCTTCGCTCCGATCGTTGCGGTGCAGAATCTGATGGAGAAGGACGAAGCAGAAATCGGTGATTACGATCTCATCGAGGTGAACGAGGCCTTCGCCGTCCAGGCCCTGGCGAATGGGAAAGCCCTCAGTTGGGATTGGGACCGCGTGAACGTGAACGGCGGTGCGGTTGCGCTCGGGCATCCGATCGGGGCCAGCGGCGCCCGCGTGCTCACCACGCTGCTGTACGCTATGCAGCAGCGCAATGTCGTGCGTGGCCTGGCTACCCTGTGCCTGGGTGGTGGGAACGCCGTCGCCCTCAGTGTGGAGCGAGTGTAAACTATGGCAACAGTACATGTCTCGGCGGTCGCAGCGGCACACTCGTTGCCGCTGTGGCGAGTGATTTCCCTTGTCCTGGGTGCTTTGTTGGTCGCGCTGGGCGCCCAGGTGGCGATCCCGCTGCCTGGTACTCCGGTGCCGCTCACGCTTCAGGTGCCCGCTGTGTTGCTGGTCGGGGGTTTGCTGGGTCCACGCGTGGGTGCAGCGAGCTTGGTATTGTATTTGGCGCTGGGAACGGCGGGCCTTCCGGTATTCGCTCCAATGGGCGCGCCCGGTGTCGCCCGTTTGTTCGGTCCGACAGGAGGATATCTGCTGGCATTTCCCGTGGCGGCGGGTCTCACGGGACTCCTGGCCGCGGGCGGCCGGTCGTGGGGTCGCGTAGCGATTGCAGTCGTTGTCGGCTTGGTCGTGATACACGCCGGTGGGGTCGCGCAGCTGGCCGCGTTGGGTGGCGACCTGGCGAGGGCGGTCCGCCTCGGGTCGTTGCCGTTCTTGGCCAACGACCTCATCAAGTTGGTACTCGCAGCCCTGCTTATTCGCAGATTCGGCGACAAGACGAAGGCGCTCAGATGAGCGCCTTTTTAGTGAGAGGCGAGAAGTGGGAGTAGGGAGTGGAGAGTAGGGAGTGGGTCTCCCAGCCCAGCCACGCTTTCGCGGTGATGGGGGCCGGGGCGGGGGCGGACCACTCCCCACTCCTGACTCCCCGGGTTGGTTGGGCCATTGGAGGTGGATTTGAACAGAGTGGCCGTAGTGGGTGCGGGAACCATGGGCAGCGGCATCGCGCACGTCTTTGCGCAGTCGGGCTGCGACGTGCGATTGATCGATGTGTCGCGAGAAGTCCTCGAGCGCGGACTGGCGATGATTCGCAAGAACATGGACCGTCAGATCAAGAGGGAAAAGCTCACAACCGACGAGCGTGACGCTGCGCTGGACCGGATCAACACGTCGACGGACGTCGGTGCCATAGACGGAGCGGAGTTGATCGTCGAAGCGGTTACGGAAAAGCCGGATTTGAAGTTCGATCTCTTTCGCGAGATGGATGCAGTGGCAGGCCAAGGTGTGATTCTCGCCACCAACACGTCGTCGATTTCGATAACTGAAATCGCGGCACAGACAAAGCGGCCCGAGTCGGTGATAGGCATGCACTTCATGAATCCCGTTCCGGTCATGCCCCTCGTCGAGATCGTTCGTGCTCTCCAGACGTCGGACGAAACCATGGCTACCGTGGTGGAAGCCACTAAATCGCTGGGAAAGACTCCGGTCGAGGTGAATGATTTTCCGGGATTTGTCTCCAACAGGGTGCTCATGCCGATGATCAACGAAGCGTGCTTCTGTGTGATGGAGGGCGTAGCCGAGCCGGAAACTGTCGATGCGGTGATGAAGCTTGGCATGAACCATCCGATGGGTCCGCTTGCGCTAGCCGATCTCATAGGTTTGGACGTGTGCCTCGACATTCTCGAGGTGCTGCATCGGGGGTTCGGCGACGACAAGTATCGTCCCTGCCCACTGCTTCGGAAGATGGTGGCCGCCGGACGGCTGGGGAACAAGAGCGGGCGAGGGTTCTATGCCTACTCCTGATGTTGCCGACAGCCTCGTGGGCGAAGACCGTCGTAGGGAGCTCGTTGAGGCGGCCCGGGATTTCGCGCAGCGCGAGATCGCCCCGCACGCAGGAGAGTGGGACGAGAACAAGGAATACCCGGCGCACATCATCAAGCGATTGGGTGAGTTGGGGTTTCTGGGCCTTCTCGTTTCGGAAGACATGGACGGGTTGGGGCTCGACTCGCTTACCTACTTGATGATGGTCGAGGAGATCGCCGCGGCAGACGCGAGTGTCTCCATTGCATTGGGCGTTCACAACTCGCTCCCCTGTTGCATCCTCGAGTTGCACGGCACGACCGAGCAGCAGGAGCGGTGGCTCAAGCCGATGGCGCGAGGAGAGCTGATGGCGGCGTTCTGCGTATCGGAGGCGGACGCCGGGTCCGATCTGGCGAACGTGAGGGCGCGTGGGGAGTGGAACGGTTCTAACTGGGTGCTCGACGGCACGAAGGCATGGGTGACCAACGGAGATGTGGCAGATGTCCTCTTCGTGATGGTGCGTACGTCGGACGATGCGAGTTCGCGGGCGCGGGGGCTGTCGTTCTTCATCGTGCCGTCGGACACGCCTGGTGTAGGGGCGGGAAAGGCGGAAGACAAGATGGGGTTACGCGCGTCCCGAACGACACAGATTGCGCTGACCAACGTGCAACTCACCGCAGAGCATCTGATTGGAGAAGAAGGGAAGGGGTTCGGTTACGCGATGGAGGGGCTGGATGCGGGCCGCATGAGCGTAGCCGCGCAGGCGATCGGCATAGCGCGCTCGGCGCTCGAGCATGCTGTGAAGTACGCGGCCGAGCGTAATCAGTTCGAAAAACCGATCAAGGATTTTCAAGGGGTGAGCTTTATGTTGGCAGACATGGCGACACGGTTATCTGCTGCACGTGCACTACTGCATGAGGCTGCCCGCGCCGAGCAGCGAGGCGAAGACATCACGATGTGGGCGAGCATGGCCAAGCTGTTTGCGTCAGAGATGGCGATGTTCGTTACGACTCGCGCCGTTCAGGTTTTTGGTGGGTACGGATATATGCGTGACTATCCCGTTGAACGACTGTTCCGCGATGCGAAGGTGACTGAGATTTACGAGGGCACAAGTGAAGTGCAACGTATCGTCATCGCGCGTGAGCTATACTCCCACCACGACTAACGAAGGGACTGGACGTGATTTTTGAAGCGATTCGCAGATACGCGCATGAGCAAGTCAGCTACATGTATGATCCGGATAGTGGGTACCGTGGCATCATAGCAATCCATAGCACCACCCTAGGCCCCGCTCTTGGCGGGACCCGTTTCTGGAATTACGAGAATGAACAAGAGGCGCTCATCGACGTATTGCGTCTCTCGAGAGGAATGACGTTCAAGGCTGCGGTAGCGGGCCTCGATCTGGGCGGCGGAAAGAGCGTGATTCTGGGAGACAACAAGACGGCGGAGAGGGAAAGCCTCTTTCGAGCCCACGGGCGCCACGTGGAACTGATGGGCGGGCGATACATCACGGCGGAAGACGTCGGCACGTCGCCGCAAGACATGGCATATGTTCGGCAGGAGACTTCATACGTATGTGGCCTGCAAGAACGCTCCGGCGATCCTTCCCCGGTGACGGCCTTCGGGGTGTATCGCGGAATGAAAGCTTGCGCCCTCTTCAAGTATGGTGACGAGTCACTTTGCGACAAGACGATCGCGGTTCAGGGCCTCGGCCACGTGGGATACTATCTCTGCAAGGCGCTCAATGAAGAGGGTGCCCACCTGATCGTGACCGACATCGATCAGGAAAAAGTCGACCGGGTCGTTTGCGAGTTTGGGGCCAAGTCCGTTGGTGCGGACGAGATCTATGCGGTAGATGCCGACATCTTTGCCCCGTGCGCCCTAGGGGCGGTGATCAACGATGACACGATCGACGTTCTGAAAGTGGATATTATCGCGGGCGGGGCCAACAATCAGTTGGCGGAAGACCGCCACGGCAACGCCTTGGACGCGCGCGGGATCATCTATGCACCTGACTACATTGTCAATAGTGGCGGGTTGATCAACGTGAATGCGGAATTGGCCGGTTGGACAAGGGAGGAAGTGCATGTCAAGGCGGGAGAAATCCATAACACCATCCTGGGCGTCCTTGAGATTGCGCGCGACGAGGGTATTCCTTCCTATAGGGCCGCCCGCCGGCTCGCGGAGCGCAGGATCGAAGAGGCCAAGCGGGCCGTGGTTGCAAAGTAAGGCGCGGACTTCCGCCCTTCCCTCTTTCCGTCTCTTGAATAAACTGAGCTACCATCTACCATCCTCTGGAGGGGGAATTGGCTGAGAAAATCCCCATCGGGGCCGACCATGCTGGGTTTGCGCTCAAAGAGCGACTGAAGGCGGAACTCGAGGCATTGGGCTTCGAGCCGGTGGACGTGGGAACCTATAGCACAGAGTCGGTCGACTATCCCGACTACGCCAAGCAAGTGGCCTCGCAGGTAGGCGAAGGGGCCGTCACCCGTGGTGTGTTGATGTGCGGAACGGGGTTGGGTATGTCATATGCCGCGAATCGCTTTGCAGGTGTGCGGGCCGCTGTGGCGTGGACCCCGGAGATCGCCGAGCTAGCCCGGCGGCACAACGATGCCAACGTATTGATATTGCCGGCGGGTTTCGTCAGAGAAGAACAGGGCGTGGAAATCCTGCGTCGCTGGCTCGAAGCACCGTTCGATGGAGGGCGCCACGAACGGCGCGTCGCCAAGATCGAGGTTGACGAATGACATTGATAGATCGTCTCGAGGATGTCGACCCTATCGTTTTTCGATTGGTTCAACGAGAAACCCAGCGGCAAGAAGAAGGGTTGGAGCTGATCGCGAGCGAGAATTTCACGTCCCAAGCAGTGATGGACGCGATGGGATCGCCACTCACCAATAAATATGCGGAAGGCTATCCCCGGAAGCGGTATTACGGAGGATGTGAGATCGTCGACGAAATCGAGCAGCTGGCAATCGACCGGGCCAAACGGCTGTTCGGCGCCGATCACGCCAACGTGCAGCCCCACGCCGGTTCGCAGGCTAACCTCACCGCCTACATGGCTGTATTGAAGCCCGGCGAGAAACTCATGGGCATGTCCCTGCCACACGGGGGACACCTCACCCACGGTCACAAGGTCAATCATAGTGGACAGATTTTCCATTCGGTCCAGTATGGCGTCGATGAGTCGACGGGTTTGATCGACATGGACCAAGTGCGCGAGTTGGTATTGCGGGAACGCCCGAAGCTCATCATTGCGGGCACCAGTGCCTATCCCCGTATCATCGACTTCGCGGCCTTTGCGGATGTCGCTCGGGAGGTCGACGCCGTATTCCTGGTCGATATGGCGCATTTCGCCGGTTTGGTGGCCGGCGGGCACTATCCGAACCCCGTGGAGCACGCCCAGGTAGTCACGAGCACGACGCACAAGACGCTTTGCGGCCCGCGTGGCGGCTTCATTCTGTGTCGTAAGGAGTTTGCGAAGGCGGTGGACAAGAGCGTCTTTCCGGGTGGGCAGGGAGGACCCCTGGAGCACGTAATAGCCGGGAAGGCGGTCGCGTTCGGTCAGGCACTGCAGCCGGCCTTCAAGGAATACGGGGCACAGGTAATCCGAAACGCCAAGAAACTTGGCGAAGTGTTGGCCCAGCGAGGATACGACCTCGTCTCCGGCGGAACGGACACACACCTGATTCTGGTGGACCTGCGCAACAAGGACTTCTCGGGCAAGGACGCCGAAGAAACCCTGGGGCGCGCCGGAATCCACGTCAACAAGAACACGGTCCCCGGCGATCCTCGCTCGCCGTTTGTCACGAGCGGCCTGCGGATCGGGACGCCGGCCCTGACGACCCGAGGCATGTGTGAGGACGAGATGGCGCGGATAGGCGACTTCATTGCGCGGGTCCTCGCCTCGCGCGACGAAGAAACGGTCGGCGCCGTGGCAACCGAGGTGCGGGAGCTGGCCGAGAGCTTTCCGCTGTATATATCGGCGGCGACGACGTGAGTCCCTCTTGCTCCCCCCCATCCACCATACCAACTTTGAGGCATGACTGAGCTGCAACTCGCCGACGAGATTCTGGACCGCATCCGCGAGGTGGATGGTCAGTATCACGAGCGGGCCTATCTGTTCGTTCTGGCGGCCCTGGAATACGGCCAGCAGCAACGCCCGGTGCGAGGCCATGTCACAGGCCCTGAGTTGGCCTGGGCGTGCCGGGATTTTGCCTTAGAGCGGTTTGGCTTGACAGCTCGAACAGTGTTGAACCACTGGGGGCTCGGGAGCACCGAAGACATCGGCCGGATCGTGTTCACGCTGATCGAAGTCGGCCTGTTCATGAAAGAAGAATCAGACCAGATCTCGGACTTCGACAACGTCTATGGTTTTGCCGCAGAATTTGATAGAGACTATCCCTGGACGGGTGTGCGGTGCGTAGAGTGTTAACATGAGGCCGGCCGGCGAGGTGTTCCTCAGTCCTTAAAGAGGAGTGAAGGGGGTGGAAAGATGGAAGGCAGGGATTGGCCGAAGTGCATGAAGTGTGGGAAAGGGCAGTTGATACCACTTTCCGATTACGGACGGGATGGTGCGCCGATCATGTACAAAGCATGGGTTTGCTCGGATCAAGAGTGCGGGCTATAACCTCCGCATCGACAACGGCGAGATCTCTCTCGGGCGGACCATCGGACAGAGCTTCAAATAGGGGAAATCCGGCGTCCCGCAGTTGCGGGGTTGTTTTATCCCGGAGAGCCACAGGAGCTCCGGAACCTCGTTGAGGACCTGCTCGCCGAGGTCCAGGCGACTGCGGGGCCCGCCGTGGCCGCAATCGTTCCCCATGCAGGTTTGATCTACTCCGGTTCCTGCGCCGCCGAGGTCTTCAAACGCCTGCAACTCTCCTCGACGGTCGTCATCCTGGCACCGAACCACACGGGGATGCTGGGCGCCAGGAGTGGAGCCAGCACCTGGAGAAGCGGGACATTCCAGACGCCCCTCGGTGACATCTCCATTGCGGATGAGTTCGTGTCCGCCTTGTGCGACGCGTGTTCGCTGGTGGTGCACGACCCCATGGCTCACGCACGAGAGCACGCCATTGAAGTCGAACTTCCATTTCTCTCCCTGTTGGCTCCCGACTCCGATCTGGTCCCGATCGTCCTTGCATGGGATGACTGGGACCGGTGCCGCCAACTCGGTGAAGCGCTCGCCGGTGTCGTCCGCGAGTGGCACCAGCCGATTAGTCTGGTCGCGTCGTCCGACATGACCCATTACGAAAACGCCGAGTCGGCAGCACGGAAAGATCGGATCGCCCTGGACCGTGTCGTCCAGCTCGATGGTGAGGGACTTCTGAAAGCGTGTCACCAACACAACATCACGATGTGTGGGCGTGGGCCTGCGGCGGTAGTCCTCGAAGCCGCGCGGCTGCTCGGCGCACAGCAGGTGGAGGTCGTGGATTACCGCAACAGCGGCTGGGTGACCGGAGACGATAGCCGAGTGGTGGCGTATGCCGGGGTGGTGATCAGATGATGGAGAGGGAACGCCGGGGGCCGGAGAGTCGGGAGTGGGGAGTTCGGACTTGCCGACGGGCTAACCAATGACCGTCCCCACCATTCCCGTCCTCGACGCAAACCAATCGGCCGAGTGGGACCGCTTGTCTATCGAGGCAGGGGTCCCATCGCGTGTGCTCATGGAGTCCGCAGGCCGGGCCACGGCCGGTGTCATCGGAAGGGAGTTCGGCTCCGAGTTGTCCAAGGGTGTCATCGTTGCGGCGGGACACGGCAACAACGGCGGCGACGGCTGGGTTGTCGCACGTGCCCTGCAAGCACTCGGCGTTCCCGTCTGGGTGGTCGAGGTGGACCGAGAACGCTCGCCCGACTGCGAGGCCAACCGGGGGTTGGCTTTGGGAAGCCTGATGCAACAACTCGCGATAGAGGAGGAGTGGCCGCGTGCGGCCATCGTCGTGGATGCCCTGCTGGGTACGGGGGCGAGTGGTGAGCCACGCGGCGAAATCGGAGAGCTGGCCGATCGGATCGTTGATTACGGGGCCCGGGTCGTGGCCATAGACGGTCCCACGGGACTCGATCTCAGCACCGGAGAAACGCACGGACCGGTGCACGCAAATCTCACGGTAACGTTTGGCGGCTTGCGCCGCGGGCATGTCATCGCCCGGGAGTGGTGTGGTCGGACCGTAGTGGTGGAGATGGGGTTTGTCCAACCGCTCTCTGCATGGCCGTCATTTGTAGACGACCGGTGGGCGGTCACCAGGATACCACGGTTCCGAGCGGCCATGCACAAAGGCGACCGTGGCCGCGTGCTGATCGTCGGAGGCCAGAACGGCATGGCAGGCGCCGTCCGTCACGCCGCCCGGGGAGCGTTCGCCGCCGGTGCGGGTCTCGTGAAGGTGGCAGCTCAACCGGATTCCGTGGCCGCACTGCAGGAATCGCTGCCCGATGTGATGACGCTGCAAACAGCCCTCGGGCCGGACGTGGAACCGGAATTGGCTGCCGCTCTCGAGTGGGCGGATGCAGTGGTGCTGGGGCCTGGACTGGGACGTGATGCGGCGCGGGCTGCTTTCGTGAAGAATGTGCTCGAGACGGCACCGGGACCCGGGTTGCCGAGCACTGGTGGAACGTCGTTCGTAGTCGATGCCGACGCGCTGCAAGTGGCTGGCGACGCGCTCCTGTCGGGAAACGCGGCCCGCGTGTTTACCCCCCACTTGGGTGAATTCAAGGCGGCGTTCCCGACACAGAGTGAGCTTGCCGCGACCGACCGATTCGCGGCGGCGTTTCAGGCCGCCGGCCCAGTAAAGAGAGATGATGACGTCCTCGAGTTGACTGGCGCGATGCAGACGTTCACCGTCCTGCTCAAAGGAGTGCCGACCATCATCGCCAGCAGAGATGGTTCGGTGAATGTGACGGGTAGCGGCAACCCAGGGTTGGCTACCGGGGGCAGCGGCGACGTCTTGTCGGGTTTCGTCGCGACGTTTCTCGCGCAAGGGCTGGACACCCGTGACGCCGCCTCTTTGGGTGCCCACATGGTAGGGCGGGCTGCTGAGGTAGCGTCCGTCAACGGATCGGTGCGAACCGTGCGACCGGATGACGTCATGGCGGCCGTGCCGGAGGTGTGGCGCCAATTGGAAGTGCCGCCAACCACCGAACCCCCGGTGTTGCTGACGTTGGATCCGCCAGCGGTGGTATGAGAGTCGGACTGACGGTCGGACAGCTAGACAAGCGTGAGTCGACACATTCCACTGTGTCAGACCATCAGACCGTCCGACTTTTGCTCGGATTTCTGTTGGTCGCCCAACCTGCCGTCTCCCAATCCCGCATCTGGCGCCCGGAAGAACGCGTGGTTCTCCGCAACTACAACCACATCCTCCAGGTGGCGGCCACCAACATCGGAGTCTTTGCCGCGACCCGCGGCGGCTTGATCGCTTACGACTCCCGGTTCGATCAGTGGCTACCTCCCGTCACCGAATTGGACGGATTCCCCGAAAGCGAGACGGTTGCGCTGCTAGGCGACCCATCCGACGAAACGCTGTGGATCGCGACCGTGGACGGGGTGGTGCATTACATGCCGATGCTACATCGCTTCCATCGTATTGCGATCCCACAGGGCGTGCAGGGGTTGATGTTCGATCAATCCGATCCGGTCCGCGGGTTATACGTTCGTACCCCGCAGGAGTGGATGCTCATCCCCCGGGGCAGCGGCGTGGCGATGAGGGCCTTCGACCTGCCACCAGCCGGACGTCGCCTCGTTCCCTCCACGCTCGAAGTAGTACTGCGGCGGTTTCCCGCTGCGGATCCACTGCAGGCCGTCTCCCTGTTCGAAGCGGGGCGACAACACCGTTACACGTCGGGGGCACCCGACCCCATGAACCGAAACGCGTACTTTGGAACCAACGGGCTAGGCCTCGTGCGTTACGACGGCGGGGTGGCCCGCCTGGAGCGCATGCCCTTTGGGCTTCTCGCTGACGGTGTCGGGGCCATAGTTGTGGCCGATGGTGGGGTCTGGGTGGGGACGACTCCCGACTCCCGATTCCCCACTCCCTACGTCCCCGGCTTTTCCTGGATAAGCGAGGATCTCGGGAGTTCGCGCCTGGACCGTGGGACGGGAGCGATCGGATATACGTTCCGTGAGGTCCGGGACATCGTCGGTTGGGAAGACCAGTTCTGGGCCGCGACCGACGTGGGTGTGGTGCGGCTGGGTGCCAGACCGTCGAGTACCATCGACCGCAGGGCGGGCCTTCCCGCCAACGACACCTACGCGCTGGCCGTCACAGCCGATGGCTTGTGGGTTGGCACCTCCCGCGGGCTGGTGCTGCTGCGTGACGGTGGCGCAACCGTCGAGCCGGCGGAGGCCACCATAGGGGCGGGCGCCCTGATCAGTGTGATCGTGGCGGACGGAAGGTCCTTATGGGCAGGTGGGCCCAACGGACTGTTGTTCTTGCCGGACGGAACGGAGCGCGTGACCATTCCCGGTCTCACCAGCGGAGAACCGCTGCTGCTGGAGCCGGTAGCGGCGTTGGCAGTGTCGCCGGGGCACCCGGTAATGGCTACGCGCGATCGAATCCTCTGGCGCGACTCCGACGGACGGTGGGTTCAGGAGTCGCCCCTCGGCGGGCTGGGGCGCATTACGGCGCTTGCCGCAGACGGCGACGGAGTGTGGGTTGGAGGAGAGCTGGGGGTACAGTATTTCAGGTTTGGGACCCGCGAGTTTCTGGCAGCAGCCGGGCCGGGTGATCTACCCGGCGCCGTGCGCGATCTTGCGGTATCGAGAGACCTTATTTGGGTGGGGACGGAAAGAGGGTTGGTGAGGATCGAGAAGAGGGCAGTGGGGTTGTGAATGAGGACTGACCACACCGCTATGGGCCCAGGTGCCGAATTCGACATGATCCGCAGCATCTGGCGACGGATTGGCGAGGGTGCCGCCGCTTCGGGAGACGACTGCGCGTTCTTCGAGGTGGACGGGGCGCGACTTGCGATCTCCAGTGACCTGTCTATCGAGGGAACGCACTTCCAGGCCGGCTGGATGGGGTTGCATGAAATAGGGTGGCGTGCCGCGACGGCCGGTCTGTCCGACCTAGCGGCTGTCGCCGCAACACCCCTCGGCATCACCGTTAGCGTGGGTGTGCCGGCTGAGCGGCCCGAGGGGGACGTGGCGGAAGTGATGGAAGGCGTGGCGGGAGCCACGAAAGAAGCCGGCGCCGTAATCTGGGGCGGCGACATTGTCAGGTGTGACCGGATGGTGTTGGACGTGACTGTCGTGGGACGACTGGAGAAGGAGCCTGTGCTGCGCAGCGGCGCCCGAGTGGGCGACGGATTGTTCGTGACGGGGCGGTTGGGTGGCCCTGCCGCCGCCCTGGCCGCATGGGACGGCCTCAGCGAGCCTGACGCCTTGGCGCGCGCGCGCTTCGTCCGGCCGCGGGCTAGAATCGTGGAAGCGCGGTGGCTTCGCGACCGCGGTGTGCACGCAATGATCGATGTGAGCGACGGCTTGCTGGCGGATGCTGGCCACCTCGCTGCCGCGTCGGAGGTGGCGTGCGTGTTGGATCTCAATGCCGTGCCCGTGCACCCGGCGGCGGTAGGTCCGGAGCAGGCTCTGACGAGTGGAGAGGAGTACGAATTGCTCGTCGCACTGACCGAGGACGACTCGGTTGCCAGTGAATTTTCCGGGCGGTTCGGATTATCATTGACCCGTGTGGGGCGTGTGGAAGCTGGTTCCGACGCCAGCGTCGAGCGGGATGGCGTGGTTGTTTCCAACCTGTCGTCGTTTGAACACTTTTGACCGACCATCGAGCTTGTTAATTCTCGCATTTCTAACCTGGCCCCTCCTCCCTGGCGGACGAGTGGGGAGGTAGGGCATGCTCCACACCGCCTGGTTCCTCATCAATCTCTTCGTCTACACCGCTTGGTACGCCAGCAAGGCTGTGGCGGCAGGCTTGCTCCGCGTTCCCAACAAGCCCGGCGGGGTGTATGACGAGTGTGCGCGGCGTTGGTCCGTCCGGATGATCAAGGTTGCGGGAGTAGAGGTGCGCATATCGGGATACGACGGAGTCCCTGCGGACCGTCCGGTCGTATATGTCTCAAACCACCAGTCGTGGTTCGACATTTGGGCGTTGGCCTCCATCCTCCCGGGGCAGACGCGTTTTGTCGCGAAGAAGGAGCTACAGCAGATTCCCGTCTTGGGTCGGGCCATGCAGTCGGCGGGTCACATCTACATAGATAGACAAAACCGCCAGGCGGCGTTTTCGGCGTATGAGGAAGCGGCGGCGTATATCCGAAAGGGGATGAGCGCCGTTTTGTTTCCCGAGGGCACGCGCAGTCGCACCGGTGACCTGCTGCCCTTCAAGAAAGGGCCGTTCGTTCTCGCCCTCGCAGCCCAGGTACCCGTCATTCCGGTCTATTGCGCGGGAACGTTCACTCTACTGCCCAAGGGCACGGTTCGTCTCGATCCCCACCCCATCGCTATCATGTTTGGCGAGCAGATTTCCACCGAAGGATTGACATATGAGGATCGCGATAAGCTCATGGCGATTACCAGAAAAGCCATAGAACAGCTCCGCGTTGACTCCGAGCGGCTGCTCGGCTAGGTTGCCGCCGCCATGTCGACGATCATCGGAGTACACGGACGAGAGATCCTCGATTCCCGAGGGAATCCCACAGTCGAAGTCGAGGTTGCGCTCTCGAGTGGAGTCATCGGGCGTGCCGCCGTGCCAAGCGGTGCGTCAACGGGTGAACACGAAGCAGTGGAGTTGCGCGATGGAGACCCGGAGCGTTATGGCGGAAAGGGCGTGCTGAAGGCCGTCGAGCACGTCAACGACACGCTGGCGCCCCGGCTCGAGGGAATATCGGTGGAAGATCAACTAGGGATTGATAATGTAATGGTGGATCTCGATGGCACGCCCGACAAGAGCAACCTGGGTGCCAACGCATTGCTCGCCGTTTCGCTGGCTGTGGCGCGAGCGGCCGCAGCGGATGCCGAGCAGCCGTTGTACCGGTATCTGGGCGGGCCCATGGCGCACGTGCTCCCGGTGCCCATGATGAACATACTGAACGGCGGTGTACACGCGTCTAACAGCGTCGACGCACAGGAGTTCATGGTCGTGCCCCTGGGAGGAGACACGTTTCCTGAGGCGTTACGCATGGGCGTGGAGGTGTTTCATGCGCTCGCGGAAGTGTTGAGCGGGCAAGGCCTTTCCACGGCCGTAGGTGACGAAGGTGGTTTTGCGCCGCAGCTGCCGTCCAACGAGGCGGCACTCGACTCCGTGCTGGCCGCCATCGAAGCGGCCGGTTACAAAGCGGGCGATGACGTTGCGATCGCGCTCGACATAGCCGCCAGCGAGTTGTACGAGGACGGAAAGTACGTCTTCAAGAAGGGAGATGGCACCAAGCGCTCGGCCGAAGAGATGATCGATCTGTACGCAGCGTGGCTGGACAAGTACCCCATCGTTTCCATTGAAGACGGGTTGCATGAGGACGACTGGGAAGGTTGGAAGAAGATGACGGATGCGTTGGGTGAGCGTGTGCAACTCGTGGGCGACGACGTGTTCGTTACCAATCCCGAGCGCCTTGCCCGCGGTCTCGAGGAAAGTGTGGCGAACGCGATTCTCATCAAGTTGAATCAGATCGGCACATTGTCCGAGACGATGCAGTGTGTGGAGATGGCGCGAGCCAACGGATTCGAAACCGTCATTTCTCACCGGTCTGGCGAGACAGAAGACACGTTCATCGCCGACTTGGCTGTGGCCACAGGGGCGGGTCAGATCAAGACGGGCAGTGCTTCCCGCACCGATCGCGTCGCCAAGTACAACCAGCTCATTCGGATAGCCGAGGAGTTGGGCGAGAACGCGTTTTACCCGGGCCGGCACATCTACAGCTTGTGAAGCTCAGTCGCTTTCTCGGCGGTACGGTTGCGATTGGCGGCCTGGCCTTTGGGTATGCTGGTGGCGAATACAGCACCGAGGACTGGCGGACGCTGAGAGAAAATGTCGCCGCCGAGCAGGCAGCGATCGCCCGGCTCGTGGCGGAGATCGACAGCATGTGGCGAGAGGTAGAAGCTCTGGAGACCGACCCGGCGGCTCAGGAGCGGGCGGCCCGGGAGCGGTTTGGGATGCTGCGGCCCGGGGAGCTGATGTATAGGATAGAACGCGTTCCTGAGGCAACTGGCCGGGATTAGATTTGTCGGGGCGACGCATGCGTCGCCGTGCCTGTCGTGGCGGAGTAGCTCAGCTGGTTAGAGCAGCGGAATCATAATCCGCGTGTCGGGGGTTCGAGTCCCTCCTCCGCTATTAGCGAGAAGCCAGCGGAGCGGCGGTCTCCCCACAGGCGGGGCCGTCGCTTTGTGTTGGCCCGGGACCCGACTGTGGGACAAGCCGTGGGAACCCCTGGTTTCTGAACCGTCATCCATCGCCCGCACTCAGGCGCTTCTCTGAAGGTGCTTGGCAACAGCGTGGGCGACCTCGCCACGGTCTCTTTGGGCGGAGTAGCGCCTGGTCATGGCTGGATTCGTGTGGCGAAGCTGGGCTTGGATTTTGGCTTCCGGCACCCCCTCTTCTACGGCCCATTGGGCGCAACAGTGACGGAGGTTGTGTAGGCGCAGGTCTGAATCGGCCTTGACGGGCTTGGTCCCGCCCCTCATGTCATCCCCGCCGCCTTCGGCCAGCCGATCACTCGCGGCTCAATTGTGATCCACACGAAGTAGCTAGCGACGGGTCCGTCGGTGCTGGAGAGGGGCGGTTCCCAATCTGCGGAATTAGAGGGCGACGGATGGGAAGTTGGCGATCGCCTCAAGGGACGTGTCATCCCTCGGAATGCGTTGTTCTGGAATGCCTTACAGTAGACTGTCTCGGCCAACTGTCACAACACCGTGTTTCGGCCTGTCGCCGTCCCTGAAGACACCCGACGCATTCTCGACCCGGTGTGGTAAAGGTGGAGCAAGGTCAGCCGTCAGCTTACACGCCGTTTGCCAGGTCTAAGCCGTGAGCCCAACGCTCAAAGTGGACACGTCCGGTGGAGGGTTGCCGGGTTCTGTGGTCGAGGGGTTTGGCGCCGCCGGTCGCGATAGAAGGAACCGCGTTCCTCTGTAGTCGGCCGCCGCTCCCGTCCCGTCGCCGCCGGTCTGGGCGTTACCGAATGGTGTTGGACGGATTACCAACCGTCGCGGTCGTCACGGTCGAGGTGGCTCGAGGCGCGCGGTTGGATTACCTGCATAAGCCACTCGAGTAATCGGTTCGTGCTACTCAGCACCGCCCTGACAGCTGCGTGCGGCGGACCATCTTTCCTGGTGAGGGAGATGCCCGCCAGGGTTTGCGATTCATCCTGCCAGCGGGCGGAGAGGGCGACGATCACAGCCGGAACTTCGAGGACAGCTAAGCTCTGGAGGTCGAGAACCTTGAAGGCGGATCGTTCGGTGCCGACCAAGTGCCGGAGTGCGTCCGCCGTGGCTTCTGCAGCGCACCGAACCTCCTGGTCCAACCCGCTTCCCTCGGCTCGCCCCACGTATTGCTGACCTTCAAAGCCCAACGTGACGGTGGCACGGCTGCGATTGCCTGGAAGCTGTTCGAGGTCCAGCCGGACAAACGCGGCTCGGCGACGGCCTGTTTTTCTAGTGGTCATTATCCTGTTCGGGAAAAGGAGCTACCCGGTTAAGATGCAGTGCGGGACGGAAATGCTACAGGGGTTGTTGAGGATTCGAAAATAAAACCGGGGGCTAGGTAGAGCGCGGGGGATGTTCCAGTCGAGCAGTATCCCGCCCACCATCCCCGAGGAAACCCCGAAACCCCGGGAACCACTCGTAAACGGCCCCAGGTTAGCCTGTGTGGGACGATCTCCGGACCTCTAGGGGAGGGGGGGGCGTACCGTACCCCATGGGGGGTGGCCCGGCATCGGTAATCGTCGGAGTCCCAACCATCATATAGATCAGCGACAGAGTTGGAGGCCATTTTTGAAATTGCCCGGTTTTGGCTCCTTCGGTTTTCACCTGGCCTACGGTTCGTGCCTCACCCTCTCTTGCGGTGCCGTGTACCACGCTCCATTAGTCATGTCTTGGACGGTGGCGTTCGTGGCCCCGTCCCCGTAGTAGACGCCCCGTAGGACGCCCGCCCGACGACGAGACCACTGAGGTCACCGACGGAAGAGCGTCCTTCTCCATCCCACTCAAGGAGCGTACCATGAAGAAAGCTGGCGCGTGGATCGACCCAGCCGGTGCATTAGCACTTCCGCTCACTGCTGTCCTTCTGTTTTTTGCCATCGCGTGTGGCGAAAGCACCGGAATATGCGTCGAAGTGTTCGAGTTTGAGGGAACGGTGGAGCTCCAGGACTTCACTCGCTCGGAATGCGAAGAGCACTGCGCAACTATCGGGCGAGCCCTGCAATGTTTTTTTGAACCCTCGGTTGCCGGGCCCACCGGTGTGACAGCGCGTGAGCAGGTCTTCCCCCGCGAGGGTTGACACCCCGCAGTAATCGAGCGCCGCGCGCTTGGCTCCGCTACTCATGGAGTGCCAGTGACTTACGAGGTTGCTGGCGCTTTTCATTGGGACCCCCACCTGCCCCCTCACCTGTCCCTCTTCGAGAGAATCGGCGATCGCTTTGGCGATTCCACGGGCGATGCCGCGCCGGGAACCCGCCCGCTGTCATCCCGTACCGAGGCGACCGTGGTTGCCTGATGGACGTCAAACGCTACATACTTCGTCGTTCGCTTCATGAGAGCCGCTCCTTGCTGTGGTCTCTGGGTCTTCGTCGACTCCATGGTAGCAGCAAGGGGCGTGCTTTCAATATGCGTTAGGCCGCTCGTGGATAATGGAAACAGCGGGAGACCCACCTAAGTCACCCAGCCACTTCACAGTGCGCGAATCTGCAAACTCCCGGTTCCAAAGGAGACTCACATGAGCTCAGAAGCGAAACCCAGCATCGAGCCGACTCCCGATGGGCCGTATCTGGTGAAAAACCTCAAGGACTTCGCCAACCGAAAGGGCGCGATCGATACCAAGGACACGATGGCACTCTGTCGCTGTGGGGGATCCGCCAACAAGCCATTCTGCGATGGGACGCATGCCAAGATTGGCTTCTCCTCGGCCAGACTCGAGGGCCGCGTTGAGGACAAGCGAGAGAACTACCTGGGTGAGACGATCACAGTTCACGACAACCGGGGCATCTGCGCGCACGCCGGCCGGTGCACTGATGGACTCCCCTCGGTGTTCCGCCTGAAACGAGAGCCGTGGATCGACCCTGACGGCGCGAGTGCCGACGAGATCGTTGCGACAGTTCGGAAGTGCCCATCAGGCGCCCTGAGCTTCTCTGTCGGCGGCATCGAACACGGCGAGGGGAACGGCGAGTCGGCCATCTTTGTGTCCCACAACGGACCGTATGTGATCACGGGCGGGCCGGATCTTCTTGACACGGTCCGTGGAGAAGGTGCATCAACGGAGCATTTCACACTCTGCCGGTGCGGTGGATCGAAGAACAAGCCGTTCTGTGACGGTACGCATTGGTACAAGAAGTTCGCTGACGACAAGAACTAAGCTCACAAGTCAGAGCGAGCGGCCTAACAAAGCGCGCAGCTGTCCGGGCAACAGCTCCCCCCAGTGGACTCTGATAGGGTTTTAAAAACGGCGCCGGTTGTGCTCGCGGCTGGCCAGGGCCCGGAAGCTGAGCGCCTGATCCGTTCTATGAAAGCGATTGTCAAGGGCGGACTTCGTCTTCGCTGATTGCTTGGTGTTCTTTTCCCTGGCAATCAGCCCCGACTGTTGGGCGACGAGGCCTTCTGGTGCTTCCGGGTACGCGGGGCAGTCTTCTTCCGCATCCTTCACCTCCTTTCGACTCCCGATCCGACGGGACGAATGCAAGCGTCGCGTTCGCGCGATGCGAACCATGGTTCTATCTGAGACTCGGCACGTAGCCGGCCTGACGCTTCTTCTGGTTCTGCGAGGGGGCCTAGAGAGTTAGGCGAGTGCCTCGGCGTGACTGCTGGCCGGGCAGACGGATCTGTCGAGACTGCCCCCCGCACCGTCGTCCTGGATCCTGGAGCAGTTCGGGGCTAGATCAGGAGATTCACTTTTGTACCGCTCCGGACGGCGTGACGATCGCGTACGCTACGGTCGGTGAGGGACCGCCGCTGGTCAAAGCCTCCAACTGGCTCAGCCACCTCGAGGCTGTGGTGGACGCCGCGGGCCTCGATCGGTTCGCACTCCTCGGCGTTTCGCAGGGAGGACCGATCGCGATAGCGTACGCCGTGCGCCACCCCGAGAAGGTCGCTCATCTCGTCCTTCACGGAGCGTACTCTCGAGGCTGGCTGAAGCATGATCTTGAACCGGACCAGCTTGCCCAACAGCAGCTTGAGCTCGACATGGTGAAGGTGAGATGGGGGCGGGAAAACCCGGCCTTCCGACAAGTGTTTACGACGCTCTTCTTCCCCGGGGCATCTGCCGAACAGATGCAGTGGTTCAATGATCTGCAGCGAAAGTCGGCCACAGCAAGAACCACGTCCCCCTCGAGAATGAGCCGGCATGGGAGCAGTTCCTCCAAGCGGTGCACGAGTTCCTCGGCGTGGGTGACGACGGAGCTCGACTTCGTGTTTTGTGACGGATTGTGTGGCACAGCGCACCATTCCCCCGTGACCGATCATTCTGACTTTCTGAAAAACACGCTCGTTGACTGCTGCCGGATTGAGAGCGAGATCGGTAGGGGTGGGATGGCCACGGTTCATGTGGCTCACGCTCTCAAACACGTCCGCAAGGTGGCGGTCAGAGAGTGAGGATGTCGTACTCGCGCCGCCCCATATCGGCTAATTGGGAGACGGTGGGCGGAACCTCCCCCTCCACCGCCGCCTCAAACTCCTCCTTGGGGATGTTGGCGCTCCCGCGTGGCACCACAACAAGAAGGTGGCTACGGACCGGGCGCGGAGCCCGGCTCGCGGAAGTCCTGGGACGGTCGGAGTCCGATCTGTTCTTCCCGTAGACGGTCGAAGTTCCACGCAATCGCGTGCAGGATGACGACCGCGATGGCGCAGAGTAGTGCGAAGGCCGCGCAAATTCCGGCGGCAAACCACAGCACGCTGGATATCGTGAGCGACGTGTAGTTGACTCCGACCAAGGCAAAAGCGCCGACCAGCAGGTAGACGCTGTACCGCTGCATTCTGTCCGCCTGGACGTGCGGCGGGATGACATGTTTTCTTTCGGATGTGTCTAGCATGGATCGCTCCCAAGTGGACTGGTTGGCTCGGCAAGTTTGCTAGCTGCTATAAATTAATGCGTTCCCCGAATTCGCAAGCTGGCGGTACGGATTGCGGTCTCCCTCTCACTTCCCACTTCTTACTTTTTAAGCATGGTCACACATCGCCGCCCTGCGGCATGGAACCTTGCCCGGTCGCAAACCTGGGCGGCTTCAGCCGAGCGTTTCTCCATACTTGCCACGCTTACAAGCCGGGTGCGCAGTGTATGTACTGTGGGCGGGACTAATGAGTGGCATGTGAGGGAAGGGGTGTACGAGCGGTCGACGCGGGTGTCGTGTGGGCTTGCGGACCTCCGTACCGCGCTTCATATCCAATCCGAAGCTGGGTCATAATGCCACCCCAAACCGAGGGGATTCAAGATGAGAGACGTCAAGAGAGGCGCCGTGCCGTTTCTTGCCGTCCTTGCGATAGTGCTGGTGCTGTCGCAAGCAGGTTTCGCAACGCCGCAGTCCGGTCAAAAGGTCTTCTGGATGGTGACCACTGAAGTCCCTTTAGCCGACCTGACGGCGTATCATGCTCTGAGCGCGGAGGAACTCTTTCCACTCCAGACACGCCACGGGTATAACTGGGTTGCCAATTGGCAGACTATCGTGGGCGACAGAGCTGTCGCACAACCGATACACAGGAAGCGAAGTCATCGCGGCGGGGTACTCCGCCATCGGCGAGATGGACGGGGCCTATGAGTGGCTGGAGGTTGCATTCGACGCCAAGTCCGCGGGCTTGATCTACCTGGCTGTGGATCCTGCCTACGCGCCGCTCTGGGAGGACGCGCGGTTTGTTCCGTTCGCGGAGAAGATCGGGATCCAGGCGCCGTAGTTCAGAACGTTCTAATGGCTCGAACGGAGGGAACCCAATGAAGCACATCATCCTGGTTGTCGTCGGTGTGGTGTCGATCCAGGCCAGCGCGAACGCGCAGACCGCGGCGGAAACGATCGAACGCGCGCTGGCCGCGGCGCCCGGCAGGGCTCGTGAAGGTGCTGCGATCATTAAGTGGAACGCCGATTACACCTACGAGACCCTCAAAGAGGGCACGAACCGCTTGGTCTGCTACAACCGGTCCGATGAGCGCGGCCGAAGGCCGTTTGCCGTGTTGTGCACGAGTGTGGGGAACCTAGACAGGGCCGCGCAAAACCGGCGGTTCCGGGCGGAGAGCGCCGACGCCGCGGAGGAGCGCGCGATGGTGGCCGCCGCCGAGGAGAACGGCACACGGGTGCTGCCCGAGTATGGGTCCTTGTGGATCCACATGGACGGCCGCGATCAAGCGAGCGCGCGGATTCATACAACCATTGCGGTGCCGGGCGCCACCACGGAATCCATTGGTTTGCCGGACAACCGAAGTGCAGGTGGCGCGTATATCATGGCTGCTGGGACGAGCGCCGCCCACATCATGGTACCGGGGCGGTGAGCGCGCGAGGGCGGATCTGCCACCAAGCCGGGGATCTCGCCGCTGCGCTGCGATTTCCTCTGCTCATCGCTTTGGCGGGTAGCCCTCGCCGCCTGTGGCTCGCCCGCCGCGCCCGGCGGCACCGACTCCGGGTTCGTGACGAACGGCAGCATCCGGCTACGCTGGTTTCTCGACCTACCGGAGCGCGATTGACCGTTTCCGGCCATAGTGATTGGCGCAGGCGAATCGGGCGCGCTTAGGCCACCGTTCTGTATGTTCAGAAAACCTCTCCACGAACCTTCTCCGCGTCGCGCGCGACCGATCGTGCTCAATCTCCAAGGCTGTGGCGTCCTCAGGCCATTGGCCGTCATGCAGTCGCGGGCGGCGTTCGCCGAGTTCATGTCCTGGATGGAGGCCCTCGAGCGGCCCGATAGCGAGCTCTGGATCAGAACCACCCGTTGTTGCATTGCGCGGCCGGCTGTAACGGGTCGTTTGAGCAGGCCCACCAGCCCGAGCTGACGAGCCAATAACGCCGCTCGCTGTCCGGCATCAACGCTGGACCGGTTCTTGCGCTGAAGCGGATCGGTTTGCGCCGACGGGAGCGTCAGGGGCATCTGGCCCTGGCGGAAGCCCAAACTACACCCTGGAAACGTGCAATTCATGAGCGGATCAAAGTGAAGCATTCATTCAACGAGCCCAGCGAGCTCTATCTTCGCATCCTGGCGATCCGAGAAGAAATCGACCAAATCCTCGGCACCGAACCCGAAGGCGCTTCGTCGTCCAGAATACAGGAGCTGCGCGGACGGATGCAGCGGTGGCTCGGAGGTCTAGGGTCCAGGATTACCCCCCGCCTCGTCCTGCCATTGGCATTTGCAGCGTTCTTCACTGGTGGCAGTATCCGGACCCTGCCGTTCGCGTCACCCATAGTGGTCACCGATACGCTGAGCAGTGATGCGCGACGAGACACCGCGGTTCGAGAGGCCGCCATCAGATGGGGCATTAACGTCGACACCGCCCTCGCCATCTCCCACACTGAGAATTGGACGGGGACACCGGGTGCATGGAGCAGAACCGGATGCTGCGTAGGCATCATGCAGGTCAACGTTCGCGAATGGTACGGAAGGTTCCACACAGAGTGTGGTGGCTCGGATCTATTCGATCCCCGCACGAATGCTTGCTACGGTGTGCTCATCTGGCGGCATCACCTCAGAGAGTGCGGTGGCGATGGTGACTGCGCGTTGCGGGCGTACGTCGGTCAGCGCAACAACCGGAGGGCCGGCGACTTCTACTTGCAGGAGATCCAACGATACCTTGTGGCACCGTGAACTCCCTGAAGCGATAACGTCTAGTCGGCTGCTGCGAAGGGAAACGGCCGGCCTCGGCGTTGCCATTCGCGAGATCCACCCGGCGTTACCTACGACAACCACCTCACTTTGAAAGAACTGCCTCGACCCGTTGCCGCAACAATGGCAGTAGTTCAGCCCCACGCCGAGGTTGGCTTGCCAACCCCAGCTTTGCGAACATCTGCATCAATTGCTCCCCTCGCGATGACGCGATGCCTTCAGCTTCTCGAGCGCCTCCAGGCGCTGATACTGTAGCGGTCGGCATCGGCCAGCCAATAGCCGCACAGGCAGGCGGCCAGAAAGATCAGGTTGTTGGCGGTGGTCGAGATCCTGCCATCTAGGGTGGTGCCAAAGCCGAGGAGCACCAACAGGCATGCCAGCACCAGAAACGCACGGCGAGTTTGCCAGCCCGCAAGCAGCGTCAGCCCACCGAGGGTCTCGACAAACGGCAGCGCGTACGAGAACAGGTACAAGAAGGGTAGCGATGGCCCAGCACCGAGGATCGTCTCCCGGTAGCCGTCGACCATGCCGGCCGCTGACCCCGGAAAGCCGGTGAGCTTGCCGATGCCGAGCGGCAAGAAGAGGGCAAAGCCCAGGTAGCAACGGAGCACCAGCACAATCAGCGCTGAGCGGTCGGTGTTCATCGGCGATTCTCCGGCATGAGTTGCGCGCTCGGTGGCGCGGCATTCGACGGCAGCTTTCGGCCGCGTTCGTAGGCCATTACGGTCCGCTCGTGGCATCATAAATGGATGTGATGCCAAAAGTGCTAATACCGAACAACACAGAGAGTAACTATCCTCGGGATGGAGTTGTCAGCCACGTGTCGCACACCGCTAGATCGATCTCTCAGTCATCCCTCGACTCGTAAGATCCTCATTGCACTGCGGCCCAGCTAACTAATAAATGGATTGACCAGTCTAGCTCCCATCTCAAGCGCCCCCTCGCTCCCTAGTCACCTGCGGGCCGCGCCGGGGCAACCAAGCTCAAGCCCCTGCACCGCGAGCTGTTGAGATTGGCCCAACCCCGAGATCGCCTGGCGTCATATCAAGCAAGGCCACGCCACCTAATATGGATCCCGCCGGGCGCCCCTTGGTCAGCGGGCCGCATGCCTACAGACGTGCCGATTGTGCGTTAGACATCACAGGCTTGCCGACTCAGAGCTATAGTCAAGCGCCCACCTCGGCCGCTCGCGCAGGTGATGCCCGTAATCAACATTCTTGAACGGGCCTATCTGAAAAACTCGCTGATCGACCATCTTGATGAAGTAGTATCGGTCGTACTTCAACAGGCCCGCGTCTGTAGGATCAAAACGCTCTATATCAAGCCTGGCCTGTGCCTGCGAAGTTGAGAGGCTCACCGTGGAACCGGCAGGTTGGCCTCCATGGTAGTGGAGCCACGCTCCGCTCACCGTCTTGAGTTCTTGAGCCCAGTCCGGCATCAGCTCGGGGGGCACGTAGTACGTCTGTCCTGACGATAGGGCCTGGTTGAGCGCTGGTACGTCGACCTCGCGCCACTGGAGCTCACGAGTCATGACCTATAGTCCCCCCGCCTCTGCACCAGCGTCAGATGACCAGTTTGAGACTCCCACTCCTTGAAGTCTTCAGTAGTGTACCAGTAATTGAACCGCTCGTTGGCCGTGATTCCCCGCTTCCCGCTTCTTCCAGGTGTCCCGATTACGGCCATGGAACCTGATGTAGGCGCGTTCTGCGGTGGCTTCCGCGACTGGCGCCACGCTCGAAGGGGCTATACAACTAAATGCTTCACCAAAAAAATCATTTGAATCCCACCCGGCCTCCCAGTTAATGAATGAGGGGCCGCGCCCCTCATACTCCCCCGGGGGTGCCACGATTCCATTACGTCTTGAATCTGGTGGCTTCGTCTGAACCGCCGGTGGTATCTCCTTCACTGTAGGAATGCGCGCCCGCACCAGCAAGATGGCCACCTTGGACGATGAGGTATTCGTCCCTGATTGGCCTACCATCAAACCAACACTCCAGGATCTCCCGAACTCCAGCAGCGTAACGAGCCTGGGCTGACAGTGAAGTGCCAGATGTGTGCGGGGTCATCGCATGGTTGGGCATAGTCCGCCAGGGATGGTCCTTTGGCGGCGGCTGCGGGAACCAGACATCGCCCGCATAACCGGCTAACTGGCCGGTCTCGAGCGCTTTCACGATTGCGTTCCGCTCGCAAATCTTCCCCCGTGCTGTGTTGACGATATACGAGCCTCGCTTCATTTTGCCGATGAGCTTGTCGTTAAAGAGATGCTCTGTCTCTGGATGCAATGGGCAATGAATGCTCACGACATCGCATACTTTGACCAGAGACTCTACATCGGAATGGAACGTCAGACCGAGCTCTTCCTCAACTTGGGTGGGTAGCCGGTGGCGGTCAGTGTAGTGTAAGGCTACATCGAAGGGTTTCATGCGCTTCAACACCGCCAACCCGATACGCCCACTCCCAACGACACCGACGCTCATCCCCTCGATGTCGTACGACCTCGATATGGCGTCCGCGATATTCCAACCGCCATTCACTACCAAGTGGTATTGCGGAATGTAGTCCCGGACCAGCGCGAGGATCTGCATTACCGCGTGCTCAGCAACGCTGATGCTATTGCAATAGGTGACTTCACAAACGGTGATATTCCTATCGATTGCCGCCTGTAGGTCAACGTGGTCAGACCCGATTCCCGCGGTAATAGCCAGCCGCAAGTTGGGCGCTTTCGCTATTCGATCCGCAGTAATGTAGGCGGGCCAGAACGGCTGAGAGATCACCACATCAGCGTCCACGAGCTCCTTCTCAAGGACCGAATCGGGTCCATCTTTATCAGCGGTAATAACCAAGCTGTGGCCACGACTTTCAACGAAGTTGCGCAGTCCTAGTCCGCCTGAAACCGATCCGAGTAATTCCCCAGGAACAAAGTCGATTGCAGCCGGTGAGGGCATAGTCTGACCACCCGGGTATGCCGCGAGAACAGGTATACCCTGTCGTGCATATTGAGGTGGATAACCTCCCACGGGGTCATCGTAGAGTACACAGACGATTTTCTGTTTCGCCGACATTTGTCCTCCTACAAACCGGGATTTCCCAGTTCAGCTGGCCTCAGGCTTTGTTGTTAGCCCAACGGAGACGGCGACATCGTAAGCGAGTCTTTCGATGCCGGTCAATCCCAGGTATCTCCAACAGAACAACGATTTCAGTCGTAAACCACCCTTCTTGTCCAGCTTGATCGTCATTGCGGCCCGCCAGGGACTTCTTGAGCCCCCTCAAGGGGATACGGCTCCCCAGGAGCCTCCACCTCCTTCTCGTGAGAATCTCCCCTTCCTTAGCCAGGCACCGGACATAACCTGCCAATACGGTCCAGCACCCCCTGGAACAGCACTCGGGCGGCACGGTCACCTCAGCCAATTGGAACACCAGCCGCCGGGCGTGGCGCACCAGCCGTGCCCCGATCTCGATAAGCTTGATCTGGACATTGCGCAGCGACCAGTTCTTGATAAACAGAGGAGAGGGGCCGAATCCCTAGTCTGTTTCAAATTAGCAGGATCCGCTGGAATAATCCAAAGGAAAGGAGACCATGAACCTCACTGGCCGGGAACTGTCGGCCAAATGTGCTCGTGTGTGTTCCTGCATATCGGCCAGATTGTCACGCAGCGCATCGACCTCCGGTCCCAACTCCGCATTGCTGCCTCGCATCTCCAGCTCTTTTTTCTTGAGATTGAAACGGATAATCAGAGCCGTGAACACGATGATGCTCAGGAAGATAACAAGAACGATGTATACTCCTGCTTCGTACTGCCCCATGATATCTCCTCCTCAAACTCTCGGCGATGAATGGGCAAGAAACCTTCGATGTCTCGACTGGGTACGGCGGTCATCGGAACCCTCCGAGGACAGGGAAATTCATACCCGCCGGCGGTGGTGCCACCGGGCGGTCACGTCGTCGGGCGGGCGTCCTACGGGGCGTCAGTCAGGCGATGGGCCACGAAGACCACCCTCTAAGACAAGAGAATGACGCTGGGTACACAGGCCCACAATAGTGGCAACGATGCATCACCCGCGGTGTATCCCCGCAACAAAAACGGGCGGTCCGTCGCGACCAAGCAAGAGCCATCTCTCCGGGTTGTCACGCAACTCTCGCGCTACGAATCGGGTCTCCAATTCCGCAATGACTGCGTTGGGAGTTTGGTAGACTGTGAAGAAGTCATGCGTCACGGCGAGTCGGTAGCGCTGCTGCTCACCCACCAACACGACAAACTTTGCCAGGTTGGGTTCGTTCACGTCCACACGCACGCTGTCGGCGTCAGGTAGTTCGTCCGACAACGTTTCTTGTACGGCGTGGAGTTGCTCCCCGGTGATTGCCATCAGATAAACCCCGAGCCGTCAGCGTGGCGTAAGCAGCCCCGAACGCGCTGGGACGCTCGGGGCCAGATGACGGCATCCAGGACGGCGTGCAGCACTGCGATGCCGGTGGCTTCGTCGGGACGATTCCGAATCGAGAATGGCATGCCGCCGAACGAGATGGCTGCCACGTGGGGGGCCGGGCCCCAGTGATCGAGTTTCCAAGTCGAGCTCCCTCCCTGGGAGTTAGTTGGGTGAATCCTCTTCGCCGCCGATTGTCGGAGCGCCCCGGCTGGGTCCTCCGGAAAATCAGTCTCGTTCCCCGGTTCCGCGTGAAGTAACTCCACGCCCATTGAATGGTCACGAGGACGCGATTCCGAAACTCTATCAGGAATAGCAGGTGGATGGACAGCCACAACACCCATGCCGAAAACCCCGAGAATCTCAACCGTCCGAAGTCTGCTACCGCCGCGCTGCGGCCGATCGTCGCCAGGCTCCCCTTATCAATGTATTCGAAGGGAGGGGAACTCCGGCCCGCCAGTTGATTGGCGATGCGCTTGGCCGCATACCGGCCCTGTTGCATCGCCACGGGTGCGACGCCCGGAAGCGGCCTGCCGGTTTGGTGCGCGAAGTGCGCCATGTCTCCGATCACCATGATCTCGCTGTGATCCGCGACGCTGAGGTCCGGGTTGACGAGAATCCGGTCGGCGGCGTCTTGTTCTCCTCCGGTTTGCCCGGCGACGAGTTTCGCCAACGGCGACGCCTGCACGCCTGCCGCCCACAGCACGCATCGCGTGGGCACGACAAACAGATCGCTGTGGGATTCGATGGTGATGGCCTCGGGCTTCACGTCGGTGACGTAGGAGCCGAGCCGCACGGTCACTCCCAGCCGCCGGAGAGATCGGTGGGCCTTTGCCGAGAGGTCCGCGGGATATGTCGGCAGCACGCGGTCGGTGCCCTCCACCAGGACGATGTTGGCATCGGCAGGGTCGATGGCCCGGAACTCGTGCTTGAGCGTGTCGTTGGCGAGCTCGCCCAGGGCTCCCGCCAGTTCCACTCCGGTGGGTCCCGCCCCGACCACCACGAAGTTCAACCAGGCCCGCCGCCGATCCGGATCGGTTTCCCGCTCCGCGGCCTCGAAAGCGTACAGAATCCTCCGGCGCATCTCGATGGCGTCCTCGATGGTCTTCAATCCCGGGGCGTGGTCCTGCCATCCATCGTGTCCGAAGTAGTGGTGACTGGCTCCGGCGGAGACGATCAACGAGTCGTACTCGACGAAATCGCCCTCGGCGAGCACCACCCGCCGAGCCGCGACGTCCAGGTCGACCACCTCGGCGAGGAGGACCCGCGCGTTCCTTTGATAGCGGAGCACCTCACGAAGCGGCGACGAAATGTTGCTGGGGGAGAGCCCGCCGGTAGCGACCTGGTAGAGCAGCGGTTGGAACACATGGAAGTTGCGCCGGTCCAATAAAGTCACATTGACGTCGGCTCTCTTGAGCTTTTGGGCCGCGTACAACCCGCCGAACCCGCCGCCGACGATGACCACTCGGTGACTCATCTCGTGCCGGACTCCGTCCCCTTCAGATGACAGATCGTTCCCCGGCCTCGCCGACGGCGATGCCCATAGACCGGCGTGTGCGCTCCCCTCGAAAACTCACATGCCAAAGTTCGGAGCCGCTTGTCTCATCGCGTACTTGATGACGTGGGTCACGGCAGGGCTCGCCCTGCCCGAGGCGTCCCCCGCCACGGCTCTCCAGGCGCGCGCCTTCGACCACTCGGCCACCTGTCCTGGCCGGTCAAGGTGGTGAATTAAGACACGTTATGACGCACCGTCAACCGCGGGGTGGCGGCCAGTGGTTGTAGGTGCCACGATGTCCTGATGGGAGCCGGGTTTCGACAGGCTGTCCTTGGAGTGTGTATTGTACTAGAAGAAGAAGCCGTTCTGTGACAATTCGCACAAAGAGGTCGGGTTTGGCGATGAGAAGTGCTAGAGTGGATAGAGACGTCTAGTTCCGCATCGCTGAGGGGGCTCGAACCCGAATTCACGCCTTTTGCCCAAGGAGGTCTCCGACATGGTGGATAAAATCGTGCGAACCGAGCGATTGGAACTGGTCGATCGGCACGGTCGCCTCCGTGCGGTGTTGGCCTATGAGGAAGATTCGGAGGCTCCCTCCTTGGCATTTCTCGATGCCGATGGCCAAACGCGCGTGATCGTCGGGATCTCGTGGAACCAGATGCCGCAGATCCAGCTTACCGCGCCGGACGGTACCGCCCGCGTTGCACTTGTGGTGCGGCCAGATGGCATGGGGATGGTGGTTATCATGGACGAACAGCAACGCTCGAAGACGATGACACCAACTGACACATAGGAGCCTGGATTTCGACGCCTAGATAGGCATCACAGCTAATCCAGGCTCTGCCTCATCGTTGCCAGCTCGCTGCCAATCTAGTAGCGTAACGAAACCAGCTTTCCCAGGGCACGTCCTCTTCGGCGAAGATCGCGGTCACCGGGCACTCCGGCTCGCAGGCCCCTCCAAGAAGGAACTTGGCGCCAGCGGCATGGCCACGGTCTCCCGGCCGAGTGTTGCCTACACACCTGCGCCTCTAGCGGGCACTCCTTCATAGATCCATCTTTGGGATCAGCATTCCGCGCGTTTGGTCGGCGACGCAGGTAGATGAATGTGTACCGAGCGACTGACCTTCCACACAGTGATCCGATCGGAGAAAAACGTGGCTAGTCTCCAAGACCGTATGATTCGCGCCGCTAGACTGGACGTTCAGCTGTATGAGGAGGTGGAGGCCGATCAAGGTGCGATGGCTCAAGCGATGACCGTGGTCATCCTGTCCGCAGTAGCTGCTGGGATAGGGAGCGCGAATGTGGGGCTGCTCGGAATCGTCATCGGTATGATTGGGGCTCTGATCGGATGGTACGTCTGGGCCTTTCTCACCTATTTCATAGGAACAAAATTCCTGCCAGAGCCACAGACCAGGGCGGATCATAGGGAATTGCTGCGCACGATCGGCTTTTCCAGCGCGCCGGGATTGATTCGGGTCTTAGGGATCATCCCGGGCCTCCGCGCCCTGCTCTTTCTTGTCGCGGGCATATGGATGCTCGTAGCGATGGTGATCGCCGTCCGACAGGCCCTTGACTACACGAGCACGTGGCGCGCAATCGGTGTTTGCGTGATCGGTTGGGTGGTTCAGTTCCTCATTCTAACAGTTGCCCTTTCGATAGTCGGCGCTCTGTAGAGAAGATGCTTCCAGACGCAGATGTGATGCTGCCGAAGAAGGGTGGAACGTTCCTTCGAGCCAAAGTGCACACTGGCCGCATCTCTACGGTGGGGTCACATTGGGGTCACAATCGTGCTACAAAGGTGCTGATTGAGCGAGTCCACATACGACACCGACGCTCGAAACACCGCTTAAGTACTACATTTCGTCGTATGTGACTACATCCTGTCCCCGCTTTGGGAGCAGGAGGTCCCGGGTTCAAATCCCGGCGCCCCGACTACAAACGGGCGAGTCACGGGCTCGCTCTGGGCATCTTCGCGCGTCTCGCACTCGACCACTGACCCATGTCCGGTATTCCAATCCCCGTTGAAATTCACCGAGACGACCATCAGATCGTTCTGAAGTGGTCCGCCGACCACGAGACCGCGTTCCCCGCCCGAGACCTCCGACTTGCGTGTCCATGTGCCCAGTGCCGGGATGAGATGACGGGCAGGAACCTGTTGAACCCTACATCGGTTCCCGAAGACGTGCGGCCTCTCTCTATCGAGCTGGTGGGAGCGTATGGGTTTTGTGTGCGGTGGAGCGACGGACACGGGACCGGGATCTACACCTACGAGTCATTGTACGACGATGAGGACGGAGGTGAGCAGGGTTAGTGAGGCATCTGAAGAGTTGGCCTGTGAACTCCTATTACCCGTGCACCACCGTCGGTGGTTTGGCGGTCTCGTCGTCGGGCAGGCGTCTTGATGCCGGGCGTCAGTCAGGCGGCGGGGGCCACGACGGCCATCAGCCACACCGAAGCATTAGCCCCATAGGGCGATATGAAGGATTTTGGCCTTCGTCTCGTGGCCACAGCCGGGCACTGCGTTCGATTTCGCTCCCCTCAGAATCGGCGTTCGCGATCGATCCGGAGTACCGCGCGCTTGAAGATCTGGCGTTCGCATATGCCGGTCTGGGTCGGAAGACAGAGGCGTGTCAACGGCGGTTTGGAATGCACAAAAACGGCGGCGAAAATTGTACACGTTCTGAGGTGACGAGCCTCACGTCGTCACAGCCTCCTTCCTAGGTTTGGTCCGTCTCTTGGGTGGAGAGGGGGGCTCGTCGCTGGTGGTGAGACGTTGCCAGATGTCACGGTGATCTCGTATGCGGTAGCTGTTCCCCCGGATGTTGACGATGTGACAGCGGTGGAGCAGGCGGTCGATAAGCGCGCCGGCCATGACATCGTCCCCGAAGATCGCGCCCCAGTCTTCAAAGCCCTTGTTGCTGGTCAGGATCGTCGCGGCGTGTTCGTACCGCCGGCTCATGAGCTGGAAAAAGAGCATGGCGCCATTGCGACTGATGGGGAGATAGCCAATCTCATCCACGATCAACAGCGACGGATAGGTGAGCGTCTTGAGCCGGTGCACCAAGCGTCCCCCCGTCTGCGCCTCCTCGAGGGAGGCGACGAGGTCGCCCAGGGAGCCGTAGTAGATGCGGCGGCCGCTCTGGGCGGCGGCGACGGCGAGGCTCAGGGCGAGATGCGTCTTCCCGACCCCTGGCGGGCCCAGGAAGATCACGTTTTCCTTGCGCTCGATGAAGCCGAGCTGATGGAGACTGTCGACCTGCTCCCGCTTGATCGATGGTTGAAAGGTGAAATCGAACTCGTCCAAGGTCTTGATCGCCGGCAGGCGCGAGGAGCGCATGGCGGCTTGCAGCCGCCGATTGTTGCGCAGCGTGATCTGCGCGTGGAGCAACGCGTCGATCGCGGCCCTGGGCCCGGTAGAGGTGCGCGCAGATGCGAGCACCGTTCGGCTCTGGCGCTGTCGCTCTGGATGTACCGGGTCAACCGGACGCCGTATCCGGGGCTGGGGCGGCTTCAATCTCCGGTGGCCCTGAGTTCGGCCGCTGACGTCGGGAGCTGCCTCGCACGCCGCCCCGCCCAC